>NZ_JAKWBD010000013.1:0-2147497 GCF_056835965.1 Hymenobacter sp. R533113
GGTCCCGTGCCGCAGGAATACGGGCAGCGGCTGCAGGAAATGGTGCAGCAGGACCTGCTAACCGCCAGCTTCCACGAGAGTCTGGTGCAGAGCGACAACGGCAGTCCGGTGCTGGTGTACAAGCCCAAGCGCAAGGCCAACCTGGAAATCTTCAGCGAATCAGAGCGCGAGGTAATTGAGCTGGTATACCAGAAGCTGGGCAAGAAAAGCCGCTTAGCACTAGAAACCCTGAGCCATACCGAGCGGGCCTGGAAAGAAAACAAGGCCCAAAATGGGCGCATCAGCTACCAGGAATACGCCTACGACCTGCGGTCTTTGCCGATGGCGTAGGCGTTTTGAGTTACCCTTTTTCTACACAGATTGGCCAGTTCATAAATTAATTTTTCACTTACAACCCCCTACTACCCATGCCTACTGTTCACGAAATTTTTTCCAAGCTTATCGTTATGGCAATAGCGGGATTACTAGCAGCCATCGGCAAATTTTTGTGGAATTGGCTACGTCGTCCTGCGCTGCGGGACCGCCTACGAGCCGGAAGCACTCGGCTGGACCAATGGCTTGACCGACGCGCTCTGGACTTTCACGTAAGCTCGCTCTCCTTGAGCGGGCAGCCAAGCTACCGTCAGCTGCTAACTGCAATTGAGAAGCTCTTGGCTTTCAGCATGGTGCCCCTATTTTATGTAATGGGCCTCTGCACCTTTTTTCTCGGCATTATAGTGCATAACTATTCTCTTCAAAAGGCCTTTCTGGTGTTCGGAGTGTTAGTGGTGGCAGGTCATTTTATGCGCTGGTACCTGAATAAGATGACTGCTTAATAAAAGCCTTTACAATCACCGTTTCCTATTCGGCAGCGGAGCCGCCAGGCCCACGCGTTCCACGACCTGAAAACCGCCGGTTCTGGTGAACTTCATGGTGTGGTTGAAGTTGCGCATGGAATCGGACGGGTCGAGGGCGGTGAAATTGAGCGTTGCGAGGGTGGCGCGGGGCATTGTGGCCGACACAATAACCTGGCTTTCGACGAGGCCGGTGGCGGAATTGAGCTGCTTGGCGAGGGCGTGCACGACCACCTGGCTGACGGGCAGGTGAGCTTGCACTTCACGGGCGACGCGCAACAGGCAGCCGCACACATAATCCTGGTACAACTCGTTGAATTTGCTGATGGGCAGCTGCTTGCGGAAAGCTTGCCGCTGGCCAACTGGGTGACGACAAAATCGGGAATTACCTCGGCGGTGTTGACGTGAACGTTCACTTCGACGTGGTCAGCAGTAAACATGAATTCGAGGTGGGAGCCAAGACTACCGACACCCTGGAAGGGGTTGAAAATCTCGAGCACCTGCTGGTACACATCGGAGTCTTTGGCCAGCACCTGACGGGTGAGGTCCTGGCGGTCCTGCCATTCGGTAAGCTGGCGGGCATGTTCGGCTTGGCCTTCGGTGGTGAACTGCTGGTCGCGCTGGCGGGCGGCGGTCAGGGCTTCTTCCAGACGCTGCACCTTAGCGGGGCCGCGCTTGAACAGGCGGTCGAAGAAACCGGGCTGGTAAGTGTCGAGGGCGGCTTGGGCAGTGCGCTCGTGCTCGGTGCTGGGCATGGAAGTCGCCGGGGCCTGCTCCCGCTGCATGGCGGTCCAGTTGAGGGGGTCGCTGCAATCGTGGTGCACGGACTTGATGACGGCGAGGTAGTCGTTGTAGCCCGCCACGGCCTCGGCGGCACTGGTAACGGCCTGCTCCTTCTGCAGCTGCTTGAACTGCTGGGTGGCAACGCGGGCGCGGCGCTGCTGGTCGCGCTCGATGCGCCGGGCGGTGGCGGCGAATGAGCGGGCGGCTCCTTTCCAACTCATGAGTAGGGTAGCTTAGAAATGATAAAGGGGGTTTGACAACTGGGGCAGCTTATAGCTTCTGCTCTTCAGCCTCCAACTCGGTGGGAGCATTTTCCATTTGGAATTTCTCCCACTCGGCCCGGTCGAGGGTATTGTTGGCCAGGGCCTGCTCGATGGCCAGACTCTCGCGGTACTCGCGGGCGGTGGCGGTGAGGGTCCACTTGGTATCGATGCCCAGGCGCTCAATCTCGGTGCGAATCTGCGCCAGGTCTACGCGGAAGAATTCTTTGCGCGGGTTGGCCTTGTTGACCTGGTTGCGCAGGAAGTGGCGGTGCAGGTCGCGCTCCAGGGCCGGCGCGTCGTCGCTGAAGAGCAAGGCGTGGATGTCGAACTCAAAGGGCACGGAGGCGTCGCCCAGCTCGCGCACCCGGTCGAGGGGTTCGAGGCGGCGGGTCATGCCGATTTTGTACACGTGCTCGCCGAAGGAGCCGATGTTGGAAATAATGTAGACGTGGCCCGACTTGGTTTGCTGGGCCATGGATAAAGCCCGCTGGTTCTTCTCCTGGGCAACCTGCAGCTTGGCTTCCAGCTCGCGCAGCTGCTCCTCAAAGGCGGCCCGCTGCTCGGCCGAAGCTTTGGCGGCCTGCTGCTGCACTTTATCGATGCTTTTCTGGATGGTGTCCTCCTGCTTGGCGGCATCGCGCTGCGCTTTCTCGAAGTCGCGGCGAGCTTTTTCCTCTTCCCGGATTTGCTCCCGAATGAGACGCTGCTCCTCGCGCTCCTTGAGCTTCAACTCATGGGCAACGGTGGCCCAGCGCAATTCTTCGAGGCGGGCTTGCAGGTACTCGGGGGTGATGCGGGCGTCTTTGAAGGGCTTGCCGAGGTTGTTAACGAGGGCGTAGGCGTCCTTGATTTGCTGGGCCAGGGTGCCGTAGTTGTCGTGCTTGACGGCAGCCAAGATGGTATCAACCTTGCCGTTGAAGGCGTCGGTAACAAAGTTTTCAGCGTTGACTTTGCGGATGTACTCGACGTAGTCGCACTTGGCAGCGGCGCGGGTGCTCATCAGCTGGCGGGTCCGCTCGCGGGCCTTTTTCAACTCGGCCCCGGCTTGGGCGTGGCCGAACTCGTCCGCTAGCTCATCAAGCATGGCGTAGGATGGAATCAGGTACTGGTCGCCGTAGCCGCCGATGACGTTTTTGAGGGCCTGGATGGTTTTTTCGAGGCCGGCGGCATTGCGGGCGGCGGCCAGGGCCTCGCCGGCAATTTCTTCGGCTCGCTGGTTGGCGGTGGCCACGATGCGGGCGGCTTCGTTGGTGGCGTCGAGCAGGATGGCGTCGGCCTGGGTTTGCAGGACGCGGGCCTTCACGCCGGCTTGGTCGCGGATGTCTTTGCCTTCAGTGCGGGCCTGCGTCAGCTCGTTCGTGGCAGCCGCACGTAGGTCGTCGGCTTCGCGGCGGGCGCGGTTGAGGATGGCCGCCGCTTCGTTGTCGGCCGTGGTACGCAGCTGCTGGGCGTACTGCTCGGCATCCCGGATGGTGCGGTACGGGCTGAGCTGCTCTACTTCCACATGCAGCAAGCTTTCACGCCCGGCAGCTAGCCCGGCTTCGCGCGCGGCGTCAGCGCGGACCTGCTGTAGCTCGGTTTCTTTAGCTTTCGTTTTTCGACCCTGTACCAGTAGCAGAATTAGTGCGATAAGCAACAAAACGAGTAGAAATGGGGGTCATGGGCGGCTCTAATTAAAATCAAAATCACTCAAAAGTAGCCACGCGAAAGGTCAATACCAAAGCGTTGATTTTAACGCAAATTGAGCGTGAAACGCATTTGTAGAAATACGCTTCACCGGCGACGGTCCGGCGCGTATGCGGGGAAGGTCAGCACGTTACACATCTCGCGCAGGCGGCGGCGGTCAAGCAGCGTCAAGACTCAAAACGCTCGCTGCCCAGCCTTTTGCACTATGGTCTTCCAGCACTTGTGCCTGGAAGCTGCCTAGCAGTTTTATTGGCGCGTGGTGTCTCCGTCAACTGCCGTCCCCAGGCCCCGATGGCGATGAGAACGGGCAGCAGGGTTAGGCCCAACTCGGTCAGCGTGTATTCGACCCGTGGTGGCACCTCGGCGAATACCTGCCGGTGCAGCAGGCCGTCGCGTTCCAGTTCGCGCAGCTGCTGGGTGAGCATGGTTTTGCTGATGGCCGGCAGCTGCCGCTGCAAGCCCCCGAAGCGCTGAACGCCGTGGTAGATGTGGTACACGACCAGGGGCTTCCACTTGCCGCCGATGACTTCCAGGGCCGGAACAATCGGACAATACGCTAAATCGAACAGGGGCGGGTTCATTTTTTTGACTTGATTATCAGCAAAGGTGCGAAATACAGACCTAAGACCGCAAAGCCAAACTACTTGTTTCGGCTACGGGGCCGCGGTTGCTTTGCGCCGCACATTAATGCACGATATCCCATGAAGAAATTTGAAATGCGCCCAGTCCTTCGGCCGGGAGACCCCACGGGTTGGCAACTCACCGAAACCGACACACCCCAGCCCGGCCCCGGCCAAGTGCTGGTGCGGGTGCGGGCCGTCTCGCTGAACTACCGCGACTTGCTGTTGTCGCAAAACACGGCCCGCACCCGCGTCACTGTTCCCTGCTCGGACGGGGCCGGGGAGGTCGCGGCCGTCGGGGCCGGGGTGACGCGGGTGCGGCCCGGCGACCGGGTGGCGGGCATCTTTTTCAAACCTGGCTTGACGGACCGTTGGTGGACGAGGTGCACGAGCAGGCGCTTGGCGGCTCGGCCGACGGGATGCTGGCCGAATACGTAGTGCTTTCCGAAGCCGGCGTGGTGCAGTTGCCCGACTTCTTGAGCTACGAGGAAGCCGCGTGCCTGCCCTGCGCCGGCGTGACCGTGTGGAATGGCCTGTTTGAGCAGGGATACTTACAGCCCGGCCAGACCGTGCTGCTGCAAGGCACCGGGGGCGTTTCCATCCTGGGGCTGCAACTGGCCAAAGCGGCCGGCGCACGGGTCATTATCACCTCTTCCTCGGATGAAAAGCGGGCCCGCGCCCGCGCCCTGGGGGCGGCCGAAACCATCAACTACCGCACCACGCCCGATTGGGAGCAGGAAGTACTTCGCCTGACTGGTGGCCGCGGGGCCGACCACGTAGTGGAAGTGGGCGGAGCCGGCACCCTCGAAAAGTCGTTGCTCGCCACCCGCGCCAGCGGTCATATTGCATTTGTGGGCGTCCTCACGGGCTGGTCTGCGCCCATCGCCACGGGGCCTTTGCTGACCAAAAGCCTGCGCCTGACCGGCCTCTACGTGGGCAGCCGGGCCATGTTCGAGCGCCTGCTGGGGGCAATGGTCCAGAACCAGCTCCGCCCGGTCATTGACTGCGTTTTTGAATTTGCGAACGCCCCGGCGGCACTCGCCTACCTGGAAAGCGGGGCACACTTCGGCAAGGTGGTGGTGCGGCTGTAATAGTCTATCGAGCGCAACTTAGACCGAGCCAGTACCCTAATAGGCGCACAATTAACCCCCTTCTTTATCACCGACGACGCGGTGCGTCGCTGGACTAATCGGCTCCAAGAAGCTGGGCAGGATGCCCGCACGCTGGACTGGATAGCTCAGGTGGTGGCTGTCGAAGGAAGGGCCGTTGGGCACGCGGGTTTTCACGGGCCGCCTGATGCCGCAGGTATGGTGGAGGTGCTCTTTCGGAGCCAACGGTGAAGACCGTACGGGCTAGTATCCGACCTAATAATCTGGCTTCTCTGGCCACGATTCGGTCGTTTCCGTTCCATCAAGTGGGCGAACAATGGGATGACCTGGATGGGTTGGAATTCGTGTTTGAAATGGCCATGTAATATCCGTACTAAACGTTGAACCAAGGCAGGAATAGGAACTGAAAGGAAATTTATTAGACCGACTTGTCTAATTCAACAACCGTTGCTTACCTTTGCCCCCGATGTCTGCCCAACCTGATGTTCGCCAACGGCTGATTGCCACCGCCTCCCGGCTCTTCTACGAGCAAGGGTACGGGCTAACGGGCATCAACCAGATTATTGCCGAGGCCAACGTAGCCAAGGGCAGCCTCTACCAGCATTTCGCGTCGAAGGACGAGTTGTGCGTGGCATATCTGCGGACGAAAAACCAGCACTGGTTCGCCGCGCTGACGGCCTACTTAGCCGATAAAAAGCAGCCCCGGGAGCGGGTATTGGCGTGTTTTGACTTTTTGGCAGAGCACTCGGTGCGAGATGATTTTCGGGGATGCAGCTTTCTTAATATCCTGGCGGAAGTGCCGGCCGGCCAGACGACCATTACGGCTGAAGCCCGGCGACACAAACAAGCCTTGCGCACGATGTTGCGCGGATTGGCCGCCGACCTGCCGGGAGCCGGGCGGAACCCGGATACGCTGGGCGATACGCTCTATCTCTTGTTCGAGGGCGCCATTACCGAAAGCCAGGTGCAGCACGACACGTGGCCTATTCGGCTGGCGGGGCAAACGGCGGCGAATCTGCTGAACTAATTTTTTTGCCTGTCACTAGACAATTCTGTCTACTATCTTTCACTCTGTTCCCTTGCTTATGAATGCTCCGGTTCATTACCGCACCGTTGAGGTCGATGGCCTCGACATCTTTTACCGCGAAGCCGGCCCGGCCGACGCCCCGGTGTTGCTGCTGCTGCACGGCTTCCCCACCTCATCGTTTATGTACCGGCACCTGTTGGCCGGGCTAGGTGGCCACTACCGGTTGATTGCGCCCGATTACCCGGGATTTGGGTATAGCAGTTTTCCCGCCCCGGACCAGTTTGCTTACACCTTTGACCATCTGGCCGAGGTGATAGAAGGATTTATAGACAAGCTGGGGCTGACCAGGTTTTCGCTTTACGTCCAGGATTACGGCGCGCCCGTGGGCCTGCGCATCGTGACGCGGCGGCCGGAGTTGTTGCAGTGCCTCATCGTGCAGAACGCCAATGCCTACCCGGTGGGCATCGGGCCTATTTTTGACCCCATCGTCGCCACCTGGACGGACCCGACGCCGGCCAAGAAGCAGCAGGTGCTCGACCTGTTTGAGCTGCCGGTGACGCGCTTCCAGTACGAAGATGGGGCCTCGGACCGCACCCGCGTCAGCCCCGACACCTACACCCTGGACCAACTGTTGATGGACCGGCCGGGCAACAAAGAAGCGCAGTTTCAGCTGCAGTATGACTACCGCACCAACCCGCCGCAATACCCGGCGTGGCACCAGATGTTCCGAAAAGTGCAGCCCCCTACGCTGGTGGTTTGGGGCGAACACGACCAGTTTTTCACCAAAGAGGGTGCGCTGGCCTACGCGCAGGATTTGCCCGTTATCGAGTACCACTTTTACCCCGGCGGCCACTTCGTGCTCGAAGAATTCCACGAGGACATCACGGCGCGCATCGACGCCTTTCTCCACCAGCACCTATCCCGCCCATGAGCCGCCTGGTTTTCCTGCTGCTGCCCGTGCTGGCCGGCGCGGCGATGGCCACGCAGGCCGCGGTCAACAGCCAGCTGCGGGCGGCCATGCACAGCCCCTTTGTGGCGGCGCTGCTCTCCCTTGTGGTCGGCACCCTGGCGCTGGGTACGGTGGTGCTGGCCACCGGCCACGCCCTGCCTTCATTGCGGGTACTACGGGCCCTGCCGCCGTACCTGTTCACGGGCGGCTTGCTGGGGGGCTTTTTCGTGACCGCCACGGTGGTATCGGTACCGCGCATCGGCACGGCGAGTCTGTTTGCCTGCGTCCTGGCCGGCCAGCTGCTGGCCGCCCTTTTTCTCGACCAGTACCACCTGTTGGGCGTACCGGGCCAAGCCCTGACGGTGGGCCGGGGCGTGGGCGTGCTGTTGGTGCTGACCGGGGTGTATTTCATTAATCGCAATTGACGCATCTGATGAACGACGTACGCATTGTGGACTACGCGCCGCCGCATCAGCCCGCCTTTCAGGCGCTAAACGAAGCGTGGATTACGGAGCACTACCCGCTGGAGCCGCAGGATGTGGCAGTGCTGACCGACCCGCAGCGCTACCTACTCGACGGCGGCGGAATGATTTTTATGGCCGTAGCGGGAAACCGGCCGGTCGGTACCTGCGGCCTGATTCGGGTGGATGAGACGGTGTTTGAGCTTACCAAAACAGCGGTGGAGCCGGCGGCGCGGAGCCAGAGAATTGGCGAGCGGTTGCTTCAGCCGATATTTTGCCTCCCGCCTTCATTTCGGCCAGCGCTAATTGGATGAGGGGTTTCAACTGTTGGTTTGCCATCGGTACAATGTGGTTTTGGTGAGGTAATCGGCCTGCTTAGTGCACGAGATGATAAACGGGGCTGAAGTCGGGATGTAGACACCCAAACCCGGCGGGAATTCGTCCATTTTATGCGTGAACGGCACATCAGGCATCGCAAAATCTTACATTAGCATCTGCTGCCGGCTAAGATTCGTCCCTTCCGACCAGCCTCCCTAATGAACCAGCCATTACCTGCTCCTGACACCCACGCCCCCGTACAGCGGTTTTTAGCGGCCGTGAAGGGTAAGCATAAGCTTTCCATTCTCATTTACCTCAAGCACGGCCCGCGGCGCTACTCGGAATTGCGCCGTCGGTTGGCCGGCATCAGCGAGCGAATCCTCAGCAAGCAACTGGCCGAACTGGAGCGGGAGGGCATCTTGAGCAAAACCGTAACGGGCGATAAGCCCCCGCTACGGGCGGACTATGCCCTGACCGAACACGGCCGGACGCTGTGCGCCGTGGTGCGGCAGATGTGGGACTGGGGCGAACAGACCCTAAAAAGACGCGGAAAAAGCGGAAAACAGGACCGGGTAGAACTTTCCTTTTTGTACGCTCTTGCGGGGCAGTCAGCAGGCTCCGAGTTTTGAATATGCCAACCGAGCCGCGTCGGCTGCCCGCGCCTGAAATCCGCATTCACGCGACCAGCTCGCTGCTTTCTTGGTCGCATACTTACCCAAACACTTTTCATTACTGTGGACACCCAATTACTACATGTCGGAGCTGAGGCACTGAAAAAAGCGGCCTTGAACGAGGAAGCCAAAAACTTCGTGCTCCAACACGAGCCGCTGTACAAGGCGCTCAAGAGGGCCGCCAACCGCTATCTGGGCGGCGAGACGTTGACGGAGGCGGTAGCTTCCATTAGGGAGTTGAACTGCGCGGGCTACTCGGTTACGACCGACTTTATGGGCGAAAGCATTCGTAACGAAGCTGACGCCCGAGAAGCCGCGGCTGAGTTTGTCAGGTTCGCCAAAGCCATCAAAACGGAAGGAATCAACTCATCTGTCTCGCTGGACTTATCCCACATTGGATTACTGGTTTCGAATGAGTTAACCCTTGAAAACCTGGGGCTTATTTGTCAGACAGCCGCTGAGGCCAACCAGGAGGTGATACTCAGTATGGAAGGAACAGACCGGACCGACCAGATATTGAATGTTTACCAGGCAGCCCTACCCCAGTGCCCAAATCTGGGCATTACCGTGCAAGCTTACTTACACCGAACGAGAGAGGATTTTCAACATTTGCTGCAACTTCCAGGCAGTATCCGGCTGGTAAAAGGCGCCTACAGCACGCCGGCGGGGTTTTCGTTAGTACGAGGCAGTGAACTGGACGACATTTATTTACAGTATGCCGAGCAATTACTAGCCGCCGACCACCCTTGCGCTATTGCCTCGCACGATGAAAAAATTCATCAGGAGACGGTAAAGCTAATTGACCGCTATCAGCCAACGCACTACGTGTTAGAAAGGCTGTTAGGCATTAGCAACCTCGAATTGAGGGAGTTCCAGGAGCAAGGCTACCAGTGCCGCATCTACCTGGTTTACGGCAAGGAATGGTACCTGTACTTGTGCAACCGCTGGGCCGAGTATCCGCTGAATTTATTCAGGGGGTTGGCTGACATCATCGGGTAGCCAAGCTTCCGTCTACCCCAGGGGTAAGTTATTCAACGACTGAAAACGGCTACAGCATCAGCTTCCACGAAAGACCAGTGTAGGGGCCGAGAAAACAGGGCGCGAGCTGGCCCCACCAGTACCAGAGGCGCGGGCGGAGCCAGACCGGTACCGGCTTCGGAAAATGTCTGGCCGTCCAGTTTTGTGGGAGCACGAAACCTGCCTTTTCGCATCTGAATTAGGCTAAGACGAGGTGCACTTTCTGGTCTTCGCGGTAAGCAGAAGGCGTCTGGCGGGTGTGGTGCCGACGGCCTCGTTTGCGGTGCCCTTCGTGCGGGCCAAACTGGACATGACGGGGACGGTGACGGATACCGATTTCTCAGCACAATTAAGTGAAGCTATGACGGCAGTGATTGGTGCTGCTAGTGCTGCGTCAATGGATTGAAGAAATGTTAGAATTACCGGCGGCGGTCCGGTGCGGAAGCCGGAAAAGTGAGGACGTTGCACATCTCGCGCAGGCGGCTGCGGAGCCGGTCGCCGTAGAGGGTTTCCAGCTCGGGGGCGTTAGCTGCGCTGACCTTCGGTTGAGGTTAGTGGTGAGATGGGTGAGCATCTGGTTGGTGACGAACCGGTCGTAGCGGTCGAGCAGGATTTCGGCCAGCACGTTGCACTCGTTGCCGTAGAGGCGGGCGTTTTGCTCCACGCCGAGGTCATCGAAGCAGTAGGTGACGGGGTAGCGGTGGTCGGGGCCCTGGCCGGAGCCGTAGAAACTGCCACTACATAGGTTCTACTGGTCTTTCACCACCTCAGTCGCGAAGGGCTGGGGGGTATCGGTGGCCAAGCCGAATGCCTCCAGCTGCGCAATTAAAGGGAGTACGCTACGTCCCCGCTCACTCAGCGAGTACTCTACCCGCGGAGGTACCTCGCCGTAGGACTTCTTCACCAACAGCCCGTCGTCGGTCAGGCTTTTTAGTTCGAGCACCAGCATCCGCTCGCTGATGTCGGGCAGCAGGCGTTTAAGCTCCCCATAGCGGCGGGTCTGCTGGGAAATTTCGTGGACCAGCAACAGGCGCCACTTACCGCCCAGCACGCCCAATGCCCGACGCACCGGGCAATTGGGGACTGTATCCTTGTATTTCATGCGAAAGACTAAAAAATTAAGTCGCTGATTTTCACCAATACTGACCGTACTGGTGCAATACTACACCTTCTTGTAAGTACTTGACAAATGTAGTGTATTGGGCGTTGCTTTGGGTCATTAATTCACCCTAACCAACCTGCCTCATGAAACACGCCCTGTTTTACTGGCCTCTACTGCTTGGCACCCTTGCGTTGCCGGCACAAGCCCAGCACCCGCGCCCCGCCGCGCTGACTGCCCCTGTAGTACGCCTCTACCAGGTGTTTGACCGTGGCGACCTCACCCAACTCGGTTCCATCGTGTCGCCTCAGCTAGTGGACCACGACCCGGCCGTACCTAACCAAACGGGCCTGGCCGGGCTGCACGGGCTGATAACGACGCTACACCAGGGCTTTTCCAACATTCAGCACACCCTGGAAGTGCTGGAGCCGCTGCCCCGTGGCCGGGTGCTGGTGCGCTGGAAAATGACGGCTACGCACACGGGGACGTTTTTCGGAGTTCCGCCCACGGGCCGAAACGTGACCCTGCACGGGCACGACATCCTGACCGTGAAAGACGGCCGCATTACCGAGCAGTGGCACGTCGAGGAATTACTCGCGCTCATGAATCAAATCCAAACCCACTAATCAACCCCTACTCCCATGAACCAGCTTGTTTTAGTAACCGGTGCCACCGGCTTCCAGGGCGGGGCCGTCGTCGAGGCCTTGCGCGCTAACAACTACCGCGTCAGAGCCCTGGTGCCGCCCACTGAAGACGCGGCCAGCCTGGCCGCCAAGGGCATAGACGTAGTACCCGGCACCTTCACCGATGCCGCGGCCCTGGCCCGCGCCTTTGCGGGCGTACAGTACGTGGCCCTGAGCTTTCCGCTGATTTTTGACACCGACCTGCTTTTGCAATACGCTCACAACGTGGTGGCTGCTTACCGGAGCAGCAGCGTCGAGGCCCTGGTATTTAACACTAATCTGCCGGTGCAGGCGGTGGAAACGGGTTTTGCGGCCTTCGATAGCAAACGCCTGATAGAGCAGGTTTTTGACGAAGCGCAACTCCCCTACATTTCCCTGCGTCCTACCGTCTACCTCGACAACCTGGCCGCGCCCTGGTCCATACCCGTCGTTACCGGGCAGCACATACTGCCTTATCCGGTGGCGGCCGAACAGCGACTGGCCTGGATTAGCCACCACGATTTGGCCCAATTCATGGTAGCCGCCATTCAACGGCCGCAGTTGGTGGGGCAGAAATTTAACCTCGGGGGCAGCCAGCTTCTCACGGGTCAGGACATTGCCACGAGCCTCTCGCAACACCTGGGCTACCCCGTGCAGTTTGCCCCCGTCAGCCCCGACGACTTTGAGCAGCAGCTGGCCGGTGCGTTTGGGCCCGCCACGGCCCGCGAAATTGCCAACATCTACCGCTTCGTGGCACAGGACGCGGCCTCGGTGCAAGCACTTGACCTGCGCGAACGGACGCTGGTGCAGTTGCCGGTAGCCCTACAGCCCGTACAATCCTGGGTGCGGTCGGTGGCGTGGCAGTAGTTACAAAGGCTACCGCCGGCGGTCAGGCGCGGCGGCGGGAAACGTGAGGACATTGCACATCTCGCGCAAGCGGCTGCACAGGCGGGCTTCCCAGAATTGTTTTGAGTCGGTTCAGGAAGACAAAATCGCGGCTGGCTAGTTTCTGTAGCTATGCCGAACCCATCCGAAGCCATTTTGCCAATACTGCTGCTCAACAGCCTGGCCCGCCACCTGACGCTGACTCCGGCCGAGGTTGAGTTGGTGGTGGCGGCCTTGCGTCCGCGCCGATTGCGGCGGCGGCAATTCGTAGTGCAGGCCGGCGACGTGTGCCAGTTTGAGAGCTTCGTGGTGAAAGGTTGCCTGCGGGCGTTTTACACCGATGCCAACGGCTTCGAGCACAACGTGCTGTTCGCCATTGAAGACTGGTGGATTGCCGACCTGGCCAGCTTCCTGACCCAAACGCCGGCCACGCTTGACGTGGAAGCATTGGAAGACTGCGAGCTGTTGCAGCTCGACCGGGTGGCGTTGGAAGGGCTGTACGAGCGGATACCCAAGCTGGAACGCTACTTTCGGCTGATGCTGCAAAATGCCTTCGTGGCCCAGCAGCAGCGGATTCTGGCCGGTATCAGCGCCCCGGCCGAGGCCCGCTACCGGGCGTTTCGGGCCAAGTACCCGCAACTGGAGCAGCGCCTGCCCCAGCGCCATATTGCGTCGTATTTGGGCATCACGCCCGAGTTTCTGAGCAAGGTGCGCAAGCAGGTGCTGGGCGAAAGTTGAACTAGATTAAGCCTATTTCTTAAACTGGTTCATAGAGGTTAGGCGCGGGCTGCCCGGAATTTTGCATTGTTTCTTAACCCCAAAAACAATGCAGGATTTACGGCAGAAAATTGAAGACCTCAACGCCCTTGTACTCGACGGCAAGGCGTTGGAAGCGTTTGACCGCTACTACCACCCCGACGTGGTGATGCAGGAAAACGAGCAGGCCCCCACGGTGGGCAAGGCCGCCAACCGGCAGCGCGAAGAAGCCTTTTTCGCGGCCATTACCGATTTTCGGGGCGCTTCGGTACAAGACGTGCTGGCTGGTAACAACGTAACGGCCGTGGTGTGGCACTACGACTACACTCACCGCGAATGGGGCGTGCGCAACTATACCCAGGTATCGGTGCAGCACTGGCAGGACGGGCTTATCATCCGCGAACAGTTTTTCTACGGCGGCTAGACCCGGCCCCATTTCTTACCTTTTTACTTGAAGCATGATGTTCTCCCGAATTTTTGCGACCCGTCACGACTGGACGGGCTTGTTTCTGCGCCTCACGCTGGGCGGCGTGATGTGGCCCCACGGGGCGCAGAAGCTGCTAGGCTGGTTTGGCGGCTACGGCTTTACCGGCACCATGAAGTTTTTCACCGATACTATGCACCTGCCCTGGATTCTAGGCTTTTTGGTGATTATCATCGAGTTTTTCGGCTCACTTAGTTTGCTGTTAGGATGGGCCAGCCGGCTCTGGGCCGCAGCCCTAGCGGTGCTGACGCTGGGTATCGTGTTTACCTCGCACCTGCAAAACGGCTTTTTTATGAACTGGTTCGGCAACCAGAAAGGCGAGGGCTACGAATATTTTCTGCTCATGCTGGGCCTGGCGGCTGGGGTGATGGTGAACGGTAGCGGCCGGTACTCGGTGGATGAGCTGCTGCACGGGGAGACAACGGAACGTAGCCGGGCGACGGGGGTGAGCGGGTGAATAGCGTACTTGTTTATTTTACCCTTCACGTGGCGAATGTCTGGCAAACGTGCGAGTGGTACCGGGAGGTGTTTGGCTTGACTTGCCGGAGCGCCACGTCCGACGGCACGCGGGCAGAACTGCACGGCAACGGCCTGGTTCTAGTTTTGGCTGCGGCCGAACAGGAAGCCCACTATTTTGGTCCTTTCCGGCGCAACTCGTTTCTGTCGGACCCGGCCGGGTTTCATCTCACGTTTGCGACGGCGGATGTGGAAGCCTTGACCGAACGGGCAGCAGCCAACGGCGCAGTGGTGGTGGCCCAGCCGTGGACAGCAGAAGGGGAACTGCTACAGGCCAGCATTCGGGACCTCAACGGGGTTTTGGTTAAAATTGTGGAAGCGGAGGGCCATTAGGTTTTGCCGTTTGTAAGTAGTTGCCGTTACTTACGGCGGTCGGGGGCGGAAGCCGGAAAAGTCAGCACGTTGCACATCTCGCGCAGGCGGCTGCGGAGGCAGTCACCATAGAGCTACTCTATTTCGGAGCGTTGGGGTTGCTGGTGAGGTGGGTGAAGTAGCAGCTAACCGCTGGCCGAAACGGCCAAGGTGCATGTATGGCTGGAAGACCGGCAGACCGTGCGGCGCGCGGGGTTGCTTCCGCAGCACGGGTTTAGCGCAGTGACTGCGGACATCATGTTGTAGAGTGAGTGCCTATTCATGCTAATGCGCAAGCGTTTGGTGCCCGAAAACTTCATAGTGGGTAACAGTTTCTTCAAATTCCAACAAAAACCCCTGGTCTTCGGGGTAGTATTTTGCTTTTTCAAAATCTCCTCCCGCAAAACGTTTAATAGCCTCCCAGTTTTCCCACAGCGTCAATAGCGTGAAGTGCGTCGTGTCGCCTTCCGAGCGCCGCATGAACGTCAGGCCCTGAAATCCGGGCGTGCGTTCATAGTTAGGAATAGCTACTGCTTCGAGAAATTCGCTGTAGGCAACCGATTTTGCCTTTTCGGTTCGGCCGTGCCAGATTCTTGCAATCATGTCTTTCAAAAGTTGAAATTGGTGACTTTATCCTCCAACAATAGCTCACTGTAAATAGCGCAAGGCTATGCAGACCATCCTGCCAAGACGGCTGCGCTATTTCTCTGGGGTGCTCATCCACCGCCGATATTCCTGCAAAATAGGTTCTATGGGGCGCAGTTCCTCGATGGTAGCGGCCGTAGTTTCGGTGAGCGAGAGCCCCACGACATCATACGCCTCGGAGAGGTGGTGTACCAGCTCCGCCGTGGCTTCGGGGGTCAGCCCGCCAGCCACCGGACATTGCAAGGGCGGAAAAATATCCGGGTTGAGCAAGTCCAAATCGAGGTGAATATAGAGGTAGCGCGCGTTGGCCTGGGCCAGCAGCGCCAGCAGTTCGGGGAGTTGAAAATTCTGCGCTGGCAGCACCTGCAATCCATGCTCCGCGATGTAAGCATCTTCCGCCGGGTCGGTATCGCGCAGGCCAACGAAAATTACTTGCCTGGGAGCCAATGGGCTGACCACCCGCAAATCCGTGCCGGGAAAATGGCCGTCCAGCAGCAGACGCAGGGGCATTCCGTGAAAATTTCCGCTCGGCGATGATGCCGGGGTATTCAAATCGGCGTGGGCATCAAGCCACAAAACGGTCAGTTCGTGGTTGTAGAGCTGATTAAGGTAGCTGATAGGTCCGATTTCGGCGGCGCAGTCGCCGGCCAACAATAACAGGCGTTCGGGGCGCTGCTTAGCCAGGAGCGTCATGGCCGAAGCCAGTTGGGTGCGCAACGGAGCGTAGCCAATGATGCCATGCCGAGTGGCCAGCGGCTCTTCTTCTGCAAGCGTCACGCTAGTAGTGGGCACGTCAGGAAAAGCCCGGCGCAAGGTTTCGGCTCCGGTGCGGACATGAGGGGTCAAGCCAGAGCCTTGCCACTGCGGGAAGTATAGTAGGGAGGGTAAAGATGCCATTAAGCCGATGTATTACGATTTTCCGCTTTGAGACCCCAAGCGAATACTGAGCGGTGTGCAATTGAAAACAACTAAATTATACTTGGGTAATGTAGAACAAAATTAATAAGGAGCGTTACCGGCGGCGGTCGGGCGCAGTATTCGGCTTGGCCCAGCAGCGGTTTCACGCGCTGGCCCAGCAGTTCGATGGCGTGCAGCAGCTTTCCGGGGGCCAGGCCGGCGTTGTCCATCTGGAAGGTGACGCGCGAAATACCCGCCAGCGCCTCGGCGTGGCGCAGGATTTTGGCCGCTACTTCTTCGGGGTTGCCCACTAGCAGGGCTCCGTGCGGGCCACGCCCAGAATCGCAGCGGGGACCGAGTCCAGGAATGCGCGGCGGTGGTGCTCGCCGAGGCCGAAAAAGTCGAGGCCAACCTCGTCAGCCCGGGTGAGGCGGTCGAGCAGCCGGGCCAGGGCCGTGGCGTTATCAGTGGGCGTGCCGCCGGTGGGAGCGGCCGCGAAGCTGTCGATGCCAAGCAGCATGAGGCGAGTTTTAGTATAGTCTGCTGAACCATAGCAACCAGCAACAGAGCGAAGGGGTTTCGGGAACTAGGGCAAGAGGATTTACCGCCGCCGGTCGGGAGCATTCGCAGGAAACGTGAGGACGTTGCACATCTCGCGCAGGCGGCTGCGGAGCCGGTCGCCGTAGAGCTGCTCCAGCTCGGGGGCGTTGAGGTTGCTGGTGAGGTGGGTGAGCATGTAATGGGTCACGAACCGGTCGTAGCGGTCGAGCAGGATTTCGGCCAGCACGTTGCACTCGTTGCCGTAGAGGCGGGCGTTTTGCTCCACGCCGAGGTCGTCGAAGCAGTAGGTGACGGGGTAGCGGTGGTCGGGGCCCTGGCCCGAGCCGTAGGAGCGCTGGGTGAAAGCCTGAGCCCCGTAGCGGTCGAGCACGGCGAAGCCTTCGGTGAGGAAGCGACGGGCCACGTCGCGGGCGGGCACGATGCGGTAGGGGGTGCCGGTATTACGCTCGAAGAAGCGCATGGCGGCGGTTTTGCCGCAGCCGACGGGGCCGAGTAGCAGGATGCCTTTGCCGGGGTCGAGGCTGAGGGCGGTTTGCGTAAGCTCGTCGCCGGCAAAGTAGGCCAGCAGGCGGCGGTACACGGGCTCGTTGTGGTCATCGAGCTGGAAATCGGGGACCTGGCCGGCGAACCGAACGAGGAACTGCCGCCACAGGGTTTCAAATTCCGGGGACTGGCTCATAGCGGCTCGTTGTAGTTTTTGGAGCCCCCGGAATGCAGCCGGGTGATGGTGCCGGACGCAGCGCTGGACGAAGTGGCCTTGAAGCGGTCTATGTTGAGCAACCAGTTGCGGGCGGCGGCGGGCCAGTCGGCCATGGGATGGCGGCCGATGCGCCAGCCGTTGGCCTGGTAGTAGTTGAAGAAGCGAGTGGCTTCAGCCGGCGCGTCGGCAACCGGCGTGTCGGGCTGTTCGACAAAAAACGCTGTCACTTGGACCAGGGTGGGGCGGACGAATTTAGGGGCCGTCGTACTGGTGGCGGAACCTCCGGGCGGGGTAGCCGGCGGTGCGGGAAGGGGGACGAGCGCAACGGGGGGGATGGGCGGCGGGACCGCGCCGTTAGGGTCAAGCTCAACTTCTACTTCAAGCTCGGGTGCGAGTGGCCCTCCCCTCTCCCATTCATTATTATCATTCTTTTTACCTAATAGGAGTGCCTCCATTTCGGTGAAGGAAATTTCGGGATAGGTCGTACGGTTTGGCGGAATGGGGGGTGCGGAAAACCGTGCGGCAGTGTTCGATAAATCGGGTGGGGCTACCGATTTATCGGAAGGGGTCGGTGCCAGGCCGGCGGCCGGGCGCAGCAGGCGCTGGTTGCTACGGGCCGGGTCGGTGGCGGTGGCGAGATGGCCGCGCTCGATGAGCTGGCTTATCCAGGCGGAGACGGTGGCGCGGCGCACCTGGTAGAGGCGGGCGAAGTAGTCGTTGGTGGCCCAGCAATAGCCGCGTTGGGCGCAAAGGGCCGTGATTTCGCCGTAGAGCAGGCGGGCGGCGGGCGGCAGGACCAGGTCATAGCGGACGGAGGCCGGGATGACGGCGTGAGTAGTGGGCAGCGGGTTCATGGCGCTTCCTACCTATTTGCTACGGTTTTCCTCGAGCATCTTCAGGATGTCGTCGGACTGGTAGTACACCATGCCACCGACTTTGGTGTAGGGCAGCGTACCGTTCACGCGCAGGTTTTGCAGGGTGCCGGGCGAGATACCGAGCAGTTCGCGCACTTCGGTTGATTTGAGCCACTTTTTCTGGAGGCCGCTGCCGGCCTGGGCGGCAAAGAGCTTTTGCAGCTCCTGAAATAGCTCTTGCTTGAATTCGGCGAGGTCTTCGGGGGTGATAATGCGGGCAGCCATACGATTTGCGGACGTTTGATGAGTCCGACAAAGGGAGGGTTTCAACGCATGCGCTGCCAGCTACAGGGGTTGTACAACCCCCAACAACCCTACTGATTTACAGGGCAATAATTTTTATAGGAGTGGTTAATTTGATTGGTCGTCGGTCGGCTGTCGTACGGATTGGAGCATTTTGGCTAACAGCTTCTCGACGGCCTGGCGGGTGCTGTCCTCGGCGTTGTAGAAGTTGGCGGCTAGGCTTTTTTCGGAAATGCGCTCCTGGCGGGCGGTGCGGAAGTTGGCGGCCAGCAGGCGGAACAAGTCGCGCTGGCTGGCCTGGCCGAAGACGCCGGCATCGTAGAGCGTGCGCAGCAAGTGGGCCATTTGGGCTACCGAAAGTGGCGTCAGGATACGGGCGGCTTCGGAAGTGGCAGCCGGGGCCGGGGTGGTGGTGGCCTGCACCAAGTGACTGAGGTAGTCGTGCTCGGCTTCGAGCCAGTTGAGGAGCTGGGTGCGCAGGGGCGGCAGCGTGGGCATATACAGCAGCTCGGTGGCGGGCTGGAGCTGGCGGTAGCGCGTGAGGTAGCGCCGGATGACAGGCAGCTGGTCGGCCAGGTGCTCGCCGGCGGCTTCGGCCTCGGCACGCACGTAGGCTTTGAGCAGGCAAAAGAACCCGGGCGTGTTGAAGTTGTAGCGCAGCAGCAAGCGCCCAAGGCCCTCGGTGGTAAGGGGCCAACCGCGCTGTAGGCGCGTGTGCAACTCTCGGAGCAACAGCCGTGGGTAGAGCAAATCCTGGTAGCTGAGGTCGGTATCCTGCACCGTGATAAGCAAGCGGCTCAGGCATTCGCTAACGGGACCAAGCAGGGTTTGAGGCAGGGTTTCGGCGCTGTGCAGGGCCAGCAGCACGGCCGCCAGCGGAGTTTGTACATCGGCAAGGGCCTGCACCCGGCGGCGATAAGAGAGTGGGGCCGTGAGGTTGAGGTGTTCGGGAAAGGTTTGCTCGAATTGGGCCAATAGCTTTTCCAACTCGACGTACAGTAACTGGTGAACTTCGGCGAGCGAATAAAGCTGGGGGCTACCATAGCAGACAGGGCGCCGGGCGGGTTCGAGCTGTTGACGGGCGTGAGCCAGCAGATTTTGCAGCGTCCGCTGGTGCTGGTGCACGTAGAGCGTGATGCCGGCCCCGTCCTGGCGCAGCAGCGCGCACGAGGGCAGCACCCGGCGTAGGCGCGCGGCTTCGTCAAGCAGCTGAGTATGGTAGTAAAAGTAGCGCGCTTTGGCGGCGGGCAGGCTCTCAAAACTGCACGCAGCCGTGAGTTCCAGGTAATACTGTTCGCCGACCTGGTGGCACTGGGCATCTTGTAGCTCGGGCAAAGAAAGCCCCAGACGGGGCAGGGCATCGACGAGCAGCAGGCCCAGGGTACGGGGCTCGGGGCCATTGGGAATGAGGGGTAGGCCGGGCAGGTCGTTGAGTTCGAGGAAAACAAACTCATCGTGGTGCTGGTGGGTGAATTCGCCGGGTGTCGGGCTGAGGTATTGAATTTTGAAGTGTCGGGCGTAGGTGCCGAAACGTTGGCGGAGAAAGTCGCGGTGGGTAGCTTGTTCGGGGAAGTGAAAGCTGGCGGGTGATAAATCACCGGTGACAAGCCGGGTGAGCAAGTCGAGTTCGTAGGGCACTTAGGGTAGCTGATTACGGTTCGTGGTGGGATTGGTAACACAAACGTAACATTGTGCGGGCCATTTGTTTTCGCAAAATGAACCTCCGAGAACCCCGATTAAGTAATCAGCTAATCGTTCGTTTCCTGCGAAAGCGGTAAAAGTTGGGAAAGTTGAATGAGGACACCGTTTAGGTCGCGCAGGCTGGCTATCAACTGCCCTTGAGCATCGGGGCCGGGGTCACGCACGGGCACAGCCCCGTGAGTCAGGGCATGGTCGAACAACTGCTGCATGTCGGCCGTGACGATATTGAGGTGAAAGGCGGCCGGGTCGGACAGGAACGAGTTAAGCCGGCGCGAGCCGAAGGCGACTTCCTGAACGTCGTGGGCCGCGAAAACCAAGCGCTGGTCGGGCACATCGAGGCGGGCGGCGGTAGCATCGGCGCTGAGGATAGAAAGGAAACCAAATACCAGACGGTACCACTCGGCAGTTTGCCACACGTTAGGCACGTGGATAGTTAAGCAGTTTAACTTATTGGCTTGCTGTATACTATCTGTCATATGTCGAATAAAAATCATTTAGACTCATTACGGTCTGTTCTCTGGTTTCCATTATCTACCTGAACTGCATAAAAGAGGGCCTGGAAACGCCACCAGGCATTTTCAGACCCTCTTTGATTTAAGCAGCTACTGATTCCTGGGCAACTGACTCCAGAATACGCTTCAATTCGCTGGTTTCGTCGGCGGTGAGTGGCAGCAGCGGTGCCCGCAGGTGGCCGGCGTCAAGCCCTTGCAGCTCCAGGCCAGCCTTGATGGCGCGGGGCAACCCCCTGGCGACAATGAATTGCAGCAGCTCGAACTGGCGGTAGAACAGTTCTTGCGCCCGGTCGAGCCGGTTGGCTTGAATGGCCTCGTACAAGGCCAGGTTCAACTCGGGTATGAGGTTGGGGGCCGCGGTGCACCAGCCGGTGGCACCCGCCGCGAAGGCGGCCAGGGCCAGGGGGTTGGAGCCGTTGTAGAACGCCACGTCTTTGCCTAGCAGCCGGCGCAGGGCCTGCATCCGCTGCACGTCGCCGGTGCTTTCCTTAATCATCGTGACGTTTGGGATTTCCAGCAGGCGCCGCAACAGGGCCGGGGACATGTCCAGGCCACCGGTGGCGGGGTTGTTGTACACCATCAGCGGGATGGCGACAGCTCCGGCTACCTGCTCGTAGTGCGTCAGAATCTCGGCTTCGGTGAGTTTCCAATAGCTCATGGGCAGCACCATGATGGCCGTGGCCCCGGCCTGCTCGGCGAATCGGGCGTGGCGGACCGCCCCGGCCGTGGTCAGGTGCGACACGCCGACCAGGACCGGCACCCGGCCGGCCACTTGCCGGATGGTGGCCGTGGTCACCGCGTCCCGTTCGGCATCGGTGAGGTAGGGCAGCACTCCGGTGCTGCCAAGCGGGGCAATGCCGTGGGAGCCGCTGGCGACGAGCCGTTCGACCAACTGGCAATAGAGGTCGAGGTCCACGGCCCCGGCGGCGGTAAAGGGCGTGATGGGATAGGCAATAATGCCCGTGAAGGGAGTTTGCTTCGACATGGGACGAAGGAATTAGAGGTCGCGGCCCCGCTCTTCGCGCAAGGCCACGCCGAGGTTTTGCAATAGTGGCGCGTTTTCACAGGCGATGTAGCGGGCGGAAACCGACTCGCTCCGGTTGCCGTGGTTGTGCCAGGCCCAAATCGGGATGTAGAGTGCGTCGCCGGCCTTCCATTCCACGCGCTGGTCTTCAATTTGGGTGTAGCCTTCCCCTTCTATTATGTAGATGACCGTCTCGTAGGTGTGGCGGTGCTGGTTGGTGACCTGGCCGGGCAGCAGGCCGCCGATGGTCATGCTGATGGCCACGGTGGGCAGGTCCACGAAAAAGACGGGGTGTTTGCGCTCGGTCGAGAACTGGTCGTGGGCCCCGGCCTGCTCCACATTGGGGTGGTGCAGCCGGTCGGGCATGTGTACTTCGGGGCGGGCGTAGGTCCGGTGGAAGTCAGCCGACTGAAAGGCTTTTTCTTTTACTGGGGTTTCCATGAAGTGGGAATGGTTGAGGTGAATAATGGTGTCGAAAGCAAGCCATTGGCTGTTTCCAGAACCCGGGGCAGCCAATATGCCCGCCTCCGACAACACAAAATTGGTCTTACCTTGGCCCTCTCAATTCGTCCAGTTTTCACAAACCAACGGGTCCAGTTATGTTGCGCGCCTGGGATACTAATTTTCAGCCTGACTTCGCATCGGGCAAGGCCATGTATCTGCAAATCGGCGAGCTGATTGCGGGTGAAATACGGCGGGGCCGGCTGCTGCCGGGAACGGCGCTGCCGGGCACCCGGGAGCTGGCCAAGCAGCTGGGGGTGAACCGCAAAACGGCGGTGCTGGCCTACGAGGAATTGCTGGCCCAGGGCTGGCTGGAGTCGCAGCACACCCGCGGCACGTTCGTGTCGAGCCGGCTGCCCGAGAGTACCCCGGCGCCCTTTGCGCCGGCCGCCGGCGGCCAGGCCGAGCAGCCGGGCTTCCGGTGGCAGAACCTATTGGAGCCGGACCTGGCGGTTCCGGTTTTACCGGGGGCGCTGGTGTTCAACGACGGCACCCCGGATGCGCGGCTCGCGCCCATTGCCACGCTGGCCAGCGCCTACCGCCGGGTGTTGCAGGGCCGGGGCCGCCGCAACCAGCTGGGCTACGACAGCCCGCTGGGCAGCCTGCCCCTGCGCGAAGCGTTGTCCCGGATGCTCAACCAGGACCGGGGGCTAAGCACCACGCCGGCTGGTATTTGCCTGACGCGGGGCACCCAAATGGCCTTGTACCTGACGGCCCGTCTGCTCATCCAACCCGGTGATGTGGTGGCGGTGGAAAATCCCGGCTACCCCCGGCCTGGCAGACGTTCCGGCTGCTGGGGGCCGAGCTGGCCCCGGTGGCCGTGGATGCGGAAGGGCTGTGCGTGGACGAGCTAGAGCAGCTCTGCCGCCGCCGCCCGGTGCGGGCCTTGTACCTGACGCCGCATCACCAGTTTCCGACCACGGTGACGCTCAAGGCCGCGCGGCGGGTGCAGCTGCTGGCCCTGGCCGCCCGGTACGGGGTGGCCATCATCGAAGACGATTACGACCACGAGTTTCATTACCAGCACCAGCCCATGCTGCCGCTGGCCAGCGCCGACACCCACGGCGTGGTTATCTACATCGGCTCGCTGTCCAAACTCATTGCGCCAGCCTTGCGGGTGGGCTACGTGACGGGCCCGCTGGAATTTGTGACGGCGCTGGGCCGGCTGCGGGCGCTGGTGGACCGGCAGGGCGACACCATCCTGGAGCAGGCGGTGGCCGAACTGATTGAGGAGGGCGAAATCAAGCGGCACGCCCGCCGGGCGCACGCGGCCTACCACGCCCGCCGCGACGCGCTGGCCGACGGCCTGCGCCGCCTACCGGGCAACCAGCTAAACTTCGTACTGCCCGCCGGGGGCCTGGCGCTGTGGGTGGAGTTCCGTGCCGACGTGGATGTGGAGCGGTTGGTGGAAGACTTGCGGCTGCGCAAAGTAATCATCACGCCGGGCAGCCGCTATTATGTGGGCGAACCGGCCGCCAATGCCGTGCGGCTGGGCTACGCGGCGCTCACGCCCGAAGAGCTGGCGCACGGCGTAGCGCAGCTGGGAGCCGTGCTGCATCAATTGCGGCCCTAAGGGGAGGGGACCGATAGTATCAAACCAGGTGGGCCAGCTTGGTCAGGGAGCGAATTGCCCGGTATTTTAGCCGACCAAAGCAGCTTTGCACCCTCTATTGCTCTTTTTTATGCACATCGTATCCGTCAATGTTGGCCAGCCCCGTGAAGTAATCTGGAAGGGCAAAGTTGTGAGCACCGGTATTTTCAAGCAGCCTGTGAAGGGAGCGGTGGCGGTACACGCCGAAAACCTGGCCGGTGACGGCCAAGCCGACCTACGGGTGCACGGCGGCCCCGGCAAGGCGGTGTACGCCTACCCCCAAGAGCATTACGCCTACTGGCACGGGCTGGTGCCGGCCGAGCTGCTGATGCTGGGAGCGTTCGGCGAAAATCTGACCACCGCCGGCCTGCTGGAAAGCGAGGTGCGGTTGGGGGATTGTTTTCGGGCCGGCACCGCGGTATTGCGCGCTGTGCAGCCCCGCCAGCCCTGCTTCAAGCTGGGCATTCGGCTGAACGACGAACGCCTGGTGAAGCAGTTTCAGGATGCCCGCCGATTGGGTATTTACTTCCGGGTCGAGCAAACCGGAGTGCTACAAGCGGGCGACGCCCTGGAGCTGGTCGAACGCTCGCCGTATCCGATAACCATTCAGGACGTGTCGGATTGCCGCTACCTGCCGCACCCGGATGTGGCATTACTTGAGCAGATTATCCGTCTGCCCTTTTTGCCCCCTTCCTGGCGCGACGTGTTTGTAAAACAGCTGGCTAGCGCGGCCATTTAAATCAATCTGCTCCGGACTTATAGCACCGGCACAATGCCGCCGGCACGGGCCGAGGCTATCTTGGCCTTGAACATTTCCCCCATTTTTCGGGCGCGCAGCTTCATTTCCGTGGCGTTGTCGCCGGCAAACGACTCGTCCACCGTTTGCCCAAACAAGGCGAGCCAGCGGGTAAAGTGGGCGTCTTCAATTGGCAGGTACATGTGCTTGGCCCCTGGGTTGCCGCGGTAGCCAGCCGCTTGCGCCAACAGGGCGGCCGTCCAGAAGCGCGTCATGGTGTCGAGGTGCTGGGGCCAGTGGCCGGCCGGAATGCGGGCGGCGAACACCGGCCCCAACAGCTCGTCCGCTTGTACTCGCGCGTAGAAGGCGTCGATGAGCCGGCGGATGTCGTCCTGCTCGCGGATGTCAGCTAAAGCGGAGGGGGCCATGAGGGGGAATCGGTTAAGAAAACAGCGGGAAAAGCTGGCTCCCTTATCGGTAAATGAGGATGCGGGCGGCCTGCTGGCAGGCCAGCGAATGCGGGGCCCCGGCCGCGAAAATCACGTAGTCGCCGGCTTGCACGTCCACGGTAGTTTCTTCCTGCGTAACGGCCAGCTTGCCAGCGAGCACCACCACTAATACGTCGCCGCCGGCGTACTGGTGCGTGGGCATGGTTTCGCCGTCGTGGAAGGTTTTGTAAATAATTTTCTGGCCGTCCCGATTTAATAGAATTAGACCTTTTTGCTCGCCAATGGGCGGGTGCAGTCCGTCGAGCATACTACCGGAAATGAGGGGAAACGCCATAAACAAGATGAGTAAAATGAGGGTAATTCGCCAGCTGCGGCCCGTTGCCATCAACCATTTTGGCGACGACTGATGAGGAGGCAAAAGTTGCCTGAGAGTGGCAGTGGTTGCTGCGGCTAAGCCGCCGGGCCGCCGGTGCGGCTGCTACTCAAATAGCTCATTCCACAGTGCCAGCACTGGCCCGATATCGTGGCGTTGGCAGGCCCGTTGCAAGTGCGAGGCATACCTTTCCAGTAGCCTGCACGTCACCGATTTGGTGGCTTCATCGAGCAGTACACTTTGGTGCCGCGCCGGCAACCAACTACGGACCTTTCGCGGGGCGGGACGTTTGGTATAAAACTATTTATTGGGTGACCAGCTCCGCCATGTCCTGGTCGTAGGGGCGCTGCCGCGCTTGGAGGCCGTCGACTACTCCTACCCGGTTCCGTTCCGACTGGTTCTGGCTCGCCTTCCATTTGCCTTCCAAACGGGTGATGGTGAGTTCGATGCCCACCACCGCCCCTAAGAGGCCGTCGATGAAGGTGGCCGGGGCATCACTTAGTTGCCAGGGTTGGGCACTGGCTGCCTCCTGCCGGGCCGTAAGCAACTCGATTTGGGCCCGTACCCACGCGGCATCGTCGATGATGCGCAATGTGCCATAGGCGTGCACCACCGCGTAGTTCCAGGTCGGAACCACCTTGCCGTTCTCCTGTTTGGTCGGGTACCAGCCCGGGTTGATGTAGGCATCCGACCCTTGAAAAATGACCAGAGCCTCAGTCTCGGGCTGGAAAACGCGCCATAGTGGGTTGGCTCGTGCGATGTGACCTTGCAGCGTGCCATAGGGCACCGGCTGCTCGGCTACGAGCAGGGGAATGTGGTTGGCCACCAAACCAGTGGCCGTCGCCACCACTAGGTTGGCTAGCGGACAAGCCCGCATCAGGTCGTGCATTACGTCAACGCGGGTTTCGACAAAATGAGCAGGGGTATACATGCCAGTGGTTGGAATAAAGCGTTCGGGATTTATAAAATTACGGTTTCCGAAACAGCGACTTCATGCTCGGGGCAGTCAATGCGCAGCTGCGCCCCTTCCAGGGGGATTTGCAGCAAGTGGCAAAAGTGGCCGCCGGCCGGCTGCTGCCCATAAAACCGGCAGGAAAAACACATGCGCTGCACCGGAATCACGCCGGCCTGCTGCAACTCATCAATCACCCCAAACAGGCCCTGGTACAGGCTCAGCTTTTGGCGGGCCGGCAGGCGGGCCACCGGCTGGTGCAGCGGCCCGGCAAACTGGCTGGCACGGTCGGCCAGCGCCTGGCCCGCGGGCGTGAGGCGCAGGGCGTGGCTGCGCAGGTCGGCCGGGTCGGCGTGGCGCTGCACCAGCTGCTTGTGTTCGAGGGTTTTCACGGCCTCGCTCACGGTCGGGCGGCTCACGTGGTACTCGCGGGCCAGGTGGCTCACGGTGTCTTGGCCGGGCCGGTGAAACCGCAAAAACACCAGCAGCTGCAACTGCAAGGGACTCAGTCCTTCCCCGGTGGCCTGCTGCCAGAGCAACAGCCGGAACACCCCGCTCAACCGCTCCAGCGCGGCCACAATTTTGCGGTCCACGCTGGGCGGGTGGTTTTGCTGGTCGGGGTCGAAGGGCGTGTTGGGGGCGGGTTCAGCAGTCACAAGTGAAGTCCAGGTAGTTACGAAAAGGCGGCGCAAACGTGCCGTTCACGTTCACCACCCGGTCGAGCCGAATCCGCTCGCCGGTGCCGATGACGAGGTACTCGGCCAGCCCGTCGGCGTGCCGCTCGCTGGTCAGGTCCTTGAGCAGCGTCGTCACGGTGGTGAACTCCCAAAGGTCGGTGAAGTATTGCAGGTGCGAGTAGGTGCGCCACGTGATGGTGGCTTCCAGCAGGTCGTGAAACGCACAGTCGATGGGCTGGTACGGCAGCATGGGTTGGGAGGGTAAAGCAGGGGCACCTACTGGCACCCCTGCATTTCGATGATGTAGTAACCCTTCAGCTGGAGAGCAGCTTCCATTTCCAGGGTCGGCTGCTCGACGTGGCAAAAGGCGCACTCCTGGGCCGTCAGCGCCAGTCCTTCCTGGCCCTTGCTTTTCAGGTACTCGCGGCCGTAGCCGTAAATGGTTTCTTTATTCGTGAGCGTGTCGGGCACCAGAATATCGAAGTGCATCACGCTGCTGTCCTTTTTGCGGACGTAGGTATCGTAAACGGCGACTCCCATGATAGTACAACAGTTAAACCAAGTGAGAGAAATCAGAATTGCCCCTCTTTCACGTAGGGGTAGCTCCAGAGCGTGGCGGTGAGGGTGACGGCCTTGAACCAGGCACCGTACATGGCCTCCACTTCGGCCTCCGTGTGCCCGCCGTTTTGCAGGAACGACTTGATGGTGACCGTGAGCGGCACGACGAAGGCCGTTAGGTAGCGCAAATGAATGAGCAGCTCGGCGGCGGCGTGGTCGGTCGCATTCTTTTTGGCGGCGGTGTGACGTAGGCCGATTTCGTGCTGGTAATCGAGCCACTGCTGGTCGTAGGGCCGGTTGCAGACATCCAGAATCCACTGCCCGAACCGCGCCCGGACGCGGGCGAGGTAGTTGCCGTCGGGCTGCTGATTAGAGGAAAAGTAGCGCAGCAAGTGCGGGTGAGCGCCGACGAAGCCGTACCACACGTCGAGGATGGCATCGGTTTGCGGGGCCAGCACCTGGCCGGCCATACGCAGCGCCTGTTCGTCGTCGGCCGAAAAAAGCACCGTTTGCTTGAGCAAATCCAGCTCTTCGAGCGAGACGGGTGAGCGGCTGACCTGCCCGTAGGCGTAGCCGGGGATGGTGGGGTTTTCCATGAGAATGGGGGCAAGAAGTTGAGAAAAGTGAGAAATAGGCAAGCCCGGCCCCGCCGGGAGGCGGGCAAAAACAGGCTTTGCGAAGTAAAAGGAATGATTAACCAGCCGCCGGCGGGTTGCGCCAGTAACCGTTGGCGGCGGCAACGGTGGCAAATTCGGTGGCGACGGTCTGGCCGATGGCAATGAGCATCCGCGGGTCTTCGGCGTAGAGGGCGCGCTGCTGCCGGCGCTTTTCGTCGTCGGGTTGGGTGAGCTTGATGACCAGGCGGGCCAGTTTGACGGCGAGCTGGCGGCCTTCTTCCGGCGTGGCCGTGAGCAGGCTGTTGCCGGGCACAAGTTGCAAATCGGGCATGGCGGCAGCGCTTATTTCGCGGCCACCGTGTAGGGCAGCGAGAGGTTGCCCGATAGCACCCCGTACACCTGGTACACGCCGAGCATGGGCCGGTTCTTGTCCGAGGCGTTAACCTCCATGTAGCAGGTAACGAGGTCGAATTTGAAATCCCGCTTATGGTTGATGCGGTCGAGCGGCACCACGGCGCGGCCGGTATTGCCCTTCATCGTGACGGTGAAGCCCGGCGAGTCCATGTACATACCCATGCTGGGCGTGCTGGTGGGCGGCATTTTGGGGGCGGCGGCGGGCGCGCTCATGTGGTCCATGCCGGCCATTGCCTTCATCGCGCCGAACTCCTTGACCGAGAAGCCGCCCGCCACACGGCTGTCTTTGATGAGCACCACCCAGTGGGCGTGCCACACCAGCCCGTCGTTGTTGTAGTCGCCGTCGCCGTTTTCGTCCCACAGCGGGGTGTCCTCAAAATCGGGGTGCGAAGTCAGCGCCAGGGCCACAATGCCCTCGGTGGCGGCCATCCCAATATCGGTGGATTTGAGCGTGGTCGGGAACACATAGCCGAGCACGGGCGCGCCGTCGGTTTTGCCGGCCGGCTTCGGCTGGGTTTTGCCAGCGCTGCCCGCTACCTGAAATTCGAAGACGAGCGTTTCCAGCTCGGGCAGGTAATTGACGGCGGCTTTTTTGGGCGTGTAGTCGGCCGTGGCGTAGGCTTTGCCGGCGGCGGCTGATTGCGCCCGGCCGGCAGTAGCGAAAGCGCTGAGCAGGGCCAGCGTCAAAACGGATTTTTTCATGGAGCACAAAGCTTTTGATGGTGAATGACCCGTCAAAAGTAGTTTGTACTCCTAACTAAATAATCTATTCCGGAGGCTGGACCAGACCATAAAAAAATTGTGGTCCATCTCGCTGATTTGTGAGATGCAACTCTCTGAGCGTGGTGGCGTGGGAAGCGGGTTACGGGCGTACACCGCCTGGCCGATGCTCAATCAGAAGATTGAACCCAGTGCCACGGCCTCGGCGTGCTTCACTAATCCCTCCAGCAGTCAGCGAAACGTGAGGTCCGGGGCGGGCTGGGTAGCCCACATGAGGTGGTTGGTTTGCCTATGCAGGTATACATCAACCTATACCTAACTTTCCGCGTTGGGTAACGGGAGCTGAATTAGTTGAATGAGGACACCATTCAGGTCGCGTAAACTGGCCACTGCTTGGCCGTGTTCATCGTGGGCCGGGGTCACGCACGGGCACAGCCCCGTGAGTCAGGGCATGGTCGAACAACTGCTGCACGTCGGCCGTGACGATATTGAGGTGAAAAGCAGCCGGGTCGGACAGGAACGAGTTGAGGTGGCGGCGGCTGAAGACCTGCTCCTGCGCGGCGTGGACGGCAAAAACCAAGCGCTGGCCGGGCACATCGAGGCGGGCGGCAGTGGCATCAGCGCTGAGGATGGCGGTGAAGCCGAACACCTGGCGATACCACTCGCAAGTTTGCCACACGTTAGGAACGTGAACGGTGAGACGGACCAACAAATGAGGCATAAATAAAGCAGCGAAGAAGAGCGGAAGAAAGCCCGCATTCCAGCGAACTGGGAGTTAGCGGCTTAAAAGTGGCAGGCAATGAAGAGACAGTGAGAATTGATGGGTCTACCGCGCAAGCCTTGGGGATTTGCCAGGTGAGTAGGTAGAAAATTCAAATGCTCGCAGGCCCTCGCTGCTGGATTAGGCAACGAGGCGCGGAAAGAGGCTCGCCGGCAGCAAGCCAAATTGCAGCAGGTGGTGCCCGAAGTGCTTGAAATGAAACCACTGCCACTGCCAAAAGCTCAGCTCGCCAAAGGCCATGTGCACGGGCGTGGCATCGGGTTGCCGGGCGAAGTAGCGGTAAAACTCCACCATCTCAGCATCCAGCGCCTGTCGGGCGTCGGCCAGCGAGGGCAGCCGCAGGGAAAGCGGCTCGGGCGGCAGCACGGGGTTGCGGGAGTTGGGCGCGAAGGGCGCGTCAGTCAGTAGCCAAAGGCGGCGCTGCTCGTGGGGGCCCTGGACGGTCGGGACGTGAAAGCGGCCGTTGGAAAGGCGCACGGCAGCGGCCAGGTGCTCGACCATGTGCTGAGGGCTCATGCTGCCCCACGCGGCTGGGTGTTCGGGCGTGAGCTGAGCCAGCAGCTGCGGCATCTGGTGGCGTAGGAAGTGGTCAACTTCAGACGGGGTGTAGGCAGTGGTTTCCATCAGCGAGAAGCGGCGGGTGAGGATGACGAATGCTAGCGGCTGACCGGGCCCGGCAGCGGGGCATTTGCCGGGGGAGCCTCCCATAAATTGGTCAGCGAGTGCAGGTGCAGCATGAGGCCCAACGGGATGATGACCGTAGGAATGAGGCCCAGCGGAAAGATGGGCAGCACGGCGGTGGTGCCGGCGGAGACGCCAAACAGGTCCTGGGCCGGGACCTGGAGCAGGTTGGTGCCGATGCCCAGCGCCACGACGAAGTCGATGATTCCGAGCAGGTTCACGGCATAGGCAGCGGCCCGCGCGCGGGCAGGGTGGCGGGCGCAGAGATAGGCTACCGGCAACGTGGGCAGGCCCGCCAACAAGTCGCCCACCCCGGCGGGGTACGCAAAGTGGGCCGGCAGTACCCGTTGGGCCAGCAGTACCAGGAATATTACGCCGAGGACGCGGTAAAACTGCAAGCCGATGAGCCAGCTTTGGGGAATGGCCAGCACGAAGGCCAGGTAGCCGGATGATACGAACCGCGCGCCATAACCGATGACTACCAGCAACCCTACCCAGACCAGCGGGGCCACTACGCCGGCGGAGGTGGTGTTGGGCAGCCGGACCACGGTCGTGAGAAACACGCCGGCCAGCAACCAGGTAATCAGCCCTGCTGCCACCCGTGTGGAAATGCGCCACGCCTTCTCCGGTGAGAAAAGGCGGCGGGCCACTTCGCTGATGCCCCGCCAGGTAAGGGCAAACACCGACACGCACACGCTCAGCACGACGCTGACAACCCAAGTGGGTACCGGCGGAGCGCTCATCAGGAAACCTTCTGTTGGATAATCCATGAGTCAGGTGAAATGTGGATAGAACGGAAATGGAAGCGGCCTGCGCTTTAGGCACCAGCCTCATTCCCCAACTGGCGCTGGATGGGTGCGTCGGCCTGGGGCGCGGGTGGAGCGGGGAGCAGCCGGTGCACCAGCCGCTGCACCAGTGGCCCCATGAGCAGAATGTAGGGCAGCACTACCAAGTAGGCCCGCGGCACGCCGCGGAGCCACTGGCTGAGGAAACCGGGGCGAATACCGTAGGTAAGCCAGGTGCCCAGGAAGGTCACGTAGAGCGAGGTAGTCATGGTGATGAGCACCCCAAAAAGCAGCAAGCGCTTGGTTTCAAGTTTCATGGGCGGGCGAATATGGAGCGGACGGAAATGGAGCCAGCGCCGGGCTACGCCACCGCTGTTTCCAGCGCAGGCTCCGCCTCGGCCGGCAGCTTGATGTCGGGTGGAAACAGCTTGTAGAGCACCGGCGTCACGATGCGCGAGAGCAGCAGCGACGAGAGCAGCCCGCCGATGAGCACCCAGGCCAGCGGCGTGTAGAGCGGGGCCGGTTCCAGAATCAGCGGAATCAGGCCGCCGATGGCCGTGCAGGTGGTGAGCAGGATGGGGATGAAGCGGGTTTCGCCGGCCGCCTCGATGGCCTGCTCCAGCGGCTGGCCCTGCTCTCGGAGCTGGTTGGTGTAGTCGACCAGCAGGATGGAGTTTTTGATTTCGATGCCGATGAGGGCCACGAAGCCGATGATGGCCGTGAACGAGAACGGGTAGCCGGCCAGGTGCAGCGCCAAAACGCCCCCCACCGCGCCCAGCGGCACCACCGACAGCACGATGAGTGTGCTTTTGATGCTGCCAAATTCGAGCACCAGCACCAGCACGAAGGCGAAGGCCGAAAGCAGAATGGTGGTGCCGAAGCCCTCCAGCGCGTCGTCCTTGTTTTCCTGCTCCCCGGCCATGCGGAAGGAGTAGCCGGCTGGAAACTTCAGCTTCTCCAACCGCTCCTGCGCGGCTTTTTGCAGCGTGGCGTAGAGGTAGCCGTCCTGGGCAAAGGCGTTGACGGTGGTGTAGCGGGCCTGGTCGAGGTGGCGGATGGCGGGCGCGGCGGTTTGCAGGCGCACGTCGGCCACCTCGCGCAGCGGCACCACCCGGCCGGTGGCGGTGGGCACGTAGAGGCGGTCGAGCACGTCGAGGCGCTGGAAGCCGGACCGGGCCAGGGTCACGTTCACCGGCAGCTTGTCCTGGCCGTCACCGGGTGTCAGCTCGGCGGCCCGGATGCCGGCCACGGCCAGGCGCACGGTGCGGTCGATGTCGGCCGTGGCAATGCCGAGCTGGCTCGCTTTTTCCTTGTTGATGACGACCTTCAGGTCGGTGGGGCGGGTAGCCACCGGGTTGTAGATATAGGTGGTGCCGGGAATGGCACGCAGCTCCCGTTCCACCACCAGCGAGAGGCGGCGCAGCGTGTCGAGGTTGTCGCCGAAGAGGCGCACGGCCACGGGCGCTTCCAGCGGCGGGCCCTGCTCGAAGTCCTTGACCTCGACGCGGGCGGCGGGGTAAACGGACAGCTCGCGGCGCAGGCGCTGCACCAGCTCGTTTTTCTCCTCCCAGGTCTCGGTGTTGCACTGCACGAAAATCTGGGCGAAATTGGGCTGCTCGTTGCGCTGGGGCACGTTGTAATAGATGCTCGGCTGGCCCTTGCCCACGTTGGTGGTGTAATGCACAATTTCCGGGTGGCGGGCCAGCACCCGCTCCACGTCGCGAGCTATGCGGTTGGTTTCGGGCAAACCGGCCGTGTTGGGCAGCTCCACGTTCACCAGAAATTGGGGCTTTTCGGCCTTCGGAAACAGGCTGAAACCCATCTGCGGCACCGCGAAACCCAGCCCCACGCCCACCACTCCGAAGGCCACCGCCAGCGCCAGCCGGGGGCGGCGCAGCGCCCCGTGCATGAGGCGGCCGTAGGTCAAATCCACGCCCCGGTGCAACGCCCGCAGGAAGATATTTCCCTCGGGGTTGGCGGCGGGCCGCAGCAGCAGCCGGGCCAGAAACGGCACGATGGTGAGCGAGACCAGCAGCGAAGCCGCCACGGCCGTGACCACCGCCGTGGGCAGCCCGCGAATGAAGGCTCCCGGCCCGGCCGGCAGGCGCAGCAAGGGCACGAAGGCAATGATGAGCGTGACCGTGACGCCCACCACGGCCAGCCCCAGCTGGGCCGTGGACTCGATGACGGCGCGGGTGCGCTCCACCCCGGCGCGCAAAACCGCTCGATGTTCTCGACCACCACAATGGCATCATCCACCAGAATGCCCAGGGCCACAATCAGGCCTACGATGCTGAGCTGGTTGATGGTGAAGCCCAGCGCATCGAGCAGAAACAGGCCCACGCTCAGCGAGAGCGGAATGGAAATCATGACCACCAGCGCCGCCCGCCAGCCCAGCGGCAGCAGCGTCAGGCTCACCAGCAGAATGGCCAGGCCGAAGTCCTTGCCCAGCCGCCCCAGCCGCGCCCCCACGCTGGCCGACTGGTCGAAGGACTTGACCAGCCGGATGTTCTGGGGCAGGGTTTTGGTGAAGGCGGCCACCACCGGCTCGGCCTGGTCGCGGAGGTTGAAAATGTTCTGCCCCGGCTTCTGGGTGGCCGTGACGAGCACGCCGCGCACCCCGTCGAGGCGGGTAATGTGGCGGGCTTCTTCGTAGGCAAAGCGCACGTCGGCCACGTCGCGCAGCTGCACGATTTTGCCGCCCTGGGCGTACACCACCGTGCTTTCAATTTCGGGCAGGGTGCGCAGGTCGCCGCTGGTTTTGAGGTTGAAGCGCCGGCTCCCGACTTCCACGCTGCCGCCGGGAATGTTGAGGTTTTCGCTTTGCAGCGCGCCCAGGATGGCGGCGGCCGGAATGTTCTGGCGGGCCAGCTTTTCCAGGTTCAGGGCCACGCGCACCTCGCGCTGGGGGTAGCCCCAGGTGTCCACCGTCTTGAAGCCCGGCACGCGCTGCTCCAGCTCGTCCTGGAGCTTTTCGGCCCAGAATTCGAGCTGCTCATACGAGGCGTTAGGGCCCAGCAGCGCGTACTGGTACACGTTCACGTCGGAAGACTGAAACCGCTTGATTTCCAGGCTTTGCAAGCTGGCCGGCAGCTCCGTGCGGGCCGCGTTTACCTCGCGCACCATCTCCTGGTACTTGTCGTCGGGCGTGACCGAAAAGTCGTACTCGACCTGAATGATGGCCAGCCCGTCGTCGGCCGTGGAGTTGATTTTTTTGACGTTATCCAGCTCGTTGAAGCGTTTTTCCAGGGGTTGCACCACCTGGTCTTCCACGTCGGCGGGCGAGGCGCCGGGGTACACGGCCACCACCGTAAACGTGGGAAAGTCCACCTCCGGGTCTTCGCCGCGCGGCATGGTGAGCAGGGATTGCAGCCCCGCCGCCAGCAGCGCCACGAACAGAATGGCAGTGAACGAGCGGTTGGTGACGAAAAAAGTAATGAAGCGGCGCATGGGATTTGGGGGTTTGGGGACTATGAGGGCAAAATGGACGGTCATGCTGAGCTTGTCGAAGCATCTCTACCGCTTTGTTGGGCCGATTGAATTACTGCTGCGGTAGAGATGCTTCGACTTCGCTGCGCTACGCTCAACATGACGTTCCGTGGGCCTGATTACCAATCAATCAGCGCACCTGAATCGTGGAATACTCGGTCAGAAAGCCCGCGCCGCCGGCCACCACCTGGGGCACCGAATCGAGGCCGACGCGCACGTACACCCGACTGCCGTCGAGGAAGGCGACTTTGACCGGCAGCTTGCGGACCTTGCCCGCACCCCGGCCCACGGGCGCGAACACGAAGGCGTCGTCGCCCTCGCCTTCCACCAGCGCGTCGGCCGGCACGATGTGGTAGGTGGCTTGTTGGCGGGGGCGCAGCGTGGCGCGGGCAAACAGGCCGGTGGCCAGCGGCGCGGCGGGCTGGGCGTCCACGCGCACGTCGATTTGCCAGGTGCCGCTGGCCGGGTCGGCCCCGGCGGCGCGGCGGCTCACCCGGCCCCGGAATAGGCGGTCGGGGTAGGCGTCGAGGTGCACCTCGGCGGCGTCGCCCACTTGCAGGCGCGCCCAGTCCTTATCGGCCACGGCGGCTTTCAGCGTCCAGGTGCCAGCCCCTTTGGTGGCGTTCATGAAAAACGCCGGGGTGCCAGGTGCGGCCAGCTCGCCCTCATTGAGCAGCTTGCGCACGATGCGCCCGGCCACCGGGGCATGGATTTCGGAAAACTGCTGGTTGAAGCGGGCAATGCGGGCCTGCTCCCGGGCCACGGCGTAGGCCGTGCGCAGGTTCTGCACCGCTTCGAGCGGCGCGGCGGAATCGGCCAGCAGGCGGCCGAAGCGCTCCACGTCGCGCCGGGCTTTGGTCTGGCCCTGCTCGGCCTGGGCCACCTGGGCGCTGATTTCGGTCAGGTCGAGGGCGGCCAACAGCTGGCCCTGGCGCACGTAGTCGCCCTCCTCCACCAGCACCCGGCGCACGATGCCGCCGGTTTTGAAGGAGAGCCGGGCTTCGGTTTCGCTGCTGAGCTGGCCGGCGGCTTCGATGGGCCGGGCCAGGGCCTGGCGTTGCACCGGGGCCAGGATTACGGCCACGTTGTCGGTGGCCGTGGTGTTGGGTCGGGTACTGCGTTCGGCCGTCGCGGATTCGGATTTTTGGCAGCCGCTTAGCAGTCCAAGGGCTAGCCCGGCACCCACCAGGGCAGGAAGAGAAAAGAGGCGCTTCTTCATGGGAATGTATGATTGAGAGGCTAGTGATTGATTCGGGTCAAGGCTGTTTTATTCGGCGGCCAGCGCCTGGCGCAGTTCGGCTTCGCGGATGAAGACGTCGTAGCCGGAAATGACGCGGGCCACCTGGGCGGTGGTTTGGCGGGTGGTGGCGTCGAGCAGTTCGAGCACAATGGCCTGGCCCTCGTCGTAGCGGCGGCGCACGATTTGGAAGCTCTTTTCGGCGTTGAGCTGAGCCGCCTCGGCGGCCGTGCGGGCGGCCCGCGCCGAGGCCAGATTGTCGTAGGCTTGCGTGACTTGCAGCTGCAACTGCTGCACGAGGTCGGCGCGCTGGGCCTGCACATCGTCCAGGGCCAGGCGCGCCAGCTGCTCGTCGGCGCGCCGGATGCCGCCCCGAAACAGGTCCCAACTCAGGGCGAACTGCATGAACTGAAACCGCTGTTGGGGCACGTCGAAGCGGTAGCCGAAGCCCTGGTAGCCCAGGTCCGTCACCCAGTTGAGCTGCGGATACAGCCGGGCGGCGCGGCGTTGGCGCAGGCCCAGGGCGCTGGCCGCTTCGGCGCGGGCCAGCTGCTCCAGCTCGGGCCGCTGGGTCAGGGAAGCCGTGCGGTAGGCGGTCAGGGTGGCCCCCGGCGCGGCGGCCAGGGTGGTGCCGGTGGGTTCCTCCACGGCAATGCTGTCGTCGAGGGGCCGGTTGAGCAGGTAGTTGAAGCTGGTGCGGGCCAGCTGGCGGCGGTTGGCGGCGGTGGTCAGGTCGCGCTGGTTGCCGGCCAGCTGGGCCTTGGTGTTGTACACGGCGTCGTTGGTGGTCAGCCCCGCGTCGAGGCGCGCTTTGTTGACACGCAGCAACTCCGTCAGCGTGCTGGCCGTGGTACGGTACACGGCCACGGCCGCGCCGGCTTGCAGGTATTGGTAGTAGGCCACCTCAATCTGATGGCGCAGGGTGTTACGGTACGCCGCCTGCCGGGCCTCCTGGGCTGACAACAGCTCCTTCTGGGCTTTGTAGTTGAAGTAGATGTCGGTGTTAAAGAGCGGCTGGATGATGCGGATTTTGGTTTCCTGGAAGTTGTTGGGCAGCAGCTGTTCGGACACGTTGGCCACCTGCGGAAACTGGTTGGTGCCCGTCAGCGCATTCAGCGCCCGGTAGGCCGGGTTCACCAGGTCGCCGGCCGGGATGTTGATGGTGCGCCCCCCGTTGGCCAGCGTGTAGGTCGCGCCTAGCTGCACCTGGGGCTGGTAGAGGCCGTTGGCTTGTCGTACTCGCTGGGTGGCGCTGGCCACGGCAATGCCCTCGCGGCGCAGGGCCACATTTTGAGCCAGGCCCGTTTCCACGTAACCTTGCAGCGTGCGGTTGGCGAGTTGGGCGGCAGCCGGCCAGGCAGGTCCTAAACCGATTAAAAGTAGCGGCGCAAGCCAACGGCAAGCTTTATTACCACTGGTAGGTAAGATTACAGTGTTCATAACCGGAGCAAAAAAAGGTTAAAGTCCGTGATGCAGCACTTGGTTGAATAAGGTCATCGTTTCTTCCATGATGGTCTGGCGGCGGTCCTCCGAGAATATCATTAGCCGCTTGCGCAAAAACAGCGCGGCCAGCCCGTGCACCTGCGCCCAGACCAGCAGGGCGGCACTCTCCGCATCCTGGTGCTTAAATACCCCCGCGTCAATGCCCTGCTGCATCACTCGTACCACCCGGTCGAAAGCGGCCCGGCCACTGGCCCAGGGGGCGGTTTCGCCGCGGGCGGCGACAGCCTCCATCGGGCCGGTCATGATAAACATCAACTCGAACAACTCGGGGTGCTCGAAGGCGAAGCTGAGGTACTTATGCCCCAGCGCGTGCAGCCGCTCAGCCGGGTGCTCAATAACGAATACGGATTCAAACTCCTGCGCCAGCCGTCCGAATGCCTGATTTTGCAGAGCAAACAACAACTCGTTTTTGTCTTTGAAGTAGAGGTAGATGGTGGCCGGGCTGTATTCGATGGCATCGGCGATATTGCGCATACTCACTTTCTCGAAGCCCTGCTCAATGAACAGGTGCTGCGCCGCGTCCAGGATGGACTGGCGGCGTTCGGTCTTGTCGCGCTCTTTGCGTTCAGCGATGCCCACGGCGAGGGATGGAATTGTTTACGGGGCAAATATAATGAACGGTGTTCATGTTTACCAAATAATAATTTGCAATCCCATGCCTCCCACAACCCAAATGGCTTAGCTACGTGCTGTACAAATGAAATCCGCTAAGTGGCCATCAGCAACACGGCGGCAGCGCGGCAGCGCGTCGGCCGGGGCAAGTGCGGAATCAGGTGCAACGAGCAGATGCCTGGTAGCGGGAAGCTCTCCCAGGATACCAGGCCGCATGTAGCGGGCAAAAGGTAAAATGTAGAGCGGGCGGGTCAAGCAGAAATGAGTGGTGACGGCGGTGGCCGCATGATTCGTCCTGCATGTCGTAGGCAGCAAAAACCAAGCGCTGGCCGGGCACATCGAGGCGGGCGGCGGTGGCATCAGCGCTGAGGATGGCGGTGAAGCCGAACACCTGTCGATACCACTCGCAGGTTTGCCAGACGTTGGGTACATGGATGGTAAAGTAGCGTAGGGAAGTCATGCAGTCAAAAGAATTAGCCGCCAATTCGGCAGCGGGCACCAGCTGAGGTGAGCGTCGGGACTGGCTGGGTAAGTGAAAATTCAAATAGGAAAAAAGCCTGTCGCAGCACAGCACTCATACCAGACATCCCAAAAATCTAGGTTTGCCTGCCAGCGGGTAAAGTCAGCGGGGGTCAGATGCGCACGCAAAAACTCTGCACGGGAATTGCCACCACAGCAGCCGAGGCAGTATTCGCGGAAAGACCGGCTGCTCAGACAGTCGCCGCGGCCACGGTATAGGCAAGCGGCCTGCAGTGCCGGGGGCAATGACTGAACGCAGGCCTCAAACCCGGCTTCACTGATGGGGTAATGGCGCAAGTAGCTGTCATAGCGGCACAGGGCTTCAGCGATACCGATTACCAGCCTGGACGAGGACGAGTCAGTGCTCATGGCTCCGGAACCAACGGGTCACAACCGCACTTCGCTGGGGGCAAGCCCAGATACCGAGCTGGGGCCAGAGTTGTGGCTAGCAGCGGCCTTCGTGCTGTTAGGGGCCATAGTAGTTTGGGGAAGTAAATGAGAAATGGCATCCTGCGGGTAAGTGCCGCATTCGAGGAAAAGCCCTAGCCGGTGTCGGCCAGCTGCACTTCGAGCAGGCTTACCGGGCGCGGCTTGTTGCGCAGGCCAAGGGCAGCCCAACAGAGCGCCCTGAATGGAAACCGGCAGACGGAACCGGGCATAGGTCAACTTCGGGAGAAGCAGTTAACGCGTCCGTACAGAAAGTAATGAGTGTACAAAAGCCGCAGGGCAGCGCGAAGGGGATAAAACGCCTCAGCGGGCGAGGTGGCGGCACACGCAGGCCACTACGCTGCCCACAGTACTAAAGCCGGCGATGTCGTGGTCGTAGAGGGTTAGCTGAAACTCGCGCTCCAGGTTCAGCGCCAGTTCCATGCGGTCGTAGTCGCTGAAATGGTAGTCCTCGTGCAGGCGCTTGTGGTCGGCCACGTGGGGGCCGCCCACCAGCAAGTGACGCAAGGCCCGGATAACGCGGCGGCGAATGGCACGGGTGGAGAACTGGGCAGGCATGGACAAAGGCGGGGCAGACAAAAGACCCGGGCATATGGTAGTCAGGGGGTTGGCTAGCGTGCTGGCCGGGGGCGTTGGCGGGCGTCTACCCAGGGCATTCCGTGGGGGAACACTACCCGGCCGGCTTGCGAATAAATCGGAGAGGCAGAACGTCGGGTGGGGTTGAGAGGTCAGGCCGTTTGGGGAGCCACCCGATTCAGGTACTGCACCAGCGGCTTAAGGCTCCGGCAGACCGTCAGCACGTCCGCCGTCAGCGTGGGTTGGGTCAACTGCTCATCGTGCAGCGGGTGGGAGCCGGTGAAGCTCTTGAGCTTCAGGTACCCGATGGCCGGGTTGTCGGCTTCGTAGCCTTTGGGCGGGCGTTTGAGGGCATCTTCTTGTAGCAGGCCGCCAAAATGCTGCTTAAACGATGGCTCGTGGAGCACCCGCTCGAAGTCGGCCAGGTTGTAGTCTATTTCCTGTCGAATCAGGGCCAGCGTGGGCGGCTCGGGCTGGTAGAGGCCCCCGGCGAGGAAGCTCGCCCCGCCCGGCTCGATGTGCAGAAAGTAGCCGGCCGTGGGGGTTTTCTTGCCGCCGGGGTTGAACCAAGCCCCCATGCTGGTTTTGTAGGGGGACTTATCGGCCGAAAACCGGATGTCGCGGTTCATGGCAAAAATGCACTGCTTGGGCTCCAGCGGGCTGCGGCCCAGGTCGGGGTCCAGGTCGCGCAGGCCAGCCAAGAGCTGGCCCACCAGCCGGGCGAAGTCGGCTTTGGCCGCCTCGTAGGCGGGGCGGTGGGCTTCGAGCCACGCCCGGTTGTTGTTGGCTTTGAGGTCGGTTAGAAATTGAAGGGTACTTGCCTGAAGCATGATGAACGAGTCTTTGAATAGATATAGGACTTACGCAGTTGAAACAAAAGAACTGGATAGCCAAGCAGTTATGGTAGGTATAAAAGCTGCTCAAGAAACTTGAAAAAGCCCCCCAGGGGCTGTAAAAGCGGTTTGGTAAAAGCAACTGCGTAAGTCCTAAGATAAAAAGAAAGCAACAGTTCGGCGCGGCGGCCGTGCCTCAGTGGGCCGCGCCTACCTCCACCACATCCCCCTTGCGGAAGCGGGCAAAGAGCACCAGCGGGATGGCGACCAGGCAGATAAGGCCAATCAGCATGAAGCCCTCGGAGTAGCTAAGAATGGCCGCCTGGGTCGAAAGCGTGCCTTCGAGCGCGCCCTGGGCCAGCTTTTGGGCGTCGCCGAGGGCATAGCCTTTGCTCTGGAACATAGCTTGCAGGCCGTAGAAACGCTCCGAGGCGGCGGGGTTGGTCAGCGAGAGGTTGGGCAGCAAATCAATCCGATGGATGCTGATGCGGCGCACCACGAAGGTATTGACGGCCGCAATGCCCACGGCCCCGCCCAGCAGCTGCAGCATGTTGGTCAGGCCCGAGGCCTGGGCGATGTCGCGGCCCTTGAGGCCAGCCAGAATGAGGCCCGAGACGGGCACGAAAATGAAGCCGAACCCAATGCCGCGCACGAGCTGGGGCCAGAACAAGTCCCACTCGCCCGCCTCGGGCGTGGCCAGCCTATAGGCAAACCACTCGTAGGTGATGACGCAACCAAAACCGATGATGATGAGAATTTTGGGGTTTACCCCCTTCTTCAGCAAGGCCCCCATCGCCCCCATCAGCACCCCCGTAATAAGCGAGCCGGGCAGTAGCAGCAGACCGGTGCGGGTGGCGTTCCAGCCCAAAAAGCCCTGCACGAACACCGGGTACAAAAACACCGAAGCGTAGATGGACACCCCGAACGCGAAGCGTAACACCGCCCCAATGGCCACGTTACGGTTGGCCAGCACCCGCAGGTCCACCACCGGGTTTTTGGCCGTCAGCTCGCGGACGATGAACAGTACCAGGCTGACGGCGGAAACCACGGTGGCCACCACCACGAACTGACTCGTGAACCAGTCCTTGCGCTCTCCTTCTTCGAGCACGATTTGCAGCCCGCCGATGCCCAGGGCCATGAACAGGATGCCGAAGTAGTCAATTTTGCCTTCGAGCGCGTGCTTGGTGCCCTTGATGTATTTCCAGCTCAGGAACGTGGCCAGGATGCCGATGGGCACGTTGACGTAAAAAATCCAGCCCCAGTGAAAGTTGTCGGTGAGGTAGCCGCCGAGCACCGGCCCGAGCGTCGGCCCCATCACAATGCCGGCCCCGAAGATGCCGTTGGCGGTGTCCAGCTCCTCGGGCGGGAAGGTTTCGACGAGCACCGTTTGGGCCGTGGCCAGCAGCGCTCCACCGCCGAGGCCCTGCACCACGCGCCAGAAAATGAGCGTCTCGATGGAATGCGAAAAACCGCACAGGAACGACGCCACCGTGAACAGTGCCACCGAGGCCGTAAAATAGACCTTGCGCCCGATGAGGTCGGACAGGAAGCCCGTGAGCGGGATGATGATGATGTTGGCCACGGCGTAGGACGTGATAACCCAGGCCGTTTCTTCGATGGTCGCGCCGAGGTTGCCGGCAATCTGGCGGGTGGCCACGTTCACGATGGACGAGTCAATCAGCTCCATGATGGCGCAGGTAATCACCGTGATGGTGATGAGCCACTTGCGGAAGCCGACCTCGTAGGTGGGCTGGTCGGGGGCGGCGGCGGTTACGGGCCCGTTATCGGGCACGGCAGCGTCGGGGGAAAGGGCGAGCGAAGCCATTTTTTGGAGGAGGAATAAAAATGAGGAATGGAAGCGGGCTTAGATTTTCTTTAGCTCGACCGTCACGCTCATGCCCGCCCGCAGTGGGGTGTCGGCGCCCGGCGCTTCGGTGAAGGCGATTTTGACCGGCACGCGCTGCGTGACCTTGACGAAGTTGCCGGTGGCGTTGTCGGGCGGCAGCAGCGAGAAGCGCGCGCCGGTAGCGGGAGCCAGCGACTCAATTTTGCCCGCAAACACCTTGTCGGAATAAGTATCGGCTTTGATTTCGACGGCCTGGCCCACTTTCATGTCGGCCAGCTGAGTTTCCTTGAAATTGGCCACCACCCACAGCTTGCCGTCGATGGCCACCTTCAGCAGGGTCTGGCCGGGGGCGACGACCTGCCCGATTTGCACGTTTTTGTCGCTCACGATGCCGGCTGCCGGGGCCAGCAACGCCGTGTAAGAATGTTGCAAACGGGCCGTGGCCAGGGCGGCGCGGGCCTGCTTCACGGCCAGCTCGGCCAGGGCCACGCCGGAGCCGGCCATCTCGGCCTGGGTGCGGGTGCTGAGGACTTGCTTGCCGGCGGCGGCGGCCTGGCTGGTGAGCACCCGGACCTGGGCTTCGGCCAGGGCCTGACCGGCGGCGGCGGCGTCGCGTTCGGCCAGGGCGTTGTCGTAGGCCTGCTGGGTGGTGCTTTGCTCGGCCAGCAGGGCGGCCTGGCGCTGGAAGTTCTGCCCGGCCTGGCGGGCGCGGACGCGGGCCGTGAGCACCCCGGCGCGGGCCGTGCCGATGCCGGCCGCGGCGGCGGCCGAGTTGTCGGCTACGGTGCCGGTGCCGAGGTCGGCGGCGCGGCGGCTTTGGCGGGCCATGGCCACGTTGGCTTCAGCCTGGGCCAGCGCAATTTCGGCCTGCTCGACGCGCAGCCGGAAGTCACGGTCGTCGAGCACGGCCAGCGTGTCGCCGGCCTGCACGCGCTGGTTGTCGGCCACGCGCACGGCCAGCACGGTGCCGCCTATTTTAGGAATGACCGGGCTGATGTCGGCCTGCACCTGGGCGTTGTCGGTTTCCTGGCCGCCGCAGCTCGTCAGTAGGGCCGCCAGGGACAGGGCAGCGAGGGGAAGTAAGGCGTTAAGACGAAAAGTAAAAAGCATGAGGAGTGAGGAGTTAAAAGGTGAGGTTGCGCTTGAGTTAGTTGGCCGTCAGGCGGCCGGTGCTTTTGAGCAGCTTCCAGCGGGCCAGCTCGGCGTTGGCCTGGGCGGTGGTCAGGTCGAGGCGGGCCTGAATGAGCTGGGTGTTGGCGGCAAGAAAATCGGCGGGCGTGATGGTGCTGGCCTTGAACCGGTTTTGCTCGACCCGAAAGTTTTCCTGCGCTAGCGTAATGGCATTTTCGGCCACCCGAATTTTTTCCAGGGCCTGCTCGTAGGTCCGGTAGCTGGCGTTGACTTCGCTTTGGATGCCCTCGCTCAGCTGCTCCAGGCCGGTGCTGAGCTGTTCGAGGCCGAAGCGGGTTTCGGCGGCTTTGGCGCGGTTGGCGTAGAGGCTGCCCACGTCCCAGGTCAGGTTGGCAAACACGCTGGACGTGGCCTTGAACTCGGCCTCGGCCGGGAAAACGCGCAGGTTAGGGCGGTTGTAATCGACGGTGCCGCCGAAGCTGAGCACGGGCAGCGTGTTGCCGCGCACGATGCGCTGCCCGACGAGGGCCGCCTCGCGGCGCAGGGTCAGGGCTTTCAGCTCGGCGCGGTTAGTCAGGGCTTCGCGCTGGTAGTCGGCCAGCGGCGGCAGGGCCTGGGCGGCTGGCAGCGCGGCCTCGCTTGGGGCGAATGTGGTGGTCGTGGGCAGGCCGGTGGCCAGGGCCAGGTTGAAGCCGTTGATGGCCTGCCCGCTGCGGATATCGGCCAGCGCGCTTTCGAGGCGCGAGATGGCCAGCTCAATCTTCAGCCCGTCGATTTTGAGCACTACGCCCTGGCGCTCCAGGCTGCTCAGCTCGCGGCGGCGGTCCTGGAGCAGCTTGATATTCTCGCGGATTATTTTCTCCGAAGCATTAAGCGTGTAGAGGTCGTACCAGATGGTCGTGACGTTGTCGGCGGCCAGCAGGTGGTACTGGTCGGCCTCGGCTTGGGTGGCTTCCTGCTCGCGGCGGGCCGCCTGGATGCCCAGCCGCACCTTGCCGCCGGCCCACAGCAGCTGCCGCACCTGCAGGCTGTTGTAGGATTGGTTGAGCACCTGCGGGTTGAGCACCACGTCGCCCATGCCCGGCAGCCCCACGCTGAACGGCGTTACGTTGTCGGAAAGCCGCAAAAAGGTGGACGACAGCTGGACGCCCGGCACCACGCCGTCTTTGGCTTGCTGCACGCGGGCAGCGGCCTGGCGCTGGGCGGCCTCGTTGCGCTTGAGGTCCTTGCTGGTGGCCAGGGCCAGCTGCACGGCCTCGGCCAGGCCCAGGGCACGGTTGCTCGTAGCGGTTGGCGTGGAAGCGGGGTTCTGGGCCCGGGCGGCGGGCGGCTGAGCAAGCCAGCCACTACAGGCCAGCACAAAAAGTAAAGAACGCTGCATGAGAGGTTAAAGGGTTAGCGAGTACGACAAAGGTAATTGCATTGTCCATTTATGAACTAATCAGTGTCAGTATTGTTCCTTAATGGACAAAATTATTTTCCATAAATGGTTTAAAAACCTTGTAGCAAGCTATTTCTCGCCTGAAATTTGTCCATTGCTGCACAACTCCCGTACTTGTGCCAGCCCTTTGCCGCCCCCTGTTGCCTTATGAATTCCGCTTTAATGAAAGACCTGCTCGACCTGGGCGACGCCTTCGAACAGGCGTACCCCGACCGGGCAACGCAAACCTTACCCAGCTTTCTGGCCTGGGCCGCGCACCAGCAGACCGCAGCCTCTGCGCCTCCCGTGCCGGAGCCGGAGTTCAGCTATTATCACCCCGATGTGCCGGTGTTGCAGACCTACATGTCGCACGTCGTGACCAAGGCCTACCGATATTTTCGGGGCTACGTGAAGAAGGCCTTTGAATCGATACCGCTGCTGAATTTCGACGACTTTATCACGCTGGCCACGCTGGCCGAGCGCGGCAGCCTGACGAAAACCCACCTGGTGGAGATGACGGTGAACGAGAAGACCTCGGGCATGCTGGTTATCAAACGCTTGATTGACAATGGCTTCGTCACGCAAACCGACGACGAGCAGGACAAGCGCACCCGGCGCATCACCGTCACGCCCGCCGGCATGGCCACGCTCCGGGCCGCGCAGCCGGTCATGGACCAGGCCACCAGCCTGTTCACGGGCGACCTCACCGAGGACGAACAGCGGCAGCTCAGCGCCCTGCTCCGGCGGCTCGACAAGTTTCACGAGCCCATCTACCTGGCACTCCTGGCCAACCGCGACCTGCCGCTGGATACGCTGAAAGACACGGGGTTAAGGTCAGCCCCGGCACCTGCCAAATAACCGGACTTATCGGGCCGGGCACCACCAACCGAAACCATCCTGACGGTTTTACCCGGTTGGCCTGGCTGACCGCCAAAACCTACCCACCGCTTTTCTTTTTGCCATGAAAAAATCAGGTACCGCCGATTTGCCGCTTTACAGCGGGCCCATTCCGAGCTGGCTCTTTGAGCGGATGACGACCCTGAGCGGGGCCATCGTGGAAGCCATCGTGCTCGAACACGGCCACGACGGTTTTGCGCCGGCTGGCCGACCCGTTCTGGTTTCAGAGCTCGGGGCCGTGCTGGGCATGGACTGGAACTCATCGGGCGTGGCCACGGCTGTGATGGGCGCGCTCAAGCGCAGCCTCAACCCCCGCGCCCACGAGCTGGGCCTGTACGTGTGCGGCGGCAAGGGCAAGCAGTCGCTCCAAACCCCCGCCGAGCTGCTGGCCGTGGGCGAGCGAACCGGCCTCGACGGGACGCACCTGGCCTATTGCAGCCGGCTGAGCGCCAAAGTCGATAACACCGCCGTGCAGGACGGCTACCAGCTCTACCTGCACAGCTTCGTGGTGAGCCAGGCCGGCCAGTGGGCCGTGGTGCAGCAGGGCATGAACACGGCCGCCGACACGGCCTCGGCCCGCCGCTACCACTGGCACTCGGAGGCGCTGACCTCGTTCGTGGACGAGCCGCACGCGGCCGTGTGCGGTACCTCGCAGGGCGAGATTCTGAACCTGGTGGCGCACCAGGCCAGGCCCGCCCAGGGAGCCATGCTGCAAGTAGCGCGCGAGGAGCCCGAGCGCATGATTCGGGAAATCCGACAGCTCGTCATGCCCACGCACAAGGACGTGAAGGCCAAAGACGTGGACCTGAAGCGGCTGGGGGCCATTTTGTGGCTGGCGCAGGAAAAGCAACCCCAGGATTTCGAGAACCTGCTCCTGCTGCCGGGCCTGGGGCCGCGCACGGTGCAGTCGCTGGCGCTGGTGAGCGAGGTGATTCACGGCACGCCGGCGCGGTTCAGCGACCCGGCCCGGTTCTCGTTTGCCCACGGCGGCAAGGCCGCGCGGCCGTTCGCCGTGCCCACGCGGGTATACGACGAAACCATCCGCACCCTGAAAACAGCTGTGGAGCGAGCCAAACTGGGCGAGCCCGACCGGCAGCAAGCCCTGAAAAAGCTAACGGTAATGGCTCAGGCCGCGGAGCAAAACTTCACCCCGCACGAGGATGAAGAAGAGGCTTTTGATGCCGTGCTGCGACACGAGCGGCAAAACGCACTGCTCTACGGTGCCCGAAGCATTCATGGGACCGGGCCGGCTGCGGCCAGCAAGCTGGTGCCCCGCCCGGAAACTCCATCGGAACAAAATCCATCAGTTAGCAACTAGCAACCAAACAAATGGCCTTACCCCGCTGCACCTGGTTTGAGCAAACCAAACAGCTCCGCGACTTCCACGACCAGGAATGGGGCGACCCGATTGACGATGCCGACGTGCTGTTTGAATACGTAGTGCTCTACACGTTTCAGGTGGGCATCGGCTTGCGGATAGTGCTGCCCAAGCGGGAGCCGATGCGCGAGTTACTCGCCGGCTTCGACCCGGCCCGGCTGGCGCGGTTCTCGGCGTACCAAGTGGACGAGCTACTGGACGACCCGCGCATCATCCGCAACCGGCGCAAGCTGGAGGCGGTGGTGCAGAACGCCCGCGCCTGGCTGCAGCTACTGGCTGCCGAAGGTGGCGGAGCGGGAGTGCTGAAGTTCTTCTACGGCTTCGTGGGCGGCCAGCCAGTTGATAACGAGCGCGCCGACGCGCACCCCCGCCACTACACACGCCCGCCGCCGAGGCCCTGAGCAAGGAATTAAAGCGGCGCGGCTTCGCACTGTTGGGGCCGGCCACCTGCTACGGGCTGATGCAGGCGGCGGGGTTGGTAAACGACCATGCGGTGGAGTGCCCCCGGCACGGGGCGTACCGATACATGGAAGGTTAGCGCAACGGCTGAAGCTTGTGATGCCCGAAAGGATTAGCTTCTGCTTGGTATTGGAGGTAGCCGAAAGCACCTAGAGCGGATTGATAAGATGAATCAACAGGCCATTGAGGTCGCGCAGACTGGCGACGAGGCGGCCTGCCTCATCCAGTAGAGGCTCGTGCACGGACGCGGCTCCGCATTGGAGGGCCTGTTCAAATAAGGTTTGCACGTCGGCCGTGGCGATATCGAGATGAAAGGCAGCTGGGTCGGACAGGAACGAGTTGAGACGGCGTGGGCCGAAGCTTTCCGATTGGACGTCGTGGGAAACGAAAGTGAGCAGATGACCGGGCACATCAAGTTGGGCAGCGCCAGCATTGGGAGCAAAGGTGGCCTGGAGGCTAAATACCTGACGGTACCACTCGGCAGTTTGCCAGACGTTGGAGACGTGAATGGTGAAGCTGGTTAGGACGGCTGTCATAGCACAATGGAAATAGAATGTGGCTGCCCGGCAAAGAGTATCAGGCATTTGTAGCAGTAACTCGCGAGCTTTGAATTAGAAGAAGTAGCCTACCCGCACCAGCGGCACTTTATCCTCCTCGGAAATGCCGTACATGGCCGACACCACGATTTGCTGAAACGGGGCCAGCCAGAGCCCGCCGCCGTAGCCGCGGTGCCAGGTGTCGGCGCTTTCGCCGGGCACCCACACGCGGCCCACGTCGTGAAAGCCAATGAGGCCAAAGGCGGCCGGGAACAGGTAGCTGCGAAACTGGCCGATTTGCAGGCGCAGCTCGGTGTTATTGTAGTCGCTCTGGCGGCCGGCGAAGCGGGTGCGGCGGTAGCCGCGCAGATTCGTCAAGCCGTCGAGGGTGGCGGCCTGGAAGAATTCGTAGTCGCGGCTGAGCACGGCCGTGCCGCCGAAGCGCGTGGCCAAGGTGAGGCGCACCGGCACGCGCAGGCTGCGATAGAGCGCCAGCTCGGTGGTGAGTTGCGTGAGTGGGCGGGCGGCGGCGGTGAGGCCGCGCACGGCGCTCAGCGCGGTGTGCCAGGTGGCCCCTTCGGGCAGCAGCAGCTTGTCGGCCCGGCGGTCGAAGGAAATGCCTATGGTGCCGCCGGAGTACTGCTTGTTGGCGAATAAGCTGGCCGGAAATAGGCGCGCATCGGCGGTTTCGGCCAGAAAGCGGCCGGGGGTGCGCTCTACTTCGACGTTTTGGTACACCGGCCCGCCGAAGAACTGCCAATGGTCGCCGAGGCGGCGCTGGAGCTGCGCGCCGAAGGCCAGGTGGCGGAAACGGACCCGGTAGAAGCGGATGTTCACGTCCTGGTCGTAGGTGGTTTCGTTGCCCAGGCCGAAGAAGTTGCGCACGTAGTTGGGCGCCTGCACATCGGCCGTTAGCCGCAGGTCATAGCGGCCCAGCAGGTGGGTGAACTGCCCGGCGTAGGCGAAGGAAAATGCGCCGGTGGCCAGGGCCACGTTGCCGGTGAGGCGCTGCGTGCTTTTCCAAGGCGTTTGGCGAAAGCCGGGCCGCTTCCACAGCACCCCGAGGCCCAGAAAAACCCCGTCATCAAGGTTGTACGCCAGCGGATACACCGGGCCGGTGTAGTCGTACTGAAACGCCTGGCTGTTGTAGGCATTCACGCCAGGCGCGTCGGAGCGCAGGTCGCGGGTTTCGGGGCCGGCGGTCAGGGTTAAACCCCGCGGCTCGTCGTATACGCGGGTGCGGCGCGGGCCGTGCCGCACGGCCGTGGCGTCGAATACGCTATCCACGCCTTCGCCGCCGATAATGCGAACCAGCGGGCCGCGCGCGGCTTGGCCACGCAGCGTGAATACGTCATTGCCGCCCTGGCCGTAGAGATGGATTTCGCGGGTTTCGTCGGGCTGAAACGTGCGCTGGTACTGCACCGGCCCGCGCTGCCCCGTTGCCGCCAGCGTGGCAACTGTAACACGGGTCTGGCCGTTTTCCTGGCGCTCGACTTCAAACAGCTCCCGCGCCTGGCTGCCCACCACGTCCACGTCGCGGGCCAGGAATTTGTAGTACTGCGCGGCCCAGCGAGGCAGTTGGTCGCGGTGAGCCTGGAGCTTGGCCAGCATGACGGGCCCGGACAGCCGGTACACCGAGTCGGGCAGCTGGCGCAGGGCCCGTTCCAGCACGGCATCGGTCAGGCTGGCCTGCACCGAGTCGGCCACGGCGCGCCAGTCGGCCGCGCTCAGGCCGGTGAGGAAGCTGCGGTCAAAGTAGCGGGCCTGGAAGTTGAAGGTGTTGACGTTGCGGAAGGTGTAGTCGAAGCCTTGGAACTTGGGCAGGGTGTAGTCCGAGCTGGCCTGGCGGGGCAAAAAACCCTGGTTCACGAAATACGCCTGGTCCCGGTCGCGGGGTGCAGCCCGAAACAGACGGCCCCCGTCGGGGCGGCGGTAAGCCAGCCAGCGCCACTGGTCCTCGTGCCGGTCCCAGTCGGCCAGTACCATATCAAAAAGGCGGGCGCGCAGCACCTGGCGCTGGTCCACGCGGTGGCGCGGGTCGGCCTGGAGCTGGTCTAGCACCTCTTGGGTGCTGTAGGCTTTGGGCAGCGGCTGACTAGGCGCAGATTTCGGCGGGGCCGGGTCGCGCTCTTCCAGCAAGGCCAGTGACCCGGCGAAGGCACGGCGGTACGGTCCCAAGCGCGGGTCGTCGGGGATGAGCACTACCTGCGGGGTGGTGTGGGGCACGCCGGCGGCCTCGGCCAGCGCGGGTACGGTGAGCGCGGCGTAGGGGTGCGAGGCCGAAATCTGGTCCTGCACTACGCCGGCGGCCAGCGTATGCTGCAAAAAGGCAGGCACGGCCCGGTCCACGTCTTTGCTGATGGAGCGCAGCACGTACTCGCGGCCATCGGCCCCGCGCAGCCGCAGCGACTTGGTTTGCATACCGCCGCCGCGCTTGAGGGGCGTGAGGCCGCCGTGCGCCGTTCCCAGATTCAGCACCGGCACGGGCACGGCCTGCGTCCACTCGGCGCGGTAATTCGGGCCCAGGAGCCAGGTGCGCACCTTCCCGGCGCGGTATTGCGCGCCAGCCTGCACCACGGCTACGCTATCGGGCCGGATGCGGCCGTAGGCGGTGGGCACTAACGGGGTGGTAGTAGGCTCCACCCAATCCCGCCGGAAAAGCTCCGCCCCCGCTGCGCTGCTGAGTGTCAGTAGTACGCTGTCGGATTGCCCATACTGGAGGCGGGCAAAGCCGGGGACGCGGGCGGTGAACACGGCGTTGCGGCGCGGGGTACGGCCGGCCCCCATCGCCCCCGCGCCGCTCACGATGTAATGGTTTTGGTTGCCCGGTTCGAGGTATTGCAGGCTGCGCTCGTGGCCGCCCGCGTAGGTCAGGTTGGGGTAGCGGTTGAGCACGCTCAGCAAGGACTGGCGCAACAGCCGGTTGCGGGGATTGGGCAGCAGGGCCAGGGCCACGCCGTAACCGGAACTGAACAAAGGATGATGGCCGGCCACGAGCACGTGCCGGCCCTGGTTGCGACTCAGGATGTCGTCGAGTTGCACCACCACGGCGGCGGGGTCTTTGGCGTCGCAGGCCGATTCGTCGCCCGGCTTGTCCCAGGCGTGCAGCCACCATTGGGTGTCGAGCACCACCAGCGTGTGGGTGGCATCCAGGTTGATTTCGACGGGGCCGGGGCAGCCGCCCGTGGGCAGAAAGACGTTGCCACGGCCCAGCTGCGCTTCAAGGTAGGCGGCTTGGGCGCGCACCCGTTCCCAGCCGCGGCTGCCGCCGCCCTGCCACTCCGTTTCGCCGGCCAGGCACACCACACGACCGGGAAATTCGCGCAGGGCCGCCAGCAGCGGCTGCAGTGCTTGTTCGGCGGCGGCCCGGCCGGGCTCGTGCTCGGCGGGCAGGCCTTTTTTGGGCAGATTATCGCCGAGCACCACGAACACACTATTGGGTCCGACCGCCCGGGCCTGCGCCAGCAGCGCCGGCCACGCGGCCAGTGGAGCACCCGGTTCGGCGTAGCCCGTGCCGCCTAGTAGAAATACGGAAAGCGTGGGGGCTGGCTGCGCTTTGGTCACCAGGGCCGTTTCGCACAACAGCAGCGTCAGCAACCAGCCCAGCATTCCAGCCGTCCAACTGCGAATGGCCGGCTTGGTCAAGCCAGGATGAAGTCCCGGAAGAGCATCGATAAAAGAGGCAGCCGAACAAGTCATAATAACAGCGCTAAGGTGATGGTTCAGGCCCCGTGGCCCGGTTCCTTGAATGGACCGCGGCTCATTCACGGCCGGTTTGGCGGGCGGCTACCGCACCCTTGGCTGCCAGCTGCCGGACCGTATACCGCCCCACGCAGGCCTGCTCCCCGATGCGAAAAGGGGCGCCCGGCCCCAGCAGAATCTCCAGGGAATCCCCGGTACCACGGTTGATTGGTGGCCCCACCACGGCCGGCACCACGCGGGTCGGCCGGGCGGCTACCCACACCCGCACCGAATCGCCGGGCCGGACGCCGGGCTGCCGGGATAGTGCCACCGACAGGGTGCGCCGGCGGGAAAGTGTGGTGACCGGGGTGACCGTCGTGACGTACTGGCCCGCGCTGAGCTGATTAGCCCCCAAAAACCCGTCGCGGGGCGCCAGGATAAAGGAATAATTGGTCAGTTTCGCCAGCACATCGCCCCGGCGCACGTACTCGCCGCCCGTGAAGTACAGCCGCTTTACGCGCCCGTGCACCCGCGCTAGCAGCGGCTCCTCCCCGCCGGCCCCAATCAGCCCGGTGCTGGTAAGCAGCAGGGAATCAAGCCCAGGGGAGGCGGGAACGACTGCCGCCTCATCCGGCGCGGGAGTAGGGGCCCTGCTCCCCCACCACCAAAAAACTACGGCTACTAATGGAATGAGCGCCAGGCTCGTGCGTACAGCTTTTTCATGACGAATACCAGGATACTCAACTCCCCCAGCCGCGGTGGCAAGCGAAGTAGTGATGTTCAAGACACGGTCATCAAGACCTTGCCCAGCGCGTGCGGGTTCGCGGCTTCCCGCAGGGCCTCGGCGGCTTGCGCCAGGGGAAAAGTGGCCCCCACTTTCACGCAGACGCTGCCGGCCGCTACCAATTGGAGGAGGCGGGCCAGGGCAGCCCCGTCGGCCTGCGGCCGGCAATACACGCCGCGCAGCTGGTGGCCGTGCAGCTGCGCAGGGTCGGGTTCTTCCACCACCGAAACCAGTGTTCCGCCGGGGCGAAGCACGGTGTAGGAGCGGTGCAGCCACTCGCCGCCCACGGCGTCGAACACCACGTCCACGTCGGGCACCACGGCCTCGAAGCGCTGCTCGGCACTGTCGATAGTAAGGTGGGTGCCCAGCGAGGCGACGTAGGACAGGTTAGGCGTGGCGGTGGTGCCAAACACTTCGGCCCCCTTCCACAGCGCCAGCTGCACGGCCAGGCAGCCCACGCCGCCGGCCGCGCCGTGAATCAGGATGCGCTGCCGGGCCTGCAGGCGGGCGCAGTCAAACAAGCCGCCCCAGGCCGTCAGGCTCGCGCGGGCCGCGGCGCTCATTCCGGCCGGCCGGAATGAGCGCCGCGGCCCGCGCGGGCACCACGGCGTATTCGGCAAAGCGGCCCCGGCGCACGGGGTCGGTCATGGCGCACACGGCGTCGCCCACGCGGAACTGTTGGACTGCAGTGCCTACTGTCACCACCACACCGGCCACGTCCAGCCCTGGCAACGGTAGCCCGGCTGCCGAGGGCTCGGTGGGCCATTCGTGCCGGGGCTGAACCCCGGCCGCACGCACGTGCAACAGCAGTTCGCCAGGCCCACAGCACGGCCGGCCTACCTCCCGGTAGGTTAGCTGCCCGTTCTCGGCGACGATGGCATGCATATGGGGGGCCATGGGCTTATGAGGAGGGGGCTGGCTAAAGAGTGGTTGTGGCCGGGCGGGCGGCAGCCGCCGGTTCCGGCGCAGCAGGGTCCGGCTCGCCGAAAAAGTCGAGTAGCTCGCGCGTAAGGGCAGCGGGCTGCTCTTCCACCAGCCAGTGGCCGGCCCCATCCAGCACCAGGGGGCGAACATGGTCGGCCACCGTCGCCAGGAACTGGGCGATGTAGGGGCCGCCGCTGCACGCACCGCCCACGCCGAGCACCGGCATGGGCAGCTTACCCTGCTGCACGTTTTCGCGGTTGTGCTCCCCGTCCGTCCACACAGCGGCGTAGAGGTTGATGCCGGCCCGGAACGCGCCCGGCTTGCTCAGCTGGCGGGCGTAGAGCTCGAAATCCTTTTGGCTGATGGCGTCGGGGTTGCCGGAGAGGTGCCAGAATATCCAGCTCAGAAACTTGCGCTCCTGCCCGCCCAGGAAGCTTTCGGCCACGTCGGGCAGGGTGAACAGGGCCGCGTGCCAGTTCACGCCGTTGTGCCAGTCGGGACCGGGCGTGATGCCCTGCTCCCACACCCCGAAGCCCGCCAGCGCGAATTCCATGAACACCAGCCGGCGCACGGCCTCGGGGTGGGCGGCGGCGTAGGCGTAGGCCACGCCCGCGCCCAGGTCGTAGCCCACCAGGTTGATTTCGGCGTGGCCGAGCTGCTGCATCAGGCCGTAGACATCGGCGGCCAGGGTGCGCTTGTCGTAGCCGGTGGGCAGGATGCTGCTGCCGCCCACCCCGCGCAAATCGGGCGCGATAACCAGGTAGTGCTCGGCCAGCCGGGGCATGATGCGCCGCCACAGGTGCGAATGCTGCGGAAAGCCGTGCAGCAGCACCAGCGGCGCGCGGCCCGGTTGTGGCTGGCCCGCCTGCAGGTAGTGCAGGCTCACGTCGCCCACTTGGGCGCGGTGATGGGTAATGGGGGTTTTGGAAGGAGGCATGGCGAGTCAATTAAAGGGTGAGAAATGGGGTTAAAACTTGAAGGTGAGCCAGGTGGCCAGGTACTGGATGTCCTCGGCCGGGGGCGCATCCCGGATGAACTGGCCGGCGCCGAAGTAGGCGTAGCTGGCCGTGAGCGCCAGGTAGCGGTTGAGCTGCCAGCTGGCGTCCACTTCAGGCTGCGTGCCAATGTAGCGCGCCCGGCTGGGCCCGGCCGGCCGGATGGGAAAGCCGGGAATATTATACACGCCGTCGCGCACGCTCTGCCGCCAAAAGTAGCAGTAGCCCAGCACCGTGAGCCCCGGCGCGGGCGTGAGCCGCAGCGTGGGCGCGAAGCCAAGAATATTGGGTGGCCCGTTGGCCCCCACGGCCCCGAAGTAGACGCCCCGCGGCGCGGGCGGGAAAAAGGTCTGGTTGTCGGAGTTGGTCGGGTCCCGGTCGCCGCTGTTCACGCCCAGGTTGAGGCCCAGCGCCGGCTGCCAGGCGGCCCGGGCAAACGTGTAGGTGGTGCTGGAAGCCACGGCCCAGGCCCGGATGCGGCCCGTCCCAAACGTGCCCGCCTGGTAAGTCGCTTCCACGTCGGAGGCCAGTGCGGGCGTGCGGTACCAGAGCCGCCCGCCGCCGGAGTGCCGGGTTTCGGCGGCGCGGCCCTCCGAGAACACCGCGGTTGCGCGCTCATTGCCCAGGTAGTACAGGTCGAGGTGCCAGTTGGCGGGGAGCAGGCGCGTGGCGTAGAGGTCCCACAGCGCCTGGGTGGGGTCGGGGCCGTCGTCGAAAATGCCGCGGTTGGTTTCCACCGGCCGCACCGCGAAGGCGTCGGCCTGCCACCGGGCCGCGCGCAGCGACAGCCGGCCGCCGTCGAAGCCCTGGCGCACGTTGGGGCCTTCGCGCACCGATAGCAGCCGGCCCGCGCCGAACTCCAGCTCCTGCCGGCCCAGGCGCAGCACGAGCGGGGGTGCGGCCGCCGGTTCGGGTCGCGGCCCAAAACCGACATCCACGAAGGCCTGGTTCAGGTCCAGCTTGTCCACGTCCACCGGCCGGGGCGGGTTGCGCCGGCCGGCCACCAGGCCGCTTTTCAGCTCCGCGAACACGCGCACGTGCGGCCCTAACTGGGCACTGGCGTGCAGCATGGTGCGCAACAGCCAGTAGCCGTTGGCGTCCGGGGGCACGCGGCCCCACTGCTCGTGCTGGTAGCGCTCAAAAAACGGCCGGATTTCGCCGCCCACGGTCAGAAACCACTCCGGCTGCGCGGCCCCGCGCAAGGGCAGGTACTTGAGCGGGTCCAGCCAACCGGTCCGGCGGGCCGGGTCTTGCAGGTAGCGGTAGTTTTCGTCGTAGCGCAGCGATAGGGTTTTGGCCGTTGGCGCGGCGGTCAGCGTCGGTGCGGGGGTCAGGGTCGGTACGGCCACGGGCCCCTGCGCCAGGGCGGGCACCGGGCCTGCGCCCACCAGTAGGGCGGTGAGCCCCCCACCCTGGCCAGCCACCATAAGGCCGGCCGGGCCGCACGACAACAGAAAGGGACGGGGCGCATCACGGAGTAGAGGTCAAGTGGGAATGAGAAAAAATGCCCCCCACGCTGCCCACGCCGCTTCAGGCCGTGAGCCGCTGCACCAGCGCCGCCACTTTGGGCGCGAGCACCAGCGCGGTGGGAATGCCCACGGCCGCGCCTACCCCAAAGGCCGCCAGCCACGCCCGCGCAAAGCCCGGCCCCACCCCCACGTTCAGGGCCGTCATCACGAAGGACATGAGGAAGCCCATGGACAACCCCATCAGCAAACCGTTGAGGTAGGGGGCGTATTTTTTGTCGAGGTGCATGGAATTCAGCGGGGAAAACAGGGAGGAAAAGCGGCCCGCCTCGGCTGCATTTCACTCACCAGGTGATGCGGAAGATTGTCTTGTAGGGGCCTTCGGGCGGCACCCGCGGGTCCACCTCCACCGTCAGGCGCACGGCGTCGGCCGGCTTGTAGCGGCGGGCCAGCCCGGTGACCACGCCCCGCTCAAATTCCTCGGGGTGCGGGGTGCAGCGCGCCATGCGCAGCTCCCGCGCCGCCACTTGCGTGGCCCGGTAGTAGCCCATGCGCCGGCCCCGCACGTTGGCGTTGTACACGCCGTCGAGCGCGGCCAGGGCCTCAAACAGGGTGGGCATTCCGGTCGGGAACACGCCATTGTCCACCATTAGCAGGCCGGTCTGGTAGAGCGTGCCGACCCCAAATCGGTCTTCCGTGTCCGCCAGAATGTTGAGCCAGGCTTGCATGGGGTACCACTGGCCCGGTACCGGCGTGATGGGCAGCCCGTGCCGGGCCAGTATGTCGCGGCCCTGATTGGGCAGCAGTAGGCCGGCCAACACCGCCCGCACGCTGTCGCCATTGATTTCGGCAGCCGGGTCGAAGGACTGGTAACGGGGCGAAGCAGCAGCGGCGGAAGGCATGGGCGGGGCTAATAACAGCGGGTGAGGCGCGGCTCAGGTGGTTTCGGCGGGGGCAACCAGCAGCGAGATTTCGCCGGTCAGCTTTACCTTGTCGCTCAGGAACAGGCCGCCCACGTCCTGCGGGCCGGCCACGATGCCGAAGTCGCGGCGGTTAAGGGTCGCCTCGAACGAGAAGCCGGCGCGGCTTTCGCCCTGCGCGCCGGTGCCGGTACCGCGGAAGCGGGCGTGCAGCGTGACGGGGTGGGTCTGGCCTTTCAGGGTGAGGTGGCCGGCCACGTCGTAGGCATCGGGCTTGGTGGGCGTGAAGGCCGTGGACTCGAAGCGGATGTCGGGAAACTGCGCCGCGTCGAACCACTCGGCCGCCATCAGGTGCTGGTCGCGCATGGCCTGGTTGGTGTTCAGGCTGCTGACGGGGGCCTGAAACGTGAGGTGGGCGCCCGAGAAGTCGTGCGCGTCGGCGGCCCCGGTCAGGTGCCCGCTGAAGGCATCGAGCCGGCCCCGAATTTTGCTCGTGCCCAGGTAGCGCACGGCGAATTCGAGGGAGGAATGATTGATGTCGATGGTGAGGTTGTTCACGGCCACGGCCGGCGAAGCAAAGTCAGTAGTGCTCATGATAAAGCAGGAATGAAAAACGAGAAAAAACCGCTTAAAAAGAAGAGCCGTGGCGGGAGTGATTGCAGGCAAGGCGCGGCCAGCCCGACTGGTCAGCCGGGATGCCTGGACGGCGGGTGTGGCCCGTTATTTCACGTGGAAGGCTGTGCCCATTAGCGGAGTCTGGTCGAGGTAAAGCACCCGGTAGTCGCGCTTTTTAAATAGCCAGCGGCCGTCCACTTTCACCAGTTGGTCGCTATAGCGCGAGAGGTTGTAGTTGCTGTTGGTGCCGTCGGGCTGGCCGCGGGCTATTTCGTTGACGTAGAAGTTGGCCGTGGCCGTGTCGCCCCGCACCTGGATGTGGGCGCTGGTGGAGAGCTGCACGAAGAAATCCCAAGAGTTGAGCAGGTGGTCGAAGGCCGTCACGATGTTGTCGAGCCCCACGAACTGCCGGCTGATGGGCGGCCCAATTATCCAGGCCGCGTCGTCGGTCCACAGGGAGCGGAACAGGCCCGCATCCATGCGGTTGGCGGCGTCGGAATACTGTTCGGCCAGCTTGCGGATGGCAAATTCGTCCTGTAGTTGCTGGAGGTCCATGAGGGGGAGATGGTGAAGGGGAGGGTTTGGACGGGGTGGCTGCTAGCGGGTGAGGATGCGCAGGCCGGCCTGCGGGAACAGGCCCGTGGCGGCGGCCAGCTGCACCCACACGCTGGCCAGGGTTTCGAGGCTGCGGGCCTGGCGCAAGGGCCCCAAATCCAGGGGCTGGTAGCCGGCGTCGGCAATGAGCTGCGCGGCCACGGTTTTGGCCGCCGCGTCGTCGCCGCAGTACAGCACCGAGGGGTTCAGCTCGCCGAAGCGGCGGTCGGGCGCTTGCAGCACTTCGGCGAAGGTGGTGTTAAAGGCTTCCACCACGTGGGCCGTGGGCAGCAGGCAGGCCAGTTCCTCGGCCACCGACTCGGTACGGGCCGTGGGCAGGCCGATGGTGTTGCCGGCGAAGTCGGGCAGCAGGCCGCTCACGCAGCTCAGCACGGGCTTGCCAGCCACCGCTTCGTCTACGCCGGCCAGGGCCTCGGTTAGGGCCGGGTAGGGAACGGCAAGCAGCAGGATTTCGCCAAAGCGAGCGGCCTCGGCCGGGGTGCCGGCATGGGCACCGGGCAGCGCGGCGGCCTGCTGCTGCAAGGCGGCCGGGTCGCGGGCGAAGCTCAGGCACACGGCGTGGCCGGCCTTGCTCCAGATAGTGGCCAGGGCCAGGCCCATGTTGCCCGCGCCAATGATTCCGATATTCATGTGTGAAGGGTTAAAAGGAAAGCCGTTACTTTTGAAACCAGGCCGGGTTCACGTAGCCGAAGTACTCCCGGAAGCCGGTCAGGCGGCCGTTTTCCAGGCGCAGGCTGATAATGTTGTAGCCCTCGTAGGGGAAGCCGCCGGACACGGTGCCTTTCGAGTCGAAATGAAAGGTGAAGAGCGTGGTGCTGCTCGTCAGCTCGATATGGGAAAAGGTGAGGTGGTTGGGGTCCTTTTCGCGCCCGGCAATCAGCTCCCGCAGCTTGGCCAGGCCCGCCGCATCGGCCGCCTGCCCAGCCAGCGGGTGCGAAAACTGCCGCAGCTCCGGACCCAGAAAGGCCTTGAAGGCGGCGTAGTCGCCGGTTTGTTCGCCCTGCTGCCAGGCGCTGAAAATGCGTTGGGCCAGCGCGGCGGGCGGTTCCGCCGCCGCCGCCGCCTGCGGGGCCATCGCCAGCGAAAAGCTCAACAGCGCCGCGCTCAGCAGGCCGCCAACCGAGAAATAGTCGTTCATAAAAAGGGTTTGGTAAGGTGACCGGATTGGATAGCCGCTTGGATTTGCTAGCCCGATTGGGCCATGCTCACCATCAGGGGCACGTCGATTTCGCCGAAGTATTCGCGGTAGGCGGCAATCTGCTCGCCGCGCACGTCGAAGGAGGCGGCAATGCGGTTGTGGTAGGGCACGTTTCCGAAAAGCGTACCGCCGTCTTCGAACTCGAACACCACGGTGTCGCCGCTGGCCGTGGTGCGGTATGGTTCCTCGTAGGCGATGTTCGGCTGGGAGGCTGAAATCTGGCGGTAGCAGGTCTCGGCTTTTTCCTTGCCCTCGTTACGGCCCTTGAATGGCCCCACGGGCATGTAGAACACAAAGTCCTCGGTCAGCAGGTCGAGGTAAGGCTCGACCGGTGCGCCCTGATGGATAGCGGCCAGCAGGCGCAGGCCTCGGCGGGCGGTTTCGATGGCGGGAGTCGGGCTCATGGCTTCAGGTCGTGGACGATGTGGCGCGGGTCGTAGTCGGCGCTGGTCAGCAGCTCGCCGGCGCGCTCGGCCACCTGGCGCGAGGTAATCTGGCCGGGATGCGTAGCCGCCTCGTGGCGGGTTGCCACGCGGGAGTAAATGACCAGGCTGGCCAGCTGCACGCCGGAGGCCGCTGATTCCAGGGCCAGGCCCTTGGTCATGGCCCAATTGGGCCGAGGCGGCTACCGACAACTCCACCACGCCGGGGTACACCTGCGTGGCGGCCCCGCCGTTAATCATCAGGTAGCGGCCGGCCCCACGTTCCAGCAGCAGCGGCAGAAACGTGCGTGCCGTGAGGAAGTGGGCCGTAAGGTATTTGGCAAGGAAATCCTGCCACTCGGCCCAACTCAGGGTGTGGAAGGGCTTGCCGTAGAAGCGGCCGTTGAGAGCGGCCACCACGGCATCGAGCCGGCCGCCGGTGCGCTCTAGCAGCCAGTGCCGCACGTTGTCGGCCCCGTCCGGGGTGTTCATTTCCTGCACCAGCGTGTGCAGCTGGCCGGGGCCGGCATCGGCGCAGTAGTCGCGCAGGCGCTGCACGTTTGCTTCGGAACGGGAAGGCACGGCCACAATGGCGCCGGCTTCTATCAGGTAGCGCACGATTTCCTCGCCCACGCCACCGGTACCGCCGGCCACGAGAATAACTTGGTTGTGAAGAGAAGTAGCGGCCACGGCGTAGAATCTAAAAAGGACTATTAGTGAATTGGTCTTTTCGCCTTGCTGATTGACCAGCACAAACGCACAAGCCCTACTTCTTGCCTGCCTCGGCCGTGTAGGAGGAGTAAAAGCCGCCCCAGGCACTGTGCTCCTGGTAAATCTGGCCCAGGGCCGCGCCTTCCGGCTTCTGCCAGTCGCCGAGTAGCTCCGAGCCCAGCGACACCCACGAGGTGAGCACGGCCCCGGCCTGGGTGAGGCGCGACATGGCAGCTTCCTCCACCAGCTTTTCGTTCGAGCCCGAACAGTCCACCACCACGTACACTTCGTAGCCTGCTTTGAGCGCGTCCAGGGCCAGGTGAGTGGTGCAGTTGTCGATGGAAATGCCGGCCAGAATCAGCTTTTTGCGGCCGGTCTTTTTCACCGCTTCCACAAACCTGGGCTCCTGCCAGGCACTCACTGTGTGCCGCTCGATGCGCGGGGCATCGGGTAGGTACTGAGCCAGGGCCGGGTAAAACTTGCCCCGGAACCCGCCCTCGTCGCCGATAACCAGCGTGGGAAGCTTAAAGAGCTTGCCGAGTTTGGCCAGGGCCGTCACGTTGTTGTTGAACAGGCTCTTGTCGATGGTTTTCAGGCCGGGGTCGAAGCCGGTGAGAAAGTCCACCATCACGAGCACGGAATTTTGCGGGGTGAGTTTATCGAGGTAGTTGGCGGGCGGCGCGGCCTTTGGAGCGGCTTTAACCGGCGGGTCGCCGGCCAGAGCGACGGGTAGGGTGAGCAGGCTGGCACCGGCTAGCAGCAGAGCGGAAAACAGAGAACGGGTTTCCATGGGGCAAGGAATGAGGGTTGACGAAGCGGAGTAAAAGGATGCGTTGCAGTCGCAGCCTGTTTTCGGGTAAGCCAACAGCTGTGCCAGGGCGAGGCGGGCAAACGCAACATTGCCCATTATCGGCTCTAATGCCCCATTCAGAGCTGATTTTAAGCTGAATTGCTTGATGCTTGCCCCTGGAAAAGCTGGAGCCGTTGCTCCATTATAATGGGGTTCCCCACTTTAGTTCTCCATTATATTGGAGACCGTGAACGTGTGTCCTGTTGCTTGTTCTGGTTTCGTATTTTCGATAAGTGAAACTAAAAGCGAGGCGCCCCACGCCCTTCACAGTCATGACAGCAAGCGAATTATCCCAGGTACTGGACCTGAGTACGGCCCTGGCCACGGTGCGCGACCAGGACGCGCTGCTGGCCCTGGTGGTCGAGAAAATCAAGCCGCTGTTTGATTTTGAGGACTGCGGCATCTTCGCTGTCAGTTCCGACGGGCAGCGCCACCGCGACCTGGCGGCCGTCATGCCCGCGGTCAGCGCGTCGGGCTGGAACGACTTCCTGCGCGCGCACAACGCGCCCGAGCTGGCGCACCCCAACTCGCCCGTAGAATGGATGCTGGCCGAGCTAGCTGCCCACGGCAGCCCGCGGGTGTTTGACTTTCAGGTCCTGCGCGCCCGGTTCCCGGACTACCTGCAGTTTGAGTACGAAGGCATCGGCGCCTACCACGACTGCCTGGCGGCGCCCTTGCGGAGCCGGGGCCAGGTCTTCGGGATGTTTTGTCTGAACGCCTTGCGCCAGAACCACTTTCTGCCGGCGCAGTTTCCCCTGTTTCAGGCCGTGGCCGAGCAGGTGGCCGTGGCGGTGGCCAACATCTTAGCCAACGAGGAGATATTGGCGCGGGAGCGGGAGAAAAACGTGTTGCTGGCCGTAAGTGAGACGATTGCTACGGTGCGGGAGCGGAAAGAACTGGTAACCACCATTATCAATACGGTCAAGCCCATCCTTCCCGTCGATGACACCGGTATTCTGATTTTGGACCGGACTGGCGAAACCTGGCAGGATTGGACGAACGTGGACAATTACCAAGGGGGCCTGGCCGCGGCTCAGTTGCAACAGCTGGGGTATGACCAGTGGCAGCCCGTGGATGCCTTTTTGGGGCACACCCTGAATCATTCCGGCATCATGTCGATGGCGCAATTTCGGGAGCACTACCCGGAGCACCCCTTCGGCCCGGTGATGTGGGAAGCCGGTCTGCGAGAGTTTATTTTCACGCCTTTGGTCAACGGCGGCAAAAAGCTGGGGGTGCTGTTCTTCGATTCCGAACGGGAAGGCACTTACACCCCCGGCCATCTGGCGCTGTTCAAGGCCATTGCCGACCTTATTGCCACCGCCGTCGCCAATGTGTTGGCCAATGAGGAAATACTCGAACGGGAGCGCGAGAAAAGTGTGTTGCTTTCCATCAGCGAAACGATTGCCACCGTGCGCGGCAAGGAGGACTTGCTGCGGGTCATCGTTACCAAAATCAAGCCCCTGCTGCCGTTTTACGATTGCGGCATTCTGGTCGTGGATAAGCAGCGGCAAAGCTATTTTGATTTGGCGGCCATGCACCCCGCCATCGATGATTCGGTGGTGAATCATCACCTGCACCAGGCCCGAATTTATGACACGGGTGGATTGCCGTACGCCGGCTCCGGCGTGGAGTGGCTGGTGCAGCAACTGGAAGCTACCCACCGCCCGGTGTTGTTTGACTACCAGGACAATACTAATCGTTTCAGTGATGCGGAATTATTGGCTACGCTTCAGCAACAAGGCTATCAGGAAGGGTTGGCGGGCTTGTTGAAAATCGGGGGGCGGGCCTTTGGCTGTTTCATGCTGAATGCCAAGCAGCGGGGGCAATGGCGGCCGGAACAGTATCCTTTGTTCCAGAGCATCACCGAGCAGCTTTCCGTGGCGGTAGCCAATATTCTGGCCAACGAAAACATCCTCAAGCGGGAGCAGGAAAAGAACCTGGAGCTGGCCGTAAACAATGCCTTGGTGAGCAGCAAGGACCGCGAAAGCCTGTGTCGCACCCTGGCCGGGCAGATGAGCCAACTCGTGCCCTTCTCTTTCTTCGTGCTCTGCACCTGGAATCAGGCAGAAACCACGCGCTACCAGCTCACGCTTCGCCGCCAGCCGGACGGCGCGTTCACGTCGGTGCGCCGCGAGGTGCTGCAGTTGGCGCCGCCCGAACTGACCCTGCCGGAGCGGGACGAGCTGTTTGCGCAGCCCGGCGTGTACGCCGGCCCCGACTACGATGCCCTGTGCGCCCGTTACCCGCTGTATCACTTTGTGCGGGACCATTTTGGCCTGCATTCACAGCTGCGGCTCTCGCTGCGCAGCCGCACGGGCGTGCTCACGTCCATCGTGGTGTCGGGCCCCGGCGCGCAGGATTTTCGGCCGGCCGACTTCGACAAGCTGCAACACCTGGTGCCCCAGATTACGCTGGCCCTCGACAACCTGCTGGCCTTCGAGGACCTGGACCAGCAGCGCCGTGAAAAAGCCGCGCAAGTGGCCGTCACCAACGTGCTAACCAGTACCTTGTCCTTCAACGAGCTGGTGCCGGCCCTGGCCGGGCAGCTGGAGGCCCTGGTGCGCTGCGACCTGGTGCATTTGTGCCTGCTGCCGCCCCGCGCCGTGCCCGATGCCGACGTGGCCGTGGTGCGCGATAACGGCCAGTTTCGGCCCCTGACCCGCACTCAGGTGCAGCCCCAGCTGGCGGCCGAGGCCCTGGACACGTCTTGCGCGCAGCTGCAGGAGCTGGCCGCCGCGCCCCGCCTCTACGTGGGCGACGAGCTGCCCGCGGCCATTGAGGCAGTGCCCTTGCTGCGCTATTTCTACGAGCAGCAGGCCATGCGGGCGCTGCTGCTGCTGCCGCTGCGGGTGGGCGGCGAGCTGGTGGGCGGCCTGCTGATGGGCCACCGCTTCGCCTACGCCTTCACCGACCGCGACCGGGCCTGCCTCGAAGCCGTCGCCGCGCAAATGGCACTGGCGTTGGGGCACCGCTTCGCCTTCGCCGAGATTGCCTCCTTGCAGCAGCAGCTGGCCCACGAAAACAGCTACCTACAGGACGAAATTAAAACCACCCACAACTTCGAGGAAATCATCGGCACCAGCCCGCCGCTACTGGAGGTATTCCGGCAGGTCAGCCAGGTGGCCGGCACCGACACGACCGTGTGCATCGGGGGCGAAACCGGTACTGGCAAGGAGTTGATTGCCCGCGCCCTGCACAACCTCTCGCCCCGCCACGACCGGCTGCTGGTGAAAGTAAACTGCGCCGCCCTGCCCGCCCAACTTATCGAAAGCGAATTGTTTGGCCACGAGAAAGGCAGCTTCACCGGCGCCCACGAGCGGCGCCTCGGCAAGTTCGAGCTGGCCGACGGGGGCAGCATCTTTTTGGATGAAATCGGCGAGCTTCCCCTGGAATTGCAGGCTAAGCTGCTACGCGTGTTGCAAGAGAAAGAAGTGGAGCGTGTGGGCGGTAAAGGCCCCATCCGCACCGACGTGCGCATTGTTGCCGCTACCAACCGGGACCTGGCTCAGGAGGTACAGGCGGGTCGCTTCCGCCAGGACTTGTACTTCCGCCTGATGGTGTTTCCGTTGGTGCTGCCGCCCTTGCGCGAGCGGAAAGAGGACCTGCCGGCCCTGGCCAACCACTTCCTGTTTCAATTCGCCAGGAAGATGGGCAAGCCCCACAAGGGCCTGGCCCCGGCCGCCCTGCGCGAGCTGATGGCCTACGACTGGCCCGGCAATATCCGCGAGTTACAGCACGTTATTGAGCAGGCCATTATCGTCTCCACCAAGCCCTTGCTGGAGCTGGCCCGGCCCCTGCGCCCAGCCCCTGCCGCGCCCGCGCCCGCCCAAGTCGCCGAAACGTTCCGTCTGCAAAGCTTGCAGGAGTTGGAACGCAAGCACATCGTGGCTACGCTGGGCTACACCAACGGCCGCATCCGGGGCCGGGGCGGCGCGGCGGGGCGGAATTGCTCGACATCAAAGCCACCACGCTGGAAGCACGGATGAAGAAACTCGGTATCGGCAAGCACTACGTGGTAAGTGTAGAAGCAATTCCTCACTGATTTGCTGCGCACTATCTGCAGCAGCATTTATGACTTGCCACTTCCCAGCACCACCGCCTCGGCGTGCTTCACCAGTCCCGCCAGCAGCCAGCGAAACGTGAGGTCCGGCGCGGGCTGGGTAACAGTGGTAGGCGTGGCGTTGGTGGCCAGCAGCAGGCAGGCGGCCGAGTACAGATTTTCGTGCATCAGTCGCCGGCACAGGATTTCATAGCGCTGGGCGTAGGACGTGCCGCCGTGGGGCGTGACGAAAACCGGGTCGACGGCGAAGTAGGGTTGGTTGAGCTTGACGGGGGCGTGGACTCCGGGGCAGTCTTCCAGCAGAAACAGGTAGCCCAGGAACGGGCGCGGACCGGGCCCGAAGCGATGCTCGCGGTAGGCTTTCCATACGTCCTCGGCGCTGCCTACCGCTTCTTCCACGCGGTTGTTGGCGTTGTTGCCGAAGGAGGGGCCGACCTGGCTTTTGAACTCCAGGGCGGCGATGAGCTGGCCGTTGGAGAAGATGAGCATGTCCCATTTCTTCTCGGGGCGGTAGTAGCCGGGAATCTCGAGGCGGCCCTGGGAAGTGGCATCTTCGGAGCGGCCGATTTTGATGTCGAGGTTGGGCAAGCCCACCAGGCGTAGCGCGCGCACGATGAGGACTTCGAGGGCCCCCATCTGGCCGCCGGCGGTGACGGCGCTGCGGGTGCCGGCGTCGAGCTGGCCGGTGGCCTGCTGCCGGGTGCGGGCCTGGTCGCGGGCATCCCAGTAGTATTGCACGGCTTGCTGCAGTTCGGCGTCGAGGTTGTGGAAGAGGTTGTCGAGCGGAGTGGACACGGGGGGAGTAGAATTAAGTGGCGGGCCAGAGGTGGCCGATGCCGTACACGGCCACGGCGGCGGCGGTGGCGGCGGCTACGTCGCGGGTGCGGAAAGCCTGGCGCAGCGCGGCGGCCTGGGATGGCGGGATGGCGGCCGGGGCCGGCACCCGGATTTTGCGCAGGTACTGGGCCTGCATTCGGAGGTAGCCGCCGCGCATCTGCACCCCGTAGCACTCGATGAAGAAGGTTCCCAGGTCGCTCAGCAGCAGCCCGCCTAATACTTCGAGGTCCCAGATATCGGAGGTGATGAAGTAGAGGTTATGGTCGGGGTAGGTTTCGCCGCGGTCGAGCACCGGAAAGAGGGTGTTCTTGATGTCGGGAACGTATAATTTGGGGCGGCGGTAGAGTTGCTCGTCCACTTTGTCGATGGTGCGGTGCCAGGCGGCGGGGTTCTTCTTGGCCACGTGCCGCCCAGCAAGCTGGGCGCGGTGGGCACTCAGGTGGGCCTGCAGGCGGGGGTGCTGAGCCAGGTCTACCAGCTTGCCTTGGTGCCATGGTGTGATGAGCCACTGGCCGCCCCAGGTGAGTTGGCCGGTGCGCACGTCGGCAGGACGGGCCAGGCGCAGCTGGTGAGCGGGCTCGACCTGGTCGGGGTTGGTGGTGAAGAACACGGCATCGGCCCCGGTGGCTACGCCGATGCCGACGCGGGTGCCGGTGGCAGCGGCTACCAGCGGCTCGAAATGCTGCTCCAGGTAGGCCAGCAGCGCCATGCGGGCCGGTGTGGTGCGCGTCCAGGGCTCACCGGCCGGGAACCATTCGAGTACCTGGGCGGCCGTGAGGCCGGGTACAGGTGCCGCGCCGGTGGCATGGCGCACGGCGGCCAGATGAGCAATAATTTCAGCGGTGGGAGCCTGCTCCAACTCGGCGGCGGCACTGGCTACCACGGCTGGTCCCTGCGGCGCTTTACGAATGACGGAAATAGCTGGGTAGGCGCTTACCTCTTCTTCGAAAGCCGCCGTGTGGTGCATTTCAATTAGCGTTTCGACGGCGAAACCGCTGGTGATGTAATGGCGCAACGTTTCGCCGTACTGGTTCACCATCCAACGGTCAGCGCAGATGAAAGCGCACACACCGCCGGGCTGCAGCTGCCGCAAGGCCGCCTCGTAGAAGCCCACGTACAGGTCGGCGCGGCCTCGCATGGTGGGAAACAGCTGGCGGTATTGCGTATTCTGCGCTTCGGGAATACTCTCCACCCGCACGTAAGGTGGATTTCCCAACACAAAGTCTACACCGCATGGAGCGGGCTCGTCGAAGAGTTGAGGCGGCCGGGTAGTCCCCGCCGTGGTCCGGCCTATAAATAGCAGGTAATCGGCTTCAACAAGCCAGGCGTTGAGTAGCACTTCGGCATCGGTGTCTGACACGCCGCTGGCCTGCAACAACCGAAGCAGCTTGCGGCGGCACTGCCGAAGGGCAGCAGCATCCACGTCGTAGGCTCGAACGGAATCGAGACAATCAAGCCACGGACGCCCCTGCTTACGGCACGAATCGAGCAGGCGCGCCACCATTGGCAGCAGAAACGCCCCCTCCCCCGCCGATGGCTCCACGGCGCGGGCGTCGACCAGGTTGCGCGGGGCGGCGTAGCCGGCCAGGTCGAGCAGCAGCTCCACGACCCAAGCGCGGGTATAGATGGCCCCTAATGACGGTTCAGCGAGTACTTCCATAAGCAGATTCTACCGGTAAAGTACGGCTAAGCTTCCAACTTGCGGGCGACGCCGCCAGATTTGCTGGCATCGTTGAGCCGCTCTTCCAGCCGGTTCATGTCCTCCCCTACCTTGTGCTCCACCACTTTGGCGTAAATCTGGGTAGTTCGCAGGTTTTTGTGGCCTAGCATCGAGCTAACCGTTTCAATGGGCACCCCGTTGGTGAGCGTGACGGTAGTGGCGAAGGTGTGGCGCGCAATGTGGAATGTCAAAGGCTTTTTGATGCCGCACACGTCGGCAATCTCCTTCAGGTAGGCGTTGAGCTTCTGGTTGCTTTTGACGGGAAGCAGGCGGCCAGCGGCCAGGCACTCGGGGTCTTCGGCGTACTTGCGCAACACGGCCAGCGCCGGGGGCAGCAGCGGCACGTTGGACTTGGTGTCAGTCTTGTTGCGCTGGGTCATTATCCACTTCTTGCCGTTGATGCCAGTCAGGATGTGGTCGGGCGTGAGCTTGAGCACATCGGAGTAGGCGTAGCCGGTGTAGCAGGAAAAGATAAAGATGTCGCGCACTTCGGCCAAGCGGCGCATAGTAAAAGGCTTCTCGGCCAGCAGCTGCAGTTCTTCAGGCGTGAGAAATTCGCGCCGCGCTTCCCGGGTGGTGCACCGGAAATTCTGAAATGGATTTTTGTCGAGCCAGTCATGGGTAACGGCAACGTTAGCCACCTTCTTGAGGTACTTCAGGTGGCCCATCACCGTATTATGGTCGAGGGCCTGCTCGGTTTTGAGAAAATGCTCAAACTCGGTAGCGAAGCGGTGGTTGAGCTGGCTCAGGGCCAAGTCGGACCGGTTGTGCTGATACTTGAGAAAAGCCCGAACCTTACCCTCTGTGACGCGGTAATGGCGGGTGGTGGCCCGCACGAAATCTATTCCAATACGCGCCTCGGCTTGCGTGTTGTAGTAATCGAGCAACTGCAGCAGCGTTTTGGCAGGGGTAACTTTCTCGAGGAATGTGTTTTTTAACAGTTCGGCCGTCACCGGCTCGTCGCCATTCAGAAGTTGTGTAAACTGCTTGTTGAGCTTCGCCCGGAGCGTATCCAGGTACGCATTTAGGGTTCGGGCGTCCTCTTTCGTACCTTTAAGTTTACCCGTGCCGCTGTCCCACCGGGTCGGGTCAACGCTTCGCTTGGCAGAAATTTCGTTCCGCTGAACACCCACCGTGAGGCGAATGTAAATAGGTGCTTGGCCAGTTGCAGCGTCAATTTTGGACGTACGGAGGAAGAAAAGGGTGTTGAGGCCGTGGCTCATAGCTAAGCTAAAAATTCAGTTCACCAGTGGGCTAGCAAGTAACGTCATGAGGGCTGCGGGTTTGCCTGCACCAAACCCCCTTGCCTTCTGAAAAACAATTACTTACCTGCATTCTGGTGACCTAAGCACCAAACTGACTTTGAGTTCACCGCTGGGTACACCTTTTCTTTGAGTTTGGGTGAACGGATTGGGTACAAGATAAAACAAAAAAAGCCCCAAATCATACGATTTGAGGCTTTTTGTGTAAGTTTGATACTCACTTTGTGATCCCGCTGGGATTCGAACCCAGGACCCATACATTAAAAGTGTATTGCTCTACCAGCTGAGCTACAGAATCATTTATTTGCAACTGGAAAACGCCTTCCTTGATTGCGGGTACAAAAGTAGAGGAGCGCTCCTTAACCACCAAACGTTTTGCTTAAAAAGCTGCATCTTTTTTCTTTTCTGGACCTTTTTCAGTCAACCTGTTCTGGCCCAAAAGAATACCTCTGTTCTCGCTAAGGCCGATTCTTTATTTGAGGCTGGCGCTTACGGGCGAGCGTACCCATTATACCGGCAAGTATTGCGGCAGGAGCAATTAGTCTCGACTCGCCTGCTGCTGCGTATGGCTTATATTCAGGAAGGCTTGGAGCATTATCCGGCAGCGCTTTATTATCTGAGTCTTGCGCAAGCGCGTCAGCCTCGGGCCACAACCTGGCGCAAGATGACTGAACTAGCCCAAAATTATCGCCTCACCGGCTACACTGATACTTGGCAACAACAATTGCTTATTACTCTTCGCCGCTACTACTATCGCGTGCTACAAGTATTATTGGTGGGTGCGGTAATAGGCGGTACGCTGCTTTTGGTACGCTACCGCCAGGCAGGAAGTGGCTGGTTGTCAGTTTATACCGGCTATATAGGACTGACAATCGTGTATTTAAACATCTTTGGGCCGGAGAAAGTAGGCATCGTGTCCCAATCTACCGCTGCCCTGATGGCGGCTCCCAGCCCTGGCGCTACTTGGCTGACCACCGCCGCCGCCGGCGACAGACTAGTTGTAGTAGGCCAGCGCGACATCTGGTACGAAGTGCAGTGGCGCGGACAGTCGGCCTATATTCGGCGCCATGATTTGATGCTTGTCCAATGACTAAAAAGCCCCCCAGTCACTTATAATTAGCGACTGGGGGGCTTTTTTAGTCCCTAGGCAATCCTACTTAATAGGCGAACCTTCTTCTTTGCGGAAGTGGTTGAGCACCAACTTGTCAGTAAGGGAAGGCAGCCACTTATTAAGAAACACGGTCAGCTTGCCTTGGCTCGTGAGCACTAGGTCGCGGCGGCGCTGCTGTACGGCGCGCAGTAGGTGGCCGGCTACTTCTTCGCTGCTCATCATCTGTCCCTCGTCGCGGGGCGATTCGCCCTGGGCGGAGCCATCGGCAGACAGGGCAGTTTGACGGATATTGGAAGCGGTAAAGCCGGGGCAGGCTACCAATACGTGCACACCCTGGGGTAGCAACTCTGTACGTAGAGCTTCCAGGAAGCCTTGCATCGCAAACTTGGAGGCTGAATAGCCTGTACGGCCGGGCAGTCCGCGGTAGCCGGCGATGCTGGAAATGCCAACGATAGAGCCTTTGGCAGCCAGAATATGAGGTAAGGCAAACTTGGTGGTGAAGACGGTGCCGAAAAAATTGGTTTGCATCAGCCGCTTAATCACTTCCAAATCAGCGTCCTGAAACAAGGCGCGCATGGAAATACCGGCGTTATTAATCAGCACATCCAGGCGGCCGAAAGCGGCTACCGTTTCCTCGACGGCGTGGGCTGAGTCGGCTTCGTCGCCCACGTCGGCGCGCACGGTGCGGTGCTGGATACCGAGCTGAGTGAGCTGCTGGGCGGTTTCGGCGAGCTTAGCTTCGTCGCGACCCGTGACGACGACGCGGGCGCCGGCTTGCCCGAATACCACGGCACACGCCCGGCCAATGCCCGAGGTACCGCCGGTGATGAGCACTACTTTATCTTTCATATGCAGGTGGTGAAGTGGCGAAATGGTGAGCGGTGACTGAGTGGGTAGTAGGTCTCCTCCTGCTACAACTGGGCATGTCGAACTACAAATTTACTTATTCGCTTACTCGCTCGCTCACCTCTCAATCTTTCACAACTTCACTACTCACCATTTCACCATTCCCTACCTTTGCACCCGTGACTACGACTGCTAAAAAACTCAAGACGGAGGGACTCCGCGAAATTGAAATTACGACGATGGTGGCCGAGGGCAAATGCCTCGTGCGCCATGACAACCTGGTCATCTTCGTGACCGGCGTAGCGCCTGGCGACGTGGTGGATCTGCGCATTATCAAAGCCAAGAAAAGCTTCCTGGAAGCTGTGCCCACGCGTTTCCACAAATACTCCGACCTGCGCGTGGAGCCGTTTTGCCAGCACTTCGGCACCTGCGGGGGCTGCAAGTGGCAGCACCTGGGCTACGATACCCAGCTGCACTACAAGCAGCAGCAGGTGGAGGACACGTTGCAGCGCATTGGCAAAGTAGAAATGCCCCCCGTGGCTCCCATTCAGCATTCGCCGGCCCGCACGTATTACCGCAACAAGCTCGAATACACCTTTAGCCACAACGGCTGGCTGACCAACGAGCAGATTCAGTCGGGTGAAGACTTTGAGCGCCGGGTGCTGGGCTTCCACACCCCGGCCCGCTTCGATAAGATCATCGACGTGCAGCACTGCTGGCTCCAGCCCGAACCCTCGAATGAAATCCGGTTGGCCGTGCGCAACTACGCCCACGAGCACGACTTGCCCTTCAATAATCTGGTGACGCAGGAGGGCTTCTTGCGCAACCTCATCATCCGCACCGCCAATACGGGCGATTTGATGGTGATTTTGCAGTGCTATTACCGCCACGATGCCCTGGAGCCGCTGCTGGATTATCTGCACCAGAAATTCCCGGAAATCACCTCGCTCAACTACGTGCTCAACAACAAAGGCAACGAAACTTTCCACGATTTGGAGGTGGTGTGCTACCGGGGCGAGCCGCACATTCACGAAGAAATGGAAGGCCTACGCTTCCGCGTGGGGCCGAAGTCTTTTTACCAAACCAACTCGGAGGGCGCGTATAATCTTTATAAAATTGCCCGCGACTTTGCTCAGCTAACCGGCAATGAGCTGGTGTACGACCTATACACCGGCGCCGGCACCATCGCCAACTTTGTGGCCCGTCAGGCTCGCCACGTAATTGGCGTGGAATACGTGGAGCAGGCCGTGCAGGACGCCTACGTGAACTCCAAAATCAACAATATCACGAACACGGCCTTTTTCGCCGGCGACATGAAGGACGTGCTCACCGCCGACTTCACCGCCCGGCACGGCCGCCCCGACGTCATTATCACCGACCCGCCCCGCGCCGGTATGCACCCCGACGTAGTGCAGCGCCTGCTCGAAATGCGAGCCCCCCGCATCGTGTACGTCAGCTGCAACCCCGCCACCCAAGCCCGGGATTTGGAACTGCTAGACCCCGCGTACCGCGTGACGCGCGTGCAGCCGGTGGATATGTTCCCGCATACCCACCATGTGGAGAATGTGGTGGCGCTGGAGTTACGGTAAAAATGACCTGTATGAAGAGTTATACCTTGGCTTCAACACTCGCATTACTTATAGGCTGGGGCACAGCCATGTTATACAATAATGCGTTTTCACTTTGGGGCCTCGGAAACTTAAAAAGTTACGATCTAGAGTCTGTTGCACTCTGGTCTTTCTCATTTGTCATGATTGCTAACGGTCTTTTTATTCAACTCCCAGAGAAGCTCATTAGCCGTTTTTGCCGTTCTCATGAGCAACACATATTCTTGATTGCATCCGGTTTCTATGCTCTTACTGCTTTTATGTTATTAGTAGGATGGCCATTTCTCGTTTTTAATTTAGGAATAATCTTTCCTGGTTTCTGGGTGCTATTTGCGGATGCAGCAATAATTGGTTTAGGGTTCGGAATATGTTTCCCACGTCTTTGGAAGTACTCTGTACCCTCATAACTCCTAAATACATGGACTATTCTAACGACCCCGAATTGAACGGCAAATACCTCGGCACCATCACCAAGGATTTCGCCACCGTATCGGATACGCTGAAAGAAGCTTCTTATCAAATTCGGAAGCGGGAGATTTCGAAGTATCCCATCTTCGTGTTTGCCCGCCAGGAGGTGCCGCTGGGGGGCCTTTTGGTGAATGCCGACGAGCTAAATCTGGAGTGGCACGTCTTCGCCTCCTACCTCGATGTATTTGTGCAGCAGCGCGTTATCAGCCCGGAAGGTATAGAGGCCTTCGAGCAGACCTATAAAGACCCGGAAGAGTATTGCTGCTTATTTGTGCTGGACGACGAGTTCACGAACTTCGTGTACGTGCCCTACCCGGAGGACTAGATCACAGATTGCCGCTGATTTTGCGCGGATTACACTGATTCAGAAGCTAGTAGAAGATAATTGCAAACTACTACAAACACAAGAAGGACCAGTAGTACTGGTCCTTCTTGTGTTTGTAAGCTGACGTCTGAATCAGTGTAATCCGCGCAAAATCAGCGGTAATCTGTGATCTAGAAATGCTGGAATCCTTGCGCGGTAATGGGCACGGGCTGGCCAGCTTTGGTGATGAGGTTTACACCGTCGCTTTTTTCCGTAATGTGGCCGAGGATGGTGATGTCTGGGTGGTTTTTGATTTTGGCGTGGTCGGCTAAGGGCAGGGTGAAGAGCAGTTCGTAATCTTCGCCGCCGTTGAGCATGCACATGATGGGGTCGAGGTTGAACTCGTTGGCGACTTCCAGCATGGGGTTGGCGGCAGGCAGGTTTTCGGAAAAAATGCGGGCGCCGGTGTCGGAAGCCATACAAATGTGCAGGATTTCGGAAGCCAGGCCGTCGGAAATATCAATCATGCTGGTGGGCGTGAGGCCCAGGTCGCGCAGCTCGTGGATGATGTCGAGGCGGGCTTCGGGGCGAAGCTGGCGCTGGAGAACGTAGGTGTAGTTGGCTAGTTCGGGCTGCATGTCGGGGTCGGCGAGGAAGGCGGCTTTTTCGCGTTCGAGTACTTGCAGGCCCAAAAAAGCCCCCCGAGGTCCCCGGTTACGCAGATCAGGTCGTTGGGCTGGGCGCCGCTGCGGCGCACGGCGCGGCCGGTTTCTACCTGGCCCATAGCCGTGATGCTGATGGTGAGGCCGCCGCGACTAGCGGTAGTGTCGCCGCCCACTAAGTCTACGTTGTAGGCTTCGCAGGCCAGGCGCATGCCTTCGTATAGCTCCTCAATGGCCTCCACGGAGTAGCGGCTACCGATGGCGAGGCCGACCACGATTTGGGTGGGCAGAGCATTCATAGCGGCTATATCCGACACGTTGACGGCCACGGCTTTGTAGCCCACGTGCTTTAGGGGGCAAAAAGTAAGGTCGAAGTGGACGCCTTCCACCAGCAGGTCGGTGCTCACCACTATATCGTGCTGGGCAGCGGGAGTCAGGATGGCGGCGTCGTCGCCGATACCGAGCGTGGTGCTGGGCTGGCGCAGGGTGATAGTGTTTTGGATGCGGCGGATAAGGCCGAATTCGCCGACTTTATCGAGAGGTGTAATGTCGCTCATGGGGTAAAGGTACGTGAGGTTTTGGGCTGGCGTTGGCAGCATTTTGCTCCCGATGGCTACAGCAGAGCAGTATGCAGGTTATGCAGTGATTTATAGAGAGTAATAAACGCAACTTACGCTTGCTAACGAACGTTAGGAACCTTAGCTTTGTTGACTGAACTATGGAAGCCATTGCCCCCACCCTTTCGCGCAAAGCCCAGATCGACCAGACGGCCACGGCTCTGTTTCGGACGCGGGGGTTTGCGGCCACCAGCATGCGTGAGCTAGCGGAGGCGTTGGGCTTGGAAGCAGGCAGCTTGTATTCGCACATTAAGTCCAAGCAGGAGTTGCTGCACCGCATCTGCTTTCGACTGGCCGATGATTTTTTTGCTGGTTTTGCTGCTGCCACCCACGATTCTACCGAGCCTGCCGCCGCGCAACTGCGCCAAGCCATTGAAAGCCACGTGCGGGTGCTAACTCAGGATGTAGCTGCTTCGGCGGTATTCCTGAATGAATGGCGCCACCTGAGTGAGCCCGCCCGCACCGAATTCCTCATTATGCGCGAGCGGTACGAAGCCAGCTTCCGCGACCTAATTCAGCGTGGTATAGCACAAAACGATTTGCACACGCCTGATGCTGCTTTTGCTACGCTCACGCTTCTGGCCAGCCTGAACTGGCTGCCTACCTGGTACAAACCGGAAGGTAAAATGCCCCCCACCGAAATTGCCCATCGCCTAGCCGACCAACTCCTGCTTGGTTTAGCTAAGTCCTAAACTCAACCTTCTAATCCCACTCGTATGTACGGTTCTGCAAGCACCCACGATATTCCGGCCAGCGCCACCACCGGCCTCGAAAACGAAGACCCCATTCTGTTGGCTGAGTTTGAGGCGCGCATTGCTCGTGGCGAAAAAATCGAGCCTAGCGATTGGATGCCGGCTTTGTACCGCAAGCAGCTCATTCGCATGATTGAGCAGCACGCGCACTCCGAAATAATCGGCTCTTTGCCCGAAGGCACTTGGATTACGCGCGCACCCGGCTTCCGCCGCAAGATGGCGCAGATGGCCAAAGTGCAGGACGAAGTAGGCCACGCTCAGCTGCTCTACTCGGCGGCTGAAACGCTGGGCAAAACCCGCGAGCAGATGCTCTCCGACCTGATCAACGGCAAGAGCAAGTATTCCAACGTCTTCAATTATCCTGCCTTCACCTGGGCTGATTCAAACGTTATTTCGTGGCTGATTGACGCTGGTGCCATCGTAAACCAGATGGCAAATGCCAAAGGCAGCTACGGCCCGTATTGCCGCGCTCTGGAACGGATTTGCGCCGAGGAAAGCTTCCACCTAAAGTATGGTCACGATGCCGTGGTACACTTGGCTACCGGCACGCCTACCCAGCGACGCATGATTCAGGAGGCGCTGAATCGCTGGTGGCCGCCCATCATGACCTTCTTCGGCCCATCGGATAAGATGAGCGTGCACACGGAGATTCTGATGCGCTGGAAAGTAAAAATGGCCTCTAACGACCATTGCCGCCAGCAGTTCCTGGACATGTACGTGCCCAAAATCTGGGAACTGGGCCTGACTGTACCCGACGCCAAGCTGCGCAAAAACGAAGAAGGCGTGTGGGAGTTCACCGAGCCTGACTGGGAAGATTTCAAGCGCGTTATCAATGGCGATGGTCCCTGCAACGCCGAGCGCTTAGCCGTGCGCCGCGCCGCTGAAGAGAATGGTGCCTGGGTACGCCGCGCCTTGCTTTCGCCGAAGGCGAAATATGTGAAGCCGCTGGCATAGTGTCATTTAACATCTATCAATTAACATTTAACAGTCAGTCGTCTATCACGCATTATCAGCCCTTTGCTGCTTGACACTGATTGTTATTAAAGCAAAGGTTGCAAGCTGCGTCGGTTATGAACGCCGTTTATTGATGGATGTTAATTGTTAACTGATAATTGTCAAATGTCCCTTTCCTCCCTTGATCCGCGCATTGCCCGCCTCGGGCTGCCCGATTCGCCTCCGCCCCCACCAGATAAGACGGAGCTCGACCAGTTTGAGACTTACGAAGTGTTTCATCAGAAAAAGGAAGGCACTGCGTATGCTTATGTAGGTCCAGTGCATGCGCCCTCGCTGGATGTAGCCTTTCTGTTCGGTAAAGAGCAGTATAGCCGCCGTTTTGCCTGCACGGGCCTATGGGTAACGCCGACCAGCGCCGTGCAGGTAACGGCCTACGGCGACGACGCCGGCTCGGTGTACGATACGCTGCCTGGGGGGCAAAATGAGGCTACCGAGGTGCCGCTTTCCGAATCGGCGGAGGAAGAAGCGACGTACGCCGCGGGGGAGGAAGACTACGACATTTTTCACTTAAAAAAGCGCGGTAAGGCCCACGTACACGTCGGAAAAGTGCAGGCCAGCTCGCACGCAATGGCCTTGCAGCAGGCCAAAGCTGTGTTTGGTGAGCTGCGGCCAGTGGTAAATGTGTGGGTGATTCGGGCGGCAGACATCCTACGCTCCGACGAGGAAGACCGCGACATCTGGTCGACCACCCCCGAGAAGAAATACCGCGAAGCCCTGGCTTATAAAGTGCAGGACAAAATCGAGCGTTTCAAAGCTGAGAACCCCGAAAACGCCCCCCAAGCATGAACACCGACGCGCTAAAAGACCTGCTCTACCGCCTGGCCGACGACCAGCTAATCCTGGGCCACCGCAACTCCGAATGGAACGGCTTGGGGCCTATTCTAGAAGAAGACATAGCCTTCTCCTCGATGGCTCAGGACAAGCTGGGCCACAGCCTACAGCTCTACACACTCCTGCACCAACTCGGCGAAGCGGAGCCCGACACCGTAGCTTTCACCCGAAATGCCCCCCAGTTCCACTGTGCGCAACTTGTGGAACTGCCCATCGGCGAATACGACTTCAGCTTGATCCGGCACTTCCTGTACGACCACGCTGAAATCTTACGCTTTGAAGCGCTTAGTAACAGCAGCTATGAGCCGCTGGCTCAGGTGGCCCGCAAGCTGAAAGGCGAGTTGAAGTATCATACCCTACACGCGAATACCTGGATAAGGCAACTTGGCAGCTCAACAGAAGAAGCTATTGAGCGGCTACAAGGCTCCTTGAACTACACCTTGCCTTTTGCACTTGGCTTGTTTGAAAAAACAGCAGCTGAAGACCAAATTATCTCAGAAGGCATTTTCGTGGGCGAAGATGAAACTAAGGCCCGCTGGCAGGAAAACATCACCAAAGTTTTCAGCCAAACAGCACTGGAAATGCCTGACTTGACTACGCTGACGCCCGTGTACGGCGGTCGAACGGGCGAGCACACAGAGTATTTACAACCTCTGCTCGATGAGATGGCTGAAGTATTTCGCGTTGACCCAACGGCGGAATGGTAAACGTGTGCTGTTTGTTTGACAGTATACTAGTCTAATCACTCCCTATAGTCCATGGACAAAGCCACCATTCTTACCTGGCTCGAAGCAGTTAAAGACCCCGAGATACCCGTGCTTTCATTGGTAGATTTGGGCGTGATCCGCGACGTGGTAATTGCTGATAATGGCCGCGTGACGGTGAAGATGACGCCTACCTTTTCGGGCTGCCCGGCTATGGACTATATGCAGCGCGACGTGGTGCAGACGCTACAGGCTCATGGTATAGCTGAAGTGACAACAGAAATGAGTTTTGATGAACCTTGGGACACCAATATGGTTTCGGAGAAAGGCCGGGAGGCGCTGAAGAACTTTGGGCTGGCGCCCCCGCCTGAGTACCAGGGGATCCTAGACCTTGATATTCTGGAATACGCCCAGTGCCCGCACTGCGACAGCCACAATACGGAGTTGCGGACGCCCTTTGGGGCCACTTTGTGCCGCTCCATGCACTACTGCAACGACTGCCGACAGCTATTTGAGCAATTTAAACCACTTTAAACCTTAAAGAATATATTTCTCCGCCGATTTTCGGCGTTGTTTCCTCTATGAAAAAGCTAATTCCGCTGGCCTTACTTCTATTTATGGCCGCTTTTACCTCCTGCAAAACTGACCGGGCCAATAAAGCCGTCGCAGTAGACCCTGTTTCGCCCGCAGCGGCCAAAGCTCAACTCGATGTATTTCGTGACACGCTAGCGGCACGCTGGACCATGATGATTGCCAGCGACGACGCCAAAATACGCGATACCGAGCAGGTACTACGTGAGTTGCAAAAGCAGCCCGGCGCCAACGCGGACCAGGTTCAACAGTTAACCCGCGCCAACGAGCGACTCAAAACGCTACGCTACAATCAACAAGCGATGGCCGCCTCCGAGCGCATCGATGCGTATGATGCCGCCCAGGATTCGGTGTTGCGGGCGGTTTATGCAGTAGCTCTGCCGGCCAGCGGGCCAGCAAATGAAACCGTTCAGACGCTTACCGAAAACATTCAGGCAGCTGACAATGAAGTTATTGGCTATCGTGTCCGCTATGATCAGGCGGCTAAGCAGTTCAACAATTACTTGAAGCTGCATGAGCCAGAGATTTCGAAAATAGGTGGCGAATACAGTCAGTTGCAGCCCGTGCCTTTATTTGAATTGCAGCAATAAACTGACTGCTATATGATTTGAAAAAAGCCCCCCAGATCAAGTCTGGGGGGCTTTTTTAGGTTCTTTTACAGTAAGACAAGTATTGAGACTTCTTACAATCGACCCATTTCTTCGCGCACAAAGTCAGCTAAGGAGCGCAAATACTCGGTGCTAAAATCGAAGCGGATGCCGGCGGCAGCGTAAACCTCGCCGATGGGTGCGGTGTAGCCCAGAGCCAAGGCGCGCTTATAAGCTTCTAGCCCTTGCTGAGGATTCTGGCGGAAATTGCGCCACACAGCAATGGCACCAAGCTGAGCCATGGCGTACTCGATGTAGTAAAACGGCACTTCATACAGATGCAGCTGCTTCTGCCACAAGTACGGCTTATACTTCTCCAGACCCTTCCAGCTTACGGTGCGCTGGTTGAACTCGTCGAATACCTGCACCCAGCGGGCATGGCGCTGCTCGATGGTGTGCTCGGGGTTTTCGTAAATCCAGTGCTGAAACTTATCGATAGTGGCTACCCAGGGGAAGGTTTCGAGCACACTTTCCAGATGGGTTTTCTTAGCCCGACGCAGCTCATCGCCATCCGGAAAAAACTCGTCCCAATAGTCCATGCTCATCAGCTCCATGCTCATGGAGGCCAGCTCAGCTACCTCACTTGGTGGGTGCTTATCGGCCGATAAAGGCAACGTGCGCGTAAGGAAAGAATGTACGGCGTGGCCGCCCTCATGCAGCATCGTTACCACGTCGCGCAGGGACGACGTAGCATTCATGAAGATGAATGGCACTCCGGTCTCATCCAGCGGATAATTGTAGCCACCGGGCGCTTTACCCTTACGCGACTCCAGATCGAGGTGGCCCATCTGACGCATAGTACGCAGGCAGTCACCCAGATACGGATCAAGGTTTTGAAAAACGGTGATGGTTTTTTCGAGTAGCTCCGCACCCGTCTCGAATGGGCGCAAGGGCGCTTTGCCGCTTACGTCTACATCAAGGTCCCAGGGACGCAGCTCCGGCAGATTCAAATCCTGACGGCGCTCCAAGTCGAGGTCGTCGATGAGCGGCACCACAGTTTCACGGATGGCGCGGTGGAAGTTGAAGCAATCCTGCGGCGTATAGTCGAAGCGGCCCAGCGCGGCGAACATATAGTCGCGGAAGTTCCGGAAGCCCGCGTTCAGCGCCATCTGGTGGCGCAAGCGCACCAGTTGCGTAAACAGCTTATCGAGGGGCTCTTTATCCTGTGAGCGTCGCTCCTGCACGGCTATGTAAGCCTGTTCCCGCACGGCCCGATCGGTTTTTTTCAGGAAGTCGGCGGCCCGTGGCAGCGTCATTTCCTCCCCATTTATCGTGACCGTCATAGCGCCTACGGTGGCTGCGTACTGCTGCTGCTTGGTGCTGATATCGGTTTTGAGCGGAATATTCTCGGCCCGATAAATTTCCAGAGCCTGCCGAACCGAACGTATGAAAACACGGTAGCGCTGCGGGTCCATCGCCCCTACGTACTCCGATTGCATGAGCTTTTCGTTCAGGGCGTGGTCGTAGGGAGCTACGTTGGGCTCTATCTCATTCACGAAATACTGAAAAGCTTCCGACCGCTCCCCATCCTGCGTGTCGCAGGTCATGCGGATGTAGCGCCACGCCAGGTTTTCGCTCAACACACTTTCCAGCTCACTACGGTCGAGCATCCACTCTTCCAGCTCGTGGGGGGCATTTAGCTCCCGATCACGAAGCTCAACAAAGTAGGATTCAAGAGCAGACCAGTTAGTTACAATGAAATCTTCGGGCAGATAGCGGCGCGTGGGGCGCTGCGTATCTGTGGCCGAGGCGAGCTGAATTTCGGGGGCGGCGTGTAGCATAGGTATACAAGATAAGCCAGCGATTTAATCTTGTCGATAGGTAAGGCAAATTCCTTATCAACTTAGCACTGATGAGTCTCAATAAGAGACGTTTACGAGAGATACCGTTTCGTCGTCTCGTTATCCTATCTCAATAACAACATCAGCCGTGAGCGGGTGACCCACGCAGGTAAGTACGTAGCCTTGCTTCATTTCGGAGTCGGACAAGCCCTCGCGCTCGTCCAAGTGAACTTTGCCCGACAAGCATTTGCCGCGGCAAGCCGTGCACAAACCCGCCTGGCAAGAGTAAGGCAGGTCGATATCCTGATCGAGGGCAGCTTCGAGAATTGTCTGGTTGGGTTCAACCACCAGTTCATATTCACTGCCTTCGTAGTTAATGGTCACCGTGCGGGTCACAATTTTGCCGTCATCATCGGCCGACGATACGTCGCCGTGGCCATTAGACTGAGCGACAGCAGCTTCGATATTGTCGGCCACGGCGACGAAGCTTTCGCGGTGGATGCGAGCGGCAGGAACGCCCAGCAATTCAAGGGCAGAGCGAGCTTCCTGCATCAGGCCATCGGGACCGCAGAGGTAGTATTCGGCTTGCTCGGCCGGAAACTGGTGACGCTGCTCCAGAATGCGCAATAGCATGGTGCGGTTCAGACGCCCTTTGTGCTGCGTAGCGGCGGGGTTAGTGGGCTGGCTATACACGTGCTCGACCTGCAAATGCCCCCCAGACTGCTGCTCCAGTGCGGCCAGTTGCTGCCGAAAAATCACTGATTCTTCATTACGATTACCATAAACGAGCAGTATGTGGCTCTGCGGCTCCTCGCGCAACACGGCTTTCAAGATGCTCATCAGGGGTGTAATACCGCTGCCGGCACCTACCAGCACCAGGGAGCGCGCCGTTTTGGGACTGGGCTTCACGGTAAAGTTGCCGAGCGGAGCCATGGCTTCTATTTGCTGGCCTACCTGCACGGTATCAAGCAGATAGTTGCTCACCAAACCTCCTGGCACCCGCTTCACCGTGACGGACAGGCGCGGGGCTTCGTGCGGCGTGCTGCTCAGGGAGTAGGCGCGACGCTCTTTTTTGCCCCCCGGACCGCAGGGCAGAATCAGGGTTAGAAACTGGCCGGGCTGGCTGGCAATGGGCTGGCGGGTGGGTAGCTCAAGGTGAATAGTAACGGCATCGGGCGTTTCGTGGGTGAGCTCGACAACGTGGAGGGTGAGGTAAGGACTGCTCATTCTGGATGGAGGACTGGGGCTTAGGAACTTGGAAACCTGGGGGGCAAAAGTACGGGATTAATGCTGCTCAGACCTTAGCTTGCGCCCGCCTTTACGCGGTGAGGCCAGCGCGGTTATACGCATTATCTGTTTTCAGATGCCGCATAAATGGTCTTTTTCTCTTGAAATCTTTATGACTGAACTTTCTCAACTCTTACGACGGCATCAAGCCGAATTTGGTCCGGTGCTGCCCATCGACCTGAACAGTCCGGAGGTGTGCCGGCTCGACTTTACTGCCCAAAATCCGCAGGTAGTGGCAGCTGACTTGCGCGATACAGCTGCTTTTGAGGTGTTAGTAGCGGAGCTGCTGGCAGCTCAGGAGGCGCTTATTGGGGTTGGTGGCTATTTGGAGAATCGTATTATCTACCGCCGCAGCCCTGGTTTGTTTGGCGACCCAGCCGTGCCAGCGCGCTCCTTGCACCTGGGCGTGGATGTGTGGGTGCGGGCTGGCACGCCCGTTTGGTCGCCCTTGCGCGCTACCGTGCACAGCCTGGCCGACAATAATAATTTCGGCGACTATGGCCCAACCGTCATTCTGGAGCATAAGCTGGAAGGCACCACTTTTTATACCCTCTATGGGCACCTGGCCCGCCGCGAAGTGGCGCTGCTGCGGCCGGGAATGCTGGTAGAGCCCGGCGTCACCTTTGCCGAAGTAGGTCCGCAACCCGAGAATGGCGACTGGCCGCCTCACCTCCATTTTCAGGTAATAGCTGATATGCAGGGCCTGCACGGTGATTTTCCGGGCGTGGCGCTACCGTCGGAGCGCGAGAAGTGGGCCGCTTTGTGCCCTGATCCCAACCTGATTCTGCAAAGCCGCTATATCTGAATCGCGGATTTTGCAGGTTAGTCGGATTCCGCGGATTTTGGTGACGATTTGCAACTCATAAAAAAGCCCCCCAGAATAGTTCTGGGAGGCTTTTTTGCTTAATAGAAGCGTTGTGTTCAAGAGAAAGTAATCGTCACCAAAATCCGCGGAATCCGACTAATCTGCAAAATCCGCGATTCAGAAATCAGTCGAATTTGATAGCGGCTACGGGCATAATGCGCGAAATCAAGTACGTCGGGATGAGTACGGCCAAGAGTGAAGTGAGGAAAGTGGCTACATTCAGGACGACGATAATGGTGAGGTCCCAATGAATCGGCACGCGGTCCATGTAGTAGTTCTCGGGGTCGAGGGGAATGAGGTGGGTGTAGTATTGCAGGGCGCAAAAACCCAGACCGATCAGGTTGCCAATGAGCATGCCGCGCAGGGTCAGGCTCAGGCCCCGGAAGAAGAACATGCTCCGAATCTGATTATCGGTAGCGCCAATGGCTTTGAGCACGCCAATCATATTGGTGCGCTCCAGAATCATGATAAAGATGGTGGCCACCATATTAAATGTAGCCACGAAGATGATGAGAATCAGGAAGATGACGACGTTCTTGTTCAGCAGTTTCAGCCAATCAAACAGCTGGGCATACTGGTCGGTTATCTTGTCCAGCTTCAGGTCGTAGGGCAGGGTTTCGTAGAGGTTATCCGACACGGGGTCGAGACGCTCCGAAGTCGCGCAGCGTAACCTCCAGACCACCCACCAACGAGTCGGGCCAGGCGTTTAAATCCCGAATCTGCCGAATGTCGCCGATGATGTACACCTCGTCAAACTCGTCGAGACCGGTTTGGTAAATGCCGCGCACCTGAAATTTGCGCACGCGGGGCGGGTTTTGAATAAAATAAAACAGCGCCTCATCGCCTACTTTCAGGCGCAGCTTGTCGGCCACTTTGCGGGACAGCAACACGTCGTTGCTGGCGCTGGAATCGGGAAAAGTGAGAAACTGGCCGGCCACCAGATTCTGGCGCATCGGCGAGCGGCTGGTCTTCTCATCAATACCTTTGAGCACGATGCCCAGCACCTCATCCTTGGTTTTGATAATGGCCGTTTTGCGGGCAAAAGGTTGAATAATATCTACCTGCGGCGAACGGCGCAACGTCTGAATGAGTCGCGGCCCGCTGATGGGTTCGGCATTCAGAGAGTTATTGGTGTCGTACTTGCTGATTTGCAGGTGCGCGCCAAAGGAAAAAATCTTGCTTTGTATCTCGTTGCGAAAGCCCTCCAGGATGGAAAATGACACAATCATCACAGCCACCCCGAGGGCAATGCTGATAATGGCTATTTTTGTCACCGACGAAGTAAACGACCCAGAGTCGGCTCCGTCAATCTTACTGGAGATGTAGCGCGATATATTCACTGCCGTAAAGCTACTCTAACCCATTCAGTTTTCTAGCGCTCCTTTCCTTATGTATTCTTCCTTGCTTCCCGGTTTGCTAAGTTTGAGTGTCTTGATGACCAACTGCTCCGCAGCCCAAACAAGCACTAACCCGCCGGTAAGTGCTGCCACTGAGGCCGCCATCACCGAAGCTGCTACGGCTGTAACGCCGGTGGTGGTGCAGTCGGCACCGCAGCAGATCGTGGACGAGCCGCGCATGGGCGCTGAGTTGGGCAACCGCTACTTACCCTTGCTTAAGGGCAAGCGCGTGGGGCTAGTCGTAAATCAAACCTCGCTGGTGGGCCGCTCCCATCTGGTGGATACGCTGCTTCGGCAAGGCATTCAGGTTAAAACTATTTTTGCGCCCGAGCACGGCTTCCGGGGCGAAGAGGCCGATGGAGCCACTATTAAGGATGGGCGCGATGCCCGTAGCGGCCTGCCCGTGCGCTCCCTCTACGGCGCTACCCGCAAGCCCACGCCCGAAATGCTGAAGGATCTGGACGTACTGGTATTTGATATTCAGGATGTGGGCGCCCGATTCTATACGTTTAGCAGTACGCTACACTACGTGATGGAGGCCGCCGCCGAGCAGGGCAAAACGGTAATCGTGCTGGACCGTCCCAACCCCAACGGCCATTACGTGGATGGTCCGGTGCTGGAGCCACAGTTTAAAACCTTCGTTGGTCTGAACCCCGTTCCGGTGGTTCACGGACTGACGATGGGTGAGCTGGCCCAAATGATAAATGGGGAAGGCTGGCTGGCGGGGGGCAAAAAAGCGCAGCTAACCGTCATTCCGGTGGAAGGCTACACCCACGCTACGCGCTACAAATTACCCGTGCGCCCTTCGCCCAATTTGCCCACCGCGCACTCGGTAGACTTATATGCGACGCTGTGTTTGTTTGAGGGCACTGACGTGAGCGTGGGCCGCGGCACGGCTATGCCTTTTGAAGTGATTGGCGCGCCAACCCAACCTACTACGCGCCCGTTCAGCTTCACGCCCGCTCCCAACCCTGCCTCCACCGCGCCACCCCAAAAAGGTAAGCTGTGCTACGGCCTCGACCTGCGTCAGACCAACGGCGACATTGGCTTTACGCTGAAATACCTGCTCGATTTTTACCAGCAAAGCACCGACAAGGCCAATTTCTTTAATAAAGGATTCGAGCGGCTTGTTGGTACGGCGGCCCTGCGCCAGCAAATTATAGCCGGTAAGTCGGAAGCTGAAATTCGGAATACCTGGGAGCCCGCGTTGGGTCAGTACAAGACCATGCGCAAAAAGTATTTACTGTACCCAGAAGCATAGTTTCTCGCAGTGTTGGGCGCAGTGTGCTGATGCCTGAACACTGCGCAACACTGCGTTTTTTTACTGCATAACACTGCGAGAAATCAATTATGCTCCAACCTCTTCGCATCGTCTTCATGGGTACGCCCGAATTTGCCGTACCTACGCTGGAAGCCTTGCTTTCCTGGCCTGGGTGCGTGGTAGCAGCAGTCATTACGGCTCCTGATAAGCCCGCCGGGCGCGGGCGTCAGCTAGCCGAGTCGGCGGTGAAGCAGGCCGCGCAGGCACACAATCTACCAATTCTGCAACCCACAAATCTGAAAGACCCGGAGTTTCAGGCGACCCTGAAGGATTTTGAGGCTGATTTACAGGTGGTCGTCGCTTTTCGGATGTTGCCGCAGGCCGTTTGGAGTATGCCGCCCATGGGCTCCATTAACATTCATGCTTCTTTGCTACCGCAATATCGGGGAGCGGCTCCTATCAATTGGGCTCTGATTCAGGGAGAAACGCAAACAGGCGTCACGTCTTTTTTTCTGCGCCACGAGATTGATACCGGCGACCTGATTTTTCAGGATGTCGTGCCGATTACGGATGAGGATGACTTTGGCTCCCTGTATGAAAAGCTGAAAACGGCCGGCGCCGCCCTGGCTCTGCGCACCGTGCAAGCCATTGCGACCGGTACCGCGCCCAGCTTGCCCCAATCCGAAAACTATGAGCTACGCGCCGCCCCCAAGATTCAGAAGGAAACCGGCCGCCTCGATTTCAAGCAAAATGCCCCCCAGCTGGTGACTCTGGTGCGCGGCCTCTCCCCCATTCCTACCGCCTTCACCACTCTTCCCGATGGTCGTACCCTCAAAGTATTTCGCGCCCAAGCCCTGGACGATGAAGACTCAACCGGCCCGAGCACGATGTATCCGGGCACCTGGGTTTCCGACGGTCGCACCTATTTGCGCGTACAAACTGCTAATGGCCTGCTGGATTTGCTGGACGTGCAGTTGGAAGGCAAAAAGCGGATGCCGATTCAGGAATTTTTACGCGGTTTTAATCAGTCGACATTGCAGAAGTGAGTTTCATACCCTAGTGCTCAGCTTTAGCTATTCGTGTTGATAAAACGTCATACTGACGAGCGGAAGCATCTCGCGTGTTTAGCAAGATTACTACTCCAACGTCAGCACGCGAGATGCTTCGTTGCTTCAGCATGACGGCCTTTTAAATCATTTCAATGAGATGACAGAGCCAACTGTCAGATAAGAGTTAGTTGTTGTTAATCGAAATAGTTATATGATTGCTTTAGTAGTAGCCGTAGCTCAAAATGGTGTTATCGGCCGAGATAATCAGCTTATCTGGCACTTACCACAGGACCTGAAGCACTTCAAAAATCTGACCCTGGGCCATCCGATTATTATGGGGCGGCGCACGTTTGAGGCCATTGGGCGGCCATTGCCAGGGCGTCAGAATATTGTGGTCACCCGCCAACCCGAGTGGCAAGCTGACGGTGCGGAAACGACCTACTCGGTACCTGAAGCAATAGAGCTGGCCCAAACTTACGATGAAAATGTCTTCGTTATCGGGGGCGGGGAAATCTACCGTCAGTCGCTGTCGGCGGCCGATACCGTCTACTTAACCGAAGTCCACCACGACTTTGAGGGCGATGTTACCTTCCCCGACCTCAACCACACCGAGTGGCGCGAGGAAACCCGGGAACGCCACCAGCCCGACGAGAAACACGATTACCCCTTCAGCTTTGTAACCCTGCGCCGGCGTTAAATAGTAACAAGGTCGCGCCTAGTAAACCATCAAAAAAAGCCCCCCAGAAATATTCTGGGGGCTTTTTTTGATGAGTGAGAAGAATACTAACGCAGTAGCACCAGCTTACCCCAATCCTTCTTGAATGCCTGGTCGCCGGCGGTGCGGCGGCGCTCAAACTGGCTGGGGTTGTCCAGCACCACGCGGTAGAGGTAGGTACCGTTGGCTAGCTGGTCGCCAAACTCGTCGGTGCCATCCCAGGCATAGTCGGTGATGTTATTTCCGATGTGTAGAGGACCGAGTTCGGCCATCCTAATTTCGCGTACCACTTTGCCTGTGAGCGTCATCACCTGAATCTTCAGGTCGCGGGGCATCTCGGCACCTGTGAGGGTAAACACGAACTTGGCTTTGCTGGTGATAGGGTTAGGGTACGGGTAGAAATTGGTGATGGTAGATTCATTAATCACCTCAAACCGAATGGAGTAGCGTTGCGTGCTGGCCGCCAGGTTGGTCGCGTCCCTGCCCTGTACCTCCAGCTTGTAGATGCCATTTGGCAAAGGCGTCTGTTTACCAGGCAGATATTCTACGCGCGCTATGCCCTTAGCGACATCGGTAGTAAATACTACATCAGAGCCCGTCATGGGCACCTTAATCGGGGTAGACTCGCCGGGTTTAGTAAGGAACAAATCAAAATTGCTGGGGTCGCGAACGGCGTTAAGCTTATCCTCATCATTGAGTTGCACCATGATAACGGGCATCGGCGATACGATGTCTCCATCCAGAATATGCTGCCCGTCGAAGGCCACATCGAGCACGGGGGCGTATTTCGGTTTTCTATTGTGAAAGGCGGAAGTATCAGCTCGTTATTAAAGTAGTACTGCTCCGGCAGCAGGCGTGGATTTACGTTTACCTGCCCCGTAATGGCTCCCAGCAAACCGCGTACATCGAGGCGGATATTGAAGGTAGCCGTTGAGTCGGCTTTGAGCGGGCGGAGCGCCTGAATCTTAGCTGTACGCACATTATTGCTGGCATCGCGCACCGTAATTTCAGCAACGAGCGGCTGGCCAAAATTGACGGACGACACGTTTTGAAAGAATACGGGGAATGATAACTCGCCGCGGCTCATGGCTTGTTGGGCCAACGTGGCGGCATCGTACACTTTGGCATCTTTCGCTTCCGCTAAGTCGCGGCGCACGATTCCCTCCGGCAATCCTTCGTAGGTCACCAGCCATTGCTTCAGCTGCGGTGCCGTCCGATTAAGCGTGTCGCGCAGCTGTAGTACCAGCTGCAAATAAGGATAGTCCTGCGCCGATACCCCAGCCAGGGCCAGCTGCCGGTTCTTGACATCGGCATTTAATTGCCTCTGATTGCCGTCTTTATCAATGCCCACCAGCCGCAGCGTGTAGCTGTCGGAGGGTTCCAGTGCGCACGGTGTGGAAGAGCGAGCCCCACTGCTTGGCTGGTCCAATGAGCGTAGAAGTAATGGTGCCTCGGGCAGCGCGGGTACGCAGGAAGCCGTCCAGCGTCACAATCTGCTCGGCGCGAGCCACGGTGCTAGCCACGTCAAACGTACGCTCCTGGGCCGAACGAGCGCCGGGGCCTTTTTGTCCTAGGAACACGAAGGGGTCACCATCTTGCAGCTGGTCAATAAGCTGCGAACCAAGCGCTTTCAGGGCGGCTTTTAACTCCGGAGAGAAAGAAGAAAAGTTGACCCGATTCATCGATACCAGCGCCACGTACTGACCGGGTTTCAGGTTGGTCAGCAAGGCCAGAAGCTGTGCTTGGCGGGCGGGAGTGTTCAGGTTATCGGCAGTGCCTTCACGGGCAAAGTGGTAGTATATATTAGGGTTCAGACCACAGGAATCATATGCTCCCGGCACATTGCGCACAGCCTTCAAGGTCAGCCCATCAAACACCGCCGCCAACATATTGGGGGTTGAGGGCGCACAGTTGATGACATACGGGCTGGTACCATCCGGCGCGATGCCGTAGGAAGTCAGGAAAGTAGGCACGGCGCCGGTGCTTCCGCCGCGGGTAGAAAGCTTTACCCCAATGCTTTGGTCGCTAAAGTCCCACTTGCCCGAAGGGGCGGCCACATCCAAGGTAGTACGGCCGTCGCGGCGAAACTGCCCATAATGACTTTGCGACCAACCACCGGGACTACCGTTTATGAGGCGGAAAGAGCTGACGGCCCACTCCTGGTTTTCGCTAGGGCCGCTGGTTTGAAAACGCAACCGCCAATACCAGACTACACTATCGCGGCCCGCCGTGGGGGCAAAGTTGGCCTCCATTCCGGGGTAACAGCGGCCTCGCACGGTCGTGCGGCGCACTAAAGGGCTGTTGAACGTGGGCACTGTATCCAACTCCATTTCATAGCCGCGCAGCGGGCCTTTGGGGTCGTTATTTTGGCCGATAAGCCGCACGGCTGGGTTAGATACAATGGCAAACTCGGGTGGGCTAAGGGCCGTCACGCCGCCTTGCAGGAAGTTGAACTTAATGCTAGCTTGGTTATTCGTCTCGCTTAGCTCGGCTATCTTATTACCCTCATCCAGCACGACCGTAAACTCGTTTTCCCCGAATACATTACCCGTATTTGGCAACTGGAAAACATAGGTAGTATCGCGGCGGGGCTGCGGAACCTCGAAACGCAGAACCTCGGCGGGGCGGCCCGCAGTAGTCGGATAGCGGCGTGTTATGGAAACCCCGAGGCTAGTGCTTCCAGAGCACAGGCTACCTGCGTTGCTAACTCCTACCCGCAGCTGAAACCGGGAAGAAGAAGCCTGAACGGTGGTTTCGGGAGCCTGGGGGGCAATTTGCAAACGCGAATCAGCCGTGGCAAAATCCGGCTTGTCGGGGGCATAAAGCTTTAAGGCGGGGTCGCCCTGCCAGGTAGTGTTCATCAGCAGAGAAACGCCATTCGGGTTGTTGCCGAACACTGCTTGTAAGCGCCGGGATGCCTCTGCCTGAATTACGGCAATAGGCTTACCGTACCAATTTGGGTCATTAAAAAGAAGCTGATACATCCGGTCGCAGAAGGCGTCCAGCTGGCCATCATAGCCAAAATCGGAGTCGGCCAGAAAGCCGATAGCACCTTTGTCAGCTGCCAGAGTCCAGTCCTCGCCAATAGAGATAAAAGAACCATAAGCAAAGCCACCAGCGCATCCATTGACGATAAAGACGGGGTACTTGCCCCGGTTATTATAGTTATTGCTGGGGTCATTGATATCACCCAGGTTCAGGTCGAAAACCTGTGGGGAACCGTGACCGAAATATGTTATCAAGCTTAAGCCAGCATTCAGCTCAGGTGCGATATTGATGGTAATCGGAAAGCGCTGGTAATCACCCGGCGTGTCGCGCGTGTAGGTTTTTACGACGGTGCCTCCGAAGCAAGGCTTTTCGGCGCGCTCCTTATAGCCATTTACATAGCTCTGAAACTGAGCGAATTCGCCTTCGTTGGCGCCCCCGGCGAGGTGCAGCAGGTTTTTGCGCCAGGGTTCGGGGCCCAGTGCCTCATGCTCACGCAGCTTATTCAGGTAATTGACGACCTGCTGGGGCGTTTGAGCCGATATCCGCCCCGTAGGAATGCGGGCTACGTATTGGTTGCGCTGCCAGTCAGCCGAAAAAATATGTCAGATCCGGCACGGGTACTGGTTGGTACCATATCCGGTAACGGCGACTGGCTATCCGGCACTAGTCGATGATAAATTACCCCGGCTCCGGTGCGTACCGGCTCGGCCGTAGCCAAGCCTTTACCCAATAGCAGCAAATACTTCTCGCGGTTACTAGTCAGCATCCACTGCGCAAACTGACGAATAGCTAAGGGTGATTTTTCACCGTAGTGAAACTGGTCGTAGAGCTGCTGAGTCGTTACCACGAGGGTATCGTGGCGGCCGCCGGCCGCGGAGGCGCGGTAGCTGGCGTAGGCCCGCACGGGATTGGCGACGTTGCCAGCGGGCCGCATTAGCAAGCTGTGGCTAACTACCAGGAAGCTATAAGCGGCGGGCGTGATAGTACGAAACCGAACCAGGCGGGCCGGCAACGGCACCCTGGGGCGGGCAGCATCAGCCAGTAACAGCTGGCGCGTGCGGCCCGTAGCCGCCGGGAACACGTAGCTGCGCTGGGTACCACCTGCGCTGCTCCCCTCTATTCGCTCAACCGCCGAGGCATCGGTAATATCGTAGCCGCGCAGGGTAGCAGGCGCATTTTCGAGCACGTAGGTAGCCGGTCCCGCTAAGGTCGAATCATTCGTAAAGAAGGTACTGCGCCGTTCGCTGAATACGCGATTATCGCGGGGAACCAAGACCGTAATATAAGCTAACCGCGACCGGTCGCGGGGAAGCGGCTGTCATTTGGTCCTGTGTTTTCAAGCCGTAATTTGACCTTTCCATCCGTGCTGATGTCTGAACGCAAAAGCGGGTACTGCAACTTTACTCTATCGAAGCTGTCGTAATTGGCAACGGTACTCAGCATCCGCACTGTGCCGTTTGGCTGCACCACCGAAATATTCGTAATGTGCTCAGATGCACTGGTTCCTACCAGCCCGATTTCTACGCGCGGCGCCCCACCGCTGCTGGCTATGCCTTGCAGGGAGTCTACTTCAAAATCGACTGGGTTAGCTGCATTGCGGCCAAACGGCACCGATAAGAAGGCCTCCCCCGCGCTGGCCCACGGCATAAAAGCGAGTGGGCCTTCCGTTATATCGGCATAATTTTCAAAGAAAATACGCTTCCGCTGTAGTAAGTGATAGGGCTGGCCGCTTGTGGTAGCGACTATGGCTGACTCGGCCATACGCCGCCCGACGGGCGTAGGAGCCACAGTCAGAAAGTAAGCGGCCGTATCCGTGAAGAGGCTGTAGAGTGGCTGAGGCTGATCAATAGCTTTTTTGTACATGCCACGGTCCAGGCGGCCGTCGTTGCGCTGACCATAAAACTCGAGGAAGGTGCTGGGGTCGAGGCTGGTTTGGTTGCCACCCACGTAGATAGCCACTTCCTGGCCTCGCCGCCAGAGTTGGAGGCGGCGCGGATCGGTGCCGTTGCTGACGCCCGCTCTGGTTAAATATTGGTTGTCGAGGCGGTGAATACCATCCTGGGTTACCCGGATTTTGTAATACTGCTGGCCCGGCACTATCCACTCGTTGCCAAAAGGCCCCGACTGCGCGCTGACCTGAAGACTGCTTAAGAGCAGCACCAATCCCAAAAAGCCCCCCAACAGGTACCGTAACGTGTAATTTTGTCTCATGCTAATTGTATGGCTGAATAGTCGGATGGCTCAATGGTTAACCCATAGCCATGTACTCATTCACTTTCTTATTTAAATCCGTAGCCCAGCGAGACGATTATGGAGTTGGTTTGGGAGCGCTGCCCCAGCTTCTCGACAGCCAGCCGTGACAAAGCCAAGTCAAGCCGTAGTCCGCTGGTGGCTACGCCCACGCCCAGGCTTGGCTGGGCCTTCCACTCTTCTTTGCCGCTGAAGGCCTGTATCTTCTGAAAATTGCTGACTCCACCGCGCAGAAATACGATGTTGTTATAGCCGATTTCCAAACCAGCGTGCGGATCAATACTAATTAAGCCCGTAGAAATAGGTGTATTGCGCTGCCCGTCGGTGGTCATTTCCAGATCGGTGGCCACGAGGGCCGTAAACTGGCCGGGCAGCTTGATGGAACGGCCTACACCCAGCACGAGACGCGGTAACGTTACTTCCGAGCTATTGCTCGGGATTTCGTCGATGGTGGTAGCTGAACCTTTGAATTTATCGGCATCGATGGACCACACATTGAAGGTGGTGGTAATGTCGCGGGCCATCAGGCCGAGGCGCCAACCCTTGTGGTCATATTGTAAACCCGCATCAACCCCAAAGCCGTAGGCGTTGGCAAATTCGCCCACGTTTCGGTAGATAATCTTGGCGTTGACACCCAGTTTCAATCCTTCGATAGTGCCAATGCGCCGGGCATACGACAGCAGCAAGGCATAATCGGCCACGGAGAAATAGCGAATCCGGTCGTATTGAATGTAGCCGTACTCATTCACCAAGTCGCGGGTATCGGCAATATCATCAACGCCCAGGCGAATCAGGCTGGCCCCGATAGCGCTGTTTTCATCGAGCGGCATCGCAAAGGCCGCGTAGTCGTTTTTCACGATGCCCGAAAACAGCTCGGAGTGCATGAGCACGCCGTCGTACTTGGTCTTCAGATCGAGCAGACCGGCGGGGTTCCAGTAGCCAGCGGTAGCATCCTGCACAATGCTCACCTGGGTATTGCCCATGCCCAGGGCCCGGCCACCCACCCCGATGTTCAGGAACTCATTGCTGTACTTGGGAGTGGCATCTTTCGACTGTGCCCACGCGGCGGGCGCCGCGCCCAAGCTCAGCCCCAAGCCAACCAGCAACGGGACTACTTTGGAGAAGTGCAGCATAGAATAAAGTAGGGGAAAACGAATAATTGCAGCAGGAACGCAAGTTACTTATTTCTAGTGCGTCTGCCGGTTTTATCGGGCTAATAGTGCCTACGAGGTCCGCATAAATCGGGCCGGGCAGTAACTGGGGGGCTTTTTCGGGCGTCAGAAATGCGTGGGGGCAAATTTTCATTGCTCAGCTTCTAAATCTCTCCTTATTCTATCAGTGCAAGAGCTGCCATTTGAATTGGTCTGGCATTAAGACTCTTGCTCGTTGCCTAACACGGATTACTTTTTATTTCAGCTTCCAACAAGGAAGGGCTGAGGCCAAAAAATGCCCCCAGCCAGTTTAAACGCCTTTTTGGCCTCAGCTCACCCTCCTTTTATGCCTTCCAAAATCCCCATAATTCTATGTGATAAAAATTATTTCTACAAGTACCTTGCGTTACATAGTACCTTTTGTTATCTTTGATTCATTCTTCACCGATATCTGCCCAAAGCCCATGAAAGTAGAGAACACCCAAGTGCAGATGCGGAAGGGCATCCTGGAATTCTGCATTCTGGAAATCATTGCCCGCGGCGAGGTCTACGCCTCCGATATGCTGGAAGAGCTAACTTCCGCTCGCATGATCGTAGTGGAAGGCACGCTGTATCCGCTCCTGACCCGACTAAAAAACGCGGGTTTACTTGATTATACTTGGAAGGAGTCCACGTCTGGGCCACCCCGCAAGTATTACACCCTTACCTCCGTTGGTGTGGAGTTTTTGCACCAGCTGCGCTTGACTTGGGAAGAGGTCGCCGACTCTATCCGCATCATTCGCCAAAAGCCGCATGTGAACGGCACTGTTCCGGCCCAGCAGTAGCGCCGCCTCCACCTTTCTTTCGAAGTTTTCCTGACTTGCAGCACTGAGATGAAAAAGAACATCAGCATCAACCTCCAGGGCATCATCTTTCACATTGAGGAAGATGGCTACGACGTCCTCAGCCGCTACCTGGCCGAGGTAAAAGCCCACTTCAGCGGCTACCGCGGACACGAGGAAATCGTGGCCGACATTGAAAGCCGCATTGCCGAGCTATTTGTGGCTCGCCTCTCCCCTACCAAGCAGATTATTTCGCTGGAAGATGTGGAGGCCATGACCGCCAAAATGGGCCGGGTGCGCGATTTCCAGGCCGCCGATGATGCCGAGGACGATGAAGATCTACTAGCCTCCGCTGTAAACAGCGGCACGGCAGCCGGCACCTACGCTCGCCCCGAGTACGCCTACAACACCACTGGTGCAGGTGCCGGCGCAGCTACTGCCTCCGCCGACGCTGCCGAACCCCGTCGTCTTTTCCGCGACGTAGCCAACAAAAAGATTGCGGGCGTATGCGCTGGTTTGGCTCACTACTTCGGTATCAATGCCGTCTGGATTCGGCTGATAGCGCTGGCTTCTCTGTTTTCGATTGTCATCGGCGACTTTGTGGGGGCGCTGCCTGCCTTCACCATTCTGGCTTACGTTATCCTGTGGGCCGTGCTGCCTAAGCGCAACGACTTGCCCGACCCAGTTGGGATTGGTGAGGCAACCGGCGAGCGGAAGCTCTTCCGCGACACGGATACCGGAAAAATCGGGGGTGTATCGGCTGGCTTGGCCGCTTACTTCAGAGCCGATGTCACGCTCATCCGCATCCTGTTCATACTGAGCCTGTTTACCGGCTTTGGCTTCCTGCTTTACCTGCTGCTATGGGTTGTACTACCCGAAGCCCGCACCGTATCGGAAAAGATGCGGATGCGCGGCGACGCGGTAACGCTCTCGGGCATCGACAATAACCTGCGCAACAACGCTTTTGAAGCTGGCGGCATGACAGGGAGCGGCCGCCAGGTAGGTACATTTCTGGAAGAGCTAGCCCGCAATCTGCGCCCGCTGGTTAACTTCCTGGGCTCCCTGATTCGGGTGTTTGCTGGTGTCCTGCTCGTTATTATTGGCTTCTCCATGCTGCTGGGCCTCACCATAGCCTTAGGTATCGGACTGGGCATGGTTCCAGCAACCAATAGCTTCATGACGGGTGATATTCCAGCGCACGTCTTCCTCAACGGGGTTCCGGTATGGGCAATGTTTGCCTTCTACCTAACCGCTGCCATTCCTTTCCTGGCGCTGCTGCTGGCTGGCTTGGGTTTATTGCTCCGCCGCTCCATCCTTAACCGCACGGTAGGCCTGACGCTGCTTGGCTTGTGGTTGCTGGGTGTAGTGGGTACCTCCATCGGTGCCACCCGCATTAGTCATGATTTCCAGGAAGAGGCCGATGTAACTCAGAACCAGGCTTTCCCAACATTGCGAGCCTCCAGCATTTATCTGGATATTCGGGGCACCGACCAAGGCCATGACCAATGGGTGAACGCGCAGATAGCCGCCGTAGATAGCAACCAGGTCGTTTCAGTTGACAAAAACTTCCGGGCGGAAGGAGCTACGGAAGAAGAAGCTCGCCAGACGGCTACTACCAGCCTAGTGTATACCGTACGCCAGGTGAACGACACAACCTTACGCTTCGATGACCACTTTACTTTCCGCCCCAGCGCCCGCTACCGCGACCAGGAAGTGCATGTGACCCTCAAATTGCCGCGCAACCGGACCGTTCGTTTAAGCCAAGATGCTGCGCACTGGCTCGGCAGCGACAACTTCGTCGACAATGATATGCCCGAAAACGTGGAGCAACACCTCTACCGCCTGAAAGGCAATGAGTTAGAGTGCGTTGACTGCACGGCGGAAGACTTGCACGGCAGTACGGACGAGGGCGAAAATGAAGATGAGGAGGGTGAAATCAACATCGATATTGATGAGAACGAAGAAACCGGCGACACAAACGTGTCGCTGGACTACGGCGGAGCACCTAGCTTCTCTACCAACGCCGATGACTACGGCTCGGGCCGTGAGAGTTACAACGTCGATGGGTTCCGCGAAGTAACCGTGCTGGGCTCCTACCGCACAGTTATCCGGTCGGGCGACACGTTTCGGGTGACGGCCGCTGGCCCGGCGCGGGAGTTGCGCGACCTGAAAATAGACCGCGACGGCGACGAGCTGCTGGTGCGTTCCCGCAACCGCTCTCTCTTCAACGGTAATTGGGGCCGGGATATGAACCGTGATAAGGTACTGATTACTATCGAGATGCCTGCGCTGAACAAGTTGGACCTAGCGGGGGCCGTGCACGCCGACGTATCAGGCTTCACGAATCAATCGACCCTGGAAGTGGACCAGGCCGGCGCTAGTCACCTGCGGTTAAACGGCGACTATCGCAGCTTGAATCTGGATTTGGCTGGTGCCTGCCGGACTACGTTGCAAGGGCGCGCCGACATGCTGGAAGTGGATGGAGCCGGAGCCTGCGAGCTTGCAGGAGCCGGCTTCACCGCCCGCTCAGCCGATATTGATTTGGCTGGTATGAGTAAAGCTCGCCTTCAGATTAAGGAGTCACTTCGTGCTGATGCCGTGGGCGCCAGCGTGATTGAGTACAGCGGCAACCCCAGCAGCGTAAAAGTAAGCGACGTGGGTGCTTCGCGCATCACTCGGGTTAATGAGTAAAAAGCCCCCCAGCGCCTCATTAGTGACTCTCCGAGTACCTGAATGGGTAAGCGCTGATCTTTCTAAACAAAAACGTGATGATTGGGCAACCTTGCGCTCATACTCAACATCTATACTTGCGGTGAACAAATATAGGGTCTAAAGTGAGTGAAAGGTGGACCCTGAGGAAGTCTTCTACCTACCGAGCTGCAACTGGGGGTAGAGGCTTCCTCACATTTGTTTTAGGGCCAACACGCTCGCCCTCAGTAGAGTACGAGCTGCTTAGCCCTAAGACATTTATTACCGTGGATAGAAATCTATTGATGAGCAGAGGGCTGAACCGGATTCAGCCCTTTCGCTTGCCCAAGCTTTAGCAATAGAGCATACGCCTCGTCAAGCTCGTTCCGCACCTTGCCATCCAGAATAGCTTCCAGCACCGCTTCTTTCAACTCGCCTACTTCACGGGAAGGCTTCAGATTGAAAGTCTCCATGATGACCTCACCCGTAATAACTGGCCTGAAGTTGCGCAGATGGTCCTTCTCTTCTACCTCTTTGAGCTTCTGCTCCACTACCCCAAAGTTGCGCAGGTAGCGCTCCTTCCGTTGGTGGTCTTTGCTTGTGATATCGGCCCGGCAGAGCAGCATGAGCCGGTCGATGTCGTCGCCGGCTTCAAATAACAGGCGCCGCACAGCCGAGTCGGTCACGGTTTCCTTAACTAAGGCAATAGGCCGCAAATGAAGCTTCACCAGCTTTTGCACCTGACGCATTTCCTCGCCCTGAGGCAACTTTAGCTCTGTGAATATTTGAGGTACCCAGCGCGCACCACGGTCTTCGTGGCCATGAAAAGTCCAGCCAACTTTGGGGTCAAAGCGCTTGGTGGCGGGCTTGGCAATGTCGTGCAGAATAGCAGCCCACCGCAGCCACAGGTCGCCGCCGGCAGCCACTACATTATCGAGCACTTGCAGCGTGTGGTAGAAATTATCCTTGTGTGCGTGCTGGCCCACTTTATCTACTCCCTGAAGCAGCGCCATTTTGGGGAAAATCAGTTGCAATAAGCCCGTCTGAAACAGTAGCTTAAAACCATAGCTGGGCTGGGGGGCTAATATTATCTTGTTCAGCTCGTCGGTAATGCGCTCCTGCGACACGATGCGAATCCGCTCCTTGTTGCGGGCAATAGCATCGTACGTATCCGGCTCAATATCAAAGTCGAGCTGCGTGGCGAAGCGCACGGCGCGCATCATGCGCAAGGGGTCGTCGGAGAAGGTAATATCCGGGTCGAGGGGCGTGCGAATGGTTTTACGCTGGAGGTCACCCATGCCGTCGTAGCGGTCTACCAGCGTTCCGAAATCTCCGGGGTTCAGGCTCAACCCCAGCGCATTGATAGTAAAATCACGCCGGGCCAAATCCTCTTCCAATGTACCGGCAGCCACTTCCGGCTTGCGCGATTCACTGCGGTAGCTCTCCTTCCGGGCACCTACAAACTCGATTTCCACCTCCGGCGTCGGCAGCATGGCCGTGCCGAAGTTCTTGAATACCGTCACACGGGGCCGGCCGGGCAGCTTTTTGCCTACGGCCTGCGCCAGCTGAATTCCATCGCCCACGCACACCACGTCAATATCCTTGCTGGGGCGCGCCAAAGCCAAATCGCGCACAAACCCCCCAATAATGTAGGCCGGATACCCTAGTTCCTGAGCTGCTTCGGCGATGGTACGGAACAACGGGAGGTCGGGGAGCTGCGGGTGTTTCATACCGCAAAGTAAGGCAACGGTGGGCTAGCAACCATAGCTGGGCCGCGAAGCGGCTACACCACAACCTTGCATTTGAACAGCTCATCCAGTCTATCCGACGCTTCAGTAGCAAATACTTGGTCGCTGGCGGGGAGCAGCGCAAGTTTACACCGTTCGGTCTCCAAAAATGCCCCCCATGCTACTACTCCTGCTTTCCTCGCCCTTCTTTGCCCTGGCTGCCTCTGCCCTGCCCATTCGCTTGCTGCTGGGGCTGCACATCACAGCCGGCACGATAGCGCTTCTGGCTGGTCTAATCCCGATGTTAGGCCGCAAAGGTGGCTCCACGCACGTGCGGGCGGGCCGCTTGTATGTGTATTGTATGGTGGCAGTGGCCGTTACCGCGGTGCTACTCTGCTTGTTTCAACCCATCACGCTGGGCCGACTGTTTCTGACGGGCGTAGCAGTGTTAAGCTTTTACCTCAGTTTCAGCGGCTGGCGCGCGGCCCGTCGGCGCAGCGCTGTATTGCCCGTACCCGATGTAGCGCTCGGTGCGTTTTCGGCGCTGGTTGGCTTGCTGATGATCCTAACCGGCCTTTGGCTACGAGCCGTACTATTTGCCTTTTTCGGCGGCCTGATCTGCCTGTTTGCGGGCCTTGATGTATGGCGAGGACTGCGCCCGATAGCGACTACGCCCGCCCCGTGGCTGTTTCTGCACTTCACCCGCATGGGCGGCTCTTACATATCAGCCACCACGGCCTTTATCGTCGTAAATCTGGGACGGTGGCTGCCGGCAAGTGCGCCCAGCTGGGCAGGCTTAATAGGCTGGATTGCCCCTACGTTGCTTGGCAGCGTACTTATTGCCCGCACCGTGCGCTACTACAAGCGCCGGCTTAAATCAGCCACCGCGCTGGGCTCTACTGCTGCCCACACGGCCTCCGTAGTACTGCTTTTAGTGCTGGCTAACAGCATATTTGCCCCCCAGGCCGCCGCTCAGACAGGTAGCTCGCATCTGCTCGCCGGGCGTATTACAGATGCCGCCGGCCAACCATTATCCTATGCTACGGTGGGCGTATTGGGCCAGGGAGTAGGTACCGTAGCCGATGCGCAAGGCCAGTTTCGGTTGATGCTGCCGGTCACCGTCGCGGGTACCGACAGTCTGCGTTTTGCCTTATTAGGCTACGAGGCCCGCACTTTCGCCGTGGCGGCGCTGCCCCCTCGCCGCTCACCGTGGCGCTGCCCAACGCGAGCGTCACCCTGGCTGAGGTTACCGTTCGGGCGCGGGGCCTGGATTCGGCGCACATTGGCAACCGCCACTATCGCACTAATCTGCAAACAAACTTTGCGCTTGGAGCACAGCCCGGCTTGAACGTAGGCTCCGAAATCGGACGGGTGTTTCAGCTGCCCAAGCGCGGGGCTTGGCTCGATCAGTTTGAATTTGTACTCAGCGCTAATGATTTTGACACCGTGCAGCTGCGGGTCAATGTGTATCGGCTTCGGGGCGGCATACCAACTACCTCCCTACTGCAACAACCTGTTTATAAGCAGCTGATCGGCAAAGGCTCCCGCCGCGTACGCATCGACCTACGTTCCCTTAACCTGTTTATTCCCGACGAGGCAATAGCCGTCACAATCGAATGGGTAGGCCACTCCCGGCAAGGGAAAGAGCTGGCATTGCCGCTGCTCATGCCCGCCTTTGCTACGCATTTGTACCGCTATGGTGCGGCTAATAAATGGCGGCGCTTCCCTCCATGAGCACGACCATGGAAATAGTGGTGCGTTATTAAGCGCAACGCTGCTGTGTAATCAGAGTCAACGATAGGGTTGATCGTTGGCCTACTCGCGCACCACTTCCAGCTGCCCATCAGCCCCAAATCGTACCACCCGCGAGGGCGCGGTGCTGGCTACATCTTCCTGCCGCCAGCCTACTACATGGTCAACGGCACGCACAAGTTTAGGATCAACGGTGGCGTACGTAGCCGGCGTAGGCTCCCCAGCGCGGTTAGCTGAAGTAGATACCACTCCATGACCGAGGCGGCGCACCAGCTTATGGCAAAACTCATCCTGCGGAATACGCAAGCCCACAGTGCCATCCGGACCTAATAGTTGCGGGGACAACCGATGATTGGCTGGCAGAATATACGTAGTGGGCCGGGTTTGCTCTGCTATGGCTTGCTCTAACCCATCAGGCACCTCGGCGACATAGCGGCGCAGCATATCCAGGTCAGCTACCAGCACGATGCTAGGTTTGCCTTCGGGGCGCTCCTTTAATTTATAGAGGCGTTCTACGGCCCGCGGCACTTCGGCATCGCAGCCTACTCCCCATACTGTATCAGTAGGGTACAGAATGATTTGCTGGAATAGCAACGCCTCAACGGCAGCTTCTACTTCTTGTTGAAAATTGGCCACGGAGCTTGTTAATAAGGATGAATGACTGCCTTGTTGCCCGATCAGGCAATCTCTTGGCACAGCTCTACCAATACGCCGGCCGCGCTTTTCGGGTGCACGAAACACACCAGCTTATTATCGGCCCCACGCTTGGGCTCCTCATTCAGGAGCGTGAAGCCCTGCTCCTTCAGCCGCGCCATCGTCGCCCGAATATCTGCTACCTCAAACGCTACGTGGTGAATGCCTTCCCCTTTCTTGCTCAGATAACGGGTGATGGCGCTATCGGGCGTGGTACCAGCCAATAATTCAATCTTGGAGCCGCCCACCCGAAAGAAAACGGTGTCCACCCCTTCGCTGGCTACATGCTCCTGCTTATATGGCTCTTGATTTAAGAGCGTGCTGTACAGGGCAGTAGCGGCCTTGAGGTCGTGTACGGCCAGGCCAAGGTGTTCCAGATTTGTAAACATAGCGGGCAAACAATACGGATGAAGAAGCTTATTTGGATTATCTCTACTTTTGTGGGCGCAAAGTAAAACCAGTTTGTTTGTTTTGCTGTTCTAGATGCGAATGATTCTCCACTGAGTTACCTTTGGACTTTCATTAGTTTTCCGCTGACTTACTGAAATTCGAGCCATGCTCAAGCTACCTATTTACCTCGATAATAACGCCACCACGCCCCTCGACCCGCGTGTACTGGAAGCCATGATGCCCTACCTCACGGAGGTATTCGGCAACGCGGCCTCCCGCAACCACCCCTTCGGTTGGGCAGCGGAAGAGGCCGTGGACTACGCCCGCGAGCAGATTGGCCAACTCATCAGCTGCGACCCGAAGGAGATTATCTTCACTTCAGGCGCTACCGAATCAGACAATTTAGGTATTAAAGGCGTGTTTGAGATGTATTCCCAGAAGGGTAATCACATTATCACTGCTACCACCGAGCACAAAGCCGTGCTCGATACCTGCAAGCATATTGAGAAGCTAGGGGGCAAAGTGACATACCTTCCGGTAAATCGCGAAGGTCTCATTAGCCTGGCCGACCTGGAAGCCGCCATGACTCCCCAGACCATTCTGGTGACCATCATGTACGGCAACAATGAAACCGGTACTATTCAGCCCATTCGTGAAATCGCCGCAATTGCCCATAAGCATGGTGCGCTCTTCATGACCGATGCTACTCAGGCTGTTGGCAAAATTCCGGTTGACGTTATAGCCGACGGAATCGATATCATGGCGTTCACGGCGCATAAAATGTACGGCCCGAAAGGTGTAGGTGCTTTATATGTGCGTCGTAAGAACCCTCGGGTAAAAGTAACTGCCCAGATGGATGGTGGCGGGCATGAGCGTGGTATGCGTTCGGGCACCCTCAACGTTCCTGGCATCGTGGGCCTGGGCAAAGCTTGTGAGCTATGCCGCCTCGAAATGGAAAGCGACACCAAGCGTCTGTCCACTTTGCGCGACCGTCTTGAGAGTTCCTTGCTGGAGATGGAAGAAAGCTACGTTAACGGCTCACGCGAGTACCGCTTACCCCACGTAACAAATATTTCTTTCACGTATGTAGAAGGTGAAGGTCTGATGATGGGGGTGAAAGACTTAGCTGTATCGTCTGGTTCTGCCTGTACTTCAGCCTCTTTGGAGCCTTCTTACGTACTGAAAGCACTAGGTTTGAGCGACGACCTCGCACATTCTTCCCTGCGTTTTGGGTTGAGCCGCTTCACTACTGATGAGCAGATTGACTACGCCATTAACCATGTGAAAGAGGCTGTAACCAAGCTCCGCGAAATGTCACCTCTGTGGGAGATGTTCAAAGAAGGTGTTGACCTTAGCAAGATTGAGTGGGCTGAACATTGATTTAGACCTGAATACTAAGACACGAGAAGTGAGACTCTTTTGTCTATTGTTAGTTTTTAGTCTCACCTCTCACTTCTAACTCTCATTTCTACCATAATGGCTTACTCCGATAAAGTAATCGATCATTACAGCAACCCCCGCAACGTGGGCACGCTGGATAAAAGCAAAAAGAACGTAGGTACTGGCCTCGTTGGCGCTCCTGAGTGCGGCGACGTAATGCGCCTGCAAATTGAAGTGGACGAAGCTACCAATACCATCACCGACGCCAAGTTCAAGACCTTCGGCTGCGGTTCGGCTATTGCTTCTTCGTCATTGGCAACTGAATGGCTAAAAGGCAAAACGGTTGACGAAGCGTTGAGCATCGATAACATGGAAATTGTAGAAGAGTTGGCTCTTCCTCCCGTGAAGATTCACTGCTCGGTACTAGCTGAAGATGCCATTAAGTCGGCTATCAACGATTACCGCGTCAAGAACGGCTTGCCAGCCCTGGAAGAAGCTAAATCGCACCATTAATTCGTTGCGAATGTTAGTATGAAGAGCCAGCTTTTAGCTAAAGGCAGGTTCTTCATAATTGGCAACTCGTAACTGGCAATTCCCATGATTACCGTATCTGATAAAGCAAAGGAAAAAGTAACGCACCTCATGCGCGACGCGCAGCTCGATGAGACGTATCGTCTGCGTGCTTCGGTGGCGGGTGGTGGCTGTTCGGGTCTTTCCTACAAGCTTGATTTTGATAACGAAGTCAAGCACATGGATCAGGAGTTTGAAGATAAAGGCGTACGTGTAGTGGTCGATATGAAGAGCTTTCTGTATCTGGCCGGCACCGAGCTTGACTTCTCCGACGGCCTCAACGGCAAGGGTTTTTACTTCGACAACCCTAATGCTTCCCGCACTTGCGGTTGCGGCGAGAGTTTCTCGGTCTAAATACTTTACTATAAAAAAGCCCCCCAGAGTCACTTCTGGGGGGCTTTTTTCATTCATACACAGCTGTTAATGATCTGCTTAGTTCGTTTGCTTCATAAATTTATGCACTGGGCAGCCTTCTGAAATTCCGTATTCCAAATAGTATATCCCGACAGGAAGCGCTGATATATCAAGGGTTGTTAAGCCAGCAGTTGCCCTTCCTTGCATCACTATCTGGCCCGTAACAGCCCGAATGTGATATACAGTTAGCCCAGGGCATTGCGAATGAAAAGTAAGCTGATTAACAGCCGGATTTGGATAAGGCTCTACTTGCAAACTTCCCTTCGCAGCTACAACGCCTGAATAAGTGGCGCTACCATCAAAGTCAATCTGCTTGATACGATAATAGGCAGTCGGAGTAGTCAATGGTTTGGTATCCAAAGCACTATACGCCTGCTTTTGCGTACTCTGCCCTTTCCCAGCTACCCTGGCTACGGTCTCAAAGTCGCGCCCCTCTTGACTGCGCTCCACCTCAAAGCCAGCGTTATCTTTCTCACTAGCTGTTGCCCACTGCACTAACACTCCCTGTGCTCTTGATTCGGCTGAAAACCTCATAAGCTCAACGGGCAGCGGATTATTTCCTGCTAAGGAACCTGCATCAGTACTTGCTAGTGCGAAAGTACCGAAGCTATTAAAGGGTATGTTGGAAGTAATTGTACCGGTCGGCACGCCACTACCTATGCCGCCCAAATCATCCCAAGCCTGATTATTGGCCGACGACTTAGCAATCCGTAGTTTATCTGGGTTATCTACTTCGTCGTCTGAGCCATAGCTGAGCTTAATAGAACCATCGATGAAGCTGGCAGCAGTAGAGCTTCTACTTACATTGAAATATCGTACGGCGGACACCTTTTTGATATTGCCAGTAAAAGCTCGTGCTAGAGGCTTGCCCTTTACTTGCTCAGCGGTATAGCGCGCCTCGGTAGCATCTGCGTGATTTACGGTGAGTGTCAGAGGGCGATATGCTGCACCGAAGCCTATTGGGAAATCTAGGCTTGTTGTGCCACTGGCTGCCACTACTCGCGTGAGCGGACCAACTACGAAGCTGTTTTCGTGGGCACTAATGGTCGCGCCTGCTGCTAATGTAAGTGGTCCGCTGACTGTAGTAACTAGCTTTCCTTTAGTCAGCGTTAGAGCTTTGGCTACTTGCACTGGTGTTTGTAGGGTTACGCCATTCGTGTTATCAATGACAAGCGTAACATTTGCCCCCAGCGACACGGGCGTAGCGGTAATACTAGTAATGAACTGAGCAGCACTGCCGCTGAGGGCTATCGTAGAAGCGCCGTTAGGATTCACAAGTGTACCAGCATTCATGTGGATGCTACCCTGAATGGTAATACTGGCCACGTTGAGTTTAACGTTTCCCGTCATGATAATCAGATCATTCTGTATTAATAAAGGCCGGTCGCCAATAGCCGCTGCATCACCCCCACCCGTCACGCCGGTGCTCACTCGTCTGTATTCGAGGAAGCCATATGTACGACCAGATAATTGCGGCCCGGCAGCAGCGGCAGAAAAGGCATAGTAGCTGTCCTTCTCAAACAGTGCCACTGGCGCCGTCGGGAGGCTGGTGCCAAACGGCGTACTTCCTCCTCGATGGTCATAGAAAGAACCACCCCTAAATACAACAGTGCCGCCAGAACCAGATTTATCATTAAAGGGAAACCCAGTGACTGTTTTCTCGGCCCTAAACACGCTGCTAGCAGCAAACTCAATGGTAGTAATGCCCTTCTTCAGTGAAATTAGCTGATGCGGATCGGCAGTGAGCGACGCTTCGCTGCTGCTGCCAAAAATGAGCGTACCCGCAATAACAGCGGTACTCTCCGTACCTAAATGAAAAGTCATGCCCGCCGTTGCCCTCACTCCCTCCGGGCTTTTCACCTGCAAGGAGCTACCGATTGCAACCTCAACATCGGCCCCATCTATACCAGCGCCGATGTTTAACTGACGGGCCGGCGTTACATTGGCATCGGGCTGCACGGTTAGCGTGGCTACCACATTGTTAATAAACTGTAGCTGCCCAATGGCTTGCGGGGACACAAAGTCTACAGTTACACTCACAGTAGGTGTTCGACTGCCATCGAAGAGGAGCACATCATCGGCAGCTGGGGTTCGGGTTGGCTCCCAATTATTAGCATTCGACCAGTTGTTGTTACTCCCGGCACCTACCCAGGTATAAGTGAGCGCATAGGCTGACGGCCTACATAAGAGAAATAAGAATAAAATGCCCCCCAGCAGCAAAATAAACTGCGTATGGGAGCAGAATGACCTGACCAATAGCTTCATGTAATAACTTAAAATATAGCCTTATAAATTAGATTAAATCTTCGCGCCCATGTTCTTAAACCGTGCCAGCATTGAGTCTTCAGCAACAAAAAAGCCCCCCAGATTTGGGGGGCTTTTTTGTTGCTGAAGAATTGTTCAAACTAGTGTTACACTAGTTCTTCACAATCCGTCGGGTCACCTTTTGTACGCTGTCATTCACCGTTACCAGGTAAGTACCAGTGCTAAGGCTACTCATGTTAACCTCGCCATTAGCAGCCAATTGCTCTTTCCGTACTACTCGGCCAGTTAGATCCGTTATCGTTACCTGAACGCTCGTTTTGGTAGCATGCGGTAAGCGAATGTTCAGAGTGCTCTGCACCGGGTTAGGGTACATCATGATTTCTGTCATCTCGTCATTGGCAATGCGCACAACCGAAGACAGGCTCGTTTTACCATCGTAGTCTAGTTGCTTTAGGCGATAGTACGAAACACCAGCTAAGGGCTGCTCATCTACAGCTAGATACGTCGTTTTGCCGGTGGTAGTGCCCTGACCATTCTTGAATAACACAGAAGCGAAAGTAACCCCGTCCTGACTGCGCTCGATATCAAAGCCCTTATTATTCTTCTCTGATGCGGTTACCCAGTTTAGGTTTACTCTTGTGTTCTGCAACTTGGCAGAGAACGAAACCAACTCTACAGGCAGCGGAGTGCCAGGAGCCACAGCCGCAACTGGTACCAATTGAGTAGCCGGAGTAGGTGTCAGATAGTTCTCAGCACCTGGTACTGACAGCCGCTCACCGCTAGTATTTGTTGCTACAAAATTGTAATCAAATACATAGAAGTAGTATGCCTTAGTTGGATCTAACCCCTTCACGATGGCTTGGTTAGCAGTTCCCGTGTAGACAGAAAAATATCCAGGAGCGACACTTGAGCCTTGACCGATTGTTCCGTCAGCAGAAAGGTACGTCTGACCATCCTGGGGTTGCGAGTTGCCGCTTAAGTTGTTATCAACACTAGCAATGACCAGTCGCCCTTCGCCGGCACCGTTGGCAGCACCACCCTGAGCAGGCGTGAAGCTCACCGTTGCCGTCGAACCATTACGTACGATACTAATAGTGGTCTGAACCGTAGGTTGGTTATCCAACGCATTACCGCGAATAGTACCATTGATGGCAAAATCCTGGAAACCTTTATTGTTAAAGTCATTACTTCTGAACAGCAGTTTTGAAGATGCATTACCAATGTGGGTAGGCTTGTAACGTACATATACTATTTGGTCAATACTATATGTGCTCTGATTTGGAGAGAAAGTTACGCTAGTACCGAAGCCTGTAGTGCTATTTAGCGAAATCTCAAACTGATCCTGAAGAGTAGGAGCATTGAACTGACTAGCATCAGTGAGCAACTCCGCCACCGTGATGTCTTGGCGTACACGTAAAGCGCGAACAGTCACAGCGACGGGAGCAGATACATTACCACTTTCCACATTTCTAAACTCGGGAAGCAAGGTCTGAATCTCTACTGAAGGAGCGCTGAAGCCTTCTACCTGGACTGCAGCTCCTACGGCTGGCTCGCTTGTAGCATTGACGCTAGCCAAATCGGGTTGAGGATTTGCTGTTGTGGGTAGATAGCGCACATAAACCCGTACTGGGTTAATAAAACCATCACCTAATCCATTGTTCCGTACCACAGTGATAGTGTTACCTGTGGCGCCGTTCAAGGCGGCGAAGTCTACTTCCTGAAGCGCTACCTGGAAGAAGGCAGGTGCCCGAACAGTTACATCCTGAACCAGACCAGAGCCATTTACCAAGAACGATTGGATAGCTGAGGCCACCCTGGAACTGTAGAGAATATCTCTAATGTATTTTCGACACTGACAGTTGCTGAACTACCCGTGCTGTTTGCAGTAATGTTAACTACTTTGTTTGGCGCATTACTGTTCGGGCTAGCAGCTGTGATAGTGCCTTGAAATTGGCCCTGAGTCAGTGGCCCCGCCAAGCGCACTTGAATAACCCGTTCCGTTACGCTTCCATTGATAGGTTGGAAGGTGAGAGGACCAGTTTGAAAGTCTCCAACGTTAGCCTCCCGGATCTCAATATTTTCAGGATTAATGCTACCAGGAGTAAGAATCAAAGAATTACTGCCAAGCATGGTACCACCCACCCGGAAGGTCAGGATTTGAGCCGAGCCGTTTGCGGCTACCGAACCAAAGTCAAGCGTCGCCGGATCAGGCGTAATGAAGATCTCCGGAGTAGTGGAAGCGGCCAGGCCATTGCCGTTGACTTGCAGAATCTGGTTGACCGTTGTGCCGGAAGAGGCTGCAATAACAGCACTCCGAGCGCCAGTGGCTGAAGGAGAGAACTGCACCTGCAATTCTCTGGCTGCCAGGGTACCGTTGGTACCAGTCAAAGTTACCTGCGCTACGAATGCTCCCGATGTACCCAGACGAATCTGGAACTCCTGAGAGGGCGAGTTAACAATAACAGTGTTGTTATCCAGATTTTGACCGCTTACGAAGAAGGAGATAGGCTCGGAATTACGGCCTATTCGCGTATCGGGGAAGTTGATCGTGTTGCTATTAGCCGTAGCCGGATTAGTGGTCGAAACCGTTACTACAGGTGCAGGTGCAATCCCGGTTCCAGTAAGAGCTACAAATCGAGTGGTGGCACCGGCACTAACAAATGACATGTCACCATTAAATGCAGTTCTGGTTGTAGGAGCAAAGCGTACCTCAACAGAAGTATTAACGCTACCATTCGTCTGCGCCAGCGTCAGCGTGGTGCCCGAAGCCAAGAACGTAGCATCGCCCAACTTGCGAAACTCATAACCAGTCGGAACCTGAACGCTGATGTTTGCGGATAAATTAGAACCTTCTACCGCAACAGACTGCACCCCAGACTGTGTATTGACCTCAACATTACCAAAAGCCAAGTTGGTAGGTGTAACAATAATAGTAGGCGAAACTGCAGTGCCACTCACGGCGACCGTTCTCCGCGAGGCGTTATCGCTGTCGAAAGTAATCTGACCTCTAAATTCGCCAGCAGTTTGCGGATTGAATACTACTTCAACCCCCGTGTTGACATTTCCTCCCACTGGAGTCAAGGCCAACGTAGCGCCATATGTGCCAACACCTTGCTGGCGAATCAAGAAACCCGTGGGAGCGACAATGTTGATGTTATTGATAAGACCGCTGCCGCTAACTGAAACGGTTTGTGCAGCCGAAGTTGAGTTTATAGCAGTATTAGAAAATGCCTGAGCAATAGGCGTAGCTGTGAAGTTAGGAGCTACTGTCGCAGTAAGGACTACATCGTCAATAGCGATTCTATCACCGGCAGTAGTTAAACGTCGAAAGCGCAATGCTATAGCAGCACCAGTAACACCATTGAATGGATTGTTAATGGTAACCTTACTCCAACCTTGTATCGAGAGATCAGGCGACGCAACAGGAATATACACCGGCTCATCAGCCGCAGGATCGGTAGTATATTCTACCACAAAATCTCCGGGATTAGAACCAAGTGCAGGGTTTACGAATAATTGAAAACTCAATTGAATGTTTGTCAGCTGAGTAGTATTAATCCGATTTATAGCGAATGTGCGCTCATTGGTAGGACGGGGCCCTACACCACCGGTAGTAGTACTAGCATCACCAAAATAGATAAATGACCCACCCGACGCCGGTGATGGATCAGCAGTAGTTGCTATTAGTGATGTGTTACCGCTAAAAGTAAATTGGTCATTATCAAAATCCTTAGCGGCATTGGCCGCACTTATTGTCTTAGGTCCGGCCGTGCCAAAAGTTTCCGTAAACGTTTGGCCCCAACTGAGGGAAGGCATGGCCAGCAACACCAAAAGCACCAGAGTGGCTGGCGCTTTCCACAGGTGTTGTAAGAGTAAAAGGTAAGTTTGTTTCATATGAAAGTGAAAAATTAGTTACTATGTATTTTGGTTTATTGAAAGAATTTCTTTTAATTATGCAACAGATAAAAGTGGTTTTATGATCTTTTATGAGTATACAAAATGCACGTATGGTGCTGATGTTATTTAACAAATTCAGGTAGTAGAGCCTAACCAATAATTTAGCAAGGATACGAATACAATATTATATTAATGTAGGACGTTTAGAATATTAAATTTAATTTTTCTGACACATAAGTAGGCTTACTCGTTCTGAAAGACTTAAAAGTAGCACTTCTTGTTCGAGTGGAACAACAGCAAAGTTTATTCCACTCTCAAATCGTATTAATAATTAACCAGCAACACAGTAATCTATTTATATATTATAATTTATCATTATAATCATGTGAGTCTTAATTTCTCCTACTTAATTTAGTAACTGTACTCGGAAATAGTCAAATAAGAAGTTCTATCTTTTATCATAATCAGCATAATTTATGTGCAAGCAATATTTACATATCAGTGCATAGTAAGATGTTGGTAGCTACTACTATTGAATTATAGTAAGCCCATATAACACATACTATACGAAACTTATAAGCTTAGCAGAAGATGACGGAATAGTACTTACAGCTAAATAAGCCCTTTAGAGCATCATTAAGAACTTATTTAGTTTAATGCTATGTTGGTGTTTAGCATTTCTATTAGACTCTATAAAGGTCAAGTCATTGAACTATTCCATGTTCATTTGCATAAGTGCTTAAAAGGTTAGCATATAAATTTACGGTCCCTTAAATTCAACAATAACTACCATGCGACGCACCGAAAAAGGCACGTCTTTGTGCATTAGCTATGCCAAAGCTGTCTAATTTATAATAAGTCACCCACCTTGTAGGTCATGACCTATTGTCCCACGCCTGAGTTAGACGAGGGTTAGGAAGCCACCCATAGTATTCTCATGGCAGCATGTAGCATACAGGAGCAAAATCCAATCATGGCTATGTACTTGCATATCCTCACGTACCAATCATAACAAAACAGTAACTCTGCCGATAGCGGTTAATGCAAATGTAGAAGCTGTTTAAAAAGTAGTCGTTGGTCAACAGAAACGCAAAAGACTCCCACAATACAGGCGAAATTTGGGGTGCGACCCACCTCCTTTCACTTGCTTCATGGAAGTCCTGCCCAAAGATATTATCCGTACCTGGATTTTACCCCACCTGACCCAGTCCCGCGGCGGACGCCCCCGCCGGGTGGACCCCGTCGAGTTGCTCGAAGCCCTGCTCTACAAGCTCAAAACCGGCTGCCAGTGGCGCTATCTACCCGTCAAACAGGTCTTTACCGGGGCGGCCCTGACCTGGCAGGGCGTGTACGCCCGCTTCACCAAGTGGCGCAAAGACGGGTCGGGGCAAAAGGCGTGGCTCAACGTCTTACGCCGCCACAAGCACTGGCTGGATTGTTCCAGCGTCCAACTCGACGGCAGCCACACACCCGCCAAAAACGGCGGGGCCGCCGTGGGCTATCAGGGGCGCAAAAAGGCCCGCACCACCACGGCCCTGTTTCTGACCGACAACCAGGGCCAACCCCTGGCCTGTGCGACCCCGCAGGCGGGCAACCACCACGACAGCTTCCGGCTGAGCACCCTGTTTGAGGAACTGTGCGTGTTGCTCGAAGCCGCTGGCATTGCCGTGGCCGGGCTGTTTTTAAATGCCGATAGTGCCTTTGATACCACCGAGTTACGGCAGGCATGCGCCGCGCGCGACATTCAAGCTAACAGTGCCCGTAACCGTCGCGCCGCCGATTGGCAGACCGACGACGATACGTTTTTTGCCCCCGCACTCTACCGCCGACGCGCCGTGGTCGAACACGCCAACGCCTGGCTCGACAGCTTCAAAACCCTGCTCGTGCGCTATGAAACCAGCATCGGCAATTGGCTGGCCTTTCATTGGCTCGCGTTTATCGTCCTCTTTCTGCGAAAAATTACCACTAAACAGACTTTCTAAACAGCTTCGTAATGTAAATAGGACTTACGCACTTGCGGGGAGCAGGGCAGGAATGAGGGGCTTGGCGAGCAGCTGGCTCAAGTAGGGAGCCCATTGGTGCTGGTGGGCCTGATAAATCGTTTGGGCCGTTGATCGGGCAAACTCGCGCAGGGACACCCACGCCAGGTAGCAGCAGGCCAGATGGTTGCGCTGGGCCTGGGCACGGCGGCACTGGCATTTCTCGGCCCCGGTCAGCTGCTTGAAGCTGCGGTGAAACTCTTCCACCTGCCAGCGGGTGCGGGTGGTGGCCTCGACCAGCGGTTGGGTAAGCGTAAAGGCGAAGTTGTTGGTCACGACCCATTCAATGTCGCCGTTTGGGGCGACCAGCCGGAACAAGCGCACCGCAAACGGCACCTTCTGCAAGCGTACTTCCAAGCCGGTGCTCCACCCACCCGGCGGCGGGGCTACGTCGGCCAGGGACTGGTAGCCCCCTCTTTGCTGGCACTCACTAACCGGTTGCTTTTCAGGGTCGTGAAAAACGTCCAACCGGCCCGCTGAATCAGCTTCAGGTTGTCGCTGCCGCTGTACCAGGCATCGAACAGGAGCGTGCGGGCCTGAATTTTATTTTCCGCCACGACGTGGGCGAACATGGCCTGGAAATGCTCGTTTTTGGTCAGGCCATCCAGCTCCGGGGCATAGACGCGGTAGTCCAGGGGCAGAAAATCCCCGGCCTGTCCGCTGCTGTGGACCAGGTTAACCAGGCAGATGCCGGTGACCAGGCCATGTTCGTTGCCCGAATACTGGCGTTTGGCTACTTCAATGAAGCGACTGTAGCGCTTGTCCTGCACGCTATCATCGACCAGCAAAAAGGCCTCCGGCGAGTCGTGGAGCAAGGGCAAGACCAACTCGCGCAACTGCGTGGGCGAAAACGAGCTGCGGCGCAGAAATCGGTTCACTTGATCGTGGCTCACCTGCGACAGGTGCTCGGCCAAGTGCGTACACGTATAATTGCGGGGCGTACTAAGCAGGTACTCGATGTAAGTCGCTTGCGTCACCATAAAGCCAGGCTTTTTCTCAAGTTACTACTAAGTGCGTAAGTCCTAGTAAAGCTTCTAGATGAATCTTGTTATTGGCATTTATTGCTCTAAAATATGGAGAGTAAATCCCTATAAATTACTATCGAAGAAGTTTTACTAGACCAAAGAACCGCTACCTGATAAAACCGCTGTTGGCCAGTGGCATCAAGCCCGACCCAGCGTCGGCGCACTTGAGACTGGGGGGCAAATTCGCCCGGAACTTCGTGAGTTACATTACTATTTTATACTTCTGCAACATCCTTTGCTCTGCAGTTTGGCTTAGGTGAACAGGCGAGCAATTGACAAGTGTGATAATTCTGATTTGTGGTCCTAGAGCGATTCTTAGGTTGATGTATGGGTTTGGGCGTATCTTTTGGATATGAAAGCGTATTCGAATGATTTACGGGAGCGGGTGGCGGCGGCGTGCGCCGCGCCCGGTGCCACGCAAACCGCCGTCGCCGCCCGGTTCTGCGTTTCGGTCTCGTTTGTCGAAAAGCTGCGCCAGCGCCAGCGGGCGAGTGGGTCGGTGGCCGCGCTGCCCCACCGCAGCGGCCCCGCGCCGTTGCTGGACGCGGCAGCCCGCGCCGAGTTGGCGGCCTGCTTGCGCCAGCAGCCCGACGCGACCCTGGACGAGTTGCGCGTGTGGGTGGCCGCGCTGGGCGGCCCGAGTGTGAGCCCAGCCACGATGGGCCGCGCCGTGCAGGCGCTGGACTGGCGGCGAAAAAAGAGCGTCCACGCCGCCGAGCGTGATACCGAGCGCGTGAGGGCCTTGCGGGCGGCCTTTCTCGAAGACGTGCAAGCCGAAGAGTTTGCCTGTTTCAAATTTGTGGACGAAACCAGCACCAACCTGACCTACTGCCGCCGCTACGCCCGCGCCGAAGGCGGGCAGCGCGCCCCGCAAGCCACGCCCCTGCACGGCGGACCGAACGTGACGCTCGTGGCGGCGCTGACTCCGAACGGGTTGCAAGCGGCCATGACCGTGAGCGGGGCCCTCAACGGCGACGTGTTTGCCGCCTATCTCGACCAGGTGCTCGGCCCCACGCTCGTGCCCGGCGACGTGGTCGTGCTCGACAACCTGCCGGCCCACAAAGTGGCTGGCCTGGCCGAACGCGTCGAAGCCCGCGGGGCCCGCCTGTTGTATTTGCCGCCGTACTCACCCGATTTCAACCCCATTGAGCTCGCCTTCAGCAAGCTCAAAACCTGGCTCCGCACGGCCCAGGCCCGCACCCGCGACGCCTTGGAGACGGTCATCCAAACGGCCATCGAATGGGTGACCGAAGCCGACGCGAAAAACTGGTTTGACCATTGTGGCTACCACGTACACTAACCTGAAAATTGCTCTAAGTCAGGACATGTGAGGTGGTCTAGCTATGCCGGCTACAATTGGGACGTGGTTTGAAGTTGCGTTTCGAAGCAGTTGGATGAGTAATAGCCGAGCGTAGAATGACGCCTTTCGGTATTATAATAGGCGATATGGCAGCTGATTTCGAGCTTGGCTTCGGCCAGACCAGACCAGACCAGACCAGGGAAACTACCGCCGTCGAGCAACTCCGCTTTAAATCGACTCCAAAACGATTCGGCATGGGCGTTGCCGTAGCAGTTGCCGCGCCGACTCATGCTTTGCAGCGCGCCGTGTTGCGCTACCAGGTCTTTACAGCGGGTGGCCGTGTACTGGCTGCCTTGGTCAGAGTGTACAATCAGCCCAGCCGGGGGTCAGCGCACGGCCAGGGCGCGCCGCAGCGCCTTGCTCACGAGGGCTTCCGGCATCGTGTCACGCACGTCCTACGTGCCGTCCCAGCGGCACCAAAGCCCAAACGCTAGCGCGTCATGCCGCAGCGCCCACAACCCCACGCTGCCGGCCGGCCCCAGGGCCAAGCCCCACCAGAACCATTTTTTCCGCATCTCCCGATGCTGCTGCGGCTGCTCGAACAGCCTGATACGTCCCATCCAAAAACCCAGCGTGATGCGGCCCACCAGGGCCACCAGAGTCAAGGGGGAGGCTTCGAGGAAGTTATGCAGCTCATCAATCCGCCAGTTCATGGCCAGTACTTGGGCATAAGTACCGTGCGCAAACACCTGTGCTATCTGTTGCGGGGCCAGAAAACCCGCAATGGGCCGAGGAAATGCCGCTGGCAGGATAAAGGCGACCGCCGTCAGAACGACGGCAAATAAAACGCCCGTTTGCAACAGCCGGCGCGTCGGCCATTGAGTTAGGAGTAGCAGCAACAGACCCACCAGGGCGTAATAGCACAAAATGTCGCCCATCCAGAGCAAGTAGGCGTGCGCACACCCAATGAGCCCGAGCAAGAGCATACGCCGGACAAAATACCCCCGAAAGACGCGGGTCTGCTGGCCAGCCCGTTCCCATTGCAGGTGACACCCTACCCCGAACAGGATGGAGAAAATGGTGACGAATTTGGTGTCGATTAGCACCCCCAGCACGAATCCTACGCCTTGGTCAGCCGGAAAGGAAGCCAGGGCCTGCCGCTGCTCCGGCAGCAGCCAGCTGTAGCCGGAAAACGACCAGCTGTTCACCACGAACACGCCCAGTAAGGCCACGCCCCGCAAGGCATCCAGCACGGCCAAATGATTGGTGGGGACGATGGGGCGAGAAATGCCCATGGCTGATTCAGTTAACACGGGTGCTATACCAGTTGGACTGTACGTGTATAAAAGAGGGGCCAAGTGAGGCCGGCGGCGCACCCGCGCCAGGGAGTGTTTACAGTTAAAGCCAAGCTAAGGCCACAATCAGGCAACAGGTGGCGAAGTAGTTTACGGCGCGTTTGTCAAAGCGCGGGGCTACGGCCCGAAAGCGTTTTAAGCCGTTGATGGCCCGTTCGCTGTGGTTACGTTCTTTATAGATTTCGGCGTCATGCGCAATGGGTACGGTGCGGTTTTTCTTGCTTGGAATCACGGCCGTGGCCCCGGCTTGCTGAATTTGATTCCGCACATAGTCGGCGTCATATGCCCGGTCGGCCAGCACGGCTTGACTAGGGCGCAAGTGGCTGACGGGTGGCCAAGCGGGAGCCTGTGGGCAGTCCCCCACTTGGCCACCCGTCAGGGCCAACGCACAAATGCGGCCCTGCGTGTCGCAGCTCAGGTGCAGCTTGGTGGTGAAGCCGCCCCGGCTGCGGCCGAGCGCCTGCCCGACCGGGCTGTCTTTTTTGGCCCCGGCCGCCACCTGGTGCGCCCGCACCGTGGTCGAGTCCACGCATAGGCGATGCAAGCCGGCGTCGTGTTGCACCTGGGGCAGCACCTGCGGCCACACGCCGGCCTGGCGCCAGCGCCGAAACCGGGCGTACACCGTGTGCCAGGGGCCAAAGCGTTCGATTGGCAGATCGCGCCACGACACGCCGCAGCGTGCCCGCCAGAGTACTGCCTCCACGAATAAGCGCGTGTCTTTAGCCGTCGTACCCGGCGAGCGTTTCTGTCCCGGTAGCAGCGGCGAGAACCGCTCCCACTGCGTATCCGTCAATAAACTTCGGTCTTTGTTCATCCGTCAAAGCTCGTTCTTAACTGTAAACCCTCTCTAACATTCAGCGGAATGCTGAGCGGTACTTCAGTCCAGGGCTCTGCATTAGCTGCCACCGTTAAAATGAACGGAGCATTTTGTGCTGCACCTCTTTTCAGCTTGGCACGCAGCCCCGCGTATTTTCTTCGGATTGCACCTAATTCAAACCAGCGTCAGTAGAAGCCTTTGAAGACGGACTCCTGAGTTGCAACTGCGCCCATTTATCGTCTTTGTCCTGAGAAAAGTGCTGCTGGAATAAAAAAGCCCCCTGTCTGAAATTTCCGGGTGTTGGCTTATGGAGTTTATTGGTTACTTCGCTGCTCAACTACACGCTGAACGAAGTGGCGATGAATCAGCAAGTCTTTCTCAGCCCCAGCCCATTGGTTGCCCCCTCTCCGGCGGACGCACCTGCTAGCCTCTCCTTAGGAATTGAGCGAACCCGCGTGCAGGCCGTCGATGTGGTGCGGGGGCTCGTGATGGTCATTATGGCGTTGGATCACATCCGCGAGTTCTGGACCCCCATGGTGATGCGGGCCGAGGACGCTGCGCAAGCCTCGGCAGCCCTGTTTTTCACGCGTTGGGTCACGCACTTCTGCGCGCCCACCTTCGTGTTTCTCTCGGGCGTGAGCATCTGGCTGTCCGCACGAAAGCACCGCTCGCGAGCCCGCACGAGCGGTTTTTTGCTTTCGCGGGGCCTGTGGCTGGTAGCGGTGGAAGTAGTGTTCATCAGCTTCGTGCTGCAATGGCAGACCAACATGATTCTGCTGGAAGTCATCTGGGCCATTGGGGGGAGCATGGTGCTGCTGGCCGCCCTTATCTGGCTGCCTAGAGGTGTACTCGCAGCCTTGGCTGTTGTCATCATTGCAGGGCACAATGCCCTCCCGGTTATCCAGCCCGTCACGGCCAGCAATGCCGGCTGGGCGCTGCTGCACAACCCTCCCTTTTTACTCCCGCTCGGGGCTCTACCCCCGGTGCTGGTGGCGTATTCTGTGGGGCCCTGGCTGGGCGTGATGCTGGCGGGCTACGTGTTGGGGCCTTGGTTTGCCCTGCCGCTGCCGCAGCGCAACCGCCGCCTGCGCTGGGCGGGCTGGTTGGCTTTGGGGCTGTTTGTGGCTTTGCGCGCCACCAACTGGTACGGCGACCCCGCGCCCTGGAGTGTGCAGCCGCGTGGCCTCGGCTACACGGTGCTTTCCTTTCTGAACGTGACGAAGTACCCGCCATCACTGCTGTTTCTGTGCCTTACACTGGGTGGGGCGCTACTGCTGCTCAGCGTGGCGGAACAGGTGACTAGCCGGCCTGCCCGCTGGCTGCGCACTTTTGGGCAGGTGCCATTTTTCTACTTCGTGGCGCACCTGGTGCTCATCAGCGGCGCCGCCTGGGTCTGGACCCGGATTGCGTTTGGCCAGCCGGTGAACTTCTCCTTTGTTTCCGTTGAGGAGTGGCCCGCCGCCTACCATCCCAGCCTGCTGCGAGCTTACGCCGTGTGGGCCCTGGTAATCCTGACGCTGTACTGGCCCTGTCGCTGGTACCAGCGCTACAAGCAGCGCCATTCCTACTGGTGGCTGTCCTACCTATAAGGGAAGCCAGCAGCGCCTCCTGAAGATGCACCATGTATGAGCCAGCGGAAGCCGCTGTGGACGGCCTACAACCGTGTGGGGGGGCTGATTCTGCCAGCGAAAATCCTGACGACATGAATTGGTTATGAAATCACCCCACCAGCTGCTCTCCTGTACCTTTCTGGTGAGTTCCTTATTGGTCAGCTACCTCGCTCTGCTCCACAGCCTGGCGCAGGGGCAGCCGGATTCCCCGAAGGCGGCGCCCAATTCGCCCTTCGCCCCGACGGGACAAACGGACTTTGATTTTGAGATAGGCACTTGGCAAACGCAGCTTTCCCGGCTGCAAGCGCCCCTAACGGGTGCAACTACCTGGGTAAAGTACCAGGGCACCACGGTGGTGAGCAAAGTACTGAATGGCCGCGCCAACCTGGCGGAGTTGGCGGTTGAAGGCCCGGCCGGCCGCATGGAAGGTATGAGTTTGCGCTTATATAATCTCCAGACCCGGCAATGGAGCCTCCATTTCGCCAATGTCCGGGACGGTGTTCTGACCGTGCCCGCCATGGGCAGCTTCAACAACGGCCGGGGAGAATTCTACAACGATGACGTGCTAAATGGACAAAAAATCCGGGTCCGTTTCGTCATCTCGGGCATTACCGCGAATGCCTGCCATTTCGAACAAGCCTTTTCAGCCGACGGTGGCAAAACCTGGGAAGTAAACTGGATTGCCACCGACACCCGAATTAAGACCCCGAAACCCTAACCCCAACCTGCCATGAAGCACGCCGCAACACTCCCGGGCCAGGCAGCTAACCAACGGACTTTCCCGGCCCTCTCCACGCCCCGGATAGTGCTATACGCCGGCCTGCTGGTCGGCACGTTTGACATCCTAGCAGCTTTTACGAGCTTCTTCCTTTCCACGGGAAATAATCCCCTGCTAATCCTGAAGGCTATTGCCAGCGGTGTCTTGGGGCGCGCCGCCTTTTCGGGGGCTGGGGGCACCATGCTGTTGGGCCTGAGCCTGCACTTTTTAATTGCCCTTACCTTTACGGCTTTGTTTTTTTGGTTGTATTGGAGGGTGGGTTTTATTTCTCGAAATAAGGTGGCGGCCGGGGTATTATATGGCTTGTTGATTTGGGCAGTGATGAATTTGCTGGTGCTGCCGCTGAGCCACGTCCCGGTCAGGCCCTTCCAACCGTTCCACGCCCTTAGAGAGGCCCTGATACTTGTGCTCATGATTGGGGTGCCGCTGGCTTTTCTGGCCGGTCGCCATTTCAATTCGAAGTCGTGAGTATGCCCTCGGCAGGAGTTCGGGGGCTTCGGCAACCGATTGTTCACCATCACAGACAACACTGCTGTTCTAAGCGTACATTCAGCATCATGAACCTTTTGCAAACCGTGTTTCAGGCTGCTGGCATTCCCGTGCGCCCCCGGCTGTTCTGGGGAATGGCTGCCTTATTCTGGAGCAGCTTTGCCCTGCTGGGCTACCTGCAAACCAACGCCTACTGGTCGCTGCAAGCCGGCCATGGCCTCACCCGCACGGAGACGCTGGATATGCTGCTGCGCAGTTCGCTCTGGTTTTTAAGCACTCCGCTCATCCTGTATCTGGTGCACCGCGCGCCCCTCACGGCTCTGCGGCAGCCGGGCAAGCTGGCCCGCAACCTGGCTGTGCATCTGGTAGCTCAATTCGCCCTCAACCTGCTTATTGCAGGCGTAGTCTACGGCTTGCTTTATAAAGTGATGGGGCTGCACACCGGCCGCTCCTGGGGGCCCGACGGGGTGTGGGCCAGCACGCTCCTGCGGCTCAGCAATTCCCTGGCCATGTACATGCTGCTGGTGTTTGTGTACAGCGTAGTGGCGTATGCTTACCGCAACCAGGCCCTGCACCACCAAAACGCCCGCTACGAGCTGGCCAACGAGCAGCTCAAGGCGCAGCTCTCCGGGGCCCAGCTGCAGGCCCTGAAAATGCAGCTCAACCCCCACTTCCTCTTTAATACCCACCACGCCATTGTGGGCCTGATTCTGGAGCAGGAGAATGACCGCGCCATCGACATGGTCACCTCGCTGAGCGACTTGCTGCGGGCCGTCATCGCCAATGGCGACGCCCAACTCATCCCCCTGCGGGAGGAGCTCCAGTTCGTCACCAAATACCTGCACATCCAGCAGATTCGCTTTCAGGACCGCCTGCGCATTGAGCTGGCCATCGCCCCGGACACCCGGGACTGCCTGTTTCCGCAGTTTCTGCTGCAGCCCCTGGTGGAAAACGCCATGGTGCACGGCATCGAGCAGCTAGCCGGCGACGCCCTGGTGCGCATCGAGGCCCGCCGCGAGGGCGAGCAGCTGCGGGTGGAAGTGCGCGACAACGGCCGGGGAGCCACTAGGCACCCCGGGACGCGACGCCCCGGCCCCGTACCGGCCGAAGGCATCGGCCTGAGCAACACTCGGGCCCGCCTGGAAAAGCTCTACGACGGCCGCGCGCACCTCGAGTTCAGCCAGCCCGCCACCGGCGGCACCGTGGTAGTGGTGCGGGTGCCTTATGAAGGCAAGCTCGCGCTGGCTCAGGCCTTCGCTACCCCTGAACCTGCCGCCCTATGAGCTACCGGGCCCTGGTCATCGACGACGAGCAGATTTCTCGGCGCATTATCCACACCTTTCTCCGGGAGGAGCCAGCCATTGACGTGGTGGGCGAGGCCGCCAACGGCAGCGAGGCGGTGCTGCAAATCCTGCAGCTGCGGCCGGACCTCGTGTTCCTGGACGTGCAGATGCCCGAGCTCGACGGCTTCGAGGTGCTGCGAGAAATCTGGCCCTACCACCAGCCCTTCGTCGTCTTCACCACCGCCTTTGACCAGTACGCCCTGCGCGCCTTCGAGGTCAGCGCCACCGACTACCTGCTCAAGCCGTTTGACCGGCTCCGCTTTCAGCAGGCTGTGGAGCGCGTCAAGCAGCACCTGGCCGCGCGCAGTAGCGCCGAATCCAGCCTCACACTGCAGGCCTTGCTGGCGGAAGTGGGCCCGCCCACGCCCGCTTTCCTGCAACGCATCCTGGTGAAAGAACAGCGCCGCCTGTTCTTTGTGAAGACGGTGGACATCCTATATTTCGAGGCCGACCGCAACTACATCAGTGTGCATACGGCCACCAAAACCCACCTCATTTACCAGAGCCTGACCCAGCTTGAACCGCAGCTGGCGCCGCTGGACTTCACGCGCATCAACCGCTCCTGCATCGTGGGCCTGAACCACGTGGCGGAGCTGGAAACCTACTTCAACGGCGAATACCTAGTGAAAATGAACAACGGCGAAACGCTCAAGTGGACCCGCAACTACCGCGACAACCTGGCCGCCTTTCACGGCCTACCGCGTTAGCCACTGTTAACTCACTCCTTCCCATCCTTCCCAAGCACCAACTGCCTTTCCAGATGCCCTAGTTCGGCAGATTTGGCCCTTACCCCTTATGAATTTGAAAGCAACTTACGCGCCTTTAGCAGCCCTGGTTGCGCTCTGCCTGGCCGCCTGCGCGCCGGTGCGGGCCCAGGAAAGCCCCGCTCCCCTGGCCCTGGGCCAAACCTTTACGCTCGCCTCGGCGGCCCTTGGGGAAACCCGCCGCATCAACGTGTACCTGCCAGCCACCTACACCGACTCTTCCGGCACTGCCCGCCTCCCGGTTCTATATATGCCCGATGGCGGCATGGCCGAAGACTTTTTGCACGTGGCCGGGTTGGTGCAGGTGCTGACCGGCAACGGTACCATGCGCCCCTTTATCCTGGTGGGCATCGAAAACACCCAGCGTCGGCGCGACCTCACCGGCCCGACCACCAACCCGGAAGACCGGAAAATAGCCCCCCGCGTCGGCGGGTCGGCTGCCTACCGCACCTTTATCCGCACGGAGCTGATGCCCCTCATCCGGCAACGCTACCGCACCACTGCCGAGACGGGGATTGTCGGGGAGTCGCTGGCCGGCTTGTTTGTCGTGGAAACCTTGGTGCTGGAGCCGGCTCTGTTTGATACCTACGTGGCCTTTGACCCCAGCGTGTGGTGGAACCAGGGCCAGCTGGTGGGCCAGGCAGAGAAGATGCTGCGCACGTACAAAGGCTCAATTAAAACGCTGTACATAGGGTCGAGCCGCGACAATGAGAAAATACCTGAGTCGCGCCGCTTGGCGTCGGCGCTGCGAGGCGCCCCGAAGAACAACCTCACCTGGTACTATAAAATGATGCCGGAGGAGACGCACGCCACCATTTACCATCCCGCGGCGCTTCAAGCTTTTCGAACCGTCTTCAAGCCGAAGCCACTGCCCACCAGTAAATGACCGGGACACCTCATGTCCAGCGAGGTAGTGCTTGATGAGGTCGTCGCGCCATGCTCCCGAATTTGAAAACCTTCCGCCTGGAACCATCACCTGTATTACCGCACCAACCGTGAAATGAAGACGCTATTCGAGGAATCAACCCGGGCAGAACTGATTAGCCGAGTGCAAGCCCTGCACGAGGGCCGCGTAGCCCAATGGGGCCGCATGAACGCGTATTAGATACTCAAATACTGCGGGTTATTGCACAAAATAGTCCTGCACAACCGCACATACCCCCGCGTGTTCATCGGACGTTTGTTAGGCAGAATCCTGCTGCAAAACGAAACCAAAGACGACCGGCTCATGTAGCAAAAAAGCCCGACCATTTCTGCCCTTCAGGTAAACTAAATGACGTTCGACGTGGAACAAATCAAGGTGATAGGACTGCTCTACGACCACACCTAGTATTCCTTCCCCGACCACAGCTTCGTTTATCCGTTTTTTGGGGAAATGTCTCCCCAGTAGGTTAAACTCCACGCTTATAAGCACACGGACCATCACCTCCGACACCTGTCTTGTCCTGGAATAGTGAGGTGGTCTAGTAAATCTAGACAGAATAGGGTCTTATCTTTCCATTGTCATGAAAGACAGTTCCCAACCTGCCAAACGTCGGCGCTACGACGCCGCCTTCCGCGCCGAAGCCTTGCGCCGGGCCGGAGAAAGCCGCTCGACGCAAGCCGCCGCCCGGGGCGCAGAACTGGACCCAGCACTGCCATAGAGCTGCGCCAACTGCGGGCCTTGGCTCGGCGGCAGGCACAGGAGCTAAACATTTTAAAAAAGCCATCGCCATCGGAATGCTCTAGCCGCATTATCCCAGACACCGGACCAATGAGCCGTTACCACTTTATCGAGGCGCAGTAGGCTCACTATCCGGTGCGTCAGCCTTGCCAGGTACTTAGTGTGCCAGCCAGTGGTTACTATGCGTGGCAACAAATTTAGCAACCAGTAGTATAGCAGGGTACGCCATCCTGGTAAATAGCTCTTGTACAGTTGTTTAGCGTCTATAAGCGGCGCTATGGTACCCGGCGGCTTCAGGTCGCCTTGCGCCAGAAGGGCTACCGCATCGGCCGCCAGCGGCTACAGGGCCTGCGGGCGTTACAACCCAAGGCCTGCGCTGCGCCTCCAACCGGCTGCTTGACCAACTACCGCCTACCCAGGCGAACCAAGTCTGGGTCAGCGATATTACGTATCTGGCCCTAGCCGACGGTTCCTGGGCGTATCTGTGGGCGTATCAGGACATGATCAGCAAGCGCGTACTGGGCTGGCAGGTCGGCGCGTCCCTGCCTGGAAAACTGATTACAACTGCATTACAGCGAGGCTTTTGGGCACAACCGCCACCACCAGGCCTGGTAGTCCATCCCGACCGTGGCGGGTAGTACGGCGGCAACGGCTATCGGGCGCTACTGCACCGCCATGACTGTTTACGCTCGCGAAATCGGCGCGGCGAGTGCTAAGACAACGCCCAAGCAGAAAGTCTGTGGTCGCGCCTCAAAACCGAAGCACTCGAAGCCCGCGAGTGGCTGGCTTTTACCGACCTAGTTGAGGCGCAAGCCAGCATCGCCACCTATTTTGACTACTATAACCACGAGCGCCTGCACTCTAGCATCGGCTACCAGACGTCGTATAATGCTCATCATCAACTTATTCCAAAAACTACCCTAAACTGTCCAGCGTAACTGGACCACCTCAGAATTACGTATGCCATGCCTAGAGCTTAAAAGACAACGTGCAAATTATGTTTCTTACTCTGTGTGAGTTGAAGTACTCGACCCATAGTAAGAAACAGAAAGCAGTAACGGCCCTTCGATATCCATGTACATTACCGCTGAGTTTAGGAATCAACGGCCTATATTCAGCAGCGTAACTATATGCACGAATAATACCTGAGTAAGCAGATGCACTAAGGCCCGCAGGCCAGAACACGGCCTGGTAGCTGAGTCAGGGTTGAACTTAGCAGTATTCCAGGCACCAGATAAGGGGGAAGCTGGCGTGCGGCCGTAACTAACAGCCTTCCCTTTATCTGGTAAGGGTGAACAGGTTCCGACTCTGAATCGATTTGAACGTTGGGCACAACGCTAGAGCTATTACTTCCAATCAGGTAGTGAAGCGTTCTGAAATAACCTGGCACGACTACGGCCCTCTAGGTCAGCGGTCCATACTTCAAGGGGGCTCAAACCATCGTTTATGGTATTAACAAAAATTACCTTAGAGCCATCAGGCGAGTAGCGAGGATTTAAATCGTTGGTGCCCACTGGCTTACCTACATCCGTAGTGCTGCCACTGCGCACTCCGACTGAAATATCTATCAAGCCTGTACCATCTAAGCGCTGCTGAAAAATGTGCGCGTTCAGCTGCCGCCCGGTGACATCGTCGAAGCCAGCCACGTCTCGGGTGTAGAGTATTTCGCGGCCATCAATACTGAATGATGGAGAGTTGAGTTGGCCGGGTACGTTGCCAATGAGTTGCGTCTGGTTTGATCCGTCGGCATTCATCAGATAAAGCTCGGAGTCGAAAATGTTAGCCCCTATCGTTTGCGCAACAATACGATTTCCTCGGGCCGTCTAGTCACACTCGCGAAAATGCCGATCAGCGGGTGCCGTAGCTATTAATGCCAGACCCGTTCCATCACGGTTAACACGATACAACTCGTTATAATGAGCATAGATCAGCTGAGAGCCATCCGGCGACCAGCGGTTGTCGGCAGATTAGAAGTGTCAAAAGCATCTTTTTGCACTAAGCATATGCAAGGCTACTAGTTTGACGCTATAAACACAATAGTTTAATAAAATAATACAATATAAAATATGAATTATATTAATAAAATAATATTAAACAGCATAAATACAAATTATTTCATGCCACATACAGACAACATTACTTTTGCTCTATAATATGCGGTACAAACTCTGATAGATTGGTTATAAACGACTTATCGCGCCGAAAACCTAAAGCGCACCCTTCACCAGCCCAAAATACGCCAGCTTGGTATTGCCGTTGCTGGCCGTCAACTGGCAACTCAGCCCAGCGCTGGCGCACTTGGGGCTGGGGGGCAAATTCGCCGGGCACTTCGCGCGTAACCTGCGCATTTTGCATTTCGGCTACGTTCTGGCCCTCACGGCCGAAAAGCGGTTTGCGCACGTAATGGCCTGGCAGGTCCTGCAAGGAAGCTTCTAGCAGCAATGGATGGTGTGGGTACACTTGCCAGAGCCACGCCAGAATGCCTTTGCTCTGAAACAAGAGGGAATAGGCCGGATTAGCAATGATTACGTCGCGGCTTAATAGTAGCTCGCATAGATCAGCAGTAAGGGTAGGCTCTTCTTGGGCCAGAATCTCCCACGGCACTAGCTTAAACAAAAAGCCAAAGCGTTGCCATTGATCTGACTCTACTGGTGCCCACACGCCCCGCTCCTCTCCTGCCACCGACACTTGCATATCATCTACCGGACACAACTGCACCTGTTCAAAGCCAGCCTCGCGGGCGGCTTCGGCCAGTACGGTGCAGTTGGCTTCGTCTTCCGGGCTACCGGGCAAATACACTAATAATAGGCTAGGCTCCAGATCCGGGTTGATTTCCAGCCACTGGCGAAACTGCGCACTTAGCCCCTCAAACAACCCATTGGCCTGCCGGCTTTCGTCGGCAGTGCCGGCAGCTACCAGACTAGCCCACTGCACTACGGCCGTTTCGGGCAGGCTGGTTGCCGTATCAGCATTGAACTCAAGTAGCTTAGGACCATCGGGCGTGGAGGCCAGATCAAACCGACCATATATATGCCAGTGTCGCTCATCGTTCCAGGAGTGACGCACCGCCGCCCATAAGTTCGCAGGAATAGCCAGCAATTGGAGAAGATCATCCGGAATCGGGTCGGGAATAGACTCCACGAGCATTTCGTAGAGCGTATCAGCAGCCTGAAGCAATGCATCCGCTTCGGCCTCAGTCAATATGATAGCTTCGCGAGCTACATAGGCAGCGCAGGCTTCTTCAATGGCCCAATCCCAGCCTAAGCCACGTACGGCAGGCGCAATATCACCGGCCAGAGGTAACAGCTTTATCATACGTCGGCAACTATATACTATGTATTTGCCCCCCAACGTCCCGTACAAGGTGCTGGGGGGCAAATTTGTAAAGCAAGTCTTCTATTTAGCCGCCAAAGCCGCCGCCCCGATTTGAAAAGCCACTGCTGCGGCCAGCCCCTGGGGCGGTGCTACGAACTCCCGACCGTGATACGGATGTGCTGGGGCGAATGCCAGCCGCGCCCGAAGTGCGGTTGCCAGCAAATCCACGCCCGAAGAAACTACGGCCTTGCTGTTGCTCCCGCGCCACATTCTGACGCCAGCCCGCATTTTGCTGGAGCAAGCCGGGGTTAGCATACGCCCCCCGATTAGGCGTTAGGAAGCGGCCGGCCATGTAGCCAATGCCGCTCCACATCAAAATATCCATCATGCCAGTGCCAGCTATCCGGTTTTCAGGATGTTGACGGGTATAGTCCTGCATTTGCTGCTGTAAAGCCTGACCCTGCAATGTATCTACCTGGCCATCAAAGTGCTTAAGAATGGCAGCTACTTCTTCTTTACCGGCAGGACGTTCAGCGGTTACTTTCCACTCACCGGGCTGCACCTCGGTCATTTCTGTGATAACACCCTGCGAATAGGTTTCGCCCCCACTCCACTGTTCCTGGCTGGCTTCGGAGCCGCTATTGCCTGAGCAAGCCGGCAACACCGACAAGCCCAGAGTAGCGGCTGCCGCTACCAGTAATGTATTGCGGCGCCAGTCGCCGAGACGGTGATAGGTCTTTTTCATGGTTTTTAACTCCTTGACAATTTATATCTCAGACTTGGTACGCCTTACAAAAGGTAAACTGATCAGACTACTTAAACGTGAATAACTCGGGAAAAGGTCGAATTCACTTACTCTTGTTAATTGTCTCACAGACAGGTACGATCGTTTTCAGAAGAGGTCATTGCACTTAGGTCTTCTACCTCAGGTATACAGGCTACTCCCAGAGCGGATAGTGCTCCAGATGAACCTCCTGCCCGAAGAAGATGCGGGTGCTTTCCTCGAAAGATCGGGTGAAGTCAGAAACGTAAAAATGATGCGTGGGGGGCTTTTTTCCGGGCTGCGCAGCTAGGTTGTGCTCTTCTAGGTACGCGCGCGCGTGGGTGGCTACTGCGTCGGAAGCATCCAATACTTGTACTTTTCCCTCATAGAAGTGGGCAATCTGCTCCTTAATCATGGGGTAATGCGTGCAGGCCAGCACCAATGCCTCAATACTATCGAGGGCCGGATTGGTGAGGTAGTTTCGGATAATATTATCGCTGACACTATTATTAAAAAAGCCTTCCTCAATCATGGGGGCTAGCAGCGGCGTAGCTAGCGAGTGCAGCTGTACACCAGCGTCGAGGTCGTCCAGCTTTTTTGTACACATTGGAGTTGACCGTCTGCTTGGTACCGATGAGTCCCACGGCGCGCCCGGCATAAGCCTTGCCCACATGCGCTACAATTGGGTCAATCACGTTGAGTACCCGTGCTTTCGAGCCTACATACTCACGCACGAGTTCGTAGGCTGCCGCCGACGCTGAGTTGCAGGCAATCATAATCACCTTGCATTGCTGCTTGAGCAGTAAGTCGCAGATTTTGACCGAGTAAGCCTGAATAGCCGCCGTACTTTTGTCGCCGTAGGGCAGGTGGGCCGTGTCGCCAAAGTAAATCAGCTGCTCGTGGGGCAACAGGCGGCTGACAGCCCGCGCGACGGTAAGGCCACCAATGCCGCTATCGAACATACCAATGGGCCGGGTCCGCAAATCGACGGATGCAGAAGAAGATGCCATAGCAGCGAAGGTACGGGCTTTAGGCAACCCCTTTGGTAAATTAGGGCCTTCGGAAATATGTAATTTTTAGTAATGTCCTATCTTGGCTCTTCTCTCGCTCAAGCTCTTCTTTTCCATGAGTAAGATTCTGAATGAAATAGACCACGCCCTTGCCGCCTTCGATCTTAGCCAAGGTCGGCCGGTGGCTATTGAGTTGGGTGAGCTGAAATACACGCAGCTCGTGCTCGATGTAGCTCATCTGTACCGCGACGGCGACGAGCTGACCACTAATACCGGCCGCCCTTTAGCCTACAAAGGCCTCGAAATTCTGCGCGACGAGCTACATGTAGACCGCGTGCGGGTAATCTAGAATCCTGCAAAATTCGCCTGTCTGCAGTTGCAAAACGGCAGTGCTTTGTCGCGAACTGTCGGGCTTATATCTTCTCTAACTTTCCTTTCGTTCCCCTATCAGAATAAGCAGCCACGCTTAGCTGGCAACAGAAGCTAGCCAAGAGATTCTCCTTTTACCTGTATATTAGTTGGTATATACCGGCTTATTGAAATTACTGTTTTAGTGTATTACTAATAAAGAAGCCGGGGTTTTTATCTTTAAAAAGCAGACCAACGTGCTGTTAATGCTATGGAGCAAAGTGGTGTTCACTCGTCCTCGATACCAGCGCGGGTGACACCCACCAACCCGCTTGAGGACACTACACTACCTGAGAGTGTACCGCCTCAATTGATACAGGCGCTGCTGCTGATTCAGCACGCCTTCGCGGCCGTGGCCATCATCGACGACCAAGGCCACCTGAAGTGGATGAATGAGGGTTTCACTACACTTTTTGGTGGTACGACCAGCACGTTATCAGGCCAGGCATTGTGGCGAATTTTGCCCCCCGAGCCTAGTGATACAGCGCCCTATTTGCCCCCCACGATAAACATTGACGCGCAGACTGCTATGCAATACGAGGGGCAGGCGGTTGCCCCCAACGGTACGGCTCGTTGGATGCGGGCCAGGTTGCAACCCAGCCCGCTGCCAGCTACGCACGAGCCGGCCCGGCTTTTTGTATTGTTAGAAGATATCACCAGTTGGAAAGCTGAACAGGTAGCTACACAGGCTTTCCAGACGCAGCAGCGGCACTTGTTGGAACAGGTTCCGGGCGTCCTGTTTCAGTGGCACAATAAGTATGACGGCACCGCGCACCTCACTTACCTGAGCGCGAATGCGCCGGAAATACTCGGGTTTGAGCCAGCCCAGTTAGCCGACCTTGGTGAGCTTATTCATCCCGAAGACCAAGCAGCGTGGGTTAAGTTTTGGACGCGTTCCAAGGGCGCCCGAACTGTCCCGTTTGAGGGCCGCCTACTGGCGCCCAACCAGCCGCTGCGCTGGTTTCAAATCGATTGCCAGCCCTCGGCCACGGATGCGGATGGCATTCTGTACAGTGGTATTATACAAGACATTACTCCTCTGAAAGAAGCGGAGGAAGCCGTGCAGGACAGCGAACAGCGCTGGCACTTAGCCATCGAGCGGTTTGGCGACGGGGCGTGGGAATTCAACTACCAAACCGGCGACGAGTACTTCTCCAACGCATACCGAACCATGCTCGGCTACCCGCAGGAAGACTTTCCTATGGGCTTTCATGCCTGGCAGAATCACGTTCATCCCGACGACCATATCCCCAGTATGCAGGCCTCCGACGCCTACTTACGCGGTGATGTGCCTATTTATTCCGTTGAGCGCCGGCTGCTATGCAAAAACGGTGAGTACAAGTGGGTGCTGACCCGTGGCCTCGTAACCAAACGTGACGCCAACGGTGACCCACTCATTATGACCGGCGTACACACCGATATTTCGGCTATAAAGCAAGCCAACCTCGTTATTGAGGCTTCTACTCGTCGCTTGTCCACTACCATTGCCAACTTTCAGGAGGGTATTTTAATTGAGGATGAAGACCGCCGAGTAGTGTTGGTAAATGAGGCGTTCTGCCGGATGCTGAATACGCAGGTTTTGCCCGAACAACTGGTAGGCGTGGAAACGGCGGCGCTGCTGGCGGCGGGCGAACTTTCAGAGCTGAGCTGGTTAGGAAGTTTCAACGGCCGCGTTCTGGAGCAGCAGGCAATTATTGGCGAGCTGCTTCCGCGCAAAAACGGCAAAGTGTTCCAGCGCGACTTCATTCCCATACGTAGCCACAATGCTTCGTTGGGCTACCTGTGGAAATTTCAGGACGTTACGGAGCAGAAGAATGCGGAGGAGATTCTGAAGCGGCGCGAAGAAAAGTACCGGCGAATCATCGAGCGAATGAATCTGGGCCTCATCGAAACCGATTTAACTGATCAGGTGCTGTATATCAACCAAGCTTTCTGCGATATGCTCGGGTTTTCCAGCACCGAAATTATGGAGCAGGAGCTCTTGCGTCCGCTGCTGGCCCAAGAGAGTTTCATGGTCGCGCCCGATGACATGGATGCCTACGAGCGCATGGTGTTAAGCAAAGATGGAAGTCAGAAGTGGCTATTGGTGAGCCGCGCCCCCGTTTATGACGATGATCGTCAGGCCATCGGCTCCATCCATATTACGCTTGATATTACCCACCAGAAAAAGCTGGAAAACAAGCTGCGTACGGCCGCTGCCCACGCCGAGGACTCGTCGAAAGCCAAGGAGCTGTTTCTGGCCAATATGAGCCACGAAATCCGGACGCCCATGAACGCTATTCTGGGCATGGCACAGCTCTTAGCTAAAACGCCGCTTACCCCAGATCAGGACGAATACCTGCGCGCCATTACCATCTCGGGCGAAAACCTGCTGGTGATTATCAATGATATTCTGGACCTCTCCAAGATTGAAGCGGGCCAGCTGCAAGTCGAGAAGATTGGTTTTAGTGCCAGCCAGTTTATGGCCCAGATCGAGCAAACCCTGCATTATAAAGCGGAAGAGAGAGGCCTGTGCTTCGAAACGAAAGTATCGCCGGAACTGCCGCCGGTGCTGCTCGGCGACCCCTACCGCATCACCCAGGTACTGCTGAATCTGGCTGGCAACGCCATCAAATTCACGGAGAAAGGCAGCGTCTCGATTTCATGCGAGCTGATTCAACAAGTTGGTGACGCCGTAGAAATCAAGTTTTCGGTGGTCGATACCGGTATTGGCATCGACCCCGCATACCTGAAACATATCTTTAAGGAGTTTAGTCAGGAAGACTCCTCCGTAACCCGCAAATTTGGCGGCACCGGCCTCGGGCTCAGCATCAGCAAAAGCCTGGTAAACCTGATGGGCGGCGAGTTGCATATTGAAAGCGAAAAGCACCAAGGCACGGTTAGCTCCTTTTCTCTCCTGTTGCAGGTAGGCTCCGAAAGCGACCTGCCGCGCAAGGAAATGACCGACCAAAGCCTACGCGAAAGGCTGGGCGGCAAAGAAGTGCTGCTGGTCGAAGACAACAAGTTCAACCGTCAGATTGCGAAGGCCTTACTCGCCAATGCCCATATCCAGGTGACGGAGGCAGAGAATGGTGCCTTGGCCGTAGAGCTCCTGCAAACCCGCCGCTTCGACTTGATTTTGATGGACATGCAAATGCCCGTTATGAATGGCCTGGAAGCGACTGCCATACTGCGCGAGCAGCTAGACTTACAAACTCCAATTATCGCGCTGACGGCCAATGCCATTAAGGGCGAGCGGGAAAAATGCCTGGCCGCGGGCATGAATGACTACCTGGCTAAGCCATTTCAGGAAGATGAGCTCTTGAAGTTGATTGGTGACTGGGTATTGGGGCCCACTAATTCTGGCCCGAACGCTTTTCGAAGCGCCTCCGGTGAACCGGTTAATTCCAATGCCCCCGCGCCCCTCTACAAGCTTGACCTGCTGCATCAAATAGGTCAGGGCGACGACAGTTTTGTAACGCTTATGCTCGACAGCTTTATTGAGAGCTGTGAAGAGGCGGTGCGCGACCTCACGCAAGCGTCGCAAACCCACGATATCAAGCTTATGAAAGCTGCTACCCATAAGCTCAAGCCCAGCCTCGATCATCTATCGGTGCACCAAGCTCTGCCCTTGGTAGAACATCTTGATTCGTGGGAAGGTGCTTTTGACCCGGAGGCGCTGCAACCCCACATTGACATCGTGAACAGTCTGCTATTGCAGATAATTGAGCAGATGCACCTCGACGTAAATGCGTTAGCCGCAAAAAAGCCCCCTAACAGGTTTTTCGGTAGCGCAAATCTCAATGTTCCTGCATTACTCGTCAGATTACCGCTCCAGGAATTAGCTCTTCTGCTTCCTGGCTGGGTTGCCTTGGCTACCTTTGTGGCATGAATCTGTTATCAGCTGAGAATATCTCTAAAAACTACGCCGACCGCTGGCTGTTCCGCGACCTTTCCTTTGGCTTGAGCCAGGGTCAGCGGGTGGCGCTGGTCGGCATTAATGGGTCGGGCAAAACGACTCTGCTTCGTATTCTGGCCAGTCTGGAGCCCGGCGATACGGGCTCGGTGAGTGTTCGCAAAGACACTCGTGTGGCTTTTGGGTCAGCAGCCCATTTTTGATGAGGCCCTGACCGTAGAGGAAACCATTTTTGCCAGCCAAAATGATACCCTGGCCGCCATCCGCGACTACGAGCACGTGGTGAATGACGCCAACCACAAATCCGACGATTTGCAGCGCGTGATGGAGCGCATGGACGCGCTGAATGCCTGGGACTACGAGTCGCAGGTAAAGCAGATATTAGGGCGTCTGGGCATTCTGGGCGACTTGCTGGAGCGACCAGTCAGCAAATTATCGGGTGGGCAGCGCAAGCGCGTGGCGCTAGCCCGCGTCCTCATCGAGGAACCGGAAGTACTCATTCTCGATGAACCCACCAACCACTTGGATCTTGACACGATTGAGTGGCTCGAAAACCGGCTGGCCTCGCCTAATCTCACCTTATTGATGGTGACTCACGACCGCTACTTCCTTGATAAGGTGGCCAACGAAATCGTGGAGCTGGACCAGGGTCGCGTGCACCGCTACCAGGGCAATTATTCCTACTTCGTAGAGAAAAAGGCTGACCGCGAGCAGATAGAAGTGGCTGAAGTAGAAAAGGCCCGCAATCTGCTACGCAAGGAGCTGGACTGGATGCGCCGCCAGCCGCGCGCCCGCGGCACCAAGCAAAAAGCGCGCGTCGATGCCTTCTACGAAACCCAGGAGAAAGCCAAAACCCGAATTGACGGCCCGCAACTGGAGCTTTCCGTGAAAACCACGCGTCAGGGGGGCAAAATCATTGAGGTAGAGCACCTGCACAAGCACTTCGGCGACAAAGTAGTGCTGGATGACTTCAGCTACGTGTTCAAGAAAAAGGACCGGATTGGCCTGATTGGTCCGAATGGCGCGGGCAAGTCTACGCTGCTCAATATGCTCACCGGCAGCCAGGAGCCGGACAGCGGCACCATCGACAAGGGCCAGACCACCGTTTTCGGCTACTACACCCAAACGGAGCTGGAGTTTGACCCCACGCAGCGCGTCATTGACATTGTGAAGGAAGTGGCCGAAGTGGTGGAAATGGCCAACGGCGAAGTGGTCACGGCGTCGCAGTTCTTGCAGCACTTCCAGTTTCCGCCGGCCCAGCAGTACACGCTGGTTAATAAGCTGTCGGGGGGCGAAAAGCGCCGTTTACAATTGCTGCGCGTGCTTATCAAAAACCCCAACTTCCTCATTCTTGACGAGCCGACGAATGATCTGGACATCATCACGCTCAATATTCTGGAGGATTTCCTGCTGAATTTCGGCGGCTGCTTGCTCATCGTTTCCCACGACCGCTACTTTATGGATGCGCTGGTCGAGCATGTGTTTGTGTTGGAGCCTGGGGGGCAAATTCGCCACTTCCCCGGCAACTACACCGACTACCGCGAGTGGCAGAAGGAAAACAACGCCGAGGAATACGCGAAAGAGCAAGCCAAAACGGCCAAAGCAGCCGCTGGCGTGGCCCCAGCCGCCGCACCAGTTGCCACAGCTACTGGCGCCAAGCGCAAGGCAAGCTACGCCGAGAAAAAAGAGTATGAAGCGTTAGAAAACGAAATTGACCAGCTCGAAAAGTTGAAACAAACGCTCATCGACAAGCTCAACGCAAGCACGGGCTCCCATAAAGACCTGGCTGATTGGGCCGCCGAACTCAAGCGCACCGATGCGGCTTTGGACAGCAAAGGCGAGCGGTGGCTAGAGCTGGCTGAATTTATATAGGCGTTGATAAAATCGCAAAAAAAGCCCCCCAGATACTGTCTGGAGGGCTTTTTAGTTTAAAGTCGGCCACATTTAATATCTCAGCCGTTTTTGATTGAAGTCGAAGGTGAAAACATGCGGGCCAACGGGTGTGGTGACGCGTAGCATCGCGGTTTGGTCGAGTTTAGGAAATATAACATAGCCGCGAATCAACTCGCCGGGCTGCAGGGTGTATTTGCGTAGCATTTTACCCTGCCATAGCTCCAGCTCCTGGGCAATCTTATCGCCGGCGCCTCGCTCTTGTGCTTCGTTGAGGGGTTGCGTTTTGGTATCTCCCTGGGGCTTATTGGCCGCCCTTCGCACTTTGCCCATGGCTTCCTTGGTAACATAGGCCATGATGACGAGCCATTCCACCTCACTAACGCCAAAAACAGCCCCTTCCTGGATGCTAAGCCGGGTGGTAAGCGGCTGCACCTCCGCCTCCGGATCGTAAGCCGGTACGCGGGCCGCCAAAGTCACTGTATCAGCCGTGGGAGCCGCTGCCTGGGCGGCACTGGGCTGGTAATAAAACCGGGCCGGATCAACGAGTACAGGCTCGGTTGATCCATTGCGGATTTCGGCTTCAAATGCTAAGTCTTTAATTCGGAAATGAGAAAAGGTTAGCTCTACCTCTACCCCATCAAGCTCCGCAAAAAGTGTCTGGGGGGCATTTATTGTTTCACCTTCCAGCTCACTGGGCTGCATGGCCAGATAATACGACGGCCCGCAGGCAGTGAGTAAACCTCCAAGCACCAGTACCAGCCAAGCCTTAAGCCCGATAAAAGATCTTGCTTTCATAAAGGATTGGTTGATTACCGAAATCAAGATATACAACGGCATGAAATGTTGCATTCTAAAGGCTCATTGACTATTCGTCAGGCTTCATCTTCCATTTCTGACGGCAACTCGTGCCGGCCTTCCGAACCGGTTCGGAAGGGCAAAGCGCGAACTACGGCAGCCAGCGGAATGGGCGCGAAGATGTGGGGAAAATAGTCATTGCGGGCTTCCGCGTACTCCCGCTTCACGGGCACCGCCGCCACCCACAGCTCCGATTCATCGATTTCCAACAATACAATATCAGCGCGGCCGGCGTAGTAGCGATTCGCGGTGGCTTCTACCTGATATAGTTCGGAGGCGTGAATAAAGCCTTCCGCCGCCAAGTCGGCGCTGGCAAAAAAGCCGGTTTTCTGGGCAGTTTGCCAATCGGCAAGCTCGGCGATGCGGTAGATCATACAGGAGAAAGCAAACATTTGCCCCCCAGCACAACGCCAAGGACCTCTCTGGCAACGGTAATTACCATTGCCAGAGAGGTCCTTGGCAGGCACCAGAGAGCAGACGTTTTATACTAAAATGGCAACTAGCCTACGCCTGCCACACTTCTTTGCGCACCTTCTTGCCTACCGACAGAATCAGGCGGGTTGGGTTGGGCACGAGCACGAGGCGGGCTTCTTTGCCCGGAAATTCGTCTGAATCGACCCAAACGCCTTCCTTATGCGAAGGCTCGTAGCCGGTGTCGCCGCCTACGTCGTTGGGCAGATAGGCGGTGGGCAGCAGCACGTCGGTGTCGGGGCAAAGCTGTTGGTGTACTTTTTCCAGCACCTCTTCCAGGTAAGCGCCGTACTCCTCGTTGAAGTCATCCTCCAGGTCGTGCAGCTCTTCCTCGATATCGTCGTAGCTGTCGTGGTTGTAGGGCAGCTTGTGCAATTCCTGCTTTTTCTCGATCAGGGCGACCAGGGCTTGGTTTAATTCCTCTTTATTCATAGCTACTCGTGCATAAGTGTGTTACAAAGGTGCGTAGGATTCGTGAATTCTGTTGCAGGTCCCAACCTTCAAGCTTTTATCCCCAGCCTATTGAACTGACCGAAGCAAATGGGCTATTTAAGTCAAACCCGTATTTTTACCCAACTAACATTTCTTCCACCCGATTTCTACCCATCCGCTATGCAGACGATGACCTCGCCGGCCGTGCAGGCCCACCCCGCCCACGACTTCCTCCCCCTGAACGGTACCGATTACGTTGAGTTTTACGTCGGCAACGCTAAGCAATCGGCTTATTATTATCAAGCGGCATTTGGCTATGAGCTAGTGGCCTACGCGGGCCCCGAAACCGGCCTGCGCGACCGTGCCAGCTACGTATTGCAGCAGGGCAAAATTCGGCTGGTACTCACCACCTCCCTCCTCCCCGACTCCGACATTTCGGAGCACGTGCGCCGGCATGGCGACGGCGTAAAAGTAATGGCCCTCTGGGTAGATGATGCCCGCAAGTCTTTCGAGGAGACCACCAAGCGCGGCGCTAAGGCTGCTTTCGAGCCTTACACTATTACGGATGAGGATGGTGAAGTAACGCTGTCGGGCATCTACACTTATGGCGAAACCATTCACACTTTCGTGGAGCGCCGCAACTATCGGGGGGCATTTATGCCCGGCTTTGTGGCTAAAAAGAGCCTCGTGCCTCAGCCTACGCCCGTGGGCCTCTTGCACGTTGACCACTGCGTGGGTAATGTGGGCTGGGGTGAGATGAACCAGTGGGTAAAATTCTACGAAGACGTGATGGGCTTTAAGCTCCTGCTCACCTTCGACGACGAAGACATTTCCACCGAGTACTCGGCCCTCATGAGCAAGGTGGTAAGCAACGGCAATGGCTACGTGAAATTCCCCATCAACGAGCCGGCCGAGGGCAAGAAAAAGTCGCAGATTGAAGAGTACCTCGACTTTTATCATTCGCCCGGCGTACAGCACATTGCTATTGCCACCAAGGATATTCGCCACACCGTCACGGAGCTGCGCCGCCGCGGCGTCGAATTCTTGAGCGTACCCTCGGTGTACTACGACGACCTGCTGGAGCGCATCGGCAGCATCGACGAGGATCTGCAAACGCTGAAGGACCTGAACATCCTGGTGGACCGCGACGAGGAGGGCTACTTACTGCAAATTTTCACCAAGCCCGTAGAAGACCGCCCCACGGTGTTCTATGAAATCATCCAACGCAAAGGCGCCAAGAGCTTCGGCAAAGGCAATTTTAAGGCGTTGTTTGAATCTATCGAGCGCGAGCAGGCACTACGGGGAAATCTTTAGTGAGACATGAGACTGTGAGAGGTGAGAAGTAAGACTTTGTTCTCCTGCCCCACAATCTCAGGTCTCACTTCTTACCTCTAATTTCTCATTTCTCCCTTTTTTCGTACGCACACGAAAATCTCACTTCTCACCTCTAGCTTCTCACTTCTATTAAATGGCCTTAACCTCCGACGTTCAGCAGAAAATAAACACCTGGCTCACCGGCAACTACGACGCCGAAACCCAGGCCGACATCCAACAGTTGCTCGATAGCAATCAGGAAGAAGCCCTGAGTGACGCCTTCTACCGCGACCTGGAATTTGGGACGGGCGGCCTGCGCGGGGTGATGGGCACGGGCTCCAACCGCATGAACCGCTACACCTTAGGCATGGCGACGCAGGGTTTGTGCAATTATTTGCTGCAATCATTTCCGAACCAGGAGATAAAGGTGGCCGTGGCCCACGACTCGCGCAACAATAGCGCGGAGTTTGCCCGCATTGCGGGGGGCATTTTTTCCGCTAATGGCATAACCGTTTACCTGTTTGAAGCCCTGCGTCCCACGCCGGAGTTATCGTTTACCATCCGTCATCTGGGCTGCCAGAGCGGCGTAGTAATTACCGCTTCGCACAACCCTAAGGAGTACAACGGCTACAAAGTGTATTGGAACGACGGCGCCCAAGTGGTAGCCCCGCACGACAAGAATATTATCAAGGAAGTAAGCGCTATTCAGAGCGTGGACGCCGTGAAGTTTCAAGCTGATGAGTCGCGCATTCACGTCATTGGGGGGCAATTTGATGATGCGTATCTGAGCGAAGTCAAAAAGCTCAGCATCAACCCCGAAGCCATCCAACGCCAGCACGATCTGAAAATCGTGTACACGCCCATTCACGGCACCGGCATCACGCTGGTACCTAAAGCCCTGGAGCGTTTCGGCTTCACCAATGTCAGCGTCGTAGAAGCCCAGGCCACGCCCGACGGCAACTTCCCCACCGTCGTCTCGCCTAACCCCGAGGAGAAGGCCGCCATGCAAATGGCCCTCGACCAGGCCCGCCAACTCGACGCCGACCTGGTTATTGCCACCGACCCCGACGCCGACCGCGTGGGTATTGCCGTGAAAAATACGCAGGGCGAATGGGTACTGGTAAACGGCAATCAAACGGCCGCCTTGCTGACGTATTATCTGCTGTCGGCGCGCAAAAACGCCGGCAAAATGACCGAGCAGGACTTCATCGTTTACACCATCGTGACTAGCGAAGTGCTGGGCGATATTGCCAAAGCCCACGGCGTAAAGTCGTATCAGACCCTGACCGGTTTCAAGTACATTGCTGGCCTCATCCGCGACCTGGAAGGCAAGGAAACGTATATCGGCGGCGGCGAGGAAAGCTACGGCTACATGATTGGCGACTTTGTGCGCGATAAGGACGCCGTGTCGGCCTGCGCCATGATTGCCGAAATGGCCGCCGTAGCCAAAGACAACGGGCGCACGCTCTACGAGGAAATGGTGCAGATGTACGCCACCTACGGCCTCTACCGCGAAGACCTGATTTCGCTGACCAAAAAAGGCCAGCGCGGCGCCGAAGAAATTCAGGAAATGATGCGCGACTTGCGCGCCCAGCCGCCCCAGACTATCGCCGGCTCACCGGTAGTAGAGTTGCGCGATTATCAAACCGGTATAATCCGCAATTTGCAAACCGGTGAGGAAACGCCGACGGGCTTAGAGTCCTCCAACGTGTTACAATTCCTAACCGAAGATGGCAGCAAGATTTCCGCTCGTCCCTCCGGCACGGAGCCCAAAATCAAGTTTTACTTCAGCGTAAAACAGCCGTTAAATTCCGCCAGCGAATTTGACCAAGGCTACGAAGCGCTGGGGGGCAAAATTGCCCGCATAATTGAGGATATGCAGTTGAAGTAGAACTTAGTTTTGTTTAAAATGGGAGAGAGTCAAACTGCATACAGTTTGACTCTCTCCCATTTTAACTATCTTGACTCTCTTATGCCATAAAACAATATTCAGTTTCCTTCCATACCAAATCCTAGTTGCATGAAATTGAATCTGATCATCTTGTTGCTTATTTCAGCGCTTTCTGTTTAAGCACAAAGCTCATTACCTCAAAAATTATCGAAAATAGCAACCGCTAAAAAGTCCTCTGTTTTTATTGTGGACGGTATTAGCTTATCTCACGCACCGTTCGATTCACTAGAGTCGAATGGAATACAGATTCAAAAGCTAAGAATTATTCAGCCAAAAAAAGCAGTCAGGAAATTTGGTGTGCGGGGTATGGATGGGGCCGTGATCATAAGTACTAGATCGACCCCGCACTCGCTCGGCTATGCCGAGTGAGTTTTATGCTCAAGCAGCTGCGCTGCGTGCGGCTGTTTTGTATGGGCTGATGCGCGAACGGCGCGCTGTAATTCGCAGCACAGCTGCTCTGGCATAGCACTCACTCGGCACAGCCGAGCGAGTGCAAAGGGTGCGCAGGCGAATAATTTTTACTATTCTATTCCCGCGGCTCCTTTTTCAGCCCCATAATCACCAGCACCAACAACAGAAAACCAGTCACGCCCAGACTGAACCACGTCAGCATCGGGATGCCGCGGTGGTACGCCATTTCAGGCGAATATCTACCCATTAAACTGAGGCCCGAAAACAGCAAAAAAGCTACCGCCAATAAGGCAATAATGGTCCGGCTTACCAATTGGTCGGCCTTATGTAATAAGGCCTGATAACCACTCAATTCCACTTTTACGCGCAAATCGCCGCGGGAAATTTTGCGCATGATTTGCCGCACATCCGTAGGCAGCGTACTTAGCAAGGACAGGAGCTGTACGCCCGTGTATTGGGCTTCACTCATCAGGTTTTCGGGCGAATACTGCTCCGCCATAATGCGGGCGCCATAGGGCCGCACAAACTCAAACGTATTGAAATTTGGGTGCAGCACCTTGCCAATACCTTCCAGAATCACCAGCGCCCGCAGAATCAGAAAAACGGCCCCCGGCACTTGCAGCTTGTAGTCGTAGATGATGACTTGCAGGCGGTCGGCCAGATCCGACATGCTCATCTCCTTCACATCAAGCACCGTGAATTCCTCAATTAGCTCGTTGAGGTCGGCCTCAAAGCGGCGCATGTCGGGAATATCGGCGCGGAGAGCGAGGCGGCGGAAGTTGAGCGCCATGCTGCGCGCATCTTGCCGCGCCATCCCGATAAACACGCCCGCAAAAGCGTATTTCTGCTGCTTAGTCAGCTTACCTACCATGCCGAAGTCGATGAGCACAATGGTGCCATCGGGCCGCACCAGCACGTTGCCGGGGTGCGGGTCGGCGTGGAAAGCTCCAAACTCAAAAATCTGAGTCAGGTAGATATCCATGCCCGTTTCGGCCACCTTCGCCGGATCGAGACCCCACGCCAGCAGCTGCGGCTTGTCGGTTATTTTACAACCGCTCACAAACTCAATTATCAGAATTCTACTGGTCGAAAACTCACGGTAGGGCTTCGGAATATAAAACGTTTCGTAGTCGGCATAGAGCTTCCGAAATTGATCCATGCTCCGGGCTTCGGAGTTGTAGTCCAGCTCCTTGGTCATGCTGCGCTCGAAGGCATCCACGATATCCTGCGGGTTGCTCAGGCCCTGCTTACGCAGAAAACCGGCTGTGAGGCGCACCAGCTCGCGCAGCAAGCTCAGGTCGGTGCGCACTTTCTCCTGCACGCCGGGGCGCTGCACTTTCACCACCACTTCCTCGCCCGTGAGCAGGCGCGCCCGGTGCACCTGGCCAATGCTGGCTGAACCCAGCGTCACGTCATCAAACTCACTAAACACCTCCGAAATTGGCCGACCCAGCTCTTCCTCAATCAGGCGGCGGGCCGTGACCACCGGAAAAGGTGGTACGTCGCTTTGCAGCTTCTGAAACTCATCAATCAGCGCCTCCGGAAGCAAATCGGGTCGGTTGCTTAGCGCTTGCGCCAGTTTGATAAACGTGGGGCCAAGCTCCTCGATAATCATACGAATCCGCTCCCACCGATTCGTGTCGAACACCGTTTTGTCGGCGTGCTGCCACGACACCCGCCGCCCCGATGGTACCAGTCGCCGCAGGGCGGTGCTGGTGACTACATCCTCAAATCCATAGCGCACCAGCACTTCCATTACCTGCCGGATGCGGCCCAGATTAGAAATCGTGTTTTTGAACATGCGCGAAAAAAGAAGCCAGTGAAAAGGCCGCTACTAGCCTCGACAAGAAAGGTAGGCAAAATGCCCCCCGGTAAAGTAAAAATCAAAATCTAACGCCCAAGCGTGTAATGCCCGACGCCGGTTTATGAAAAAGCCAGCGTCCGCAGAAGCGGCGCTGGCTTTTCGCATGATGTGCTCTAACAGCAGAATTACGAAGCGCTGGAAGCGCCGCCGTTGCCATTATCAGCAGGCTTTGGTGCTTCCTTTTTGGCAGCTGGCTTAGCGGCTGGTTTAGACGCTGGCTTGGCAGCGCCAGCTTTGGCGGCTGCCGATTTCTGCGCGGTGCCAGCAGCGCTGCTTACACTGTCGGCAGCCTTTTTGGTAGCACCTGCGGCTTTGGCCGTAGTGCTGGAAGCTGGCTTAGCGCTGCTTTTGCTGCCAGTAGTGGCACCAGTGGAAGCTTTAGTGCCACGTACACTGCGCTTTAGCTCTTCTACGTCGGCGTTGGTGGCTACGCCTACCCCTTTCATCAGCCGATTAGCAATGCCGGTGATCTGCTCCTCCAACTCCTTACGCTTGGTGTCAGTGTTCTTCTTCAGATCGTCCATGATTTTCTGCCCTTCCTTCTCCGACAACTTGCTTTCCTTCACCAGTTTATCAATGGTGGACTGGACACGGTCGTTGGTGAGCGATACAAACCCAACGCCGGCGTTGATGAATTTTTTAAACAGATCTTCCATGTTGCTGAATTAGTTAGAGGAGGTGAAATGAAACGAAAAACGGCGCTGCGGTTTTGCCCGCAGGAAAAAATAGTATGCAAGCCGACTACTTTTGGCAAACCTACGAAAACATAGCTATATAGTTGGTGCTGAGGCAGAAATTTTTCAAGTCCTTAGTCATAGCGTCACTATACAATCGTGTTTTATGGGCTTTTTTACCTAAGCCAAGCGCCCCAAAGGCTTTTTTCGTTTCTATTTTACGCCGCTTTTTTGCGTGGACGCGACATACTTACAAAACCCGCTGAATCAATAGGCTTAATGGTGGGCAATGGCAGCATAGGCACCTCAGCGGCCCAGATGCTATTGACGAACGCAGCCACACTATCTAAGGCTTCGCGGGCTTCGGGCAATAATCGCCAGAATAAGTGCCACCAGTGTACTAACCCTGTGAATGACTGCAAAGTAACCGATACGCCGGCGGTTCGGGCTTTATCGGCGAAGCATAGGACGCTTTCGCAAAGCACCTCGGAATCAGATATTTGAATAAGCAGCGGCGGCAGGCCGTGCACTGCGGCGCGGGCCGGCGATACCAAAGGGTGGGTTAATGGAGTTTCGCCGGCGTAATGAGGTCCCCAGCCACGCATTTCAAGTGCCTCCAGCAACTGAGTTTCCTCCCGCGCAACCCGGCGCAACAGCGAATTGGGCATCTCAAGGTCGGTCCAGGGGGAGAGGCCGACAGCGGCGGCGGGCAGTGGTTGGCCTTCTTCGCGCAAGGCAATAAGCAGCGCCAGCGCCAGGCCGCCGCCAGCCGAGTCGCCGGCTACAATAATGCTGTGGGGGGCAAATCCTTGCTTCAGAAGCCAGTGGTATGCTAATAGAGCGTCGTCGAGGGCACCGGGGAAAGGATAATCGGGCGCTTTACGATAGTTGATAGCTAAGGCATTGGTATTGCAGCGCTTAGCTAAAGTGCCCACGAGGCTTCGGTGCGTATTCAGGGAGCCTAGTACATAGCCGCCGCCATGCAAATACAGCATTACCCGGCGCGGATCGGCAGTGGCGGGGCGGGCCCATTCGGCGCTCATCCCGTTAATAGTGGTTTTTTCGAGGTGAACGCCCCACGGCATAAACTGAAACAACGAGCTGATTTCCAGGGCTAGCCGCATAGACCCAAGGCCGGGCCGCTTGCGGGCAAGTGGCCCGGTTGCCGCCGTCAGGATTTGTTTGAGCAGTAAATGCTGGGTGGAGGGCATTTTTACACTATTGGGTGGGAAGGGAGGCGGGGGCGGGGCTAACTGCGAGTAGTAGTGCGGAGGCATTTACTCGCAGGACTATTGCTGGCGGCAAGAATTGGCTGATCCTTACCAATCAACAGTCATGGTTTTTTTCCTATCCGATGGCCTTTATAGCCCCGAATAGCAATGGGTATCCATCCTAGTACGGGAATGAAGAAAGTGAGGGTGAAGGGGTTGCGCCAGATCATGCGCAGCCAGGAGCCTTGCTTTGTTAATTGCAGGTTTACACCCTCGGGGCCGCCCTTAGTATACTGGCGCTCAAACTCCCGGAAGAGTTCAGGCCAGGCAAAGGGCAGGAAGAATGGGAAGTAACTCCAAGTGGCCTTAATGCGCTGCCAAAGCTCGCCCCAGCGGTAAGGATGCTGGCCGTGGTCACGCACGGCGGCGTCTAGCTCGGTCTGCATTTGTTGGCGCACCTGCTCCGACAAGGCTGCATAATCGTCGCGCGTAAGCTGGCTGGGGGGCTTTTCGGTGAGTTCGTAGGGCTTGATGCGCGTACCCATAACGAAAGTAAGCTTGGCCGGATAAGCGAGGTAAAAAAACCAGGGCTGGAGCAGCACCATAAGGATAATGGGGCCCACGGGAATGAAGGGAATACCGATCTTTTTAGTCCAGTTATTCAGCCAGTCCCAGCTATAAGCATACGGATTTAGATATTCACCATTCACGGTATAGTAGGGCACAATATCGGTGCGGTGCTCGATGCCCAGCCGAATAATACTGGTAGCCAGGCGCTGCAACTGATACTTACGGTTGAAACCCTTGCCAATGCCCGGCACGCCCTCCGGGTAAAGCATCAGGTTATGGTCGTTGCAATACATCATCGTTTCAAAATTGAGCGTGGTAGCATCGACGCAGCCGCATTTCTTCCAAAAATGCGGAATCAGATACGGGTTCATCAGCACCGACTGCGAGAGCATGGGGGCTGAAAGTGGCCGTGGTAAGTGATATATGCTGGGCAGCACGCGCAGCAAGTGCGATAGGGCCACCATGGCATCCCAGGGGAAAGCCATGCCCGAATGATTGCTGGCAAAAAGCAGCGGACGCTCGGGGTTATTGCGCTGCGGATAGTTCTCGAAACCTACCAGCCTGGAGCGGAACCACACCCGATCGAGTAACTGCAAAATGTGCTTATCGACGGCGCGAACGTATTCTTCGTCGAAATAATCGGAGTAGATGTGCTGATTAGCCAGGATGGCAGGCGACGGTAGCGGCAGCGCGGGCGGAGGGGCCGTTGGCATCAGGTGAAAAGCAAAGTAGGTGGGCTTCTAATGTAGTGCTTTTACGGGCAATCCTCGACGCTGTGAGCAACGAGCAATTGAAGTCAACTGCTCATTCTTCATTGCTCATTGGTTATTGAAGGCAGCGTTTAAATCTGACGCCTCAGGCGCACGTTGGTCGTAATCAGCTCACCAGTGGCGCGGCGCACAATGAGCAGGAGCTGGCGACCATCATCGGAGTGCAGAATCCGGCTGATCTGGGTAAGCGAGAGGCCCGCTACGGGCATCAGGTTGATGGCCAGAATCTCGTCGGTGGGCAGCAGGCCGGCGTCATCAGCCGGGGAGCCTTCCTCTACTTTGAGAATGATGTAGTGACGATAGTCCGAGCCGGTGGCCAGCAAATCCAGGCCGCTCATGTCGTGCTCGAAGGGGTCGCGGTAGAGGGCGTTCGGCCGCAGCCAGAGCTGATTGCGGGTGTAGTCGATGATAATATCAAAACGCTTGAGCAATTCCAGGCCCACGTTGCCGTTGCGAAACGTCTCGGCCCGATGGCTCACGTCGGCCGCATCGGGGAATGAGGTGACCAGGGATTTGACTTTGTATTTGCCAAGCTGCAAAGATGTTACCCGCCCCAAATACCCATTAATAAGACCATTGAGTCCCCGACCGAGCTGGGACCTTACGCGGCGGGGCGGCAGGGTCAGGCGTGGATCGGAGGTGGTTTCGAGCGACAAGGCATGGCCCGCCCCGGTGTCGAGCACGAGTTTGAGCGGCAGTTTCAGAGAGTCACGCACCACGGCTTCGGTGCGCAGGTAGGCTTTACTGCCCTCCAGGTCGATGCCCATAGTAGTCCAGCGCTGCCCTTTGGGTGCCCGGAATGTGGCGGGGTTAATCAGTATTATCCGGGATTCGGTGGGATGAACGCGCACCACAAAGCTGCGAAAGACATCATAGCCCAGAATGCCGTGGATAGGCATGCCCACGTAGCCCGACAGGTTGAGCACGTCGCTGGAAAGAATCAGGAACGTAAGCGCTGGGCCCACCACCTTTCCATCGCCCAGGGTCACATGCACACTATCCGTCTGGAAGGCTTCCAGGGCCTCATCCTGGCCGGCGCCGGCTACGCGGAAGCGCTGCCCCAACCGGAGTCCCAGGGCGGTGCGCAGGGTTGGGTCGGTGAGGATGGAAGTACTCACGCCGGTATCAAGCAGAAAATTAAAAGGTCCCTGCCCATTCAGGGAAGCGCTGATAATTAGCAGGTTGCGCTGCATCTCTACGGGCATCGTAAGGCTGCGCGTACGGGCGTTTCTGAAAGCAAACGGAGCGGGTTTGGGCTCCGCTGGCTGGCCATTGGCTTCCAGGCTCAGCAATAACCCCAAAAAAGCCCCCCAGTCCCGTAGGGTTCTACCTAAAAGCAGCAGGGTGAGGAGCCAAGAGGCAATCATGCGGGGAGGGCGGTGGGTTGGGTAAGTTACTGAAAAAACCGCCTTACCACCACTTCTCTACGTCGCATATCAGCTCGGAATTTCCCACTCCCCCGCCGGGTCATAGTGCAGGTGGCCAGCCGCTATTCGTAGCGGGGCAACCACGTTGTTATGATAAAGTTGGCCTGTACCCAGCCCCTGCGGAAAATTGGGGCGGGCGTACTCGCCGGCCAGCTGACTCACAGCGTTCAGCCCCACATTCGACTCCAAGGCCGACGTCAGCCACCAGGCGGCATTATTTGCCTCGGCCGTGCGCAACCACTGTCGGGTAGCATGCAGTCCGCCCACCAGCGTAGGCTTGATAATAAGGTAGGCGGGCTGAATTTGGGCCAGCAGCGCCTGTTGCTGCTCGGGTTGCGTTATACCAATCAATTCCTCATCCAACGCAATTGGTATGGGCGACTGTTTACATAGATCGGCCATCTGTGCCACTTGCCCGGCGGCAATGGGCTGCTCAATGGAATGCAGATCGAAGCGGGCCAGCTGCGCCAGCTTGCTCATGGCCTCGTGGGGGGCAAATGCGCCGTTGGCATCCACGCGCAACGTCAGTTGCGCGGGGCCGGCTACCGCTCTTATTTCAGCCAAGAGCTGCAGTTCGGTAGCGAAGTCAATTCCCCCGATTTTCATCTTCAAACACGAGTAGCCATCGGCCAGCTTCTTCTGAATCTGGGTTTGCATGAAGCTGGCCTCCCCCATCCAAACCAGCCCGTTGATAGGAATTCCCGCCTCACCTCGGCTGAATGCGTTGTCGAAAAGCTGGCGTTGCCCGCCGTGCTGCCAGTCGAGTAGGGCCGTTTCAAGAGCAAATCGGAGCGCGGGCCAGGTTGGCTCTATTAGCTCACCAATTAGCTCGTTGATAGTACTGGGGGGCAAATCGGTGAGCTGGCGGCGGTTGAAAGCGGCGCATAACGTGACTATTTGCGGCTCAAAATCAGACCCAAAATCGGGGCTGAGGCCAGCCAATGGCGCTGCTTCTCCCAAGCCCAGGCGCTCCGGCTGCGCCGTATCGCGCAGGTGTAGGTAATAGGCTATGTGCTCCGTGAGCGCGCCGCGGGAGGTGCGGGCCGGAAAGTTGAAGCGCAAGGCGCGCTGGGAATAAGTGAGCTGGAGCATTCGAGGGCAGGAAACGATGTACTTGGTCTTTAAACGTAATGCAGAACGAAGCATGACAGACGCGTTGGAACATTCTCAACTCGACCAGTAACTAACAAAAAAACCAGCCTCCGCGCTGAGCGTGGAGGCTGGTTTCATAAAGTCGGCGGTACCACTACGGGAGCAGTGCCATCATTACATCACTGGAAATTATCGGGTAGTACCGCCCTGGTTGCTCCGTCCACGGCTCGCCTGCCCCCCTTACGGCCGGCGGCACGGGCTTCCTCTGATGTAAACCGATGGCCGCGGCCACTTTCGTGGGAGGCTTTGCCGCCTTCGCTTGCGATGCGACGCTGCTCGGCGGGGTCCATAGCGGCGAAGCCGCGCAGGCTTTTGCCAGAAGAAGATGTCTGCTTAGCAGCATTGCTGCGGCTGGAAGATTGGTTGGCGGCGGTGTCGCGCTGGTTTTGCTGGTTCGAGATCATAGCGTTGAGAGGTTAGGTAAGATTTTTTGGCCGTGTAGAAGGGGGCTTAGAAAGCAAAATATCGGCTTCAAACCGCATTTTATTGAACGGAATAACTATTGTAAGATAGAAGTTTAGAAGGCAAAAAGTGCCTTTAAAGCTCAAAATACCACTTTGTACCGACCCTCACTCCGTAGTCGAGCTTACCTTAAACGCGATAAGTACCCGCTGCTACTGTCGGGCTACGTACAACACGCGACGCGCCTCTGATCCGGTATTTTTTAATCATTCTGACTCGGTATTCAGCCTACTATTGGACTTCTATTAGCAAGCTGAAAGTCCCTATGAATAAAACCCGTCGCCGTTTTTTCAGTTAAGGTTACTAAGTAGTTAACCCCACTCCCTTGTCTATGTCTTCCTCCGTATTTGCCCCCCAGACCGTCGCCGAGCCCGCGCTGGCGCAGCTTCCTGTCCGCTACCACACTGTGCGGCAGCAAACCGAGGAACTCTGTCGGCCCTTGCTGCCCGAGGATACCGTAGTGCAGCCCATGCTCGATGTTAGCCCGCCGAAGTGGCACTTGGCGCATACTACCTGGTTTTTCGAAACCTTCCTGCTGCGCGAATACTTGCCTGGCTATCAGGTATTTCATCCCGATTATGCTTACCTGTTTAACTCCTACTATAACTCGCTGGGCAGCCGCGTAAACCGGGCCGACCGTGGCACTATCTCCCGCCCTGCCCTCGCTGATGTGTATGCTTACCGCGCCCACGTTGATGCGCACATGCAGCGCTTGCTTACCACGCTGGCAGCCCAGGAATTGCCCCCCAGCTTCGCTGAAATCTTTGAGCTGGGCCTCCAGCATGAGCAGCAGCACCAGGAGCTGCTCGTCACGGATATTAAGTATATTCTGAGCACCAGTCCGTTGGCTCCAGCCTATAAGTCGGCCCCGAAAGTAGCGCCCACGCCCGAGCCCACCCCGGCCACCTGGCTGCCGATTGCAGGCGGCGTCTACCGGATTGGGTTTGAGGAGCAAGGCTTTTGCTTCGATAATGAAAAAGCCCCCCACGACACCTACGTAGCTGATTTTTCGCTTCAAAACCGCTTAGTTACCAACGGCGAGTACCGTCAGTTTATGGAAGCGGGCGGCTACCGCGACTTTCGCTACTGGCTGGGTGAAGGCTGGGAGCTGGCCGAACAAGCCGGTTGGGAAGCGCCTTTGTACTGGGTGCAGAAAGGGAGCGTCTGGCACCGCTTTACGCACCACGGCCTGCAACCCGTCGATTGGGCCGCGCCGGTCACGCATATCAGCTTCTACGAGGCCGATGCGTATGCCCACTGGGCCGGCTATCGGTTGCCCACCGAGCAGGAATGGGAAATAGCCGCTCGCCAGTTTCAGCCGCAGATTGCGGCCGGTAATTTTCTGGAAAGCAACCTGTTCGACCCCCAACCCCTTCCCACCGATGCTGACCCTGAGCAGTGCCACCAGCTTTTTGGCGACGTGTGGGAATGGACGTACTCGGCCTATCACCCCTACCCCGGCTACGAGCGCGCCGCCGGCGCTTTGGGCGAGTACAACGGCAAGTTTATGCTGAATCAGTTGGTGTTGCGCGGGGGCTCCTGCGCTACCTCCGCGAGCCATATCCGACTTACGTATCGCAATTTCTTTCATGCGGATAAGCGCTGGCAGTTCACCGGTATTCGCCTGGCACGCTGAAATTTATCTGCCATTTCCGGTCGAAGTCGGTAGCTTATCCTAGCTGCGGGGCAAGGCCGGAAATCCCCTGTTTCATCTGTAACTGCTCACCATGCTCCACCTCGCCACCGCCACCACCGAACTTGCCCGTCACGTAGCTGCGGGTTTGCAGAAAACCCCCAAAACGCTTTCCTCCAAGTACTTCTACGACGACGCAGGTAGTGAGCTGTTTCAGCAAATTATGGCACTGCCAGAGTATTACCCAACCCGCACAGAGTTTGGTTTGCTGGCCACTCATCGAGCCGCTATCACTACCGCCCTGCGACCAGCTTCTGACGAGCCATTTTATCTCATAGAGCTAGGTGCCGGTGATGGGCTGAAAACCAAGATTTTATTGCGTGAACTACTGGAGCTGGGGGCCAATTTCAGCTATGTGCCCGTTGATATTTCGTCGGGAGCCCTGGATGGGTTGGCCGCCAGCCTGCGCACCGAGCTGCCCACCCTGCGGGTAGAGCCGGTAGTAGCCGAGTACACTGCGGCGCTAACGCTGATGGCTGCCCGGCCCGGCCGCAAAGTCGTGCTGTTTCTGGGGTCCAATATTGGCAACTTCTCCCCCTCCGACCGGCGCGAGTTTCTGCGCGCGCTCACGCAGCCTCTCTCCCCCGACGACCGCCTGCTCATCGGCTTCGATCTGCAAAAAGCCCCCCGCCTTATCCGCACCGCCTACGACGACGCCCAGGGCGTAACGGCTGCCTTCAACCTTAACCTGCTTACCCGCCTGAATCGGGAGCTGGGGGGCAATTTTGACCTGGCTCATTGGCAGCACTACACCGATTATGACCCGATTGCCGGGGTCGTGCGTTCCTTTTTGGTCAGCACCCGCGCGCAGCAAGTGCACTTGGAGGCGCTGGACAAAACCATTGATTTTGCAGCCTGGGAGATTATTCATACCGAAAATTCCTACAAATTTACCCAGCCCCTTATCAGTCAGCTAGCGACGGAAGCGGGGCTGGAAGTGCAGAATTTTTTCACCGATGAGCAGGCCTATTTCGCCGATGTAGTCCTGGCTCCGCAAGCCTAAACCCGTGGCCGATTTGCTGTCAGATTCCTTCGTGCCAATGCCCCCGGCCGCGGAGACTTTCCCCGCAGTTATCAGCCTGGCTTCGGGCTACGGCAATTTTGCGACGCCGGCCGTGGCAGCGGAGCGGGCCATAGCCGCTATCCAGGCTAAGCACCTGGTGCCGGGGCCGGTGGAAGGCTTGCTAGCGCTACGGGAGGCAATAGCGGTTACTTATCACCGCCAAAATGCCCCCCAGGTCACGCCCGCCCATATCGTGGTCACGCCCGGAGCAAAGGCGGCGCTGTTTGCTTTGCTGCAAATTATTCTGCGCCCCGGCGACGAGGTGCTGGTGCCCACTCCCCATTGGTTTGGGTTTGGTGACTTAATCACAAGAGCGGGCGGTATCATGTGTCCTCTTCCCCTCAACTCAGACGATGGCTATGCCTTGCGGCCCGAGGTACTGGAGGCCGCCATTAAGCCACGCACTCGTTTATTTCTCTTTTCAAATCCAAATAACCCAACGGGCCGAGTCTATCACCATGCTGAGATGGAGGCCCTGCTAACCGTCACGCGCCGTCACCCGGAGTTGTTTGTCCTTTCCGATGAGATATATAATCTTATCAATTTCGGCGCGGCTCCGGTGCCCACCCTGCTGGCCTTTCCCGATCCGCACGGGCAGCACCTGGTAGTGAATGGCTTCTCCAAATCGTTGGCACTGATCGGCTGGGGCGTAGGCTATCTGGTGGCGCCGCCAGCCTTGGCTCAGGCGGCGGCTGGGGGGCAATTTGCTACCGGCGCGGCAGTATCAGTGCCGAATCAGCACGCGGCCCTGGCCGCTACGGAACATAGCGCGGCTATTGCCCAAGAGTTGCTCGTACAGTTGGCCCCCACCCGTGCTTTGCTGCTGGCGACCTTGTCAGAGATACCCGGCGTACGCTTTGTGGAGCCGGAAGGCACTTATTACGTTTTCGCTGATTTGCGCCAATTTTTGCCCTCCATGCACTCAGCGGCTGAAGCCTCAGCCGCATTAGTGGCGCAGCTGCGGGCTGGGGGTGTGGATATAGTGGATGGCGCGAGTTGCGGGGCACCGGGCTTTGCGCGTATCTCCTATGCCCTACCGGAGCCGGAGTTACGCGAGGCGCTGCGGCGTTTGCAAGCAGTTATCTTAGGTCAGGAACGCCGGGTGAGCTAGCAGCCGGGAGCACTTTACTATACCACAGCCCGAATTAGGAGCGTACCTTTGCGGCTCTTTTTCCGTTGCATCATGCCGCTCACCGCTGTTCGTCCGCATATCAAACCCATGCTGCTGCTGGCTTATCCAGTAATTCTAAGCCAGCTAGGCCACGTCATGGTAAATGTGGTCGATAGCGTGGTAGTCGGCCAGACCGGCAAAGTAGCCTTAGCAGCCGTGTCGCTGAGCGTGAGCGTGAGCACGGTGGTGATGGTGCTGGGGCTGGGCTTATCGATGGGCATTACGCCTCTGGTTGCGGCCGCCGATGGCAAGCGTGATATGGCCTTGCTGGGTCGGCTGCTGGTAAATGGGGTGCTGCTCAGCACACTGGCCGGGCTGGGGCTGGCTGGTTTGGGGTTAGTAATTGCCCCCCAGCTTCGTTACCTGAATCAGCCTGCCGAGGTAGTGGCGTTGGCGATGCCGTGGGTGCGCCTCATCTTTCTGTCGTTCCTGCCCCTGATGGTTTTTCAGGGCTTCAAGCAGTTTGCCGAAGGTCTGGGGCTCACGCGTCAGGCCATGTATCTATCAGTGGGGGCCAATTTATTGAACGCCCTGCTGTGCTACGCGTTCGTGTTCGGTAACCTCGGCGCACCGCAGATGGGCATGATTGGAGCCGCCTGGGCCACGCTCATTGCCCGTGTTCTGATGGCCATCCTGATGGCTGCCTATGTATTGCGTGCTGCCCGCCTGCAGCCCCACCGCGAGGCGGCTTCCACTGACCTTGGCTTCCACGGCCCCACAATACGCCGCCTGCTGGGTTTGGGCTCGCCTATTGGGGTGCAGATGATGTTTGAAATGGGCGCGTTCAGCTTTTCGGCCATCATGATTGGCTGGTTGGGCACTACCAGCCTTGCCGCCCACCAGATTGCCATCAATGTTGCTTCGGCTACCTACATGGCGGCCAGCGGTATTGCGGCAGCGGCTACCATTCGGGTGGGCAATATGCGCGGTCTCGGCGACATGGAGGGGGCGCGGCAGGCTGGTTTTACCGCTTACGGCCTCACGTTCCTGTTTATGAGCCTCATGGCCCTGATTTTAATTATGGCTCGGGAAGCTATCCCTTACTTCTACAACAACGATGCGGCCGTGGTGGCGCAGGCAGCAACGCTGCTGCTTATCGCGGCGCTGTTTCAGATTTCGGATGGCTTGCAGGTAGTGGGGCTGGGCGCGCTACGAGGATTGGAAGATGTCAAAGTTCCCTCGCTGGTCGCCTTGCTGGCTTATTGGGCTGTAGCGTTGCCGCTGGGCTACTTCCTTGGCTTTAAGCTGAATATGGGCTCTGTTGGTATCTGGGTAGGCTTGCTCACGGGCCTCACACTGGTAGCGGGCCTGCTGCTCTGGCGCTTCCGACAGCATAGTGCGGTGCCGGTGCCGACGGCGGTGGCGGTGCATTAAGGCGAGGCTGGCATTATTTTTTAGAAAGCACGTTTGCACGCAACCGACTGGTAGCTGCGTTCATACCCCAGAACGGCTTTTCATCTCTAAAAAGCCCCCCAGCCTCCCCTCTTATGTTGCATGGCATATTGCTTTCCTTTATTTCCTTCCTGCTGCCTTTCCTGACGGTCGTTAGCCCTCCCCAGGATACACCACCGGCTGCCCCTGACACTATCGTGTGGTCGGCGAATCGGCCGCTTACCTGGGCCGATTTTAAGAGCAAGCCTACCCCCGCCGACAGACCTGCGGCCCTTACCTCAGCCACTATTGATGTAAAGGCGGGCTGCGTCGATTTCAAATTCACGTCTAGTGTGCAGGCTGTATTCGTGCCTACCGAATCATGGGTGCGCGACGCGGCTACGGCCACGCCTAACTTGCTGTTGCACGAGCAGATACACTTCAACATAACGGAGCTACACGCCCGGCGCATGCGCCAGAAAATAGCGCTGCTTAAGCTGGACTGCAAACGCCTGCAACCCACGTTTAAGAACGCGACTAACGCCATTTTTACGGAGTGGCAAAAAGAAGAAGCGCGCTACGACCAGGAAACCAACCACGGCCTGAACCTGGACCGCCAGAAGACGTGGGAGATTCAAATAAAGCAGCGAATGGCTTTGTTGGAGCAATACGCGTCGAAGCCTATACCTACCAAATAGCCTTTTTACTACTTTGCCGGTATGGAAATATCCGCAGTTCCCCTTACCTGGTCAGATTTTGAGCGCGTGGACTTACGCGTGGGCACCGTGTTGGAAGCCCGCGCTTTTCCCGAAGCCCGCAAGCCCGCTTACCAGCTGTTGATTGACTTAGGCCCCGAGATTGGCACCAAGCGCTCTAGCGCTCAGATTACTAGTCACTATCAGCCCGAGAACCTTATTGGCCGCCAGGTGTTGTGCGTGGTTAATTTTCCGGCTAAACAGATTGGGCCTTTCCGCTCTGAAGTGCTGGTAACTGGTGCTGCCGACGAAAACGGCGACATCGTGCTGGCTTCGCTGGCTGGCGTAGTGCCCAATGGCAGCCGATTGATATAAGTATTGGGATGGTGTACAAAGAAAGCCCGTCATGCAGAGCAGAGCGAAGCATCTCGCGTGTTTAGTTGGATTACTGTCCCTACTACCGCACGCGAGATGCTTCGCTCTGCTCTGCATGACGGGATGCTGCTTATTGCCGACGCTTCGCTTCCTCGGCCTGATCTTTCGCCCCAAACTTAGCTTCGCGGGCTGAGAGGCTGTCGATTACGGCGCCGTAAATGTCATCCAGGTCTTTGTCGTGGATGGCGTAATAGCGGTAGCTGCGCTGAAAAATGGTATCGGTGACGTTGTAGCGAGCAAGCAGCTTACGCTGCAGTAAGTTGAAGGCGGCGCGGGCCGAATCGGGGGGCAAGGCGGCGGCATCCACGCGGCTTTCGTTCAGGTGCACATCTATGAGCATGGCTACCATTTTTGCTTTCGGCAGCAACGGCTGGGGCACCAACGGCTCCTCGGGGCGCTGGCACTGCGCAAACGCCAGTGCCAGCAGCAGGCTCAGGGTAGAGTAAAGGGATGCAGAGAGCTTTTTCACAAAGGCAAAGTTAGGAGGAACCCGTAGTTTAGCGGCAATGAATACCGCCGACCTCACTCCGCTCCAGCAACTCATACGTAAGCTTCGGCAGATGGAGATACGCATCATCAAGACGGTAGATGCGCAGTTGCAGGGCAATTTTCACTCCGTCTTTAAAGGAACGGGGCTTGAATTTGACGACGTGCGCCTCTATCAGTACGGCGACGAGGTGCGGGCCATCGACTGGGCCGTATCGAGCAAAGGGCACGGTACTTTCGTCAAAACCTACAAGGAGGAACGCGAGCAATCGGTGCTGCTGCTGCTGGACGTGAGCGCCTCCCAGCAGGTTGGCGCCGCCGGCCGACGCAAGCTCGATGTGGGCCGCGAAATCTGCGGCCTACTGGCTTTGGCCGCTGCCCGCCAAGATGCTCAGCTCGGTATTCTTGCTTTTTCAGACCAGAAAGAACTGTATCTGGCGCCTGGCAAGGGCATTCGGCATGCCTATACCCTCATCAAACGCTTGTTTGAATTGACGCCCCGCTCACCCCGTACAGCGGTTGGGCTCGGCATCAAACAGGCATTGGGCATGCTCAAGCGCCGCAGCATTGTCCTCCTGATTTCAGATTTTATCGATACTAACTACGAGCGGGAGCTAACCATGCTGGCCCGCAAGCACGACCTGATCGTGGTGCAGCTGCTCGACAAGCGCGAACGGGAATTTCCGCCCTTGGGCATTGTGCCACTCCACGACCAGGAAACTGGCCGCACCATGTGGGTAAATACGTCGGCGGAGTCTTTCCGGGCGCGGTACCGAGCCACGTACGAGCAGAACCGCGAGCAAATCGGGCAGATTTGCCGGCGCCACCGCACTGAGTTTTTGTCTATTGCCACTGACGCCGACTACGTGACGCAGTTGGCCAGCTTATTTCGGCGGCGCAATCAACGGGGTGGCCGTGCGTAAGTTTTTAAGCAAAAAAAGCCCCCCAAGTTGCCGACGACTTTTCTTTATCAAGTCGGGTGTGCTAAGCGTAGGAATGGTTTGGGTGTTACTCTTTTCCTTGATTGTTCAGGCCCAGGAAATGCCCCCCGAGCAGCCAACTGGGCGTTTTCTAAGTCAAACAACGCGCGTTGGCGAAGTCATTAGTTACGAGCTGACCTTCAGTCACGACCCCAAGCTAGAGGTAGTATTCCCCGACTCTACGGCTGAGTTTAAGCCTTTCGAGTATGCGGGCAAAACCTTCCAGCCTACCCTCACTCGCCGGGGCCGTAGCTTCGACCGTACCGTGTATCAACTGCGCACATTTAGCCTCGACTCGGTGCAGCGTCTAAGCTTACCGGTTATGATTCTGCGCGGGCACGACACGCTCACTGTTAACACGCCAGTGGCAAGCATTCGGCTGGTGCGCACGGCGCCTGTGCCGGAAGTTATTCCGCCTACTACGCCTGTATTGAAGCAGAATACCACCTTACTGCCCGTAGACGAAGCGTTCAACTACCCATTTTGGCTGGCGGGGCTGGGCATAGCAGCGCTTGTGGGGGCAGGGTTGTGGTTTGGCTTTGGCAGCTATTGGCGCCGTCGCTATCAGCTGTATAAGTTGCGAAAAAACCACGCGTATTTTCTGGCCCAATATGCGCGGCATATCGAGCGGTTTGAGTTGTCGCGCTCCCTCACAAATATGGAGCGCGCCATTACGCTTTGGAAAAACTACCTCACAACTCTCGAAAATAACACCATCAACAGCCTCACCACGCGGGAAATTGTGGCTTATTATCAGAACGATGTATCGGTGAGCCGGGCCCTGCGCATCACTGACCGGCTGATATATGGCAACCAATTTAACGAAGACGATACAGAAACCAGCACCGCCTTCGACTTGTTGCGCGACTTTGCAGATAGGCGTTATACCTTGCTTAGTGGGGTCGCCAGAAGTTGATGTTAACCAGAGGATTTTCTTAGGCGAGTTACATAAAGCTGGCACATCTCCTCCGTATTTAAGAATCAAAACGAATCATGATTGAACAGCTCTGGCAACGCTTTCTGGCTCCTTTAATCGATGGGCTGCGCTATGCCACGCTGAGTAGCTACACCTGGCAGGAGCCGCGGCTGCTGTTGCTTATTCCGGCCCTGCCGCTGCTGTTGGGGGTGCGTTGGCTATTGGTGCACAGGCGGCGCCCGCGCCTTGACGTAGCTTTCGTGGCGGGCCAGGCCCGGCGCGACTGGAGCGCTTTACTACGCTTTCTGCCGGATATCGTGCTGCTGTTCAGCTTGGCATTCGGGATAGTTGCCTTAGCCCGACCTCAACGTACGGATGAGCGCGTCGTGCAAACTGGCGAGGGTATTGATATACTGCTGGTTATGGATGTATCGGGCTCCATGGAGTTGCAGGATTTGCTGCCCAACCGGCTGGAGGCTGCCAAGCGGGTAGGTCGGGAGTTTATAGCCGGACGCATCGGCGACCGGCTGGGCCTGGTGGCTTTTGCCGGTGATGCCTACTCGCTCGCTCCCCTCACTACCGATTACGATTTGCTGCGCGAAAGCCTCGACGGCCTGCGTCTGGGCATGATTGCCAACGACGGCACGGCCATTGGCACCGCCCTGGGCGTAGCCACCAACCGCCTGCGCGACTCCCGCAGCCGCACGAAAGTCATCATCCTTATTTCAGATGGCGAAAACACGGCCGGCAACCTCGACCCGCTGACGGCCGCCCAGTTGGCGCACGCATTCGGCCTCAAAATCTATACGGTTGGGTTGGGTCAGGATGGCACCGTGCCCTACGGCACCGATGAAACTGGCCGGGTGCGCTACGTCGAAACCCGCCTCGACGAGACCACCATGCGCCAGATTGCTCAGGCGGGCGAGGGGCAGTTTTTCCGCGCCACCGACAACGCCGGCCTGCGCCGGGTATTTCGCCAGATTGATACGTTCGAAAAATCAGAAATTAAACAGACCCGTTTTCGCAATACCAAAGACTATTACCGCTTGTATCTGTTTTGCTGTATAGGTTTGTGGCTCGTCTGGTTGGGGTTGAAAAACACGTTTTTGACCAATGCTTTAGAAGACTAAGGCGCGGGGCCTATTCATTATTAAGTATTAGGCCGTCATGCTGAGGTCACGAAGCATCTCGCGTGCTGATGATAATTACTACTCCTACTAAACACGCGAGATGCTTCGCTCCGCTCTGCATGACGGTCTTGAAAACAGCATTGATTGCTAATTACCATACTCTCTAAGATGTCTATTGCTGATAATTTCCACGCCGTTCAAAGCGAGTTGCAGGGCACTACCTGCCGCCTGGTAGCCGTCACCAAAACACATCCGGTAGAGCGCCTGCGCGAAGTGTATGATGCTGGCGCGCGGCTTTTCGGCGAGAATAAAGTGCAGGAGATGGCCGCCAAGCAACCCGATTTGCCCCCCGATGTGGAGTGGCATCTTATCGGTCATCTGCAAACGAACAAGGTGAAGTATATCGCGCCTTTCGTACATACCATTCACAGTATCGACAGCCTGAAGCTGCTGCTCGAAATTGAAAAGCAAGCCGCCAAGCACAACCGTGTTATCTACGGGCTGCTCCAGTTTCATATTGCCGCCGAAGAAACCAAGTCAGGCCTGAGCTTGCCTGAAGCGGAAGAAATTCTGCAATCGGACGCATTTCACGCCTTACAGCACGTGCAGCTGACGGGCGTGATGGGCGTTGCGACCTTCACCAATGATGAGGTCCAGCTCCGCCGGGAGTTTCGGGAGCTTCGGGGTTACTTTGAGTTGCTGAAGCAGCGGTATTTTGCCCCCCAGCCCGCGTTTAAGGAGATTTCGATGGGAATGAGCGCCGATTACAAGCTGGCCATTGAAGAAGGCAGCACGCTTATTCGGGTGGGCAGCGCTATTTTCGGCGCCCGGTAGGGGCGCGTGGCACGCGCCCATCGTTGTTTGATTGAACAACTGACGGGCGGTAATTGCTTATTAAAACATTTAAACAACGACGGGCGCGTATCACGCGCCCTACTCCACCTTTAGTATGACGGCTCGCTTAATTCTACAAATCGCGGCTTTGCTTGGCGCTCTGGGCGTAGGTATCGGCGCCTTCGGGGCACATGGCTTGCGCAAGATGCTGGAAGAAACCGGCCGCTTCGATACATTTGAAACGGCCGTGCGCTATCAGTTTTATCATACCCTGGCGCTGCTGGCCGTAGGTATTCTGCTGGCCATGCGCCCCGACATTCGCGGGCTGAGCCTTACGGCCTGGTTGTTTCTGGGGGGCATTTTGCTATTCAGTGGCTCGCTTTACACGCTGTGCTTTACGGGCATCACCAAAATGGGCGCCGTAGCGCCTATTGGCGGCCTACTGCTGATTGCCGGCTGGTTGCGACTGCTATGGGCAGCCCGCCAGCTATAAGGTCGGAATTCCACTCTGCCATTAGCGCACAAAAAAGCCCCCAACTGCTTTCGAAAGCAGCTGGGGGGCTTTTTTGTGCGCTAATCCTTACGAAGACTTACGCTTCGCTTTAATTTTGCTATCGCCAATCTTGGTTTTCTGCTTGGCATCACCTTCCCCAGTCGAAACGTCGGTTTTGGCAGGTATAGCTTCGGTTGTCGCGGTTGCAGCGTCTTTTATTTCGCCTACCAGCGCTATCATCGTGTTTCCACTGGCTGAGTTCGACTCTACGGTGAGCACTTTATTCTGCATACCCATTTTGCCGGCGCTGTTGAACTTGGCTATCACGGTGCCTGATTTGCCGGGCATAATAGGCTCCTTGGTCCAGTCGGGCACGGTGCAGCCGCAGGTAGTACCGATATTAGCAATGACAAGCGGCGCAGTACCCACGTTCTTGAATTTGAACACGTGCTCTACGATGTCGCCCTGCTTCACGCTGCCGAAGTCGTACTTCATTTCTTCAAACTGAATCTGCGGGCCAGCTACTTTCTGCTGGGCGTTGGCGGGCTTTACGGCCGCTGTTTGGGCTTGGGCGGCGAAGCCAGCCAACGAAAGCGACAAGGCCAGGACTAGTGCTTTTTTCATGATAGAAAAGCTTAGAGAGTTGAGAGGTACAAAAGGTTGAGTTATCGATTTCAGATAAAGGAAGGCTAAGCACAAATTACTTGCCCCAAGTTAGTTAACAAGGTTTTACCTTATTCAGCCAGCAGCTTGCTATTGAAATTAAGCAAAAATAACCGATCAGCAGCGCGCGTGATGGCCGTATAGAGCCAGCGAGCAAATTCGGCATTTACCATGTCATCTTTCAAAAAGCCGTGGTCGACGAATACGGCCTGCCACTGTCCGCCCTGCGCCTTGTGGCAGGTAAGGGCATAAGCAAATTTCACCTGCAAAGCGTTCAAATACGGGTCTTTGCGTAAAGCGGCGCTTTTCTCACGCTTGGTGCCGAGGTGCGCGTAATCAGCCGAAATAGTCTGATACAGCGCGTTGCTGCGCTCGGCGGGCAGGGCCGGCGACTCGGTGTGGAGCGTATCCAGCATCAGCTTTACCTCTATTTCTTCCTCATCGGGGTAATCCACGAAGCGGATACGGGCGTCCGCGAAACGGAAGCCGAACTCCTCCTGCCGCCGCACGATTTTGCTCACCTGCACGAAGTCGCCGTTGGCCAGAAAGCCCATTTCGGAGTCTTTAGGCAGCCAGAAATAGTTATTGCGCACCACCATCAGGTAGTCGCCAGCCTCAATTTCCTCTTCGGCCCCAAACAGCGCGTGCCGAATGTGCTGATTATACATATTGGCGTTCTTGTTGGAACGGCAAATGATGGTCGTGTTCTCGTGGCCGAAGTTTTTGTAGGCCCACCGCAGCCCGTCCTCCAGCTTTTCGCCCCCCACCGGAAAAATATCGGAGTAGCCGCGGGTGTGAAACTGGATATGCGGCTTTTCCTCCCGCAACTCTTCCCGCAGAATGGTCGCATTCACCAGAATCCCTGATTCTTCGGCCTGGCGCATCACCTGGCGCAGCTCTACCGAGTCTACTTTGGCGCGGAAACGGTGGGCCAGCAGCTCCGGGTCGAGGGCGGGGCTGAGCAGCTGGCCCACGGGTGGCAGCTGGGCCGTGTCGCCGATCAGCAGGAGGCGGTTGGTGGGCTTTTCGAACACGTAGCCCAACAGGTCATCGAGCAAGCCATTTTCCCCGAAGGCTTTCTCGTCGGAAATCATGGAGGCCTCATCCACGATGTAGAGCGTGTCGGCGGTGCGGTTGGGCTGGCGCTGGAAGCTCAGGCTTTCAGAGGGAGAGCCGGAGGTCTGGCGGTAGATTTTCTTGTGAATGGTGCTGGCGGCCACGCCCGAGTAGGCGCTCATCACCTTCGCCGCGCGGCCCGTAGGAGCCATCAGCGTGTATTTGCGACCCAGCTGGTGCAGCCATTGCACCAAGGCACTGACCACGGTGGTTTTGCCTGTACCCGCATAGCCGCGCAACACAAACACCTTGCGGCCCGGCAGGTCGTCCTTCAGAAACTCATCGAGTTGCCGGAAAAGCTGCGCCTGGTCCTGAGTAGGCTCGTAAGGAAAATAATCGCGGACAGAAGGCGTGCGGACGGTGAGCATACGTAAATAAGTTACTAGATAAAGTAGAACGTCATGCTGAGCTTGTCGAAGCATCTCGCGTGCTGACGTGAGGTTAGTAATCCCGCTAAACGCGCGAGATGTTTCGCTCTGCTCTGCATGACCGCCTTTTAAGGCTTCAATAATAGAACAACTCTTCACTGAGGTTCAATCACCGCCATTGTCGCGCTAGCCTTGGCTATCAGCACGTCATCGCACCACACTTCGGCTTCGCAAAAATGCAGGCGGCGGCCGGCTTTCAGCACCCAGCCTTTGGCTACTATTTTTTCCCTATACCCGGATTGAGGTAAGACACTTTCAGCTCGGCCGTCACCATGCCGTAGTCGTCCGGAATGAGCGTGACGCCGGCAAAGCCGGCTACCAGATCGGCCATGGTGGCGATGAGGCCGCCGTGGGCGAAGCCGCGCTGCTGCTGATGCTTAAGTTCGAGGGGTAGTTCGGCTTCGACACGGCCGGGTTCAATGAGCGTAAGGTCGGCACCGATGTGGTGCATAAACTGTTGGCGGGTGAGCTTTTGCCGGATTCGGGCGACTAAATCGGGCGCTGGGGCGGAGTTTTGCGTAGGAGGCATCAATAGTCAAAGATACCGCGTTTTGTGCGGCCCTGCCAATCCATTTATGCCCCCCGAACTTCACCCCGATTTGCTCAACGCCTATACTGGCCAAGTGCGCGTGCGCGTTTGCGGCCTGCTCATACACCAGGGTGCCATACTGCTTACTGCCCACCGCGGTATGCTGCCCAATAATGCTCCCTTTTGGTCACCGCCGGGCGGCGGCTGGAATTTTGGCGAGTCGGTAAAGGAATGCTTGGTTCGGGAGTTTCGGGAAGAAACCGGGCTGGATATTAAAGTAGGCCGTTTCTTACACCTGCACGAGTTTCGGCGCGACGACCTACAGGCGTTGGAGCTATTCTTTGAGGTAAAGGCCGTTGATGCTGCGGCTATTCCCAGGCTTGGCGCGGACCCAGAACATGCCGCTGACGCGCAGCTGCTTACGCAGCTGGCTTTCCACGCGCCCCGGCAGCTGGTAGGCATGCCCCTCCCCCAAATTCACCCCATCCTCCACCAAATCATCAGTCCCGACGATATTTACATTCCGCATATCCAATTTAAGTAAATGGCTAGATGGCTGTGGGTTAAATGGCTGGTCGTTCTGGGAGCGCATTGGGCAATCAACTATTTTACCTACAGTTATTTAGCTATTTAGCCATTTGACAGTTTAACCATTCAATCATTTACCTTCTTACCTTTAGCGGCCTACCTGGCACTTACTGCCCTTTCTGCTGTGTCCGCTTCCTCTTCTACATTTTCTTCGTCGTCGCCTACCTCTCTGCTTGATCTGCGCGACGAAACGTTCGATGCTGCCCAACCAGGCACTTACAACCTTTACCTTACAGCAAGCCCCGCGGGGTTGCGCGTGGGCGTAGCCGATGTGCGCCGCAATAAATTCGTGGTGTTGGAAGAATACTCCGCGCCCTCAGCCACGTCACTAGCCGGACAATTTCGCACCTTGGCTGCCCAACACGATTTAGTAGGTCAGGGGGTTGGAACCACGTTCGGCTGGCGGTGCAGAACCGTCATTTTACGCAGCTGCCCCAACCCCTTTTCCGGGCCGGCGACGAGAGCCGTTACCTACAATTGCATCACGCCTTCGATCCTGGCCACGAAACCGTGCATCACTACACGCATCCGGGGTTGGAGATGGTGAGCGTGTTTGCGGTCGAAAAAGCTCTGGCTGAATGGTTCCGCAGCGTTTATCCAACCGGCCGCCTGATCCATCAGACGAGCGCTTTGCTCGAAGGAGTGGTACACCAGAGTCAGCAAGCCGCTCCCCGGCGCCTGTATCTGAGTATCGGCCACCAGGAGGTAACCATTGTGGCCGTGCGCGGTAAGCGCCCCGAGTTTTGCAATACGTTTGCCTTCACCACAGCTGAAGACCTGATTTACTATACAATTCTGGTAATGCAGGAGCTCCAGCTCAACCCCGATCAGGACCCAGTAGTGCTGTGGGGCGATTTAATGCACCACTCCGAGCTGTTTACTATTTTGCGCAAGTACATTCGCCACCTCAAGTTCGGAAATCGCCCCCTGGATTTGTCGTACAGCTACCGGCTGAATGAAGTGTTTGAGTACCGCTACTTCGAGTTGTACAGCCTGCACCTTTGCGAATAAAACGCAGGTGTTGGGTTCCCGCAGAGGGCGCAGAAGTTTTCGCAGAAGGCGCTGAGTTCTGCGCCCTCTGCGGGCTAAACGTCATCTGAGAAATCTCTGAATAAGCCCCCCATGAAAACCCGAATTGCTTTGTTTCCCGGTTCTTTCGATCCGTTTACCAATGGTCACCTTGATGTGGTGCGCCGGGGGGCAAATTTATTCGACGAGGTGATTATTGCCATTGGCAACAACAGCAGCAAAAGTCGCTACCTGCCCGTAGAGCAAATGGTGGCTTTCATAGAGGAGATTTTTCGGGATGAGCCACGCGTGTCCGTGTGCTCTTACAAAGGCTTGACCGCCGATTTTGCCCGCGAGACAGGTGCCCGCTACTTATTGCGGGGGCTGCGCAACACCACGGACTTTGAGTATGAGAATACCATCGCGCAGGCCAATCGCCACCTGAATCCGGAGCTGGAAACCGTTTTTCTGATTACGGCACCTGCCTTAGCAGCCATCAGCAGCACGATCATTCGGGAGGTTCACCGCTTTGGCGGCAATGTAGACAGCTTTGTGCCCTTCAAATTACCGGCCTACGCAGCACCCACCGGCGCCTAGCGGCGTTTTATCACCCGTATGCCCAACAATTGGGTGGCTGCTTCAGGGGCAAATACCGGCAGCACGATGTAAGCGGGCGCTATCAGGGTCAGATTACCACGCTGCATGAGTTCTTCCTCATTGTTACCGGTCATCACGATATCGCGCACTTTACGGGTGCGGGCGTTGAAAGTAACAACGAGTGTAGCGCCGCTGATTTCAAATGTATTTACCCAACCCTCGTCTTTCATACGAAGCGACCTGCTATTCCGTGGCTTGGGTTGCGTAACGGGCGGCTCCACCTGCGTTTCGCGGGGTGCGCCAAGCTGTTCGCGAACTTCTTCAATTGAATAGCCGACCAAAGAAGGCAGGTCTACGGCTACTGGAACCGTAACGGGGGGTGCGGCGGGGGGCTTTATCTCACTCGGTGGCTGCGAGCGGGTACATGCCCCCGCGCCCATTATCAGTACTGCAAAAATAAACAGGTAAAATATACGCATAGGCTCCCACGGAGCGAAGATGCTACTTCGCGGGAGCTTCCTCGGCAGAGGTCGTGCCAACCTTTTCGCTTAGGTAGTGGCGCACGACTAAAGTAATAGAAGCGTAAGATTCGGATAGTACCGCCAGTGCCTCCTGGGGTGTCATCCAGCGCACTTCCTCAATATATTCCTCGGCCTGGGGCTTAATGAGCGAATCGTCGAGGCAGTTCATCACGTACCAATTCGTCTTCTTCAGAATTTTATTGCCATTGTAGGCGTACGAGTGCCAAGTGCTGGGTAGCACCTCGCCCAGTTCTATTTTGATGTTGCACTCCTCCTCTACTTCGCGCAGGGCACCCAGAGCTGGATCTTCCTCTTTTTTAAGTTTACCCTTAGGCAAATCCCACTTACCAAGCCGATAGATCATCAGCACCATGCCGTCCTTTACCACCAAGCCCCCGGCTGCTTTCACGATGCGAAACTGATCTTTAAGATGCAGAATCAGGCGCTTTTTTTGCGAGCTAGTAAGGTGAGGGAAGTCAGCTTTTTCAGCTTTTTCACCTCCATCAGTCGCAATAACCGGTCGACGAACACGTCGGTTACGTCACGTACCAGTACGTCGCCTACCAGATCCTTGGAGATAAATTCATCCTCCGCGTTCAGGATCAGGTCGTAGCGGTGCTTGTATACTTTCTCGCTGTTCTTCTTGATGATCAGCGGAATGTCGTTGATGAACACATTCATCGGGGGCAATATGAAGAGAGGGCGGAAGGAGAAAATCAGGCAAAGCTTGCCGTAAAACACCGGATAAATATTCGCAAACGAAAATTACTTAACGGATGGGCAAGATACGAGGTAGTATGTTTAAGAGTTAGTGAATCCGGCTGTTTCAACTGTTATAGTTTACTTCTGAGCCGTATTCAACGTTTTATGCGTTCTATACACCGCTACGTTCCTACCCGGTCCCTACTCTGAATGAAGAAAATCGGCTTACTCTCGGATACCCACAGCTACCTCGACGAGCGCATTTGCCACCACCTTACCGACCGCGACGAAATATGGCACGCCGGCGACTTTGGAACCGCCACTGTAGCCGAGGAGCTGGCGGAAATTGCCCCCTGCGCGGCGTTTACGGCAACATTGATGGCCAGGATGTACGACGCACCCAGCCGCTGGTACAGTCATTTGAGATAGAAGGCCTGCGCGTGCTCATAACGCACATCGGTGGATACCCAGGTCACTACAGCCCAGCGGCTAGACAATTACTTGCCCAGGAGCGTCCCGGCTTGTTTATCAGCGGTCATTCGCATATTCTCAAAGTAATGCCCGACCCGAAGCTGGGATTATTACACCTGAATCCGGGAGCTGCCGGCCGGCACGGCTTTCACAAAGTGCGTACGCTGCTGTTATTTGAGGTACTGGGGGGCAAAATTCAAAAGCTGCAGGTGGTGGAATTAGGGCCGAAATGAGTACTCCTTTTGACTAAATCTGTAACAAAAAAGCGTCTTTCTCTTGCGAGAAAGACGCTTTTTCTAACTTATTGAGCCAACCGACACCGGTGGCAGGCCGATTTAGAGGGCGATTTCAGGCTTAGGCTTGTCGCCTTCCTGGCCGTCTTCGTTTACTGGCTTGGTTACAGCTTCAGCCTCGTCGAAGCCTTCCGTACCAGTCTGGTTAACTTCTACCGCCTGGGTAGGAGCCGACTCAAGAGGTGAGGTCTCAGTCGCTTTGGCAGCGTTATCATCAGCTTGCTTCTGCGAGCGGGCGGCGGCTTTCTCAGCCTTCGTTGCGGATTGGGCAGGAGCAGCGCCGCCGTTGAAGCTGGCTTTCAGCTCTTCGATGTCCACGTTCTTCAGAACGGGCGTGAGGAGTAGCTGCTTAATGACACGCTGCTTGTTATTTTGGCGCGCAATGTTCTTGCGGTGCTTGCGCTTCAATCGGGTGACGCTCATATCCGGGTCGGTTAAAGTCGATTTGTAAAGGAGGGGCAAAAGTAAGTCTTATTTTTGAATCCTGAAACCATCGTTTGTATATCTGTCCTCTTACGCCCAAGCCCTATGTCTGAACCTATTATCGATTTGCGCTCCGATACCGTCACCCGTCCTACGGCCGCCATGCTGGAGGCCATGTTCCGCGCCCCAGTCGGCGACGATGTGTACGAAGAGGACCCCACCGTGCGGGAGCTGGAAGCCACTGCCGCCGCCCAGTTCGGGCTGGAGGCGGGCTTGTTTTGCCCTTCCGGCACCATGACCAACCAGATTGCCATCAAAGCGCAGACGGAGCCTCTGGCTGAGGTCATTTGTGAGCAGACCGCCCACGTCTATCTCTGGGAAGTGGGTGGCATTGCCTTTCACTCAGGAGCTTCTACGGCGCTGCTCCCCGGCGACCGGGGCCGTATTTCGGCCGCCCAAGTGGAAGCGGCTATTCGGCCCGCCAACAACGTGCACTACCCGGATACCCGCCTTGTGTGCCTCGAAAACACGAGTAACCGCGGCGGCGGCAGTTGCTACTCGCTGGAAAGCATTCAGCAAATAGCGGAAGTAACGCGCCGCCACGGCCTGAGTCTGCATCTTGACGGCGCCCGTGTCTACAACGCGTTGGTAGCCACGGGCCAGCCGGCCCAAGAATACGGCGAGTACTTCGATTCCATCTCGGTGTGCTTATCGAAAGGCTTGGGGGCGCCGGTTGGCTCCGTGCTGCTGGGCAGCAAGGCTTTAATTCAGAAGTCGAAGCGTATTCGGAAGGTGATGGGCGGCGGCATGCGGCAGGCTGGCTATCTGGCGGCAGCTGGTCTGTACGCGCTGGAGAACAACGTGGCGCGCCTAGCCGACGACCACCGCCGCGCACAGCAGCTGAGTGCAGTACTCCAAAATCAGCCGTATGTAGCCGAGGTGCTGCCGGTCGAGACCAACTTGGTTATCTTCCGCTTAGCCGAAGAAATGCCCCCCAAAGCTTTCCTGGAGCATCTGGAAGAGCAAGGCATTCGGGCATCCTCATTTGGACCTCAGATGATTCGCTTCGTAACTCACCTCGACATCGATGACGCGATGCTGGCCCGCGTAGAAGCGGCGCTAACGTCGGTGCCCGTGGCTGCGGTAAGCGCTTAGGCTTCCTTCACCAGTTCGGGCTTTTCAGACGCTGCGGCAACCATATCCGGGCGCGGACGCAGCAGAAAGATGCCGACCAGGGCAGAAAGGATAGAGCCTAAAATAACAGCTAGCTTGGCCAGGTCAATGCGGCTGGCATCGGAGAAGGAAAGGTTGGCGATAAATATTGCCATCGTGAAGCCGATACCAGCCGTAAAGCCTAGCCCCAACAAGCGCCGCCAGTTCACGTTGGCCGGTAAGGAAGCCATCCCAGTTTTGATCATTAGCCACGAAGTGCCAAAAATGCCGATGGGCTTGCCCAGCAACAGCCCCAGCACGATACCTAAACTCAACGGCGTAGTCAACTCCCGCAGCGTATCCATGGAGAGGATAATGGCCGTATTAGCCAAGGCAAATAAGGGCAGAATGATATAGCTGACAGGCTTTTGCAGGGCGTGCTCAATTCGTTCGATAGCGTCAGTGGGGATGGTGAGTGCCAGTAGTACCCCTGCGATGGTAGCGTGCACGCCCGATTTCAGTACGCAGTACCATAAGGCCAGACCCAGCAAAAAGTACAGGGGCAACCAGCCTATTTTCAGCCGGTTCAGTGCAACCAGAACCGCCAGCAAACCCGTGCTAGCTAGTAAATAAGTTGTGTTCAGATCGGCGGTATAGAAGATGGCAATAATCACGACGGCCAGCAAGTCATCAATAATAGCCAGTGCCGTCAGAAAAATGCGCAGGCTGAACGGCACCCGGTCACCGAGCAGAGAAAGAATACCGAGCGAAAAAGCAATGTCGGTGGCCGTGGGCACCGCCCAGCCGTGCGTCAGACCCGTGCCTGTTGTACACAGCAGGTAGATCACGGCCGGCACCGTAACACCACCCACAGCCGCTATTACTGGCAATAGAGCGGCCCGCAGATTAGTTAGCTCACCGTAGAGGACTTCCCGCTTTATTTCCAACCCTACTAAGAAGAAGAAGATCACCATTAGCCCATCATTTATCCAATGAGACAGGGTTTTCTCGAGCGGAGCAACGCCTACATGCGTCTCCCAAAGGCGCAAATAACTTTCGCCAAACGCCGAATTACTGATTGCCAGCGAAAATACCGTAGCCAGCAGCAACAGCAAGCCCGAGAGCTTACCACTGCTTGATAATTCGCGGATAGGACTAATAATTATTCGAAACAATATAGGCATCAGAGTAGTGTAGGGGCGCAGGCAAAAGAATAGTACGGGTGGGGGGGCAAATTTACGGCTCTTACCAACGATAACTAAAAAATAGGCGACCTTGGGCACGGTTGGGCCAGATACCTGCCTTCTATTTTATTTTGTTGTTGCGCATGAAGCTATATACTGTATTTGCCGTTTTAATGGTGGTGGCCGCCTCTTTTGGCTACCTCAATCACCGGTTTCTGCGGCTGCCTTCCACGATTGGCCTGATGGTATTGGCCCTGGTTTCGTCGCTGCTGGTTGTTGTGCTGGGGCGCCTGGGAGTGAGCAGCGTGCTTACCATAGTGGAGTTGGTGCGCAGCGTCGATTTCAACACCATTCTCATGCAGGTGATGTTGAGCTTTCTGCTTTTTGCGGGGGCCATTCACGTGGATGCCCGCAGTCTGGGCGAGGAGCGAGTGCCGGTGTTTGCCTTGGCTACCATCGGAACACTCACCTCTACCCTGCTGGTAGCCACGACGATGTATTTTCTGCTGCCTGTATTTGGGCTGCCCACCAATTTTATCTATTGCCTGCTATTTGGGGCACTTATCTCCCCCACCGACCCTATTGCCGTGCTGGGCATCTTAAAACAGGCGCGCATTCCCAAAAACCTGGAAATCAAAGTAGTGGGCGAATCGCTGTTTAACGATGGCATTGCGGTAGTGGTATTCGTGAGCTTGTTTCAGATTGCTCAGGTGGGCTGGGAGAAGCTTGGGCCGAGCGGCGTAGCCATCTTGTTTCTGCGGGAGGCCGTGGGGGGCATTTTGCTGGGCGCCCTACTCGGCTACGGTGGTTACCGCCTGCTCCGGTCCATCGACAACTACAAAGTGGAGGTGCTGATTACCCTGGCTCTGGTAACGGGCGGCACGGCCTTAGCGGCGGCCCTGCACACCTCCGGGCCGCTGGCTATTGTAGTGGCGGGCCTTATTGTTGGGCAGCAGGGCCGCTCGCTGGGCATGTCGGACACGACCCGCGAGTACGTGGATAAATTCTGGGAAATTATTGATGAGATTCTCAACGCGGTGCTTTTCGTACTCATTGGCTTGGAGATACTGGTGGTGCAAATTGGCCTTACAGATTTGCTGGTGGGCGCGGTAGCCATTGTGGTGGTACTGCTGGCGCGCTTGGTGGCAGTGGCCTTGCCCTTGGGCATATTGCGCTTCCGCCGCAGCTTCACGGAGCACTCCGTCAAGATTCTGACCTGGGGTGGGTTGCGGGGGGCATTTCCGTGGCTTTGGCGCTCTCTTTGCCGCCCAGTCCGGCTCGGACCTTATAGTGGGTATTACTTATGTGGTGGTTATTTTCTCCATTATCGTGCAGGGCCTCACCATTGGGCCACTGGTAAAACGGCTGGGCCTAAGTATTGCCGAAGTGGCGGCAGAAGAACAAGGCAACAACTAGGGTTTGTGCTACTTTTGCTTACCCATTCCGCAAAGCTCCCCTGTGGTTCACCAGCGCGTATGCGGGCGGCCACCACGGAGGCGTATTTTTGCCCTCCGGCTTCTAGCTTGATTGCTTCCGTATGAACCTGTTTATTGTTGGTGATGTGCATGGCTGTTATTTCACCTTTCTGGAGCTGTTGCAGCACTGGAACCCAGCACGGGAAATGCTCATCCAGGTCGGCGACCTTGTTGACCGGGGCAACTTCTCGCCCGAAACGGTAGCCGCCGCCATTTCTCTCAACCTGAAGCACCCTAAGCAGACTGTCTTTTTGAAAGGCAACCACGAAGCTGGTATGCTCAAGTATTATGGCCCCAAGGCCCGTACCCGAGTTGGCTGGAATGGGGCGGCCGCGAAACAGTTGAGCAGTACACGGTACAGGCCCACTTGCAATTGCCCCACCTTATCTGGCTGGCTCAGCGGCCTTTATATTGGGAAAATGAAGCAATGTTTGTGAGTCACGCGGGTCTGGCCAATACGCCCAACCCGCTTGATGAAGACGACCATGATGGCGTGCTCTGGCGCCGTGGGCCCTTGCGCAACATCGGCCGCCTGCAGGTAGTTGGCCACACGCCTACTCAGGATTGTCGGCCGGCCTTCGATGCAGCTCACCAGGCTCTTTACCTTGATACGGGCGCCTATATGGGCAACTGCCTGACTGGCGTGAAGCTGACCGCGGCCGGCGAAGTACTAGAATACATTGCCGTAGACACGCACCGCACCGACATCAGCTTTCGTTGAGCCAGCTTTCGCTCCTATGCTTACTGAATTTTCCCACGAAGCAGCCTTAGCGCACCTGCGCCGCGACCCGGCGCTGGCCGCCGTTATCGATAGTTGCCGCCCCGTTCAGCCCCGCCCCCACGAGGATATTTATCTGGCGTTGCTGAAAGCCATCGTCAGCCAGCAGATTTCGACCAAGGCCGCCGCCGCCATCTGGAAAAAGGTGGAAGCCTTATTCAGGCCCGATGGCTACCCCGAACCCAGCGTGCTGGTACTCATGAGCGATGATGAGTTGCGTGCTGCCGGCCTGTCGCGCCAGAAAGCGAGCTACCTGCGCGCTATCGCCGAGTATTATCTCGCTCACAAGCTCGACTATGAGTTCATCGTTGGGCTAGATGAAGAAGCGCTTACCCACCACCTTACCGCCATTCGCGGCGTGGGCCGCTGGACGGCGCAGATGCTGCAAATGTTTGCGTTAGATCAGCCCGACGTATTTCCCGAAGGTGATTTAGGCATTCAAAACGCGATGCGCCGCCTGTATCAGCTGGAAGAAACCGGCCGGCCTCTGCTACGCCGCATCACGCACATAGCGGAAAACTGGCGCCCTTACAGAACACTGGCCTGCAAGTACTTGTGGCAGTCGTTGCCGACGACTCCAAAACCAGAAGCGTGACCTGCATTTTTCTCTCTGGGGGGCTTTTTTACCGCACTTTTCCCCGCTTCACCAAGTACGCGTACAGCGCCTTATCAAACGGCTCGCGGATATCGACCGGTACAAAATCAATTTTATACTGTCCGCAGCGTAAGGCCAGTTCCTGCTCGTAGCGCTGCATAGCGGCCCGATACTGGTCGCGCACCTGATTGGGTTGCAGCTTGATCTGCTCGCCGGTTTCGATGTCCTCAAATAAGTAAGGCCGATCGGCGAAGGCGAACTCCGACTCCGTGGCGCGATCCATTACGTGGAACAAAAGCACCTCGTGATGCTGATGACGAAGGTGTTGTAAAGCCGCCAGCGTCGCCGTTTGCTCCTGGGGGGCGCGGCCCAGCATATCACTGAACAGCACAACCAAGGAGCGCTTCGGAATCTGCTGGGCAATCTGATGAATAACGTGTGACACGTCGGTCACGCGCCGTGTGGGGGGTCTTTCCAGTAGCTGTTGCAGCGTCAGCAGCAGCGTGTGGCGGTGGGTGCTGGTAGAGCGAACGGGCGTTTGCAATTCCACCTGGTCGGCGAAGGTGACCAGGCCCACGGCGTCGCGCTGCTTCTGGAGCAAGGTAATGAGGGCCGCTGCGCACAGGATGGAAAAACGCAGCTTATCATTGCCCGGCGCCGGGTAATACATACTCGGCGATACGTCGAGCAGCAGGTGACAGCGCAGATTGGTTTCTTCCTCGTAGCGCTTCACAAACAGCTTATCCGTGCGGGCAAACACTTTCCAGTCGAGGTGGCGGGTGCTTTCGCCGGGGTTGTAAAGGCGGTGCTCTGAAAACTCGACCGAAAACCCGTGGTAGGGCGACTGATGCAAGCCCGTAATGAAGCCCTCGACCAACTGACGAGCCAAAAACTCTAAGTTCTCAAACGAACGGACGGCAGCTAAATCAAGAGGTTGAGGCATATAGAACAGGAATATAAAGCGTTTAAAGATTGCTTAGCAAATGGACCGTCATGCAGAACGACAGCGAAGCATCTCGCGTGTTTAGCTGGATTAGTAACCTTGCATCAGCACGCGAGATGCTTCGCTGCCGCTCTGCATGACGGTCCGTAATAGGCGGTTAAATCTTGTACAGGTTATTAGAGCAAGAGTAAATATACGTGGTGAACTTCCCTTGATGATAATAACCGTCGCTAACACCCACTGCCGAACTGTGCCTCCTCTGGGGGCTTTTCTATTCAAAAACGTAACATTAAAATTTTTATATCCCATTCGAGTAGAGTACTTTGGTCGGCCATTCAACTTATTTAACAAGAAAACTTTACCGTAGGAACCGTGGAAGACCGTCACGATCAGGAAGAAATTTATTCACAGCGCATTAAAGCCGGAAAACGCACGTACTTCTTCGACGTGAAAGCCACGCGCGGCCAGGACTACTACCTCACCATCACCGAGAGTAAGCGCAAGCTCCGCGATGACGACACCTTCTCCTACGAGAAGCATAAAATTTTTCTCTACAAGGAAGATTTCGCCAAGTTCGTAGATGCTCTGCAGGACGCCGTGGATTATGTGCGCGAAGAACTGCTGACGGAGGAAGAAGTAGCCGAGCTGGACCGTCCTCGCCCCACCTACAACGATGAGCCTTACAACAGCAACGGCAACACTACCGACACTACTTACTAAGCAAGCCTAACGAAACAAGCTTTTACTCTGGTATTCATTTAGTGCGCGGCGCGCTTTGGTTTCGGCCAAAGCGCGCCGTTTTGTTGTTGAACCCCCACCGTGCTCTCCCGGTGAACAACCCGTACCTTTGCCCCTCAAATTTGCCCCCCAGGGCCGATTTCTCCCTTACTATTCATCCCTCAAAATCTCAAAAGAATGGGTCTCCGCTGCGGAATCGTCGGTTTGCCGAACGTGGGTAAGTCCACGCTATTCAACGCCCTCTCGAATGCCAAGGCCGAATCGGCCAACTATCCTTTCTGCACCATCGAGCCCAATGTGGGCATCATCACTGTGCCCGATGAGCGCCTCCAGATTCTGGAAGCGCTGGTAAGCCCGGAGCGCGTGCTGCCCACGGTTATTGAGTTCGTGGACATTGCCGGCCTGGTAAAAGGTGCCAGCAAAGGCGAAGGTTTGGGCAATAAATTTCTGGCCAATATCCGCGAGGTTGACGCCATTATTCACGTCGTCCGCTGCTTCGACGACCCCAACATCGTGCACGTCGCCGGTTCCGTTGATCCTGTGTTCGACAAGGAGGTTATCGATACCGAATTGCAGCTTAAAGACCTGGAAGGCATCGATAAGAAGCTTATTAAGTCGGAGCGTTCGGCTAAGGCCGGCGATGCCAAGGCCAAGAAGGAAGCAGCTGCCCTACAGCGTTTTAAAACGCACTTGGAAGCTGGTCAGAATGCCCGCTCGCTGCAAGTTGATGCGGATGAGCTGGAAGCCGTAGAGGATTTGCAGTTGCTTACCATTAAGCCCGTCATCTACGTGGCCAACGTGGATGAAGCCACCATCCGCTCCACCAATAACCACCTGGATGCGCTGCGCGAATACGTGAAAAGCGAAAACGCCGAGGTGGTGCCGATTTCGGCCGCCATCGAGTCGCAGATTGCCGAGATGGAAGACCCTGAGGAAAAGGAAATGTTTCTGGGCGAGTATGGCCTGAAAGAGTCGGGCCTGAGCCGCCTGATCCGCGCCAGCTACGAACTACTGAACCTGATTACCTACTTCACCGCCGGCGTAAAAGAAGTACGCGCCTGGACCATTCACCGCGGCGATAAAGCCCCCCAGGCCGCCGGCGTCATCCACTCCGACTTCGAAAAGGGCTTTATCCGCGCCGAGGTAATCAAGCTCCCTGATTATCAGAACTATAAAACGGAAGTCAAGATCAAAGAGGCCGGCAAGATGGCCGTGGAAGGCAAGGAATACGTGGTGCAGGACGGCGACATCATGCACTTCCGCTTCAACGTCTAAATCACGGATAACGCTGATTTTGCGTTGATTACGCAGATTTTGTGGACGCCCACAGTGGTCCTGCGACTCCAAAGTCGTAGGACCACTATCGTTGAACGGAGCGTTGGCTTCCGCATTCCTTTGTCCAAAAAAAGCCCCCTATGGAAGTAAAAGACAGCAACGGCACCCTGCTCAACGAAGGCGACTCAGTGACTATCATCAAAGACTTAAAGGTGAAAGGCTCCTCGCTCACCCTTAAGCGCGGCACAATGGTCAAAAACATCCGCTTCACCAATAGCGATAAGGAAATCGAAGGCCGCGCCGGTGGCAGCACGATGGTGCTAAAAACCGAGTTTTTGAAGAAGGCTTAATAATCAATAAAAGGCAGTCATGCTGAGCTTGTCGAAGCATCTCTACCGCTCCGTCAGCTTCGTTCAACGAAGCAGTAGAGATGCTTCGACAGGCTCAGCATGACCGCCTTGAGTAATCCCACATCAGCACGCGAGATGCTTCGCTACCGCTCTGCATGACAGACGAGAGAAAAGCTGCAGTTTCTTCAGTAGCGGCAGTTCCGTAACTTAAACGCCCCAACCAGTATTTGGCCGGGGCGTTTAGGCTTTATACATTCAACTGCATTGTAATTATATTAGGACTTACGCACTAAGGATGTAACGCGAATCTTCCGCTTCGCGTCTCGTTGCTGACTATCAACTGATTCCGTTCAACGAGACGCGAAGCGGAAGCTTCGCGCTACAAGCCTACGCCCCCTTTTGCGTCAGTCCTATATATACCTAACGGGAAATGAGTCTGAAAGGAATAACAGTAAGAATCATCGTTAGTGAGCCTTGTGACTGGGGACTAAATAACTTATTCGGCGTAATCGAAAGTGACAGAGGTGGAAAAAGCCTCCTAATCAGACTAACAAACGAGGTAAACGGATTACTAACGAGCAGCTTACTTGAAGTTAGAAACATATACGAAAAGGGGAAATTTAAACATCTACTCCAATATGGCTCTGTAACCGTTAGGGGAGCTTTGCTTAAGGAAAACTCCGGTGAATCGGAATATATATTAATTGGTACTGTAACGATAGATTAAAAGGTACTCTGCCGTTACAGTATTTAAAACTAACAATGAGAAGATACCCGTATTTACTGCTTATTTATATCATTTGATATTTACTTTCCCACCACCTTATACAAACTCCCCGCGCTTAGCAGGTCCGTCAGCTTCATGCCGTTTAGTACGGCCAGTTCTTCGCGGCGGGCGGCAGGTATACCGTTGGCTGCTAAAGCCTGAGCCAGCGTAGTAGCTTTGGCGGCCGTTTTGATGCGGATTTTCTCGGATTGACGGTTCAGCTTGCTAGCATCGGTGAGGCGGGCGAAACCTTGGGCGCTGCGCTGAAACTGGGGGGCAAATGTGTTGAAATCGTTGGGGGAAGTGAGGCCCACCAAGGCGTAGATGGTTTGGCCATCCTGAATGAGGTAGGTAAGCGTCCGGGCGCTTACTGCCTGCTGCCCGTTCTGGGCCTGCTTCACCTGGTCGGCTTGGATAGCAATGGCGGGAAAGCTGTTAATAGTCGTGCGCTGCGCCTGGGGCGACTGGAGGCTCAGCTGCTTCACCAGCGCTTCGGCGGCGGCATCCAGGGAGTTGCCAGGAGCGGGCAGCAACACTAGGATTGCTTTGCCATTGGGCTCGCCCATCTGAAACTGGGAAGGCGAGTTCTGCGACTTCCAGCCCGACGGAATGGGAAAGCGAAACTTCAGATCAGGGTGATAAAATGTGCCGGCTTCCACGTAGCCCTGGCGCGGATCTTCGCCATAAGGCAAGCCTTCGATGAGGCGTAGATACTGCTCGCGGTTTACGGCCAGCTGGCGACCGGCTTGCTGTTCGGCCTGCTGGGCCAGCTTTTTCACGTTCTGGTAGCGATCGGCGGAGTTGGGGTGCGAGGAGAGAAAGGTAGGTATGGGGGACGCACCACTGCTTTGCTCGGTGCGCTGCAGAGTTAGGAAGAAGTCGGCCATGGAGGCCGGGTCGTAGCCGATTTTGCTGGAATACTTGACACCCAGCTGGTCAGATTCGTTTTCGTCGTCGCGACCATACTTGAGCAGGCCCAGCCCGACCACTTGCTGGGCTGGCTGCGCAATAGAGGCAATACGCCGCGAGAAGATAGAGCCCAGCAGAATAGCCCCATTGGCAACGGTGGAACGCGTTTGCTGCTTCTGGCCGTGGCGGGCGGTGATGTGGCCGATTTCGTGGCCCAGCACGCCCGCAAACTGCGCCTCATTGTTGAAGTGCGCCATGATGCCACGGGTGAAATACACATGACCATCGGGCGTGGCGAAGGCGTTGATAACCGGCGAATCGACGACGGTAAAGCCCTTGACGTCAGCGGGCCGGTCGGAGATTTTGCCCATCTGCATGCCTTTGCTGTCGATGTAGCTCTGTAGCTTGGCATTATCAAGGAGACCAAACTGGGCCACAATCTGCGGATCGGGCTGCGCGCCTTGCACGGGCTGGGGGGCTTTTTTGGGGTCTGGGTTCAGGCTGCTAGCACTGGTTAGGGGCAGAAGTGCGATCAGCAAGGCGGCGGCACTCAAACGACGAAAGTGGGTGGATTGCATAGGCAAAAGTAGTGAGTAGGGTAACCGCCGGGGGAGGCGAAAAGCAGCAAATCAGCGAGGCTGCTATAGGTTATTTTGCTACCACCTTGATCAGCTGTCCGGCCGTCAGGCGGTCGGTGAGCTGCATGCCGTTCAGGATAGCCATTTCTTCCAGACGGGCATTAGGTACCTGGAAACGGGTCAGGGCCTGCGACAAGGTGGTGGCGCTGGTTACCGACTTTATTCGGACGCGTTCAGGCTGGCGGTTAAGTTTGTCGGCGTCGGTGAGTCGGCGAAAGTTTTGCATCGAGCTGCTAAACGTCGGGAAGTAGGTGGCAAAATCCGGGCCGCTGCTGGCTCCGAACATCGCGTAGATGGATTTTCCGTCCTGAATCAGGTAGATAAGCGTGCGTACGGCCGGCGCCTGTTGCTGCTGTTGGGGTTGCCCCTGCTGCTGCTCGGCTACCTGGTCGGCCACGATAGCCAAAGCCGGAAAACTATTAACAGTCACCTGCTTGGACTCGACGGGCTGCAGCTTGAACTGCTGCACCATCTGCTGAGCGGCGGCTTCCAGGCTTTCGCCCGGCGCCAGGGTCAGCACCATGATGGCTTTGCCGTCGGGGGCAGCCATCTGGAACTGCTGAGGGGAGTTTTGGTGCTTCCAGCCTGCGGGCACGGGAAACTGAAACTTTAGCTCGGGGTGGTAGAAGCTGTTGTTTTCCACAAAGCCCTGCTTGGGGTCTTCGCCATACACGAGGCCCTCAATCATGCGCAGGTAGGAGTCGCGCCCTACGGTAAGGTTGGTGGCATTAATTTGTTGCTGGGTCTCGGCGGCGAGCTGCTTTACCGTGTTATAGCGGTCTTCGGGGTTGGGGTGAGAGGAGAGAAAATCGGGAATGGCCTCGGCTCCGCTAGCAGTGGCGGCTTTCTCCTGCTCGCGCTGGAGGGTCAGGAAGAAGTCGGCCATCTGCTTGGCGTCGTAGCCGATTTTGGTGGAATACTCCACACCCAGGCGGTCGGATTCACGCTCATCGTCGCGGCCAAACTTGAGAAATAACACCTGCAAGCCCTGCATGGCCTGTTGGCCGTACTGGGCCAGCTGGGGCGAGGCAATCATACCACCGATAAGCAGGACCTGGCCGAGCGTAGCCTTGGTTTGCTGCTGGGCCGAGTGGCGGGCGGTAATGTGGCCAATCTCATGACCCAAAACACCGGCGAACTGCGCTTCATTGTTGAAATGAGCCATAATACCCCGCGTGAAGTACACGTAGCCACCAGGCACAGCAAACGCATTTATCACCGGCGAATCAACGATTTTGAACTCGTATTTCAGATTAGGCCGGTGTGATACGGTAGCCATTTTCTGACCTTTATCCTGAATAAAGCGCTGTAGGGCTGGGTTTTCTACCAAGCCAAACTGCGCAATCACCTGCGGATCGGACTGCTGACCAATGGCTACTTCCTGGCCCTCAGAAACCAAGCTAACTTGCTTTTTGCCCGTAACGGGGTTTGTGGCACAGGCAGTCAGCAGTAACAGGAAAGCTGCATTGCAGGCGAAAAGAAAATGTCGTTTCATAGGAATGACGAAAAAGCCCCCCAACGTTGGTTTCGGGGCGTAGAGGCGGGAAGAGAGGAAGTTTTCCTGCAACGATACCGTTGGTGAATGGTTGCGTTTCCCGCTGCGGACAGCACAAAACGGTGATTCGTTTTGGTGTTTACCCCTTACGTTTCAGTAAACTACCGAAACCAAGATGCGCCTAAAAAATGCTTTCTAACGAGCATAGCCGCTCTTGATCCAAGAGTATAGGCATTAAAAAAGCCCCCCAGCGCATCAGTACCCTATTCCTGTAACCTGGAACAGAATTGTACTGATGCGCTGGGGGGCTTTTTGGGAAAGGCTTACTAAGCGAACTATTATTTGCTTAGGGCCGGCGACCGTTCACGGTTATCGCCTGATACCCAATCAGCAGGTCGGCGCGGGTGCCAGGCGGACGATAATACACCAGCAGATCATACTGGTTTTCGGTTTCCTGGTGGCTGCCTTCCCACGGTACGCTGTTCGGGCCCTGAGGCGTTTGGGTGGCGTAGTAGTAGTTGTAGTAGCCCTGTTTGAGCAGGGCCGTGGTGCTGTATATCTGGTTTTCGGCGTCGTAGGTGAGCTTGAACTCATCCTTGAGCTGCCAATCGGTGAGGGCGCCGATTACATACACGGGGCCGGGTGCGGGTTCCTCCGCCTTCAGCTGGAAGGTCACGTCGGCGTAGTCGGCGTTGGAGTCGCCGTTGCCGTACTCGCGGTTTTCGAATACGCGCTGGCCGTTGACGTCCTCATATTGAGTGTAGCCCTGGCCGTTGCGGCTGCCTTCCAGGGTGAGCAGCACGGTGCGGGGCGTGGCTTCGAGGTCTAGCTTGGCCATGCCCTGACCGAGTACGCGCAGGGAGCGGGTATCGAAAAAGCGGAACTCGCTCAGGCCCGGAAAGGTGTTTTCGAAGTTGAAATACTGATACTGAAGCAGGCGCTCAGCATCGCGCACGAAGGTGGGCCGCAGGTTGATTTTGGCGTTGTCCCACCGGAAGTTCTGGCGCAGCATCACCTTCACTTCCTGGGCCGGATTCACCAGATTCATGGCGCCGTAGCGGATGGCAAAGTCTACTTGCTGCAAGGTGTAGCGCTCAGCGCCGGCTACCGGAATGCCCTGGCGCAGGTCTACTTCCACCTCGTTCTGGTATACCAGCAGCCGCCGACTCAGCAGCGGCACCCGGCCCGCACTTTGCACCACGAGCAGATAATTACCGCTGATTTTGACCGGCGGCACCCGTAAACGGTAGTGGTAGAACGGCACCTTGGTACCGACACCGGTGCGGTAATCGGTGAGGAGAAACTCGTTTATCTCATTCAAAAACTGCATATCCGTGAGCACGGAGGGCTTCCAGTCTACATCGCAGTGCACGAGCTTGGCCGTCAGCCGCTCCGACTTACCGCCCAGCAAATCAAACTCCAGCGTGAAGCCCTGCCCCTGCAACGGCGCTACCGGCGGCTGGAACACCTCCGTCGGCTGGCCCGTGGCCACATAGCACTGCACCGATTTTACATCGGGATTATAAATAAAGTCCTGATAGCGTAGGGTTTTGTCGGCATAATACTCCGGGGGCCGTTGCTGGCCGGGCGAGCGGGCCGCGTTCGGGTCAGTGATGGGCGTACCTAGGGGTACGCAGGCGGTGGCCAGGAGAAGCAGGAAGAGGTATCGAAGCATAAGCGAATGTAGCGCGCAGCTTTCGCTTCGCGTGTCGTTGAACGGCAATCGTAGCACCATTTTAGCATTTTAAAGCTAATTCCAGTCGTTCAACGATACGCGAAGCGAAAGCTTGGCTCTGCCTTCCTTCGGTTCGCGCTACATCCACCCGTATGTTTGATACACATTTAACCTACTATCAGCGCAATCTCCCTCACCGCCTGCCACCCGGTGAAAATTTATTTATCACTTTCCGCTTGGCTAATTCCTTGCCTCGAATCGTCGTTGAAAAACTGCGGGCAGAGCTAGAAAACGCGCCGCAACGCCACCCCGATTGTGAGGAGAGCTACGCTCGTCAGAAGCGCTACTTCGGCCGCTTCGACCAACTTCTCGATAAAGCTGACACGGGTCCGACTTGGTTGGAGCTGCCCGTTATTGCCAATCTGGTGCAGGAGGCGCTGCATTATTATGATGATAAAGCGTACACCTTGGTATGCTACTGTCTGATGGCCAATCACGTTCACCTCGTCGTAACACTGCCAGATGATGCCCCACCACTAGCGCGGACGCTGCAAAAGATCAAAGGGTATACCGGCTGCAAAGGCAACGCGCTGCTAGATCGAACAGGGCAGTTCTGGCAACGCGAAAGCTACGACCACATCGTCCGTGACGCGGGCGAGATGGAGCGCATCATCAGCTATGTGCTGGAGAATCCAGTCAAAGCAGGCTTGACGAATGATTGGCAGCAGTGGCCCTACACCTATTGGCACGAACTGTAGCACGACCCAGAGGAATGTAGCGCGAAGCTTCTGCTTCGCGCGTCGTTGCTTAGGTGTTAAGAATGCCCCCAACGCGAGTCGTTCAACGATGCGCGAAGCGGAAGCTTCGCGCTACATTCGTTCTAATTGCGCAACTTTAGCCGCTAACTCCTCCCACCGCGTGTTCACCCTTTCCAGTTCCCTCTTTACCTGCTCAAACCTCACCGTCGCGTCTTTGAGCCGGGCGACATCAATAAGCTGGCTGGCGTGGCCGAGTCTCGCCAACAGATAGAAGCCGGCAAGTCGGCCCAGGAAATCCGCGCTTCCTGGGAGCCGCAGCTCAGCCAGTACAAGCAGCGGCGCCTGAAGTGTCTGCTGTATCCGTGAGAGGGCGCTGAAACGATAGGCGTTTAAATATCTACAATTTGAATTATTCCTTAGGCTGACACGATAAGTTGCGTAATCACACCTAATTTGATACGGGTTACGCAACTGAGTGGCGCTGCGGAGTAGTAGCAGTTCAGATGTCACTGGTAAGCATAAAAAATACCAGTAGACACTTTATCAGCAATTAAGCGAATTTGAGAAACACTTTCACGATTCTTGCATTTTTTATTAAAAATAGAACAATAAAACAGGTATGACTAAAAACCTAATTTTCCAAGACGATTCCTCAAACAAGTTTTGGCGTGTATCAGTTGAAGACTCAACTTTAACGGTAATTTATGGAAGAATTGGAACGGCTGGTCGCTCCGATTCAAAAACATTTCAATCCAACACTGAAGCTGAGAAAGAAGCAAATAAGTTAATTGCTGACAAACTAAAGAAGGGCTATAAAGAAGATAACAGCATCAATTTTGGAGAGGCTGATTTTTGGAATATTATAGAACGTGCAAAAAAATCGTCAGAAGGAGACTCTGATTATCAAGCTGACTTAGTAACAGAACTACTTGAAAATCGTCCAGTTTCTGAAATTATTGAATTTGATAATATATTTAGTGAACTCCACCGCAAGTCATACCGGTCAGACTGGTGGGGAGTAGCATATTTAATAAATGGAGGTTGTTCTGATGACGGCTTTGATTATTTCAGATCCTGGGTTATTTCAAGAGGTCAAAAAGCATACTATGAGGCATTGGAGAACCCTGAAAGTTTAATGAAATATATAAATGAGGATAATATAGGCGAATGTGAAGTTGAAAGTTTAATGTATTCTGCAAGTACAGCATATGAGCAGAAGACAAATAAAGATGATTTTCAAGATAAAACAATTTCCCTGCCTTTGCCAGAAATGATATTTGATTGGAAAGAAGAAGATGATAGTTTACAAATTAAGTTTCCTAAATTATCCAAAAAGTGTAAAAAATTGGGATTCTAAGGGTTATTAATTTGGAAATATATTTCAGCATTATGCAGTATCGAAAAAATCTAAATATTAACCCAATTTAAGAAATACTTATCAAGAATGAGTAGAATAAGAATAACAAAAGACAATATTAAGTACTGGCCAAAATTTGAGACGTTATTTAATGATGGAAAAATAAAATTTGATTCAAAAGGACGTTTAAGATACTTACATGGAGCCCCAGTTGGCGACTTGATACAGATAATAGTTGATAAAGATAGAGAGCCGCTCTATCAGGAAATTGCTGAAGAATGGTTTGATCCCGAAAGTCAAAAAGCAAAAGAATTTATTTGGCTATAAGCACAAAAAAGCCCCCCAGAACTACTTCTGGGGGGCTTTTTTGTGTCTAAAAGGCTGCTTTAACTTTCCTCACACTAATTCTTCCCAGCGCTTAGTCTGGGCGGTCAGCTCTTTTTGCACCTGCTCAAATTTCAGCGTGGCGTCTTTCAGTTGGGCGGCGTTGCTGTAGATGCCGGGGTCGGCGAGTTGGGCTTCGTACTGGGCCAGCTCTTTTTCCAGGGTGGTGATGCGGCTTTCTACTTCCTGTAGCTCCCGGCTGCTTTTGGCGCTGCCGTTGCTGGTTGGTTTGGCCGGCTCGGCTTTAGCGGGCGCTGACTTTTGGTTGGATGCCGCTTTGGCGGAGGGCTGGGGGGCATTTAGAGCCGCTTTTTTGGCGGCTTTGTCGCGGTCTTCCATCCACTGCTCAAACTCGGAGTAGGTGCCGGGGTATTCCTTGAGCTGGAAATCCTCGATAAACCAGATCTTGTTGGCCACGTTCTCCACGAAGAACCGGTCGTGGCTGATGACGATGTAGGTGCCTTCGTACTGCTCCAGGGCCTGAATCAGGATGTTCACCGATTGCATGTCCAGGTGGTTGGTCGGCTCGTCGAGCAGGAGGAAGTTGGCTTCCGAAATCAGGGTTTTGGCCAGGGCCACGCGGCTTTTTTCGCCCCCCGACAGCACCTTGATCTTCTTGTAGACTTGCTCGCCAGTGAAGAGGAAGGAGCCCAGCACCGAGCGCAGCTCCATCTCGTTGCGCTTGGAGCCGGCCTCGTTCATCTCCTGCAAAATCTCGTTGTTCACGTTCAAGCTTTCCAGCTGGTGCTGGGCGTAGAACGACATAATCACGTTGTGGCCGAGCTGGTGGTTGCCGTTGGAAGGCGCCTCCTGACCTGCCACCAGGCGCATGAGCGTAGATTTGCCCTTGCCGTTGGCCCCAACGAGCGCAATTTTGTCGCCGCGCTCGATGTGCAGGTTGGTGTCGCGGAAGATGATTTTTTCGCCGTACTTCTTGCCCACATGCTCCATGCGCAGGATGTGGCGGCCGGGCTGCACCGTGAAGTTGAACTTGATATTCACGCGGGCCGCGTCGTTGGCCACGTCATCGATGCGCTCCAGCTTGTCGAGCATTTTCACGCGGCTTTGAGCCTGCTTGGCTTTGGAGGCTTTGGCTTTGAAGCGCTCAATGAACTTCTCCGCCTGCTTGATTTGGGCCTGTTGGTTCTCGAAAGCGCCTTTCTGGATGGCGTTGCGCTCTTCCTTTTCCTCCAGATAATACGTGTAGTTGCCGGCGTATTGCACCAATTTGCCCCCCGTCACCTCCACCGTCGTATTGCTGGTACGGTCCAGAAACTCGCGGTCGTGCGATACAATGATAACGGCCCCCAGATAGTCAGCCAGGTAGTTCTCGATCCACTTGATACTGGGCAGGTCCAGGTGGTTGGTCGGTTCGTCGAGCAGGAGCAGCGAGGGTTTCTGGAGCAGGATTTTGGCCAGCATTACCCGCATCCGCCAGCCACCGCTGAAGGTTTTGAGGGGCTTTTGCAGCTCCTCGGTTGTGAAGCCCAGACCTTCCAGAATCTCCTCGGCCTCGGCCTGCATGGTGTAGCCGCCCAGGGCCTCGAAGCGCTCCTGCAAATCGGCGAGCTTCTGCACGAGGTCGTCGTGGTAGTTATGCTCAAACTCGACCAGAATCTGGTCAATTTTCTTCTGCACGTTCAGGGCTTCCTCAAAGGCCTGCATGGCCACGTTGAGGATGCTTTCGTGGGTGTCGTAGCTGAGCAAATCCTGATTCAGGAAGCCCAATGACACCTCTTTACCCATCTGAATGCTGCCACCATCAGGCTTGTACTCGCCCACCAGAATGCGCAGCAGCGTGGATTTGCCCGTTCCATTCAGCCCAATCAGGCCGATTTTGTCTTTGGGCTTTATGTGGAGGCTGGCCTTGTCGTAGAGCGTACGCGAGCCAAAATGGAAATCTAGGTCGTTAATGGAAATCATCCTACTTTGCTATGAAGCTGCAAAGGTACGATGTATCAAGTTGTTGGTGGAGGAGAAAGTGAAATCCTAGCCAACCAAGCCGTTGACCTTCCGCAAGCACCTAGTTGCTAAATAATTAGCACCTTATTTTCTAAAACTCGTATGTTTGCACTGTACAATGCAGACAATCGGTCTGTTAAGCACAAACGGCGGCCAAAGCCGAAGCCTTGACCGCTGCCATCCTACGGATGTTCCAGCCAGTGGCTCACCACGGCTCGAATTGCTCCCCCTAGCGCTGCTTTAATCAGCTCCAGGGAAATACGAAACCAACCGGCCTTGCCGGTGTGTTTCGCTCTTGCACTTGCCTTCTTCATTGTGTCTAGAAGTAAGGGTGCTTGTTTCACCCACTTCTTGAACCCTCGGTTGCGCCAATAGCCGGGGGTTCGCCTTTTTAAGGTGCCCACGTTGGCGGGAGACTACCGTGCCTCTAGAAACCAATTCCCTCAAAATCATTGGAGCCTCTATAATCTCCATATTGTCCATCAGTCATAGCATCCCATGAATCCTTCCAGGGGTCACTATCATAATGGTAGTTGAGATTTACTACTTCTTTTTTTCCTATTGAAAAAAAGAATTCTCTTCTCATAGAATCATCATATTCCTCATTAATAATGTCACTTAGTGACTTCTCTTTGTCAATTGGCATTTTTTTACAAAAAGCCTCTATTTCGTCGTTAGTTATTCTGATTAGATAACTATTTGAATCATTTAAATAAGTATATTTATTTTCAATAACATTTTTATTTTTTTCTTCTAATAACAACTCATTAGAGGTATTATTAGAAGACTTAACACAATCTGAAACCACCTTTAACCATAGCGATTCTGTCAGCATTAAATAAGATTTAGATACATTTACATAAATCATTTGACCCATTTTATAATTTTGATATTTTGATATTATGCAATTATTATGTATATTAGCTTTATCAGTTTTTATTTTATCTGTTTCTTTCAAAGAAGCAAATTGAACGTGCTCTTCTTCAGTTAGCTCTCTTTCTTTTTCTTTTGTGAATGGATTTATATTGGGATAGGAAATATGAATTTCACGGTGAACCATATAATCAAATTCAAATTTAGGAGTACGCCAATGCTCACGCTCATATTTTTCTCCAGCCTCTTTTGTCAATAATATTTTTCTTTCAGGCGAATAATCAGAATTACAGTATTCAATAAGCATTAATATTCCATCATAATATCTAGAATTAGGTGTTCCAATATACAAGACGACTCGTGTAGAGTACCTATCCGCTAGATTAGACCAATATTTGTGTCTTACTATAGCAGTGTCGTCATTCTGACAATGAATACTTTCGCTCATCCATTTAAACATATATGGCACTTCATCATCCTTTATCAGTATAGCGTAAGCAACTATTCCTTGGTAATGAACTTTATCTGAAGTAGTACGCCTGATCCTATCAACAAATAATTCATATTCATTCAAATTATCGAGTGAAGCCAATCGCAGATTCCTCGCAAATAGCTGATCAATAGCCATTGGCATCTGATACACATCCATTGCTTCTCCATTGGAGTTAATTATTTTTAATTCATTGAGTGGATAATTATAGAACTGGTTGATAGAACTATTAATCAAGGCGGAATTTTTAAACATTAATGATTCTACCGCTTCATTGTTAAGCCAAAAATTTGGATTTAACTCCTTTAAACAGTCAAGTGTATATTTTGTAATACAAAATCGAGGTATTTCAATACAGCAAAAGTTAATATAAGATGGGTTTAATATTGCAACTTCTCCTAAGTTTTTGCCCTTGTGCTTTCCGAAAGCAAACTTAGAGTCACTAAAGTAGTAATGCAGAGAGGAGTACATATTATTCAGAACACAGGAGTTTAAACTATGAGTCAAAATTTAAGAGTAATAACCTTACCCCACAAAAGGCCCCCGAAACTCCGGGGCCTTACGCTGCTTCGAGGCTTGCTCGTAGGCGTAGGCCACGCTTAGTAACCCTGCTTCCCCGTACGCCGGGCCGACGAAGGACAAGCCCACAGGCAGGCCGTGGGCCTGGCCCATGGGCACCGTGATATGCGGGTAGCCGGCCATGGCGGCGGGCGACGAGAAGCCGGGGCCGGGCCAGGAGTCGCCGTTGATCAGGTCGATGCCGGGGGCGGGGCTGTTGGTGATGCCGATAATGGCGGCGAGCTTGTTGTTGCGCAGCGTCGAGTCGAGGGTCTTGCGGGCGCCGGCTTGCGATTTGCGCAGGGCCGCCAGGTATTTGGGGCTGCTCAGGTCGCCTAGCTTCTCGGAGGCTTCCAGAATTTCCTGCTTGAAGAAGGGCATGGCTTTCGGTTCGTTTTGCTTGTTGAAGGCAATAACGTCGGCCAGGGTTTTCACCTGGGCGTTGGCCGTGGCCAGGTACTTGTTCACGCCGTCCTTGAACTCATAGAGCAGCACCTCGTACTCGGCTTCGCCCAATGGGTTGATCTGTTTGAGCACCTCTACTTCTACGATGGTCGCGCCCTGGGCTTTGAGCACTTCGATGGCTTTTTTGAAAAGCGGAATAGCATCGGAAGTTCCTTCCAGGTGCGACTTTTCCACGCCGATAATTTTGCCCCCCAGCGCCTGTGGATACAGGAATTTGGTGTAATCGGGAGCCGTTTTGCCGGCGCTTTGCTGGGTCACGGGGTCGGCGGGATCGGGGCCGGCGAGGGCGGAGAGCAGGATGGCCGCGTCGCGGACGGTGCGCGTCATGGGGCCGGCTGTGTCCTGAGAAGCCGAAATGGGGATAATACCGGTTCGGCTGAGCAGGCCTACGGTCGGCTTGAAGCCTACCAGCCCATTGCACGAGGCCGGCGACACGATGGAGCCATCTGTTTCAGTACCGATGGCCAGGGCGCAGAGGTTGGCCGCCACCGCCGTACCCGATCCGGAGCTGGAACCGCTGGGTGTGCGGTCGAGGATGTAGGCGTTCTTGGTTTGCCCCCCACGACTGCTCCAGCCGCTGGTCGAGCGCGTAGAGCGGAAATTGGCCCACTCGCTCAGGTTGGTTTTGCCCAGCAGCACCGCCCCGGCCTCGCGCAGCTTCTTGACAATAAATGCATCCTGCGAGGCTTTGTTGCCGGCCAGCGCCAGTGCGCCGGCAGTGGTTTGCATCTGGTCGGCGGAGTTGATGTTGTCTTTGATAAGGACGGGAATACCGTGCAACGGGCCGCGCACCTTGCCTGCTCTGCGCTCGTTGTCCATCTCCTCCGCAATGCTGAGCGCATCAGGATTCAGTTCGATAATAGAATGCAGCTGGGGGCCTTTTTTGTCTATGCCCGCAATGCGCCGCAGGTACAGCTCCGTAATGCTGCGGGAGGTGTACTGGCCACCGCTCATTTTCTCCTGAAGCTCGGCTACGGTAACTTCATTGAGGGCAAAGGTATCATCGGTATCAGCAGCGGTAGCGGCAGCAGTTTTGGCAGTTGTCGTATCGGCGGTGCAGGCGTCGAGGGAAAGCGTGGAAAGGGCGACGCCAGCTAAGGTGCTATTACGCAGAAATACTCTTCGGTTCATCTTATCTTTTTTCTTGTCAAGATAAGATGAGTTGACGTGTGTAGCTAGCCCGACGTAGGTGGAAAGGCGTGAATCATTTGTGCTTTGGATGTTGACACGTCATGCAGAGCAAAGCAAAGCATCTCGCCAGCGGTGGTCGCGAAAGTAATTAGCCTACTATCTGCACTGAATTGGCCAATACCCATATATCTCCTCCACACTATATGTCATGCTGAGCTTGTCGAAGCATCTCTACTGGTTAGTAATCAATGATGCAGCAACGAAGCAGTAGAGATGCTTCGACAAGCTCAGCATGACATATAGTTGTGGCAATGACCGCGAGCGATATGCTGCGCTGCGCGCTGCATGACCGGCTATATTAACATGAAGAGCTCTAAAAACCAGCCCCAATCCGAATGCCGGTATCGAGCTTCTGGCCCGAGCGTAGGGCGGTATACACATCCACCCGGAACAGTTTAAAGATGTGCTCGATGCCCGCGCCGAGCTCTACGTAGTGGCCCACGTTGGGCGTACGCAGGTAGTTTAACGTAGCAACCTCCTGCCATCTCAGGCGACGCAGCAGGGGTATTTTGTTGAGGAAGAAGCCGTTGAAATGGTGGTTGTAGTGGCCCTCAATGTAGCTGCGGCGCGTGCTGAAATTGTAGTAGTCGAGCAGCTGAAACTGGCTGAAGTCGGCGGCGAAAATGGTTTGGTTGCCGGCGAAGTGGCGGTAGTCCATAAACGAGAGCTGGGGCCGACCCAAAAAGCCCCCCACGGTCAGGTCGAGGTTGCTTTCGCCAAAAAGCCCCAGCTCCAGGGTCTTGCGCAGGCCGCCTTCCAGGCGCGAGTAGCGCACATCGGAGCCAAGTATGCCACTGAAACCCTGACGTAGCCCCAGCCGGAAGGTTGGGTACTTGGAGCCCAGGTTGAACTTGCCCGTCGGCCGAACAATGTACTGCTGCCCCGGCTGCCAGAGCAGCTCGGCAAAGGCCGTTAGCGACTGGTTGCGGCCGAAGCTGGTGCCGCTGGACAATTCTTCGTTTATCGGATCATTGGGCGTGAAGGCGCGGCCGGGCACGTCCACGATGGTTTTTATGGTGGCGTTTTGCAGCTCGTGGCGGTCGGCGTAGCCGAGGGCGGTGCGCAATGTGAGGCCATTGACCAGCTCGGTGCGGAAGTTGATTTCGCCCCCGTCGCGCTGGTAGTATTTGGCGTAGTTGGTGTTGCGCACCAGCGTGTACTGGGTGTTAATGAACGGGGTAAGTTGGCTGGCGGGGTCAAAATTCTCAATGGTGCGGCCGACGATAAAGCCTATGCGGCTAAACGAAAGCGGCTTATAGGTATAGCCGCCCGATAGGCTCGGACTGAACAACTTGGCCGCGAAGCCATAGCGCAAGGTTGGCGTGAAAGAGTAATTGCGGCGGTCCTCGAAGCGCTGGGTGTAGGTGGCTTGCGCATTCACAATAACGCCCTCCACGGTGCTGTACTGCAAGGTGTTGAAGATAGGCTCCAGGCGCACGGTGCGCCGCCGGAACGAGTTGGAATACTCGTAGCCCGTCAGGAGTATTTCGGCCGGCTCTATTTCATTGCGCTTGCGGTCCAGCGAATCCTGGTAGGGCCGCGACCTTTTTATGACTTCCGTGCTGTCCTTTACCTGGTAGTCGCGGGATTCTTCGTCGGTGAGCGGAATGGGTCTGATTTGGGCCCAATAGGCTGAGTCGCGCTCGTTGGCTCCTTCTTCCACGCGCATCACCTCTCCTTTGGCCAACGGCTCAATACCGGCTTCGCGGGCCTGCTGCTCCAGTTGCTGGTCGGCCAGCTTGGTTTGCTTGCGCAACTGGCGCGAAATGCCCCCCAATTCGGGGCGCTGCTTCTTGACCTCGGCTACGGTTTCGCGGCCCACGGGCGCGGGCGTGGCGTCGGGCGCCGCGGGCGCGGCGGCTACTACTTTCTCATCCGGGCGGTTGGGGTAAGTAGGCGTAACGCGGTAGTTGGACAGGATGGCGTTGAAGGAGCCGTTGCCTTTAAACCCGAAGCCCTCCCCCACCAAGTTTACTTTTTGCGACTGCATTACCCACACATCCGATGGCCCCGGTGCGGGCGCAAACTGCTGAGCGATGCGAATGCTCTCCACGTACTCAATGCCCGAGTTTTGGCTTAAGCTTAACTCCAGGCTATGCAAACGCCAAGTACCATCGACCAGATACATAAAGCCCGAGAAAGCCGGATCGTTTCGGCGCCGGGGCGTAACGCGGATTTTGTGAATTTGCCGCCCATCCTGGGTGCTGGTGCCCACTAGCTCGTAGCGGTAGAATAGCATAGCATTCTGGGCAATAGGCGATACAAAGCCCCGCTCTGAAAATCCCGACTGAATGAGATTATCGTAGAAATTAAAGCTGCGCCCCGACGCTCGGTTGAAGCTAAAGCCCTTGCTGCTCCCGCTCACCCGCGAGGAAATCATGCGCTCCCGAACCTGGCCCGGCTGGCGAAACGACAGCTCCGACACCGACTCCGACAAGTACACCACGCCTGGCTTCAGGCTAGGATCAGTCTTGATAATGCCCAAAATTTTACCGGGCACATCGGTAAGCCGAATGATGGCTTTAATGTACGTGCGAGCCGAAAAAGCAGCCACCTCCGAGCGGTGGTAGCGCCGCCACTGAATGGCGTGCTGCACCAGCGCATACGCCGGGTCGCGGTCGGTGGAGCGCACCAGCACTTCGCCCACTTTATACGTCTCGGTTTGCAAGCTCACGTTGAGCACCGTCAGCGTGTCGCCGCCGGCTACCTGCACGGCTTCAGTGCGGGGCTTGTAGCCCACGTACTGAAACACTAGCTCATAGCGACCGGGGGGCAATTTTAGCTGATAATCGCCCTGCTCGTTGGTGGCGGTGCTGGTAGCGGTGGTGCGTACCGCCACGTTGGCATACGCCAGCGCGCTTCCCTGCGCATCCGTCACCCGGCCCCGGATGATACCGGCGTAGCTGCTTATTGAAGTTAACAGGATAGCCTTACATAAGACTACAGCAAAAAGTAGATAGGGGCGCATTGGGCGAATAGTTCAGACTTCGTCAAGGTAGATAGATTCTGGAGTAATAAGGTTGCCCAGAGCTTTTACAATCCACCGGAGTAGGGTATGGTTTCGCTAAAGTTTGCCTCGTTTAAAACAAAAAAGGACAGCCCAATGGGCTGTCCTTTGCTAAAGTAAGCGAAATATATTCTCGCTTATTTGATAAAGTTGCCAGCAATGGCAAGTACTGTTCCCATATCCAGAGGCTCGTCGAAGGCCTCAGAGGCTTCCGATGGTGATACCTGGCTAAGCCCCTGAACATTGATGCCGGCGTGAACAACGTTGGCTTCGCTGGGGTATAAGCTGGCTGGGTTGCCGGCTCCGTAGACGGCCGCCGTTGCCGCGGGTGCCGGACCGCCGTTGTCAGTGCCTTCAATCCAGCTGGCGGGCATAGCATTGAGAGTTCCTATTCCGGGCTCGGCCTGTGGGCCGCCGCGCCGCATGGTGCGCAGATGAGATGCGTGACGGGCTTCTACGGAGTGAATGTTCAGTGCGGCTTCCAGTACCGTATTGTTGCTCATCAGCAGCGGAGCACCGCCTTTGTAAGCGCGTACGCCCGTGTCTTCAAGCGCCTGCGATACCGCTAAGAAGGTACCAACATTGCTGAATACATCAGGAAACAGCGCAGCGCGTGTGCCACCCTTAGCTCCAGTAAAGTCGTAAGCATTGGCAGTTGGGTCGGCAATGGCCGAGCTACCGAGTACGGTGCGCAGGAAATTGACGTGAGCACGCTCGTCAACAAGAATGGTGTTGATGTCGGCCCGGTTCTGTCCGGTGAGACCAGCGTTCAGACCCGCTGATTTCAGGCCCATATCGTAGAAGTAGAATTCCAGATACTCCAGGCTAAGAGCGAAGTTCAGAACGTCCCGAACTTGCGTGCTGAGCCCACCAGATTGGCCGTAAGCCTTCTGGAACATGGAGCCCATAGCCAGCGGCACGGCGGCCACGGCGAGCTTTTTGCCGAAACCAGCAAAATGCTTGAACATTTGGCGGCGTTGGTCGAGGCGCTCGTAGACTTCTGGATCTACTTTCTCGATTTCGGTAATGATTTTAAGAATATTCATGGAGTAAGATTTTTTGGCGATACAAAGAATGGATGTGTAGACTCAGCTTAGCCCAGCTTAGTCTTTGGGCAGATTGCTAACGTCGATCTTCGAGCCTTCCACCAAGAAAGTATTGGCGATGGCCGCAACTTCAGCAGGCGACTTCGATCTTTCCAGGCCATTGGAAGGGTCTACTACATCGGGACCAACGAAGGTGCCATTCTGTATCATATCACGAATGAGGGCCGCGTGGCGAGCTTCAACCGAAACAATTTTACCGGCAATAGTCAGATAGGCAGGGTTGCTGATGAGCTTACCAGCGCCATTGTAAGCCGATACGCCTAGATCTTCGAAAGCCTTGGCAGTGCCTAGCACACTAGCCCGGCTAGAAAAGTTGACAGAAGAAAAGTTAGGAGTCAGATCTTTGATGGGCATGCCACCAGCAGCTTTGATAGCGGCTTTGAAAAAATCCTTATGAATTCTTTCGTGGTCAGCTATGTCCTTAAGAATTACTCTTTCGCCTTTCGATGTGTTGAGATAGTAATACCCCTCCAATACTTTAGCGTAGAAAGCAGCTTCTAGCTGCTCCAGAGCGTAGGCATAGTTTAAAATACCAAAATCGCCAGTGCCTACATTGACAAGGCCACTCCGTTTGTCAACCTGCTTGAAAATGTCATTGAGTCTGTCGTCGTCGCAACCGGCCAGCACAAGACCAGTCAAGGCTAAGCCAGCCCCAGAATAACGCAAAAATGAACGGCGCTGCAAAGGCACCATTACTTCCTCCTGAGCATTTTCTGCTTCGGGGGTCTTGTGGGTGAGTTTGGACATAGTGTTTTGGATTAATGGGTGAAAAGTTTTGATTATCTCTATACGTAGTCAAGATTGCATTCGTATTTAGCAAATCCTAATAATGCGTACTAATATCATTCAAATAAGTATTTATTACGTTAAAACATGATACTATTTCTATAACGTTTGCATTCTAAGTGTGCAAAACTTAGTTTAAAAAAAGTGTATGTGTAAAAGCCAACCTATTACTTTCCTTGGCTCCTGATATATGCTGCTACACGCCAACAAGAGCCCGGTGTACGCTACGGTATAATACCACAGATAGTATAAAACCAATTGCCTTATTTCAGAAAACTGATTTTATAAACAGCCTAAGCGATTGACTTACAATTCTATAACGTGTCGACCTGTACTATAACCTGAAAAATGCCCCCCAGCAAGCTTCAGACCACAGGTTCGGCTACCGGAGCTTCCAGCACGGAACGATGGCGACGGACGTACCACGTATTGAGTACCACGCCCAACAGTACCAGGCCCATGCCCAGGTAAACTTCAGGGCGGAATGCCTCGCCAAAGAACACGAAGCCTAAGCCCAACGCATACAGAATACCTATGTAGTTGAGATTGGCTACGTTGGAGAGCTTTTCGGCCTGGTAGGCTTTGGTCATAAATACCTGGGCGCCCTGGGTCAATACACCGGTGAGACCCAGCCACAGCCAGTCGAGGCCCTGGGGCGGCACCCAATTGAACAGGCAGTACACGGCGGCAATGGGCAAAGCCACCATAGGGAAGTAGAATACCACGACCAACGGATGCTCCCGGCCTTTCAAGCGCCGAATAGAGTTGTAGGAAAAGCCCGAGAAAATCGCCGAGGCTACGCCTAGCGCCAAGTACAGCGGATCGACGCGCGTATCCACTCCCTCCACTACCAGCACGCCGGCAAACGACAGCAGGAAGAACGCCCACTGCCAGGCCTTCACCTTCTCCTTCACAATGAAAATGCCCAGCATCGTGGTAAAAATGGGCGCCAGATACTGAATGGTGACGGCCGTAGCCAGGGGCATTTGCTGGAGTGTACAAAAGTAAAGAATGAGGGCCAGCGCCCCGGTAGTACCTCGCGCAATGAGAAAGAAGTGGTTGGAACCCCAGGGCGAAACATGCAGCAGGCGGAGGGTTGTATAGCTGATAACAATAGAGATAACCGACCGAAACAAGATGATTTCGAGGGCGGGCAAGTGGGGCAGCAGCTTCACGCACACATTCATGAGCGCGAAAAACAGTGTGGAGAGCAACAGATAGCGGGCACCCTGGGTAAGCGGCATAAAGAACATTTATCAATTAACAACCACCATTTAACAATGAGCAATTACGCGAAATGCTCCTAGACGCTTATGAAGCATCTTGGGGGGCATTGTGCTCATTGTTAAATGTTAATTGATAAACGTTAAATCAGTTCGCGGTAGCGCACCAGCAGCACGGCAGCGGAAGCCACAATAAAGCCCCCCAGCAAGGCATAGCCCCAGGCTATATTGGAGCCCAGCGTGAAAAACCGCAGAGAAAATAGCAGGATAAAACCGGTCCGCAGCAGCACGTTCACGACGTTGAAAATGCTGTTTACCCGCCCGATTACCTCATTGGGTACATGCACGAATAGGTAGCTCACCCGCAGAATACGCGTGCCGGCATTGGTAAAGCCCAGAACCAGCGAAAACGCCAAAAACAGTCCCACCGACCGCGTAGCCGCGGCCACGCCGAAGCTAACGCCAGCTATCAGCATCAGCACGATGACGGAGCGCAGCGTGGGGTGGCGCAGGAACACCCGCCGTACGAAAAGACCCGCGCTCAGGGCACCGGCGGCATAAGCCACCTCGGCGGCGCCAAACACGGCCGCGCCGGCTTTCAGATGGTTGTGTACATACAAGGGCATCAGCGCGTTCAGGCTTACCAGCAACCCCACGAATACTGAAAAGGAGAACAAGCCGAAAACCCACACGGCGCGGTGCTCCCGCAAATAGGTAACGCCGGTGCGCAAGCGTTTCCAGAGTGTGCCCAATTCTACCTGGGTGTGAATAACGGGCTGGTGGCGAATGAAGGCAATGAGCCCAACGGCCACGGCGTAGGTAATGCCATCGAGCAGAAATATCTGGTGCAAAGGCCAGGCTTCCAGGGAGAAAGGCAAGGCCAACTGCATCCCAAACAGATTGTACGTCTGGCCCACGGGCAAGCCCTCCAGCAACAGGGCCGCCAACGCGCCACTCACCACCGACGTAGACTGTCCCACAATTTCGATGACGGAAGTAATGCGCGGGTAGTCTTTGGGCAGACTGATTTCCTGGGCAAAAGCGTAGAGGTTGGGGTAGTGAATACCGTAGCCAAAAACGGTGGTAGTAAAAGCCAGCAAAATGCCCCCCAGCGGCACCCCACCCGTGGCAAAGCCATAGCTGGCCACGGACAGCAGCACAACTCCTTCCACCACGTTCGAGGCCAGAAAAACCCGCTTACGGTCGAAACGGTCCACTAAAGCGCCGGCGTACATGCCCCAGAACAAGGAGGCAAACGTGACCAGGCCGTACAATAAGTTGAAGGTGCTGGAAGCGCCCTGGCGAGCAAAAAACCAAGGCACGGCCAGCATCGTGATGCCTTGGGCAAAGCCGGAAATAGCGTTGGCCGTAAACAAAAGCGCCACGGCGCGGCGGTTATTTTTCAAAGGAATAAGGGTGGGAATAAGTATCGCTGCTGGTATAGAGTAAGTCTTGACTCATTAGCTATTAAGGCGCACGCTACTTTCGCCGTCAGCTCGTACTTGAGTAGAAATGGTTATGGCAGCTTCTTGTTAAAAGGCGATTAAAAATAGTGGCTTGTCAGGTCAGCGGCAACGTTTTTGTGCGCCGGCGGCTTTGTCAATCTACTACTCTTATGAAATTCCTTTGTCTGCTTTTGTCGGTTTTCTTCCTGATTGCGCCTTCGGCTTTGGCTCAGCAAATCGAGCCCATCGAACCTACCAGCAACTCGCTCGACAGCCTCTACGTGCAGGAAATAGAAGATGCGCAGGAGCCAGACAAAGTGCTGCACGCCGAGCCTCTGTTCGTTGACCTTATCCGCGACCTGGGCGCCAGAAAAGGGGAAAGTGAGTGGAATGTGGGCGCGGGCCTGACCGATAACCTGCGTTATGACAGCTACGAATTGTTGGTAGAATACGAGTGGGCGCCTCTCAACCGCTTAGGGCTGGAAGTAGAAGTGCCCATGACTTTCTACTCCGGCACTCAAGAGGCTGATGTGGGGCAGCCCCGCAACAGAATCAATGGTCTGAAAACCGCTTTTCAGTACTCATTTTTCGTGTCGGAGAAGCTGAAGACGTCGATGGCAGTGGGCTATATTAATGAGCTGACCATGAATGAGTTTCGGGAGCTGAATCGTAAGTTTATCACGGGCAATGTGTACAGTCCCTTTTTTGTCGCGGCTAAGCGCTGGGGCGACAATTATCACTCCCTGATTTATACCGGCCCCATCGCCGACCAGCACTTTGCCACGGGCCGCACCGAATGGTCGTATCAGCTCAACTCCAGCTTTCATTACATGATACCAGGCACCCGCAACTTTCTGGGCGTCGAGGTTAACAAAGAATGGCGGCACGGCGACTTTGACATGACCATCCGGCCCCAGATGCGCGTGGGTATTGCCGATAATCTGCTCATAGGTATTGTGGGGGGCATTCCGGTACGGCGGGAGGAGCAACGACTCAGCTCCTTTGTGCGCCTCATCTACGAGCCCGGCCACAAGCACAAATAATAGCGCCTGCGGGTTTGGCTTTCTTTCTACGCCTAGTTCCTGTGCTTATTGCGCTGGCATTTCTCACCACAGTATTTCACTTCGTCCCAGCAGTTGCGCCACTTTTTGCGGTACTCGAAAGGCCGCCCACAGGTGGCACAGATCTTCGTAGGCAGATTGCCTTTGGTAAGTTTGGCCGGCAGCATGAGATGAAAGTAAAATGTGGTGAAGCAACACCGAAGCCAACTGAATAGTTAAAGGCGGACCAGCGCAATCAAAGGCTATAGGGGGCATTTCAGCCCTTAGCAGGCTTCTCACCCCCGCTCTCACTCGCCTCGGCAACAATATTTAGCTACTTCTCCTTTTCCAACAAAAAACTAAAAGGCTTGCCGTGCTTATAGGCTGCCTTTTTTGTAATCTAGTAGTCATTATACTCTGACTTCTACCACTATGTCGCTGCTGCCAAATGATACGCTGGGCCAAGCTGTGCTGGCCAATATGCGCCACAACTTTGTTCAGTATAAAACGCTGGCTGACCGCGCTTTGGCGCAGCTTACGCCTGCTGAATGGCTTTACTGCCCCGCTCCCGGCTCCAATAGTGCCGCCGTCATTGTGCAGCACATGGTAGGCAACCTGCGCTCCCGCTTCACCGACTTCCTGACTACCGATGGCGAAAAGCCTTTCCGGAGCCGAGACCAGGAATTTGAGGAGCCAACCACGCCCGCAGCCATCTATGTTCCGGCTCTGCGGCAGCAATGGGACGAGGCCTGGCAACTCCTGCTTGATCTGCTGACTACCTTGCAGCCCAGCGATTTGCTGCGCACCGTTACTATTCGGGGGAGGCGCACTCAGTGCTGGCGGCTTTGCAGCGGCAGGTGGCGCACTATAGCTCGCACGTGGGTCAGCTGGTGCAGTTAGCCAAGATAATTCGGGGAACAGAGTGGCAAAACTTGAGTGTGCCACGCGGGCAAAGCGAAAACTTCACGCAGCAAGTGCGGGCCCGTGCAAACCCTACGCAAGATTCTCTAGTTTAGGGACGTATGCTCGCAATAACTACCCTGCTCAGTCCGCCCAACGCGGCGCGCATCAACCGCATCATTAAAGGGCTGGAAACGGAATTTGGCCTCGACGACGTGCAGGCCACCGCCGATCCGCACATCACCTACCAGCTGGCGGGGGTGCGCAAGCTGTCGTTGCTCAAGGCCGTGCTGCGCGATGTGGCCCGTACTACCAAGCCGTTTCCGGCCTTTACCACGGGCCTGGGCGTGTTTCCGGGCCCCAATCCGGTTATCTACATTCCGGTGCTGCGCTCCGATGCCCTCAACCAGCTGCATATGCGCATCGTGAACGCCACCGCCCCGCTTTGCCTGCGCACCGACAAGTTCAGCGGCCCCGACTGCTGGATGCCGCATATTTCCCTGGCCTTGCACGATACCTCGCCGGACTTACTCGGGCCGGTGCTGCAACACCTCAACGAAGAGACGTTTAACCTACGTCTCAATATCAACAACATCGCTATTCTGCGGCAGGAAGGCGAGCAGTTCGTGCAGGAAAAAGTCTTCGGATTTGAGGGGCATAAAAATGAGAAAGCACCTCTGCTTTTTTAGCTTGTGCTTTTTAGCAACCATTTAAGAAAGAGCACCAACCAACAATTTGCCCCCCAGCGCGGCATTTTCGCTCCCACTGCCGACCTTTACCGCTTCACATTCCCTTTTCGCTATGTATCCTGCTGTACTTGCACTGCACTCCTGGTCGCGCTGGCTGGTGGTTATTTTCGGACTCATTGCCCTGTATCGGGCCTTCGTGGGCTGGCAGAACCGTCGCCCTTACCTTGGTGCCGATAATGGCATGGCTGCCGCCTTCGTGGGCTCCATGCACTTGCAGCTGCTGCTGGGCCTGATTCTATACTTCGGACTGAGCCCGGTAGCCCAAGCCGCTACCCAGAATATGGGCGCTGCCATGAAGAATCCGGAGCTGCGCTTTTGGGGCGTCGAGCACATCACTACCATGATTCTGGCGGTCATTATTGCGCAAGTAGGTCGCTCACTTTCCAAAAAGACTATCAATCCGGTATCCAAGCATAAGAAGGCGTTCATCTGGTTTGCTGTGGCCCTGGTGCTCGTACTGCTCATGATTCCGTGGGGCATCTGGAACCCCGAGCGGCCACTGTTCCGCATCTAATGTGGCCGCCTCTAAAACCACAAGTCCCCGGCTATTGATGTAGTCGGGGACTTGTGGTTTTTGATTGATCATAAGAGAAAGGCGAACCTGCCCAAGCGACGCACCGGACAATGGCAGCCTACCTTATTTCGCTACCGCACCGCCGCGTTTGCCGCCATGCGTATTCGGTAGAAAGCATTAACTACCGCGCAGCCCTTTATGCTACTGCGCTTTGCTCCGGCGCCTCGTCACCGATTCGCCGGCGATGCCCCAGTTGTCGGTTTCCACCTCGTCGATGATGACGAATGTTGTTGCTGGGTTTTTATTAAGTACTTCCTGGAGCAGCTTCGTCACCCCGACTATTAGGGCGCTTTTTTGTTCGGCAGTAGCGCCGTCTTTGGTGATTTTGATATTGACGTACGGCATAGCTATTTCATGTATTTGCGAATGAGTGGGGCTACGTACCGCAACGACGGTACGGCCAAGGTACAAGCTATCAGCCAGGAGCGCAGCCAGAGCCACCAGAAATGCTCCGTCCAGCCAATATTCACGCTAATCAGCACAAACGTAATGTAGGACGTCACTACGGCGGCCGTCAGGATCGTGGGCTTGAGGTTGGGAGCCACGGGCTTCTCTAACGATATACGGCGGACTGGTACGCCTGTAGCAGCGCTGGGTCATCGATGGAGCCGTGGTGGTGAATCTGCTTCCAGTGGCCGGCGTGCCGGATAAAGACGCGCGAGGTTCGGATGGCCAAGTCGAGTTGGGTGGCGCCGAGTCGGAAGTGGCCCCGTTCGCGCCCGGTGGCGAAAAACATCTGCTCGGTGACGTGCAGGGAGTAATCGTAGAACTCTACGTACATCTCCGCCGAGCCATGAAATATTTTCTCGTAGCCACTGGCAATGTCGGCCCAGCCCCGGCGAATACCGCCGATGGGGTTATCCATGGAGCATCCCTCGGTCGTGAGCCAGACATCCTGCATCAGCGGCAGGCTACGCTCGTTGAAAGCTTTGTAAAAGCGCACCAAGGCTTGCAGCTCTTCTTGGGCCAGGGTAGCCGAGGTTTCTGTGCCGGTGATGGGAATCGTAATCGGCTGCATGATGCTAGGCGGTAATTTCTGAAACCAGCGGGAAATCGATGGGCACGTTGGCAAGGCCGTGCAAGTAGTTCGTGATGGTTTTGTCGCCGATGACCATGACGACGTCCACCAGGCTTTCCGCTGTATACCCCACCGCGAAAAAGGTTTCCACCACGGCTGCATTGGGGTGGCCGTGGCTGACCACGGTGGCTTTCACCAACTGAAGCAGCGCGTCCAACTTCCCATCGAAAGCCGCTGTCCCGGTGCGGATTTCCAGGATTTGCGCGTCGGTAAATCCCTGCATCTTGCCTACCACGGTGTGGGCTGCCTGACAGTAGCGGCACCCGTTCAGCTGGCTTACCACTAGGTTGATGACTTCCCGCTCTTTGCCGCGCAGGGAGCTTTTGCGGTTTTGCAGAGCCAGATAATCGGCCAGGGCGGTGGGGGAGTGAGCCATGAACGCGTACATGTTGGGCACAAAACCCATTCCTTGCTGCAGCGTATCGAATAAGGCTTGATTGGGCGCGGACACCTGGTCGCGCGTGGGGACGGAGAGTGGGGTCATAATTGACAGGCTAAGAATGGCAGCACCCCTTGGGTGCTTTCGTTGAGCCAAAGGTCCGCTACCTTATCTGCCCGCACCTTGATGTACATCAAGAAAGTACTTTTTGCGGAGGCGGCTCAGTGTTTCGGGCTCGATGCCGAGGTAAGAGGCCACGTGCAGCAGCGGCAAGCGGTTCTCGACAGCGGCGTACTCTTCCCGGAACAGCGCATAGCGCACGGTGGCGTTGTCGCGGATCAGCGACTTTTCGCGCTGGCATTTCTTAAGGGTTTGCAGCTCGAAGATGTGTTTGCCAAACTCCACCCAACCCGGATGCCGCTGGTACAGTTGCGCCAGCAAGCGGGCCGAAATTACCCGTACGTGCGTATCCTCCAGCGCCTGAATGGCCCATTCGGTAGGTAGTTGAGTGAGAAAGCTCGTGAAGGCCGAGGCGAACTGGGCTTCGGAGTAAAATTCGACGTTGTACTCCTTGGCATCAGCCGCGACGTAGGAGCGCAGCAGCCCGGCCTCGATCCACCCAATTTTGTCGCACACAGTGCCAGGCTGCAGAAAAAATTCGCCCTTCTTGAGTACGAGTTGATGGGCGTGAGCTGTGAAAAAATCAAGTTCTTCGGCAGGCACTGGCAAATCGGGGAGCAACATAGTATACGGGGGCGTAGGAATGTACTTGGCTGGGGTTCTGCTTTTGTTCAAATAGGCATCTACCACATTTTGGACGGCCGTGGGCAATGCTTTTTTGGCAATGAGAGGTCCTTCTGATCCTCCCCCCACCTACCGCATCGTATGCAACAAGAACTTCTTCTCCTGCTCGTCTTTTAACCGAGTTTCGTCCTGGCGTTTGAGGTCGCGCAACTCAATTTCAATTCCTTGATACGTAGTGCTGGGGCCTGCTCCACGGCGGCGGGTAGGCCCAGGAAAATGTGCTCCGCCGGCTGCAAGGTAAGAAAGTGCGTGGCGTGTTTGCGGCACCAGGTCGCGACCATGCTGTGGCCCTAAATACCGTAGCGCCGCTGAGTTTGCTTGCAACTCCACTCCTCACGGCCGACTTCGCCCACCCATCACGGCTAACTTAAAGGCCAGGCTGTAGTCGCGCTAACTATGCCCAACTCGTTTTTCCTCGGATACTTACATGATGACTTCAGAGAAAGTGTCAACCCATGTCCAGACAAGATACTACCAACAAAAAAGCCCCCCAGAAATATTCTGGGGGGCTTTTTTACGTGGTTTTATGAGTTACAGCGAGTAGCCGCCCGAGGCTTCAATGCGTTGGGCATTCACCCAGCGGGCTGCGTCGGAGCACAGAAAGGCTACTACGCCGCCGACATCGTCGGGCTCCCCAATGCGACCCAGAGCTGTGTTAGCCGACATGTACTGCTCCAGCTGCGGGTATGCCTCCCGAACGGCAGCCGTAAAGTCGGTTTTGATGATGCCGGGCGCCACCACGTTGGCCCGGATGCCGCGGCTGCCCAGCTCTTTGGCCATGTACTTGGTCAGGGTTTCGACGGCGCCTTTCATGGAGGCATAGGCCGCGTAGCCCCGTGTAGTGAAGCGCGCTAAGCCCGTCGAAAAATTCACGATACCGCCCCCATCCGCCAGGAGCGGCAGGAGCTTTTGCGTAAGGAAGTATACGCCTTTGAAGTGCACATTCAGCAGGTTATCAAAGTCTTCCTCGGTTGTTTCGGCGAAGAGCGACGAAGCATCGATGCCGGCGTTGTTAATCAGAAAATCGAAGTTACTGCGGTTCCAGTGCTGCTGTAGGTGCTGGGTGATGGCCTGAGTAAATGCTGGAAAAGAAGCGGTAATGCTGGTGTCGAGTTGTAGGGCAACGGCCTTACGGCCCAGGGCTTCTATTTGGCTTACTACTTCGCTAGCTTCCGTTTCTTTGCTACGATAAGTAAGGATCAGGTCGTGGCCGGCGTGGGCGAGTTGGAGGGCGGTATTGCGGCCGAGGCCCCGGCTGCCGCCGGTTACGAGGGCTATCTTATTTGTGCTCATTACTTTGTGTTGCTAGGTTAATAACACAAAGGTGACCTGTCTTGCGGCCGGAAGTATGGTGACAGTTTCAGTTTAAATGGTGAGTGTTTCCGTTTTTTCGGCGCGCTGCTCGGCCCACACTTGCTCCCGGTACTGCTTAGGCGTGCAGCCCTCGAAGCGCTTAAAGAACTTGGTGAAGTTGGAGGCATCAAAGGTCAGGCCGGCGGCAATGTCGGCCACGGAGCGGCCAGGGTCGCGGAGCTGCTCACGGGCCACGTCCATGATACGTGCCTCGAAGTAGTAGCAAGGCGAGTGGCCGGTAGTGAGCTTAATGGTATTGCTCAGGTGCGTGGGATGAATGTGCAGCTGATCGGCAAAGTCTCTGATTTCCAGCATTTCAGTAGCCCGCCCCGCTACTACATCGGCCAGGTGCACATCGATCAGACGCAGCAAGTCGGCGGTTATCTCGTGCTGGCGAGCCAGGACTTTCTTGGGAAGGGGCGTGGTTAGCATAAATTCAAATTAAGCAGAAAACAGGTAGCGCGCTTACGAAACAAATCAACCTGAAAAAGCAGAAATTCTCAGGTTAACTATATATATTTCATTTCTGATGTCGCTTATTCCAAGATACATACACTCTGTCTATGCACTCCACAGTTACTATTAGCCCCGCTTCTACCGTTTCGACTGCCACCCAGCACTCGAAGGACTGCCTCAACTGCGGCCACGAGGTACCCGATAGGTTCTGCGGCCGCTGCAGCCAGGATGCGCACCATACGCACCGCCTCACCATGACCGACATGCCGCACGACATCCTGCACTCCATCTGGCACGTCGATAAGGGCATCCTGTACACGCTGAAAACGATGGTACGGCGCCCTGGGCTTACCATTCGGGCGTATCTAGCTGGTAAGCGTGTCGACCATTTCCGGCCGCTGTCGCTGCTGTTTATGATAACGGGGCTTTACGCGCTGCTGTCGTCGGTGCTGCACATTCAGATGCTGCCGCCCCGCGACCCCACTATGCCCGAGGCCGTGTGGAAGATGCAGCAAGCCTCCACTGGCTTCCTCATGAAGTACATGAGCTGGTGCTACGTGGCCATGGTACCGGTATGGGCGCTGTTTGCACGGTGGTTTCTGCGGCGCGGCGGCTACAACTATGCCGAGTGCCTGATCATTGCGGCCTTCATCACGGCCATCATCAACTTCTTTGCCTTGCTGTACCTGCCGGTTACGTACACGTATAGCGGCACGCCACAGATTGGTACCGCCAGTATGTTGTTCATGCTGCCGGTGGTTGCCTACGCCACCTGGGCTTATGGCAGCTTGCTCAAGCACACTACCCTAAGCCTGGCCCGCCGCCTGTGGTGCGGCTTCATGACCTACATGCTGGGCTACATAGTCTGCGTGCTGGTGATTGTGATTACTACCTACGCCGTAAACTGGTCTACTTTCAAGGAAGCCCTGAAGCAGCAGATGGAGCAACAGGCCAGGGCTGCTAAGCAGGCCAGTACTACTAAGCCAGCCGTTGCGCCCCGACCCCGCTAGGCTTGCATGCTCATCAACCGACGTAAAAAAGCCCCCCGCTGAATACAGCGAGGGGCTTTTTATATGAATAACATAGGAGGACAACTACTGCCCCAGCACCATGGCAAACACCAGCGGTGCCACAATCGTAGCATCCGACTCGATGATGAACTTAGGCGTGTCCTGGCCCAGCTTGCCCCAGGTAATTTTCTCGTTGGGCACAGCACCGGAGTACGAACCGTAGGAAGTAGTGGAGTCCGAAATCTGGCAGAAGTAGCCCCACAGCGGCACGCTGGTGCGGCCCAGGTCCTGGTGCAGCATCGGCACCACGCAGATGGGGAAGTCGCCGGCAATGCCGCCGCCAATCTGAAAGAAGCCTACTTTGCTCTCGTCCGTGGCCTGCTTGGTGTACCACTCAGCCAGATAAATCATGTACTCGATGCCGGTGCGCACGGTATGTACATTCTGGATATCACCGCTAATAACGTGGCCAGCGAAGATGTTGCCCAGGGTGGAATCTTCCCAACCGGGGCAGATGATGGGCAGGTTTTTCTCAGCAGCGGCCAGCATCCAGGAGTCTTTGGGGTCAATCTGGTAGTACTGCTCCAGCTCGCCCGACTTCAGGATTTGGTAGAAGAACTCATGAGGGAAATACCGCTCGCCGGCCTTATCGGCCTGCTCCCAGAACTTCAATACTGAGTGCTCGAGGCGGCGCATGGCCTCCTCCTCGGGAATGCAGGTATCGGTTACGCGGTTCATGTGGCGCTCCAGCAGAGCCTGCTCGTCGGCCGCCGTTAGGTCGCGGTAATTGGGCACCCGCTCGTAGAAGTCGTGGGCTACCAGGTTGAAGATATCCTCCTCCAGGTTGGCACCGGTACAGCTGATGATCTGCACCTTATCCTGGCGAATAAGCTCAGCCAGTTGGATGCCCATTTCGGCCGTGCTCATGGCGCCGGCCAGCGTAATCATCATTTTACCACCTTCCGCGAGATGCTTGTTGTAGCCTTCGGCGGCATCAATCAGGGCAGCAGCGTTGAAATGGCGGTAGTGGTGCTTAAGGAAATTAGTGACTTGCATTGTTTGTTGTTCGTAGTTAGTTTTTTGTTATTCGTTTGCGGCGTTACCGGCCGAAAGGCCCCGTAATCTCCAGGTCGCGGCAGATTTTAACAACCAGAAAATCTTTGATTTCGTTGTGGCGCGGCACGGCCGTTAGGGTTTTCTTTTCCGGATGCATAAAGACGGAATGATTGCCGCCCTCCCGCTTCAATACGCAGCCATTTTGTTCGAGATGCCGCACCAAATCACGCCGCTTCATTAGCCCGGATAGTTAAGCCACTAAACGTATAGCTTCCCGAATAACTGTTCGGCCGGCTAGTTGCTCCTCCGCCAGCTCACGGCGCACGTCCAGTACCAGTTCCAGTGCCTCACGCAGATTCCGGCGCGCTTCTTCCAGCGTTTCGCCCTGGGTATTCGCCCCCGGAATCTCCTCGATGTACGCCACGTAGCCGCCCTCCGGTGCTGCCTCGAATACGGCCGTGAATGATACCTGTGCTTCCATAGAGTTATTGTTTAGTGCTCAGCTAATGACGGCAGTTTTTCGCGGCGGGGACTTTTTGCTTATCAAATGCCCCCCCAGAAGAATCTATACCGGTTCCTCAATCATGAGGTTATGATTGGTATAGATGCAGATATCGGCGGCAATGTGCAGGGCATCTTCTACCATTTGGCGGGCTGTGAGATGGGGCGCGTGCTTCTTCAAAGCTAAGGCGGCGGCCTGAGCGTACATGGCACCCGAACCAATGGCAGCTACGTCGGAGTCAGGCTCCAGCACGTCGCCGGTGCCGGCCACGATGAGCAGCTCGTCTTTGTCGGCTACCACCATCATGGCTTCGAGCTTGCGCAGATACTGGTCTTTGCGCCACTCTTTGGCCAACTCAATGGCGGCGCGGCGCAGCTGCCCGTTGTAGCTACCTAGCTTCTCCTCAAACTTATCGAGCAGCATAAAGGCGTCGGCGGTGGAGCCAGCAAACCCGGTTACTATTTTACCATCGTGCAGCTTACGGATCTTGCGCACGTTGCTCTTGGCCACATGCTTATCCATGGTGGCCTGCCCATCGGCGCCAACGGCAATCTGCCCGTTGTGGCGCACGCCCAGGACAGTAGTTGATCTTATTTTGGTCATTGTATCAATTAACATTTACCACTTAACAAGCAAGTATCAGCTAACAAAAGTCGGGCTGGCACAGGATAAGCCTAGTACCAGCCCATTGTTAAATGGTAAATGTTGATTGTTAAATGAATTAGAAACGGGCCTGCAATTTAGCAAAGTAAAACCGGCCGTTCGAACCCATCTGCACCGGGTCCCAGGCACCACCGGTTTCGGTGAGCTGCGGATCGAAGCGGTTGGGGTAGACGTTAAACAGGTTGGAGCTGCCCACTGAGAGCTGCAAGTGGTCGGTGAGGGCGTAGCTGAGCGACAGATCGGTGGTGGTGCGCGGCTCGTACACCTGCGTGTTATCGTCGTAATCAATCAGCTCAATCTCCGCGAAGCGCACAAAGCGCAGCAGCGCCCCAAGGCGGCCCAGCTGGTAATCGAAGGTGAGGTTGATTTTGGAGGGCGGTGCCGAGGCCTTCACAAAAGCCTGCTCGCGGGGGCCAAAGAATTCGTCTTCGCGCCCGGCCAGCCGGCCGGAGGTCGTCACCCGGTCAATGCGCAGGCGGTTGAAGTTGGCGGCCAGCGTGGAGTTCAGGCGGCCGCCGCTCAGCGTCAGCGTATGGCTAAGCACGGCATCAAGGCCCAGCGAGGAGGTAGAAGCAGCATTGGCAAAGAACTGCGCCTGACCTACGTTCAAGGCCTGCAAATCGGCCCCGATAACCGGGTCATCGGCGGAAAACTGGCTGGTAAGCACTACCCGGTCGTTTACTTTGATGTAGTAGCCGTCCAGGGTCAGGCTCAGTGATGAGCCCAGCCGGCTGGTCAGCCCCACGTTGGCGCTGGTAGAGGTTTCCTGCTTCAGACTCGGAATGCCCAGCTTCTGGGTGACGGCGCTGTTGTTGCGGGCCAGCAGCACTTCCACGGCCTCGCCGCCAATGAAGTTGGTAAACGTGGAATTGAAGTTGATCTGAGCCAGCGAGGGCGCCCGGAAGCCCGTGCTAAACGTGCCGCGCAGGGTCAGGAACTCAGTCAGGTTGTAGCGCGTGGCGGCTTTGTAGTTGAGGGTGCTGCCGAAGTCGCTGTAGTTCTCGTAGCGCAGGGCGGCGGCCAGCAGCCAGCGCTGGGTCACGTTCAGCTCGGCATCTACATACGCCCCCACGTTGTCGCGGTCGGCCTTGATGGCGTCGCTGGGCTGATAGCCAGGAAAGCCCTGCGAGCCGCCCGCTATGTCGGAGCCGGGGGCATAGTTGCGGTAAGAGGCTTCTTCGCCGGCAAAGAGCGAATACCACTCGCGCCGATATTCGGCCCCGGCCGCCAGGTTGAAGCCTTGCAGTACCGTTTTGTAGTTACGCGTGGCGCTCAAACCCACGACGTTCTGTTGGAGCTGAAAGCCCCCCGCATCAAAAGTAGTGGGCGAGCTTGCGCCCAGCGTCGCGTTGAGCGTGTTGCGCAGACCGTACTCAAAACGGTTGGAGCCGAAATTGTTGCTCAGGTCCAGGTCCCACCCGCCGGCCAGCACCCGCGCGCCAACCACGGCCGAGCCGTCCACAATGTCGCTGGTAATGATTGGGTCGAAGCCGTTGGGGTAGATGGCGGGCACGTTGCGCTCATCATCGGGGAAGCGCGTCCAGGCGTAGGCGTCGCCGCCGCGCTTGTTCATGCCCCCAAACGTATAGATATGGGCTTTGTCGCTGAGCGGAAATTTGGCGTTGACGTAAGCCGCCGCGTTCGACACTTCCGGGTCGCCGTACTGCCGCCGGGCTATGCCATCGGGTGAGGGCACGTTGGCGCGCTGCGTGTGCTCGCGCTTATTATAATCGAGCGTGGCATTCACGAAGCCGCCTTTGCTTCCCACTCCTATACCGTAGTTGACATTGGCATTGAAGTTACCGCCGTCAAACGTCTCATTGTCGAAGCGGTATTTCGCGTCGTAGGCACCGTAGTTGGCGCTTACCGTCAGCTCATCCACGCTGTTTTTCAGTACAATGTTGATCACGCCGGCAATAGCGTCGGAGCCGTACTGGGCGGCCGCGCCATCGCGCAGAATCTCAATTCGCTGGATAGAAGCCGCCGGAATCACGTTCAGATCGGTGCCCGTATTGCCCCGGCCGCGCGAGCCGAACAAGTTGACCAGCGCTGACTGATGCTGCCGCTTTCCGTTCACCAACACCAGCGTCTGGTCGGGGCCGAGGCCGCGCAACGAGGCGGGGTCTACGTGGTCGGCACCGTCGGAGCCTGTCTGGCGGTTGGAGTTGAACGACGGGGCCACAAATTGCAGGAGCTGATTCACGTCCAGCTGCCCGGTTTTGGCCGTTACTTCCCGGATGTCAATTATATCAACCGGCGAGGGCGAATCGGTGACAGAGCGGTTCTGGCTGCGCGAGCCGACAACCTGCACCGCATCCAGGCTGGTAGTAGCTTCCGCCAAGCGCACGCTTATGGGCCCTGCGCCTGCACTTACTTCCTGGGGGGCAAACCCAATGGAGCTAATAACCAGCGTGGGCGACTGGGAGCGCGCGCGCAGCGTAAACCGGCCACCGCCGTCGGTACCGGTCCCGTTGTTGGTTCCTTTTTCCAGCACCGTGGCTCCCACTACCGGCCGACCCGCCGCATCCAAAACCTGGCCCGTCAGCGTTTGATCCTGACCCATAGCCATGACACTTGTCAGGCACATAATTGTAATCGGTACTAGCTGTTTCATGACTTAGAAAGAAAAGTGAATGGATGCTTGGGGCTAGATGGGCGGGGCAAAAACATATTGATTTTACAATAAAGCGAATAAATAAAAAAACCAGCCCGTGAAGGCTGGCTTTTTGAAGCTGGGGGGCAAATCTGATTATTAAATCAGCATACGCATGGGGTCTTCCAGCAAGGCTTTCAAGGTCTGGAGGAAGGCGGCGCCGGAAGCACCGTCTACCACGCGGTGGTCGCAGCTTAGGGTCACTTTCATGAGGTTACCCACGGCCAGCTGCCCGTCGCGTACCACGGCAGTCTGCTTAATGCCCCCCACGGCCAGAATACAGGCATCCGGCGGGTTGATGATGGCGGTAAATTCCTCGATGCCGAACATGCCCAGGTTCGAGATGGTGAAGGTGCTACCCTCCCACTCAGCCGGCTGCAGCTTCTTACTCTTGGCTTTGCCAGCCAGCTCTTTCACTTCGGTAGCGATGGTAGACAGGCCTTTGCCGTCGGCGTTGCGCACTACGGGCACCAGCAGGCCTTCATCCACGGCTACTGCTACCCCAATGTTTACCATGTGGTTTTGGCGAATTTTGTCGCCAAGCCACGAGGAATTGATAGTCGGGTGCTGCTTCAGCGCCACGGCGGCAGCCTTAATTACCAGATCGTTGAACGACAGCTTGATGGGTGACAGCGCATTGAGCTGGGTGCGAACTTCCATGGCGCGGTCCATCGTGATTTCCATCGTCAGATAGAAATGCGGAGCCGAGAACTTGCTTTCCGCGAGGCGGCGCGCAATGACGCGGCGCATCTGCGAAACGGGGGTGTCGGTGTAGGTGCCTTCGGGCTGGGCGCTGGTGGGCGCGGCAGCCGGAGTGCTCGGCTGCGCGGTGGGCGCTGCTTGGGGCGCTTCGACCGGCGCGAGGTATTCGGGAAGCGGTGCGGCAACGGGCTTTGCGGCCGGGACAGCCGGGGCAACACCGGGCTGGAAGTTTTCCACGTCGCGCTGCACGATGCGGCCATTGTCGCCGGAGCCTTTTACTTGGCTGATGTCGATGCCTTTTTCCTGCGCGATGCGCTTAGCCAGGGGCGAGGCCAGCACACGGCCGCCACTTGGCGCGGCAGCTTCAGTCGGAGCTGAAGTAGTTGCCGAGGCAGGTGCGGCAGCTTCAGCGGTGGCCGGAGCAGCCGGGGTTTCAGCAGCAGGTGCAGCAGCTTCTGGCGCGGCCGCAGCGCCACCAGATTTGCCCCCCAGCAGGGCTTCTATGTCAGCGCCTTCTTCCCCGATGATGGCCAGTACGCCATCAACAGCTACTGCTTCGCCGTCTTTTGGGCCGATATACAGCAGGGTGCCATCCTCGTAGTTTTCCAGCTCCATGGTCGCCTTATCGGTTTCCACTTCAGCCAGCACATCGCCTGATTTTACTTTGTCGCCTACTTTCTTGAGCCAGCCAGCAATGACGCCTTCCGTCATCGTGTCGCTCATTTTGGGCATACGCACCACGGTGGCTTTTTTGCCGTTGCCAGCAGCAGCGGGCGCGGCGGCTTGCGGCGCGGCGGCCGGGGCAGCAGGTGCAGGAGCAGGAGCGGGCTTCGGTGCTTCCTTGGGTGCCTCCGCGACAGGAGCAGCTTCGGCTTTGGGTGCTTCGGGAGCGGGGGCAGCGGCGCCATTGCCACTTTCTATTCCGGCCAGCAAAGCCGAAATATCCTCGCCCTCTTTGCCTACAATCGCCAGTACGCCATCCACGGGCACGGCTTCTTTTTCTTTGGGACCAATGTAGAGCAGAGTGCCATCCTCATAGTTTTCCAGCTCCATTGTGGCTTTGTCGGTTTCCACTTCGGCCAGGATGTCCCCGGACTTCACTTTATCGCCTACCTTTTTGAGCCAAGCCGCAATGACGCCTTCGGTCATCGTGTCGCTCATTTTGGGCATTTTTATGATTTCGGCCATCTGCTTTTTGGGCTTGGGTTGTGAAGGGTCAAAATTAGCCTGAAATTCCGCGCTGGCAAATGTACTTGCGCAGCTGGAAGTGCAGCTCTTCTTAACGCGGCAAACTATCCTGTGTTCTGCGGGTTGATAACGATGAGCTAAGCCGCACGGCAAATCATCAGAAAATATTGCTGCAAGGCGGCCTTAGTAATCTGATTAATTGACTTGTACGTCAATATGTTATTCCATAGCAAAACGACCCTAGGTGTTAAGTTAATGGAGGTAGATAAATACGTATTCGATCCTGTGCGCGCTCACCTCATTCCTCTGTCTGTACACTAACCACATATCACTGTGCAGCTCCGCTCCGCCAGCTATTCTTACGCTATTGTGGCCAGCGCGGCTCTGCTGGGAGCCCTGTTTCCGACGGCCGCACCCACGGTGCTAAGGATGCCGCTGGTGTTGGGCCTCGTGCTGTTTGGCATAGCCCACGGTGCCTGCGACCATTGGGTAGTGCCCGCCGCCCACCCCCAAAGCCAATCTATAGGCTATATGCTTCGGTTTTTGGCAGGTTATTTAGGACTGGCGGCCGTGGTCCTTGTTTTGTGGCGCTTGTTTCCGGCCGCAATGGTGGCGCTGTTTTTTATGCTTACCGTGTGGCACTGGGGCTCCGCCGACGCCGCCGAGCCCCGCAGCAGTCAGGATCGGGGCCAATGGCTACTGCACAGCGTACTTCGTGGGGGCTAATTTTTGCCATTCCTGCCTTATGCTGGCCCCTCGAAACCCGTCAGATAGTGAATGCCTTACTGGAGTTTGTGGGCGCTGAGCTGGTTACGGCACCGGCTTTCACTTGGGCAGCTACTTGCCTGGGCTGGGTAGTTGCCCTTGGGCACGTGGCGCTGGGGGGCATTTTTATTAGCCAAAAGCAGTGGGGCCTGCTGCGTACGGAGCTGCTGGAATTGAGTTTACTCGGCGCCCTGTTTGCGGCCCTGCCCCCTGTGTTGTCGAGCGGGGTGTACTTCGTGTTCTGGCATAGCCTGCGCCACGTGTTGCGCATGAACCGGCTGATGGGCTACGAGGGCGCACCGGCCGGGTGGCGGCAGCTTTTGCGCGAAACCCGCTTTTTTACCCTTCGCTCCTTGCCCTTGTTGCTGGTAAGCCTAGTGGCGCTGGGGGCACTCTATTGGTATCTGACGCCTTATCTGCCCGATGGTCTGGCGCTGTTGAGCCTGGGCTTGGTGGTGGCGGCCGTGGTCACGCTACCCCACGCGCTGCTGGTTACGGTGGTGATGGACGCTGATAAGTGGCAGCTAGCCAGAGCAAAACCGGGTATATAATTCTAAGCTCCCGTTTGGCAGGGGCAGCAAAAATACCCCCAGCTGATGCGTACATCGCCCAACGATTCTCAGGCCCCAGGAAAGCGAAGCTGGAATTTGGCGTTACTGCAAATGAGCTGTATCCAGAAAATTACGCACCGAAAACATGGAGCCCGTGTAGTGCAACTTGTATAGACACAGGTTGCGGTGCTCAAAAGCATCCATGTGGCTTAAATTATAGTTGAGCAGCTGGCACAACAGCACCCGCATGGCCCGGCCGTGCATGCACACCAAGATGGTTTCTTCCTCTGGGCGGCTGATTATAAGCTCAATAAAGGCCCGCTGGCGAGCCGCTACCTCATCCGGGCTTTCGCCGCCACTGAGCCGAGCATGAGTTTCGCCCCGCTCCCACTGGTGCAGCACACCCTGATACTCAGCATCTTCTTCAGGCGTGATGCGGGTGCCCTCGCGCACGCCCCAGCTAATCTCATTCAGGCCCGGATGCGCTTCGTGAGGCAAGCCCAAGTCGAGGAAGCTCTGCACCGACTGGTGGGTGCGCTGCAAAGTAGAAGTGTAGACTTTATCGAAAGCCAGATGTTTATAAGCGGCGAAGAAACGGCTAGCCTGTTCGTAGCCGGCCGCGTTCAGGGAAGAGTCGACGCCGCTGCCCTGCACAATGCCCTGCACGTTAAAATCGGTTTGCCCGTGCCGAATGAGGTATATTTTTTTGACGCTCACTTTACCCCTAGCTTTGTTGTGACGGGTCCGAAAGTAGTGGTTTTTCAGGCCGCTGACCCAGCTTTTTCATTTCCCTCTATGATACCACCCGCCCCTACCCTCGCGCAGCTCAATGCCTGGTGCCGCAATACGATGGGCGAACACCTCGGCATGGAACTGATCGAAATCGGTGATAAACTGTTGGTTGGCCGCATGCCCGTTGATCACCGTACGCACCAGCCTATGGGCCTGTTGCACGGTGGCGCTTCTGTGGCGCTGGCCGAAACCCTGGGTAGCATAGGCGCCGCCTTACAGGTTGATAGAACCAAAAAAGCTTGTGTAGGGTTAGAAATCAACGCGAACCACCTGAAAGGAGTCCGCTCGGGCTTTGTGGTGGGTCGGGCGGTGGCCTTGCATGTGGGGCGCACTACGCAAGTGTGGGAAATCCGCATCACGCACGAAGAAACGGAGGCCCTGGTTTGTGTCAGCCGCATTACCATGGCCGTCATTGATTTGCCCCCCAGAGCGGGCGAGGCCGCATGAGCCAGCGCTCCCGGCCTACGCTAGTACCGTACCCCGGCAGTGAGCAGCTAGCGCCTACGGAGCAGCTGCGGCAGCTGGTGGCGTATGCCCTCCAGGCAGATTTGCCGGTAGCATTGTGGCGGCTGCCCGGCATGACCCACGCACAGCTTTGCTTAAGCTTCTCTTGGGAAGAAGCGCTGACGGGTTTGCCCCCCAACCTCGAAGCAAGCGCCCCGGCGGGCTTCGCATTCTTTCCCTTTCGCGACTCCGACCACAATCCGGCCTTATTTCTGCCCGCCAACGTTTTTTTTGACACGAAGCATGCTGGCCAGTTTTGGGTAAATAAAACCGGCACAGCTGACTTCCGCCTGACCGAGCTGCGGCAGTTTCTGGAAGCCACCCCGGACACTACTTCGTTGCGTTGGCACCAGAGTCCGCAACCGGCTCCCGCAACTGCTTCATTCGCTGAGTACACCGCGCTGGTACGGCGGGGTGTGGCGGCTATTGAGCAAGGGGAGGTACAAAAGGTAGTGTCGTCGCGAGCCATGCGCCAGCTTTTGCCCCCCGGCTTTGATGCGCTGCTGGCTTTTGAGGAATTGCAAGCCCGGTATCCGCAGGCATTTGTGTCGCTGGTGAGTGCGCCGGGCGCGGGCACCTGGCTGGGCGCCACCCCCGAGGTATTGGCGGAGGTTACGCCAGAAGGCACTTTTCGGACGATGGCGCTGGCCGGTACGCAGCCGCTCACGCCCGGCCTGACGCCCCAAAAAGCTATTTGGCGGCAGAAGGAAATAGAGGAGCAGGCGTTGGTGGCCCGCTACATCGTGAGCTGCTTTAAGCAGTTGCGCCTCCGCGAATACGACGAAATTGGCCCCCGCACCGTCGTTGCGGGCGAGCTGCTACACTTGCGTACCGATTTTGCGGTGCATTTGCGGCAGGTGCCGTTTCCGTCGTTGGGCACCGATATGCTCCGCCTGCTGCACCCAACTTCGGCGGTGGGCGGGATGCCCCGGCAAGCTGCCCTCAACTTTTTACAGCAATATGAGGGCTACGACCGGGCGTATTACAGCGGGTTTCTGGGCCCGGTAAATCTGCCGCAGGCGGGCGTCGCGCGCTTGTTTGTCAATCTGCGCTGCATGCAGCTCCGCCCTACTGAAGCAATTCTGTACGCTGGCACCGGACTCACCATCGATTCTGACCCAGAACGTGAGTGGGAGGAAACGGAGCTGAAACTCCAGACCGCGGGAGCAGTTTTAGATGGGTGAATCCGCTTAAACAACAATAATGGTAGTCATATCAAAAGGCGGTCATGCTTCGGCTCCGCCTCTGCATGACCGCCTTTTTTCGTAGTCTAGCTTTCAAAATAATTCTCACTCAATATCATGCAGGCAGTTTATAACATCGCGGAAATTTGCGCCCGCCACGGCATTACGGATGTGGTGCTGTCGCCGGGCTCGCGGTGTGCGCCCCTGACTATTGCCTTTGCCCGCCACCCGGAGATTCGGGTGCGCACGGTGCCCGATGAGCGGGCAGCCGCCTTTATTGGGCTGGGACTGGCGCAAAGCCAACGGCGGGCGGTAGCGCTGGTGTGCACCTCCGGCACGGCGGGCCTGAACTACGCGCCGGCCGTGGCGGAGGCCTATTTTCAGCAGATTCCGCTCGTTATCTTTACTGCCGACCGTCCCCCGGAGTGGATCGACCAGCTCGACGGCCAGACCATTCGCCAAACCGACCTCTACGGCGCGCACGCCAAAGGCACGTTCACCTTCCCCGCCGATACCAGCCACGCTGATGCCAAGTGGCATTCGGCCCGCATCGTGTCGGAGGCAATCAATACGGCTCAGCAGTTTCCGGCTGGACCGGTGCAGGTAAATATTCCCTTGCGGGAGCCTTTTTACCCGAAAGCTGGCCAGGAGTTGCGGTTTGAGGAAGTGAAAATAATCCGTGAGCAAGCGGGCACGCCAAATTTGCCCCCCAGCGAGCTGGCGAGCTTGGCCCAAGCACTGCGCCAAACTTCGCGGGTGCTCGTGGTAGCCGGACAACACACTTTTGATGAGCAGCTGGTGCGAAGTCTTCGGGAGTTTGCGGCAGTCTATCAGGTGCCGGTGGTGGGCGATGTGATTGCCAATTTGCATCAGCCGGTAGGGGGTAATTCTGAGGCCGCCGTGCTTATAGGCCATCAGGACGTGTTTTTGGCCGTGCCGGATTCAGAGCTTAAAACCGACCTGCGGCCGGGACTGCTCATTACTTTTGGTCAGTCGCTTATTTCCAAGGCCCTAAAGCTGTACCTGCGCGAATTTGCCCCCCAGCAGCACTGGCACGTGCAAGCCGCCGGTTCGGTAGCCGATACGTTTAAATCTCTGACGCGCATTATTCGGCTGGAACCGACCACCTTTTTCGAGCAGTTGCTTCTGCTTGATGAACAGCCGGTTGCTAGCTCCGAGCTGATAGCAGCCGAAGCAAGTAGGCTTATAGCAGTGGCGGATGCTACCCGAGTTGTTTCCGCTCCCGTGCCATTAGGTATTTCGACGCACGCCAACGCGTCAGAATCCGAAGATGCTGGTGCGGCCGATGCTTCTTATGTCTCGCATTGGCAGCGGGCTGAGCAGTGGGCTAATGACTTCTTAACTGATTTTTTTACTGCTACAAATCAGCCTTTCAACGAGTTTTCGGCCTTTCATCACACCCTGCGGCTTCTTCCTAAAAACACCGCTCTGCACCTCGCCAATAGCATGGCTGTGCGCTACGCTAATATTCTGGGCCTGGCCAACCGCTTTACGGAGGTTTTTGCCAACCGCGGCACCAGCGGCATCGATGGCTGCACCTCCACTGCGGTTGGCGCGGCGCTGGCGCAACCCGAGCGGCCCGTGGTTTTGCTCACCGGCGACGTGGCGTTTTTCTACGACCGCAACGCGCTCTGGCACAATTACCCATTGCCAAATCTGCGTATTGTGTTGTTCAATAATCACGCGGGGGGCATTTTTCGGCTGATCGACGGGCCACGCCAGCAACCGGAGCTAGAGGAGTTTTTTGAAACCCACCAAGCCCTTACGGCTGAGAATACGGCGCGCGATTTCAATCTGCGTTATTTCACGGCTAACACTTTCGCCGAACTAGAATCGGCTTTACCGGTTTTCTTTGCACCCGAAGGCGGCGCGGCCCTGCTGGAAATCACCACCGACAGCGCCACCAACGCCGCCTTCTTCGAGCAGTATCGTACTTCCGTCAGAACATCTTTTTCTTAAAACACTGCGAACCTCAGCGAACCCTCTGCGTGCCTCTGCGGGAACCTAACAATGGCATTTCCCGCAGAGGCACGCAGAGGGTTCGCTGAGGTTCGCAGAAAAATCATTCGCACTATGGCTATTACTTGGACTCCGATTAAGGAATTCCGCGAGATTCTCTTCACTTTTCACGAGGGTATCGCCAAAATCAGCATCAACCGCCCGCACGTGCACAATGCCTTCACGCCGCTTACGGTGCAGGAGATGATTGAGGCCATGGATATCTGCCGCAACCGCACGGATATTGGTGTCATTATCATCACTGGCGAGGGCGGCAAGGCCTTTTGCTCGGGCGGCGACCAGAGCGTGCGCGGCCACGGCGGCTACGTGGGCGAGGACACCGTGCCCCGCCTCAACGTGCTCGATTTGCAGAAGCAGATCCGCTCCATTCCCAAGCCCGTTATTGCCATGGTGGCCGGTTGGGCCATCGGCGGCGGCCACGTCCTGCACGTCGTCTGCGACCTGAGCATTGCCGCCGAAAATGCCCGCTTCGGCCAGACTGGCCCCAAAGTAGGCTCCTTCGACGGTGGCTTTGGCGCAAGCTATTTGGCCCGCGTAGTAGGCCAGAAAAAAGCCCGCGAAATCTGGTTTCTCTGCGACCAGTACGACGCCCAGGAAGCCCTCGACATGGGCCTCGTAAATAAAGTAGTGCCGCTGGAGCAGCTCGAAGAAACGACCGTTGCCTGGTGCCGCAAAATTCTCGAAAAAAGCCCCCTGGCACTACGGATGCTCAAGTCCAGCTTCAACGCCGAGCTCGACGGGCAGGCCGGTATTCAGGAGCTGGCCGGCAATGCCACGTTGCTCTATTACCTGAGTGAAGAAGCCAAAGAAGGCCGCAACGCCTTTGTCGAGAAGCGCAAACCCGACTTCGACAAGTTTCCGAAGTTTCCATAGGGCATGGCCGTCTATTTTGCCTAATGCAAAACTGCCTGTTCATAGTAGAGCAGGCAGTTTTTTTGTTACTTACACCTAGCAACTTATCACCGCCGATGCTTCTCGCTCTATAACCAGCAGCTCTATGAAATATTTGTTTGTGCTCCTTGCTTTCAGCTTTTTCGCAGCCTCGACTGCCCAAGCCCAGACGACCAAAGCGGTTGCCGATGTGGCCGCCACTCCCGACAAAGCGAAGGAAGTGATGATCGTAGATGCCGCGTGCGGGCAGTGCAAGTTGGGGCTGCCGGGCAAGGAATGTGATTTGGCGGTTCGAATGGATGGCAAATCGTATTACGTGGATGGATCACACATCGACGCCCACGGCGACGCCCACGCCAAAGACGGCTTCTGCAATTCTATCCGCAAGGCGGAGGTGCAGGGCGAAGTAGTAAATAACCGCTTCAAGGCAACTTATTTTAAGCTTCTGCCGGAGCCTGCTAAACGGCAATAATTATCTATTCAAGGCCTGATGACTAATCCAACTTGCAACAAGCCATTTATACTCACACCTAATTCAGCAAAACCAGCTACTCGTTCACCAACCCGTGCTCCTATAACCGTCACATGGAAGGTTGGGCCTCGCTCCTGACTAGGTGGATACTGCGAATGTGAATTCTTTTCCCACCGCCAACCAGCCCCGAGGCCGGAATAAACTTTTACGGTTGGGCGGCGCACATAGTATATATCGGTCCGCAGGAGCAGCGCCATTCCTTGAGTCTCTCTGCGATAAGCTGGCGACATAGCTGAAGTAGCCCGATAGTCCCAAGTCACTTTAGTGTAGGAAGCTTGTCCGCTAACAGCAATAACCCGACTAAAGAAGTAGCGGTATCCTACACTGATGGGTCCTAGCACCGATTTATCGGGCTTGAGGCTGGGGCTACCACCACTGCCCCACCCAAGATCACTATCGAACTCAAAAGCCAGTGGCGAACCCAAGCCATAAGCAGTATAAACCTCATGTGGGCGCTCCTGTGCCAGCAGAGCCCTTGAAGTTATTAATAACAGTAGCAGTAGTAGTAGTAGTAGTAGTAGTTTTTTCATATATGTATACCACTATTAATACATATAAAATATACAATTAATTATTTGTATAATCATAAAACAACTGCTTTTATATAAACCCGTATCGGTAGCTAGCAAGTAGTAGCAGTTGATACACTAACCAAAAATTGCCACGTAGCCTACCGCATGGCAGACCCCACATACGAAGAAGCTATCCGGCAAATTCGGCGCCTGCACTGGCTGCACTACCCCATACAGGCGGCGGTAATGGCCGCGCTGGTGCTGGCCGCTGGCCGCCGCACCGCCGGATCGGGAGCCGTGAATCCGCAGTTGGCTACGTGGCCGGCGCTCCTGTTGCTGGGGGGCTTATTGCTGCTGGTTGGCGTACTCGTTTACCTGGTTTCTTCGCAGATAAAACCGAACCTGCGCCGGCCAGAAGCCGAGAATTTTCGACTGTATAAGAGCCGTGTTTTTCTGCGTAATAGCCTGCTGGGCTTGGCGGGGCTGCCGCCGCTGGTCACGTATACGGTTACCAAAAGCCCGGTTGATCTGGTGTTTTTTGGGTGCTTGCTACTAACGCTTTGCATGGTGATGGCACCGTCGGCGAAGACGTATCAGCGGTGGCTGATTGGGTGAGAGATTACTTCACTAAAAATCATTTATATTCTCTTGGCTACGAAATTTTATTGAGTTTTGTAGTCATATCTTGACTAACAAAACGTGGAAAGACACCACACTACAAAGTTGTAATCTGTTCTGTGCCACTTTTATGAGAACTAGACTTTCTATACCAATAGCCTCTTTGTATTTGTTTTTACTGTGTACCGCCTTTCAATGTGGTGAGGACGTAGAGATAAATTATGAATACAATTTTAAGGAACAGGTGAATCTATTTCCGGCGCAAAAGAGCTACACTGTAGGAGACACAATTTGGTTAGAATATCGAAACCCAAACAAAACGTTGTTAGACCAACGGACAAACCAACCGATTGCGGTAGATTCGGTATCCGTTCAGTTTCAACTTTCTTATAATAGTAGATATGATGCACCTGTTAGTCCAGTAGGTGGTTTTTGCGATTTTGTTACGGCAAAAGGAGAGAGTATTACTGGTTATACCAGTCATTTCGGTACAGGGACTTTTCTGGAATTTGGGTGTAGCATACACAACAGCTACAGCTTCAAAATTGGGGTAGTGCCGAAGATCAAAGGTGTCTACAGTCTTGATTTACCTTTTCCAAGAGAAGTTAGCGCCTGCCCGAACCGGATTACCGGCTTTCCGCTTTCCTCAATTGAGTATCGATTTAATGTATCAGATGGTAACAAGGATGTGTATCTGGCTATCCCCTCACACAAAAGAGGAGAATCCGTGAAAGGGCACACCGAGGAGCAAATAGATAATAAGCTAGTTTTTATGTTTAAGGTAGACTAGCAGCTACACAAATTCTGCTAATGCGAGCTTCCCCCGCAGTCGCTCGGCTGTGCCGAGTGACGCTTATGCCTGAGCAGCTGTGCTGCGAACCGTGCGCGCCGTCTGCACTAACACAGCCCAACGACGCAGACGCACGTAGCATAGCTACTTGAGCGCAACAGTCACTCGGCGCAGCCGAGCGACTGCGTAGAATCCTGGCCCACTCACCTGTTCCGTCTGCATGGCTGCTTCCCCTCTCCTCCCCGATTCCCTCCTGCTCAACGGCCGCGAGTTTCGCTACGCCGACATCAAGCAATACCCCGCCAACAGTCCTGTGGACCTGAATGGCTACGAGGCCAAGGTGCTGGATTTCTGCCGGCAGTGGCTGAATGGGACGTTGGAATTTGGTCTGCAAACTTCCGGCTCGACGGGGGAGCCCCAGCGGATAACACTGCGGCGGCAGCAGCTTGCGGCTAGTGCCCACCGTACTGGTGACTACTTCGACCTGGGCCCCGGCGACCGAGTGCTGGTGTGTTTGAACTGCGAGTACGTGGGCGGGCTGATGATGCTGGTGCGCGGCCTGGAGCTGAATCTGCATCTGACTATCGTGGAGCCCCACGCCGACCCGCTGGCCTTGGTGCCGGCTGAGGCGGCGTTTGACTTCGCTTCGTTCGTGCCGTTGCAGCTACGCACGGTGCTGGACAACGGGCACGCGGCGCGGCTGAATACCATGAAGGCTATTCTGGTAGGCGGCGCGGCTGTGGAAAGCAGTTTGCAACAGGCTACTCAGGCCCTCACGGTGCCCGTGTACCACACCTACGGCATGACCGAAACGGCCTCGCACATTGCGCTACGTCGCTTAAACGGCCCTGACGCTTCATCAACATACAAGGTGCTGCCCGGCATTCACATAGACCAGGACGAGCGCGGCTGCCTCACCGTGCGCGCCGACATTACCAACGACCAGCTCATCACGACCAATGACCAGGTGCGCCTGCTGCCCGAAGAGCACGCGTTTGAGTGGCTGGGGCGCGTCGATTTCGTAATTAACTCCGGGGGCGTGAAGGTGCAGGCCGAAAAGGTAGAGCTGGTGCTGGAAGTAGCCTTGGCCGAACTCAATTTGCCCCCCAGACGCACCTTCGTGGCCGCCCGGCCCGATGAGCGGCTGGGCGAGCAGGTAACGGCTTTTCTGGAAGGTGAACCGCTATCTGCAACGCAGGAAGAGCAGCTGCTGGCCCTCCTCGCTGAGCGGCTGGGCCGCTACGAGCGACCCCGTGAGCTGGTATACGTGCCTCAATTCAAGACGACGGCCTCCGGCAAGCTGGACCGGCGCGGCACCATGCGGGCTTCTTCAACGAGTGGCCTCAACCCTTAACCCCGGTTCGCTTGATGCGCGAAGTCCTAGGGGAGAAGGGGAACTAGTCTTTAGCATCTCTAACTGCTAATTCATTTTAGTCCTTTAGAATTAGAGCTAGTTCCCCTTCTCCCCCGGAGAAGGGGCTAGGGGTTGAGGCAGCTACTTTTCCCACTCCTCCCGGCGCAAAGCTTCCTGCGATAAAAGCTTCTGCCGGCCCCGTGCGATTTTATATAAATCGCCCAGAAACAGCTTTACCCGACCATAGAAGATGACACCGCTTAGCTCGTCTTCCAGCTTATCGTTGATGAATAGCATCTGGCGGTAGCCCGCGCCCCCACCCAGGCCCAGCCACTTGAACACCCGGTAATGGCTGACGATGGAAGGCTCCAGGATATAAATCTGGTCTTTGGGCGAACGGCGCACGCTGCCGTCGGGCAATTGGTAGCGGGAGTAAAACTTGCCCACGCCGAGCTGCATGGGCGTGCTCAGCTCCCAGCGCGGGTTGCCGATGAGCACGTACTCGCCATAGCCCACCAAGTAGCGGAAACGCAGCTCGTCGCGGGTGGTGGGGGGCAAATCGGGGGGTAAAGGGGCATCGGTGGGCACGCCACCGCTGAGCAGGTACACGCCCAGGCCGGCCCGCAAGCGCCCGTTCCACTCAATACCGCCTTTCAGCCCGTTTATGCCAACCACCTTGCCATTGAGCAACGAAAACCGCTGGTCGAACTGAAACACTGGCCGACGATGGCTTTGGCGCACAAAGGTGCTGTCGGGCACCACGGGCGAGGCCGTTAGGTGGGCCGCCAGCGTGGCAGTTGCCGGTGCTGGCAGCAACAGTAACAACAACATTACCAGCTTATTCACAGGCGAATAGTACGCGACCACCAGGTAGCAATATGTGAGCGGAAGATTTGGCGACGAGCGGCTGACACAGCCGGAGCGGCAAATCTGACTGAGCTTGGGTGCTTTGATTCAACGCAGTTATGCCCCATGGGTTATCGACTGACGGAGGCAAAGCCGGGGCAAGTCAATAGAAATTATCCTCAAAGAAATTCCTATTGACTTGTCATGCTGTTTGGTAGCAGTAGGCCCGCAGCAGCCCTCAAAGAAATTCCTTGTTCGCAATTTGCTCCGGCACGCGGCTACGTTTCACCACAGAAATCCGTCGGTTCACCTGGCGCGGGGTCGGCTTCACTTGGATTGGAATTTCCGTGAGGAAAAATGGTGGGTAGTTTAGGCAAAAAATGCCCCCCACTATGCTTACGCCTGCTACTCTGTTTTCTGTTGCCAACGCCGTAGCCATGCTGGGGTGGGTCTTGCTGCTGCTAGTGCCGCGGTGGGCCGGCACGCGGCGCGTGGTGCTTAGTGGGGCCTTGCCGCTGGGCCTGGCAGTAGCATATGCGGTGGTGATTGGGGTGCACTATGCTGGTTCGCAGGGCAGCGTGGGGGGCTTTTCTTCGCTGGCTGAGGTCGCGCTGCTGTTCCAGGACCCGTGGGCGCTGCTGGCGGGCTGGGTGCATTATCTGTGCTTCGATCTGGCCGTGGGCGCGTGGTCTGTGCGCGATGCCCACCGCCGTGCGGTGCCGCACCTGCTGCTGATTCCGTGTCTGCTGTTCACCTTCATGCTTGGGCCCATGGGGATGCTGCTGTATGCCATCGTACGCCGCTTTTATCCACTGAATTTGCCCACCAGCCCCGCCCCAACCCTGAATTCTGTTCGCTCATCTTATTCATCGCAGGTATGAAAACGCTCCTTTTCGCTTCCGGCAATTCCGCTTCATTTACCCCCCGCCGTCCGTTGCTCCTGAGTTCGGGCCAGGACCTGCGCGAGTGGCTAGTTATTCTGCACCGCTGCAACCCCGTGTTGTCGTGGGCTGGCTGGCTGAGTGTGGGCTTGGCCGTGGTAGCCCTGACCCTGGCGCCTTTTGATGAGCGCGTAGTGACGGGCCTCAACGTCTGGTTCAAGCCTCTCAAATTTTCCCTTTCCAACGTCATCTATCTGTGGTCGGTGGGCTGGCTGCTGGCCGATTTGCCTGCTCCCGCCCAGCGGGCCGTAAGCCGAATCAGCTGGGGCATAGCCATCAGCATGACGGCCGAAATTGTGGCTATTTTCCTGCAGTCCGTTCGTGGCACTACTTCCCACTTCAACAACAGCTCCGCCTTCGACGGCCTCGTATTTGCCGCCATGGGCATTTTTATTGCCATCAATACCATCCTGCTGGCGTGGGCCCTGTATCTGATGCTGCGCCACCGGCCATTTGGGTCGGCTAGCTACGTGTGGGGCATGCGCCTGGGGCTGCTGCTGTTTTTGCTGGGCAGCGCCATTGGTGGGGCCATGATTGGGCAAGGCGGCCACACCGTGGGCGCCCCCGATGGCGGTGCCGGCCTGCCGGTGCTGGGCTGGAGCACCCGCGCCGGCGATTTGCGCGCCGCCCACTTTCTGGGTTTGCACGCCTTGCAGGCAATTCCTTGGGTGGGTTGGCTGCTGGGCCGCACGGCACTTAATGGGCGCGCTGGTGCCCAAACAGCAAGCATTTTTGCTTTCGCGGCGCTCTATGCCGGCGGGGTGGCCCTGCTGTATTGGCGGGCGCTGAGTGGTCTGCCGCTGCTTTCGCACTAAGGGAAAGTGCGTAAGTTGCCGCCAGGCCCACGGGGGCCAAAACCCACGCCGCTCATGCAAGACCGTCAGTTACTGCTGTTTGGAATTCCGATTGTAAGCGTGCTCATGCTGCTTTCCGAGGCCGAGTATGCCTTCCAGTCTGTTGCCGCTTTCCTGGTTAGCTGGCCCATTTCGCTCGTTTATACGCTTATCATTTGGCTGGGAACCCGCGCCATCTGGCAACGGCTGATTCGCCGTTTTCCGAATGTGGGCCAGACGGCAGTGCGCCTGTGGTGGCTGGCCGCTGCCTGCCTGCTCTACGCCAGTCTGGCCACGGTTATTATCACGGTAGGGTTGACGCTTGTGTTACCCGTAGAAATTTTTGGGGTGCTGAGTGCCGAACGAATTTTCGTGCAAGTAGTAATGAATCTGGTGCCTACCTCGGTGGTGCTGCTCGTGTACGAGAGCCAGCATTTTTTCGGGAGTGGGAGCAGAATGTACGGCGGGCTGAGCAGCTTACCCAGGCGGGGGTGCAAAGTCAGCTCGAAGCCCTGCAAAACCAGCTGGACCCGCACTTCCTGTTTAATTCCCTCAACACGCTCTCTGCCCTTATTGAGCCCGGCAATGCGGCAGCGCAGGAGTTTGTGGAGCAGCTGGCCGATGTATACCGCTACGTGCTGCTCAGCCGCGACAAAGTGACGGTGCCACTAGCTGAGGAGCTGGCTTTCGTGGATACCTACGTGGCCCTGCAAAAAGTCCGTTTTCGCGACAACCTGCGGGTGGAGCAGCACATTCCGGCCGAAGCCCTGGAGCAACATGTGGCCCCGCTGAGTGTGCAGCTGCTAGTAGAAAATGCGCTCAAGCACAACGTCGCCTCGCGCGAAAACCCGCTAGAGCTGCGCCTCACCGCCGACCCGGCTACGGGCTACTTTACCGTAGAAAATATCCTGCGCCCGCGCCTGGCAGGTTTGGCGCCGGGCACGGGCACCGGCCTGCGCAATGTGCGCAACCGTTACGAGCTGCTAAATGCCCCCAGCCAGTGGAAATCAGCGCGGCGGATCAGTGGTTTCGAGTGCGGCTGCCGCTGTTGGGACTTCGGTAAGGTGCGGGGGCTTTTTGGCCGTCGCCGTATCGGTGGGGCGTATTACTTTAGATGCTTGCCAACTGCTTTCTTTCTCAGAAATTAATGACTGAATGGCTTCATTGATAAGTTCTTCGTCTCCTATTCCCCTGCTGATAATTCTGGGCAGCGCCCGACCCGGTGGCGACACCCGCCACTTGCTGGAAGCGGTGCTGCCGCCTGTTCCGTATGTCCTTATCGATTTGCTCGATTCGCCCGTCGCGCCGTACAGCTACGTTCAGGCTTATCCTGCCACTGATACCTTTTCGCATCTGGCAGACCTTCTCTTACGCCACCCCGTCATTCTGTTCGCCACGCCAGTATATTGGTATAGTATGAGCGGCTTGATGAAAAACTTCTTTGACCGACTCACCGACCTCACTACTACGCACAAGCACCTAGGCCGGCAACTAGCCGGCCGTCAGGTGTTTCTCCTGGCCACTGGCTCCGACCCGGAACTACCAACCGGATTTGAGGTTCCTTTCAGGTTAACGGCAACTTATTTTAACATGGCGTTTGCAGGCAGCTTTTATCAGTCCACCAAGCAGCCTTTCGCAAGCACAGCAGCTCAGCAGTTTGCCCGCCACCTTGCCTCCACGTTAGAGGCTTACTCTTCTCACTCATGACCGTTTTAGTGCTCGAAGATGAGTACCCAGCCGCAGAGCGCCTCCAGCGGCTACTCCATCAGGCGGCACCCGAAGCTAAGGTTGTAGCCGTGCTGGACAGCGTGACGGCAGGCTTAGCGTGGCTGAAAGCAAATTTGCCCCCGACCTTATTCTGGCTGATATTCACCTGGCCGATGGACTGAGCTTGGAGCTGTTTGAGCGCACTGTCGTGCGCAGCCCGGTCATCTTTACCACGGCGTATGATGCCTATGCTATTCGGGCTTTCAAAACGAACAGCATCGATTATTTGCTGAAGCCCATTAAGCTGGCCGAGCTGGCGGCGGCCCTTACCAAGCTGGAGCAATGGCGGGCGCCAGCTGCTCCGCCCCCACCCGACGCGGCCCAGCGCCTGGAGCGCCTGCTCGACAGCCTGCCCCGCCCCGATCAGCCCTACAAATCCCGCTTTCTGGTGCGCAGCGGGGAGCAGCTATTGCCCCTGCCCGCCGGGCAAATTGCCTGGTTTCAGAGCCGCAACGAGGTCACGACGCTGGCAGCGCTGGATGGCCGCCGGTTTGTGGTAGACTACACGCTGGAACAGCTGGAAAGCTTACTGGACCCGCGCCAGTTTTTTCGACTTAACCGGCAGTTTGTGGCGCATTTGCAGGCCGTGCAGCGCCTGCATCCTTATTTCAACGGCAAGCTGAAGCTGGATTTGGCCCCCAGCCCTACTGATGAAGTGGTGGTGAGCCGGGAAAAAGCCGGCGTATTTAAGCAGTGGCTGGAAGGCTAGCTCACCGCCTCGGCACCAGCTCTCATTACCTCAACAACAGCCACAACGCTCCTCCTGCCACTATACCTACCCCAGCACCCACCAGCAGCTCAAGCGCCGAGTGGCGCCCTAGTACCAGCCGCGAGGTTGCGACCAAGCTGGCTAGGCCTAGCCCTACCGTGCCCCAACGGGCATTCAGCGTGAGCAAGGTGTACGCCATGAAGAAAGACATGGCTGCGTGCAAGGATACTTTCAGGCGAAAATTGACTAGAAAGCAGGCTGCCAGCAAGCCCCAGCCAGCCAGCATTCCGTAGCGAAACGCGGCTGCCACCCGCGCCAAAAAGAGCAGGGCGGTAGCAATACCCAGCAGACTTAGTAGCAAGGGATAAAACGAGTGCCGCTGCTCCCGCACCGAAACGTCGAAGTTGGTGTACGCCCCTGTTCGCATTTGTCGGTAGTTCCACGCAGCTAGGGGCAACAGCACGAGGCCAATAATTCCGGCTGTCGTCCACCGCGCGGCTGGGGGGTCTAGCAAACGAAAGGCAGCAAAGGTCACAAAGGCCGCCACCGTGAGCAGCGGGTGCCCCAGCCCCGATATCCACGAAGCGACCCATTGTAACCTGCGACGTGAGAGCATGGTAGCTTGTCCTATCATCTGGCAATAAGTATCTAGTCAACGTTGTTACTCCTATTACCTATCCAGCCACGCTTTGAAAGCCGGCACCCGCTCGCGGCTCACCAGCACGGGACCCTCAGGGCAATGCTGAAGTACGGTTTGCAGGCGGGAGTTGGTGTAATGAATGATATCCTGAATGGCGCTGGCCTGGGCGAGATACGTGCGGTTGAGGCGGAAGAACTGGCGCGGGTCGAGCAGGGTTTCCAGCTGTTCTAATGTATAATCCACCACAAACCGACGGTTCTCGCGGGTCTGGATCAGGGTGGCTTTTTCGAGGCTGAAAAAGTAAGCTATCTGCTCCGTGGCAATGGTTTTGAGATGCTCACCCACCCGCACCACGAATTGTTCTTTGTAGGCGGGGCGGGCTTGCATCTGCTGTAGTACCTGCGCCAGCAGAGCCGCATCAAAAGCGGTAGCGGGCGTGGCTGCCTGGGCGGAGCCACGCCGCTCGCGCAGCTTCTGCACGGCCGCCTGCAATTCAGCGGTATCAATGGGTTTGAGCAGATAATCCACGCTATTCACCTTGAAAGCCCGAATAGCATATTGGTCGTAAGCGGTGGTGAAGATAACCGGACAGGGCACCGTGGTCTGCTCAAACAGCTCGAAGCTCAGGCCATCAGCCAGGTGAATATCCAGAAACAGCACGTCGGGCGCGGGTTGCAGCGTATCGAGCAGCACCTTGGCCGCCGCCACCGATTCGGCCGTGGCAATCACCTCCACCATCGGCTGCTGCCGACGCAACAGTTCCGTTAGTCGCCGGGCCGCGAGAGGTTCATCTTCGATGATAAGAGCACGCAGCGCAGGTGAAGTCAGCATGTGTAGTGGGGTAGTTTCGTCTGCCCTGGGGGGCTTTTTGGCAAGCATTAAGGCAATCAGCAATGTTGGTTTAAACTTTCAAAACTGTCATGCTGAGCGGAGCCGAAGCATCTCTACTGCTTCGTTGTAGTGCTATTGATTAGTAACCAGGAGAGATGCTTCGGCTCCGCTCAGCATGACGGCCAAATATTTTAGAGAGCATTGGACCAAGCCATTACCCTAACTCTAACAGCGGCAGCGTCACGACAAACTCGGTGGCGGTGGGCTGAATGAGCATGGGCTGTTTGGTTAGAAAAGCGTAACGGGCTTGTAGGTTGCGCAGGCCCAGACCGCTGGCTTCCTCGGGGCTGAGGCGTCGCGGGCGTAGGGTGTTGCGCACGGTGAGTTGCCGGGCTGCTAGGTTCAGTTCAAAGCTGATATGCAGGGGTTGCTGCTGCAAGGCGATGTTGTGCTTGAGCGCATTTTCCAGGAGCAGCTGTAGGCTCAAGGGCGGCACTACCAGATGAGCTGGCACGCTGCCGGGGTCGGGCAGCTCGGCCTTTAACGCCTCGCCGTAGCGAATACGCTGCAAAAAAGGTACGCCTTGGCAAACTCCAGCTCATCAGCAAGGGGCACCACTTCCCGGCCCTGGGCATCGAGCACGTAGCGGTACACCTGGGAAAGCTGCCGGATGAAGCGCACGGCCAGCTGGGGCTCCTCTTCCACCAGGGAGGTCAGGGCATTCAGGGCATTAAACATGAAATGCGGATCGAGCTGCTGGCGCAGGGTTTGGGCTTCGGCCTGGGCCATTTCCTTTTGCAGCCGCTCGGTTTGTACCAGGGCTTCGCGCCAGCCCAGCAGGAAAGACCGGCTGTGCATGAACATGGAAATAAGGGCCGTAATCGACAGCGGAAACAGATAGCCACCAATATTCTGGGGCGAAAACAACAAGGCCGGATTCTGGCCCCGATAAAGGATATAGCCCAGGCGCACAATCAGAATCACCACCAAAGAGCCCCCCAGCGACACCAGTAGCGTGAGGGCGAAGCGCTTGGCTGGGGCCTGCTTCCAGCTCACGTATTGATCGAGCCAATCCACGGAGTACCCATTGACCAGCCAGAGCCCCGTAGTGTAGAGCGTGGTGAGCGCGAAGTTCAACAGCATTTTCTGCGGCTTGTCCAGACAATCGAGGCAGGTAAAAATGCTGATGGTGACCGAAACCGAGAGCAGCGGCAGGATCACGCGCAGCCAGGCGTGGGTGGCCTGTCTGGGGGGCATGATGGGAGCGTGTGCGGACATAGAGCAGGCGTGAACACCAGGCGCAAGCGTGGGAAGGCTGGCAAGATACGGGCGGGAAGTCATGGGTCAGGCGGAAAGGCTGTTCTTTAATAAATCGGGCCGAGCATCGGCACCAAGCTAAACAACATCGCCAGCGTGCCACACAGAATATGTAAACCGATATTGAGTTGATGCAGCAGGTCCATGATGACAAAAGTCAGGCAGATAACATGGCCCCCGACGCTGCCCTTGCAACGCCGAAGGCCACGCAGGCTACTTGCTGATCTGGGCGCTGGCGGCGGCCTGCTCGTAGGCTTTCAACCGGCCCAACACTTGACGCTCACCCCATCCGGGCGCCAGGGGGCCGCTGGGCTGGAAGGCAGCAAACCGGGTTTTAGCTTCATCAAATACTGGCTTAGCGGCCTCCGCGCCCCCACCAAACATTTTGGGTGTAAAGTAAATGTTGTTGCCCAGCACCAGATAAATGCGCGGATTGGCTGGATTGATCTTTTTGGCCTGACCAAGCACCTCATTCACCATACCCGAGTACTTCATGGAACGAACCATGGGCGAAATGCCCAGCCGCGCCTGGTAGATGTAGCCTTGCAGCACCAGCAGCTCCGATTCGTCGCCGCGCAGCTTGCGGGCCTGGGCTAATGCGGCTTCCGCCCGATCGAGGTATTTGTCCTTTATGTCTCCGTCTTCTTTGCTTTGGAAGGCTGTAAGCAGGTAGCTGTAAGCCTGATAGTAGGGAGGCAGCCAATCGGTAGGCACAGCCACCGCAGCGCGCTCAAACTTGCTAGCTAGCTGCTTGAGCTGGGCAGGGTCGCCGGTGCTGTTTAGCTCCGTGATAGTGGCTGCCATCATCTCGGTGTAGCCGGCGGGCGCGGCAGTTATGGGTGTGGCAGTTTGCTGGGCGAAGGTCGAGAAGGAAGCGGCAACAAGGGCCAGCAGGAGGATGAGCTTTTTCATGATTTTCAGAATAAGAGAAGTGAGGAAAAACGCGCTGTGGAACAACTGCGTCAAAGATGGGCCGGCGCTGAGGCTGGAAAAATTTTCTGTTACCGAAGTGTCGGATGAGTAGGATGAAGCGGCGGAAGCGGTGGATGAGGGCTCAACGATTGGCCTCACCCCCGGCCCCCGGTTCGCTTAATGCGCGAAGCCTAAGGGAGAGGGGGAGCCACACGCTCGGCCTGCGCAGCCCCTTCGGCTCTCGCCTCAGGCACTGCTACCACGCTATCAGAGAAGGAATAGAAAAAGCCCACGACAGCAAGTTGTGGGCTTTTTTTGATGCTTAACTTATCACAACACCTATCCGGTAGCGGTTGCGGAGGCGGCAGCCGACGCAGCTGCGGAGGCCGAGCGCCTGGCTCCCCCTTCGCCGCTTAATACGCGGAATCCTAGGAGAGGGGCCGGGGGTGAGGCTAACCGTCAGGCCCCTACTCCGGAGCCGTATTAATATCAGCTGGCCGCTTCTTATTGATGGAGATGAGCAAAGCCACGAACACCATACGCGGGGCCGAAGGCCGCACGGCCGTGCGCGCATATCGCCCGCTGGCGTCGGGCTGGGCGGCGTAGCGGTAGCCAAACACATTCTCGCGCCCCAGCACGTTGGTGCACGATACGTGCACGATGGTGAAGTTTTTCCAGATCGTGGTCAGGTAGCTGGCATTCACGCTAAAGTCCTGGAAGCTGGGCAGGCGGCCCTGGTTGTAGCCAGCGGCTTCGTTGGGGTTGTGGTAGGCGCGGGGGCTGTTGTAGGTGTAGGTAGCGCCTACCTGCGTGTGCAGCTTGGAAATCCAGTACTTGCCTACCACCGACAGGTTGTGGCGCGCGGCGAAGGTGGGCACGGCCAGCACCGGGTCGAGGCGTTGCTGGCGGCGCGTGTCTACCAGGCCGTAGCTTACCCAGTAATCGGCATTCTTGATGGTTGTGCGGTCGCGCCAGAGTACATCCACGCCGCGGGCGTAGCCGTGGCCGGTGCTGCGGTAGGTGGTGGGGTCGAAGGGCGTGAGCAGGTTCTGGGGGGCATTTTCAGCGTAGCGCACGAGCTGGCCGTAGGTTTTGGAGTAAGCCTCCACCCGCAGCGTGCGGTCGTGGTAGCTGCGGAGGTAAGTAAGCTGGAAGTGCTGAGCCCGCTCGAAGCGTAAGTCCCGCACCTGGGCGGCACGCAGCAATAAGTCAGCGGCGGGAGTTTGATAAAAGTAGCCCCAGGCCCCCGAGAGCTGCGTTTTTTCATCTACTTGATAAGCCAGTGCCAAGCGGGGAGCTGCATTCCAGCGGTTCAGTATTCCCGAGTATTCGGCCCGGCCACCTACCCGGCCTACGAGCTTGTTGCTGAAGGCAATGTCTGACTCAGCAAAGCCAGCCATGCGCTGTTCCGTGAAGCGGAAGGAAGTATCCTGGGGGGCAAATTCGTAGCGTTGCTCGTTGCCTTGCACCAGGCCTTCGACGCCTAGTTTTAAATTGAAGCTGGCACTGGCCGAATCATTCGTGAGCACCAGCCGACCCACCAGCGACTGCTCTAGCTCGCGGTGTGCCTGGTCGCGCACTGCCTGGGTTTGGGTATCGCGGACAGCAATACGGGCTGTTTGCACATCCCGCGTGGCAGCAGCACCCGTCTGCACCGACCAGCCCCGCCGGAGCGGACTCCGAAACGTGGTATTCAGGTACACGTTGTTCGCTTCCAGATTCACCGGCCGGCCTCCTTCCCATTCTACCTCCGGCTGACGCACCCCGATACGCTGCTGGTTGAACGCACCATAGGCCTTTACCAGGCCCGCCTCGCCCGTACGCTGGCGCAGCGCCACCGAGCCACCCGACGATTGAAATGCCGTGAGCAGCTGCTGGGGCACCAGCCCGAAATAAGGCCGCATGTTCATGTAGTCGCCCGTCACGGCCACCGACGAGCGCTCATAGCGCTGCTGGTGCGATAAGCTCAGCGCCCCCAGCGAGAGCAGTGAAATACCCGTCTGCGTTTCGGGGGCCAAATCTTCGGACTGCAACGCCACAATAGCCGATAGCGCCTGCCCGTACTCGGCCGAGTAGCCGCCCGTGCTGAAGGCCATGCCTTTGAATAGCATCGGCGAAAAACGCCCCCTGGCCGGCACCCCGGCTACGCTGGCATTATACGGGCTTTGCAAAGGCACCCCATCCAGGTATTGCCGGGTTTCGCCGGCGGCCCCGCCCCGCACAAACAGGCGGCCTTCTTCTCCGTTGCGGGTGGTGCCGGGCATCGTGTTCAAGGCGCCCGCCACGTCGGCGGAAGCACCGGCGGTAGTCACTACATCGCGCGATGAAAAAACGATGTTGCGCTTGTCGCCGCCGGCCTCGAAAGTGCCGGAGGTAATAGTCACGGTGCCGAGCTGGTTGCGCGTTTCCTTTAAGGCAAAAGCGAAGCGCTGAGCGGTACCGTCGAGTACAATTACTTGTTCCTGAGCCTGGTAGCCAAGCAGCGTAACAACCAGCGGCAGTGTGCCGTTCTGCCGGGTACTGAAGCGAAAGCGCCCCAGCGAATCGGTGCTGGCGCCATCAAAAGTGGTTTTTAGGAAAACGTTTACGCCCGGTAGCGCCCGCCCGCTTTGGTCGCGGACTGTACCAGTAAGCGTAGTGGTGGCTGTTTGGGCGGCTAAATGGCCGACAGTGGTGGCTAGGAATAGAAGCAGCGGGAGGAGGATTCGTTTCATTGGGGTAGCAGCGAAGTAATGACCAAAAGTGGTCGGCTGCTAAGCCGGATGAAAAGAAAGGTTACTGAAGTGTCGGATAAGCCAGATGAAGCGTTTGCAAACCCGCCCGTGCCAGCGGAGGAACAGGCTTGCAGCCCGTTAGTTGCCCCGCGAGCCGGCTTCCGCATCAGGACCTTCCCAGTACGCCAGCGCGACGCGGTGCTCCTGATAGACGCGGTTCATCAGTACTGAATCGGGGTCGATAACGAGGTAGATGCAGGTGCCTTTTTCGCGGGCGTAAGGGTTGAGCACGGTGCCAACTCGCCGAAGTTCCCGGCTATGGGCCGCAACGCCCTCGGGCTTATTGTCTTCGATGAGCAGCAGCTGACGAAAAGGGCGAATCGGGCGGGCCGGAAACCAGAACAGATAGGAGCCATTGAAGCTGTGAGCGGCGGGCATATCGCGGTGACGATTGTAGTAGTTGATGGCCCCAGCCTGGCCGTAGTTGTCGCATTTGATAAGGGTGAAGCGGCGCGTCGAGTCGGGCAGTGTTTGATGGGCACCCCACACTTTATCGTCCAGCTCCTGCCAGCCCAGCATATCGGCAAAATCCTGGGGCAGCGGGTGGTCCTGGCCGTCTTCCCAGCGTAGCACGCCCGTGCCCCGGTACGCCGCCCCGATGCGCTCAAGCGGGCCCGGCCCAAACAAGGTGAAGGCGTACGGTAGCAGCGTGGGTAAGCCAGGCCTGCACGGCCGTGAGCGGCGGCAGCTCCAGGTAGCCCCAGGCCAGGTGACGGCCGTAGTTGAGGTAGAGATATTCGTCGCGGTGCAGCTCGTAGGCGGGACTAGCCAACCCAAAGCCGGACCCAAACTTTACCAAAGCCAGCAGCACTGGCAGGAGACGGGAAAATTTCATACCTTGAAGATAGCCCCAGCGCTATGTAGTATACAAGCTGCTACAGGTGGCCTAGGCTTCACGAAGAATGGCTTCGATATAGAAGCTGTGATGAAAAGCAATGCTGCTCCGCCCGTGCCCCAACCTAGCCCAGGTATTTGTCGTTGCAAAAACCCCCTTTCCTTAGTAGTCAAAGCCCTGGCCACCTGTCATTCCCCACTCCAAATTCCGACTTGCTATGACGCACACTGTAATCGGCGTTTTTGAAGACGCCAACATCGCCAACAAAGCCCTCCACGCCCTCACCAGCCAAGGCGTTGGGCGTGAGCACATTGATGTCTCAACGGCCGATACTACGCAAGACAACCCCACGGGCGAGTTTCCCGAAAACGACTCCTTCCATAACTTTTTCCGTGCTCTGTTTACCGGCCACGAGAAAGACGTGCAAGACCATGCCGCCGCCGCCCACTGCGGCACTACGCTAACGGTGCACGTACCTTCCCGCCAGAATGCCGAGCAGGTGCAGCAAATTCTTGATCAGCACGGTGCCGTGAATGCCCATGAATACGCCCGCCGCTACGTTACCAAACACGGTGGCGTGCCGCTTTCGGCTCATGGGCCGGCCCCGTTCCCTCACTCAGATCCTACCGCTTCTCCTACGCCCGAAACCCAGCCTGAAGCTAATAATACGGTGTTGCGCAGTCGCATCATCGACCGGCCTATCGAGGACAACCACCGTTTACGCTAGGCGTCATTTCGTGAAATAAAAAAGCGGCAACTGAATTATCAGTTGCCGCTTTTTTTGCTACTTCTTTTACTGATCTGGGCTCAATGGCTAGCAAACACTTGCCCTTAAACCGGCTCACTTTCGCAGTATGCTGCTTATCCTCAAAATATCAACGCAACTTCTACCCAGACAGCCGGGTATTGCTAGCATACGTTACCTATTCGTGCTATGAAAACATTCGACGATTCATCATTTTCTGCTACCGTAACGGCCGCTTCGCGCCGCGACTTTTTACGGCATGCATCCTTGGGCCTGGGGGGCATTTTGCTGAGCACCTCGGGTCTGGCGGAGTCCGTTGCAAGCCAGTTCGGGCCGGCTAGTCTGGAGGCGTGGCAGACGGGCAAGCAATTGAATGTTGCACTGGTGGGGTTGGGCAAATACAGCACCGGCGAATTAGCCCCCGCCTTGCAGGAAACCAAGCTGTGCCGCCTGGCCGGCATCGTGACGGGCTCGCCGGAGAAGGTGCCCGTTTGGAAAGCCAAGTACAACATCCCCGACAAAAACATCTACGACTACAAGTCCTTCGACCGCATCATCGACAACCCCGATATTGATATCGTGTACGTGGTGCTGCCCATTGCTATGCACGCTGAATACACGATTCGGGCTCTGCAGGCGGGCAAGCATGTGATCTGTGAGAAGCCCATGGCCATGACGCCCGCCGAGTGTCGGCAGATGATAGAGGCCGCCAAAAAAGCTGGCAAGAAGTTCAGCATCGGCTACCGTCTGCACTTCGAGCCTCACCACCACGAGATGATGCGTCTGGGGCAGAAAGAGGTGTATGGCCCCATCAAGCGCCTGGTGGCCGACAATGGCTACGTGTTCAACAACGACACGCCCTGGCGCGTGGACAAGGAGTTGGCCGGCGGCGGTCCGCTCGTCGATCTTGGTGTTTATTGCGTGCAAGGCGTGGTGTACACCAAAGGCCAGATTCCGGCCTCCGTCACGGCTAAGTTCACGCCTAAGCCCAACAATGGGCTGTTCAAAGAAGTGGAAGCGGGCGTAAACTGGCAGTTTCAGTTTGCCGACGGCTCAGTGGCCGATTGCCGCACTAGTTACGCGGAAAGTTTGCCCAACCGCTTACAGGCCGAAGCGGCCAAAGGCAAGTTTGAGCTCTCGCCCGCTTTTGGCTACGGCGGCATCAAAGGCACTACCAGCAAAGGTCCGATGAATCTGCAAAACGTGAATCAGCAGGCCCGGCAGATGGACAACTTTGCCGATTGCATTCTCAATAACAAACCTACCCGCGTACCCGGCGAAATGGGTCTGCGCGACGTGCAGCTGATGGCCGCTATTTATCGCGCCGCCGAAACCGGCCAGAAAGTATCAACCAAGGATGTGCAGAATATTATTGACCGAACGAATAGCCGGTAGAGCACAGCAAGCTTTTCTAAATCTGTTATCTGTTACCCCACTAGAACGTCATGCAGAGCGCAGCGAAGCATCTCGCGTGCAGTCGTTGGAGTTAGCGTTGCAACATCAGCACGCGAGATACTTCGCTGCGCGCAGCATGACGTTCTAGTGGGGTAATAATAAAAGGTGGTTATGGTTAGGCGAGGCGCTGGGGGGCAAATTCTACTACTTTAGCAGAGCCAATTATGAGCGAAATAACTCAGCTCACAATTTCTTGCCCCGCCGCTCCCGTATGAAAACACGAGTTCTTACTACTGCCTTTTTTCTCGCCTTATTTCTGAGCCAATGTGCGGCGGTAAAGTCAGATAAAGCCGATCTGGTCATCACCCACGTCAATGTAATCGACGTGATAACCGGCACCGTGCAGCCCGATCAGAATGTAGTTATTGCCAACGGCCTTATTCAGCGAATAGAAAGCGCCGAAAAAGCCCCCCAGCTTACTGCCCAACGCCTGGACGGCACCGGCAAATACCTCATGCCTGGCTTGTGGGATATGCACGTGCACTTTCGGGGCGGCGACACGCTGACGGAGGCCAATAAGAACCTGCTGCCGCTGTATTTAGCGCACGGAATTACGACCGTCCGCGACGCGGGCGGCGACCTTACGCCGGCGGTTTACGCCTGGCGCGAGCAGATAAATTCTGGAACATTAGCAGGCCCCAGAATCTTTACTTCAGGCCCAAAAATTGACGGTCCGGGCGGCACCTGGCCCGGCTCCCTGGAAGTAGAAACCCCCGCCCAAATAACCGTCGCGCTGGATTCTTTGCAGAAGCTGCGGGTTGATTACGTCAAGATTTATGAAAGCAAAATCTCAGGTGAGGCTTTCCTGAACGTCATTACCGAAGCCGAAAAGCGCGGGCTCAAAACGACGGGCCACATGCCCTACACGGTAACGCTGCGCGAGGCCGCCGAGCGCGGCCTCGACGCGAGTGAGCACCTGTATTATGTGTTCAAAGGATGCTCTTCGCGCGAAGACAGTCTAACGGCCGTTATCAAACAGAGCCTGCTGACGCCCAAGCCGCTCGGCTTATTCGCGGTGCTGCCCACCATTTATAAAACCTATAATCCGGCAGTGGCGGCGGCTATGTTTAAAACGCTGGCCGAGCGAAAAACGGCCGTAGTGCCGACCTTATTTATTCAGAAAACGCTAGCCGAAATAACCGAGCAGGACCACGCCCGCGACTCTATGCTTGCCTACATCGACCCTGGTATTCAGGCTACCTACCTGGGCCGCTATAACAGCGCGAAGCGGCAGAGCAAGGAGAATGTTGCATTCGGCAAGAAACTCTCGGCCAAATTCATGACGATGATACCGGAAATGCAGGCGGCAGGCGTGACCATTCTAGCCGGCTCCGACAGCGGGCCTTTCAACTCGTTTGTGTATCCTGGCGCGTCGTTGCAGGGCGAGCTGGACTTGCTGGTGCAGGCTGGTCTTACCCCGGCGCAAGCCTTACGTGCAGCCACCATCAATGGCGCTACGTTTATGGACGTGGCCGATCAGTCGGGCAGCATCGGGACTGGAAAATACGCTGACCTGGTGCTGCTCAATCAGAACCCGTTGGCTGACATCAATAACATCAAAAAGATAGACGCGGTTATCTCCCGCGGCAAGGTTTATTCGGCCAAAGATCTGGCTGAGTCATTGAAGAAAATCAAGCGCAAATAAGCCACGAGTGGCCGAGTAGTAGTACGACTTTGGAGTCGTACTACTACTCTCGCTGCTGATGCGCGAACAACGTCGTTCAACGATAGTGGTACTACGACAGAAAAAAGTCGTAGTACCACTCCAGCCCAAACAAGCTCCACTCCCGATGACAGTATCCTGGACCTGCAAAAAATTCGACGACTTATCCTTAACCGAATTATACGAGCTGCTGCAACTTCGCAGCGAGGTGTTTGTAGTGGAGCAAACTTGTGCTTTTCAGGATATTGATGGCCAGGATATGGCGGCGTATCACCTGTTGGGGCACACACCGGACGGGAAATTAGCTGCCTACGCCCGGCTTTTCGACGCGGGCATCTGTTACGAGGAAGTCAGCATCGGGCGGGTAATTGTAGGGGCTGAGTTTCGGCGCTTCGGCCTGGGGCAGGAGCTGATGCGGCAGGCAATAGCGCACTGCGAGCGGCATTTTGCCCCCCAGCCCATCAAGATTGGCGCGCAGCAATACTTAGAGAAATTTTATGGCAGTTTTGGCTTCGTACAGTGCGGCGAAATGTACCTGGAAGACGGTATTCCGCACATTCCCATGCGCCGGTCTTAGTCAGGTCTGATTCGCCGAATACTTTAGTTGGATGAGGGCTTGGCAAGCGCGATAAACAGCGCGCCAGCGGCCATCAGCAGCGCCCCCACAATTACCTGCCAGTTTATCTTTTCCTTAAGAAATACGACGGCCAGAATTATAGAAAACACCAGCGATACTTTATCCAAAGGGAGGCGCGCGAAGCGTCACCAAGCTTAAGGGCCTGAAACGACAGCAGCGACGACACACACGTCACGATGCCGGCTATTACCAGAAAGGTCATGCTACGCCGGTCGATGCGCGACACATCCGGCAGATTGCCCTGATAAGCGACCACACTCCAAGCCACCAGCAGTATCAGCACTGACTGAATAGCGAAGGCCAGACTGGAATCAACATTCTTGATGCCGGCCTTGGAAAGAGTAACTACCACAGCTGCCGACACGGCCGCTAACAAGGAAAAAGACAATCCACATACGCTTCGGCTTTGTCAACTACCCCGGCACTCACGCTTCTCCAGCTACCTAGCCACGACTGCCTTACCGGGTACTCCACAGTACGGCGGGTCAGAGGCAAAGTTATTGGTGCTGAGTGCTTGTGCTAGTGATGCATACTACTATACCGCTAATTGATTCTACTACGCAAAGTGCTGATCAAGCTATAGTCTTTTACTCCCGAGGTAAAGTATGGTGGCTTCATGAATAAGCCAAGCATAACATAACCTTGTTCGTAACAAATTATTTCATGGAAACGATACTAATCGCCCTGCTACTATTCAACAGTAAATAGGCTGGTAACGACCGAATTTGGCAGGCGTAATGGAAACAGACTGATAAAATAATAAAGCATTAAGCAAGCTATTTAATAGTACTATAATTCTATTGTTTGTAATTATTGTATTTAAACTATACATTATGATACTTATTCACCCCACCTCATTCCATCACCTACCTAACTTATTTTTTGCATGAAAAAACATTACATGAAGCCACTACTGCTAGGCACTCTGGCCCTTGCATTAGTCAGCGAAACTCCAGTATTGGCGCAAGGGAAAAGCGCTGGTAAGGGCCCTGGCGCAGCCAAAAACAAAAAGTCTAAAATCTCTGGTGACCTGATGCAGGTAGCAGAGGCAAGCACTTCACGAAAATCAATTTCATCGACAGGTGAAGGCCTAGAGCTTTCCTCTGGCCCTGAGCTTCAGGTTTTTGACGGGTATGTCGTTATTGAGGCTACCTCAACTGAAGGCGACGCTAGTGGATTGCTGCGCGAGTTACAGGCTCAGGGCTTGAAGAATGGTGCCTCCTACGGCGTTATGGTTTCGGGGCTATTTCCCATAGACAAGCTCAAAGGCCTGGAAGCCGTCAACTCGCTGCGCTTTGTGCGGCCGGCCTACGCGCCGGTTCGCAACGTGGGTGCCGTGACCAGCCAGGGTGATGTATCCCTCAAGTCGGACCTTGTACGTGCTAAGTACAACGTATCGGGCGCTGGTGTGAAAGTGGGTATTCTCTCTGACAGCTACGACAATCAGAAGGGGGCTGCGGCCGGAGTAGCCAGCGGTGACTTGCCAGCCAATGTACAGGTGCTGGAAGATTTGCCTTCCGGCGGCAGCGATGAAGGCCGTGGCATGGCCGAGCTCGTACACGACGTAGCACCCGGTGCCGGCATTGCCTTCAATACCGCTTTTTTGGGTCAGGCGAGCTTTGCGCAAGGTATCATACGCCTTGAGGAAGCTGGCTGCCGCATGATTGTGGACGACGTACTTTACTTTGCTGAGCCATTCTTTGAGGATGGCATTATCGCGCAGGCTGCCGAGGAAGTAGTAGATCGGGGCTCTTCTTACTTCTCATCCGCGGGCAACCAGGGCCAGCAATCCTATCAAGCACCTTTTGTCAATTCGGGTCAGGATGCACCTGGGTTACCAATTCTGGCAGGTGCAGGTCCGGCCCATGCCTTCGCCCCCGGCGATGTACGCCAGGATATTGTGCTTCGAGCAGGTGGGTCTATTCTGATATCCTTGCAATGGACCGATCCATTCTTCTCTGCCAATGGCAAAGTAGGCGCTAAAACTGATTTGGACGTTTTCGTATTCAGGAACGGGGTGCTTGTTGGCTTCTCTGCTTCGGATAACCTACTTAGTGGCGATCCACTGGAGATTTTTCAAGTTGTCAACACCACTGGTGCAACTGCTACTTATGAATTGGTTATTACCAAATTTGCCGGCCCCGACCCTAAGCTGCTCAAGTACATAAACTACGGCAGCACGCCCATTTCGGTGCAGTACGATACGCGCAGCTCTACCATTGCCGGCCACGCCAACGCGGAGAAGGTAATTGCTGTGGGCGCTTCGGCATATTTCAATACCCCGCAGTTCAACCCCAATACGCCCCGTCCCCTCATTAATGGCTTCTCATCTTTGGGCGGTACGCCGATTTATTTTGAGGATGGCGTAGAGCTGAAAAAGCCTCAGATTTATCAGAAGCCCGAAGTGACTGGCCCTGATGGTGCCAACACCACTTTCTTCGGAGCTGATATTGCTATTGATGCGGACCTTTTCCCCAACTTCTTTGGTACGTCGGCGGCGGCGCCGCACGTAGCCGCGGTGGGCGCGCTCATGCTGGGCGGCGTGGTCGGCAATTTGCCCCCCACCCAAATCAGAAAGCGCCTCATTGCCTCGGCGCTTGACATGGACAACCCGCTCACTCCTGGCGTTTTTGATACTGGCTTCGACTTCAAAACCGGCCATGGCTTCGTGCAGGCTGATGTGGTGTTCGAGCAACTGAAGAACCGCGTGAGAAGCGAATCGCTGACGGCAGTAGCCTCCTCTTCTATCAAAGGCAGCGGCGGCTTAGCCCTCGGCACTGAGGCTAACGTGTACCCAAACCCTTCCACGGGTGAGGTCACTTTCAACGTAGTAGCTGAGGAAAACCAGCCCATCAGCGTGATAGTATCTGATTTGAGCGGCCGCGAAGTATTCCGCACCAAAGGCACGCAACGCCTGTCGTTGACTCAGAACCTGGGTGCGCTGCCCAAGGGCATGTACATCACTAAATTTGAGGTAGCCGGCCGGTCCTCTTCCCAGAAGTTGGTAATTCAATAACCAGATTCGTACCATCATTTTTTATGCAAAAAGCGCAGCCAATGGCTGCGCTTTTTTTGTATGGGGGGGCTGGGGGGCTTTTTTATACCTCCGGCAGCCGAATCTTCTCCAGGTAAGCGGCAAGCCCCGCCGGATGTTGAAACAGATGAATGAACAGAATGCGCTCCTCATCCTGCACGCGCCACATTTCGGCGTAAAAATCGCCGAAGGCATAGAGTTGCAGGCTGAAGCTATCTTGCTGGCGCTCAGCCAAAAAATGGCCTGCCTGCCGCAGCAGGACGGCCTGGTGGCCCATGGATAGTAGCTTGAAAGCGGTGAGTTGCATAGCGATATAGCCCCTCAACGGCCGCCGCCGCCGCGGGGGTTCCGGGTGAGTACTTTGGCGGGCTGTTTCCAGCGTAACATTGGCAGTTTTGCCCCCAGGCCCCAAAATTAGTATCTGCTGGCAGACAACTACGCCTCCCACTTAGCACGTACTGCCCAAACCGGCTGCTTCGTTCGGGCCGCCCCAGGGCACTTGAGCCGGCTTTGGGGGCAACTAAATTCAGCATGATAACTCCCGTACTCATTATTTTTATCGGTTTCCTGATCTTCTTTGGTCATTATCTGGCTGAGATGTTCGACCGGACCCGCATTCCCGACGTGGTGGGCTTACTGCTGGTTGGCATGCTGATAGGCCCGGTATTTCACCTCATCGATCCGGCTTCGTTTGGACAGGCGGGCAGAGTTTTTACCAATATCGTGCTGGTATTTATTCTGTTTGAGAGCGGCTTGGAGGTGCGTTTCGAGCAGCTAAAATCGGCGCTGCGCGGCACCATTACGCTTACCACGCTCAACTTCATTGTGACCACCATGCTGGTGGCGGCCATGGCGCAGCTATTCGCGGGCCTCGATTTTCTCAGCTCCGTTATTCTGGGCAGCATTCTGGGGGGCACTTCCTCGGCAGTGGTTACCACCCTGGCCCGGAAGGTGGATATTCAGGAGCAAACCTCCACTACGCTCGTCATGGAATCGGCCTTTAGCGACGTGTACACGTTGGCCATTCCCATCTCCCTGATCAGCCTCTATACCGGGGCCTCATTTAGTCTGGGTTCGATGTTCGGGCAGATTTTTACCTCGCTGGTGCTGGCAGTACTGGCAGGCATCGGCTCCGGCTACCTGTGGTCAATACTGCTGACGAAAGTACCCACGCTGCTTAAAACCCGCTTTTCCACGCCGGCCTTCGTCTTTATCGTGTATGGGTTGGTGGAGCTACTGAACTTTAGCGGCCCGATTGCAGTGCTGTTTTTCAGCATCACCCTCGGCAACGTTACGCTGCTGCGCCCTCGCCTGCTCTACCGCTATCTGCCCACCCGCCACATTGAGCTGACCACAGCTGAGAAAGGTTTTTTCTCGGAGATGGTGTTTCTGCTGCGCACGTTTTTCTTCGTGTATGTGGGCATGTCCATTGTGCTCGACAACGCCTACCTCATCGGGCTGGGGGCCGCCATCACCGTTTTGCTCTTCCTGGTGCGCATTCCGGTAGTCCTTGCCTCCGCCGACACTAAAACCCCGCTGTTTGACACGGCCTTCATGAGCATCATGATTCCCAAGGGTTTGGGCGCGGCCGTACTGGCTACGCTGCCCGCCCAGCGGGGCCTACCCAGCGGCCCTACCATTCAAACCATCACCTTTGCCGTGATTATTTTCACGACTATATTCTGTACGCTGCTGTTTTTTATACTTGAAAAACGCAAGCTACTCGGCTTCTACCGGCTTTTCTTTGGTACCCACCGCCCCCTCGATGCCGCTACCGCCGCTGCCATACAGCCCGCCGAGCCAGCCTCAGCTACCCGGAACGGACAGTTCTAATCATCTAGTACAACCTTTCTGGGGGGCAAATTTGGAAGCAGACTCTTATTAGACGAGGGTAGAGCTACTACAGAAACCTGCTGCCTTTCTGGTGAAGTGACTTACGGGTAGTGAAAATATTTATTAATACAATTAAATCTTTGTTATACAGTTACTTACTGATGTTACGCGGCAACTGCACCTCTGCCTCAGAAAGAAGCTATTGCTGCTTCAGGAAACATCCTTTCCAAGCAATCGACTAATATGCCGCGTAACATCAGTTACTTATATAGTAGTCCCCTCAAAGATAATAGCCGCCGCTGGTGCTGGCAGAAATTGGTTTAAGCTGGACCGTTCTTTGTGTTGTTGTGTCTTAAGGGCAAGGAACGATAGAATACGTGGCGCACTTCGAATTCTGACCCTTCTGAGCAGCTGACACTGAATCTGCTTTTTGGTCTTCACCACATTCTTTACGCTAAGTGCTGCCTAATAGTCAGCGAGTTGCCCTGTTACGCCTTATATATTACCGCTCGGCGTAGTTGCTTAGCGCTCTCTCCAAGTGGTAGCTCCTATGTCTGTGTTTTATCAACCATCCGCTGAGTTGCTGCGGGCTTTCGGCTTCGCAGAGTTTCGCTCGCCGCCCCGCCAAATGCGGTATAGCCGCCCCAGCGCCTGCGGACAGGAAACTATTGTGCTCTACGAAGATGACGAGCTAGCCTTGCTCGAAGTCGTTGATGGCCAGATGCTTTATAGTTTTCAGGGCCGGTTGGCTTCCGAAGCGGAGTTTCGGGTATTGCTGCGGCAGGTAAACTGGGCAGCGGAGCCCCCTGCAGCTATTTGACCGCACGAGCAGGCTCCACTTCAGCAACCTAAAGTTTTGTCTTTCAAGGATCTTCAATCCGTAGCGCTTTCTACTTCCTTCCTTTTATCAGTACGCTTATGAATGAAGACCTACGCCTCAGCTTAGCTAACAATGCGAAGGAGTGGTTAGCTCTTTCGCTTTCTATCTCATCCGCTGAGAAAGTGGTATTTAAGAGTATTCACGACGGGTTTCTGGCCAGTCACGGCGCCGAGTTTATGGTGCATGTGTACCGAACCACTTTTGAGCAGGCACTTCAGAGTATGCCCGATGCCGAGCGCAGCAAGCTCCTGGTGACTTTTCGCGAATCCATGGACGTAGCCATCGATGAGCACTACGCCAGTGTCCCTGTCTGATTTAGCCGTTTAACCCGGCACTTTCCACCTCTGGTTTGTTCTGGCCGTCACAGCCTGCGGCCAACTTAGTTTTAAGGCTAGGTAGCGGAGAATGCATTTTTTCGTGGATGTTTGCTGACAGTTCAGCATTCCTTATTTCACGTCATGAACACCTTTCGTTTTCCGCACCCGCTGGTTCTTCTGGTTGGGTTTATTGTGCTGGCCACGCTGTTGAGCTACGTACTGCCGGCCGGCGCGTTTGAGCGCCGCGCTGATGCGGCTACTGGCCGCGAAGTAGTCATTGCTGGCTCTTATCACCGGGTGGCGCCCTCGCCGGTAAGTCCGCTGGAGGCGGTGGTTAGTATTCCGCGGGGTTTGCAGGAAGCAGCCAGCGTCATCTTCTTCGTTTTTCTGACGGGTGGGGCATTTACCGTGGTCGACCATACGGGTGCCCTACGGCGGGGAGTCGACTGGCTGTTGGCGCGTTTCCGGGGGCGGGAGGCGCTGGTTATTCCGCTCATTTCTATGCTCTTCGCCACGATGGGAGCACTGGAGAATATGCAGGAAGAAATCATTCCGCTGGTGCCCGTGCTGCTGGTGCTCATGCGTCGTCTGGGCTATCCGGTTCTCACGGCCGCGGCCGTGAGCCTGGGTGCCGCTGCCGTAGGGGCAGCGTTTAGCCCGATTAATCCTTTTCAGGTCGGTATTGCCCAAAAGCTGGCACAGCTGCCGCTGCTTTCGGGCGCGGGCTTTCGGCTGATTTTTCTTGCCGCTGCCCTCACTCTTTGGATTGGCGGCACCATGCGCTATGCTGTCCGCCACCGCGTAGCCCCCGAAACGGCCGAAGCGGAAACCGAGGCGGCGGGCGGCGCGGGCCGCCACGGGCTGGTACTGCTGTTGTTGCTGCTCACTTTTGCCGCGTTTACCTACGGCGTGCTGAATCTGGGTTGGGAATTTGAGCAGATGGGCGCGCTGTTTTTCGTATTAGGCGTGGCTGCTGGCTTAGTAGGCGGCCTGGGCCTGACCGGCACGGCCGAAAGCTTCATTGCCGGCTTCCGCGACCTGGCGTTTTCGGCCCTGCTTATCGGGTTTGCCCGCGCCATCTTTGTGGTACTGGAGCAGGGCCAGATCGTGGATACTATCGTGCAGGGCTTGTCGGCACCGCTGGCGGGACTACCGGTTACACTGTCGGCCCTGGGCATGATGGCGGTGCACACGGCCTTGCACTTGCCCGTGCCCAGCGTGAGCGGCCAGGCAGTGCTCACTATGCCCATTCTCACCCCCTCTCCGATTTGCTGGGCTTGTCGCGGCAGGTCACGGTACTAGCCTACCAATACGGCGCTGGGTTGTGTGAACTGATAACGCCTACCAATGGTGCCCTGATGGCCATTGTGGCGGCCTGCGGTGTGCGGTTTGATGCGTGGTGGAAATTTGTGCTACCCTTATATCTGGGGTTGCTGGTGTTGGGCGCGCTGGCTGTGGTGGCAGGAATAGCTGTGCAACTTCAGTAATAGCTTTTGCATCAATGTACAAGCGCGCTTATACTTAGGCGTCAACAATTCAAGATGAAAGCCTATGAAATTCAGTGCGTTCTTACTTTTCGCGTTACTATCTACTTCTAATAGCTTCGGTCAAAATGATCCGAATGACTATTGGAAACATTTTGAAATTAAAGATAAATCTTTAGGAATAATAGCAATTCATGTAACTAAACCAGCTATAGATACAAAAAAGCCATTACTAATATATCTTGAGGGTTCCGGCAATTTCCCTTTATTTTATAAATCCAGAAATGGGAAATATGGAACCGGTATTACGCTAGATTACAAGAAATACAGTAAGGACTATCATATTGCAATAATCAGCAAACCAGGAATTCCTTTTAGCGACAGTTTAAGCTACTCCGATTCTGGAAGAAAATATTATCCCAAGAATTCTACTTATACTGAGCAATATAGTTTAACCTGGAGAGTTAAGGCCGCTTCACTTGCTATAAACTATTTACTTAAAACACTGTCGATTGAAAAATCCAGCGTAGTGGTGATGGGACACTCAGAGGGTGCCCAAGTTGCGCCCGCAGTGGCGGTGGAGAATCCGAAAGTAACGCACGTCATTGCAATGATGGGAAACTCGCTTAGTCAGCTTTACGACTTTTTAATTCAAGAACGACTAAAAGCTGAAAAAGGAGAAATAACACCTGTAGAGGCGCAGGCCACTATCGATTCGCTATTTGTAGAATATGAAAAAATATATGCTAACCCTACCACTACCACAAGCAATTGGTTTGGGGAAACTTATTATAAGTGGAGCAGCTTTACCGCGAAAACTCCAATCGAGAATATGCTTGCGCTAAAGATTCCTATTCTTTATATAGCTGGTGGCAAAGACAAAAATCAAAATATAATTAATATGGATTATGCTAGGCTTGAGTTTATACGAAGAAGGAAAAATAACTTAACATACAAAGTATATCCAACCTATGACCATTATTTTCAAGAGAAAATTACCTCAAATGAAAAAACTAATTGGGTTGATCATATTGATGAAGTTCACGATTTTGCTATCGGATGGGTAAAAACTTCCGGAACAAGCAAGGACACTCGTTAGCGTAATCGCACTATTTTTTAAAATGAAAGCGGCGCGCTAGGCTGTGACCCTGGTTAATTGGATAATGGTTGAACCAGATATACATTTCATAAAAAAGCCCCCCAGATGAATATTTGGGGAGCTTTTTTATGAAATGTATTGCCCATGCAGAGATAAGCTACGGTTACACGCTGCGCAATTCTTCGGGCTCAAACACCCGCTTTATTTTGCGCTTTTTCTCCACTATTTGAAACTGAGGCCGGTCGCGGCTTTCGTCCCAGTACACATCGGAGATAAGGCCGCGGTGCGGTTCCCGGCCCGGCTCCGGGTTTATTTCTTCCACCAAATCACCGAAGCTAAATACGGGCTTTTCGCTTAGCTCCGTGAACAGTTCACCGCTGACTTTGAACTGCTGCTCGTCGTAGCGAATCAGAATCCAATCGTCAGTTTCATCAATCTTCTCAAATAATTTACCCATCGGCTCCAGCCACTCGAAGGTGCGGCGGTTGGCCGGATGGATGTAGCGCAGGCCATAATCGGGAGTCCAGGGGTATAGGCCGTAACGAACAGGTTTAGGTCGAGCCATGAAAGCGAGATAGATACGAAAATTCAACAACCAGCCGTCTGCCAATAGGTTGGGCGAGACTGGGGGGCAAATTTCAGAACACGAAACGCCGGCAATTTATTCCGTAGCAAGGCTTACTTCCCAAGCCTTTATCACTTTTATACCTGCTGGCCTGAGTGCGCTATTTCTTTAATTGTTGCGTGGCATGCGCGAGTAGCCGGTTGCGGTGGGCGGGGCCGTCGTGCATTTTGGCGAAGGAAATGCGCTTTTCCGTGCCATCATTTAAGTGCACCAACACGTCGGCTGGTCCAATGGCCTCAATAGTCTTTATTTGTTCCCAGGCAAAGGAAAAGCCCCGGCGCAGAGGGTGCAGACGGCCGCCAAAACCGGCATCATGCAAATGCAAATGGCGCCGCTGTAATACGCGGGGCAGCCAAAAGGCCATAGCCACATACACTACTGCCACCGCAAAATATACCCAGGGCAGCACATGAAACCGCTGTGGAGCGCCGGCCGCCTCGGCTACATGATGGCGGTGCATGATGTGATAGCCTTCCAGGGCCAGAATCCCACCAGCCGCAATTTCCAGCCAGGCTATCTTGCCAGGGTGCAGATGCCCCCGACTCAAGTGGCGTAGCTCCTGCACGAGCAGGATAACATAGGCTGCTCCCACTACTAACTCAATAACAACCAGCGCGGTCAGGGGCTCTTCTCCACTGAGCACTGCTAAGATGCTGCTTAGTAGCACAAACGCGGGCACCAAGTGGGAAAGGCCCTTTGCCCGCTGGCGTAAGGCGTGGCGCTTGTCGTAAAGCTGCGTGTGAGTAGAGGGAGAAGCAGGATTCATTGCGACTAAGCACGGCAAATTTCAGGGCTTGTGCAATGTCATAGTTTAAGGTCGTTTTAGTAGTCAGGAGTTGGTGGCCGCGCCCCAGACAACCAAATATGGACCTCGACAGTTTAACACGCTCTACCGTCCAGTTTTTGTAGCGACGGCTCCGTGTTTTACTGCCCCTAAATGCCCTCTCACCCCGCCCCCTCTGCCTCTACCCTTCAGCCGGGTATGGGCGCTATTCCACACACTACCGGCACCACCTTTCGCGTATGGGCGCCCCATGCCGAAGAAGTAAACGTAACAGGCACCTTCAACGACTGGTCCAACAAAAGCCACCTCCTCCAGCCCGAGACCGACGGCTACTGGGCCGCTGATGTTGCCGGCGCGAAGTCCGGCGACGAGTACCGGTTTCTGATCTGCTATAAGGGGCAGGAGCTAAGCAAAAACGACCCGTACGCCCGCGAAGTGACCCACTCGGCCGGCAACTCGGTGGTACCCAACCACGATTTTGACTGGGAGGATGACCACTTTGAAATGCCTCCCTGGAACACGCTTGTTATTTATGAGATCCACGTGGGCACCTTCAACGCTCCCGATCCTGAGAAGCCCGGCACCTTTTACAACGTTATCGAGAAGCTGGATTATTTGCGGGAGCTAGGCGTTAATGCCCTCGAAATAATGCCCCCCACGGAGTTTCCAGGCAGCCGCAGCTGGGGGTATAACCCCTCCCATCCCTTCGCCATCGAAACCGATTATGGCGGGGCGCAGGCGTTTAAGCAGCTGGTAAAAGAGGCTCACCGCCACGGCATAGCTATTATTCTGGACGTAGTCTATAATCACTTTGGCCCCGGTGACCTCGACCTGTGGCAGTTTGACGGCTGGCAGGAAAACGACGGTGGCGGCATTTACTTCTACAACGACTGGCGGGCCGAGACGCCCTGGGGCCACAACCGCCCCGACTACGGCCGCCCCCAAGTGCGCCAATACATCCGCGACAACGCCCTGATGTGGTTGGAAGAGTTTCGGGTCGATGGGCTGCGGGCTGACTCTATCTCCCACATTCGCAATGTGCACGGCAGCGATGACCCTACCACCGATTTGCCCGAAGGCTGGGACCTGATGCGCTGGATCAATGAGGAGATTCAGGCCCGTATGCCCTGGAAAATCACGATTGCTGAGGATTTGCTGGGTAATGAGTACATCACTCGCCCCACTGATCAGGATGGGCAGGGCTTCTCCAGCCAGTGGGATTCGGCCTTCGTGTACCCTATTCGTGAAGCGCTAACGACCCGGCACGATGCCGACCGCGACATGCATGCTGTTGCCGCCGCCATAGCGCAGACCTATAATGGCGACGCCTTTCAGCGGGTTATTTACACTGAGTCGCACGATGAGGTAGCCAACGGTAAGTCGCGGGTGCCGGAGGAAATTATGCCCGGTGCGGCCCACCATTGGTACCCAAAAAAGCGCGCCACTTTAGGTGCGGCGCTGGTGCTCACCGCCCCCGGCATTCCGATGCTTTTTCAGGGTCAGGCTATGCTGGCCGATGGTTTTTTCTCCGACGACCAGCCCCTGGACTGGAGCCGCGCCGAAAAACATAGCGGTCTGATTCATCTTTACCGCGACCTGATGGCCCTGCGCCGCAACCTGCGCGGCACCACCCGCGGCCTGACGGGCCAACACACCGACGTTTTTCACTTAAATAATGAAACCAAAGTACTGGCCTTCGTACGCCGCGACCAGGGCGGCCCCGGCGACGCAACCATCATACTAGCCAACTTCGCCGACCAGGCCCACGAGGCTTACACCATTGGGCTGCCTCGTGGTGGCACTTGGCGCGTGCGCTTCAACTCCGACTGGGCAGGCTACGACGGAGAGTTTGGCAATTTCGAGAGCCTAGATACGGAGGCGGAGGAAGGCATTTACGACGACCAGCCGGCTCACGGCGCGTTCGGGCTGGCCCCGTATTCGGTGCTGATACTTTCGCAGGAGCCTGGGTAAAGTTTCTCGCAGTGCTCCGCAGGGTTGAAGCGGCAGTACACTGCGAGCCACTGCGTCTTTTCACTGCGGAACACTGCGAGAAATCCGTCAGGCCGTCTATCTTGCCAGCCCTACCAAAACCTCCTGCCATATGCAACCGCCCGCCTCCGCCCCCGAAATCATTGCTCCCGATGCCCTGCTCGTTGAAGTTGCCTGGGAAGTCTGCAATCAGGTGGGGGGCATTTATACCGTTATTCGCTCCAAAGTGCCCGCCACGGTGCAGGGCTGGGGCGACCGTTACTGCTTATTAGGGCCCTATTTTCCCCAGCAGGCCCAGGGCGAGTTTGAGCCTATTGAAGATCATGAGCTAACCCTCCTCACTGATCCTTTTGCCGGGGCTGTGCGTCAAATGCGCCTGATGGGCTACGACGTGCAGTACGGTACCTGGCTCGTAACGGGCCGGCCGCGGGTGGTGCTCATCAACCCCTTTCAGGTGTACGACCGCCTGGGCAGCATCAAAGCTGACTTGTGGCACCATCACGGCATCCCCACGCCCGACCACGACGACCTGCTGCATCAGGTAGAAGCCTTCGGGCATCTGGCCACCATTTTCCTGCAAATTCTGACTGCCGAAGTGGTGCCGCCCCAGCGTATAGTAGCCCATTTTCATGAGTGGATGACGGGCGTAGCTATTCCGGTGTTGCGCCGCGAGCAGGTGCCCGTGCACATCGTGTTTACCACGCACGCCACGCTGCTGGGCCGCTATCTGGCCATGAACGACCCCGACTTCTACGACCACCTCATGCAGGTCGATTGGGAAGCAGAATGTCGCAATTTCAACATCGAAACGGCCGTGCGGGTGGAGCGCGCTGCTGCCCACGGTGCCCACGTGTTCACCACCGTGAGTGAGTTGACGGTGCGCGAGTGTATTTATTTATTAGATAGGATTCCGGACGCGGTATTGCCCAACGGCCTCAACATTGAGCGCTTCGTGGCCCTGCACGAGTTCCAGAATCTGCACCAGCAGTACAAGGCCAAAATCCATGACTTTGTGATGGCGCACTTTTTCCAGAGCTACGCCTTCGATCTGGATAATACGCTGTACATGTTTACCTCGGGCCGCTATGAGTATCATAACAAAGGCTTTGATATAACCCTGGAAGCGTTGGCGCGCCTGAATTACCGCTTGCAGCAAAGCGGCATGGAAGGCCAGGTAGTGATGTTTTTTATTACCAAGCGGCCCTTTACCAGCATTAACCCGCTGGTGCTCCAGAGCCGGGCAGTGCTGGATGAAGTACGCGAAACCTGCGCGGCCATCGAGCGGCAGGTAGGCGAACGACTCGTGTATGCCGCTGCCGCTAGCACTGACCATCGCCTGCCCAACCTCTCGGATATGGTGGACGACTACTGGCGCCTGCGCTACCGCCGCACGCTGCAAAGCTGGAAAACCACGCAATTACCTTCAGTTATCACCCACAACCTACTAGACGACGCGAAGGATGATATCCTGAATTTTCTGCGGCGCTCTAACCTAATTAACAACCAGCACGACCGCGTAAAAATCGTGTACCACCCCGATTTTATCTCGCCGTCCTCGCCTTTATTTGGCATGGAATACGGGCAGTTTGTGCGCGGCTGCCACTTGGGTATTTTCCCGTCATATTATGAGCCTTGGGGCTATACGCCGCTGGAGTGCGTGGCCCGTGGCGTACCAGCTATTACCAGCGACTTATCTGGCTTCGGCGACTACGTGATGCAGAACGTGCCCGACCACGAAGACAAAGGTATTTATGTGGTGCAGCGCCAGGAAAAAAGCTTCGACGAAGCCGCCGAGGAACTCACCAATATGCTCTGGAATTTTGTGCTTTTAAATCGGCGCGAGCGAATTATGCAACGCAATAAAGTGGAGAGCTCGTCGGAGTTATTCGACTGGAAAAATCTGCGCCAGTATTACGACCGCGCCTATTCGCTGGCCCTGGAACGGATATAACACCAACGAAGTAAAGGACAGCGCAGCTAAGCTCTAGCTTGGTGAGTTGTCACGGTCTTTGTTTGTAGCGCGAACTACAGGCAGGCAAGGCCAAGCATTCACTTCGCGTATCGTTAACGACTCGCCGGAGGGCATTTTGCCAGCGTTGTTCAACTAAGCAACGATACGCGAAGCAAAAGCTTGGCCTTGTCTGCCTGCGGTTCGCGCTACTGCCATTCAACGACTACAATGACTTCCCAGGTCGGAGTTTAGATTATTTCCACATGAGATTCAAGCTCTTACTCCTCTTATTCGCAGCCACCGCCGCCTCTGCCCTGGCCCATGAGTTCTGGCTGTTGCCACCGCGTTTTTTTATAGCAGCGGGCAGCAAGCAGAATCTCCACGTTTTTGTGGGCGAGGATTTCAAGGGGGAACGATGGGCCGGCAAAAGCTTACGCCTCACGCGCCTGGTGCATTACACTGCCACCGATTCGGCCGACCTTACTGCCGCCGCTACCCGCGCCGACACGCTGCAAACCACTATTGCTTTTCCGAAGCCTGGCTTGCAGTTAGTAGCGCTTAGTACTACTAATGCGTTCATTGAGCTGGCGGGCGACAAATTCACTGCTTATTTACAGGAAGATGGCCTGGAGAATGTCTTAGCGCTGCGCCGTCAGCGGGGCGAGACCAACAAGCCCGGCCGCGAAGCCTATCGGCGCTGTGCCAAAACGCTGCTGCTGGCTGGCCCGGTCGCCACCCGCGACAGTACGTTTGCCCGCCCCATCGGACAGCCGCTGGAGCTGATTCCAGAGCAAAATCCCTACTCGCTAAAAGCCGGGGCGGCCCTTACCGTGCGCGTGCTGTACGAGGGCAAGCCACTGCCCCGAGCGCTGGTGCAGGTCTGGCAACGTGGAGCCCCTGGCCAAAAAATTACCCGTCGCACCAAATTATATACTAACCAAAGTGGTCGGGTGCTGTTTCAATTGTCGGCATCAGGTAGCTATATGGTCAGCACTGTGTACATGGTGCCCGCCACCGACCGCAAAACGGCCGATTGGCAAAGCACTTGGGCTACCCTTACCTTTGGATTTGCCCCCCAGAAAGGCTTTTAAAATCTGGGATTAGTACTTAAATTTAATCAGTATTTTTCCTAGTTTAGTATCCGTTTTTAAAAGTAGAGATGATAACATTGGATACTTATTCCGCTTACCTACGCCCAATTAATTCATTCTCTTGTCTTATTTTTGTCACTGCGCGAGTATTCCTTATCCGGGACTCGTCGATTTCACGCGAACTGATTTTTTGCTACCTTCGCAATTCCCATTAACCCGTCCCTAACGTCCGTATGAAGTACTCCATCGATAAAAAGGAAACCTACACCATCATCACCATTGATGAGAAGAAGCTGGACACCACGGTGGCCCCGGACCTAAAATCGGAGTTTGTCAAGCTGAACGCGGAAGGCATCAATAACCTCATCCTGGATTTGGGCAACGTGAAGTACACTGATTCTTCCGGCCTTAGCTCTATCCTGATTGCCAACCGTTTGTGCAACTCTACCGGCGGTTTGCTGGTGCTCACCGGCCTGCAAGACCATGTGATGAAGCTTATCACCATCAGCAAGCTTGAGTCCGTGTTGCATATCCTGCCCACCGTTGAAGAAGGCATTGACCGCGTATTTCTGCACGCTATCGAGCGCGACTTGACCAGTAAAGAATAGGCTTTTTAGGTATCCGCTGTTGGTTGTCTGTTGTCAGTTTATTGAAGCTGGCACCGGGCAACCAATTTTTTTATGGCCCAATGAGTGAATAGGTAAATGAGTGAATGAGTGAGTATTCTGACTTAATTACAGAACGATAACCCATTCGCTTATTCGCTCATTCACTCATTCACCTTTATACATGGAGTTTGAGCTAAAAATCCTGGGTAGCGCTTCGGCCACGCCTTTTCTCAACCGGCACCACACAGCCCAGGTACTCTCCGTCGACGCGAATTCCTACCTTATTGATTGCGGCGAAGGCACTCAACGACGCCTGATGGAATACAAAGTGCGCCACCAGCGACTGGGGGCCATTTTTATCTCTCACCTCCACGGCGACCACTTTTTCGGGCTGTTTGGGCTGCTCTCCACCATGCACCTGCACGGTCGCACCGAGCCGCTGCTGCTCTTCGGTCCCGCCGGCCTCGACGATATTCTCAGCACACAGTTTCGCTACTCGCACACCCAGCTCTCATTTGAGCTAACCTTTACCGCCGTCGACACCACGCAACACGCGCTGGTGTATGAGGATAAGTACCTGACTGTGCACAGTTTGCCCATGCGGCACCGCATTCCGTGTTGTGGCTACTTGTTTCGGGAGCACCCCAAGCGCCGCCACCTGGATAAAACCCGCCTTCCGCCCAACCTCCTGCCAACTCAGCTCAGCCGCTTGGCTCAGGGCGAAGACATACTAGATGATGCCGGCAATATATTAGTTGCCAATGCCGACGTGACTACTGCCCCTTCGCCGTCGCGCAGCTATGCCTACTGCGCCGATACGCTCTACACTCCTGCCCTAGCCGACCTGGTGCGCGATGTGGACCTGCTGTATCACGAGGCTACTTTTCTGGATGATATGCGCGAGCGGGCCACGCTCACCCATCATTCTACGGCGCGGCAAGCGGCACATCTGGCGCGTCGTGCCAATGCTCACCGCCTGCTCATTGGTCATTTCTCTTCCCGCTACCGCGAACTGGAGCCTTTATTAAACGAGGCAAAAGCAGTATTTGAGTGGGTAGAGCTTGCGACCGAAGGCAAAATTGTGAGCTTGTAAGAACGTGCTGCCTGCTTTCACAAGAACATCATGCTCCATCGGGCGTCCGCTTGTTGAAGCATCTCTCCCGCTTCGTTGAGTTTACTAATCCTTCGTCAGCACGTGAGATGCTTTGTGACCGGACGCCCAATGGAGCATGACGTTCTTGTGATTACTGCATACCGCCTATCAACCACCTTTATGACTGCTTTCGCGCGCAAAAAACAACAGCTTTACCTCGTGCTCAGCGGCATTTTTGTAGTAAATGCACTGCTGGCAGAAATTATTGGTGTTAAGATTTTCTCGGTAGATGCCCTGATGGGGCTACCCGGCAACCTGACGGCCGGTGTACTTATCTGGCCGGTGGTGTTCGTGACCACTGATATTATCAATGAGTACTTCGGCAAGGAAGGCGTCCTACGCATCAGCTACCTCACCGTGGGCCTGATACTGTATTCCTTCGTGGTCATTCTGGCCACCACGCATTTGCCCCCCGCCGCCTTCTGGCTCGACGTCAACAAGATAGATTCGGAAGGGCGGCCGTTCAACATCGATTTTGCTTACCAGAGCATATTCCGTCAGGGCCTGGGCATCATTGCTGGTTCTATCACCGCTTTTTTAGTTGGGCAGGTGCTCGACGCGACGGTATTTCAGCTGATTCGGCGCCTGACGGGCGGGCGCTACGTGTGGCTGCGCGCCACCGGCTCCACGCTTATCTCCCAGCTCGTGGATAGCTTCGTAGTTCTTTTTGTGGCCTTTTACTTATTCGGCAACTGGACTTTTGACCAAGTGTTAAGCGTGGCCAACACTAATTACTGGTATAAATTCGCGGCGGCTATTCTGCTGACACCGGTTATCTATTTGGCTCACTTTCTGATTGACCGCTACCTCGGCCGCGAAGAAACTGTGGAGTTGCAACAAGAAGCGGCGGCCGATGTAAGTGTGTAGCTTCGTCTTTCGTCTTTCGTCGGGTCCGTTTTTTAAAGACTATACCGCTTTATGGGGTGTTCTCAGGAAACGGAAAATAGAGCACGTTAAGCAAATTCGAGTAACCGAATGTAATAGCATTCTTGAGGTGATAGCGCAGGGAGTTAATTCTGACCTACTTCCGAAAAAAAATCTCTTAAAATAACATGCCTTGTTAGACATTTCCCGGAATAAGGACGGTTTTTTAGCTTCTAAGGTTAGTCCTCGATTTTAGCACTTTGCGGGTTAGGCGCCTCTTAATCCTTGTTCATCAAGTAATGTCGCACGCATCTTTGCAGCTTGAATAGCAGCAAAAATTTCTTCCTAAATCAGCTATGAAACTGCACTTATTTGGTGCTTCGGGTAGCGGTACCACTACCCTAGGGCAAGCACTAAGTGTGACACTGGATTGGCCTTATTTTGACACAGACGACTATTTCTGGCTGCCGACCGAGCCGCCCTATATAGAGCGCCGTTTATCCAGTGAGCGCAACAGCCAGCTAGTGACCGACCTAGCTTCGCACCAAAACGCGATGGTAGGCGGGTCTATTGGGGGCTGGGGGGACGAGTGGTTTGCCGCGTTCGACTTGGTGGTGTTTCTGTGGCTTCCCCCGCCCTCCGCTTGCAGCGGCTACGAGAGCGGGAGAAAGGACGTTATGGCACAGATAATCCTACGCAAGCCGCTCGCACAGCGGCTTTCTTGACCTGGGCGGCTGGCTATGATGACAACTCTACTGGGGGGACACGTACCATCGCAAACCATACCGCCTGGCTAACACGTTTTACCTGTCCAGTGCTGGAATTGCGTGGTGACCTCACCGTGACTCAACGCCTAGAAGCAGTAGAAAAGGCGATAACTTCTCTCCAAGAATAATGCATTGCGTACCAAGTAAGTCTTTGACATACTTGAACTTCGCTTCTCAAGCCTTAACGTGCTATATTTTCCGTTTTCTGAGAGCGCTCCTTTATAAGATAATTGACTACCAACACGAAAAACGAACTATGTCCCGAATTCTCACCGGCATCCAAAGCACCGGCCGCCCTCACCTTGGCAACTTACTGGGGGCCATTTTGCCCGCTATAGAGCTGTCGAAAAGCGCCCAGAACGACTCGCTGTATTTCATTGCTGATCTGCACTCGCTCACCACCGTGCGCGACGCGCAACTGCTGCGGCAGAACACCTACGCTGTAGCGGCGGCGTGGCTGGCCTGCGGCTTCGACACGGAGAAAAACTTGTTTTACCGCCAGTCTGATGTGCCCCAGGTTACGGAGCTGACGTGGTATCTGAGTTGTTTTACGCCGTATCCGATGCTGGCTAATGCGCACTCCTTCAAGGACAAATCGGACCGGCTGGCGGATGTGAATGCGGGCCTGTTCACCTACCCGGTGCTCATGGCGGCGGATATTCTGCTCTACGACGCCGACATCGTACCCGTGGGCAAAGACCAGATTCAGCACCTGGAAATCGCGCGCGATATTGCCGCCACGTTCAATAGTCGCTACGGCGAGACGTTCGTGCTGCCGCAGGCCCGCGTCGATCAGCAACTGATGACGATTCCGGGCACCGACGGGCAGAAAATGAGCAAGAGCTACGGCAACATTATCGACGTATTCGCCCCCGAAAAAGAGCTGCTCAAAACCATCAAAACTATCGTCACCGATAGCCGCGGACTTGACGACCCAAAAGACCCGGAAAACGACACGATTTTCAAGCTGTACTCGCTGCTTGCTACCTCCGCCGATACCAACATAATGCGCGCGAAATATCTGGCCGGCGGCTACGGCTACGGCCACGCCAAACAGGCGTTATTCGAGCTGATTATGCAGCGTTTTGCTACCGAGCGCGAGCAGTTTACTTTCTACATGCAAAACCTGCCCGAGCTTGATGCCCGTTTGGCCGAAGGCGCCCGCAAGGCGCAGGCCTACGGCCGGGAAGTGCTGAATCGGGTACGTGAAAAAGTCGGGTACTCTATCTGAATCGTGGATTGTGCCGATTAGTCGGATTCCGCGGATTTTGGTGACGATTATTCTCTACTAAATACGTCGCTTCTAATGAGTAAAAAAGCCCCCCAGAACCATTCTGGGGGGCTTTTTTATTAAGTATACATCGTTACCAAAATCCGCGGAATCCGACTAATCGGCACAATCCGCGGTTCAGATTTACTCTAGGTGATGTTGCCCACTGTAAAAGCTAAAGCCAAGTTTGCTGCCGCGGCTTACCTGCTGATTTTCAATTTTCTGCTTCACCGTAATCTTCTGGATTTCCTGGAGCGGCGGCGCAATCAAATCGTTGTTTACGGCGGCAATCATGGCGCTTTCCACGAACAATTTCAGCGCGTCGTGCGTGAGCATGTTATCGGCCATATTTATGTCGGGTAATTCTAGCTCTTTCACGCCTTCAATGAAGTAGTGATTCTCAATATTGATGAGCAGCCGACCCACGAGGTAACCGGGGTCATTGAGGCGCTGATATTTGATGCTGTCGGCCATGAAATTATAGGCCATGATATGCCCGAAAAAGCGGCGCCGAAAATCCTCTTCCACATACTTGGTCGGCATAGGGCCGTAATCGTCGGGGAAGGTGATGATATTGGAATGCATCACGAACATGAGCAGGTCGCCGGAAAAGCGAATGTGGAACTCCATTTCGTTGATTGGCCGGTACTCAATGACTACCGTAGAGTCGACGGAGGTGATGCGTCTACTCAGTTCCAGTGTCAGCTCCAGAGATACCCGACGCAGCAAATCAAAGGCGGCGCTGGTATTCCGAAAAATGGCCTGCTTGGCCGTAGCTTTTTGCTTTAGTCCTTCCGAAATAAGTGCCAAGCGCTCCGTAGCAACCTCAGCCGTAATTACTTCGGCGGCGGCCATTGCTTCTTCGTGTACATGGGCCGATTTAGCGGCATTCTTAGGTTCAGAAACCGGTTTTTTTGGAGTTCTTTTGGCCATAATATGTAATGGATAATACAGACAACTTCCGGGCTTGAAGGCCGTGAGCTGGCCTAAGAAGTTACGCGGTTGAGCTTGTTAGGTTAGAGAACCAAAGCTGTGCCAGTCCGCCTTATCCCACATCGTGTTGCCCAGGTTCAGGGGCCAACAACTCGTTTTCCAGTTGATGCTGACCCAGTTGCGGCGGGCCTGCAAGCGCTGGTGCCGGCGCCCAGGTATTGCTTTGGAAAGCTACTGTGCGCAGGCCCGAATGCGAAAAATCAGCGGTGGGGGGCAAAATCATTCGCTCCGCCGACTTATGTGTCAGCGCTTCACCCACCGTGCGCACTGCCCCAGCGGGTACTCCTTGTTGCTCCAGTGTTTGTAGCAGCTCTTCGCCGCTTACCTCTCCAATACGCTGATGTAACAGCTCTTCCAGCGCCGCCCGGTTGGTTACGCGCAGGGCATTTGTTTGAAAGCGTGCATCTGTTGCCCACTCCGACCGGGCCAGGGCGGCGCATAGCAACCCAAACTGCCGGTCGCTGCCCACAGCCAGCACCAGATAACGGCCGTCGGCAGCGCGGTACACCGTGCCGTAGGGTACTATGCTCGGATGCCCTGATCCTAAAGGCTTTGGGTCGTGGCCAGTAACGAGCCAGGTCGCGGCCTGATTGGCTAAGGAAGCCAACGCGCTGTCGAGCAATGACACTTGCACCCACGCGCCGCGGCCAGTGTGCGTGCGCTGGTAAAGCGCGGTGAGCAAGCCTTCTTTGAGCTGATGCGCAGCCAATAGATCTATGAGGGCTACAGGCATTTTCAGGGGCTCGTGGCCGGGTGGAGCGTTCAGGTACATGAATCCGGCTTCGGCCTGTAGCACCGCGTCGTAGCCCGCGCGGTTGGTAGCGGAACCGTAGCCGGTGAGATGACCGTAGATAAGGCGCGGGTTCAGAGCCGAAAGGGTAGCGTAATCGGCGCCCAGCTTTTCAGCGTCGCCCGGCTTGTAGCTGGCCAGCACGATGTCGGCGCGGGCAGCGAGGGTACGAATAGCGTCTTGGCCGTAGGCCGTAGCCAGGTCGAGCACGATGGACTTTTTGCCCCAGTTAGAAGCAGAAAAATATGCTGATACATCCGTTTCGGATGTTTCGGCGGCGGTTTTCCAGGTGCGGGTTATGTCGCCGGCCGGGGCTTCTACTTTTAGGACCGTGGCTCCCAGCTCGGCGAAGAACTGGCCAACCTGTGGGCCCGCCAGTACGGAGGCCAGCTCCAGGATATACAAGCCAGCGAACGGCTGGGGGGCTTTTTTGGGGAAAGCGGCATTATTTGGGCAGAGTTACAAAAACTCAAACGATATTTCCCGCAGAGTTACGCAGAGGAAAAGCGCAGAGGTGCGCAGTGTTCAGTCATCAGCACTCAGCGAACCTCCACGCTTACCTCTGCGCACCTCTGCGGGAACCCAACATTGGTCTTACCTCCCTGGCACGACCGCGCTTCAAAATGGCGTATCTTTGCAGTAAAGCAAGCGGTTCGCTGACCAGACGCGCAAGGTCAGCCCTTTATTCACTTCACGTAGCTGTACCTTGAAATTTACCGAGTTTAATCTCCACGACGACCTGCTGGCCGGCGTGGACGCCATGAATTATCTGAACGCCACGCCCATACAGGAGCAGGCAATTCCTAAGATTATTGAAGGTAAAGACCTGATTGCCTGCGCCCAGACGGGCACCGGCAAAACGGCGGCCTACCTCCTCCCCCTCCTCGACCGGATTTCACACGCCAAGCATGGCCACACTTCCACGCTCATTCTGGTGCCCACCCGCGAGCTGGCTACCCAGATTGATGAGCAGATAACAGGCTTTGGCTACTTCGTAGAAGCGAGCAGCATTGCCATTTATGGCGGCGGCAAAAGCGAAGGCTGGGAGCAGCAGAAGCGCGCCCTCACCAGCGGCGCCGACATCATTGTGGCCACGCCCGGCCGCTTGATTGCTCACCTGCAAATGGGCTACGTGAAGTTCGACCAGATCAAGTATTTGGTGCTGGATGAGGCCGATAAGATGATGGACATGGGCTTCTCCGATGACATCCTGAACATCGTGCGCCAGATACCCAAGCAGCGCCAGACGCTGCTGTTCTCGGCCACCATGCCCAACAAAATCCGCGACTTCTCGAAGCAGATCCTCAACGAGCCCGAGGAAATCCGGCTGGCCGTATCCAAGCCCGCCGCTGGCATCGACCAGCAGCTGTACATGGCTTTCGACCGCCAGAAAATCTATATTCTGGAGCACATTCTCAAAACCCAGAATGTGCAGAGTATGGTGCTGTTTACCTCGCAAAAAGCGGCCGTGGGCAACATTGTACGATCCATCAATAAGCTGGGCTACGTGGCCCAGGGCATCAGCTCGGACCGCACCCAAGAAGAGCGCGAGCAGATCATGCGCGACTTTAAGAACAAGCAGTTTCCTATTCTGGTGGCTACCGATGTGCTCAGCCGCGGCATCGACATTGATAATTTGAGCCACGTAGTGAACTACGATATTCCGCGGGCCGCGGAAGATTACGTGCACCGCATCGGCCGCACAGCCCGTGCCGCTACTACCGGCACGGCTATCACCTTCATCGCCGACCAGGATCAGGACCGCGTGCTGAAAATCGAGAAGCTCATTGAGCGGGAACTTGAAAAGAAGACCATCACCGAGGAGCTCGGCCTGGGTCCGGCTCCTGAGTTCGACCCGAAGCGTTTTAGCGGTCTGGGGGGCAAAATTGGCGGTCGTCCGGCCCGTAATGGTCATTCCGGCGGCGGCAGCTCACGCGATGGTGGCGGCCGTGGCCCCCGCCGCGAAGGCCCCCGCGATGGCAGCCGCCCGCCCCGCCGCGACGCTCCCGATGCCAACGACCCAGCCCAGAAAGAGCGTATTGCCAAGGCCAATGCTGCCTTGGCCGCCCTCGACGCGGGTGGTGCCCCTGCCCAGCCCTACCAGCGTCCGCCCCGCGCCCCGCGGCCCGAAGGCGAAGTACGGGAGCCTCGTGCCCCACGCCCACCGCGAGCAGAAGGAGAAGCAACGGATGGTCAAGCGCGTGCACCCCGCGAGCCTCGTGCGGAAGGCGAAGCCAGCGAAGGCCAGAAGCGTCGCAAGCGTGGCGGCCGCAACCGCAGTAATCGCGGCCCGCGACCAGAAGGTGGCAGCGCGGAAGCTACGCAAGCCGCGCCGCCAGTATCCAGCGGTGAATAGGGATTTATTACAGAAATAAAAAAGCCCCCCACCACTGCTGGGGGGCTTTTTTAATGAAAAAATTATGGAATTGTAAGGTGAGCTTTTGATTCACGAATGCGCGGTACGAATACTGAAAAAGACAGTTCTGTTCTATAAAGCAATCTATTGCCAACGGCGTGGTGCTGATGCAGGGTCCACCTATTCTCCAAGCCGGCGCGAACCTGCCGATTCAGACCGGTGCCGAGGTCTTCGGTTTAGGCAATGCGCTCGTCCTACCAGGCCTGGTCGACGCGCACACCCAAATAACATCCTGGTAAGACGGGCTTTTTAGGCGTAAAACATTCTGTGAGATGCTTGTAAACAGCACAGTCAACTGGGGGCGGAGGCGAGCGACTGCTCGGCTAGCGGGTTTTGCACTATTTGTTGAGCTGAAGCTAGGATAAAGAGTGCTTGTACCGGCTAATTTGATGAGATAGTGTATCCTTGCAAGAAGCTCTCCCGTTGATAGACACTTACATACTCTGCTTATGAAACCTACCAAATTAAAAAAGCCGAAGAGCTGAATGATGCAGCTACTGCCACGCGCCAACCTGAAACGCCTCTGGAGGCGCTGTATCGCCGGGTTAAGCAAGCCCAACAGCGTCGTATTCAAAAGCGTAAGCGCATTCACGCTCACTAAGTAGGGCGCGCATTATCAATTCCCTAAAAAGCCCCGGCTACTACCTGAGTAGCCGGGGCTTTTTAGGGAATTACACGTACTCAGAGGACCAAACAAAGGAAAAATGGTGCTAACGCACGCGCATTTGCTGCCGGAAAATAATGCTGCACAGTGACTACTGCTAGAGAAGCTGCCCTATTCCGAACAATAGCACAAACACCAGCGTGCTCAGGGCCATTTGCTTCAGCAACGGATCGAGTTGTTTGGAATCGTGCCGCGCCCATACCTGGCGACCATTAAACCAGAACAGGGGAATGGCAAGCACAAATAGCCATTGCCAGGGCGAATGATAGGTGAGTGCGACATAAATGACGGCGCTGCCCAGGCCTAGCACCAGCAGCAGCCAGTGGTAGCGTCGGGCCGATTTGCCCCCCAGCCGCACGGGTATCGTGATTTTACCAGCCAGCTCGTCGGAGCGCAAGTCGCGGATGTTGTTTACGTTGAGCACAGCCGTAGCAAAGCAACCCAGACTAATGGCGGGCAGCAGGACAGCCAGCGGCAGCGTCTGGGTTTGCAGAAAGTAGGTGCCGCCCACGCCAACCAGCCCAAAAAAGATGAATACCGACACGTCGCCCAGTCCGGCGTAGCCATACGGATTGCTGCCCGCCGTATAGTTAATAGCGGCCCAAATCGCGGCCAGGCCCAGCAACAGAAACGTCAGCAGAATCCACAGGCCGGCTGCACCCAGCGCCACCCACAGCAGCCCCAGCCCTGATACGAAAGCAGCCACGCCAAATATGCCCATCGCCTGTTTCATACGGGTAGGCGTGATGTAACCGGCCTGCACCGCCCGCAGTGGCCCTTCGCGGTGCACGCTATCGGCACCGTTTTGAGAATCGCCGTAGTCGTTGGCGAGGTTGCTCAGAATCTGGAGTAAAACGGTGGTAAGCGCCGCCAGCCCAACGACTGCACCATTAAATTGCCCCCCGCGGCGGCTAAAAAGCCCCCCGTGAGAATACTGGCCAATGCCAGGGGCAGTGTGCGGGGCCGAAAAGCCGACACCCAAGCGCTGATGGGACTTGGGTTTGGAGATGTAGGAGAAGCCGAGGAGGTAGTCATGCGCCAGAAGCGGAAACCAAAGCGTCATGCTAAGGCTGGCAAAGCATGACGTTCTGGAGAAGAAACAAAAGTCCAATCCTTCTATTTCAGAATTGCAGCCACCAGCTCGTCGCTCATGGGCTTTACCTTGGAAGGATAGAAACCAACTACATGGCCTTGCTCATTCACGAGGTATTTGCAAAAGTTCCAGGTGGGCGCGTCGCTGATAGCACCATTCTTTGTTTTATCGGCCAAAAACTGGAAAAGCGGTGCCGTGTCGTCGCCTTTTACCGATACCTTTTCAAACATGGGAAAAGTAACGCCGAAGTTCCGCTCGCAGAAGGTAGCAATCTCCTCGTTGGTGCCGGGCTCCTGACCGCCGAAGTTGTTGGCTGGGAAGCCCAGCACGGTTACTTTATCGCCGTGCTTTTTGTGCAGCTCTTCCAGCTCTTTGTACTGTGGGGTGTAGCCGCACTCCGAGGCCACGTTCACGATGAGGAGCTTCTTGCCTGCAAACTGGCTTAGCTTCACATCTTTACCCTCAATGGTTTTTACGGAGTAGTCGTACACGGTGCTGGCAGCGGCGGTTTCAGGAGCAGTGGTAGTCATGGAGGTGGAAGCAGTTGAGGATTGAGAAGAAGATCCGCAGGAGGCCAAGGCGACCAACAGGATTAGTATAGAAGCTTGCATGGGGGGCTTTTTTGAGACAAAGAATGGCAGACAATGAATCGCACCGCCCAAACCACCAATGTTCTGCCTATGTTTCATTCTGGTACAACCAAGGTAAAAGGGGCAGAAAAGCTAGCTGCTCGATGCGGCGCGCCTGCTTCCCGGCCAACAACGCTAGGTAGTAGGTGGAGTAAGCCATTTCTCAACGGCTATGGGCTGGTAGTTCAGCATTTTATCCAGCAGCACCGATGGCGTTTCATCCTGCAAAAGCTGCGCGCGGTTGTCCTGACGGAGCAGGCCTTCTCCTGCCATCGTATCAAGCAAAGCCAAGAGCTGGTCGTAGTAGCCACCCACGTTGAGCACGGCCACTGGCTTGGGGTGCAGCCCGAGTTGACCCCAGGTCAGCACTTCAAATAGCTCTTCCAACGTGCCATAGCCACCGGGCATAGCCACGAAGCCTTCGGCCAAGTCAGCCATCAGCAGCTTACGCTCGTGCATAGACTTCACGATGTGCAGTTCGGTCAGGCCAAGATGAGCCAGCTCTTTATCGGCCAGAAAATCGGGGATAACCCCGATGGCGCGGCCGCCGTGGCGCAGTACGCTGTCGGCTACGGCACCCATGAGGCCTACCCGACCGCCACCGTACACCAGCGTCATGTCGCGCTCGGCCAGGGTTTGACCCATTACATCCGCCTGCCGGCGGTAGATATCATTATGGCCGGCACTGGAGCCGCAGTAAACTGCTACACTTTTCATAGGAGTAGGAACGCGCCACGGCCCGCTCAATCATTGTTTTAACTGGAAAATCGAGACTGGCCGAAGCGCCGCTTCGGGTTACATACGCTCGGGTACCGTAATGCCCAGCAGGCGCATACCGGCTTTGATGGTTCGGCCGGTTTGGGCGGAAAGGGCCACACGGAAGCGGCGTTTTGTCTCGTTGGGCTCGCCAAACACGGGCACTTCGGTATAGAAGCGGTTGTAGGCTTTCGCCACTTCGTACACGTACTGCACCAGGATAGATGGAGCCATCAGATGGGCAGCCTCCGCCACGACACCAGGGTATCCGGCCAGCAGCTGTACGGCGTCGCGCTCGGTTTCGTGCAGACTTTCGGGGCCGTCAATTTGCCCCCCAGTCAGGCCTAGCTCGGTGGCTTTGCGCATAATGGCCGCAATACGGGCGTGGGTATACTGCACAAACGGCCCAGTGTTGCCCTGGAAGTTAATGCTCTCCTCGGGGTTGAAGAGCATGCGTTTTTTGGGGTCAACCTTCAGCAGAAAATACTTAAGCGCGCCCAGCGCCAACGTGTGGTAGAGCTGCTCGGCTTCCTCAGAGGCGAGACCCTCGATTTTACCTAGCTCCTGCGTAGTGCGGCGGGCGGTATCCACCATTTCCTGCACCAGCTCGTCGGCATCGACTACGGTTCCCTCGCGGGACTTCATGCGGCCGGAAGGTAAATCAACCATGCCGTAGCTCAGGTGATGAATGGCCGTGGCGTAGGGCTTGCCCAACTTGTGCAACACGCCCTGGAGCACCTGCATGTGGTAGTTCTGCTCGTCGGCAATAACGTAGACCGACGAATCGTAGTTGAAATCCTGGTATTTCAGCTCGGCCGTGCCCAGGTCCTGGGTGATATAGACACTGGTGCCGTCGGCGCGGAGCAGGAGTTTTTCGTCGAGGCCTTCCTCTTTCAGATCAACCCACACCGAGCCGTCATCTTTGCGGAAGAATACACCTTTCTGCAACCCTTCTTCCACGCGCTCTTTGCCCAGCAGATAGGTTTCGGACTCGTAATAGTATTTGTCGAAATCGACGCCGATGGTGCGGTAGGTTTCGTCGAAGCCTTCGTACACCCAGCCGTTCATTTGCTTCCACAGCGCCAGCACTTCCTCATCGCCCTGCTCCCACTGTTGCAGCATCCGTTGGGCCTCCGTCATGAGCGGAGCCCGGCGCTTGGCTATATCCTGCGCTACTCCTTCCGCTTCCAGCTGACGGATTTCCTCACGGTAATGACGCTCAAACAGCACGTAGTATTTGCCGATCAGATGATCACCCTTAATGCCGGAACTCTGCGGCGTTTCGCCCTGCCCGAAGCGCTGGTACGCCAGCATCGACTTGCAGATATGAATGCCCCGGTCGTTGATCAGGTTGGCCTTGGTAACGGTGGCGCCAGTGGCTTTTACAATCTCGGCCACCGAATAGCCCAGAAAAATATTGCGCAGGTGGCCCAGGTGCAGGGGCTTGTTGGTATTGGGCGATGAGTACTCGACGACCACGCGCTGGGGGCCATTGGAAGGCACGGGCGCATTGTCGGGCCGGGCCAGCATCTCGGCAAACTGTCGCAGCCACTCACTGTCAGCTATTTCCAGGTTCAGAAAGCCTTTCACTACGTTGAAGCCGCTCACGCGGGGCTCATTAGCGGCCAGCCATTCGCCCAGCGCCTGCCCTATCTGCTCCGGGCCTTTACCCAGGCTTTTGGTCAGCGAAAACGTCACGAGCGTAAAAGTGCCAGCGAATTCCTTGCGGGTGGGCTGAATAACCAGCTGCTCAGCCGCGACCGTGGCGCCAAATATCTGCTGAATGGCCGCGCTCAGCGCAGCTTTGATGTCTTGTTCGAGTTGTTGCACGGGGTGCGGAGAATTAGGAAGTTAAGCGGCACAAAAGTAGTGCAAGCTACGGCTTACCCTACGAAAAAGCCCCCAGCCACTTAATTGGGGCCAACTTGCTGAAGCACCAGGTCCACGCTGAGGGGGTTGCCGCGGGTAATTACGGGGTAGGCCTGGGTGGTGGTAAAGAGCAGTTTACCATCCGCCAGAATTTGCGCCCGCACGGCATACGTATTGCGCGCGTTGATTTGGGCCGGGTCGTAGCGCAGCAAAAACTCGTAGGGCACCTGCTTGCCCTCCGATGGGCGAAGGGTCAGGGAGTCGAGCACGGTGGCGGCCACATCGGCGAAGCTTACGTCCAGCAGCTGCACTTTCACAACGGCCGTGGGCGGTAGCGCCATCCGCTCGCGGTAGGTCACGGTGCCCGTAACGGCGGCACTTACGGTCTGGCCGGGCATATCGGCTTTCGGTTCGCGCTGCTGGGGCGTTACGGAGCAGGCACTTAGCGCCAAGGCCATTATTCCCAACCGCACCTTACTGAGCTTCATATTACCTGAGTTTTAGCCTGAACCTGAATTGAATATAAGGAAGCCGCCGCAGCTTTAGCAGTGGGAGCCACAGTTGCGCTTTAGAGTAAGCACCACGGGCAGCCAAAAAAGCCCCCCAACATCCCTCATTGAACGATACGCTTACTTTAACTCACTAAAGAAAACAGAGCCAAATTTAACCTTAGCGCTACTTCGTTACGTAGTGGCCCGGCTTTGGCGCGAGGTGGCATCGGCCAGGTGCAGATGATTTTGAATAGTATCGGTGGCCGCTTCCAGAATATCGAAGGCGTTCCGGGCCATCGTGTTTTCTGAGTCGAGCGTCGGGTTTATTTCCACCATCTCGAAGCACACTACCCGGTCATTATCCAGCAGAGCCTGGCATAAAGCAATAGCCTCTTCTACGTTGAGTCCTTCCTTCACGGGCGTGCCGGTGCCTTTGCTAAAGCGCGAATCCAGGGAGTCTACGTCGAAAGACACATATACTAAGTCGCAGAAGCGGAGGCGCTCATAAATTTCGCGGGCTACCTGCTTCGGACCTTTTTCTTTGAATTCCGCTAAGCCGAAGTTCTTGATGTTGTGGCGCTTGATTACTTCGTTTTCCTCATGCTCCGTATCGCGCACCACTACATACACGAGGTGGTCAGGGCTGAGCTTGGGGCCCGGCTCGCCCAGATTTTTAAGGCGGTTCCAGAAAAACTCCGTTTCAGGCTCCGGCACGTTGCGCTGGCACTCCAGATTATCCTCGTTCAGTGCCATGGCGATGGGCATACCGTGGATGTTACCCGAAGGCGTGGTGTAGGGCGAATGAATATCGGCGTGGGCATCTATCCACACCACGCCCAAGGTTTTGTGCGGATAGGCGGTTTTAATGCCCGCCAGGGTAGCCGCGGCGTTGGAATGGTCGCCGGCCAGCACTAGCGGAAATTCCCCGAGGCGTAATGTTTGTTCAACCGTGCTGGCAATGTTTTTCTGAACCGTATAAACGGAGTCGATGTGCTTGGCGTAAGGGAAGTGGTTTTTGTCGAACAGCACATGATTCAGGTCTGGTACAGCCACGGAATTGAAGCGGCGGAAATAATCAGAACCTTTGTTTAAACAGGCAATCCGTAGCGCATCTACGCCCAGACTGGCCCCGCGAGTCCCGGCCCCTAGCTCGGAGCAGACTTCGATGAGCTTAATAGGTTTCATAAAAGAACGATGCGCCGACAGCAACGGGCGGCTAAGGGCCTTGGCCGAATACCAGAGAGCAGGACCACGTCTCACCGCTCTCGCCCTGGGCGCCCCGCATCGGAGTACCCACCTACCGCTTATCTTTGCCGGCCTACAAAGGTGTGCAAAAGCCCGCACAAAGGCCAATTTGTTCTTACAATGGTTAAATGGTTGAATGGCCGAATGCCTGGTCGTTTAACGCGTGATGTAGAACGACCAATTATTTAGCCATTTAACCATTTAGCCATTCACCCCCTTCCCCTAATGGATACCTACCACGACCTGATTTCCCAAACCTTCGATTTCCCGACTGCCGATTTCACCGTCCAAAACAACGAGCTTCGCTTCCATGATATTCCCCTCATGGACATCGTGCGCAAGCACGGCACGCCGCTGCGCCTCACGTATCTGCCCAAAATCAGCTCCCAGATTCAGCGCGCCAAAACCTGGTTTGCCGACGCCATCGAGAAGATAGGCTACAATGGCACGTACACGTACAGCTACTGCACCAAATCGTCGCACTTCAGCTTTATCGTGGAAGAAGCGCTGAAAAATGATATTCATATCGAAACCTCCTCGTGGTTTGATATCAATATCGTGCGGGCTATGTATGCCAAAGACAAGCTCACGAAGGAGACGTACGTCATCTGCAATGGCTACAAGCGTGAGGAGTACAAGCGCGACATTGCGGACCTTATCAACGATGGGTTTGTGAACTGCATGCCCATTCTCGATAACCTGGGCGAAATAGATTACTACCACGATCATGTGCGTGAGAACTGCAGCGTAGGTATGCGGCTAGCCTCTGATGAAGAACCGCGCTTCCAGTTCTACACCTCACGTCTGGGTATTCGCTACGCCGACGCTATTCCACTGTATGAGCAGAAGATTAAGGAAGACCCGCGTTTTGAGCTCAAAATGCTGCATTACTTTATCAATACCGGCATCAAAGACACCAGCTATTACTGGTCGGAGCTGAGCCGTTTTGTGCACAAGTACTGTGAGCTGCGCCGGGTGTGCCCTACCCTTACCGCCATTGACATCGGCGGCGGTTTGCCCATTCAAACCAGCATTCAGCCAGAGTATGACTACCAGTATATGGTAGAAGAAATTCTACGCACCATTCAGCGCATCTGTGCGGAGGAAGGTGTGCCGGAACCGGACATTTTCACCGAGTTCGGTATTTTTACGGTAGGCGAAAGTGGCATGACCCTTTACTCTATTCTGGGCGAGAAGCTCCAGAACGATAAGGAGTTGTGGTACATGATTGACGGCTCTTTCATCACGAACCTGCCCGATACCTGGGCGCTGAATCAGCGCTTCATTATGCTGGCCCTGAACGGCTGGGAGAAGCGGTACAATAAAATCCAGCTGGGCGGCCTCACCTGCGATTCTCAGGACTATTACAACGCTGAAAAGCACATTTACCAGGTATTCCTGCCCGAGCTGCGCACCAAGAACCAGGAAACTATTGAGCCGCAGTATGTAGGATTTTTTCACACCGGCGCTTACCAAGAAAGTCTATCGGGTTACGGCGGCATCAAGCATTGCCTGATTCCAGCTCCCAAGCACGTCATCCTTGACCGCGATGCTGATGGCACTTTGCTGGATTGGGAGTTCGCGCCGGAGCAGAACAGCGACAGTATGATGCGTATTCTGGGCTATCAGCATTAGCATTGCAGATTGAACTGAGCGCCTGATTTCTTAAATAGTATCCACTGACATACAAAAAGCCCCCCAGGTCGCCTTGGGGGGCTTTTTTTATATTGGGTAGAGAGCGTTCGAAGCTGTCAGGGGTACAAAGCTCGCACAAGCTCCAACAATGGTGTCGGTAAATGATTATTAGTAAAGTCTAAAGTGAGCTAAAAGCTGTAAAACGTTTCCTAATGTTAATTTTGAGTAGCCTCTGAATAATTCATACCTTCATAGATAATTAAAATAACGCCTGAGCGTTATCGGGCATAACATTTGAGGAATGCATTATCTGCGTCCGAATCTCCTCACATCTTGTATTTTATCATGAAAAAAATGCTTATAGTAGCCGTTGTCGGGCTGGTAGGCCTGGGCTCGTGCCGCACTAAGTGCCCGGCTTACTCTTCTACTAAGCCTGCTACTCAGGTTTCGTCTTCCATTACGGCCAGCGCTGAACAGACTCCTGCTGCTCGGCAGTAAGTTGCTAAGTGTTCTGCTACACGCACCAAAGCCGGCCTTCCTTTAGCGGGAGACCGGCTTTGGTGCGTGTAGAAAGCAGGCAAACGGTAAGGCCTTACATCATTAGGCCCCATTAAGAATAAGGTCGGTAGCGCCAACCAGATCATTGGCCTGCACTAAACTAGGGTGAAGCGTGGGGTCACCGACTAAAATGCCCCGTACCCCGGCCCGAGCGCCGGCCTCCAGGTCGCGGAGTCGGTCGCCGATTATCCAGCACTGAGCCGGATCAAGATGAAATCGGGCGAGACCTTTTTCCAACATTAAGGAATCCGGTTTGCGCCGCAGCGACTCGCTCACCGAAGGGTGCGCTGAAGCGAAATAAAGAGCATCAAGTGCATTATTGCAGGCCGCTTGCAGCTTGGCGTGGCAGGCCTTTACCTCGGCGGCCGTGTACAAGCCTTTGGCAATGCCGGCCTGGTTAGTCACTACAATCAGATAATAGCCAGCTGCCTTGAGACGCGCGAGACTCTCGGGCACGCCTTCCAATATCTCAAAGTCCTCTAGGCGCCACACGTATTCGCCGATTTCTTTGTTTAACACCCCATCGCGGTCCAGAAAAATGGCTTTGGCGCGGGAGGAAACAGCAATTTGCGGGTTATTCATCGGCATAAAGCTACGGATTCTGGCTGGGGGGCAAATTAGCAGCCTACCTTTGACGCCACTGCCAACAAAGGGCATTTATTAGCCGCATTATGTGTTTGTGAAAGTGTTGCTATTTGGGGCACTATTCAGCTCGCATAATGCAGTAACATTTACTTTTTGCTGACTATGAAAGTCGCTATTCTGGGAGGAGGAATTTCGGGGCTTACACTCGCTTTTTATCTGCAAAAAGCCGGCATTGCTTACGATTTGTTTGAGGGTAATGAGACGCTGGGGGGCAATTTGCGCACTGAGCGCCGTGACGGCTACTTGCTCGAAACCGGCCCCAACTCCCTCCAGCTCAGCGACGAGCTGCGCGACCTGCTCGATGACCTGAACCTCACCAACGAAATTCAGGACACGGCCGCCGTAAGCGCCAATCGTTATGTATTGCGTAATGGGCGCTACCATCGTCTGCCGGCTTCACCTCCCGCCTTGCTCACCAGTGGTTTTTTTAGCTTAAAAGCCAAGCTAAATCTGCTGCGCGAGTTGACCCGCCCTGCTGTCCCCTCCGATACCCAAGAGACGTTGGGGGGCTTTTTTCGGCGTCGCTTTGGCTCCGAAGTCGTGGATTATGCGCTTAATCCGTTCATTTCGGGCATTTATGCCGGCGACCCGGAGCAACTGCTACTGCACAAGACTTTCCCCAAACTTGCTGCCCTGGAGCAAACCCACGGATCGGTACTGCGCGGCTTGGCCAAATCGGGCGGGGCGGGCGGGCGGCGCAAAATCTTCTCTCTGCGCGGCGGCCTTCAAACCCTGGCCCTAGCCCTTACCAACCACCTCACGCACCGCCACCCCGGCCAAACGGTTACAGGCCTGACGCGTGATGCGGCGGGAAAATACCACGTTCAAACGGCTCGGGGGGCTTTTTCGGATGACTCCTACGATCTGGTGGTCCTGGCCCTGCCAGCCTACGCTGCCGCGCCGTTGCTAAAACCACTTTTCCCGGAAGCGGCTTCGGCTCTGGCCTCTGTGAATTATCCGCCAATGGCGGCCGTATTCACCGCCTACCGCCGTACCGATGTGACCCACCCGCTTGATGGCTTTGGGGCGCTTCACCCAAAGGTGGAGCAGCCCTACGCAGCCGGCAGCATCTGGACCAGCTCTATCTTTCCCGACCGTTGCCCCTCCGATCAGGTACTGTTTACCACCTTCGTGGGTGGCAGCCAGTATGCAGAGCAGGCCGGACAAACGGCCCTAGAGCAAAAAGCGGCCGTACATACGGAATTGAGCCGTTTTTATGGCATAAAGGGCGCTCCACTCTGGCAGCACCAATACTACTGGGCCAGGGCCATTCCACAATTTGACACGCATATTGTAGCGGCTCATGCCGCTGCCGATGCTCTGGCGGTCCAGGGCATAGAGTCTGTGGCCAATTGGCGGGCCGGTGTGGGCGTGCCCGACTGTGTGCGCTACGCTCGCCGAATGGCAGAAAAAATCGCCGAAAGTGCAGCTTGAGTGCCTATATTTCTATCTTTGATCCAATGAACGATGGGCTGGTTCTGATTCCGACGTATAACGAGCGCGAAAACGCGGAGTTGATTATTCGCAAGGTATTCTCGTTGCCTAAAGCCTTCGACGTACTTATCATCGATGATGGCTCGCCTGACGGCACCGCTCAGGTTGTGCAAAAATTGCAAAGCGAGTTTCCTGACCGCCTGTTTCTGGAGGAGCGGCGCGGTAAGCTGGGCTTAGGCACGGCCTATATTCATGGCTTCCGCTGGGCTCTAAAGCACGGCTATAGCTACATATTTGAGATGGACGCGGACTTCTCGCACAATCCCGATGACTTACAGCGCTTGTATGAAGCCTGCACCACGGAGAGCTACGACATGGCCATCGGCAGTCGCTACTGCCAGGGCGTAAACGTCGTCAACTGGCCCATGGATCGGGTGCTGATGTCGTGGTTTGCCTCCGCGTATGTTCGCTTCATTACCGGTATGCCCATTGCCGATGCTACGGCGGGCTTCAAATGCTATTCGGCGGAAGTACTGCGCACTATTGAGCTCGACCGCATCCGCTTTGTGGGTTACGCTTTTCAGATTGAGATGAAATGGCTGGCCTACAAGTATGGCTTCCGTATTAAAGAAGTCCCGATCATCTTCACCGACCGCACCCGCGGCACTTCCAAGATGTCGAAGGGCATTTTTAAGGAAGCGTTTTTTGGCGTCGTGCAGATGAAAGTGGCCAGTTGGTTTCGCCGCTTCGACCGGACTTTATCAGTCAGCCCCGACGCTATTTCAGTTCCGACCGCAACCCCGGCCCGCCAAACCAGGTAAGGCACCTACGGCGGAGTTGCTGCCAGGCAGCGGTCTAGTATCTACCTACTAACAACGAATGGAAAATACCCCCGCCTTTTGGGTTGGCTTCAACGTCTTTGTATTAGCAATGCTAATGCTGGATTTGCTGGTGTTCAACCGCAAGGCCCATGTGGTAAAAATGCGTGAAGCCCTGGGTTGGAGCGCGTTCTGGATTGCCCTTTCCCTTACTTTCAATTACCTCGTGTATCGCACGATGGGCCAACAGGCCGGGCTGGAGTTTCTCACCGGCTACCTGATTGAGAAGTCCCTGAGCGTGGACAACCTGTTCGTGTTTTTGCTCATTTTCAGCTACTTCAAGGTTCCGCAACAGTACCAGCACAAAATCCTTTTTTGGGGAATTATCGGAGCCTTGGTGTTGCGGGCAATATTTATTCTGGTGGGGGCAGCGCTGCTGGCCAAATTTCACTTCCTGCTGTATGTGCTGGGCGCGTTCCTGATTTATACCGGCATAAAGATGGCCACCAGCGGCAGTGAGCCCGAAATTGATCCGGACAACAATCCAGTGGTCAAGTTCCTGAGCCGCTACATGCCCATTACCAGTAAGATAGAGGACGGCCGTTTTTTCGTGCGCAAGGAAAATCTGCTCTTCGCTACCCCACTGTTCGTAGTGTTGGTGATGGTCGAAACAACAGACGTCGTATTTGCCGCCGATTCCATTCCCGCGATTCTCGCCGTCTCCCGCGACACATTTATTGTGTACACTTCTAATGTGTTTGCGCTCTTGGGGCTACGGGCTTTGTATTTCGCTTTGGAAGGTCTCATGCGGCTTTTCCACTATCTGCACTACGGCTTATCGCTCATCCTGATCTTTATCGGTTTCAAGCTCTTGGTTACTGATTACCTCCATATTCCCATGGCAATTTCGTTGGGAGTAGTAGGCTTCATTCTGGCCGTATCAGTCATTGTATCCTTGGCCTTGCCTAAGAAGGAAGAGGAAGATACTTTGCCATTGCCTAAGTAGCGTAGCGCCGCAAAAAAAGCCCCCCAGAAACATCTCTGGGGGGCTTTTTTTGCGGCACTACGCTACTTAGGCTTACAACATTACTTAGTAGTTTCTCTGCCAAATGATGTTAAGACAGGAACTGATAGTAGCTCTCTCTTATCAACTAACCCGAGCAGAGCATCTACTTTATTAGGGCTGTTGCGGCGTTGGGGCAGGTGTATTATTATCTTCTTGATTGGGCGCGGTGGTGTTTACACCCGCATCCGGCGTCGTATTGCCGCCGAGCAAATCAATCAGGTTCAGAGGCTCAAACTGCGCGGAGTCGGCAGGCGCGAAGGCCCGGACGGTATCCACGGCCGTCACGATGTACTTGCGCGCCGGGCCATTGAGCGCCACACCCAACGACAGATCATCATAAGCGCCTTGCGAAATCATGCCACGGTTGGCCATAATGCCGGCGATGAGCCGGTAGAAATAGCGCGCACTACCCCGCAGATTACCGTAGCTGTCGAAGGAGTAGCGGTAGAACTTGGGCTTGGGCACAATGCTAGCCAGGTACAAGCTCTCAGACAAGTTCAGCTCGTCGGGCGATTTGGCGAAGTAAAACCGCGCCGCATCCGTTACCCCGTACACTTTAGGTCCCCACTCAATAATATTGAGATATACCTCAAACATGCGCTCCTTCGACGCCAAACGCGTGTTTTCGATAATCCACACAATCAGGGTTTCCTCCACTTTCCGAGCTAGGGTCTTCTTGCGAGTCAGAAACACGTTTTTAACCAGCTGCATCGAAATTGTACTGCCGCCGCGTGCGAAGCGCTTCTCCTTAATGTTTTGAATGGCCGACTTTACAAAGGCTCTTTCCATAAAGCCTTTATGCGTGAAAAAGCGCGGGTCTTCGGCCGTTAGGATGGCGTTTTTGAGGTGATTCGAAATTTGATTGAAAGGCGTAAAATCCCGGTTGGGAGGCCCTACGGCAAACGTGCGAATCGAGTCGCCTTTATCGTTGTAAGCCGTATAGGCAAAAGCCCGGTTGAGCTTGCTCAGGTCTTCATTACCCCAACGGGTAATCCGAAAGTTTTTGCTCCGCAACGTTGAGTTAAACTTCAGGCTATCAAGCTTATTCATATCCAGCGCTGCCTGGAGGCTATAGGTAAGCGTGCCTTCCCCCTTCGTTCCTTCTAGGGTCTCAAACATGCCCTCCGGCAGCGAAGCGAAAAAGTCGTTGGCCGTCGTTTCCGTTGACTTAATATCAGCACTGAACTGCAAGCCAGCCAATAAATCTTTGCGGGAGGTTAGCCCGTTCAGCTTTTTGCCAATGCGACGCTGCTGAACAGGCAGTTTGCGCAAGCTGATGGCGGGGTAAAACACCATTTTATTCAGCGTCACCTTTGTGCCCTTATCCAGCGAGAAAGCCCCCTGGCCCAGCGTAGCCACAAAGTCCATAACTCCACTGCGCACCACAATATCCCGATCAGAAAGCTTGGCCTGATAGACGGCAAAGTTGCTGGCTGCCGCCGCGCCGCGCAGGGTTAGCTCATCGTCGTCTAACTCCTTATCGGTCAGACTAAAACGTAGCGTATCAAACTGCACGCGAGCCTTGTAGCGCTGCTGTAGATAAGGGAACACCACCGGCCGCTTGTTCAGGCCATATACCTTGGCCTGCACCGCGTAGTCGCGGGGCTCTACGCGCCCCTGAATGCCTACTCTGTTCTCGACGGAATCGAAAGTAGCTGTCAGCTGGCCCGCGATGTTGCCATCCTCAATCGTGAGGCGGGGCATAGAAATGGTCGCCGCGTGTCCTGGGCTGCGGTAGGTAACAAGGAAGTTCTTAAAGTCAGCCTCAGCGGGAAGATTGTCAAATCCGGCCTCAATAAGTTGATTTAACAACAGGCCATAATTAGTGCCTTGCGTGGTATCGCGGGCTACAGTGGCCGGGCGCCTTTTGGTTTTGTAGAGGAAGGAAAAGTTATCGGTAGCAGCCGTTTTAAGTGCCGTCAGTTGGGCATCGTCGATCTGTAAGTTGCTGAATACCGGCCGCCCCGCGAACAACGAGCGGGCGCTGAGCGAAGCATTGATACTACGAGCACGCAACAGCGTATCCTTGCCCGTAGGCACCAGCGACACACCATCAATACGCACGGTATTGAAGTCAATAAACTTAGCCGGCCCAAGGGTAAGCCGCGCGGGGTACTTGCGCTCTACCCGCGTTTTGACCTGTGCAAGAGCGTAGTCCAGCAGTTGCTGGCGCTTCAGAAAGAATATGCCAACGGCGCCGGCCAACAGCAGCACGAGAATGCCGAAGCCAAGGGCGATTTTTTTCTTAGTAGCAGGAGTCACGCGAATAATCAGGGAGAGGATATCGCGACCAGGCTCTGCGAATTTCGCGCCGAACCCACGGCCGCACGAGCCCCAAAGGTAGCGAAAAGCCGCACGCGGCGTTTATGGTAGCGCGGGCGCATTCGCTACCTTTGGCCCTTCCGAACTTTTCTGCTCCTCATGTCTGCCCCTGACACTGCGCTTTCACCGCTCACCGCTCTCTCCCCCTCGATGGCCGCTACCACCGCCAGACGGCCCCGTTAGCGCCCTATTTCTCCGAGCTGGCGCTGATTCGCTACCGGGTCCGGGTAGAAGTGGAATACTTTATCGCGCTTTGCGAGCTGCCGCTACCCCAACTAACCGGTGTCGATTCTGCGCTATTTAAGCCTCTACGCGCTATTTATGAGATGTTTTCTGCTGATGAAGCCGAGGTGGTGAAAGCCCATGAGCGCGTGACGAATCACGACGTGAAAGCGGTTGAATATTTCTTGCGCGACCAGTTCTCATCCTTGGGGCTAGGCAATTACTTGGAGTTTATTCACTTTGGCCTCACCTCCCAGGACATTAACAATACCGCTATTCCGTTGAGCCTGCGCGAGGCTCTGACAGAAACAATTTTGCCGCAATACGCTGGCCTGCAACAGCATCTGCAGGAGCTTTCCCAAACCTGGGGGGCAATTCCGATGCTGGCTCGCACCCACGGTCAGCCTGCCTCCCCCACCCGCTTGGGAAAAGAAATTGAAGTATTTGCTGCCCGGCTGACAGCCCAGTTAGCGCTGCTGGCTCAGGTGCCGTACGGAGCTAAGTTCGGAGGCGCCACCGGCAACTTCAATGCGCATCACGTGGCCTATCCAATGGTAGACTGGAAGACGTTTGCGGACCAGTTCGTGAACACCACGTTAGGCCTGCATCGGAGCCACCCGACTACCCAGATTGAGCATTACGACCACTTAGCCGCTACCTGCGACGGCTTAAAACGGCTGAATACCATTCTGATTGACTTTGCCCGCGACGTGTGGCAGTACATTTCGCTAGGGTATTTCCGTCAGACCATTAAAGCCGGCGAAGTAGGTTCTTCGGCTATGCCGCACAAGGTGAATCCTATTGATTTTGAAAATGCTGAAGGCAACCTGGGAGTAGCTAATGCTTTGTTGGAGCATTTAGCTGCTAAGCTGCCCATTTCCCGCCTTCAGCGCGACCTTACCGACTCCACGGTACTCCGAAACCTGGGCGTGCCACTTGGCCATACGCTGCTGGCGCTCAACTCCTTGCAGCGCGGTTTAAGCAAGTTGGCGCTCGATGAAGACGCTCTGCGCCGCGACCTTAACGCCAACTGGCCCGTGGTAGCTGAGGCTATTCAAACAATCCTGCGCCGCGAGAACTACCCTGATCCTTACAATGCTCTTAAAGCTCTTACTCGCACTCACGGCCCCATTACTGAGCAAACTATTCGGGAGTTCATCGAGACCTTAACGGTGAGCGAAGAAGTGAAAGCCGAACTAAGAAGCATTTCGCCCATGAATTATGTGGGTATTTAACAGTCATTGACCAGCGATTTTAGCTGGATCATGAATGACAGTTACAGTCGGCAGACCGTAGAAAAACAAAAGATAACTTCAGCTTTCTATTCCTTCAATGCCTGAACTCAACGGCATCCTCGTTCATCCTGACTGCCGCCATTTCCGCGGCGATGTGCCCTGTCGGCCTAATAAAGAACATGGCTACCAATGCGCCGGCTGCCCCGTGTACGCGCCTACCCAGGAGCGCATTCTCATCATCAAGCTCGGTGCCATCGGCGACGTGATTCGCACGACGCCGCTCCTGCGCCGGCTTCGCCAGGAATATCCGGCTGCTAAAATCACCTGGCTCACGCACACGCCCGCTATTTTGCCCCCCAGCGCCGTCGATGAGATTCTGAAGCTGGACTTGGCTAACGTGCTCCATCTGCAAGCCCGCGAGTTTGAAATCGTATTTAATCTGGACAAAGACAAAGAAGCCTGCGCCCTGCACGATACCATGCGAGCGGTTCAAAAATTTGGCTACACGCTGCTTCCCAATGGTGTGCCCTGGCCCGGCAATACGCTGGCCAATCACAAATTTCTTACGGGCGTATTTGATGAGCTGAGCTTGCAAAATCAGAAGCCCTATGTGCAAGAGATTTTTGAGCTATGCGGCTATGAGTTTCGGGGCGAAGAATACGTTTTCGATAATCATGATGACAAAGGGTACCGCTGGAATGCATTACCAGTAAGTGGTCCGCGCATCGGTCTCAATACCGGCTGCGGCGACCGGTGGACCACGCGCTTATGGTCTGATACACATTGGATTGAGTTGATCTCGCAGCTTCAGCAAGCTGGCTATACTCCAGTGTTACTCGGTGGCGCTGCCGAAGATGAACGCAACCAGCGCCTGCACGTGGCTACCGGAGCCGCTTATCTAGGCACGTTTCCGTTGGAGCAGTTTATTAATTTGATGCAGCAAATGGATTTGGTCGTGACTCAGGTTACGATGGCTATGCACATTAGTATTGCTCTTGGGAAGCCAACGGTGCTGATGAACAACATTTTCAATCCCCACGAATTTGACCTCTACGGCCGCGGTCAGATCGTGCAACCCGACCGGCAGTGCGTCTGCTTTTACCGCGGCACTTGTAAGTTAGGTACGAGTTGCATGGAAGATTTGCCCCCCAGTAAGGTTTTTGCAGCCGTGCAGGCGTCATTACCTGCTTCGGCTATGCATGGCTAGTTTGCCACGGCTTTAAGTGCTGTTACCATCTCACTCCAGGAGAATTGCTTTTTACACTCCCGCACACCAGCCGTAAACTTTTCCTCTCGTTGGTTTTGGTAAAAATCAACCAAGGCGTCGGCAATAGCTTTGGGTTGGGCTTTGGTCACGTAGCCCACTTCACCATCAGGTATCAATTCCGATAAGCCACCTACATCAGTAACCAGCATGGGGCGTTCAAAGTGGTAAGCAATCTGGGACACACCGCTTTGCGTTGCGTTTTTGTAAGGTTGGACTACCAAGTCGGCGGCACAAAAAAGTCGGCCACGCGCTCATTAGGGATAAAATCGGTAGCACGCACTAAGCGTTCTTCCAATTTATAGCTCTTAATAAGAGCATCGTAGGGTGCCGCGGGCTCATAAAACTCACCGGCAATAATAAGCTTAACTGGTAAGGTGCGGAACCGCTCATCAGCGAAGGCTTCGAGCAAAAGGTCTAATCCCTTATAGGCCCGAATGAAGCCAAAAAATAGAATGTAGCGAAAATCTGTGCTGAGATTTAATGCCTTCAGGGCCTCAGCTTTTGACTTCAAAGGGCCAAAGTTATCGTACAGCGGGTGCGGCTGGTAGCGGGCCGGCTGATTGAAATGCAGCCGGCGCAGATCGGCCAGCACGGAGCGTGACATCGTTACAAAACCGTGACAGGCAGACAGGAAATAGCGCGTCAGGGGCCGGTCACCGGGGCGTTTTTCGTGCGGAATTATATTGTCGGTGATGGCCACTACGCGCGTATGGCGGTTACGAGTAATAAGGCGGGCAATGGTACCCAGCGCTGGACCCATAAACGGCAGCCAGAAGCGGAACACGACCAAATCGGGCTTTTCGCGGCGCAGCCGATTACCTACGCGCCACCACGATACAGGGCTCACTGAATTGATACTAACCTCAATCTGCAAGTCCTGGGGGGCTTTTTCTGTACTAAACTGCGTTTGCCCCGGAAACAGAAAGCCTGGATATTGTAAGCTGAACGTAACCAGCCGAACCTCGTCGCCGGCTTCGCCGAAAGCCCGCGCTAATCGCTCGTTGTAAGTAGCTAATCCACCCCGTAACGGATACGCTGGCCCAATAATGACGACGCGCATAGTTTCAGCTTAGCTTGAATGGATAAAGAAATAGCCCGTGATCAGCAAGGCTTGACGCCTCCTAGTCACGGGCTACTACGCTATTTGATATTCAGTTTTTCGCGTACTAAGTAGTCATTTCGACGGGCTCCGCTCAGAGAAATCATCTCAGCTAAAAATCCCGCTAAAAATAACTGCACACCTACAACTACCGCCACCAAAGCCAGAAAGAACAAGGGCTGTGCAGTTACGTCGCGCGCTTTTAAGTTGTTGAAAGCCAGATACACTTTTTGCCCCCCAAGCCACAAGGTGATGATCATTCCGAGTAGAAATGATAACGTGCCCATCGTACCAAAAAAGTGCATGGGCCGCCGCCGAAACCGACTCACAAAGGTGATGCTCAGCAAGTCCAGAAAGCCGTACACAAAGCGCTCCAGGCCAAACTTCGTAACTCCGTACTTACGCTCCTGATGTTGCACCGGCTTCTCCCCGATGCGGGCAAAGCCGTTCCACTTGGCAATGACCGGGATGTAGCGGTGCATCTCCCCATACACCTCAATGCCTTTCACCACGCGCTGATCATACGCTTTGAGGCCGCAGTTGAAATCGTGCAGTTTAATACCTGATATCCAGCGCGTAACGCCGTTAAAAAGCTTCGTTGGAATGGTTTTGCTGAGCGGATCGAAACGCTTCTTTTTCCAGCCACTCACCAAGTCATAGTGCTCTTCCGTAATCATGCGGTACAACTCGGGCAACTCTTCCGGCGAGTCCTGCAAGTCGGCATCCATGGTGCACACCACGCGCCCTACGGCCGCCCGGAAGCCTACGTTTAGCGCCGCTGACTTCCCATAGTTACGATTGAAGCGGATGCCGCGCAGATGAGTGTCAGCCTGAGCCAACTCCTCTATTACCTCCCACGAATCATCGGTGCTACCATCATCTATCAAAATAACTTCGTACGTGAGCCCATGCTGGGCCAGCACCCGATGAATCCAACGCGTTAGTTCTGGTAACGATTCTGCTTCGTTGAGCAGTGGGATTACAACCGATATCTCGACAGGGAAATGCTGCGGCAAACGCTTACTCAAACTCGGGACGATTATGCTTGGTGATGGCAGCAATAATAAGCGTAATCAGAAAGCCAATAAGAGTTGATCCGAGCACGGCTACTGCAATACCGATTGGGCCACTCGCAAAACTCTGAGACATTTGAATAGCCTGATCTATCTGAGCATCGCTCATATTACCCGCTTCTTCCATCTTAGCGCGAGTTTGATCCATTGCGCGCTGCGCTGCAGAGGGATCAATAAACTCCATATAAACATAGCGAAAAATGCCCCCCAGCAGACCAGAAACCAAGCTGACAATGGTTCCGATTCCGAGGCCCTGGCCATAAGACATGAAGCCGCTATTATTCTCCTTATAGTTTTTATGTGCCAGAAAAATACCGCCAACCAAGATTATAAGGCTTAAAAGCGACAGCGCAGTATTCTGCTCCAAATTGGTCGCCAGCAGAATAAAGGAGTAAATAATAGATATTATGCCCGTTAGGAGTCCGTAGCGCAAGCCAACAGAAGTAGTAGAAACTGGAGTAGAAGTGTTTTCCATGGGGTTAGGGGGATGTGAGTAAGATGAATACTGGCAGCAAGAACGCAGTTATTTTCTAAAAAAACGGCTCCTGGGAAGCTTAAGAATAACCCAAACAGTAATTTTTTCTCAAAATCATCAGATGCTAACGCTTGGGGCGTGTGAGCTAGGCTTTGACGGGCGCGCTCATATTGTGCCGCACCTCCAGGCTGTTTAATAAACTCAGTCTTACTAGCCTCTAAAAGCACCTTCATTTCCGTTAAGTGCCGATCAATCGGCCCTTGTCCGGTAGCTCGGGCAAAACCATACACGCCAGCCGCCGACGTAACGGCAGCCAGGATGGTGGTTAAAATACCAGCCGCCAATACGCGCCGCAAACCTGGCCCAACAGGTAAGAAGGAACCCCTGACTGTCCATTGACAAAGTAAAGCTGCTAATGGCGGTACAAATACACTTAACAGCCGCTTGGGCCCATAGGGGTTACTATCCATCAGATAGAGAACTATTATCCACATGATGCATACGATCCCAGCCCCCACTCCGTAGCGAAGAGCATGACGTACAACAAGCCGATTGGGTGAGGTGTCTGAATTCACTTGATATGAGAAGTGGCTCAGCAAGATAGTGGACGCTGGTCAATATGCTGCGGGAAGCATTTTAGGCAGCCACTACCATAGGCTCCGCCACTTTCCGTGTTGTCATAAAACGAAGCAACAGTACCTCTGCCAGTAAACAGGCTAGTGCCGCCCATAAACAGTAGTGCCATAGCGGTGTGCCTATCCGCTCAGCCCTATATTGCGCCGCCACAGATTGCCCCCCAGAAGCATCATAAACCTGAATATTTGGACGATTCTGACCTATCATATTGCGCAACTCATCGGCCGTGTAATGTGTCAGATTTGATTCGCGCTTGTCAAAGTTGAAGGCCATAGTTTTAACCGTCCGTCCATTACGCGTGAGTTGGTAAAATCCTGGGGCTTGCATTCCTGGTGGAATATCAAAGCGCAACTCACCCGCCTGTATTCGCTGCACAGGAATAAACGTTGAGCTATCCTTTGTTAGCTTAAACACCTCTTCCCTGTTGTTTGCCGCCTCTGATATTGCTATTGCAACCGTCCGTTGATTTAAACGATAAGCTGGACTTTGATCATCGCGGAAGCTTTGCATGGCTAATCGATACATTACCGGCACAAAGAGCGCGTGATTAGTGAAGTCTGAGTAGCCACCTTCAAACGGGGCTGAGAATAGATATACGGTACCACGTCCGCTACTGAAACTAGCTAAATAGCCGTCTCCATCTTGTAATCGTAGAATGTCTGTTCCCGACCTCGACCAACGTAGCACGGGTGATACTTTTGGCATCACAGTCTGTCGATTCTGCGCAGTGAACACTTCTTTAAAAAGGGGTTCTCTGGGTCTGGAGTAGCAATACTCCTTAGATTGGGCGCACCAGTGCGTATTGGTTCCCACTGTACCGAACCTATCCCTAAAGCACGAAATAACTGAGTGTAGGAGGCACGTCCTGCGGCGTTAGCTGGTGGCACAATAACCACTGATCCTCCCTTGTCGACCAACCTTTTTGTGCTTTCGCGCAGGCTTGCATCCACACGTGGTTGCTGCACCAATGCAAGATTAGCGTCTTGCAACAGCCTATAATTTACGGCCTGTGGAGTGCTTTTGCTGTAAGAGAATAAAGCTTCATTTGCATACAAGCGCTGTGTTGCCGGTTCACTCGTAGCCAAATCCACAATGCGGATTTGGGGCGAAGGTTGTAGAGTGAAGTAGTATGTATTATCAAAGGTTACAGGGAAATCCTCTACTTCCACCCGACACTGTTGCAACTCATTATTGTTGATGCGCACTCGTACTGTTGTAGTAGTCGGACTTTCTATACCAACAGATGTACGATAAACTGCTGCCTGTTTATCTCCTACAAATAACTTTACTTGACAATTAGCGACAGTAGCCTGCCCTCCATTACGTAGTCGAATACGCAGCATGATATCTGTTCCACGCCGTACGAAAGCATCATCGAACCCTACACTATCTACATACACATTCTGAGCAATGTCTTTTTGGGCTACTGGTACCAGAAATACTCTCTCTGTTGAATCAAGCAGAGACAAAAAATCAAGAGCGAAATCATTTTTCTGAAAATCCGAAAAGATAAAGGTCTGTCCGCTTTCATTTCCGCTCTGACCTTTACCCTTAGCTAACAAGCTCCTCAAACTTCCTGCCTGTCCTGATACTGTTAGCTGCTCTGTAATTGTTTGAAAAGTAGATCTGCTTAATGAATTAGCTACGTTGGAAAGCTTGAATTGCGTCGTTGCTGAATATACATTAGCAAGGCCGTTTGCTTCACCTATAGCTTGATCCAGAAGAGACTGATCATTGCCTTGGGCTTGCATACTTGGTGAGGTATCAATAAGCATAGATACTGAGTCGCCTTCCTTAGCATCTTGCTTCGCAGCGGGTATAGTCGGCTGACAGAACATCAACACTATAAAAATGAGAAACCCGATACGGGTCAGCAGCACAAGCAAATGCTTTAATTTCCGTTGCCGAGCAGTTATAATTTTTACTTCTCTAATAAAATTGACATTGGTAAAAACAACAAGCTGAGGTCTACGCAATTCAAAAAAATGGATAATTATTGGAATAGCTATAGTTAGGAATCCCAACAAAAACCACGGATACAGTAATATCATTGCTAAATGTACTGATTGAAGGGAAATGAATAGGTATAGTAACACCTTAACTAACTGATCGACTATAATATTTTCAGCCTAAAACGAGAATTATGACGGGTAGCCTCTTTTTACTTCCAAGTTGGCCTAAACGGGAACAGCCCCCCGCATCCGGATAGTGGGACGCTGGGGGGCTGTTGGAATATAAGGTTGGCGGCGACCGACTCTCCCACCGGTGAAGGTAGTACCATAGGCGCACCGGGGCTTAACTGCTCTGTTCGGAATGGGAAGAGGTGAACACCCGGGCTAAAGCCACCATTACTGGCGCTCGTGTCTAGTTCACAGACACAACAAATAACGTTGACGCAGGTAACGGGTAAGAAGAAAGCAGAAAAAGAGCATTGTCTGGTAAGTGTTCGAGTCATTAGTACTACTCGGCTCGGCCGTTTCCGACCTTCCACCTGTAGCCTATCCACGTGGTCGTCTCCCACGACTCTTCCTATATAAGAGATCTCATCTTGAGGTGAGTTTCGCACTTAGATGCTTTCAGCGCTTATCTCATCCCAGCGTCGCTACCCGGCGCTGCAGCTGGCGCCACAACCGGTGCACGAGCGGCTGGTCCATCCCGGTCCTCTCGTACTAAGGACAGGTCCTCGCAAATCTCTCACGCCCACCACAGATAGGGACCGAACTGTCTCACGACGTTCTGAACCCAGCTCGCGTGCCACTTTAATCGGCGAACAGCCGAACCCTTGGGACCTTCTCCAGCCCCAGGACGTGACGAGCCGACATCGAGGTGCCAAACCTCCCCGTCGATATGAGCTCTTGGGGGAGATCAGCCTGTTATCCCCGGCGTACCTTTTATCCTTTGAGCGATGGCCCTTCCATGCGGAACCACCGGATCACTATATCCGTCTTTCGACCCTGCTCGGCTTGTAGGCCTCACAGTCAAGCCCGCTTCTGCTATTGCGCTCTACAACCGGTTACCAAGCGGTCTGAGCGGACCTTTGAAAGCCTCCGATACTCTTTTGGAGGCGACCACCCCAGTCAAACTACCCACCAGACACTGTTTCCCCGTTCAGGAGATTAGGCACCGAGTAACACAAGGGTGGTATTTCAACGTTGGCTCCCCGAGAGCTGGCGCCCCCGGCTCAAAGCCTCCCACCTATCCTACACATGTGTTACCCAGCGTCAATGTCAAGCTATAGTAAAGGTGCACGGGGTCTTTCCGTCCCGTGGCGGGTACTCGGCATCTTCACCGAGACTACAATTTCACCGAGCTCACGGCTGAGACAGCGCCCAGATCGTTACACCATTCGTGCAGGTCGGAACTTACCCGACAAGGAATTTCGCTACCTTAGGACCGTTATAGTTACGGCCGCCGTTTACCGGGGCTTCGATTCAAACCTTCGCAGCTTGCGCCACTAAGTTCCCCTCTTAACCTTCCGGCACCGGGCAGGTGTCAGACCTTATACTTCCGCTTGCGCGTTCGCAAAGTCATGTGTTTTTGTTAAACAGTCGCCTGGGCCTTTTCACTGCGGCTTCTCTTATTGCTAAGAGGAAGCGACCCTTCTCCCGAAGTTACAGGTCCATTTTGCCGAGTTCCTTGGCCGTGATTCACTCGAGCCCCTCAGGATACTCTCCTTGACTACCTGTGTCGGTTTGCGGTACGGGTTACTCTAAGGTTAAAACGCTTAGCAGGTTTTCTTGGCAGTCTGATTAGGATGACTATCCCCGTGGCCGAGGCCGTAGGGTACTATCACGGTTCAGCAAGGTCGGCGGATTTACCTACCAACCCTATACCTACGCGCTTCAACGGGCACTTCCGTCCGCCCGCGCATCTTTCACTTCTGCGTCACTGCATCACTTCTTAGAGTAAGTGCTGGAATATCAACCAGCTGTCCATCGACGTAGCCTCTCGGCGTAGCCTTAGGTCCCGACTAACCCTGCTCCGATTAGCGTTGAGCAGGAAACCTTAGTCTATCGGGGGGCGGGTTTCTCACCCGCCTTATCGTTACTCATGCCTACATTTGCTTTTCTAGCCGCTCCAGCACGCCTGACAGCATACCTTCTCCGCTGCTAGAATGCTCCCCTACCACTTACACATCCGTGTAAATCCATCGCTTCGGTACCGGACTTGATGCCCGCGTATTATCGATGCCCTCTCGCTCGACCAGTGAGCTGTTACGCACTCTTTAAATGAATGGCTGCTTCCAAGCCAACATCCTGGCTGTCAAGGCAAGTGGACCTCCTTTGTTCAACTTAGTCCGGATTTAGGGACCTTAGCGGATGGTCTGGGTTCTTTCCCTCTCGGCATGGGACCTTAGCACCCCACGCCTCACTGCCGCGTATATCAACCGGCATTCGGAGTTCGTCTGGATTCGGTAGGCTGTGACACCCCCTAGTCCAATCGGTAGCTCTACCTCCGGCTGACTTGACCGCGACGCTGTACCTAAATACATTTCGGGGAGTACGAGCTATTTCTCAGTTTGATTGGCCTTTCACCCCTACCCACAACTCATCCAAATCCTTTTCAACGGAAACTGGTTCGGGCCTCCAGTTGGTTTTACCCAACCTTCACCCTGGTCATGGGTAGATCACAAAGTTTCGCGTCTACCCCCCTGACTCTGCGCCCTGTTCAGACTCGCTTTCGCTGCGGCTCCGCGTCTTCAGACACTTAACCTTGCCAGGGAGGAGTAACTCGTAGGCTCATTATGCAAAAGGCACGCCGTCACCCCACTAGAAGGCTCCGACCGCTTGTAAGCACACGGTTTCAGGTTCTTTTCACTCCTCTATTCGAGGTTCTTTTCACCTTTCCCTCACGGTACTGGTTCACTATCGGTCTCTCAGGAGTATGTAGCCTTAGCGGATGGTGCCGCTGGATTCAGAGGGGATTTCTCCGGTCCCCCCTACTCAGGAATCCTCTACCGTGCTTGACTTGCTCGCTTACCGGACTCTCACCGTCTCTGGTCGACTTTCCCACGTCGTTCAGCTAAAATCAAACAATCAGATCTTGAGGTCCTACAACCCCCAGCTGGCCGTAACCAACTCGGTTTGGGCTCGTCCCCGTTCGCTCGCCACTACTTAGGGAATCATTGTTATTTTCTGTTCCTCCGGGTACTTAGATGTTTCAGTTCCCCGGGTTTGCCCCTATAGCACTAAAGCTATAGGCCCTACCGCTTCACGGTAGTGGGTTGCCCCATTCGGATACCCGCGGATCACTTCGTATGTGCCAATCCCCGCGGCTTTTCGCAGCTTATCACGTCCTTCCTCGCCTCTGAGAGCCTAGGCATCCCCCGTGTGCCCTTGCTTACTTACCTTCTAGCCCTCCCGTAAACAGGAAGGCCGGCTCGTAACAAGAAACCACTAAAAGTAGTCCTCGCTTCTTTCTTTTTCTTCTTACTCGTTATCCTACGTCAAAGAACAGTTGATCTACGATCTAGATCAGGGTAGGAGGGAGGCATTATTGTCGCCCTCCTAATAATATTTGAATGAGAGGAAAAGACGTATTGGTAAGTTAGTAGCGTACTGAACGAAGTTCACGAGTCGGATCAGCTCCAGAAAGGAGGTGATCCAGCCGCACCTTCCGGTACGGCTACCTTGTTACGACTTAGCCCCAGTTACCTGTTCTACCCTAACTGGCTTCTGTGACGAGCACCAGCTTCAGGTCTACCAGACTTCCATGGCTTGACGGGCGGTGTGTACAAGGCCCGGGAACGTATTCACCGCGTCATTGCTGATACGCGATTACTAGTGATTCCAGCTTCACGGAGTCGAGTTGCAGACTCCGATCCGAACTGAGACCGGTTTTGTGAGATTGGCGTCACGTTGCCGTGTAGCGACCCTCTGTACCGGCCATTGTAGCACGTGTGTAGCCCTAGGCGTAAGGGCCATGATGACCTGACGTCGTCCCCGCCTTCCTCACTGCTTGCGCAGGCAGTCCTTCTAGAGTCCCCATCATGACATGCTGGCAACTAAAAGTAGGGGTTGCGCTCGTTGCGGGACTTAACCCAACACCTCACGGCACGAGCTGACGACGGCCATGCAGCACCTTGCTTTGTGTCCCGAAGGAAAGGCTCATCTCTGAACCGGTCACGCGCATTCTAGCCTAGGTAAGGTTCCTCGCGTATCATCGAATTAAACCACATGCTCCACCACTTGTGCGGGCCCCCGTCAATTCCTTTGAGTTTCACTCTTGCGAGCGTACTCCCCAGGTGGGATACTTACCGCTTTCGCTAAGTCACCAACAGTCTATCGCTGGCAACGAGTATCCATCGTTTACGGCGTGGACTACCAGGGTATCTAATCCTGTTCGCTCCCCACGCTTTCGTGCCTCAGTGTCAGATGTCGCCTAGGCAGCTGCCTACGCAATTGGGGTTCTGGACGGTATCTATGCATTTCACCGCTACACCGTCCATTCCGCCACCCTCGACGACTCTCAAGCCTGGCAGTATCCAGGGCAGTTCCACAGTTGAGCTGTGGGCTTTCACCCCGGACTTACCAAGCCACCTACGCACCCTTTAAACCCAATAAATCCGGACAACGCTTGCACCCTCCGTATTACCGCGGCTGCTGGCACGGAGTTAGCCGGTGCTTATTCCTCAGGTACCGTCAGTTGGTCTCGCAAGACCTTTTTCTTCCCTGAGAAAAGCCGTTTACAACCCAGAAGGCCTTCATCCGGCACGCGGCATGGCTGGGTCAGGCTCTCGCCCATTGCCCAATATTCCCTACTGCTGCCTCCCGTAGGAGTCTGGCCCGTATCTCAGTGCCAGTGTGGGGGATCACCCTCTCAGGTCCCCTAAGCATCGTCGCCATGGTGAGCCGTTACCCCGCCATCTAGCTAATGCTACGCAACCCCATCCACAACCAATAAATCTTTTATAAAACGACGATGCCGTCACTCTATATTATGCGGTATTAATCCGCCTTTCGGCGGGCTATCCCCCAGTTGCGGGTAGGTTGGTTACGCGTTACGCACCCGTGCGCCACTAGTGTATTGCTACACCCGTTCGACTTGCATGTATTAGGCCTGCCGCTAGCGTTCATCCTGAGCCAGGATCAAACTCTCCATTGTATAAATTCTCTTCACCTATGCGAACATAGGCTGCTGTCTTGGGCGTAATCCAACTCTTCTTGTTGAACTCGTTTGTTACGCTCGCTGCCGGGGTAGTTACCTACCTTGGCAGCCTTACCAATTTGTCTTTTCCAACCATTCAAAGAACGTGCGTCAGCCCCTGCCGGACTGACCCTGTGGCCGCTTGCGCTGCCTTATCCTCCCTAGTAACCCAGACACCTTTTCGTTCGGGGTTGCAAAGGTAAGAGAAATTTTCTTTTCGCAAGTAAAAGCAGAAAAAAAATTTGTTTCCCTACTTTTCTCTTGATTTAACCGCCTCCTTGTGAAGCGGGTTGCAAAGATACGATTCGTATAAACCGTTTGTCAAGAGGTAAGAAATATTTATTTTTTGCTTACCTAAGGCCCCAACTTTATCAGCTTTCTGGTTTTGAGTGCCTCTTAACCTTTTTCCACTATTCCAAGTTCCAGCAACGTGCTCTTCTAAGAAACCTCTCGTCACTTACTTCCTTTTATACCTCGCCAAAGCAAAATGGGCTACAAAGATAACATCCTTATATACCCGATGTCAAGAAAAAAGCGAAAAATCTAAACCTTTCTGCTAGCCGATTGCTGAAACAGGGTGACAAAGATACGGCGGGTTTTGAACAAGTCAAGACCCGCCGCGTCTTTTTACTTAGTTCAAGTGTAAAGTACTTAGTCGGTCGGGACCAACACTTACAATTCGGATAGGCACTTCTAGGTGATGCTCAAGGAATTGCAAGTATGAATGAAGTTCTGTAGGTAATGCTTCAACTTCTGAAATAGACTGTAAATCGGTGCGCCAACCAGGCAACGTAGTGTATACAGGAGTTAAGGCTTGCAGAGCTTCATAGTCTGGCAAGAGGTCAGTATCCTCACCATCGGGAGTTCGGTAATGAGTGCAAACCTGTATTTCAGTGAACTCATCCAGCACATCTGCCTTCATTAAGTGGAGTTCTGTCACCCCATTGAGCATAATACTGTAACGCAGAGATGGCAAATCGATCCAACCACAACGCCGTGGTCGACCGGTGGTAGAGCCGAACTCACGTCCGGCTTGACGTATCCTTTCTCCTACCTCATCATGAAGCTCAGTAGGAAATGGGCCACTTCCAACGCGGGTACAATAAGCCTTACTAATACCATATACCCGATCAATATGACGGGGTGCAACACCTAAGCCAGTACACGCTCCAGCGACAATGGTATTGGATGAAGTAACAAATGGATAGGTTCCAAAGTCAATATCAAGCAAGGAGCCCTGAGCCCCCTCAGCGAGAATGCGCTTTCCTTGACGTAATAAATCGTTTAGTAAGTATTCTGTGTCGGTGAGTTGGAGGCCACGCAGGAATTCGACCGCAGAGAAAAATTCTTCTTCAAGTGCTTCTATCTCTAAGTCTCGGCCATGGAATGAGGCAAACTGCGCATGACGGGCTACGGCCTCGGTATAGCGCTCCCGAAAGGTGGGCAATAACACATCCCCTACTCGTAGGCCCGTACGACCAATCTTATCTTGGTAAGTGGGTCCTATGCCTTTAAGAGTCGACCCAATTTTGCCCCCCCACGCATTTCTTCTGAAATACGATCGAGAGCACGATGAGATGGCAGGATAAGTTGAGCCTTTTTTGAGATGTAGAGGTTAGGGGCCCAATTTACCCCTCGATCAGTTAGCTTCTGCAACTCTCCCCGGAACACTACGGGGTCGAGGACAACTCCATTACCAACTACATTAATAATATGCGGGTGAAAAATACCCGATGGAACTTGGTGTAGTACGTGTTTCAGGCCATCAAAGGTGAGCGTGTGACCAGCATTTGGACCACCCTGAAAACGGGCTACCACGTCGTAGGTAGGGGCTAGTACATCTACTATTTTACCTTTCCCTTCATCGCCCCACTGTAATCCAACAAGTACGTCAACTGGCATTAGGTTGTAGCTTTCAATTGTTCGGCGGCTGATGCATTATCAGCCGCAATAATGAAGATGGCGTCGAGCTTAGTGATGAATAGAAGCTTACGAACGAGGTCGGAAGGATTGATGAGTACTAACTCGCCTCCTTGGTTGCGAAACTTTGTCAAAATGGAAACCAGTACACCGATGCCCGTGCTATTAATAAAACGCACGTTAGACAAATCGATAGCACAGTAAACAACACCTTCACCGAGGTGGTCATTGATAATTTGAAGCAGAGGTTGAGAATCAGGGCTGCCGATGAGGTCGCCAGTGAGGCGGACGTAGAGGATGCCGTTTTGAACGGTGGATTCAGTTTTCATTCGGAAAGTAAGCGGGCAGCTTTGGCGCGGCAATCACCACAAACGCCATACAGATTCAAAGAGTGGTGCAAGATATGGAAATTCAAAAGCTCCCCGACCATGGTTTGAATACCGTGGATGCGGGGGTCACAGAACTCAACTACTTTGTGGCACTCCGTACAGATAACGTGGTCGTGTTGACGGTAGCCGTATGACTTCTCATACTGAGCTAGATTACGCCCGAATTGATGCTTACTCACCAACCCGTGCTCTACCAACAAATCAAGCGTGTTGTATACCGTAGCGCGGCTTACTTGCAAGCCTTGCGCTTTCATGCCGGTATAGAGCTCCTCTACATCAAAATGGCCAGTGCGAGCATATATTTCCTCTAATATGGCATAGCGCTCAGAAGTCTTGCGCAAGCCCTTATTTTCTAAATAGGCGGTGAAAATCTTCTTCACCTCCTCAAATTTATCTCTCTCAATCATTGTGTAACCTTATATATAAGGAGTAACAAAGGTAAGCGGGAAAGTGAGTTGGCAGACTCTGCCTTTGCGTGTTTGCCCAAATCACTAAATTCTATTTTGAGAAACTGGGGGGCTTTTTTGCTTGCAGAAATAAGAGTCATTGTAAAAAGCCCCCCAGTATTAGTACTGCATAACAACTAGAACTCGCTAGGACTACTAAGGACTTAGGTAGCAAACCGCTCGACTAACAGCACTCCATTCACTTTGCTTAAGCGCTGAATCATCTTATGCAAATGGTCGGTATCGTTGACAAAGACCATGATCTGACCCTCAAACATTCCATCATTTGAGTCGATGGTAATGGAGCGCATATTGACTTTGAGACTATTGGAAATAATACGCGTCACGTCATTCACCAAGCCTACACGGTCGGAGCCCTTGATGCGGATACCAGCCAGAAAAGCAAGCTCCAGCTGATCAGTCCACTTGGCGCGCACAATGCGGCTGCCGTAGTTCGACATAAGCTTAACAGCCTGCGGACAAGAGGTACGGTGGATGATAATGCCTTCGGTTTCGGTTTCGAAACCAAATACATCATCCCCCGGAATCGGATTGCAGCAGGGGGCAATATGATAGTCGAACTTGTCAGTATGCTCACCGATGACGAGCATATTGGCATTCACTCCTCGAATTTTTTGCACCTCCTGATCGAAAGACTTGGGCGCTAAGGAAGAAGATAAGTGAGGCGATTCAATAGTGGGGTCGAATAATTCCACCTTAATCTCCCGGCCATCGAGTTGGCCAATTGCTAAGCGATAAAAGAAATCCTGGACGTTATAGAGGTTGAAATGAGCCAGCAAGCGGTTCAAATTTTCCTGATTATTCTCAACTCCCAACAATTCCAACCGCTTCTCTACCAGATAGCGTCCGTCGTCCGTTTTAGAGCGCTTATCGTCGCGCAGATACTCTTTAATCTTTGAGCGGGCTTTGGATGTGATTACATACTGCAACCACTCCTCCGTAGGGCGTTGCTTGTGCGAGGTCAGGATTTCTACCTGATCACCGTTGCGGAGCTGGTAGCTTAAAGGCTGCAACTTCTGATTGACTTTGGCCCCCAGGCACTGCAAGCCAATCTGAGAATGAATATCAAAGGCAAAATCCAGTGCCGTTGCCTTATCAGGTAGAATAATAAGCTTGCCTTTAGGCGTAAAAGCATATACTTCTTTAACAAAGAGGTTCTGCCTAAACTCATCCATGAACTCCAGCGCGCTGGAATTATTAGTTTCTAGCATCTCACGCACCTTTGCAATCCAGGACTCCAGCGTCGACTCCGGCTGCACGGTGCCGGTATCCTTGTATTTCCAGTGAGCGGCGTAGCCTTTTTCGGCAATTTCGTCCATGCGCTTGGAGCGAATCTGCACCTCCACCCACTGCCCCGTGCGCGACATAACAGTGGTGTGCAGGCTCTCGTAGCCGTTGGCTTTGGGCGTGCTCACCCAATCGCGCAGGCGGTCGGGGTTGGGCTGGTAAAAGTCGGTGACGATGGAATACACCTGCCAGCAGGCGGCTTTTTCCTGCTCCTGCGGCACATCCAGAATAACCCGAATGGCAAACAAATCATACACTTCATCGAAGGTGACGTTCTGCTTGCGCATTTTGCGCAGAATGGAATAAATTGATTTGGGACGGCCTTTTATCTCAAAATCAAAGCCCTGAACCTTTAATTCCTCGTCGATGGGCGTGACGAAATCCTTGATAAACCGATTACGTGCGCTACGGCTCTGGCGCACTTTCGTCACCAATTCGTTATAGACTTCCGTGTCGGTGTACTTTAAGTACAGGTCCTCCAGCTCGGTTTTGATAGCGTATAACCCCAGACGATGCGCCAGCGGAGCGTATAGGTAAATAGTTTCGGAAGCTATTTTGAGCTGTTTATGCCGGGGCATCGACTCCAGCGTACGCATATTATGCAAGCGGTCGGCGAGCTTGATCAAAATGACGCGTACATCCTCAGAGAGGGTCAGCAACATTTTGCGGAAGTTCTCGGCCTGCTCGCTGGTGCCGTAGTCAAATACGCCCGAGATTTTGGTTAGCCCGTCAATGATGCGTGCCACTTTGGGCCCGAACTCCCGGTCGACGTCTGATATTTCCATCGGCGTGTCTTCTACCACGTCGTGCAATAGGGCCGAGACAATACTTGTGGTACCCAGTCCGATTTCCTCCACCGCAATCTGCGCCACCGCCAATGGATGCAGAATATAGGGTTCACCGGATTTGCGACGCATGTTTTTATGCGCCTCTAAGGAGGTATTGAAAGCTTTTTTAATAAGCTTAGCGTCGTTGCCGTGCAAATAAGGCTTAGCAGTGCGGAGTAAGCGGCGGTAATGGCGCAGAATCTCGTTGCGCTCTACTTCAGGATCAATAAGGGTAGCCATGTACGCGGGCGGAGCCAAAGCTCCGTGGTTATCTACGAAAGTACGAACTCAGCCCATGACTAGCGGGCGAGTTTTATTTATAACAAAGCTGCTGCTCAAAAAGGTGCGACTCAACAGCTGGGGGGCAAATTCAGGTTTTGGAAGAATATACTGCTATTCATAGAGAACCCAGTAGTGCTGAATTTCATCGAAGAAAGCGCGTGGGGGGCAAATTTGCGCGGGTTTACTATAATCATTCTTTACTCATTGCGGAGTTGGTTTGAATTTCCCGACTCGTTGCGTAGCTTTGCGGCCCCGAGGCAGTTGGCCTTGCGGCGGATGTGGCGAAATTGGTAGACGTGCCAGACTTAGGATCTGGTGCCGCAAGGCGTGTGGGTTCGAGTCCCTCCATCCGCACTTATTTTTTCTCAAGGAATGCCCCAACCCTCAACCCAAACGTTGGGGGTTTCTTTTTCACCGGCTGCCGGCTTGTTTCTTTTCCGTTACCCTTTAACTGACCACCTGTTTTGGATATTACCCTCGATAAAAACGACGACCAGCTTAGTGCCATCCTGACAGTACAACTGACGGAAGCCGACTATGCTGCCACGGTTGATAACAAGCTCAAGGACTACAGCAAGAAAGCGCAGATCAAAGGGTTCCGGCCGGGCAAAGTACCCGTCGGCTTGGTTCGCAAGATGTACGGAAAGAGTATTCTGGTGGAGGAAATCAATGGCTTGCTCGGCAAAGCAGTCGATAGCTACATCAAGGAGAATAACGTGCGCATTCTGGGCGAGCCTCTGCCCATAGCCAGCGACATTGACTTTGACACCCAGAAGGATTTTGATTTCAAGTTTGAATTAGGCTTGCTTCCTGATTTTGAGCTGCCGGCCGATCAAACCCTGAACGTAGAGCGCCACCAGATAGGTGTTGATGAGGCTACGCTACAGGAAACCTACGACCAGATTTCCCGCCAGTATGGCGAAAGCACCAACCCCGAGGCTTCGGAAGCCACTGACTACCTCTATGGTAAGCTCAAGAAAGCGGATGAGGAGGGCGAAGGCCGTACGGTGTTGCTGCCTATTAATAAGGTAAAGAACAACGTCGATACGTTTATCGGAGTAAAGGCCAACGATTCGGTAACCTTTGATTTGAAGGATGCTTTCGACGGCGACGCTTCTGCTATTGCCAACTTTTCAGGTCTTTCGAAAGATGAGGCTGCCAACGTAAGCGGCGAGTACGTGCTGAACGTTGAGAAAATCAACCGCACGACCAAACCCGAGCTGGATCAGGAGTTGTTCGACAAAGTATTTGGCAAGGACATCATTACTTCTCGCGAGGAATTCGATGAGAAGGTGCGCACTACGGTACAGGAGAACTACGACCGTGAGTCGGACGGCTTGCTCAACCGTCAGATCGTGGACCAGATGGTAAATAATACGACCATCGAGGTGCCGAAGGAGTTCTTCAAGAAGTGGCTGGTGCGCGCCAACAAAGGCAATCTCACCGAGGAGCAGGTAGACGAGCACTATGACGACTATGAGCGCGAGCTGAAGTGGTCGATGATCCGCAATAAGGTAGTAGAAGAGCAGGGCTTGAAGGTGTCGAACGACGAAATCGTGGAGCGCACCATGCAGAAGATTCTGGGCCAGTTCAACATGGAAATGACACCAGAGCTGCAGGATTCTATCCGCAGCTTCGCTGACAACTACCTTAAGCAGGAGAACGGTAAAAACTACGTGGACGAGTATGAGGCCATTCTGGCAGAGAAAGTACTTGAAAACCTGCGCGGCAAAGTTGTTGTTACTGATAAGCCGATTTCGGCTGAGGACTTCCGGAATCAGGCAGCTAGCCAGCGCTAGTCTGCCGGTTTTCTAACCCACAAAAAAGCCCTTACTTGCCGTTAGGGCTTTTTTGTTGCCCAGCGGTTTCGCTTTTACACCTCTTCTCCCATTATTATTTGCCATGCTGAATAAACAAGAATTCCGCAAGTTTGCTGTTAAAGGCCAAGGCCTGAGCGGCTTGGGTGTCGACCAGTACCTGCATCACATAGAAGGCCAGATGCGCCACTCCGTGACGGGCATGACCCGCTCAGTAATTGAGGAACGCCCAACGCGCTTCGCTGAAATTGACGTATTCTCTCGCCTGATCATGGACCGCATCGTGTTCCTGGGCACGGCCGTTGACGATTATATTGCCAATATCATTACTGCCCAGCTGCTGTTTCTGGAGTCAGCGGATGCCAAAAAGGATATTCTACTCTACATCAACTCGCCCGGCGGCTCAGTGTATGCCGGTCTGGGCATCTATGACACTATGCAGTATGTAGGTCCTGATGTGGCTACTATCTGTACAGGTCTGGCGGCTTCGATGGGTGCGGTATTGCTGGCTGGTGGTGCCAAAGACAAGCGTTCGGCCCTCCCCCACGCTCGCGTCATGATTCACCAGCCTTCCGGTGGTGCTCAGGGTCAGTCTTCTGACATTGAAATCACCGCTCGCGAGATTCTGAAGCTCAAAAAGGAGCTTTACGACATTCTGGCGCAGCACACGGGTAAGACCTATCAGGAAATCCATGATAACTCCGACCGTGACTACTGGATGCGTGCCGACGAGGCCAAAGAATATGGCCTGATTGATGAAGTGCTTGAGCGCAAAGTAGCTTAAGCTGCTTTGGGTTGCCTATGATGCTTTGACATGATAAGCGTCATGGTCAGAATTAAAACCCCATTTCCGGCCTAAGAACCGGGAATGGGGTTTTTACTTTTAAATAGAAGCCCTACAGTAGAGCAACTTTTTTTCGTACGCAGGGCGTTAGGCTTTTGTACCTTTGATGCCGCTCCGGCGTGAGCGGAGTTTACCTATCCTATTCTGATAATCCAGGCAATGGCAGATATTACGTGCTCCTTCTGCGGTAAGAGCAAAAAAGACGTCTCGGTAATGATTTCCGGCATCAACGCGCACATTTGCGAGCGATGCGTAGGTCAGGCCCAGCAGATATTGAACGAAGAGAACAAGATTCGCTCAAACAGCAAGACGCCGAAATTTAACCTCGTGAAGCCGCGCGAGATGAAGGAGTACCTGGACCAGTACGTGGTAGGTCAGGACGAAGCAAAAAAGGTAATGTCGGTAGCAGTGTATAACCACTACAAGCGCCTGATGCAGAAGCCTTCGACTAAGGATGATGTGGTGATTGAGAAATCCAACATCATTATGGTGGGCGAAACAGGTACGGGTAAGACCTTTCTGGCGCGTATGCTGGCTAATATTCTACAAGTGCCTTTCTGTATTGCCGACGCCACTGTACTGACTGAGGCTGGTTATGTGGGAGAAGATGTGGAAAGTATTCTGACCCGACTTCTTCAGTCAGCTGACTATAATGTGGAAGCTGCCGAGCGCGGCATCGTCTACATTGATGAAATTGACAAAATCGCCCGTAAGAGCGACAATCCCAGCATTACCCGCGACGTGAGCGGTGAGGGCGTGCAGCAGGCCATGCTGAAGTTGCTGGAAGGGACGACAGTGAACGTACCGCCCCATGGTGGCCGCAAGCACCCTGAGCAAAAGATGATTACGGTGAACACCGAAAACATCCTGTTCATCTGCGGGGGGCTTTTGTTGGCATTGAGCGCATTATTAAGAGCCGCTTGAACACCAAGCCCATGGGCTTCTCCAAAACAATGCTGGAGGAAAAGGTTGATACCCAGAATTTCCTGCGGTATGTAACAGCCGTGGATTTGAAGCAGTTTGGCCTGATTCCCGAGTTGATTGGCCGCCTGCCTGTGTTGACTCACCTCAACCCGCTCGACCATGCTACCCTGCGCAAGATTCTGACGGAGCCTAAAAACTCTATCGTGAAGCAGTATCAGCGGCTATTCGAGATGGAAAACATTAAGCTTTCCTTCTCTGAGTCAGCCATGGAGTACATCGTAGTGAAGGCGGATGAATATCGCCTCGGTGCCCGCGGCCTGCGCTCCATCTGTGAAAGCATTATGACGGATGCGATGTTCGATATGCCTTCGGAAACGGATGTTCAGGAGCTTGTTATTGACCTGGATTACGCACAGAGCAAGTTTGAAAAGTCACCATTGAAGCAACTACGAGCAGCATAATTAGAGTATAATAACGCTTTATAGAAAAGCCCGGAAGAGAATTCTCTTCCGGGCTTTTCTATTTTATGGCTGCCATACTTTTATAAGCTTAGATCAATACGTAATGGCGCTAAGCTACTAGTTTAAATATCCAACCATCAGCTTAGCGGCTTTCTGTGCGGCATTGCTACGACCAAGCTTCTCGCGCAGTTCGGCGTAGTCGGCTTTTTGGCGAGCGATATACTCTGGGTTTTCCAAGATATTTTTCAACTCTTGCACCAGATTACGGGAGTTGAATTCGCCCTGAATCAATTCCTTCACGACTTCTTTTCCTGCCACCAAGTTTACCAAGGAAATATAGGGCACCTTAATTAAGGCTTTGGCAATAGTATAGGAAACAATGCTGGTGCTGTAGCAAACAACCTGCGGTACATCGAACAGTGCAGTTTCGAGGGTGGCGGTGCCAGAGGTGACCATAGCGCCGTCGGCGTGGCGGAGCAAGTCGTAAGTTTGGTCAGAGACGATGGTGATGTTTTCGCCGCGCTGGAAGTTCTGGTAGTAATTGCGGTCAAGGTTGGAGACGGCCGCAATAACGAATTGGTAATTGAGAAACGGCGGCAGTACGGAAAGCATAACATAAAGCATGCTCTCAATTTCCTGTTTGCGCGAGCCGGGCAGCACGGCAATAATGGGTTTGTCGGCCGGAATCTGGTTACGCTCGCGGAAATCAGTGGAAGCTTCATGCTCAGCTACGGCATCCACGGTAGGGTTGCCGATATAGTCTACATCGTAGCCGAAACGCTGATAAAACTCCCGCTCGAAAGGCAGGATGACGAACATCTTATCGACCACGGCTTTCACGGTATGCACGCGGCCTTGGTTCCAGGCCCAGATTTTGGGCGAGATATAATAAAACACCTTGATGCCGTGCTGCTTGGCAAACTTGGCGACCCGCAGATTGAAGCCCGCGTAATCAACCAGAATCAGCACATCGGGCTTATAGGCTAGCAGATCGCGCTGACATTCTTTCAGAAACCCGCGAAACTTGAGGATGCTGGTGGCCGCTTCCAGGAAACCCATAATGGCCATTTCCTGGTAATGGTGCACCAATTTGCCCCCCGCAGCCTCCATCATATCACCGCCCCAGCACCGGAATTCGGCCGTAGTATCTTCCGTGCGCAGGGCACGCATCAGGTTTGCGGCGTGAAAATCTCCGGAACGCTCGCCGGCAATCAGGTAATATTTCAATGGGTACAGAATTGAATAGGTGACAGATTATTTGGGTGAGACTCACCGTAATAACCCTTTACTCGCCATAGTATTCCACGAAATTCCGGGGCGTTTCGTACAGCTTGATGCAGTGGAGCTGAGCGGAGGATATAGAGCCTAATTCGCGAGTCAGAATTTCCCAAAAGGCTACTACCAAATTCTCGGTACTGGCCATTTTGCCTTGCATGAAGGGCACATCCAGGTTAAGATTTTTGTGGTCTACCTGATCGGTGATGTGCTCGCGGATGAGGTTGCTAAGCTGTTTAAGGTCGATTACGAAGCCGGTCTCCGGGTCGGGCTGACCTTTGACGGTTACGATGAGGTCGTAATTGTGGCCGTGCCAGTTGGTGTTGGCGCAGGGGCCAAATACTTCACGGTTGCGCTCGTCGGACCAGTTGGGGTTGTGCAGCTTGTGCGCGGCATTAAAATGCTCCTGGCGGCTGACGTAAATCATTTGTGGCGGTGCTAGTAAAATAATGTGCGGATGCGGAATGAGGCCGGGCAGCAGCAAAATGACTAATAGCGCAGCGTATCAGCTTCTCAACCAATCAGCACATTGCACCTCAACTTAGCCGTCCCCTAAAGCGCTACGCGCTTTTTCCGCAGCAAATATACGAAGAACGGTACGCCGAAAAGGGCCGTGACCAAGCCCACCGGCAAGCCAGCGGGCGGATAAAGCAGGCGGGCCAGCAGGTCGCAGGCGAGCATAAAATTGCCCCCCAGCAGGGCGCAGAACAATAAGTTAGCCCTGCCCGTGACGCCCAGCAGCCAGCGCGTGAGGTGTGGAATCATTAGTCCGACAAAGCCAATGGGGCCGCAAAGCGCTACCACACAGCCAGTTAGGCCGGAGGCGGTGAGGATCAGTATCCAGCGCAGACGGGTCACGTTCAGGCCCAACGCCTGGGCTCGCTCCTCCCCTAGCAACAACACGTTCAGGTCTTTTTGCAAAAATGTAAACAGCACCAACGCCCCCCCGACTGCCACAGCCGGATACGGCAGCAGGTTCCAGCCGGCCCGCTCGAAGCTGCCCATCGCCCAAAAAATAACGGTGCTCAGCTTGGCATCGGTGGCGGCCAAGAACGTGACCAGACTGCCAATAGCGGCCGTAAGTGCGCCTACGGCCACTCCCGCCAGTAGTAATTGGGCTGGCCGGAGCTGGCCCTGTTGGGTACCAAGGGTAACTACTACTATCGTGGTGAGTAACGCTCCGGCCAGGGCGGCTAAGGGCGGCAGATAAAAGCCCCCCAGCACTAAGGTATCCAGAAAAGCAAAGCACAGAATTGCCCCCAGTGATGCACCCGAAGCCGTTCCGAGCAAATACGGATCGGCCAGGGCGTTATTGACCATAGCCTGCATCAGATAGCCACTGAAAGCCAGCCCCGCGCCGGCCAGCAGGGCCAGCAGCAGGCGCGGCAGACGCAATTGCACCAGCACCAGCTGCACCGGATCGGTGGGATCGTAGTGGGTGAGGGTGCGCCAGATGATGCTGTAATCTGTCTCGAAGCTGCCCACCCGAAGCCCGATAATCAGGAGCAAAAAGGTGAGCACCAGACTGGCCAGCAGCCAGGGACCAACGCGGCGACTCATAGCTGGGCCAAGCTTTGGCGGAGCAACCGTTGCAGCTCCCGCACCGACTCGACTACGCGCGGGCCGGGGCGCTCCATCAGGCTGCCGTTGATGCCGTAGATCTGCCGCGTTTGGTAAGCCCGGATGCGGCGCAGCTCAGGGTAGCTTTTGAAGAAGGTGCTATCGAGCTTGCCAAAACTGCCTCCCAGCAGCACATTGGGGTTAAGCTGCAGAATGTACTCACGCGTGAGGGCTGGATAAGGCTGCGCAAACTTCTCTACGACCGCATTTTGCCCCCCAGCCCGCCGAATTTTGTCCGTAAACAGCGTATTCTGTCCGTACACGTAGATGGGGTCCTGCCAGGTGATGGCCAGCACTTTGGGGCGTAAGTCACTGGGTGTTTGCTGTTCCAGCTGCTTTAGCTCCGCGGCCAGCGAGTCGGTGAGGTGGTGGGCCTGGGGTTCGCGGTGCAGGATGCGGCCTATATCACGCAGGCCACGCAGCACATCAGGTACGGTGGTGTAGCGCTGGTAATAGACTTGCACGCCTAGCTGCTGAAGGCGCGTGGCATCATCGAGCGAGGTGATACCTTCCACCGTAAATACGATATCAGGCTGTAGGGCTACTAAGCGCTCCATATCCAGCGGGTAGCTATTCACAATGGGCTTGCTCAGCACGGCTTTCGGAAAATCACACACCTGCGTACGACCAACGATAGTAGCTGTATCGGCCACGGCGTAGAGCATCTCGGTCATGGATGGAGCCAGAGCCAGGATGCGCCGCGGATGCGCCGGCACCACGACGGGCCGCCCAAGATCGTCGCGCAGATGCTGGGGGGCATTTTCCGTGGCCGCAGTAGTTTGGGGAGCTTTCTGATCGGAAGTACACGCCGTGAGCCATACTCCAAACAGGAGGAATGCCAAAGTTTGAAGCAAAAAACGAAGCATGGTGCAAAGATGGTGATTTAGCTTACTCCTGCTATTCAAATAGACCGTCATGCAGAGCGGCAGCGAAGCATCTCGCTCGCAGTAGTTAAGATTACTAGTCCTGCGTCAGCACGCGAGATGCTTCGCTGCCGCTCTGCATGACGGTCTGTTAAACATAGATTCAACCCTACTCCACGGCTTTTGCCTACTTTTAAGGCAAAACTTAGCCCTATGATCGTCGTCACTGGGGCCGCCGGCTTTATCGCCAGCTGCCTTGTCACCCGCCTGAATGCCGCCAATTTCAATGATATTGTGGTGGTCGATAACTTCACTGTGGAGCGTAAGCTTGCCAACCTGAAAGGCAAGCGCCTGCGCGAGTACGTGGACCGCAACGACTTCTTTGACTGGCTCGACAAAAACCACGAGCAGGTAGAATTCATCTTTCACCTCGGCGCCCGCACCGATACCACCGAGAAGAGCCGCCAAATTCTGGATTTGCTGAATCTGGAATACTCCAAAAAAGTGTGGCAGGCGTGCTGTCAGTACCAGCTGCCGCTGGTGTATGCCTCATCGGCGGCTACGTATGGCTCGGGTACGCTGGGCTACGCCGATGAAGACGCGCTGCTGCCGTTGCTGCGGCCGCTCAACCCCTATGGCGAGTCGAAAAATGACTTCGACAACTGGGCAGTGGCGCAGGAAGAGAAGCCCTTCTTCTGGGCTGGCTTGAAGTTTTTCAACGTGTACGGGCCCAATGAATACCACAAGGGCCGCATGGCCTCGGTGATATTTCACGCCTACGAGCAAATTCGGCGTACGGGCTCTATGGAACTGTTTCGCTCTCACAACCCTGATTTTTCTGACGGCGAGCAGAAGCGCGACTTTGTGTATGTGAAAGACGTGTGTGAAGTATGCTACTTCCTGATGCGTCATCGCAAAAATTCCGGCATCTATAACTTAGGCAGCGGCGAGGCGCGCACCTTCTTAGACTTAGCCCTCAACACCTTTGCGGCCCTCGACCAGACGGCGGATATTCAATTTAAAGACACGCCCGAAGACATCCGCGACACCTATCAGTACTTCACACAAGCCGAAATGCAGAAGCTGCGCAGTATCGGCTACGACCAGCCTTTCACCCGTTTGGAAGATGGTATTCAAGATTATGTGCAGAATTATTTGGTGAGCGGCACTTATATGTAAAAGCGCACTGGGGCTTACCCCAGCCGGAAGCTACGGGCCGCCCGCCTCATTTTTCTGGCTAAACAATAACAGCCTGGCCTTGGTAAACCCTTGGTCAGGCTGTCCGTTTTAAGGCCTACCTCCCGCCCTCCACCCGTTCTCACTCCACTTGCATGCCCCAGCGACGTACCATTACGATAATAGGCGCGGGGTTTTCGGGTTCTATGTTGGCTGTGCAACTTGCCCATGCCAGCGGCAGCTACCCTTACGATGTACATTTGGCAGATCCTCGCCCCGCTCCAGGCCTGGGTCTAGCCTATTCGGCGCCGCGGCCTGAGTATCTGTTGAATGTGCGCGCCGGTCGCATTAGTGCCTTTCCTGATAAGCCCCAGCATTTTGTAGAATGGCTGCACGCGAAAGGCTTACCCGCTGACGAGGCTGCATTTTGCCCGCGCCAGACGTATGGGCAGTATATTCAGGAGTGTGTCAGCCTAGTTCTGGGCGAAGTAGCCAATGGGATGCGCATTCACTGGCATTCTCAGGCAGCCGTAGCCGCTGTCATTGATAAGATGGATAACACAGCTTTGGTAGAGCTTGCTGATGGCCACGTATTGCGCACTCACCGCGTGGTGTTGGCACTGGGTAATTTTCCGCCATTGGGGCTCGCTGGGGCCGGATTGGGGGGCAATTTTTTACCGAACTATCATCCAAATCCGTGGGCGCCCGGCGCACTAACCGGAATTGCCCCCCAGGATTCGATTTTGCTTATTGGCACGGGCCTCACCTCTGTTGATGTACTAATGGCACTACACGCCGATGGGCACCAGGGGCCGATTATGGCTGTTTCGCGGCATGGCTGGTGGCCAACGGTACATGGATCAGCACAGCACGCGCTGTATCCTAGCTTTTACGCTTCTGAATTAGCTCATCTTACAGAGGTGAGCGCTGTAGTACGCGTAGTGCGCCAGCACATCCGCGCGGCCCAGGCTGCTGGCTATGATTGGCGCGATGTCATCGACTCGCTCCGTCCTGATTTAGGGCGAGTATGGTCCAATTGGCCATTGGTAGAGCAAAACCGCTTTCTGCGTCATATAGCGTCGGTTTGGTCGGTGGTGCGGCACCGGAGTCCGGAGCAGAATGTGGCAGTAGTAGAACGGCTGCGGGGCCGCGGCCAGCTACGAACTCACTTAGGCCGCGTGCTGCAAATTGCCCCCCAAGGCTCTGATTTAAGTGTAGAAATAAGCCACGGCGGCCAACACGCGCAGCTTACCGCCCGCCATGTCATTGCCTGTACCGGCCCTCTACTCGATTACAGTCGCGTGCAAGACCCACTGGTAATAAGCCTGCGCGAAGCGGGCCATCTTCTCCCCGACCCTTTGCGCCTGGGTATCCAAACCGACGAACACGGTGCTTTACTGGACGCTGCTGGCCTGGCTTCTGCGGTATTTTTCACCTTAGGCCCCAGCCGACGCCCAGCTTACTTTGAGTCAACGGCGGTGCCTGAGCTACGGGAACAAGCAGCGGCCCTGGCTCACCACATTCTTAGGCAGCTATGAACAAAGGCTGGTCGGAAAAGTCGGCAACAAAAAAGGGCGCCACATGTGGCGCCCTTTTTCTAATCATACTATCAGCCTAAGCAGCCTCAGCATACATAGGGATTACAGCTGCTTCAGCCGTGATTACAGTAGTTTCGGGAGCTACTGTTTCGGAAGCGTTACGGCGAATAGCACGCAACAACAAGTACTTGTACTCTTCCGCGTCAGCCAGTGCTTCTTCCAGTGCTTTCAAAGCATCGTCGTAGGTAACGACGGGTACCGATTCGGCAATTTCACCCGTGGGGTAGGTTAATTGAAAAACCGGTCCAGTGAGGTAATCAACAGGTAATTTCATAGCTAGGGAAGTAAGATACACGTCAGAAAAGCAATCAAAAAGACAACAGCTTTAAAGCGGTTTTCATTCCCTAACCCTGTTATTATAAACTTGTATTTTACTGCAAATTCCTACTTAAAATCTCATGTTTGAATCATTCATTTCTGTCTGATCACAAGCTCAAAATACAGGTAAATAACCTTATAGTCGAAGCTACAATTCCTTGACTTTGAGAACCACTTTGCCGAACTGCGCGCCCTCAGCCAACCGGCGAATAGCAGCTTCTCCTTCAGCAATGGGAAACACCTGATCCACGACGGGCACAATCTGCTTTTCCTCTATCAGGCTTACCATATCAGCGAAATCCTGCTCCGTACCCATCGTGGAGCCCAGAATGGTGAGTTGCTTCCAGAATACCTTAGCCGGTGGCACCTGCGGAATAGCGCCCAGCGTGCCGCCAAAGAACACGATACGACCACCGGGCGCGGCAGCATCGAGCAAGGCGTTGAAACTGGGACCAGCAGCACTGTCTATAACCACGTCAAAAAGCCCCCCAGCCTGCTTAGTGAGGTCAGCAACCCAGTTTTCGTCGTTATAATTGGCTCCTCCTTTGGCTCCTAGCTCTTGGGCGCGAGCTAGCTTTTCGGCCGAGCTGGACGTAACCCACACCTCGGCACCGCGGGCTACCGCCATTTGCAAGGCCAGCACTGCCACGCCCCCACCAATACCCGTGATAAGCACCCGCTCGCCCGCCTGCAAACCCGCCCGCGTAAAGGCCGCACGATACGCCGTAAGCCCTCCAAGAGGCAAGGCAGCCGCTTGCTCGAAGCTCAAATGGGCCGGCATGGCATGCACATATTGAGCGGGCACGCTAATAAATTCGGCAAAGGTGCCTTGGTCCGGCAGGCCCAGAATCTTGAAGCTTTTGGCCTGCGCTCTCGGGTTTTCGCCCCAGTTGTGGCCCGGATTGATGACAACTGCCTGGCCAAGCAGCGACTGATTGGCTCCCTCTCCCACGGCGCTTACTACGCCAGCACCATCAGAACCCAGAATGCACGGAAACTTCAGGCCGCCATATTGTCCCTTTTGAATCCAGACATCGCGGTGGTTGAAGGCAGCGGCTCGGAGCTCAACCAGCACTTCGCCAGCGGCGGGCTCAGGTGTAAGCACTTCCTGAAGGATAAGCGGTTCATTAATTCCGTCGAGTTGTAGAGCTTGCATGAAGTTAGGCTTAGTGAAAGAGTAGCATTTAGTACGCAGAGAAAGCAAAAAACGCATATATGGTTATAGTAAATATGATTACTATAACTATATTTACTATAACCATAGCTACTATGTATTATCCCTGAAAAACGCGTTGTGGACCAGATTGAATGCGGCCTGCTTTATCACCTAGAAAACGAGTCTAGATTTTTAGGCAACTATTCTGTACTGCGGAGCGACCTTGATGCAGCGGCTCAATTGGAGCGGCGGTTCTAAAGTACTACTTCCATTGAGAGTTCGGACACCGCTCAAAAAATTACTGGGGGGCTTTTTACGCACCATTATATGTCCTCCCGTATGATGAAGCAGCAGACTCAAATCACCCTCTTTCCACTACCTACACACGATGGTTGCCCAATCGCTTTTTTCCTTTGAAAGCCCGGATGACAGCCCCGGCTTTGTGCTTTGGCAGGTCAGTAATCATTGGCAGCGCGAGATAAAAAAGGCTTTGGAGAAATTTGGGCTCACGCATGCGCAGTTTGTGGTGCTGGCGGCAGCCTATTGGCTGGGGCAGCAGGGCAATGTCACGCAGACAGACTTGGCCGCTCATGCCCGCATCGATAAGATGATGACCAGCAAGTTGCTGCGGACGCTGGAGGCCAAAGGGCTCCTACTGCGCGCTGAGCACACCACTGATACCCGTGCCAAAGCCATAAGCTTAACTCCAGCGGGCGTACGGGCCGCCGTGCAGGCCGCGTGGGCCGTGGAAGAATTTGAGAACCAGTTTTTTGTCTCTCTAGGTGATGCTGCTGCGGTACTTAAGCAGCTGAAAACCTTACTGCCCAGTATTACGGAAGACTCTATCCTCTAATAGTGGCAGTTTAAGAGCCTTACTCCTTATAAAAGACGGACGATGGCTTGTCAGCTGCAAGCTGCACCATCTACAAAAAGCGCCCTGCCAGCTCAGGCGTAGGCAGCATGCAAGCCTCCTGCTGGCCAAACCATTGATACCGATGCCGGGCCACGAAGCGATACAGCGCGTCGCGCAGGGCACGCGGCAGGAGCAGGCCAACATAAAACAGCTGCCAAGCCCCACCCAAGCCGCGAAGAATGCGCAACACGGCAGTAGAATGGGTATACATCTGCCCTTCCTCAACCAATACTACGGTTTCGGGAGTGGCGGCTACAGTGGTACCGTATTGGGCCAGAAGTTTCTGGCCCACCTCTGATTGTAGGGAAGTAAAACGAAAATGCCCCCCAGAATCGTGATTAATAACGAACTGCACGAAGCCGTTACAGAGGTTGCAAACTCCGTCAAACAGAATAACGGCGGGCTGATGTGTCATAGGTAGCAGTTGGACTTATAGTTTAAACAGCTAAGCTGAAGAAGTATCTTCTACCAACCTTATGGAGCACAGATAATGCAGTTGATAAGCAAAGAGAAATCGTAGCTTTTGGAGCGTGTTGGGGTAGTAAACCTACAACGAATGGAACGACAATCGGCGGTATTACAACAGATGGTACAATGAGTGGCTCTACCACTCGATAAACAAATGGTGTGTCAGGTAGCCAACGAGATTCAAATTGACTTCCTCTTGTATAACTAACTGATTAACAGGTACAAAATACGGAATGAGTATCTCAGTCCGTATTTTGTACCTGTGGTTTTTTCTAAAAAACAGGTATTTCTTCTGCGTCTGCTTTTTGACTGCCTGCCATGATGCCGTCGTATAGCTGCTTAATCTTATTTTAATTTCTGTTCCAACCCACAACCAACATCTTTCCTTCATTTCATTATGAAACAATTACGGCTTAACGTTCTAACTGCTACTCTACTGCCAGCAACCCTGACCTTAGGTGCTTGTGGAAGCGGCGACAACGCTGGTGCCGGAGGCGCAAACGGCACATCAACGGAGGACGGTACCGGAACCTCCTCAGACACTGATATGATGTCCACTGATTCGGCTGGTGGATCCATGGAAGGTTCGACAACGGATATGTCTTCGACGAGTGCTAGCACAGCAGGTGGTTCTACTACAGGTGGTGGCATGACAGCTGGCTCAACCGCTGGCGGCACTGGCTCGACGGCCGGAACTGGTTCTACTGGTGCCACTAGCGGAGGTACGGGCACAGATACGGGTAGCGGTTCTACGACTCGCTAATTTTTAATAAAAGAGCCCCACACTTACTCTATTATTTACTGATGTTACGCGGCAACTGCACCTCTGCCTCAGAAAGAAGCTATTGCTGCTTCAGGAAACATCCTTTCCAAGCAATCGACTAATATGCCGCGTAACATCAGTTATTTAGTAGTACTCAAGCTTATATAGGATCAGACTTGATTATTATTTTGCCCTTCCTATATAGCTAAAATTCATAGCTGGGAGGGCATATTTATAATTAAATGGCTGTTTTATTGTCTGTTATTTTGATCTATTGCAAAAAATAAATTAAGGCATCGGTAACTATTCCTTTCGGTTTGCACGTAGAAGGGGCTCTTCGAATTATATCACCCGCTCCGGTTTAACCCGTTCACCAACTAATCCTTCCAATGAAAAAGTCACGGATTCTTCTTTCGACCCTCGCATTTGCCGGCATGTTTGCCTCAGCTTCGCTGATGTCATCTTGCGCCTCTACTGGCACCGATGGCACTACCACCAGCGGTAGCACATCAGGCACCACCAGCGACTCTATGACTGGCGGTAGCACCAGCGGTTCCACTTCAGGTACTACTTCTGGTAGCACTAGCGGCACCACCATGGGTACTACCAGTGGCAGCACCACGATGGGTACTACCAGCGGTTCTACCACAACTGGCACAACTGGAACCACCACGATGGGTACTACTTCGGGTAGCACCAGCGGCAGCACCACAATGGGTACTACCAGTGGTTCTACCTCGGGTAGCACTACCGGTACTACCAGCGGTTCTACTTCAGGTAGCACTACTACTGGTACCACTTCGGGCACAACTACCCGATAAGTTGATGTTCATTAATTTGAACATATAACCTATAAAAAGGGGGATAATTACCGACTGGTAGTTATCCCCCTTTTTATAAAGAGCAGTTGGCACTTTGACGTCAAATCTTGATGATCAACTTACTCTTACATCTTGCAGCAGCATTCAAGTTACCGTTTAGGTTTTCCTACTGCAATACCATTCATTTTCCTATTACTCTTTTTCCAAAGCTATGAAAAAATCAACGTTTGTATCGTTTGCTGCTTTATTGGCGGCTGTTTTTATTTCGGCAAGTGCTTCCGCTCAAACCACTGCTGGCTCTACCACGGGTAGCACGGGTAGCTCTACTGTTGGCTCCACCACCAGTGCCACTACAGGCACTACCTACGGCACCACTGCCGGCGCCACTACCGGAAGAGTAACCGCCGGCTCTACCACGACGGGTACCACCGTAGGAACCACCGCCGGTACTACTGCTGGCACCATGACTGCGGGCAGCACCGCCGGTACTATGACCACTGGCTCTACCACGGGCACCATGACGGCTGGCAGCACTACGTCGGGCACTATCACCGCTGGCTCTACGGCTGGCACAACGGCGGGTAGCACTGCTGGCTCTACCGCAGGCATGACGGCAGGTACTACTGCTGGTACAACCAGTGGCCGCACTAGAACGGCTACTCAGTCTACCCGCACTTCTACCACTGGCACTACCTCGGGCCGCACTAACACGCGCACCACTTCGGGCCGCACCACTACCGGTACCACCTCAGGGCGCACTACCGGTACTACGTCGGGGCGCACTACTACCGGCACTACATCCGGCAGCACTACTACTGGTAGCACTACCAAGTAATTTCCGATTCCGGCCTTAAGGTCGGTTGCTCTTTTGAAGGCGAAAAGGCAAACCATCCAACTAGGTGGCGCACCTTTTCGCTTTCTTTTTTCCTTTCATTTTGCCCCCCAGCGCGGCTCCTATGACCCGTGTCCTCGATTTTCTGCGCAGCCCTTTTGTTCTCGATCTTCGGGCACTGGCCTTACTGCGCATAGCAACCGCCGCCGTTGTCCTGACTGACCTGGCTATTCGCAGCACCGATTTGGAGGCGCACTATGCCAATATGGGCATTCTGCCTCTCCATGTGCTGTATGAGCGCAACTGGAATGCTTACCAAGTTAGTCTGCACAACATCAGTGGCTTGTGGCAAGTACAGGCGCTGCTATTTCTGGTGGCGGCGGGATTTGCCCTCATGCTGCTGCTGGGCTACAAAACCCGTCTAGCGACGGTGGTATCGTGGTTGCTGCTGGTATCGTTGCAGAATCGGAACCCTATCATTGGCCAGGGTGGCGACGACCTACTGCGGATGCTGCTCTTCTGGGGCATTTTCCTGCCCTGGGGCCGCATGTACTCCGCCGATGTGGGTCGGACAGAGCCTAAGCCGGCCTCCTACTCCTACTTTAGCGCGGCTACGGTGGCGTATATTGTGCAGCTGGCGCTGGTATATTGGTGTACGGCGTTGCTCAAAAATGCCCCCGAATGGACCACCGAAGGCACCGCTATTTACTACGCGCTCAGCCTCGACCAGGTGTTGATGCCGGGCGGCCGGATACTCTACCAGTTTCCGGAAGTAATGCGCTTTCTCACGTTTGCGGTTTATTACACCGAGCTGCTACTGCCGTTTGTGCTGTTCATTCCAGTGGGCGTGCCGTTCTGGCGGGTGCTGTTTGTGGTGGTGATGTACGGGTTTCATCTGGGCATCAGCCTGACCTTGTTTGTCGGGTTGTTTTTCCTGATAAACATGGCCTCTGTACTTGGTTTGCTGCCCACGCCCGCCATGAACTGGATAGATCGGCACATTCGGACCCGCACACAACGGCTTCAGTCACACTTGGCTCGCCTGAGTAGTTGGCGCAGCCCCGTGCGGGTGCAGGTCGAATCGAGCCTGAATTTGCCCCCCAAAACTATTCAGCTACTTCACCGCCTGCGCAATGCGGTGGTGACCTTGCTCTTGGCCTATATATGCTGGTGGAATCTGGATTCGATTGCCAATCCTTCGCTCACTATGTCGGAGCCGCTGCGCTGGTTTGGCTACCTATTTCGTACCGATCAGCATTGGGGCATGTTTGCGCCGGCTGTTTTCAAAGACGACGGCTGGTATATTCTGGACGCTACTACGCCCGAAGGGCAGCACATTGACTTGAACCGCAAGGGAAGGCCCGTTACGCTTACCAAGCCCAAGTCGGTGGTGTCGTTATTCAAAAACGACCGCTGGCGCAAATACTCCGAGAATTACCTGTTCATTTCCAACATTTATCTGCGTCCTTACTACTGCAACTACTTATTGCGCGTATGGAATGAAGACTCCGATAATGTTCCTGTGCAGCGTTTGGATGTCATTTATATGCTGGAGGTATCACAGCCCAATTATCAGGTGGCTACGCCACGCCGGGATGTGCTCTGCACTTGCGAAATCGCGCTTCCAGTAAAATAGCCAGCAGGTGCGGTTGCTGCCTTGCCTTTCTGGTTAGCAAGGCTACTCCCGTGGCCAGCGTTGTGTGTCTGGCTTGCTGTGGGGGGCTTTTTTGGTTGATTTTAGCTTCATAAGTCCCTAGCTTACCAATTACTACCTGCTTACCTATCTCTAACCAAAACACTTTTCTGTATGGCTAACCGAGCTAGTACGCCCGCCCTCCAGGCCGTTGCGCCGGGTATTTGGGGACTGCGTAATGTATTTACCAACCTCTACTATGTGCGCGAGCCCGAAGCTCCCACCAATGAATGGGTTTTAGTTGATGCGGGCCTGCCCGGTTCGGCGGGCACCATACGCCGCCACGCCGCCGAGATATTTGGCGCGGAAGCTCGTCCGGCGGCCATCATTCTCACCCACGGCCACTTCGACCATGTAGGAGCGCTGATTACACTTGCCAACGAGTGGGATGTGCCCGTGTACGCGCACCCCCTGGAGCTGCCTTACCTCACGGGTCGCTCGGCTTATCCCCCACCAGACCCAACCGTAGGCGGCGGAGTCATGGCCGCCATGTCATTCCTCTATCCTAAGCAACCTATTGACCTGGGTAGCCGAGTACAAGCCCTGCCCACCGATGGCTCGGTGCCGCATCTGCCCGGCTGGCGTTGGCATCATACGCCTGGTCATACGGCGGGCCACGTATCGTTTTTCCGTGAGCATGACCGCGTGCTGCTCGCCGGCGACGCTTTCGTAACCGTGAAGCAGGAGTCGGGTTCGGCGGTGTGGGAGCAGCGCCAGGAGGTGCACGGCCCACCTGCTTATTTCACCCAAAATTGGCCCCAAGCCCGACAATCGGTCACACTGTTGGCCGATTTGAAGCCCCATATTGCCGCCACTGGCCACGGCATTCCGATGCACGGCACGCAGCTTCTGCAACAGCTAAAGGAGTTGGTGGAGCACTTCGATGAAGTAGTTATTCCGAAGCACGGCCGCTACGTGCCCCAGCCCGCTACTGCCGACGAAACCGGCGTAACCTCGGTGCCGCCGCCCGTGGCTACCGCCTTCTCCAAGTGGGCGCTAGGTCTGGGACTGGCTGCCACCGTTGCCCTTTTCCTGGTGAAGAATAAGAAGAAGGGCAGGAAGTACGCTCGACGCTGATTCTTGTCGTAGACTATTGCTGGCTTTAAATGAGACCTCACTTTATCCCCTTTCCGAAGGACTAGAGTGAGGTCTCATTAGGTACTACACCAACCAAGCTCCTCTGTTCCTAAAATCAATCTATTCCATTCATGCCTTCCTCCCAACCCGATACCCACCCCACGGCTGCGAAGGAAATCAGCCAAAAAATAGCCGTTCTCAAAAAACTGGATCTGCGCAAGCACTCCATCGATGATCTGGTACCCCAAATGCGGGAAATACTGACGGGCCACGCCTTGCGCTGCATTGAGTTTGAACCGGGCCTAGTGCTTTATCGTGGCATACCTTGCCAAGGCGAGCCGCCCCAACGCTTTAGTGATGTATCGTATCCGCCGCCTGAACGAGTGAGCAAGGATCAGAGGGCCAATCGGGCCGGCAATCCGATGTTTTATTGCAGTGCTACCTGGCATCCGCCCTTTTTTGAGGCGGGCGTAAAGCCCGGCGACCACATCATTATCAGCCGCTGGCAAACGCGCAAGCCGCTGCGTATCGCGGGCTTTGGGTACGCCGACCTCTGCGCCGACGACCCCCACTCCGACCGCGAAGAGGCCCTGCAGAAGGCGCTCCAACGCTTGCCGGAGTCGGAGCGCCACGTGGCCGAGTTCCTGACGGGTTGCTTTACTCAACCCGTAGGCCCCGATGAGCAGCACAATTATCGCCTGTCCGTTGCCCTGACGGAGGCTTTCCAGTTGGGTGAGCAGTTTGATGGGCTGCTATACCCGTCAGCGGCCATGCCCAGCCCCTCGCACAATCTGGCGCTCCATCCGCGCTGCATTGACGAGCAAAAACTAGTGCTTAAGTATGTAGAACACATGTCAGTTAATCGGGTCGAAACCGAAACTATCGACGTGTGCTCACTCAATTTTGCCCGCGGCGTGGGGCCCGGTGAAGAGCTAAAGTGGCTCGACCAAGCCGGCAACTGGGTGCTACGCGAAGGTGCCCAGGTCAATTGACATTTAACAATTAACATTTAGCAGTGAGCAGGTTCGCTCTCAGTGTTAAATGATAATTGTTAAATGTCAACTGACGCCAATAATGCCGGAATGTCCAGCGGATCGGTAACCATATTGATTTCGCCGGCGGCGGAGCGGAGCCACTGCTCCTGCGGGCGGTCGTAGTAAAGCTCGACGCCATTGCCGTCGGGGTCATTTAGATAGACAGCTTCCGACACGCCATGATCGGCGGCGCCGGTAATGGGGTAGTCGGCGGCCAGCAGGCGCTTCAGGGCCACGGCCAGCTCCGGGCGAGTAGCGTACAGAATGGCTATGTGGTACAGGCCGGCCGTGTTGCGCGGGGCGGGCGGCCCGCCCAGGCTATGCCAGGTGTTCAGCCCGATATGATGGTGGTAGCCGCCCGCCGAGATAAACACGGCCTGCGTACCATAGCGCTGGGTTATTTGGAAGCCCAGTAAGCCGCAGTAAAAGCTAATGGCGCGTTCTAAGTCAGTCACTTTCAGGTGTACGTGGCCGATGCGAGTGGTGGCGGGGATAACATAAGGCTGGCTCATGGGGCGTTCGGGTTCAGGTATGACTACTGTTGCGTTATCCAAGTTATATGCAGCAGTTTCAGGATCAGCGTATAGACGTTGAACGCCGTAGTAGAGACGCAATATTTTGCGTCTCGTCGTTGCGGCCGTTAGCAGTTCAACGACGAGACGCAAAATATTGCGCCTCTACTCCCCGTACAATAATGGCAAAACCGCTTTAAAAACGCCTGCCTGTCTGCGTCAGGCCATTATAATAAGCTTGAAACAACCAGAATCTAGCCTACGCTGGCAGCAAATCACAATACCAAAAGCCGACTTCGGGAGCGCCGGGCGTGGGGGCCGGATAGGTGCGGCGCACCAGCTCGCCGCGCTCAAAAGGAATGGGGCGGCTGAAATACGGGGCGTCGAACACGAAGCTGTGGTACTCGCCATTCTCGCCGCAGGGGTCAACGCCGGGGGGCAAATCGCGCAGAAGATCGGCGTCGAGGAGGCGGCCGCAGAAGCTGGCGTCGAGGTGCTGCTCGTTTACGCATACTACCACGGCCTGAAAGCCCAGATCGAGGTATTCGCGCAGCAAATCGGCGGTGGGGCGCTGCCAAAGCGGAAAAATGCCCCCCAGCCCGATCTGCGCCAGCTGCTGCTCGCGGTAAGCCCGAAGGTCTTCCAAATAAATATCCCCGAAAATGGCCTGACTCACGCCTTGGGCCTGCAACGGGGCTAACGCATCGTGCATGAGACGCTCATACTCCTCCATGCTGGGCGATTCGGGCAGGGCCAGCTGCACCAGCGGCAACCCGATGCGCTGGGCCTGCGCTTCGAGCAAAGCTACCCGCACGCCGTGCATGGATACGCGCTGGAAGTGGGCATTGATGCTGGTGAGCAGGTGCGTAACCTGGTAGCTGGGGTTGCGAAGGGCGTGGTAGAGAGCAAGGGCCGAATCTTTGCCCCCACTCCAGTTCATAAGGGCTGAAACAGGCATCAGGCAAAGGTATCGGGCGGCGCGCAAATGGCCGGCCCGACAAAAACGCTGGGGGTGACCTTTATTGCTGATTTAGCTTCGGCTATCAGCGGGCGCTTGCCGTATACAGGCCTTCCAACCTAGTCTTTCAACCCAAACACTTTTTTATGAAACTCCAACAGCGTTACGCGCTGGCTATTCTGCTGGTCGCTACGGCCCCACTAGCCTCCTGCGACTACCAGAGGGGCCCCGGCAAAGACACCCAATTCGATAGGAACCTCAATTTGGAAGCCGCCCCCGAAGCCACTACGAACGAAATAGCCCGCGACAGCGTGAATCGGGTGCAAAACGTGCAGCCGCCGTTAGGCAAAGGCTCCGCCGCCGACCAGCAGATGTCCGTTGATAATGCGATGAACTCGGCACCTAGCGGCAACACGGCTACTTCGCCGCAAACGGCTTCGGGCCAGCCAGCGCCAGTGGATAAAGCACAGGATGGCAATAGCCAGAACGCCAAGCAGGCTCCTTCTCAAGCGTCGGGCACCGACCAAAGCGGCAATGGCACAACTTCCGGTGGTGGTAGCACTGGCAGCGGTGGCATGGGTGGCGGCTCTACTACCCAACGTTAAGAGCCGGAAGGCACGTAGCAATTAGCTACACCCAAGTATAAAAAAGCCCCCCAGCTTGTTGTTGGGGGGCTTTTTTTGTGAATAATAAGCTACTGAAGCTGATTGGTTGTGCTACGGCGGGCGTCTTGCACCACTGACAGGGCACTTTTGAGAACCAAACTATCTTCCACCACTGCCCATACCGTGTCGGGCAGGCCGGTGGTCTTGCCCAGCGTTTTGCGCAGATATAAGGCACCGTAGGTAGCAGCCACCGCCATGGCACTGCCCAGCAGAGCGCCAGTCAGCATACTATCGTTTTTGGCTTTGTAAGCCGCCGCGCCTACCAGTCCCCCAGCCAGAATGCGACCCGATAAAATAGGTGGCGACGTGCGGTCGGGCATACCGGGCAGCTTGTCAGCAACCATTTCGGTGAGGGCTACGCCCTTAAGAATCTTTGCCGTAGTGGGCGACTGCAGAAACCGTAAGGGCGAGCTGGCCAAAGCGGCAGAATTGTTTTTGGCCAAAGCGTGACTTAGCGTGGCAGGCGCCGTCATGCTGCGCATGCCGGCCATAGCGCCCAGGGCGAGTGTTTGTCGGAGTTGCTGAGACATTAGATTGGTTTTTAATGAAATAACGTATAAGGTCTTAAACGGACAGTATTGGCAGAAAGCCGACTGCCCAGCTTAAAAAAGTATAGTCTATTGTAGGTGTGTAAGGTTTGGTAAAAGCCCCCAGATGTTGTTAGCCACAAAAAAAGGCAGCCGATTCGGCTGCCTTTTGCATTTAATTAAAACCGAAGCGCGGAAACCTACTGCTGCCCAGCGGCCCAGGCGTCCATTTTGCGCTCCAGCACGGCCAGGGGCATCACGCCGTCCTTCAGCAGCTCGTCGTGGAAGTTGCTGAGGTTGAATTTGCCCCCCAGCTGCTTCTGATACTTCTGGCGCAGCTCCCGAATCTTCAGCGCCCCGATTTTATAGCTCAGCGCCTGCCCCGGAATGGCCATGTAGCGCTCAATCTCGGCGGTGGCGCCCTGCTCGCTGATGGCTTCATTATCCATCATATACTTGATAGCCTGCTCGCGGGTCATGTTTTTGGTGTGCATGCCCACGTCTACTACCAGGCGAATGGCGCGGTGCATCTCGTCGCCGAGCGCGCCCATGTACTGGTAGGGATCGGTGTACAGGCCCAGCTCTTTGCCCAGGCTCTCGGTGTACAGCGCCCAGCCTTCGCCCATAGCACCATACCAGGCAAAGCGACGAAACTTGGGCAGGCTTTCGTTTTCCTGCTGAAGCGAAATCTGGTAGTGGTGACCCGGAATGGCCTCGTGCAAAAACAGCGACTCCATGCCCGAGGTCGTATTAAACTCCTTCGCGTTCAGAATAGGAATGTAGAACACGCCCGGCCGCGAGCCGTCGGGGTTGCCCTGGTTGTACTCAGCCGAGGCCGAAGCCGCACGAAAAGCCTCCGTCTGCCGAATCTCAAACGGCGTTTTGGGCGTGCGGCCGAACATCTTCTTCAGGTTCGGATCAATCTTGGCCTGAATGGCGCGGAAAGCTCCCAATACCTGCTCGGGGGTTTGATAGGGCGTGAACTTCTTATCGGTTTTCAGGTAAGTGAAGAAAGCGTTCAGGTCACCCTTAAAGCCGACTTCATTTTTTACCCGCTCCATTTCCGAGCGAATGCGCTTTACCTCCGCCAAACCCGTCTGGTAGATTTCCTCGGGCGTCTTGTCGGTGGTGGTCCAGCTCTTTACGTAATAGCGGTAGATTTCCGGCCCGCCGGGTACGGCCGAAATACCGGTGGTGGTGCGGGCTTTAGGCAGGTATTCGTTCTTCAAAAAGGTCCCCAGCTTCCGGTACGTCGGCACGAGGTTCATCAGAATAACATCCTTGTAGGCGGCGGTGAGACGCTGCTTATCCGCGTCCGAAAAACCAGCCGGAAACTTCGCTACCGGGCCGTAGAACAGGCTCTTGGTGGGGTCCGTGACTACCAGATCCTGCATCTGCGGAATCATCTTCTCTACCAGCGTGCGCGGCAATACTACGCCGGCGGCCATGCCCTTGCGAAAGTTGCCAATAGCCGAGTCGCCCCAGGCGGCAAAGCCCTTGGCGCGGCCCAACCAGTCGTCGTAGTCCTTCACGGTTTTGAAGGGCTGAATACCCGAGCCCGAGCCAAACTGCCCCAGCGTAATGGGCAAGCCCCAAAACTGCTGAAACGGTATCATCCAGGTGTTTAGCTTCAGACCGGCCAGCTTATTCTCCAGGTCGTACTTAAAAATATCGTAGCTGATTTTATCGTTGTCCGACAGCTTTTCGCGGTCAAACTTTTGCAGCTGGCTGAGGTAGTTTTGGTACGTCGTCCGGAGCGTGTCGCGGAAAGCTTGGGTCTGGTCGTTGGGCAGCCGGTCGTTGTAGCGATTATCGCCCTGGGTGGTGGCGTCCAGCGGGAAAAGCTTGAGGTTTTCTTCCCAGAAATTGGCAAACAGCGTCGACAGGTCTTTTACTTCAGCGGTGCCGGTAGCCGCAGCGTCGCTGCTGCCATTGGCCGTGGTTTTCTGCTGATTACAAGCGGTTAGCAGCGCGCCAACCAGCAACCCGGAAAGGGCTAGTTTCTTCATGGGGAAAGGGGTGAGAGAGGAAGAGAGTTTGAGTGGGGGGCAATATAGCTAACTCAGGTTGGGGAGCGTTCAAAGCTAGAGTTAGAAGTTAGCTCCCCTCCTCCGCTGAATTCCGCGCATCAAGCGACGTGGGCTGGGGGTGGTTGATGCTGAGAGAACAAAGGCTAGAGCTAGCAACTAAAAACTGTGTAACGATTGCCAACCACCCCCAACCCACGCCGCTTGATGCGCGGAATTCAGCGGAGGAGGGGAGCTAGCTTCTAACTCTAATTTCTAACCACTCCGCAACTTGCGTTTGCTAGTCGGCCGGAAATAACGCGAACCAAGCATTTATTAGAAATCGAATATATTCCGGCATGAAACGCCTTGTTCCGCTCCTCTTCGCTCTACTCAAGTTTTTGCTGGGCTTCGTGCTGGCCAGCCGGGTGTACGAGCTGCACCGCGACGAATATCTGTACCTCAACTATGGTCAGCACCTGGCTTGGGGCTACCTGGAAGTGCCGCCCCTGATGGCCCTGCAAAGCTGGCTCACGCTGGCCTTGGGTGGGGGGTATTTTTGGGTGAAATTCTGGCCCTTGCTGTGGGGCGCGGGTACGGTGTACGTGGTGGGACGGGCGGCCCAGCGGCTGGGCGGCGGCTGGTGGGCGCAGGCGCTGGCCTGCCTCAGCTACATCGTCTGCGCTTATTCGCGGCTCAACTTCCTCTTTCAGCCCAACTCGTTCGAAGTCTTTGCCTTTACGCTCAGCTGCTACTGGCTGCTTGCCTACGGTCGGCAGCCGCAGCCGCGCTACCTGTACGGCATTGGTGTAGTACTGGGCCTAAGCCTGCTGAATAAGTACACCACCTTCTTTTTCATCGGGGCGCTGCTCGCCGGAATTCTGCTGACCGAGCAGCGCCATATTCTGGTTACCAAAGCCGGGTGGATAGCGGCCGGCATTGCTCTGACGCTGTTTTTACCCAACCTGATCTGGCAGCTACGGCATGGCATTCCCTTTCTGCACCACATGGCGCTGCTGCACGACTCGCAGCTGGTAAATGTGTCGGCGGCTGACTTCTGGCAAGACCAGGTGCTCATGTGTTTTCCGGCCCTGTGGGTGTGGGTACCGGGGCTGCTGGCTTTGTTGTTCTATCAGCCGTTTCAGCCATACCGCAGCGTGGGCTTTGTCTTTCTTGGGGGGCTTTTTATCCTTACGGTGCTGCACGGCAAGAGCTACTACGCCCTGGGTTACTACCCCATTCTGTTTGCGGCGGGAGCGGCGTGGCTGGAGCATCAGCTGGGGCACTTTCCGCGCCTGAGCAAGCTGGCGCGGCCCATATTGCCGGCAGTGTTGCTGGTGCTGGCTATTCCGCTGTTTCCGTATGCTTACGCGCTCTATCCGCCGGCCCGAATGCAGCAGATTGGCGAAGCCTACCGCAGTACCGGCGCCAACCGCTGGGAAGACGGCAAGATTCACCCGCTGCCCCAGGATTTCGCCGATATGCTGGGCTGGCAGGAGCTGGCCGACAAAGCCTGGCAAGTGTACCAAAGTCTGCCCGACTCTTCGCGGAGCCGCACCCTGGTACTGTGCGATAATTACGGTCAGGCCGGGGCTTTGAACTACTACAATCGGGCGCGGGCGATGCCTGCCGCCCATAGCTTCAATGGCAGCTACCTGTACTGGTTTCCAACGCGCCCGGTGCAGCCATACCGGCACATTATCTTGGTTACGGATGAATTTGAGGACTTTGGGGAGTATTTTACCAGCTATCAGCGCCGGGGCAAAGTCGAGAATAACTACGCCCGTGAGCAAGGCACTACCATTGTGCTCGGCACCAATCCCGACACGGCCATACTCAACCGGATTTACCAGGAGCACCGAACTGAGCTGGCGGAGTGGGAGCAGCATAAGTAAGCATCACATCCACCAAAAACGCCCCGCCCCAACTCCCGAGCAGAAGTTGGAGCGGGGCGTTGAGAAAATATGGGTGGAGCTTAGCAAAAAGCCCCCCAGCGTACTATTCTATCTGTCCGTTCCGAATACGAATGCCGGTCTTAGGCTCGGGCTTTTTTACCATCGTTCCGAACGCACCTTTCTGCTCAAATGACTTGGCTACCTCATCTTCCAGCGGGGTACGTTTTACCACCGGGTTATTGGCCCAGAATTCCGGATTATACTTCACCTTTCTGATGGCTTCCAGGTCGCGCTCGTTACTGCTCACTTTGCTGTACGTCAGGTTCGTAGGCTTGCGACTGGTGTCGTAGAAAAAGGTGAAAGCCGATACATTCATTTTGGCGGGCGGCAGGCCGGGGCGCACTAGGTCGTAGGTCATAATGGCCCGGATGTGCTCCAGCGGGTTTACGGCCGTGGTGTCGTTCTGAAACACCATATCCAGCTCCAGCTCCGTGTTTTTGAAGGAGAATGTCGGGTTGTTGGCTTTGCGGGTAAGCTGGGGCGTGGTCATCTTGTAGCGGATTACCTGGTAAGTATCCACGTCAATCCAGACGGTGCCTTTCGAGCGGTATTTGGTTTGCTCGGGGCGCGTTTCAAAGGCAATTTCCGCCACGCCGCCCGTCTCGCCTTTTTCCAGAACACCTTTTATTTCCAGCAGATAATTCTCGACAACGTTGGGGCTGAACAGGCCAAGCGCTTTTGTTGTGTCAGCCTTGTCGTCGTAGAGGCCGAAAGCTTTGGTGTAGAGCGAAAAATTTTTGTCGCTGATCAGGGCTTGCTTGGCGGCGTAGCGGCCCTGCGCCATGCTCGTGCCTTCAATACGGGCGTTGTTGGACTTAGCGTTCCACACCATTTCCAGCAGTTCCGTGGGGTCATTGTCGATGCGCGTGATCTGGCGGTAGTAGGCTTTGCCGTAGAATTTACGGCCGTAGTTTTTCTTCATCTGCTGGTAAGCGCGGTCTACCAACTGGTAGGCGTAGCTGGCCACTTTCACCTCCGACAGCACCACCGTGGCCGGCGCCAGTTCTATTTCCAACGCCTGGCCCGCCTCCGTGACGCGCACCGTATCCTTGATGTGGGCCAGCTCCGATACGATCAGCGTTTGCGGCACGGAGGGCAAGCTGAGGGTGAACTCTCCGTTCTCGTTGCTGGCCGTGCCCAGGGTCGTACCTTTTACGCCAATACCCACGAATGGCAGCGGCTCCTTGGTTTGTTTATCCCGGATAATACCCCGCACGGGGTACTGGGCAAAAGCCGCGTGGCTAAGGCCGCCGACCAACAGAAATACGACCCCGAGGCAGGTAGTCAGCTTACCGCCCATCAGGCGCGCACGAAAAAAGCAAGAACAATCAGGAGCGTATTCAAGGGCAGAAATCGTTTAGTTTTCAAGGGAAGTAGCACATTTAACGCGCAGTGACGGCGTGGCGTGTGCCCCCAAGCACAAAAATTAGACCGGCGGCAGGCGGTGCGGTACGCTGGGGGGCATTTCTTAATAGTTGCTTTACACCAAGCCGCGTAGTTAGTACTGCCTTACCCCAGATCTTTGCAAAATGAAGAAATACCTCCTGATTCTGGGTTTGCTCCTGCACCTGGGCAGCCCAACGGCTATGGCGCAGCGCAAGAAAGAGCTGACCATCGCCTTCGGCTCCTGCAACCGCCAGAACCTACCCCAGCCCATGTGGAAGCCTATTTCAGCGGAGAAGCCCGACCTCTGGATCTGGCTCGGCGACAACATCTACGGCGACTCCGAAGATATGGCTGTGCTTAAAGCCAAGTACGACCAGCAGTTCAATCAACCCGACTACAAAGCCTTCCGCACCCAGGTCCCGGTCATCGGCACCTGGGACGACCACGACTACGGCCGCAACGACGGCGACAAATCGTTTGGACCCAAAAAGCAAGCCAGCAGCTGGCCCTCGACTTCCTGCAGGAACCTGCTGGCAGTCCGCGCCGTCAGCAGGAAGGCATCTACGCCGCCTACGATTATAAGGTGGGGGGCAAAAAAGTAAAAGTCATCCTGCTCGACGACCGCTACCACCAGGACGCCCTCCAAAAAGACTCTACCAAAGCCTACATCCCCAACGCCACCGGCGACCTGCTGGGCGAGGCGCAGTGGCAGTGGCTTCAGCAGCAACTCGCCACCAGCGACGCCGACGCCCACATTATCGGCTCCGGCATTCAGTTTCTGGCCGAAGAGCATCCCTATGAAAAGTGGGCTAATTTCCCGGCTGCCCGCCAGCGCCTGTTCAGCCTGCTGGCCAGCACCAAAGCCAAAGGCGTCCTGCTCGTCAGCGGCGACCGGCACATCGGCGAAATGGCCAAAATAACCCTGCCCGGCGTGGCGTATCCGGTCTACGAAATCACCTCCAGCGGCCTCACGCACTCGGCCACCAATAACACCGGCGAAGCGAATAAATACCGCATCGGCCCGCTGGTCAATCAGAAGCACTACGGCGTGTTTCGCTTTCAGCAGAAAGGCAAAAAGCTACTGGCGACGGTGCAATTGAAGGGAGAACAAGGCAACGTGTTTCACACGGAGGAAATCGTGATTAAGGAGTAGATTTCGCACTAACGGAATTTAACATAATTCGCTAAGCCGGAGCGATGCCGTCTCATGCACCTACGGGTTGGACGCTACTAGCCAAGGCCAGCGCTTCCTGCACTCCGAAGTCATTGCGGCCCGGCCCAGCCTGCGACTGATAGCCGGAATAGCGGTTGCAGACACTACATGGGTGGGCCGCCCCGCTGCTGCGGCAGGCCTGATTCAGCGCTTTGGGCACAGTGCGCAGGGCCGCGTCGTAGCGGTTGAGCAAGTCGGCGGCGCTGTCGCTGAACGAGCCCAGCACCGGGCTTTGGGGTAGGCAGCAGACGTGCACCGTCTGCTGCGGCCCGTTGATGAGCGGGCCCGATGCCTTGGCAAAACAGCTATGCCCAGGCCAGCCGATGGGCAACCGACGATGCCAGTCGGCGCGCACGTCCACGGCTCCACGGCCAGTCATCAGATGCACGGGCAGTAGGTTCAGCTGCGCCACGCCCTTCAGCTCCTGGAGGGCCGCCGTGGTTCGCTCATTCACCGTATCGGGATTGACAAGAATTTGTAGCCGCTTGGGACCCAAAATATCGAGCACCTTGCTCGGGGAGCTGCTCCGTAGCGTGGTATAGAGCACCAGCTTGCTGATAAACGGACTGGTCAACACCCGCCGGGCTACGTGCTCGACGTAACCGGCCCGCAGCATAGGCTCGCCACCGTAGAAGTGCAGCTCGATGCGCCGACCGTAGCGTTGGCTCATTTCTTCCGCCATTTCGAAGAGCAGCGCCTCACCGGCGTCGGGCCAGCCGGGAGCCGTACCGGGCAGGGAGTCCACGCAGCAGAACGTGCATTCGTAGGGGCAATCCCAGAACGGCACGTAGAACAACCGGTCTTGCAGGGCCTTATCGAGAAGGGTATAAAGCGTGATTTTGGCGTCCATATCTGACAAGTCAAGTAAAAAGGATCAGCAAGATACGCATTGATGTAGCTACCCGAATTAACTCCTTCGCGCACGATTCGCTTGGCTGCAGTGATGATGAAGCTGTTTAGGAAGTCCTCCAAAGTAAACCGGGACGTCATGCTGAGCCTGTCGAAGCATCTCTACCGCTTCGCTAGAGTAGTTCAACGAAGCGGTAGAGATGCTTCGACAGGCTCAGCATGACGTTCTCTCGACTTCCTAAACAGCTTCGATAAGTAAGCACATGAAGTCCGCTATAATTTCTCATCATTTTTATAGATGCAAAAAATAACTCTCGTGCGTTTACTGTGGTGTAACCGTAAATTAGCCCCCCAACCCATTCTGCTCTCATCTTGTCCTTCCTCCGCTCCCTTCCGTTTCTGTGGCTGCTACTAGTACTGCTGAGCTCATTTGATGCTTCAGCCCAGCGCCCGACAAAATTAAAGTCTAAAACCACTGCCGCCAAGCCGCGCCCGCTCAACGCGCCGGTGCCTTTTGCCTCCCAGGCGGCCAAGTCGCGCTGGGTTGACTCGGTGATGGCCACGCTCACGCCCGACCAACGGGTGGCGCAGCTCTTTATGGTGGCGGCTTACTCCAACCGCAAGCGCATCGACGAAGACTCCGTGTCGCAGCTGGTGCAGCAGTACGGCGTCGGGGGGCTAATTTTCTTCCAGGGCGGGCCGGTGCGCCAGAGCAAGCTGCTAAACAGGTATCAGGCGCAGGCGAAAGTGCCGCTGCTGGTGGCCATGGACGCCGAGTGGGGCATCGGTATGCGCCTGGACAGTACCACGCGGTTTCCTTACCAGATGAGCATGGGCGGCGTGCAGGATACGGCTCTGCTCTACGAGATGGGCGCCGAAATTGCCCGACAGTTCAAGCGCACCGGTATGCACGTCAACTTTGCGCCGGTGGTCGATGTGAATAACAACGCCGCCAACCCCGTTATCGGCTTTCGTTCCTGGGGCGACAACCGCGAGGAAGTAACCGCCAAGAGTTACCAGTACATGCGCGGTATGCAGGACAACGGCATTCTGGCCGTAGCCAAACACTTCCCCGGTCACGGCGACACCGACACGGACTCGCACCTGGCCCTGCCCCTCATTCGGGTAGACCAGCGCCGCATTGATACGCTGGAGCTGTTTCCCTTCCGTAGTCTGATGCGGCGGGGCCTGGGGGGCATTATGATTGCCCACCTCAACATTCCGGCCCTCGACAGCACGGGCATTCCGTCCACGCTGTCCAAGCCCATCGTGACGGGGATGGTGAAGGAGAAAATGGGGTTTGAGGGCGTCATTTTCACGGATGCCATGAACATGAAGGGCCTTACCAACATGTTTCCGCCCGGCGAAGGCGATGTGCGGGCCCTGCTGGCCGGCAACGACATTCTGGAGTTCTCCAAAAATATTCCGCTGGCCCTGACGATGGTTCGGGAGGCTATTAATCGGGGCGAAATCACGCAGGAAGAAATTGACCGCCGCTGCCGCAAGGTGCTGGCGCTGAAGGAGTGGGCGGGGCTGAATAAGTACCAGCCTATCGACCTCAAAAACCTGTATCAGGACCTGAACACGCCCCACGCCAACTATCTGAGCCAGCGCCTGAGCGAGCTGTCCTTGACCTTGTTGCGCAACGAGAAAAACCTACTGCCCTTGCAGCGCCTCGACACGCTGCGCATTGCTACGGTCACTATCGGTACCAAAGACACCACCGACTTTCAGCGCATGGTGACGGACTATGCCCCGGCCGACCATTTCTGGTTATCGGCCACGCCTACGCTGGATGAGCTGGTGAAGATCCGGGAGGCGTTGAAAGGCTACAACACGCTGCTCATCGGCCTCAATAATCTGGGCCGGCTGCCGGCTACCAACTTTGGCGTGACGCCGGAAACCAACGTGCTGCTGCGCGAGCTGGCCACCACCAAACAACGCATCGTGGTAAGCGTATTTGGCAATGCCTACGCCGTGGCCAAAGTCCGCGACCTGGCCCGCGCCGACGCCGTCGTGCTGGCGTATCAGGAAAGCAAAAACGCCCAGGACCTGACCGCCCAAATGATTTTTGGCGGCATCGGTGCCCAGGGCAAGCTGCCCGTTACCATCTCCGACCAATACCCGCGCGGCTTCGGCCTGAGTACCCAGGGCGGCATGCGCCTGAGCTACGGCTACCCCGAAGCCGTGGGTATGAGCAACAACCTCGAAGCCCGCGTGGACTCGATGATGCAGCAGGCTTTGGCGGCGCAGGCATTTCCCGGTGGCGAGGTGCTGATTGCCCGCAAAGGAACGGTAGTGCTGCGCAAAAGCTACGGCACCCACGACTACGCCAACAATCCGCGCCTGGGGGGCAAAAAACCGCGCCCCGTGCTGAACACCGATATCTACGATCTGGCGTCGGTAACCAAAGTATCGGCGGCCTTGCCGGCGCTGATGCGCCTCCAGGATCAGGGAAAGTTCAACCCTGACATGACCATGGGGCAGCTGTATCCTGAATTTGTGGGCACGAATAAGCAGGACTTGAAGCTGCGCGACGTGCTCACCCACCAAGCCCGCCTCAAGGCCTGGATTCCGTTCTGGAAAGACTACACCAAGCCGCGCGGCATTTTCAATAAGCTATTTGGTAAAAGCCCCGATGCAGCCGACGTATCAGTCACCAAGCCGTCGGAGCTGAACCGCCGCTTTTTCCGCGCCGATTCGTCGGCCCGTTTCCCGTATCAGGCTGCCTCCAACCTGTGGGCCCGCAAGGATTTCCCGGAGCGGATTCGCAAGGCCATTGCCGAGTCGCCGCTGAACGAGAAGCCCGGCTACGTGTACTCCGACTTGTCGTTTATCATGTCGCCGTGGTTTGTGCGCTCGGCTTCGGGCAAGCCGCTCAATCAGTTTGTGGTCGATGAGATTTATAAGCCGTTGGGCGCCACGACTATGGGCTACAATCCTACCCGCCGCTTCCCACTCAGCCGCATTGCTCCCACCGAATACGACTCCCTATTCCGCCACGACCAGCTCCACGGCACCGTGCACGACGAAGGCGCGGCCTTGCTGGGGGGCGTTTCTGGCCACGCAGGCCTTTTCGGCAGCGCCAACGACCTGGCGAAAGTAGTGCAGATGTATGCCTGGAATGGCAAATATGGCGGGCAGCAGCTCATCAAGTCCGAAACCATGGCTGAGTACACGCGCTGCCAGTTCTGCCCCGACAACCGCCGCGCCCTGGGCTTCGACCGTCCCGCGGCCAACCCATCAGTGAATTCGGCCAAAAACGCCAGCCAAAGCAGCTACGGCCACACGGGCTACACCGGTACCTACTTCTGGGTCGATCCGCAGTATGATCTTACCGTCATCTTCCTCTCCAACCGTGTAAACCCCACCCGCAACAACAATAAGATCAGCGACCTGAGCGTGCGCAGCCACTTATTGCAGGTTGCCATCGAAGCTGTGCAGCAGGGCAAAAGTACGCCTACTGAATCGCCGGTGCTGAAGGAAAACTAAGCAACGATTGGCCTCACCCCCCGGCCCCCTCTCCTGGGGAGAGGGGGCCGGGGTGAGGCCAATCGTTGCCGGAGTTTGAGGCCCCTCGTTGTTTTTCTTAGCTTAGAAAACGGTATTATCCGTTTCCCACCCAACCTATTTTTCTATGCTCGGCTTGATGATGAACCAGCCCCTGCGCATCGCGGGGCTTCTCGAACACGCAGCCAAGTGGCACTCCGACACCGAAATTGTGTCGCGCCTAACGGAAGGCGGCATCCACCGCTACACCTACCACGCGGCCCACCAGCGCAGCAAGCAGCTAGCCAACGCGCTCAAGAATTTGGGCATCGGGATGGGCGACCGAGTCGGGACGCTGGCCTGGAACAACCACCGCCACTTCGAGCTGTATTATGGCGTGTCGGGGCTGGGAGCCATTTGTCATACCATCAACCCGCGGCTGTTTGCCGAGCAGCTGGTATTTATCATCAATCACGCTGAGGACAGCTATATTTTCTTGGACCTTACCTTTCTGCCGCTGGCCGAGAAATTAGCCCCCCAGTGCCCCAAAGTAGCCGGTTGGATCCTGCTCACCGACCGCGCCCACATGCCCGCCGACTCAGCTTTGCCCGGCGAGCTGCTTTGCTACGAAGAGCTGCTGGCCGCCCAAACCACCGATTTCGAGTGGCCCGTGTTCGACGAAAATACCGCTTCTTCGCTCTGCTATACGTCCGGCACCACCGATGAGCCCAAGGGCGTGCTCTACTCCCACCGCTCCACCCTGCTGCACAGCTACGCCGCATCCCTCCCCGACTGCTTCAACTGCTCAGCCTGCGACACGGTATTGCCCGTAGTGCCCATGTTTCACGTCAATGCCTGGGGTATTCCCTACGTGGCGCCCCTAAACGGCTGCAAGCTGGTAATGCCCGGTCCCGGCCTCGACGCGGCCAGCCTCTACGAGTTGTATGAGCAGGAAAAAGTCACCTTCACGGCCGGCGTACCTACCATCTGGTTTGGCCTGCTGACGTTTATGCGAGAGAAAAAGCTGCAATTCACCACCCTCAAGCGCATGATAGTAGGCGGCGCTTCCTGCCCGCCAGCGCTGTTGAAAGCCTTCGATGAGGAGCTGCACATTGAAATCCGCCACGCCTGGGGTATGACCGAAACCAGCCCGCTGGGTACCGCCTGCACGCTCAAAGCCAAGCACCTGCTGCTCTCTGCCGATGAGCAATTTGCCATTCAAACCAAGCAGGGTCGGGCCATCTTTGGGGTAGATATGAAAATTGTGGACGATGCCGGCCAGGAACTACCCCACGACGGCGTCGCCTTCGGTGACCTGCTCGTGCGCGGCCCTTTCATCGTGGGCAGTTATTTCCGGGCCGGCGAGCCGGGCCAACTCACGCAAAGCGGCTGGTTCAAAACCGGCGACGTAGCCACCATCGACCCCGATGGCTTCATGCACATCACCGACCGCTCCAAGGACGTTATCAAGTCGGGCGGGGAGTGGATTTCGTCGATTGATCTGGAAAACCACGCCATTGCCCATCCGGCCGTAGCCGAGGCCGCCGTCATCGGCGTGCCCCACCCTAAGTGGAGTGAGCGGCCGTTGCTGGTGGTAGTACTCAAGCCCGATGCCCAGGTCACTAAAGAAGAGCTATTGCAGTTCTTTGAAGGCAAAATTGCCCGCTGGTGGACGCCTGACGCCGTGGAGTTCGTGGATCAGTTGCCTCACACCGCCACGGGCAAGCTGCTCAAGACCAAGCTCCGTCAGGATTTTGCGGGCTATACTTTCTGAATCGCGGATTTTGCAGATTAATCGGATTCCACGGATTTTGGTGACGATTTAGGCCATTTTGGATTCACTGACCTGTTATTTGATGGTTATTAAGTGGGGTTTGAGTGGGGTTTGAGCGGCCTTTGATGAATCGCTTGAAGCGGAGACTAGGCTCACCGAAATTGATAAGCAAGCCAATTTCCAGGCGGTAGGCGTTCAGGTAGTTGATGATTTGAGCATGGTGAACTGGTGTGATTTCAGCTAATGCCTTGAGCTCCACCAGTACCATTTCTTCTACTAAAAAATCAACCCGGCGCGAGCCTATTTCCTTTTCTTTATAGAAAATCGGCATCTCAATCTCCCTTACAAATCCTACCTTTTGCTCTTCCAACTCAAAAGCTAGAGCCCGCTGATAAATCACCTCCTGAAAGCCATTACCCATCAGCCGATGGACTTGCATGGCGGCCCCTATCACCTTCTCAGTTATCTTATTATACCTGCTATCCAACAGCATTTTACAAAACTAAAAGTCAGTATATCTATATCACAGTAATCGTCACCAAAATCTGGGTAATCCGATTAATCTGCAAAATCCGCGATTCAGACCTTAATAATGATCCGCCGATTGTACATTACCCACAAAACACCCAGCCAGATCAACACGCATACGATAGCGCCCGCCAGCGAGGCATTAATAGGGCTGAAATAGGGCACAAAAAACGTATCGTAAAGCCAAGTGCGCAGGCCCACGGATTCACCGGCCGCAACCGGAATTTTGATCATTTGCAGTAGGCGCGGCACCAAGCCCGACAGGAAAAACACGGTGATGGCATTGACGCCATACACCAGAAAGGGCTTGGTCCAGGCACGGTAGCCGTGCACGTCGCAGACCCAATAGAGCGCCGCCAGCATAGCCACCGCAATACCGGCGGTGTAGAGCACGTATGAGCTGGTCCAGAGGCTTTTATTGATCGGAAACCACCCATTCCAGATCATTCCCAGCACAATAGCAGCCCCACCGGCTACAAAAAGCCACGCCACTTTGGTGGCAGGCTCCGTATTGCGACGCCGCAGCCATTGGCCAGCCAATATTCCAGCCAAGCCCGTGCCAATGGCCGGCACGGTGCTCAGCAGGCCTTCGGGGTCCCAGGTTTTACTGGCTTTCCAAAGATGATTTTCGCCCAAAATCAAGCGGTCTAGCCAGGCGCCGAGGTTAGTAGCCGGCTCTAGATTGGCAGGCCCGAAGCCCGGCACGGGCACCACCTGCATAAGCACGTTATACAACACCAAAATGCCCCCCAGCAGCCACGCCTGCGTGCGCCAGTTGGTTTTCAGGAATATGGTGCCGCACACCAGGAATACGACAGCAATACGAGCCAACACGCCCGGAATTCGCACCGTTTCGAATACAAAGCTGGGAAAGAGCGCCGAAAACAACCCCAGCCCGAACAGAATAGCCGAGCGCTTCACAATGCGCATCAATAGCTGTGAGTGGCGGCTTGGGTCTTGCCGGGCCGAGTCGAGGGCATACACGATGCTGACGCCCACAATGAACAGGAAGAAAGGAAAAATCAGGTCGGTGGGCGTGCAGCCGTGCCATTTGGCGTGCTCCAGCGGCGCGTAGATGTGGCCCCAGCTGCCGGGATTATTCACCAGTATCATGGCCATGACGGTGATGCCCCGAAATACATCGAGCGACACGAGTCGGCCCGGCCCGGTGGCCTCCACCAGCGGCACGGTTCCGGTAGTAGCTACGGCAGCTTGCGTGGTGTTCATAGAGTTTGTTGAGGAAGAGGTGAGGGAATCAAAGCTATTTAGAATTGCAGTTTTTTCACTTATTCTGTCATCCGGCCGCAGGAAGGACCTTATCCCCATTGAACGACTAGTGTATTCAAAACTTGCTATGGTGTGGAAAAGTCCTTCCTGCGGCCGGATGACAGAACTTTTGATTTCCGAAGCTATGAATTACCACCGCGCCATCCGTTATGGCTTAGCAAATATGTGCCAAGCAGTGGCAGCTACCCGCTTCTCATCCAATGCAAACAGCTGGCCTCCGCTTGAAGCAGAAACCAGCTGTTAAAAATTGAGTAGTTGTAGTTTAACCCCAATTCTGGCCGTCAAGTCGAAGGACACATAAGCCGTCAAACAGTGGCCCTATATAGCTGGATCTTCGGGGGTGGTGGGGTTATTCTCGCGCTCCGTGCGGGGATAGGGGAGAAAGTTGCGGTTGCGCTCGGAGCCGGCCGCGCCCGGCCCGGGGCGGTTGAAGCGGCGACTATCTTCGAGGCGGAAGCCCTGAAAAGCCAGCTCTACGCTGCGGTTGCGCAGAATATCAAGTAGCACGGCTTCCTGGGTGAGCGGACCAGCGTACGGAGCCAGCCCGGCACCGGGAGGAGCCGTAGGCAAGCCGGCAGTGCCAGTGGTAGTAGCGGCAGCGGTGCTGGTGCGCACGCGGTTCAGCTCCAGCACGGCGTTGGTCAGGTCGTTTTTGCGGGCGTAGGCTTCGGCCCGAATCAGCAGCATCTCGCCGGGTACGTAGACCGGAATAGGAGCCGCGCTGGCGGTGTAAAAGCCGGTGCCCCGGTTTTGGGTGGCTGTGGGCGCGGCGCGGGTATAGAACGGGATACGCCGGTCGCCGGCCTCCGGGGCAAAGCCGCCGGTCAGGCCCAGACTCACGTTGGTCGGCTCAAACACGTTGCGGTTGCCAAAAGCCACCTCGAATATAGGGTTGCGGGCCAGCTCGTCGAAAGTGAACACGGAGCGGCTTGCCAGATCTACCCGCCCTGCGGCGGCAATGGCCTTGTCATAATCGCCGGCCAGCAGGCTGTAGCGGGCAATGAGGGCTTGCACGGTATTGGGCAGGTTGATGCCCGGAACAATTTTACTGTTGAAGTCAGCCGATACCGGCGCGGTATTCAATTGCGCGGCGGCGGCCTCCAGCTGCTCTACGGCCGACTGCAATGCCTGCACCCGGCTCACGAACGGGGCGTTTACTTGCGTGACTATCGGTACTTGCTCAAAATACTGCGCCAGCGTGCCGATTGCCAGGGCCCGAAAGATGCTGGCGTAGGCAATGATGCCGCTACGCGTGCCGGGGTCAACGGCGATGTTGGCGTTGGCTAGCACAAGGTCGGCATTGGCGCGCACCAGCTGCGACTGGGTCCAGAGGTTGCGCACCACCCCGTTGAGGTTGATGACGTTGCCGGCCCCGAGGCTGATGTTAAATTCTTCAATGTTACCCACGTTTAAGATTGTCAGCTCGCGGGTACTCAGGCCGCCAGCCGCTACCGTGTTATAAAGCGGGCTCAGCGCGCCGCCCGTCGTGAAACGGGCCTGCAAGCCGTTGCACACCGTAATCAGGCCGTCGGCGTTGGTTAGTACCTGCACGTCTCTGCCAGTGCTGGGGTTCAGGTATTCTTTGTCGCAGCTGCTCGTCGCCATCGACAGCACAGCCAGCAGTATTAGTATCTTTTTCATGGAATGGCGAGTTTGGAGAAGAGGGTACTTCATTAGAACGTAGCCGACAACCGGAGCTGGTAGGTGCGCGGAATCGGCACATTGCCAAAGTCCACAGCCCGAAACAAATCGGAAGCGCCACCTGCGCTGGTTTCGGGGTCGAAGCCCTTGTAGTCATCCCACGAGTACAGGTTGCGGCCGATGAGCGACACATTAAAGTCGCTGATAAACTTGCTGATGGGAGGCAGCGTGTAAGTTAGAGCCGTTTCGCGGAGCTTCACAAACGAGCCATCATCGATGCGGAATTCCTGGGTATTGTAAACGGCAAAGATGTAGCCGCGTGGCAGATCACCTCGCAGCTCTTGCTCGGCCAAGTCTCCCAGGCCCACGCCCTGACGGGTCCGATAGTCGGCATTGAATACGTCCACGCCCTGCACGGCATCGAGCAGTACTCGCAAGGAGAGTTTCTTGTAGGTAAAACTGGTACTGAAGGAGCCAGTCCAGTCCGGGTTGGGATTACCGATAACTACGTTGGCAATAGTAGTACCCGGTGCGTAGCTGGGCTGACCCTCAGCAGTGCGCGCCGGCACAAAGTCTATTGAGCCGACGCCCTGACCCGTGGTACGCTCGTCCTGCGGGAAACCCTGGGGGGTAAGCAGCAGGGAGCCATCGGGGTTGCGAGCGTAAGCCGAGCCATAAAATACGCCCGCTGGTTGTCCATTAATGAGATATACCGGCGCGCCGGCTACGTTATCGACGAGTATGGCCGCCGAACCCACTAAGTCCACTATCTTATTGCGGTTGCGGCTGAAAATGGCCGTGAAATCCCAGCTGAAATCGGCAGTTCGCACCGGCACAGCATTCAGCTGCACCTCTACGCCCTTATTATTAAGCCGGGCTACGTTCTCAACGATAGACGAACCACCCCGCGACGGCGCCAGTGGCCGGTCCACTACTAAATCCGTGGTTTTCTGATTGTACACAGTTACGCCCAACCCAAGTCGGTCGTTGAAAAAGCCAAGGTCAGCTCCGGCTTCCAGTTCGGTCACGCGCTCCGGCCGCACCCTCGGGTTAGCTAGCCGCGCGTTGGGCAAGAAGGTGTTGCGGCCCTGAAAGCCAATGGGAGTAAACTGATAAAACCGATCATAAGAGCCGATGCCGTTCAAGTTGCCAGCCTCACCGTAGCTGGCGCGCAGCTTCAGCGAGTTGAAGGTCTTGGCGTACGCCGCATCCCTCCAGAAGCCCAGATCCGAGAGCACCACCGAGGCGCTCACCTTGGGGTAATATTGATTGGTTTCGGAGGAGGAAAATTTCGACGACCGGTCGCGACGGATGGCCCCCGTCAGGAAAGCCAGGTTTCGAAAGCCAAAGGTGGCCTGCCCGAAAATACCACTCAAATTAAATTGATCCAGATCAGCGCTGGAAGCTACCGTGTTGCTGGCTGCACCACTAACGGTTGTGATAGTCGGCGCCAGGTTTTGCCCCTGCGTGCGCACCAGTTCCCCGCGCAAATACTGGTAGCTGTAGCCAGCCAGCAGCGTCACCTTGAAGTTTTCGGTCAGCTGCCGGTCGTAGCCCAGGTTCACGTCGGAGTTGAGTTGCAGCACGTTGTTGTTGGCGTTGGCTGCGAAACCGAACGGGTAGCGCTGCAGCGGCAGGCCGGCCGCCGCCTGATACGGGTAGGGCCGAATGTAATTTTCGCCCGCCTGCGAGTACGTATCGACCCCCAGAATATAGTCTGCCGAAAAACCTTTAAATGGTGTCAGATTTACCTGCAGGTCGGTGATGGTACGGTTGATTCGCTGCGTAAACTTCATGTCCTCAATAGTGGACAGCGGGTTAACACGGGTAGGCTCTACAGCCAGCAGGTTGCCATTGGGGTCACGCCGGTTGATGTCGTAGATGTTGTTGGTAATGTTAATCGAGTTGATTGGGCTGTAGAATACGTTGCCGTTGGCTTTCTCATTGGAAAAGCTGTTGTTATAAGCCACCCCTGCCGAAGCCCGAATCCAGTTTGCCAGACGCTGGTCGACGCGAGCCCGCACGTTGTAGCGCGTGAAATCGGTACCGTCAATGATACCCTGATTTCTCAGATAGCCCACCGACACCAGATATTGGGTCCGCTCAGCCCCACCCGAGATAGACGCGCCGTTGTCGGTACCGTAGCTGGTCCGGAAAATATCGTTGAAGTAGTCGTAGCGCGGCGCATCGACCAAGTTGGTGGCCAGCTGTGTGGTGGTTCCAGCCCGCGTGATGCCCGTGGTCGTAATGCCGGGGTTGGCGGCTATCTGCTGGGGCGAGGGGGCACCAATCGTGTACAGACGTAGCCCCGCAAAGCCGAACTGCTGGCCGTAGGTATTCACCGGCACTGATTTGCGCAACTCGTTTATATTAAAGCTGGCGTAGGCTGAAACCCGCGCCGTGCCCGTTTTGCCGCGCTTGGTGGTGATGAGCACCACCCCATTTGAGGCCCGCGAGCCGTACTGGGCGGCCGCCGCCGCCCCGTTGATGACGTTGATACTGGCAATGTCGTTAGGGTTAAGATCGGCGAGGCGGTTCTGGCCGGCGTTGGCCGACCCGATGTCGGGACCCGCGGCCAGCTGCGATACGTTCGCGCTGTTGTTACTCACAATCACGCCGTCAATTACGTAGAGCGGATCCGAAGAGCCCCGCAGCGAGTGAATACCCCGCAGCCGCACCGATATGGAACCCGAAGGGTCGCCGGAGTTCTGCACAATTTGCGCGCCGGGCAGCTTACCCTGCAAGGCATTGAGCGCGCCGCCCGTACCGGCCTGCTCTATGTCGCGAGCCGTCACCGTGCTGATGGCGTTGCCTAGCTCCCGCTTGTTTACGCTGATCGTGGAGCCGATTACGACCACATCATCCAGGGTCTGGAAGGCTTCCGTCAGGGTGACGTCGGTAGTTACGGTGGGGGTGCTGCCCAGACTGATGGACCGAGACTGGGCCCGGTAGCCGATAGCGGAAAATGTCAGCGTGTAAGTTCCGGGGGTTACTTGTACAGGCAGGCTATAGGAGCCGTCGGCGTTGGTGGCCGTGCCGAGGGTGGTGCCCCCAAGCAAAACCGTAGTGCCAGGCAGCCCCTGCCCGCGCTCATCCACAACGCGCCCCTGCAGGGTAAAGGGCTGACGCGCGGCGCCACCAGATTGCGCCGCTAGCTGCGTAGTTAAGAGCACGCACATAAGAAGCCAGCCTACTGACAGGACCAGCCTCAATGGGTAGGTGTTACGCATAAAAGGAGAAATTGAAGTGAAAGAAAGGAGAGTAGGAAGAAACTCAGCATCATCAATATATGGGATAAATGCCAGTTTCAATAAAACTATACTTAAATACTGAAGTGCTTCCCGCAGGTCAGGCACACTCCGCCAGATGGGTAGTCGGAGCGCCTACCTGGCAGGACCGCAGCATGGTGTTCTTTCTTAATCAAAGCAGCTGGTTCAGACGGCTAAAAAAGCCCCCCACGTACTTTCGCCTCCAGCCCTGATGTGCATAAGATAAGCGCTACTAAATAAAATCACATATATAGTTGTGCGCGTACCACAACGTTTTTAGTTTTAACCCTTCTTTTTTGAGTAGCTTTTGGGCAAAACGAAATAACTGTTGTCGAGTAGCCACCTCTTTTTTCATCATGTTGCCCCTTTCTTTATGAGAATCACTTGCTGTCTGTGTTTTGCCCCCCACTAAACCAGGACGTTTTTACGGCCGGAATCCAACTGCTTTGAGCGCTCGGGTTCCGGTCTTTTCTTTTTCATCCCCCTTCTTTCCCGTTCACTATTCTCTCCTTTCTATGAAAAAACTTCTATGGTTTTTCCTGGCGCTGGGGTGGCTGCTAGCCCCGCCGGCCCACGCCCAAACCACCCGAACCGTAACCGGCGTTGTAACCGCCGCTGATGACCGCTCGCCCCTGCCGGGCGTAAACGTGATAGTGAAAGGCACGACCAATGGCGTTCAAACCGACGCGGAAGGCCGCTATAACCTCACCAACGTAGCTGAAGGTAGCACTCTGGTGTTCAGCTTCATCGGGTATACCGCCCAGGAGCGCCCCGCTACGGCTGGCACCGTTGACGTGGCATTAGCCACCAGCACTACTAACCTGGGGGAAGTATTGGTTACGACCGCATTTGGTATTGAAAAGGAGCAGCGCAGCATTGTGACCAGCGTGCAGGAAGTGCAGGGCAAAGAACTGGTAAACTCGCGCCAGCCCAATATCGTGAATGCTTTGCAGGGCAAAATCGCGGGCGTAAACATCACCAGCTCGGGTGGTGGCCCCGGCGAGGGCGCGGCCATCGTGATTCGGGGCGGCACCTCGCTTGATGGCGACAACCAACCACTGTTCGTCATCGATGGCGTAATTATGGATAACTCTTCGTTTGCCGAATCAACGGCGCCGGGTGGTGGCTCATCCTTCAACGGCATTTTGGGTCGCTCGGTGGGCACTACCAACCGCGCCTCCGACATCAATCCCGAGGATATTGAGAGCATGACGGTACTGAAAGGCCCGGCGGCTGCCGTTCTCTACGGTCTGCGCGCTGCCAACGGCGCTGTAATTATCAAGACTAAGAGTGGCACCGGCGGCCGGGTTACTCTTAATTACCGCACTCAATTCTCCGTAGATCAGGTAAACCGTCTGCCGAAGCTGCAGGACCAATACAAACAGGGTACGGGGGGCATTTTTGACCCTAACACCCGTCTCTCCTGGGGTCCGCGCTTTGCCCCTGGGGAGGAAGTATTCGACAACCTAGAGAATTTTTACCAGCGAGGCACCTCCTTCCAGAACTACCTGAACATGACGGGCGGCACGGAAAAAGCCAGCTTCCTGCTTTCCGTGCAGCACCTCGACTCCAAGGGCATCGCGCCCGAAAGCCAGTACGACAAAGCTTCGGTGCGCCTGGCCGGCACGGTGCAGATTTCGCCCAAGTTCAGCGCCAACGCTTCGGCCAACTACCTGAACTCGGGTGGGGAGCGGCCAGTGCAGGGCCCCGGCTTGTTTCAGGGCTCGGGGGGCTATCTGATCAGCTTGCTTAGCTGGCCCCGCAACGATGATACGCGCAATTATCTCAACCCTGACGGCACCCGCCGCCGCCTCGTAGGCTCTGCTACCAGTGCCGGCGACGCCGACAATCCTTACTTCACCGTTGAGCGCAACCCCCAAACCGACCGTACCAACCGCTTTATCGGCAACGCGACCTTAAACTTTGCCGCCTACAAGTGGCTGAATTTCAGCTACACCCTAGGCACCGACTTCTACCAGGAGCGGGTGCGCTCGGTACGGGCTGTGGGCACCTCATTGGTAAACAACCAGGATGGCGGTATTGCCGAATCTACGAATGCGAACCGCATTCTGAACTCCAACTTCCTGGCGACCCTCAATCATCAGTTCAGCGAAAACTTCAGCGGCACGCTGATTTTGGGCAACACGGTGGAGCAGAACAAGAGTGATAAAACGGATATTATCGGCCTGATTTTTCAAAATCCAAGCTTTGTCAGCATCAACAACACTGTAAACCGCAACGCGCTGACCAGCGACGTAACCCGGCGGCTGGTGGGCAATTTTGGGCAGCTGAGCTTTGTATTTTGGGACCAGCTCTTCGTGGAGCTGAGTGGGCGCTACGACATTTCGTCCACCCTACCCCGCCCCGACCAGAACAAGATTTACGGTAAAGGATTTGGCTACGGCTCTATCGGCGCGGGCTATGAGTTTACTCGCACGCTGGGTCTGGAGCAGAACCCCATTCTGAACTATGGCAAGATTCGGGGCTCCATTGCTGAGGTGGGCAAAGACACCGGGCCCTACCGCGTGGAGTCGCCTTTGGCGGCTAATACTTACATCGGGGGCGGCTTCCGCAACGGCTTCTTTGGCTCTAACAGCCTGCTTATTCCCGAGCGTAGCCGCTCGTATGAGCTGGGCTTGGAGCTGCGCTTTCTGCAAAACCGCCTGGGTCTGGATGCCAACGTCTACCGCACCCGCACCACCGACCAGCTTATCGCGCCCCGCGTAAGTCAGGCGGCGGGCTTCATTCTGCAATACATCAACGGCGGCACCGTGGAGAACAAGGGCATTGAAATATCCCTAACTGGCTCGCCGGTGAAAACCAACAACTTCACCTGGGACGTGCTGGCCAACTTCTACCACAACGAAAACAAAACGGTAGAGCTGCCTAGCGTGCTCACGGTGGTAAACCAGTCGGACGCCTTTATTATCGACAATGCTCAGGGCTCTGCTTACCCCGGCAAACCGATTACGGGTATCGGCGCCAGCGATTGGCAGCGCGCCCCCGACGGCCGGGTGCTGGTTAGTCCTACTACCGGCTTCCCCTTGGTAAACGCCAACTTCACCTACCAGGGCGACCGCGCCCCGGACTTTACGACCCAGCTGACCAATACCTTTACCTACAAAGGGCTGCTGCTCACCTTCCTACTCGATTTCCGCAAGGGGGCAAAGTAGTGAACGGCAATGACTGGTTTGCCACCCGCACCGGTCTGAGTGAGCGCACCCTGGACCGCTACAAGGAGGCGGTTTTCGACGGAGTGATTGCCACCCCGAATACCGACGGCTCGACTACTTACGTAGAGAATACCCGCCCCGTAGAACTGTCGCAGGCTTATTACCAGAGCATTCTGGGCACGGTCGGGTCGGCCTTTATCGAAGATGTATCGTGGGCGCGCCTGCGCTATGCCACCTTGAGCTACAACCTCCCCACAACGGTGTTTGGTCAGTCCTTTATTAAAGGCGTGGAGCTGAGCGTGACAGGCCGCAACCTGTTGCTGCTCACCAACTATACGGGCGCCGACCCCGAAACCTCCGCCGCCGGTGCCGGCGTGCGCGAGGGCGGCTCCACTGGCTTCGACTACGGCAGCGTGCCAGCCACGCGCGGCGTGGATATGGGCGTACGCGTCACTTTCTAAACTTCATTAGCCCTGCCTCCACTGGGGGCTTTTTGGGGCTTTTCTGTCTTTCCTTTTTATGAAAAAACTCATTCTCCTGCTGGGCCTGGTGCTGGGCGGCGGTATGTTCACTGCCTGCGACGATTTCCTCGACGTGAACACCGATCCGAACAACCCCACCACGTCTACGCCTAATTTCCTGCTTCCCGGCATCATTGCCAATGGGGCCCAAACGCAGATGTTTACGGCGCTGCGTACCCCTTTTATTACCCAGTACCTGGTAAGCCGGGCGGCCAACAATGGGGTTGACACGTACTTTTTTACGAACGCTCAGAGCACCAACTCCTTCAACTACACCTATTTCTACTCGGGGGGCAATATTCCGACCATGATCAAGGCGGCCGAGGCGGAGGGCTCCGTGTATTACATCGGGGCCGGCAAAATCATGATGGCGCTGGTGCTGAGCCACGCCACCGATATGTTCGGCGACATTCCCTACTCCGAGGCTTTCCAGGGCGCCCAAAACTTCACGCCCAAGTATGACCCGCAGGAAGAGATTTACGCCAGCATTAATAAACTGCTGGACGAAGGCATCGCGGAAATGAGCAAGCCGGCTTCGGCAAACTTCCGGCCCCTCTACGTAACTGCTCCCAGCGTCAGCGGCGACATCCTGTACCGGGGCGACGTGAGCAAGTGGATCAGGCTGGCGTATTCGCTCAAGGCGCGCCAGAACCACCACCTGACCAAGAAAGGTGCTCCGCTGTATGACCCCAATGCTATTCTGGCGCTGGTTGATCAGGGCTTCCAGACCACGGCCGATGACGCTCAGCTTCAGTTTGAGGTAGCCGTGGCCCCGCTCACCAACACCACCAACATCTTCGGCACCACCCGCAACAACTTCGCGGCGGCTACCTTCTCGGCCAACTTCATTAAGTATCTGGATGGCCGCACGTTTGGCGTAGCCGATCCCCGTCTGCCCATTATGGCTACCCTCACCAGCATCGGCGCTGACCCCGGCGTGGGCACTCCTTCTACGGCTAACCTGGCTACGGGCTCCCCGCTCACCGATTTTTACGCCAGCTGGTACGCCCGCGACCTGGGCTACTTTGAGCTGATTACCTACCACGAGCTGAAATTCATTGAGGCGGAAGCCGCTTTCCGGGCGGGTAACCGCGCACGGGCCTTCACGGCGTTTCAGGAGGGCATCCGGGCGCATATGCGCAAAATAGGCGTGGGCGGCACGAACACGACAATCTCTACCGTCACGTATCCGCCCATCACCGCGGCTCAGATTGCGGCTTACCTGGCCAGCGCCGCCGTGCCCCAGACTGCGGCCGACCTGACGCTGAAAAACATCATGGAGCAGAAGTACATCGCCATGTTCCTGAACCCGGAGTCGTGGTCGGATTTGCGCCGCTTCGACTTTGACCCGACCATTTATGTCAATTTCCGGGTGCCTACCCCGGTGAATTCTGCCTTGGTAACCGCGGCTACGCCTACCACGCCGGCCAGCATCCGCTTCCCGCGTCGCTTGCTGCCCGGTGCTACTGAGGTGCTGTACAATCCGAACGAGATTGCGCGCCTCGGGGCCAACGCGCCCGATTACATTGCTCAGCCGGTATGGTGGGACCAGAAATAAGGCTGAATTTGCCCCCCAATCCATTTTTTCTGACTTACTTCCGCAACGCTGCATATGAAGCATATTTTAAAACGCTACGCTCCTCTCCTGCTGCTGACGCTCACGGGCCTCATCACCGGCTGCGAAGAGGATTTGGACGAGTACTATACCGAAGTCGGCCCGCAGTTTCCGACGGTGCTGGCCAATCCCAGTTTCACCCCGGCCACCAAATACGCCGTGGGCGAAGTCGTGCCCCTGGAGCTGAACTTTGCGACCCAAACCGACCCGATTCGGGAAATACAGGTGTTGCAAAAAGTGGAGCCCAGCCGCGACTCGGTGCTGGTCCAGACGATTCCGTATCAGCCGGCCTACTCCCGCCTGAAGCGGGCCGACACGCTGGTGGTGCGCTACGTAGTGCCCGAAGCCGCCAATAAAGCGCTGATTCGGGTGGATGTGCGCGTAGTCAGCCAGAATGGGCAGTCGAAAACCCGCTTCGCCGCTTTTCGGGTAGCGGAAGCTACGCCCACCATTCGCATAAACAGCGTCACGAACGTAACCGCGCCCACGGCCGGTCCGGTAGTAGCCGGCGACGTGGTACGCTACAACCTGACTTTGAACGTGAACGGCGTGACGGCGGCCACGGCTACTACGCCCGCCACGAGCATTCTCTACAAGGACCTCGACAGCCTGATTACCTACGTGCGCGTCGGCACCGCGGCTGAGCGCCGTTTGCTGCGCCAGCGCCTGCCTGCCGCGGGTGGCCAAACCGGGGCGGCTACGACGCTAAGTGTTGATGCAACTGTTCCGGCCAACTCGGCGGAGCAGGCTGTTACGTTCCGCTTCGAGGCCAAAGTGCGCACGCCGGCCCGTACGGCTTCGGTCACTTCGAGCGCCATTACGCCCGCTACGCCCATGGCGCTAGCGGCGGCGCGGAATATCACACTCACGTACACGGGTACTACCGGCGGCGACATGGCTGCCCTAGACTTAACCACGTTTACGCCAGTAGCTGCGGCCGGTCCAGTTGGTACTAAGGATGTTGCTATTACCAATACTGCCAGCAACGCCGTGCGCCTACAAACGTTGAACCCAACTACGGGCACTCCCACACCTACACCCACCCGCTTCGTACGGCTGACTACGGGCGCGGCCGCAGCCTATACCAGCGCCACGCTCAATAGCATCCGACAGACTTTCCTGACGGCCGTAGCGGCTAACCAGGTTACGACCCTGGACAATGTGGTGGTTGGTGACGTGGTGGTAGCGCGGGTGCGCGGCCTCGATCAGTATGCCATCTTCACCGTCACAGGCATTAACAGCACTTCGGCTACTGATGTGGCTGTGACGCTGGCCGTGAAAGCGCTGTAGAGTATCGTATTTTCATTCACAAAAAAGCCCCCTAGAAGTTCTGGGGGGCTTTTTTGTGTGGCATTTTGCTTGTTGAATAACTTACATCTTCAGAGCTATCTACCAAATATGCCTTTCAGCAAGCCGCCGCGCTTGCGCTTTTTCATCTTCACTTTAGTCTTGCTGGTAGTATTAGATGCTGGCCGGCTGATAGTAGGCCGGGGCGTAACGGGTGGCACAGGTCGGGCTGGCGGTGGAGTGGCTGCGGACGGAGTAGCCGGTGCTGGCGTTGGTGCAACTGGCGGCGCCTGCGCCACCAACACTGGCGAGCCGGCCGCCGTACTGGCGCGCACGGGCGGGCTTTCGTTGTGCAGACGGTCAACGGCGGTGATATAGTAAGCGTACTCCACGCCGGGGCGGGCAGTGGTATCTACCAGGGCGGGAAGATTATTGGCGGGCCGGGGCACGAGGGCTACAATATGGCTCGGGTCGTCAGGAGCAGGCGTTTCGCCGGGGCCGAAGCGGTACACCACAAAGTAGCGGGCCACATCACCATCGGTGGCGGCGGGGCCGGGTTGCCAGAGCAGGCTTACGGCGCGGCCAGTGCGGGTCAGTACCAGGTTTTGAGCCGGGCGGGGCGGCACCGCATCCATCCAAGGCATTGTAGGCACCAAAGCGGGGTAGCGAAACAGATTCTGCCGCAGGGTATCGGCTACGTGCAGCGGGTTCGCTACCAATGATTTGGAGCTAAAAAACACGCTACCACTTACCTGCGTCGGGTAGGAACGATTGAGGCGTATCTGGCGGGGCAGCTCAGTTGGGTCGCGCCAGGAAGGGTCGCGCTTGCTGGTTTCGAAGATGCGGTAGGCGCCCTGCCCGATATAGAGGTGACGGTCGAAGCGGTTGCGCGCCCACCAGTCCAGCAGCACAGGGTAGGAAGCTACTTTGAACGTGGTGCTCCAATAAAGCTGAGGCAGAATATAATCGACCCAGCCCTGCTGCATCCAAAGGCGGGCATCGGCATAAAGGCCCGAGTAGCCCTCGAAAGCCGACGTGCCCGAGCCTTCGGGGTTGCTGGTTTGGTTCATCCAGACACCAAAGGGCGAAATGCCAAATTTCACCCAGCGCTTCGTGCTCTGAATATTGGTGTGCAGATCCCGCACCAGCGTATTGACGTTCTGGCGGCGCCAGTCAGCCAGCTTCAACTGATCCGGGTTGTATTGCTGGAAAGCGAGTTCGTCGTGAATAACCTGACCCGCTTCAGGGTAAGGGTAGAAATAATCGTCGAAATGCACCCCGTCAATATCGTAGCGGCGCACCACGTCCAGAATGACTTTGTTGATGTAGCCGCGCACTTCCGGCAGGCCAGGATTAAAGAGCAGCTTGCCCGCATAGCGCAAAAACCACTCAGGATGCTGCCGGTACGGATGATTCGCGGCCAGCTTACTCGTCACCGAATCGAGGGAAGCGCGGTAAGGATTAAACCAGGCGTGAAACTCCATGCCGCGGGCGTGGGCCTCGTTAATCAGGAAAGGGAGCGGATCGTAGGCGGGGCTGGGGGCTTTGCCTTGCTGGCCGGTGAGCCACTTGCTCCACGGCTCCAGGTCGCTTTGGTAAAAGGCATCAGCAGCGGGCCGAATCTGCACGAACACGGCATTGATGCCATTCTTTTTCTGCGTATCGAGCATTTGGGTGTACTCGCGGCGCTGCTGCTCGGGCGTGAGCGAGCGGCGGCTGGGCCAGTCAATGTTCTCGACGCTGGCAATCCAAACGCCACGCATTTCCCGCTTCGGGGGGCATTTTGGCTACGCGCAGCGGGACCACTTAGTAGCCCACTCAACATTAATAAGAAAAAGAAAGCACGGAAATCAATGGAGAGCAATGGGGGCATGGGCACATAAACGGGTAAGAGGCCCGTAAAAGTACACACACCAGCGACGGAAAGCGTACAGGCTTGTGGCTAACCAAAATCCTGGTTTTCAGTCGTAGCCCTTTTCTTCACGTCAGCTGGCTGCTACCGCAATGCCGTTACGTCGCACCACGTAGCCCATACCAGCCAGTCCGCTCAACACATTGACTTCATATACCACCTCACTTCCGGCCTCGGCTACGGTAAACAGGTGGGGTGTCAGGAAAAGAAAGCTGCGTTTTTCCGATACTATCTGTCCGTCGCAGACTACTTTTTCGCGGCCATTCCAATAGCTAGCGCTGATTTCGAGGCGATGACCGTGGGTTGTAACAGTGAAGGTTTTCATAGCAGAGAAGGCAGCATACGAGTTTACAGCCTGAATATAAAGACTTTGCTACTTTTCTCAAAGCCCTTCACAGCGCAGTGGATAGCACTTAGCCCAGAGCGCCAAACTCAAGGTCCAGCAAGTCGTTCTTTTCCCAAGACTTATGATCGAAATGCCACCACTCACCGGGGTATTGCTCAAAGCAGTGCCGGCTCATAACGGCCCGCAGCACAGCGCGGTTAAGCAGAGCCAGCGTAGGAGCTTCTGAGAAATCGGCGTGGGCGGCCGGCGTCAGGACATCGAAGTCGGTGGGCATAATAAGCTCTTGCGCTGTACTTAAGCTCACCAAGCTAACATCCACCGAGCAGCCCCGATTATGACGGGAGCCGCGCCACGGGGGAGCCGCGTAGGTTTCGTCGCGCACATGGTCGTAGAAAGCCACGGTGGCACTGTATGGCCGATAGGCGTCAAAAACTTTTAATCCGATTCCGACGGTAGCCAGCTCTTTCTGTACGGCCCGTAGCGCGGTAGCGGCCGGCCGACGCAGATAGGCAACGGGCTGTTGGTATAAAGGCCTGCCGAGCAGGTTGGCAGCGGTGGCGTAGCGAATATCCAGCACGAGGCTAGGAATAAATTTCGCGAGATTAATCAACTCGCTATCTGGAGTTTCCCGCACCTGCCGGTGGTAATAGTCCGGCGTGGAAATAACGCGCAGGCCATGCATATTCGGGGAAATTTGCTCACTGGGGGGCATTTTTTGTTCTCAATGGCTCGCCCCAAATCAAAGGCAGGCTTGGTACTCATGCAATATAGCGGCTACTTTTTCACACAGTTAAATTAAGCCAAAACGGCCCGTTTAGGGCTTGACTGTGCTGTAAGTAATAGCGTTTACTCTTAGTCAGACTATTTGTTGTTAACCACCTTTGAAACGTATCCAATAGTTGTGCTGTAATAGCCAATTATTTTATTAACATCCTTTTAGACAACTTGTTATGAAGTATTCTTTTCTTACAAAAGGTTACATATGTTGATAATTTTCTCTCATTGAACCGTGTTGAATTTCCTCAGATCAGGTTGGTAGCGGCGCGGACGCTTTAGCTCATGTTGATACACGGCCTCGCCCAAATCGCGCATGAATGGAAAGCCAATTGCATCGTACTCATATTGGTCGTCGTTGAGAATGCCGTCCGCATTCGTATAGATCACGGCCGAAAGCAGAAACTCTACGCCCCGCGCTTCGTCTATTATGTAGGCGTTATCAATCAGAAACCCGTAGGCCTGCCCGATTTTGTTGAAGATGCGTACGCCGGGCGGCAACGGCCTGGCCGGACCGGCCGCCAGCAAAAACTTGGCGTAGTTGTCAGGGTACGCCAGCGAGTCGTAGCGTGGGTTCTTACTTTCCCGCGGCAGCATCGACATGTACCGCCGCAGAAACTCATAATCAGCAGTATCGAGTTGGAAACGGCGTTTTTCTGGCAGGCTTTCCGGAAATAACACCGCCCGCAATACGTCCTGCAAGCTGGCCAGGGAAATGTAGTTTTTGGTGCTAAAGTCGAGCGGCTGCTCCACCAGCTTATCGCCTTGCATATAGCCCCGGCCCAGCTTTTCGCCCTTCAGCCCAAGCCGGGGCCAGGCACCCGAAAAAACCTGGCAGGCTGTTGATATACAGGTGTTTTCAGCGCCGAATCAGCGAAAAACACCATTGGGTTGGTGTGGCGCGAGCCGGGTTCCTGGTCACCCACGGAGAGGCGATGCATCAGGCGCACCCGCCGGTAGCCCCGACGGTGCAGCTCCGCATTGAGCGCACCCGGCCCCAGAAACTCATACAGTCGATTATAAGCGTCGTTATCGCTCACCAACAGCACTTTGCGAATGTAGTGCGCAATACTGACCCGGCCCGTTGCATTGGTAGAATCCCGCATCACGCGGGTTTGGCCGGCAAAGGCAGAGTCAATCCGTAAGGGCGATTCCGGCGTTAGCTCAGGATACTGAGCACGCAGCTTTCGCAGCTTTTCGAGGGCCAGTACGGCGGCCGGCAGCTTCACGGTACTAGCCGGATAGAAGTAGCGTCGCAGATTTGTCCCCCCGTAGGTGTAAGAGCGAAAATGCGGCTTATTCTGGGCGTCGCGGTTTATTTGGGTGTAGATTATCTGGATGCGGTACTGCGCTGGGGCGCGCAGCACCCGCCCGAAACGGGCCGTATCGGCGCGCAGCAAGCTGCGCAACGGGTTGCCTGTCTGGGCCGCTGCTCTATGGCTGATTAGCGTACTCAACCCAATTATTACCCCACAAAAAGGCCCCCACCACCTGCTTTGGCACCATCTGGTAGTTTTCATAGCTGGGAAGATACGCCGGAACGTGCTTTCAGCCTACCAAATGAAGCTTCGTAAGTACTGGGGGCCTCTGGAGGGCAAATTTGCCCCTATGCTATAACCGCAGGAAGGATTACTGCCTCCGCCTATTGATCGGAGTTTTCGCTTTCGCTACCGGCCTCGGCGGCGCGGCGCATATCGGCGCCATCTTCACCTTCCATGCCGTTGGTCTGGTCGCTGTCGCCGTAGTCGCCGCGGATACCGGCACCGTCGCCCATGTTGCCCTGGGTGCTGGTGGTATCGGGGTTTTGGCCGCCTTGCTGGTTCTCGTCTTTTTGCTCGGCTTTTTTGGCGGTGGAGAAGGCCTTATTGATGGAAGTGCCGTCCTGGCCGCTGTTGGTGGTGCTTACACGGCCCGCGCCGCTGTCCTCGGAGGTTGTTTCGGTGTTCTTGGGGTGAGTTGACATAAGAAAGCAGAAATTAAAAGGTTAAGGTGAAATGACTTAAGTGCTGGTTCCAAATTAAGTGAACAATCAATTTGATAGAACGCATTACTATGCAACGAAATAGCTAGTAGACTTGTTCCCAAATAGTAATTTTGAGAATGCTTGATGTACATACGATAACAGATGACCGGCAAATGCGGGCGTTAACGGGCTTGGACCTGGCCGCTTTTTGCGCCTTGTCCGAGCCATTCGTGGCGGGCTGCCAGCAAGAAGCCGATGCGCGTTTTTCGGAGCAGCGGCCCCGTCAGCGCCGGGCCGGCGGCGGGCGCAAGGGTGTGCTGGCCAGCCCGGAACAGAAACTATTGTTCATTCTCTACTACCTGAAAGCCTACCCCACGTTTGACGTGCTGGCCGCCACCTTTGGCCTGCCCCGCTCCAAAGCCTGCGAACACGCTCACCGCCTGGCCAAGGCCCTGGAGCGCACCTTGCGCACGCTTGGGGTGCTGCCGGCCCGCGCCATCGACTCGCTGGCCCAGATGCAGGCCGTGTTTGCCGACGTGTCCGTGTTGCTGCTCGACGCCACCGAACGCCCGTACCAGCGGGCGCAGGCGGCGGCGGACCGGCCGGCCGACTACTCGGGCAAAAAAAAGGCCCACCCGTAAAAACACGCTCATCGCCGACCCGATGCGCTACATCCACTACCTGGGACCGACCGCCAACGGGACCACGCACGATTATCAGATGCTCAAAACCGAATTTGACGCCAACCTGGGCTTGCTTGATTTGTTCCAGATGCTGGCCGATTTGGGCTATCTGGGCCTCGTCGCCGACTATGACGTGGTCCCCGAGAGCCTGCCCCACCGCAAGCCCCGGCGCAGCAAAAAAACCCGCGCACGTCCCTGACCGAACCCCACCGCACCGCCAATCAAGCGCATGCCCGCCGGCGCGTCACGGTCGAGCATGCCATCAGCGGGGCCAAGCGCCTGGGCTGCGTCACGCAAGTCTACCGCAACAAATCCGCCTCCTTTAACGACCGAATTATGGCGCTGGCCTGTGGCATTTGGAATTGGCATCTGACCAAAAAGAAAGAAGCTATTTAGGAACACGTCTAGTAGCTAAAGGCTTGACACTTAGCTGTTGTTCTCGTCGTCGATGGTACCGCCGTCGTTTGCAGCACTGCTGGCGGCGTTGCCATTGCCGTAGTCCGATTTATCGGCCGTAGTATTTTGGGTTTGGTCGGATTTCTCCTTATCCGAGCCGCCACCTTGGTTGCGCTGATCGGCGCTGGGCTGGTCGCCGCGGTTGCTGCTACCTTTAGCATCCGCACCGCTATTCTGATTGCCGCCACGGTTACCGCCGTGGTTGCCGTCATTGTCGGTGGTGTCAGCCCCGGTCTGCTGCTTTTGACCTTGCTGCTGTGCTGCTACGCCGTGTTGGTTTTCGGGGCGGGGGGCGTTCGAGCCATCGTTGGTCGCCGACTGATTATCCTGGTTATTTGCCATAATCGGGGGTAAATGATAGGTAGAAAAACTAAGTAGGAGGGCGTATTATCCGAGATTTACCTGGCCAACTTCGCTGCCGCCGCCTGAGGCATCGGTGCCACTGCTGGTAGTGCTGCCGCCTACATGGCCTTCGGCGGCGTTGCCGGGAGCATCATACTCGGGGCCGTCGCTTATATTTTTGCCTTCGATTACCTGGCCGCCTTCGGTGCCGCCGCTGCCGGAGTTATCGTCGGCGTTGAGGCCGCGCAACGAATCATTGCCGGCCCCGGACGCCTGGCGACCCTCGGGCTGGCGCTGATCAGATTGGGAGACGCTGCCTTGCTGAATAGGGCGGCCTTCGGTGGGTTGTTGTTCGGGCTGGTTTTGATCGTTTGCCATAGCAGAAGTAGTTAGAGCGAAAAAGTACTTGCTAAACTATACGCGGGTTTGGCCCTGAAGGGGTGGCATTGCCGCGCTTTTTTGCCAACTTGGGGGGTTTATTATTCTTACTATTTCTCACCAGCTATCCAGCTTACGCATGTCATCAAGCCCAACGAACGCGAACGATTTATTTACCCAGAAAACCGATACCGAGCTTCTTTATTTCCTCCACCATCCTGAGCTATACCACGCTGACGTTATAACGGCGGCGCAGCAGGAGCTGCATCGTCGTGGGCTAGCAGCTCAGCCTCATCTTACTGAAGGTGAAAGCTTTGTAACTGACTATGACGACGAGCCCACCGAGCGGCGCTGGTTGGCACCTACCATCGGTGTGGCGCTGCTCGTCGTGGGGGGCTTTTTGTATAATCAGTTTTACAAACCTTCACCCTCTTTTGCCGTGGCTTCTAAAGCCACTACCTCGACGGAGCTGAAATCGGTGGAGCTGAATGTGCTCCCGACTTTTGACGCCGAAACCGCCGCGCAAGTAAAGCAGGAGCCGAGTGTGCTGCCCGCCAAAGAGCGCACCGACAAGAAGCCGCTGGGCAAGTACCTGATTCTGGCGGGTCGTTTCTGGAAGGCCGAAAACCAGGCTGAATTCTTGGCCAATCAGGTAGCAATAGCCAAGATAGATTCCACTTTTCCGGGCAAGACTAGCTTGGTGTATGACCAATGGCGGGAGCTAACGCGTGTATTGGTTTACAACCATAATCTGCGGCCGGCCATGCAGCAGCGCATAAACATGATGCACGACATTGCCAACCGCCGCATGCAGTCGTTGCAGCAAATGCGCGAGAACTATTCTCTCGGTCGCCCACCTATGAATAGTGAAGTACTTAAGACACTAGCCCCCGTTGATGATATGCTGTATGAGCTGCGCGGCGGCAAGCAGCCCACTCGTCACATTGATCTGACGGTAGCACGGTGAGGCTCAAGCCACTGTCCTTATGGACCCCGACAACTCCCACGACTTATTCACCCAAAAAACCGACGCTGAGCTTTTCTTTCTAGCGCAGCAGGCGCAGCGCTTTCCGCCCGCGGTGGTGCAGGCCGCCGTGCACGAGCTGCAACGGCGCGGCCTGGTACCTGCCGAGGCGCCCGCGCCACCTACTCCTCCGTCCCCGCCACTCCCCGATGAAAGCACCGGCCGCCTCCTGCTGCGGAGCCTGCGGGCACTGCTGTGGCCGGCGGGGTCGTTCTTCGTCACGCCTCTGCTGCTCGACCTGAACCTGGTGATTTATGCGCTGCTGGCCCTTACCGCCGCCGATCCGCTCGCACCAAGTGGTCAGGAGCTGGTGGCGTGGGGCTCCAATTTTTCGCCGCTCACCTTACATGGCCAGCCCTGGCGCCTGCTTACCAGCTGCTTTTTGCACGGTGGCGTGACGCACTTGCTGCTCAACGGGCTGGGACTCTTGTTCTTGGGGTCGTTGCTGGAGCCGCTGCTGGGCCGGTGGCGCTTGCTGGGGGGCTTTTTGGTGTGCGGTGTCGGGGGTAGCTTGGCCAGCTTGTGGTGGAATAGCGCGGGCATAAACTCGGTGGGCGCGTCAGGCGGCATTTTTGGATTGTATGGGCTTTTACTAGCCTTACTCCTGATGAGAGCAGCACCCTTTAGCCGCACCCAGCGGCGCACCATGCTGTGGTTTGTGTTCTATTTTATGCTGAACGGACTGGTGGGCGGGCTGGGGGGCAATATTGACCACGCAGCGCATTTGGGCGGATTAATTACGGGCGGACTGGCTGGCGTATTATTGAGCCAAACGCGGCTGCCGGGCGCGCTTGAAGTCAACTAACTTTTTGCCTTTTTCCCCAAAAGCTCGGCGGTTACTCTTTTGTTGCTCGAATTAGCCTCAAACAAACAACCAAATAGCTGTTTAGCAACGTAATGTACCCGTATATGACAGCTGGACGGCTCGCGTCTCTGCTCTTCCTTTCTCCTACCTCAACCTAACACCTGCATGAAGGCTCCCTTACTTTCTCTTTTATTACTGAGCGGCTTAGGATGGTCGGGCACGGCCGCCGCGCAAACCACCTTAGCGAATGGCACCTTTGAAGCCTGGGCCACCGAAAATAATGTGGAGGCGCCTACGCAGTGGATTACCTCCGACGAAATTGCGGCTAAAATCTTACCCTTAGTAATAAATGGAGTGTCAAAATCGACGGAGGTGCACGGGGGGCAGTTTGCCGCCCGCTTGACTTTCAGGAGCATAAGCATCCCGTTGCTAGGCACATTCCCTGTGCCGGCATTATTGTTACTTGGTACCGAAACACCAACCATCAATCCGAACAACCTGCCCCGGACGCAGGAGGATATCCTTCGGCTGCGGCCGGGCGGCATTCCGTTTACGGCCCGGCCAACCTCTATGCAGTTCTGGTATAAGTACACCGGCACCTCTGCGGAGACGGGCCAGGTAGGCTTGGTGCTCTCAAAGGATGGCCAACTGGTAGGGCAAACTACCTTTCTGCTGAATGGCGGCGTTAGCGATTATCGGCTGGTCAACTTACCTATCTCCTACCCTGCTGCTACTGCCTCCGTAGTGCCCGATACGCTGCGTATTTTCTTTGTGGCCGGTACCAGCCTAACGCCTTCCACTACGGCCGCCTTGTTTGTTGATGATATAACGCTGCCCCTGACGGTTACCTCTAACCGCAACCCGCAACTGGATGCGGCTTTAGTGCTTTACCCCAACCCTAGCTCCAACGGGGATTTCTCGTTGGCTTCTTTGCAAAAACCCGGCCTCGCGACGGCGCCGTTCACCATTACGGATGCTGCCGGCCGGGTAGTACAGCGGCAGGATGCCGCACCCGCTAGCGCCGCTGGCGGCCGGCTTATCAGTCTGCGGGGACAACCTGCGGGCGTTTATTTACTGCGCCTGAGCACGCCGGAAGGCACGCTGACGCGCAAATTATTGATTCAGTGACCCAAGAAATGCCCCCCGAGGGTTCTTTGCCCAACTCTGACCCTGATAACCCGGACCTAAACACGGGGCCGTCATCGCGGTGGCAGCGGGCCCGATCTGCTATGCGTCGGGCAGCCGCCTTGCCCGGCACGGGAGTGGATTTTCTGTACCGCACGGGTCAGGCGTACCGCCACTTTACCCTGCCGGTGCTCAACGGCGCCATCGGCGACCAGCTAGCCGAGCGCCAGGACCGCCGGGCTATTCAGATGAGCTTCCGTCAGCACGGGGCCGATATTGCCGTGCCCGACCTGCGCCTAAGCAGTGAGCCGCAGAAAACCGTTGTGTTTCTGCACGGCCTGATGGGCGACGAGATGATCTGGCAATCGGGCGCGGCTGATACGCCGCGCTACGGGCCGCTGCTCCAGCGGGAAGCGGGCGTGCGGTCCCTTTATGTGCGCTACAATAGCGGCCTGCACATTTCCGAAAATGGGCAGCTGCTCGATACATTACTAAGAGAATTGCTCGAAGCACACGCCGACGCCATTGGCGAGCTGGTGCTGGTTGGCCACTCCATGGGTGGATTAGTGATTCGCAGCGCGGGCCATTACGGAGCCCGTAAAGGACGGGAGCAAGCCCTATGGGTGAAGCGCTTGAAGTCCGTGTTCTTGCTGGGCGTACCCAACGATGGGTCTTTTCTGGAGCAAAACAGCCATTTCACTTCCGTACTGCTGCGCAAGATAAACGTGGCTCCCACGCGCTTTCTCAGCAAAGCCATGGACCAGCGCAGCAACGGCATCAAGGACCTGCGCCACGCCTGGCTGGTGGATGAGGATTGGCAAAGCCCGCACGCGAACGATATTTTTGCCCCCCGCACCGTCGTGCCGCCTTTGCCGGGCGTGCATTACCATGTGCTGGTGGGCTCCCTGCTCAAAACCCTGGGCTCAGCTCTGGATCATTATTTCGGCGACGGCCTGGTAGGCGGCGGCAGCGCCATCGGCCGCACCTTCGGCGACCCGGCCCTACCGGCTGGCACCGTAGTGACTACCAGCGTGTTTGCCCAACAAAGCCATATTGGGCTGCTCAGCAACCCGGAGGTCTATCAGTATCTGCGGGAACAGGTGTAGCTAGTTGCTCTGGGTGAAAAGGCAAAAGTATATACCCACAAAAAAGCCCCCCAGAAATATTCTGGGGGGCTTTTTTTGTGGAGTGCTTTAATCTTCAGGTCTTCTTTCGCCCTAAATCAAAGTTATACTGCAGCCCAGCGCCAATGGCGGGCGTAATTTTCTTGGCTAGGTCCCAATTGCCGCCCGGCCGGGTGGTTAGATTGCGTAGAGCGGAGGCTTCAATCATGATGTTTATGCGAGAACTTGCCCGATAGCCTATTGCTAAGCCACCTGCCAAATAAGTATTCGTGGCGCGTACGCTAACCTGCTCTTGGGGAAATAGTTCGCCATCCACAGTATAATAGTAGTCGCGCCAGTAACGGTTAAATTCAGTCGTTACACCCAGTAGCGCTTCCAAGTACAAGCGGCGCGGCCCGGTGAAACGATACCGCACTACTACGGGTATAGCAGCATTGTACATATTTTCATAATCAGAAGAAGTATACGGTTGGCCCAGCGAATTAAAACCAGATACACTCTCACCGCGTGCAGGCGGGTCACGCTGCAGAAACCCAACCTGCACCGCTAGATTAGGCCGTAAGCGGTAGCCAGCAAATACGTACAACGGATGAATACCAATTCGCTGCACTGGGTAATTAGTTGAAGCTACTTGGTAAACATGAATGGCGGCCTGAGCGCCGGCGTAAAATTTATACTGTTGAGATGGGACGGTTAATTTTTTAGCGGTGGTCTAAAGCGTGGTGATGGTGCCGTTTCAGGTTGAATCAAAAGGAGCTTGAATAGCTTGTTCAGCGCCTTTTTCAGTTGGTCATGCATTAGGCTTATCACCACGCTTTAGACCACCGCCAATTTTTTAGCGGTTCCTGTCGGCGCGGAAGTGACTACCGGGAGGCTGGGAAGCGCTGTTTGCTGCCCCTGGGCAAAGCTGCTGTGGCTTATAATCATTCTAACACATACAAGACAACCAGCTATATACACCCAGTCTTTCATAATAGCCAATAAATATATAGTCAAAGTCTACTAACGTCTTTTCCTATCAGAATATATAAGCACACTTCACTTTCCAGCAATAAAGCATAAAAAAGCCCCACAGAATATTTTGGGGCTTTTTAACATAGAAGCTGTTTAGGAAGTCCTCTAAATTAAACTGGGACGTCATGCTTGATCTGGCGACTTCCTAAACAGCTTCATAAACTGTATTCGATAAGTGAACAATGCTTACTTAATAACTCATGTTACGCACGACTTGCTGCTGCGCTTCAAAAAGCGGCTTTTGCTACGCTCAGAAACAGCCTTACCGACTAATGGATGCAGTTGCTGCGTAACATCAGTTAATAACTGATGTTACGCGGCAACTGCACCTCTGCCTCAGAAAGAAGCTATTGCTGCTTCAGGAAACATCCTTTCCAAGCAATCGACTAATATGCCGCGTAACATCAGTTAATAACAATCTCCGCAAAACCTGCCTTCACAATGGTTTGCGGCAGCGTGGCGTCCGCCTCAGTCATAGCTTCCGTCAAAGGGGCGGCTTTGGCATCGACAGTGCCTTTCAGCGGCGCAAAGGGCAGGCCGTGGAATACCACCCGATAGGTAGCGAAGCTGGGCTGATAGTCGCCTTCAATTTCCTGGCGGAGCGTGAGCGTAGTGTCGGTACCGAGTACCGTAAAGCGCCGCGTGGTGCTGTGGCCTTCCTGGTAGCCGTAGCCCTCACCACCATCGTCGTAAAGCACGCTGTGCTCCGTGCCGTTTTTGTAATACACGTGCAGGGTCACTTCCTCTACCACTTTCTCGCCTACGTACTGCATTACGGGGTAGAGGGGAATGACGGCGCCGGCTTTTACAAAAAGCGGAATCCGATCCAGCGCGGCGCTGGCCCATACTTCGGCCCCGCCGGTACGCGCCTCATCCGTCCACCAGTAGTACCACTGGCCTTTGGGCAGGTACATCCAACGGCCATCGGCGCCGGCGGTGGTGATGGGGCACACCAGCAAGTGGTCGCCGAGGCTGAACTCGGCCATGCGCAGATAGGTATCCGTGTCGTTTTGGTCAAGAAAAGCCAGGGGGCGCAACATGGGCGTACCCTGCTGCACATACTGCCAGAAAGTGGTATACACGTAGGGCAGCAGCTGGTAGCGCAGGCTGATAAACTTGCGCGCCAGATCGGTTACTTCTTCGCCGAAAGACCAGGGTTCCTGGTCGCCGTGGTCGCCGCTGGAGTGCGTGCGAAAGAAGGGATGGAAGGCTGCTAAGGCAATCCAGCGGGCGTACAGCTCGCCGTCAGGCGTTTCCACGAAGCCGCCAATATCGGAGCCTACGAACGAGAAGCCACTGATGCTCAGACGCTGGCACTGAATATTGGCCAGCCACAGGTGGTCCCAGGAAGCAATGTTGTCGCCGGTCCAGGCGGAGGAGTAGCGCTGCCCGCCAGCGTAAGTACTGCGCGTGATGGTGAACGGGCGGTTGGGGTACGAAAACTGCTTCACGCCCGCCGCCGTGGCCCGCGCCATCTGCATGCCGTAAATGTTGTGAGCCTTTTTGTGCGAAGCCGAGTGGCCGTCGTAGTTGAAGCGTACATCGTCCGGGAAGGTGCCTTTCTCGAACACGGCCGGCTCGTTCATGTCGTTCCACACGCCGCGCACGCCATCCTCCTGAATCAGGCCTTTGAACAGGCCCGCCCACCACTCGCGCACGTCGGGGCGGGTGAAGTCGGGGAAGTTGCACAGGCCCGGCCACACCGAGCCCCGCATCAGCGGGCCGTCGGCGCGGCGGCAGAAATAATCGTTGGCCAGGCCTTCGTTATAAACTGGGTATTCAGGGTCAATCTTGATGCCGGGGTCGATGATGACAACGGTTTTGAAGCCATCGGCGGCCAGCTCCCGCACCATGGTTTTGGGGTCGGGAAAGTGGGTGGGACTCCAGGTAAAGCACCGGTAGCCGTCCATATAGTCGATGTCCAGATACAGCGCGTCGCAGGGAATCTGCCGCTCCCGAAAACCCGCGCCGATAGCCCGGAAGTTGCTCTCGGGATAGTAGCTCCACTTGCACTGATGGTAGCCCAAAGCCCACATGGGGGGCATTTCGGGCGGACAGGTGAGGCGCGTGTACTCCTGCGTGACTTCAGTAAGCGTGGGACCGTAGAGGAAATAATAGTTCATCTCGCCGCCCTGAGCCCAGAAGCTGGTCACGTCGGCGCGCTCGGCGGCGAAGTCGAAGCTGGCTTTGAACGTGTTATCGAAGAAAATGCCGTGGGCAATTTTCTGGTGCAGCTCCAGGTAAAACGGGATGTTCTTGTAAAGCGGGTCGGAGCCTTTTACGTAGCCGTAGGTGTCGGTGCCCCAGTTGGTGAAGCGCTTGCCGCGCAGGTTCATGTTGTCGGGCTTGTCGCCGAGGCCGTAATAGTGCACGCCGCTCTGCACCTGCTTGCTCATCTTCACGATGTCATTGCCGGTGTTGTCGTCGTGCTCCCAGTGAAAGCCTTTTTCGTCGGCCGAAAGCACCGTGCCGGAGCGGTCGAGCACGCGCGTAGCCAGATTTTCTTTGGCAATGGTGCAGATGAGCCGGTCGGTGGTGATGCGGTAGTGGTCGGTTTTTTCCCGAAACTCCAAAAAGTCCAGCGCGGCACGGGGCAGGTCGGCGGGCACAGCGTAGCTGAAGTCGGGCGCGAAGCCAACTTCGGTAGCGTAGCGAAAGCGAAGTATTTTATCGGTAATTACCTGCAAGCACAGCCGCACGCCGTTGTCGCAGGCAAAAAGAAAATCGTTGTTTGTTTGCTGACATGATACAATCTGGCCGGGAGAAAACTCTTGTTTTCCCCTGGTAGCCAGGTCGTTTACCATGTAATTATTTTCCTGAATGAGATCAGCCATGAGCAAAAGCGGCAGTTGAGGTGAGCAAAAAATACCGGCAGTGCCGGAATGTTTTTTTGCATAAGTCTGCAAGGTAAAACTGATTAACACGAAAATTAGCTAACCTTAGGAGTAGATTCCGTAAAACACGACGTTAGAGCTTGTTTAAGGCTTTTTTACTGACCATTTTTTCCCGTCATCGTCCCTTTCCCATGGAAAATCCCAATCTCAAGGTGTTGCTATTAGGCTGGGATGAGACAACGCAAGTCACCGAATCGGGGCAGCCCGAGTCGCTGTCGCTGTTGCAGGCCTTAGCTTCCCAGACTACCCTGACGGCTATTCTGCCGCACCTGCCCGCGGGCCAGCTCCCCAACGCACGCATCACGAGCCTCGACACCCTAACCCTGGCGGACCTGGACGAGCTGCAGCCAACCCGCACTCCCGGTGCCTGGCAGTCGCCGGCCGCGCCTTATATAGGAGCTGCGCAGGATCGGAGTGATGGGGCTGGCTTAAGCGAAACGGCCCCGAATGAGGCAGGCTACGCCCAGCAAAAAAGCCCCCCAGACCTTCTGCTGACCGATGAGCAGGCCGTAGAAGCTTCGGAGCCTGGAGCCGACGAGGCCCACGATCTTGACCATCCGGGCGATAATCTGACGCTGGATACGCCCGCCGCGCCCATCCAACCAGACTATTTGCCCCCAATCGAGTTTTCGAGCGACCGGGCAACTTTGCGCAACCTCCTGACCGCGCTGCCTGAAGCCCCCGGCGACCTTAATTTTCAGATTATTCAGTACACGCGCTTTGCTACGCGTCTGGCGCTGCGCGAAGAGTTCGGCGTGATCTACGCTCCCGAGTGGCATGTATGGCTGGCGGGCCTCGAAATCCGGCAGCTTACCGGCCGGCCGTTGGTGCTGCACGTTCATTCGCTGGCACTGGACCGCGATTCGCTCAACGACCGCGGCTGGATTCTGGAGCTGGAGCGGCTGGCGCTTCGGCGGGCTACGCTGATACTCGCTGCTTCTGAAACCCTGGCTCAGCGCCTGCAAAGCGCCTATTCAGTAACCGCCGACCGCATTCAAGTGGTTGCGGCCCACGACGAGGAGGCCCTGACAATGGCGTTAGGCTCCATCACCCGGAACTGGTAGTAGCCGGCAGCGTTGTTTCTTTGTCAAAAAATTGACTGATGACGACTTCCTCCCCTACTACTCCCGAGCAAACCTTCGACGCCCAGCTGGAGCTGCACGGCACCGATGGCGGCGTATTTCTGACCGTACCCTTCAGCGTAGAGGAAGTGTACGGGCAGCGCGGCACTCTGCACATGCGCGGCACCATCGACGGCTTTCCGTTTCGCCTGCCCCTGATACCTACCCCCGACGGCGAGCACATCCTGACCGTGCACAAGCAAATCCGCAACGCCATTGATAAAACCTGGGGCCAAACCGTGCATGTCGTGTTGGCCCCCGACACCGAAGAAAGCCCCCTGGACATCCCGGAGGAGCTGACTAGCGCACTGGCGCAAAACGGCTTGCTCACCAAGTTTGAGCAGCTGGCCTACGCCCAGCGCAAAGAGTACGCCCAGTGGATAACCCGCGCCAAGAAATACGAAAAGCGAGCCGAGCGGGTAGCTGAAGCGATTGAGCGGATTAAGATTGGCCGCCGCTTTCGGTAGATGGGGGCTAACTGTAGTTAGGACATTAAAGCTACCCGCTACGAGAAGTAACAAGCAACTGAGTTATACTTTGTTCTGTCGCATAATTGCAGCAACTGCAATTATGCGACAGAACATAAAGTAAAATTTGAATCTTATAATTCTTCTTTTATATTAGATCATCAGTTTACTATCCCGCTTCTGCTCTATTCTCTATCCTAGTAGCTGTTTTTAGAGGTGCCGCTTAAGAGCCTGTTAAAATTTACGAATGAGGTGCCGAATACTGGACAAATACAAAGTGGCTTCGGCGCTGCTGGTCTCGCATTCGTAGTCTCGGCTTAAGCGTCGGTCCCAGTGCAGCCACCTGATGGAGCGCTCGACGACCCAGCGAACGGGCTGCGGCGTGAAGCCGCCTTGTCCGTTCAGCCCTGGAGCCGTAGCCAGTCGCCAGCCGCAGGCTTGCTGCACCCATTGGCCCAGTGCCTGGCTGGCATAGCCGGCATCCGTGAGGATGAGACAAAGCCGGTTGTAGCCCAGTAAAGCTAGTTTTTGCAACGCCTGCTGGCCGCCGATCCGGTCATTTTCCTGCGCCGGACCCACGTGTACAGCCAGCAGCCGCCCGCCCGTATCGACGACGAGTTGCCGCTTGCGACCTTGTCCCTTTTTGTAGCCATCGAAGCCTTTATCCGGCACACCTCGTTCGCTGGATTTGATGGATTGCGCGTCCACAATGGCCACGCTCGGGCTGGCCTGGCGCGAAGGGGCAGACTGCTTCCGCTCTTGCTCGACTAGCATTTTATTCAGTCTTGCCCACTGCCCCGTCTTCTGCCAGCGCCGGAAGTAGTAAAAGCAGATCGGGTAGGGCGGAAAGTCATTCGGCAATAGCCGCCATTGGCACCCACTCTTGGTCAGGTAGAGCAAGGCATTGACAATGAGTCGGATCGGATACTTGCGACGACGTTTGACGGGCAACATTTCTGCCATAACTTGCCATTGGAAATCAGTCAGGTCCGTTTCGTACATCTTTGGTCGGATGAGGAAAAGGGAATAACCTGGCTGGTTTCTTTTTGTCTCTCAGCTACTTACATTCTTTAACAGGCTCTAACGCATCCTACCTGCTACTCTGCGCCGCACGCCTGCTGCCTCTAGTTATTCCTGTCTTTTCCTACATACAAAAAGGGAGATAATTATCTTCATGGAAGAGGTGTGACCGCGCTGCTTATTTTCTTATTCTTTTTTCACTTATAACCCTTCTTCATTATGAAACAACTTGTACTCGGAAGCCAACGGCTTCTGCTGGTAGCAGTATGCCTGCTTATTACAGTTCCTTCCTTTGCGGGAGGATGGGTAACTATCCGAAAACATTGCCGTTGGTATCAAAATAAGTTTATAGCCCATGCGAACATCAAACGAAGTGGTGCAATATTTAACCTTATTGGTGCTGAACATAAAGATTGTGGTTATGCAGAGGCGTGGGCAGAAGCTTATTTTTGCGTTACTGGAATTGCACCTCGGAAGGGCGAAGGAACCCCTTATACAACACCAACAACAGGGAATGCTTTTACATCGTCTATAGGCTATGCCAAAATACAGGCCGGTTATAACGGTTATGTTGTCGATGTTATGACTGGCTATGGGTCTGACTACGCGCCAAGAGATTTCTCTTTTTCTTGCACACCAGACAGCTATTTTACCGGGGGGCATGAACCGCTAGACTTACCAGTTGATTTAGCTATTTCTCCCATTGTGCAGCCCACGCAGGCTACTAGTGCAACGCGCCGTTCTTCCTTTCAGGTTGGAGAAGTTGTGTATGACGAGGCTCAGCGGGCTTTCATCGTACATAATCTGAATGCCACGTTACAGAATCAGGTAGCCGATGCAGCTAATGATTTTAGCGCATTGGGTATTAGCCTGAATTACATTCAGGACTCTACCTCGGCGGCTCAAGCCCCACCTAGCGGCTCGCTCGTTATTTCTCAGTCGCGCATGATGCTTAATAACCGGGAGGTAATCCGAGATGGCTTACTACAAAACTATTCCGCAGTGGCGTATGGTGACTACTGCGAAGGGCAGGAGCAGGTAACGCTACAAGTTGCTGAACTAATTATCCCTGTACCTGAGGGCGTGGACCCGGACGAGGTAGAGGTAACGATTGGAGGTGATTCAGGTAACTTAGGATATGGTGTTGATGAGTTCTTTTATCCCTCGTCGGAGAATTCCTCCCATACTGTGGTCGAGAACACTAGTGTGACCTCGTGCCCACCAACTGAATACGAAACCATGCGGGTTTCTTCCTATCCTAATCCCGTTGTCGACGGCCCCTTTACGGTCGAGGTGGAAATAAACAAAAAAGAGTTGGTCCAAGTAGGCATCTTTAACGCAGAGGGAGTATTGGTCCGGTCGATCTACCAAGGAGAGTTGGAAGGCAGGAAAAAGAAGGTATTTGAGACTTCTACGGCGGGTCTGCAACCCGGTATTTATTACCTGCGGTTGATCGGGGACAAACGCTCGTTAACCCGGCGTTTAATTGTAAAGAAGTAATGCGTACTCTTATAATGATTATACTACTCCGCTTTTGCTCCTCCGCGCCCAGATGGTGCGGAGGAGTATTGCTTTTAAGCCTTTTCATAGCCACACCCGCCGCCGCGCAAAAGGCATTTTCCTTAGTTGCGGCTCCGCAAATACACGGTTTCCGGTACGTGTTTGCTGACCGGACAACAGTTAGCTCCCGCATCCTGCTCCGGCCTACTTTTGGCTTTGCCGGTATCATAGGAATTCGCTACGGAATAACGCAACAGTTAAGCCTAGAAGCCGGCATTGGGCCCTTCGCCCATAAGTTAAGCATCGCTTCCGTAGCGGACTATCCGGGGGGTCGCCGCTTTGCAGCCGTATCTACATCATCTCTACGCTTTACTAGTCCACAATTGCATGGGGTGCTGCTCTACCGGACCATTCCGTCCGTCGATGGGCACACATGGGTGGTAGAAACGGGTGCCGATGTCATTTCCCGACGCTATACGGTATTGGCTGGCTTCGGCACCAGGCTCAGCACCAACATGGGCCAGCCGTCCACCTATCTATATGGAACTGCTCAACCTAGTACTGGGGCCGGGCTGCGCTTCGGGCTGCGGGCCGGCGTGGGCCGCGAGTGGCACGTGGTCAACACGCATTTTCTGGGCTTGAAGCTGATGGGCAGCCTGGGCTTACAGGAGTTTGTTCGCTATAACATCTCCTACACCTACACGGAGGATGGAATAAGCAAGACCTACAATAACACCATTCGGACGCGGCTAGGCTATCTAGGCGTGCAAACCTGGTATCGGTTTCAGTGGTAGTACGGGCGCTTCAGTCACAGCCAAGCCTTCACTCCCGCGCCAGTACCAATGCCGCGCGGCTGGTCACGTACAAGCTCAATTTATCCACCTCATCTTCCCGAAATGTTTCATAAACCAAGGCATCATCCACGCGGTTGAAGCCATCGAATTGGGGCGAATCGGAGGAGAGGATGACGCGGTAGCGACCGGGCTTAGGCACAAAGAAGCGGTAATCGGGAATGCTGCGCTCAGTGTGGAAGTTGAACACGAAAATTAGCCCCCCGCGCTCGAAGATGAGGACCTGATTTTCGGAGTCATTGTTGACCAGATGAGCGTGGGCGGCGGCCAGCAGGCGGCGCGACTTGGCCATACCTATCATAGCTTGGTCGAAGGCCAGCAGGTACTGATACTTAAGCTCCGGATTATCGGCCAGGGACCACTGCCGCCGGGCGTAGTGGTAGCTCCAGTCGTTGCCCTGACGGGGAAAATCGACCCATTCAGGGTGGCCAAACTCGTTGCCGATAAAGGTGAGGTAGGCTTCGCCCCCCAGCGCCAGCGTGATCAGTCGGATCATCTTATGCAGCGCCATACCGCGGGCCACTACCGGGTCGGGGTCATTCTTGCTCATGTGCGCGTAAATGGCCGCATCCATGAGCCAGTGGGCCAGGGTTTTGTCGCCGACCAACGCCTGGTCGTGCGACTCGGCGTAGGCCACGGTTTTCTCGCCCACGCGGCGGTTGGTGAGCGTGTACCACAGCTCGCCCAGGTTCCAGTCCTCGTCGCGGCGGTGCTTGAGCAGCTTAATCCAGTAATCGGGAATGCCCATGGCCAGGCGATAATTGAAGCCTATGCCGCCCTCGCTGATGGGACGGCACAGGCCGGGCAGGCCGCTCATATCTTCGGCAATAAGCAAGGCGCCGCGCTTTAATTCCTGCACCAGCGTAGAGGCCAGCTGCAGATATAAAATAGCGTCCTCATCAGCCTCGGGGCCAAAATACTGCGCGTAGGTACTGAAAGCCACGCCCTCGCCGTGGTGGTGATAGAGCATACTCGTCACGCCATCGAAGCGGAAGCCATCGAAGTGAAACTCCTCCAGCCAGTAGCGCAGGTTGGAGAGCAGAAACTGCTGCACTTCGGGCTGCCCATAGTTAAACAGCTTGGAGTCCCAGCCGGGATGATTGCCGCGGGGTCCGGCATGGAAATATTGCCCCCCAGAGCCGTCGAAATCAGCTAATCCTTCGGCCTCATTCTTGACGGCGTGCGAATGCACCACATCCAGCAGCACCGCGATGCCTCTGTTATGAGCCTCATTTATCAGATGCTTCAGCTCCTCAGGCGTGCCGAACCGCGACGACACGGCAAAGAAATTGGCCACGTGGTAGCCAAAGGAGCCATAGTACGGGTGCTCCATCACGGCCATGAGCTGCAAGCAATTATAGCCTAAGGCCTGCACGCGGGGCAGCACTTTTTCGGCAAACTCCAGGTAGCTGCCTACTTTTCCTTCTTCGGTGGCCATACCAACGTGGCACTCATAAATGAAGGGCTCCCGCACGTAGTTATTAATCCGAAATTTCTGGTCAGTCCAGGCAAAAGGGGCTTCGGGGCGCCACACCTGACCCGTATAATCTTTGGTATCGGGGTCCTGCACGGCCCGCCGCAGGGTAGCCGGCAGGCGGTCTTTTGCCCCCCGGTGGGTAACTACGTGTACTTTGTAGCGGCTGTAGTGCGTAAGGCGGTCCTGGCACTCTTTATCGGACAAAAACACTTCCCACACGCCATTTTCGCCTTTTTTCAAGGGCGTAGCAGCACGGTCCCAGCCGTTAAAATCGCCCACCAGAAACAGCCCTTCCGCCGCTGGCGCCCACTCCCGAAACCAGTAGCCACGGCGGCGGGCGTCGTAGTTAAGGCCCAGGTGTTGGTGAGCGGTGGCATATTTGCTCAGCGAGCCGTGCGACTGCTCAATTTCCTGCAGCCGCTGCCGCAGCCGCTCTTGCCGAGCCAGCAGCACAGGTTCGTAGGGTTCGAGCCAGGAGTCCTGCTGCACGAGGGGCAGACTGGCAGTAGGGGCAGCGGCGAGGTCAGGAGTTTTCATAGCGCAACTAGAGTTTAGGCAAAACTATCATTACCATCGGATTATCGCGTGCTTCCGGTTAGGAAGAAGCGTTGACGGGGCAGTTCGCTTCTTAAGCTACTGAAAGCTGTCTTATTTTCTGCTTTCTCAACGTAGCCGGCCCTGCTGGGGGGCATTTTTAGCGTTCGTTTAAAAAATATATTTCATTGGGACTATATTTATAAAAGGGGCATAAAGCTTGGTAACGGCTATAAGCCCTATCTTACCTGCATGAAGTCCCGCTTTTACTCTTTGGCCTTGTTGGCGCTGCTGGCCTGCACTACCAGCACCCCAACCGCTTCTGTTACCCTCGAAAATACCCTGGCAGCGCCGTTGCCAGCTTCCGAGCCGAGCCTGATTACGGCCCAGGCCATGGTGGTATCGGCGCACCCGGAGGCGTCGCGCATTGGGCTGGAAGTGCTGCAGAAAGGGGGCAATGCCTATGATGCAGCCGTGGCCGTACAGTTTGCGTTGGCGGTGGCCCTCCCTACGGCCGGCAACATCGGCGGCGGCGGCTTCTTTCTATATCGGGGGTATGAGGGCAGCGTAGGCGCGCTTGATTTCCGGGAAACGGCCCCCGCCGCCGCCAGCCGTGATATGTACCTGGATAAGCAAGGCAACGTCATCACCGACCTGAGCACGGCGGGCCACCTGGCGGCGGGTGTGCCGGGCACCGTGGCGGGCATGGTAACTGTGCACCAAAAGCTGGGCAAGCTCCCCTGGATTGATCTGGTGCAGCCCGCCGTTGAGCTGGCCCGACGCGGGGTGGTGCTCACAAGCAAAGAAGCTGCCGGCCTCAACCGCACTCGTCTGGATTTTATTAAGTACAACCCCAAGCACTCACCCGCTTATGTGCAGCCCGATGGGGATAAGCGCCCCTGGCAGGCCGGCGACACCATCCGCTACCCCGATCTGGCCCGCACCCTGGAACGTATCCGCGACCAGGGCCGGGCCGGCTTCTACCAAGGCCCGACTGCCAAGCTGATTGTGGCGGAGATGCAGCGGGGCGGCGGTATTATTACCGAGCAGGATCTGCTGAAGTATCAGCCCAAGTGGCGCACGCCGTTGCGCGGCAGCTACCGGGGCTACGATTTAATTACCATGCCTCCACCCAGCAGCGGTGGCGTGGCTTTGTTGCAAATGCTGCAAATGCTGGAGCCCTACGATTTGCGCGCTGCCGGCTGGCATTCGCCGCTGGCCGTGCATTATATCACGGAGGCCGAGCGCCGGGTGTATGCCGACCGCGCCACTTACCTCGGCGACCCAGACTTCGGCAAAGTGCCCGTGGCCCAGCTCACCGATTCAACCTACGTGAAGAATCGGATGAGTACGCTGGAAAATAAGGGTCGGGCAACCCCTTCGTCTGAGGTGCAGGCCGGCGCGGGCCTGCCCGTGTACGAAAGCGACCAGACGACCCACTACAGCATCGTGGATGCTACCGGCAATGCCGTATCGTGTACTACTACGCTCAATGGCAGTTACGGCAGCAAAGTGGTAGTGGCCGGCGCGGGCTTTTTGCTGAACAATGAGATGGACGACTTCTCGGCCAAAGCGGGCGTGCCCAATTATTACGGCTTAGTGGGCGGCACCGCCAACGCCATCGAGCCCGGTAAGCGCATGCTGTCGTCGATGACGCCGACTATCGTTACGCAGGGCGGCAAACTGTTCATGGTAGTGGGTACACCCGGCGGCAGCACCATTATCACCAGCGTCCTCCAAACCATCATTCACGTGCTCGATTATGGCATGACCATGCAGCAGGCAGTATCGGCGCCGCGCCTGCACCACCAGTGGCTCCCCGACCAGATCGACGCCGAAGAAAACGCCCTCCTTCCCGCCGCCCGCGACACCTTGCAGCGCCGCGGCTACAAGATTAATCCCCGCAGTGCCTGGGGCCGCGTCGATGCCATCCGCGTACTGCCCGATGGCCACCTGCAAGGCGGCGCCGACCCACGGGGCGACGATAAGGCACTCGGCTACTAGAGAAAAAAGACCATTATGCTTCGGCTCCGCCTCTGCATGATGGTCTTTTCGATTTTAAATAGTTCTTACTTCAGTTGGCTAGCGGCGCTGCTGAGCATTTGGCCCAGCTGCTGAAGCTTGTCGGCCGTGGCACCGTCGGCGCCGGCGGCGGCTTTGGTGGTGTGCTCCCCGAGCTTGGTGAGTGACTGGCTAAGCTGCGTGGTGTCGGGCATGGGCGAATCAAGCAGGTCCTTGAGGTTTTCCAGTTCGTGGGCTACGCCGTTCAGCTTGGTATCGGCACTTACTTTCAGGGTATCGATCCAGCTGTTGATGCTACGGGTAGCGCCGTGGCGGGCTTCGTGCAGGCCGCCATTTAGGGAGTTGAGGGTGGAATCGAGGTGGGCGAGGTTATTAGATGAGGTTGACATCGCTTAGAAAGGCAGCAGGAAGGACAGAAACGTAAATACGGCAAACAAAATCGGACCAGCGCCTTGCAGCACCAGTCCGATTTAGGAACAGCTTTCGCGGTTAGCGAATCTGGCTAGCAGCCGAGCTGAGGGCCTGGCCCAGCTGACGTACTTTGTCCTGAGCACCTGGGTCGGCCGACTCGGCGGCTTTGGTCGTGTGCTCGCCCAGCGTCCGCAGCGACTGCTGTATCTGGGTGGTGTCGGGGGAGCCGCCCGACAAGGCATCGTTGAGGCGCTCCAGTTCGGAGGCGATACCCGAAAGCTGCCCGTTGTTAGAGTTCTGGAGCGTGCTGATCCAGCTTTGAATGTTGGCGCCCGCCTGGGGGGCTAATCCGGCGAGGTCGCCGCCCTGTAGGGCCTTAATAGTAGCGTCTAGCTGAGCGGTGCCGGAAGGATTACCTGAATCTTGCATAATGGTAGTGGGTTTTGGTTGGTAGATGCTAAGCTTACGAGCCAGCCGCCGTGCGGTTGAGTTTAAGAACGTACAGAATTATGTGCAACATATTCATTATCAGATGCTTAAAAACAAATCAAAACCTGGCCTGTTTAGCCGCAAACGAGTGGCTTTCAAGCGCTCATCCAGTCCTATTTGCCCCCAGCGGCTCCAAGCAACGAATGGGCAGCACTACACAGCGCCAGCCACCAGAAATAAAAAAAGTAACGGCCACTTTTGACAAAAGCGGCCGTTACTTTTTTGTTAAGGCGGACAATAGTAATTCGCTATTCCGGGGTGCTTACTCACACTGTCTCGATGCCGGCGGGCGAGGTAGCGCCCCGACCGCTAAAGACGGCCGCTAGCCGGCTTCCATGTGGTCTGTAACAGGGGTCTTTTCAACCTGACTGCATTCTGTATCTTGCTCTGCCAAGCCACACCCTATGCAATCCTTTTTCCGCCCCATACTACTCCCACTTTTGGCGGTGCTCAGCCTGCCAGCTTACGGGCAGCGCGAAGCTGATGGTCCGCCCACGCGAGACCCATTTCCGCGCTCCGCGCCTCCCGCCCAGTCGATTGCCGCTTACCGCTCGCACCAGTATAGCGCTGGTTTGCTCAGCATTCGGGCTACCGATGGGGCCACGCTGCGGGTGCGCCCCTGGGCAACAGGCGTGGTGCGCATCGAGTATTTTCCCGCTGGCAGCCCCGTACGGCCCGATTCGTCGGTGAGCGTGGTGACCACCCCGGCCGCCGGCCTGACTACCGGCGTGCGTGCAAGCAGCCAAGCCCTAACGCTTGATTTAAGCGAAAACCTACAGGTGGTGGTTAGCAAAAACCCATTGCGCGTGCAACTGCTACGGGGCTCCGATACGCTGGTTTCGGAGGCCTGGGGGGCTTTTCAGCGCGTTGCAACGGCTGCCTCAGCGCCGAGTGAGACAGGCGTAAGCTTCCGGCTACGGCCCGGCGAGCAGCTTTACGGCACCGGCGCGCGGGCCTTGCCGCTTGACCGCCGCGGACGCCGCCTGGAGCTTTACAACCAAGCCCGCTATGCTTATCAGGACAGCACCGCGAACCTCAACCTGGCGTTGCCGATAGTAGTGTCGAGCCGGGGCTACGCGGTATTTTTTGATAACCACACGGCCGGCCACCTCGACCTCGGCGCAACCAATAAAAGGGTACTCGAATACAGTGGCGAGGCATTGGGTAGCTTGGGGTACTTTCTCGTGGCCGGCGACTCCTACGCTGCTATTCTGGACCGCTACACGGCGCTTACCGGCCGTCAGCCTTTGCCGCCGCGTTGGGCACTGGGCCTGATTCAGAGCCGTTTTGGCTACCGCTCCCAGGCCGAAACTGAAGCCGTGGCCCGCCGCATGCGCCGCGAAGGCTTTCCGCTGGATGCGCTGGTGCTGGACCTGTACTGGTTTGGCACTATCAGAGACCAGGGCAACCTCGATTGGAACTACCAGAAATTCCCGAAGCCCGCCGCCATGATGCGCGGTCTGGATTCGGTGGGCGTCAAGACCATCCTGATTTCGGAGCCCTACGTGATGCGCGCTTCCCACAACGACTCCGTGGTGCGCACCCAGGCTCTGATTGGCACCGACTCGGTGGGGCGGCCTTTTACCGTGGCCTCGTTCTGGGCCGGGCCGGCTTCGTTGCTCGATATGTTTAAGCCCAGCGCCCGCGAGTGGCTATGGTCGTATTACAAAAAGCGCAAGGCAGAAGGCGTCGGCGGCTGGTGGAGCGACTTAGGTGAGCCCGAAAACCACCCCGTCCGGATGCACCACGTCACGGGCCCTACCCGCCAGATACATAACGCTTACGGGCAGGCCTGGGCCAGCATTTTTGCCGAGAAATACGCCCAGGAGTATCCACAAGAGCGCTTATTCAACCTGGCGCGCTCCGGCTGGGCGGGTATGCAGCGCAACAGCGTGTTCCCCTGGTCGGGCGATATTAATCGGTCGTGGTCGGGCTTTCAGGCCCAGGTTCCCATTATGCTGGGCGTGGGCATGGGCGGCGTGGGCTACATGCACTCCGATGCCGGCGGCTTCTGCGTTGGCCCCATCGACCCGGAACTGTACACGCGCTGGCTGCAAATGGCCGCGCTCTGTCCTATCATGCGCCCCCACGGCGAAGGCGTCCCGCCCGAGCCTTACTATTATCCCGAGCCCTACAAAAGCATTGTGCGCAATGCCGCCCGCCAGCGCTACGAGCTGCTTCCCTACCTCTACACCTTGGCTTGGCAGAACACCCAGACCGGCGCGCCGCTCGCCCGCCCGATGAACTACGAGGCGGCGTCTGGGCTGGATAATGAGCAGTTGGGTAACGTAAACGACCAGTATCTACTCGGGCCTAACTTGTTGGTGGCGCCCGTAGTACAGCCAGGGCAGCGCCGCCGCAACGTGCTGCTACCTGCTGGCACCTGGATTGACTTTTACTCCCATGAAACCCTGGCTGGGGGCAAATTATCGGGCGTAACGCCCCATTAGAGCGCGTGCCCCTCCTTGTAAAGGCCGGCGCTTTTCTGCCGCTGGCACCTTACGTCAATACCACCGCCCGCTACCATACCGATACCTTGCGTGTGCGCTTCTATGCTGACTACAATGTACCCAAATCCAGCTTTACGCTCTATGAAGATGACGGAAAATCCGCTCAGGCAATGGCTGGGGGGCAATTCCAGCTGCTTTCCTTCGCGGGAACTACGGCCGCAGCCCAAACCGAGATTCGCGTGAGTGCCAGCGGCCAGGGCTACGCCAAAATGCCCCCCAGCCGCGTTATCGAGCTACTTATTCCGCGCGTCGCCACTGCCCCTACCGCTGTTCTCGTAGCTGGCCAGCCCGCGCCCGCCGATACCTGGCGCTACGATACCACCGACCAAACTTTACATGTGCGGGCGCGCTTCCAGAATCAGCCGCTTACCGTGGCTGTTCGGGGGCTGCGCCTGAATATTACCAATACTTTGGCCGCCCCCGAGCCCTTAACCTTAGCAGCCCCCAGCAACCGGATCTTTAGTGGGCGCACCACCCTCAATTACACGCTGCACACGCCCGGCCAGTATATTGTGCGTATCCGCGACGCCCAAGGCAGGGTAGTGCGCACTTTCGCGTCAGCCACCGAAATCGGCGCTCATGAGCTGCCCTGGAACGCCGATGATCAGCAAGGCCGCCCATTACCCAATGGCGTGTACACGGCCGAAGTGCTAGGTCAGCATCAGCGGCTGGTACTGGTGCACCCGGAGTAAGATGCCCGCTAACGCGGCTGGCCAACACGATTTATTTACAGCTTCAGCCTGCTTATGTATACGTCAAAAAGCTTTCCGCTGCGCGTTATTTTGTTCTTTAGCTGGCGCCATATCCTGTGGTATACGCTGCTTAGCACCGCAGTTCTAGGCATGTATAAAGGCCTGGGCTGGACATTTATCGGTATCCCATTTCTGCCCGTAGCCACCATTGGCACGGCTGTGGCGTTTTACGTGGGTTTCAAAAACAACTCCTCTTACGAACGACTCTGGGAGGCGCGGCGCATCTGGGGGGCAATTACAAATGCCAGCCGCTCGTGGGCTGCACTAGTAAATACGCTGGTAGGCCACGCCCAGTATTTTGATCAGCCTGATGTCATTGCCGCTCAGCGGCGGCAGTTGATACTGCGGCAAATTGGCTGGTGCAATGCTCTGCGCCTACAGTTGCGGCGGCAGGCATTATGGCAGGAAGACCCTCATGTCCGCTCCTTAAGCCGGGAGCTCGTGCAACAGCAGCACCGACAGGCCGAGGAAATGCACAGCACGCTGGAGCCCTTTCTGGCTCCTATGGAGCTAAGCTGCACTAACTGTGGAGCCGCTTCCGTTACCAATCAACTTCTCCATGCCCATTTGGCGCAGTTAGCGGAGCTGAAAAGACAAGAGCTAATCGATGGTTTCGAGCATGACATGCTAGGGCGTCAGGTAGTGGAGTGCTTTACGCAACAAGGCGGCTGCGAGCGAATCAAAAGCTTTCCATTTCCGCGGCAGTATGCCCATTTCAGCACCATCTTCGTCAGCCTGTTTACGCTGCTGCTTCCTTTTTCGCTGGTGGGCGAAATGGCCAAGTTTGGCGATTCAACAGGGTGGCTTACAGTACCTTTCAGTGTGTTAATTTCCTGGGTTTTCTTCTCCATGGAATCCATCGGCGACGCCAGCGAAAACCCCTTCGAAAACGCCATCAACGACATACCAATGTCGGCTATCTGCCGTAACATTGAGATTGACTTACGTCAACTATTGGGCGACTCTATTCTGCCCGAGCGCATTCAGTCTGTTGATGGTATTTTGCTGTAAGTAAGTCAGTTGGCATACTCCCACCTCACTCGCTTTCCTATGCCACATCCCTCACTTTTCCAGTTGCTAAGTGCTTTGCTTTTGTTGTCGGCGTCCTGCCAATCGCGTGCTCCCAAAGAAGCGCCCTGCCCCGAAACGCCGGCCCGCTTTCAGGTGAAGCATCCGGCGTGGGCTGCCAACGCCAGCATTTATGAGGTAAATGTGCGCCAGTACACGCCTGAGGGTACGTTTCGAGCGTTTGAGCAGCACCTGCCGCGTCTGCAAAAGATGGGCGTAGGCATTTTGTGGCTGATGCCGATTCATCCGATTGGAAAGGAAAAGCGCAAGGGCAAGCTGGGCAGCGCTTACTCCGTGCAGGATTATTACGCCGTAAACCCTGATCTGGGCACGCTGGACGATTTGCGCCACTTAGTGCGGGAAGCCCACCGGCGCGATATGCACGTGATTCTGGACTGGGTGGCCAACCATACCAGCTGGGATAGTAAGCTGGCGAAAGAGCACCCCGACTGGTTTACGAAGGATGCGGGGGGCAATTTTCAGCCTCCCGTGGCCGACTGGCAAGATGTCATTGACCTGGATTACGGCAAGCCTGAGGTTCAGCGGTACATGCGCGATGCGCTGGCGTATTGGGTGCGCGAGGCTGACCTGGATGGCTACCGCGCCGACGTAGCGGGCTTGGTCCCGACTGCGTTCTGGAACGAGGCGCGCCGCGAGCTGGAAAAGATAAAGCCTGTTTTTATGCTCGCCGAATGGGATGAGCTGTACCCGCCTACCTTCCTCCGGCCCGAGGATTTCAGCCCCAACACCAAGCTGCTGGAGCAAGCCTTTGACATGACATACGGCCTGCGCCTGCACACGCTTATCGACAGCATTGCCCGCCAGCAAAAGCCCCTCGCCGCCGTCGGCGACTACCTGGCTGCGGAGCGCCGCATGTACCCGCCCAGTGTGTACCTGATGAATTTTACCAGCAGCCACGACGTGAATAGCTGGGATGGCACCGAGTATAAGCGCCTGGGCGACAACGCCTTGCCCTTCGCCGTGCTGATGGCCACGCTACCCGGTATGCCAATGGTGTACAGCGGGCAGGAAGCCGCCCTGAAAAAGCGCTTAGCCTTCTTCGATAAAGATTTGATTCCGTGGAATAACTATCCGCTGGAAGATTTTTACACCAACCTGCTCCAGCTCAAAAAGCGTAACCCGGCGCTGCTGAATGGCGACCCCTGCGGCGAGTTTAGCCGGGTCCAAACGCCGGCTAACGTATATGCTTTTGTGCGAAGCAAGGGAGAGGAGGCAGTGGTGGTAGCTGTCAATATCGGGGCCCAGGCCCAAACGCTAGAAGTTCAGGCGCTGGCCGAGGGCAGTTTCCACGATGTAATGGAAAATCAAACCAAGCAATTGCCCCCCAACGCTTCGCTGCTAGTGCCGGCCCACGGCTACCGGGTAATGGAGCGGCTTCCCCACTGATTTTTTACGTTCTGCTTTGTTGCTTTCTCTCACAACCATGTGCTTTCCATCGTAAACCAGAAGCACTTCTCATCTGGCTCATCCAAGCACACCAGCATCCATCATCATGAACAAGCGCCCATTAGGTAACTCCTCGCTCTCTATAACCCCTCTCGTATTAGGCGGCAACGTATTCGGCTGGACCTCTGATGAGGCTACTTCCTTCGCTGTGCTCGACGCCTTTGTGGCGGGCGGCGGCAATGTCATTGATACCGCCGATGGCTACTCCGTGTGGGTGCCCGGCCACGTAGGCGGCGAATCCGAAACCATTATCGGTAAGTGGCTCAAACAGCGCGGCCGCCGCGACGACGTGGTTATTGCCACCAAAGTGGGCTGGGAAGTGAATGCAGAGAACAAGGGCTTAGCCAAAAACTACATCCTGCGGGCCGTGGAAGGCTCCCTCAAGCGCCTCCAAACCGACTACATCGACCTGTATCAGTCGCACAAAGACGACCTGACGGTACCAGTGGAGGAAACGCTGGAAGCGTATGCGCAACTGGTAAAGGAAGGCAAGGTGCGCGTGATTGGCGCCTCCAATTTTTCGGTGGCGCGCCTGCGCGAATCGTTGCAAGCCAGTGAGCAGCACGGCTTTCCGCGCTACGAATCCTTGCAGCCCCTCTATAATTTGTATGACCGCGCCGAGTTTGAGCAGGATCTGTTGCCTTTGTGCCAGGAGCACAACGTAGGCGTCATTCCTTACTACGGCCTGGCTTCGGGCTTTCTGACGGGCAAATACCGCTCAGCAGCTGACCTCCAGAAAAGCGCCCGCGGCGGCGGCGTTGGCCAGAAGTATCTGAATGACAAAGGCCTGTCCATTCTGGCGGCCCTCGATGCGGCCAGCGCCCGTCTGCACGCGACACCCGCCCAGATAGCCCTCGCCTGGATTATGGCTCAGCCCGGCCTTACCGCGCCCATTGCCAGCGCAACCAGCGTGCAGCAAGTAGAGGAGTTGTTGAAAGCGACCAACTTACAGCTGGATGCCGAGGCGCTGGAGCAGCTTGAAGGTGCCAGCGTAGCGGCCTAACAACCTCAAGCGCAAAATCCGGCGTACTCTTCGAATGTATTGATAAGAAAGCCCCCCAAGTAGCCGCTTGTCCCGAAGTGGCCATTTGGGGGGCTTTTTGTGCCGAGAACTTTGTGCTACTTCTTAGGCTATTTGGGAGATTGATTGGGTCTCTTATTTTCCGCTGCCAGCGCTACTATTTGCTCCACTCGTTTCTGCCGCGTCTCGGGGCGTTTGGCGCTATTCAGATACTGCAAGATCTGCCGTTTGGCGGAAGGCGGGAAGGCAGCGAAGTTTTGTTGGGCCAGCTCATTGGCAGCCAGTGCGGCTGTTAGCTCGGGGGGCATTTCCAGCGCGTCGCTGGCGTTGAGAGTGTCCCAGCTGCCGTCTTGGCGGGCGGCTTCTATCTTGCTCAGGCCAGCAGGCATCATGCGGCCGTCGGCCCGCAGTTTCTCTATGCGCTGCTTATTGAGCTGGGACCACACGCTACGCGGCTTACGGGGCGTAAACAGCAGGTGGAAGCAGGCCTCATCCTTCAGGCGTGGCAGACTATCAATCCACCCAAAGCACAGTGCTTCCTCCACGGCTTCGGCATACGTCATGCGTCCCTGTCGCCCGCTGGCCTTTTTATACAGCACCAGCCACGCGCCCGGCGAGGCGGCGTGCTGAGCCGCCAGCCAGGCACGCCAGCAGGCTGGGTCGGGAGCATCTATAATTTCATAACTGTCAATGATGCGAGCCATAGGTATAGCAGGTAGCCGCTGGGGGGCTTTTCAGGTAAGGTCAGCGCTTAGTTCGTCGAGTAATTATACGGGACGTAGTTCTCCCACTGCCAGGGCGTAAAAGTGTCGCCGAGTAGCTTTTCCAATAGTTCCTTAAACAGCTTATCGGCGTTGGAGCTGTTGCTCATGATAACCAAGCACTTTTTTGGTCGCCAAACACTACGCTGTGGTTTTCCCAGCCATCGTCGTGGCCTTCCTTAAAGTAAGCGCGCCCGTACGGCGACTCAAACACGCCCCAGCCCAGCCCATAGCCCAGCTTAATGGCCTTGTTATCGTCAGTCGGTACGGTGGCCAGCGGGCCAAACTGAGCCTTGAAGGGAATAGCTACCTGCGTCCGCACCATTTCCTGCTTCGCTTTGGGCGTCAGGCCTTTGCCTTGCATTACGGCGACCACAAACGTGGCATAATCGGCAATGGTGGTTTCCATGGAGCCCGCAGCACCGGCTTTTTTGCGCTTTTTCTTGGGCAGGGCCGTACCATCTTCCAAGTAGCCGACTGCATGGTTTTCCTCAAAGGCGGGCTGCCATACGTAGCTGGTGCGCGCCATCCCCAGCGGCTTAAACACCCGCTCCTCGCTTAATTGAAGCAGGCCCTTTTGAGTGATATGCTCCACCACTACTTGCAGCAGATGCAACCCCTCGCCCGAGTACCAGTAGTGAGTGCCGGGCGCAAACTTAAACCGCAGCTTTTCATCGGGTTCCAGCCAGCGCCAGTTGGGCAAGCCGGTGGTGTGGCTCAGTGCCATACGCGCGGTGAGCTGCTTCCATCGCTCATCAGTAGCCAGGTCTTCGTAGGCCTTTAGTTCGGGCAGAGGCTTGTTAAGGTATTGATACAGCGGCTTATCCAAATCCAGGGCGCCTTGCTGCACCAGCTGCATGACCAGGTAGGCAAACACGGCTTTGCTGAAAGAGGCGGCGTACATGGCAGTCTGAGGTTCCAAAGGCAGACGCTGCTGCACATTGCGGTAGCCAAATGTTTTCACGTACCGCACCTTATTATCCTCCAGAATGGCCAACGCCAGGCCCGGCACCTTGGCCGAATCCATGAGCGCGGGCACCAGCCGCTCTATCTCCTGCACCGAAATACGACTGCCGTCCAGGCGCTGAAAAGCTGCTTTTTGGGCTTGGCTAGCTGGTGCCACAAGCAGCAGCACGAGGGCAAGTAGTAGTTGGGGGCTCCAGAGGCTCGTTTGCATAACAGCAGAAAACAACAGCTTTCACTTATAATTCAGCAAACTAATGTATGGAAGTAAACTATTATTTATCAATTACTTATCAGCTTTGGCAATTATATCAAACGCCAGGTTGAACTCGTTGCGGATGGCATAGCTACCCAGGTTTTGGAAGAAGCTGCTGGAGTTATAATTCACGCCGAACTGCGTGCGGTCGATAGTAGCCTTGCCTTGTATGCGCAGCCCTTCTGGTTGAGTTGTAGTAGTAATGGGAAAGCGCACCGATTTGGTGATGCCCTTCAAGGTAAGCTCGCCGGCGGCCTGCCCCTTCACGACTTCGCGCAGCACGAAAACCGCAACCGGAAATTGCTCTGCATCGAAGAAATCCGGCCCCCGCAAGTGCTCCTGCAACTTGGCATCGGTATGCGTGATGGTGTTCATATCGAACTCAAAGCGACCCTGGCGTATGGTGGCGCCGTCGGCAGTGAAGGTGCCGTACCGAAGCTGGAGCGAGCCGCTGGGTGCCCAGGAGCCTGCTTCTGCGTAGCCCGTCCAGGTAATGGGGCTGGCGGCGGGTAAGGCTAGGTAGGTTGTGGCAGCTGGCTGAAAGGCAGAAAGCAAGCTGGTGAGTAGTATAAGTATGAGCATTTTCATAATGAAGATGGTAAGGGAGTGAACCATTGTGATTGGAGAAAAAACCTTTCTACAAGGCGGTCATGCTGAGCGGTAGCAAAGCTTCCCGCGTGCTGACTCTTATCATGCTTGATCTGACGTCCGGTTACGAAGCATCTCGCCCACTTCGTTGGGATTAGCTACCAGCAGAGATGCTTCGCTCTGCTCAGCATGACGTTCAAGAGTTAGCACGCGAGATGCTTCGTAACCGGACGCCAGATCAAGCATGACCACCTACCGGCTTCGGGCCTAGCGCACGGTGGCTTCGGTTTCTAGTAAGCCCATGCCTTTATAAAGCTTGCCATTCTTGTCTTTGGCCAGAATGTACCAGAGCGCGTCGCCACCGTAGAGCTGCTGGGCGCTGGCGGCGTAGCGGTAGTTTTTGGCGAAAGTGTAGGTGGTGCCCTGGCGCAGCTGGCCCTTGGAGCAGTTAAATATCTGGGCAAACTCAGCGGGCGTTTTGCGCATGTTAGCCTGCCAACCCTCGGCGCTGTACCAGATAAAGCTGCCGCACTCTACTATCTCCAGATCGGCCACGTCGGCGCGCAGCATGGTGCTGTGCTTCCACACGTACTGGCCTGGCTTGGCAGGGTCGGGCTCCGGGTAATTAGGGTTGGGCGTGTGCCACAGCGTGAGGCCCACGGGCACCTGCCGGAGCTTGTCGGGCAGGGCGCGGGAGTGGTCGGTCCAGGCCGTTTGGGCCGCTGTCGAGGAGCTGATGGCTAGCAATGCCAGCAGCAAAAGAAGGTTTTTCATGACCGTAATTCGGGTTAGTGAATACGGCCCAAAAGTGCGCGGCTAAGCCCTGTTAAGCGCCCCAGATACAGATATGGGACGTACCAGATCATGATGTGGTACTAGAGTGTGTGAACAGTAGCGCGGAAATCCGTTCCGCGACGAGCACCGCAAGTATATCGGACCGCTTGGTTTTCCCGCGTCGGAACTCGCGGTGCTCGTCGCGGAACGGATTTCCGCGCTATAAAAATGTGTAGTGTTCATATAGTCTAAGTAGCGTCTACCCTCAAGCCAACAGCTGCTTTAGTCTACACGCTTCAGCCTAGCGTCGATGCTTAACGGCTAGGGGGCAAATTCGCTGGGCGCCATGTTCGGCGGCTTCGGTGGGGGCGAAGTGCACGGCCCGCATGTCGGCCTGGCGCAGGCCGACAACGCCAATCAGCAAGACCACGCCGCCCAGCAGCCAGGTGGAATAATCGTAGGCGTAGTACATATTGAAAAACTCGCGCAGCACCACTTCCACCAGCCACTGCACGCTCACCAGCGCCAGCACTAGCAAGAGCACCCTCAGCCATTGCAGGCGCAGCTGCGACATCTCGGAGAAGTTGTCGGGCAGCCAGCGCCGGTAGCGCCGCAGCAGGCGCAGACATAAGGCCAAGTAAATAATCAGCGACACCCAGGTGCCGATAAACTCTACCCGGTAGGTGTAGGGTTGATGCACATGCTCCCAAAACCACAGTCGCACGGAATAAGGCTCAAACCGCAGCCACCAGTATAGCGCTGCCTGCAGCAATACCGGCCCAAAATGCCACCAGTACCGCGCCCGCCATTGAAATGGCTGGTTCACCAGGCTTTGCACATAAAAGTACAGCAGCGGTCCAAAGGCCAGGGAGTAGTAAATAGGCGTGAAGTACCACTCGGCATTCTGCCCATATAGGCCCGACGCCCGCCACAAGCCATCCAGCATCCAGAGGGCCATAGCTAGCAGCAGCAAGGCCAGAAAGCGGTTGGGGAGTTGGTTGTGGGGGACAAACCAGAGCAGCCCCGCGGCAAATATTGCCTGAGCCAGCACCGCAAAAAGAAGAACAATTTCCGGGGTAATCGTGAGCTGCATGGGGAAAGTTAAGCATCTTTGGCTTTCCCGAAAATACCCCACATGCGCCACACACCGTACTACTTTCTCCTTGTTCTCGCTTTTTGGGGCTGCGCCAAACAGCCGTCGTCCGGCAGCCAGCAAACCGCTCCGTCCCCAACCACCTATTATTACCCCGGCGCCGGCGACGCCTGGCAGCGCAAAGAGCCTGCGCAGGTCGGCATGGATGCCGCCCTGCTGGAACAGGCCATTGCGTTTGCCAAGCAGCAGGAAACTACCCAGATGAAGCCCGACTTCTCCACTCAAAAGGAAATTTTTGGCGAGCCCCTCGGCCCATTGCCTACTAGTCGGGCCGCTACCAATGGCCTGATTCTGCGCCACGGCTACATCGTGGCCGAGTGGGGCGACACTAAAGCAGCCGACCCAACGTACAGCGTGGCCAAAAGCGTGCTGTCAACTATCGTGGGGCTGAGCGTGGAGAAAGGCATTATTAAAGATGTGAAGGACCCCGTGGCCAAGTACATTAAGGATGGCAGCTACGCCTCGGCCCAAAACCAGTCCATTACTTGGGAGCACCACTTGCGCCAAACCAGCGAGTGGGCCGGTGAGCTATGGGGTAAAAACGTGAATTTCATTGGCAAGGAAGCCTTCGGTCAGGGCGAGCGGAAGCCCCGGCAGCTCCAGGCGACCGGCACCTACTACGAATACAACGACGTGCGCATCAACCGCATGGCGCTGTCGTTGCTGCAACTCTGGCGCAAGCCCCTGCCGGAGGTATTTCGTGACGAAATCATGAATCCCATCGGGGCCTCCAACACCTGGCAGTGGGTGCCTTACCGCAACTCCACCGTTCAGATTGATGGCAAGCCTATGCCTTCCGTGAGCGGCGGCACCCGCTGGGGCGGCGGCCTCTGGATCAGTGCCCGCGACGAGGCCCGCTTTGGCTACCTCATGCTGCGTGAGGGCCGCTGGGGGGCAAAACAGCTCGTGCCGGCCGCCTGGATAAAGCAGGCTACCACCCGCGGCCCCGTGGGTCCCGACTACGGCTACCTGTGGTGGCTCAACACGGAGCAGAAAGCCTGGCCTAGCGCCCCGGCCACCAGCTATGCTGCCCTCGGAGCCGGCTCAAACACCATCTGGATTGACCCCGAACACGACATTGTTATCGTGTGGCGCTGGCACGATGGCAAGCCTGACGAGTTGATCAAGCGGGTACTGGCGGCAATACAGCAGTAAAAGCGGCTTTGCGAGTCGAGGAGGCTCATCTGTCTGAAGTTCTGTAGCCCAACAACAGTAACAGCAGAAGTCGCGTTAGGGTAGCAGTCTTCCAACGCGCCTCCATGCTCCTCCTTGCCGCCCCTATCGAGCCCTTCGACTGGCACCGTATTTTCCTGTCTGACGACGCGCCTCCGCTGTTTTTGCTGGAAATAGTATTTCGGTGCGTGCTGACGTACCTTTTTATTATTGGTGCCTTACGCGTGACGGGTCGGCGTGGCGTGCGGCAACTTTCCTCTTCGAGCTAAGCATTATCCTGGCGCTGGGTTCAGCCGCCGGTGATGCCATGTTCTACGAAGATGTGCCGATGCTGCACGTACTCGTGGTATTCGTGATAGTATCGGGGCTCTATTTGCTCTTCAACCGCCTGACCGAGCGCTTTCCCGTTTTTAGTGACTGGCTGGAAGGTGCCCCCGTGCTCTTGGTGGAAAATGGTGAAATCCACTTAGAGAATTTCACCAAACAGAATCTAACCCAAAAAGAGCTGTTCGGCGAGATGCGTCAGTTGCAGGTAGAACACCTGGGCCAGGTGCGGCGCGCTTACATCGAAGCTACTGGCCACCTGAGCCTTTATTTTTTTGAGGATAAAGACGTGCAGCCCGGCCTGCCCATCTGGCCCGAACGTATGGCCGATACGCACCGTCGGGCCCAGGAAGCCGGTTTTCATGCCTGCGCCCAATGCGCCCATGTACAGGAGCTGGCTCGCGGCGAAGCAACCAAATGCACGGAGTGCAAGCACGATGCCTGGGTACCGGCCTGCTCGGAGCTGCGAATTGCACAATAAATCATGGCGAGCTTTTTTGCCTGATTGTCAGCTTCCAATAGCTGAAACGAGGTCCTGCTTCTGGCGCCAAATAATCGGTAGCCGAATGTTCTTCTCGCTTCAAATAAAGGGTAATTGGCGAAGTCCAGAAAATTTCTTCTGGTTCCCAAGTCGTGGGCCGTATCTCCCACACTTTTTGTAACAACCCACTTTTTAACTGAAACAACTGAACTGCATTGGGTTGTCCACCGGCATACTCTATTCCCGGACAAATTGTAGCTATCCTGTTCTCATCAGGTGCATATACTGGCATCCCATACAGCCTTAGCTTCCGCCCATTATCCGCCATCAGCCACCACTCGGAGGTTTCATAAAATGTAACCTCAACTACGTGCCGCTTATAACGTGATAGATACCCTTGATAGGTGTACGTAGTGTTTTCGTCCTCCGAATGACCTTTTTCGATTTCAGCTTTTCCAATAACCATATCCCGAAAAACTTGTGGCCCTGACGTAGTTGGAATTGTCAGAACGCCATTTGCTTTTTTGACTAAAGGGGTGGTAGCAGGGGCCGATTTTGGGAAAACGCGACGGGCGCGCTCATATTCAACGGGAGATAGTTTATTGAATGTGACCGTTACGGCCGCAGCTGGCTGGGGATAGGTTCCAGGCCATAGCCACGTCAGCAGTAGTAAGATACTAAGCATATAAATATTGGCTTCTTTTCCTTCTCTTCGGTTTTCGTGCGCTTGCGACTCCTATTTAGCGCTCCAAGATATCTATTCTCCCCGATATTGCGCCCATGTCTGACCAAACCCAGCCTCTGCCCTACCTTATCATCGACTTCGATAGCACCTTCACCCAAGTCGAAGGCCTTGATGAGCTGGCGGATATTGCCCTCCAGCATCACCCAGAGCGAGAAAAAATCGTTAGTCAAATCCGGTCCCTTACGGATCGGGGCATGAGCGGGGAGCTGAACTTCTCGGAGTCGCTAAAGCAACGACTGGCGCTGTTGCAGGCCCGGCGCGAGCATCTGCCCCTGCTGGTGGCCCAGCTCAAAACCAAGGTTTCGGATAGCATCGTGCGCAACCGCAGCTTCTTCGAGCGGTTTCAGGGGCGGGTGTATATCGTAAGCAGCGGCTTCCGCGAATTTATTGAGCCTGTAGTAGCCGACTTTGACATCGACGCTGACCACGTACTGGCCAATACCTTTACTTACGACGCTGGGGGGCAAATTACTGGCTTCGACGCCGACAACGTGCTCAGCCGCGACGGGGGCAAAATCGAGCAGCTCCGCCAGCTCGATCTGGCCGGCGACGTGTACGTGATGGGCGACGGCTACACCGACTACCAGATGCGGGAAGCTGGCCTGGCCAACCGCTTTTACGCTTTCACCGAAAACGTGGCCCGCGCTTCCGTCGTGGCCCAGGCCGACGAAGTTATTCCGTCCTTCGACGAGTTTCTGTATCAAAATAAGCTTCCCATGACGCTCAGCTACCCCAAAAACCGCATTAGCGTACTGCTCCTCGAAAACCCCGACGCCCGCGCCGCCGAGCTGTTTCGGCAGGAAGGCTACCAGGTAGAAAGCGTGCCCGGCGGCCTCGACGAAGACGAGCTGGTGGAGCGTATTGCTGGGGTGAGCGTTTTGGGTATTCGTTCCAAAACGCAGGTAACTCCCCGCGTGCTGGAAGCCGCCAACCGCCTGATTGCCGTGGGGGCCTTTTGCATCGGCACCAACCAGATTGACTTAGTTGGCTGCATGAAAAAGGGCGTGGCCGTGTTCAACGCGCCGTTTTCCAACACCCGCTCGGTGGTAGAGTTAGCTTTGGGTGAAATCATCGTACTAGCCCGTCGCATCCCCGACAAAAACCCCAAAATGCACCGCGGCGAGTGGGACAAGTCGGCGAAAGGCTCGTTTGAAATTCGGGGTAAAAAGCTGGGCATCGTGGGCTATGGCAACATTGGCAGTCAGCTGTCGGTGGTGGCCGAAGCGGTGGGTATGCAGGTACTGTACTACGATGTGGCCGAAAAGCTCCAGCTCGGCAACGCCGTGAAGTGCCGCACCTTGCAAGAGCTATTGCAGCAAGCCGACATCGTGACTTTGCATGTGGACGGCCGCGCTGATAACAAAAACCTTATTGGCGCCGAGGAATTTGCGTTGATGAAGCCGGGGGCCATTTTTCTCAACCTCAGCCGCGGCCACATCGTGGATATTCCGGCTCTGGCCGAAGCTATCCGCAGCGGCCACATCGGCGGCGCCAGCGTGGATGTATTTCCCTACGAGCCTAAAACGAACAATGAGACCTTCGAAAGCGAGCTACGGGGCCTGCCTAACGTGTTGCTCACGCCCCACATCGGCGGCAGCACGGCCGAAGCCCAGCGCAACATCGCCGAATTCGTGCCCGAGCGCATCATGGGCTACGTGAATACCGGCAACACCCAGCAAAGCGTAAACCTGCCCAATATTCAGCTGCCCGTGCAGCAGGCTCACCGCCTCATCCACCTTCACGCCAACGTGCCCGGCGTACTGGCCAGTATCAACAATGTACTGGCAGCCCACCAGGTCAATATTCTCGGTCAATACCTCAAAACCAACGAGCACATCGGCTACGTGATTACGGATATTGACAAGGAGTACGCCCCGGAGGTAATTGGGGCGTTGCGCAAGGTGGAGCACACGATTAAGTTTCGGGTGCTGTATTAGGGTCTGTGAACAACTGAAAAGTGGACTTGTGTTGAGCTAAAAGCTTTCTTCGACTTGTTGTCCACGCAGCCAAGCGGGGTAAACAAGCCTTTCAACTATCTTTCGAAGGATACCTAACAGTAATAGCAATAAACTTATGGACAGGAAGTTGGTACGCTTGAGCGTAGTTATCCTCAGTGTATTCGCCAGTACATTAGCCGGGTTTGCGCAGCAGGTTAGCAAAACAGGTCTTTCAGCTGCCGAGCTGAAGAAAAGCATAGCCATAATCAACCGTAAAGGGGAAGAAGGTGATGGCGCTGATCTGATTGCGCAGACGGCCAAACAGCTAGCCATTTACCTCAAGAGCCATGAGCTTTCGGCAGTCGACGCCCAAAAGATGGGGCTTGAATTAGCTGTAGACTCAAAAGACGCGGCCCATTTTAGAGTTTACTCTTTCAATTTCAATTCGGGTGGTACCTGGGGCCAAGTCTATGTTCCCGTGATACAATGGAAAAATCAGGCTGGTAAACTGTTCGCATATGCGCCTACCATGGAGTGTGAGTTTAGCGAAATCCACAAACTAAACAGCCCGGGCCGAACGATGTATCTGCTGCTTGGCAATGGGGGAGGACATGGGTATCGCATGCAGCGCATAGCGTGCGTAATGGAATTAAAAGGCAACTACTTATTGCTTAATAATCTCATTTTTGATAAAAGTGCTAGCCTGAACTTGCCTGGCGTATTAATGAAATTTGATACCCACCAGCAAGTGCTACGCTTGGATGTAACGGAATTTGATTTCGACTACTACGAACCTGACGACAAGCCCTATCAACTTCTGAAGCGGTGGGGATTTATCAGTCAAACGGCCACTAAAACGCTTGCGCTCAAATTCGACGGTCAGCGCTTTATAAAGCCATAGGTAACCGCCGTTGGAAGTGCCACGCTCGGCCTCGGCGACTAATTTTCATTCGCGTTCGGTTAATTCGAGACGGCGTATTTGGCAAATTTATTACTACTGCTGTCCACACATCATAGGATAACATAGCCAGCTTAGCTATTACTTAGGCAGATTCTCTAAGTCGCGCAGATCCTGGGGGCGCCCAGTGGCTCGCTTGGTTTGCCGCAGAGCAGCTAAGCTGATATGTTGTACTGGCACGTCGGCAAAGGTTAATTCCAAACTTCCATCAACGCAGTCATCGAAACTTACTCCCAAGGCTTGCGTCATCAGATCAATCCAAACGCCATTGGAAGCAAAAGAAAGGAAGTTAGGAACTGTCGTAAAATCGGTTTCCTCAAATTCGCCATTGGCGTAGCCAAAACGTTCAAGAGCCTGGACGACCCGGCGGGCATTAGCTACTGAAGGTCGCACCAATATATCTAGGTCGCCGGTTGTGCGCGGGAAACCGTGGGCGATAACGGCGTAGCCGCCTACCACCACGTACTCAACGCCTATCTCGTGGAATAGGCGTAGTAGACTTAAATACTCGTCTTCCATTTCGCGGCGCAGAATCTAAAGGTGGATTAGCTGGGTTGGCGGCGTAGATGGCGCGGGCCTGCCGGTTCAGCTTCACGGCCAGCGCCACTCGCTCGTAGGGGGTCAGCGACCAGAAATAGCAGCGCTGTGCTTCTTCGGCCTCGGCTTTATTACGGGTTTTGATAATGGGCTGCATAGGGGTGAGAAAGGTGGCCTTCCTAACTATATACGTTACCTAATGAAGCGGCGCCTTGGCTGGTGGACGCGTGCAACGCGCCCCTACATTCGCTCGCGCACTTCCTTTAGCACCCGCTCCATTTCCTGGCGTACGACGATGGTTTCTGCTACGTGGTTGTTATTCATAAAGCTGACAACCAGCAACTTTCCTTTCCGCGTTTTGAGGTAGCCACACACGTTGTGATTATTGCTGAGCGTGCCGGTTTTGCCCCAAAACCACGGGCCGGCCGCGTCACGGTACACGCGGCGCAAGGTGCCGTGCCCGCCACCAGCCGCCAGCAGACTCAACAGGCGCGGTTCCGGCACCTCCTGGTGCAGCTTGAGCAGCAAAGCCGATAGCGTGCGGGGCGTAATCAGGTTTTTGCGCGAGAGGCCGGAGCCATCTACCCAGCGGGGAGCATCGGGCAGGTCTTGCAAATACTGCGCGCGGACGGCCCGAATAACGCTTTGGGTGCTCAGCGAATCGGAGCGGAGGCGAGCGGAGCACATAAGCAGCAGTTGCTCGGCCAGCAGATTGTCGCTCACTTGCAGCATCCGCCGGTACAGCGAATCAACGGGCAGGCCGGCTAAGGTGCGCACCGCTTCCCGCGGGCGCACCGGGCGCCAGGGGGCATTTAGCACGGGCCGGCGTAAGGTATCCTGCAACAGCTGAAGCACCAGTTGGGAGCTGGGCCGAAAAGGCGTCTCGTCTATCCATTTCTTGGGCGAAGGGAAGTACACGAAGCGGTTGTCAGTTAGCTCACGGCGTACATGGTCGTCGGCGGGATGCGGAAAACCGGCTGGGGCTTCTTTCACAACGGGATTGAAAAAGCGCGGACGGACAGACGGCCGACGATTTGGACCGGCATAGAAGCGAATGACGTTGCCATAGACCGGAAACGCGGAGCGCTCGGGTTGGTAATAATAGTTGTAGTCATCCCAGCTCCAACCGGGCCCAAAGGCAGCCTCCGTCATGGGGATTTCCCGGTAGAAAAGCTTCTCGGGGCGGTTTTGCAGAAAATCGAATGCCCTACGCGAGGGCACATCACCGTGGAGCAGCGTGGGGTCGCCGGTGCCCCAGAACAGCAGCGAGTCGCCGCGCACGACGTAGCGCAGGCTGGGCAGTGAGTCGCCAAGCAAGTGCAGGCCGGCGTAGAAGCTGAACAGCTTCATGTTGCTGGCTGGGGTGAAATAACGGTCGGCATTGAGCTCGTATAGCTTCTCGCCTGAGGCTACTTCGCTAATCGAAATTCCCACCTGATGCTGGCGTAGCACCACCGATTCCGCAATCATTTTATTCAGCCAGCGCGGTCCTTTGCCACGGTTGGCACCCATTTCCTCCTCTTCATCGTCGCTGCTGAGGGAGCCGTAGCGCGGTGCGGCCGCACTGAGGGGCAGCAAGAGCAAAATCAAGAAAGCGAGCAAACGGAGGTAGGGCGACATTGCGCGGAGTAGTTATTACCGCAATATGCGCAGATTTAGGGCCAAAAGGAAGCGCTGGGGGGCTTTTTTAGTGTGACTGTGACTCTACGCTCCTGTTTAGCTCTGCTGTCTTTCGGTTGGCGAATCGTTGGATGTAGCGCGAAGCTTCTGCTTCGCGCATCGTTGAACGACTCGCACCAAGAATAACAAGCTTGTTTACCTAAACAACGATGCGCGAAGCAGAAGCTTCGCGCTACATCGCAACGACGCCAACGATGCGCGAAACAGAAGCTTGGCTTTGCCTTCCCGTAGTTCGCACTACACCTCAGCCAGTGCCCGGCCGCACACAAAACCTTCGCGGCCCCTGATGTTCCATCTCCCTTCGCCCTCCGCTATGCCAGCCTGAGAAAAGCCCCCTAGATGCTGGCGAAAGGTTTCGACAAAGCAAGTGCGTAAGTCCTGAAAACAAATGATTTCAACCAGAACGTCCTGCTTCAACAAGCGCGAAGCAGGACGTTCCAAGTATTTTCTGAATATATTCTTACCAACGCTCCGCTTTCGACAGCACCATATCATGAATAGCTTTCACGCAGCTATAAAAGGATTGCTACTCTAGCTTCGCGTAAAACTCGCCGTTTCTGATGCGCAACGTGTCCGGGTCAGCAGGCCTACACTTGTCTCGTGGATTTTTCACCGCATACGTGCCCGAAAACGTGCCTCTTATTTCGTTCGTTTCAGTATTGAAGGCAGTAATGGTTATGTAGTTGTTTAAGTTCTCAGTCTCTACGATGTGATAGTCGTCACATCCGGCATCGCCACCTTCTAAGGTGGAGAAGACGGATGAGAGCTTCGCATTCGGCTTTTGATAGTCAATTTTAAAAACCCTCTGGTGCGCGGGCTCATTTTGAACTTTGCTAAAACCAAATATTTCTTTTAGCTCTGATTCTTTTCCCGTCCAGCCTACCCGCCGCTCAAATACTAAACTCAATTCCTTGTTATCACTAGATAACCCGCCACGGGCCCCGGATTGCCACGGCACGCCGTTTATCAGTGCTTTCGCGTAATATTTACTATCCGGATTAGCCGTGTTTTTTTCGCAGCCTCCCACCGCAAAACACAAAAGGATGAGCACTATACTATGCTTAAACATACAGAAGAAATTTGAGGGTTGCCTGAAGTTATTAGTAATTAAAAATCAATTATCTCGTGACAAATAATTTACGAGTTTCGACTTTTGATGAAGTAACTACTTCTAAGTAGTAGACCCCAGGTGAAAGGCCCGCGTTATCAATAGCTATGGTGTGTTTACCTGGGTTGATAGTTGAGTGAAATACTTTTGTTTTCCTATTACGCAAGGCATCCGCGATATATACCGATACTAGCTCCGGCCCCGCTACGTTTATTTCAACCTGCGTTGTCGTGCTGGATGGATTAGGATAAACCTTTTCAATTAATACTACGGGTTGAGGTTCAATGCTACTTTGCGAAGCGTTTAAATTATTATATAATGAGTAGTATTTGGCGGTGGTCTAAAGCGTGGTGATAAGCCTAATGCATGACCAACTGAAAAAGGCGCTGAACAAGCTATTCAAGCTCCTTTTGATTCAACCTGAAACGGCACCATCACCACGCTTTAGACCACCGCCAAATTTATTAATTGGCTTCCGGCAAGCTGCACTCGGACGCTACTTTCAGGGATAGAGCTATTGATATATGCCTGATTTGTTTAGCTCATAGCCAAGACAATGCGGTCGTTGATATTTGCTTCACTATCCTGAGCTGCCTGAGTCCAGAGAACCAATACCCTTACATAACAGGTGCCCGGACAGGGCAAGGTGAGCTGCTGCGCCTCAAACTCTTCCGGCGGTGTGACTGGGGCGTTAGGGGTAGTATTAGAGCTTACGCCACAGTCCTTTTCACTAAAACTTTCCATTTTCATTTCGGCCAAGGCTTGAACGCCGTTGCCTAATTCAAAAAACTCAAAAAATCGGTTATCGATATTTATCGTGCCGAATTTTGATTCGTTTTGAGCCATTAGGGTAACTGACCCACTAGAGCAAGGAGCGTCTGCCTCGCTATCTATGGAGCCGTACCAGTAGTAGTTCTCGTCGTTTTTGTAATCAACCTTTTTGGCGGTGAATATGAGTTTTTTGCAGTCTACGCCCGGAATTCTAAGGTATATTTTCCCCTTTTCTTGTTTAGTAGCAAGTTTTTCAAATTGAACGAGTTTAATGTTTTTGTATAAAGTAGATTTAGCCATTTTAGCTAATTTTTCCTTTTGACTCGTGTTGAGTTGTTCCTGAGTAACAGCAGCTTCCTGAAGGAGACTTTCGGTCTGGCCGAAAGCAGTTGCGCAACTTAAAAGGGCGATACTACAGGCTGCGAACTGTTTGAGCAGTCGCTTGGTCGTTCTGTACTTTATGGCTGTATTTTTTAAAGGATTAGAACTAGATTATATGTAAGACCTTGCCACCGACGTTGCCAGGGGTGCGAGTATTAGCAATCATTCTATCCACTAAGAGCCTCCGTTTCCTGATTAGGTTGCACGGGAAACGGCAGCAGCCTTGTACAGCTTCGACACGCTGCATACTATATAAATCTAATATATATATTTCTAGTTAATACATACTAAAACAGAGACTTTTTTATGTAGGGCCTCAGTAAGCCGCCGCGACCCGGAAATAGGCTTGTCCTTTTGCATTCACCAAGCCCCGAATATTCCGGCTAACTTTGTCCCCCGTTATGCCAGACCGAAATACCTCCTCCGCGACTGCGACGGCCAAGTACATCTTTGTAACGGGCGGGGTGACCTCCTCCCTGGGCAAGGGCATCATTTCTGCCTCCCTGGCCAAGCTCCTGCAAGCCCGCGGCTTCCGGGTTACCATCCAGAAGTTCGATCCTTACATCAACATCGACCCCGGCACGCTTAACCCCTACGAGCACGGCGAATGCTTTGTGACCGACGATGGGGCCGAAACTGACCTCGACCTGGGCCACTACGAGCGGTTTCTGAACACGCCCACCTCGCAGGCCAACAACGTGACCACGGGCCGCATCTACAACCACGTAATCAGCAAGGAGCGCGAAGGCGCCTACCTGGGCAAAACCGTGCAGGTAGTGCCCCACATCACCGACGAGATTAAGCGGCGCATGCTGCTGCTGGGCCAGGGCGACGAGTTCGACGTTATCATTACCGAAATCGGCGGCTGCATCGGCGACATCGAAAGCTTGCCGTTTGTGGAAGCCGTGCGCCAGCTGCGCTGGGAATTGCCCCCCAACGATTCGCTGGTGATTCACCTCACCCTGCTCCCTTATTTGAAGGCAGCCGGCGAGCTGAAAACCAAGCCTACGCAGCACTCCGTGCGCGATTTGCGCGAGGCGGGCTTGCAGCCCGATATTCTGGTGTGCCGCTCTGAGTACCCTATTCCGCCGGATATGCGCCGCAAAATCGCACTATTCTGCAATGTTAAGATCAACTCGGTTATCGAGAGCCTCGACGCCGACAGCATCTACTCCGTGCCGCTGCTTATGCTCAAGGAGCAGCTCGACGAGCGGGTAATTAAACGCTTAAGGCTTACGGGTGGCGCCCAGCAGCCCGATCTGGAAGTATGGAAGGACTTCTTGGGCCGACTAAAAAACCCCACGGAGGAAGTGACGATAGCGCTGGTGGGCAAATACGTGGAGCTTCCTGATGCTTACAAGTCTATCAATGAGTCATTTGTACACGCGGGTGCTCACAACGAGTGCAAAGTCACGGTGCGCAGCATTCAATCGGAGCACATTACGCCCGAAAACGTCGCCCAGCTGCTGCAAGGTGTCGATGGGGTGCTGGTAGCGCCAGGCTTTGGCGAGCGGGGCTTCGAAGGCAAAGTGTGCGCCGTGCGCTACGTCCGCGAAAACAACATTCCATTCTTCGGCATTTGCCTGGGGATGCAAGTGGCGGTGGTAGAGTTTGCACGCCACGTACTGAATTTGCCCAACGCCAACTCCACCGAAATGGACCCCTTGACGCCTACCCCCGTCATTGCCATGATGGAGGAGCAGAAAAATATCACCCAAAAAGGCGGCACCATGCGCCTGGGCGCCTACGACTGCGACCTGCGCCGTGGGTCCAAAGCGGCCAAAGCCTACGGCCGCAACCACATCAGCGAGCGGCACCGCCACCGCTACGAGTTCAACAACGAGTACTTAAAGGAGTTCGAGGCGGCGGGCATGGTGGCTTCGGGCACCAACCCCGGCACGGGGCTCGTGGAAGTAGTGGAGCTGAACGGCCATCCGTGGTTTGTGGCGGGGCAGTTTCACCCCGAGCTGAAAAGCACCGTGGAGAATCCCCATCCGTTATTTGTGCGCTTCGTGCGGGCGGCTATTCAACACCACAAAAATGAAGTGTAACTAATTGATTACGAACAAGGAGAGGAATTTGACTGAGTTCGTGTTCACTACTCAGTCAAATTCCTCTTTGGCTTAAACCCGCCGGCTATTTACCTGTCAGTTCGTCCGAATTTTGGGCTTCTGCATAAAATAAGCTGCCACTAACGACCTTTGTAGCAGCGTTGCCGAATTTTTGCTCACAAGCGTCGCGCGCTGGGGGGCATTTTTCCCGGCTATTTCCTTAGTACCGAACACCTTCGCATTTATTTCCCCTTCATGGACAAGAACTCAGCAACCGGCCTGTTTTTGATTTCGGCCTTGCTCCTCATTTATCTGTTTTTCTTCGCGCCGAAGTCTGAGCCGGAAAAAGCCCCCGCTAAGCCCACTACTACTGCCGTTACCGCCCCGGCTCAGTCGGCAGACACGATGGCGGCCGCTACCCCCGCCCCCCTGGATTCGGCCGCGGCAGCTCAGGCGCTTGGCGCTTTTGCTACTGCCGCTCAGGGTACGGCCCAGGATGTGCAGCTGAGCAATGACAACCTTGTTGTTACGTTCTCGACTAAAGGCGGCCAGGTGCAGGCTGTACGCCTGAACAAGTACAAAACCTTCTTCGGTCAGCCTTTCGATTTATTAGATAAGGAAAGCGCGAAGCTCGACACCCGTTTCCGCACTACCGACGGCCGCACCGTTCGCTTCTCGGATCTGTATTTTCAGCCCAGCGCCGCCCAGCCTGTTACGGAAGCCAACCGCCAGGGCCAGCGCCTGACCTTTACGGCCGCCGTGGCTGGGGGGCAAATTGAGCAAGTATACACGCTCTTCAACGACTCTTACGAGCTCGGCTACGACCTGCGCATGACGGGTTTGGCCAACACCATCGCCCAGGAGCCCATCACCATTACCTTCCTCGACCGTGTGCGCCAGACCGAGCAAGACCGCGCTCAAAACCGCAACCACACCACCATCAACCATTACTTGGCTAATGATGACGACGGCTCTTTGGACGAAACCAGCGAAGACACCGAGGAAATTGTCATCAATGAGCCCGTGAAGTGGGCCGCCCACAAGCACGACTTTTTCGTGGCCGGCCTGATTGCGCAAAACCAGTTCAGCACGGGCAAGTTCAACTCCAACGTGCCCGCCGCTACGGACACCACCAATAACTTTATCAAAACGCTGAGCTCTACGCTCACCGTGCCGGCCGCCGATGTGCTGGGGGGCAAAGGGCAGTTCCGCTACTATTTCGGGCCAAACTCCTTTCAGACCCTGAAGGAAGTAACGCCTGGCTTTGACCGCAACGTGAACCTGGGCTGGGGCATTTTCCGCTGGATGAACCGCTTCATCGTGATTCCAGTGTTCCACTTCCTGGAGCAGTTTATTAGCAACTACGGTATCATCATCGCTCTCTTGGTACTGCTTATTAAGCTAGTAACCTGGCCTTTGACGTACAAAAGTTACGTATCGCAGGCGCGCATGAAGGTGCTGAAGCCGGAGCTGGACGAGATCAAAGAAAAGTACGGCGACGACCAGAACAAAGTGCAGAGCGAGACCATGAAGCTCTACACGTTGATGGGTGTGAGTCCGCTCGGCGGCTGCTTACCCACGCTGCTTACCCTGCCGATTTTGTTTGCCTTGTTCAACTTCTTCCCCAACTCTATTGAGCTACGGCAAGAGGCGTTTTTGTGGGCTAAAGACCTCAGCAGCTACGACGTATTCGCTAAGCTGCCCTTCGCCATTCCTTACTATGGCAGCCACATCAGCATGTTCACCCTGCTTATGACTGCCTCCACCCTGCTCATGACCTGGCAGAGCAATCAGGTGAACACGGCCATGCAGGGCCCGATGAAGTTTTACAGCTACCTGATGCCGCTGATTTTCCTGTTCGTGCTGAACAGCTTCGCCGCCGGCCTCACCTGGTATTATTTCGTTTCCAACGTCATCACCTTCGGCCAGCAAGCCCTCACCCGCCGTTTCGTGGATGAAACCAAGCTCCGCGCCCAGCTCGAAGCTAACAAAGTAAAGAACAAGGACAAGAAGCCCGGCGGCTTTCAGGCCCGCCTCGCCGAAGCCATGAAAACGGCTCAGGACCGCGAATCTGAAGCCCGCAAGCAAGGCCCCGCCAAATCGAAGAACAAGTAACGCGAAGCGGCGCTTCGCCCGTTGAACGAACCATCAAAAAAGCCCCCCAGAACGTATCTGGGGGGCTTTTTCTGCAATTTTGAACTCCGATTGGAAGAATCGTCGGTTGTAGTGCGAACGTTCAGTTAATGCTCCATCAGGCTACGAACAACGACCGCAACGCGAGGCGAGGCGCCGCTTCGCGTTACAATTTCCGCACCCGCTCCAGCACCAGCTGGTTCATCGGATTTGGTTTTAAGCCCTGCACGTTATTCTGCGTAAGCCGCACTACCTCATCATAATACATTGGAATAACCGGGCTTTCCTCCACGATAATGCGGTCCATTTGCTGGTAGAGGTTGTAGCGCTTTTCGGTATCCTGCTCCAGCTGGGCTTGTTCGTAGAGGCGGTCGTAGGCGGCGTTTTTGAAGTGCGTTTTATTGGGCCCGGCGGGCGAAAAATTCTTGCTGTAAAACAAGGCCAGATAGTTTTCCGCGTCGGGATAATCGCCCAGCCAAGACTTGGTGAAGAAGGCGGCGCGGCCGTTATCCACGTTTTCCTGGTGGGCGGCACCCTGGCTTACGTCGATGGTTACCTGCACACCAACTTCGGCCCATTTCTTTTGTAAGTACTCGGTTATCTCCTTGGTTTCGGCCACCGTTCCCAAGCGCAGGCGTAAAGGCTTACCAGTGCCGTAACCAGCAGCGGCTAGTAGCTTGCGGGCTTTTTCGGGCTGATAGGTGTAGCCAGGCACCAGGTTTTCGCTGAACGAAGGCAAGGAAGCGGGCACAAAACCTGAGTTGCCGGGCCGGCCCACATTATTCAGGAAATAAGCAATCAACTCCGGCTTGTTGAGGGCATAACTCAAGGCTTGGCGTACCCGCTTGTCGCGCAACGCAGGGTTGGCCGCGTCGCCGCGCAGGTTGGTCGGGTCCTGCTGAATGCCGAGGTATTCGGTATTCAAGTAAGGCACCTTCTCGAAGCGGAACTTGCCCTCAAAATCCTCCCGCACCGTGCCATCGGGGTGCAGAATCAGGTCGCGCGAGCCCGCCCGGATACCACTCACAAAGTCAAGCTTGCCCTGCTGAAACGTTAAAAACTCGGTTTTACGGTCCTGAATAAAGGAGATCTGCACGGCATCCAGGTAGGGCAACTGCTGGCCCTGCGCGTCCTTGCGCCAGTAGTGCGGGTTGCGGTGGTAGACTATGGCATTGCCTTCGTCCCAATCGTGAAACTGAAACGGCCCGGTGCCCACCGGATGCTCTCGGAAGTCCTTGCCATAGCGCTGCACCGCTTCACGGGGCACCACGTAGGCATACGGCATGGTCAAAATACTCAAAAAAGGAATAAACGGCTCCTGCAGATAAATGCGCACGGTGCTGTCATTCACGGCCACAAAAGCCGTATCCGACGGCTCGCCGGTCTTATTTTCCAGCACTTTGCCCCGGAAAATCCAGCCGCCAGTGCTAGCGGTTACCGGGTCAAGCAGGCGGCGGAAGCTGTACACGAAATCCTGAGCCGTGACGCGCCGGCCTTTGCCCCCCGGAAAAACTTCGCTGTCGTGGAAGTACACGTTAGGTTTAAGCGTGAAGGTGTAGCGGCGGCCGTCGGGCGAAATATCGTAGCGGCTCGCCAGGGCCGGGCCGGGCTTTAACTGGTCGTCCAGCTCTACTAAGCCATTGTACAACTGGGTCGTGGCCCAGGTATTGGCCTGGTTGCGGGCAAAGGCTGGATCGAGGGAAGTAAGCGCCTCGGGCTGATTGTAGCGAAAAACGCGACGCTCATCGGTAGGGCTGTCCGGACTGCCACAACTAACTAATGCCGTGAGCAACGGGAGGGCAAAACCAGCAAAACGACGCGAAAACGAAGACATGGGAAAGGCGAAACAGTGTATATTTGTGCTAAGTTCGGTGCAAGTGTAACGCTAAATCGGCGTCTGACCGCTCCTTTCCGCTTCGCTTTATTTATGAAACTGACCTACTACGGCCACTCTTGCTTCTTGGCTGAAATAGGAGGCACTAAGGTGCTCTTCGACCCCTTTATCCGCCCCAATGAGTTGGCTAAGGACATTGACGTAGAAAAAATCGAAGCCGATTTTATTCTGCTTAGCCACGGTCATGGCGACCATGTAGCCGATGCCGAAGAAATTGGCAAACGCACCGGAGCCGAGCTAGTGGGCATGTTTGAAGTGCTCAGCTGGTTTGAAGCGAAAGGCTTGAAAGCCAGCTATAAGATGAACCTGGGGGGCAAAATTAAGCTGCCTTTCGGTACCGTGAAGCTGGTGCCCGCGGCGCACTCCAGCTCTATGCCCGACGGCTCTTACGCTGGCTTAGCAGCAGGCTTCGTGATTGAAACCGCCGAGAAAAACTTTTACTTCGCCGGCGACACTGCCCTCACCTACGACATGAAGCTCATTAATGAGCGGCATGAGCTGGATTTTGCTATTCTGCCCATTGGTGATAACTTCACTATGGGCATTGACGATGCAATAGAGGCAGCCAACTGGGTAGGAGTTCGCCAATTTATCGGCATGCACTACGACACTTTCCCGCCTATTAAAATCGACCACGATGCGGCCCGGGAGCAGGCCACGGAGGCCGGCAAAGAATTAGTGTTGATGGCCATTGGGTCGACCATTGAGTTGTAGAATACAATCAGTGAATGGGCGAATGCTTAATTATCTACGATTACTCATTCGTCCATTCACTCATTATAACCAAGTAAGAAGTAACCCACATGGGAAAAATTATCGCGGTAGCCAATCAGAAGGGTGGCGTGGGCAAGACCACATCATCCATCAACCTTGCGGCTAGCTTGGCGGCTTTGGAATACCGTACGCTGCTCGTAGATGCCGACCCACAGGCCAACGCTACTTCCGGCGTAGGCTTCGACCCCAAGGACATTCAGAACAGCATCTATGAGTGCATGGTGGATGGCATCAACGCGCAGGATATCATTCTGCAAACCAACATCTTGCCTCACCTCGACCTGATGCCTTCCCATATCGATCTGGTGGGAGCCGAAGTAGAGATGATTAACCTTCCTAATCGGGAGGAGAAGATGAAAGAGGCCCTACGGCCGCTGGCCGATCAGTACGACTTCATTATCATCGACTGCTCGCCGAGCTTAGGTTTGATTACAGTGAACGCCCTTACGGCGGCTCACTCCGTGATTATTCCGGTGCAGTGCGAGTACTTTGCTTTGGAAGGTTTGGGCAAATTGCTGAATACCATCAAAATCATCCAGAGCCGGCTCAATCCCGAGCTCGAGATTGAAGGCATTCTGCTCACGATGTACGATGTGCGCCTGCGCCTTTCTAACCAAGTGGTAGAGGAAGTAAAGTTGCATTTCCAGCAGCTGGTATTCGACACCATTATTCCCCGCAACGTGAAGTTGAGCGAGTCGCCCAGCTTCGGTATTCCGGTCATTCTGCACGACGCGGACAGTAAAGGAGCTATCAGCTATCTGAACCTGGCCCGCGAGATTGTGGAGAAAAACTCGGTAGCTGCTGATCCCGAAGCGGCTGAGGATGAAGCGGCTTAATAGGTTGATGAGGAATCAGGAATGAAGAATGGCAGGCGGGTTTCGTCTGCCACTTTTGTTTGGTGGGAGGTCATGCTGCATCTGGCGTCCGGTCACGAAGCATCTCGCGTGCTGATGTGAGGTTAGTAATCTGACGAAACACGCGAGATGCTTCGTGACCGGACGCCAGATGCAGCATGACGTTCTTTTTAATCTCTGAATCGCTACCAGTAAAATTTCAGGTCCTTCCCCGGCGTTTGTGTATTTTTGAATCCCGCTTTGGCCCGGTACTGGGCTCAGGCTGTTAGTAAGTATGTCAGAGAAGAACGAAGAAAAGATTCCCGCATCAGTTCCGAAGCGCAAAATTGGTGGCTTAGGTCGCGGGCTCAATGCCCTTATTGAAGGCAGCTACGAGAAAAAAGGGGAACGGCTGGTGCCGCATCCGGTCAATTCGGTGGGCTTCATTTCGGTGAATCATATCGAGGCGAATCCGTATCAGCCCCGCACCCACTTCGACCAGCAGGCCCTACAGGAGTTAGCCGAGTCTATTCGGATTCAGGGCATTATTCAGCCAGTGACCGTGCGCCAGATGGGCACGAATTCCTATCAGCTGATTAGCGGGGAGCGGCGCTTGCAAGCTTCTAAGCTGGCGGGTCTGGATACGATTCCGGCGTATATCCGCAAGGCTGATGACCAGCAGATGCTGGAAATGGCCCTGATTGAGAACATTCAGCGCGAAAACCTTAACGCAATTGAAATTGCGCTTAGCTACCAGCGCTTGGTGAGTGAGTGCAGCCTAAAGCAGGAGGAGCTTGGCGACCGGGTGGGTAAGAACCGCTCGACGGTAACCAACTATCTGCGGCTGCTAAAATTGCCCCCCGACATCCAGATCGGTCTGCGCGACGCTGAGATTTCGATGGGCCATGCCCGCGCGCTCATCAATATTGAGGATGCCGAGCAGCAGCTACTGCTCTATCGCCGCATCGTGGCTGAAGATCTGTCCGTGCGTCGCGTAGAACAGATTGTGCGTGGTGGCACAACTGCTGCTCCGGCCTCTATACCGGGGCAGAAACCCTCTGAAAATGCCCCCCAGCCGGTACCGGTAGCTGAGTTGCGCCGCACTGAGCGCTACCTCTCCGACCGCTTTGGCAGTCGGGTGCAGTTGAAGCCTAGCCCTCAAGGCAATGGCGAGATCAGAATTGCGTTTGACTCGGTAGAAGACATGCAGCGCATTCTTCATATTCTTCAACCGTCTTAATAATACGTATCAACGGCAGATGACTGGGCATTGGAAAGCGGCGATTTTGTTTTGCCTAGCGACCGCACCGCTAGCTCAGTCGGCGCAAGCCCAGGTAGTTACTACCGGTCCCGATTCGGCCCGTGTCAGTACGCCAGCGGTAGCTGACACCACGCGGCGTACCGAAAGGCTATTCGGGCTTCACGTAACGCGACCAGCCAAGGCGGCTATGTTGTCGGCGCTGGTGCCAGGCGCCGGCCAGATTTATAACCGCAAGTACTGGAAGCTGCCCCTTGTGTACGGTGTATTAGGCACGGCTCTTACGGTGGAGTTTTTCTACCAAAGTCGCTTTAAAGAGTTTCGGGAAGCAAAAGCGGCCCGCAACGATAACGACCCCTTGACCATCGATACCGGCCCGCTTTCCAGCACGATTGCGGACAATGCTACGATAGAACGCGGGTTGATTATCTACCGCCGCAACCGCGACAAGTGGATTGCCTTCTCTGCCGTGGCTTACGCCATAGGTGTAGTCGATGCCCTGGTGGATGCTCACTTACGCGACTTCGATGTCAGCGACGATCTGAGTCTGCGCGTGGAGCCCACCATGCTCTATATGCCCACGGCGCAGCCCACGGCCGGCATCAACCTTAGTTTAAACTTGAAGTCTACTTCCCGCCCAACGAAATGAAACTGCTGCTGATTGGCTATGGCAAGATGGGCCAGGCCATTGAGGCCCAGGCTATTGCCCGAGGCCACCAGATTGCTGGCATCGTGGACCCTTCGCGGCCCGGTGTACGCATCACCGACTTTGACGCTACTACCGTTGACGCGGCCATTGAATTTACGCACCCAGATGCTGCCTTCGCCAACGTGAGCGCGGCCCTACGCCAGGGGTTGCCAGTAGTGTGTGGCTCTACGGGTTGGCTGCATCATTTCCAGGAAGCCCGCGACCTGTGTAAGGAAATGGGTGGGGGGCTTTTTTATGCTTCTAACTACAGTGTGGGCGTAAACTTGTTCTTTCATTTCAACGAGTACATCGCCGCCAAAATGCACCACTTCGGCGGTTACGATGTGCAGGTTCGCGAAATTCACCATACCCAGAAAGTCGATCAGCCCAGCGGCACGGCTCTTACCGCCGCCGAATCTATTATTCGCCACTTTCCTACCAAGACAATCTGGCGCAACGAGCCCGCTACTGCTCCGCAAGAGTTGGCGGTACTCTCGGAGCGGACAGGCCAGGTAGTTGGTACGCACATTGTTACCTACTCATCGGCGGCTGACACCATTGAACTGAAGCACAAAGCGCACACTCGTGATGGGTTTGTTCAGGGAGCGTTGCTAGCCGCCGAATGGCTGCCGGGGCGCAAAGGCGTGTTTGGCATGAAGGAGCTGCTCGGGTTGTAGGAACGTACCGGGCTACGTTGGGCGTTCCTAGCAAATTGTCCTGCGTCCGACCTCTACAAAGCACATTCCTGCATTAATTCGGATATTTAACCCTTCAATAGTATCCTTGCTTTGCCTGGGCAGCCCGCTGTCCGTTTTTATATTGCTATATGGCCGTAAAATTCTGGGAGAAAACCTCCACTACCGAAGCAGCACCAAAAAAGCCGAAAAGCTTTTTGCGGGAGTGGGGCGACGCCATTCTCTTTGCCGTAGTCGTGGCCTCGCTTATTCGCTGGGCAACTTTTGAGGCGTACACCATCCCGACGCCCTCCATGGAAAGCTCCCTGCTGGTCGGCGACTATCTGTTTGTGAGCAAGCTGCACTACGGCCCGCGCACGCCTCAAACGCCTTTGCAGGTGCCGCTTACGCACCAGACCATCTGGGGTACCAATATTAAGAGCTACTCCGATGCTATTCAGCTTCCCTCCTACCGCTTGCCTGGTTTTTCGGAAGTAACGCGAGGCGATGTTGTCGTATTTAATATTCCCTTTGAAAGCGAGCACCCCGCCGACCTGCGCACCAACTATATCAAGCGTTGCGTAGCTGTGGCCGGCGATGTACTTGAAATCAAGAAAACGCAAGTGTATATCAACGGGCAGCCAGTGGAGAACCCACCGCAAATGCAGTCCAGCTACTACTTGCAGGTAACTGACCCCGTGCGCGATAAGGTGTTTCAGGACTTGGGCGTAACGGATTCTAACTCGCCCAACGGTGTACCCCAAGCGCAGACGACTGCCATGGGACCTGCTTATGTGGTAAATACTACCTCTACTATTGCGGCTTATTTCAAGCAGCAGCCCTTCATCAAGGGCGTAGTAGAAGAGGTAGCGCAGCCGGGCCAGGCTGAATCGGAGGTTTTCCCGAATAACCCTGATTACCCACACAGTACGCCCACGGCCGTTTTCCCCTGGAACCGGGACAACTATGGTCCGCTACAAATCCCGAAAGAAGGCCAGACCGTGGAGCTCACTCCCCAGAACACGCCTATCTATCAGAAGATCATCATGCGCTACGAGCACAACGAAGGCGTGACGCTTACCAATGGTGTGTTGCAGCAGAATGGCAAGCCGCTTACCAGCTACACCTTCAAACAGAACTACTACTTTATGATGGGCGACAACCGCCACAATTCGCTCGACTCACGCTATTGGGGTTTTGTACCCGAAGACCATATTGTGGGCAAGGCCGTTCTGATCTGGCTTTCCGTAGATCCTTACGCTGATTTCTTCAACAAAATCCGCTGGGGCCGCCTGTTCGACATTATCCATTAATCTGAATCGCGGATTTTGCAGATTAGTCGGATTCCACGGATTTTGGTCACGATTAATAGCTCATGAAAAAGCCCCCCAGAACGGTTCTGGGGGGCTTTTTTACTCAGCAGAAATGGCGTATTTAGTAAAAAGTAATCGTGACCAAAATCCGTGGAATCCGACTAATCTGCAAAATCCGCGATTCAGAAATCACCACTTAATTGGCTCTAAGCTGTGCTGACGCAGGTATTCGTTGGTTTTGCTGAAGGGGCGGGAGCCGAAGAAGCCACGGTCGGCGGCGTAGGGCGAGGGATGCGCGGCTTTCAGCACCAGGTGTTTCTTCTCGTTAATGAGCTCCACTTTCTTTTGCGCATAAGCTCCCCACAGAATAAACACCACGTGCTCTTTCTGCTCCGAAACGCGTTGAATAACCGTATCCGTGAATTGCTCCCAGCCCTTCTTCTGATGTGAGGCTGGCTCGGCAGCCCGAACGGTAAGCGTGGCATTGAGCAAAAGCACACCTTGTTCGGCCCAGCGGTCGAGGTTACCATTAGGAGCAGGAGGCGTTTCGGGCAGGTCGGCTTGTAGCTCTTTAAAAACGTTTTGCAAGGAAGGCGGGGTGCGTACGCCTTCGGCCACCGAAAACGCCAAACCATGCGCCTGACCTTTTCCATGATACGGGTCCTGGCCTAGAATCACGACCTTGGTTTGCTCGAACGGGCAGGCCTCGAAGGCATGAAAAATTTGCCCCCCAGGAGGATACACCGTAGTCGTGGCGTACTCCCCACGGACAAAGGCAGTAAGATGTTGAAAATAGGGCTTTTCAAATTCGTCTTGTAGTACTTTGCGCCAGCTTTCTTCTATCTTTATGGACATAGGGAAAAGTTTTTACGGGTTCGGCAAGCCTTTCTGCAGGTGGCTTGCGTAGATAAACCAAATTCCAAGAACGGCTGTTAGTTATCTACCGAACCGCACAGACGCCATGAATACTACCACTACGCAGGGAGTGACCGTTAGTGTTACGACCAATTATTTACCCGATTATTCCAGCCCCGGCCAGGAACATTACGTGTTTGCTTACAAAATCGATATTCGCAACAACAGCGAGTATACCGTCAAGCTGCTGCGCCGTCATTGGTACATTTATGATGCGAACGGCGTAGTACGAGAAGTGGAGGGCGAAGGTGTGGTAGGCCAGCAACCCGTATTGGAGCCCAGCGAGGCGCACCAGTACGTATCGGGGTGTAATCTTAAGACCGGTCTGGGCAAGATGCGTGGCACCTACCAGATGGAGCGCCTCGCCGACGGCCGTGAATTCACAGTTGAAATTCCGGAATTCACGCTGGTTGTGCCATATCGCTTAAATTAGCGGCGAGTTGTGAGTTTGACCCTCTAACTCGCCTCTTTTAATCCGCAACGCTAAGTATTTGCTTTACCAAGCATTCAGTTACATCCGATTTTTGCTCCGCGCGGGGAATGCACATGGGCTGCATTCCCCGTTCGTTTTTGCGCTCTACAACGATGTGGTGCGCCACACAGGCTTTTTTGCCCCCTACGAAGCCATAGAGCATCGCCGCACCGAACTGCAAGCCAGTGACCAAAGCGTAACGGTTACTGACTTGGGAGCTGGCACACGCACGGGTGCCGGCCGGCAGCGCCGTGTGCGCGACATTGCCCGCACAGCCGCTAAATCGCGGCAGCTTGGGCAGCTTCTGTTTCGGTTAGTGAATCATTTTCAGCCGCGCACGGTGCTGGAACTAGGCACATCGTTGGGCCTGACTACTGCCTATTTGGCTACTCCAAACAGCCACAGCCGGGTACTTACGTTTGAAGGCTGCCCGGCTACCGCTGCCGTGGCCCGTGAGACATTCAGTAGCCTGGGTTTGCGCAATCTAGAGCTTATCGAAGGAAACCTTGATGATACGCTCGCCCCTGCCCTAGCCGCGCTGGCTACCCCCGTAGACTTCGTGTTTTTCGACGGCAACCATCGCTATGAGCCCACGGTGCGCTACTTCGAGCAGTGCCTCAGCCGCCGCACCGATCAAAGCGTGTTCGTCTTCGATGACATTCATTGGTCAGCGGAAATGGACAGGTCTTGGCAAACCATCAAAGCGCACCCGGAAGTGATGCTTACGGTGGATCTGTTTTTTATGGGCTTGGTGTTTTTCAGGAAAAACCAGCCGAAACAGCATTTCTCGCTTCGTTTCGATAATGTGTTCGATAAGCTATTAGACCAAACCCGGCGATTGTCTGCGTAAGCTAGAGTATGCCCTTATTTACCGCACGGCATCCCGCACCCGCGTGAGTTTTACCAATAGCGCCTCCAACTGATCTAAGGGTAGCATGTTAGCCCCATCCGATTTGGCAGTAGCGGGCGTAGGATGCGTTTCGATGAACAACCCATCAGCCCCGACGGCAATAGCGGCTTTGGCGATGGTTTCAATAAGGGCGGGCTGGCCACCGGTAACACCGCTGGCTTGGTTGGGCTGTTGCAAAGAGTGCGTTACGTCCATCACTACGGGCACGTCGAAGCGCTGCATCACGGGCAGATTGCGAAAGTCAACCACCAGATCGGCGTAGCCAAAGGAGTTGCCGCGGTCGGTAAGAATTACGTGCTCGTTGCCCGACTGGCGCACTTTATCGACGGCAAACTGCATGGCCTCGCCCGACAGGAACTGGCCTTTCTTGATATTTACCACCTTACCGGTTTTGGCAGCAGCCAGCAGCAGATCGGTCTGGCGGCACAGGAAGGCGGGAATCTGGAGCACATCGACGTACTCGGCCGCCAAAGCAGCTTCATCCGACTCATGAATATCCGTGACGGTGGGCACGCCAATTTCGCGTCCTACTTTCTGCAGGATGCGCAAAGCCGTTTCGTCGCCGATGCCGGTGTAGGAATCGAGGCGGGAGCGGTTGGCCTTGCGGTATGAGCCTTTGAAGATGTAGGGAATTTGCAGCTTATCCGTGAGTTGGCGCACACGCTCGGCGATGCGCAAGGCCATGTCTTCGCCCTCAATTACGCAGGGCCCAGCCATCAGGAAAAACTGACCAGAGTTGGTGTTACGAAAATGAGGTAGCGCGTTGGCGAGAGAGTCAAACATAAAACACAGGGTTAATACCAATCGAAGGAAAGCGAAGCTCTAACTTGGTTTTACTTCTTTTTCAGACAAATAAACAACTCTCTATCCTGCCGAGGCCGGATAGAATTGTAGGCAGTATCGAAATGGACGAACTCGAAATACGGCTCAAAGTACACTCTATACTCGGCGCGAGTACCGCCAAACGGGGGCTCCGGTGAAGAGCCAAAATCCGCCTCAAAGAGCAAGCCTACTAATTTGCCCCCCGGCCGCAATAAATGTGCGCACTGACGGGCATACTCGGGACGAAGCGTGCGGGGCAAGGCGCAAAAGAAAGTCTGCTCAACAATTAAATCATAAGGTGGCTGAGCCGACAGCGCAAAAAAATCTTGTTGCAATAAATGCTCCCCAGGGAAGCTGGGCACACGCTGACGCAGGGATTCCAGCGGCTCCGGCGCCAAGTCGGCTACGAACACCTGGCTGAAGCCTTGGTGGTGTAAATATTCGGCCTCATACGCCCTCCCCGCACCCGGAATGAGGATACGTCGATCATCGGGTTGGCCTAACTGCTTAAAATAATCCTGTAGCGGGGGCGTTATGGCTCCCACATCCCAGCCCGTCTGGCCGGTGGCATAGCGGGTCCGCCAATAGGTCTCATCAAGCAGCAAATCCATATTCGCGTAAACGGAGTATTTAGTACCGAAACTTGCCCACATGGGTAAGTCCTTTATTTTTGTGCATAAAGGTAGCGTACCGTCCTAACTAGCCGCGTACTTCCACATCAATTAACCAATCCCCTTCCTCAATGGAACAAAACGAAAACACGGAGCCTAAAAACAAGAGCCGTCTTCTGCTGATAGTGGCTCTTTTTCTGGTTCTGGCCGGTATTAATGCCCTGCTTTTCTATATGAACAACCAGAAAGGTAAGCAGAATGAGCAGCTGACCGCCGAGGTAAAAGCGAAGGATGTACGGCTTGAGGAACAGATCAAACAGTACGAAACCCTTAAAGCCGATTTCGAGCGTCAAAGCCAGGAAGTACAGGCAATGGGCCTCGCCAATGACTCGTTAGAAGCGCGCATCGCTACTATCAACTCTGATTTGCTCAAGCTTCGCGGCTTCCGCAAGGGCAGCTTCTCGCTGGCCGAGCAGGCCCGCTTCCGCAACCGTGCCACCAATCTGGAGCAGCAGCTTCGGAAGAAGGACGATGAAATTGCCCAGCTCAAAGCTGACAACGAGGTGCTGTACACCGAAACCACCACGCTGAAAGAGCGTCAGAATAAGCTCACCGACACGATTTCGACTATCGCGCGTACCAACCAGGAGCTTTCGGAGAAGGTAGCGGTAGCTTCCCGCCTTCAGGCCGATAATATCCGGGTGAACGTGATTAACTCCCGAAATAAAGAAAAGGACGACGACGACAACGAGTTTAAGGCTAAGCGCGTGGAGAAAATTAAGGTGACTTTCAACCTTGCCCGCAACGACGTATCGCCGAAAGAAACCAAGCAGATTATGATGCGCCTCGTGGAGCCCGATGGCTCTGCCCTGTATAATCTGAGCACCGGCGGTGGCACTTTCATGATTGATGGCTCAGAAGCCTTCTACACGGCCAAGCAGGACATCGTGTATGATAACACCCGCCAGCCCGTGCAGTTCGTGTACGCGAAAGGTGCAGGCTACAAAACCGGCCTTCACACGGTTGAGCTGTATGAAGGCGGCGTGATGATCGGTAAATCAACCTTTACCCTGAAGTAGGTCACAGATCATTTTCAGTTATAAAAAAGCCCCCCAAATCTAATTTGGGGGGCTTTTTTATGTTAGAAGCCAAACACAAACCGGTTGCTATTATGCCTGTATGATCTGTGCTTCGAATTCCTCTATCTGTTTGATAGTAGCCGTTATTTTCTCTGTGAAAACACTAATAACGGAACCTGGGCGGGCAGTGTGGAGTGCATGATGAATGGCTTCTGTCTCGTCTTCGATATAAGTAATTGTCAGATCTGGCTTGTCCATACGGAGGCCGCGAGCCATTAAGGCATATATTTCCTCGCCTGTTTTACCCCGCAGGTCTTTGTCCTGGCGAAGAATTACTTCATCGAAAATGCTCCCAGCTACGCGCGCAAAGCTCATCGTATCCTCATCACGCCGGTCGCCCAGCCCGGATACGATACCAACCTTGTGCGTTGCTGGTGTATTATTCAAAAACTCAGCGTACTTGGTGATGCCAGCCGTATTATGGGCATAGTCTACAATCACCTCAAATTCCGGGAATTTAAACACGTTCATGCGGCCTGGAGTCTTGGCAGCGGAGGGCACGAAGGTGCGCAAAGCAGTCTTAATAGAATCTCGCGAAAAGCCGGCTACGTAACCTGCCAGGACTACTGCTAAGCTATTTTCGATGTTGAAAGTTGCGCGTCCGCCTAGTGTAATAGGAAATTCAACGGCCCGATCGATGCGCAGCTTGTAGCTATTTTGATAAATAGTCACATAGCCTTCCTCGTATACGGCTGCTACGCCACCAGCCTCAACGTGGTCCAGAATGCGAGGGTTCTTCTCATTCATGCTGAACAGTGCTACGCGGCAGTGTAGTCGTTCAGCCATAGCATATACCAAGTCGTCATCGGCGTTGAGAATAGCCCAACCGCTTTTGCATACCGTGCGGGGCAACACTCCTTTTACAGCAGCCATCTCCTCTACGGTGTTAATGTCGCGCATGCCAAGGTGGTCGGCCGCTACGTTGGTTACAACAGCGATATCGCAGATATCAAATCCCAGGCCTGAGCGAAGCATACCGCCTCGCGCCACTTCCAGTACCGCATAGTTCACAGTAGGGTCGCGCAGCACAAACTCTGTGCTTTGCCCCCCGTGCAGTCGCCTTGCTCTAATTGATTGCCTTGGATATAAATACCATCGGTAGTTGTGAAGCCCACTTTGTAGCCCTGTGCAGCTACCATATGGGCTATCATGCGAGTAGTGGTGGTCTTGCCATTCGTACCCGTGACGGCAATAATAGGAATACGCGAAGGGGTACCACGCGGAAACAGCATATCTACCACCGGAGCCGCTACGTTTCGGGGCAAGCCCTCGGCCGGCGAGATATGCATGCGGAATCCTGGCGCGGCATTAACCTCAATTACGGCCCCGCGAGCTTCGTTAAGCGGAATGGCAATATCAGAGGTAAGCAGATCGATGCCGCATATATCGAGGCCAATAATACCCGCCGCTCGCTCAGCCAGCAGTACATTATAAGGATGCACCAAATCGGTTACATCGGTGGCTGTACCACCCGTACTAATATTGGCCGTGCTCTTCAAAAACAATTCTTCACCCTCCGGCAACACCGATTTTAACGTCAGGTCGCGGGCTTTTAGAATGGCCATTGTATGCTTATCAGCTCTTATCTTGGTAAGTACCTTCTCGTGGCCTTCGCCGCGGCGTGGATCTTGGTTGACCCGATCAATCAGCTCCTGAATGGTGCTCTTACCATCGCCTAGCACGGCGGCGGGCTTGCGTTTAGCTGCTGCTACAAGCTGGCCATTTACAACCAGCAGCCGATGGTCGAAGCCCTCTATGAATTGCTCTATGATAACAGCACGCGAATATTCCTGGGCTTCTTTAAAGCCAGTTTGAGCTGTCTTCCAATCTGTGATGTTAATACTGGCGCCTTTGCCGTGATTTCCGTCCAGGGGCTTCGTCACGATAGGAAACCCTAACTCTTCGATGGCAGTGCGCAAGCCCTCGATAGAGTAAGCAGTTGTACCGCGGGGTACCGGAATACCGGCATCGGCAAGCATTGCCTTTGTGCGGTTTTTATTGCCCGCAATGTCTACCGCGAAAAACGTCGTGTTGGTAGAAGTGGTAGCCTGAATCCGCTTCTGATTTACACCGTAGCCCAGTTGAATAACTGACGTGTTCTTGAGGCGGATATAGGGAATATTACGCGAAACGGCCTCCGCAACTATACTATAAGTGCTAGGCCCAAAAAACTCCTCCTCACGAATATTATGCAGCTCTGTGATGATAGGTTTGATATCTACTTTCTGCTTATGGCACAAGGCATCCACTATTTCCACAGCGGCTCGAGCGGCTACGCGGCCAGCTCGCTCTTCCTGGTAAGTGAATACCACATACTCAACGCCTTCCTCCTGCGTGGCCGGATACGATTTGCCCCAATATACCGGCATGCCTGCCAGGCGTTGCAGTTCTAAGGCAACATGCTGAATCACATGGCCCAACGGTTCACCATCAGCAAGCTGCTCTTGGGTTAGAGGAGGGTGCTTTATTGCCTGTTTTGATGAGTCGGGGGTAGCGCAGGGCTGGCCCACACCGGGTAGCAATTTCGTGAGCCGGCCTGCCAGACCTGGTATGGCATTAGACCATTGGTCCACCAAATCTTCCATGTCTACTTTCATCACAATAAGCTTTAGGTGCTTGACAGACCAATAGCTTGGGCCGCGCATGGTGCGGAGGTCGGTAATTTTCATAAGAAGAGGAAAGGAGAAGTCGTAAGCAAGCTGTTGTACGCACAAACGAAATGTAGGGATAATACGCCCCTAAAGCCACTGATAAGCTTATATAAACACCTTTCAGACGAGATTAAAGTCAACCCGTTGACTTTAAGCCTACCACTACACCCCGCTCAGATAGTCTATTGAAAATAGTTTGTGACTTCTACCCACAGCCTGCGACTGCCAGAGGCTATAAAGCAAAAACCCCGGTTGGGGCTAATCAACCGGGGCACTAAGCAAAAGAAAACAGGAACAGGAAAAGAGGTGACGGGCGGATTCGAACCGCCGTAGGAGGTTTTGCAGACCTCTACCTAGCCACTCGGTCACGTCACCGGGTTAGGAGGGTGCAAACTTACGCCATTATCTGACCTTCGCCAAACCTGGGGGGCTTTTTTCGGCTCCGCTTAGCTTAAGCTCTTGGTTGCGTGCGAGGTAGATTCCTAGCATTGTTACGGTTAAGTTACCAACACCCTATAAAAAAAGGCCCTGACAAGCGTCAGGACCTTTTCTTAGACAGAAGCCAGGAAAACCTAAGCTTTCTCTTCGTCCTTCTTGTCGGCATCTTCGTTGCCGGGCAGCAGGTCTTTTGCTTTTTCAACTACATCGCCAGCTACTTCTTTTGCTTTTGTGAAAGCAGCCGAATCAGCTACAGTGTCCAGGACATCACCAGCCACCTCTTTTGCTTTCTCGAAAGCAGCCGAATCAGCCACGGTGTCAACTACGTCACCAGCTACTTCTTTCGCTTTCTCAAAAGCAGCAGCGGCAGCACCGGTTACAGCAGCAAGGATACCACCTCCAGCGGCGGGGGTTTCTTCAGCGACATCAGCCTCGGGAGCTTCGTCAGCCTTGGTTTTTTGAGCCTTTGGAGCTTGGGCTTCCAATTTTTGCACACCAGCGTCACGCTCGTTGCCCATCATTTTGTCGCGCAGAGCGGACAGAGCATCCAGGTCACCGAGGGTCGACTTGTCAGCCGTAGCAGGCTTCTTGAGGTCGCTCAGTTTGCCTTCGCCTTGAGCTGCGGCACCAGCAGCTTGACCAGCGGCTGGCTTCTTCTTGGCGAACTTAGAGTTGCGGGTATCTTCTTCCTGCTGCGCCTGATTAAAGACGGCAGTATGCGACAGCACGATACGACGATCATCCTTCGAGAACTCCACTACGCGGAAGTCGAGTGCTTCGCCGTTCTCGGCGTTCGAACCATCCTCCTTCACCAACGACTTGGGGTAAGCGAAACCTTCGATGCCGTAAGGCAACTCGAGTACCGCGCCACGGTCGTTTTTCTCCGTAATAGTGGCTTTGTGCACCGAGCCGGGGGTAAATACCGTCTGGAACGTATCCCAGGGGTTCTCCTCCAACTGCTTGTGACCAAGGGCCAAACGACGGTTAGCAACATCCAACTCCAATACGAGCACGTCCAGACGGTCGCCTACCTTCACCACTTCGGATGGGTGCTTGATTTTCTTAGTCCACGACAGGTCAGACACGTGCACCAAGCCATCTACACCTTCTTCCAGCTCTACGAACAGGCCGAAGTTGGTCAGGTTGCGCACGAGGCCGTTGTGCTTAGTACCTACGGCGTACTTGGTGCCGAAGTCGCCACGCGTCCATGGGTCTTCGCTCAATTGCTTGATGCCCAGGCTCATCTTGCGGTCTTCGCGGTCCAGCGTCAAAATCTGCGCTTCTACTACGTCGCCCTGCTTGATGAAGTCCTGCGGGTTGCGCAGGTGCTGGCTCCAGCTCATCTCCGAAACGTGGATCAGGCCTTCTACGCCGGGCACGATTTCCATGAATGCGCCATAGTCGGCTACGTTCACGATACGGCCTTTCACTTTCGAGCCTACGCCCATATCGGCGGGCAATGAATCCCATGGGTGAGGAGTCAGCTGCTTCAGGCCCAACGAGATACGCTTCTTGGCTTCGTCGAAGTCAAGAACAACCACGTTGAGTTTCTGGTCAAGTTGCAACACTTCGCTCGGATGAGCGATGCGGCCCCACGAGATATCGGTGATGTGCAACAGACCATCGACACCGCCGAGGTCGATGAACACACCGAAGTTGGTCATGTTCTTAATTACGCCTTCCAGAATCTGACCTTTTTCGAGGTTGTTCAGGATGGCTTCACGCTGCTTCTCCAGGTCCTTCTCAATCAGGACTTTGTGCGAAACAACCACGTTGTCGAAAGCGGCGTTAATTTTTACCACTTTCACTTCCATGCGGCGACCAACATAAATGTCGAAGTCGCGGATGGGCTTCACGTCAATCTGCGAGCCGGGCAGGAAGGCTTCTACGCCGTCCAGTTCCATGATCAGACCACCTTTGGTCCGACGCTTTACTACGCCTTCCAGAATGTTATCGAACTCCAGTGCGTCGTAAATCGACTTCCACGCCTGCTTGATCTTCGCCTTCTTGCGCGAAAGGATCAGCTGGCCGTTCAAATCTTCCTGGTCTTCAATGAATACCTCTACCTGGTCACCAATTTTCAGGTCAACCAGGTCGCGGAATTCAGACAGGGGCACGAGGCCGTCGGATTTGAAGCCAATGTTCAGGATCACGTCGCGGTCGGTGATGCCGACTACGGTGCCCTTCACGACTTCTTCCTCCTGAACGGTGGTCAGCGTGTCGCCGTACATTTTCTCCATCTCGGCGCGCTGCTCGGGGCTATAATTGCCACCAAAGCCGGTCGCCCCGACGTTGTCCCAGTCGAAGTTATCTGCTACTTCTGCCATAATACTTGCTTGGCCCTTATCTACACGTCCGGCTCAAGGCCACCTACCGGTACGCGTTATGAGTAACTCGCTGAAGCTGAGGCTCCAGACCCGCCACCCTGGCGGGGCGGCAAAGATACGGAGTTTGGGTATCTTTTTGCTCATGCGGTTCCTCTTCAATAAACTAAACAACACTAGCATATCCCCATCAAATATGGATTTTTCCAAACGGTGTCAGGAACTTGACACAAGAATCAGAAGCTGTCAAACGATAGAACCGTTTGGCTGCTACGTAACAGATGGCATTGTTAATTTAGATAAGTGGCGGCTTCAGAAGATACGGCCGCTATTTATCGGTAAAGAAGCGCATGGCTCCGGTTTTGGACTCGAATCATGGTCGATGGTTGATTGGATTGACGAAGATCCCACAGAAGCTTGCAATAAAGCACCAAACAGTTGGCATAAAACAGCCTATATCAGCTATTCCTTGCAGAATGATTTTATACCTGATAGTCAAATCCCTTTCATAAGCGATGATGAAAGCATAGCAAAAGCGCTACGACACATAGCGTTTATTAACGTAGGCAAGTATACCGCTGAGACTACAACGCCTTGGACTCGTCTTGCAAGTTTATACGCTCAAACTCGCCTAGCTCTGCACGATCAAATAGAGTTGTATCAACCTAATGTTATTATGGGCTGGAATACGTTGAGTTTATTTGAAAATGACTCCTTTTTTCAAACCGGTTCGCAGGGAGTGGTATGGATATTCAACATCAACAGTTTACGCAGTCGTGGTTATCAAACGGCAAACTCTTTATATCAGCCTACCATCCTGCCAGTAGGGTAGCCGGATTAACACGAACTCGGTATATAGATGACATAGTAAACATTGTCAAGGAAAATTACGACAGTATAGACGTGAGCCTTCCAACACTTTAAAACCAAACATGGCCTGCTTCAATTGAAGCAGGCCATGTTTGGTTTATATCTGATGTTAATTTCTACGCCAGGCCCATCTTTTAGTTACCTACTAATCTCACGCCGCTGACTCGCGCCGGTAGGGTGTACGCATATGCTCACGCACCCATTCGTGCATGGTTTCGGCGGTCCAGCCGTTGGCATCCCACTGCTCATCTACCAGGCGGGTGGCTTTTTCGGCATAGTACATTCCAATCAAATGCTTGATTTCGGCGGCTTCGGCTTCAGTGGTTGGGTGGCCCACTAGCATGGCCGTTTCCGTAACGGGCCATTGCTCGGCCTGTTCCGGGGAAAGCTGCCCGGCTTCCACCAGCTTGGCTGCCAATAGCTTGCGTATTTCCTCTTCGGATATTGTCAGGTGGTCAGGCAAATGCAAGGTTATCGTCTTCATAATAAAAAAGAAAAGTAGCGGCGACGTATCACACTTCACCAAATATACGTCGAATCGGTAGGACGCTACGGGAACCTTAGAAACGGAAATAATTCTTCATCCAGTCGTCCACCGGGTTTGTCAGGCTAGTGTGCCGGTTCATAGCCTATATCTGTTAAAACCATAAAAAAGCCCCCAGAAATGCTCTGGGGGGCTTTTTTATGGTTTACCTAAGTGTTATTTCCGGCCCAGCTCCCGCAGGTGCGATACGTGCGAGGCTACGGCGTAGCGCATTTTGGGATACTCGTTGTAGGTAATATCAAACTCCTCACACATCTGCTTGATAATCTTGCTGATGGCGGGATAATGCACGTGCGAAATCTTGGGAAACAAGTGGTGTTCTACTTGAAAGTTCAAACCGCCCACGAGCCAGCTGATGACTTTGTTATGAGTAGCAAAATTGGCGGTGGTTTTAATCTGGTGAATAGCCCACTCATCTTCCAGCTTGTTGGTGATTTCGTCGGGCATAGGGAAGGCGGCGTGCTCTACAGTGTGCGCCAGCTGGAACACCAGGCTCAGCGTGAAACCGGCCACGGCCGCGAATGTCACGAAACCCACCAGCCACGACACAAAGCCGACCGTGTAGATGGGCAACGCCATAAAGAGCAGCAGGTGAATCACCTTAAAGCCCCAGAAAACCGACTGGTCAGTGGCAGTCATTTTTTTGATGGGCATGCCGCCGATTTTGCCTTTGAAATATTTCTGGTAATCCATGAAGAAAATCCAGGCGATATAGAGCATGGCGTAGAGAAACCAGAAGTAGATATGCTGGAAGCGGTGGAGCTTGCGGCGGGGCTGGGTGCTGCTCATGCGCATCCAGGGCTGCACGTCGAGGTCGTCGTCCACGCCGTCCACATTGGTATACATGTGGTGAATGAGGTTGTGCTTCATATTCCACATGAAGCTATTACCACCCAGCACGTTCAGGGTAAAGGCCGCGAACTGATTGAGCCACTTGGACTTGCTGAAGCTGCCGTGGGCGCCGTCGTGCATGACGTTGAAGCCGATGGCCGCACCGATTCCACCAAGCAGAATGCACTCCAGAATGCCCAGAAAAGCGACTGGCGTGAAAAATACCAGGTGCAGGTACACCAGCACAAAAGCCGTGGTCAGGATAAGCGCCTTAACGAAAAGCCCAGAGTTGCCGGTTTGTGGTTTGCCCGCTTCCTCGAAGTAGGCGTTGATCCGAGACTTTAACTCGGTGTGGAAAGAGCGGGACGCAGCAAACTTAGGAACAGACATGAACGCTGATTGGGTGGAAATAGGGGCAAATGTATGCCTCTAACTCCAAGCAACGATGGTAAGTTTAAAGCAGAGCGGTAATTCCTTGTATTTTCAGAAAAGAATAGGGCGGCAAACTTTCGTCTGCTGCCTCATTTATATCTCAATTTAAGTAGTCGTGCCAGTTCTGATCTATAGTGCCGGCCGAGAGTTTGAGAAAGCCGGCCAGCGTAGGCTTCTTGGGTTGCTGCCGCACCGTAAGACCAGCTTCATGTGGTGTACGATGACCTTTGGCGTGGTTGCAGCGGGCGCAGGCCGTGAGCAAGTTGGTCCACGACGAATCGCCGCCGCGAGAGCGGGGCAATACGTGGTCGAGGGTTAGGTTTTTGGTCGAGCCGCAGTATTGACACTCGAAATGGTCACGCTTCATGATGTTATGGCGGCTTAGAGCAATGCCTTTGTAGGGCACGCGCACATAGCGCTGCAAGCGGATAATGCTGGGTTTGGGGAAGGTCTGGCTGATGGAGCGCAGAGTTCCATCAGACTTGGCAATCATCTCCGCTTTATCCAAAAAAAGCAACACAAAAGCCTTCTGCACGCTGCACAGCGTAATCGCGGTGTAGTCACCGTTCAAGACAAGCACTTTTTGATCCATACGCTCAGGGAGAATCGGGTTAGCGAAAGCTAGGTGATTCTTAGCGCATTAACAACAGCCACTGGGTTAAGTTTCCTTTAGCTCAGGGCTGTGGGGGGCTTTTTTGGGCATTCAGCGCATCAATGCGTTCTAAGCTGAGTGCAAGCGGCTTAGTTACTTAGTATTCACAAAACACCCGACGGCTGGTGCTAGGTTAGTAACTTAACTAATAAGAACGTCATGCTGAGCAGCGCGAAGCATCTCGCTCGCTAGCTAGAGTTGCAATGCTAATCAACGAAGCGGGCGAGATGCTTCGCGCTGCTCAGCATGACGTTCTTATTACTTCTAATACGCGACCTAATCCGGCAGCAGGCGCTTGATCAGGCGGAGCTTATGCGAGTATTTCTGGCGCTGCCGGTTGTAGATACCGTTGTGGTCGAGAGGATCGATGCGCACTTCGCCGCTGGCGTGTAGAATTTGCTGGTCTTCCAGCAGTATGCCTACGTGCACGATATTGCCCTCGGCATTATCAAAAAAGGCAAGATCACCGGGCTGGGTCTGCGAAACGAAATGGACCGTGCGGCCGTGGTCAATCTGCTGGCGGGCGTCGCGGGGCAGCTGGATATCAACCAGGCCATAAAGCTGCTGCATGAGTCCGGAGCAGTCGATACCGAACAGCGTTTTGCCCCCCATAGATAAGGTGCCTTTAGAAAGGCCTGGCCCATTTTCTGAAGCAGTGCGGCCTTACGCGCCGGGTCGCCGTTAGAGGCCGGATTGGTGGCGGCACCATTGTAAAACAGCTGCCGCTCACCCAGGCGCAGGGTCATGCCATCGAAAAAAGGCAGGCGGGCGCCCAGCGAAACAGGCTGGCGCGAGTCAGCATCACTTACCATTTGTACTACATCGAGGCTGCGCGGGTGGGCATGAGCGCCCCACTCGGCAAAGTAGGTACTGGTCACGGGCTGGTGTTGCTTCACATCCATCCAGCCCACGTATTGGTCGGCCGCAATGCGAACCTGGCACCAATTGCCTTGAATGAGCACGATGGTGTAGCACTCGCCAAAAATGAGCTGGGTGACGATTTCGGCCCGGTCATTAGGCTCGGCCCGCACCGGTATCACGCTCAGGGGGCAAATTCCGTATTCCAAGGAAGTGTGAAAGTTTAAGTTTTGAAGCTTGAAAGCTACCTACTAGCGGCCGTTCGGACCGGCAGCAACGGCTTTCTACCAACCACAGGCAAAGCTATATTCCTACAAGGCAAATGCACCTTATTTGCCGCTAAACTTTAGTAGTCGCGCGCTCGGTCCATTTCCCGCTTCTGGTCTTTGGCTTTGATGTCTTCGCGCTTGTCGTAGAGCTTTTTACCTTTGGCCAACGCAATTTCGAGCTTCGCAAAGCCCCGGTCGCTCACGAACAGGCGAATGGGAATAATAGTGAGGCCCTGCTCCTGGCTTTTGTCGGAAAGCTGGCGCAGCTCGCGCTTGGTGAGCAGCAGCTTCCGCTCGCGGGTGGGCTCGTGATTGTTGTAGGTACCTTCGGTGTACTTGGAAATGGAGAGGTTGTGTACCCACAGGCTGCCGTCGGGGTGAAAAATGCAGAAGCCGTCCTGCATGTTCACGTTGCCGTCGCGGATGCTTTTTATTTCGGTGCCTTGCAGCATCATGCCCGCGTCGTACTTGGTCAGGAAAGCGTATTCGTGGCTGGCCCGGCGGTTAACGATGTTGACTTTGCGCGGGGCGTCTTTTTCTTTGGCCATAATAACAGAAAGCGCGTTGAGGCGCCGATTAAGCAGATGTTGGGGAGCCGGCGCGCCAGGCGGCGAAACGAGCCGCCAGCTTTTCGCTACGTACGATGCGCTGTCCGGTGCGACCAGTAGCTACCAGCCGCTCACCCACCCGGACTTCTACGGCGCAAGTCAGCTCCCGATTTTCCAGGGCGGCAAAAGTAGCGCGAAATTCGACGGTTTCGCCCGCGAAGGCCGGCGCGTGATGCGCTACGTGCAGCATGGTCCCGATGCCCTCCTCTCCTGCCTCCAGCATTTCCAGCACAAACAGCCGCTCCGCCCACTCCATCCCACGCCCCAGCGCAAACGTGCTCAACACTTCGTGCACCGTGTGGCCCTCCATCGTGGCAAAGTCGGCCGATGTTACGACGAAGGAGTAGATTTTGGTATCACCTGGGTGGAAGGGGTTTTTCATGCGGGATTAAAGGATGGACGCTATTTTACAAATCTTACGAAACCAGCACGTCATGCAGAGCAGAGCGAAGCATCTCGCTCGCTTCGTTGAGTTACTACCACAATATCAGCACGCGAGGTGCTTCGCTCCGCTCTGCATGACCACTTTTCTAGTTATCAACCTCTTCTTACCCCAATTTCAACCGCGGGTCCGGGCTAACGAGTTGGGGGGCAAAATCATCGGCTTCGAACTGAAAATGGGCCGTCATGGCGACCATAGCGGCATTATCGGTGCAATATTGAAATTCGGGAATAAAGACCGCCCAACCTTTTTCCACGGCCAATTCCTGCAGAGCGGCACGCAGGCCGGAGTTGGCAGCTACGCCACCCGCCAGGGCAATCTGTGTCAGGCCCAGATCGGCGGCGGCGCGCTGAAGCTGGCGCAGCAGGGTTTGAATAATGGTATACTGAATGCTGGCGCAGAGGTCCGGCAGGTTTTCCCGGATAAACTCTGGGTTCTTAGCCGTTTGCTGGCGCAGAAAGTACAGCACAGCCGTTTTGAGGCCGCTAAACGAGAAATCGTAGCCGGGCATAGCGCCCACCGGAAACGGGAACCGCGTGGGATTACCGGTGCTGGCGAGCTTATCCAGGTGCGGGCCGCCGGGATACGGCAGGCCGAGCAGCTTACCGGTTTTGTCGAAGGCTTCACCGGCCGCATCGTCGATTGTCTGACCGATTACCTGCATGTCTGGGGGGCTTTTTACAACTACCAACTGCGTGTGGCCGCCGCTCACGGTCAGGCAGAGAAAGGGAAACGTGGGGCGCGGCTCATTAATAAAGTGCGCCAGAATGTGCGCCCGCATATGATTCACGGCCAGCAGGGGCTTGCCCAGCGCCAGTGCGAAGGTTTTGGCAAACATGCTGCCCACCAGCAACGAGCCCAGCAGGCCCGGCCCCTGGGTAAAAGCCACCGCGTCCAGCTCCGCTTTGGTCACGCCGGCCTGGCGTAATGCCTCCTGCACTACCGGAATCAGGTGCTGCTGGTGGGCCCGCGAGGCCAACTCCGGCACCACGCCACCGTATTGTTCGTGCACGCGCTGCGTGGCTACTACGTTGGAGCGAATTTGCCCCCCAGCCAGTACGGCCGCCGAGGTGTCGTCGCAGGATGATTCGATGGCCAGAATAACAGGATACAACATATAGTACAGAAAATCAGCGCCCTCACGGCACGATTGGCAGGAAACACAAAGTAGGAGAATCAAACGGCCGGGGGTTACTTTTGTCCCTGACCGCATATTTCCATACAAAGGTCGTTTAAATGACTAAACCTCCAGCTTGTTTGATGGTCTGACGCGTACTCAAGCTCAGCTTTTACCACCTGTTGCGTTTCCAGCGAAGCTGGGGGCTTTTTTGTTCCTCAGCCAGCGCTGTGCCCGCTGTCAGCCAACGGTTGCGCGAAAAGCAGCATCTTCGTTGTTTCACTCCTTTCTATTAGCGCTCCGTGCCCCGTTTTATCTCCGTTCTGCTCAAAATCCTGCTGGGGCTGCTCCTGCTTGTGGTGCTGGCCGTGGGCGTGGTGCTGGTGGCGTTGCGGATACCGAGCGTACAAACGCGGGTAGCGCAGCGGGCCGCCACTTTTTTGTCGGATAAGCTGGGGCAGCGCGTCAGTATTGGGCGGGTAGATGTGCGGCCGTTTTCGCGGGTGCTGCTCCAGGATGTGCAGGTGCTGGACCGGCGCGGGGGTGAGCTGTTTCACATTGGGCGGGCGGAGGCGGATATCCAGCTGTTTTCGTTGTTAAATCCGCGCCATCTGTATGTAGGCCGGCTGGTGCTGAATGAGCCACGCTTTGCCTTGGTCACTTACGCCGACACGCCCGATTCTACCAACTTAAGTCAGTTTGTGGCCGCCGTGCGCCGTCTGCTCGGCCCCACCGACACCACCAACGTTAAGAAGCCCTTCGATTTCCAAATTCAAAGCGTTGGGTTACGCAATGGCCGCTTCGTGTTAGAGAGGCAGAACCAGCCGCGCGTCAAGTATGGCATCGACTACGCCCACATGCAGGTCGACAGCATCTATGCCGACTTCTCGGGTATTAAGATGCATGGCGACACCATCATCACCCGCATTCGGGAGTTGCGCGCCGTGGAAACGCCTTCAAAAACCCGCGTGCAGCACTGGGACACCGACATGACGTTTGCGCCCACGTATTGGGAGTTTGCCAACACCGACCTGCGCGTGGGCCGCAGCTACCTCAAAGACTACGTGCGCTTCGATTATAAGCGCTTTCTCAACTTCACGCACTTCAACGATTCGGTGCGCGTAACGGCGCGGCTGGGCCCCACGCGGCTTACCTCCGACGACATCGCCCATTTTGCCCCCCAGCTCCGCGACCTGAACGAAACGGTACTGCTCTCGGGCGAAGCCAAAGGCTACGTCACCAATTTCACGACCCGCAACCTGGATGTGCGCTACGGCCAAAACACGCACGTAGTAGGCAGCATCAACGTGGAAGGGCTGCCCAACCTCAAGGAAAGCTTCGTGGAAATGCGCTTGCAGCCCTCTGTGATAGACGGGCGCGACATTCGCAAGTACGTGCCTGCCAAGGGCTGGGCCTACGTGCAGCGCCTCGGTACCGTGCGCCTCAAGGGGCGATTTTTAGGTTTTTACAATGACTTCGTAGCCAACGGCTCCTTCAATACGGCGCTGGGCAACGTGGTGTCGGACGTGAATATCAAGTTCAAGACCGACCCGCGCTACTCTACTTATGAAGGCCAGGTAAAAACCACGGGCTTTGAGCTGGGCAAGTTCCTGGGCGACCAAAGCACCGTGCGCGATATTGCCTTCAGCGGCCGGGTAGAAGGCGTAGGCTTTACGCCCGAAGGTGCCCGCCTGCGGGCCAACGCCACCGTGCAAAGCATCTGGCTGAAAGGCTACCGCTTCCGCAATATCACAACCAATGGCCAGTTCGGCCGCGAAACCTTTGAGGGCAAGCTGGCCATTAACGATCCTGCGCTGCAAATATCCGCCGATGGCCGCGTAGACCTGAACAAGAAGCGCCAGGCCTTCGACGTGCGGGCGCAGGTACGTCGCGCCGATCTGCGCGCCCTCGGCCTCACCGATCAGGCCGTTGCTATTGCCACCAAAGCCGATTTGCGCTTCCAGGGATTGAAGCTCGATGATCTGATTGGCCGCATTATTCTGCGCGAAACGAAGGTGGGCTTCGCCGGCCGCAACGTGGCTATTGATACCCTCGACATCGTAAGCCAGCGCCAGAATGGCCAGCGCAGCGTGGCCGTGCGCTCCGAAGTACTAAACCTGACGGCCAACGGCGACTTCAACTTCACCACCGTAGCCCGCGATGTGCAGACGCTCATCAAGGAATATCAGCTCAACTTCGAAAGCAACGACACCGAAACCGCCAACTACTACCGCCGCAAGCGCCAGGGGGCTTTTTCCGAATATGCTATCGACTTAGATCTGTATCTGAAGCGGGCAAATCCAGTTATTCAGCTCTTCGTGCCGCAGCTGGAGATTTCTAATTATTCACGGGTGGAAGGCTCCTTCCGCAATGGTCCTACTTCTATTTTCACGCTCGCCGGGCAGTTTGACAGCCTGCGCTACGATAGCATCCGGGCCATAAATACCTCCCTGGAGCTGCTCACCTCCAAGCTGCCCTATCAGCCTGAAATACTCGCACAGGCCAATATCACTTCCGAAAAGCAAAAACTTCCTCTTCTGAATCAGACGGAGAACTTCTACGTGGAGGGCGTCTGGGATCAGGACAAGATCAATTTTTCGACTTCGCTTGCCCAAACCGGCACTACCAACCGGGGAGCTATTAATGGCTCGTTAGCTTTTCTGCCGCAGGCCGTGCAAGTGGTATTTCGGCAGTCGGGTGTTAACCTTTTGGGGAAAGACTGGACGCTGGCGCCTGAAAACGTAGTCCTTATTTCCAATGCAGGCAAAGAGATTGATATCCGCAGCCTGACCCTATCGAATGGCGCCCAACAAGTGAGTGCTCAGGGCTTTATTTCCACCGATCCGGCCAAAACCTTGCAGCTGGCCGTTCAGAATCTAGAGCTGGCTACGCTCAGCTCCCTCACCAAGCAGAATATAACAGGCGTAGCCAATGCGCAGGGAACTGTAAGCGGCGTTTTTGGAGCCTTAGTCGTGAACAGCTCGCTGGCCGTCGATTCGCTTCGGTTTGATGATATCCTGATTGGCAACGTCACCGGCAGCAGCGACTGGGATAATACCACTAGTCGGCTGGGCGTGAATCTGGATGTGATGAACAGCCAGCAGCGGGTGCTTACGGTGACCGGCACCGTGGCGCCGCGGGAGCCCATACGCCAGCTCGACCTCACGGCCGTACTCGACAGTGCGCCGGTAAAAATAGCGGAGCCTCTCCTAAATACGCTCTTCGACAATATGCGCGGCACGGCCGTTGGTCGGCTGCGGCTGACTGGCCCGCTTGCCGCCCCCAACCTCACGGGTGATGTCGATGTGAGTAATGGCCGTTTCAAGTTTATTTATCTGGGCACCACCTACCGCTTCACCGACCGCATTTCCTTCCGCGAAGACCGTATTGTTTTCCGGGAAGTCAACCTGCGCGACGTGTTCGGCAATACCGGTACGCTCGACGGAGAGATTCGACATCAGGGCTTTCAGAATATGGTGCTTAATCTGAGGGCCGACTTCCGCAAGCTCCAGCTGCTCAATACCACCCGCAAGGAAAACGAGCTATACTTCGGTCGGGCCTACGGAACGGGCGAGGCGCGCGTGTTTGGCCCAGTCGATAACCTGACGGTGAACGTCACGGCGCGCAGTGAGGCCGGCACGCGGGTTTCGCTCCCCCTGGATAATGCGGCCAAAGCCCAGCAAGCCAGCTACATCAAGTTTGTAAACCGCAATTTGCCCCCCACCGATACTACCTCCACCGTGCCCATCGTAGCCGCCGCCGCTGGCCGCGTGGATCTGTCAGGCTTGCAGCTCAACTTCAACCTCACGGTGACCGAGGATGCGTACGTGGAGATTATTCTCGACGAGAGTACCGGCGACGTGATTCGCGGTACGGCTGTGGGACAGCTGCGCCTCAACGTGGATACCCGCGGCGAATTCAACATGTACGGTCAGATTGAAATCGTGCGGGGGGCATATAATTTCACCTTGCAAGGCCTGATCAACAAGGAGTTCGTGGTGCGGCCCGGCGGCACCATTTCCTGGAACGGCAACCCGCTGGATGGCCAGATGAACGTGACGGCCGCCTACACCCAGCGCACCTCTTTGGCGCCGGTGCTGGGCACGGCTACTCCCAGCGCGGGCGCGGTGGTGCCCGTGACGGCCGTGATGAATCTGACAGGTCCGTTATTGCTGCCGGCCATTCAGCTGGGGCTGGAGTTCAATGACGCGCCCTCCGCTTTGGAAGGCGATTTGGCTTCGTTTACGAACTCGCTGCGCAACGACGAGCAGGAGCTGAATAGGCAAGTATTCAGCTTACTCGTGTTTAAGCAGCTTTCGCCCCCGGCTCTTTTGCGCAGCTTTCGCTGAGCGGCAGCAACAACACGATAGGCAATAGCCTGGGGCAGGTCTTGTCAACCCAATTAGGTTTGCTTACCTCTCAGATCGACCAGAACCTGGAGATTGACTTTAACCTCAACGGCCTTTCCCAAGAGCAGCTTCAAGCGTTGCAGGTGCGCCTGAGCTACAGCTTTTTGAATGGCCGCCTGCGCGTGACCCGCGAAGGCGGCTTTAGCAATACGACTAATCTGGGCACCGTACCGGGCTCCGACATCGATGCTACGGCCCAAACCTCCCTGCTCGGCGACCTAAGCTTGGAGTATTACCTACAGCCCGACGGCCGTTTCCGGGCTCGTCTGCGCTACCAAACTACGCCCCGCGACCTGGAAACCATCAACCAGCCCCGCGCGGCCATCAGCTTGCTGCACACCGAGCAGTTTGATTCATTGCAGGAGCTTTTTGCACGTAAGCGCGTTCGTCGCCGCGACGAGGCCGCCCGCAAAGCCCGCGAAGCCCTCATCGTCGACGATGATCCTCGCACCATTATGTAAGATCTGTACCAACAGAACCGTCATGCTGAGCGAAGCGAAGCATCTCGCGTGTTTAGTTGGATTACTAATTCAATATCAGCACGCGAGATGCTTCGACAAGCTCAGCATGACCGCCTACACCATCACTGGGGGGCTTTTTTCTAATTCAAATCGGGTAATTGCGTTCATTGCTAATTGCTACTCCTACCTTTGCGGCATGGCTTCCCCTCCCCGTTCGTCCACTCGTAAGAAAAAGCTGGGTAGTTACCCGCACACGATGGTCGTGTTTAGTATCACGCTGGCGTTGCTGGTTATTGGGCTCTTCGGGCTGCTGCTGGTTCATGCCCACAAGCTTTCCAACCTGGTAAAAGAGAACCTGGAAATGCAGGTTTATCTGGACCGCGACCTGCCCGAAGCGCAGCTCCTGCGCTTGCAGCAAGCCTTTTCAAGCAAGCCCTATATTGCTTTCCGCGACCGGCAGCCCCAGGTGCGCTTCCTGTCGAAAGAGGAAGGCGCCCGCCAGTTCATTGAGCAAACCGGCGAGGATTTCCAGCAGTTTCTGGGCGATAATCCATTGCGTGATGCGTATATCCTGCGCATCAATTCCGAATACACCGATTCGCTCAACCTACGCCAAATAGAGCAGGAGCTACGGGCCGAAAGTGGCGTACACGAGGTGCAATACGTGCAGAGCCTGATTACCAGCATCAACCAGAATGTACGCAAGCTCAGCCTGGTGCTGCTCGGTTTTGCCGTGGTGCTCACGCTCGTCGTGACCATCCTGATTAACAATACCATCAAACTGGCCCTTTTCTCCCAGCGCTTCCTGATTCGGAGCATGCAGCTGGTGGGCGCCACTTCCTTCTTTATCCAACGCCCGTTTTTGCGGCGCGCTACGTGGCAAGGCTTTATCAGCGGTACGCTGGCGGCGCTTATTCTGCTGGCTTTGCAGCAATATGCGTACTTGCAGGTCGATGAGCTTCGGCTTTTGCTCGATGAGCGCTTAATCGGTGCTTTACTCGTGCTAATGGTCGTATTGGGCTGCGTCATCGGCTTTTTCAGTTCCTACCGCGCCGTGCGTAAGTATCTGGGCATGTCGCTCGACGATTTGTATTAACATTAGTTCACTTCTATCAAGCTGTGCCGAATCCATAGCTTGAAACCTCCTATGTATTCCATGGAACAACGCACCGCTCCCCACTTCGCTTTCGGGCCCCGTAATTATCGACTCATGTTTATCGGCCTGGCCGTGTTAGTAGCGGGCTTTATCACCATGACCCTCGATACAGCGGACTACGGCCTTGGCTTTTTGGGCATTACGCTCGGCCCCATTTTATTGGTTACTGGGTTCATAATCGAGTTTTTTGCCATTATGGCCAAGCCTGGGGGGCAAATTTCGACTCCCGCCGAGACTACATCAGTGGAGGCGGCTTCGGTGGCTAGCGTCTCGCCACCAGTAGCCGCCCCTATCCCGGCGGCGCGCCCTACTTACAAGCGTTAATAGATGAATTATTGGCATGCGCTGATCCTAGCCATTGTGGAGGGTCTGACGGAGTTTTTACCGGTATCCAGCACCGGCCACATGATTATTGTGGCCAATCTGCTCGGTATCGGGCAGGCGCCGTTTACGGAAGTGTACATTACTTCCATTCAGTTTGGGGCTATTCTGTCGGTGGTGGTACTGTACTGGCGCCGCTTTCTGCAAAGCGTGGATTTTTACGTGAAGTTGGCCGTTGCCTTTATCCCGTTTGGTATTCTGGGCTTCGTGCTGAAAGACGTAATCACGGAATTATTGAAAAGCGTGACCGTAGTAGCCGTTTCCTTGGTTCTGGGGGGCATTATTCTGCTTTTTGTCGATAAGTGGTTTGATGGGGAGCGCAAGCAAGTGACTACGCCTAGCACCAAGCAGGCGTTCAAAATCGGTTTGTTTCAGTGCATCGCCCTGATTCCAGGCGTGTCGCGCTCGGCGGCCACCATTGTGGGTGGCCTCAGCCAGGGCTTCGATCGTCGCTCCGCCGCCGACTTTTCGTTTCTGCTGGCGGTGCCCACCATGTTTGTTATTACTGCGTATCAGCTGTATAAAGCCTATAAAATCACGCCTCTACAGCCCGGCGATTTGCAAGTGCTGGCCTTTGGCAATGTGGTAGCATTTGTGGTAGCACTGTTGGCGGTTAATTCGTTTGTAAACTTCGTGGCGCGCTTCGGTTTCCGGTCCTTCGGCATGTACCGCATCGGTATCGGAGTTATTATTCTGCTAATGATAGGATTGGGTATTGATCTGCAATTGATATGAAGCAGCAGGAATTTGACTTTGAAGCCGGCGAGGTTTTGTTGCTGGACAAGCCTCTTACCTGGACGTCGTTTGACGTAGTGCGCAAGGTGAAAAACATGCTGCGCATCAAGAAAATAGGCCACGCGGGCACGCTCGATCCGTTGGCGACGGGCCTGCTCATTTTGTGTACCGGCAAGAAAACTAAGGACATCGACTCCATTCAGGCACAGGAGAAAGAATACACCGGCACCTTCCGCCTCGGCCAGACCACGCCCAGCTTCGATCTGGAAACGCCCGTCGATGCCGAGTTACCTTACGCTCACCTCACCGAAGCCGACCTGCAAGCGGCTACCGCTCCTTTTATTGGCCTTATCGAGCAGACGCCGCCGCTATTCTCCGCCGTAAAAATCAATGGTGAGCGGGCCTACGAAGTAGCCCGCCGTGGCGATACCGCCGAAATCAAGAGCAAGCAGATTACCATTACCGCTTTCGAGCTAACGAGCATTGACTTCCCTACTGTGCAGTTCCGGGTAGTGTGTTCCAAGGGCACCTATATCCGCAGCCTTGCCCGCGATTTTGGGGCGGCCCTGGGCTGTGGCGCGCATCTTACCCAGCTCGCTCGCACTCGTATTGGGGAGTATTCCTTATCAGATGCTCTCACTATAGCCGATATTGAAGCCCTGCGGCCACCGCGCCCCGAAGCTGACCCAGCCAAGCCACCGCGCCCAGCCGGGGAGCGACGCCGACCAGTGCGCCAGGGCCTGGCTCACTACGACGCTTCTACCGCCGCGGCAGCTTCCGCCGCCGCTGACGAAAAAGCCCCCCAGGAATAATTCTCCCGTCATTTAGCCACCCCAGCAGATGCAAGTTTTTCGTGACCCGGCGCAATTTCCGTTTCTAGGTCAGGCCGTGGTGACGAGCGGTACCTTCGATGGCGTGCACGTAGGGCACCAGAAGATTCTGCATCGGCTGCTGGAAGTGGCCCGGCAAAGTGGCGGCCCCGCCGTGGTGATTACCTACTGGCCGCATCCGCGCCTGGTGCTCGACCCGCCGCCCACCCATCCTGAGCCGCTCGATTTGCAGCTGCTTTCTACTCTGGATGAGCGCATTGAGCGCCTCGAACAGTTTGGCGTTGATTACCTGCTGATTGTACCCTTTACCCGCGAGTTCGCGCAACTGACCTCCGAGGAATATATTCAGCAGCTGCTCCTGCGCACGGTAGGCGCCAAAAAGCTGGTGATTGGGTATGACCACCGGTTTGGCAAAAACCGCGAAGGAGGCTTTGAATACCTCAGCAAACATGCCGACCGGTATGGCTTAGCGGTAGAGGAGATTCCGCGCGAAGACGTGGACGCGGTAGGCGTGAGCAGCACCCGCATCCGCCGCGCCCTGCTCAGTGGCGACATTGCCACGGCCAACCGCCACCTCGGCTATTCTTACTCGCTGACTGGTACAGTTGTACGCGGCCAGCAGCTCGGCCGCACCATTGGTTTTCCTACCGCCAATCTGGAACTGGCGGAGGCATCGAAGCTGGTGCCGGCTCATGGTGTGTACGCCGTGCTGGCCACCATTGCCGACGGCGACGTACAGCAGGGCATGCTCAACATTGGGGTTCGTCCTACCGTGGGGGGCAATTTGGCCCAAACTATCGAAGTGCATTTGCTGGATTTCGAAGGTGATTTATATGACCAGCCCCTAACCTTGCAATTGGTCGCTCGCCTGCGCGATGAACAAAAATTCGCGAGTCTGGATGAGTTGAAGGCGCAATTGGCCAACGATGCCGATGCGGCCCGCCGGCACTTAGTGGGGGGCTAATTTGTAGTTTTCTTCCGCAGAATCTATTATCCTTTTAATTTCCCGCTCTCAACTACCCACCCACCTGATATGATAAACAAAGTTGTAGCCGACGCCCAGGCGGCCCTACACGGCATCACCGACGGCATGACGCTGATGCTCGGCGGCTTTGGCCTCTGTGGCATCCCCGAAAACGCTATTCAGGAGCTGTTGCGCCTCGGTGTAAAAGAGTTAACCTGCATTAGCAACAACGCGGGCGTCGATGATTTTGGCATCGGGCTTCTGCTGCAAACTAAGCAGGTGCGCAAGATGATTTCGAGCTATGTGGGCGAGAATGCGGAGTTTGAGCGGCAGCTACTGTCGGGGGAGTTAGAAGTAGAGTTGATTCCGCAGGGCACCCTGGCCGAGCGTATTCGGGCAGGCGGGGCTGGTATTCCGGCTTTTACACGCCCGCCGGCTACGGCACCGAGGTGGGCGAAGGCAAGGAAAGCCGCGAGTTTAAGAGCAAGATGTACTTGCTTGAAACCGGCCTCACCGCCGACTATGCGTTTGTAAAGGCCTGGCGCGGCGACACGGCCGGCAACCTCATCTACAAAGGCACCGCCCGCAACTTCAACCCCATGATGGCCACGGCCGGCAAAATTACCGTAGCGGAGGTGGAAGAGCTCGTGCCCGCCGGCGAGCTTGACCCCAATCAGATTCATACGCCCGGCATCTTCGTGCAGCGCATATTTGAGGGCAAGAATTACGAGAAGCGCATCGAGCAACGAACCATTCGGCAGAATTAAAAATAGACCGTCATGCTGGGGAACAAAGTATCTCGCGTGCTGACGGATTATTAATCCAACGACTCCACGCGAGATGCTTCGCTTTGCTCAGCATGACAAACAAAACAAACTATGCTTGATAAACACGGCATCGCTAAACGCATCGCTCAGGAAGTGCGCGATGGTTCCTACGTCAACCTTGGCATCGGTATCCCGACGCTGGTAGCAAATTATATCCCGGCGGGAATTAACGTCGAGTTGCAGTCCGAAAACGGCTTGCTGGGCATGGGCCCCTTCCCCACGGAGGCCGAAGTTGACCCCGACCTCATCAATGCCGGCAAGCAAACCGTAACCACCTTGCCCGGCTCCAGCCTTTTCAGCTCAGCCGACAGCTTCGGTATGATTCGAGGCGAGCATGTAGATCTGACCATCCTGGGAGCCATGGAAGTATCCGAGCGCGGCGACATTGCCAACTGGAAGATTCCGGGCAAGATGGTGAAAGGCATGGGTGGCGCCATGGACTTGGTAGCTTCGGCCAAGAACATCATTGTAGCCATGCAGCATGTAGCCAAAGACGGCAGCAGCAAGCTGCTGACTGACTGTACCTTGCCCATCACCGGCTTGCGCTGCGTGAAGAAAATCGTGACGGAGCTGGCCGTAATCGACGTTACGCCCGATGGCTTCGTACTTCGCGAACGTGCGCCCGGCGTAAGCGTCGAGCATATTCAGGCCGCGACAGCTGGTAAGCTGGTCGTTCCTGAGGGTGAGGTGCCGGAGATGCAGCTGTAGAATAATAAAGCCATTGCGCTTCTGCTATTTGGTGGCAATAGCAATTTCTGGTTTTAACTATGGGTTGCCGGTCGTTGTGGTTTTACGAGCCGGGGCAGAATATTCCGTTGAGGGAACATTCTCGGGGATGGGCCGCACTGGGTCGGCTGAGTCAACCCGTGCGGCAACGGCTGACGTATCGTTACCAATGGCTGCAGGCGTCATATCGGGGCCGGAGGTTGGGGCATCGGAAGCGGCAGGGTCAGAAGTACACGCCCCAAAGGACGCAACCATAAGGAGCAGAAGAAGAAAGCGTGCGGCGTACATAAGGCTAGAGAGCTAAGGGTGAATTGTTATTCCCCGAAACGAATCTTAGCTTCTTGTAGTTATCGCCCACAGTCAAGTGCTTATCCTGCTTTAGACGCGTTTATTAGTCCGAGCTACTCCTACCTCACGGCGCAGCACTAGCAAGGAAGTGTTTTTCCCTCCAAACTGATCCCTGGTTGAGGTAACTGCTTTTCTTATTCTGAATTACGCTTCCATAAACCTTAGAGTTTAAAGCAGAGTACCCTACCCATGAGCCTCGTTCTAACAGTTTATTTCTGCTAGAATACCGGTCTTCTATTTCGATTGCATTTACAAAATCACATAGCATCTATGGCAACGAGTTCAAACGGCAAGGCTGGCACTGGTGGCAGTCACGCCAAAAAAGTAACCGATAAATCTTCTCCAACAACCGTTGAGCTGCTCACGCCGACAGCCGTACCAGCGCACAAGCTGGTATTGCGTACGCTGCGCCGCTCCGACTTTAAGGCAGTGAAAGGCATCATGGACAAGGTGTATTCCAACATGGAAGGCTCCTGGTCGTCAGAGGAGTATGCGGCCTTGATCCGCAAGTTTCCCGAAGGGCAGATTGGTATCGAAGACAATGGCACTTTAGTGGCCGCAGCCTTGGCTATCATCGTGCAGTACAGCGACTTTGGCGACCGTCACACCTATGCCAAAATCACGGGCAACGGCAAGTTCGACACCCACAACCCTGACGGGGACACGCTGTATGGCGTCGACGTATTCGTGGACCCTGAGTACCGCTCCCTGCGCCTGGGCCGGCGCTTGTACGATGCCCGTAAGGAGCTGTGTGAGAACCTGAACCTGCGCGCCATGGTGGCTGGGGGGCGAATTCCGGGCTACGCGGCCTACGCCGACGAGATGACGCCGGCCAAGTACGTGGAGATGGTGCGCAACAAGGAAATCACGGACCCGATCCTGACCTTCCAGCTTTCCAACGAGTTTCACGTTCGCAAAATCATTCGCGGCTACCTGCCCTACGATTCCGAGTCGAAGGCCTTTGCCACCTTGCTCGAATGGCTGAACGTGTACTACGAGGAGGAAGAAAAACTTATTGGTAATCAGAAGAGTACCGTTCGTATTGGCATTGTACAGTGGCAGATGCGCGCCACCAGCAGCCTGGAAGATTTGCTCCAGCAAATTGAGTTCTTTGTCGATACCGTCAGCGGCTATAAGTCGGACTGCGTGATGTTCCCGGAGTTCTTCAACGCCCCGCTGATGGCGCTGACTAATGAGGACTCGCCCTCGGTGGCTATTCGGGCCATGGCAGCCTACACCGAGCCTATTAAGGCCAAAATGATGGAGCTGGCGGTAAGCTACAACATCAATATCGTAGCGGGCTCTATGCCGGTGTACGACGATGGTAAGCTGCACAATGTAGCTTTCCTCTGCCGCCGCGACGGTACCATGGACGAGCAGTACAAGCTCCACGTGACGCCCGACGAGGCCAGCTACTGGGGCATGCGCGGCGGCGACAAGCTCAAGTGCTTTGATACTGACTTCGGTAAAATCGGTATCCTCGTCTGCTATGATGTAGAGTTTCCCGAGCTGGCGCGTATGCTCTCTGATGAAGGCATGAAAATCTTATTTGTACCCTTCTGGACCGATACTAAGAACGCGTATCAGCGCGTGCGACTCTGCTCCCAGGCCCGCGCCATCGAAAACGAGTGCTACGTGGCTATTACGGGCTCGGTAGGCAACCTGCCGCGCGTCGAGAACATGGACATTCAGTATTCGCAGTCGGCCGTATTTAGTCCTTCCGACTTCGCTTTCCCCCACGACGCCATCGTAGCCGAGGCCACGCCGAACACGGAGATGACCCTCATCGCTGACCTCGACCTTGATTTGCTCAAGGATCTGAACACCAGCGGTGCCGTGCGTAACCTCCGCGACCGTCGTAAGGACCTGTACTCAGTTAGTTGGGTAGTCAAGAAAGCTGAGCGCGACGACGAATTGCTAAGCCAGGGCGAAGAGCGTGCACCCCGTACGGGTAAGCGTAAAGCCATTGCGGCTGGCTAGTTATTGCCGTCCGCCTATAAAAAAGCCCCCCAGAAACGTTTCTGGGGGGCTTTTTTGTCAGAAATAAGGCACGGCTCACTAGTGAGTGCCTTATTCCGTCAGATGCTTGTTGACGGATGCGGGTGGTTCGCTAAAAAGCCCCCCTAATCAGCTTACACCTGGTTTAACAGGTGGGCGTAGTCGCGGAGCATGGTACGCAGGAAAGGCTCGTCCTGTAAATCGGTCCTGATACCCGTCAGGCTCTTGACTTTGTTAGCTACTTCGTTAAGCAGCAGATAGTTCTGACGCCGCATACCTTGCTGAAAGAGTTGCCGAATAAGCGTGACATCTTCGGCAGTAAGGCTAGCCGCTTGCGGAAACACAACCTGATAGTTGGCGTCGGGCAACATGATGGTTTCGTCGAGCTGCGTACTGGCTTTAACGCGCACGACCGTAGTGCCAGCCGCCAAATCACCCAGGCGTTGGCCGCGGCCATTAATCAGAATGGTAATGACGGCCACTGCACCCGACATCAGACCGATATCAATCAGGCGCAGGAGCCAGCGCAGCAAGTAGTCGCCCAGACTGGGCTGGGTGCCGTCAAGGCGTATAACTTTTAGGTCGCGGGCACGCTTACCTATGCTCTGCCCATTAAAAAATATTTCGCTGAGCAAGTGATAAAAGATCCACGGAACCCCGATTAGAAAAACAGCTATCAGATCCCCCCTGGTCATGGTGCTGTTGCTGGCTTTTGACATCGAAGACACTATCCAAAACCAGACTACTGACCAGACGAAAAGCACGAGGTAATCGATGAAAGCGGCCAAGATGCGGTCGCCGATGCCGCCGATTTCATACTCGACGGTAACGTTTTGGGGAGTTTGAACCTGAATGGTGCGCATGCTGAAAAAAGTACAAAATAAAAGGCGCCGTCACTACGGCTCCCTCATGATAACCAATATATTTGCCAGAGTGTCTGCCGCCGAGTGTTGCTGCTTCCAACTATCTTAACTTCTCTTTACTTGCCCTCTAACCGGTATGCGTGAAGCGGTTTTTTTGCGGCAAAATACCCAGAAGTGGCAGCGCTACACCAGTCAGCCTACCACCGATCCGGATGAGCTGGCGGCACGGTTCGTAGAGCTAACCGACGATTTATCGTACGCGCGCACTTTCTACCCCAATTCCACGACCACGCAGTACCTGAATGAGCTGACCGGCAAGCTACACCAGTCGTTATATAAAAACAAAAAGGAGAATACGGGCCGTTTTGGCCGGTTTTGGCGCTTTGAGCTACCCTTATTGGTGGCTCGCTCGCATCGGCCGCTACTTTGGGCCCTTGCCCTCTTTTGCCTTTCAGCAGCTATCGGAACCTTGTCGGCGGCTTATGACGACACGTTTGTGCGCGTGATTCTGGGTGACCAGTACGTGAATCAGACCCTCAATAACATCCACCGCGGCGACCCAATGGCCGTGTACAAGGGTATGGGTCAAACCGAGATGTTTTTGATGATTACCAGCAATAACATTTTCGTGGCCCTACGCACGTTTGCCATGGGCGCGCTACTTTCCTTTGGTACGGCTTGGTCACTGTTTACGAACGGGGTGATGCTGGGCGCTTTCCAGTATTTCTTTTTTGCTCAGGGCGTCGGCGCGCAGTCAGTGCTTACTATCTGGATTCACGGCACCCTGGAAATTTCGGCCATTGTGCTGGCTGGTGGAGCGGGCTTCGTGATGGGCAACAGCCTATTGTTTCCGGGTACTTACGCACGCGCTGATTCCTTCCGTCAAGGTGCCCGCGACGGCCTGAAGCTGGCCCTGGGCTTGGTCCCGATTTTTGTAGTGGCCGGCTTTCTGGAAAGCTTCGTGACACGCCATACCGAGATGCCATTGGCGCTGAGCCTGCTTATCATTGGCGGTTCACTAGCATTTATTCTGGGCTACTTCGTGGTATATCCGTGGTGGTTATATCGACAAGCCAACCGTGTTAGCTAACTTTTTATCTTCTCTAGTATGTCCCGCCTTGCCTTTACTCAACCAGCCGACTTCCTGAAGGAGCGCGATTTCGGCCAAAAAATCGAAGCATCTTTTGACTTCGTGCGCGCCCATTTTCGGCCCTTTGGCAAGTGCATGCTTTATATCGTGCTGCCGGCGGCCTTGCTTACCGGTATTGGCACTGGGCTGATGCAGTCGCGCTTGCAACTGTACATGCAGCAGGTAAAAACTGCTGCTAAAACGGGAAGCGCGTCTATTGCCCCGATAGCAGACTTTATAGGCAGCCCAGAGTATTTAATGGCCATACTAGGCAGCCTTTTAACTTTAGTGCTGCTTATTCTGACTACTTACGGCTACATGACGCTTACTTTATCGAAAGCTGATCCAGCTGCTGATATCGAAGCGTCGGATGTATGGGCGCTCGTGCGCCGCCGATTTTCGGTACCCTGCTCGCTACTCTTGGCCTGGTGATAGTGATGATAGCAGCGACTTTACCGACTATAGGAGTATTCGGCTTAGTATCCATTTTGGGGCCGATGGCTGGTTTGCTTTTACCTATAGCTTACCTGGCTGCCTTCTACGTAATGTTCAGCTTAAGCCTATTTCACATTATTTGGGTGCGAGAGGAGCTTAGCTTTTTTGCCACGTTGCGCCGGTGCTTCTACCTTGTATGGGGCAAATGGTGGTCTACGTTTGGGCTGATTATGGTCATGCTCCTGATCATTGGAATGATGGCTATCGTATTTTTCATTCCCCAATCGTTCCTAAATATAACGTCTATGCTCACCCCAGGAGCTACATTGCCCAATGAGCTGCTCGTGGTGGCCGTAAACACGGTAAGCTCAATGGCGCTTATGATGCTATACCCGTTGTTATTTCTGGCTATCGCTTTTCAGTATTTCAACCTGGTGGAGCGCAAAGAAGGCGAAGGCTTACGGACGCTGGTGGGCCGCATCGGGCAGCCGGCCGTGGCAGCTCCAGCTCAGCCCGTGGCCGCCGACCGCTACCGCGCCGATGAGGAGGGCGAATACTAGCGCTGGGGGCAAATTTCACTGATTTTCAACTCCATTCGTTTACTTCTGCTCCTTGTCGCTTCGGACTATCTTCTTGCTGTTGAGTCTGTTGGTGCTGCGGCCACTCTTGGCAACGCCGCGCCCGCTCCCGCCATTGGATACCGCTGATAGTCGTGTGCAGGTACGGCGACCGGCTCCGGCGCGCCTGCAAGCGTTACGACAGCAGCGTGAGCTACAGTATCAGGAAGAAGCACCCGCTGCCGATACCAGCCAATCGCTGTGGCGGCGCTTTCTGCGCTGGATAAGCAGCTGGTACCAAACTCCTGCTTATAAACACGGCTGGCGCTATGTTATCTACGGCGGCTTTTTAGCAGCATTTGTGTTCATTGTGCTGCGCCTGCTGCAAGTTGATATAACGGGCGCTTTCGGCCGGGCACCCCGTCGGGCCAACCTTACTTATACTGCGGAGGCAGACGATATTTACGCGCCCGACTTCATGGCCCGGTTGGCCGCCGCTGAAGAAGCGGGCAACTACCGCCTGGCCGTGCGCCTGGGTTTTCTGAGTGTACTCAAGCAGCTCACCGACCGCGGCCTGCTTGCCTGGCGACCGGAAAAAACCAACGCGGATTATATAGCAGAAATGCCCCCCAGTACCTTACGACCCGCTTTTATTACGGTAGCCAGACAGTTTGAGTACGCGTGGTATGGGGAGTGGGAGCTGACCTCGGCTCATTACGCTGAGGTACGCGCCGCGCAGCTTGGTCTGATTACGCAAGTACCTCAGCACGTGGCCTGATGAAAAATCGTCAATTTCAACTGTATCTGTTGGGGCTTGTCGTTCTGTTTGGCGCGTACATAGCCGTGGATTACTACCGACCTAAGCCAGCGGACCGCACCCAGACGTTTATTAATCGCGACAAGATTCCCTACGGCACTTACGCCCTCTACGACTTATTGCCCGAATTGCTGCGCGACTCCGTGCAGACGATACGTGAGCCCATATTTAACCAGCTAACTACCTGGCAGAAAGAGCAATCTGAGACGGATCCGCGGAAGGCAAACGCCAGCGCGGCGGTTTCCTACGTGTTCATTCAGCCCACTTTTCGCCTCGATTCGCTGGATTTGCACGCGCTCCTGCGCTTTGTGGCCCAGGGCAACGATGTATTTATTGCGGCCGAAGAATTTGACCGCAACCTTCGCGATACCCTGCGTTTTGACACCGCCGAAGCGCTAAGCTTTCGCCCCCATTTCAGTACAAACAGCGAATCTGACTCTATTGCCGTACGGCCCGACTCCGTGACGTTGCGTTTTCATGCACCGGACTTAGCGCCACTTCACCGCTTTCGCTACCCTGACCCCATGGCGGCTACTCGGTTCGTAGCCGATAGCCTGCCGCCTGGGGCAACCGTGCTGGCCAGTGATGAGCGGCGACGCCCGGTGCTGGTGCGCGTAGCGCATGGTGGGGGGCATTTTTACCTGTGTTCGGTACCCATTGCGTTTACGAATGTCTTTGTGCTGAGGCCGCAGACCAGTGATTTTGCCTTTACCAGCCTCTCTTATTTGCCTGCATCGCAGCCAGCTTGGTGGGATGAGTACCAAAAGCAGGGCCGCTTAGGTGGCAAAGCCTTGCTGGGCGTGCTGCTCCGCTATCCGGCGTTGCGTGCGGCCTTTTACCTGACGTGTCTGGGTAGTTTGTTATTTATCTTTTTTGAAGCGAAGCGTCGCCAACGCATTATCCCCATCCTCAAGCCTTTACCCAATACCACGCTCCTTTTCACTCGCACTATAGCCGCGCTTTACCGTCAGGGCAACGACCATACCCGGCTGGCAGACAAGAAAATAAACTTGTTTTTGGAGTACCTGCGCACCCGCTTTCACGAGCCCGAGTTAGACCTCAACGACGAGCATTTCAGGGACCGTCTGACTCATAAATCCGGGGTGCCGCGCGAGGGCGTCGACAAGCTACTGCGCCTGATTAACTTTACTCGGACCGCTCCCCAAGTGTCAGATCAGCAATTACTTCAACTGAGTCATGCCATTAGCGAGTTTCGGCGGATGAGCCGGTAGGTATGTTGCCAGATAATCAACGAATTAAGGTCTATAACTACCTAGCCACGTAGGAGCTTATCCTGTTAAAAGCCTAGCCAAGCTTCGCCTCTACCTGTTCTCCCAAATCCTTTCATGGAATCAGAATCGTTCTCCCCGACGCCTAGTGCCGCTCCGGCACCAGCAGAAAATTTGCCCCCCGCTACCCTCCCATCGGTTGAGCCAACGCCAGTATTTGCCCCCCGCAGCGACTTCAGCCACCTGAGCACCAGCGCTGAAGCTGTCCGCCGGGAGCTGGGTAAGGTTATCGTGGGGCAGGAGGCGGTGGTGGAGCTGCTGCTTACCGCCCTTCTGGCCGATGGGCATGTGCTGCTGGAAGGTATGCCCGGTGTGGCCAAAACGCTCACTGCTAAGCTACTTGCCCGCACCCTCGATGTGCCTTTCAGCCGTCTGCAGTTTACTCCCGACCTGATGCCTTCGGATGTACTGGGCACTTCCGTTTTTCGCCCGAATAAGGCTGAATTCGAATTTCGTCCTGGTCCCATTTTCGCCAGCGTCGTGCTCATTGACGAGATCAATCGTGCCCCAGCCAAGACCCAAGCGGCGCTGTTTGAGGTGATGGAAGAGCACCACATCACCCAAGATGGCATCACGTATCCCATGCAGGAGCCGTTTTTGGTACTAGCCACTCAAAACCCGATTGAGCAGGAAGGCACCTATCGTTTGCCCGAAGCCCAGCTCGACCGTTTTCTGTTTAAAATCAGTGTTGGTTATCCTACTCTGGAGCAGGAAGTGGCCATTCTGCAGGGGCATCACGCGGGGTTTGGCGGCACACCATTGGAAGCGGTTCAGCCAGTGCTTTCCGCCCCCGACATTGCGCAGCTGCGGCGGCAGGTGCGCCAGCAGCACGTGGAGCCGAAGCTTCTCGACTATATCGCCCGCCTCGTCGGTCAGACTCGTGCGCACAAAGCCCTCTACCTGGGTGCTTCGCCTCGCGCTTCGCTGGCCCTGCTCAACGGCGCCAAAGCATTGGCGGCCCTGCGTGGCCGCGACTTCGTGACGCCCGAGGATGTCCAGTTCCTTGCTGCTCCTGTTTTGCGCCATCGTATCCAGCTCACCCCCGAGCGCGAGATGGAAGGTGGCACCCCGGATGAGGTCGTGAAGCAGATTATGCAGCAAATTGAGGTCCCGCGGTAGATGCACTATTCAACTGCTTGGCTACTCAACCAGCTTGCGCAAGGCCAGCGCGTTAAGTACCTTTTTTTCTGGGGTCATCAACCCAACAAAGAAGGCAACATTACTAAATCTTGTCTCAGTCAGTGGTGGTTGATGGACTTTGAAGCAGCAGGAGTTATATATCGTTCAACGGAGCACTGGATGATGGCTGAAAAAGCCCGCCTATTTTCTGATGATGAAGCACTGACACGTATTCTGGCCGCTCCTAGTCCAGCTGAAGCTAAGAAAATCGGGCGCGAAATTCAGGGCTTCGTGCCTGAGGTATGGGAGGCGAATAAATATCAAATTGTCAAAACTGGCAACTTTCAAAAATTTAGTCAGAGCAAACCATTAGCAAACTTCTTACTCGCTACCAACGACCGAGTGCTAGTTGAAGCAAGTCCGGTTGATACGATTTGGGGCATTGGTTTGGCGGCGGATGCAGTTGATGCCGAAAATCCCGCTCGTTGGCAAGGGCCCAATTTGTTGGGCTTCGCTTTAATGGAAGTTCGAGACCAGTTACGCACTTTATGAGTTTGTTTCTGACTACCCGCTTCTTTCTAGCCCTCGCACTCATTGTGACTGGGTTTGTGGTGGCGTTTTTTCTGCCGGTGCTCTTGCTACCAGCGCAGGCAGCCCTAGCGGTGCTTACAGCCCTTGCGTTGCTCGATGGCCTGCTGCTATACGCGCCGGGCACAGCGGGCGCAGGGCGCGTGTTTGGTCGGCGGGTGTTGGGCGATAAGCTTGCTAATGGCAGCGATAATGAGGTAGCCATCTACCTTGAGAACCACTACCGCTTCGCGGTTAACACGGAGACGATAGATGAGACTCCACACCAGTTCCAGCGCCGTGACGTGCTGTTTCGGGCAAAGCTGCAAACGGGCGAAACGCAGGTAATTCGCTACCAGCTTAGGCCAGTGAAGCGCGGCGAGTATCATTTTGGCGCCGTCAATGTATTTGTAGCTTCTCCGCTGGGTTTGGTGCGGCGGCGGTTTCGCTACGGGCAAGATCATGTGGTACCAGTGTATCCATCGTTTTTGCAGATGCGCCAGTACGAGCTGCTGGCCCTCAGTAACCGACTCAGCGAAGTAGGTGTCAAGCGTATTCGACGAGCGGGCCATAGCCTGGAATTCGAGCAGATTCGGCCCTATGTGCCCGGCGATGATCCGCACAGCATCAACTGGAAGGCTTCCGCACGGCGGGCCAGCGGCGGAGCAGATACGTTGGTAGTCAACCACTTTCAGGATGAGCACGCCCAGCAGGTGTATTGCCTGATTGATAAAGGCCGGGTGATGCGCATGCCATTTCAGGGCTTGAGCTTACTTGACTATGCCATCAATGCCACGCTGGTGGTGAGCAACATTGCCATGCTCAAGCACGATAAAGCGGGCCTTGTCACTTTCTCCGACCGACTTGGTGCTATAGTACCCGCCGACCGCCGTGGGGGGCATTTATTGAAGCTACTGGAGGTACTATACAAGCAGCGCACAAAGTACTTAGAAACGGATTTTGAGTTGCTGTATACCAATGTCAAAACGCGCATCCGGCAGCGTAGCCTGTTGCTGCTGTTTACCAATTTTGAGACACTCAGCGGCTTGCAGCGGCAGTTGCCCTACCTGCGACGCTTGGCCAAGGACCATTTGCTGCTGGTCATTTTCTTCGAAAATACTGAGCTTCGGCAGTTTCTTGACACGCCTGCCGCAACTACTGATGACGTATATAACCAGACTATCGCGGAAAAATTTGCTCAGGAAAAGCGCCAGATTGTACGTGAGTTGCAGCGTTACGGGATTCACGCTCTCCTCACCCCGCCCGACCAATTAACGGTGAATACGTTAAACCGCTATCTGGAATTTAAAGCGCGCGGGTTAATTTAAAACGATTTAACTGCTGACGATTTTTAGGTGGAGACGCAACCTTGCGTGTGGTCGTTGAACGAGAGGAAACGCACAGTAATAACAACTTCAGCAATGACGGAGACGCCAAGACGCGCCTCTACGATGGTCTAAAGTCGAAGCTCGATGGAGGTGGGATAAAATAACCTGGTATTTTTAGCGTCCACCCGCTCCCGCTTTGGTATGCCTCGTCCCTTCTATTTTCCTTCTGCTTTCCTTGTATGCTTTTTCCTGCTTTGCGGTTACGGCGGCTACTCCCAGCCTTCGACGCAAACGCGCAACTTAATGCCGGTGCCTGCCCAGGTAAAATGGGGTGCAGGCCGCTTTGCGTTGAAAAATACGTGGCGCACGCAGCTTAACGTCCCCGCCGCGCCCGACTCTGCCGTGCGCGCGGCCGCCCAGCGTCTGAGCACCTGGCTGGTTCAGCAAACCGACGGCAAGCGCTTAGTTCCCGAGTTTACCTCTTCCGGTGCCGCCGATCTTACCATCCGCTATGGTCGTGTGGGGCGTATGGAGGCCGGCGACGAAGAGCGGTATAGTCTGCGTGTGACCCCAGCGGGCATCGCCTTGGATGCACCGACCAGCTTAGGTGCCTTGCGGGGGCTGGAAACCCTGCGGCAGCTGCTCGCCAAGGAGAAAAAGAACTCCTACTTTCCCGAGGCCGACATCACCGATCAGCCCCGATTCGGTTGGCGGGGCCTGCTCATCGACGCGGCCCGGCACTTTATGCCGGTAGCCGTTATGAAGCGCAACCTAGATGGCATGGCGGCGGTGAAGCTCAATGTGTTGCACTGGCATCTGTCCGATGATCAAGGATTTCGGGTGGAAAGCAAAACGCTGCCCCGCCTCCACGAAGTAGGAAGCGAAGGGCAATATTACACCCAGGCACAGGTACGAGAGGTAGTAGGCTACGCCGCGGCCCGTGGCATTCGGGTTATCCCGGAGTTCGATATGCCCGGCCACGCGACAAGCTGGCTCGCCGCTTACCCGGTACTGGCCAGCAACGACTCCACCTATGGCGTTGCTCAGCGCTGGGGAGTGCTCAACATCGCCATGGACCCAACCAGGGAAACCACCTATCAGCTTCTTGACACCTTAATCGGAGAGATGACGGCGCTTTTCCCCGACCCATACTTTCACATTGGCGGCGATGAAAACGACGGCCGGCAGTGGCGGCGCAATCCGCGCATTGTGGAATTCATGAAGGAGAAGGGCTTCGTGACCGCTAAAGGTCAGCCAGATAAGCACGCGCTGCAAACCTATTTCAACCGTCGTATACTACAAATGGTAACGGCGCAAGGCAGGAAGATGGTAGGCTGGGACGAAATCCTTGGCCCCGGTTTGCCCCCCAGTGCCGTTATTCAGAGCTGGCGCGGCCGCAAAGGTCTTTACGAAGCTGCCAAAGCCGGCCATGCTACTATTCTATCCAACGGCTATTATATCGACTTAAACTACGGAGCTGCCTCTCATTACCTAAATGACCCGCTGCCCGCCGATGCGCCCCTTACTGATGTTGAAAAGCAGCGCATACTAGGTGGTGAGGCGACTATGTGGGCAGAATTCGCTGATTCGGTTATTGTCGATAGTCGCATCTGGCCACGCGCGGCGGCTATTGCCGAGCGGCTCTGGTCGCCGGCTACCGTGAAAGATGTGCCGGATATGTACCGGCGGCTGGGGGGCATTTCTGTCCTGCTTGAAACCCTGGGCTTACAGCATCGGAGCGCGCCGGAGAAGCTTTTGACGCAGTTAGCGGCTGGTCGTACTATGGCACCACTTCGCACGCTGGCTAGCGTGTTGGAGCCGGTGAAGGAATACAAGCGTCACTTTCAAGGCATGAAGTACACAACCCAGACGCCCTTGAATCGGCTGGTAGATGCCGCACCCGCCGAATCGGACGCGGCCCGCGAGTTTGGCGTAGCGGTGGAAAATCTATTGCGGCTGCGCCAAAATGCCCCCCAGTCCAGTGCCGCTCTTACGGGGAAGCCAAAGTAGCAGCGGTAACCTTGGCCACGCCGTTGCGCCAATGGCAGTTGAATGACGCGCTCGTGCGCCCGTTGCTGCTGGCTCAGTCCAGCTTGCAGGAATATGCGCCGCTTTCGGCGCAGCTAAGCAGCATTTCAACGCTGGCGCTGGAGCGGCTACGGCAAATGGAGAAGGGCGAAACGCCTTCCGCTACCTGGCAAACTGCTGCCCTCAAGCAGCTCGACGTTGCCAAAGCGCCCGCCGGGCAGGCAGAGTTGGCCGTGGTGGGTAGCGTGCGAAAGTTGATAGAGAGTAAGTGAGCTGTCTTAAAACAACACTGACACCTGCATCCGGCCCGTATGCACGGCGCTCAAGCCATCGGGCTTGCGGCCGTCGTAGGCCACGGTCACATTCAGGCCGTTGCTTAGTCGCTGCTCCACGTTCAGGTTCCAGGTCAGGTTATTGCCGGGCCGCAAGGCATTCAGAATTTCCAGCGCTACTACGGAAGCTTGATTGCCTTCAAAATCAATGCGCACGTACCGTGTGGCCGCCGTGAGCGTACGCTTGCTCACTTGGCTTAGGCGCGTTTCTACCCCTAGCTCGTCGAAAATGCCGCGGGTATTCTCATCAGGACCAGCGAAGGTGTTGCGTTTGGAGGCATGCAGATAGGTGCCAGTGAAGCGCAAGGCCGGACTTGGCTGGTAGCTCAGCTCGGGGGCTATTTCATAGAGAAGCACCCGAAAATTGCGGGTTTCAAGGTAGTTAGAAGTGTTTTCCCGAATACTGCGGGTGGTGATGAGGCGGCTCGTAAACGACTGCGCCAATGTCCGCCGCAACAACACCGACTGGCTGGCCAGATTGCGAATGTCAGTGCCTTGCGTGAGTAGCGCCTTTTGCTGGGTTTGCTGCACCGTGAATTCGGCCCCGAAAATGGGATTAGACCGATTGAAATACAGCGTATTGCGCAACAGCTTGTTCAGCGAGAGCAAAAACTCATCTTCGGTCTGAAAAGCAAAGGGATTGAGGCGTGAGCTTAGGTCGCGCTCCGTAGTGCGCCGGTCCAAGGATACGGTGCTGATACTGGTGAATCGGGCGGCGAAGCCACGGATGCCCGGCTGGTCGCGCCACTGCCGGGGCAAGCTGCTGGTAAGGCGGTAGCTGAAGCGGTTGGTGAAGGCGATGATATAGTCATCGGTGGGCAAAAATACCTTAATGTGCGTGCGATACTGGGCATCGGGCGTTTGAGCTTCAAAAAACTCCTCCTTGTCCTGCCGATTGTTGGCGTTGGCATCACCCGCATAAAAGTGAGTCCCTTGGCCATTAGGCACAGGCAGAAAGGAGTAATCACGTCGCAGCTCGCGGCCGGTAGCTACGCTGTAGCTTAGCTCTGAGCGCAACATATTATCGAAGAAAGACGCGTTCCAGTCGAGCTTACCTAGTACGGTGCGCTGGCGGGCACTGTCGCGGGCGGCCAGGTCGCGGTAGGTGAGCAGCACCGATAAATCCTGGGTTTTGCCCAAGCGGCTCGCAAACATGCCCTGCCAGGTCTGGGCCCGGCCGCGCGTGCGCAACTCGTCATTGAGTGGTGCCTGGTCGCGGCGGTAAGTGTAGTCGAGGCGAAAGCGCGTGGTGGCACTGTCGCGGCTCTGTACGAACACGGAGTGCTCGTCGAAGTAGTTGGCTGAAGTGAGCGAAGTACCATCGGGCAACGACACCCGGTTTTTGTCGAAACGATAGGCGTAGCCTGGCACAATTGCCCCCCGAACAAACCGGGCTGTTGCCTCGCCCCGTGCCCAGTTGGACTGGCGTGCTCCCGCCTGCGAATTCAGCAAAAAAAGCCCCCCACGCAGCTCAACATCACCAATTTGCTGGGCCGCATCCAGCCAATGTTGCAGACCGCTCACTTCGCCGGCCCGATAGCGCCGACTGAGGCGGTAGGAAAAAGCATTCTTTTGGTCTTTGACCAAGCCAGCCGAGAAGTTCAGGATATTATCCTCGCGGGCGGGCCGAAAAGCAGCGTTGCCTTGCACTGTGCTACTGGTGCTCCAGTTGCGGTCAAACTCAATATCGCGGTAGCGGTCGATGGGAGAAAACTGCCGACTGCTGTACTCATAGTCTAACGTGGAGCGCAGCTTGTATTGCTTCAATAAAGGCAGATGCACAGGCTTATCGAGCACCGCATAGCCCACCCGAAAAGCGCGACCTTGATCTGACTGCGGCGAAAATCGGTTTAAATCCAGCTCCGATGAGGCCAGATCTACGAATACGGTAGCGGTCGAATCGAGGCGGTAGCTGGCACCGGCCGTCACGAGCTGCTTTTGCAAAGGCGTAGGCAGGCGGCGCTCAGCCCGGTAATTACCTCTCCCCGCCCCTACGTACTGAAATACACGCCCGTTTGCATTAATATTCTCCGCCGTGGTGCTCAGGATATAGTCACCTTCGCTTTGGCCCACGCTCGTGAAACGCACATTATACACACCGCGTGTGGAATCGGTGGTATAAACGAAGGTGGACAAGCGTGCTCCATCGGGCAACGTCAGCACTTCGCGGCGGTACTGCACCTGGCGACGGTCGTAGGCGGCCGAGTCGGCACCGGGCGTCGTGGCCAGACTTACATTGTCGCCGATATTGCGCAGCAGCTCCCGGTCGGTTTCGTTCAGAATAAGGTTGGGTGAGTTGTCTGGGTTGTCGGACTCGCGGTAGTAGTTTAGATGCACGCTCAGCTTTCCCAGCTCCTGATAATGGCTCAGATCGAACAGCGAGCGGGCATAGTTGAAGTCCGAATACTCAAAATCGACCCGAATACGGGAGTTGCGCGTAATCAGGTGCTGGGGCGAGAACGTGACTTCTGCCTGGTTGTAATCGATGATATAATCAAAATCAAAGCCCCGCGTCATTAGCCGGCCATCGAGGTACACCCGCTCGGAATTAGCCAAAACCACGATAAACTGTTCGCCATTGGTGCCGCGCAGGCGGTACGGACCCTGCACATTCTCCAGGGGCGGCAACTCGATGGAGGCAAATTTGCCCTTGGCCACGCCGGCTGCGGCGGTAGTCACGCTCCGCTTGCCGACTCCTTGGGTTAGCTTGGCCTCCACGGCTGCCCCCTGCACGTTTTTGTAAAAGCGCAGGAAATAATCGGGGCGGTTACGCAGCACTACGTCGCCGGCCGTCAGGCTCCAGCGCGGATGCGTGAGGGTAATATACAGCCGGTCAAACTCTTGTAGCTGCTGGGTATTGCCCTCGGGCTGAAAGGGCACGTTCTGGTCAGAAATAGCCGCCGTAAGGTTGATCTGGTCCGTGAGCTTGCCTTCCAATTGCAAGTTCAACGCTGAGTTCACAAATACGTTCTGCGTATTGCCGAAGGAAATGCCCCGCGCCAAGCTGCCCGTTTTGTTGATGCCCGGCGTGGCCAGAATCTGCTCTTTCACCGCAAAATCGTTGTAGCTAAAAGACCGGGGGGCAAAATTGACGCTGTCAATAAGGGTACGCGAGCGGCGGGAAGCAGGCGCCGCCAGCCGCAAGGGCAGCACCCGGTAGCAGATCAGCACGGAATCGGGCCCAGTAGGCTGAAACACAATATCTGGCTGGCCGGGGTCGGGGGCCGGAAACCGACTAGACGGCCGGATAATCCGGTACTGATCTGTGCTTGAATTATAGCCGACCGAGCGCCCGTTAGCCGTTACCGACGCCGGAACAATCGTCAGGGTATCGGGCAAAGAGAAATCGGTCGTGTCGCGGTTGGGCAGCAGGCGCACCCAACGGCAGCGGCGCGTAGTAGGTGGCCCTATCTGCTGAGCTGCTACTACCTGAACCAACAGCAACAACGTGAGCAGCAGGCTGAAACGCGGAAGACTTTGCGTAAAGCTGCTACTCATGCTAGTTATTTTTCAAGCGGGGGGCTTTTTTCAGCTCCACAACGTGCGAAGCCGCCAGATTCGTGCCGCTATGCCGGAATAGGGCTTAGCGAGCGGATAAAAGAAGCGGGCGGCAACAACCAGCTTTTATTCTGGTGCCAACGGCAGATCAATACAAAACCGCGTACCCACGTTCTCCTCCGTCTCAAACCAAATTTGCCCCCCAGCGCTTTCAATCCCTCGCCGCGCAACAGCCAGGCCAATTCCTGACCCAGACGTTTTGGTGGTGAAGTTGGGTACGAACACCTTCGCCTGCACATCATCAGGAATACCAGCGCCATTATCGGCTATGCAAATCACGATGCGGTCGGTGCCGTGGAGCTCTAGGCTGGCATTTATCTGCGGCTTACGTTCCTCCGGCACCGATTGCAGCGCATTGATAAGCAAGTTGTTAAAGGTACGTACCAGCAGGTTTTCGTCGGTGAAAACCATATATCGACCAGTCTTCGCGTCAGCCGGCACCTTCAGCCGAATACTCCCCTCGCCTACTCCGCCTTTGTGCAAGCTCACGCAACGTCTTAGAATAGGCACCACATCCAGCCGCTCAGGCCGCATGGCCGGCAGGTTGGTAAAGGTAGAAAACGACGTAGCGATGTCGCTGAGCACGTCGATTTGCGTGATGAGGGTTTGGGATATTTTGCCAATCAGCTCCTCCGTATTCGGGCGGCGCTCGGCAATTGCTTTCTGCAAATACTGCAAGGAAAGCTTCATAGGCGTCAGCGGATTCTTGATTTCGTGGGCTACCTGGCGGGCCATTTCGCGCCACGCGGCTTCCTTTTCCTGGGTTGCCAGCTCCTGCTTACTTTCTTCCAGCTTCAGTAGCATGGCATTATACTCCCGCACCAACAACCCAATTTCATCCGACGACTCGTAGGCCAGCATCTCATTTTGCCCCGTAAGCGTCGTTTGTTTAAGCTTCTCAGTGATGATCTTGAGCGGAGCTGTCAGGATACGGGAGGCGACAAACGTAAGCACCAAAAAGATAATGAACATCACCGTGAAGATGTTCAAGATGGTGCAAATCAGCTCAATAAGCTTGTTATCAAGCTCTTTCTCGGAGTCAAAAAACGGAATGCCAACGTAGCCCACCACCACATCGGGGCGGCCGGGGCGCACCACCGCACGCAAAGGCAGATACAGCGTATTGAAAGACAGGGAGCCAGCCGTTTCTGTGAGCAGCACCTGTGGCTGCCCTTTTTCTGCCAATTCGGCTACCGCCCGCGGATGCATTAAGGTGCTCAGCAGACCCGACTCAAAAATCAAGGGCTGACTGCTCACTTGCAGGCTACCATCGGCGCCGTACAGGTTAAGATCCGTCTCGGTTAGATCAGAAACGTTTTCCGCTAGGTCAACAAGAGCTGCGCGGCCGGATGAATCGGCCAGCAACGCCCGATTCTTTAGCAGATTTTCCTGCACCGTTTTGCCCCGGCGCTCGTACGTGCGCCGCAAGTCACGTTGGTACGACGATGTAACCTGACTAGCCGTAGCAACGCTAACGATAAGCAGTGGCACGAGAATGCCGAAGTTGAGAAACAGCTGAATCTTGGTGCTGAATGTGGTGCGGAAAACCTGAAAATACTGTCCCCTGGCCAACATATAGCCCCCCAGTACCAGCAAGCTAAAGAAAGTGTGCAGCAGAAAGAGGAAGGAAAAATTAGCCAGCCAGTCGTCGAAGGCATACGTGGCCGTCGTCACGACCACGGTGCGGCGCTGGGCGCCGCGCACGGCCAGATGGTGGAAACCATCAACAGCCAAGCCTACACTATACAAGCGTGGATCTTGGCGCTGTGCCGGGGTAAGCTGATTTACGTAATCAAAATCGCCCTCCTTATACACCAGCCGCCCATTTTCGTAGCCCGCGTAGCTTAACTCAGAACCTAAACCAGGTTGGAAGAACTTCTGATCAACCAGCAACTCAGGAACGACACTGTAGGCAGTCAGCTTTTTGAGCGAAAGCTCCAACAAAACAGTACTCGTGCCTCCCGCGGAAGTAACTACCGGCACAAAAGCCACATAGCGCCGGGAGCTAAAAGAGTTGCTGTTGTGAATCAAATACAGGTCGGGGTGATCCGTGGACAAGGCTGTGCGCAACAAGCGCCGTCGCAGCTGAGCCAGATTCAGCGTCTCCTCATTGCCATCCAGCGACCTTCCTGCTGGGTCGAAGAGCGTGACTACAATCTCATATTTATCAAAGTAGTCGCGCAGATAATACTTCACAATCTTCTGCCGTACCATATCCTGATTAGCAAAAGGTCGCGCTAGCATCGTTTGAATCAACGGATCGGCGGCCATCTGGCGGGAGCGCTCCGCTAACAGGTATTCGCCCTGCAAATCATTATCAACCAGCAGGTTGCTGGCAATACGCTGTTTGTTTATGACTAGCTGACGATCGAAGTGCTCATATAAAGCCAATGCCCCTACCACTGAGCTCACTCCCAGCATCAGGAAGATAAATAAGTACACTTGGTAAGGCACTACCGAAGCCACTTGCCGCAGGCCCGTCAGCCGCACGATGAAGAAGAAAAGCAGAGTAAGACCCAGCAATATTCCGCTGGTCAGGCTAAATGCCAGCCCCAGAGGCAGGACTGTAAGCGCAGTCAGCCCCAATAATAGTATACCCACGCTGCGCGTAGCGGGCCGCACGGCCGCTATGAATAGCTGCGACAGCATGTAAAAGCCCACCAGATAGCTGCCAGTATGCAGAATGATAGCTAAACACAGCAGCCCTTTAAACACCGACACATCAATGCTCTGGGTCACGTCGAGTACTAGCTGGGAGTTATTGAAGCTGTTGGAATAGAAGCTGAACAGCAGCTGCAATAAGCCATAAAAGCTTAGCACCGTTGCAGTTCCAATGAGGAACAACAAGTAAAAACGCCGAATTTGCCGCACCCGACGCACTATTCCGAAGCGGCGGAATAATAGCAAAGCATAATACGACAAGGCCACAAACAAACAGGCGTTGATCAGCAGGTCGCCCAGTGAGGGTGAAAGCCATGAAGCCGCATACAGGCGCGGATCGAACAAGGGCACCTCAACCAGCGAAAATGGCAGGCCTAGAAACAGTAGAGCAGCTCGCAGTGCCATGAGCGACAATACGACGGAACTAGTTCCAGCCAGTATCCGCCCTTTGGAGAAAAAGCTAAGGGCCAAGCGGAGCCAGCCCGCCAAGTACAATCCAAAACCCAATAGCAAAAACGCCACAGGCAGGTATTTGCCCGTAACAGGGTCAGGGGCAGAGCTTTCAATCGAGAAAAGGTAATTTCCCTCCTCCGAGAACAGGCGTGGTAATCGGGGGTTATCGTTCACCACCAACCGCACATTTGCCCCCCGGAACAGGGCTTGCTCAGCGCCCTCACGCAGGTAGCGGTTACTAATGCCATACCGCTTTTCTAAGGGGATGTACGTCAGGATGGTGTGCGTCCCCACGGGGCGCCGCAACACCAGATACTGCCCAAACCGCATATCCTTTAACTTCTCGCGGAAGTTTTGCCCTACGTCTGCTACCTCCGGCCGAATCGTATGATCTGACCAATACAATAGCTTCTCACCTTCAAATACGAAGCAAGGGTAAGTGGTTGAACCAACAAGGGAGTTAAAATTAAGCGTCTGCTCCTGCAAGCGCTCAGCAACTTCGTCGGCTTCCCGCTCGGCTGTGCGTTGCGCTTCAATAACAAGGTTTTGCAGACGGGCCGTTTCGGCACGCAATAATACCTCCGGCACCTGGCCATATCGATTGCTCAGGTAAGCTGCCACGAAACAGAGCGTGGCGGCCAACAGCAAAACCAGTGGAGAGGAACGGACTAGCTTCAAAGGCAATCAGGATGCTGATGCACCCCCACAGATGAGAATAGGGTTTCAACAAAAATGCCGCCATTTGGCGGCATTTCCTATTCTGTTAAGAGCGCTACTTGTTATCAGCACTCGCCTATCAGGTGTTCCTAGCCTTGTTTTTTAGCATGGCTATGCCGATACCAAATAAACCCAACAACACCCATCAACACATACGGCACGGTCATAAGCATCAATATCCCCTTATTCAGGCCGGAAGCATCGTACTCATCTTTACCGCCCCGCGCCGACTCAACCTGCGTTTTGCACATCGAGCACTGCGCCTGCGCCGAGATAGGAGCGATACAAAGTAACAAGCCTAAAATGAAGGTGAATAAACCGGTAACAGCTGCCTTTTTCATACTATTCCAACATTTTTAAGAAGACAAAGTTTCCTTATTTCTACGTGTAATAAGGCGAGATCATAAAGTATACGATGACGCCCGTTACAGATACATACAGCCATACGGGGAAAGCCCATCGAGCTATCTTACGGTGCTTAGTAAACTGCTCAGTTAAAGCAAAGTACAAGGTAAACAGCACTAACCCTACCGTCACGACGGCCAAAGCAATGTGCGTAAGCAACAAAAAGAAGTATATGTACCGAATGACCCCCTCACCGCCAAAACGCGTGGAATCAACCTGGGAGTGATACACCACATAGGAAAGCAGAAAAATGCCCCCCAGCGCGAAAGCAATGGCCATCATGGCACGGTGGCGAGCTACCTGTTTGTTTCGGATGAAGTAGTAACCAAGCAACAGACAAATAGCCGTAAGTGAATTGAGTACGGCATTCAGGGCGGGTAAAAATTTCACTTCCGCGCCCGGAATTCGGAAAGCATTGGGGAAATAATGCAGGATAGCTACCAGCAGAGGGACAACGGCTGCCAGAATACCCAAGATGATTTTGTACTTGGTAAAATCGCCCGGCTCAAGCGCGGGGTTTGTTGTTGTGGTCATAAGTGTAAAGCAACACGGTAATCTCGGTGATGAGACGGTCTATTTCTCTCGCCTTCGTACCATCATAAATGCCTCGTACCCGGTGGTTGCGATCTACCAAAAACAGCTGTTGACTATGCTGTATGGCTGGAGCCTCACCCACGGACGCCGGCAGTCGGTACTCTTCCGTTAGTAACCGGTTCAGCTGGATTTTGTCACCAGTCAGAAAAAACCATTTACCGGCTATAGCACCGTACTGTTCAGCGTATCGCTCCAGCACAGATACCGAATCCTGCGTTGGATTGACAGTATAGGAAACCAGCCGGACTCGTGGCTCAAGGCGAAACTTCTCCTGTACACGCGTGAGCTGGCTATTTCGCTGGGCACAGTCCTGAGGGCAAGCCGTGTAAAAGAAGCTTGTTACATAAAGCCCATTTTCCAGGTCTTTCTGGCCTACAACACGCCCCGTTTGAGAAGGGAAGCTATAATTCTTCAGTTGATGAAAAACAGTATCGCGCTGCCACTTATCGCCTACTAGTGTTGAATCAACACGGTCGGGCAGATAGGTTGGCAGCGCGTAACGGTTTGTACCGAATGACTTAAGAAACAGAAAAGCCAGTACCGGCACCAAAAGAATGAGGCCCAGAAACAGCGTTTGCTTGGGCCTCATTACTTAATTAAGAGCGTTTTGAATGGACTCACCGACATAAGAGCCCTCACTAACCAAAGCTACCAATAGCCAAATTAGCAGCCCCATAGGAATCAGGATGGTCCAGATCAGTCCTTTGGTCTCATGCTTCAAGTGCATGAACTCAGCAACAATGAAGAATGCCTTGAAAATTGTGAGGACGATGAAGATGGTGTTGCGTAAGGTACCCGCGTCCATCAGGAATACGAACACGAACTCAAGTGCCGTAATACCTACAAGCACGAAGAATGTCTTCCAGATCCAACCCGTGTTGGGCTTCGGAATCTCGCCAAGCTGTGGCGGTTGGTTGGTGCTATGCTGAGCCATAACTTTTGAATTTAGATCTTAACTCAAACGATCAAATGAGGATATTCCGATCGTTATGAATGGGAGTTTTCGTTTGTGAGAGATGCTACACGAGGTAGAAGAAGGTAAACACGAATACCCACACCAAATCTACAAAGTGCCAGTACAAGCCAATTTTCTCGACCATCTCATAATGGCCTCTCTTTTCGAAAGTACCATTGGTGGTTGCAATGAACGACCAGATCAGTAAGCAAATTCCGCTGAATACGTGAGTGCCATGGAAACCGGTAATGAAGAAGAACAGATCAGCAAAAAGTACCGGGCCGTATTGATTTCTTTGCAGGTTAGCGCCAAAGAAACGTGTGCCGTCCTCCATTAGGGTTCCTGTATCAGTACCCCCAATAAAGTGCGACCATTCCCAAGCCTGGCAGCTTACGAAGGTGATACCAAATAAAATGGTCCACAGCAGCCACTTCTGTACATCTTTCTTATCCATCCGATGGCCAGCTTCTACAGCAAGTACCATTGTCACGGAGCTGAAAATGAGGATCATGGTCATTAAGGCCACGAATGCCAGCGGCAAATTGACATCATGTAGGCCTGGGAAAGAATTAAATACTTTATCAGGAATAGGCCAATAAGCTGTCGAGAACTCAAAGGCCTCGTTGGTGCCAGTGTAAGCCAAATGGCGGTGACGCATCAACCCATAAGTAGTCAGAAAGGCAGCAAACGTAAAGGCATCCGACAACAGGAAGAACCACATCATCAGCTTGCCATAGCTAGCCTTGAAAGGCTCATTGCCCCCATCCCAAGTGCCAGTGCGTGGCTGCTCCTGGGTGGATGGCGAAGATAGAGTCTGTGTCGTGGAGGTAGTGGCCATATAAAGCGGGTAAGGACGAAATCAGTGGTTCAAAAGTAGGAACAAATACAAGTACAACCAAAGCGCTCCTAAGAAGTGCCAGTAGATAGTTCCATTCGTAATAGCTAGCATCTGACGGGAATGCACCTGATAGCGTAGACTCTTAACTACTACCAGTACGAGAAAAATAAGTCCAGTGATTAAGTGAAATCCGTGGAGTCCCGTGAGTACATACATAAAGGAGCCTGATGGATTGGAATCGGCCCCGCCAAAGTATACTCTGTTGTTCACCAGCTCACTCCATACCTGCCACTGCCCAATCAGGAAAAGTACACCCAAAGCCAGTGTTACCAGCATTCCAACTTTGACTTGGCGTAAATTGTCCTTACGAGCGGAAAACCAAGCCCACTGCATGGTCGCCGAGCTAATGGCGATAATAATCGTATTAATCAGCAATCCAGTAGGCAGATCAAATTCCAGCCAGTTGCCCTCGTCCCGGCGGACGATGTAGCCACTCGTTAAGCCCGCGAACATCATCAGAATACTGATGATGAGCAGAACAAGGAGTAATCGCAACGGGTGAAGACCGGTTCCGGTCTCCTTATCGGTAAGCGTTTCAGAAGGATGCATACAGCAAAAGCGTTATAATTTGTCAAACACCAGCGCAATCTGAACAATCGGCAGGTACAGAAAAGACCCAAACATGATGTTCATAGCCGCCTTCTTGGAGCAGGTGCGCATCAGGTAAAAAGTCTGCATGAGAAATAATACTCCACACACCACCGCAATCATCGCTGATACTTTGCCGGCCATCCCAAACTGAAGAGGCAACAAGCTTAGTGGAATTAGCAGAAGCGTGTAGGTCATTATCTGGAAAGCGGTGCGCAAGTCTTTGCCCCCCGGAGTAGGTAACATCTTAAATCCCGCACGCTTATAGTCCTCATCTAAAACCCACGCAATGGCCCAAAAGTGCGGAAACTGCCACATAAATTGAATGCCAAATAGCACCCAAGCCTCTACTCCTAATACCCCCGTGGCGGCCACCCAACCAATAAGTGGCGGCATGCCACCGGGAATGGCCCCTACAAAAACGCAAATTGGGGAAATGGTTTTGAGAGGTGTATAAATGAAGCCGTACAGGATCAGGGAGAGTAGGGAAAGAGCAGCAGTTAGCAGGTTGAAATAATATGCCAATAAGCCTAAACCTGCTAACCCTAAGACTATTGCAAATACCCAAGCTTCTGGGATGCTAAGTACTCCCATTGGCAACGGACGCCTAGCAGTACGCTTCATGAGCTTGTCTAAATCGCGCTCATGAATCTGGTTAATTGTATTGGCCGAACCTGTTACGGCTAACCCGCCCAGCATTACTAGCAAGGCCCGACTCCAGTCTAACTCATGCACACCGAGCAGGTAACCAATAGCGCTTGAAAAGGCGACGGTGATTGAAAGCCGGAATTTGAGCAGCTGAAAATAAGCTTTGAGCTTCGTCATCAAGGATGGGTACAAAACACCCGCGTGAGCTTTGTCAAACGGGGCCGCAAAGTTACGCAACAACACGCGGATAAGTGGGCTTCACTACTGATTTCGCCATTCTATGGTAAGCTACTAATACCAAGAATTGCCCCCCAAACAATAAAGTAGCCACTGTGAGGTGCACTGGCTGCATAGCTGCGGGCAATGCAAAGTAAGCCAAGACGATACCTGCCAGAATTTCTAAACCCAAGCACCCAAGCACCGCAGTAGTCAACTTGTGGAGCCGTTTGGATGGCAGCCGGTATAGCTGATAAGCGAGGTAGACGTTTAAGAGCAGAAGTAACAATGAGAACGTCCGGTGGACCTTAAAAATGCCCCCCAGTTGCTCAATCCAGCCAGCACGGTTGCCGTAATTCATGGTTGAGGCGACCAAGTCTACTTCTTCCCTTACTTGTGTACCTAGTACTATTTGACCAAAAGTGAGCAAGACCATTATCCAGAGCCCGGCTGTTAAGGCAGGAGAGAACGGTATTGCTTCTGCTTGTTCAGTGGATTGCTGTGAACGATCTACAGCGTACAGGAGCATAGCCACAATTACAAGTGCTAGCCCCATATGGATAGTCACCATTACTGGCAATAAGTTCGTTGAGACAACTAACGAACCTAACCACCCCTGAACTCCTACTAGAATAAAGCTACCGAAAGCAAGCCAGAATACTGGTTTATCTCTCCGCCAATAGGGCAAAGCGAAAACAACAGTCAGGAAAACAAATACTCCAATTAAGGCACCCAACAATCGGTTTAGGTACTCAATCCAGGTTTTAGTGACATTAAAATCCGTCTCAATGTATTGCGTAGGATGCGCAAAAATATCGCCTGCCACTTGCTTAAATCCAAATCGCTCCAGTGTGGCGGCCAGTCGCTTGTTTTTGGCTACTCGTTGAGCAGTATAAATTTCTTTGTAGTCAGAAGGGAGTTGACTAATGTGGGTTGGTGGTATCCAGGTACCAAAACATTTGGGCCAGTCAGGGCAACCCATACCAGAACCGGTGCTTCTCACTACCCCACCTACTAGAATGAGTAAATAAACAGCAGCAATTGTTAGAATACCAATAAAGCGAAAGCGGCGCACGAAGGCAGGAATCATTGTGCTTAAGATTTTCGACTAGGTTCGGTTATACAACAATCGGAACTCGCTTTTTGCCCAAAAAAATAAGGGAAATTCAGGTCGGCCAGCCGACATTGAACTTCCCTTGTAATAAAAAAACGAGCCGCCGTAAATACAGCGGCTCGTTTTCTAAAGTTGGGGGGCAATTATTCAGCTGTTTCGCGCTCGTTAGGCAAGTTTGAAGACTGCGTTTGCGAGTACGGTACATTCTGGGGAATAAAGTCCTTCTCTGCACCAGGCTTGCTATAATCATAAGGCCAGCGGTGAACAGCAGGAATAGCACCAGGCCAGTTACCGTGTCCAGGGATGACAGGAGTAGTCCATTCCAAAGTATTCGAGTTCCATGGGTTTTCTGTAGCACGACGACCACGCCAGATACTATAGAAGAAGTTGAAGATGAAAATGAACTGACCTACGAAGGCGAATATGGCAGCAGCTGAGATAAATTTGTTCAGGTCAGCGAACTGGCTGAAGCTGTCAAAACCAGTCCAAGCGTAGTAGCGACGGGGGAAACCTGCGATACCAACGTAGTGCATCGGCATGAACACCAAGTACACACCAATGAATGTGAGCCAAAAGTGAATATAACCTAACTTTTCATCAAGCATACGACCGAACATCTTTGGAAACCAGTGATAAACACCAGCAAACAGGCCAAAGAAAGCGGAACTACCCATTACTAAGTGGAAGTGAGCTACCACGAAGTACGTGTTGTGCATTTGAATATCCAGCGCAGCATTACCTAGGATAATACCAGTCAAACCTCCGGAGATAAACAGCGACACAAAACCAATAGAAAACAGCATGGCAGTAGTGAAGCGAATATTGCCCCGCCACAGAGTAGCCAGCCAGTTAAACACTTTCACACCAGATGGCACAGCAATAATCAGCGTCAGGAACATGAATACTGATCCCAAGAAAGGATTCATGCCTGTCACGAACATATGGTGGGCCCACACGACGAAGGAAAGCAGAGAAATGCCTATCAACGAGCCAATCATGGCGCGGTAGCCAAAGATGGGCTTACGAGAATTGGTAGCCAGAATTTCGGATACCATACCCATCGCAGGCATGATAACGATGTACACCTCAGGGTGACCTAAAAACCAGAATAAGTGCTGGAACAGAATAGGGCTACCACCGGTGTTATTTAATGCTTGGCCAGCAATGTATATATCTGACAAGAAGAAACTTGTACCAAATGAACGGTCGAAGATCAGTAGCAGAGCAGCGGAGAAGAGTACAGGAAAAGCTAACAAACCCAATATAGCAGTCAAGAAAAATGACCAGATAGTTAGTGGCAATTTACCCATTGACATTCCACGAGTTCTTAGGTTAATAACCGTAGTGATGTAGTTAACACCACCTAACAACTGGGATATGATGAAGAGAGCCATGCTCACCAACCACAGCGTCATGCCAGCACCTGAACCTGGAATCGCCTGCGGCAATGCGCTCAAGGGAGGATAAATTGTCCAACCAGCGGAGGCAGGGCCGGTTTCAATGAATATAGAGCTGAACATTATAATACTGGATATAAAGAAAAACCAGTAAGAAAGCATGTTCATGAAGCCCGATGCCATATCACGAGCTCCAACTTGCAAAGGAATCAAGAAGTTAGAGAATGTACCGCTCAAGCCAGCTGTCAGCACAAAGAACACCATGATAGTGCCGTGCATTGTAACAAGGGCAAGGTAGAACTCAGGATTAAGCTTACCAGCTTCAACCCATTTACCTAGTACAGGCGTCAACCAAGACATAGTTGACTCGGGCCATCCTAGCTGAATACGGAACAAGCTAGACAGTGCACCTCCCAGAATGGCCCAAAAAATACCAGTTATCAGGAATTGCTTAGCAATGACTTTATGGTCTTGACTGAATATGTATTTAGTCAGGAAACTTTGCTCATGGTGCTCGTCATGATGCAGGTGCTCATCGTGCTCAACATGAGGCACTGTGGGCGTTCCGTGTATTGGAGCGTTGGTGGGAATATTAGCAGCCATATAGTTAAGCGTGCGTTATAAAGTAAGTTAGAGCGAAGCTTTAGTAGTCTGAGTTAAGACAGCGGCAGCATCAGCCGCTTTATCTTTAACCAGTTTATCTGACTTCTGTTTGAAGCTAGCTAAAACATCAGGATTCTGTTCTGCAAATGATTTTTGTTGAGCAAACCAAGCTACGTAGTCATCTGGCTCATCTACAACTATGGTTGCTTTCATAGCAAAGTGCCCACGACCACATACCTGTGAACAGGCTAGTTCATAGTTAAATTTAGGGTTACCTAACTGAGCACGCATCTCATCCGTGGTCTTAGTGGGAGTAAACCAAAATTTGGTTGGCATACCTGGCACTGCATACATCTGCACCCGAAAGTTTGGCATATACACACCATGCAGCACATCGCGTGACCGAATCCTAAGCAATACAGGATGACCCTTTGGCACATGGATCTCATTCACAGTGAAATCATCCATCGCATTGTTGTCATTCAAATCAAAGCCAAACTCATTGGTTGCATCAATTAAGCGGTAGTTAACTACCCCCAATTTCTGATCACGACCTGGATAACGTACCAACCAGTTGAACTGCTTGCCCATTACTTCCAGAACAATAGAATCTTTAGGAGCCGGACCAGTAATTTTAGTCCATTCCTTCCAACCTGCAAACACGAGGCTAGCCATTACAATGGCCGGGATCAATGTCCAGATAATCTCAATCTTGTTATTGTGAGAAAAGAAGAATGCCCTGCGTCCTTCCTTATGCTGATACCGGTAAGAGAAGATGAACAGCATAAGGTGGGTTAGCGCAAAGGCTACCCCCAAAATGATCATCGTAGTCCAAAACATATTCTCTACCGCATACCCGTGAACGGATGCGATAGGAGGATTCATCTTGTCATAGTTATCAATGAATGACCAAGCGAAGGCACCTCCGCCAACCACCATGAAGATAATCATGAGGATGGCGTTGACTCGATTGCTCATGCCGATTTCGCGGGTCAGGCTACCAGAAAAGATGGAAGTAAGAATCTGGAGGCGAAACAACAAGCCGAATACGACTAGCAGAAGCACCAATACCAGTAGGATACCAAGAGCAATCATTATCTAGGGATAGATGTGAGTACAACGATCATGAGCATATAAGTAGTAAGCGTACTACCCATTTGGATTATTTAGCACCCAATACTCAAATCAATTTTAGGTTGTGTGGTGCACACTTTCATCCAGAAACGGATGATGCACGGGCACTAATGACGCCTGAGACAGACGCTTCGTAAACAATAACAGGAAAGAGCCCAAAAAGATCAGTGCAATACCTATCTCAATAACAAACCCGCTTTCAGCCTTCATAGTTGCAGGCATAATCATTAGATAGAAATCAAACCAGTGACCTATTAAGATGGCGATACATACAATTTTCAGCATGATCATCTGGCGCTTTGCATCCCGTGTCATCATTACTAAGAAAGGGAAAGCGAAGTTGATAAGCAGATTAAAAAAGAAGATCCAAGTATAGTGACCATTAAAGCCCCCCAAGCGTTGGTTGTAGTAAACAGCTTCTTCTGGAAGGTTCGCGTACCATATCAACATAAACTGGGAAAACCAGATATAAGTCCAGAAAATGCTGAAGCCGAACATGAACTTACCCAGATCATGCAGGTGGTTAGCATTCAGAAAGCGAAGATAACCAGCTTGCTTCAGGTAGATAGCAGTGAGGGTCACCGCAGCGAGGCCTGATACCCACCAGCTTGCGAATACGTACCAGCCAAACATCGTACTGAACCAGTGTACATCAATTGACATCACCCAGTCCCAAGCTGCCATTGAGGATGATACAGCAAACAGGACGAGAAATAAAGCACCTACATTTATACTCTTATGGAAGTATTCCGTTCCTCCATTAAGGTCTTCCTCAAGTGAAAGCTTTCTGAGTCTTTCCGAAAAGAACCACCAGATACCCAAATAAGTAACCATTCGGATAACATAGAATGGCATATTCAAAAACCCGCTTTTTCCCGCAACTATGGCATCATAGTTTTCATGACCAGGCGTCATGATGCCATCATGAGTCCAATGAAACAGATCATGGCGACCAACAAAAAACACGATGAGCATGATAATAGCACCTGGCAGAAGCCACGCGCTTAGTGCCTCAGAGATACGCTTAATTAAGACTGACCAACCAGCGTAGGCCACGTATTGTAGCGCTACGAAAAAGGTACCGATAACGGCAATACCAATGAAGTAAACATTACTATGCCAGAGGCTTACCAGCACTCTCTTCAGCCAAACCGGACTGCCCTCATGATGCTCCGCCGAAGCGCCCGCTCCGGTTCCTACTTCATGGCCAGCAGTGGCACTATGTTCCTCTCCTATTCCTAGGGCAGCTAATACTACTCCGATAATCAACAGGATAACACCCGCCGCGATTATAGTAATGAATTTCTTACGAGTGCTAGGCGAAAGTTGTAAATGTTCAGCCGTAGCACTATCCTGGTGCGTCAGAGTTGCCATAATTATTAGTTCGCCGTTCCGTTTCTTGCCTCCGTACCACCTTGTCCTGGGGTCGCTGATGCTTTGTCAGCTTGTGCCTCCCCTATCGGACTCTGGTTGGCACGATCCGTCATTTCGGTAGAATCTTGACTGACATCTACTAGTTTAGCCAATCCATCAGGACCTTCACCACGCTGTAGCACGCGTACATACATAGCAATTTTCCAGCGCTCTTCAGGGTTTACAATAGAACCGTGTGGCATCATACGGTTACGGCCCCATTGAATGACATGATAGATATGTCCGTCATTCATGGTCTTATAGGCACCCGCAGAGTAGTTAGGAACGCCTTTAAACTTGATACCTACAGGTCCTTGGCCCCCGCCATCTTCACCATGGCAATGTGAACAAACTCTAGTGTAGAGCGCCTTTCCCTCTTCTAAGTTAGCCTTTGAATAAGCGTAAGGATTACGCAATACACGCTCCGCAATACCTACACTGTCCTTGGGAATGTGCGTGTAATAATTTAGTTTACCCAATGGAACGGTTCCCACTACTGGAACACGTTCGTTGATACCCATTGGGTTGATTAAATTAACGTTGGTTTGCCTAAGCGGCTCGTATGGGATGGACTCATACATTTCGGGGGCATATTGGATAGCCGGAACGTCAGCACGGTCACAGCTAGTAGCCAATACCGTGACAAAGAGCATTGTCGACCCCTGAAGACTTAATTTCAGCCAGTGCATCATTATTTCTGGGTCATTTCTTTTTCGTTGACTTCCGATGCACCGTTTTCGCGAAGCAGTTGAGTTAAGCGGCTCAATTCAGAAGCATCATCTTTTAATTCGATGGCCATTACAAACTTGTCATCAGTGGCCCGTACGTCCATCACTGGCACCTTCCAGCGTGGGTAGAGTTTGCTGATCGTGAAAAACGTAATTACCATGCCGTGAGCACAGAAGAGAACCGTCATTTCAAAGCTTATGGGAATGAACGCTGGCAAAGCAATGTGAGGCTTACCACCAATAATCATTGGCCAATCGAAACCCAGCATATAGATCTGCATCCATAGAGCAAAGGCCAAGCCTATTAGACCAAAGAAGAATGCCGCAATAGGTAAGCGTGAGCGCTCAATGCCAAGAGCGTCGTCGATACCGTGAACAGGATAAGGCGAGAACACATCGTGGATTTTAACCCCAGCGGCGCGGATGTTCTCAATGGCGTGCAATAGCACGTCCTCGTCGTCGAAGATGCCGAGGGCGAAGCGCTTAGTCATGCTTGTTATAATTTACGGGAGCTGAAGCTGGCACGGCAGGAGTAATAGGCTGATGGACTGGCGCAACTTGATGAACATGGTGACCGGTATATGTTGGACCATTATCTACTCCATACTTAAGGATAGTCTTAACTTCAGCCATGTTCACTACTGGGAAGAACTTAGCAAATAGCAGGAAGAGAGTGAAGAATAAGCCCAGCGTACCTACATAGATTCCGATATCAACCCAGGTTGGAGAGAACATTACCCAGCTTGAAGGCAAGTAATCACGGTGCAAAGACGTAACGATAATTACGAAGCGTTCGAACCACATACCAATATTCACGATGATGGACAGAATGAACGTAGCTGGAATGCTGTAGCGAATGCGGCGGAACCATACCAGTTGAGGCGTAATCACGTTACAGGTCATCATGGATGCATAAGCCCACCAATACGGCCCCGTAGCACGGTTGATGAATGCGTATTGCTCAAACTCAACTTGTGAATACCAAGCAATGAAGAACTCCGTAATGTAAGCGACACCTACAATGGAGCCCGTGATCATCATGATTTTATTCATCAAAGCAATGTGCTCTAACGTAATGTAGTCTTCGAGCTTGAATACCACCCGCGTGATAAGCATCAGCGTTAGCACCATCGCAAAACCGGAGAAAATGGCCCCCGCAACGAAGTAAGGAGGAAAAATAGTAGTGTGCCAACCAGGCACAACGGAGGTTGCAAAGTCCATCGACACAATAGTATGTACCGAAAGCACCAGAGGGGTCGCAACACCGGCCAAGATCAGCGACACCGTTTCATAACGTGACCAAGCTTTGGCCGAACCTTTCCAACCAAAGCTCAACAAGGCATAAGCTCGCTTAGCAATAGGGCCTTTTGCCCGGTCGCGAATAGTAGCGAAGTCGGGAATAAGGCCGATATACCAGAATACTAGGGAAACTGAGAAGTAGGTTGAGATGGCAAATACGTCCCACAGAAGGGGTGAATTAAAGTTCACCCACAGCGAACCAAATGTATTTTGGAACGGAAATACCCAATACGCTAACCACGGCCGGCCCATATGCAGTACCGGGAACATAGCCGCGCAGATTACCGCAAAAATAGTCATTGCCTCAGCTGCACGGTTAATAGAGCTACGCCATTTCTGACGGAACAGTAACAGTACTGCTGAAATCAAAGTACCAGCGTGACCAATACCTACCCACCATACGAAGTTGGTAATGTCCCAAGCCCAGCCAACCGTTTTGTTCAGGCCCCACTCGCCGATACCATACCATAAAGTGCGGTATACGGAATAGAAGAAAATGCCTAGAAAAAAGAGCGCCACGCTCAAGGCTGCCATCCAGCGAATATTTGGCTTAGCTTCAACCTGGCGGCACACGTCCTGTGTGATGTCGTGGTAAGTTTTGCCCCCCGTTACGAGCGGCTCTCTTACTGGCGATACGTGCTGCATAATTTTGAATGTAAAAAGTGGCGAGACGAGCTATTTTATCAGCGATATACCTTCTTGTCCCTTCGCTGTTTCTAAACTGTTAGCTTTTTGCTTGGCTCCACATTACGAATCTTAGTCAGATACGTGATGTTTGGCTGCACGTTGATAGCGTCGAGTACATGGAAGCCACGCTCTCCATCTTCACGCCGCGTAACCTGCGAAACCCGTGAGTTTGGATCACGCAGGTCGCCAAAAATAATGGCTTGAGTTGGGCAAGACTGAGCACAAGCTGTTACCACTTCACCATCCACCGGACGGCGACGCTCTTTTTTGGCTTCCAGCTTAGCAAGTTGAATACGCTGTACGCAGAAGCTGCACTTTTCCATTACGCCACGCGCCCGTACTGTTACGTCAGGGTTCAAGACCATACGGCCAAGGTCGGTGAACATGTGACCATTTACAGCCTCGAACTTCTCATTCGTGTAGTAAGAGAACCAATTGAAGCGCCGCACTTTGTAAGGGCAGTTATTAGCGCAATAACGAGTACCTACGCAACGGTTGTAGGTCATTTGGTTTAAGCCTTCACTACTGTGCGTAGTCGCAAGTACTGGACATACAGTCTCGCAGGGAGCATGATTACAGTGCTGACACAACATTGGCTCGAAGATTACGCTCGGATTTTCCGATGGTTCTTCCATTGCTTCGTAAGTGTCCAGCTTACCCTTCTCCGCGAAATCCTCTTTAGTAGTATCTGAGCTATAGTAGCGGTCGATACGCAGCCAATGCATCTCACGACGATTGATTACTTCCTGCTTACCTACTACTGCTATGTTATTCTCTACTTGGCAGCCAATTACGCAAGCACCACAACCAATACAAGAGTTAAGGTCAATGACCATACCCCAGTGGTGGTTCTTGTATTCGTAATCCTGCCACAGAGATACTTTGTTGGGCTTTTCGAGACCGTCAGGGGTAGCAACTTTATCGTACTCAGTTACCTCTTTGGGGTTTTTGATGTACTGAGCCAGCGTTGCTTCCTGCACTACTGGCTTACGGTCCATAACCGTGTGGTGCGTCTGCGTCTGAGCGATGGGTGACTTCGCACCGGTCTTCTCCAGCGTGACAGCACCGCTATACTGTAGCGCATTGCCACGTACGGCTGCCAAGGGGTAAGCATTAGCGCCTACTTTGCTGCCTACCTTACCAGCTAACTCGCGGCCATAACCAACTGCTATACTAACTGATCCTTTTGCCTGACCTGGCTGAACAAGAACAGGGAGTTCAATTGATGTACCGTTAGCGGTAACTTTAAGTACATCGCCCTGCTCCCACTCATTTGCTACAGCCATGTCGCGGGGCACAGCTACATAATTACCCCAAGTAGCTTTTGATATAGGATCAGGCAACTCCTGCAACCAAGGATTATTGGCTTCATAGCCGTTACCAATACTTACTTTCTCGTAAAGTGAGAACTCAACGCCTGTTCCCTTTGGTGCGCGGGTTATAGAATTGATTGCTTGATTAACATCAACTGCCGCAGCAACTTGAGCGAGTGGCGCAGGCGAAAGTGTACCCGTGGCTACACCGTCATGAACTGCCTTATCCCACCCTTGCTGAAAATTGCCCCCCAAAACACTCCGCCAGTTGGCGCGCAGGAAGTTATAGTAGCTCTGCGGATTCCCAGCCCATGTAAGTAAGCTGTCCTGTGCCTGGCGAGTAGCAAACAATGGCGAAATTGTAGGCTGTGCTAAGCTCAACGAACCACGCCGGGGCTCGTAGTCATTCCACGATTCTAAGTAGTGATGATCGGGGGCGGCGTAATAGCAAAGGCTGCCTGTTTCATCCAATCGGTCGTTGAAAGAGATGCTCAACGATACTTTAGCAATCCCCGATTTTACTTTAGCAGCTAACGGGTGATCATAAACAGGGTTGGCGTGATAGAATATTACAGCTCCAACACTACCAGCATTCATCTCGTTAACGAGGCGAATCATCCGCGCATCATCTCCCTGGCGCACCATTGAAGGATTTGCCGTATCGATTGTAGCACCAACATTACCTAACGATTGGTTGATGGCAGCTACTAGCGTTTGAATAGCTATATCATTGGAGCCAGCAATTACCAAGCTACGACCTCTGTTGGCTTTCAGTTCGGCAGCAGCTTTCTTCAACTGTGCGTTGTTAAAGGTGGAAGTAGCACCGCCACCTACTATCTCATTATACAGTGCCAGCGTAGCCTGCCCCATTTCTGATGGCTTAAGCGGCACCCGTACATCGGCATTGGACCCGGTTAGAGAAAGATTGGACTCAAACTGGAAATGACGCGACATTGTTCTTTTGTCGCTCGATACTTTGCGATTCGTGATATACTGACGAGCATGCTCCACTGGTGATATCCAAGTACCCAGGAAGTCGGCCCCTAAGCTCACAATCACATTGGCTTTGCTAAAGTCAAAAGAAGGTAATACACCTCCATTGGCCTGTAGCAACGCGGACTGTGACTGAGCATCATACATCACATGCTCCGTGTTAGGGTAGCGCGAGGCAAACTCAGCAATAGCTCTCTTAGTAGAAGGGCTAATGATAGTTGGTGATACGATAGCAATTTTGCCGCCCACGGCTGCCAGCTTGCTGCGAATCTCCTGGTCAACGCGGTCCTTATCAGCTTGCTGCCCTTTAATGGCAAAATGCTGAAGACGAGCGTTGTCGTACAAGCTCAGCACCGAAGCCTGAGCCCGAGCTGATAAACCACCTCGCGTAATTGGCGACTCCGGATTGCCCTCCAACTTAATGGGGCGGCCTTCTCGGGTCTTTACTAAGACGCTGTTGTAATCTGAACCAGTGAAATAAGTCGAGGCGTAGAAGTTGGCAATGCCTGGATCGACTTCTTCGGGTTTGTTCAGGTATGGAATTGCTTTATGAATGGGAGCTTCACAGCTAGCCAAAGTGGCGGCGGCTAAGCTGAAGCCCATCAGCTTCAAAAAATCACGACGCGGAGAAACAGTAGCGTCAGTGGAGCTATTCTTTTCGCTCACCGGCAGGAAATCGGCGAATTCGCTGAAAGCATTCTTCGCAAACTCTGGCGAGTTTTCTAGCTCTTCGATTCCTTTCCAATACTTGGGCGACTCTTGCATTTTATTTGACTTATATTCTTGGAGATTTAAAGGTCTGAGAAGAACCCAGCTACAATCTCTAAGTAAGACGTATTATTTTAAGGTACTGAGTTTAAAAGCTTAATGAGTTATCAGAACATCTGCTGACACTTAAGCTATATGATAACTCAATAGTGGCACTTGGAGCACTCAGTACCACCATTCGACGACACGGTGAAGGCGGCACCTTGGTTGGCAACATCGTGCAATTTCACGAGGTTGTCATAGTAACCGTTGCCCTTCGTATTGAGTGGTTGCTCACGGTGGCAGTTGATGCACCAGCCCATGGTGAGAGGTGAATACTGGTACACCACTTCCATATTCTGAATAGGCCCATGACACGTCTGGCACTCAACGCCACCTACCTGCGTGTGCTGGGAGTGATTAAAGTAAGCTAAGTCTGGCAGATTGTGCACCCGTACCCACTGAATAGGCTGCTTGCGCTCAATAGCACGATAAATCTTCTTGATTTCGGGCGATTCTGTCTTGATCTGCGAGTGGCAGTTCATACAGATGTTAGCCGAAGGAATGTTGGCGCTCTTGCTCTTATATACGCTAGTATGGCAGTAAGCACAGTTGATCTGATTTTCACCAGCGTGCAGTTTATGCGAGAAGGCAATGGGCTGCGTGGGTTGATAGCCTTGATCCAAGCCAATAGCCATCACGCCTTGTACTGACTCATACAGGACCACTAGTACAAAAAGCCCCACAGCCAAGCCTCGTACGACATTAGACTTGTAGATTTTGCTAAAGTCAAACTTTTGATCCAGCATCTCAACGTCACGGCCATCGAGGTTTTTGCGGCCTTTCAGCACATCACCCATGATATTGGCGATGATGACCAAGGTTACGACCAGAACAATCAGCACTACTACCAATACAATCAGGAGTAGGTCGACATATTGACCGGCGCCTGCGCCGACACCAGCACCACCAGCCTCCTGGCCGTCAACTTGGCTAGCATTCCCGGCTGTAGCACCACCAGCGACAACTTGAGAGGGCTTATCGCTCTCAGCGGCGATATACGATACGATAGAGGTAATTTCAGCGTCAGTCAGCGCGAAGCTGGGCATCTGCTGCTTTTGATACTGATTGTAGATCTTAACCGAGTACTCATCACCGCTGGCTACCATCTTGCTGGAGTTCTTAATCCAGGGAATCAGCCAAGAAATGGGGCGGCGCTTATGCACATCCTTGAGGGCCGGTCCTACCACCACATCGTTGATGGCGTGGCACTGGGCGCAGTTACCTTTAAATAACGCGTCGCCAGCGGCAATAGCGGCGGGGTCGCCGGTAGTAGTGCCGGCGGCGGCGGCGGGTGCAGCCTGGGCCGCAGCTCCAGGAACTACCCCTTCTTTACTCACGTCTGGAGCGGCGCCAACGTCCTGTGCTGAAGCACGGCCGACGGAGGCAAACGTCAGAAACAGAGCAAGAAAGAAGTGGGGAAGGGTACGAAGTCGGATGCTATTCATAGCACAAATTCACTGGGGAAAAGAAACACAGGGGTGCTTTAAGGCCACAAATGTAGGTCGGGAATCGCAGGAAACAAAAGCGACACTTCTAATTTTTGGGAAAGGAAAACACAGCAAAACCCATCAAAAACCCACTTCGTAGTACCTCATTATGTAAATAAGGTGATAGTATTCAGCCAGCCAGAAAAGACACCTTAGAGACTAGGAGCTTGTACTACTGTAACTGACATCTATTCACCAACCCCTACTCCAAAGGAAAGGTTTTGGTTACTTTATAGTAAGTGTAGTTTCTGAAAAAATACTTGAACAGCACTTCTATATAGCTGTATGGAAGGAATTTGGTATTCGTGGGTCGCTTGAAAATAAGGGGTTAGGCTTAGAGCTTATATAATAAGTTTTGGCTACCTTTGCCCCCTAATTTAGTTTTTCATCTTAATTTTTTCATCCCGTCTAATGGAAGTAAGAAATTACGAGACGGTCTTTCTCCTGACGCCCGTTCTGAACGAAGGCCAGGTGCAAGAGACGATCGAGAAGTTCTCGCAGGTGCTTAAGGAAAATGGCGCCGACATTATCAACACTGAAAACTGGGGCCTCAAAAAGCTTGCTTACCCAATTCAGAAGAAATCAACCGGGTATTATCACTTGGTAGAATTCTCTGGCTCTGGTAACATAGTGGACCAGCTGGAGCTAGCATTTCGCCGCGATGAGCGTGTGATTCGTTTTTTGACTACGGTGCTGGATAAGCATGCAGTAGCTTATAACGAGCGCCGCCGCAATGGAGAAATGAATCAGCAGAAAGCCCAGAAACAATCGGAAGCAGTTGCCCAATAACAAGAAGATGAGCCTCGCCAACGAAAAGATCCACAAGCAGGATACCCGCAAAAAGTACTGCCGCTTCAAGAAGAACGGTATTAAGTACGTGGACTACAAAGACCCGAACTTCCTTTTGAAGTTCGTAAACGAGCAGGGCCGCGTGTTGCCCCGCCGCATCACGGGCACTAGCCTGAAATTCCAGCGCAAAGTGGCTCAGGCCGTGGCTAAGGCCCGTCACCTGGCTCTCATGCCCTACGTAACTGACTCTTTGAAATAGACCTGAGATGGGAGAAGCGAGAAGTGAGACTATGTTTTTCAAGCAATTGAATAGAATGGTAGTCTCATCTCTCACTTCTCACCTCTCACTTCTCCTAAAAACATGGAAGTAATTCTGAAAGACGACGTAAAGAACCTGGGCTACAAGAACGACATCGTGACGGTAAAGCCTGGATATGGTCGCAACTTCCTGCTCCCGCAGGGTTTGGCTATTCTAGCCGACAAGACTAACAAGAAGATTGTAGCTGAAAACGTACGCCAAGCGGCGCACAAGGCTGAAAAGATCAAAACCGAAGCTCAAGGCATCGCTAACCAGATTGGTGACGTTGCTTTTGACATTCGCGCCAAAGTAGGTGAGAGCGGTAAGATCTTCGGCCGTGTGACGACGCTTCAGCTTGCTGAGGCACTGAAAGCTAAAGGCATAGACGTGGATCGTAAGCGTATTTCTTTTGATCAGGAGCCAACTGCGGTTGGAGAGTACACGGCTACTATTAACCTGCACAAGGAAGTAAAGCATCAGGTTCACTTCAATGTTGTAGCTGAGTAAGCTGCTTCGCTTAAAGAAAAAAGCCCCCCAGCACTTCGCTGGGGGCTTTTTTCTTAGTCAAGCTCTTATGTCTTATTCGTGGACAATACCTTTGACTACATTGTGGGCATATCAATTATAGACTCGGCAGACATAAGGAGCCGACCACTATTTTGGCTAAAAGAAGAGAGTTGAGTAGGTTGCTTACCCATTGGCCCGTTTCTGGTCATTTATTATTCTGATGTTTCGTACTGAAATACCGCTAACGCCTCATTCCAGCCCCTTATCGCTCGCGGCGCGCGTGCTGACGATAGGCTCCTGCTTTTCAGATGTACTGGGTAATCGGCTGAGCAACTACAAAGTGCGGTCGCTCACCAATCCATTTGGCACCGTCTTTAATCCGCTATCAGCTTGTAAGTTGTTGCGGGCCGCGGCTGGGGAGGAAACAGATTGGCAACAGCACTTGGTGCCCGCTCGGGGGCGCTGGCAGAGCTATGATTTGCACGCTGCTATAGGCTCAGAATCACCCGTGGAACTGTTACAGCACATTCAGGACCTGATACAGCGTACTGGCCAGTTTCTCGAAACGGCCGATGTGGTCGTATTGACCCTAGGAACTGCTTACGCTTATCGGCTGCGTGAAACTCAGGAAATAGTGAGCAATTGCCATAAGGTACCTGCTGACCAATTTGAGAAAGAGCTACTGACGCCCGACGATATTATTAATGCCATAGCTGAGACTCACGCTCTACTACGACGACGCAATCCGACACTGCGCTTCGTGCTGACGGTGAGTCCTGTGCGACATATAAAAGACACGCTGCCTCTGAATGCGGTCAGTAAGTCGGTACTGCGGATAGCTTGTCACTACTTAAGCGAGCTACTGCCGGACGTGACGTATTTCCCAGCTTACGAGCTGCTAATGGATGATTTGCGGGACTATCGGTTCTACGCTGCTGATATGATTCATCCTTCGCCGGTGGCGGAAGAGTATGTTTGGGAGCGTTTCTCGCGCGAATATTTCGATAGCAGCTTTAGGCGTTTTCAGAAAGAATGGGATGCTGTACGTCAGGCGATGGCCCACCGTCCGTTGTACCCGGCTGCTCCCGAGCATCGTCAGTTTCTGGAAGCTACCCTCACTCAACTGCAACGGCTTGGCAACCAGGTAGACGTGCGATCGGAGATTCGGGAGGTGCAGAAACAGCTCCACTCGCTTCCAGTGCCAATCAAGCCCCGCCCGGCTGCTGTCCCCGAAGTGGACGAAGAAGAACGTGTTGATATAGGAGAGACTGAAAATGCCCCCCAACCGTCGACTGCGCCGGTTTCGGTGGCTCCCCCTCCTACTTCAATCCCAACCCTAGACGAAGCCGATAGCGAGGAGCTAACAGTAGAGACGCCAGATGCTGTTGTGCTACCAGTTAAGAAGAAACGTCGGTCGCGGGGCGGCGCTAAGCGCAGTGGCCGCAAGAAGGCCGCGCAGTTGGCGGCGTCCCTTGCCAACTTATCGGATGACGCTATTTCAATCTCTGACGAATCTGCAGAAGAGCTGAATGTAGCTGATGCCGCGCCGGAAATACTCACCGGCTCACCCGTCGAGGCTACCGATTACACTGACACAACTGCTGAGGCTTCCCGTCAAGATGCTGCGGAAGATACTTCCACCAGTAATGTACCGACGTTGGAAACGCCAGCTGCTGAGGTGCCGGCCGCTGCACCCGCGCAACATAAGCGGCGAACAGCAGCTCAGGTGAAAGCCGCCAAAACGTCTCGCAAACTCACTAAAACCACGGCGGGAGAGCCTGAGAGTAAGCCCAGAGCCACTCGTCCGGCACGACGCAAGCCAACTAGTAAGCTACCACTGCCTGCGTCAGAGCAAATAACTCCATCTGTAACAGCACCGGGCTTGCCGGAAGCAGAAGCTTCAACAGCGCCTACACAGGAAATGCCCCCCACGACGGACGCAAAGCCCGCCAAGGCGCCGCCAAAGCGCCGGGCGAGGCCTCCGCGCAAAAAGCCAACTCCCTCGGCCGACCAACCCACTTCCGAAACGTAAAATGAAACCCGGCCTTTTTAGCTGGGTTTCTTCGCTAGTAAGCCTTGTCTTTTACGCTAGTATATATGTCTGACTCCCAACTACCAGCTTATACCAATCTTCTTAGCCGCGAAACCAGCCCGTACCTGCTTCAGCACGCGCACAATCCGGTAAACTGGTATCCGTGGGGTGAGGAAGCATTGCAAAAGGCCAAAGACGAGCAAAAACCGATAATAGTAAGTATTGGATACGCAGCCTGCCACTGGTGCCACGTAATGGAGCGTGAATCATTCGAAGACCCAAGCATTGCGAAGGTTATGAATGAGTATTTCGTGTGCATCAAAGTAGACCGGGAAGAGCGGCCCGACGTGGACCAAGTATATATGGATGCCGTGCACGCAATGGGCGTACAAGGTGGTTGGCCCCTAAATGTATTCCTGAACCCCGATGCGAAGCCTTTTTATGGAGGCACCTATTTCCCGCCGCGCAATTGGGTACAGCTGCTCACCAGCATCGGTCAGGCATATCAGGGTGAACATCGGACGGAGTTGGACGAATCGGCGGAGCAGTTCGCTGGCATCTTGCAAACCAGCGACTTAGCTAAGTACAGCCTGGAATCTGCGGCTAGTGCGGTATCGGACGAGCAGTTTGAGCTGTTACTAGCTAATCTGGGGGGCAAATTTGACCGCACCTGGGGCGGTATGGATAAAGCGCCCAAGTTTCCCATGCCCAGCATCTGGCGCTTTCTGTTGCGCGCTTATAAACTGACCGATAATAAGAGTCTACTGGACCAAATTAACCGCACCCTGCGTGAAATGGCGTGGGGGGCCTTTATGACCAAGTAGGCGGCGGATTCGCCCGCTATTCGGTTGACGCCGAGTGGCTGGCACCTCATTTTGAGAAAATGCTCTACGATAATGGGCAGCTCGTGAGCCTATATGCCGAGGCCTATCAGGTGACCAAAGACGAGCTGTACCGAAAGGTAGTATATGATACGGTCGAGTTCATGCGTCGGGAACTGACCAGTCCGGAAGGAGGCTTTTATTCCTCTCTTGATGCTGATAGTGAGGGTGTAGAAGGCAAATTTTATGTTTTCACCAAAAACGAGCTGCGCGACATTCTGGGTGACGAGGAACTCCTGTTTTCCGCCTACTACAACTGCACGGCTGCTGGAAATTGGGAGCACGGGCAGAACATTCTGCACCGCCGTAAGTCGAATGAAGACTTTGCATCGGCCCATGAAATTGCCCCCCAGGTACTCGCGGAGTTGGTAAAAGGCTGGGAAAAAAAGATTATCGCGGCTCGGGCCAAACGCGTGCGTCCGGGTACAGACGACAAGATTCTGACGGCCTGGAATGCGCTTATGCTTAATGGCCTCATTGACGCTTACCGCGCTTTCGACGACGAAAAGTTTCTGGAGCTAGCTTTGCGCAACGCTCATTTCATTCAAACAAACCTGCGCAACGGTCCTCGTTTGTGGCGCAATTATAAGGCTGGCCGGGCCACCATTGCTGGCTTTTTGGAGGATTATGCTCTTGTTATTCAAGCGTATATAAATTTATATGAAGCCACTTTTGATGCCCAATGGCTGCGTGAGGCCGAAACACTCGCAGGTTATGCGCAGGAGAATTTCTTCGACCCCGAGGAGAACCTGTTTTTCTACACAGATGCGAACGAGGAGGCGTTAATTGCCCGCAAAAAAGAGCTGTTCGATAATGTGATTCCCGCTTCGAACTCGATCATGGCGCACAACCTTCATCGACTGGGCCTGCACTTAGAAAAAGCCCCCCAAAGTGAGCTGGCTGCTACCATGTTGGCTCAAGTGCAGGACTTACTAATCAAAGAGCCGCAGCACCTCACCAATTGGGCTAGCTTGTACGCGGCCTTCCTGCGGCCGACAGCCGAAATAGCGATTGTTGGGCCCAAGGCGCAAGCCATCCGAAAAGAGCTGAGCCAGCACTTTTTGCCCAATGTGGTGTTAGCTGGTAGCCCCACTCCTACCAACGAGCTTCCATTATTGCAGCAGCGCCCGGCGCTTGAGGGCCGCACTACGCTTTATGTATGTTTCAATCGAGCTTGTCAGCAGCCGGTTCATACAGTAGCTGAGGCATTAGTGCAGCTGTAACCCGAAGCGGTGCTTCGGACCCCGGTTATCCGAAGCACCGCTTCGGGTTACTGGTGAGCCCGCGACCAGTACGTATGTGGCCACTCTCGCCAATCCGTTACCAAACCAGCTTTTACGGGGTTCTCAAGCACGTACGCGACGATACGCTGCATTTCAGCGCCGTCGCGCACGACATGATCATAGCTCTCGAAATGCCAGAACTGACCTTGCCGGCCCAGCAAGCGGTTACACTGCAACGCAGTATTGGCCTTAAGTGACTGTAAAGTGCGCATGAAAGAAGGGGCATCGTCCGCGAGTTGCACCACCATATGCACATGATTCGACACTATGCAGAAACAAATCAACTCGTATCTGCTTCCATCACGAAAGAATATGGCTTCTTTTATGACCTCCGCGATGGCAGGCTGCCGCAGCCATAGCGGACCGATGGCTGCGGCGTCAAGTTGAGCATCAAAGCGAGCAAAGTGGCGCTTCTGCTCCCGGTAGCGTTCGGCGTGGGACTGAGGAGCTATAATGCCTTGACGGGCAAGTTCTCGTTTAGCTTGTAGCTGAGCTATAACTGATTGCGGCAGAGACTCCGCTAGTCGAAACGTAACGAATAACGCTACTCCCGGCGGCAGCCGATGGGGTAAAAACCGCTCATAATGAGTTTTCATGCTGAAATGTAACTCGAAGCGGTGCTTCGGCCGTACGCGCGCCGCCCGGAATTCATATGGCAAGTCGCCTCGTTATGACGGATTATTCGATGAACGAAGCACCGCTTCATGTTACACCTTATCTTTACCTTCCGACCTTGCCTATTCTTTCCGTTGAGCCTCACTTTTGATTTTGTTTCGCCGGAGCCCACGGCTACCGACCGCGTCACGCTGTTTGCCGACGTGATTCTGCCCTTGCCCCTGCCCAAGCTGTATACCTACCGCGTGCCCTACGAGATGAACGACGAGGTCGTGATCGGGGGGCGGGTAATTGTGCAGTTTGGGACCAAAAAAACGCTGAGCTGCATTGTAGCGGCCGTACACGAAATTCCGCCAGCCCAGTATCAGGCCAAGTATATTCTCGAATTCATTGACGACGCGCCCGTCGTGACCCAGCCGCAGCTGAAGCTATTTCGCTGGATGGCTGATTATTATATGTGTACGCTGGGTGAAGTCATCAACGCCGCGCTGCCCTCCGCACTCAAGCTTAGCTCCGAGTCGCGCATTCAGTTGCATCCGGCGTATATCGCCGATGGCAGCCCCTACCCTATCTCGGAGCAGGAACAGCAGATTCTGACGGCGCTGAGCACCGAGGATGGTAAGTCGATGACGTTTACCGAAGTCGGGGAGCTGCTTGGCAGCAGCAATTTCCACAAGGTGATTAAGTCCTTGATGCAGAAGGATATCATCTTTCTGTTTGAGCATCTGGCCGACAAATACTCGCCCAAAGTGGTGAAGAAGGTGCGGCTGGCGCATCATTTCATTGAGGAAAGCGCGCTGGAAGCACTGTTTGGCCAACTGGCTGGCCGACCCAAGCAGCTCGACGTGCTGATGCGCTACTTACAGCGTGTGCCGGTGTACCAGAATATTCACGCCAATCACCGGGGCCTGGAAAAAACGCTTTGACCAGCAGTCCGCACCTCTCGCCGTCGGCGGTGAATACGCTTGTTAAAAACGGCGTGCTAGAGCAGTTCGACGTGATTGTATCGCGCTTCCCGCTCGATGACGAGCCCGAAGCCAAGCTGCATTTTACCCTCAGCGAAGCGCAAACCACTGCCCGCGATGAAATATTAACCCAATTCAGTCAGCGCGACATCGTGCTTTTGCATGGCGTGACGGGCGCAGGCAAAACCGAAATCTACATCGAACTCATCCGCAATGCCTTGGATGGCGGCGGGCAAGTCCTATACTTACTGCCCGAAATTGCCCTCACCGCCCAGATTGTCACTCGTCTAATGCGGGTATTTGGGACGCGCCTGGGCGTGTATCACTCCAAATTCTCGGATAATGAGCGCGTGGAAGTGTGGAATGGGGTGCTGTCGGGCCGGTTTCAGGTGGTAGTCGGGGTGCGCTCGGCCGTGTTTCTGCCGTTTGATAACCTGGCGCTCATCATTGTGGATGAGGAGCACGAGTCAAGCTACAAGCAGTACGAGCCGGCCCCGCGCTATAATGCTCGCGAGGTGGCCCTGATGATGGCCAACTTTCAGGGGGCAAAAACGCTGCTCGGCTCGGCCACGCCGGCTGTCGAAACCTACTACCAGACTCGTGCCGGACGTTGGGGCTTGGTGCAGCTGACCAAGCGCTTCGGCGAAGCTGGGCTACCCGAAATTGAGCTGGTGGACACGCGCAAGCAGCGCGAGGCGAAGAAGATGCACAACCACTTCACGCCCGAGCTGCTGAGTGAGATTGAGCGTAAGCTGGGCTTGAAGGAGCAGGTAATTCTGTTTCAGAACCGCCGCGGCTACTCGCCTTTCATCAACTGCCTCGATTGCGGCTGGATTCCGAAGTGTAAGAACTGCGCCGTGAGTCTGAGCTACCATAAGCACAGCCACGAGCTACGCTGCCACTACTGCGGCTACAACGACCGCATGCCCGTGGAATGCCCCGCTTGTGGCTCCCGCGCCCTGAAAACCGTTGGTTTTGGTACCGAGAAGATCGAGGACGACCTCAAAATCATGCTGCCGGCCGCCAACGTGCAGCGCATGGACCTGGACACGACCCGCGCCAAAAACTCGTATCAGCAGATCATTGCGGACTTCGAGAACCAAGTAACAAATGTGTTAGTGGGTACGCAGATGGTAACCAAGGGTCTGGACTTTGCCAACGTGAGTCTGGTGGGCATTATCAACGCCGACAGCATCATTCACTACCCCGATTTTCGGGCGCACGAGCGGGCATTTCAGATGTTTGTGCAGGTGAGCGGCCGGGCTGGGCGCAAGGGCAAAAAGGGCAAAGTCATCATCCAGACCGCCGACCCGACGCAGGTTATTTTTGACAAGGTAATCCGCAATGATTACCTCGAATTCTACGAATACGAGATCGGGCAGCGCCGCGAATACGGCTTTCCACCGTTTATGCGCGTGATTCGCCTCACCGTGAAGCACGTAGATCAGCTTCTAGCGGAGCAGGCCGCTATTCTGCTCACGCAGGAGTTAGTAGAAAGGCTGGGGCGGGAAGCTATTTTGGGGCCGGAAGCGCCGTATATATTCCGCATTCGCAACTTCTACTTACAGGAAATCACCGTCAAGATTGACCGGGAACACACGGTGCTGAAACAGGCCAAAGCTGAGGTGCTGGCGGCCATAAACGTGGTGAAAGACCAGAAGGAGTTCAAGCAGGCCCGCCTCGTAGCCGATGTGGACCCTATGTAACAGTGGGTTAGTCAGTCATAAAAAAGCCCCCCAGCATGATACTGGAGGGCTTTTTTATGAAAAATCTATCTCTTACAACTCATCCAGCAAGTATAGAATTATCAGTACTGCTCCAACAATAAACAAGATTGCGGATAAGACGCTGAACAAGGTGCCTATTGTTCCACCAAGGAACCCCAATATTCCAACCAGTAAACTAACGAGGATTAAGATAAGACCTTGACGAAGTTTGCCCTCCAAACGATTAGCATCCGCCGTTTCAGTCCGCTGCTTCAGCTGCACTTTATTGGCCAGCTTGTCGGCTTTCTTGGCGATTTTCTGCACAAGTGCTTTCTGGGCGAAGGTCAGCTTTGGAGCAGCCACGACGGGCGTGGCGGCCATCGTGGTTGTTTTCTTGGCTGCCACGGCGGGCGCCGATTCTGTAGCCACGGGAGCAACCGTGGGCTCGGTAGGAGCGACAACAGGCGCGGCCGCTACGGGCGCGGTCTCCGTTACGGCCTTAGGGGTGGCGGCGGGTGCAGTGGCAACGGCGCTGTAAGCAGTACCGTGGTAAGATGATGTTTTGGGCAGCATAGCGTATTCGGCGCGGTTGCAGCTGCTCAAAGCAGCGGTTACGGCTACAACAAGCGTTAGTTTTTGCCAGAGTCCGGATAAGTGTTTCATAGGTCAAAAATGTAAGTGGAAAGAAGTAGAACCGGCTTTTGTACGGTCCAAAGATAGAAAGGGGTGAATAAAATCATCTTTTTGAATATATTTTTCTGAATTAGCCGACGTTATAGCATCAGTTTCCCTTGTAAGGAGCGTAAAAGCGCAGTCAGATTAATTCTCCGAACGCTTCGGACCTATTGGCTGTTAGCTCATCCCTAGCATCCCTGTTTGTTTTCTATGCATCTCGTTTCGCTGTTTTTTTCGTGGATTGTATTGCCCGCCGCGCTGCTTTTGCAGACCACTTCCTGCACGCAGCCCCCCACCGAAAGCCGTTTCCCTCTCGAAACGGAGCAGCGTCTGAGCGCTGCGCCCGATACCAGCGGATACGAAATAAAGCTTCCCACCGACCCCAATGGCATTGGCAAGTATTACATGGGCCGCCAGATTGCACACGTTATGGGCCACGAAGGCGCGGGCTGGCTGGAGCGCGATGATCGGCGGCAGGAGGAAGGTACCGATATTTTGCTGCGCGAGCTCAAGCTGAAGCCCACCGACGTAGTGGCCGATATCGGCGCGGGCACGGGCTACTTCACCTTCCAGATGAGCCAACTAGTACCGCAGGGAAAAGTACTGGCGGTGGACATTCAGCCCGAAATGATTGCCTATTTAAAGGAGAATAAAGCCCGCAATAAGGCACCTAATGTGGAGCCCGTTCTAGGCACCAAGCAAAATCCTAATTTGCCCCCCAACAACGTTGATTTAGTCCTCATTGTGGACGCCTACCACGAGTTTGACCACCCGCGCGAAATGATGACAGCTATTCGAAAAAGCCTCACGCCTACGGGTCGGCTGGCATTGGTGGAGTATCGCGCCGAGGACGTGGATGTGCCCATCAAACGTATTCACAAGATGAGCGTGGAGCAAGCCCGCAAGGAAATGGCCGCCGTTGGGCTGGAGTTTATCGAGAGCGTGGAAAGCCTGCCGCAACAGCATTTAATGTTTTTTCAACGGGCAGATTAGTCTGCGCTGATTGAAAGAATGAGAAGCCCTGGATTAGCGCACAAGTAGCTAGCCTGGGGCTTCCGACTTTTGCGCGCCAGCCGCCGACTGCCTGCTTACCTTTGCAGCTATGTCTGCCTCCCCCGATCCTCGTCAGCTTTCCATCCAGGATTTTACCTACGAATTGCCCCCCAGCCGCATTGCGCCGGAGCCATTGCCCAACCGCGACCAGTCGCGCCTGCTGGTGTACCGTGGGGGGCAAATTGCGGATCAACGTTTCCACAAGCTGCCCTCCGAATTGCCCGCCGGCGCCCTGCTGGTCTTCAACGATACGAAGGTGGTGCGGGCCCGATTATTTTGTCAAAAGCCAACGGGTGGCATCGTAGAGTTGTTTTGTCTGGAGCCCGTGGCACCCCATCGGGCCGTGGAGCCAGCCATGCAACAAACCGGCAGCTGCGTCTGGAAGTGCTTGGTAGGTAATGGCAAGCGCTGGAAAAACGGCCCCGTACAGCTGGCCTTTACCGTTGATGACAAGCCAGCTACGCTTACTGCCGAGCGTTTGGAAACGGCTGATAGCTACTCGCTTATCCAATTCAGCTGGAAGCCAGAGGCCCTTCCATTTGCGGAAGTGCTACGCTACGCCGGGCATTTGCCGCTGCCGCCTTACCTCAATCGGGAAGATACCGACGTGGATGCCGTACGCTACCAGACTGTGTACGCGGCCCATGAGGGCGCCGTAGCTGCCCCCACTGCCGGACTACATTTCTCTGACGCCGTTCTGGCCGAGCTTCAGCAGCGAGGCTTTCACACGGCCCGCGTGACCTTACACGTGGGCGCAGGTACGTTTCAGCCGGTTAAGGCCGAGGTTATGGCGGGCCACGCCATGCACGGCGAGCCGTTTGTGGTAGAAGCATCTGTACTGCGTCAACTAATACGTCAAGCACCGCAGCCCATAATTGCGGTGGGCACTACCAGCTTACGCACCCTGGAAAGTATGTATTGGCTGGGCGCTAAGCTAGCTCACCAGCCTGCCGCTACTGCTGCAGACGAGCTGCATGTGTCGCAGTGGCAGCCGTATGAAGGTTCGCCGTCGATGCCTGTATGTGAGGCATTGGAGGCGCTGCTGCGGCATGTGGAGTCCTCAGGCAATTCTTTCCTCCGCGCCTCCACGCAGCTGCTTATTGCGCCGGGCTACCAGTTTAGGGTAGTAAACGGCTTGATTACCAACTTTCATCAGCCCGAGAGCACCCTTTTACTTCTGGTAGCCGCGCTTATTGGCCCCGATTGGCGGAGGGTCTATAATCATGCTTTAACGCATGACTATCGGTTTTTGAGCTACGGCGACAGCTCTTTGCTACTGCCCTGAGGCGTGCGTTATGACTAACTAGAAGATAAAAGGCGGGTAAGTTAGCCTTATTTGTGCGCATGCCGTATAAGGCCCCGTAAGACAGATTTGTCTTCTTCTCCTTATATGAAATCCACCATGAAAAAGGCTCTTTTGCTGTTCTTCGCAACAGCTTTTTCTTCCGCTGCCTTCGCGCAGACTACTACTACTGGCAACGAAGCTACCGGCAACACCACCAAAACGGAAGTTGACGTGCGTGACAATGGTACCGTAAAGTCAGAAACCACCACCCGCACCGGCCGCACCGAGGTAGGCCAGAAGCGCTACAACACTACCCAGGACGTAAAGCGTGCCGGCAAGAAGACTGGTAACGCAGTTGAAAAAGGTGCCAAGAAAACCGGCAAAGCCGTGAAGAAAGGCGCCAAGAAAGTCGGCAACAAAGTAGAAGACGTTGTTGATTAGTATTCTTTAGTTATTGAGCATTAAAAAGCCCCCCAGAAGTTTCTGGGGGCTTTTTTTGTCCGTTAAATAGTGGTCTTTGACTTATTGCCCAACAAAGAACAACGCATTGCCAAAGAGAAGCTTGCCGCCCTGCCAGAACCCGCGAAACAGCGGGTTATCGGCCATATATACCACCTGACCCCGGCCCATTTCCTGGGCTCCCAGCACAAACGTATCGGTGAGCTTTGGGCGGGCCCGGCGGCCGGTGAAGCCTGCGGCAGAGCCTTCCTTTTTGAGAATACCAACGTTCCAGCCACCTTCGCCCAAAAAGCGGTAATTGAGCGTGTCACGCACTAAAGCGTAGTAAGTGGAGCCGTAGCCAAAGGCCAGCGGATGCGTATTATCGAGCTGCACCCGGTAAATGCTACCTTGTACACGCTCCTCTATTTGCTGGCGTTCGGCATCGGCATAGCGCCGTAGTGGCGCGTAGGGAGCCGCTTTTTGGCCGCAGCAGTGTCCGCTGGCTTCGTTTTCAGCAGGAAATCCTTGCGGTTGGCGAGGTAAGCGGCGGCGCCTTCCATGGCAATCAGCTTACCACCGGCCCGCACCCAGGTTTTCAGGTTTTCGAGGCTCTTTTCGGGGTAGATGTCGCCATAGTTGCCATCGGGCAGAATAAGCACATCAAACTTTTGCAGCGGAACACTATTCAGGTAGTCCGTACCTATTACGGTTACCGGGTAGCCGATTTGCTGCTCAAAGAAGTGCCATATCTCGCCAAACGCGGTGGGCGAAATGCCTTCGCCGGCTACTAAGCCTACTGTGGGCTGCTTCACAAAGCGCACTGAGCTGGAGCCAAAATCAGCGCCTGTTGTAGAAAACCCTGACCGTACGGCTTGCACCATCACTCCCATCGAATCGGCTTGGGCGCGTACAATCTGGTCGAAGCGTGGGCCCAGATTTTCGTTGCCAGTGCGCGTAATAACCAGCGTACCAGCCTGATACTTTTGACCTTCGGCCTCAAATGGCAGCTCCGCTACCCGAACTTTCACCTTTTTCTGCAACAGCTGGCTCAGAAAGCGCAAGTCCTGAATATTAGTCCAGCGTGCTACATAAGCATAAGGCGTACCGGCAGCCGGCGCGTTGCGCACCGGTGTTGCAGGCCGCTTGGCTCCGGTTGCCGCATCGGCACCCTTCAACTGTTCTTTCAGCGCGTAGGCTTTCAAACCGTAGGCGTACGGCAAAGCCCAGGCGGTAATGTCGTAAGTCAGTGAGTCTTCCAAAGCAGGACGCGGCTCAAACAGCACCTTCACCAGCGTCGACTTCGGCTGGTACATGCTCACCACAAGGTCGCGGGGCTGTATCTCCACCGACTCATTTTTGCCCGTGGTATAGTTAAAGCCCTTGGTACGCACCTTACGCGGCGCATAGCCATAGCTGATTTGCTGCCGCTCCAGGTATTTACGGAGGCTTTCCAGCTGGCCAGGGTCGTTGGAGGCGGCCAGCACGTAGGTTTTGTAGTCGCCACCGGGCTTGGTGCGAGCAGTGGTGTAGTACTTCTCAAACTCACGCACCAGCGGGTCGTGGCGCTCGGCAGTAGCCTGAATGGTGGCCATACTAGCGGCGTGGTGGTGTGCAATCCGTTGGCTGAGCGTGAGCGTATCACCGTCAGCTTTGAGGATTTGAACCCCCGCCCGGCCCGAGCCGCCCTGCTCATAGGTCATCCCGATGGCACCGTTGAACGACGGATACGTGTCGCCGTAGCTAGGATAGAACAGGTCGTAGGTTTCGCGGGTGAAGTACAGCCAGTTGTTCTGGTCAAAAACCTTGCGGTTGTACTCGCCAATCGTGTTCTGAAACTCCCGCTGAAAGGGCGTGATATCGGCGTGAAAAGGCTTGGCGGCGGGCGAGAAATAGTAGGGATTATCCACGCCCATCTCATGGAAGTCGGCGTGCACCTGGGGCAGCCACTGGCTATACAGTGCCACCCGCTGCTGGCTTTCCTGCTGCGTTTGCCAGGCCCAGTCGCGGTTCAGATCGAAATAATAATGATTAAAACGCCCCCCAGGCCATGGCTCGTGGTGCTCCCAAGCGTAGGGCGAAGCATTGGGCGTGCGGTTGCGCACGCGGTTGTACCACTGCGCGTACCGGTCGCGGCCGTCCGGGTTTACGCAAGGGTCCAGCACCACCACCGTATTCTGCAGCCACTGCTGGGTCTGCTGGTTTTGGGGGTTGGCCAGGTCGTAAAGCACCTGCATCATGGCTTCCGACGACACCGCTTCGTTGCCATGAATGTTGTAGCTCAACCACACGATGGCTGGTTCAGCGGCCTTCGCAGCGCCACTTTCCAAACCGGCCCGTCGCAGGTTATTGCGGCGGATTTCGTCCAGGCGGCTCAGGTTCTCGGGCGAAGCTATCTGCACTACTTCCAACGGGCGGTTTTCGTAGGTGCGGCCGTAGGGCTGCAAACGCATCCGGCCGCCAGAGTTCTGCACAACGTGGTCTACATAGCGCAGCAGATCTGAGTGGGGGGTAAAATTGGCCCCCAGCGGGTAGCCCAGAAACTGGCCGGGCGTGAGCAAGGTGCCAGCGGCTGGGGAAGGCGAGGTCGTTTGGGCCTGGGATGTGGTCAGACTCCAAAACGGTAGCAGCAACAGGAAGAGCAGGATTTGGAGGGAGCCGACGCAGAATTGCGTCCGCCGGGTAGCAGGTTTCTTCATGGATTAAAAATGACCAGTTAGTGCTGGAGCAACAAAAAAGATACGTAACACGACGGTTGGATCAGTTCAGCCAAACTGTCCAGCGCATACTCGGAGCTTACACCGGCGTGCTACTTTTAAAGCAAGGTACTATTCCGCTGGTAGCAGTGCACGAATCTCTGTTACTTTCGTCGTATTCTTTCTGCCGACCGTCCACTTTTTCCTCCGCCGATGAAACCTCCATTACTCTTTTGCCTGCTGACTGCTGCCGCGCTGCTGACCAGTTCTGCCGCGCACGCACAGAAAATCAATGCCGACTCGGTCTACGTGCGCCAGCATTACACCAAAACGGAGCAGCTGGTACCCATGCGCGACGGCCGCAAGCTGCACACCGTCATTTATGCCCCCACCGACGCAGCCACCAAGCGCTACCCGGTGCTCATGAACCGCACGCCCTATTCAGCCGGCCCCTACGGCCCCGATACCTATAAAACAGCGCTCGGCCCATCGCCTGCCATGATGCGCGAGGGCTACATTTTTGTGTATCAGGATGTGCGGGGGGCATATATGTCGGAGGGCGAGTTCGTGAATATGCGTCCGGCTAAGGATAAGCCGCGCGGCAAGCAGGACATCGACGAAGGCACCGATACGTTTGATACCATTGAGTGGCTAGTCAAAAAAGGCCCCCGCAATAATGGCCGGGTAGGTCAATGGGGCATTTCGTATCCGGGCTTCTACACGTCAGTGGGCCTTACCAGCCGCCACCCGGCGCTCAAGGCCTCCTCGCCACAGGCCCCGATTGCCGACTGGTTTTGGGATGACTTTCACCACAACGGCGCCTTTTTCCTGCCTCATGCTTTTAACTTTCTGGCCAGCTTCGGGCAGCCCCGCCCCCAGCCCACGCCCAACCGTAATCCATCGTTTCAGCACGGCACGCCCGATGGCTACGACTTTTTCCTGCGTCTGGGCCCGCTCAAAAACGCCAATGAGCTTTACTTTAAGAACAACGTTGCCTTCTGGAATGACCTCATGGCGCATCCCAACTACGACGAGTTCTGGCAGGCCCGCAACCTCCGCCCTCACCTGCGCGACCTGAATACGAATACCGCTGTGCTTACTGTAGGTGGCTTCAACGATGCTGAAAACCTCTTTGGCGCGCTTCAAACGTATAAAACCATCGAAAATCAGAATCCCAGGCTTTCCAACCGCATCGTGATGGGCCCGTGGGTGCACGGCGGCTGGGCACGCGGCACAGGTGAAATGGTGGGCAACGTAGCCTACGGTGCCTCGCCCTCGCTTTTCTACCAAGACAGTATTGAAGCGCCGTTTTTCCGGTCTTATCTGAAAGCGAATAAGGCCACTGAACCGAAGCTGCCCGAGGCCTATATCTTCGAAAGCGGCACCAACCGCTGGCGTACTTTCGATGCGTGGCCGCCTAAGCAAGCGCAGGACCGCACGCTGTTTTTTCAGCCTGGGGGGCAAATTTCATTCAGCAAACCTACTTCCACCGCGGCTGGGGGGCTTTTTGACGAATACATCAGCGACCCCGCCAAGCCAGTGCCCTTCACCGAAGCCACCGCCACCGGCATGACCCGCGAGTACATGACCGACGACCAGCGTTTCGCCAGCCGCCGCCCCGATGTGCTTACCTACCAGACCGATGTTTTAACCGAAGACCTTACGCTAGCTGGTCCTATTCAGGCGCTGCTGCAAGTAGCCACCACCGGCTCAGATGCTGACTGGGTGGTCAAAATCATCGACGTGTATCCCGATGATACGCCCAATAACCCCCGCAACTTGCCTGATGTGAAGCTTGGCGGTTATCAGCAGCTCGTGCGGTCCGAGGTAATGCGCGGCCGTTTCCGCGAGAGCTTTTCGCAGCCGAAAGCCTTCACCCCGAACCAGGTGTCAGCTGTGCCCTTCGCCCTTCAGGACCTGTGCCACACCTTCCGTAAAGGCCACCGCCTGATGGTGCAGGTGCAAAGCTCCTGGTTCCCGCTTGTCGACCGCAACCCGCAGACCTTCGTGCCGAATATCTATGAGGCCAAGGAGCAGGATTTTCAAAAAGCCACACACCGCCTCTACCACTCGCCGGAGCACGCTTCGCAGCTCGTGGTGAAGGTCTTGTAGTATTAAGGTTAGTGTGGTACTACGGCTTTTTCCTTGGTAGTACCACTATTGTTGAACGACCTGACGCAATACCGTTCAACAATAGTGGTACTACCAACCGCTCTGCGGAATTGGTAGTACCACGCCAGGCCTGACCTCCACAAGGAAAGGTCGTCTTATCATTTCATAATTTATGGAAATCACGATTAATACGCCGGCTCTACTCTTTCCGGCTTTGTCGCTGTTGCTGCTGGCTTACACCAACCGCTTCATGGCATTGGCGAACCGTGTCCGCACGCTCAAATCGCAGTATCAGACCACGCACAGTACACCCGTGATGCGGCAGATTCAAAACCTGCGGCAGCGGCTGGTGATTGTGCGCAACATGCAGGCGGTCGGTATAGCCAGCATGTTTGGCTGTGTGCTCTGTATGTTTCTGCTGTTCGCGGGGTTTGTGCAGGCGGGGCAAGTTGTGTTTGGGGCGAGTCTGCTGGCGTTGCTGGTGTCGTTGGCGATGTCGCTGCGCGAAATCCAGATTTCGGGCGACGCGCTCAATATCGAGCTGGACGACATGCAGGAATACGAGGAGCGCCGCCGCGAGGCCACGGACGGGCCTCAGCCGGCCGGCAATGCTGACAAAGCCGGGTGAATATGTCGAAAAGGCGTATACTTGCCTACCGGTTGAGCATATAAGCGATGTAGAGGTGCAACTTAGAGCGTAAGCCGGGATACGTTTGCAAAGGAGAGTGGGCACAAACGCCGGCTTTCTTATGTAAAAAAGCCCCCCAATGCTTTATTTAGCAATCTGGGGGGCTTTTTGTTGCGTTTACTTAACGTCTCTATTCCTGCGGAATCTCCGCCGTCACGACGGCCGAAGGGCCTTTCTCGCGCAGCTCATACAATACGCCTTCCGATACGCCCCGGCCAAATACGCACAGTCCGGCATTGAATACGCCCAGCGCCAGCGTGCCGGCGGCCACCCACTCGCTGGTAGGCACTTGCTTGCGTTGCAGACTAGTAGCCCATTGAATCAGGCAGGTGCCGAAGCCAACCAGCATCAGCCCGGACGGGGCAAACAGCAACCATTTTTTCTTATGTGTCATCCGTTTTGTCGTTAAAAGTGTGTTGTTAAAGAATAACCTGCGTCATATCAGCCTGCCTAAGCGCCGAACGAGACGATAGTGACACTTTGAAAGACGCACTGTCTTTTCTTCAATCGTACCTTTCGCCTTTTAGGTTACGTCGACCTTCTTTGGGGGGCATTTTTAACGAAAAGCCCAAGCGTGAACCGCCTTTTCCATCTTTACTTTCCACTTCCAAGATGAGTGCTCTTCGCTACGAACAACTGCTGCGCGCTGCTTTCCGCACCGACGCCGACGCGGCCTACTACCTCACCGAGCCCGACACGGCCGCGTACGCCACTTTCGAGCACGCCAGCCGCGCCGATGTGCCGTTCCGGTTTGAGCGCGTGCGCCTGGGCGTGGCCATGTCCTTGCTGAAGCTGCTCACCGACCTGGGCGACCACGAAGAAAGCCGCCGCGTGCTGGACGTACTGCACCGCGCGCTGGGCGCCCGCTCCGTCGCCGACATTGACAGCATTATTACCCGCGATGCCAAGCTGTTTGAGCGCCTCTACACCAATCTGTATGTGAACGACGAGGGCGAGCAGATTCTGCAGCTATTTGAGCGCACCCTCGATGCCGATACCAAGCCCATGATGGATGCGGTGATTGAAGAAGCGCTGGAATTGGCCCAAGAAATTGATTTCGACGCTCTGAACGACGAAGATGATGACGAAGATGAGTAAGTAGTGGAAATAGCTAGCATATAGCAGCTTTGCTTCCAAACCAGCTGGCAAAACCTTATCTTTTCGTAGCGGCTGGGGGCAGATTATGCTGACTTTGCCGCGCCACTCTTTACCTAACTTCCTCGGCTATGACCCTTGTATTCGTTGGCCTCGTGCTAGTTATTTTGGGGTTCAATGCGAGTAAAATATCGTATCCGTTCCAGCGGTTTCGCAGCTTGCTGCTGTTTGCGGGGGCTACGCTCATCGTGCTGGGGGTTGCTACAAGCACCGTAGTACAGATTGAAGCTGGGCAAGTGGGCGTTCAGACCTTATTTGGTAAGGTGCAGCCGCGCATTCTGACCAGTGGCCTGAATGTGGTGAACCCTTTGGTGAACGTGACCAAGTTTGACACGCGCACGCAGAACTATACCATGTCGGTGCAGCGTGAGGAAGGCCAGCGTGCCGGCGACGATGCCATTCAGGTGCTCACGGCCGATGGGCTGGAGGTTGTCATCGACCTGACGGTGCTCTACCGCGTGGTGCCTACGCGGGCGCCGCATATCCTCACCACCATTGGGCCCAATTACCAGGATGCCATCGTGCGGCCCGTTACGCGCACCCGCATCCGCGACAATGCCGTGTACTACGATGCCGTGGCCCTGTACTCTACCAGCCGCGACGAGTTCCAAAACCGCATTTACAATACCATCAACCGTGATTTTCAACAGCGCGGGCTTCAGCTGGAGCAGCTTTTGATTCGCAACATTCAGCTGCCCGCCCCGGTGAAGCGCAGCATCGAAAGCAAAATTTCGGCCGAGCAGGAAGCCCAGAAAATGCAGTTTGTGCTTCAGAAGGAGCGCCAGGAAGCCGAGCGTAAGCGCCTTGAAGCCCAAGGCATCGCCGACTATCAAAAGATTATCAGCACCGAGCTCAGCGACCGGCTGCTGCAATACGAGACTATTAAAGCCAATCAAGCCATTGCCACTTCAGCCAACAGCAAGGTTATCATTATGGGAAATAGTCGAAATGCCCCCCAGGTATTGCTGTCGGATAAATAGCTTTATTGAAATCACATAAAAAAAGCCCCCCAGAAAGATCTGGGGGGCTTTTTTATGTGAGACGCAGTATGCCTAGTATTCTGGGTTTTGCGGTAGTGCGTTGCCCAGATTGATTTCGTACTGAGGAATGGGAAGCAATAGCTGAGGGTCGTTGAAGGCGGCATTACCGACCAAACGTCCCGTACGCCGCAAGTCGTGAAAGCGGAACCCTTCAAAGGCCAGTTCCAATTCCCGCTCCCTGAGAACATCAGCCAAGGTAACCCTGGTCAAGAGGGCTGCCTGAGCCCGGCCGCGCACCGAATTCACATCATCGAGCGGAGTAGCTCCAACCTGACTGCTCAGGCGGGTGTTCGCCTCGGCACGGATCAGCAGCATTTCGGCTAAACGGATAATGGGAATATTCTGGCCCGCGCTATTCCACTTGTAGGAGCGCAAACGGCCCGCTCTGCGCCCAGTCCCGGTATAGATAAGGCTGTTACCGATGCCTGTTTGCAAGCCCCGCTGATCACGGGCTCCGTACTGACTGGAAAAGGCCGACAGCACCTGCACGTCGCCCCGGCCGCCAAAGCCTGCGGCGTTGCTGGAGTAAAAGGTGGCGAGACCATCATTGGCGGCTCCGGCATTGTTTTGATCATTCTGCTGAATCTCAAACAGAACCTCCCGGCTGCCCCGGTTGGTGAAGGCCGACAGCACCGAAGGATTTAAAATAGCTCCGCTGCGCCGAATCACCCCATCAGCTAAGGCTAGGGCGCGGGTATAGTTGCCTTGCTGCAAGGACACGCGTGCCAGCATGGCCTGGGCGTCGTACTTATCAAGGCGGACCCCGTTGCTGGTAGGCAATTTAACTTCAGCGGCTTCCAGGTCTTTCAAAATCTGCGCGTACACTTCGTTTACGGAGGCACGGGGCAGCCGCACGGCCGCCTGGGCCTCGGTCGTATTGGGCGCCAGATTGATAGGCACACCCGGCTGGGTGTTGGCTCCGGCGGCTTGGTAAGGCAGAGCGTAGAGCCGCACCAGCTCAAAATACAGCATGGCGCGAATCATTTGTGCCTCACCCGTCAGGCGGTCTTGCTGGGTCTGGCTGCTCACCACTGGAGCAGCATCCAGAATGAGATTAGTAAGGTTGATGGTTTGATAGGCCTGATTCCAGATGCGGTCGGCCTCGACGTTAAAAGCGGTCATCTGGCGGCGGGACACTTCGCGGTAGCTCTGAAAGGTGCCTTGCCAGAAGATGTAGTTGTCGGAGGCCATCAACTCGGGCACCAGCAGCAGGTTGGTACCGTATAGTTGGGGCAAATCCAGGCGGGCATAAGCGCCCACCACAGCGCTTTCCACGCTGGCGGGGCTATCGAGGGCGGTTTGCGCGTCTACGCTTTGTTGGGGCTGAACATCGAGCTGCTTTTCGCAGCCGGTCAGGCTTAGCAGGAGCCCAGCGGCCAGCACGGCAGCCCGACGAGGGGAGAATAGTATGTTCATGATGTTATATCCAGAAAAGTAAGTGGGTTAGAAGCCCAGATTCAACCCTACCAGCCAGGTTTTAGCCAGTGGCGGCGTGTAGAAATCGTGCCCCAGCAAGTAGCTCGGACGGCCGAAAGCGGTAGTATTCACTTCCGGGTCGTAGCCATCGTAGTTAGTAATGGTAATCAGGTTCTGGCCGGTGACATAAATCCGGGCCGACCGCAGCATTCCCAGCTTTACTAGGTCGGGCGGCAGAGTATAGCCCAGGGTTACGTTTTTGAAGCGCAGGAAAGAGCCCTTCGATATCCAGCGCGACGAGGGGCCGGTACCGTTGGCATCGCTAAAGCGAGCCTGCGGGACGCTGGTAATGTCGCCTGGCCGCTGCCAGCGCTGAAGCTGGTCTATGGTTTGGTTGTCGAAGAAGTCGCCATTGACGGACTGAAATACCCCCCGATGTTGTAAATATCATTGCCATACACGAACTGATTCAAGATGCTCAGCTCCAGGCCTTTCCAACTTACGGTGTTGGTAGCCCCGCCCGTGTACTTTGGATTTGGATCACCTAGCTTCTGCACGGCGGCCTGGGTAAACACATTGGTAGTGGTGCCCTCCGCCGTCAGATACAGCGCATCGCCGTTAGCAGGGTCTACGCCGGCAAACTTTCTGCCCCAAAATACCCCAATTGGCTCATCCACGCGCACCCGCCCCAGATTGCGCCCTCCGGCAATGATTTCCTGCCCGTTCAGGTCCGTTATTTTGTTTCGGTTGAAGGAGATGTTGAAATTGGTATTCCACTTAACAACTTTGTCGATATTGCGGGTATTCAAGCTGATTTCCAGGCCGCGGTTACGCAGCTTGCCCAGGTTGCGGGTAACGATGGGGTAGCCACCCGAGTAGGGCAGTTGCAAGTCGAGCAGCAGGTCTTCCGTACGCTTTTCGTATACGTCAACCTCACCCGAGATTCTGTTTTCAAAAAACCCAAACTCAAACCCGATATCAGCTTGCTTGGTGTTTTCCCAGGTCAAATTGGGGTTGCCTAAGCCACTGGGTTGAATACCAGCAACATCCGCGTACGGGATGGCCGCGAACAGGCGCCGGTAAGCGAAGTTGCCAATCTCGGCGTTGCCCGTCAGGCCGTAGCTGGCCCGCAGCTTCAGGAAGTTAACAGCCGTGCTGCCCTCAAAAAGATCTTCCGATAGAATATACCCCACGGAGCCCGCCGGAAACACCCCATACCGGTTGTCTTTGCTAAAGCGCGAAGAAGCATCAGTCCGCACGCTTACCGAGGCTAGGTAACGATTGCGGAACGAGTAGTTTACGCGGGATAAATATGACAAGAAAGTGTAGCCCGTGCCGCTGCTGCTCCCGCTGGTGATGCGCGCCGCCGAAGCAATCTTGCGAAACTGATCATTAGGGAAGCCCCGCCCTTCCGAGCTGGTGCCTTGCAGATTGGATCGTTGGAAAGAAAAGCCAACCAGGGCCTCCAGCGTGTGCTCATCATTGAAGCTGCGGGCCAGGGTGGCGGTATTGTTGGTGGTGTAGTTGACCGACTGCGCCTGGTTATTGAACCCGTAGCCAGTGGGGGCGCCATCTTCGGTTAAGCGGCCCCGGTAAATCTCTTCATTCAGGCTCAGGAAGTCAACTCCGTTCTCGGTTCGCAGCGTCAGGCCCTTTATGGGTTCGTAGGCGAGCGTAGCCGTACTGAAAGAGCGGTAAGTACCGGCGCGGTTGGAGGCGTTTTCCACTTCCACCAGGGCATTGTAGTACAAGGTGTTGCGGTTCAGCTCATTCGTGACCGGGTCGCGGACGGGCTGAATCGGGGGTAGGGCGTTCAGCTGCACCGGGTTGGAGAAGGCGTTATCATCGGGTACCCGGTCGTTGACCGACCGCACGAGGGAGAGATTTAAGCCTACGCGCAGCTTCTCAGAAATCGAGTGGTCGATGTTGGCGCGCATGCTACCCCGGCGGTAGCGGTTGCCGACAATAATGCCTTCTTGGTTATTATAGGTGGCGCTCAGAAAGAAACGGGTTTTGGCATCCCCCCGCTCACGTTGGCGTCGTACTGCTGGATGTTGCCTTTGCGAAAAGCCAGATCGGACCAGGGAGTATCGGAGGTGGAGTTGAAATCCAGCCCTCCTTCCGAGTCGAATACTTCCTCCAGATCAGGGTTTTGGCCATAATTGTCGAATATATATCCCGGATTATCCTCGTCGGTACGGTTGGAGGAGTTGATGATTGCCTCGCTGAAAAGCTCTTTGTACTGCGCCGCGTTCAGGAATTTGCGCTTGCGGGTGGCTTCACTGGTTCCAAAATAGGCCCCCACGTTTACCCGCGTCTGGCCCTGGCGTCCTTTTTTAGTGGTCACCAGAATTACCCCGTTAGATGCTCTGGAACCGTAGATGGCCGAGGAGGCGGCATCTTTCAGGATGGTGATGCTTTCTATATCATTCGGATTTAAGTCGGCCAGCGGGTTGATGGGCTCGTCATTGGCGGAGCCCACGTCCTGAGAAGTGACGGGAATACCATCAATCACGTAAAGCGGCTGGTTGGAGGCCGTCACCGACGAAGAGCCCCGCACCCGAATCTGCACGCCGGCGCCCAGCTTACCCGAACCCTGGTTGATTTGTACTCCCGGCGTCCGCCCCTGAATGGCTTGTTCAAAGCTTACCACGGGCACGTTTTCCACGTCTTTACTGGTAAGTTGGGTTACCGAGCCCGTTACTTCCTGCTTAGCCTGAGTACCATAGCCCACTACCACCGCCTCATTCAGCACCGTTTCATTGGTAGCCAATCGAGCATTGATTACTGACTGCTCGCCTACCGGAATGGTCTGCGTGTTAAAGCCAATAGAGCTAATAACCAACGTAGCATTGGGCTGCACTGTCAGCGAGAAAGCACCATCGGTGCTGGTGCTGACACCATTTGTGGTTCCGCGTTCCAATACCGTTGCGCCGGGCAGGCCTGAGCCACTGGCGTCGGTAACCCGGCCGGTTACCGTCCGGGTTTGCGCCCACGCGGTTGAGGCCAGCAGCACGCACCAGACAAGGGAGAGTAAAAGTTTTTGTTTCATGTAGGGTTTGGGTTTGGACCTAGTTAAAATAAAAAACATCGGTTTGCTAAACCGTGTGCAAAAGGTGTAAAAAAGTGGAACAATGAAGAAATAACTGCTATCGTATCACGGACCAGGTGAATACGCTGCTCAAAGTAATGAATAAATGCTTTTTCTTTCTGACAAAGTACCACCAAGTGTACTTGTGAAGGTCTTTACCTCTTTTTCCTCGCTCTCCTTGCCTGCTTAAGTCCCCCCAGAAACGCCCCGTCCATCTCCTCTTCCGCTTTCTAATTCTCCAGGAACTTGCTGTAAGTTAATCATTTACAGCATGAAATAGAACCCATCACCGAATCTTTCAATCCTTTAAGCCAGCAAGAACTTATAAGGCTACAGTGAATTTACTTATTCCTGGTTTTACTACAACTATCTACGAAGTCTTTTGTGAGAGCTAAATAGAACTATTGGCTGGTGGATAAGTGATAATTCAATAAAAACCCAATAGAATGAGTCGATTAATAAGCAGCAGGAACAGAAAATAATGTTGGCTAAGACAGAATTGAGATTTTGTATACTGCCCACACATAAAAAGCCCCCCAGATGTATTCTGGGGGGCTTTTTATGTGTGGGCAGTATATAAACAGGTCTATCTCAGCATCTCGTGTAGCACAGTCTGCATAGAAAACACCCGGTTGCCGGCTTCCTGAATCACCAGCGAGTTGGGCGAGTCCAGAATAGCGTCCGATACTTCCACGTTGCGGCGCACGGGCAAGCAGTGCAAAAACTTAGCGTCGTGGGTGCCAGCCATATGCTCGGGCGTGAGCATCCAGGCGGGGTCGTTGCTGATGACCTGGCCGTAGTCCTGGTAGCTGCTCCAGTTCTTGGCCTGCACGAAGTCAGCGCCTTCCAGGGCCTTCTTCTGGTCGTACTCAATGCGGGCGCCTTTGGTGAACTGGGGGGCTAATTCGTAGCCTTCGGGGTGAGTAATGATAAAGTCGACCCAATCTACTTCCGAGAACCAGTCGGCGAAGGAGTTGGGCACGCATTGGGGCAGGGCGCGCACGTGCGGAGCCCAGGTGAGCACCACTTTCACGCGCTCCTTTTGCTTGTGCTCGGCTACGGTAATCAGATCGGCAAACGACTGCAACGGGTGCAGGGTGGCGCTTTCCAGGCTGATAACGGGCACGGTGGCGTACTTCAGAATCTTGTTGAACACTTCCTCGCTGTAGTCGGCCTCGCGGTCCTTGAGCGTGGGGAAGGTGCGCACGCCCAGCACGTCGCAGTACTGGCTCATCACGGCAATAGCCTCCTTGATGTGCTCTTGGGTGCCGCCGTTCATCACCGCGCCGTCGGCCATTTCCAGGGTCCAGGAGTCAGCCCCGGCGTTGAGCACCCAGGCTTGCGCGCCCAGGTTGTAGGCGGCTTTGATAGAGCTGAGGCGGGTACGCAGGCTGGGATTGAAGAAGATCAGCCCAACGGTTTTGTTCTTGCCGATGTGCTGGTAGCCATACGGATTCGCCTTGATTTCCAGGGCTTGCTGCAACAGGGCCTTGTAGTCGCCCGCATCGGCGAAGGAGGTGAAGTTTTTCATGAAGTAGAATTAATGCGCAAGAACGCCACAATGGAGAAAAGCAACCGAACTAATCATTTCGCGTCGAACGTAAGGGAGAATAATAGCTTATATTTGGATAAGCACCTTCATTTTTGACTGCCATGACTTTCGCCGACATCGACAATATGGTAGTGCTGCACGGCCCCGTCCTGACCCGGCTCACGGACGATGATTTTTTAGAGTTGTGCCAGCATAATCCTACGTTGCGCCTGGAGCGCAACGCCAACCATGAAATCATTTTTATGCCCCCCGCCGGAGCCGAATCAAGCCGTAAATCAGGTGAAGTACATTTTCAGTTGATGCTTTGGAATCGCCAGCATCAACTGGGGTACGTGTTTGAGTCCTCGGCCGGCTTCACCCTGCCCGACGGCGCCATTCGCTCGCCTGACGCCTCCTGGGTGCCCAAAGTCGCTTATGATGCGCTGACCGAGCAGCAGCGCCTGCGCTTCCCGCCCGTGTGTCCCTCGTTCGTGGTCGAAGCACGCTCGCCCTCCGATGGCCTGGCTCCCCTGCGGCGTAAGATGGAAAGCTACCTGGAAAACGGCGTCGAAGTCGGCTTCCTCCTCGACCCTGGCAACGAAACCGCCACCATCTACCGGCGCGGGCAGGAGCCGGAAGAAATCACCAGCTTCGAGGCGACGCTGAGCGCCGAGCCGGCCCTGCCAGGGTTTGAACTGGATCTGCGGCCGTTGCGGTAGAAATTTCTAAAGCACGCTTTTTACTCATCTGACCGAGAAGTTTGGTGCATCTGCACTTACTTCTTCGAAGCCCTTGGTATTCCCGTACCGAGGGCTTCACCTTTTCAGGGGCAGCCGTGTGGTGGGGTGGAAAAACCGTGCAATAGGGCGAAGGTAAGCTGAGGCGCTGTACTTCATTAAAATACGCTTGCTGCAACAGGGCTTTGTAGTCGCCCGTGTCGGTGAAGGAGGTGAAGTTTTTCATTCAGGTTCTATAAGGGAAAAAGACCGCCATGCTGAGCTTGTCGAAGCAGAGCTACTGCTTCATTGAGCAGGTATATATTCTTTCTTTAGGATCTGAATTTTGACAGGGTTCTTCTTACGGAATTCGTAATAATTCAATGCTTCCTTTTCTACAGCGGCTTTAGAAACACTAGGATTCCAAGATTTATTCAAGGTGTACCCATCTTCAGAAATAGTAGGCTGGTCGAAACTTACAGTCATTTTTTCGTCGTCTGGAATAAAGTAAAAGCGTTGCTCCAAATCAATTAATGAATCTAAAGTAGGTACGCCTGATTGGCGCATTTCATCTTGGCTTAGTTCCACACCGCAGTTGTCGCAGGATTTCTCTTGTGCTCTGTAGGCAACATAGCCACAAACGGGACAAGTGAAATAACTGACACCGTCTTTACTCATCAACCCAGTGGGATGCGGCAAAAGAATCGTAGGTAGTACCGTGACAAAACCCAAGATCATTAATACCACAAGACGAAATATCGGTGCGCGTTTTTCAGTGAAATAATAGCACGTAATGCCAACCGCACCTGCTATTCCTCCAGCTAAGCCACTGTAAAGCGTACTCATTGCTTTATCGGCCGTGTAGGCATTGCCAAATTGCATAGCGCAGAGTGCAGGAATCAATAAAAAGGCAATAAGCCAATACCCGCTATTGTTGAGTTTTGATTGAGCTGGTTGCATTGTATCCGTTTGGTGTGAATTATCCACGAAAATAGTTGGTCTACTTAAGCATGCAGATATTTTTTACTCACTAATTCCGAAGCGGTAGAAGTGCTTCGACAAGCGGACGCCAGATCAAGCATGAGCGTCTTTTAGATCGTAAACAACTGACTTACATCGCCTTATACTCGTTCCAACTCTTAATCTTCAGATCCTCCAGCTTCAGCGTGCAGAAGGCCTGAATAAATGCTTTGGCCAGCCGCGCATTTGTCAGCAAGCCCACCCCAAAGTCCACGGCGGTGCGGCGGATTTTGTAGTCGTTGTCCAGCTCGCCTTTTGAGAGGTTCTTGGGGATGTTGATGACCAGGTCGATTTTTTTCTCCTTCAGATACGTCAGCACGTTGGGCTCCTGGTAGTCGTCGGGCCAGAAGAGGAGGCTGCTGGGCACGTTATTTTCGGCGAAGAAGCGGTGCGTGCCCTGGGTGGCGTAGATGGTGTAGCCGTGCTTCACCAGCAGCTCGGCAGCCGAGAGCAGGGCCACTTTCGACTTGATAGGTCCGCTGGAAATCAGCACCGACTTCGCGGGTATTTTATACCCCACGCTCAGCATCGATTTCAGCAGGGCTTCCTCGGCGGTGTCGCCCAGGCAGCCCACCTCGCCGGTGCTCACCATATCCACGCGCATGACCGGGTCGGCGCCGGGGAGGCGGGTGAAGGAGAACTGGGGGGCTTTTACGCCCACGAAGGGCAGGTCGTAGATTCGTTCGCTCTCGTCGCGGATTACGCGTTTGCCCAGTAGTACCTGGGTGGCTTTTTTGATCAGATTGTTACCCGAGATCTTCGACACGAAGGGGTAGCTGCGGGAGGCGCGCAGATTGCACTCAATCACCCGAATTTCGCCGTCTTTTTCCAGAAACTGAATGTTGAACGGACCGCTGATTTCGTAGCGCCTGGCCACCTTCTCGGCAATAATTTTCAGCTTGCGGATGGTGCCCACATACAGCTTCTGGGGCGGGTAGTACATGGTGGCGTCGCCGGAGTGTACGCCGGCAAACTCGACGTGCTCGGAAATGGCGTAGCTCACGATTTCGCCCTTGTCGGCCACCGCGTCCAGCTCCACTTCCTTGGCTTCCTGAATAAATTCCGACACCACTACTGGGTACTCGGCGCTTACTTCCTTGGCGGCTTTCAGGAATTCCTCCAGTTCGAAGTTGTTGGAAACGACGTTCATCGCCGCCCCCGACAATACATAGGAAGGCCGAATCAGCACCGGGAAGCCCACTTCCTGCACAAACGTGAGCATGGCATCCAGCGAGGTCAGCTCCTTCCAGCGGGGCTGCGCAATGCCCAGCTCGTCCATGATGCTGCTGAACTTATGGCGGTTCTCGGCCTCATCAATGCGAAACGCAGTAGTGCCCAGAATGGGCGCGTTGGCTTCCTCCAAGCGGGTAGCCAGGTTGTTCGGAATTTGCCCCCCAGTGGAGAGAATAATGCCCCCTGGCTGCTCAAATTCCAGAATATCCATCACCCGCTCGAAGCTCAGCTCCTCGAAGTACAGCCGGTCGCTGACGTCGTAGTCAGTCGAAACGGTCTCGGGGTTGTAGTTGATGATGATGGTTTTGTAGCCTTCCTCGGCAGCCGTCTGCACGGCCTGCACGCCGCACCAGTCGAACTCCACGGAGCTGCCGATGCGGTACACGCCCGAGCCCAGCACCACCACCGACTTGTCGGTTTCGGGCTCCAGGTCGTTTTCGGTGCCGTGGTAGGTAGAGTAGAGGTAGTTGGTTTTGGCCGGAAACTCGGCCGCCAGCGTGTCAATCTGCTTGATGACGGGCAGTACGCCCAGCGCCTTGCGGCGCGCACGCACCAGCAACTCATCGGCTTTCACGTCGCCTTCACCGAGCAGCTTTACAGCTATTTGCTGGTCGGAGAAGCCGGCTTTTTTGGCTTCGCGTAGCAAAGTTGTTTCCAGCCCGTTCAACCCGTTTTCACGGCCGGCAGCTAGCTTATTTCCCAGCTTAAAAATGGTGTACAGGCGCTGCAAAAACCAATCATCGATGCGGGTCAGCGCGTGTACCTGGTCAAGTGTATAGCCGGCTTCAAACGCCAGATTAATGGCAAAAATGCGCTCCTCATTCGGTTCGTTCAGTAGCTTGTCGATGGTAGCGGTATCCAGGTCTTCAGGCTTATTAGCCACGAAGCCGCGCTTGCCGGTGTCCAGCATGCGCAGACCCTTCTGAATGGCTTCCTCGAAGGATTTGCCGATGGCCATGACCTCGCCCACGCTCTTCATAGCGCTGCCAATCTGCCGGTTCACGCCCTCGAACTTGCCCAAATCCCAGCGCGGTAATTTTACTACCACGTAGTCCAAAGCCGGCTCGAAGAAGGCTGAGGTTGTCTGCGTCACGCTGTTTTTCAACTCCGACAGCGAGTAGCCCAAACTTAGCTTGGCCGCCACAAACGCCAGCGGGTAGCCCGTAGCCTTGGAAGCCAGCGCCGAGGAGCGCGACAAGCGCGCGTTCACCTCAATCACGCGGTAATCCTCCGAAACGGGGTCCAACGCATACTGAATGTTGCACTCGCCCACGATGCCCAGGTGGCGAATGGTCTTGATGCCGATGCTGCGTAGCTTATGGTACTCGCGGTTGCTCAGGGTCTGCGACGGCGCTACCACGATGCTCTCCCCGGTGTGAATGCCGATAGGGTCGAAGTTCTCCATGTTGCAGACCGTGATGCAGTTATCGTACTGGTCACGCACCACTTCGTACTCCACTTCCTTCCAGCCCTTCAGCGACTCTTCCACCAGAATCTGGTCGGAAGTCGTGAAGGATTTCTGGGCCAGGGCCCGCAGCTCGTCCATGTTGTTGGCAAAGCCGCTGCCCAGGCCACCCAGCGCAAACGCCGCCCGCACGATAATCGGGAAACCGATTCTCTCAGCGGCTTTCAGGGCATCCTCAATGCTGGTCACGGCTTCACTGCGAGCGGATAATACGCCAATCTGGTTGAGCTTCTCCTTGAAAATATCCCGGTCCTCGGTATCGATGATGGACTGCACGGGCGTGCCCAGCACCTTCACGTTGTACTTCTCAAACACGCCACCGCGGTACAAGGCCACGGCGCAGTTCAGGGCAGTTTGCCCCCCAAAGGCCACCAGAATGCCATCGGGCTGTTCTTTTTGAATGACGCGTTCCACGAAGTAGGGCGTCACGGGCAGGAAGTACACGTCGTCGGCAATGTTGTCCGACGTCTGCACGGTGGCAATGTTGGGGTTGATGAGGATGGTGCGGATGCCCTCCTCTTTCAGCGCCTTGAGGGCCTGGGAGCCGGAGTAGTCGAACTCTCCGGCCTCGCCAATTTTCAGTGCACCGGAACCGAGGATGAGAACTTTGTTGGGTTTTTCCATTCTAAGGGTTAGGGTAACAGGCCGCTGGTGCGGTCATGTTAAAAGGCAGTCGTGCGGAGCCTGCCGAAGCATGTGGCTCGTTGGATTAGGGTAATGATTATGCTCTTATTTGGAGAAGGTGGTGTCGCTCTTTACCAACTTCCACTCACCAGATGGCTGTTTGATTACCTGGGTTTTGATGGTTGCAGTAGACTTTTCACCTTTCAGAATGACTCGAAAGGAGAGCGAATCTTCTCTAGGACCCAGTTTATCCAGCTTAAATTTTTTGGAAACGATCTTCCCCGTACGGTTAAGTATCCTGGGGGAGGATTTCGCGCCATTCATGGCGGCAACAACCACATCGGATTTCTTGCCTAGCGCTAGTTTGAAGAAGTCCTCCCCTTGAGATTCTTAATGAAATAGAACGCCGCAAACGCCGCCGCTCCTAACAGCAAGATTCCCCAGTTCTGAAAACTTCTACCTTTCGTTTGCATGAGAGTAGTGCGTTGGGAAGTGATGAATGTGAAGAGAGTAGCATTAGGTGGAGCGAAGCCAAAGCATGTTTACCACTTCATTAAGGTCAGCTATTCATAAGAATCTCCATTGTTCGCTGTAGCGGGCTCCCATCCTACTTTCTCGGCCCATAAGTCGGCAGCGTGATAGATAAGATGAAATGCTGGTTCTTTTAGGAAAAGGTATCCATCTATACTATTCGGAAACAGTTTCGCAGCGCGGCACTTTAACAGCTCATATTCCTCACGTGCATGATCATTTGCGCAGAGATAATCTCGAAATAACAACGCAAATCGGGCATTGAATCGGCCAGCTTGACGCACATGTATATGAGCGCGTCGTTCACCTAGTGGCTCACGTATGTAGCGTTTGCGCAGTTCTGGAGATTGGGACGGTAAACCATGAAATTCATCGTATTCAAATGATTTTCTTGGTTGAAAACCGGCCTTCTCTAAGGAATTTATTAGGACAGCTGTATCCTTAATATTCGCCACAGTTAATTGTATATCAATTATATCCTTGGCAGACAGAGAGGGCACAGCTGTAGAGCCAATGTGGTCGATGCGTAGTACAGCATCACCAGCAATAGTGTGAATACGCTTAGCCATATCAGTGTACTCTCTAGCCCAAGACGCTTGATGTGGTAGAAGCACTACAGGCCGGGAGCTTGTAAACTGATGAAAAATAAGCATCTGCTACACCTTAGCGGTTTTTATACTCGTTTACCTCTTTCAGAAATTCATCAAATAGGTACTCCGTATCCTCCGGCCCGCCAGCGGCTTCGGGGTGGAACTGGGTGGAGAAGAAGGGCTTGGTTTTGTGCTTAATGCCTTCGCAGGTGCCGTCGTTGAGGTTCTCGAACAACATTTCCCACTCAGCGGGTAGTGTGTCAGTGTCTACCGCGAAGCCGTGGTTCTGGCTGGTGATGTAGCAGCGCTGGGTGCCGGTGAGCTTCACGGGCTGGTTGTGGCTGCGGTGGCCGTATTTCAGCTTGAAGGTGTCGCCGCCCGCCGCCAGGCCCATGAGCTGGCTGCCGAGGCAGATGCCGAAAATGGGCTTGTCCTGGGCCAGGGCCTTTTGCAGGTGCCGGATGGTGGCCTCGCACATTTTGGGGTCGCCGGGGCCATTACTTAGGAACAGGCCGTCGTAGTCGAGTTTGGTGAAGTCGTAGTCCCAGGGCACGCGAATCAGCTCCACGTCGCGGTTGAGGAAGCAGCGGATGATGTTGGTCTTGGTACCGCAGTCGACGAGCACGATTTTGTTCTGGCCGTGGCCGTAGTGCTTTACCTCGATAGGGCTCACCTTGGATACCAGGTTTTCCTGGTTGGGGTCGTGGAACTCTATATTTTCCTCGGCTACAACCTTACCCAGCATCGCGCCTTTCTCGCGCAGCTTCTTGGTGAGCATCCGGGTATCGACGCCGAAGATGCCGGGGATATTGTACTCTTTCAGCCAGTCGCCGAGGCTTTTGGCGGCATTCCAGTGGCTATGCTCCTCGGAGTAATAGTTGACAACCAGACCAGAAATATGAATCTTATCCGACTCGAAAATCTTGGAAATCGACTCGTACAGCTCCTCGCCGGGCACGCCGTAGTTGCCCACCATGGGGGTGGTGAGCACCAGAATCTGGCCGGCGAAGGACGGGTCGGTGAGGTTTTCGGGGTAGCCGGTCATGGCCGTGCTGAACACTACTTCGCCCGCGGCGGAGGTGAAGGCCCCAAAGGATTCGCCTTCGATGGAGGTGCCGTCTTCGAGGACTAGCTTTACTTGGTTCATTCTAGGTTATGGTTGTGCTGTAGAGACGCGACACTTCGCGTCTCAATCGTTGCTGACGTTGGCGGGCCTGCGGTTTAGTGCGAGCCGTTCAACGACGAGACGCGAAGTGTCGCGTCTCTACACCGTTCTAATCCAGCGCTGATGGTTCCTGAATGGCGGTTACCAAATTCTCCGTCAGCGCGTAGAGCGCCTGCAAAAAACGGTCAACCTCGGCCCGCGTGATGTTCAGCGGCGGCAGCAGCCGTAGCACTGTGGGGTCCGAGGCATTACCTACGAAAACATGGTAGTCCGACAGCAGTTTGTCGCGGATTTCCTTGATGGGGAAGTCGTATTTGATGCCCACCATCAGGCCGCGGCCACGGATTGCTTCGGCGCCGGCGTGGGCCAGCAGCTCAATGCGGAGGTAGTCGCCCAGCTCGGTGGCGTGGGTCAGCAGATTTTCGCCTTCGATGACTTCAAGCACGGCCAGGGCGGCGGCGCAGGCCAGGTGGTTGCCACCGAAGGTGGTGCCCAGCAAGCCGTAGGACGCCTTATACTCGGGCGCAATGAGGATACCGCCGATGGGGAAGCCGTTGCCCATACCTTTGGCCACGGAAATGACGTCGGGGCGAATGCCGGCGTGCTGGTGCGCGAAGAACTTGCCGCTCCGGCCGTAACCGCTCTGCACCTCGTCGGCAATCAGCAGCGCGCCGTGCGTTTTGCAGAGTGCCGCCAAGCCTTCAAGGAACTCATCGGAAGGCATAATAATGCCCCCTACGCCCTGAATTGGCTCGATGATGACGGCGCAGACATCGCCAGCTTGCAGCGTCGTTTCTACCGCCGCCAAGTCGTATTCCAGGAAGCTGATATGGTGCCCGGCGTTAAAAGGAGCCACAATTTTGGCGTTATCCGTAGCTGCCACCGCGCCCGAGGTACGGCCGTGAAACGCGCCTTTAAACGCCACCACGCGCTTTTTACTGGTGTGGAAAGAAGCCAGTTTCAGCGCATTCTCGTTGGCCTCGGCTCCGGAGTTGCACAAGAATAGCGTGTAGTCATCATAACCCGACACTTGGCCCAACTTCTCGGCCAGCTCCCGCTGAATCGGAATCTGCACCGAATTTGAGTAGAAGCCGATATTCTGCAGCTGCTCCGTGAGGCGCTGCACGTAGTGCGGGTGGCTGTGGCCGATGGAAATCACGGCGTGGCCGCCGTAGAAATCCAGGTATTCCTGGCCGTTTTCATCCCACAGCGTTGCTCCCAGCGCCTTTACCGGCGTGATGTTGACGAGCGGATAAACGTTGAAAAGCTCCATTCAGCTAGTATTTTTTGAATGTAAACTTATACATCCTGTTTTTCGAGAAAAGGTATAGAGTATCAGCATAGGGAGATTTCACAACAGAATCATTTACTGCAGCTAAGGCAATGAAAGATTTGAAGTCGTTTGAGCGCCCGTCAGCCATTAGACTTGTTCCCAAATAGTAATTTTGAGAATGCTTGATGTACATACGATAACAGATGACCGGCAAATGCGGGCGTTAACGGGCTTGGACCTGGCCGCTTTTTGCGCCTTGTCCGAGCCATTCGTGGCGGGCTGCCAGCAAGAAGCCGATGCGCGTTTTTCGGAGCAGCGGCCCCGTCAGCGCCGGGCCGGCGGCGGGCGCAAGGGTGTGCTGGCCAGCCCGGAACAGAAACTATTGTTCATTCTCTACTACCTGAAAGCCTACCCCACGTTTGACGTGCTGGCCGCCACCTTTGGCCTGCCCCGCTCCAAAGCCTGCGAACACGCTCACCGCCTGGCCAAGGCCCTGGAGCGCACCTTGCGCACGCTTGGGGTGCTGCCGGCCCGCGCCATCGACTCGCTGGCCCAGATGCAGGCCGTGTTTGCCGACGTGTCCGTGTTGCTGCTCGACGCCACCGAACGCCCGTACCAGCGGGCGCAGGCGGCGGCGGACCGGCCGGCCGACTACTCGGGCAAAAAAAGGCCCACCCGTAAAAACACGCTCATCGCCGACCCGATGCGCTACATCCACTACCTGGGACCGACCGCCAACGGGACCACGCACGATTATCAGATGCTCAAAACCGAATTTGACGCCAACCTGGGCTTGCTTGATTTGTTCCAGATGCTGGCCGATTTGGGCTATCTGGGCCTCGTCGCCGACTATGACGTGGTCCCCGAGAGCCTGCCCCACCGCAAGCCCCGGCGCAGCAAAAAAACCCGCGCACGTCCCTGACCGAACCCCACCGCACCGCCAATCAAGCGCATGCCCGCCGGCGCGTCACGGTCGAGCATGCCATCAGCGGGGCCAAGCGCCTGGGCTGCGTCACGCAAGTCTACCGCAACAAATCCGCCTCCTTTAACGACCGAATTATGGCGCTGGCCTGTGGCATTTGGAATTGGCATCTGACCAAAAAGAAAGAAGCTATTTAGGAACACGTCTATTGGATAAAAATCAAATGCATCGCCATTTACGCTCATTCCTGTACCTATTTTCGTCGGATGTATTTCTGTAATTCTCCCACAGATTGGCGCACTGTTAAATTGGTCAAATTCCTGCTTTGCTACATTCAGTGAATTTGGTATGCCTGATTCAAACCAAATCATCAAGATGATTAAAAATATTACTCCCAATAGCTTGCGTCGCTGGGCTTTGCCTGCTGAGCTAGATAAGTCTTCAATCATCAGTAGATAAGCAAAAACCTATAACAATCCCGCTTTCAAGTTCAACCCCGTCGTCTCCGGTAGCCCAAACAGCAAATTCATATTCTGCACCGCCTGGCCTGATGCGCCTTTCACCAGATTATCAATTACCGAGGTAATTAATAACTGCTTGCCCTGTTTCTGAACATGCAGCAGGCACTTGTTGGTGTTCACCACCTGCTTGAGGTGAATTTCCTGGTCCGAAACCGTGGTGAACGGCGCGTCGGCGTAGAACTTCTGGTACAGCGCCCGCGCCTCGTCCTGCGTCAATTCCGACGGCGTGTAGACGCTGGCGAAGATGCCCCTGGAGAAATTGCCGCGGTACGGGATGAAGTGAATATCAGCCTCTGACTGCGGCTGGAGCTGCGCCAGGCTCTCCCTTATTTCGCCGAGGTGCTGGTGAGTAAAGGGCTTGTAGATGGACACATTGTTGATGCGCCAGGAGAAATGCACCGTTTCCGATAGGCTCTGGCCCGCGCCCGTGCTGCCCGTAATGGCCGAGACGTGGATGTCGTCGGTGAGCATGCCGGCCTTCGCCAGCGGCAGCAGCGCCAGCTGAATGGCCGTGGCGAAGCAGCCGGGATTAGCAATGCTCTGAGCCCGCTGGATGCGGCTTTTATTCAGCTCCGGCAGGCCGTACACGAACTCGCGGCCTTCGAACTCGGCGTCCGCGTTCAGGCGGAAATCATTGCTGAGATCGATGATGTGGGTGGTTTCCGGCAGGTCGTGCTTCGCCAGCCACGCTTTCGAATTGCCGTGGCCCAGGCACAGAAATACCACGTCCTCGTCGCCAGCCAGCTCCGAGGCAAACACCGCCTCCGTTTCGCCCACCAGGTCGTCGTGGACCTGGTAGATGGGGTTGCCGGCGTTGGAGGAGCTCACAATGCCCCCCAGCTCTACAAACTCGTGGTGCAGCAGAATGCGGATCAGCTCCCCGGCCGTGTAGCCGGCCCCGCCGACGATGCCTGCTTTAATCTTCGCCATTGAAGCTGCTGTGGATTTTGAGTTGGTTGCTGAATATTTTGATGAAGCCCTGCGCGTCGCGGGCATCCCAGGCGTCGTTTTCCTCGCCGTACGTCGCCACTTTAGACCGCATCATATCAAACTTAGAGTCGATGCCCTGAAGCTCAAATTGATAGGGCTTCAGCTTGATGAATACCTTGCCTGAAACGCGGGCCTGCGACGACTCCAGGAAAGCTTCCATGTCACGCATCACCGGGTCGAGGTATTGGGCCTCGTGCAGCAGCGTGCCATACCAGTTGGCGATGTAGTCCTTGTGCAGCAGCTGCCAGCGCGAGGACGTGTGCTTTTCCAGCAGGTGGTGGGCTTTAATGAGGATCAGCGGAGCCGGGGCTTCAAAACCCACGCGGCCTTTGATGCCCAGAATCGTGTCGCCTACGTGAGTATCGCGGCCGATAGCATACTTGCCTGCTAACTCGTTCAGTTCCTGAATAAGCTGCACGGGGGGCATTTTTGTGCCGTTTAGCGCTACGGGTTCCCCTCTCTCGAAGGTGACTTCGATGGAAGTGGGCTCAGTTTGCTGAAGCTGAGTCGGGTAAGCTGTTTCGGGTAGGGCCTGGTGCGAAGTCAGGGTTTCTACGCCACCCACGCTGGTGCCCCAGATGCCTTTGTTGATGGAATATCTGGCCTTTTCCCAACTCATCTCTACGCCGTGGTTGCGCAGGTACTCAATCTCGGCTTGGCGGGAGAGCTTCTGGTCGCGGATGGGCGTGATGATTTCGGTCTGGGGGGCAATTACCGAGAAGGCCACATCGAAGCGCACCTGGTCGTTGCCGGCGCCGGTGCTGCCGTGGGCGATGTAGTCGGCCTTGTGCTCACGGGCATACTCGGCCAGCGCCAAGGACTGGAACATGCGCTCGGCACTCACGGAGAGCGGATACGTGTCGTTCTTCAGCACATTACCGAACAGCAGATAGCGCAGGCAGTCCTGGTAGAAGCGCTCCGTAATGTCAATAACCTCGTGCTTGGTGGAGCCCAGCTCGTAAGCGCGTGTCTCAATCTGTTGCAGCTCTTCGGCAGAAAAGCCCCCCGAGTTGACAATGACGGTGTGTACTTCCAGGCCTAGCTCCTTGGTCAGGTACACCACGCAGTACGACGTATCCAAGCCGCCGCTGTACGCTAAAACTACTTTTTTCATTTGTTGGAAATGGCGTTTTTGAGGCAGTTCTGCTCTGTTTGGGTGTCATGCTCCATCTCGCGTCCGCCTGTCGAAGCATCTCTACTGGTTAGTAATCAATGCCAGTGCAACGAAGCAGTAGAGATGCTTCGACTCCGCTCAGCATGACCGCCTACTTTAGTGACAATACTATTGCACGCGAGAGGCTTCGCGCCGTATGACGTTCTTATTTCTCCTGACTTAAAATCTCGATTGTCTGCTGGCTGAACTGGTCGTTCAGCGTATCGTAGACCATGCCGGTGCAGAGGCACATTTTGCGGTCATTCTCCATAAGGATGGGGTAGTTTTTGCAGCTGGAACATCCCTTCCAGAAGTCGTCGCTCCGCGTTAGCTCCGTGAAGGTCACGGGCTTATACCCCAGCTCGGTATTGATTTTCATCACCGCCAGGCTGGTGGTAATACCGAAAATTTTTGCCGCCGGGTATTTGGTGCGCGAAAGCTTGAACACTTCGTGCTTAATGGCGCGGCCCAGGCCCTCCTTGCGCAGGGCCGTATTCACGATCAGGCCTGAGTTGACCACAAAATTGTTGTTCTCATAGGTTTCGATGTAGCAGAAACCAGCAAGCTCGTCGTCGATAAAGGCGATAATGGCGTCGCCTTTCACCATTTTCTGGCGGACGTAGTCGGGGTTGCGCTTGGCAATGCCAACGCCCCGCTGTTTGGCCGATTCCTCGTACCATTGACAAAGTGTTTCCACGTACCGAGCGTCGTCGGCATTGGCTACGCGTATCATCATGGGATAAAAAATGGGGTGCCTTATGGCAGATAAAACGGATTGAGAGAAGGAATGGCGGAGCTTGCGGACAAGCCTACGCGGCAACCGGAACCGGTTTCGGGGAAATAAAACCCGGAAGAAAGAGTTGGCTGGCTTAGGTCTCGCTAGGACCCGGAAGGTTATTAGCTAGGCGAGAAAAGGCGCCCTATGGCTTACACTCGTGTCAATAATGATTCGTAGAACTTCTCTTTAGCGGGGTTATTTTGGGATGCCCCGTGCCGGTTTTTGACGTACTAAAAACGCAGGCAAACTATTGCAGCCAGCTCTTAAGCTGGCATTGTTCGCACGACCAGGGTGGTCGGCAGCAGACGTGCAATAGAGGAGAGAAGAATCATGACAGCTGCCGTAGGGCGGGTAGTATTTATGCGGTTTAAATGGAATAGGCCGCTAAATCGTTGCAAAATTAGACGTTTTTTTGGAAACTTTACCCGTCCGGCTTTAAAAAAGTGTTACGCTTTCTCTGCTTCGGCGGCAGTAGGCAACTGAATTTTCCGCAAACCCGGCCTATACAGACCAGAGCGCCCCATTTTACCTTTTTACCTGCATGAGCGAAGTCCTGAAAATATTTAAGATTGGTGGTGGAATCATTGATGACACGGCGCAGCTCAGCCGGTTTCTAACGCAGCTGGCGCAGCTGGGGGGCAAAAAAATCGTGGTGCACGGGGGTGGTAAAGGAGCCAATGAGCTGCTCACTACGCTCGGCATGTTGCCCAATATGGTAAATGGTCGTCGCATCACCGATGCGGCCACTTTGGACGTGGTGACTATGTTTTATGCGGGCAAAACCAACAAGCAAATTGTGGCCTTGCTTCAGCAGGCGGGCGTAAATGCGCTGGGTCTGTCTGGTGCCGACGGCAACATTATTCGGGCCAGCAAGCGTCCCGTGGGGGAAATTGACTATGGTTTTGTAGGCGATATTAATGAACACAGCGTAAACACCGCGTTACTGCAACACCTGCTTGACGTGGACCTGACGCCCGTATTCTGCGCTATTACCCACGATGGAAACGGCCAGCTGCTCAACACCAACGCCGACACTATTGCCAGTACGCTGGCGTGTGCGCTGGCTACGTTTTACCAAGTAGAGCTGCATTTTTGCTTCGAGAAAGACGGCGTGTTGGCCGATGCAAAGGATGAAAGCTCTGTGATTCCGCAAATCACATTCGGGCAATACCATGAGCTCAAAACCCGTGGCGCCATTGCGGCCGGCATGGTACCCAAGCTCGACAACGCCTTTGCCGCGCTAGACGCAGGCGTGGAGCGGGTTGTCATCGAAAACGCGCTGAAAATCAATGAACCGGTAAAAACGATTTTATGTCGGTACTGATCGAGCAGCTTTCTGAAGACGCTATTGCGTTACTAATTAAGCTGATTCAAACACCTTCTTTTTCGCGGGAGGAAGACAAAACGGCCGACTTGATTTTTGGGTTTCTAACTGCGCACGGCGCTCAACCTCAGCGCTCAGGCAACAATGTCTGGGTGGTGTCGCAGCATTTTGCCCCCCACAAGCCTACCATCCTGCTCAACTCTCACCACGACACCGTGAAGCCCGGCGCGAGCTGGACTACCGATCCTTTTGGTGCCGAAGTAGCTGGCGACAAGCTTACTGGCTTGGGCAGCAACGACGCGGGCGCATCGGCGGTAAGTCTGCTGGCCACGTTTCTTTATTTCGAGCAGAATCCACCGTCTTTCAACCTCATCTGCGCCATTACCGCTGAAGAGGAAATTTCGGGAGCCAATGGCATTCGCAGCATTTTGCCCCAATTAGGTAAAATTGACTTAGGCATCGTAGGCGAGCCAACGCAGATGGACTTAGCTATTGCGGAAAAAGGCTTGATAGTGTTGGATTGTGTGGCCCACGGTCGCACCGGCCACGCCGCCCGCGATGAAGGCGAAAATGCCCTCTACAAGGCCCTAGACGACATGCTGTGGCTGCGCAACTACCGTTTCCCCAACGAGTCAGAATTATTGGGACCGGTGAAAATGACAGTGACGCAGGTGCAGGCGGGCACCCAGCACAACGTGGTGCCGGATACGTGTCGGTTCGTGGTCGATGTGCGGGCCAACGAGCTGTATTCCAACGAGGAAATAGTGCGCATTGTGCGGGAGCACGTGCAGGCCGACGTCACGCCGCGGTCCGTGCATTTGAACTCCTCGCGCATCGATCCAACGCACCCATTAGTAGTCCGGGGGGCAAAGTTGGGTCGTAAGCTGTTCGGCTCCGCTACACTGTCTGATCAGGCTGTGATGCCGTTTAACACAATTAAGCTCGGTCCCGGCGATTCGGCCCGCTCCCACACCCCCAACGAATACATCTACCTTAGTGAGGTGAGAGCCAGCATTAAAGGCTACATCGAGCTGCTGGAAGGCTTTCAATTTTAACTCGTTTGGTGTAGAGACATATACTTGTGTCTCGTCGTTGCGGTCGTTATTTACCTGAGTGGGTATTCACCTAATGGCGCGGTTGTTAGTCGTTCAACGACGAGACACAAGTATGTGTCTCTACACCTTACGCAAACAGTTGCTTCGATATGAAAATCTGGGAAAAGGGCATAGCCGTTGATGAGAAAATAGAGCGATTCACCGTCGGCAAAGACCGGGAGTTGGATATGTACCTAGCTCCTTTCGACGTGCTGGCCTCTAAGGCGCAGGCCGTGATGCTGGCGCAGGTTGGGCTGATTTCCGTTGGGGAAAAAGACCAGCTCGTGCAAGGACTCGATGAGTTGGAGGCTGAAATTGTGGCTGGCCGCTTCGTTATTGAGGACAGCTTTGAGGACGTCCACTCCAAAATCGAGTTCTACCTAACCGAGAAATTTGGCGACGCCGGCAAGAAGATTCACACCGCCCGCTCCCGCAACGACCAGGTACTGACGGCCATCCAGCTTTTCCTGAAAGACTATACTGAGCAGGCCGCCGCGAAAATCATGGCGCTGGTGGATATTCTGCTGCAAAAAGCCGAAACCCATCAGGCCGACTTGATGCCCGGCTACACGCATTTTCAGGCCGCCATGCCCAGCAGCTTTGGCTTGTGGTTTTCGGCCTACGCCGAGCATTTGTTGCTGGACATTGCGCTGTTCGAGGCCGCGCACACCGTCGCCGACCAAAACCCTTTAGGATCGGGGGCGGGCTTCGGCAGCAGCTTCCCCATTGACCGGAAGCTGACGACTCAGGAAATGGGCTTCGGCCACTTGGCGGTTAGTGCCGTGGGCGCGCAAATGCTACGCGGCAAAACCGAGAAGACGCTGGCCTTTGCGCTGGCCGGCGTGGGGGCTACGCTCTCGAAGTTGGCTTATGATCTGGTGCTCTACAACAGTCAGGATCTGGCGTTTGTAGAATTGCCCCCCGCCTTCACGACGGGTTCCAGCATCATGCCCCATAAGAAAAACCCGGATGTTTTTGAGCTGGTGCGGGCCCGCTGCAATGCCTTGCAGGCCCTGCCCACTACCATCACGCTCTGCGTGAATAACCTGCCCAGCGGCTACCACCGGGACTTCCAGTTATTGAAAGAGTTGCTTTTCGAGCCAATGATGCAGTTTGTGGATATTCTGGACATGCTGATATTCGCTTTGCCGCAATTGAAAATCAAGCCTGACTTGCTGAACCAGGCCAAATATGACGGTGTTTTCTCCGTAGAAAATATCAATCAGCTTATTCAGGCGGGGGTCCCTTTCCGGGAGGCTTATCAGCAGGTAGGCCGGGCAGTGAACGACGGTAGCTACGCGCCGCACCGGGAGTTTGCCACCACCCACTTGGGTAGCGTTCACAATTTGGGACTAGCCGAAATTCGGGCAAAAGCGGAGCAAGTGCAGCAGCGGAGCGCCGTATTGCAGCGCCCCCAAAGCGGAGCTTAGCGGCAGGGTATCCGCTTTGCTTTTGCCCCCAGTCCTGCCTACCTTTGGTAAAAAGCCCCCCAGGCCTACTGCCTGACTTCTGCGGCTCGTTTTTCGTTTTGCTTTTCCATGTTACAACCTGATATACAATACCTAACAACGCATGGCGCCGTGCAGGGCGCGGCCGATGCCATGCGTAAAGCCCCGCGCGTGGCCGTGGATCTGGAGTTTGATGATATGCGCCACCGCTACGGCCGCAACCTTGCCCTGATCCAGATCTTTGACGGTTCAACCGCCTACCTGATTGACCCGCTGCCGCTCACCAATCCGGCTGAAGAGCTGGAGCCTATCTGGGAGTTGTTGCGCGACCCCGCCATTGAGAAAGTGTTTCACAGCTGCAAGTCGGATATTCTATTGCTGGATGAGCTGTACGGCGTGCACGTACGCCACATCACCGATACCAGCGTGCAGTACACGCTGCTGGCCGAAGCTGATAACAACATTTCTTTGGGCCGCCTGATTCAAAGTGAGTTAGGTTTGGAAGTAGATAAAGGCGAGCAGAAGTCGAACTGGCTGAAGCGCCCGCTTACGGAGGCGCAAAAAGTGTACGCGGCCAATGACGTCATTTATCTTTTTGAGCTGGCTGACCGGCTCAACGCCAAACTGGAAGCGCTGGGCCGGGCGCATTGGGCCGTTGAAGAGAATGCCGCTTTAGAATCGGTGCGCTACACCCGCGACGAGCGTCCTTACCTGCGTATTGCCGGCAAATACCGTATTCTGCCGGATGAGCTGCCCTTGTTCCGTGACCTCTACATGCTGCGCGACCAAGTGGCGAAGCAACTGGATCGGCCGCCTTACATGGTGTTTGCCAACGACCGCCTCTCCGAGCTCGTGCGCGACACGCCCCGTGACCTCAACGACTGGAAAGCCGCTCGTGGCCTGCACCCGGAGCTGAAGCGTGCGCCCTACCTCGACCAACTCGCCGCGCTTTCCTCTGATACATTTGCACCCGTACCCGAGCCCGCCGCTACCGGTGAGCAGCGGCGCTTCCCGTTTCGGCGGCGACTGAACGGTGAGAAAGCCGCCCGCGCTGATGCTCGCGAGCAGCTTTTGCTTCAGTTAAAGACTCATATCACAACTGATATAAATAGCTACGTTGCTAACCTTGTTCTCTCCAATCGTCTTGTGGCAGATATTATTGAGCTAGGCACCGAAAAAGTGCTGCGTCCCTGGCAACAAACTATTCTGCTCGAGACCGCGCAACGTCATTCGCTGGATTATGCTCTGATTGCAGAGCCTTTCGATCAGGCTGTACAATCGTAAAGTACTGTTTTTTCTTTTGCGACTTACCATGTAAAGCCAAGGTCGTTGTTTCTAACGCATGTAGCGCGAACTTTCAGTTCGCGTATCGGTGCAGTAGTTGAACAAGCTGTTGCAAAACGCCCCCAACGTGTCGTTCAACGATACGCGAACTAAAAGTTCGCGCTACATGCGCTTTAAACAACGACGCACCAAGCTCCAGCTTGGCGTTACATGGAGAACTGAGCTTCCTCCGTTGAGCCAACCAGGGCGGCTGTGCTGGTTTTGCCCCCCGACACTACATTTTGGACGGCATCGAAGTAGCCAGTACCCACAAAAGCCTGGTGCTTTACAGCTTTGAAGCCTTTCTTCTGCAGGACAAATTCCCGCTCCTGCAACTCTGAGTAGCCGGCCATACCCCGTTCGCGGTACGCTTGGGCGAGCTCAAACATGCTGGTATTCAGGGCATGGAAGCCAGCCAGGGTAATAAACTGAAACTTGTAGCCCAGCGCCGCCAGCTCTTCCCGGAAGCTCTCCATCTGCTCCACGCTCAGCTTGCTGGCCCAGTTGAAGGACGGCGAGCAGTTATAAGCGAGCAGCTTGCCCGGATACTGGGCATGAATAGCCTTCGCAAACTGCCGCGCCTGGCCCAGATCGGGGTGCGAGGTTTCCATCCACAACAGATCGGCGTAGGGCGCATAGGCCAGGCCGCGGGCAATGCACGACGCTAAGCCCGGCCGCACCCGGTAAAAGCCTTCGTTGGTGCGGCCATCCTCCGTAATTACAAAGGGCTGGTCGCGCTCATCTACGTCGCTCGTGATGAGGTCGGCGGCATCAGCGTCGGTGCGAGCTACTACTAACGTCGGCACACCCAGCACATCGGCAGCCAGGCGGGCGGCAACCAGTTTGTTGATGGCTTCCTGAGTCGGCACCAATACTTTGCCCCCCAGATGCCCGCATTTCTTCGCCGAGGACAATTGATCCTCGAAATGCACCCCGGCGGCACCGGCTTCAATCATCATCTTCATTAGCTCGAACGCATTCAGATTACCCCCAAAACCAGCTTCCGCGTCAGCCACGATGGGCACCAGCCAATGCACATTGCCATCACCCGTCAGGTTCTGAATCTGGTCGGCTCGGAGCAATGCATTATTGATGCGCTTCACCACGTTGGGCACGCTGTCGGCGGGGTACAGGCTTTGATCAGGATACATTTGACCGGCACCGTTGGCATCGGCGGCTACCTGCCAGCCACTGAGGTAAATGGCGTTCAGGCCGGCCTGTACTTCCTGCACGGCTTGGTTGCCGGTGAGCGCACCTAATCCAGCTACGTATTCCTCGGAGTGCAACAGCCGCCACAAACGCTCAGCCCCCTGCCAGGCCAACGAATACTCAATCTTAATTGAATTTTGCAGCTTCACTACCTCTTCGGCAGTGTAAGGGCGGGTAATGCCTTTCCAGCGTGGATTTGTGGTCCAATCGTGGTCGATAGCGGCGATTCGTTCGAGCTTGTTCATGGCAGTTGTGGTTTAGAAAGTGACGATGGGATTGGGCATGGCACGCCCAGGCTGACTGTAAAGCCAGTTTTTTAAAGGAAAAAGGGGGTTTGGGTGGTACTACGAGTTTCCCGAAGGGTCTCGTAGTACCATTATCGTTGAACAACCTGCGACTGGGAGGCTTTTTCAACTTCAGCAACGATAGTGGTACTACGACTTTAGAGTCGTAGTACCACTGCAGCTTACGCCAACTGTTCGTAAGCAGGCAGCGTCAGAAACTCGGTAAATTCCTTGCTTGTCACGAGGCGGTCGAAGAGGCGGGCGGCTTGCTCATAGTGCCCTAGCGTGAAATGCTCCTCGCCTACCGCTTTGCGCATCAGCGCTATTTGATCGGTGATGAGGCTGCGGTACAGCTCCAGCGTGACGGGGCGGCCGTCTGCGAGAGTTGTGTCGGGTGTATGCAGCCACTGCCACACCTGCGCCCGCGATATCTCGGCTGTAGCTGCGTCTTCCATCAGATTGTAAATCGGCACGCAGCCATTGCCCCCCAGCCAGGCTTCGAGGTAGCGAATAGCCACATCCATGTTAAGCCGCAAACCGGCCTCCGTAATGGTGCCTTCCGGCGCTTGCACTAAGTCGGTAGCCGTTACCCGCACGTCTTCGCGCTTACGCTCTATCTGGTTGGCACCGGGCATAAGCTCATCAAACACCGCAAGCGCTACAGGCACCAAGCCAGGATGCGCCACCCAGGTTCCATCGTGGCCGTTTTTGGCTTCGCGCACCTTATCCTGGCGTACTTTCTCCAGCGCGGCCTCATTGGCTTCCGGGTCATTCTTGATGGGGATTTGAGCAGCCATGCCTCCAATGGCGTGCACGCCCCGACGGTGGCAGGTTTGAATAACAAGCTGGGAGTAAGCGGCCATAAACGGCACCGTCATGGTCACCTGGGCGCGGTCGGGCAGGCGGAAATCAGGATTCAGACCTAAGCGCTTGATGTAGGAGAAGATATAATCCCAACGTCCGCAATTCAGGCCGGCCGAGTGCTCGCGCAACTCATACAGAATCTCGTTTAGCTCAAAGCTGGCGGGCAGCGTCTCAATTAGCACCGTGGCTTTGATACTGCCTTTTGGAATCTTGAGCGACCATTGAGCAATGCCAAACACATCATTCCACAGCCGGGCCTCCAGATGGCTTTCGATTTTGGGAAGGTAGAAATAGGGCCCACTTCCCCGCGCGAGCAACTCGTGGGCATTATGAAAAAAGTACAGGCCAAAGTCAAACAGCGCGGCGCTAATCGGCTCGCCATCCACTAACACATGTTTTTCGAGCAGGTGCCAGCCACGGGGCCGCACCATGAGCGTCGCGACTTCCTCATTCAGGCGGTATTCTTTCGTGGGCGTGTTCAGCGAAATAGTGCGGCGCACCGCATCGCGCAGGTTAATTTGCCCCCCAATGACGTTGGCCCAGGTAGGAGCGTTCGAGTCCTCCAGATCGGCCATGAACACTTTAGCCCCCGAGTTCAGAGCATTGATAATCATCTTCCGCTCCACGGGCCCGGTAATTTCCACGCGGCGGTCGAGCAGATCGGCGGGCAGGGGCGCTACGGTCCACGGCTTTTCCCGGATCAGACGGGTTTCCGGCAGAAAATCAGGGAGCTTACCCGCCGCAAACTCCCGTTGGCGCGCCACCCGACGAGCCAGTAGTTCGCGGCGTGTGCGATCAAAACGCCGGTGCAGCTCGGCTACAAAAGCCAGTGCTGAAGGAGTCAAAATCTCGGCAAACTCTGGCGTGTAGGCTCCCAGCACCTTCACGCGCTCGGGGGCCAGATACCTAGGTGGAGATACTAATGTGTGTGGCTCGGAGAAAGTCATAGCTGAAAGTGGTTTGGCGAGTTGGATGGACTACTCACCAAACATAGTAAAGCGAATTTTATTAAACAAGCGAATATTCGCTAATATTTAATAATCGCTCACAAAGTGTAGATTTGTCAACCTTTCAACACGAAGAATCAAGACAGAAAGAATGATCCTTACTGTCTTATATATTTTGATATGCTGAGTCACGGCCAGATAGTACGATTGATTTTTGGGTTAAAGCTTCGTGAGCTGCGGCAAGAGCGGGGGCTTACTCCCGCCGAGATGGCCCGCGCCTGCGATGTATCGGTTTCGTACCTCAATGAGATTGAAAAAGGCAAGAAGTACCCCAAGGCTGATAAGATTCTGAGCTTAAGCAAAGTGCTGGGTGTGAGCTATGACCAGCTTACTTCGCTCACGCTGAGCCGCAAGCTGGAGCCTATTTCGGAGCTGCTTCAGTCAGATTTGCTCAAGGAATTCCCGCTGGAGATGTTCGGCCTGGACCCGATGCGCATTGTGGAGCTGATTGCTGATGCACCGGCTAAAATGAACGCCTTTATCAGCACGCTGTTTGAGATTGGGCGCAACTACGAGATGCGGCAGGAGCACTTTTTCCTGGCGGCGCTGCGCTCCTACCAAGAGATGCATGACAACTATTTTGAGGAGCTGGAGCAGGATATACGCACCTTCACGGTGGAGCAAAAGCTAAACGCTTCTGCTCCCTTCGACATACAGCAGCTGGAGCGCGTACTGACCGAGAAGTACGGGTATTCGTTGGATCGCATGCTGCTGGGCGAGTACGCTTCGCTGGGTCGGCTGCGGTCGGTGTTTCAGCCCAAAACCCGCCGATTATTGCTGCGGCCCGGTTTAAGTAGTGCGCAGGAAGCCTTTGTGCTTGGGCGAGAAGTAGCATTTCACTACCTCAACCTGCGGGAGCGGCCGTATGTGAATGCCAGCTTCCCGGTGCGCTCTTTTGATGAGGTCCTGAACAACTTCAAGGCGTCTTACTTCGCCGGGGCACTGCTGATGGAGGAAGAAGCGTTGGTGCGGGACGTACAAAAGCTGTTTGATGCTGCAAAATGGGATGAAAGTCACTGGCTGGGCTTGCTGACTAAGTATAATGTGTCGCCGGAGATGTTTATGCAGCGCCTGACCAATTTGCTGCCGCGGCATTTTGGCCTCCAAAGCCTGTTTTTCCTGCGCTTCGACCAAGCAAATGCTACTGCGCCCTACGAGCTGACCAAGGAACTGCACCTATCGCGCCTGCACAACCCGCACGGCAATGAGCTGCATGAGCACTATTGCCGGCGCTGGATTTCGTTGCGCCTCTTGGCCGAGCTGCGCCTGCAAGCGAAGCCGGGGGCGCCCACAGTGGCCATTGGCGCCCAGCGCTCCCGCTATTACGGCACCGACAACGAGTATATCTGCCTGACCTTAGCTCGGGCATCCACGGCAACTGAGCCAGCTGTGAGCGTGACGGTAGGGCTGCTTTGCGATGATAACCTAAAGCGTAAAGTCCGCTTTATTGCCGACCCAGCGATTCCCCTGCGCATCGTGAATGAAACCTGTGAGCGGTGCCCCATTCCTGACTGTGAGGTGCGCTCGGCTCCGCCCGTGGAGATTGAGCGCCAACAGCGGCAGCAGCAACTTGCTGAGGCGGTAGCCGCGCTGGTGCATGGCGCGTAGAAGGCAGTAAAGGCCCCTTTTACAATCAAACCTCCGAAAATGCCCCCCAGCTCCGCAAAAGAACAATTTGACCGTCAGGCATCGCACTACAATGCGCAGTGGAATTCCTGGACGGCCTCTTCTCTGGATTGGCTGCTGACGCAGGCAGCGTGTCAGCCCACCGATACGGTACTGGATGTAGCCACCGGCACGGGATTCACGGCGCTGGCATTTGCCCCCCATGTACAGTCGGTGGTGGGGCTGGATGTATCGCCGGGAATGCTGGCGCAGGCCGAGCAGAATCAAACCAAACAGGGAATTACGAATGTGAGCTGGTGGGAAGGCACGGCAGAGGCGCTGCCTTTTCCGCCGGCTAGCTTCTCCGTGGTTACGTGTCGTATTGCGCCCCACCATTTCCAGTCGGTGCCGACCTTTTTGGCTGAAGTAAACCGTGTATTGATGCCTGGGGGCGTTTTCTACTGGCTGACACTACTATTCCTGATGACGATCCGACGGTTGGTCAATGGCAAAACCGCGTGGAAGCCCTCCGCGACCCATCGCACGCCCGCAACCTGACGCCCGCTGAGTGGCAGCAGGCCCTTACCGATGCGGGACTAACTGCACAAGCTATGTCTTTGGTAAGTAGCACCACGCCTATGTCGCTGAATGACTGGCTGGAAAAAGCGGGCTGCGTGAATGAAGCAGCCGCAGCCGTACGACAAGCTTTCGCCGAAGCGCCGGCCGCAGCCCTAAAAGCGTTTCAAATTCAGCAGGCGGCGCCCAATGACTATACTTTTGTGTGGCAACGTCTCGTTGCGAAGGCAGAAAAAACGGCGTAGGCAACTTCGTCGTGTGTATGAATGATAAGCAGCAGGTTTGACTAAAGTAGCTTCTTCTCCCAACTCCTTCACGCGGCTTCGGCGCCGGCTGGGGGGCATTTTTTTACTGCTGGTTTTGGTGGCGGGTGGTGCGGGCCTGTACGCGGCCTGGCGCGTATGGTGGAAACCCAACGTGGCCGTTTCGCCCTTCGGGCCCGCTTACTTGTATATCCGCACGGGGTCTTCGTTTCAGGCGGTGCTCGACTCCATTCGGCGGCAGGATTTGCTCATAAATCCGGAGACTTTTGCCTGGCTGGCGGAACATCGGGAGTATCCGCGACAGGTGCGGCCTGGCAGGTATCGACTGGAAGGGGGCTTGGGCAATGATGCGCTGCTTGATAAGCTGATTAACGGCGAACAGGATACCGTTGCGTTTGAGCTGAACGCTTTCAAATACAAGCCTCAGCTGGTCGGGCAAATTGCTCCTCAGATCGAAGCCGACTCAGCGAAGGTGCGCGCTTTGCTGCAGAACAACAGCTTTTTGCGCCGCCGCTATCAGCTCGACACAACTACGGTGCTGACCATGTTTTTGCCGGGCCCCTACCGCCTGCTTTGGAATACTTCGGCCGAGCAGTTTCTGGATTCTGCAGCAGCCGTGCATCGTCGGTTCTGGACGCTGGAGCGCCGGAAGCGGGCTGATTCTTTGCGACTTTCGCCGGTGCAGGTGCATGTACTGGCCAGCATTGTGCAGCGCGAAACAGCCAAGCCAGAGGATAAGCCCATTATTGCCGGTGTGTATCTCAATCGGCTGCGCCAGGGTATGCGCCTGCAGGCCGACCCGACGCTGCTGTGGGCGATTGGCAACTTTGGGGTGCGGCGCGTTCTCAACAAAGACAAGTTTGTAGATTCGCCCTATAACACGTACAAGCACAAAGGGTTGCCCCCCGGCCCCATTACCTCGGCCAATCGGCAGAGCTTGAATGCGGTGCTCAAGCCGGCCGCCCACGACTACCTTTTCTTCTGCGCCCGTCCCGATTTTAGCGGCTACTCCGATTTCGCCGCGACCTATGCCGAACACCGCCGTAACGCCCGCCGCTACCAACGCACCCTGGACAGTTTGAAGATTCGGCGGTAAGGCTGCTTATAAGAGAACGTCATGCTGAGCTTGTCGAAGCATCGCTACTGGTTAGTAAACTCAACGAAGCGGGAGAGATGCTTCGACAAGCTCAGCATGACAATACGATTGCACGCGAGATGCTTCGCACTGCTTTGCGTGACGTTCGCTCTTGATAGCCTTCAACTATTTGCTTAATCAAGCTGAATTAATCGTAGCTGAAAGGAGTCGCGGGCGGCGGCTTGCTGGCGGGCTAACGTTTGGTGATACGTCAGGCCGGTGTACTCTGAGTGTTCCAGGAAAAGCAAGGGTGCCGTAAGCTGCAACTCGGGCCAGGCAGCTACTGCCGGCTGGCGGCGCAAGTCATCAAATCGATGCACGCCGGCTACGCGCCAGTAGGCATCAAGCAGCACAAATCGGTAGCCTTGCCGGCGCAGGCTAGGCAATTGTTTTTCATCGGTAACGACACTGACCGACATTGGTGCTGCGAAGGGTGCTACCCCCTGCCCTATCGTGCTGAGCAGCTTATCAACCTTTTGATTTTGTAGCCATGCTGCCACCTGCGGATGGTTGGTAAGCGCATACGAATACACTTCGCGCTCAATACGGTACACATTGAACCCAACTGCCAGCACCACCAGCGCGCCCAAAGCTTTACCAGAAACCAACCGGTGCATACTTAGGAAGGCTAGCGCATAGAATACGCCATAGGCCAGCAGGAGTCCGCGGGGGGCTTTTATGAGCAGCGACATGCCGGCCAGGAAGCAATAGCCCCACACGGCCAGGTAGCGCACCAGGTTAGGCTGCCGCACATGCTGAAACAGCTCCCGCCGCCACAGCACCGGCGCTACCAGCAACGTCAGCAGCACCAGCGGCGACTCGAAGTCGCGCAGGAAATAGAAGTAGTAGAGCAGGTCGAAGCGGAAGATGCCGACGGTACCGGCCAAGTTTGGCTCTCCGCGCATGATGAGGCCATAATAAACTGCTGGCCACTGGCGCTGCAAGGGTAAACCAGCCACCCAGCTCACCAAGCCCAACACTACAAAAGGCGCAACTAAGATTGCTAAAACCCGCCAAACGTTACCGCGCCGAAGCAATAAGCTATCAGCGGCCAGCAACTCAAAGGCAACCAAAATCGGAACAGTAAATAAAAAGCGATAGTTAAAGCCTATGCCCAGCATCAGCCAGATAGTTGCCCGCAGCAAGGTCTGGCGATTGGGCTTTTGCAGGCGATGATAATAAGCCTGGAGCAGGCCGGCAAACACCAGCAGATTACCGGAGTTCATAGTGAAGTCGCGGCCGGAGAAGGTCAGGAATACGGAGGTGCCGATGAATAGTGTTAGTCCGGCTGTTTGCCAAGCCGAAAGACGAGCTTCACGCCCCACGAATGTTGCCAGGCTGCCCACGGCCACCACGGCCAATAAGGCGTTGGCGTGTTGTAAAACGTGAAAATTGCCCCCCAGCCAGACCAAAGGCGTGAAAACCAGATAAAACAGCGGTGCGCCCTGGTGAAATAAATGCGTTAGGTTGCCCACGGCTACTTCCTGCACTATTTGCCAGTTGTATACCGAGTCGTAATCGGGCAGCGCGGCACCTGCCAATCCGTACAGCCGGATGGCGGCCACCACTAGTAAAGCCAGGAAAAGTAGCAACGAACGCTGATTCAAGGGGAATTTAACCGTTAGCGATGAGCGGCCCAAATCAAGCCCTTTCATTTGAGAAGGCAAGATTAAGGGTTTACTTGCAGTGGTACTACGACAGAAACAGTCGTAGTACCACTTGTTCAAATGCGAGCCGTTCAACGATAGTGGTCCTACGACTTTGGAGTCGTAGTACCACACCACGTTATACTTCTTATTGCTTAAAAATGCGCGTAGTAGTTCAGCGGGTGCGTGAGGCACGGGTGGTAGTGGCAGGCCAGACCGTAGGAGAAATTGGGCTGGGACTGCTGGTCTTGGCCGGATTTGCCCCCCACGATGATACAAAGTCCCTCGACTGGATGGCGCGCAAGCTCGTGCAGCTGCGCATCTTCTCCGATGAGGAAGGCAAAATGAACCGCAGCGTGCAGGACACTGGGGGCAAATATTAGTCGTAAGCCAGTTCACGCTGCTCGCCGATGCCCGCAAAGGCAACCGCCCCAGCTACATAGGCGCCGCCCCGCCTCCAGTTGCCGACACGCTCTATCAGCAGTTTGTGCGGCAAGTAGAAAGCCTGCTGGGCCAGCCCGTGCCCACGGGCGAGTTTGGGGCGGATATGCAGGTAAGCTTGCTCAACGATGGCCCAGTGACCCTCGTGCTGGACTCGCCGCCCAGTTGAAAACATTACAGCATGTAGAGACACACCATTTTGTGTCTCGTCGTTGCAGTCGACAGTTGTTCAACGACGAGACACAAAATGGTGTGTCTCTACTAGAGTTTTTATTATTTGATAATCAGCAGATTGAGCAGATATTCTTGAAATGTGCTACTTCGGCGCACAAAGCGAAGGCATCGGTTAGCTTTTCCTTTTTTCTCATCCGGTTGGTTGTACGAAGCACGAAAAACGATTTGAGTCGTGCAATGACATTCTCCACCACGACGCGAAGTGGAGCCAACACCTGATTAATAAGACGTTCGAGTGGCGTGAGTGGATGATTTTTTCGCGCCTTAAAAGGAATAAAAACATACTTGCAGTTAATAAATTTTTTAATACCCACAAAGCCTGCATCCACATGAATCCGATAGTTTTTTAAGGTTATATGTGCGAAAATTTCTTTGAAAATAGTGAAGTCATGCGTTCGGCCACTATAGGCTTTGCTGATCCACAACAGCCGGCCGCTGAGCGAGCAGATGAGCAACCATTTCAGGGTGTGCCTTTTTTTACCACTATAAAATTCCTCCTGAAGCTGCTGATTAGCAGCCCGTTCAATCGGAACTTCGGTTACGTCAATGACTAAATCGTCGATACCCGCGAAGAGGTCGTCAAATTGCGTCTGCTTGGTAAATAAAACGCGTTGTGTCAGGCCTTGTGCTTGCAAAGCTGCTTTTAAACACGGTTTTAGTCGCTCTAAATACTGGCTCACCGCAAATTCAGAAAAGCCGAAGTAGATGGCCATATTATGCAGCGTGGGATAGGCTTTATAGTAGTGCAGAATAAAAAATAAGGCTTCGCGTGTATCGGTTAAAACCGGGTTTGATTTTAGGTAGGGTTGCGGAATTTTGGGTTCATAAAAAGGCGCGAATAGCTCGTAAAGCTGGTCGAACTGAACTTGAGTTAGCCCGGTTGCCGCTTTGTATTGGTTGTCCGTTCGCAGGTTGTGGTAGATGCTGAAAGCCATACAAAAATGAAAAGAACTGTTAATGCCCACAAGCTACTGATTATCAAATAATAAAAAATCTACTATATCGCCAAAAGCCACCCATCTTTTACAACTCTACCTTCCCTCTTATGACCATCGAAGAAGCCCAACAAACCGTCGATACCTGGATTCAGACCACGGGGGTGCGATATTTCAACGAGCTGACCAACATGGCCATGCTCACGGAAGAAGTGGGCGAAGTGGCCCGTATCATTGCCCGTCAGTACGGCGAACAGTCGTTCAAAGAATCCGACAAAGACAAAGTGCTGGCCGACGAGCTGGCCGATGTGCTGTTCGTGGTGATTTGCTTAGCGAATCAAACCGGCGTTAATCTAACTGAAGCGCTGGCGAAGAACCTAGAGAAGAAAACTATGCGCGACGCCACGCGTCACCACGATAATGAGAAGTTAAAGTAGCGCGGAAATCCGTTCCGCGTCGCGCGCAGCGCGAATCCACGCGCTTGCAGCCATTAGCCTACGCCAGACTCTCGCGTTGCTCGACGCGGAACAGATTTCCGCGCTACTAGCTAGGCCGCCACGATTCGGCCTTCCTGCCAAATGGGCACGATGTTGTACTCATCGAGGCGAATACAGAATTCCATATCCTGATTTACCTCCAAGCTATTGAGGCGGCGTACGTGGGCTGATTGGAGCAGGTAGCCCGCGAGGTCGGATTTGGCGATTTGCCATAGATGCAGGGCGGCTAGTGTGGCGTCACTGCTGCTGGTGTCGAAGTCGTTGGCCAGACGTTCGGCCAAAGCGCCACCGTAAAGGGTATCTTCCAAATTGAACATTCCTTTCCAGCCGGCACACACGACAATCACATCCTTCTGCTGCTGGCGCAGGAAATTGACTACCGCTTCCAGATTCAAAAAGGCCCCCAGCACCACAGCATCAGCGTCCAGGGAGAGGTGGATGGCGCGGGTGCCGTTGGTAGTCGTGATAGCTACAGCGCGATTCTGCACCGATACTTTGCCATCGAGGTAGCCAAAGGGCGAATTACCCAAATCGACGCCTTCCACCTGCACGCCGTCGCGCTCAGCGGCGGTGAGGTAGCCCTGGGGGGCAAAAGCCTGGCACTCTGCCAGCTCCGCTACCGGCACGATGTGCGTAACGCCCGCCGCCAGCGCCGTAACCATCGAGGAAGTAGCGCGCAAAATGTCGACCACTACGGCCACCTTCCCACGCAGATTATACAGCGGCAATAGCTCAGGCGAAAGGCAAACGTCGAGAGTAGGCATTGGTATTTATTCATAAATCAGAACGTCATGCAGAGCAAAGCGAAGCATCTCGCGTGCTGATGCAGGATTAGTAATCCCACTACCGCGAGCGAGATGCTTCGCTGTCGCTCTGCATGACGTTCTTTCTGTATAATTCTTACTCCTCGGTGCCTTTTACGAAAGGCAGCTTCACGACCGTAGCGGGCAGGTTTTTGCCGCGCACTTGCACGAAAACTTTGCTGCCGGGCGTGCTGAGCTCCGTTTTTACATACCCCAAGCCAACACCTTTGCCTAACGATGGCGACTGGGTACCGGAAGTTACTTCGCCAATCTTGGTTCCAGCCTCGTCTACCAGCTCGTAGTGGCTGCGCGGAATGCCGCCGCTATCCATCAGAAAGCCAACCAGCTTGCGGCTCACGCCTTGCTCCTTCTGCTTTTTGAGGTTTTCGGCGTTGGTGAAGTCTTTGGTAAACTTAGTTACCCAACCCAGGCCAGCCTCCAGGGGCGAAGTAGCGTCGTCGATGTCGTTGCCGTAGAGGCAATAGCCCATTTCGAGGCGGAGCGTGTCGCGGGCACCCAGACCGATGGGCTTTATACCAAAATCTTTGCCGGCGGCCATGATTTTCTCCCACACTTCGCGGGCGCTTTCATTGGGCACATACAGCTCGAAGCCGCCTGCGCCGGTGTAGCCAGTAGCCGAGATAATGACATTGGGAGCACCAGCAAATGTGCCCTGCACGAAAGAGTAGTACGGAATGCCCCCCAGATCCACGTCGGTCAGGCTTTGCAGCGCGGCCGCCGCTTTGGGGCCTTGCACGGCAAACAGACTGATCTGGTCCGAGATGTTTTCCATCTCCACGCCCTCCGTGTTGTGCTGGCTGATCCAGTTCCAGTCTTTATCAATGTTGGAGGCATTTACCACCAGCAAATAATCATTATCAGCTAAGCGATATACGAGCAAATCGTCCACGATGCCACCTTCATTGTTGGGCAGGCAGGCGTATTGGGCTTTGCCGTCCACGAGCTTGCTGGCGTCGTTGCTGGTTACGCGCTGAATCAGGTCGAGGGCTTTGGAGCCGCGCACCCGAAATTCGCCCATGTGGGATACGTCGAAAATACCGACGGCCCGACGCACCGTGTGGTGCTCGTCGAGGTCGGAAGAGTAGCGCACGGGCATGTTGTAGCCCGCGAAGGGCACCATTTTGGCCCCCAGCTGCTGGTGTACGTCGTTGAGGGTAACGGTTTTGAGGTCTTCGGCCATCAGGAAATGAGTGAGGTACGTGGGTGGGTTCTGGGGGGCAAAACTAGCCAATTCTCGCGGCTGGGCTACTTAACTGCGCCTGCTACCTTTGAGTTATAGTACACGGGGCGCCAAACGCGTGAACAATGGACCCGTTTTTCTCGTTGGTCGGAGCATCTCCACGGACAGTTTTTATCAGCCCAATGATACTTTTGACACTTCATGGGCAAGGTTTCTATGCACGAAGATTTAAAACAGGACTTTGAAATGGCGCAGGTCCGGCACCTGCTGTTCAAATCAAAGCTCCGCTCGGCCCTTTATGGTAGCGGTATAGTTGAGGCGCCTATTCGGGATGCGCAATTGTGCGCGCTCGGCGTCTGGATTCGGGAACGGGCTCTGGGCCCCTATGCCCACCTGCCCGAAAGCCGCGAGCTGGACAAAGTACACCAGCAGATTCATCAGGAAGCCAACCGCTTACTTGATCTGCACCAGGCCGGCAAGGTAGAGCAAGCCATTGCCGGCCTAGCCTCCGTACAAGGATACGTTGACGAAATTATGCGCCTGCTGCGCACTATGGAGCAGAAGCTGCGCACCGAAAGCCCAGGCCTGGGCCGGTAGTTTCTTTTCTTACCGCCTCGCATGAAGCTCAAGCTTTCTACCAAACTCTTCGCCGGCTTTCTGGCCATTTCGGTCCTGTTCGCGGCGGTGGTAATCATCAATTACCAGCTGTCACGCAAAGTGCTGCGCAACTCGTTGCGGGTGGAAGAGTCGCAGCTGCGGACGGAAGAAGCCACCACCCTGCTCCGCAACATCATTGATATGGAAACGGGCTTTCGGGGCTATATGCTGGTGGGCAACGAAGCCATGCTGGAGCCTTACCATGTGGGGGAGCGTAACCTGCTGGGCCGCTTCGTGAATCTGCGCCAGCAAATGCCCCCCGACAGCCCCCAGCGCGGCCGCCTGGAGCGCGCTCAGCACTTGTTTCAGCAGTGGGCATCCTATTCCCATCTGATGATCAGTGAGAAGCGCGAGGCCCTGCGTCGCAACCCCGACCAAGTGGCCCTCGAAGGGCTGGAGCATAAACTGCTGGCGGAAGGCCTCACGGGTAAGCAGCTCATGGACCAGATTCGGTCATTGTTTGAGGGCTTTGAGGACGACGAGCTGGCCGCTCGCACCGAGCGCCGGGAAAAGCTAACCGATAGTATTCAGCAAACCCGCATGCTGTCGGTTTCGCTTACTATCATTGCCATCACTATGGGCCTGGTATGGGCCACCTATATCAGTCGCTTATTAGCCGGGCGCATCGCCATGATGCTGGATCTATCGAGCCGCGTGGCGGGGGGCAATTATCAGAGTCAGCTACAGGATAATGACCATGATGAACTGAGTGAGCTGGTAACCTCGCTCAACGTTATGGCGCGCACCATTGGCTCGACTATTACGCAGCTGGAGCGGCGCAATAAAGAGCTGGACCAGTTTGCTTACGTCGTTTCGCACGACCTGAAAGCTCCCTTGCGTGGCATTGAGAGTGCTTCCCGCTGGATTGAGGAGGACATGGGCCAGGAGCTGCCTGAGCACATTCACGAGTTTCTACAGCTGATGCGAACCCGCGTGCATCGCATGGAAAACCTGATTAACGGCATCTTGGAGCTGGCTAGGGTAGGCAGCACGACCCAGGCCCAGGAGCGGGTAAATGTGCGCGAGCTGCTCACTGAAATTGTGGATTCGCTGGCGCCGCCCGCTGGGTTTCGAGTTGAGCTACCCACATATCTGCCTACCCTTATTACCAATCGGGTGCAGCTACAGCAGGTGTTTACCAACCTGATCAGCAACGCCTTTAAATACCACGACCACCCCGGTACGGGCACCGTGCGCATCAGTTGCCGCGAAGACCGCCAACAGTACACTTTCTCCATTGCCGACGATGGGCCGGGCATCGACCCAGAGTACCATGAGCGGATATTCGTGATTTTTCAGACCCTTACGGACCGCGATACGCTCGAAAGCACGGGCGTTGGCTTGGCCATTGTGAAGAAGATAGTGGAGCGTCAGGGTGGCACCATTAAGATAGAATCGACTGAAGGCCAGGGAGCTACATTCACGTTCACCTGGCCTAAATTGGCTGTGACAGAGGCGGGCCGTTCTGTCGAGACCAGCGTACGGTTGGCCTAATTTGCCCCCCAGTCGTATAGGGAGCCAGAAACGAGTCTGTCTTCCCGCTTTAGTTTCTGTGTTCTATGTCGACTGAAACCACTACTACCCCTAGTATCCTGCTCGTTGAAGATGACCAGATGGATGTTATGAACGTGCAGCGCGAATTGCGTAAGCACAACATCGATGTGCCGCTTCACCTGGCCCGCAACGGCCGTGAGGCGCTTAATTTGCTGCGCGGCGAGAATGGGCAAGATAAAATTGCCAAGCCCAACGTGGTGATGCTCGACATTAACATGCCCCGCATGAATGGCTTGGAGCTGCTCGAAGCCCTTCGCTCCGACCCCGAGTTTGTGGCGCTAAATGTGTTCATCATGACCACCTCCGACCTCGAAGCCGACCGCCTCAAAGCCCGCGAGCTGGCCGTAAGTGGCTACATTATTAAACCTCTAAGCTTCGACAAATTTGGAGAAGGCGCCACAACGGTCGATGGGTTTAGCCTCTTTCTGGATTTGCTTCAGATGAAAGGGTAAAGCGGTGAAATGGTGAGTTGGACGTTCTAAAGCCACATAATGCGTTACATGGTGCAGCCAGAACGTCCAACTCACCATTTCACCGCTCACCATCTCGCCGTTTCACAGCAGGCGGAAGCCCATCCGATGATGTTCCGTGGGGCCATATTTGCGAATGGCATCACGGTGCGTTTTGGTGGGGTAACCGGCGTTTTGCTCCCAACCATATTCCGGAAACACCGCCGCTAAGGCCCGCATTCGCTCATCCCGAAATGTTTTGGCCAGCACCGAAGCAGCCGCGATACTGGCATAGCGCCCATCGCCGGCCACAAAGCAGGTATGCTCAATACCCGGATAGGGCCGAAATCGGTTACCATCCACGATCAGGTGCGGTGGCACCACGGGCAGCGCTGCCACCGCCCGGTGCATGGCTAAGTAGCTGGCCTGCGCAATGTTGATACTGGCAATTTCAGTGGGTGAGGCTTCGGCCACGGCCCATGCTACCGCGCCTGCGCATATTTCGGCCTTCACTAACTCGCGGCGACGAGCCGTCATTTGTTTGGAGTCGTTGAGGAAAGCTGAAGTGAAGCTGGGGGGCAAAATAACGGCCGCCGCAAACACCGGTCCGGCCAGGCAACCCCGGCCGGCTTCGTCGAGGCCAGCTTCGAGAGGCTCAGTGCGTGTGGGAAATAAGGAGCATAGTAGCCGCGAAAATAAGACCTCGATGCTGCTTATAGCATCCGTACCCACAGAAAAGGCTTTCCCTACGGCTGGCAGCGCCGCGGGGAAAGCCTTTTTATGTAATGAATTATGTTTCTGCCGAAGGACAGAACAGGTTATTTGTGGTCGCCGGCGTTGCTGCCGATAACGGGAGCATCATTTTCGCCGCGCCGGAAACCCTGGCTGTCGCGGGGACCTTCGTCCAGGGCTGCGTCTTCGTCAGTGGTGATGTACTCGTTGGTGAGTGGGCCGAGGCCGCCGGTTTTCAGCGCTAGTTCAGCTTCGGCTTGCGCGTGCTTGAGGTTGAAAAGCGGGTCGCCGGGCTGGGGCTGAGCTGCTTGCTTTTTGGGTTGATTAGCCATAAAAATATAAAGGACTACCCGGGATGTAAGCGGGCAGCTATTACTTGGTACGGGCATCTGGCACCCGAGGTTAGTGTACTATTCTGCCTATCTCCAAAATCATCTTAAACACAAAAAAGCCCACTGCATAATGCAATGGGCTTTTTTGTGCGTCGATGGGCTATTATTATTCACCCTACTCCTAGGTCCGATCGGCGCGCCGCGAGAAGATTCTTCCTTTCCACAACCTCTCCCCGCAGGTACTTATAATTATGATGCAAATGTATTATCAACCAGCCATTTAACCGAAAGGTTTTGGACCAACTCCGGCTACCACTCGCCCAACCTACTCTTTACCCCGACGGATGTCTTGGTTGGTCTCTCTTCGGCCTGCGCCTTACCTTTGTGCTTCTTATCCTTTATCGCTTTACTATCTCATGCCGCACTCCGCACCCTCCGATTTCGACCCGAATCATAATCCCTGGCAAGTAATCAGCACCGCGCTACAGTACCAAAACCCGTGGATTACGGTGCGCGAAGACCAGGTAATAAACCCTGGCGGCGGCCGGGGGATTTATGGAGTGGTGAGCATGAAAAACAAGGCCATTGGCATTGTGCCGCTCGATGCGGATGGCAATACGTGGCTGGTGGGCCAATACCGCTACACGCTGAATGAATACTCCTGGGAAATCCCGATGGGCGGCGGACCAATTGAGCTGGACGTGCTAGAATCGGCGCGGCGGGAGTTGCGCGAAGAGACAGGGTTGCTTGCTGAGCGCTGGACTACTATTTCCCGCATTCATACCTCCAACTCGGTTACAGACGAAGAAGGCTTCATTTTTCTGGCCGAAGAGCTTGCCCAGGGCAATGTGGAGCCCGAGGAAACCGAAGACCTGCGCCTCTGGAAGTTACCCTTAGCCGAAGCCATTCAGATGGTGATGGATGACCGTATCACCGATGCCATCAGCGTAGCTGGTTTGCTTAAGGCAGAAAAAGTATTGGCGGCGAGGCAGGAGCTAGAAGTGAGGAGTTAGGATTCGGAAAAGCTTTGGCTTCTATTCCTGATATTCGTACTTGCTGCCTTTCGTTTGCTCCTGGCTCCTCACTTCTAACTCCTATCTCCTAAATTTGCGCTATGCGTGACTTGCTGCGTTTTCTCGGACATCGGCTGTACACTACCTGGAGCACGTTCTGGTTTGTGATGCCCTTCGTGGTCACGTATCCGGCGCAATGGGTGCTGGGGCGGCGGCCCGCGTGGTATCGACACCTGCACACGTTCAATCGGAGCTGGTCTATTATCTCGATCCGAATGTGGGGCATGCCCGTGGAAGTGGTGCGCAGAAACCAATTGCCCCCCACTCAGCCCTGCGTGTACGTGGCCAACCACAGCTCCTACATTGATATTCCTATGTTGTTTAAGGCCATACCTGGTTTTGTGAACATTATGGGCAAAAGCGATTTGGCGAAGGTGCCGTTCTGGGGGCCATTATTTGGGCGCGTATACATCACCGTAAACCGCGAAAGCGCCATGAGCCGGGGTCGCGCCATCGTGCAGGCGCGGGCTGGACTAGCACAGGGCCGCTCCATCATTATTTTTCCGGAGGGCACTATTTCCAAGAAGCCCGGTGAGGAGATGGTGCCTTTCAAGGACGGCGCGTTTCAACTCGCTATTACCGCTGGCGTGCCTATAGTGCCCGTTTCGATGCCGCTCAATCATCGTTTTTTGCCTGATCTGGATGGCCCGTTGCGGGTACGCTATTCGCCCTTGCGCATCGTCCTCCACGACCCAATTCCGACCCAGGGTATGACGCTGGCTGACGTGGAAACGCTCAAGCAGCGCGCATTCGCTATTATCGCCAGCGAGTTTCACCCCGATGCAGCTGGTCATCCTGAACCTTCGCCCCGGCCGTTTTTGCGCGCCGGCAAATCAGAAGCAGCTGAAAAAGCCCCCCAGCCGCTTTCCAGCACAAGGCCGAACGCTAATGGCAACGCCGAATTCAGCCTCCCCAATTCGTAATTCTTCATTCCCAATTCTTCATTAACAAAGTGAGTACTGACCTTGCCACCCTGCGCCAACTTGCCCATCTGGCCCGCCTTGAGTTCGACGCCACTAAGGAGCAGGAAATGCTCGGCGACCTGAATAAAATTCTGGATTGGGTAGCTGAGCTGCGCGAGCTTGACACCACCGACGTGGAGCCGCTGGTGCATTTATCCCAGGAAATCAACGTCTTACGCCCTGACGAAGCCCAGAACACCATCAATCATCAGGATGGTTTGCGCAACGCGCCGCGCAAAGACTCAGACTACTTCCGCGTTCCCAAAGTGCTGGAATAACCGTTGGTGCCTACTTCCCTTGCTTTGCCGCCCGCGCCGCGCCGGCGTATTGCCCTACTACTTCTAGGCATAGTGGCGTTGCTGGCCATAGGGCTGGCGTTATTTCAGCACTTCACCGGCGCTGAGCGGACCTTACCGGTGGTTACGGTGCCCCAGCTCACGCCCGTCCCCACCACGCTCACACCTCTCAAAATCGGCCTCGATGAGTTGGCTGTGCGTCTCAATGGCTACCTCGTCACGCAGACCTATGATGTGGCCGGGCCCTATGTACAGCCCGAAGCGGCTATGGCCTGGCTGGGGATGCTAGCGGTTTGCTTAGTGTATTTTCTGGCTGTGGTAACTACCTTGGCCCGCCCAGCTTTCGTCGTGGGCATGGCGCTGGTTATCTTCCTGCTGATGTCGCTCAATGCCGATCTGCTCGGCGTATTTGACCCTCTGCAGCAGTATTTTCTGGTGCTGGCGTTGGCCCTGCTGGGGCTTCCAGCCTTTGTTTTTCACGCCTTCTGGCCTGCGGCTACCCTCGGGCAGCGGCTGCTCACGTTTGCGGTATTGGTGGGTGCACTGAGTGCTATTCTCATTCTGCAGAGCAACTTCTCCCCTGCTTTTACCGCCCTTCACTTGGCTAGTTACGCTACCATCAGCGGAGCAGTGGTTTTTGCCCTGCTGGTGTTATGGGTAGCATTTGAGAACATTCACGGCCTTTTGTGGCTAAATACGCAGGCTGAAAATCCGGGCAGCCGGTTTGGCTTGCTGCCATTTTTGCTGGCTAGTGGGCTCTACTTAGGCACGCTGCTAATGTATTACCTGAACGACGGCGAGGTTCTGATTCTTCCTAACGTCCGTTTGGACCCCTACTTGCTGCTGTTGCCGGCAGTGCTGGTAGGTTGGCTGGGGCTGCGGCGTCGGGCGGCTACCTATGGTGCGTGGGTTGGTTACTGGCCGGGTGCGGCGCATATTTACCTGGTACTGGTGGCGTTGGCCGCTGGCAGCTTGGGCTATGCGCTGGCTACGGCGAATGACCCGCTACTCACTGCTGGTCGCGATTTTACGGCATTGGCACTACTGACCTGCGGGGGGCTTTTTGCTGTACGTTTTACTCAATTTCGCGCCACTTATCCGGCAGCGGCTGCGCGTGTACCGCGTGGTGTATGAGCCGCGGCGGCTGCCGTTCTATACCGTGTATGTCATCGGGATTGGGGCATTGGGAATTGTGTCCATGCGCAATAACTTCTTTGTGCTCAACCAAGTCCGGGCGGCTTTCTACAACAACCTTGGCGACTTGAGCCGCCTGCAAAGCGAGGAAGACCCTACTAATGATGGCTTGGCCCTTCTGTCTGAGCGCTACTACGCCGAGAGCGACGTGTACGACCGCTTCAACCACCGCGCCAGCATGGGCCGGGCAGCGCTTTATCGGTTTCGCAGCCAGCGGCAAAATGAAATTAATGCGCTGCGTAGAGCATTAAGTCGTGCGCCTTCCGAAAAAATATCCCTGCGGCTGGCCGCTTTATTCAACGAGCCTACTGACTTCTTCGACCGGCAGAAAACCCTGCAGGAAGGCATCAAAAATGCCCCCCAGAGCGCCCGGCTGGCTAACGACCTGGCCCAGCTGTACTCCCGCTCTGCCCTAACCGACTCTATCCTTTTTTATCAGCAACGGGCCGCCGCGCTATCGCCCGATAACGCCGTAGTGCGGGCCAACCAGCTGGCCTTTCTGGTGCAGAATCAGGAATTGAAAGCAGCTCAGGACTTTTTGCAAGAAAATGCCCCCCAAACGGATGATGTGGCTTTGCAAAGCAACGCGCTGCTTTTAGCTCAGCTTACAGGCGACAAAGAAGCTACCGCAAACCTCATACCTGCTGATACTACCCAAAACCTGAGCGCTGCCGAGTTTGGCCGTCTTTACCATGCCGGCCTGCACCGGCTAGCTGCCCGCGACACCACGCTGCTACCGGTTCTTACCCAGGCAGGCAGCCGCCCTGGCAATGAGGTTTATTCAGAGCAGCTGACCTTTCTGCGCGCCTTAACGCAATACTACGGCGGCCGACCAGTGGCAGGGCAGGAAACACTGCTTCCTTTGCTCATTGGCAACTCACCCAGCGCAGCTTACTACCAGCAAGTGCGGGCAATGTGGCTACTCGATCAAGACCTTTATGCTACGGCAGCCATGTATTTTGCGGAAGCTGCCCGCAATGGCTTTACCGAAGTCGCCTTGCCACGCGCGTACGCTTTTGCCTTGGCAGGTCAACCTGATTCAGCTCAAACTCAGGCCGCCGTAGCTGCCCGCGACTCGAACCCCGCGTTAGCTCGGCGGGGCCAGCGGTTACGGCGCCTTCTTGCTCTGGATGTAACAACCCAGTATCCGTCAGCGCCTGATTCTATAAAAGCCCAGTACATAGTAGTTAAAGGAGCAGCGGAGGCCAATCCGATGGCGCTGCTCACCGCAGCCGAGGCAATTGCTACGCCTATAGCACGGCAAGTGGCTTTGCTGGCTCAGTTGTCGCGCGTGTTAGCCGCTGGTAATCTGGAAGCGGTGCGTGCCACTTTACAGCGGCATGCGCCTTTCCCAACCACAAAAACCGCGGCGGCTTCCGACTGGAACGTGCTACGAGGTAAATTTTATGTACAAGCCAAGCAGCCCGCCAACCTCCGTCAGTTGGCAAGCACGGCCTATTTTGCCCCCCACCATCAGCCCTACCGCCTGTATTTTCAGGCTACGCTTGCCGACAAGCCCACCAATGCAGCGCGTCTTTACGCAAAGCTTGTGCAGGAAGCACCCTACCTGACTGAGGGTATATTGGCAGCAGCTGACTTTTACGGTCGGCAGCGTGAGTATGCTAAAGCTTATGATGTGCTGCTCAAAGGATTGGACTATAATCCTGAATCAACGCCTTTGTTAAAGGCTTATGTATTGGCGGCTGTGCAGGCAGGATTAGCACCTTACGCAGAGACTTCGCTTGAGAAATTGCGCACGTTGCTCGCCCCGACGGAATATGCTACCTTTCGTAGTCAATACGAAGCGCAGCGCGCCGCTCAGGCCGCTGCTCTTGCTCCCTGGAACTAACCTGCCTCGCTGCTCATGCTACCTCCTGTCATTGAAACCACTGGCATTTCCAAAATTTATCAGATGGGCGCCGAGCGTATCCACGCGCTACGGTCCGTCACGATCAGCATTCAGCGCGGCGAATACGTAGCCTTCATGGGGCCTTCGGGCTCCGGCAAATCGACGCTGATGAACATCGTCGGCTGCCTGGATACGCCCACCGATGGCACATATATCCTTAATGGTCAGGATGTAAGCCGGATGTCGGACAACCAGTTGGCGGAGGTGCGGAACAAGGAAATCGGCTTCGTCTTCCAAACCTTTAACCTGTTGCCCCGCGCCAGCTCCCTGGATAATGTGGCCCTGCCGCTCATCTACGCCGGTTACAACAAGCGCGACCGGGAAGAAAAAGCGATGGATTCGTTGCGGAGCGTAGGTCTTGACACTCGTGCCAAGCACCGCCCCAATGAGCTTTCGGGCGGTCAGCGCCAGCGGGTAGCTATTGCCCGCGCATTGGTCAACAACCCCAGCATCCTGCTGGCCGACGAACCCACCGGTAACCTCGACACCAAAACGAGCCACGAAATCATGGATCTGTTCGAGGCACTTTATGCCAAAGGGCACACCATCATCATGGTGACGCACGAAGAGGACATAGCCCGCTATGCCCACCGTATCGTGCGTCTGCGCGACGGGCTGGTAGAGTCGGACACAGTAAACACCGACATTGCCACCCACCACAACCAGTTGACAATGAACAAGTAGCAACAAGCAGGCAACAATTTGCCCCCCAGCATCCTTATAGGGGCATTGCTAGTCGCGCTACTGTTGATTGAAAAGAATGAAAATTTATACCAAAACCGGCGATAAAGGACTTACCTCACTTATCGGCGGCACTCGTGTTTCGAAGGCCAGTCTGCGCATTGAAAGCTACGGCACCGTGGATGAGCTGAATTCCTATATCGGTTTGGTCCGCGACCAGGAAATAAATGCCCCCCGCCGCGACCTGCTCAAGGAAATTCAAGACCGCCTCTTCACCATCGGCGCCTCTTTGGCCTCCGATCCGGAGAAGTCGAAGATGAAAATTCCTGACCTGCACGAGGAGGATGTGCTGCTGCTGGAAAGCGAGATGGACCGCATGAATGAGCAGCTGCCCGAGCTGCATGCCTTCATTCTGCCCGGCGGCCACGTAGCGGTATCGTATGCCCATGTGGCGCGCTGCGTGTGTCGGCGCGCCGAGCGGCTGGCTATTCACCTCAGCGAGGAATCTTTCGTGGCCGAGCTGGTTGTTATGTACCTCAATCGGCTGTCTGACTATCTGTTTGTGCTGAGCCGAAAGATGGCCCAAGAGCTTGGCGCTGAAGAAGTAACCTGGAAAGCGCGGCTTTAATGTCGTGAACTTATTTGGGGGGCAATTATAGTTAGCTTCATTACCAAAACCCTCCTAATGGCTGCCGGCTGAGCCTTCCCGATGGTGGTTTGATCTTCGTGTATCTTTGTACCCCGAGCGGCGGCAACTGCCCACCCCAGTCTGCCGTTTGATACCTTACCCACCCATTCTATCCTCCACCCTATGCTTGATACCTTGACCATTCGGACGCAGCGCACCACCGCTTCTCGCCTGTCGAATCTTGATGCCAGTACGCTCGAGTTCGGCAAGATTTTCTCCGACCATATGTTCGCGGTAGACTACCACGACGGCGAGTGGCAGGAGCCGCAGATCGTGCCTTATGGTGATATGGCGGTCAGCCCTGCCAACTCCGCTCTGCACTATGGCCAAGCTATTTTTGAGGGCATGAAAGCGTACAAAAACGCCGACGGCGAAGTAGCCCTGTTTCGCCCCCTCGACAACTTTCACCGCCTCAATGCCTCGGCCGAACGCATGTGCATGCCAACTCTGCCCGAGGAGCTGTTTATGCAGGGCCTCACCCAGCTCGTGCGTCTTGACTCAGACTGGATTCCTGACGGACCGGGCAGTGCGCTGTACATCCGCCCGTTTATGTTTGCCACCGATGGCTTCGTGGGCGTACGTCCTTCCAACTCCTACCGCTTTATGATTTTTACCTGCCCTGTGGGCTTGTATTATAATAAGCCACTGCGGGTTCGGTTTGAAGAAAAGTTTGTTCGCTCGGCTGAAGGCGGTGCAGGCTACGCAAAAGCGGCCGGCAACTACGGAGCTTCCATGCTGCCCACCAAAAAGGCTAACCAGGAGGGCTACCACCAATTACTATGGACCGATGCTTCGGAGCATCGCTTCATAGAGGAATCGGGCACCATGAACGTGATGTTTGTCATCAATGGCCGTATTGTTACGCCTGCTCTCAGTACTTCTATTCTGGACGGCATCACGCGCAAAAGCGTTCTGCAGATAGCTCGTGACTGGAACTTACCTGTAGAAGAGCGCAAGATTTCCATTGATGAGATTCTGAAAGCGCAGGCAGCTGGCACCTTGCAGGAAGCGTTTGGGGTAGGCACGGCGGCCACCATCGCGCCTATTGCCACCATCGGCTACCGTGACCAAGACTACAATTTGCCCCCCATCAGCCCCGAGTCCATCTCCAAACGTGTTTCTAAGACGTTGGATGCCATTCGCAACGGCCATGCAGCCGATACTCACGGCTGGATGGTAAGCGTATAACACGCTGGTCAGTTAGTTACAGCTTATTATTGAAGCGGTCAGCCTACTCTCAGGCTGACCGCTTTATTTTGCGGACCTTTGCCGCTTTCCTAATTAGTATCCATTTTTCTGTTCCCACATGACCCAAGATCAGGTTAAGGAATTGAAGGGCCGCGCTGAGGCCCTGAGGAGGTATCTTTGACTACGATAACCGCAAAGCCCAAATAGAAGCCGCTGAGGAGCAAACCACAGCTTCCGATTTCTGGGATGACTCCAAAAAAGCGGAGGCCATTCTGAAAGACATCAAGTCGATTAAGGTCTGGACCGATGACTATGAGGCCGTAGCCAACTCCGTAGCCGACACCGAAGTTCTGTTCGACTTCTACCGCGAGGGCGAAGCCACCGAGCAGGAAATGCAGCGCGAGTTCGATACAACCCAAAAAGCTGTGGAGGAGCTGGAATTTAAGCGTATGCTCTCCGATGAGGAAGACCAGCTTTCCGCCATCATCGACATCAACCCCGGCGCCGGGGGCACCGAAAGCCAGGACTGGGCTGAAATGCTCATGCGCATGTATATCATGTGGGGCGAAAAGCACAAGTTTGACGTTCGGCAGGTAAGTTACCAGCCTGGCGAAGGTGGCGGCATCAAGTCTGCCTCCATAGAAATCAGCGGCGACTTTGCTTACGGCTACCTCAAAAGCGAGATTGGCGTGCACCGACTGGTGCGTATGTCCCCTTTCGACTCCAGCGGTCGGCGTCACACGTCCTTTGCCTCCGTGTTTGCCTACCCTGTGGTTGATGACACGATCAACATTCAGATAAATCCGGCCGACATTACCTGGGATACCTACCGGGCCGGGGGTGCTGGGGGGCAAAATGTGAACAAAGTTGAAACGGCTGTGCGCCTCAAGCACGCTCCGTCCGGCATCATCATCGAATGTCAGATTGAGCGCAGCCAGCTTATGAACAAGGAGCACGCCCTACGTATGCTGAAATCGCGCCTCTACCAGATTGAAATCGACAAGCGCAACGTGGAGCGCGACAAAGTAGAAGCTGGCAAAAAGCGCATCGACTTCGGCTCCCAGATCCGCAACTACGTGTTGCATCCCTATAAGCTCATCAAGGACCTGCGCACCGGCATAGAGCGCACCGACGTGCAGAATGTATTGGATGGCGACCTAGATGAGTATATCAAGGGCTTCCTGATGCAGAGCTAAGCCACAGTGCACAAAAAAGCCCCCAGCTGTTCGCTGGGGGGCTTTTTTGGCAACTAAATGGTCATAATATGATTACGGATTCGCAATATCCCAGGCCTTTTCAGCCGATGGGCGTTCCAGATTGGGAAACAACTTATAAGGAGCGGTTGAGTAAGCCAGTGTCTGCGCCGGACGCAGGCCAATAGCCGGCGAAACCGCTGTCCGCAGGCGGTTGAGGCGGCGCAGGTCTACTAAGTAGTGACCTTCATAGAACAGGGAGTAGCGACGCTGGGCTAGGATCTCATCTATGTAAGCCGTGCTATTAGCCAGCGAAGCCGCCGTCCGGGCCGTAAGGCCACCAGCGCGGGTCCGAATGGCGTTGATGTCGAGCAACGCGCCAGCTAAGTCATTGGTACCAACGCGGGCCTCAGCGGCAATAAGAATCAACTCCTCATTGCGGATGATATCCAGCGGCGAGCTTTGCGTTGCGAACACGCGAGCTTCATAATTACCCGTGATAAGGCCCACCACCTGCGGCGTAGTGCGTCGGGGAGCCTTTGCCAGACGAGTGTCGCCGGGCTCCGCTTCTGTCACAAAGTTGTCAGGCACCGACACCAGAGTCGAGAGTGACGCATCCGGGGCCTGGAAGTACGGGTTGCCCACATCGTTAGCCGTGGTTGGGCTAAACACGATTTTAGGTCCCAGGGTCAGACTGCCGGCCCGGTCATAGAACGAGGCATTGAGGGCCGTCAGGGCACCCGCAAAGTCGCCCTGGTAGAGGGCCACGCGGGCAGCCAGGGCCCGGTTGAAGCGGGCAAACGTAGCGGGCGTGTTAAAGCCGGCAAATCCGCTGGAGAGGGGAAAGCGAAGGTCGCGCCGGCCGCGCCCAGGTCCGTATTGGCCTCGTCGAGTTGCTGCCGGATATTGGTCAGGGCCTCCGCTGGCGCAACAAACTTGCCCGGCTTGAGGATATTGTCCAGATCGACGCGGATGCCATTAGCACCCTGTAGGTTAAGTATGTGCAGCTTGCTTAGCGCCTCATAGGTGCGGGTGAAGCCGTCGACCCCTTTTTTCTGGGCGGCATCGAGCACGAGCACAGACGTACCGTTGGCTGATGTGCGGAACACGCGGGCAGCCCGACCCACGCGGGCAAAATCCGAGTATTGCCCATTATAGAAGGCCGCGTCGTCCAGCACCGCAACAGAGTTATTGCCACCGCCCTGCCGGCCCTGTAGATCGTAGTACCAGCGACTCTCAGTCGAGGCTTGCACGGTTACTTCCCGCCCCAAGGTCCCTAGTACTCGATTGGAGGAGCTGTTGTTGGCGTGGCCGAGGCGCAAGGACGCCTCAACGCCGACTGCCAGCGCGTCAATCTGCGGCTTGCTGGCATTGGTGATGACGCTTTCAATGCTGGGGTTGTTGGGGTCCGTAACGGGATCAATCTCGGTCAGGTCTTTACACCCGCTTGCCGTAAGCAAGGCCGCTAGGGCACCCGTCAGCAGCAAAGGGCGGTATCGAAAATTTATAGTAGTTGACATGGGTCAGAATAAGAAAAGGAATTAAAAGTCAAGATTCAGGTGGAAAAACACGCGCCGGGTGTTCGGGAAGCTCGTCACGTCTACCTGAGCAGCGTTGGTCGTGGAGCCAAACAGCGACACCTCGGGGTCGTAGCCCACATAATCCGTAAAGGTGAGCAGATTGTTCCCTGACACGCCAATCCGGATGTTGCGCACGTAATCCTTGAATATGCTGGTGCGCAGGCTGGCGGGCAGTGAGTAGTAGATACTGGCCTCGCGCAGGCGCACGTAGCCGCTGTTTTGGATGAATTGCCGAGCCGTGCCGCCTTGCCGCTGAATGCCGTTTACCTCGCCGTCGCCATCGTCGTCTTGGCTCCAATCCTCAGTCGTGCCGCCTTCATCCTTGAGCAATTGGCTCAGGTTACTGGTGTAAGAATCCTTACGCCAAGCCAGCAGGAAGCTCGCTTCCACATTCTTGGCGATGGTGAAGTTGTTGATAAACGACATAATAAACTTCGGCTGGGCCTCATCGTAGCGGGTCAGGTTACCCAGGATGGTTGGGTTTTCAGTGGCACTAACCGGGGTACCATACCAGCGGGAAGGAGAATCACCCAGCCGGAAAATATTGCGCCCGAAAGTGCCCCCGAAGCCCAAGCCAGTGTTGAAGTCAGGCACCGTGATACGCGTTACCTCCGTGCGGTTGAGCGAGAACAGGGTAGTTGAGGTCCAGCTGAAATTGCTGGCGCGGACCGGATTCACGGCCAGGGACAATTCCAGGCCGCGGTTGCGCAGGTCGCCTACCGGGAAGGCCCGAATGGCGTTTACACCAGTGGAAGTGGCCAAGGGGAACTGCTGAATCAGATCCTTAGCAACCTTCTGATAAACCGTAGCCTCCAGGCTGATGCGGTTATCAAGAAAGCCTAGGTCAATACCACCTTCCAGTTCCGTAGCGCGCTCCGGTTCAATCCCCGCGTTGCCGATTACCGTAGACGGCAGGAAGCCCGGCCGGCCGCCGGTGCTGATGTTCACCAGTGGGGAGAACGTCGCGTTAAAGAAGGCCGGAGCGCCGGTTGAGCCGTAGGCCGCACGCAGCTTCACCAGATTGACGGATGGCAGCTCCAAGAAGCCAAACTTGGCCAGGTTCACGGCCAACGAGGCGCGAGGGAAAGCGAAGTACTTGTTTGGGTCGCCGTTGCGGTTCGACTTGTCGAAGCGGATGCCGGCAGTGGCGATAATCTGGTCGCGGAAGTTGACTTCCTGCTGGGCCACCTGCCCGATATCCTGCTCAGAGGAGAAGGTCACGTCCTGCGTGAAGAGCGAAGCGCGGTTAGGCGAGAGCGGAGTGCCAGGAGCCAGGTTCTGCCCTTGGCTGTAGCTCAGGGTCTGGTCAAGGCGCAAGCGGACAGAGCCAATCTGTGAGGTCAGATTGATACCTTCGCCTAGGCTCCAATCGTAAATCAGGAAGGCCTGGACGTTGGAGTTGAAAAACCGGTTATTGACCGCACGCACGGCGCCAGGATTGGGCAGACCGCGCTGCGACTGCAAGTCAGCGGGTAGCGCCAGGAAAGCAAAGCTGTTCGCGAAGTCTATACCGCCCTGCACGGCTAGGCGTAGGGAGGAATTATCACGGTCCAAAATGCGCAGCGTAGCATTGGCGGCCTGACCGACACGGTTGGTAGTTTCTTCATTTCTTCCCCGCTCCACAATAGCCAACGGATTGTCGCCAGCGTAGGGATTATCGGGGAAGATTCCTGCCTCGTTGGGCTGCAACTGGGCATAGCTCGGCGTGTAAGCCAAGGTATAGCCCAAGCTGACACCCGCATTGTCATTACCAGTAAAACCGCGGCGATTTTGCGAGTTAGTGTAGCTCGACGTCAGGCCGATATCAATCCGATTGCCTATCTTCTGGTCCACGTTGGCCCGGATAGAGTGGCGCTCGAAACCTGTGTTTTTTACGATGCCGCCCTCGTCGGTAGTCGTACCCGACACATAGAATTTGGTGCGCTCCGTGCCACCCGAAATATTTAGCGACGTGTTGCGGATAAAGCCGGTGTTGCCAAAAATTTCCTTTTCATAATCGTAGATCCGGCCGCCGCTTTGCGCGTCAGCCAAGAGCGCTTTCTCCGCGTTCCGCGCCGCAGTTATAGTGGCAATCTGCGCGGCAGTCGCATTGTTTGCGATAGGATTCCGCGCGTCTATTTTGGCGGGCGTAAAGTCTTCCTTGCCCAGCAGGCGGATGGCTTTGGCAAAGCCCAGGTCTTGGGTAAAGCCTATTCGGGTCTGACCGGCCGCGCCGCGCTTGGTTTTGATGATGATAACCCCGGCATTGGCGCGCTGACCATAGATGGCCGCCGCACTCGAACCCTTCAGCACCTCGATGCTCTCGATGTCGTTAGGGTTGATGTCGGAAATACGGTTCACTGGGTTATCCTGGGTGGTACGGCCTGCAATAGTAGAGGCGGCTTGCGAAAAGGCGGCGCTACCGGAACCGTTACCAACCTCTGCATTGACGGCATAAACGCCGTCGATGATGTAGAGCGGCTGCGCGTTACCGGTTAGCGTCGAGATGCCCCGCAGCTGAATACTGACACCACCGCCAGGAGCCCCGGAAGTCTGGGCGATATTAGCGCCCACTACTTTGCCATTCAAGGCCGCGTCCACTGTCACCGGTCGAGTGCTGCCAATCAGTTCTTTGGCCGAAACAGTGGTTACGGCGTTAGCCAAGTTAGACCGCTTAATGGAGGTGGCCAAACCTGTTACTACTACCTCTTCCAACTGACGGGTGTCAGTTGCCAGCTGCACATTGATTGTACTAGCGTTTCCGATCGGTCGCTCAACAGTCAGATAACCAATAGAGGAAAATGTAAGCGTTGTGCCCGAAGCCGGGGCACTCAAGCTAAAACTTCCGTCAGTATCCGTTGAAACACCCACCGTCGTGCCTTTTACCAACACTGTCACCCCCGGCAGACCTTGTCCGCTCCCCGCATCTGTTACTCGTCCGGAAATACTTCTATCCTGGGCTACCACCTGCTGCAACAGCGCGGTAACCATCAAGAAGATAATGAATAAAGCTTTTTTCATGTGGTTTAAGATTGTTTAGTTTTAGTGAAAAAGCGTTTAGGTGAGAGGAATGGAAATAAATTAGTGAAAACTATGATTTTCCCCGACAAGCTAAGCAAAAGTTTTTGAGAATTATTATGTCCCAATATATAACCCTGATGCGCTAACTAAGAATAATTAACGCAACACAAGAAAATTATATAAGCACATCATCCTCTGTTTGAAATATTCAATATTACAACAGTAGTATACTTACTGAATTAGGGTACTATTTTAATGTGGAAAGTGGCTCTGCTAGCGCAGTTCTTAGCTTTTAACCTTTGCTGAGTTGTCATTTTAACCTATACTTGCTATAGTTATTCACTCACTAATTCAATTTCCCTTTCTCTCACCAAACTATCAACCCAATGAAAAAACTCTTATTTATGGTCATTCTGCTCATGACTAGCTTGTTGCAGCAAGCTGTCGCGCAGGATCGGACCATTACTGGCCGGGTTACGGACCGTGCTTCTGGCGAAGGCTTGCCAGGCGTAACAGTACTTGTGAAGGGTACCTCTACTGGAGGCTCTACCAACTCTGAAGGTGCTTTTTCCATTAGCGTACCGGCTTCCGCTACCACATTGACCTTCTCTTCTATCGGTTATGTGAACGTTGAGCGGGCTATTGGAACTGAGTCAGTTATCGATGTCAGCTTAGGCACCGATACCAAGCAGCTAGGCGAAGTAGTCGTAACGGCTCTGGGTCGTACCGAGGAAAAAAGGTCTTTGGGCTACTCAGTGCAAGACGTTCAGGGCGATGTATTGACGCAGGCTCGTGAGTCAAACGTGGTTAACTCACTCTCAGGCCGCATAGCCGGTGTGTCAATCAACAATAGCAATGGTGGTTCACCTGGTAGCTCGTCGCGTATTGTTATTCGCGGCAACCGCTCTATCACTGGTAACAACCAGCCGCTATTCGTAGTGAATGGCTTACCTATCGATAACTCTAACTTTGATGCTGCGAACGGCAACGGCGGCGTAGACTACGGCAACGCTGCTTCCGACATCAACCCCGATGACATTGAGTCGATTACGGTACTGAAAGGAGCTAACGCTGCTGCACTTTACGGCTCACGTGCTGCCAACGGTGTTGTCTTGATTACCACCAAATCAGGCCGTAAGCAGCAAGGCTTAGGTGTTAGCGTAAACAGCACGACTACTTTTGACTCTGTTTTAAAGCTCCCTGACTACCAGAATGAATATGGTCAGGGTAACGGTGGCGAGTTTGAGTTCGTTGATGGCGCTGGTAGCGGCACAAACGATGGTTCGGACGAAAGCTGGGGCCCACGCCTCGATGGCCGCCTGATTCCACAATTCAACTCACCAGTTGATGCCGCTGGCAACCGTACTCCCACTCCTTGGGTAGCTCACCCAGACAACGTACGCGACTTCTTCCGTACGGGCCGTACCCTGAACAACAACGTTTCGTTGTCGGGCTCTTCAGACAAGGCTAACTTTCGCCTCTCTTATACTAATCTGGACCAGACTGGTATCCTGGAAAACACCTTCCTGAAGCGTAATACCGTCTCTGTGAATGGTGGTACTGATATCACGAAGAAATTCAAAGTGTCGACTGACATTACCTACACCCAGAACCGTGGCCGTCGTCCTGGCCTGGGCTACGATGCTCAAAACGTAATGCAGCAGTTCAACTGGTTTGGTCGTCAGGTTGACATCTCCGAGTTGAAGGACTACGAGCGTGATGGTGAGAAGTATAACTGGAACTACAACTACCACAACAACCCATACTTCACCCTAAACGAAAACACCAATGATGATCGGCGCGACCGCATCAATGGCCAGCTTTCGTTGACTTATCTGTTGACTAACTGGTTGAGCGTAACAGCCCGTACCGGCAATGACTTGTATTCAGAGAAGCGTCAGCGTCGTATTGCTGTCGGTGACATTGATAATCCTCGTGGCAGTTATGAGGAAGATGAGTACTACGTAAATGAGCGTAACTCAGAAATTCTGGCTACGGCTAACAAGGACGTGTCGGAAAATTTCAATATTGACTTTGCTGTTGGTGCAAACCGTCGTGATAATAAAGTTGAGCGGATCAGTGGTCGTGCTCCCGAACTAGCTGTACCTGGGATTTATACATTGGCTAACTCAGCTATCCCTACGCAGCCTTCTAGCCTGGACAACAGATTGCGTGTAAACAGCGTCTACGGTTCGGCTAAATTAGGCTTCAAAAACTTCGCTTTCCTTGGCGTAACAGGTCGTAACGACTGGTATTCAACCCTGGCCGATGCAAACAACAGCCTCTTCTACCCTTCTGTTGATGGTAGCTTAATTGTAACCGAAGCTCTAGGTATCCAGAATTCGGTGTTGTCGTTTGCTAAGCTGCGTGCCAGCTATGCAGAAGTAGGTAACGGTGGTCAGGATCCGTATCAGCTTGTAAACACCTTCCCTTTCAACACCCCATTCGGCAGCAATCCAGCTATTACGGCCAGCAATGACTTGCTCAACCCAGACTTGCGGCCTGAGCGTACGCAGTCACTGGAAGCAGGTATTGAAGTGCGTTTCGTACAGGACCGCATCGGCTTGGAACTTACTGGCTACGACACGAAATCTGTTGACCAGATTTTCAACCAGCTCGTTTCTTCTTCAACAGGTTTCGCAACCCAACTGGTAAATGCCGGTGTTATTCGTAACAAAGGCATTGAAGCTATTTTGAATGTTGCTCCTCTAACCCCTGAGAGCCCATTCCAGTGGAATCTGACGGCTAACTTCGCCCTGAACCGCAATAAGGTGGAAGAACTGAATGGTGAGCTTCAAACTCTCGTGCTAGGCCAGCAGTGGAATGCCAACGTAGAGGCTCGCGTAGGTCAGCCTTACGGTGCTTTGTTTGGCAATGGCTTCCTTCGCGTAGAAGAAGGTGAATACAAAGGTCAGATTATCAATGATGCTACTGGCCGTCCTAGAATTGACCCAACCCGCAAAGTATTGGGCAATGTAAACCCAAACTGGACTGGTGGTATCAGCAACTCTTTTAGCTTCAAAGGCGTCAATTTGAGTGTTCTAGTCGATACTCGCCAAGGCGGTGATGTTTACTCTGTAAGTAATACCTGGGGTAACTATGCTGGCACGTTAGAGAATTCGCTCCGTGGCCGTGAGAATGGTATCATTGGTGAAGGTGTAATCGCCAATGCCGACGGGACCTATCGTCCTAACGATGTAAGCCGCAATGCTGAGAGCTACACCAAGCGTTACTATAGCAATAGCGTAGCTGAGTCGAGCATCTATGATGCTTCTTTCGTGAAGCTCCGCGAAATCAAAGTTGGGTATCAGTTGCCAAAGGGTTTGATCAGCAAAACTCCTTTCAGCACTATTGGCTTATCTGTAGTTGGTCGTAACCTGGCTATCCTTCAGTCTAATGCGCCCAACATTGATCCCGAGACTTCTTTCAGCAGCGGCAACGCCCAAGGTTTGGAGTTCGGCCAGATCCCTTCAACGCGCAGCATCGGCTTCAACGTAAACCTCACGCTGTAAGGAATCAAAAATGACTGATTGTTGTCTGCGTTTTGCACATTACAACGATTAGCTACCACTCTTAAAATCACAGCTTATATGAAATTTTCTAAGTATCGGAAGTTAGCTCTAATTGTGCCCTTTACCTTTGCATTGGGCGCTTGTGAGAAAGGCTTCGAGGATATCAATAAGAATCCTAACGTAGCAGAAGTCGCTACCCCGGCCTTCGTATTGACCAATGCTCTCGAGTCAACAATCGACCGTCAGTTCGGGGTAGAAGCCAGCATGGATGGTGGTGACATCATCGTTCAGCATATGGCGAAGATTCAGTATCCTGATGAGGATGCTTACTTCTTCCGTACCACCACTTACCAGAACATCTGGAATGGCTTCTATTCCCAAGGTCTGGAAGACTTCACTTCCATCGTACGGCTTGGTCAGGAGCAAAAGAACCCTAATTATCAGGCGGTGGGTCTGATCATGCGCTCTTACACTTTTTCGCTGCTGACGGATATCTATGGGGACATTCCTTACTCGGAGGCTTTGCGCCTCAAGGAAGGAATTGTGGCTCCGAAGTACGATAAGCAGCAAGATGTATACAAAGGCATTCTGGCTGAGTTGGACCAAGCTTCTAAGCTTATTGATCCATCGGGAAGCGCCATCGCTGGCGACATTCTCTTCAATGGCAATATGTCTCTATGGAGGAAGTTTGCTAACTCTTTGCGTTTGCGTTTAGCGATGCGCATCATCGACGCAGACAGAGCAACTGCTGAGCCTATCATCAAAGAGGTTCTTGCCAGTCCTGCTACGCTTATTCAGAGCAATACGGAAAATGCACAACTGGTTTATCGTGGTTCAGCTCCGAATAACAACCCCATCAACGAGAACCGCAAAACGCGTGACGATCACCGGGTAAGTAAGACGCTCGTAACTAAGCTCACGGTGTTGAAAGACCCACGCTTGGCCATATTTGCTGAGAAGCCAGATGCTGGCGGCGATTATGTAGGTGTGCCTAATGGAATTGACGCAGAGACGGCCAATGGCTTGGGCTTGTCTAAGACTTCGCGCCTTGGTGCTTACTTCACCCGCGCTGAAGCTCCAGGTGTACTGATGACTTATGCTGAAGTTCTTTTCTTCCGCGCTGAGGCTATCGCTCGTGGTATTGTTGCAGGTAATGCTGCCACTACTTATAATGACGCTATCCGTGCTTCTATGGACCAGTTCGGTATTAGCGCTACTGCTACTACTGCTTACTTAGCTCAGCCATCAGTTGTTTACAATCCTACTAACTATAAGGAGAGCATTGGCAACCAGAAGTGGATTGCATTATTTCAGCAAGGTTTGGAAGCTTGGTCGGAGTATCGTCGTTTGGATTACCCAAATGATTTGAAGCCCGGTCCAGAAGCCGCTTTGGCCAAATTGCCAACCCGCCTCCGCTACCCCGGCAATGAGCAGTCGGTAAACCTGACGAACTATAAAGCTGCAGTAGCTAACCAAGGCGCTGACGCTTTGACTACTAAGCTTTGGTGGGATAAGTTCTAATCTTTCCCTCTTAAAAAAGCCCCCCAGACTTCTGGGGGGCTTTTTTTGTGTGGTTACTATCCTGTCTTAGTAGTGTTTGGGGCGGGCTGAGTCAAACCCAAAATATTTGTCCGTAAATTTCACGTTGTGCTGTTGCTCCAGATAGAATTGCTTCTCTCTCCCTTATGTATTTCTCCTTTCAACACGTTGCGGTTCATTACCGGACAAAGACATATCAACTGATAGGACTTTTTGGCGCGCTCAATCTGCTAGGCATTCAAGCAGTTAAGGCGCAGAAATCAGTAACCTACACCGAGCATATTGCTCCGATTATCCAAACCAGCTGTATGCCTTGCCACAAGCCTGGCGGAGCAGCCCCTTTCTCCTTACTCACCTTTCAGGATGTAGCACGACGGGCACGCACCATTCAATCGGTGACGCAAAGCAGGTATATGCCTCCTTGGAAGGCCGACCCGCACTATGTTTCCTTCGCCAACGAACGGCGGCTAACCGACCAACAGATAGCGCTGATCCGGCGGTGGACGGACACTGGCACTAGTCGCGGCCCTGAAGTAGCACGCGCAACTCCCGCGCAAACGATCGAAAAAGCCCCCCAGCGTAAACCTGACTTGATTTTACGGCCTAAAAAGGCCTTCGCGATTCGCGGCAATGGAACCGAGAACTTTGTCATGTTCAAGATTCCGTTTGAGATACCTGCTAATCAAAACGTGCAGGCCGTGGAATTTGTACCTGGTAATCGTGCTCTTCTGCATCACGCGAACTATGCCGTGCAATCGGTAGGAACTGAGCTCGATATCAACGCCGGTCAAGACTATGTATTGTCGGATCAGTTCCTTACCAATTTGCAGGAGTTCCAACCCTTTATGCAGAATGTGGCCTATTATGGGGGCTGGATACCTGGTGCAAGCAAACAGGAGTTTCCAGCGGGCATAGGCTTCACGATGCCCAAGCGAGGTGTCATCTTACTCACCGCGCATTATGGGCCTTCCAGTACCGATACCACCGATTGGTCTCAAATTAAGCTCTACTTTACCAAGACCCCAATTAAGCGCGAGATTCAGGCTACCAGCATCGGTTCTGGTGGCTTAGGCACCATTGAGCCACCGCTGGTTATTCCAGCTGATAGCGTTAAGAAGTTTCGGGTACAGCTAAAGGTTAGCACTGATCTATCCTTGCTGTATGTCTGGCCGCATATGCACTTGATTGGCAAAGCTTTTAAGGCATGGGCCACTACTCCGGACGGGGAAGACATCCCTTTAGTTAGTATTCCGGAATGGGACTTTCGGTGGCAGGAATCTTACCAGTTCCGACACTTAACGCTGATTCCCAGAGGGTCAGTTATTCAAGTGGAAGGCACTTATGATAATACGATTAACAATCCTAGCAATCCTTTTTCGCCCCCCAGAACCATTATCTCGCAGGATCTGATGGAAAGCCGTAGCGAAATGCTAAACTTAATAATGCTTTTTTTACCCTATGAGAAAGGCGACCAAGAAAAACGAATCTGATAAGACAATAGCCTTAACGCTTTATAAATGTCTCCCTTTTCTGTAGTATATATTTAGAAAGAGATGATTTTGATACTCTATAAATACAATACTCAACAAGTCATTTTCTACGAAAAAAAGATTAAAAATGTTGTTTTAAACAATTCATCGCTATTTTTAGCAAAGCAAAAGTTAAGTTTCACATTTCTTCTTACCCAAATCTTCTTTGCATGAAAAGAATCTTACTCATGAGCATATTGCTCATGTTCACCTTGCTACAGCAAGTCACGGCCCAAGACCGAAATGTATCGGGAAGGGTCACAGATCGTCAATCAGGGGAAGGTTTGCCAGGTGTAACGGTATTGTTAAAGGGCACCAATAATGGTATTTCAACTAACTCTGACGGTACTTACACGCTAACAGTACCTGGCACAGGCGGCACCCTAGTATTCAGCTCTATCGGCTATATTCAACTAGAGCGTCAGATTGGTACCAACAATGAACTGAATGTAGCATTGGCCGGCGATACCAAACAGCTTAGTGAAGTAGTGGTAACTGGTTATGGTACGCAGGAGCGTCGGGACGTAACGGGCTCTATCTCTTCCGTTAAAGGCGAAGAAATAGCTAACCTAGCTACTCCCAGCTTTGACCAGCAGTTGGCTGGCCGGGCAGCCGGTGTACAGGTAACTACTCCCTCAGGCATTCTGGGTCAAGCACCCCGGATTCGGATTCGTGGCACCAACTCTATCTCTTCGGGTGCTTCACCACTGATTGTTGTTGATGGTATCCCGGTTATTACGGGTAGCCAAAGCGGAGTAACTCCGAACAACCCTTTGGGTGATATTAACCCAGCTGACATTGAATCTTACGAAGTACTGAAAGACGGCTCAGCTACAGCTATCTACGGTTCGCGGGCTGCCAATGGCGTTATTCTGATTACCACCAAGAAAGGTAAGTTGGGCAAAGCTACCATCAGCTATGACAACTGGTTCGGATGGGCGAAAACGACTAAGCGCTACGACGTACTAAACGCGGAGCAATTCATTGAAATCAGCAATGAGAAGTACGCCGCAGTTGGTGAAAAGCCTCAGGCTTTCCCTTTCGAGCGCAATGGGCAGAATGTAAGCACCGATTGGCAGGATTTGATTTTCCGCACGGGCTTCCAGCAAAACCACGTAATATCCATTGGCGGAGCTACGGAGAAAACCAACTACTACTTCTCGGCCGGCTACACCGACCAGAACGCTGTTATTCTGGGCAACTCGTTGAAGCGGGCTACCTTCCGGGCTAACCTGAATCAGGAAGTAACCAAATGGCTGAACGTAGGGATGAACGTAGGTTTGACCCGCACAGAAAACGAGGGTTTGAATACGGGCCGCAACAGCTTGTCGGGCAACGTACTCAATGCCTTATCGGTATTCCCGAACGTACCTGCCCGTAACGAGGATGGTACTCCCTACATCAGTACTGTCAACCCGGCTGTAATTGGGCAGGGCAACAACACGCAAGGTATTTCCTTCAACTACACGAACGTATTGTTTGCGCTGGACAACAACGTATTTAATGCTACCAACTACCGTATTCTGGGTAATGTGTTTGCTGAAGTACAGCCCTTGGAAGGCTTGCGTCTGCGCACCCAATACGGCACGGACGTGTTCCTGAACGACGACTTCCAGTTCCTGGATCCTCGTCACGGTGATGGTCGCGGCTCGAATGGCATCGTATTCCAGCAATTCGGTCCTACGGTTCGTTGGAACTGGCAGAACACGATTGCTTACGATAAGCAATTCGGCGACGCGCACAAGATAGGCGCAGTGGTAGGTTTGGAATACCAGAAAACCCGTGCTCAGTCATTTTCCGCGACTGGTTCTGGTATCTCGGATCGTTATTTTGGCACGAACAACATCATCACTGGCACCCTGGCTACCCCTACTATTGGTGGCGGCTTCGGCGAGAGTGGTCTGGATTCTTACTTTGCCCGTGTTAACTACGGCTTTAAAGACCGCTACTTGCTCAGTGCTACGGTTCGTAACGACGCTATTTCGTCGCTACCCGAAGCTAATCGTCGTGGCACGTTCCCTGGTGCCTCGATCGGCTGGCGCATTTCGCAGGAGCCTTTCTTTAAAAGCTCAGGCGTTACCAGCGTTCTATCTGACCTGAAGCTACGCGCCAGCTACGCTGCGGTTGGTAACGTTGAAATCGGTAACTACCCTTACGCCAGCTTATTTGGCCCTGCTAAATACGGTTCGCAAAATGGTATTGGCTATAACATCAATGGTCAGTTTGGTAACCAAGACCTGAAGTGGGAGTCATCGAAGAAACAGGATATTGGTCTTGACCTTGGTTTCCTGGACAACCGTTTCACGCTGACGGCTGACTACTATCAGAACAACATTGATGATCTGATCCTGTTCGTGCGTACGCCTCTGTCGTTGGGTGTTCCCAACAATGGTTATAACGCTAACATTGGCCGGATGCGCAACGAAGGCTTCGAATTCGCGCTTAACACGCAGAATATCAGCAACGAGGACTTCAACTGGACGACCAATATCAACTTCGCCACGAACAAAAACGAGGTATTGGAGCTGAACGCCCAGGACAACAACGCTGACTTGCTATTCACCTACAACGTTACTCGCGTGGGCGAATCAATCGGTTCCATCTATGGCTACGATTTCCAGGGCGTAAACGCGGCTAATGGCAACCCCATCTACCGCAAGCGTGATGGCTCATTGGTACAAGGTAATATTGCTAATAATGCCTACTACGCGTACGATCCGAGCAATCCAGGTGCAGAGATTATTTTCGGTAACGCCAATACGGCGCTGAACACCCCCAGATCATCTTTGCTGGCTAACGAGGACCGCTTTATCCTGGGAAACTCTAACCCAACTTGGTTTGGTGGTGTGAATAACTCATTCACGTACAAAGGTCTTGATCTAGCAGTGTTCTTCCGCTTTTCGGGGGGCAATAAGATCATGAACGTGACGCGTCAGCAGTTGCTGCGCATGGAGTTTTTGAACAACGGCACCGAGATTCTGGACCGCTGGACGACGCCTGGCCAGCAAACGAACGTGCCCCGTCTGGAGTTTGCTAACTCGGATTTCATTAACCTGAACAACGCTTCGTCCAGCCGCTTCGTGGAAGATGGTGACTTCCTGCGCCTGCAGAACGCGACGATTGGCTACACGCTTCCCCAGCGCTTTGCTGGCTTCGCTGCTCTAAGCCGTTTGCGCATCTACGCCCAGGCCCAGAATATCTTCACTATCACGGGCTACAAAGGCCTTGATCCGGAAGTAAACGCGAACGGCGACACCAACTCGCAGGCTGGCATTGACTTCAATGGCAACCCGCAGCAGCGCGTGTTTACGGTGGGTCTGAACGCAGCCTTCTAAACTTTAACTACTCATGACTAATCGAATTTTGAATTGTTTTGCCCCCCGCCAGACCCGTATGCTGGCGCTGACTTCGTTCTTGGCACTGGGCTTGGGTCTGAGCGCCTGCGAGGTGACTGATCTAGAACCCCAGGATAGCGTTGCTGAAGGAACTGCTTTTGAGGACGTTGCCAAAGTCAATTTGTCGGTGGCTGGCTTATACAACGCGGCTCAGTCGGGCTTCTATGACCCTCTGAACGGTACTGGCCTAGCTGTTCGAGGCTATCCTTTTGGAGCGGCTGCCACCGAGCTGGACGATATTCGCGGCGCTGATGTGGTCGATCTGGCTGGTTTCTTTGGTATCGTCTATGCCAACACCATCACGTCGTCGAGCCCGAACGTGGTGAACATGTGGTCAACGCTCTTTGCCTTGATTAACCAGTCCAACGTGGTTATTGAAGGCGTACGAGCTGCCGGCACTGCCAACCTGATTCCAGCCGCTGACGCCGCTGCATTTGAAGGGGAAGCCCGTTTCCTGCGGGCTTTAGCCTACCATGAGCTGCTGCTGCACTTTGCCAAGCCATACGCTGACGGACAAGGTAGTAACCCCGGCGTACCAGTACGGGATTTTGCTATCAACAGCACCACCACGGTGGAGCGAGCCAGAGCGCAGACTCGAAACACGGTGGCTGAAGGCTATACCCTGATGCTGGACGACCTGAAGTTTGCGGAGGATAATCTGCCGGCTACTCGTACGGGCGGCGTCGCCAACCGGGCAACACGCGCTACCAAAGGTGCAGCCATTGCCCTCAAGCAGCGGGTTCTGCTACACCAAGGCAACTATGCTGCCGTAGTAACGGAAGGCGCGAAGCTGATTTCGGGCACGACTAGCTTCACCAGCCCGATTGGTGGCTTCGCCCTCACGGCTACTCCCTTGGCGGCTTTCCCCGGTATTGCGGGCGCTACTGTTGAGAATATTTTCTCGATTGAGAATAGCTCAGACGATAACCCGGGAGTCAATGGTGCTTTGCCTTCGTTCTTCGGTTCCAGCTCCCCACCTCCCGTAGGTCTGAACGGACGCGGCCTGATTGCCATCAGCCCTAACCTATACAACGCCAGCTTTTGGACTTGTACCGATTTGCGCCGCACCCAACTGCTGCAAGCGTCCCCCGTCCGGTATTTCAGCTTTAAGTACAGGGATGTAGCTACCGGAAGCGACTTTGCACCTATTATCCGTTATGCGGAGGTGCTGCTAAACCAAGCTGAGGCCCAAGCCAGGGTTGGCAATTCGGCCCAGGCACTAGCTTTGCTGAATGCGGTTCGCAACCGGTCGGTAACAACGACTGCTGATCAGTATACGGCAGCCTCCTTCCCTACCCAAATTAGCTTGCTGCAAGCTATTCTCAATGAGCGTCGTATTGAGCTGGTAGCAGAAGGCTTCCGCTGGGATGACATCCACCGTCTGGTGTTGGATCCTAACTTCACTTCAGGTGGAGTTCCCCGTAAGTTTTCAGCTGCCCAAGCTGTCATCGCGAACTATCGGTGCGGAGGTGCACCCATTACCGTAACAGGTAGTGTCGCCCCGATTCCCTACACGGACCCGCGCTTTTTATGGCCCATTCCGGCTATTGAGATTGCCAACAATCCGAACATAGCGCAGAATCCTGGCTATTAATTGATTGAAGCATAATAAAAAGCCCCCCAGAGTATTCTGGGGGGCTTTTTTGCTTTAGTGAGCTTAATGAAAAACGTTTGAATAAGTCCTAGTAAAACAGATCCTCATTATATGACTTTCTCAAATACTGACTGTACATTTTTTTACATAAAGACAGTTGGATCTTACCATAAAAATACAATTGGTGTGTAATTATAAGAATATATGGCTTATTTGAAAAAATTTCATGTTACTATGATATTATCTTACTTGATTTCTAATTACTTTAGCTAGACACTCACCTTTTTTCATTAATCAATCTATTGCATGAAAAAAATCTTACTAATGAGCTTTTTGCTCATTGTCACCCTGTTGCAGCAGGTGACAGCCCAAGACCGAAGCATATCTGGCCGGGTCACAGACCGGCAAAGTAATGAAGGTCTGCCGGGAGCGACCATTTTAGTAAAGGGAACATCGCAAGGGGTATCCACCAATTCAGATGGTTCTTTCACGTTGAGCGTTCCAGCTAATAGTAACACGTTAGTGGTGAGCTCGATTGGCTTCGTCACGCAAGAAGTAAAGCTTACCACCAGCAATCAGCTCAGTATCACGCTGGCTGCTGACAACAAGATGCTTAATGAGGCAGTAATTGTTGGTTATGGCAGCCAAGAGCGCGCTGCAGTAACAGGGGCTATTACCAGCGTAAAAGCCGACGAGTTCAAGAACACACCTATTGTTAGTGCTGACCAAGCACTGCAAGGTCGTGCTCCTGGTGTTCAGGTTACCCAAAACTCTGGTACGCCAGGCTCAGGTATCGCGGTACGTGTTCGTGGTTCGTCCTCTATCTCAGCGAGCAATGAGCCGCTGTATGTAGTAGATGGTATTCCGATCAACACAGGTAGCTATACTAACATCGGCACCGGTGGACAGCAAACGAACGCTTTGGCTGACCTCAACCCAGCTGACATTGCTTCTATCGAAGTTTTGAAAGATGCGGCTTCCTCTGCTATCTATGGCTCGCGTGCCTCGAATGGCGTAGTAATTATAACGACGAAGCGTGGCAAGGCCGGCAAAACGAAGGTTAACCTGAATTACTACACTGGTGTTCAGAATGCCTGGAAGAAATTGCCTGCTCTTTCCGGACAAGAGCAAACGGAGCTGTTCCTAGAAATGATGCAGAACCGCTATCCACGCAATGCGTCTGGGGAGATTATTGTACCCACAGTAAGCGCAACTCCTTTTCGCAGCTACGCCGACGTGGCTGCTTATTTCTTTAGTGATGCCGGTGCCGCAATTCGCAGTGGCCAAGTAGTAACCGTCGATAACGGAGATGGTATCCGCGACGTAGCTGGTTTTGAAAATCCCTCGTCTGTTCCGAGTACCAACTGGCAGGATGAGATTTTCCGTACTGCTTCTATCAACAACTATGATTTGTCTCTGTCCGGGGGCAGTGACCGCACGCGCTTTCTGCTGTCAGGCACCTACTTTGACCAAGACGGTATTGTCATTGGGTCAAGCTATAAGCGGGGTAGTGGCCGCCTTAACCTCGACCATGATCTGAGCGATAAAATTCGCATTGGTACAAGCTTAGGACTCAGCCGTTCCATCAGCAGCCGAATTCAGAACGATAACAACATCAACGGAGTAGTAAGTACAGCTATTCTTGTTGCTAGTGATATTCCTAAGTTTAAAGCAGATGGTACGTATGCCAAAGATCCAGGTGCTTCCACTGAAAACCCAATAGCTGCTGCCCGCGAGCCTTTTCTGGAGGCTGTTAGCTCTCGCCTGATTGGCACTACGTATGCTGAATTTGAATTTATTAAAAACCTGCGCTTCCGCACCACATTTGGCTTGGACTACCTCACCTTCCGTGATGACCAGTTCAACCCAACTACTACCAACACTGGTGCTGGCACAAACGGACGAGCATTTAGTGGTTATCGGCAGGACGCCAATTTTAACGTCGATAACATCTTCACGTACTCCAAGACGTTTAACGAAGCACATGACCTTTCGCTGCTAGCTGGTGTTAACTATCAGCAGGACCGTTTCTCAGAGCTTTTTGCTATTGCGACCAACTTCCCCGGCAACGAGATTCGCGCCCTGTCGGCTGGTTCGCAGAAAACTGACGCCTCTAGTGGTGGAAGCGAATGGAATTTGTTCTCGCTTATCTCACGGGTAAACTATGGCTACAAAGGCAAATACTTGCTTTCTGCTAGTGTTCGCCGTGATGGCTCGTCTCGTTTCGGAGCTAACAACCAATACGGTATATTCCCAGCGGGCTCTATTGGATGGCGCATTTCTGAGGAGAATTTTATGGATGGCTTCTCCAAGCTCAGCGAGCTTAAGCTGCGGGCTAGCTACGGCCTAACAGGTAACTCAGAAATCGGAAATTTTGCCTCACGCGCCCTCATTGGCTCGGGTGCTAACTACGCTGGCCTGGCTGGCTTGGCCCCAACACAGTTGGGCAACCCTGATCTAAAGTGGGAGCGCACATCACAGGCTGATATCGGTCTGGACATAGGTCTCTTCAACAACCGAGTTACGTTTATTGGTGATGTGTTCTTCAAGAAGACGAACGACCTGCTCCTAAACCTACCTTTGGTATTCGATACTGGTTTTGGAGGCTACCAATCCAATATTGGTAACATTGAGAACAAGGGTCTAGAACTAGCCTTGACAACAGTAAATATTGCAGCCAAGCAGCCAGGCGGATTTGAGTGGACCAGCAATTTCAACATCTCTCTCATTCGCAATAAGGTAACTAAGCTAGCTGGACCACCAGCAGGGCAAGGTTTCGCTAGCTGGCTGGCTGAGGGCTTGTCGCTTGGCTCCTTCCGTGGCTACCAGACCGACGGTATTTTTCAGACACAAGAGGAAATCGACGTCCTGAATGCAGCTGCAAGAGCCGCAAATACTCCTACCTCTGTGTATCAGACTACTTTGACTCGCCCTGGCGACATCAAGTTCAGAGACATTAACGGTGACGGTATCATCACCGCTACTGACCAGAAAATTTTGGGTAGCGCTCAGCCAAAATCGTTTGGAGGTCTGACTAACACTCTTTCTTTCAAAGGATTTGATTTAACTGCTTTCATTCAATACTCTTACGGCAACAAGATTTATAACAATACAAAGTCTTTTTCTGAGGGAATGAATGGGGTATTTGGTCAGACGGGCGGCGTGCGTGACCGTTGGACGCCCACTAACACGAACACCGACGTACCACGGGCCGTTTTTGGCGACCCTAACGTCAACCGTCGTACTTCGGACCGCTTTATTGAGGATGGCTCTTATGCTCGTTTAAAGAATTTGCAATTAGGCTACAACTTCAGTAACGCTTTGGTAAACCGGGCTAAGCTAAGCTCCTTGCGCTTATACGTGCAGGCGCAGAACCTGTACACTCTTACCAATTACTCAGGGTTTGATCCGGAAGTGAACACCTTCAGCGGCAGTGCTACGGCACTGGGAACTGACTTTCTTGTTTTCCCACAGGCGCGCACCATCACTTTTGGTGTTAATCTAGGCCTGTAACCCCCCACTCTGACTTCGTATGAAACATATACTGCTTACAAGAGCCCTCGCTGCATCGCTCCTCTTCTCTCTAACTGCCTCCTGCGAAAAAGTTCTGGAAACAGAACCTTTAGCTTCTCTCCCTGCTGACGAAGCCTATACCACCCGTCAAGGCATAGAAGCTGGTTTGGTGGGCATGTACAGTTCCTTATCAGGAGCCAACTATTATGGTTTGCGCTATCCTACTTTTGCGGATATGGGCGCCGATAACATCCTGTGGCGTGGCACGTTTCCAAGCTTCCAACAAATCTTTCAGAATAATATTCTGCCGGATAATGTAGAGCTTAGTAACATGTGGAATTCCATCTACATTTCAATTAACCGGGCCAACTACATCATTGATGCCGCTGAAACGTTTAATGACCCAGCTTATAATAAAGTAGATGCCATTGGACAAGCGCGTGGCCTTCGGGCCTTCCACTACATGAATCTATTGGGTTATTGGGGTGGCTCACCGGACGGCTATGGTAAAGGTGGCTTAGGCGTGCCTTTGCGGCTTGCACCAACCTTGTTGACAACTGAAACGGCTCCCATTCCACGCTCCTCAGAGCAAGAGATAATTGACCAAGTAAATGCTGACTTTGATTTTGCTATTGCCAACCTAGGTAATGCTGGAAACAAAGGCTTTATGTCCAAAAATGCTGCTATTGCCCTAAAGGCGCGGTTTGCATTGCGCAACGGCAATTACCAGATGGCGGCTGATTTGACGAATCAGTTGAAGAGTACTACTGGTACATATCCATTAGCTCCAAACTATGCTGATCTGTACTTGCTAAAGAACCAAACAGAATCGATTTGGGAGTTGCAGTTCAACGCAGTTAATACTAACTCGTTTGCTTTCTTCTGGTACCCAACTGCGAACGGTGGCCGAAATGAGCTAGACCCTTCAGGAACCCTCCTGAATGCACACGAAACAGGTGACAAACGCTTACCGGTGAATACGGTGACGGCGGCTACTGTGCCTGGTGCTCCCGTCGTGGGTATTACGCAAAAGTACACTCGCGTATTAGGTGATGATAACGTCATCATGGTTCGCTACGCAGAAGTCGCTTTGATTCGGGCTGAAGCTTTAGCTCGGTTAGGTACAAACAATACAGAGGCTTTAACTTTGCTGAATAGTGTTCGGTCGCGTGCGGGCTTAGCTGCCCGTGTAGGCTTGACAGGTGATGCGCTTATCACCGCTATTCTGCGGGAGCGCCGGGTAGAGTTAGCGCACGAAGGTCATCGTTGGTTCGACCTGCGTCGTACGAACACCGTAGCTTCTACGCTTTCTGGCTTCACCCAGCCCTTCCGCAACCTCTGGCCAATTCCTCAGCGTGAGACACTGAACAGTGTGGTAAATAATAGATCTGTGATTGAGCAGAATCCTGGTTATTAGAGTTCAGGATTTTTTGCCAAAAAAAGCCCCCAGAGTTTCTGGGGGCTTTTTTAGCACTACCCACTAGGGTAACCTGTACACCAAGGTCGCAGACATAGCAGCCAATCAACTCAGTTAAAGCGAGGCTAGAATCTTGCGGGCGACTTCTACCGGATCCGCGAGCTTATCCTCGGTGTGAAAAGCCACGAATTTGTCTACCTCGCTAAACTGCCGGTTATCAGTGCCGCGAATCTGTTCCTGCATGCCAGTGTCCAGTATCCCCGGTGAAATAGTTTGAACGCGCACTCCTGTCCCTCGCAAGTCCTGCTCCTTTTGAATGGCGCGTGATAATGCATCGAGGGCGGCCTTAGAGGCGGAATAAGCGGCCCAGCCATCTACGGCGCGCTGGGCCGCCCCGCTACTGATGTTGAGGATAGTGCGCGGGCAGGTCATGCCGGCGTATTTGCCCAGGAAGGTGTTCATGAGCATGGCGGGCGCTACCAAGTTCACATCGAAGGCGAACGTGAAGTGCTCATTGGGCAGCTCGCCCACGTAACCGATTTGGCCCAACACCGCCGCATTATTAACCAGCGTGATACTGGATGCATCGGGCTGGGGGGCAAATACCTTATACAAATTGGCCTCTACGGCCACGATATCCGATAAGTCGAGAGGCTGATGCTGGTAGCGGGCATGTTCAATGGTGGCATGGCGCGAAATCCCCAGCACCATCGTATCGGGTTGGCGCAGGATTTCTTCGGCCAGCGCTTTGCCCAAACCCCGGCTCGCGCCAGTGATGATGTAATAATGCATGGCATATAGAAAGTGAAGATGAGACCGTCGAATGAAGTTATTATACGAGCAAACCAGACCTAGAGGAAACCCTAACAAAAAAGGCGGCTCTGAGAGCCGCCTTTTTGTTATAGTGCTTAAGCTGATGGATAGATTAATAATGCGGCTCTACCAATAATCAGAGAATATACTGCGACAAATCGCGGTTGCGGACCATATCACGCAGGCGCTCTTCCACCAGCTCGCGGGTAATCAGAATGTGAGCGTTGGCACCAATGCGGTCGGGAACATCGAACAGGATGTCATTAAGTAAGCGGCTCATCACCGTGTGCAGGCGTCGGGCACCAATATTTTCGACTTCTTCGTTTACCTCAAAAGCTATTTCGGCTACGCGCTCCAAAGCGGCGTCATCAAAGGACAGCTCTACTTCTTCGGCTATCAAAAGCGCTTCATACTGCTTGGTGAGAGCATTCTTAGGCTCTTTGAGAATGCGGAAGAAATCGGCTTTGGTGAGGCTTTGCAACTCTACGCGGATGGGAAAGCGACCTTGCAGCTCGGGGATGAGGTCGCTGGGCTTGGCTACGTGAAATGCGCCGGCGGCAATGAACAGGATATGATCGGTGTTGATGACGCCATACTTGGTGCTGACGGCCGAGCCTTCCACGATGGGCAGCAAATCGCGCTGCACGCCTTCACGGCTGACGTCGGGGCCACCGCCCCCACTTTTGCCATTGCGGCTGGCTACTTTATCAATCTCATCAATGAAGATAATGCCGGCGTTTTCGGCGTTGCGGATGGCTTCGTCCTTCACTTCATCCATGTCGATGAGCTTAGCCGCTTCCTCATCGAGCAGAATTTTGCGGGCTTCGGCAATGGTCACCTTGCGCTTCCGGGTTTTCTTGGGCATCATGCTGCTGAGCATATCCTGCAGGCCAGCCATGGAGGCTTCGTCCATGCTACCAGGCCCACCCACTACCCCGATGCCGGGCGTGTTATTCTGCTGAATCTTAATGTCGATTTTACGGTCGTCCAGCTCGCCGGCCCGAATTTTCTGGCGGAATTTCTCGCGGGTACGCTCATTTAGCTCATGGTCGCTTTCGGGCATAGCGTTTCCCTCACCATCGAAGCCCACGGACGGCTTGCTTACCGTAGTGGAGGTGCTGGAAATAGGCGGAATAAGCGCATCCAGAATAATATCTTCTACTACCTGCGCGGCCTGCACTTTCACCTCTTCCTTGCGGCGCATCCGCACCATGTTCACCGATTGCTCCACCAGGTCGCGCACCATGCTTTCCACGTCGCGGCCCACGTAGCCGACTTCGGTAAACTTGGAGGCTTCCACTTTGGTGAAGGGCGCATCGGCGATGCTGGCCAGGCGGCGGGCAATTTCCGTCTTGCCCACGCCCGTCGAGCCAATCATGAGAATATTGTTGGGCACTATTTCACGCTGCATATCGGCGGGGGCATGCAGGCGGCGCCAGCGGTTGCGCAACGCAATAGCCACATGGCGCTTGGCGTCGTGCTGGCCAATGATGTATTTATCGAGTTCGGCCACTATCTGGGCCGGGGTAAGGAAAGAAGCTGATTCAATCATGGGATAAACGAAACGTGGGCCGGTGTAAAACCCACAGGTGGGAAATAGGGCTGCTGGGTGGGCGTGGGAAGTTTATACGGTGTGCTAACCGGTTAGGCTAATGACGTTACTCTGCTTACCAAACGAGTTACTTCAGGAAAAGTATGGCGCTAACTTATTACACCGACCGGTCAAGGGCTGAATGTTAAGGCAAATAAGACGGTCTTATAAGGATCTGATAATGACGTCAATTACTATTGCGCTTATTAAAAAGCGAGTCCAGATTACGGGCCACGGTAAAATAGTTGGCTGCTCCCGAAGCGTGATAATAGGCGCGGGTATAGTCGAGCTGAAACTCGCTGATGCGCAACATTGCCCCGAAGCTCAACCCGGCCCCAGCCGAGGTATTTTCAAGGCGTAACTCCCGGCGCTGCAAATGATTGTAGCCCGCCCGCAAGTGAAAGTTCTTGCTGAACAACAATTCGCCCCCCACCACAAGGTGGCGGGCAATTTTGTCGCCCAGCGTCTTTTTAGGCTTGATTTCCTCGCCATTATCGTCGAGCTGCCCGCGCTGGTTTGGGTCGAGATAAACGATGTCTAACTGCTGGAGATGATGCGCCGTGATGGAAAGGCGCAAGGGCATATATTCAGGCTTGAAGGATGCGCCAAGCTGCACGTCCAGCGGCATAGGCTCACGGTCGGCTCCGGCGTAGGGCTGGAGCTGATAACCGACATTGCGCACCGTGAGACCTACCGTAAAATCCTGCGTTGGGTGTTTAAAAATGCCCCCCACATCGGCCAAAGCGGCCAGCGAATGATTACCGGCAATACCGGACACGGCCAGCTTGAGCGTGCCGGCGAGCGTGAAGTTGCCGCTGGTGTAGCCATCCGATACGCCCAGCGCGTACTCATTTACCGAGAACTCACCCAAACTAGTGCCAACGGCATCAAACTGCTCGAACCGGCCGTAGTTCAGATACGTGAGCCCAATGCCAAATCGGCCCAACGACTTGGTATTGAAGACGTAAGCCGCCGTACTTTGCTTGATATCAGACAAATAATCAACGTAGCCGAGCGCCAGGCGGCCGTCCATGTCGGCGTTGAGTAGGGCGGGGTTGCCATAAATCATGGTCGCGTCGGCGTCGCGGGAGCTGACGTTGACGCCGCCCAACCCGGCCAGCTTAGCGCTGGGGGGCAAATTCAGGAAGGTGAACGCCTGCTGGCCTCCAATCTGCGCTGCCGCCGGCTGGCTCAGCAGACCAGCTAGCATCAGAGCAGGCCACACAAGACATACGCGGCTGACTATGGAACAAATCATCGCCCTAAGTTACAGCTTGGGGGGCGTTGAACGGAAAGTAGCGCGAACTTTTAGTTCGCGTATTGTTAAGCCAATTAGCTTGGGGGGCATTTTAACAGCGTCAGCAACGACGCGCGAAGCGGAAGCTTCGCGCTACAAACAACGACTCCCCAAGCTCCAGCTTGGGGATACAAGTCTACGATACTTCTACGCTCGGGCCATATAATACCGGCGTAGGCTCGTCGCGCACCGTGAGCTTAATGGGATTGGCTACCAACTCGTCCAGCAACGCTACCTTCAGCACATCGTCGACGCGCGCCGCGTAGTGAATAGTTAAGTCCTTAAGGTACTCAGCTGAAATCTCCTGAATGTCTTTGCGATTCTTGTCGCAGAGAATCACGTCCCGGATTCCGGCGCGCTTGGCAGCTAGTATCTTTTCCTTGATTCCGCCCACCGGGAGCACTTTACCGCGTAGGGTAATTTCGCCCGTCATGGCCAGGTGCGAACGGATTTTACGTTGTGTAAATACGGAGGCGATGCTGGTGAAAATAGCAATACCCGCGCTCGGGCCGTCTTTGGGCACGGCGCCCTCCGGGAAGTGAATGTGCAGATCATATTGATCAAAAAGGCGGTAGTCGATGCCCAACGAGTCGGCGCGGCTGCGCAAATACGACAAGGCAGTCACGGCCGACTCCTTCATCACGTCGCCCAGCTGCCCGGACAGCGTCACCTTGCCACGGCCACGACTCAGCAGGCTCTCAATAAAGAGAATATCACCCCCTACCGACGTCCAGGCCAAACCCGTCACGACGCCGGCCGTTTCGTTGTCCTGGTATTGGTCGCGGTCGAAAATGGCGGCGCCCAGAATGCGGCTTACGTCTTTCGGCTCCAGTATGGCGACATGCTCTTCCTTCAGCGCTTTGCTTTTGGCAATGTTGCGGGCTACAGATCCAAGCTTACGCTCCAGGCCACGTACCCCCGACTCACGGGTGTAATCATCGACTACGCGCTGCAAAGCGGGCTGCGTGATGCTCACGTCTTTTGGCGTCAGACCATTTTCGTGGAGTACTTTCGGCCAGAGGTGCTTTTTAGCAATCTGCGTTTTTTCTTCCAGCGTGTAGCCTGTCAGGTCAATGATTTCCATCCGGTCACGCAGGGCCGGATGAATAGTGTCCAAGGCGTTAGCCGTGGCAATAAACAGCACCTTCGACAGATCATACTCTACCTCCAGGTAATTATCGGTGAACGTGGAGTTCTGCTCCGGATCGAGCACCTCCAGCAGCGCCGCCTGCGGGTCGCCGCGAAAGTCGGCGCCTACTTTATCAATCTCATCCAGAATAATAACCGGATTAGAAGCACCGGCCTTCTTGATCTGGGCAATAAGACGGCCCGGCATGGCGCCCACGTAGGTTTTGCGGTGTCCGCGAATCTCGGCCTCATCGCGCACGCCGCCCAGGCTCATTCGCACGTATTTGCGGCCCAATGCCTGGGCTACCGAACGTCCCAAAGAGGTTTTGCCCACGCCGGGAGGACCATAAAGGCACAGAATAGGCGCCTTCATATCCTGCTTGAGCTTCAGCACGGCCAAATACTCAATGATGCGGTCCTTTACCTTTTCCAGGCCATAGTGGTCCTGGTCAAGAATTTTGCGGGTACGCTTCAGATTGAAGTTGTCTTTGGTGTACTCCGACCAGGGCAGATCGAGCAGAAACTCCACGTAGTTCACGCTCATCGGGTACTCCGCCGCCGCGGGGTTTACGCGACTAAGCTTATCCACTTCCTTAGCGAAGTGCTTGGCAACGGCTGGGGGCCATTTTTTATCCTTGGCACGGGCGCGCATCTTCTCTAATTCTTGGTCGGGGCCATCAAAGCCCAACTCATCCTGGAGCACTTTGATTTGCTGGCGCAGGAAATAGTCGCGCTGCTGCTGATCGATGTCCGTATGAACCTTGCTCTGGATTTCGTGCTTTATTTCCAGGAGCTGAATCTCCTTCAGCATCATTTCCAGCAGGCGCGTGCCCCGCTCCACCCCGTCATTTATTTCCAGCAACTTCTGCTTCAAGCCTACCTCCACGTTGATATTCGAGGAGAGAAAATGCGTAAGGAAAGCGGGCGACTCGATATTGTCCAGCGCTACCTGGGCCTCCTGCGGAATTTCGGGGTTGAGCCTGAGCATCTTGGCCGCTGCATCTTTCAGCGACGACACCAAGCCTTTTACTTCCTTAGAGGCCTTGTTAGGAAATGTTTCGGGGAAGTAGCTGACGCGGGCCGTCAGATAAGGGCTGTCCTGCTGCTCTTCTTCCACTTTAAAGCGGCTTTGGCCCTGAATGATGATGGTCGTGTTGCCATCGGGCAGCACCAACAGCTTCAGGATGCGGGCCATGGTGCCCACTTCGTATAGGTCGGCGAGCGTTGGATCGTCGCTTTGGGTATTCTTTTGGGCCAGAACGCCCACAATTTTACTGCCCCGATACGCTTTGCGCACCAGGCGAATACTCTTTTTGCGCGTCACGGTGACGGGTAGCACCACGCCTGGAAACAGCACCGTATTGCGCACGGGCAATAAGGGCAATACTTCGGGCGCATCTTGCCCGGAAAGGACCTGATCGGGATCAGTAGCAATGATGGACACCATCTCGGCGGGATCTTCAGCCATTAGCAAAACGGATGATTTGGGACGGCGAGAATTGCGGTTTTCACTCATAATAATACAATCGGGGAAAGCTGGCGGCGCCAGAATGACAGAGTTGCAGCGCTCCGTAGCTCCCCAGGGGCAACGGTAGTCCGAAGGTAAGGCTTTGACAAGTGCTATGCCACTCTAGACCATTTGCGCCGCCCCGACAGTTCGGCATAAATGCCCCCAGCACGTAGCCAATCAGGCAGATAATAAGCCTAGCACTTGGATTGAAAAACTTCTATTTTTGGTCTCTGGCGCGGCAATTGTAGCAGCTCTTTGTGTTCAAAAAACGTTGTATGCATCGCTTAACTGGTTTGGCTCTACTGCTTTGGTTATTGGCCACTACAGCTACGTACGCGCAGCAGCCCACGGACCAGCCTTTGCAGGTACGGCCCCTCGCAGGCAAAAAAGCCCCCAGCTACGCCTACGCCCCGATGCGACACCCAGCTTTCCCAACGTAAATCGGGTAGCATACTATCAGGACAAAAAAGCGCTAAAAGAAATTCAGCGAGCGGAAAAGCGCAAAAACTGGACGCAGGCCCGCAAGCTGCTCGAAGCCTACGTGCATCAGTTTGGTATTCAGAATTTCGAAAAAGATACGTCCCTTCTTTGGCGCTTGGCTCAGCTGTGCGAGCGCACAGGCGACGAAGCCCGAGCCAAGGCCTATTACCGGTTGGCCCTTAAGCATCACCGCCAGGATATCACCAAAATTCAGCTCTACTACGACTCGCTAGAACAGAAAACCCAGGACTTGTACGTGCCCCTGAAAACCTATTACGACCTGGTTGAATACCGAAAAAACATCGTCACGTTTCATCCGCCCAAAGGAGTGTATACAAGCATGGGTGACGGCATCAACTCCGATGTGGAAGACTATGGGCCAACATTGAACTCGGAAGCAGGCTTGTTCATCTTCTCTTCTAAACGCAAAACCCGCGGCATTACCACTCCCGTAATCGATGAGGATTTGTACACGTCGCGGAAGGAAGGCGACTATTGGACGGACGCCGAGCCGCTACCCAAGCCTATTAACTCGCCTTACAACGAAGGTTCGGCCTGTATTACGAAAGATGGCCGCACTATCTACTTTGCCCGTTGCGAGTGCCCAAACTGCCACGGCAACTGCGACTTGTTTCAGTCGACCTTTCAGGACGGGCAATGGTCGGTGCCGAAGAGCTTGGGGGCTACTGTGAACTCAACCGCCTGGGATTCGCAGCCTACCTTGTCGCGGGGAGAGGACACGCTTTACTTTGCTTCTGACCGGCTGGGCGGCTTCGGCCTGTCGGATATTTGGTACACCGCCAAGCAAAAAACGGGCAGTGGGGCAAAGCTCAGAACCTGGGCCCCGTAATCAACACGCGTGAAAGTGAGGTCAGCCCTTTCTTTCACCCGCTGTATAATGTGCTGTATTTCAGCTCTAGGGGGCAATTATTGAATTACGGCGACTTCGATATTTATAAAAGTTACCGCGTGCAGGGCCGTTGGCAGGAGCCGCGCAATGTAGGCCCACTGGTAAACGGCAAAGGCTCGGAGTACTACTTCACCATTGATGGCGCCTCCAAGAATCTGTACTACGCCCGCTCAGAGGTGACAGACCTCAAGAATCTTGACCTCTACTCCTTCCCGCTCCCGATGGAGGCGCAGCCGCTGGCAACCACGCACGTAGAAGGTATACTGGCCGACTCGGTGACCAAGAAGCCGCTGGGGGGCATTGTCAGCATTATTGACACCGATGACGGCATTGAGGTGGCCAGCAAATACCTGCGCCCCGACGGCTCGTTTGACTTCGATTTGATTGAAGGCTCGCACTATGTGATGCTCATTCAGAGCCCGGATTTCTTCAGTGTGGAGAAGCAGTTTGAGCTGAAAGGCGACACTATTATGCGTCTGCTCACCAACTCCATCGACTATCGCCTACCCCTGATCTTCCGCAACATCGAGTTCGACCAGGGAAAATCTGCCATCCGGCCACCCATGCACCAGACCCTGGATCAGATTGCGTTGTTCATGGTTGACCACCCTACGTTCCGCCTCAGTATCTCGGGCCATACCGACTCCAGCGGCGACCCTGACGTGAATGTGGCCCTATCGCAAGACCGTGCCCAGGCCATTCGTAATTATATTGAGCAGAAGGGCAAGCTTAAACCCAACCGCATCGATAATACGGGCTACGGCAGCACGCAGCCTTTACGGGAGGAGAAAACCGAAGAGGATAGCCGGTTTAACCGACGAGTAGAGTTTCGATTGATTAAGCCCGAAGTGAACAAAGACGCTGGCGCGGGCTGGTAGCTACCTACTCCTGATTCCTTCCATAACCGAGGCTACTAAAAGTAAGGCGCATTAGCGTCGTGGCAGTCGCACTAGAGGTAAACCACCCACGCTCCGCTGTAACTAGCGCCAGAAACGGGGCTACAAGCTTAGCTTCTGCTCATCGTTGCCGGCCCGAAACAGGGCACTTTGCTTTTTACCACCGCCGTCAAGATTTACGATATTCATCTGATCCTGAAAGGTATCCAGCAGCAGACGGTGGCGCAGGTAGATGGTGGTAGCAGGCTTGGGGGGCATTTTTACGGAGAAGTACACCCAATGCGCATCCTTCTCCTTTTCAATACCTACAAAGCGGAGCGGCAGAGTTTCGCCGGACTTCGTGCCAAAGGCCACCGAACGCTCCAGCAAGGCCGTAGTCAGGCTGGAAACCTGCGCCGGGGTAAGCTTATCGAAAGTAACAGTGTTCGGCTGGCCGACACTGAGGCCTTTCTCGAAATCGTCGGTAAACACCTTCAGGGCTACTTCCAGCTGCTGCTTTTTCGGATTGTACTGCACGTCCATGATGCTCGCATGGTAGGCGTGCGCCATGGCAGCGAAGCTAAGCAGACATAAAGCGCAGAAAACGAGCAGGTGACGCATACAGATCCGGAAGTTATAAACAAAAATAGAACGAAGGCGGCCTCCGTTCTATCTAGGTCTCAAGACGATGAATAAGTTCTAAAACAGCGTTTTGAACAGGTCGTTAAAGATGACGAACACCATCAGGCTCAGCAGCAAAGCCATGCCCACTTTCTGGGAGTTTTCGAGAAACTTGTCCGAAGGCTTGCGGCCCGATACCATTTCATACGTCAGGAACATGACGTGGCCGCCGTCGAGGGCCGGAATGGGCAGCAGGTTCATGAAGGCCAGCACCATGGACAGCATGCCCGTTAGGGTCCAGAACTTTATCCAGTTGAAGGTGCCGCCGTAGGTTTGAGCAATGGCCATCGGTCCGCCTAGCGACTTGCTGGCCGACGCTTCACCCCGGAAAATCTTTCCAAATGCCTGCACCTGGTTGCTCACAATGCCAAATGCTTGGGAAGCGCCCGCCGGAATGGCTTCAATGAAGTTGTAGTCCTTAGTCGAGTATTGGAGCAACGACTTGGGCAGGAAGCCAAGCGTTCCTTCCTCCTCAACATTAGCGGTAAGAGTAATAGGTTGGCTGTTACGCTGCACTAGTAAAGCGGTAGCCTTACCGGCATTGTCTTTTAGGGCTTGCTGAAGCTCGGGGAAAAAGTTGATTTCCCGGTCGCCAACGCGCAAAATACGGTCGCCGGGCTGCAAACCTGCTTTGGCGGCGGCGCGGCCGGCTACTACTTCGCCCACCTCAAAAGGATTGAGTGGCTCTACAAAGCGGGCAGGATCATTTTGGTTGTCGGACAAGCGGTCCATGAAGTCCACAGGTAGCTTTATATCAAGCAGTTGACTGTTGCGCTCCACGGTATAGTAGCTCTGGTTGCCCATCACCACTTCCGGGTCGTACACATCGTCGAACTGCTCGAAAGGGCGGCCGTTGATTTTTACGATTTTGTCGCCTTTGCGGAAGCCTATCTCTTCGCCCAACTTGCTGGGTACCACGCCAAAACGCACTTCTGAAGCCGGCAGATAGCTCTGTCCGTACTTGGCCGTAAGAATGGTGAAGATGAGTATACCAGTGAGCACGTTTACAATAATGCCCCCCAGCATCACAATCAGGCGCTGCCAGGCTGGCTTAGCCCGGAACTCATAAGGCTGCGGCTCCTGGCTCATCGCTTCCGTGTCAAGCGACTCGTCGATCATGCCCGTAATCTTAACAAAGCCCCCCAGGGGCACAGCGCCAATCATGTACTCGGTTTCGCCTATTTTTTTGCCGAATAATTTCGGTGGGAAGCCAATGGCAAATTTCTCCACCCGCATCCCAAACCACTTGGCCGATAGCATATGCCCCATTTCGTGCACGCCCACCAGAATCGTCAGCCCCAGAATGAGCTGCCCGGCCATTATTAGAATATCCAAAGCTTTTTGTTTTTACAGAGTTAAGAAAATCGGTGGTCTGTGCTACCCATTGTCCGTCAAGGGGACTTTATAAAAGCGCAAGTCAAGCGGTTGCAGTGTGAGCAGTACTAGTACTTCGATGGCACTGCAACGAAGCGGTAGCGGTGCTTCGTTCCGCGCGGCTGTACTTAGAATGACACGGGTTTTTGGGTTAATGTTTTAAAAATTCCTGCGCCACGCGGCGCGTTTCCTGGTCGGTTTGCACGTAGTCGTCCAGCGCTGGCTCGGCAAGGTACGAAACCTTCGACAGGCAGTTTTCGACCAGGTCGGGCATTTGCAGAAAACCGATGCCATCGCGCAGAAAAGCAGCCACGGCCACTTCGTTGGCGGCGTTGAGAATACAGGGAGCATTTCCGCCCCGACGCATAGCTTCGAAGGCCAGCGGCAGGTTGCGAAAGGTGCTCTGGTCGGGTTGCTCGAAGGTAAGCTGGGGATAATCGAGAAAGGAGAAGCGCGGGTATTTGCTGGGCAAACGCTCTGGGTAGCCCAAAGCGTATTGAATCGGCAATTTCATATCAGGTAAGCCGAGTTGGGCTTTCAAGGAGCCATCCTCGAACTGCACCAGCGAGTGAATAATGCTCTGCGGATGCACTACTACCTCAATCTGGTCGTCGCGCAGGCCGAACAGCCATTTGGCCTCGATTACCTCCAGGCCTTTATTCATCAAGGAAGCGGAGTCGATGGTGATTTTGGCCCCCATATCCCAATTGGGATGCTTCAGTGCCTGCGCCTTCGTCACGGTGGCCAGCTCCTGCATAGTGCGCCCCCGAAAAGGCCCCCCAGAGGCCGTGAGAATAATTTTCTCAATCGGATTTTGCTCCTCTCCTACCAAACACTGAAAAATAGCCGAGTGCTCGGAATCCACTGGATACAGGCCCACGCCGTACTTTTCGACTAGGCCTGTAATGAGTTGGCCGGCTACTACCAGGGTTTCTTTGTTGGCTAGAGCAATCGTTTTGCCGGCCTGAATGGCACGCACAGTGGGCAGCAAGCCAGCATAACCTACCATCGCCGTGAGCACAATGTCGGTATCAGGGCGGCTCGCTATTTCTTCTAATGCCGCAACGCCCGCCAGCACTTCCGTTGGTTGCCCAGCCAGCGCACTTTTAACGGTTTGGTAATGCTTTTCTTCGCCAATAACGACGGCAGCCGGCTGAAACTCCAGCGCCTGCTGAATCAATAAATCGGCATTGGAGTGGGCCGAAAGCGCCGAGATAGTAAACCGGCTCGGCTGGGAGCGTACCACGTCCAGGGCCTGGGTGCCAATGGAGCCAGTAGAGCCGAGTAGGGTAAGACGTTTGGGTGGGTGGGACATGCTAAGCGGTGACGTGGGTCAGCAAAGGTAAGACAAGGCGGTAACCTCAAGGGCTAGTTTTTCGAGTGGATGCAATACACAATATAGACGGTCAGGCGGAGCGCAACGAAGCATCTGGCGTGCTTCGTTGCGCTCCGCCTGACCGTCTATATTATAAGGTCTTACCCATATTGTTTTCTATATCAGCCGTGCTAAAACGCAGCACTATTGCACACCAAGAACACGCACTACTTTCCCATTAAACACCAATTCGTCCCCTGCCCGCTTCCCACTCATTGCCACCGCCACCGGCGCCGCAGCTGATACGGCGAAGTAGTCTTTGCCTTCCACGCTCAGCTTGCCGGCGCTGATACTGATAAAAAGCCCCCCAGGCTGGTTTCGACTAGCGCTCCGGGTCGCACGGTATCGCAGGCTTGCTCGGGGTTGATGCGCGCCAGCTCGGCTTGCAGGTTCTGGGCTTCGCGGAGCTGCACGGCGTTGCGGTTGCGCTCCTCCTGGGCCATGGCGCGGCCAGTTTCGTACTTGTCGCCGGCGCTGCTCTTGGTTTCAGAGTTGGCCGATTCCTGGGCGGCTTGCATGGCCTGGGTGGCAGCGGCTATCCGCTCGTGGACGTAGGCGAGGCAGGCGGCGTGGAGGTGGGGTTTTGTTAACTTATTTGGGCTTTCCATTCAATAGTGTCTTGCTGCTCATTCTCCCAACTAACTAGCTTAAGCCCTAAATTATTAATTGAAGCCGCTTCTGCTAAAATTGAAAATTCTACCCGGTATTGGTTGGGTAAGCGCTCTTGATTATCAATAATTATATAAAGAGCAGTGTGCCCTTGATAATCGTAACAGTAAGCTTTAATTTCTATAAAGCATGGGCCGTAGACTTCATCGTTGCCCTCTTGAAACAATACTTCATGAGCAGTATTCATTGGCAAGCCCATTAACGACTTACCAAAGTTTTTGAATGTATCCATGTAACCAAAAAAGCTTATTGATTGACGAATCCAGCCTGTGGAAACAGTTAAATCAAACGTGCAATAATTACCGTAATCTATACTAGCACTAATTTTTATCGTGTCTTCTGTCATTTCCGCTTCATCTATTGGTGGCTTTGATAAAATCGGTACACCCCGATAATCCGCTTAAAAATCCCACTCCACAAACAAAAAATTCTCCGGTTGCAGTCCTGCCCGTAAACCTGCTTCCAGCCATAGCGGCTGCGTGGCTTGCAGCCGGTCTTTCTTGTGGCGTTTTAACTCAGCAAATACTATCGTTTCATTGTGCCAACCCAGCACATCCCAGCATCCACCATAGCGGCCTTTGTTATGGACAGCAATTGATGCCAGCAACTCAGCTACCCAAGTATCCGTCAGCGGCTGGTGTTGCTGCTGTTTCAGCGGAGCATCAAGCCAATTAGTCAACAAGTAGGGACCATTGGCCGGAGCGGCATAGGTTTCCACCCACCGCGCATCCCAGCCCGACAGCCGGAGCAATTCATATACGCACAACTCCGCGAACATTGGGCGTCCACCGAAATCTATGAGGGGCTTATGACTGAAGTGATGCGTAAGCGGCGCGCCGGTCCACGGTCGCAGGCGCAGTTTTACTTTCGGAATAGCGACCAACTGACCAGCGACTAAAATGCTTTCGGTGGCGGTGGGACGAAGTAAGCTGGGATACTCAGTCACTAGCCTACTTTTTATCCTTCAATTTAATTACCCGAATGGCCTTTTGCATACGCGGCATTTCCGTTGGGTAGTTACCCAGCTTCGCCTGTTCCTCGAAATAGACTTTGCGACGTAGATACTCCAGGTGTTCCAGCCTTTCCTCCACCGTTCTGCCGTGCCAATAAGCCGGATCGTCCGTGTCGTGATTCAGCGGAGTTTTGTCCGGTTCGTTTGTCGGTTTCATAGCCCAAGATAAGGCTTTTACCCCGCGCTGACCAACCCTTCCGCCACCGCCCGGTCGTTGCTCAGGCGCGGTACTTTATTTTGCCCCCCAAGCTTGCCCAAACCCTTCATGTACCGCTGAAACGCCCCCCGAGGCAAGCTCGTGAGCCTGAGAGGAACCAGAATATTGCCCCCCAGCAAGTCATCGTAATAGGTATTGCGGCGGCGCAGGCCGGCATCCAAGGCGGCGGAGAAAGCAGCCGTATCGCGCGGCGGGCGGGCAAATTCCATCAGCCATTCGTGCTGGGAAGGCTCGTTGGGCGTGGTACTCACGCGGGGCGCGACGGTGAACTCTACTACTTCCACCTCTGCGAATTGAGCCATGACTTCGCGCAATGTTTGTTCTACTTCTTCCCCGATAACGTGTTCCCCGAAGGCCGACAGGAAATGCTTGATGCGGCCGCTTACCACCACGCGGTGGGGTGAAAGGCTCACAAAGCGCACCGTGTCGCCGATGCTGTAGCCCCATAGGCCGGCATTGGAGTTGAGCACTAAAGCATATTGCTTATCCAACTCCACATCGGCAATGGTGAGGCGAGGCGGATTGGGCTCGAAAAACCGCTCAGCGGGGATGAACTCGAAGAAAATCCCAGCGTCGAGCAAGAGCAACAGGCCGGGGTTGCCGGGCTCGTCCTGAAAAGCCAGGAAGCCTTCGGAAGCAGGAAACAGCTCAATACTATCAACCGGCCGACCAATAGTTTCGAAGAGCTTCGCCCGGTACGGCTCGAAGTTGACACCACCATATACAAATAGGTCGAAGTCCGGAAATATATCCTTGATGGGTCGGCCGGTGCGCTGCACAAGGCGGTCGAAGTACATCTGTACCCAAGGCGGAATCCCTGAAATAAGACTCATCGGCTGTGCTACCGTTTCATCTACGATGCGGTCGAGCTTCTGCTCCCAATCTTCGATGCAGTTGGTGGTATAGCTGGGCAACTGGCTGCGGCGCAGGTAGGCCGGCACATGGTGATTGGCGATACCCGATAAGCGCCCCGTCCGAATCCCGTTAACTATGCTCAGCTCCGGACTGCCGGACAAAAACATCAGCTTGCCATCCAGAAACTGCGCTTTGCCCGTGCGGTGTACATAGGTAAGCAGAGCATCGCGGGCCCCATTGATGTGGTTAGGAATGCTGGCGGTGGTAATCGGAATATACTTGGTGCCCGAGGTAGTGCCGCTGGTTTTGGCCAGATACAAGGGGCGGCCAGGCCAAAGCACGTCGGCCTCTCCCTCCTGCACCCGTTGAAAATAGGGGCTTAACGCCTCGTAATCGCGCACGGGTACCTGAAAAGCCAAGTGGGTGGCGTTGCTGACACTCCTAAGGTCATGGTCGCGGCCGAAAGCAGTAGTCTGGGCTTGACTGATCAAGTTTGCTAGCACACGCTGCTGCGTAGTAATCGGGTACCGCAGCCACTGCTGGTAGCGATGGTGCAAGAGGGCTGCGAGAGGTCGGCTGAAAGCGGCCTTGAGGGCCATAAATAAGCAATAAGGATTCCTGAAATAACTACGTAGCTGAAGTCAGCACGCTGTACCGATAAATACGTACGAATTTGGATAAGACAAGTACTAATCTAGGAGCAAATTATCGGATTAATTTATCCTAATCGCTCAACGGGCTACGCAATGAGGTAATAACTACCGCTACTGCGGGAAATTGCCCCCCAAAGCTCCAAATTTGCTAGCTACCACAACCCAACGTCCATTTTATAAGTTGGTAGACTATAACTACCCATTTTCACCCCTTACTACTCCCATCATGGCAGATCACGCAGGTAAAGCCGTTTGGAACGGCGACCAGAAAGGCAGCGGCACCCTCACCACCCAAAGCGGTGCGCTAAACGCGCCATATTCGGTAGGCAGTCGTTTTGAAGGCAAGCAGGGCACAAATCCGGAGGAGCTGGTAGGTGCGGCGCACGCGGGCTGCTATACCATGTTCTTAGCTATTCAGCTCAGCAAAGCCGGCGCGCAGGTGCAGCAGCTCAACACCGAATCGAAGGTGACGATGGATACAGTAGATGGCAAGCCCAAAGTCACTAAGATTCACGTCACGACGGAAGGTCAGGTAAGCGGAATTACCCCCGAAGACTTCCAGAAGCACGCTGAAGATGCCAAGCTGAACTGCCCTATTTCGCAGCTCCTGCAAGCTGTACCCGAGATGATCTTAAGCGCAAGTCTGAAGTAAGTGTTGCTGGTGATAAAGCTTGTTGGCCATTCCAGCAGACGATTATTACTGAGCAACTAAAAACCGGTAATGCCCACAGCCTTGCCGGTTTTTAGTTTACTTTGTTTTTTGCCGAACTACCTGTTCTTTCTATGCCCGCTACTTCTACCCGCATTCGTCTGCAACCAGCCAATACCTCGCGTGTCCCGTTTTGGGGTCAGGTGCTCATTGCCTGCTTTTGGATTGCTTACACCTTGTTTTCTATGTCGTCGGATGATGGTCTGAACGACTATCACTTCCTGCACTGGGTGTTTCTGGCGTTTAGCTTCGTGTATCTGGGCTACGTGCTGGTGCATAATGCACCCATCTTTGGCACTCAGAGCTACCTGGAGTTTACACCTGGCTACATTGTACACAAGGGCGGTTTGTTTCGGGCTAAGCAGGCTTTCGCCGCCGAGGATATTGCCAGCCTGGAGTTTGTGGCCCAGCAGCTCCGCATTAAGCTCAAAGCTGGTGACCAGTATAATCTGAGCATGCGCGAAGTAAGAGGCACCCGCCGCAAACGTACTCTGCGCGACCAGGTTCGCGCATTTGCTCAGCAGCACCAAGTACCCCTGCGCGATGCCCAGCCCAATGCCTAAGCATTTGTTTGCAATAAAAAAGCCCCCCAAACTAGTTTGGGGGGCTTTTTTTGCGAGTAAAATATGTGGTTTAAGAAACGTTGGGATGTAGCGCGAACTTTTAGTTCGCGTATCGTTGCGGGCATTGGTATGAAAAAGCTTCTGACTTCCATCATTCAACGAAACGCGAACTAAAAGTTCGCGCTACAAACAACGAGTTGCCAAGCTGGAGCTTGGGGTTACTTGCCGGCGAATTTCTTGCGTAGCTCCGCAATGGTGCTGCGAAAGCTTTTGTCGCTATCAATCAGGTCCGATACGGTTTGAACGGAGTGGATGACGGTGCTGTGGTCGCGGCCGCCAAAGTTGTGACCGATGCTTTTGAGGGAGTGGCTGGTGTGCTCCTTCGCAAAATACATAGCCACCTGCCGGGCCGTCACAACTTCTTTCTTGCGGGTTTTGGCCTTCAGCAAATCAACCGGAATGCTGAAATACTCGGCTACCGTTTTCTGAATGAAATCAAGGTTTACTTCGGCTTCTACCTCTTCGATAATGTGGCGCAACGCTTGCTTGGCCATTTCCAGGTCAATCTCGCGACGGTTGAGGCTACTTTGGGCGACCAGTGAAATCAGTACGCCTTCGAGCTCGCGCACGTTGGTGTTCACGGAGTGGGCCAAATACTCCACTACCTGCGGCGGGATATCGATGCCATCCTGCTGCATTTTGTTCTGAATGATAGCCATACGCGTCTCGAAGTCCGGGCTCTGCAAATCAGCCGTAAGCCCCCACTTGAAGCGAGATAAGAGCCTATCCTCCAGACCATTTAGGTCGCGCGGGGGCCGGTCGGAGGTCATTACAATCTGACGGCCGGCCTGGTGCAGGTGATTGAAGATGTGGAAGAACATCTCCTGGGTTTTATCCTTGCCCGACAAAAACTGCACGTCGTCCAGAATCAGAGTATCGACCAACAGGTAGAAGTTGGCAAAGTCCTGCACCGCGTTGCTGCGCAGGCTCTCGATAAACTGATTCGTAAACTTCTCCGCCGACACGTAGAGCACGAACTTATCGGGCGTGGTAGCCTTGACGTGGTTGCCGATGGCTTGCACCAAATGCGTCTTACCCAAGCCTACGCCGCCATAAATCATCAGCGGATTGAAGCTGGTAGTGCCGGGCTTATTGGCCACAGCCAAACCCGCCGAGCGGGCCAACCGGTTACAGTCGCCCTCAATGTAGTTCTCGAAGGAATACGTGTGATTAAGCTGCGACTTCAGGTAATTCCGGTCAATACCCTTGGCGGCCTCAAACGGGTTCCGGAGCGTGTCGGGGTTGGTAGGTGCACTGGCGGCAGCGGCCACATTGCGGGCGCTGGCCGTTTGAGCGCTGGCGGCCATCTGGGCAACGCTATTATTTCCGGGTGTAGGATAAGCGGCCTTGCGGGCCGTCGGAATATTTACCGTCCGCGGCTTCGATTGGCCGTTGCCCTGATCAACTACAATGCTGTACTCTAAGCGACCTTCGTGGCCTAGCTCCTGGTAGATACTTTTCTTGAGCACATCCACGTAATGCTCCTCCAGCCATTCATAAAAGAACTGGCTGGGCACCTGAATAATCAGGACATTATGGTGGAGCTGCACCGGCACGATGGGTTCGAACCACGTGCGGAAGCTCTGCTCACCAATGTTTGCCTTGATGACGCGAAGACAGTTAGCCCATACGGTTTGGCAATCCTTCAGCATCAATTAAACAGGGCAAAAGCAACAGGTGCAGGATAGGAGACGAGGGTCAGAGCACGGGGCAACCGGGCCCCGATTTTATTAGGGGGAGACAAAAATGTGGAAAAGTCAGGACACAAAAAAACGCTCGACTCCTTGCTTTTGTCAGGCCGTTCGCACGGGTACTACCGAAGCCAATGCCACCGAAGGCCGCCGCGACTTACGCTCGAACTCATAGTCGATACGGCCGAGGTTAATTCCTGACCAACCAACCTGATTAATCAGCGTCCGGTGGCCGTTAGGACCATCGATCGGCACGGGCGCATCAAGGAAGGTGTGGGTGTGACCACCTAAAATCAAGTCGATACCAGCCACTTGCGCAGCTAGTTTATGATCATCAACTTTTTCATTTTTATACTGATACCCTAAGTGTGACAGGCAAATAACCAAATCGCAACGCTCGGTGTCGCGCAAACGGGCCACGGTGGTACGCGCCGTAGTGATGGGGTCGAGATACACGGTTTTGCCAAAATTTTTATCGGCCACCAAGCCCGCCATTTCAATACCCAAACCAAAAACCCCAATGCGATGGCCGGCTTTCGTGAACACTTTATAAGGCTGAAAACGACCCGCCAGCGGTGTTTGCGAGAAGTCGTAGTTGGCTATCAGAAAAGGGAAGTTCGCGTTAGGCAATTGCTTGGCTAGTCCTTCCAGGCCGTTATCAAAATCATGATTGCCGAGGGTGCCGGCATCGTAGCCCATCTGCGACATGAGCTTGAACTCCAGTTCCCCTTCGAAGAAGTTGAAGTACGGCGTACCCTGAAACACGTCGCCCGAGTCGAGCAGCAGTACGTTGGGCTCCTGGGCCCGGATTTGCTGGATCAGCGTAGCCCGCCGCGCCATCCCACCCATGCCCGCAAACTGCCCACTGCCTTCCGGAAAGGGCTCAATGCGCGAGTGCATATCGTTGGTATGCAGAATGGTAAGGCGTGAGCCCTTGGCATCGGCGGCCATTGCTGGCATACCCAGCAGGCTCAGGCTAGCGGCGCCAAGGGTCGAGTTTTTTAGAAAGTCGCGACGGTTCATAGGTTTCATTTAACAGTTACCAATTAACAGTTAACAGTTGTTCTGTAACTAATTGGCACACATTTGTTTGGAGGAAATAGTACGCTAGCTGTTAACTGATAATTGTTAAATGACTCTCACGCGGCCCTCTACTTTGGCCTCCACGGGTTTGCCTTCTTTGGTAAGCTGACGAATGTGGTCCGCAATAGCATTGCGCAGCAGTACGCCGGTGCCTCGGGGCTTAATCGTTTTGAAGAACACCATATTATCACCGCCCCCCGCCAAGTAGTCAGAAATAGCGACCGTGTATGCTTTAGTTGGATTAAAGGGCTTACCACCAATCAGGATATTGGTTAACTTGCCATCGGCGCTTACCGAATAAGTAGCCCCTGAAAGAGCCATTTTGATACGAGCTGAGTAATCGAATAACTGCCGCATTACCGGACCTGGCACATCCAGAATCACTAGTTCGTTTTCGAAAGGCATCAGCTCAAAAATGCCCCCCAACATAAGCGGACCGGCAGGTATGTTGGCTCGCAGTCCACCATTGGTCATTACACCTACGTCAATGGGTTTGCCCGTGACGGCAGCAGCCCGTTGACGCTGAATATCAGCCACGAAGTTAGCCAGCGGCGACTCCCCTACGTTTTTAGTGATGGCTACTGGCACCGTACCTATCACTTCTTTCATTTGCTGCGTTACCTTCTGCTGGTAGGGCTCGATGAGGGCCGCTATTTTGGGGTCAGGGAGCAATGTCTGGCCTACGGGCTGTGCCGTGGTAGGGGCCAATGTGGGCTTAGCCACGTAAGCCCCGCGCTGACAGGCTGGCGTTACAGTAACGGCAAGAAACAGACCGAAGCCAATGACACGGGAGCGGAGAAAATGCATAAAAACAGCAAAAGGCGAAGAGACGGATTGCAAAGATAACGCTGGTCTTTGTGCTTTTGCCCAATCCCATTGTGGAAGTACCTTGAACAGCACTTTTCCTTAAGTAAGCCGCGACTAATGACAGATGGTAAAGCCCGATACCGTGCGCAGCCGTACAAATAACTTAGCTAGTTCGCCATTATTACCCCGATCCGGTATCTTTAACCCGCATTCCTTACCGGAATCATAGGCTTTTTACCACCTCATATGGCCGATATCCCACGTCCGGCACCCGTTTCGTTTCCCGAGTTTCAACCTGTCATCACCGAGGCCTGGCAGGAGCGCATTCGTCGCGACTTAAAAGGGGCAGACCCCGCCGCGCTCCTGTGGCAGACAGCCGAAGGGTTTGACGTACAGCCGTTTTATCATCGGGAGGCGCTGGAAGCGTTAGGTGCTTTACCATCGCCCCTGCTACCGGCACCTGCTGCTCCCGACCGCTCCTGGCGCAATGTACCGGTGGTGCGCGTGGCGGCGCATAACAGCGGCCATGAGGCCGTAGATCAGGCCCGTATAAGCCTGGACCGCGGAGCCGATGGGGTGCATTTTATCTTCTCTGATGATGCCAGCGCTTTCGACGTAGACTATCTGCACAGCTTCCTGCCGCTCGATACCACCTTCATTGGGTACTCGCTGCCGCACCACCCAACCGGTCTACTACGTAGGCTGTTGGCTGCCAGCAAGGAGCTGAGGGGCTTTTTATTGACTGATTCGCTCACCCATCATACTACCAACTTCGCTAGCCAGTTGCCCGAGCTGCGGATGGTACTGAAGCTAACCCAACATCTACCTGATTTTCAGGCGCTGACCATTGATGCCAGCTTTTTTGGCAACCGGGGAGGTACCAATACCCAGCAGATTGGCTACGCGCTGAATGTAGCGGCGGCTTATTTGCAGGCCCTGCCCAACGCCGAGCTGAGCGTGGCTGACGTGGCAGCTGCCATGCAGCTTCACCTGGCCGTAGGAACCAGCTACTTTCTGGAAATCGCAAAGCTGCGAGCCGTGCGTCGGTTGTGGGCTACGCTGCTTCATGCCTTCGATTTGCTCCCCAGCCTTGCTCCTACGTTGCGTATCCATACCAGTACGTCATCTTGGCTGCAAACCACTTTGGATCCGCACACCAACTTATTACGCTTCACGACGGAGGCGATGGCGGCGGTGTTAGGCGGTGCCACTTCCCTCACCGTCGCGCCCTTCGATAGCCTATACCGCGAGCCAGGCGAGTTTTCGGCGCGCCTGGCGCGCAACTTATCTGTTATTCTGCGCGAGGAATCGCAGTTGGGCCGCGTGACTGATCCGGCCGCGGGCTCCTATTATCTCGAAACGCTCACCGACACTTTGGCTCGTGAGGCTTGGGCACTTTTCCAGGCCACCGAGGCAAAAGGTGGCTTACCTAAAGCCTGGGGCAGCGTGCTGGAAGAGCTGCGCGCTGTTAGCCGCCAGCAGTTTCACCGCATTGCTACCGGCGAGCAGGTAGTAGTAGGCAGCAACCGCTTTACGCAGCCCCAGGAAGAGTTTGAGTTCGATCCTAAAAAGCTGTTGCGCAGCCGCAGCTTCGATACTACTCGCGCCACGTACCCGACGGAGGTATTACGCCTGGTGACGGCCTTGCATTTCAAGCGGCAGCTCCAGCAGAATCAACGGGCCGCGGTGGTGCTTTTGGGTCAGGATACCAATCGCGCCCTTCTGGATTCCTTTCTCAAAACGCTGCCCCACGGAGAAAGAATCGCGTTGCCACTGTCTGAGCCCCCAGCTGACACGCTGTCGGTGCTGTTTTCCACGCCCGAAACAGTGACGCTGATGTACGCCACCGTTGAGCAGTACCGCGCTCTGGCCCGCGAGGTATCTGCTCCCGATTCAGCTGACCTTTCAGTTCACCTGCCTACCTTAATATCGAGCGACGTGGCGACCATGCAAGCTGCCATGCAACGCCATGGCTTTGATGAGCTCACTATAGATGGCTATAAAACCGCCGATATTCTCGCCCGACTACAGGGGAAAACCTAAGATTACTTCTTGTAAAACAGGTTGCTGACACAACTTTTATTCTGAGTAATCCTCAACTAGATATCCCAGGCCACCCAATCCTTCCTTAATCCATGAAGCCTGACTTTTCCCGGATTCCATACGATGCAGCGCCGTTGCTGCCCGCACCGGCCACGCCCACCGAAACGCTGACCCCCGAACAGATTCCGCTGCGCAGCCACTACACGGCCCATGATGTTGCCGGCCTCGATCATATGGGTTTTGGAGCGGGCGTAGCACCTTATCTGCGTGGTCCTTATGCTACTATGTATGTGCAAAATCCGTGGACTATCCGGCAGTACGCGGGGTTTTCGACGGCCGAAGAAAGCAACGCCTTCTACCGTCGGAACCTGGCTGGGGGGCAAAAAGGTCTTTCGGTCGCCTTCGATCTGGCTACCCACCGCGGCTACGACTCCGACCATCCCCGCGTGGAGGGCGACGTAGGCAAAGCAGGCGTCGCCATCGACTCGGTGGAGGACATGAAGATTCTCTTCGACCAGATTCCGCTGGATCAGATGTCGGTATCGATGACCATGAACGGGGCTGTGCTGCCAATTATGGCCTTCTACATCGTAGCGGCCGAGGAGCAGGGCGTGAGCCCGGAGAAGCTGGCGGGCACTATTCAGAATGATATTCTGAAGGAGTTTATGGTGCGCAACACCTATATCTATCCGCCCGCACCGAGCATGCGCATCATTGCCGATATTTTCGCCTACACGGCCCGGCACATGCCGCGCTTTAACAGCATCAGTATCAGTGGCTACCACATGCAGGAAGCCGGCGCTACCGCCGATCTGGAGTTGGCTTACACTCTCGCCGATGGCCTTGAGTACGTCCGCGCCGGCCTGGCCGTGGGTATGGACGTGGACCAATTTGCCCCCCGGCTGTCTTTTTGGGCCATTGGCATGAATCACTTCATGGAAATTGCCAAGCTACGCGCCGGTCGGTTGTTGTGGGCCAAGCTCATGCAGCAATTTGCCCCCCAGAACCCGAAGTCGCTGGCTTTGCGCACGCACTGCCAAACCTCGGGCTATTCTCTCACGGAACAGGACCCATTCAACAACGTCGCGCGCACCTGCATTGAGGCAATGGCCGCCGCGTTGGGCGGGACGCAAAGTTTGCACACAAATGCCCTCGACGAGGCTATTGCCCTGCCCACCGACTTCTCCGCGCGTATTGCTCGCAACACCCAGCTCTACCTTCAGCACGAAACCGACATTACCCGCGTCGTGGACCCATGGGGCGGCTCTTACTACGTGGAAAGCCTCACCCACCAGCTCGCCGATAAAGCTTGGGCGCTGATGCAGGAAGTGGAAGAACTGGGTGGCATGGCCAAAGCCATTGAAACTGGTTTGCCCAAAATGCGCATCGAAGAAGCTGCCGCCCGCAAGCAGGCCCGCATCGACTCAGGCAAGGAAATTATCGTGGGCGTAAATAAATACCGGCCTACTGAAGAGCACAAAATTGATGTGCTCGACATTGATAATGCCGCCGTACGGGAAGCGCAGCTTGCCCGACTGGCCACTATAAAAGCCGAACGTAACGCCGATAATGTGCAAGCAGCGCTGGAAGCGCTGACGGAAGCAGCTCGTAGTGGCGCAGAAAATCTGCTGACGCTGGCCGTACAAGCCGCCCGCGTGCGTGCTACGCTTGGTGAAATATCTGATGCCTTAGAAAAAGTGTATGGCCGCCATCAAGCCACCATCCGCGCCATTTCGGGCGTGTACTCTGCTGAGTTGGATTACGATGTCGAGTTTCAGCGCACCCGCGAAATGGCCGACGAGTACGCTAAGTTGGAAGGGCGTAGGCCGCGCATCCTGGTGGCTAAAATGGGCCAGGATGGCCACGACCGCGGCTCCAAAATAATCGCGACCAGCTTCGCCGACGTGGGCTTCGACGTGGATATCGGCCCCTTGTTCCAGACGCCGGCCGAGGTAGCCCGCCAAGCCACCGAAAACGATGTGCATGTGGTGGGTGTGAGTAGCCTAGCGGCGGGCCACAAAACTCTGATTCCGCAACTTATCGAGGAACTCAAAAAGCTCGACCGCGCTGATATTCTGGTAATTGCCGGCGGCGTGATTCCGGCTCAAGATTATGCGTTTCTATTCGAGGCGGGAGTAGCTGGAGTATATGGTCCAGGAACGGTAATTGCAGTGGCAGCTCAAGAAATATTGCAAAAGCTAAAGGAGCAGTAAAACTATTTGCTGCTTATGGCCTAAGTACAGATTTCTCCATATCCAGGTTGCTAAAACACGATGAACGTACGATCTATACTAGCTTATCAGTAGCTATACATGGTGAATATTGGCAGCATTTGCCCAACTTCAACTCTATTAGGCTTATTATTAAGAGGTAGTATGTGAGGTTTCAAATTGTTTTGCCTCTACTTATTTAGATGCATAAATAATACAACTGACGAGTTTTATTTAGCTATTTTCTCACTTAATTTGGTTTATCCAAATATAAATAGGATTTTTATAGGATTAAAATAATATTAAAGCATACATTGCATTGCCAATACGCTAGCCTAACTTCTTACAATTAATTTGATGAAAGCTCAGTTACGAAATACTTTAGCTCGGATTTATCGCTCCAGTGAGCGAGTGGTGCGGGAGAACTTACATCTGTACGACTCAGAAGATAAGCTAATAGCTGACTCTCAGCATTACTGGGAAGGCATTGATCGGGAGTACATTCCAGGTAATGCCCATTGGCGTGGCACGGGCGTATTCAAGAATAATGACGAGCGGTGGCTTAAGATGGGCCGTCACAATTATGAGATGTACCGCCGCCTAGCTGGTGTGGCAACCCTTGATAATCAGCCAGCCCGCATTGTAGACTGGGGCTGCGGCGGCGGCGCCAATGCCGTGCACTTCGCTTCCGGCTCAAGCCGCTATTATGGCACTGATATTACCGCTGCCAGCGTGAATGAGTGTCAGAAGCAATTAGTACAGGAAGGCTACCACAACTTTGTTCCCGTACAGTTTGAAGCGGGCACCCCTGAAACGGTCCTCAGCACGATTACAGAGCCCTGCGACCTGTTTTTCTCCACCTACGTCTTTGAAATTTTTCCTACCAAGGCGTACGGCACCCGTGTGCTGGACATTGCTTACAAACTATTGAAGCCGGGTGGGCAGGCTTTTATTCAGATCCGCTACGCTGATAATACGCCCATAAGCCAGCCGCACCGTTGGGGCTACGCCCAGAACTTGCCTCACATGGTAACGTACCGTATTGAGGAGTTTTGGGAAAACGCTATTAGCTGCGGTTTTGTACCCCAACTGGTTACTTTGGAAATTGAGCAGGAAGTAAAGCTGGGAAGGCGCTATGCTTACTATTTGCTGACAAAACCTTTTTAAAAGCTGAAGAGAAGCAAACTGTTTTATTAAAAGGAGGGCTGGCGTATCTAACACCCGTTAGATACGCCAGCCCTCCTTTTTAGGACCAAGCGCTAGCTTAGCGATACTCTTACCGAAGGCTTAATTACCTAACGCGGCAACACATCACGCCTATCTTTTCTCATCAAATTATCGACGCTCCAGGGTCCAGAACCTTGCACGGCGATATACAGAAACACGAAGCAGTAAATTACCGCCGGTTCTCCCTGATTCAGGATAGGAAGAGCCCCTTGCGGCGCATGGGCCATGAAATAGGCCACAGCCATGGTTCCACTGGCTATAAAGGCGGCACTGCGCGTTAAGAAGCCAAAGGCAATCAACAGGCCCCCGACCAACTCTATTATTCCGGCGAGGCCCATTAAAGAGGCAATTTCCACGGGTGGTTTATCACCGGGAAACCCTAATAGCTTTTGACTGCCGTGCATTGCGAAAAGCAAGCCCACCACAATGCGAAGCAAGGCATAGATGTAGGGGGCAAATCTGGCTAGGCTATCCATTAGGAGAATCCGTATGACCTATTTATTGACTTCGGAACAACCATGTCGGGAGCAATTGCGCGTTATACGGCAAATAGGCTTTTAAGGTAGCAAACAGTTATTGGAGCAACTGCAAAGCCTCCTCATTACCTTGCTGCACAGCCAGATCGAGGGCGGCAAGCCCGCGGATATCCCGAATGGTGGTATCGGCTCCGGCATCGAGCATGAGCTTCACTAGCTTATTGCGCCCAAACAAAGTGGCGAACATGAGGGCCGTGCCCCCATTGCCGTTTTGTAAGTTCAAATCGGCTCCCTGCGCTATCAGCAGGCTGGCAACTTCGGCGTGGCCTTTGAAGCAGACACCCATAAGGGCGTTGTTGCCGCCGGCATCCTGCACATCCACATCAGCCCCGGCTTCGAGCAAAAGCTGGACAGCTTCCAGTTGGTCGTCGTAGGCAGCTACGATCAGTGGGGTGAAGCCTTTGCCGTTCACGGTATTCACGTCGATGTTGGTGGCCAGCAGTTCTTTCAGATAAGGAACATCACCCCGACGGGCGGCATCAAACAATAAGTCTTCGGGGCGGGAGGAGGAAAACGACATGGAACGGTGAGTTTTAATGAAATGGTTGCAATCCATACGGCAGCAGCCCTGAACCGTCTATAGCGACAGCCCGTGGGGGGCAAATTCCGACCGTGGAAACTAACATACAAAATTGAGGCACTCTGGTTTTATACCGCTCAGCTCCTGGCCCGAAACCCTGCTTCTTTGCCTGCGGGCTTACCTACTTTTCTGGCGCATTTCCTGGCGGCGCATGGGCATGGTATCAATCGTCTCAAATAAGACTTTGGGGTCGATGGGAGCGGTCTCTTTGCGCTTTACGCCGCCATCCTTACCAATGAGCACCACTGCAAAACCGCCCGGCGCCACACCCAGCGTCTGACGTACATACTGCTTTTCGTTGGAGTTTAAGCTAGTTTCAATAGCCTCAATGATAAGTATATCACGCGCCTGCACCTGCGCTTTGGCGGCTGCCATGCCTGCCTTTTGCTGCCGTAGCTCCGCTGATTCGGCTGTGGGTGCGTAGAGGACCACTACCCGCTTCTGCCACCGCTGAGCTTTTACCTTCTCAGGCAATGTTGACTTAGCTGCTGGCGTCTGAGCCACACTTGCTAAAGCAACGCTACTGACTAGTAACACAAGAACAAAGGAGCGCAACATGTGCAATACCAAAGAAGTGAGACGGTTACAGCTTCAAACATGCAGGCGGACAATGGGAGGCTTTTCTAGTTTAGCTGGGTTCAAAAAAGCCCCCCAGCCAGTATTTTAACTCCGTAAAGCGCTTGCTTGTTACTTCTCGCCGCTGATTTTCGCCGGCGGTTGCCACCGACAGCTATATTATCTTGGCATGAAATTCCGTTTTCCTTACAGTAGCGCCCGTTACCACACCTGCTCCGGCGCTTTGCAACTTTATGAAACGACTTCTTTTTCTCTTCTTGTTTATTAGCCTGATTACCAACTCAAAAGCCTGGGCTCAGGCCGAGCAATCTACCTGGTATTTTGGCAATATGGCAGGGCTAAGCTTTGCCCAGGGCAAGCCCACTCCCCTGCTGGACAGCAAAATGGTGAGCAACGAGAACTGCGCCGTAGCCACTACCAAAACCGGGCAGCTGCTGTTCTATACTAACGGAGGCACCATTTTCAACCGTCAGCATCAGCCTATGCCCAACGGCCGCAAGCTGATGGGTGGCCAGGAAAGCACACAAGGCGTTCTGATTGTGCCTGACCCCGGCAGCGGCAACGTATTTTACGTTTTCACCACTGACTTTCAGGGCCGGCCCGGCGGCATGCGCTACTCCGTGGTGGACATGACCCGCGACAATGGCCTCGGCGACGTGCCGCGGGCCAATATGCTGCTCATTTCGCCGGTGGCCGAGAAGCTGGCCGCGGTACGCCACCAAAATGGCCGCGACGTGTGGGTGGTAGGCCACCGCTGGAACTCCAATGCCTTTGTGGCCTATCTCGTTACGGCCGATGGCGTTCAGACTAAGCCGATTTTAAGCAACGTCGGCACCATGCACGCCGGCCCCGGCCGCAATGCTATCGGCTGCATGAAGTTCTCGCCGGATGGCAACAAGCTGGCCGCCGCTATCTGGCGCGAAAGCAACAAATTTGAGGTATTCGACTTCGACCGTACAACGGGCTTAGTAAGCAAGCCGCGCCAATTTGGTCCCTACGAGGAAGCTTACGGCGTGGAGTTCTCGCCCGATGGCAGCAAGCTTTATAGCACCAACAACGGCACCGGCGGCGGAGCGGCCCAAATCTGGCAGTTTGATTTGAAGACCAGTAAAGCGACCAAAATAGGTGATTCGAAAAACCGCAAAATCGGGGCGCTCCAGCGGGGACCGGATGGTAAAATCTACGTGGCCCGCGAAGACAACCCCTTTTTAGGTGTCATTGAGACCCCCAATGCCGCGGGCTTAGCTTGCGGTTACAAAGACGATGGCATAAGCTTGGGGGGCAAACGCAGTAAGTTTGGCTTGCCTAATTTCATTGTCAAGTAAGGGCGCCCCACAACTATGGCCAAACGCTTCACCGCAGCCGAGTACGTGGCCGGCATTCAGGCCGGCAACCGCGTCGTGCTGAGCCGCGCCATTACGCTGGCGGAAAGCACCCTGGCTACCGACCAACAGCTCGCTCAACAGGTGCTCGACGCGGTTATGCCTCAGGCGGGCCACTCCATTCGGGTAGGCATTACGGGTGTGCCGGGCGTGGGCAAAAGCACGTTTATTGAAGCACTAGGGCTGTATTTGGTGAATAAGCTGGGCAAGAAGCTGGCCGTACTGGCCGTGGACCCCACCAGCCAACGCAGCGGCGGCAGCATCCTGGGCGACAAAACCCGCATGAGTGAGTTGGCGGCCCACCCGGCTGCCTACATTCGACCGTCGCCGGCAGGCGCCTCTCTGGGAGGCGTTACGCGCAGCACCCGCGCGGCCATGCTATTGTGCGAAGCGGCCGGCCACGATGTCATTTTTGTGGAAACCGTAGGCGTAGGCCAAAGCGAAACTGCTGTGCACGGCATGGTCGACTTTTTTCTGCTGCTGATGCTGGCCGGGGCCGGCGACGAGTTGCAGGGCATCAAGAAAGGCATCATGGAAATGGCCGACGCGGTGACCATCACTAAAGCCGACGCGGGCAATGAGTTGGCCGCGCGCCGCGCGCGTCGCGAGTACCAAAATGCCCTTCATCTTTTTCCCAAAGCTGCTTCCGGCTGGGCTCCCGTCGTTACGACCAGCTCGGCGCTGACGGGTACCGGCGTGGTGGAAGTATGGGGGGTAATAGAGCAATATCAAACGCAAATGCAGGCCAGCGGCTACTTTCAGCAGCGTCGGCAGGAGCAGAACCTGCACTGGCTATACGAGGCCATCCGGCAGGAGCTGGAAGAGCGGTTCTATGCCAACCCCCGCGTGCAACAGCAACTAACAAAAGTGCGGGAACAGGTGATGGGGGGCAAAAAATCACCTTTTGGCGCAGCCGCCGAGCTTTTAGGGTTGTAGCGTGAAGCTCAGATTGTTAGGAAGCAATACGCTGCTCCAGCAAATCCCATTGGTTGCCGTAGCAATCCTCGAACACGGCCACGCTACCGTAGCTTTCGTGCCGGGGCTCTTCCAGAAACCGTACGCCACGCTCTCGCAACAAAGTGTAGTCGCGCTGGAAATTGTCGGTGTACAGAAACAGAAATACCCTTCCACCCGCCTGATTACCAATTTGTTGAACTTGCTCCTCAGAAGCCACCTGGGCCAAGAGCAACTTGGTGGACGCTGACTGCGGCGGCGCTACCAGCACCCAGCGTTTGCCCTGCCCCAGGTCGGTGTCCTCTACCAGATCAAAGCCCAGCTTACCGGTATAAAAAGCCAAGGCTTCGTCATAGTCCCGGACGAGCAGAGTGAGAGCGCCAATGTGCTGTGCCATATAACAGTGGGGGCAAAAAGGAGTGATAGGGCTTTTACCTAGCTACTCTTACGCTTCAGCATCAGGTAATCGAGGTAGTACAACACCTTGATCGACAAGGAATTGCTATGGGGAGTATTTACGGTGTTGGTCAGATTGTCGAAGTAAAGCGGGGTGGCTTTGTCGGCGGTGAGGAAACTGGAGCCCGCGTTTTTCCACACTACGCTGATTTGGGAACCGGGCGCAAACCACCAGGAGTACACAGCATCCACGTTGAAAGCGTTGAAGCTCGTGTCGCGGTTGCGGCGGTAATCAATGGCTTCTTCCTGGCCTTTTTCCAGCAGTCGCACATAGTCGTAGTAGTGCACATTGCTGGTGTAGTGGCGCGTGCGGATGGTAAACGACATGCGGTTATTAAAGGTGTAAGATCCAGATAATGTGTTGGTTACCGTTACCACTCGTCGCCTGCCCAATACTGACTCGTCCAGATAAAGCTCGTCGAGGGGTTCCTGGCTGCTCATGCCGCCGGCGTAGCCAATCTGGTGGTTTTGCCGGCTCCAGCTCACGTCGTAGCGAAATGTCAGTTGGTTACTGACCCGGTAGCGCGGACTAATACCGATGCCAAGGCCCGTCCGGTTGGGCCGCCCCCGATCCTGAGCATAGTAGCGACCCGACAAGCTTATATCATATGCCAGCTTCTTGCGATAATCGGAAGAGACAAACATGCTGCCGCCCACGTTGGCGGGCACCCGCACGTACAGGCGGCCCAGCGGCGACACGCGCGGCTCGAAGTAGTCGTGGCGGCGGGGCGAGAGCGTCAAAATTGCCCCCCATCGTCATAAAGCTCTTGGTAAATGTGGTGTTGCCGCCGCCGTACAGCTGCACGCTCTGGTAGCGCTTGGGCCTATAAAGCACTTCGTTGCTGATGCCCCAATAGGTGTACATGTTATTCACCTTCCAGAAGGGCTTGTACTTATTATAGTTGAAATCGATGGACTGTTCAATGCTGTTATTGCTGAGCAGCAAGCCCAAATCATTCGAGTCATACGTGTCCGACTCAATGCCGTGGCTCACTTTCCAGGTGAAGTTGCCGCTGATCTTGCCCACGCCTACCTGGTATTTATAGCCATCCTGGTTGCGCACGTCGGCCTCCGAAGCGAACGACTTGCCACGGCGGCGCGAGTACACTACCTGCCCATCAATGGCGTAGGCGTTCTTTTTATCAGCGAAGCGAAAAAGCCCCCAGTCACGTTGGCGTCATACGTTTTGCCCCAGCGCGTGACGTTGGTATTGACGAGGCTCACGTAGGAGTTATTCTTCAACGACTGATCCAGCACCACGATATTATAGTTGGAAAAAGGCTGCGTCAACACGTCGCGCTCCTGCCCGGTGCTGTCGCGCACGGTAGCGTACACGTCGTTGGACAACGCGTTGAACAGCCCAATACCCAGTCCTTTACTCGTGCGGCCGGATATTTTGGCGGCATTCAGCAGGCGGGTTTCGCCAGGGTTTTTAACTACTTGCTCGCCTGTGCCAAGCTGGCCCTCGACGGCATAAAACCCAACGGGTTGGGCTCCTACCCGACGGGAATAAAAGAGGTTGCCTTTATTAAACAGCTCAGTGCCCTCGGTAAAGAACTGGCGGTTCTCGTTGTACTGCACCTCAAAAGGCGTGAGGTTGAGCACCACATTGTCGCTTTGGGTTTGGCCAAAATCAGGTACCAGCGTAGCATCGAGGGTGAAGCTCTCGTTGATGCCGTACTTAATGTCGGCGCCGCCGTTGAACGACGTGCTGGTGTTGCGCACGCCCTGTTCCTGGTAAGGATAATGGTTGAGGTAAGTGGAAACGTAAGGCGTAAGCGAGAGGCGCAACGGCGGCTTGATGTCGCGGATGCCCTGCAATTGGCCCCATTGGTTTACAAAGCCATCGGCTTCGGGCTTTATCTCGTTCCAGAAAAAGCGCTGGTTGTCGCGCTTACGCTGACGCATGAAGTTGAGGCCCCAGAGCTGCTCGGGCGCGGCGCTGAAGCGAATAGCCGAGTACGGAATGCGCATTTCAACTACCCAGTCGGTGCCACGTAGAGCCGTACGCGCATCCCACACAGCATTCCAGGCAAAGTCTTCGCCACTGGCAGGCGAGTAGCGCGCATCCAGCTGTACGCCGCCCGGCGTGACGAAGAAGCTATAGCCATTGAGCTTGTCGTTGTAGGTATCGAGGAAAATGGCGATAAAATCGGTATTGCCGAGGTCGTCGCGGGCAGTAAGCTCGCGCATAATGGAGTCGGCCGATGATTCGTGCATCACGGCTCCTATATAGAGCGCCGCATCGTCATACATTACGCGCACTTCCGTACGGTTCTTCTCGCGCGGGCCGGGGTTTGGCCTATTCTGAATAAAATCGGTGGCTATGGGTGCTTCCTGCCACTGGGCCTCATCGAGCAGGCCATCAAGCTTAATAGGCTGAGTGAGGCGGACGGCCTGCAGTTGGCGCTTGGGCGCAGCAGCATTAGTGTTAGACTCTGGTGCCGTGGGGAGCAAATTTTGCCCCCCAGCCACGTATGTAAGCAATCCGAAACACCAACAAAGTAAAAACCGCCGCATAATATGTAAATGTGAGACCCGGATTTTCCGCCGATAAGCCAATAGATGCACGAAGCCTAATGAGAGTTGCCGCGGGGGCATTTATAATGAAGCTGTTTAGAAAGTCGTCAGACGGTCATGCTCATCTGGCGTCCGCGAAGTCGAAGCATCTCTACCGCTTCGTTGAACGGCTCATACGAAGCGGTAGAGATGCTTCGACTTCGCTCAGCATGACGTTCCAAAGGCTTTTTCGACTTTCTAAACAGCTTCAATACCAAAGCCGGCTTTCTGCTTTAGAAAGCCGGCTTTTTCCAGAAGCAAAGAGGTAAGAGCTACTCCTGAATGGAGATGTTCATATTGAACTTACTATTCTTGCCTTCCCCCAGCAGCTGCCGATACTTAGCCGCCAGCTCATCTGACTGGCGCTTGCCGTTCACGGTCATGCTGGTGGCGTTAATCTGAAACTGGTAGGACTTATCATTCTTGCCAATCAGCCCATCCGCGCGCAATTGCTTGCCCAAATCCATAGAGTTAATAGCTGGGGCGCGGGGCACACGAGGAGGAGCCGGTGGCACAGGCGGCGCTGGTACTCCGGGTGCCAAAGGAGCGACTGGTGGCACAGGCGGCGCCGGAGGAGCCATAATATAGGTGCTAGAGCCTTCATTGCTTGAGTAAATGCGATTTACATTGCCCCCGTTGTAGCTTAGTATCACTTTACCCGTGGTGCCTATCGTGCGGCCAGTGCCTTCTTCGAACAGCTTGCGGTACTTATTCAAGACAGTTTCTGGCTGCTTCTCGCCATTCACTTTCAACTCGTTGGCGGTAAGCTCAAACTGGAAGTTTTGTTTGTCCTTAATCAGTCCGTCTTTGACTAGCTCGGCAATGATGGCATCTTCCGATTTGCGTGTCCGCTCATCGCGCGCAGCGCGCACTTTGTCGCGCTCACCACGCTCCTGGTCCCAAATGGCTCGCTGACGGTCGCGCTCTGCCTGCATTCTATCCCGCTCGGCTTGCTGCCGGTCGCGCACCTGCTCCTGCTCCTGCCGCACGTCTTCTATCTTCTCCCTGATTTTTTCTCTCACTGATTCATTGTCAGCGCGCCGCTCGGCGTCTCTTAAGCTTTGCTCCGCCAAACGTAGCGCTTGGCCACGGGATCTTTCTGTATCCACGAGTTGAGCAAGCTGGGCACTACCATTCAGGTGGCGCTCGACCTTAGCCCGAATCAGCCGACGCTCATCAATATTTTCGGCGATTTTGGGCAGTACCACCTCACGAATTTCATCCCAATTCTTACCTGTTACAGTTAAGTTACCTCCATTCTCATAATCAAATCGCACCGTAGCGGGAGCCTCAGCGTGTACAACGCGACGACCTGAGTTCAGCCGAATAACCTGCGTGCCTTCGTCTTTGCTCTTCTTGCGAGACGCATTTAGCTCCTGCGCATCAATGCGGTTCCCATCGATATACATTTCTGTCAAGCGGCCTTTCTTATCGCGTTCCAGCACAATCGTTCCCGCATCGCGGCGGCCCCGCGCGCCATCCTGAATGATAACAACCCGGTTATCGTCCTTACTACGGCGCTTCTTTTTGTCTTTGTCCTTATCCTTGTTGCTTACTTCCACTGCCTCAACTAAAGGACCCTGGGGGGCATTTTCGGCGATGGATGGCGACAACATCAGACCGGGTATGAGGTCAGCCCGCCAAGTATTGCCCATTGCCATCATCTTGTTGCCGCCAGCTTTGAAATGCGGATCAGCCATGGAGAAGGCTGTACTTACACCCAGCAGCACGATGCCGCCCAGCACTACCACGGCCGCCATAAAGCCTTCGGAAAATGTAGGAGCCGACCGGCGCTGCACCAACCGCCGAACGCGGCCTAGCAGCGAGCCATCTGGCCCGACGGCGGCCACCGCCAGTCGGGGCGCTGAAAAACGGTCGTGGCCTAGCTCGGCTAGTCCGGTAAGCGCCTGCGCCAACGTAAGCGGACTGCCACACAGAGCGGTAGCCATATCGTCGCAGCAGTTTTCGCGCTCGGTGCGCAGGCAGGCATTCACAAACCAAACGCCGGGATGATAGAAAAAGAGAATCTCGGTAATGGACTGCACGAGGTTCATCAGATAATCGCGCCGGATAATATGCGCCAGCTCGTGCGCCAGAATGGCCTCCAGGTGTGCTTGGCTCAGCCCCGAAATAGTGCCCAATGGCAGCAGAATAACTGGGCTTAGATGGCCCGCCACCAGCGGCGCTTTCACCAGCGCCGACTCCAGCAGCGTCACCGACCGGCGCAGCCCCGCCCGATTGCCGAGCTCCGTCAGGCGGCGCTGCCACACGGCCGGTAACGGCCGCACGCGGTAGTGGCGCAGACGGTCCAGGTAAGCCAGCCCACCCAGAAAACGCAGCGTCATGGTCAGCAAGCCAAGTAGCCACGCGGTTACAATCAGGGGTAAGTGTTGGTCGAAATACGGTAGCCACGACGCATCAGTCCCAACTGTGGGTGCTACGGTCTGCACGGCTGCGGTTGCTGTTGGGCGCTTGTCGAAGGCATATACCAATGGCAAATTGCCCCCCAGACTAGCAGGAACAGCCGTATGAGCATTTTCAGTTGTTGTAGCCAAGACAGTAGGAACAACCGCCTCCGCGTTAGAACCGCCGGCCAGATAATAGCGACCAAACGTAACGACCGACAAGCCCAGCAGCGCGACCAGCGCCACGCCCGCCACCCGGTAGCGAATGCGGGCCGTGTGCTGACGCAGCAGCAGCAACAGCCCGGCCAGCGCCAATGCCACTACTGCTCCTTGCCACAACGAATGCACGATAGTCCAGCCCAGGGCCCGTACAACGGCCGGGGACAGAAGATGCTCAAGCCAGTTCATTGGTCCCTCCTTTCTCGGTTGTGTTTTTTTGCTCTTCCATTTCGTTCAGCAGGTCACGAATCTGATCCAGTTCAGCCTGAGAGGTGCGCTGGTGCCCGAGGGCCTGCACCACTAGTTTGAGCGCTGAGCCACCAAAAGCCGCATCCAGGAGGCGGTCGATGAGCAGGCCCTGGGTTTCCTCCTCGCGCAGCGCGGCCCGATACACGTGGGTGCGGCTATCGTCGTCGCGGAGCACGAGGCCCTTGTCGAGCATGAGCTGGAGTAGCTTCAGCGTAGTGGTGTAGCCTACGTCGCGCTTCTTGTTTAGCTCGTCGTTTACAAATCGGACGGTAGTGGGGCCGTGCTGCCAGAGCACCTGCAAAATCTCCAACTCCGATTCGGTAGGCTTGGGGAGGGGTCGCTTGCTCATTGATTCTGGACGTTATGGTGGTACGAAGGAATTCGTATGACAAACATATACGAAACTCATCGTACTAACAAGTTTTATCTACGAATATTTTCGTAAAATATTTACTACGTGATTATCATCTACCTAAAGTCACGGAATTAAGCAGATAGTTGTGCCTTTTCTATGGCAAAGCGTCTAGTCGGATAAGTATAATAAGATGTTGTATCCACCCATTGATTTATACTTAAGCATGATACCTAAATATATCACTAAAGATGTAAAACCACTTGTTTTTGAAGATAAAGGCCTGATCCATAAATCATTGTTATTATAATATATCATTATTATAATGACTTTATATATCGAAGGCATCATAACATAACTGTTGAGCTTTATGAAAAAAGCACGAATATTTTTCTAATCAATTTTCAACTTAGCAGGAGGCGCTCCGTATTATTTGGTACCTGAGCATCACCACTTAATCAACAGCTATCAGTGCGTCCGCCTATGGAGCCTTCCAACAATCATTTCGAAAACCAGCAGCCTTATCAGGTGCCTGATTCGCGCGTGACGATTCCTGTAGTGGAAGAGCAATTGCAGATTGGAAAGGATGTGGTTGAGACTGGCCGTATTCGCGTGTCGAAAACGGTACAGGAAGAGCAGCAAGTGGTTGATGTATCTGTTATTCAGGAGGAAGTAAATGTGGAGCGGGTAGCCATCAACCAATATGTTGCTACGCCACCGGCGGTCCGCTATGAGGGCGACACGATGATAATGCCCATTCTACGGGAAGTATTAGTCGTTGAAAAACGGCTGTTGCTAGTAGAAGAAGTACGTATCACGAAGCACCAGACAGAAACGCGTACTCCCCAACAAATAACGCTACGCAAGGAAGAAATTCACTTGCACCGCGTAGATACTAACCCCGCCTCTTCTTCAAACCCAACTACCTAGACTTTACCCAATTATTAATCTTTCTTTCACCCACAACCCAAATACCTTAATAACATGGCACATACCGTAGTAGGAGTATTCAACACTGCCGCTGAGGCCCAGCATGCAGTACAGCAGCTTGAGCAGAATGGATTTCAGCGTGATTACGTTGACGTAGCTCCGTATAATCAGGACGGTGCTTCAGGCAGCAACTATAGCACTGGTGGCAGCACCAGCACAAATACTACCGGCACCCGCGCCGAGGCAGCAGTAGATAATGCGGGCGACAGCGTCAGCAATTTTTTCAGCAATCTGTTTGGCGGCGACGATGATAATACGGCCAACAACTACTCAAACGTAGTGCGCAGTGGCAAATCATTGGTAACGGTGCATGCCCAGTCGGCTTCAGAAGCTGAACGCGCCCGTGACTTTCTCGATGAGTATGGTGCAGTAGATGTTGATGATTTGGCCTCGCAACATGGTGCTGGTACTTCCGGCAATGCGTATGCGGGCACTCAATCCAATACTAACCAAACTAACCAAACTGACCAGACTGGTTCGGTTAAGGTAGTAGAAGAGCAGCTGCAAGTTGGTAAGCGCGTGGAGCAAACAGGCGGCGTGCGCGTACGCAGCCGGATTGTAGAGCGGCCCGTAGAAGAGCGCTTGCGTCTGCGTGAGGAGCACGTAAACGTGGAGCGTCATGCTGTAAACCGCCCCGCTACGGAAGCCGATTTCACTGCGTTTAAAGAAGGTGAAATTGAAATTACGGAAAGCGCTGAGCGTGCCGTAGTAAGCAAAGAAGCCCGCGTAGTAGAGGAAATCAGCCTCGGCAAAGAGGTAACCGAGCGGGAAGAAACCATCCGCGACACGGTGCGCAAAACCGAAGTGGATATCGAGCAGATAAACGATTCGACCCGAAATACCACGAATACCACGAACACCAACGATTCTGATAAACAGAACAGAAATATGTAAGCACTAGCAGCTTATAATTTTCTATCAATAAAAAAGGCGACCAGTTATGGTCGCCTTTTTTATTGATAGAAAGCCCATAGTGCACGCTATTTCTACTTCTCTGGGTTCTGGGGGGCGTTTTGGCTGCGTTTGCGCTTCAAGGTGATGCGCGCCCGGCGGCAAATGCCCCCCAATGGAGGATTGAACTTCGATACGCACACTTTCACGGTGTACACATGCGGAAACTGCGTCAGAATCCGGTCCATCACCCGGTGCCCTACGTGCTCCAGCAACCGCGCCGGAGCCAGCATTTCCTCCGCTACCAAGCGGTAAAGCACCTCGTAGTTTACAGTCTCCTGCAACTTATCGGAAGCACCCGCCGCGTGCAGATCAGTCTGAATGTACAGATCCACACCGTACTTATTTCCGATCTTCTGCTCCTCATCATAATAGCCGTGAAAAGCGAAAAACTCCATGCCCTCCAGCGCGATTTGTCCCATGGTAGTCTGTAGTTAATAGTGGCGTAGCGCCCTGATTTGACTAAAGTATCTGAACAGTTGCTAAAAAACAGTCATGCTGAGGAATCGAAGCATCTCGCGTGCTGACGTGGGAGTAGTAACCTCAATTAAACACGCGAGATGCTTCGCGCTGCGGGACGCCAGATTAAGCATGACGACCTCACGGAGTTGATTTTTCACAGACCTTGGGTAAAGTATAGCGCCAAAAAAGCGAAAGGCCCGCAAGCTATTGCGGGCCTTTCGCTTTTCACAGGCAAAGCCGGGTTAAATCTCGTCGAAAAACGATTTTTCGGTTGAAGCTGCCGTGGCCATTCCGGGGTGCGTGGCTGGCGAGGGCGGCGTGATTTCGGGGTGGCTGGGGCCGACGGGCTGAATATCGGGCATAGGACGCTCAATATCAGGGGCACCAGGGTTAGGCACGCGGGAAGGTTCGGGCTGATAAATGCGGGATGGATCGGCTTTCCCAGGGTTTTCGTCGGGCGAATCGGGCCGGATGTCGGGTCCGGGCGTTTGCGCCGGCGCGCCCGGATCTGGCTGCTGGCCGGGCTTGGGGTTATAGTTGCCGGGCTGAGGGCCAATAGTGCGGGGCTCGGCAGCCAAACTGCCCCCCAGGGAGGCGCTGGATGCCCCAGCCACAGCGGCAGCCGACGAAGTAGAAGCAGAAGAAACACGCATGGTAGAGTCGTTTTGGGGTGAAGGTTCGGTCCTGCTTACCTGTACGCTCTCGGCCCGCGAAAGGATGGCGGCCGCATCGGTTTTTGGTCGGGCTTTCGCTTTTGCTACCTTTTCCAACGCGTCGGAAGCCAAGTGCTGCAAATCACGCACGAGGTTTTCCATCTGGGTTTCCAGTCGATGACACTCCTGGCCCAGGCTGTTGACTTCGGTGCGCATGGCCGCCACGCTTTTCTCGGCTTCGCGAGTGGCTTCTTCCACCAGCCGACGTGCTTCCTGCCGGGCTTCGCTTAGTAGCTGATCCGCTTTGAGCTGAGCTTCCCGAATGCGCAAATCGGCATCGCGCTGCGACTGTTCGGTGATACTATTGCCGGTGTCTTCAGCCGTTTTGAGGGTGCGGTACAGGCTGGTTTCCACTTCGCGCATTTTCTGCACATCGTGGGTGGCGTGCTCCAGCTTCAGGCGCAGCTCCCGGTTTTCATCGCCCATTCGCTCCCACTGCTGCGACAGCGTGACCAGAAAGGCTTGTACTTCGTCCTTATCAACGCCACGAAAGGCTTTTTCAAAGGTTTTCTGTCTGATATCGAGAGCGGTGATTTTCATTTAACAAGTATCATTTAACATTTAACAACTTTCATTTACTGTTGAGCAATTATTCTTTCACAGATTAAAAGCGGGCCAGAGCCACTTTCCAAACTGTTAAATGATAAATGTTAACTGTTAAATGAAATTTCCCATACCGCAAGGCTGCGGTCGTCACTACACGAAACTAGCCGATTCTGCCGGCCCGACCAAAATAACTTGTTCACGGAAGTACCGTGGCCGGCGTGCCGCGCCTTATCAACCACGCGCAGCAAGCGGCCCGTTTCGGCTTCCCACACTTTGATTGATTTGTCCATGCTGCACGTAGCCAGCAGCAGCCCATCGGGGCTGAACAGCAGGTGATTAATGGTAAACATATGGGCCACAATACTGCCTACTTCGGCATAATTGCCCCCCACGGCCCAGGTACGCAAGTGAGCATCACGGCCGGCCGTTAGCAGCTGCTGACCATCGGGCGAATAGGCAGCGGTAAACACGGAGTTTGTGTGACCTGTGAGCGTGTACTTCACGGCCAACGAATCGGCATCGAGGATACGCACTAGCGCGTCGCTGCTACCTACGGCCAACTCGCCGCGCTCCTCGTGCAAAGCCAGGCAGCGCAAACTTTTCTCGCTAAGAGGCACCAGTTTTTCCAGCGTAAAGTCAGTGGCTCGCAATATTGCTAACACGCCATTGCCGAGGGCCACATACAGGCGCTGTCGGGGTGCTGAGTACGCAAAGTCGAAGATGGCCGCCGGTGGCAGCGCGATGCTATATACCAGCTTTCTTTCGGCTAACGCTATGGCCTGTATTCCCTGAAAATTGTGTCCCAGCACCAGCAACTCACGCTCGGGTAAGTAGCGCAGGGCATATACCGAGTTTTCTACCCGAGCTACCAATTCTCCATCGCGCGTGAGGTCATCGATGCTCCAGACGGCAACCATGCCATCGGCGCTGGCTGAAAAGAAACGATCTTCATCGGCAGAGCCGGCTAAGGCGTACACGCAGTCGCGGTGGCCGCTGAGCGTGGCCAATTTCTGCACCTGCGGACGAGAAAGCAACGGCATGGGTGAGGTAGTAACTTAGGGCGAAATTACAGTGGTTTTGTTAAGCCTGTAGCGAAAAGACTAGTAGCTGGTTTGCTAAGCATTTCGAGACGTCACTTTAACCAAGCCCATTACAAAAAAGTCCGTCATGCAGAGGCGAAGCCGAAGCATCTCGCGTGCTGATGCAGGATTAGTAATCAGACGCCCGCGAGCGAGATGCTTCGGCGCCGCCTCTGCATGACGTTCAAAGTATACGTGTCAATTCCTTTATAAATGCCTTTACACTCCCTTACGCCGCTTTCCGTAAATACCTTGCTGGGGCTGTGGCATCTTACAGAAAAGCCCCCCGAACTGCTTCCCCTCCTCCCCTACTCTGCGCACTATGCCTCAAAGCAGCCCGCTGTGCGCGACTTAACCCGCCAGGCACAATGGCTGGCGGGCCGGGCCCTGACGCATACACTCCTGCGCGAGCTTACCCCGGCTCATGCGCTTGTACTCAATGATGCCAATGGCCGCCCGTATTTTGAGGAATTGCCTGATTTTGCGGTTTCATTGTCACATTCAGGGGAGTGGGTAGTCGGAATTGTGGCAACACAGGGGCGCGTTGGCACAGATGTTGAACTGATAAGGCCCAAAGCGCAACATTTGGCAGCCCGGTTTCTAGCTGAAACCGAACGAGCCAATGCCGGCGACGATGCAGCGAAATATAGTCTCTATTGGAGTGCCAAAGAGACGCTGTACAAGTTGCATAGTCGTCGGGGCGTGGTGTTTAAAGAGCAATTGTTGCTCAACCCGTTTGAGCTGCGGGAGGCAGGTGTTTTGACGGGGCACCTGCTGCTAGAAAACTTCCGCAGCGAACACCGAATCTCCTATCAACGCTTGGCAACCGACTACGTGCTAACTTATTGCGTTGAAGACACCACACACGGCTGAGTTGTAATTGCTGAATCTAGGTGGAGTTGTAGCACGCTACTCAGGTAAGATTCAGCAGTTCAAAGCCTTCTGATTAGAACTTATTGTTTTATCGGATAAGCCTTACCCCTCAGCTCCACTTTCTAACCTCCCACCCATGCTCTTTCGCCGAATCTCAATTATTGCTGCTGTCGCCCTGCTCTTCTGTACCGTTGCGGTGGGTGTAGCCAAGGCACAAGATGGCCGCACCGTTAATGACTTCAGCCTCACCAGCCCTACCAAGGCCACCGTTACGCTGAGCAGCTATGCCAGCAACAAGGCTATTGTGGTTGTGTTTGTGAACCCTAACTGCGCCTTTTCCAAGCTTTACCAAAGCCGGCTAAGTGCCCTGGATGCGGCGTATAGCGGCAAGGGCGTGCAGTTTTTGTTTATCAATGTGCCCATCAACCTGGAAGCTACGGCTGAAGCAGTTGACGCCGACAAGCTGAAAATGAAATCCACTGGCACCGACGATTATCCTTACCTCACCGACCCCGGCCAAAAGGTGAGCGCCTTATTAGGGGCAACCAAAACCCCGGAAGCCGTGGTATTGCAGCCCACCGAAAATGGCTTCACGGTGCGCTATAGAGGCGCTATCGACGATAATGCCCAGGTAGAAGCCTTCGCCAAGGAGCATTACTTAGCCCAAGCACTGGACAATATCCTGGCTGGCAAAGCGGTGGGCGTAGCCGATAAGCGCGCGGCCGGCTGCCTGATCAAGAGAATGTAGCCACGTATTTCATTCATAAAAAAGCCCCCCAGCAATGCGCTGGGGGGCTTTTTTGGGTACTACGACTCCAAAGTCGTACTACCATTGCTCGTCATTTATTCTTTCGGATCAATATCAGTGGGAGGAGTAAGTTCGTCGGTCAGAATAGCCAGGAGCTTGCCCACTTCAGCGGCTTTAGCGGGTTCCTGCAGCTTCTCGAAGCTCATCACCAGATTGCGCAAGGCCCGGCGCACGATGTCGAGGTGAGAACAGGGCGTGTAAAAAATATCGTTGGGCGATAGGTTGAGTTGAGCTACATAATGCTCAATATCGGTGCGCGACAGGATGAGGCCGCGGTTGTAGCAGTTGATATAAAACGGCTCCGTAATCTGGCTATGCGACTGGTAAGTGAGCACAAATAGATTAGGCAGGTTCACTCCATAAATAGGCAAATTCAGCCGTTGTGCCACCAGCAGATAAATCACGCAAAGCGTAAGCGGATTGCCACGCTTAGTTTCCAATACCAGGTGTAGCATGGAGTTGGCGGGCGAATGGAAATTCTGGGTGTTGGCGCCCAGCTTGTGCGCCCGAAACAACACATGGTTCAGCACCTGCACCTGATCGGTGGGGTGCATGTCGGGCCGCATCAGCGTCCAGGCTTCAAAGCGCAATTGCTCAATGGCCCGGTTCAGCGCCTGCAAATCAGCATCAGGATATTGATAAGAGTTCAGCAGCCACATACCTTCTATCAGGCTTTCACCGCCCGAATCGCGCCACACGCGCAAGCGCTGCTTCAGGCCATCGAATTGCAAATCATGAATCAGATCCTCCAGGCGCTGCTGCTGGCTTGGGTCGAGGCTCTCCTCCCACGATTCTTCCAGGAAAGGAATAATGGTCTCGCCCAATGCCTGAATCCGCTCCTCAATCTGGGGGGCAATTTCGGGGTCGTCGAGCAGAGAAATAAGCGCTTTAATTTCTTTATTGGTCATGTAATGGATGGTCGGGGCGTTTGCAGCGGCCCCGAGTAGCACGAGGTAGTAAATAAAAGCAACCGACACGGTTTTGCCGCCGCCGGTTGCCTGGAATCAACACGTAGGCTGGCGGGAAATGTTCACTCCGGGAAGAGCCGGGCAGGTCTGGGCGCAGAGTACAGCGGAAAAACATCAATAGGTGTCAAAAACAAGCCCGTACAGCTATTCGGCAGCTTCAATCGGCCCCAACGGCAGGCCTCCGCATACGGCCTGGGCAGGTCAGCCGCCCAGATGACAGCAGAAAAGCAAAGAAATACAAAGCCTCCCAGAGGCCGCGGAAGCAGGCGTTCACCCACGGATAGGCAACAACCAGCTAAAATCGCACAATGATCGGCCCCTGGCCGGCCTTCGGAATCCGATAGGACTTCAGAAACGCCTTTAGCGCGGCCGGGTCGTGCTCAAAAGCCAGCACCTCGGCCGCGAGCTGCCTGATCTTGGCTTCGAGCTGCGTTTTCTGCCGCTTGAAGTCAACTTCCAGCGCGCCTGGCGTAGGCAGCAGATAATAAGGCTGGCCCGTGAAGTTCGCTAAGTCCGTCTGCTCCTCGTACAGGGCCGCGTCCAGCTCACGCACCTGTTCGCGCAGCAGCTTGTTGTAGTAGCGCAGCTGGTCTTCGGCCAGGTTTTCGAGGTGGGCCTGATCGATGCGATTCAGCTCCAATTGGAGGCGCAACAGCGTCAGCAGCTCATTGCTCTCGTAGGCCGTCGTGACTTGTTGCAGCAAACTCGTTTTGCGGGCTTTCTCGGCTTTGTCCGGCTCGCGGTCGGGGTGCAGGGCCTTCACCAGGTCCATGTATAGCGTCCGCACGGCTTTGGTAATGTTCTTCTCCTCGGTCTGCTTCCTGGCCTCAACGTCCTTCTGCTTCGCCGTTTTGGGCCGCTGGGCACGCCGCTGATTTTGTTGCTCGGCCTGGTCGGCGAAGCTGGCTTGCTGCTCGGCCAGCTGCTGGGCCACGTAAGCCTGAAACTTTTCCTGCGTATTCACTTCCACCGCCGGGTCGAAGGTGATGCCGAACTGCTGGGTAAACAGCTGCTTCATCACCTCCGAGATTTGCTCATCCGCGTCCGCCGTGGCCTCATCGAAGCCCTGCGGGTCGTGCTTGTCGAAGATGGGCTTCAAGTCTTCGTAACCGCGTTCGATCAGGTCGTAGCCTACATTTAGGATCAGGTCCACGATTTTGCCACGCTCAGTTTTGGTGAGCTTGTAGGTATCGTAGGCGCGGTCGAGCTGGCGCATAAGGGCAGCCCGCTGGTCGTTGTGCTGAGTCTGCAGGGGCCGGTATTCAGTCTGCACGCGCTGCCGCAGCCGGGTGGCCGCGTCGCGGAAGGCCGCCACGTCACTCTCCAGCTTGGCAATGCGCTTGGTGAGGCGGTTGAATTCCTTCTGCGCCTTGGACAGCAACAGGTTATCGACGCTGGGCGATTGAATATGAACCAGCTGGGGTGCGGGCGTGGCGGTCTTCTTGGCCATGACAAAAGATTGAGAAAGACAAACAGCGCAAAGCTACGACGGCTTCAGTTTTTTCCTGAAACCTAAGCCGAATGAGCCGTTGATGCCGGAGGTATCCTGGTGCTCGCGTAAATCGTATTTTCAATTTCTTGCTAAGTGGAATCCCAGTTGCTGTTTGGCCGCTGTTTTGATTGTGCTTTACATGATCAAATTTGCAAAATCACTTGCCTAGCAACCGATTATTACCTTGTTGCTATTTCGAATATAAAACATTGTATATCAAATTATTATATAAATTTTGTATTTAACAGAACTTACGCGTTTGCTTTTACGGAACCACTTTATCAGTACCTGGGGGATATAGACAAAAACTGGCCTCTGACTTGTCTTGGTCTAGGAATCTGACCGGAAATACGGACTCAGATACAAAGCTATTTACTCGTCATTATCAGGTAATGCGTGTGTCGGCGGAACAGCTGTTATGACACAAAACAATTCATTTATTCAGCGTTATGTCTTATCAGCTGTATCGTTCTCTCTTTCATCCCGAACGTACTCCGGTTGCCATCCGGGTAGTGCGGAGCCACAATGCGCCGCTAGTACTTTGCTTTTTGCAGGAGAGTTTTAAATCCAGCAGCTACGCGCCCGTATTGGCCAGCGACAAGCTAACCGGGCAGCTCGCTGACTTTCTTGAAACCTGGGGCTATGAAGAAGACTAAGGGGATCTTTCGCAGTTGGGTACTTCAACGGAGGAACGCGCGGTCAAGCTGGTGAAGGATTGGGTGCGTGCCGGCTACCTGACCTTGTACACTGATGAGCGGGGCACCGACCAGCACACGCTGACCCCCGAGCTGGAAAGCGTACTTGACTGGGTAGCCACCTTACTGAACAAACCTTCATTCGTGGGCACCGAGTCGCGGTTCCTGAGCATAGTGCATCAGTTGCGCGAACTGGTGCACAACTCGACCGATGACTGGCAGGCGAAAGTAGCCGAGCTGGAGCAGCAAAGAGCTGCTTTGGACCAACAAATTCGGGAATTGAAGCTAACTAAAAGCGTTCAGACCTACGAGGACTACCAGATTGAGTCCCGATATCAGGATGTGAGCGGCGTGGCCCGCAGCCTGTTGCGCGATTTTCGGGAGGTGGAAGCAAACTTCCGCGATATCACGCAACGTATTTACCAGCAGCAGTCGGAAGCCACACAAACCAAAGGCAGTTTGCTGAGCTTGGCCCTCGACGCACTCGACGAACTGCGGCTGACGCCCCAAGGGCGCAGCTTCGAGGCATTCTACCAGCACCTGACCGATCCGCGCCAAAAAGCCGAGCTGGACAGCCTTATTAACCAAGTGTTTGAGCTGCTACGCAACCGTGGCCTTGAAGCCGGCGACGGGTTTTTGCGCAAAATCCGTTTCTATTTGCATGGCGAGGGCCGCAAGGTGAACGACTCTTTTTACGCGCTGGCCCGGAAGCTGGAGAAAATCTTGTCCGAGAAAAACCTGCGCGACCGTCGCAAATCCCTGGCTCTCATCAACGACATCCGGACGCTGGCCTTTGAGGTGATGAATGATCCGCCCAAGGATGGCGTCTTTCTCGAGCTGGATGGCCGGGCCGACTACCTCCCTACTGAGCCCCAGGTGGAGCTACGGGAGCGCGAGAGCGGCATCAAACCCCGGACGCTGGCCGTGGCGCTCCCGGATGCGGACGATTTGGGGCCGCTTATGGGGCCGCGGGTAGTGGACAAAACCATATTGGTGGCCAATATAAGTTTCCTGTTGCGCGGCCAAAGTCAGGCGACGCTGCGGCAGGTAGTCGATGTCTTTGGGCTGAAATATGGCCTTTCGGAGCTAATGGCCTACGGTAGTATCGCGGCAGCCTCGTCCAGACACCTCATCAACACCCAGCACAAAGAATATTTCGACCTCGGGGACGGGCGCGGATGCGGGTTTCCCGAATTGATTTTTTGCCGCTAACCACTTTGTCTATGTCCAAACCTTACGCCTCCGTTATTATCAAGCTGCTGCAAACTCATGCCCTTTACGACGATGACCGTCAGTACTGGCAGCAGCTGGAAGAGCACGAGTCGGCCATTCGCGCCCACTTCGCCGACCTCGGAGTGGCCCTGGACCTGAATCGGGCCGACGGCTACGCCCGCCTCACGCAGCTGGAACCTAATGAGGACGACCCTAATCCGCCCCTGCGCTTGCTGCGGCGCACGGTGCTTAGCTACGAGCAAAGTTTGTTGTGCGTGGTGCTGCGCGAGTGGCTGGAAGAGCACGAAGGCAGTGCCCACGCGGCCAGTCGTCGACTTTTTGCCACCCGCGAACAGCTGCGCGAACGAATCGAGTTGTTTTTTCGGCAGCAATCCAACCAAAAAGCCCTACTGGATAAGTTGGATGGCCTTATTGATAAGCTAACCGAGAATGGCTTACTCAAGCTAACGCGCAAAGACGACCTCAATCCCGACCAGACGCAGTACGAAGTAAAGCCGCTGCTTAAAGCGAAGATTACCCTCGAAAAGCTGGAAGAATTTAAAAATAAGCTTCGCAACTATGCCGAATCTATTTGATGCGCTAGCCGGGCCGGCTGGCTACCGGCTCAAGGCGCTGGAAGTGTTTAACTGGGGCACTTTTCACGAGGGCAGCAGCGGGCAGGACATTACGCGCCTGGTGCCTGACGGCCAGAATACGCTGCTGACGGGAAGCAACGGCTCGGGCAAAACCACGCTCGTAGACGGCCTGTTGGCGCTGCTGGTCAACCCGACCAAGCGTTTTTTCAACCAATCGTCGGGGGCGGAAAGCCGCTCCGGCCGCAGCGAGGAATCCTACGTGGAAGGGCATTATGGCCGCACCCAGGATGAGGAAAAGCAGAATAGTCGGCCCGAAAAGCTGCGTCCTGACAAGTCCCAGACCTACTCCATTCTGCTCGGTGTATTCACTAATACCCAAAGCCTGCCCATTACGCTGGTGCAGGTGCGGTGGTTTGGGGGCGGCAAACTGCAACATAAGTATCTGGTATCGAAAACGGAGCTGAGCATTGCGGAGCATATTCAATTTGGCACCACCAACCAATGGGTAAGCAAGCTGAAGCGGCAGTTTGGCAACGGGGTCGTTGAAGATTTCGATACGTTTCCCAAATACGCGGCGGCGTTTCAGCGCCTGTTCGGGATGCGCGATAAGGCCCTGACGCTGTTCAACCAGACCGTGGGCATGAAGGTACTGGGCGACCTGGACGAGTTTATTCGGACCAATATGCTCGAAGAAAGCACGGCCGAGGCGGAGTTCTCAAAATTGATGGGCAACTACCAAACCCTGCTGATCTCGTACCGGGCGCTGGAAAAGGCGCGTACCCAACTCGCCTTGCTCCAACCCGTGTACGACCTCAGCGACGAGTATGAAGGTCTGAAAAAAGCGTTGCAAGTGGCTAAGGAAGAGCAACGACTGCTCGAACCGTGGTTTGCCCAGCAGCAAGTGGCCCTCTGGGGGGCAGAAATCAGCCGCCAGGACCGGGAGCTGGACCGGCTACAACACGAGCTGGGGCAGCAGGAAACCGCCTGGGAAACCGCTGATGGGCAGCGCGTCGAGCTGGAGGTGCAAATTGCCAACAATCAGATTGCCCAGCAGATTAAAGACCTGGAGCGCGACATTCGGGAACGGGAGAAAATCAAAACCAGCAAAGAGCGTAACCTGCGCGACTACAATCGTTTGGCCCGCCAGCTAGACTTGGTGGAAGACCCGGACGCGGGCACATTCGAGCAGAACGTCAGCCACGCTCAGGCCGCGCAACAAGCGCTCCAACAGACCCGCCAGCAGCTTGACGATCAGAAATTTGAGGTTCGCTCCGCACTCGAAATCCAGAAAGCAGTCTTCGACCAAATAGAGGCTGAACTCGCGCAGCTGGAAAAAAGCGCGGGTAAAATAACCGGCCGACCTGAGCAAATCCGGCAGGAAATTCTAGCTGCCGTAGGGGCTACCGAAGCTGATATTCCATTCGTAGCCGAGGTAATACAAGTGAAGGTCGACGAAAAAGCCGTCTGGAACAACGCCCTCGAAAAGCTGCTGCACAGTTTTGGACTAGACCTACTGGTACCCGAGCGCCTGCGCGTAGCCGTGCGGGATTACGTGCATAATGAGCGGGATTTGCGCGGAAAAATCGTTTTTCACAAAGTAGAAAACAAAGCGAGCCGCCCGATTTTCCTTGACCCGCTCACGGTGGCCGCTAAGCTGGATTTTAATCCCAAAAGCCACTATGCCGCCTGGGTGGAAAACGCCGTAGCCAGTCGGTTTAACTACCTCTGCACCGAAGACCTGACTACCTTCGAGCGCGCCGAAAAAGCGATACTACCCTCGGGCCTTACCCGCAACAAAAACCGCCACGAACGCGACGACACTACCGCCCTCCGCCCCATTCTGGGCTGGGACAACCGCGACCTGCTGCGCGACTACCAGCGCCGGGGCCGTGAGCTGAATGAGGCTATCGGCAAAGCCGAAAGCGCTTTACTACGCTTGGGTAAAGAGGAGAGAGAAGCAGAGGAACGCGACAAGATTTTTACGCTTATTCTGGCCATACAGCACTTTTCTGAGCTTGACTGGCAAGCCGACGCACACGAAATCGCGCAGCTAACCAAGCAGAAAGAAGCCCTGGAAAACGAAAACGCTTCGCTCAAAACCCTGAAGGATCAGCTAAGCTTGCTCAAGGAGAAACTCAAGCAGCTGGATGCGGCCCGCAAGGCTATCAATCAGGCTGTCTTCGGCTGTGAAGCTTTGCTGAAACAGGTACAGGTCGAGCAGCAGCAGCAACAACTAATACTCAGCAATTTTGCCCCCCAGGACCTGGCCACCGGGCTACGCGGGCTTGATGAACGAATGCAGTCCTTGCGCGAAACCCTGACCTACTCAAATTTTCTGATTCAGAAGCAGGCTGTTGAGCAAAAAGCAGCGCAGCACATCACGACTTTATACAATCAGCAAAAAAGCCAGGAGGAGAAGATTCAGGAAGCCATGGACGACTTTCTGCGACCAGGCGAAGAGGTGCTGGCTAAGTTCGCGGACTGGGGCAGCGACACGCGCGACCTGCGCGGCAAAATGGATCAGCTATCTGAATACACCGACCGCTACGCGCAAATCAAAAACGAGCAGCTGGCCGAGTTGGAGGGCCGCTTCCGCGACGAGTTCAACCGGGGCGTAACCAAGGCGCTAACCGAGTACTGCGAATCGCTCGACGAGCAGCACCAAACCATCTGCGACACGATTGAGCAGATCAACGCGTCGCTGCGGAATATCGCTTTCAACCTTAATCCCGATACATATATTCAACTGGAGCGCACCGATACGCGCCGTGGGCGCATCCACGAGTTTCGGTTCGAGAAGCTTAACAATTGGAACTGGCGGCCCGACCTTGCTCAACTTAGCTTGTCCGCTGACCCGAAGAAAGCCGAAAAAGAAGCCGAAATGGCGCATTTCGTTGACCGCATTCAGCCCTTTATTACCGAGCTGCAAGCCAAGGAAAACGAAAAGTGGCGGCAGGAAGTAACCGATGTGCGCAACTGGTCAACCTTCAGGGCCCGTGAGTATTTCCGGGCCGACCAAGTGCTGAAGCAAGTGTACGAAGGCTCGGGCAGTTTGTCGGGCGGCGAAGGGGCACAGCTGGCCTACACTGTATTGGGAGCCGCCATTGCCCATCAATTCGGTATTAATCACCGCGACACGCAGGCGCATCGCTCGTTTCGGTTTATCGTTATCGACGAAGCGTTTAGCAAGCTGGATGAAGAAAAATCGAAATACCTGTTACAGCTCTGCCAGAGTCTGGGGCTGCAATTAATGGTCGTCACGCCGCTCACCTCTTTGCATATTCTGGAAAAGGAGGTAGAGGTTATTCACTGGGTGATGAAAGCCAAGCAGGATAAGCGCAAGTCGGTGGTGCTGGACATTCCAATTCATCGTTACCAGGAGCAAAAGGAAACGCTATTGACTGAAGCAGAAGCGGAAAATACTGACGCATGATTAGCCTGCACGAGCTACAAACCAAATCGCTTCGGCTTTACGAAAAAGTGTTGCGGGCATACCTGGCCGACGAAAACCTATTTCCTCTAAAGCCACCCGTCAATAAAACCCTGGACCGAACGCAGGGTGCCGACCAGATTTATGCGCAGCAAGCAGAGCTATTGCTGCATTCTAAAAACAAAACCGGCCACGGGTACACGCTTACTTTAAAGCCCAATCCCAAGACCAATCAGAGCGAAATCAGCCGCATTAGTTTTGAAACACGGGACGATTTTTTGCATTTCATTGCCAAAGGCGACGAGTTTGCTGGATTCGCTTGGACCGCTGAGCGCGTGCAGGAAACGCTGCCGGAGTTGCTTCCTCTCCTTCACCAACAGCCTAAGCTCCTGTTGCTACCAGCGGCTGCCTGGGAGCATTTGCTGCAAGTGTGTCAGTATTTTCAGCAGCATCCTCAACCTAATCAATACGTTCGTAACCTGCCGCTGGCCCTCCCGACTAAGTTCATCGAGCGGCATCAGGCCATCCTACGCCTGCTGCTCGATTATTTAATCCCGACCTATATCAGGAGTGAGGAGAAGGACTTTTTTCGGCGCTTTCACCTGTACGCGGAGGAGCCCAGCATTAAAATTCGATTTTTGGATGAGCGTCTGCGCCTGCACCCGGCCATCTCCCATTTTAGCGTGTGGGTAAGCGAGTTTGAGCAGCTGCGGCTGGCGGGCAGCCGCGTCTACATCATTGAAAATCTGACGACGTTTCTCTCATTTCCGGCCGTGCCCGATGGTCTGGCTATCTGGGGCGGAGGCTTTGCCGTGCAGTTATTAGCCGCCACCAACTGGCTGCGCGAGAAGAACCTGTTTTACTGGGGCGACATCGACGTGCATGGCTTCCAGATTCTATCTCAAATCCGTACGCATTTTCCGGCTATTCAGTCGCTGCTAATGGATGCCGCTACATACACCCAGTTCGCTCACGGCGACGTGGGGGGCATTTTTACTTCTCATAGCCTCTCCAACCTGACTGCTCTTGAGCAGACTCTGTATCACTTGCTTCTACGCACCAACGGCCGCTTAGAGCAGGAAAGAATTCCGCCGCACTATGTAGACAAGGCAATTGCAGCGACGCTTTATCCATGATAGAGGGCTAATGCTGACTTGCGGCAACTGGTAATCGCTACGATATAGCACCACTAAAAACAACTTCTACACCGCTCCATCCGGATGTTGGGCAAGTTTTCTGTACTGCTTGAGATTAGTAATAAGTGACGATTTGGACTTGCACGAAAGAATAGAAGCTGTTTAAAAAGTAGTCGTTGGTCAACAGAAACGCAAAAGACTCCCACAATACAGGCGAAATTTGGGGTGCGACCCACCTCCTTTCACTTGCTTCATGGAAGTCCTGCCCAAAGATATTATCCGTACCTGGATTTTGCCCCACCTGACCCAGTCCCGCGGCGGACGCCCCCGCCGGGTGGACCCCGTCGAGTTGCTCGAAGCCCTGCTCTACAAGCTCAAAACCGGCTGCCAGTGGCGCTATCTACCCGTCAAACAGGTCTTTACCGGGGCGGCCCTGACCTGGCAGGGCGTGTACGCCCGCTTCACCAAGTGGCGCAAAGACGGGTCGGGGCAAAAGGCGTGGCTCAACGTCTTACGCCGCCACAAGCACTGGCTGGATTGTTCCAGCGTCCAACTCGACGGCAGCCACACACCCGCCAAAAACGGCGGGGCCGCCGTGGGCTATCAGGGGCGCAAAAAGGCCCGCACCACCACGGCCCTGTTTCTGACCGACAACCAGGGCCAACCCCTGGCCTGTGCGACCCCGCAGGCGGGCAACCACCACGACAGCTTCCGGCTGAGCACCCTGTTTGAGGAACTGTGCGTGTTGCTCGAAGCCGCTGGCATTGCCGTGGCCGGGCTGTTTTTAAATGCCGATAGTGCCTTTGATACCACCGAGTTACGGCAGGCATGCGCCGCGCGCGACATTCAAGCTAACAGTGCCCGTAACCGTCGCGCCGCCGATTGGCAGACCGACGACGATACGTTTTTTGCCCCCGCACTCTACCGCCGACGCGCCGTGGTCGAACACGCCAACGCCTGGCTCGACAGCTTCAAAACCCTGCTCGTGCGCTATGAAACCAGCATCGGCAATTGGCTGGCCTTTCATTGGCTCGCGTTTATCGTCCTCTTTCTGCGAAAAATTACCACTAAACAGACTTTCTAAACAGCTTCATAAGCTGACATGGTATCCTTGTGCACCAGTCGTTATTAAAAACGGCAGATAAGTTCGGGTAGCCAACGCGTTGTTTCTAATGCAAAACTCTCCCCGGCTGCCTCTGGTTGAAAAGGCGACAGCCCGCGCGCTATCTCATTAGCATTCTCAAACTCCCGGCAATTCAACGAACCTGATAGTATAGGCGGCCGTGGTTTTCCCCGTGCCGTTGCATTCAGCAATGATGTACTGCCTTTTCATACGTGGAATGATAGGTTTGCCTACTAGCGCTAACGGATTCGTAGCCCCCTATCTAGCGCGAGTTTAACGTAGCGTAACTCGTGTTTGCTATAATTGTGAGGCTGCTCCTCACTCAGCAGGATGACTTGCATTTAGCGTAGCGTAACTCGTGACCAGCCATGCTGGGAGGCTGCGCCTCCCCCGTTAGAACGATAACGCCGCCCGGATTAACCAAGCGGCGCGGTTAGAGTTTGCCGCTTTGCGGCAGTGGAGGTACAACCTCCACTCAAGGCTAGTCACGAGCTACAAGCTCGCGCCAGTTGGGGAGGCTGCGCCTCCCCCGCCAGAACGACAACGCCGCCCGGATTGTCCAAGCGGCGCGGTCACGACTTGCCGCTGCCGCGGCAGTGGAGGTACAACCTCCACTTTAAAGATTGTCTCGAGTTATGCTGCGCTAAACTCGCGCCAGATGCAGTTTTATTATGACTTCTTTCTTGCTTTCCAGTCTTTGAATCCAATTACGTCCTTCCTGATGCTTTTCATCCAGACTTTACCATAAGTATCTCGCATGTATTGAAAAATACGAGTATTGTAAGCCAGTACACATTCCTTGTCTGGACCAGTACAGCCTTCTTCGTAATAATAAACTCCAAACTTTTTTTCAAAATCCTTATCAGAAGGGTAAGACACTGGAGCTATACCGCTTTTCAATATCAGAAATGGCAAGTTTCTCTGAATGTCTTTCTCGGCTAGGTTACTACCTTCAGCACAGTCATTTTCGGCAGAGACGAAATGCAACTCTGCTCGGCCTGCATTATTGATTGCTGCATCAGTGAATTTATTACCCTGAGTAAAAGCTGTTATAGGCCTAACAACTATCAGAGCCACAGCCAGTATTTTTATAAGTTGATACATAATTCTTGAGAAATCCCTCACACTTGAATTACGCCCACATTAAACGCTTTCTCAATCGGCGCGTGATTAGCCGCGTCAATACCCATTGAAAGTACCTTACGAGTTTCCAGCGGGTCAATTATAGCATCGACCCATAAGCGGGCGGCGGCGTAGTACGGCGAAAGCTGCTCCTCGTAGCGGTTTTTGATGCGGTCGAGCAATTCCTTTTCGGCTTCGGGCGTGATTTCTTCGCCTTTGGCTTTCAGGCTGGCTACTTGAATTTGGAGGAGCGTGTTGGCGGCGGCGGCTCCGCTCATTACGGCGAGCTGGGCCGTGGGCCAGGCCACGATGAGGCGCGGGTCGTAGGCCTTGCCGCACATGGCGTAGTTGCCGGCCCCGTAGCTGTTGCCGATGATGACCGTGAACTTGGGCACCACCGAGTTGGCCATGGCGCTTACCATCTTCGCCCCGTCTTTGATGATGCCGCCGTGCTCACTTGCGCTGCCCACCATGAAGCCCGACACGTCGTGCAGAAACACCAGCGGAATACGCTTCTGGTTGCAGTTCATGATAAAGCGCGCCGCTTTGTCGGCCGAGTCGGAGTAGATGACGCCGCCCATCTGCATGCCCGTTTTCTTCGACTTCACGATTTTGCGCTGGTTGGCCACAATACCGACCGCCCAGCCATCGATGCGCGCCAGCCCGCAGATGAGTGTCTGGCCGTAGAGGTCTTTGTAGGGCTCAAACTCCGAGTTATCCACCAGGCGGCGGATAATGTCCATCATATCGTAGGGCTTGGCGCGGTCGGCGGGCAGCAGTCCGTATATTTCCTCGGGCTTCTCAGCGGGCGCGGCGGGGGCGGCGCGGTGGAAGCCCGCGGAAGGCTGGCCACCCATCTTATCGAAGATGTTGCGGATGTGGTCGAGGCACTCTTCGTCGTTCTTAAACTTGTAATCCGTGACGCCCGAAATCTCGGAGTGCGTGGTAGCGCCGCCCAGCGTCTCGTTGTCGATGCTTTCGCCAATGGCTGATTTCACCAGGTAAGAACCAGCCAGAAACACCGAGCCCGTACCATCCACAATCATGGCCTCATCGCTCATGATGGGCAAATAAGCCCCCCGGCCACGCAAGGCCCCATAATAGCGGCCAGCTGCACGATACCCATGCTGCTCATCACGGCGTTGTTGCGGAAGATGCGGCCGAAGTGCTCCTTATCGGGGAAAATCTCGTCCTGCATGGGCAGGTACACGCCCGCCGAATCGACGAGGTAAATAGTAGGCAGCTTGTTCTCTATGCTGATTTCCTGAGCCCTTAAGTTCTTTTTTGCCGTAATCGGAAACCAAGCACCCGCTTTCACGGTGGCATCGTTGGCGACTACCACGCACTGCCGGCCTTTTACGTAGCCAATCACCACTACCACACCGCCGGAAGGGCAGCCGCCTTCGGCCTGGTACATACCTTCGCCCGCAAAGGCCCCTATCTCCACCGTTTCCGCGCCTTCATCCAGCAAGTAGGCTATCCGCTCGCGGGCGGTGAGCTTGCCTTTGGCTTTGTGGGCTGTGATGCGCTTTTCACCGCCACCCAGGGCTACTTTCTTATGCCGCTGGCTGAGTTGAAAAATGAGTTGTTTGATTTGGTCTTCGTTTTTGTTGAACTCCAGATTCATGCGGGTGGGAAAAGGGGTTGTGGGGGGCAAATTGGGTGGTTTCGACACAAAAAAATCCGCCCGAAGGCGGATTTCAAAGGTACTTAAAATTGGCAGACGCCTTATTTCACTGGCGTGGTAACTGAATCGGTGGGCACCAAGGTTTGCGGACCATCGGTTTTTATCTTCTGCTCGATTTCTATCTCACCATTCGGCTTCTTGGTCACTTCCTTCTTCGCCTTGTCCTTGCCGCCAAATGAAATCAGCGAGAAGTTGACGTAGCGTTTGGGGTTAGCCTTAAAGTCAACGAGCAGCGCGTCGGTGCTGGCAGCGGAGGCGTTAAGATTAGTGTATAGCGAATCATCATTGATAAGCTTGCCGAGCGAGCCTTTGGTGCTGGTCAGCGACTCGTTGAGCGAGGCCATGGTCGCCTGCGCTTCCGTTACGGTGGCGTTCATTTTCCGCACCGTCTGGCTCAGGGGGGCATTTTTGAGCGTGTCGGTAATTTGCGCCAGGTTGGAGGCCAAGCGGCTGAACTTGCGCTCCGTTACGTTGAGCGCACGGGTCAGCTCGGCCATATTGGTCGTGATCTGGTTGATGTTGCGCTGATTCATAATCAGCAAGTTTTTCAGCGCCTCCGTCGAGCCTTGCGCGTTGAGCAGCGTGGACTGGATACTGAGGCGGGCTTCCTTGGTCAGGAAGCTATTCACCTTAATCAACGTCGAGTCGACGGTGCCGAGTACGGGCAGGGCTTTAGCCTGAAAGGCGTCGGTAATACTGGCTACGGTGTAGGATTTCAACTCTTCGCCGCCCTCATATTCCTTCGAGTTCTTGCCCATAAACAGCGTGATAGTCTTGCTGCCCAATAGCGTGCCCGACAGGCTGGCCACGGTGGAGTCGCCCACCACGATGCCTTTATTCAGCTCGAACTGTACGCGTACCCGGTTGCCTTCTTCCGGCACCAGGTGCATCTCGCGCACCTGCCCCACTCTCACCCCGTTCAGGATGACCGGGTTGCCGAGGGCCAGCCCGTCTACGTTATCATACTTAGCATGAAACGTACGGCTGGAAGTGAACAGATTGCTTCCTTTCAGGAAGGTAAACCCAAAGTAAAGGGCTACGATTGCCACGAGAGCGAGCAGGGCTACTTTGATTTCTTTTGACACGTTGGGTCAGCTGTTGAGGGAGGTGAGAGGCAGGTAGACAAGGTGTTAACTGCTATTAGGGGGCATTTAATCCCCGTTCATAGCTTCTAACTCATTCTTATAATCCCGGAATGCCCGGTAGATACCCGAGGCCATATACGACTGCCCCGATTTATCGTTCAGGTAGCTTTCCTCGTTGCGGTTGGTCAAAAACCCGACTTCGATCAGCGACGAAGGCATCGTCGATTTCCAGAGCACCAGAAATCCCGCCTGCTTCACCCCGCGCGACTTCCGGCCCACTTTCGTTTTGAACTGATAGTCAACCTTTTGCGCGAATCGCAGGCTATTATCTACGTGGGCGCTCTGAAATAGCGAGAACAGAATGTGGCTCTGGGGCGAGTTGGGGTCGAAGCCGCTGTAGCGGGCTTTATAGTTATCTTCCTGTAAAATAACCGCGTTTTCGCGCTTGGCCACGGCCAGGTTAGCGTCCGTTTTGGCCGTACCCATCGTCCAGACCTCGGTGCCGTAAGCGGCGGAAGGCCCCGCATTGCAATGCACGCTGATAAACAGGTCCGCGTTATTTTTATTGGCAATGCCGGCGCGGTCGGCCAACTCCACAAACACGTCCGTCTTGCGGGTATACACTACCTTCACATCGGGTTCGTTGGCTTCGATGAGCCGGCCCAGCTCCAGAATTATTTTCAGGGATACGGCCGCCTCCCGGGCCGACACACCCGCGCAGCCTCTATCCTTACCGCCATGGCCGGCATCCAGTACTACAGTGCGTAGTTGGTACTTCTTGGGGGGCAAAACCGCCGACCCAGGGGCTACGGCTACCGACGAGCCCGAAATAAACAACAGACTCGCCAGACAAACAGCTACAATATTCCGCACAGAGTTCGTTAGTTGGAGTAGCTACCCGCTACTTTTGCAAATGGCCACAAAATAAACGATAAAAACCACGTAGTCTTGCCCGCGCCGTTCCGCTTGAGTTATTCCTGCCTACTTCCTCATCCGGGGCGGCTGGTGCCGCTGCTCGCAGCTGTGCTCTTGGCGCTGAGTATCAGCGGCGCCTGGGCCCAACAGCAGCGGCCAAAAACGCCCATACCTGCCGTCGTGCCGCGCGTCAACTCCGACGGGCGCCAGATCACCAACGCGCTGCCCGCCGACACGAGCCGGGCCGCTCGTCAGCGCCGCCTCATATCGACCATTGATACCAGCGCGGCCGGCGATTCTTTGCGTGTGGGAGCCGAAGTGAAAGGCGACATCAAAACCACGGTTAAGTATTCGGCGAAGGATTCTATTCGCTTCGATGTACAGCAGAAAGTAGCGTACCTCTACGATGAAGCCAAGGTTGATTACGGGGATTTATCGTTGAAGGCGGCCGTGATTACGGTTGATTATGGCCAAAACCTGCTGAAAGCAAATGGTGCGCCCGACTCCACGGGTAAAGTGCAGGGCCGGCCGGTGTTTAAAGACGCTGGGGGGCTTTATCAGGCGGGCACCATCAACTACAACTTCAAAACGCGCAAGGGCAAAATTGCGGATGCCGTTACGCAGCAGGGCGAAGGCTACGTGCATGCCGGCATTGTGAAGAAGAATGCGCTGAATGAGATTTTCGGGCGCAACGGTCAGTACACGACGTGTAACCTAGAGAACCCGCACTTTCACATCAACGCCACCAAGATGAAGGTGATTCCGGGGGAGAAAGTGGTGACCGGCCCTTTCAACCTCGTGATAAGCGATATTCCCACGCCACTAGGCTTCCTCTTCGGCTACTTTCCTACTCCGGGCAAAAGCCGGGCTTCGGGCCTTATTTTCCCCACGTTTGGGCAGTCCGCCGACCGGGGCTATTTCCTGCGCAATGGTGGTTACTATTTCGCTCCTAACGAATACATTGGCCTCCGCCTGACCGGCGACATATACGCCGGTAATGCCGAAGCTATCGGCGGCTTTGCGCTGCGGGGTGAGATGCAGTACATCAAGCGCTACAATTACAATGGCCTGCTGAGCATCGATTATACGCAGCGCCCTGCTAATCTTATTTTGCGCTCGGAGGCGCTAAACACTAACTTGGAGTTCCGGCGGCCGCGCAGCCCCAAGACCATCTGGATAAACTGGAACCACACGCCTACTCCCCGGCCCGGTGGGGGGCGTTTTTCGGCCAGTGTGCAGGCCGGCAGCACTGATTTTAACCAGCAGAACTCCTTTGATACGCGGAATTATCTCACGCCTTCGTTCAACTCCACGATTAGCTACCAGAAGCAGATTCGCAATTCGCCCATCAACTATTCGCTTCAGCTCAGCCAAAACCAGAATACGCAGACGGGTGTCATGAACTTTGTGCTGCCCGATGTGTCGGTGCAGGTAGCTCGGCAGTACCCGTATCAGTGGTTTGGCATAGAGCCCCAGGGACGTTTCTACGATCAGTTTTACGAGCAGATTGCTATATCCTATAACCTGATTGGCCGCAATGAGCTAAGCAATCTGGAGCAGCCCCGCTTGCTAAACGGCGGCGTTATTCCCGTGATTGGCGGTACGCGCGAGGGCCGCACTATTCCCTTCGATTTCTCGAATCTGGCGCCCCTGCTGAATAATTCGCAGCCGACTATCCAGCACCAGTTCGGCATTACGCTGGGCAACTACACGGTACTAAAGTATCTGAGCCTTAACCCCACGATCAACTACGGCGAATCCTGGTATTTCAAACGGCTGAATTACAACTATGAGCCTCTGGCTCAGGCCGTACGCATCGACACGGTTTCGCAATTTGGCCGCTTGTACAACTACTCCGGCGGCGCCAGCCTATCGACCAATATCTATGGAATTCTACCCATAAAAGGCGCCAAAATTGAAGCTATCCGCCACAAAATTACGCCCTCAGTTGGCTACAGCTACGCGCCTGATTTCTCCCGCAACGACGACTTTTACGAGGCTAATCTTACCCTGGGAGCCCTTCGTGATGCGCAGGGCCGCTTGTACAACCAGTTTGGCCAGCAGAACGACATAACGCGCAACCCGATAGCATTCAGCCGCTTTATCGGTGCTACGGCTGGCAATGCGAATGGCCGCGCTTCCAGTGCCCTAACTATTGGCGTACAGAACCAGATAGAAATGAAGGTTCGCTCCAAAAATGACACGACCGGCACCACCCCATTTGAAAAGGTAAGCTTGATTGATGGGCTTGACTTCAATACCGGCTATGACTTTGCCGCCGACTCGCTCAACCTACTGCCGCTGGCCGTTACGTTCCGCACGCAGGTAGCCAAGAAGCTTAACATTGTGGTAAACGCCGGTTTTGTCTTCTATCAGCGCGACTCCACCGGGCGGTTTATCAACGAATACCTTTTCAATCAGCCGAAGCGGCGGCTGGCCCAGCTTACGACTGCTACGCTGAACCTGAGCTACCAGTTCAATCCGGCGGCGGGCACCAAAAAGTCGACCGTGCCGCGCGATGTTGCCCCCGCTAACGACCCCGTATTGGGCAGCCCTGTGCGCGTTGATCCGTACGAGGACTACGTCGACTTTGATATTCCCTGGGAGCTGAGCACCTCTTTTGGCGCTACCTACCAAGACCCAGGCCCAATTCCGGGCCGGCTCAACCGTCCTCGTGCCGATGCGCTTACAGCAGCCTCACTCGACCTTAGTGGCTCCGTAAAGCTTACACCGAACCTGCGTGTTGGCTATAGAACTGGCTATGACTTCCGCAGCAATCAGGTTTCGTTTACTTCCCTCGATTTTTACCGTGATTTGCACTGCTGGCAAATTAGCGGCAGTTGGTTTCCTTTCCCTGGTTACCGCCAGGGCTACAACGTAACTATTGCTGCCAAGTCAAGCCTGCTGCAAGACCTCAAGCTAAACCGCAACCGTACTTTCCAGAATCGGTAAGCTTGGGGGGCAAATTCAGGCTTAGTAGAAAAATCCGCCGATCTGGGCCCCACCTTTATACCTCGCTTTCTCCGCTCCCTATGTCTCAGCATAAAGAAGTTAAGCTCGTGACCACTCATCAGCTGCTAGCCATGAAGCGGCGGGGTGAAAAGATTGCCATGCTCACGGCCTACGACTTTTCGATGGCTACCCTGCTCGACGGTGCCGGTATCGACGTGCTGCTGGTAGGCGACTCGGCCTCCAACGTGATGGCCGGCCACGAAACGACTCTGCCCATCACCCTCGACCAGATGATTTACCACGCTTCCTCCGTGGTGCGGGCTGTGAAGCGGGCTTTTGTGGTCGTTGATATGCCATTTGGCTCCTATCAGGGCAATTCGTCGGAGGCGTTGCGCTCGGCTATTCGCATTATGAAAGAGTCGGGAGGGCACGGCGTAAAGCTGGAGGGTGGTGCCGAAATTCGGGAGTCCATCACGCGCATCCTGACGGCTGGCATTCCAGTTATGGGTCATTTGGGGCTTACGCCCCAGAGCATTTACAAATTCGGCACGTACACCGTGCGGGCCAAAGAAGAATCTGAGGCCCAGAAATTGCTTGAGGATGCCCAGCTGTTGCAAGAAATAGGATGCTTTGCGTTGGTGCTGGAGAAAATTCCATCGGCGTTAGCCAAGCAGGTCGCTGAAACGCTTACCATTCCAGTTATCGGTATCGGCGCCGGCCCCGATGTTGATGGGCAGGTGCTGGTAGTTCACGATATGCTGGGCATCACCAAAGAGTTTAAACCCCGCTTCCTGCGCCGCTACGCCGAGATTGGTGATGTAATGCACGATGCAGTGCAGCGCTACATTCAGGACGTAAAAACGCACGATTTTCCTTCGCCCGAAGAGGCTTACTAGGTTCTGCAAACCCGAATTTTTACTCCCGTTCCTCTTTATCGTGGCGCTGGGGGCTTTTTTCAATAGCTTATTATTACCCATCAATTAATCCCGCGTGACTCGTCCGAATCTATGGTCGGAACAGAAGGAGATTCTGTTTGAAGACAATCATTTGCTTATCATTAATAAGCCGGCCGGCTTGCTCGTACAAGGCGACTCCACCGGCGACGAACCTTTATCGGTAAAGGCTGCGGAGTATCTGCGGTTCAAATACAAAAAGCCTGGGGCAGCCTTCATAGGCGTGGCGCACCGACTAGATAGACCCGTGAGTGGCGTTGTGGCCCTCGCTAAAACCTCGAAAGCCCTGAGTCGCCTCAATGAGATGTTTCGGGACAATACCGTGCACAAAACCTATTGGGCATTGGTAGGTAAGCGCCCGGAGCCTACCAGCGGGCACTTGGTGCACTGGCTCGTCAAAGATCCTATTCGCAACGTCACCAAGGCTTATTCCACGGCTCATCCGCAGGGCCAGCGCTCCGAGCTGGATTATGAAGTATTAGGCCAAGCTGGCTCGCGCTATCTTGTTCAGGTAAACCCCATTACGGGGCGCCCGCACCAGATCCGGGTGCAGCTGGCCACCGGTCTGGGTACGCCCATCGTGGGCGATGTGAAATATGGATTTTTGGCGCCTTTACCTGATGTGAGTATCGCCTTGCATGCCCGCCGGCTGGAGCTAGCCCATCCCGTCAGCAAAGAGCTGATGACCTTTGAGGCTCCGCTGCCAACTATTGCGCATTGGGAAGCAGCCAGCGCATATTATTAAAAGCCAGCGCTTTCAGCTTTTCCCAACTTTTTGTTCGTTTACAGGTTTAAAGGTAGATGTCCTGAGAAAGAGCGGCCTTAAAAACGGCTAACAACGGTGAGAAAGCTTCTGTCAAAGAGCCGAATCTCCGCTATCAGCATTGGCGCTTTGCTATTTTTAAAACCAGCGCAAAATAGCACCTGAACAAGATTTTGGCCTTTTCAGCTAATTTATTGACCCTGCAAAGCTCTGGCCGTAGGTTTGTACTCGAAATCTGAACTAAAGTCAACTGCGTAGACTTTTGCGAATAACGCCCTAGTTCTGCTTCTTCTGATATTCAACACCCCTGCTTTATGCCCATACTTATCTTCTTCGTTGCTCATTACTACCTCTCGCTGTTCACCCAGACATTTTATTTGCACCGTTATGCGGCGCATAAAATGTTCACGATGAATAAGTTCTGGGAGAAGTTCTTCTATCTCTTCACGTACGCTTGCCAGGGTTCATCCTTCCTGTCGCCGCGGGCCTACGCTATCCTGCACCGTATGCATCACGCATACTCCGATACTGAGATGGACCCGCACTCGCCCCACTTCTCATCCAATCCGTTTGCGATGATGTGGAAGACAAAGGTTATTTACACCGATTTGCTCAAGCATAATGTGGAAGCTCCTGAGCGCTTTGAAGGTGATTATCCAGTGTGGGAAGCCATAGAAAACTTTGGAAGCCAGTGGTATTCGCGTCTGGGCTGGGGCACAGCTTACGTGCTTTTCTACATCAATTTTGCTACCGCCTGGTGGATGTACTTGTTGTTGCCAGTTCATTTTCTGATGGGTCCGTTGCACGGCGCTATCGTAAACTGGGGTGGCCACAAGTACGGCTATCAGAACTTTGATAACCACGATAAGTCGAAGAACACGCTGGCCTTAGACTTTCTGGCTTTTGGCGAACTGTTTCAAAATAATCATCACAAGCTTCCGCTACGCGTCAATTTCGGCGTGAAGTGGTGGGAGTTTGACCCCACTTATGTGTTCATCTGGGGCATGGATAAAATGGGCGTTATCAAAATAAAGCGCAAGCAGCAAGCCCCCGTGCGCGTTGCGGCTTAGTTTATCTTAATCAAAAGAAAAGGCTGCCTCGGAAATGAGTCAGCCTTTTCTTTTGCTCCCTATTTATTGATAACACTTAGTAATCAGATTGAATCTGATGAAAGGTTTTCAATCTTGCAGAGATGTGCGTACCTTTGCGCCTCACTTTCAACCAGACGGACGGGTTCCGTCGCTTAACCAACTAGGTTTATGGCAGTTAAAATCCGCCTCGCCCGCCGCGGCCGCAAGAAAGCCGCGCAATTTGACATCGTAGTAGCCGACGCTCGCGCTCCCCGCGATGGCCGTTTCATCGAAAAAATCGGTACCTACAACCCTAACACTAACCCTGCTACCATCAACTTCGACGGCGAAAAAGCTTTCGATTGGATCATGAAGGGTGCCCAGCCTACCGATACGGTTCGTGCTATGCTTTCTTACCGTGGCGTATTGTACCGCAAGCACCTGCAACTTGGTGTTATCAAAGGTGCTATCGCGCAAGATGTAGCTGACGAGCGTTACACTGCCTGGAAAGAGCAGAAAGACGCGAAGATCGAAGGCAAGCGTACTAGCCTGGGTACCGCCAAAGAAGAGACGCGCAAGCAACAGCTTGCCGCCGAAACTAAGGTTAAAGAGGCTCGTGCCGAAGCAATCCGCAAGAAGCAGACTCCTGCTGTTGAGCCCGTTGCTGAAACCGAAGGCGAGACGGCCGAAGCAGCCGCTCCGGCCGAAACCACTGAGGAAGCTGGCGCCTAAGCTTAGTTTAGGAGATTAAACGTTTGAGAGTTTAGGAGTTGTTGTCTTGCGGCTGGTGTCGCGGCAGCTTCTTCTAAACTCTCAACTTTTTTATCGTACAAGCGCTCGTTTCTATCTTCTCCACTTTCACCCATCAGAATCCCTATCCTATGACTATCGACGAATGTTATCAACTCGGCGGCATTGGGAAGACACACGGCCTGAAGGGCTTCGTTGTGGCTTTCCTGGATGTTGACGACGTTGAGGCCTACCGTAAAATGAAGTCGGTGTGGTTGGAATTGCCCCCCACGCCGGGCAAGCTGACGGCTTTTACCGTAGAGCGGGTACAACCTCAAACAGCTGACCGAGTTTTGCTAAAGCTTAAGGGCATCGACACGATAGAAGCCGCTGAACCTCTGCGTAATGCCAAGCTCTATCAGACACTCGAAGAGTTGCCGGAACTGGAGGATGATCAGTTTTACTTCCACGACGTTATTGGCTACACCGTGGTTGACGAAACGCTGGGCGAGCTAGGTATTGTGGAGACGTTCTACGAAATGCCCCAGCAAGACCTTATGGGTATGCGCTACCAAGGGCAAGAAGTGCTGATTCCGGTGGTGGATGAGTTGGTTTTACACGCCGACCAAATCGAGCGTAAGCTACACGTTAGATTGCCAGAGGGCTTGCTGGATGTTTATCTCAAGCCGGCTTCCCGGGAACGTGACGAGCCCGATGAGTTTGTCGAGCCTTAGCTGAAAAAGCCCCCAGCGCTCAATCACCGATTTATCTTCAGAACCTAGCTTCACTGCCAACGGCGGTGCTACCATGCGCCTCGATATTATCACCTGTCAGCCTGATTTATTGGTCAGTCCCTTTGCCCACTCCATCGTGAAGCGGGCGCAAGATAAGGACTTGGCTGAAATTCACGTCCACGATTTGCGGCGCTTTGCTATTAATAAGCACGGGCAAATTGACGACTACGTATTTGGCGGCGGAGCAGGGATGGTATTGCGCGTAGAGCCCATTGCGGCTTGCTTAGATGGACTCTTAGCGGATCGCCGCTACGATGCCGTCATTTATATGACACCAGACGGCGAGACGCTTCGGCAGCCGCTGGTTAACCGCTTGTCGCTAACCGAGAACCTAATTATCCTTTGCGGACACTATAAAGGCATTGATGAGCGAATTCGTAAGGCCTACATCACGCACGAAATCAGCGTGGGTGACTACGTGCTCAGTGGCGGTGAGCTGGGAGCGGCTATTCTGACCGATGCTATCGTGCGGCTCTTGCCTGGCGTGCTTGGCAATGAAGAGTCGGCGCTGAGCGATTCTTTTCAGGATAATCTGCTGGCCCCGCCGGTCTATACGCGCCCCGCTGAGTGGCGTGGGCAGACCGTGCCGGAGATTCTGCTCTCGGGTAATACCCCTCAGGTTGACATCTGGCGGCACGAGCAAGCGCTGGAAAGAACCCGTCAAAGACGCCCGGATTTGCTGGATGAGTAGCTGGCTAACCTCTATATACGCAGCCGTTTGGCCCTTTCAGGATTTAACTCCGCAATAAGTTTGCCTTCCTCAAAACAGAGCGCTATATTTGCGCCTCTTTTACCCGAAACCACTCGGACGGCGGCGCCGTCCTATTTTTAGTTTTTCCCAGCCATGAGCGTACTACTCGATTTTATCCAGCAGGAATCCCAGGAGCGCCGCGCCAGCTTCCCCGCTTTCGCCGCCGGCGACACCGTTAATGTTCACGTGAAGATTCGCGAGGGCAACAAGGAGCGTGTTCAGCAGTTCCAGGGTGTTGTTATCCAGCGTAAGAATCCAAACTCCAACGGCGAGACTTTCACCGTTCGTAAGATTTCGAACCAAATTGGCACTGAGCGTATTTTCCCGCTTCTGTCGCCCAACATCGACAAGATTGAGGTAGTGCGTCGCGGTAAAGTGCGTCGTGCTCGTCTGTTTTATCTGCGTGGCCTGTCGGGCAAAGCAGCCAAGATCAAAGAGAAGCGCGGCTAAGCCCAGCTTTCTTAAGCACACAAAAAGCCGGTTCCTCGATAGGAACCGGCTTTTTGGCGTTTATACAAATTCGATTGTGCAGCTATTAGCTGTTCGAATTTTTCAAATCCTGCTCGGGAGTGGAATTGACATTGGGATTTTGCACCTGCTTGGCTGCCTTCAGCAAGGTTTCGCCCAAGTTGGTTACTCGCTGGGCTGTGTTTGGGTTTTCAGCAAAAATGGCTGCTTTAAGCGTATTCTCACCCAAACGTCCCATTAACTGACCAACGAGCTTATGATCGATGGTGCCGCCATTGAAATGGGCCTTCAAAGCCTGCAAATCAACCACGATTTGGTGTAGCTCTGGGTTGTTGACCTCTTTTATATCCTCGATCCAGCGCTGAAGCACATTGTCGAAGCCGGCCTTGGACGCTTCTTCCTGCAAGTCACTGTTCAGGTTATTGATAGCGCCATCCAGATGATTTTGGTGCTGGGTATCGTCTTTGGGGATTTTATTGAAAGACATAGGTTGGGGGTGTTAGTCCGCAGGGGCGGATGGTGAAACTGAGTATGAGAAAACGGGTCGGCTGCCAGAAAGGTTGTGACACGGCATTCTGAGGCCGACCGCGTACTTTCGTCCCACATTTATTCGCTCGTTAACCTTTTCTCCCCGCATGAAAAAGTTATTAGCCAGTTGCTGGCTTGCTTTTCTTCCTCTGGCGCTATCGGCGCAGACTACTTCACCTGGCAGTTATTGGCAGCAGGAAGTCAATTATTCCATTGATGTTTCTCTCGACGACCGCCAGCATATGCTTACGGCCCAGGAGGAAATTCAATACACCAACAACTCGCCCGACCAGCTCACCTTTATCTGGTTTCACCTCTGGCCCAACGCTTACCGCGACAATACCACGGCCTTTGCCAAGCAGCAGCTGCGCAACGGTAGCCGCAAGTTTCAATTTGCCCCCCAAGATCAGCGCGGCTTCATTGATCAGCTTGATTTCAAGGTAAACGGCCAATCTGCCACACTCTCCTTCGACCCAGAGCACGCCGACATGGCGAAACTGGCTTTGCCCCAACCGTTGGCGCCGGGGGCAAAATCACGATTAGCACGCCTTTCCGGGTGAAGATTCCAGCCTCGTTTTCGCGCTTTGGCCACGTAGAGCAGTCGTATCAGATAACGCAGTGGTACCCGAAGCCCGCTGTTTATGACAGCCAGGGCTGGCACCCGATGCCTTACCTGGACCAGGGCGAGTTTTACTCCGAGTTTGGCTCGTTTGATGTGCGCATTACCCTGCCCGCGAACTATACCGTAGGCGCCACCGGCGTACTACAGAATTCGGAAGAGCAGGCGCGCCTAACGCAGCTAGCTACCGCTATGGCCGCCAAAAAGGCCGAAGACTACGGTAAAGACCTGACCTTCCCGAGCTCCGCTTCCGAGACGAAAACCCTACGCTACGTGCAGGACCGTGTGCACGACTTCGCCTGGTTTGCCGACAAGCGGTTTAATGTGCTCAAGAGCGCCGTCACGCTGCCTTCGGGCAAGCAAGTGGATACATGGGTGATGTTCCTGAATAAGGACGTGGCGAAGTGGATAAAAGGCCTGCAGGACGTGAACGACGCCGTTACCTACTACTCCCAGTGGGTAGGTGAGTACCCGTATACTGCCGCTACGGCCGTCGATGGGGCTTTGAGTGCTGGCTCAGGCATGGAGTACCCTATGGTAACCGTTACGATGCCAGCAGCTATTGTGCACGAGGTAGGCCACAATTGGTTTTACGGTATTCTGGGCTCTAATGAGCGCGCGTTTCCCTGGCTGGATGAGGGCGTGAACTCGTACATCGAAAACCGCATAGCTGAGGTTATAGACCCCAATTCCGGGCAGTTTTCGCAGCTACTAAAGCCGGGCAGACTTGCGGTCACTTTTGGTACCGAGGGGCTCACCCGCGCCGCTCTTGACCAAGTACCTTATCAGGCCTCTGCCAGCCGGGGCCTCGACCAAGCAGTAAGTGGGCCCAGCTCGGCTGAGTACGGCAAGATCAACTATGGCATTATCGTGTACAGCAAAACGGCTTCTCTGCTCAAGTATCTGGCGGGGTATCTGGGGCAGGAGAAGTTTGATGCCGCCATGCGCGCATATTACCAGCGCTGGCAATTCAAGCACCCTCCCCTGCCGACATGCAAACGGCCTTCGAGGAAAGCACCGGGCAGCAGCTGGATTGGTTTTTTGAGAATATGCTGCAAAACACCACCCGCTACAACGCCGCCGTGGGGGATATAGAGGTTACGAATGACCAGGTAAAGGTGCTGGTTCGCAACGACTCGCCCGCACCCTTTGCCGTGCCGGTGTCTACGCTCAATGCCCAGGACCAAGTGCTCGAAACACAATGGACGCCCGTATTTGGCAACGGCGAAGAAGATGAAGAAACCCAGCTCAACTTCCGCCGCGAGGGTGTTGCCTCTATCGTTATTGACCCAACCTACCTTACGCCCCAACTCAACCGGCGCGACGATAAACTTAAGCTAAATGGCAGCTTGCCGCGCCTGGAGCCTCTGCGCCTTCAACCTCTCGTTAGCGTGGAGCGCTGGGACCGCGCCGCCATCAACTGGGCGCCGGTGCTGGGAGCCAACACCTCCGATAAGTTTATGCTGGGAGCGGCTTTCTATAGCAGCCCTTTGGTGCCCAAGCGCCTGAGCTACCTGGCTATGCCGATGTACAGCTTCAACCGCAATGAATTGAACGGTATCGGTACGCTTAATCTGAATATTTTGCCGAAGGAAACAGCTCGTCAGCTCGTTACCGGCGTCACGGTACAGCGTTTTGAGCGCTATGTGAAGGTAGAGCCCAGCCTGACGCTGACGCTGCCTAAGTCGGCGTATAATGCTCCCCAGCACACGGTTCAAATCGCCAACACCTCCGTGCGCGATGAAGACTTTGATGTGACCAGCAGCATTCAGACCTTATTCTACCAGGTACAGGCCGGCGACGCGCTGCAAACCTGGTCGGCCAGCGTGGAGCTGAACAGGCTTACCCCCAATTTAGCTGTTGAAAGTTCGTCTTCACAAGCAACACTGCTGCGCGCTTCGGCTTCGTACAGTCGATACTACTCACCAAAGAAGCGCGTGCAGGCACGGCTGTTTGGGGGGCGTTTTTTGCAAAAGTCGAATGACGCACCTTTCGTCATTGGTCTGAGCGGCAGCCCTGACTACCGGCGTCAAACGGCTTTTCTGGACCGCCAACGTATATCGGATGCTTTCACCGCTCAAACGCACCAAACTGACGACCGCGACGGAGCGTTCAAGAGCTATATTCCGGTTGAAAGCCAGCGCTGGCTTAGCACTCTCAATCTGCAGGCCGATCTGCCGGTAACAGGCCTAGGCGTATTCGCCGACTTTGGTGTTACGAAGGAAGATAATACGCTTTATAGCAGCCGTGGGGGGCAAAATTTCTTCTACGATGCGGGCTTAGTGGTTCCGGTCATCAAAAACATCTTCCAGTTCTATCTACCCGTGGCCGGTTCTCAATACGAGAATGGCTTACCAAGCAGCCGCAAGGACTTCACTGATCGGATTCGCTTTGTGCTACAGCTGGATCAACTCAACCCTTTCCGCCAGCTTGATGTGCAGCTGGCCAAATAAACTCAGGTATTGATGCAAGGAGCCAGACGACTTTTAGGCAGCCTTCTGATTGGTCTTGGCGTAGCTGGTTGCCAAACCGACTACGCTGAGCTACCGACCTTCTCGACTGAGCGCAAGCTGCTCCAAGCTGTTATTGAGGTTCCGGCAGGCACCAACCTGGAACGCCGCTACGACCCGGCTACCCACGAATTTGCCCCCCAGCAGCGGGCGGGTAAAGACCGGATACTGGAGTTTTTGCCTTATCCCGGCAACTACGGCTTCGTACCCGGAACCAGCACGGATACTGGCGGCCCGCTGCCGGTGTTGGTGCTGGCCGAAAGTCAGCCGGCAGGTACGGTGCTTGAAGTGCTACCTATCGGCTTGGTGCTGCTCGATAATGCTGGGGCTCTGGAACGGGTAGTACTGGCTGTACCAGCGCGCCCCAGTCAGCAGATCTTACCAGAGACGAGTACTTGGACTGATTTTATCCAACGCTATCCGGCTGCTCAGCAAATGCTGCGACTGTGGTTCCAGCATCGGGCCTCACCTGGCAGGGTGCGCATTATGGGCTGGAAAAATGAGCAGGCCGCTGTTGAACATGTGCGAAGCGTGATGCGCTAAGCGCATATTTGCACTCGTTATAAAACAAAAAAGCCCCCCGGAATTTATCTGGGGGGCTTTTTTGTAACCTACTCAGGCTACTCTATTTTATTCATCCGATCCTTCACCGCCTCCAGGGCTACGCGCATGTTTACAATGTCGGCGCGGGCAGCTTCCTGCTCTTTCAGGTTCATGTCCACTATGTTATTATACTGGAGAAGCTCGGCGGCGTTCTTAGCCAATTCCTGTTGAATCTCTGTTTTGCGAGCTTTATTCTTCTCCATATCCTTCCTTACCAAGTCAGCCTTAGCAATAACAGCATTATGATTATTTTGAGAAATAACCAGAGACTTTTCAGCTTCGGCCACCTGCACTGCTAAGTCCTCGCGGTAGAGGAGGCGAGCAAAGTCTTTTAGGTACTTTTCCGCGGCGCTCCACTGCACGGGGGTAGCGGTTCTGTCGAGGTAGGCATTGCCCAAGTCAATGGCCCACCAAATGGTGGTGCCCGTAGGGGTAGCATCGATTTTGCTAAAAACCCGAACCGGCGTTTTCGATATCTCATCGATCGTGACACCCTCCATCGAGTACACACCTTTGTCGTTCTTTACTTTGCTACCAAACCTCTCGCTCAGTCGTTTAGCCCATGATTCCTCTACGCGCTTGCTTTCAAGCTGCAAGGAAATGCGTTGCCCTTTGCGGGGGATACCTTTGATGGACATATCCGTTTCATCAACGGGCGACTTCTGGGCATAGCCGGTTACCGTCAGCATGAAGCTCAGGAGCAGAGAAAGTAGTACACCTTGTTTCATATATGGATGAAAGGGGTTGAAGAAAAAGTTATTTGAAGAAAGATTGTGTTTCTATCTGCTATCTCACTACGCCAAATCTATACCAGACTACCTTTTGCAGCGTACTTTCTGAGTTGTTTTTTTTCAAGAACAGCAACTTTTGTTTCTTAAGTTATAACCTATATAATATAATTACCACAGCGCGACTATAAGCTGAACTACAAAGTGATATCATCCCATTTCGATAGCTGCTAAAGTTCTTTTGAGCGTAGAATATATTGTTCCAACTAAAGTGGAATGAACAAAACCCTACCCCTGTGGTTCAGCAAGCACTATGCAAGTCACCGTCTGTCGTAAGGAACATTTCAATGCTGCTCACCGGCTCTTCAATCCTACCTGGGATGAAGCGCGCAATCAGCAAGTATTCGATAAGTGTAACAACCCCAACTACCACGGCCACAACTACGAGCTGATCGTTCGCCTCACGGGTGCTATCGATCCGGAAACAGGCTACGTGTATGACCTTAAGCGCTTAAGCGACCTGATTAAGCGCGAGATTCTGGATACCTTTGATCATCGTAACCTCAATTTGGATACGGAAGAGTTTCGCCACCTCAACCCCACGGCTGAGAATATCGCCGTGGTGATTTGGCAAAAGCTACGGACTCATATAGAGCCCCATTTACTTTTATCGGTCACGCTTTATGAGACCGAACGCAACTTTGTTGAATACCATGGATAATTCCGTGCCCGCAGCTGCCGCAACAGACCAACCCGTTCCTACTGATGCTCATTTGCCGGTTGATCTGCGCACGCCCCTGCGCCCCGACGCCTTTGCGCTAAGCGAGGAAGAAAAAATAGCCGGCATCGCTGATCATTTCCGCGAAATCATGACGTTGGTGGGTCTGGATCTGAACGATGACAGCCTGAAAGGCACTCCCCGCAGAGTGGCCAAAATGTATGTGCAGGAGTGGTTTCGCGGCCTCAACCCTGCGTATCGGCCCGATGTCAAGCTTTTTGATAACCGCTACCAATATCACCAGATGTTGGTAGAGCGTGATATTACGCTCTTCTCCTGCTGTGAACACCATTTCGTGCCTATCATCGGGAAAGCACATGTAGCTTATTTGCCCGGTGAGCATGTGGTTGGCCTCTCGAAGCTGAATCGGGTGGTGCAGTATTATGCCCGCCGCCCGCAAGTGCAGGAGCGTCTGACGCGGCAGATTTCCGAGGAGCTAAAAAACACGCTACACACCAACGACGTGGCTGTATTAATTGAGGCTGACCATTTGTGCGTGATGAGCCGGGGCGTGAACGATACCAGCAGCGGCACGCTTACGGCTGAGTATGGCGGGGCTTTCGACCGTGACCAAGCGCTGCGCACTGAGTTCCTGCGTTTGATTGGGAAGTAAATTTTGGTTGTGAGTTGTCGGCGGCCTATTAGCTTGCATCCTCATTCACCACCTCATCTGCCCAACACCCTTTGCCGACTAAACACGTAAGTGCCAGACTGCACTAGGCAACACTCATTAGTATGTCTCAAAAAGTTCTCATCACCGGCGGTACGGGCCTAATTGGCACTCGTCTCGCCGAACTTCTCATTGATGCGGGCTATGAAGTGGCCCTCCTTAGCCGCCAAGCCGGCGCCAGCCATTATCACACCTTTCGCTGGGACCCGCGCCATGATACGCTGGATCCGGCTGCCATTCGCTACGCCGATTACATTATCAACCTAGCCGGGTCGAGTGTGTCGGATGGAAAGTGGACGGAGGAACGCAAGCGCGATATTATGGAAAGCCGCCTCGATGGCACCAAGCTGCTAGCCAAGGAGCTGTCCAAGGATGAACACCACGTACGAGCTTTCTTGTCGGCATCGGCTATCGGCATCTATGGGGACAGCGGCGACAAGCTGGTAAACGAAGAAACGCCCCCCAATACGCTTGACGATGATTTTCTGGCCGATGTATCGCGGAAGTGGGAACAGGCGGCTCAGGAAGTAGCAGCGCTGGGTATACGAACCATTATTGCGCGTATTGGCATCGTGCTCAGCACGGAAGGCGGTGCGCTGCCCCAAATGGCCCGGCCCGTTAAGCTAATGGCTGGAGCTGCTTTAGGGTCAGGCAAACAGTTTATGTCCTGGATTCACCTCGACGACTTGTGTCGCTTGCTGATTCAGATGCTGGATGAGCCACAGTGGCAGGGCACTTACAACGCCGTATCGCCTAACCCGGTTACCAATCAAACCTTTACCGAAACCCTGGCTGATGTAATGCATCGACCATTGGTACTGCCTAAAGTTCCTGCTTTTGCCTTGAACCTGATGATGGGCGAAATGAGCGAAATCGTACTGGGCTCGCAGCGGGTAAGCGCCGATAAAGTACTGCATCAAGGCTTTACGTTTGAGTACCCCAGTTTGAAAGGCGCCTTGGAATCATTTTACGCAACGGAGGAATAAGAACTATCAGTTCTTATTCCTCCGCTGTTACTGAACCACTTGGAGTTATAAGCTGTCTGGTACGGCTATAGTACCTGCGTTCAGCTTCTCCAGCAAGTTATCCGCGACCAATGAGTCAATTGGCTCAATGATGCGGCGCGGCGCAGGCGTTACGCAGTTATACTTCTTCGATATCTTGACTGTAGGCTGCGGAAATCGGCCATACTCTATATCTAAGTTTTTATCCTTGTAGAGCTTTTCCATGTAGGTGCCGTACACGGGCAGAGCCATGCGGCTGCCTTCGCCCTGAGGGGAGCGGAAGAAGTGAATACTGCGGTCTTCACCGCCTACCCAAACGCCGCTTACCAGGTCCTTGGTTACACCCATATACCATCCATCGGAATAGTTGGAGGTGGTACCGGTTTTGCCCCCTATCTCGTTGCCTTTCTTCCACAGGTCGTACTCCCATAGGGCTTGGGAAGTCCCACCGGGCTCTTCCATCCCGCCTTTCAGCATATAGAGCATAAGCCAAGCTGTTTCGGCCGGAATGACGCGTTTCTGCTTGGGGTCAAACTGCTTGATAACGTTACCGTTGCGGTCCTCAATACGGGTTACGAGCAAGGGTTCGGTGCGGAAGCCGTTGTTGACGAACGTGCTGTACGCGTTTACCATTTCGTACACGCTCACATCACCCCCTGAGCCTAAACCAATGCTGGGTACATCGAGCAGCTTGCTGCGAATACCGACTTTGTGAGCGTATTTAGCCACATTCTCCCAACCTACCAGTTCCGTGAGTTGGGCGGTTACGGAGTTGATGGAGCGGGCCATAGCGTGGCGCAAGGTCATGTTGGAGCCGGAGTACTCGCGGGTCACGTTGTTGGGCTTCCACTCCATGTTCTTGCCGTTCTCCACATAGCGGATAGTCACGCGCTCATCGCGGATGCGGTCGCAGGGCGTGTAGCCGTTGTCGAGGGCCGTTAAATAAACAAAGGGCTTGAAGGTGGAGCCTGGCTGCCGACGGCCTTGCTTTACGTGGTCGTACTGGAAAAAGCGGTAGTTCAGGCCGCCCACCCAGGCTTTGATGTGGCCCGTGAAGGGATCCATGGTCATCATACCCGCGTGCAGGAACTTTTTGTAATACGCCAGCGAATCGAGGGGCGACATGACGAGCGTCGTGTCGCCGTCGCCTTTCCAAGTAAACACCTTCATCGGGCGCTTGGCGTTCAGGGCCGAATCCAGCCGGGCGGGCTGCCCTTTATAGCGTTCGGCCAGGCGCTTGTACTGCTCCGTGCGCTTCATCTGGGTTTCGATGAAATCGGGAATTTCGTTGCCCTTGTCATCTACCCACGGGTTACCACCCCGATTACGCCAGAAGTTATCGAACTGCCTTTGCAGCACTTTCATGCGCGCCAGCACCGATTCCTCAGCGTGGGCCTGCATGCGCGAATCAATCGTGGTATAAATTTTCAGCCCATCACGGTACATGTCGTAGCCGTTTTTCTCGCACCACTCATTTACTGTCTGGCTCACCGCACCGCGGAAGTAGGCTTCAGGACCATCAAAATGCTTATCTACCTGATAGCGCAGGGCCAGGGGGCTTTTTGCAGCGAGTCAACCTCGTTGGCTTTAAAATGGCCGGCCTGCCCCATACGGGCCAGCACCAGGTTGCGGCGCTTGAGCGCGGCTTCGGGGTGAAAGCGCGGGTTGTAGGCAGTCGGGTTATTCAGCACGCCCACGAGCATGGCCGCCTCTTCGGGTTTCAGGCTATCGGGCGAGGTGCTGAAAAATGTTTTGGCGGCCACTTTAATGCCGAAGGCCTGCGAGCCGTATTCCACCGTATTGAAGTACATGCGCAGAATCTCCTCCTTGGTATAGCGGCGCTCCAGCTCCACGGCCGTTAACCACTCCTTGGTTTTGCTGATAAGGGTACTGACAACCGGAATGTAGCCCAGCGCACCGCCGGTCTCGCCCCGGCGGGTTTTGTATAGGTTTTTGGCTAATTGTTGGGTAATGGTACTGCCGCCACGCTTTTCACCGCGTACTACGGCCCACACTGCGCCGGCCATAGCCCGTGGGTCGATGCCGGCGTGATCGTAGAAGCGCGCATCCTCGGTGGCAATAAGGGCCTTCACGAGCAAGGGCGAAATCTTATTGAATGGGATTGGCGAGCGGTTTTCGCGGAAATAGGTCCCAATCAGGACGCCATCGGAGGTATACAGCTCGGAGGCTTTTTCCACTTTCGGATTTTCCAGTTCCTCCAGCCCCGGCGACTTGCCAAAGAGAAACATGAAGTTGGTGCTGACCAGAATAGGATAGAGCAGAAAGACGCCCAGCCCTATAATAAAAGCTCCCCACGCCATGCGCGACAGGATATTAGGCCAGCGTCGACGCGGCTTTTTTACTGAGTTTGGCGATTCGGAAGCGGACATGCAGAACAAAACACATGGCGGCCGAGGGGCTACTCCTAGCAGAAGGCACCAACGACGGATACGCAAATATACCAACTAGGCGCGGCCCCGTAGCCAGACGCCCCGATGAAACCGCATTGATAAATGCTCTGGTTCAATTAATTTCCATATCATTCCCGCTCACAGCTCCTGAAACTCCACACTTGTTGGATGAAAAGTTGCGCTTGGTCTTGCCGAAACAATTGAGTCTACAGCCTGCCCGCGCACAGAAATGCCCCCCGGCGCGGCCAGCATCTCCTCTACCCGCCCAAACTCTACGCTCACGGCTTCGGCAAAAGCTAGCAGCCCGTAGCCCCCGGCCCGTAGCGTGCGATGATAGGTAAACCACACCACGAGCGTGGTGCCAGCCATCAGCGTACGGTAGGCCTGGCGGGTGGCCCAGCGTCGGAGCCCGCTTTGGCCGTGCGTAATCCGTGTGAGCGTAAAGCATTGGAAGTTGAGGTGCATCTCCTCATCGTGGAGAATGCGCCGGCAAATCTGCTGTAGCAAGCCCGAGTACGTAGCCTGATAAAGGGCCTGATAGTACACGGCAGCAATAATTTCGGCCGTCAGCAACACCCGAAGCGTGTGCTCCAGCGAGGCCCATTGCCGGAGCCAGCGAAACACTTTATCCAGCGCGCTGGATTTATATAAGCGCGGCAGCTGATGAATGGCCATATACTGCCCCAGCACCCGCGCATGGCCCTGCTCTTCCCTGATAAAAAGGCGGATAGCGGCTATATAATCCGGGTCGCCGAAGTGTTTGGCTTTCTGATACAGATGCTTTCCTTCCGAGTGCTCCCCCTGCTGAAACTGGGGCAGCGAGTAGCGGATAGCACGCAATTCGCGCTCGGTGAGACGATAGGTATCGTCCCAGCTAAGGTTGTCGAGGTGGTCTTGGTTGGCGCTGAAGTAGCTGGCCCAATCGGAAAAAGTCATGGCTATAAGGTTGGAACGAATTAGAATGGGCAAGAACTTCTGCCTATAGATTCTTGCCTGCCAGCTGCTGATAGGCTTGCCAGTCGGCGTAGGTGTAGCTGGGCCAGTTGCGGGCTTCCTGCGCGGTTTTGAATCGGGTCAGGCGCCGCTGAAGTCTCTGCGCCGCGGCATCTGGGTTAAGCTCTATCCAGCTGCTGTAGTACTCGTGCACGAGGTGGCGCTGGGTGAGCACCTCCGGATGAGCAGCCAGAACGGGCAGCACCCGGTCGGGCATGTTGAGCAGAAAGCCGTAATCAAGCTCGTGCAGCTCGGGGCGCAGGTTGTAGCGCGCAATCCAGATTTCCCAGTTGCCGCAGGCCAGCCCCACCATAAGCACGTAAGCCGCCAGCGCATTCATTCGCACCAATGAGTAAGCCGAGCGGCGCTGCCAGATTTTGAGTAGCACCGTAGCCAGACCGAAGAAGGTGAGCAGCAGGAAGAAGTACACCCCGATTCGCTTGTAAGCGAGGCCCGTATAGAGAATGTAATAGTAGTTGCGCAGCCCCACCGACACGGCCAATACGGCATTTTGCAGTACCCACACCGTCGCCAGCCAGCGTAGCAGCGGCAACCCCCGCTCGTAGAAATTCAGGTTGCGGCGGAAAAACCACAACACGATACCCATCGCCACGAGAATGCTCAGAATGAGCACATAGGTGCCTTCGTGAACAAATTGAGTGAGGTCGAAGTCGGGGGCGGGCTTAAAGTCAAACCAAATCCAGTTGATGTCGATGCCATTGACAACGAGCAGCAACACGTTCACTAAGCCCAACATACTGAGGGCTACGAGGTATTCTTTGCGCAAGTCGAGCGCCCGGAATTTTTTGGCTCGGAAGTCGGGGCGGCGCACGGCAAAGGAAGCCACCCGGTCGCGTTGGCGCAGAATAAACTCACCGAAGCCTGATTCCTTATCAGCGAAGTAATGTACCGGCACAATCACCAGCGCAGCCCCAGTCAAGGCCAGACCAAACAGGAAAAACAAGAATTGCGGTATTGATAAAATCTCAAAAAAGCCTCCATCCACTCCCCTATTGCATTCAGCACCCGCTCCGTTAGCGCACTATACACAGGATTAGCGATAACAAACAGGATATGGAACACTAAAAGCGCTACTAGCGGCAGCACCAGCAGTCGGCCATAAAACCAGGCCCGTTCCACGCGTCCGTCCAGGCTGCGCGGCAAGACCAGCAGCTGCACCAGCCTTGGCACTACACGTAGGGCGCTGCTGATGGCCGTAAGTAGCGCATAAACAACCAGCTTCAGGTGCGGCTGATTGCGGTAGCCGAGCCACATGACCGATGAGGCCAACCAGGCTAACATCGCCGCTCCTGAGCCATACCAGGCCATCATTGCGGCACTGAGCACCGTGCCGGCCAGCGTCAGCCGGAACCCGTAGGAACGCCATTGGGGAGCGTGGCGCGGCAGGCTTGCCAACCCAACACCCAGCACGAACAGGGTATACAGAAGCACGTTCAGGGCCGGGCGCTCCTCCCAGAACAATAGGTAGAACCAGATTGCCCCGATCGGTATGGCCACTTTCTGCAAGGTGGTGAGGATCAGACGAGGGGCCGGTACCGACGAAGCGGAACGGGCAGGCGGAAAATTGGTGGAGATTTCCATAATGAATAGAGTAGTCAGAATGAATTTTAAAAGTCAAAAGAACTTTGCATTTCAAAGTATATAGACAAAAAAAGAGCGCTTACCCCCGCAGCAATTTTTCCAAAGCGTTCAAATGCTCCTGAAAAGCCTGCTTACCTTCCCTGGAAGGCGTATAAGTGGTATTTGGCTTTTTACCCACAAACTGCTTGCTTACCTCTACATAGCCTGCTTTTTCGAGGGCGGCTACGTGGCTGGCCAGGTTGCCATCGGTCAGGTCGAGGGCTTCTTTTAGCTCATTGAAGCTTACCGGGTCACTTTGGCCCAGCAGCACAGCCATCACCCCCAGGCGCACGCGGTGGTCGAAGGCTTTATTGAGAAGGTGAATATTATGCTTCACAGGGCGCGGGCGGTCCGTTCGTAGCGGTTGTACATGAGCAGACCGTAGATAATATGGCTCAGGCCAAAGCCCAGGGCGAAGAATAGCAGCCCGTAGCCGGGAAATAATACCGCCACCAGCCCCAGCCCGATTTCGGTGAGGCCCAGCCACCGGATTTCCTCCAGGGTGTACTTACTGGCATTCAGCAAAGCTAAACCATAAAACAGCAACATACCCGGCACTACCAGTCCGGCCGCGCCTTGCAGGTAAATGGCGAGGCAAAAAAGCCCCCAGCCACCAGCGGAATGGCCAGACTCAAGGCTAGTCGCCGCCCCAGAGGGCTCCACAGCTGCACCCTGTCCTGCTTCGCCCGGCGGCGGGTAAAATAGTAAGCACCACCCAGTGCGAACAGAATAATGCCCCCGTGAGTGCCAGCAGAAATGGCAGGGCAGCAAGTCGTTCTTCCTCCGAGCCCTGCATGACGCGTACAAAGTCCTGCGTACTACCATACTCGCGGCCCAGGTACCAGTAGCCTACGCTCACGCCCGCCAGCGCCACCACGCCCGCCGCAATGCCCGACAGGCCACTAAGCGACAAGTAGCGCGAGGAGCGCTCCATGATGGCGCGGATCTCGGTAAGTTGGGCGAGCGGATCGACGGCTGGATTCATATCGACAAAAGTACTTTGTTTTGCAAAGCTAACACAAAAAGAAATCACTGCCCAAATTTTGCGTAACTGATAGCAACTATTTTCTCGCCAACTCTATGAGGTTATCACAGCCTAAATTTTATCCGTATGATCAGGTTTACTTTCGATTAGCGTGGCGACATTTCTGGTTACACTTATGGGCTGGCCTAGCAGGTATTCTTCCGGTTATTCTATTTTTTATCGTATTCTTATTTGACTCTGTTTCCACCATTGATGCTCTAACCTTCCTTGCCATAGGTCTTGGATGTTTCGGTGTACCAGCGGCAATTGTTGGTTTGCTGCGAATACCACTTATGAAATGGCTATTTCATAGAGTACAGGATTGGCCTTCTTTGGCTAATTACTCTGGGAAACTATTAGCAACAACGACAATCATTTTCGCACTACCCATAATTCTCCTAGCTGTAGCAGCTTGGCTTTCTGATTCTATTCACTTAGGTAATTCAATAATGTTTCTCTTTGGGTTGAGCCTGCCTTGGCTAGTAGGATCACTCTGGGCCGTATGGTATCTGCGGCTAGAAATAGTTGATCCGAAGCCTACTTCAAATGAGCAAATCTTTTGAAGCTCCGCCTCCACCTTTTCGAGTTTGAAGATCAGCCCTGGTTCCCGAGTGTCATTCGGGCGGGCATGATGGACTATTTGCGCTTCATGACCAGCCGCTTGGGCATTTATCAGCCGCTGGTGCCGGTACTTCAGGAGGCGCTCCTCCAAACTCAGCAACGTCATCTGCTGGAGCTTGGCGCGGGCGCGGGCGGCGGCACCGACGGCGTGGCGCGGGCGCTCCGCCAGCTGCCCGGCCTGGCCGATTTGCGCGTTACCCTCACCGATTTGTACCCGCAGCCCAGCGCCTGGCAAGGCATCCGGGAAAGCTCCGGGGGGCAAATTGGCTACGAAACGGCGCCCGTCGATGCTACGGCGGTGCCCGCGCATCTCACCGGGTTTCGGACCATCTTCTCCGCCTTCCACCACTTTACGCCCGCAGCGGCCGAGGCTATCCTGGCCGACGCCGTGCGGCAAGGGGCGGGCATCGGCGTGTTTGAGGGCGCCGGCAAGCACTGGCACGAAATCCTGCTGGCCTGGACGATTTTGCCCATTATGCAGGTGTTGGCCACGCCGTTTATGCCGCCATTCCGGCTCAGCCGCCTGTTTTTCACGTTTGTCATTCCCCTGATTCCGCTCTGCACTATCTGGGACGGCACGGTGTCCGTCCTGCGTATGTACCCAACGGCGCAACTGCTGGCGTTGGCTCATCGCGCTGATCTGGGGGGCAGATTTGAGTGGCGGGCCGGCAAGGTGAAGCATTGGTCGGGCTCGCAGGTGACGTACTTGGTGGGCTGGCCGAAAACAAGTTGATTCTGCTTAAGTAGCTGGTGTGGTACTACGACTCCAAAGTCGTAGTACCACTATCGTTGAACGACCCATGTAGGCTCAGCCATCAGCAACGATAGTGGTTCTACGAACCGCTCCGCGGAATTCGTAGGACCACTCCGGCCGACTACCGTACCTTGTAGCCTCTACCCTTTCCCGCCTATGCTTCTCGCCTACCGCCGTGCCGTGCCCCTGCTGCGCATTCCCTTCTCCGTGTACCTGATGCCGGTATTCTGGTTTGGGCTGAGCGCCCTGCGGCAGCCGTTTAGTCCGTGGCGGGCGGTGGGCGTATTCGTGGTGCTGCATGTGCTGGCTTACCCGGCCTCCAACGGCTACAACTCCTACTACGACCGCGACGAGGGCAGCATTGGTGGCCTCAAAAAGCCCCCCAAGGTGTCGGAGGAACTGCTGCATCTGGTGTGGCTGTTCGATGTGCTGGCTGTATTGGGCGCCTGGCTGCTCAGCCCGTTGTTTGCGGGGTTGGTGGCCGTGTATCTACTCATTTCCAAAGCGTATAGCTACGAGGGCATTCGGCTGAAGAAGTACCCATTTCTGAGTACGCTGGTGGTGGTGGTGTTTCAGGGCGCATTCACCTTTCTGATGACGCAGGTGGGCGTGGGGGGCAATTCTGAAGAGATTCTGGCCCCCGACAACTTACTGCTGGCCTTGGTGAGCACGCTGTTTTTGTGTGGCTCGTATCCGCTGACGCAGGTATATCAGCACCAGGAAGACCGGCAGCGCGGCGACCAAACCCTGAGCCTCGTGCTGGGCATTCGGGGCACGTTTGTGTTTGCGGCGGTGGGGCTGCTGTTTGGCGCGGCGCTGCTGGGCTACACGTACTGGCAGCGCGACGAGCTTCGCAACCTGCTAATCTTCCTGGTGGCTACCGGGCCGGTGGTGGCCTTGTTTAGCCGTTGGGCTTTTCTGGCGTGGTCCGATGCGTCAGCGGCCAGCTTTGAGCGTACGATGCGTATGAATCAGGTATCGTCGCTGTGTTTGAGTGCCGCTTTCGTGCTGATGCTGGTGCTACGGCATTGGGTAACGCAGTAGTGAACGACGCCGAAATCTGTTCTAAAAAAGCCCCCCAGAACAGTAATTCAATTGATTACGTATGGGGAGCAGCCTCCAAATCGTCTTGCCCTATGCGTCACGTCCTCTGCTCGGCTTTCCTGCTCTTGGTGCTCGGAGCTTGCTCCCGGCCCGATTCTACTCGTGTAGAATCGGCGGATACTGCCAGTGTTGCCGCCCCGGCCGAGCCTCTGGACACGACTCGCGCGCCCGCCGTCAATGCCCAATCGGACACGCTCAAAACGGTGCAGCGGCGGCGGCGATTCTCTTCGCCTTCTACCGAGGATGTGTTTCGCCTGGTGCTGCGCGGCCCTTCTCTGCTGGCGGGCGAAGCAACTTTTACTATTACCAATTCCGGCGGCGAAACGATTTTTCGCGAAGTGCTTTCGGCCGCCGATCTGGAGGCGTCCATGGTGTATGAGATGAAAAGCAACACCGCCACGCAGGCCGAGCGCGAAGCTTTTGTGCGCCGCCGCATGGACGAGTTTTTTGCGGATAAAAGCTTCCGCACGCCTGCCGTTACGCCCAAAGACACCTACCAGGCGGGCACCATCGACCGCACAACCTGGGACGACCTGCGCCGGCGCCCCGACTCCATCGGCTTTCAGTATTTGGTTGGCAAAGAAGATGGCCGCCGCATTGCCTGGTCGCCGCTGAAACAACAGGTCGTGCGAATCGGCAGCTTTGGCGGTTAATCTGTACTAAGCTTAGAAGCTATTTTAGTTAATTTCTGGGCTGTTAGCATGGGGTAGAGACGCAATAGTTGGAGTGTCTCCGTTGCACGAGTTGGCCCAACGGCGTCAACGAGAAGACACAAAATATTGTGTCTCTACCCGTGCTAGCTAATTCAACCAGCTTCAAATTCTACTGCTCTTCCGTGGCTTGCTGTAAGGCCTGCCGGACCGCCTTGCTAAAGGCCTCATACGGCTGAAAACCCCGCGCTAATACGTAGCCCTGCTGCCCCAAGCGCAATATTGTCGTTGGGAAGCCTTGCACTCCAATGCGCTCCACGGCGGCAAATTCCTGCCGCGTAGCGGTAGCTGTTTCGGGCAGTGCCAATCGCCGCTCAAACTCGACTGCATCTATCTGATAAGGTGCGATAAGCGTAGCATAGATAGCCGGATCATTTAAATCCTGGCCGTGGAAATAATGGGCCTGCTGGATGTCGTGAGCGAAGTCGATGACGCGGCTGGGGTCGGTATTCAGCTGGCGAAAAACCGTTAGGGCACGGCAGGGCGGCTCGGAGTTCTGAATATTGGTGCCTTCTTCGCCAAGCTGAAGGTAAGCGTCGCCAAAATGTACGCCCGCAGCCCGCTCCACGTCCCGGAGGGCATTTTTGATATAGTTCCACTTAGCTCTCAGCGGGGCCACTCGTTCGCCGGTCACCATGCCACCGCTGAGTACTGACACTTGCAGTTGGCCCACCATTTCGGTGCGCACGCGCTGTACTACGGGCGTCATGCCGTAGCACCAGCCGCAGAGCGGATCAAAGATGTAGAGTAGTTCGGGGAGGTCGGGCGTGTTTTCCATGGCCCAAAGGTCCGTCTTGCGCGGGGGCGATGCAAGTACTTACCGTTGGGTGCGTAGGGCAAAACGCCCCCCAATGGTCTGTTTTTTTACTTGTTGAAGTAGAGTTAAATATTTACTCGTGGCTATCTTACGTCTTGCGGTCTTCTCCCGCGTCAGCTGTATGTCATCTATTTCTACTGCCTCCTCCACTGTCGTTCGCTGCGCCACTTGTCAGGCCGAGCTGCACGGCCCCTACTGTTCCTATTGCGGCGAAAAGCGCCTGCACCGCCACGATTATGCGCTCAAGCACTTTCTGGAGCACGCCGTGGACACCGTCACCCACTTCGACCTGCGGGTGCTGCGCGACATCGGTTGGCAGGCGCGCCGACCGGGCTGGCTGGCCGCCGAGTGGCTGCAGGGCCGGCGGGTGCGCCACGCCCCACCGGTGCAGCTGTTCCTCATTACCAACCTGATCTTTTACCTGCTGGCCGGGCTCACCAACTTCAGCCCTTTCCAGACGCGGCTGCGTTATCATCTCGCTAATAGAACGTATGGTTCGTTTGCCCAAGGTCGGGTGCAGCAATATGTACAAAGCGCCAGCACTACTCTTGAGGAGTTCAGCAGTCGCTTCGATGCCTCAGCCCATATTTATTCAAAGAGCCTTGTTTTCCTGTTTATTCCGATGCTGGCGCTGGCCCTATGGCTGCTATTTTGGCGGCAGCGGCGCTACTTCGTGGAATGGCTGAGCTTGAGTACCTATTTGTTTGGGGGAGTATTGCTAGTTTTCACGGCAATGCTGCTGCTGTCGGTTCCCGCCCGCCTGGTGCCAGCCTTAAAAGTTGTGTTCAACAACGACAATTTCCTAGCTCCGCTCATGTTCAGCTTGATGACCATTTACGCGGCTTTTTTCTTCAAACAAGTATTTCCCTCTGAGTCGCGCGCGTGGCGTTGGGTTAAAGCATTCTGCTTCACCTTCATCTTTTTGCTAGCCTTAATTATTCCGTACCGGTTCATTCTGTTTATGATCTGCTACTGGGCTTCCTCCTAAGAAAAGCAGTGTCACTCTCTATGCTATAATGCGCAAAAAAGCCCCCCAGAAGTTTTCTGGGGGGCTTTTTCACTTGCGTGATATTACCTATTAGCCGTTCATCGACATCAAGAACTCGTTGTTGTTCTTGGTGTCTTTGATACGGTCTTTCAAGAACTCCATGGCCTCCACGGCGGTCATGTCGGACATGAACTTGCGCAGCACCCAGATGCGGCTGAGTTCTTCCTTGCCCATGAGCAGGTCTTCGCGGCGCGTGCCGGAAGCCGGTACGTCGATGGCGGGGAAGATGCGCTTGTTGGCCAGTTTGCGGTCCAGCTGCAATTCCATATTACCCGTACCCTTGAATTCCTCGAAGATAACCTCGTCCATCTTGGAGCCGGTTTCAATCAGGGCAGTAGCAATAATGGTCAGTGAACCACCATTTTCCACATTACGAGCAGCACCGAAGAAGCGCTTGGGCTTGTGCAGCGCATTGGCATCCACACCACCCGACAGGATTTTGCCCGAGGCTGGCTGCACCGTGTTGTAGGCACGAGCCAAACGGGTGATGGAGTCGAGCAGAATCACTACATCGTGGCCGCACTCTACGAGGCGCTTGGCTTTGTCCAGAGCAATGCTGGCAATCTTAACGTGGCGGTCGGCCGTTTCGTCAAAGGTCGAGCTCAGCACTTCGGCTTTCACCGAGCGAGCCATGTCCGTTACCTCTTCCGGCCGCTCATCGATAAGCAGAATAATGAGGTAAACCTCCGGATGATTTTCAGAAATAGCGTTGGCAATTTCCTGCAAAAGCACCGTTTTACCGGTTTTGGGCTGAGCCACAATCAAACCGCGCTGGCCTTTACCGATTGGGGCAAACAAATCCAGAATACGGGTGCTAAGCAGGCTCGACTTGGTAGTCAGCTTGAGGCGCTCCTCGGCAAACAGCGGCGTAAGGTTACTGAATGGAATCCGGTCGCGGGCTTCTTCCACCGTGCGGCCATTGATGCCTTCTACGCCCACCAGCGCAAAGTATTTTTCGCCTTCGCGGGGCGGTCGAATCGTGCATTTTACCGTGTCGCCGGCTTTTAAGCCAAACTGCTTTACCTGCTGCGGGGCCACATAGATATCGTCGGGCGAGGCGAGGTAATTGTAGAAGGGCGAGCGCAGGAAGCCGTAGCCGCCATCGGGCATCAGCTCCAGGGTACCTTCGCCATCCACTACAATATCAAAGTCGTTGCGCGGGCGCTGCGGCTGGCCAGCCGGCTGCTGGCCATCAGCGGGCCGCGGAGTGCGCTGCTGGTCGCGGGCGGCAAAGCGGTCATCCCGGCGCTGCTGGTCACGGCCTTCCCGTGGCTCACGGTTCTCACGCGGCTCCCGGTTTTCTCTTGGTTCGCGGGGCTCACGTAACTCCCGAGGCTCGCGGTTTTCGCGCGGCTCGCGCAGCTCCCGGTTATCACGGGGCGCATCACGTAGAGGGCGTGGCTCCCGGTTATCACGATTATTCTCTCTTGGCTCGCGGGGCTCGCGCAACTCCCGAGGCTCGCGGTTTTCGCGTGGAGCGTCATTACGGTACTCCCGCTCGCGGGGAGCATCCGTACGCTGCTCGCGAGGTTCGCGTGGCTCACGGCCGTCGCGGTATTCACGCTCGCGGGGGGCAGTAGGGTGATCGGTGCGCGGCTCGCGGGCGGGCACGATGGGCGCAAAGGAAACAGGGGCAGCCGCTGTTTCGGAGTGGGCCTCGGCAGCCGCTTCAATAGCGCCTTCCGGCGTCAGGGAAGCCGGCACGTCGCCACCCGATGTGTCAATGCCGTCGGAAGTAGTAGCGGGAGTTTCCTCTTCCGTGCGGTTGCGCTCAACGCCGTTGCGCAAGCGGCGCTCAGGCCGCTGATACAGCTTTACGGGCCGGGCTGCGCCATCTTCGGTTGTTGGTTCAGCCTCGGCAGATACATTCGCCTCAGCGGGTGCGGCTACGGCAGTGGGTATTTCAGACAGCGTCAACTCGGGCGGCACTGCTATGGCAGGAGCTTCTGCCATAGCAGAATCAGTGGCCGCAACGGGAGCCGGCGCGGCGCTTCGGGCAGCGCGGGCGCGGGCCGGGGCCGGACGCGCAGCGGGAGCCGTGGGTGCGGCGGCCGGTACAGCATCGGCTACAGCCACGTCCGAGAAGGGCTGGTCAGCCCCATTTTTAGCGCTGACGGGCTTTATTTTGGGGGGAAGCTGATCGGCGGGTAGTATGGCCTGCTGATCAAGAATCTTATAAACCAGATCCTGCTTACTCAGCTTTTTGAAGTTACCAACCTTCAGCTCTTCCGCTATTTCTTTTAGCTCGGAAAGCAAACGGTCCTTCAATTCTTCAATATTGTACATAAACTAAACTAGGAGGAAAACGGGCAGAAGGGGGTGGAGATACCAGACAGGAAAGGATAGGGAGCAGCACGGGCCAACCGGGGCATAAAGGGCAACCGCAGCGCGGTGCGAAGCACAGAAGACGTAGGAAATGGGGTACTCGGGAGGCGCTGGAAATAAAAGCGGGCCGTACGCGAGCAAAAAATACTGCGGACCCGGCATCAGCCGCCGGCTTGTTGTCGCAATGTTAGGCTAATACGGGTAAACCGCCAAATCAGATACGCTTTTTTCGGGCTATTTGCCACAATAGTAAGGACATTAGCGGTGTCGTAATGGTTCGTGCCCGTTCAATTACCTATGCATCGCCTTCCAGTCAGCCTTGATATTTACGCTCGCTCCGAATACAAAACCTACGGCTACTTCCCTACTTTTGCCTTATGCTGCAAGTTTCCGTTTTAAAAGAACACACCGACCTCGTGCTGGCCGGCTTAGCCAAAAAGCACTACCCCACCGCTGAAGCCGACGTTACGGCCATTCTCAACCTCGATCAGCGCCGCCGCCAACTGCAAACCGCTCACGACTCGGCCCAGGCCGAAGCGAATGAGCTGGCCCGCCAGATTGGTGGCTTGATGAAGAGCGGTGATAAGGCCGGTGCCGAGGACCTGAAGGCCCGTACCGCAACTCTCAAATCTGATATAAAAACCCACGCCGACGAGCTTGGGCAGGTAGAAATTGCTTTGCAGCAGCTGTTGCTCAAGCTGCCCAATCTACCTCATAGCAGCGTGCCCGCGGGCCGCTCTCCGCAGGAGAATGAAGTAGTATCGGAGCATGGCGCTAAGCCAGATTTGCCCCCCACGGCCCTCCCCCACTGGGATTTGATCAAGAAGTACGACATCATCGATTTTGAGCTGGGCAACAAAATAAGTGGCGCTGGTTTTCCAGTGTATAAAGGGCAGGGTGCCCGTTTACAGCGCGCACTTATCAACTTTTTCCTGGATGAAGCGCGGGCGGCTGGCTACCTAGAAGTGCAGCCACCTATTCTGGTGAACGAAGCCTCGGGCTATGGCACGGGTCAGCTACCTGACAAAGACGGGCAGATGTACCACGACGCGCAGGATAATCTCTACCTGATTCCGACGGCCGAGGTGCCCATTACGAATCTCTACCGCGACGAGATTATTGCCACCGACAAGCTGCCCATTCGCAACGCTGGCTATACGCCCTGCTTCCGGCGCGAAGCCGGCTCCTGGGGCGCCGACGTGCGCGGCCTCAACCGCTTGCACCAATTCGATAAAGTAGAAATTGTACAAATCGCGTTGCCCGAGCAGAGCTACGGCATTCTGGAAGAGATGCGGGCGCATATCGAGGGTCTGCTGCAAAAGCTGGAGCTGCCCTACCGCGTGCTGCGCCTCTGCGGCGGCGATATGAGCTTCACTTCGGCCCTCACCTACGACCTGGAAGTATGGAGCGCGGCCCAGGGCAGATGGCTGGAAGTAAGCTCGGCCAGCAACTTTGAAACGTACCAAGCCAACCGCCTCAAGCTGCGTTACCGGGCTGAGGGCGGCAAAACCCAGCTTCTGCACACGCTCAATGGTTCGGCCCTGGCGTTGCCCCGCATTGTAGCCGCTTTGCTGGAAAACAACCAAACGGAGGACGGCATTCATCTGCCGGCAGCCCTGCACAGCTACTGCGGCTTCGATAAGATTACAAACTAATTTCGTAGTTGGCACAAAAAAGCCCCCCGGTATTTACTGGGGGGCTTTTTTGTCGTTGGAGCTGGCCATACGATCATTAGGATGAGACTTGATTTATGGTTTAATACTCAGCAAACGTACTATCAACGTAGCACCAAGCCCACCGCTCGCCAGGCTCGGCGGAGGTGATGACGGGATGATTGGTAGCGTGGAAGTGACGAGTGGCGTGCTTGTTTTTGGAGTTGTCGCAGCAGCCAACGTGGCCGCAGGTCTGACACACGCGCAGGTGCACCCACTGGTCGCCCGAGGCTAGGCATTCGGGGCAAACGTACTGCTCATCCTCGATAAGCTCAGTTAAGCTACTGAGGTGAGCGCAAGGCGATTTAGCTTCCATAAAAAGCGATTTTAAACAAAGACTACTTGCTTTCAGGCACTAGCTGGGTTTTGATGCGCAAGCCATTCATCAGAGTTTTCTGCACGGGGCACTTCTGCGAAATCATTTCTAAGCGTTGGCGCTGCTCCTCCGTAAGCGGCCCCACCAGCCGTAATTCCTTTTCTATTTCCTCCAACATCTGGCCTTGCTGTTCACATGCTTCGCAGTCGGTACGGTGCACACGCTGATGGCGTAAACGAACTTCTATAGCCTCCAGAGGCCATTTTTTCTGGTCAGCGTAGAGGCGCAGCGTGATGGCGGTACAAGCCCCCAGTGCCGCGAGCAGTAAGTCATATGGCGTAGGGCCACGGTCTTGGCCACCAGCCTCCACAGGCTCACCCAGCAAAAAGGTGTGACGACCAGCCTGTACATCGGCCAGCAAGGCGTCAGCACCCACTTTCACGAGCACTGACTTATTAAGTGTATGGGACATAGCAGGTTAGTAAAGGTTCGCAGAGTTAAAATGTACTCTTTTTCTCCTTGACTTACCTCGCTTCCATAAAGTTACCTATACAAAAAGAGCTACTTCCACCTATTGGCAGAAGCAGCCCCACACTCTGACAAGCCGGCCAGACTTAGGAAAACTTAGGATTTGGGCGTGTAAGGAAACTTCTTGGAAGCGTTGCGCATCAGCATATTCACCATACCTTCTGTCGAGCTTCCTACCGAGCCAGCGGCTACGTAGTCGTACTTCCACAGCAGTTTACCGGCGTCTGACTCGTGAATATTGACGGTGATGTTAGCCTGGTTGGTGGCACCCCAAGCGCCTACCAACACCCCCACGGCCAAGGCAGCACCGTCGCTCATAGGCTTGGTGGTCCGTACGCTGGTGGTCAATACAGCATCTACACCCAGTGCTTTAGCCAGTTCCTGGGCCGAATGGGTACGCAACTCCCCGTACGGAATCTGGAGCTCACGCAGCTTGGCGTTAGTTTGCGTTACATCCTGAAATTGCACTGTGTAGCCGCGCTGCTGGCCGCGACGCAATAGCCACGCATAGATTTTTTCCTGAAAGTCAATGCCACTCTTATACTCCATATCACGCTGCTGCTCGGCAGTTGTGTTGCGCGCTTGGTTAGGGCGCATCTGCATCGTCACGGAAGCAGGCAGAATGGCTACCGTTTTGTGTTTAGGGGCATAAGAGCGAAAGTCGTTAGCCAGATAAATGCTGGGACCGCAGGCCGTAACCAAGAACAGCATAACCAGCGTGAGGGCGCGAGACCCAAGAGTAAAAAGGCGCATAAATTGAGTAAAGAGAGAAAGGATTAGAATATGGTTTTATCAGCAAAGCAACAATTTCCGTGCAACTTTTAAAACAACCTATTCATATATCACACTCTTTTTTTATTCAACCTTACTATTTAGCTCTTAAAGGGCGGTTATTAAGTTTCGGCACCGCCTGCTGCCTGCCAGCAAGCAGTCTACTAACGCCCGTCGCGCGTGGGGGGCAAATCCAAGTCAAATTGAATTTCACGCATGCACTTGAAGTGGCCCAGGGGGCATTTTTCGTAGCCAATCTTGGAGCAAGGCCGACACGAAAGGCCCGGCCTTTCCAGGATGCGGAACTCGGTACGGTAAGGATACATCCCAAACTCGGGCACTGTATTACCCCACACGCTGAAAATCTCTTTTTTGAAGGCCGCAGCAATGTGCATCAGGCCCGTATCGTGGCTTACTACCAACTGCGCCTGCCTTACCAACGAGGCCGACTGGCTGAGCGAATACTGCCCGCAGGCATTATAAATAATAGTCTGTGGCGTGTTAACAGTATTGGCCTCCAACGGAAAATAGTAAGGACTGTCGGGCACTTTCCGCGCAGGTGGCGGCGAGATGGCGGCTTGCTTGGCAAAAGCCAGTTCCACCACATGTCCGGTCGTTTCGTCCTCAGGGCCGCCGAGCAGCACCACTGGACGGCGCAGCAGCCCGCACAACTCAATAATCCGTTCAACAGGCAAACGCTTGGTAGCATGCTGCGCCCCGATAGCAAAGGCGACGTAGCTCCGTTGAAAGCCATTAGGCAGCGTGTGGAGGTTTACTTCATCTTTGGCAGGAATAAAGTAATCCAGCCCCAGGCCATCGTTGCGCACGCCTAGAGGCGCGGCTGCCGCCAAGTAGCGGTCCACGATGTGCTGTTGCGGCAGCATATTTATTTTCAGACTTACCAGCAGCCACTTACGCATATTCAGCTTGTCGAAGCTCGATGAGGGCACACCCAAACGCAGCTTCAGCAAGCGGGTGCGCAGATTATTGTGCAGGTCGATGATGTAATCGAAACGCTCGGCTTTCAACTCATCTACCAGTTCCGTGAGCGAACCAGTAAGGTAATGCGCCTTATCTACGTAAGGGTTCGGCTCAATAATACTGCGGTAGGCCGGCTTGGTACAGAAATGCACCTGTGCACCCGCCACCTGCTGTTTCAGCGCCCGCACCACGGGCGTTGTCAGCACGATGTCGCCGATGGAGGAAAATCGCAGAACGAGAATCTTCATGAATTTTCAGCGGAGGCTTATTATAGCTCTAGCAGCCTCAACTAGCCCCTTCTCCCCTAGGAGAAGGGGCTAGTTGAGGCTGCTATTAAAACAACGTCGTTCTAAACTCTTCGGCTGGCTTAATCCTGGCCTTCCGCTGGGCAAAGTACGTGGCCACTTCCTCCCCAGACATTGTATTAAAGGTCATTTCCTTCGTCAGGCCGCCTTTGCGCCCCATAAACACGCCGTAGCGCATATCCTTGTAGCCGTTGGTGTGGTGCGCATCGGGGTTGATACTCAGTTTCACGCCTTGATTGAGGGCGTAGCGCACCCAGCGCCAATCGAGGTCTAGCCGCCACGGGTTGGCATTTATTTCAACGATAACCTCATGCTGGGCACAAGCATCGATGACCGCTTTGTAGTCAATTGGGTAGCCCTCACGGCGCAGCAGCAGGCGCCCGGTCGGGTGCCCCAGCATCGTGCAATACGGGTTTTCAATGGCGCGAAGCAGGCGCGTGGTGGCGCGGGCCTCGTCCATTTTTAGGTTGCTGTGCACTGAGGCTACCACAAAATCAAACGACGCCAGCACCGAGGGCTGATAATCCAAGGCACCATCGCCGAGAATGTCGCTTTCAATGCCTTTGAAAATGCGGAAGGGCGCTAATTCTTTGTTCAGCTCATCTATTTCGCGGTGCTGCTGGCGCACCCGTTCGGGGCTGAGGCCATTAGCATAGTGCGCGGCCTGCGAGTGGTCGCAGATACCGAGGTACTCGTAGCCTTCATCCCGCAGAAACTCCGCCATCTGGCGCAGCGTGTGTGCCCCATCGGAGTAGTTGCTGTGGTTGTGCACGCTCCCGCGCAGGTCGGCATCTTCTAGCAGTTGGGGTAGCTTATGTTCTTTGGCTAACGTTAGCTCCCCGAGGCCTTCGCGGAGTTCGGGCTCTACATACTGGAGGCCGGCTTTTTCGTAAATGGCCGTTTCCTGGTAGAAACGCTCCTTTTTCAGCAGCTGCCGCAACGTAGCCGGCTGGCCGTGCGCGGCCTGGGGGGCAAATATTTCGGATAAATGCGCTTCGGTACCCGTCAGCAAAAAGAGCTGATTCGTGAAATCGTCTTTGGCGACCAGTAGCACTTCCACCTTTACCCCAGAAGCCGTAGCCGTGCCGCGCCAGGCAAACGGCCCGGAGCGGAAGGGGTCGGCAGAGAGGCCATCCAGGGAGTTCAGCAGTTTGTGCGCTTTCTCCGCCTGGGCTGTAGCTGCTACCAACACCACGTTTTCTACCACCTCCAGGCGGCGGCGCACCTCCCCGGCCACGGCCACTGACTCCGTAAACAAAGCCTCCTGTAGGCGAGCAATAAGGGCTTCGGCCAATTCTTCGGCCTGCGGATACAGCAGCTTGCCCCGGCTTTGGTCACTGAATTCAAGGGCCTGCAGAATGGCATCCTGGGTCTTTTTGCCAAACCCTTTGAGCTTGCTTACCTCATCGCGCTCGGCGGCGGCCCGTAGCGCGTCGGAGCTTTCTACGCCTAGCTCGCGCCACAGCGTACGAATCTTTTTAGGACCGATGCCTTTAATATTCAGCATCTCAACCACGCCGGGCGGCGTGATGCTGAGCAGGCGCGTCAGCTCCTCAAAGGTGCCAGTGTCCAGCATTTCGGCCACGCGGGCGGCGGCGGTTTTACTCAGACCGGTGCGGTCGGGCAGGCCGGTGCGCTCTACCTCGGCCACCGGAAACTCCAGGCGTTCAAGGGCAGCGGCGGTACCTTCGTAGGCCCGAATTTTAAATGGATTTTCGTCGTGCAGTTCCAGCAGCGAGGCCGCGAGGCGGAAGGCGCGAATCAGGGCGCGATTGTCCAAAACAGAAGCAGAATTTGCCCCCCAGCGGGGGATGGAGAAGGAAGGTAAAGGTACAGGGTTGGGAAATATTATGTTTTAAATAATACGAGTGGATGAGAGTGAGCAGCCTTTTCGGGTACAACTATTGATTGTGAGATGGAAGGCTTTAATTTACCAGCTCATTCCTCACTTTTACGTTGTTGCTATGCGCCTGTTTTCTCTGCTTTGCTGCCTGAGCGTATTGCTGCTGGCCGTAACGTGCAAACCCGACCCGCGCAAGTCGCCGCAGTTGCTGTCGCTTGAAGGCACTTGGCTGCACGCACACGAGGAGGACGTGGATAATATAGAGGTGTACCGGCCCAATACGTATTCTTTCGGCCCCTCACGCGGACGCACGGGATTCAACTTCGAGCACAATGGCATCTTTACGCAGTACGACATTGCGCCCACTGATGGCTTGGAAGGGCGCAAAGGCCAGTGGAAAGCCGAAAGCGAGGCAGTACTTCATATTACTTTTGACAATAAAGACGAGCCAGGCTACAAGCTTGAAATTGTGTCGTTGGAAAAAGATTTGTTAAAAGTGCGGCGTTTGCCGCAGTAGCCTTACAACCTTTGTAGTAGCTTACGGCTCCTGCTAGCGTTCTATTCTATATTCAATTATGCGCATTTCTACTCTTGCACTCCTGACCGTCCTCGCAGCTCTGGTATTGGGAGCTTGTACCGAGAACGTGGGTGACCTGCTGAAGCTAAATCTGGACGGACCGACGGGCCCTCTCTATGGCCGCTCCTGGTACAACTCGCACGAAGCCCGCCCCGGCGACACTGTTATTTATCGGCCCCAGGGCTATATAATGCCCCCCAGCGTGCTCCGCTACGGGCCGGTTTACCTGGATGGGCTGCGCTTCGATAAGGATGGGCAGTTTACCTTTTACACCTTTGGCCCTGCTGATGCACCGGAGGCTTATGTTGGTCGCTGGGAGCCGACGCAGGAGAACCAGAACATATTAACAATGACTCTTGAAAACACGGAGTTGCGCCCACCGTTCCGGTTGCGCGTGCTGCGCGTGGAGAACGACAAGTTGGTGGTGTTGCGTCTTTGATAAAGGCCATAGCAAACATTGAAGGGCAAAAAAGCCTGGCAAAAGTGAATCTAAAGAAATTTAGGTCGTCTTTTGCCGGGCTTTTTTGCGTGTTATTTTTCCTTACTATTCGGTTGTCTTCGTTTTTGAAGTGAATTACTGGCTTGTTAAATCCGAACCCGCGGCTTATTCCTGGGCCGACTTTGTGCGCGACGGGCGCACCGACTGGACCGGCGTCCGCAATTTCCAGGCCCGCAACTACCTGCAACAGATGCAGCCCGGCGACCTGGTTCTTTTCTACCACAGCGTAACTGACAAAACCGTGATGGGCATGGCCGAGGTAGCCGCCCCCGCCGCCCCCGATGCCACCGCGCCGCCCGAAAGTGGCTGGGTAGCCGTGGCGCTGCGTCCGCATCAGCCATTACCTAACCCCGTGTCGCTGGCCGCAATAAAGCTCGACGCGCGCCTGAGCCAGATCGGCTTATTGCGCCAGTCGCGCCTGTCGGTGATGCCGCTGCGCAGTGAGGAGTTTGATGTCGTGCTGGAGTTGGGCAGCTAAGCACCGTAGGTCACGTCTTCTAAAAAGCCTGCCTACCATTCGTACGGCAGGTTTTTTTGCTTAGATGCAGGCTGGGGGGCTTTTTCCCACTTTAGGCTAGCGACTAACAGTATAACCATTTGTAAAAAGCTCCCCAACAACCTTCTGCGCCGCGTGACTTTACGCCGTCTTCGTCGTATCTTACTAAGCGTCACAGCGAATAGGACGCATGTTAGCTATGAAAAATAGTATAGTTAGATGGCTGGGAATCATGGCTCTAGCGCTAGCTGGGCAGCCGGCGTTGGCTCAGGCGCCCGAGTCATCCATTGCTCCTAACCAACCCGCCCGCCTGGAGCTACCCTTTACGCAGTATGATACGGATGTACACGTACTGGCCATCCCCGAGGACAGCAGCGTGGTGCTATTGGTAGAAAAAGATGTTTTCATCGGCTCACGCACCAGCTATACCTTCCGCAAGTTTGACCATCAACTGAAGGACTTGGGCTCGCGCAATTTGGAGATTCCGATTGAGTACGAGTTCAAGCTGATGAGCGCCGAGGCGACGGCAGTATATGCGCTTTTCCAGTCGCGCTACGCGCCTGAGCGCCTATTAGTAGCCGGCCTCGATGGCCGCAACGGCAATGTAACTCAGGTTAAATTCGACACGGAGGTGACCCGTGACGTGCTAGACCAGAAGGTGCTGGCTGGCAATCTCTTCGTGACGGTGCTCCTGGATCAGCATATGACGGTGGTCAAGCTGGATATGAGGGCTGGCAAGCACCAGCTGCTACCGTCGGTGTATGAGCCGCTTACCACCGAGCTTACCTTTCTCACCGACTCCGCGACCAAGCGCGCCGAAGTAATTATGCGGCAGTCAAACGGCGTGAAATCGCGCCTGCAGCTAAAGCAGCTTTCCGCTGAAGGCGAATTGCTCAACTCAGAATTTGTACAAACCGAGAGCGAACGCAGCCTGATAACCGCTCAGGTCAGCCTCGGCGACAGCTCTGACCGTATGCTGGCCGGCACTTACACCCTCCGCGACACGCGCTACTCCCAGGGCCTGTTTTCGGCCGACCTCACGGCGGGCACCACCCCTACCGGCGTACGGCAGTCGCTCCGTTTCTACGATTTTACGCGTTTGAAGCACTTCTTTGATTACCTGAAGCCAGCGCGGGCGGCCCGGATTCGGCAGCGCAGCCAGGAGCGCCGCGCTGCCAACCGCGAGCTGCCCTTGCGCTACCGCTTGCTCGTGCACGATTTACTGCCTTTTCAAAATGGCTACGTGCTGGTGGCTGAAGTGTACTATCCGCGCTACCGCAGCGACAGCTACGGTCCCGGCATGGTAGGCACCCGGTACCGGCAGTTCGACGGCTTTCATACGACCCACGCCATTGTATGCGGCTTCGATCGGCGCGGCAATTTATTGTGGGACAACACCTTCGTTTTGACAGATGTCGAGTCATTTGAGTTGGAAGAAACCATACGGCTGCGGCCCATGCCCGATGGCCAGCGCCTCGTTATGACTTATCTGGAAGAGGAAAACATTCACTATAAAATCATTGACCGCACCTTACCGTCGCCCAATGATCTGGTGGTGCCCTTGCAACCTACCAACCCGGAGAGTAAGGAAAAGCTGGGCAGCACCAACTACGCGGGCATGCAGGCGTGGTATGGCAGCCGATTTTTAGCCTTTGGCTATCAACATGTGCGCGCTCCCCGAGGCGCAGGGCGCGACGTGTTTTTTCTAAACGCGGTTTCCTTCGATTAATGCCCAGGCCCAACGGGCCGTTGCCGAGCTACGTATGGGAGCCAAACCACCTTTGCTCCCTCCCCTATGTACACCAAGCTACGTCTGTTTTCGCTCGTCGCCGTATTGGGTCTTTCCCTCACGGTAAGCTGCCGCACGAGTGGCCCCGAAACCCCAGCCCGCACGGTAGCGGAGTTTTTTCGCAAATACGAGAACCGCTCCGGCTTCAAGGCTACTACGATAGCCGCTAATTTCACTACCCGCCTACTGCTGGCGCGTCTGGGTAAGCTGGGGGGCAATAATGAGCTGGCGCAAGCCCTGACGTCGGTGCGTGAGATTCGAATGCTCACCTTTACGCCTACTACCGATCGAGCCCAGCGCCTAGTTGCGGCGGGCCTTAATAAGGAAGTAGATGGCCTACTGGCCAGTGAGCGGTACACTTCCATCCCCGTGTCCGCCGATTCGGCCAGCACTACCATCACGCGCTACGCCATCCGCCAGCAAGGCGACCGGGTACTGGAGCTGGTTGCTATCGGCAACGTAGAAGCCGTCCCCGAATCATTCGCCTTGATAGCTGTATCCGGCAATTTCACTCGCTCTCAGGTCGATGAGCTTATAAAGTTTTTGCCCGGCGCCGTTGGCGAGCTGACTCAATAGAGAGTGTATTTTCTTATCCATAAAAAGCTCCTCACCCAGTGGAGGGCTTTTTTGTTGCCTTTTACATTGCGCACCGATCTATAATGATTTTACGCATGATGCGTTCCCTGTTTGTAAAGCTGCAATATCCAGCAAGGAGAAAATCTATAGCCTTTATCATAAACAGCCTCAATAGCTGTTCTAACACCTAGAGTAAGTCAGCTTGCTACGCTAGACGCTTCGGATCTACTTGAGTATAGGTTAAGCCTTTTATACCCCTGCATTGAATACTAACTGTTGCTGATTCGCTAGTCTGGAATGCCGCAGAATATCTGGTACAATCAGTAAACAGTCTTTTAACTGAAGCGACCACACGTAAGCTTACTTAGCCGAACCTGATCAATAGTCTGATAACCGAAAAAAGCCCCCCAGAATATTCTGGGGGGCTTTTTTGCAAAGACGCGTTATGCATTCTAACGTCAGGAGCACAAAAAAAGCGGCGGACCTTATGGGTCCGCCGCTTTTTGGGGCTAAAGCCGGTCAGCAATTAAGGCTGAGGCTGGCTTGGAATGTAGAACTCGAAGGTAAATTCTACACGGCGGTTCTTAGCCATACCAGCGGCCGAAGTGTTCGGCGCAGCAGGCTGCTCTTCGCCGAAGCCTACCGTTGTGATACGGTTCGGATCAACGGTCTTACCAGTGAAGTAGCGCTTGGCCGAGGCCGCACGACGCTCCGACAGACCTTGGTTATACTCATTCGTACCACGGCTGTCAGCGTGACCAGCGATGCGGAGGCTATACTCAGGGTATTGATCCAGAATCTTGATCATGTTGTCAAGCGTGCCATACGACTGGCGACGAATAACCGTGCTGTTGGTCTCAAACTGTACTGGACGTACTTTCTGCATCAACGCAGGGTCAATCACGCGGCAGCCAGTAGAGTCTACTGTGGCGCCAGCTGGAGTGCCGGGGCACTTATCTACGTCATCCTTGATACCATCACCGTCCTGGTCGAGGTTTACAGGGCAGCCTGTAGCATCAACTTGGGTACCAGCTGGAGTATCTGGGCAGGTATCGTTCTTATCAGCTACACCGTCGCCATCGGCATCGGGGCAACCACGGAGAGCAGCCGTACCAGCTTGGTCTGGGCACTCATCTTCCGAGTCACGCACACCGTCGTTATCACGGTCTGGGCAACCTTCGAGGTTAGCCAAGCCCTTCTCGGTGGGGCACTTATCTTGGTAATCCGGTACACCGTCGCCGTCGCCATCTAAGGGGCAACCAGCTTCATCCACGGCTACGCCGGCCGGAGTGGCGGGGCACTTGTCTTTACGATCCGGCACACCATCCATATCCTCATCCTTGGGCTTGCCAAAGTTGTAAGTGATACCAGCTGAGTGCTGCAGGTAGCGGTCATTCAGGTCGCCTTTGTCTACGTTGTCAATCGTGTTGGTAGCGGCATAAATCTGGCCCGTCTGCACGAAGATGCCGAACGAAGGCGAGAAGTTCAGAGCAATACCGGCATTGCCCTGAAGGTAAGCGGCGTAATGGTCGCGGTTGCCCAGGAATTGCTCGCCGCCACCCACATTAGAGAACTTATCTGAGGAAGCAATCATCAAACCCGGCGCTAAGCTCAGGTAGGGAGCAAATACGGCGTCCTCTTTCAAAGCCCAGCCGTTGTTGAGCTTAAACTTGATGGGCACCCCGATGGTGGTCACGTTTGCGTCGAAGCGGCGGATGGCGGGGGGCAAATCCTCAATGCCTTTGAGCACCTTGGTGGAGAACTTCATGTCCCCGTAGTTGGCGGCTATGCCAATGTCGAGGCCCGGCGTGATATAGCGCGAGAGGGTGATGCCCCCGCCGTACTCGATCTTGTTGGACTTGAACCACTCCGAGCCCAGGTCGCCGTGGTATTGCAGGGTGCTGCCGTAAAGGCTAATGCCGGTCTTGCGGTCCGCACTTTGCGCGTGACCCTCGGGGGCCGCCGCCAGCAGCGCTAATCCCAAGACCGCAGATTTTGCTAGAAGGTGTCTCATAGCATACAGGTTAGGTGAAAACATTTTCTTTGGTTTTAGCGACTTATTCGGGGTTGAATAGGAGCCTTAACTGAGTGCCTATACTTTCCATTACGAATAAGGTTGTTGTTATGGCCTCAAAATGGGGGCATTTTTCTGAACTTATGTCCACAAAAACAGCGTTTCCGCCTGATTCTCAGGCTTGCCTACGGAATAGCAAATGAATATTTATCTTTTTTAATTTTCAAAAAAACTAGTTTTCCTTGTCTATTTAGGCTCAAAAAAGGGGCGCTCCTTGGTGGAGCGCCCCTTTTTTGAGCCTGACTGGAGCCTACTATCGACTACTTACCGGGCCATGAGGTGCTCAATATCCTCTACCTCAAGCGGGATGGAAGCCATTAAGTCCTCGGGCTGGCTGCGGGTGATGAGAACATCATTCTCCAGCCGGATGCCTAGGCCCTCTTCCCGAATGTAGATACCCGGCTCGCAGGTGTACACCATGCCCGGCTCAAACGTGCGGTATTTGCCCCCCACATCGTGCACATCAAGCCCTAAGTAATGTGAGGTGCCGTGCATGAAGTATTTTTTATAAAGCGGCGCGGCCGGGTCTTGGTTACGAACGTCCGCTTCGTTGAGCAAGTCCAGCTTGATTAGCTCCTGCTCCATCTGCTGGCCTACGGCGGCGTGATAGTCTTCTATATTGTTGCCAGCTACAAGGTGCGAAGTGGCAAACTTCATAACAGCTAGCACCGCTTCATACACATCACGCTGGCGCTTTGTGAAGGTGCCATTTACGGGAATGCTGCGTGATAGGTCGGCGGCGTAGTTGCCAAATTCGGCCCCAAAGTCGAGCAGCAGCACGTCGCCATCCTGACATTGGCGGTCATTGCTCACGTAGTGCAGAATGCAGGCGCTGGCACCCGAGGCGATAATACTGCCGTAAGCCGGCCCGCGTGAGCGGTTGCGCACAAACTCGTGCAGAATCTCGGCCTCAATCTCATATTCCCATACGCCGGGCTTCACGAAGCCCAGCAAACGGCGAAACGCCTTTTCCGTAATATTCGCCGCCTCGCGCATCAGCCGGATTTCCTCCTGACTCTTGATGGCCCGCAGCTGGTGCAGCAGCGGCGCGGCGCGGCGGTACTGATGCAGCGGGTGTTTTGCCCGAATCTCCTTGATAAAGCGTGCGTCGCGGGTTTCTACTTCCACCACGGCCCGGATGTGCTCATTGGTATTGAGGTATACATTCTCGGCCTCATTCATCAGGGCGTGCAGCACCTGCTGGAAGCTATCGAGCCACAGGATAGTGCGAATACCAGAGTTCGTGCGAGCTTCGTCCTTCGTCAGCTTATAGCCTTCCCAAATGAGAATATGCTCGCTGGTTTCCTTCAAAAACAGGATTTCGCGGTGCTGGGGAAGCTTGGCATCAGGGAATAACAGCAGGATACTCTCCTCCTGATCGACGCTGGAGAAGTAGAACAAATCATTATTCTGCCGAAAAGCCATGGTGCCGTCCGCATTGGTGGGCATGGTGTCGTTGGCGTGAAAAATGGCTAACGACGCCGGAAGCAGCTGCTGAACGAAATTGCGGCGGTTTTCAATAAAAAGCTGAGGATCGATGGGTCCGTAACGCATAGGACAGGCTAGGGTTGAAAGGAAGAGCAAGGCGGTTGCAAGTTAAGAGAATGCACGAAGGCAGCTTTACAGATGTAGCGCGAACTTTTAGTTCGCGTATCGTTGAACGATGACAGCTGAGGGCATTTTAACAACAACCGCAACGATACGCGAACTAAAAGTTCGCGCTACATCCCAACGGTTTAATTTACCTGCACTTTAAGCAGGCCAGTTGGTGTTATTATCCTAAAATCAAAAATATGGGCGACTTGGGTGTGCTATAACCTTGTATCCTATGGTAGCTTGGGTATTTTCGCCCCCCGCTCTGTTCGCTCCTTTTCGTTTCTGATGCCGCCCAAGTCGCACCCGCGCCGCGCCATTCTGCTCATTCAAACCGCTTTTATTGGCGATGTTATTCTGGCCACGGCCTTGCTGGAACGCCTGCGCCAGACGGAGCCGAATACGCCCGTCGATTTCTTGGTTCGCAAGGGCAACGAGGCCCTGATAGAGCAGCACCCCCACGTGCGCGATGTGCTGATCTGGGACAAGAAAAACTATAAGTACCGCGACCTGTGGCGCTTGCTGCGCACGATTCGGGCCGGCGACTACGAGCGGGTTATCAACTTGCAGCGCTTTGCCTCCACGGGCTTTCTGACCGCATTTTCGGGGGCTCCCAAGCGCATTGGCTTCGACAAAAACCCGCTTTCATTTGCGTTTACGCACGTCACGCCCCACCTCATGGGCCAGGGAATTCACGAGGTAACGCGCAACCTGCACCTGCTTTACCCCGAAACCGAAGCCTCGCTTACGCCGCCCCGCCTTTTTCCCACGCCCGCCGATGAAGCCACGGTCGCCCCGTACGTTAGCGGCAATCCGTATGTCTGCATTGCGCCCACGTCGGTGTGGTTTACGAAGCAGTTTCCGGAGGAGCAATGGCTGAAGCTGCTCCGGGCGCTACCACCTCATTATAGTGTGTACCTGCTAGGCGCTCCCTCCGACAGCGCCGTGTGCGAGCGGCTGCGCCAGGAAAGCGGTCGGGCCGGCGTTGTAAATCTCGCGGGTCAGCTTCCCCTGCTGGCATCGGCGGCGCTGATGCGCGGAGCAGTGCTGAATTACGTGAACGACTCGGCGCCTCTGCACCTGTGCTCCGCGATGGGGGCTCCTACGTGCGCTGTCTTTTGTTCTACGGTACCGTTTTTTGGCTTCGGGCCGCTTAGTCCGTTTTCGCGGGTAGTGCAGCTAGAAGAACAATTGGAGTGTCAGCCCTGCGGTTTGCACGGGTATAAACAATGCCCTCTGGGCCATTTTTACTGTGCCCGCGGCATCCAAACCCAGCAGCTTATCGATGCACTGACCGAGGCCGAAGCCTGGGCTTCGGCCCAGCACTAAGGTTAATAGGTCCCGTCGTGGGGGGCTTTTTTGTACCTTTGCGCCCTTTCCAGCATCCCAAAAAACAGAAGGAAACCTGTCAAGCCACTAGCTGGTTATTACTGGTCAGGGAGCAAAATGGTGGCTGCGTTTAGCCATGTTGCCCTCTGCTGTTTTCAAGACTCCAAGCCCGTATTACATGGCCGATTACGATTTGCACGAGCTGCCCAATGGCATCCGCGTACTGCACAAACAAGTACTACACACCAAAATCGCGCATTGCGGCTTCCTGCTCGACATTGGCTCGCGCGACGAGGACCTGCACCAATTAGGTCTAGCCCATTTTTGGGAGCACATGGCGTTTAAAGGCACCGAAAAGCGTCGCTCCTTCCATATTCTCAACCGCCTCGAAACCGTGGGGGGCGAATTGAACGCGTATACCACAAAGGAAAAAATCTGCTTTTACGCTTCGCTGCTTAGCACGCACTTCGAGCGCGCCTTCGAGCTGCTCACCGACCTTACCTTTCACTCCGTATTCCCGGAGCGCGAGATTGAGAAGGAGCGCGGCGTGATTCTGGAGGAAATGGCCATGTACCACGACGCCCCCGAGGACGCCATTATCGACGACTTCGACGCCGTGATATTCGGTAATCATGCCCTGGGGCACAACATTCTGGGCACGCGCCAGAGTGTCTCAGGCTTTCAACAACAGGATTTCCGCCAGTTTCTGGCCGATAATATCCGCACCGACCGGCTTGTGTTTAGCTCGGTGAGCAACCTGCCCTTTACGGAAGTAAAGCGCCTGGCCGAGAAATATCTGGCTCCGCTGCCCGCCCGTCTGGGTGCACGGCCGCGCACGCCTTTCTCCTCTTACCAGCGCATGGAGCAGCTGGAGCGCAAGCCCATCACCCAGGCCCACTGCCTGATTGGGGGCCCGGCGTATGCCATTGAAGACCCGCGTCGCATTCCGTTTTTTATGCTGACCAACATTCTGGGCGGTCCGGGCATGAACTCGCGCCTGAACTTAGGAGTGCGCGAAAAATACGGCCTGGTGTACACCATCGACGCCACTTACTCGCCCTACACCGACACGGGTATGTTCGGCATTTATTTCGGTACGGAGAAAAAACAAGTGAAGCGCACCGTGGCACTGGTGCAGAAAGAATTGAAAACCCTGCGCGAAAAGCCGCTGGGCTCCCTGCAACTGCACACGGCCAAAGAGCAGCTGATGGGTCAGCTGGCCATGTCGGAGGAAAGCAACAGCGGCCTGATGCAGCTCCTCGGCAAAAGCACCCTCGATATTGGCCGGGTGGAGCCGCTCACTGAGATTTTTGACCGTATCCGCGCTATCACGGCCGCTGAGCTGAGTGAGCTGGCCAACGATGTGCTGCGCGAAGACAATCTGAGCGTGCTCCAGTACGTGCCGGAGTAAAGCCCTACAATGGCGCAGCAGCCTGTCACTTTCGGAGCGGTTACCGGCATTCGGGAAGGGTACGAATTTCTGAATCGGCTGGAGCTGAGCGCCTCCGGCGTGCACCGGCCTACGCGCGCTGGCATCGGAGCCAGGACCGGCGTAGGCGCTGAGTCCATTGTAGTAGCCGAAGGATACGAGGATGACGTGGACCTGGGCCACGTCATCCTCTACACGGGCCAGGGCGGGCGCAGCAGTTCATCGGGCCAACAAGTGACGGATCAAACCCTGACTGGTGCCAACCTTGAATTAGTCCGCAGCCAAACCACTGGCCAGCCCGTACGTGTGATACGTCGTATTCAGGGCGCTGGGGGGCTTTTTTTCTACCGTTACGATGGATTGTACCGCATCACGGCGCACTGGCAGGAAACGGGGAAATCAGGTTTTACCATCTGGCGATTCAGACTGGAAAAAATAGCATCCGTTTAGGCAGCTGCCAACTCATCAGCTAGTATTTAAGTACGCTATATCGCTGTGCTTTTAGTTAGATAACTACTTTTCGCTACAATGCCCTTTACTCTTTCGCATCCGGCTATTGTATTGCCATTGCTTTTCAAAACCCGCCGCTGGTTATCCATGTCAGGGCTGGTATTGGGCACAATGGCTCCCGATTTTGAATACTTCTTGCGCCTGCAGGCTTACGGCTCCTATGGGCACACCTGGCTGGGTATGCTTTGGTTTAATTTACCCGTGAGCCTGTTAATAGCTGGGTTATTTCATGGCTTAGTAAAACGACCCTTAGTTCGTTGCCTCCCTTTATTTCTTCGGGCACGGCTAAGCTGGCTGGCTGAACGGCCTTGGCCTTTACGAAACCTTTGGAGGGGCCGAATGGTGCTGGCCATTCTAATAGGAAGCTTGTCGCATGTGTTCTGGGATGCGTTTACGCACAGCGATACGATTATCTCAGTTGGCATCAAGGAGTTAGAGATGTGGGTAGGGCCGTTCACGCTGTACCGGTGGCTACAATATATTTCTTCGGTGGTTGGCCTGCTGGCTATTGCCTGGTTTGTCTGGAAGTTGCCAACACATTCTCGCTTAGTGAAAGCCACCAGCAAAATTCAGCGCTTGTTCTGGACTATTAGCGGCGTTCTGACAACGGTCTTCTGGCTGCTGTTTTTGTTTATTCATGATAACTATGGACGGGGGTTGTTGGTGGCATCTATCGTGACGAGCATCAGCGCCTTTAGCTTGGCACTGATAATTACGTCGGCTGTTATGTGGCGCTATTTTCAGCCTTCTGAGCAAGCCCGCGCCGCTCGCGCCATGAAACGTGAAATTGCCCACAAATTCATCGATAAGCAGCCCCAATCGTGACCCCCGACGATGAACGCCACCAGTACGCCGAGGCCCACACCACACCCGAGGCGGAGCTATTGCGCCGCCTCAATCGCGAAACTCACGTGCAGGTGTTGGCTCCGCGCATGCTGTCGGGGCACTTGCAGGGACGCTTGCTGAGCATGATCAGCCACATGGTCCGGCCGCGGCGCATCCTGGAAATTGGCACGTTCACGGGCTACTCTGCCCTTTGTCTGGCCGAAGGCCTCACGCCTAATGGCGAGCTACACACCGTTGAGCAAAACCCGGAGCTGGAAACCCGCATCCGCCGATACGTGGCTGCCGCCGACCTCACCGAGCGTATTCACCTACACATCGGCGACGCCCGCGTCGTGCTGCCCACGCTCCCCGAAACCTGGGATCTGGTGTTCATCGACGCCGATAAAATCAACAACGACGCCTACTTCGAGCTAATAATTGACCAAGTGCGGCCGGGGGGCTTTTTGCTCATCGACAACGTGCTGTGGGGCGACAAAGTCCTGCCCTCCTATGCCGTGAAGCCCGCCGATAAAGACACCCATGCCGTTCGGGCCTTCAACGCCAAGATGCAGGCCGACCCGCGCGTAGAAAACGTGTTCCTGCCCCTGCGCGACGGCTTGTTGTTATTGCGGAAAGTTTAATCCAAATCGCGGATTTTGCAGATTAGTCGGATTCCACGGATTTTGGTGAAGACCATGCCTGACTAGATCATCGGGTACCATTTATTTCACCAAAAAGCCCCCCAGACTTAATTTGACGGCTTTTTTTAAGTTATAAGGAGTCGTCACCAAAATCCGTGGAATCCGATTAATCTGCAAAATCCGCGATTTGGATTAAACTTTCTCCCCTTCCAGGCATCTACGTCCGCATTACCCCTGATCTATCGATTATGAGAAAAGCGCTACGCCTGCTGCTCGGCTTCTGGCTGACTTTTACCGCGACCAACGTTTTCGCTCAAAATCAAACCGTCAGCGGCCGCGTGCTGGATGCCACCGACCAATCGGGGCTGCCGGGTGCCAACGTGCTGCTCATCCACCTCCCGGACTCGGCCAAACAAGGCGTGGCCACTGATCCGGGGGGCAATTTTTCCTTCACTGAGGTAGCGCCGGGCCGATATCTGCTCACCATTTCTTTTGTCAGCTACCAAACGCAGCGCCGCCCCCTCACCGTAGCGGGCGCGCCGGTGGTGCTGGGGGGCATTTTGCTTGGTTCCAATCAAATTAAGCTGGGTGAGGTGGAAGTAACCGGCCGCGCCGCAGCCGCCGTGCAGCGCGGCGACACGGCCGAGTTCAACGCCCGCGCTTACAAAACCAACCCCGACGCCAACGCCCAGGACCTCATTACCAAAATGCCGGGCGTAAGCGTGCAGGACGGCCGGGTGCAGGCCCAGGGCGAGAATGTGCAACGCGTGCTGGTGGATGGCAAGCCCTTCTTCGGCGACGACCCCGACGCGGTGCTGAAGAACATTCCGGCCGAGATGATTGATAAAATTCAGGTGCTGGACCGGCAGAGCGAGCAGTCACAGTTTTCGGGCTTCAATGACGGCAACACCGAAAAAACCATCAACATCGTGACCAAGCCTGAGTTTAAAACGGGGCAGTTTGGACGTTTTGTGGCCGGCGCCGGGCCGGAGCGCTACCGCGTGAGCGGCAACTACAACTCCTTTGAGGGCGACCGGCGCTTGTCGGTTGTGGCCCAATCGAATAACATCAACGAGCAGAACTTCGCCACCGACGATTTGCTGGGTGTGACTAGCAGTTCCCGCCAAGGCGGCGGTGCGCCCCGTGGTGGCGGCGGGCCACGAGGTGGCGGCGGCGGCGGACGCCCCGGTGGCGGAGGTGGCGGCAACAATGCCGGCGACTTTCTGGTGAGTTCCAGCGGTGGCATCTCCACCACCCACGCCATCGGCCTGAACTACTCCGACGTGTGGAACAAGAAAACCGAAGTGACGGGCAGCTATTTCTTCAATTTATCGGAGAACCAGGCCAACACCAACCTGTTTCGCCAATTCGCTCTCTCCGACGGTGGTGCGAACCAAACGTATTCAGAAAATTCGCTGGCGACGAGCCGCAACATCAACCACCGCTTCAATCTGCGCCTGGAGCACAAAATAGACTCGGCTAATTCGATCCTTTTCCGGCCGCGCCTGTCGTTGCAGCAAAACAGAGGCAACAGCAACCTCAATGGCTTTACGGCCGCCGATGGCATAAGCAACAGCAACGTACTTAGCGACTACCGCTCCGCCCTTACAGGCCTCAATTCCAACAATGACCTGCTCTACCGTCACCGCTTCAATAAGCCGGGGCGCACGATGTCGGCCAATGCTACCGTCAATTACAACCAGAAGCAAGGCGACAATAACCTGCGTACGCTCTCAGAAACCGATTCGCTCAATCAGTTTTCGACCTTAGATCAGACCGGCTGGAATTTGGGTACGCGCCTGGAGTACACCGAGCCGCTGAGCAAGCAGGACCTGCTCCAGTTCAACTATACGCTGGCCTACACGCCCAATAACTCGGACAAGCGCACCTTCGATTTTGTGGATGACATCGGCGAATACGCCGAGCTGAACCCGGCGTTGAGCAACGTCTTTACCAACACCTACCTCACGCAGGGCGTGGGCGTCAGCTTTCGCCACCAAACCAAAGACTTGCAGGTGATGATTGGGGCCGCAGGCCAGAAAGCTGACTTGCGCAGCGACCAGGAGTTTCCGCTGACTACCAGCCTGAACCGCTCGTTTTATAATTTCCTGCCCAACGCTATGCTGCGCTACAACTTCTCGCGGGAGAAAAATCTGCGCTTTAACTACCGCTCCAACACGCCTCCACCCTCCATTGGTCAGCTGCAGGAAGTAGTGAACAATGCGAATCCTTTGCAGCTCACGACCGGCAACCCGACGCTGGAGCAGCAAACCCAGCACTCGGCCACCATCCGCTACTCGGCCGCAAAACCCGAGAAGTCGACTACGTTCTTCGCGCTGCTGCTCGGCAATTTTACGGATAACTATATCACCAACAGCACTTTCATTGCCATCGAAGACACAGACCTGGCGCTGAATGGCGGCGTGGTGCGCTTGCCCGCTGGGGGGCAATTAACGCGGCCCATCAACTTGGGGCAGCAGTACAACTTTCGTGGCGTGCTGAGCTACGGGCTGCCGGTGGGCTTTATCAAGTCTAATCTGAACCTGAACGCTACGGCCGGCTACAGCCGCACGCCCGGCCTGATCAATGATGTAATCAACTACTCCCAGACGCCCACGCTGGGCCTGGGCGCGGTAGTAAGCAGCAACATCAGCGAGCGGCTGGACTTTACGGTTTCGTCTAACTCCAACTTCAGCCGGGCCCGCAACACGGCCCGCACGCAACTCAACACCAACTACTTCACCCAAAATAGTCAGCTGCGCTTCAACTGGATTGTGGGCAACGGCTTCACCCTGCAAACCGACGTTACGCACCGCTACAACGGTGGCCTGGCGGCAGGCTTCAACCAGCAATACGCGCTCTGGAATGCCAGCATCGGCAAAAAGATATTCGCGAAGCAGCGCGGCGAAATTCGTCTCTACGCCTTCGATTTGCTGGGCCAGAACCGCAGTATTCAGCGCAACGTCACGGAAGCGTATATAGAAGATACCCGCACGGACATCTTGCAGCGCTATTTTATGGTCATGTTTACCTACAACCTGCGCAGCGGCAGTGGCCTGAGCAGCACAGGTGGTGCGGGTGAGCGGCCGGAACGCCGCGGCGACGGCTCGCCGCGCTAGCTCTACTTAATTAAAAAGTCCCCCGGTAGCCATTGACTACCGGGGGGCTTTTCTGTGCCTTGTAGTAGGCTTCTAAAGCAGACCTGAAGAGGGCTCAGGACATAATTTCGCAACAGATTTGCCTTCTTTGTAAGATAAACTCCTTGGCTGAGCGTTACTGATCGTGTACTCTACTTATCTGATGAATAAAAGAATACTTCTGCTGCTCTTGTGGCTGCTGCCCCTGCTGGCTGGTGCCCAAAGCGTAACGGTGCCTTCTGAGCTTGCTTTTGGTGGCATGCGTCTGCGCCTCACCCCGCGCGGACGGGAGGCCGTGCAGCAAAAAGTAGACGCTCTGCGTCGCTATCAGCCTTCCTTTCAGGCCCGCGTCGACTTGGCCGATGCCTATTTTCCGCTGATTGACCGCACGTTTCAGGCTGAGGGCATTCCGCTTGATTTTCGCTACCTGGCGTTGCAGGAAAGCGGTTTACAGGGTGAAGCCCAATCCATTCACGACGCCGTGGGCTACTGGCAATTCAAGCGCGAGTCGGCGACGGAGCTGGGCGTACAGGTAGATGGTACCGTGGACGAGCGCAAGCACATTGTGGCCTCCTCGCGCGGCGCGGCGGCTTATTTGAGGCGCAATAATGCCACTTTTCATAACTGGGTGAATACGCTGCTCAGCTACAATCTGGGCCTGACGGGCACCAAGCCCTACACCCTACCCACCGATGTAGGCGCGACGGAAATGGAGATTTCCGAAAAAACGCATCCCTACATTCTTACCTTTTTAGCGCATAAAGTAGCCTACGAACCCGCCGTAGGCCAGAATCCGCAGCCGCCGATGCTGCTGCAGGAGTTTCCGGTGCAGCCCGGCCAGCAGCTCGCCTCTTTAGCGCAAACGCTGCAAACTGACCCCGCCGAGCTGGCTCGCCACAACCATTGGCTCCTGCCTGGTAGCGCCGTGCCGGCGGGCAAAGCTTATACCGTGCTGGTGCCCATCACGGACGAGCTGCAGCGCACCGCCTTGCTCGCTAATCAGCGCACCGCCACGGCCGGCCAGCTCCTCACCCAGCCCGATATAGATCCCGAAAACGCTGATTTCGTGCGTATCAACGGCCTGCGCGCCATTGTAGCCCTGCCCGGCGATACCAAGGAAAGTCTGGCGCGTCGGGCTAATTTGAAGATGCGGCGCTTCATGCAGTACAACGATTTGTATGCCTTTGATAACGTGGTGGTGGGGCAGCCTTATTTTGTGCAGAAAAAGCGGGATAAGTCGTCGGTGCAATACCACGTAGCTCAGCCGGGCGAAACAGTGACTACTGTAGGGCAGAAATACGGGATGCGTACTCGGGCTATTTTGGCCAAAAACCGCATGCGGCGCAATGAGGAGCTGCGACCCGGCCGGATGCTTTGGCTGCAGTTTACTCGTCCGCGCGAAGTAGCCGTGGAGTACGTGGATAGCCAGGATAAGCGTGCGCTAGCCGCCTTCGAGCGGCCCGTGCGCGGCGCAGGCGCTACTGCCTCCACAGCCGCGCCGCAACCTGCGCCGGCTAATCCACGTCGCATCCTTACGCCTAAAGCGAAGACACCGGTTGAGTCCACTCCAACAGAGCCCGTCGAGCAAACCGACATCATAGAGGAGCCACAAGCAGATAGTATAGTAGTTGCGGCTGCCACACCGGCGCCTACCACAGCTCCTGTGACAAACGAAGAAGTGGATTTGCCCCCCACACCACCCACGGTGGCTGCGCCTGATACGAGCCGAGGAAAACTTCAGATAACTCCTTCTGTAAAAGCCGCTACGGCTACTGCCGACACAGTTCAGACTTCCAGCCAGAATTTGCCCCCCAGCCAGGCACAAGACACGACGCGCACATCTACTGCCGATACGGCCAACGCTGCTGAGCCCGTGGTAAAAAACCCTGGTCAGGTGGTGCTACGCGATTTGCCTGCTTCCTCCAAAACAGCGCCGGCAAAATCGGCGCCCGCAAAATCGACTCCGGCCACAACTGCACCTTCACCCCGTCCTGCCCCAGCAAGCCCAGTAGTTACCGAAGCCACTGAGGTGTTGGATATACCGGCCAGTGGTCAGCATATCGTGCAAAAAAGTGAGTCGCTGTATAGCGTTGCCCGGCGCTACGGTCTGCGCCCCGCTGACTTGGCGGCATGGAATAATTTGCCCCCCAGCGCTGCTTTAAGCCTGGGTCAGGTACTACGCGTGGTGCCTTCTGCGGCTGCACCCGCACCAAAGCCGACTGCGCCAGCCACGCCCAGCCCAGCCGCGCCCCGGCCAACGCCGACGCCAGCAACAGCAGTAACGCCCGCGCCTGCTGCTACCACTGGCCCCATACGCCACACGGTGGCCGCCGGCGAGTCGATGTACGCCATTTCCCGGAAGTATGGTGTCACCATCAAGCAGATTATGGAGTGGAATGGCAAGCCCGATTTCAACGTCCGGCCCGGTGAAGTCCTGACTATTCGCGCCACGAAGTAGGCCCTTGCAAAGCTCATTGCAACAAAAAAGGACGGCGCTGAGCCGTCCTTTTTTGTCGTTTTTAGGACTTACGCAAAAGGGGGATTTGAGTATCTTAAAGCATGAAAGTCACGGCGCAGCTCTACGGGCAGTTTCTGCTCAGCAGTCAGGTGAACTACACCGGCACCTACCTGGCCGAGCACTTGGCCGGCCTCACGCACGACAACGTGCAATACTTCCTCAAAACCCGCCGTTTTACGCCGCGCCAGCTCTGGCAGCAGCTGCAGGGCGAGTTCGTGGGCAGCCCGCGCGGCTATGTGCTCTTCGATGATACGGTGCTCGACAAGTCGCATAGCCACAAAATTGAGCTGGTTCGCCGCCAGTACTCGGGCAATGCCCACGGGCTGATCCAAGGCATCGGTCTGGTCAGCTGCGTGTACGTCAATCCCGACACCGACCAGTTCTGGCTGCTCGACTACCGCCTGTTCGCCCCCGACGTGGATGGCAAAGATAAACACGCCCACGTGCTGGACATGCTCACCCAACTGCGGGTACGGCAAGTGCCCTACCGCACCGTCCTGATGGACAACTGGTATGCCACCACGGCCCTGTTCAAGTGGCTTATCACGGCGCAGAAGCAGTTTTACTGCCCGCTCAAAAGCAACCGCTTAGTCGATGACTCGGGCGGCCAGCAGCCCTATCAATCCATAGCGCTGCTGAGCTGGTCGGCCCAGGACGTGGCCCACGGCAAACTACTGCAAGTAAAAGGCATGCCCAAGGACTCGAAGCTGAAACTCTTCCGCGTACGGGTGTCTACCCACCGGACGGACTACCTCCTCACCAACGAGTTGGAACAAGAGGACACGGCCGCTGCCGAGCAAGAAAGCAACGTCCGCTGGCTGATTGAGCAGTTTCACCGCGAAGCCAAGCAGCTTACCGGCCTGCAAGCCTGCCAGTGCCGGCTGGCCCGCAGCCAGCGCAATCATATTGCCCTGGCCCTGCGCACCTGGGCCTGTCTCAAACGCCTGGCCTACCAGACCAAAACCACCGTCTATCAGCTCAAGCAGGGCCTACTGGACAACTATCTGCGCCGTCAACTGGCTCACCCTACCCTCCGCTTTGCGTAAGTCCTAGTTTTAAATCTCAGGGATTGGGTGTCGTTGCGATGTAGCGCGAAGCTTCCGCTTCGCGTGTCGTTGTTTAGTTGAACACGTCATTGCAAAATGCCCCTAGGTCGTTCAACGATACGCGAACTGAAAGCTCGCGCTACATCGCAACGACATCCAAGCGGGAGTTACTTGGCGTAAGCCAGCTCGGGCTCAACGAAGCGAACTGTCCGCGATTTTAGCATCTCGATAATATCCTCGTCGCTCTTATACCGGTCGCCGACGTTCACAAAGTGCTTGGCCATCAGGTCATAGCGCTTGGTCATGAGCCAGGCAAAAAGGTGCAGCCAATGGATGCCTTCAAACACGATGGCGTCGTTCTGAACGTATTTGGGCAGCGTTTTCAGGAAATGGTTGGGGTGCTCCGTCCAGTGCAGGGCGGGCCGTACGTGGTGGCTGGTGTGGTAGCCGTCGTTCCAGCACTTATGGTTGTACTTGGTATTCAGGCACGTTACGCTATTGTGGTAAGCGTTGGCTGGGTCGATGGAGTTCACGAAGGCGTGCTGCGTCCAGTTGCCAAGCATCATAACGACCCGCGAGATGATGAAGGGCAGAATAAACACTGCGAACGTAGCCGGGAAGTTCACGAAGCTCAGGCCGATGCACCACGCGAAAAAAGCCACCTCCCCGCGAATCGATTTAAAAAGGAACTTCTTCTTATTCCTTCGCTTGAAATAAGACAGCAGCCGAAAAATACCGACGCTAACAAAGTCGCCCAGGTACTGCAAAAAGCCCCCCAGCGAGTCGCGCTGGTAGCTCATGGTGGAGCTGGTGTCCTCGGGCATGTTGTTCTCGGCGTGGTGCATGCCCATGTGGTGGGTATAGTACGTCTCCGGCGTCTGCCCAAACAGCGGCCCAATTGCCCACGGAATACCCATGTTCAGCCAGTCGTGCTCCTTTTTAAACAGCGGCCGGTGACAAACACAGTGCAGCATCAGCCCGAAAGGACCCTTAAAGGTGATGTTGTTCAAAAAATGATACAGCACCGCCGCTGACCACCATATCCAATTCGGCAGGCCCGGGATATAGAGCAGAATGGCCAGCGGAATAAGGGTGAGGCTAATATTAAAAAGCAGCCGCGCAAACGGCAGGTCACGCTCATCCTGGCAAACCTTCAATAACTGCGTTTCCAGCCACGAGTAGGCAGCGGGCTTTTGATAAACCGGGTCGGTGAGGACGGCGGGTAGTGATTTCATAGTTGTTGATAGGTGTCAGGTATCCAGTTCAAATACGGAGTTTCGTTCCGAGGAAGCAAGTTAGCTATGCCAACACGCTTAACGGCGGTTTAGTTAGAAGACTTGTTCCCAAATAGTATTTTTGGGGATGCTAGACGTGAATACGATAACCGATGACCGGCAGATGCGGGCCTTGACGGGGCTAGATGTGGCGGCCTTTTGTGCGCTGGCCGAGCCGTTTGCGGTCGGCTGCCAACAAGAAGCGGATGCCCGCTTTACCGACCAGCGCCCGCGCAAACGGAAGGCTGGCGGTGGGCGTAAGGGCGTGTTAACCAGTCCGCAGCAAAAGCTATTGTTCATTCTGTACTACCTCAAAACTTACCCCACCTTCGACGTGCTAGCCGCCAGCTTTGGCTTGCCCCGCTCTAAAGCCTGCGAACACGCGCACCGATTGGCCAAAGCGCTGGAACGCACCTTGCGCACACGGGGCGTACTGCCGGCCCGCACCATCGACTCGCTGGCCCAGATGCAACAGGTCTTCGCCGAGATACCCGTGCTGCTGCTTGATGCCACCGAGCGCCCCCAGCACCGCCCGCGGGCCGTGGTGGACCGGGCCGCCGACTACTCGGGTAAAAAAGACTGACCCGTAAAAATACGCTCATTGCCGACCCGGCCCGCTACATTCACTACCTGGGACCCACTACCTGCGGGGCGACCCACGACTACCAAGCGCTTAAAAACGAGTTTGATATCAACCTGGGCTTGCTCGACCTTTTCGAACTGCTGGCCGATTTGGGCTACCTGGGCCTCGTCGCTGACTACGAGCTGCCCGCGGAAAGCTTGCCCCACCGCAAGCCCCGGCGCAGTAAAAAACGCCCGGATGCGGCCCTGACCGACACCCAACGAACTGAAAATGCCGCCCACGCCCGCCGCCGCGTTAAGGTTGAACACGCCATCAGCGGAGCTAAACGCCTGGGTTGCGTGGCCCAAACCTGCCGCAATAAGTCCGCCAGCTTCAACGACCGCCTGCTGGCGCTGGCTTGCGGAATCTGGAACTGGCATCTTGTTAAACGAAAAGAAGCTATTTAGGAACAAGTCTAGAATCTATACGCTGGGAACCAGTAGTGGGGTTAGCTGGGGGGCATTTTTATGTCGCTGATTATCAGCTTCGCGGCTCTTTTAGCTTCCAACTCCGACCGGGTCTGGGTATCTTTACTAATTACTTGTCCGCTTAAAATACTTGCCATGCCTACGTTTTCCCACCTTCACTGCCATACCCAATACTCCCTGCTCGATGGTCAGGCCAGCATTGGCAAACTCATGAAAAAGGCGCAGGAAGACGGCATGCCCGCTGTAGCCCTCACCGACCACGGCAACATGTTCGGGGCTTTTAATTTCGTGGCCGAGGCTAACAAGTACAACGTGAAGCCCATCGTGGGCTGCGAGTTTTACTTGGTCGAAGACCGCCACAAGAAGACCTTCAGCAAAGAGAAAGGCGAAAAGGACAAGCGCTTTCACCAGCTGCTGCTGGCCAAAGACCAGGCTGGCTACCACAACCTGAGCAAGCTGTGCTCAATGAGCTTCATCGAGGGAGTGTACTCCAAGTTCCCGCGCATAGACCGCGAGTTGCTGGAGCAGTACCACGAGGGCCTGATTGCGACCAGCTGCTGCATCGGGGCCGAGATTCCCCAGACTATCCTGTTTAAATCGGAAGCGGAGGCCGAGGAAAAGCTGAAGTGGTGGCTGGATTTGTTTGGTGAGGACTACTACATCGAAATTCAGCGGCACGGGCTCATGAACTTCGATGGCACCGGCAAAAGCCAGGAAGACGTGAATCAGGTGCTACTCGGCTTCGCCCAGAAGCACGGCGTCAAGGTCATCTGCACCAACGACTCGCACTACGTGGACCAGACGGACTATGCGGCCCACGACCTGCTGCTGTGCGTGAACACCGGCGAGGAGCACAGCAACCCGGTCGGCGACATTCAAACCCAGTATTACACGTTGATGACCGGTAAGGGCGAGGTGAAGTACGACCTGCTCGACAACCTGCGCCGTGACCACAGCCGCGACGAAAAAGCCCAGAAGCAGCTGCGCCGTATTGATGAAGAACTCCAGAAACCCAAGCCTCACACCCGCTTCGGCTTCGCCAACGATCAGTTCTTCTTCAAGACGCAGGCGCAAATGAACGAGCTGTTCAAGGACGTGCCGGAGAGCGTAGACAATACCAACGAGATTGTTGATAAAATAACGCCCCCCAAGCTCCAGCGCGACATTCTGCTGCCTAATTTCCCGCTGCCTCCGCAGTTCGCCAACGCCGACGACTTTCTGCGCCACCTTACTTACAAAGGCGCTTTCGAGGGTGCCAAGCCGCGCTATTCCGTTCGCACACCGGAGATTGAGGAGCGGCTGGACTACGAGCTGCGCATCATCCAGACGATGGGGTTTGCAGGCTACTTCCTTATTACCCAGGACTTCATCAACCATGGCCGCTCAGTGGGCGTGGCGGTGGGGCCGGGCCGGGGCTCGGCGGCGGGCTCGGCGGTGGCTTATTGTGTGGGTATCACCAACATTGACCCCATCAAGTATTCCCTGCTGTTCGAGCGTTTTCTGAACCCAGAGCGCGTGTCCATGCCCGATATTGACATTGACTTCGACGACGTAAATCGTCAGAAAGTCATTGACTACGTGGTGAATAAGTACGGCAAGACGCAGGTGGCTCAGATTATCACCTTCGGCACCATGGCCGCCAAGTCCAGCATCAAGGACGTGGCCCGCGCTATGGAGCTGGCCCTGCCTCAGACCAACGACCTCACCAAGATGGTGCCCGAGCAGGTAGGCACCACCCTGACCAAAGCCTTCGCCGAAAACCAGGAGCTGGACATGATTCGGCGCGACGAGAGCCCCGACAACCTGCGCGGTCAGATTCTGCGCCTGGCCACCCAGCTCGAAGGCTCGGTGCGCAACACGGGCATTCACGCCGCCGGCATCATTATCGCGCCCGACGACATCACGAAGTACATTCCGGTCGCGACCTCCAAGGAATCGGAGCTGCTCATCACCCAGTTCGACGGCAAGGTGATTGAGTCGGCGGGTATGCTGAAGATGGACTTTCTGGGCCTCAAAACCCTGACCATCATTGTGGATGCCCTGCGGTTGATTGAGAAAAACCACGGCATCAAAATCGACATCGACGACATTCCGCTCGACGACGAGAAGACCTACGCTCTCTACCAGCGTGGCGATACTATTGGCACGTTTCAGTTTGAATCGGAAGGTATGCGTCAGTACCTCAAGGACTTGAAGCCGACCAACATTGAGGACCTAATTGCCATGAATGCCCTGTACCGGCCCGGCCCGATGCAGTTCATCCCGAACTTTATCAACCGCAAGCACGGCCGCGAGGAAGTGGTTTACCCGCACGAGCTGCTGCGGCCCATCCTGGAGTATAGCCAAGGCATTATGGTGTACCAGGAGCAGATTATGCAGACGGCCCAGATTCTGGCCGGCTACTCCCTCGGCGGGGCCGACCTTTTGCGCCGCGCCATGGGCAAAAAGGACATGAAAAAGATGGCCTTGGAGCGCGAGAAGTTCACCAAGGGCGCTGCCGACCTGCACAAGATTGCCGCGAAGAAGGCCAACGAAGTCTTCGACGTGATGGAGAAATTTGCTGAGTATGGATTCAATCGCTCGCACTCTGCCGCCTACTCCGTGGTGGCCTACCAGACGGGTTATCTGAAGGCCAACTACCCCGCCGAGTACATGGCCGCCGTGCTTACCAACAACATGGGCGACATCAAGAAGGTGACTTTCTTCATTGAGGAAGCCCGCAAGCAGGGCTTGGCCGTGCTCGGCCCCGACGTGAACGAGAGCTTGCTGAAGTTCAACGTAAACCAGGAAGGAGCCATTCGCTTCGGGATGGCCGCCGTGAAGGGCGCGGGCGAGCTGGCCGTGGAAAGCATGGTGGAAGAGCGGGAAAAAGGCGGCCCTTACTCCGACATTTTCGACTTTGCCAAGCGCGTGAACCTGCGCACCGTAAATAAGAAGACCTTCGAAAGTCTGGCCCAGGCCGGCGCATTCGATGACTTTGGTAAGCACCGCCGTTTGTACCTCGACGCTCCGGCCGGCGACCAGCCCCTCATCGAAAAGGCCATGAAGCTGGGCCAGCAGCACGCCGCCGCCAAGGAAAGTAGCCAGCACAGCCTGTTCGGCGCGTCAGCGTTTGGGGCAGTGGCCGCGCCGCTGCCCAAGATGCACGACATGGAGCCCTGGAGCAAAACCGAGCAGCTACGCCGCGAAGGAAGTGGTGGGTTTCTACCTCTCTGGTCACCCGCTGGATAGCTACAAGCTGGAGCTGGACGCCTACTGCACCTGCGGCCTCGACGTGATTGACAACCACAAGAACAAGGAAATCGCCGTGGCTGGTCTCATCAACAACGTCTTGTTCAAGACCACGAAAATGGGCCAGCCCTTCTGCACTTTCACCCTGGAGGACTACGAAACGAGCATCAGCCCCGCGCTATTCCGCGACGACTACACCAAATTTGCCCCCTCATCAATCCCCGCAATTATCCCAACGAGCAGGTGCCGCCCATGTACGTGCGCCTCAAGCAGGAGCTGCGCCGCCACACCCAGGACCAGTGGGACCTGCGCATTATCTCGATGCAGCCCCTGGCCGACGTCGCCGAAAAGATGAGCAAAGGCGTCCGCGTCCGCCTGGATCTGCGCACCGTCACCGGCCCTATGATCGACCGCCTAGAAGAAGCCATTCACGCCGCTCCCGGCAAAAAGCGCCTCGAGATTCAATTCGCTGAGCCGCATGAGCAGCTAGCCGTAGACATGTTCTCTCGCCGCTTTCAGATTGAGCCCAAGGCGTTTATTGACAAGATGCGGGAGCTGGAAATGGATGCTTGTCAACTGATTTAGGAATTAGAGGCTCCACGAAATTTGACAAACTATTGGCTTCTTTGATAAGTTGAACTTTAAGTCGTGCGGCTTGTTGAACTGCAATCTGCTACCTTGCGGCCCGTTTGTTCGTAAGCACTCAGATACTACACCATTCAACCCCTACTATCATGGGACACAAAGCAATTGAAATCACCGATTCCAATTTTGAAGAAATAATCAACTCCGATAAGCCCGTGCTCGTGGATTTCTGGGCCGAGTGGTGCGGTCCGTGCCGCATGGTAGGCCCCGTAGTGGAGGAGCTGGCCGGCGAGTACGAAGGTCGCGTTATTATCGGCAAAGTAGACGTTGATTCTAATCCGCAAACCTCCGCCAAGTTTGGCATTCGCAGCATTCCTACGCTGCTTGTGTTCAAGAACGGCCAGATCGTAGATAAGCAAGTAGGTGCCGTGCCGAAGCACGTATTGGCCCAAAAGCTGGACGCGCAAGTAACGGCAGCTTAAAGCTTCACTTTATTATATTGAAAAAAGCCCCCCAGATCACTCTGGGGGGCTTTTTTATTACTCTTAGCTTCTATCAACACGTAAAAGCTTGCGTCAGGGTTGCTGGCGTGAGCTTCGGTGGGCGGCGCTTGGGGCGGAAGCGAGTTGTCGAAAAAGATAAAGTCGGGCGTGAAGCTGACGGCCGCAGCAAACGCCATAGCGGTGGGCAGATTGACTATCACGCGTAAGGCTTCAACTGAACTCAGAGCAACTGAATAGAACGGTTTAAGTTCTCCTCCAGAGAGATAAGCGTTTCGGTTCGCTCGATGCCCTCGATGAGCTGAACCTGGTCGTGGAGCACGTCGCGCAGGTGCTGGGTATCACGGCACACGATGCGGGCAAAGAAGCCATAGTTGCCGGTGGTGTAGTGAATACTAATGACCTCGGGAATCTTACTGAGCAGCTTCGCTACGCTATCCGACACGGAGCTTTTGGTCAGATAAATCCCCAGAAAAGCGCTTACACCATAGCCTAGCTTCTGATAATCAACGCGCAGCGTGGAACCCAGCACAATGCCCAGCTCTTCCATGCGGGACATGCGCACGTGCACCGTGCCACCGGACACATGGACTTTGCGAGCAATTTCAGTGTAGGGCATTTTCGCGTCAGCAATGAGTAGAGCGAGAATTTTGCGGTCTACATCGTCAAGTTCGTAATCACGGGCCATTTTTGCGGGCTTTCATTTATTGGATCGCAACAAAAGTAGTCATTTATTAAAAATAGTGTAAATTTTATTGATAAAGCTTACCATATTTTTACTTTTCGGAAGCTTCTGCTACATTTGTCATAATCAAACACGAAAGGTGGTTGAGCATCTTGTAGGATGATGGAATTGGTAGACATGCCCTCCTCTCTCGGGGGTAGAGATTCGGGAAAAACTGGTCCGGCGGCCGGCTAACTACTCTGTGGAGGTTCGAGCCCTCCTTCTACAGCTGATTGGGGAATTATAGTGGGAAGGGAAGTACCGGGACGTATCTGGGTGGGTACGTTCTTAATTGGAAGGCTGCATCTGGGTGGGTGCAGCCTTTTTTATTTTATTTCGGAGGAGATAATTTCTATCAAGAAAGCCCCCAGGTGCCACACGCTTTGATTAGCGGCGCCTGGGGGGCTTTTTTGCTTCTTTATTAACTGCTGCCTGATGAGCAAGCAGGTGATCTTACATATTTGTATTTTGTATTAATATTTCAATTTTTTATTTGACTATTTAATTTTATTTAGTACCTATACAAGCAAGCAACAAGAGTTTTTGCGGTGCTTTTATCTATCCTTGTGGGGCTTGTTTTGAAGCCCTGACCTTATGCGGCTTCGGAATAATCACCTTCAAAGCCTGCTCTTCCTGATGTAGTAGCTTACCGGCAGGAGCGCTTGGCTAGCCATTATGATTACTGCAATAGCCAGTTCATACCATTGCATAAAGGTGTTTTGCTTGAACTGAAGGCGCGCTTCTTATTAAAAATCAGTCATTGGCTTCGCAACAGCAAGTTCGGAAATGAGCTATCCTTACTTGCCCACGTTATTCCGAATTCTGCGAACCACTGAGACTACAGGAGTTAAACGCCGTGCTTGCCTTCCCAACTGCGTTTGCTTGCTCCAGCGTGATTAATCATTCCGATCTATACTTTACCTAAAGCCAAGTCGTGGTTAAGGAGCAAAAGCATTTTAGGGTTTGTAGAGCAGCGGCAACAGACTTTTTTTAAGTAGTTGTGATGGCAGAACGGGCAGGAAACCAATCATCGCGTAAGGCTAGCGTAGTGCGGCCGGAGCGCCCTGGACCGTCTGGCAGCTTTGCCGAACGCCCTACTGCCACGGACTCCAATAGCCAAAAAAGCCCCCCAGGTGGCCCTGACCCCGAAACTCTGCGACATGACTACGCCGCCGCCGGCCGCCAGCTGCGCCGGTGGCTGTGGGCGGGGCCGATGCTACTGGTGTTGGGTTTGGTGCTCTGGCGCTGGGGGCCACGCGAGCGGCTGACGACGCAGGCATCGGCCTCAACCAGCGGCTACTTCTTTTGGCAGGCCGGCACCGCGCAGGACGCCGACAATAGAACCTGGGTCTGGGTGCTGACTGATACCGCCGACAGAGCTAAGGTGCTGCTCAGTGCCGACCAAGGCCACACCTGGCAGGTACGCGACCTGGGTGTACCCCGCAGCCGGGCCAGGGCACTAGCGCTCGGTTGGGGCGCTCCCGGCAAAGGGTTAATTGTGGGTGATTCGGGCTGGGTGCGAACCGTGGAGAACGTATTTGATGCTCCCACTGAAGGGCAAGACCAACAGCTCACCGATGTAAACGGCACCACTTTGCGGTCGGTGGCGGTAGACCCACGGGGGCGCAGAGCAGTGGCAGTAGGAAATGACAACAGAATCTGGACGACCACGAACGACGGCCAAAGCTGGCGGGCGGATTCGGCGCAGGGCAGGCTCACAGGCTACTGGCCCGGCCGGGGAAGCTTTGTAGTGGTTTCGGACAGAACGATTCGGGAGTTAAGCTTTGATTCGGGTCGAGCCGCCCGCATCACTATTGCGGCGGAGACAATATGGAATTACTCCAAAATCACGGACTCGGTAGCTACGATAGCTTTTGAGGAAAACAGTGGCGGGCTTTTGCTTACTACTTACAACGGTGAGGCCGTTTATTGGCGGCAGCGCCCATCGACTGGCAATACGTCTGCTACCGCCGATGCCTACGTTTCCTTACCTGTTTCGCTGTTTGGCCCCGGCGTACAGGCTATAACCCTGGCTTTCTGGCAGCCCGGCCGCCTGGATAGCGCCTTACTGCTCACCCGCACGCCAAACGGTGACCAGCTGCAACGAATGGCCGTCGGGCCTCAGCTGACAGAAGCAATAGCGGCGGCAGATGCATATTTTAAGTCACTTCTCGCGGCCCCGCCGCCTTTCGTAGATAAGAATAAGGACGACTGGGTCACCTCGCCTCCTAAAACCTCAACTAAAGCACCTGCTAAAACTTCGTTAGCTGCCGGACGAAAGCCTTCAAGTCAGAAACAAGCAGCGTCAGCGGTTGCCGGGGGGCGAATCAGAAGGGCAGAGGCAACATAAAAGGCAGTGACGGCAGGTTTGGTAAGGATGGTTATCCCCCGACAGCCATTTCAAAGGGAGACCAAGGGTTTGAAAAAGGCGCTCCTAAGATTGGCAATGGCGGTGAGAGTCCGATACCGTCAAGCGGAACCGCAGACCCAAACGAAAAACCTCCCAAAGCTTCCCCCAAGCCTGAAAATGATGTTTTCGAGAAAGCTCCCATGTCTCAGCAGACGTCGCCCAACCGCCGCACAGACAGCCTGAACACGCAAACCAAACAACAGGCCGCCCGAAATTATAAGAAGAAAAACTAACCTTCAGCTTGTGCTGGTCTGCCGATGTTTCCTGTTCTGCTCCGTGATAAGTTTGTTCCAGGCTGGCTGCTAGCTGCGCTAACCGCGGCCCTGCTGCTACTCACCTTGGCCTGGGTTTGGCAAATCGTGCGGCTATTGCGCCGTCGTCGCCGCCTGCGCGAAACCATCCCCGACGCGGGCCCCGATTTGCTGGCTGCCGTGGTGGGCAAAGATGATTTGCCGAGCGCCGCCGATACACTCGGCTTTGGAGCGGTGGCGCAGGCCATAGCCGGGCTGCTACGCAACGCGGCCACCGGGGCGCCCTACTCGGTAGTAATATCCGGAAACTGGGGCTCGGGCAAAAGCTCAGTGATGCTCCAGATTCGCAAGATGCTGTGTCAGGAGCAGGATCGGGCACCCTTCCGCGACGTCTGGATCAATGTGTGGCACTACCAGAGCGGGCAGCACCTGCTCGGCGCGTTTCTGCGGGAGCTGCTGCGGGCCTGCGACGACGGCTCTTACCGCCGTAGCTTACGCAAAGGACGCCTGCGCGAGCTAAGCTTCTGGCAGGCTTGGCGGGTGGGGCTGGTGCTGTTTCTGCTAGGACCGGTTCTGCTGTACCTGGTAGGCGTACTGCTTCAGGCCCCGCCCCTCCACCTAAACCTGGTAACGCCGGCCCGCGCCCTCAATCTGTGGTTTGCTAACCACGGATTAGGCTGGATGCTGGCCCCCTTCAACTTATTAAGTGAGACCTCCGCGCTCCTGCAACTAGCGGGCACCGACAAGCCGGAAAGTGGCAGCTCCAGCCTTACTATCTGGGGTACAGTGCTGGCCTGGGTGGGCACGTTGCTGGGGGCGCTGCAATGGATGCGCACCCACGGCAACACCATTACCGAACTGTTGCCCATGCGCCAGTTCGAGCAGGCTGCCGCGCAGGCTGATACGGGCTTCCGCGACAAATACCGGCGCGAGTTCAGCGACGTGCTCCGGTACGCGCCTACCGGGTTACGCATCGTGTTTTTTGTAGATGACGTGGACCGGATTCCCGGCCCGCGGGTGCTGGAGCTGCTCGAAAGCCTGAATTTTCTGGTGGAAGTCAGCCGGGAGGCGCGGGCCCAGCAAGAAGCCGCCGACAAAGCCGCTGGCCAGGAGGATGCACACGCCAATTCAACCCCCGAGCGAGTGGCTCGCCTCTATTTTGTGCTCGGCATGCATGTACCCGAGGTCGTGCGTACCCTGGCCGACGCCCTCGACCACGACCAGCGCCTGGCCGCGCCCGCCGAAGCCCGCCGCCACGCCGCCCGCTACCTCGAGAAGATGATTGACTTGGTAGTGCCAATGCCGACCCTGGCTCAGTGTGGCCCCGAGCAAGTAGCCCGACTGCTATTTGGCGCAGAAGAGCCTGTTCCTGAGACCACGCGTGAGCCAGCACTTGCTGCACCTACTCTATCCGCCTCGCCTCAGCCCGCATGAATAAGCTTTTTCCCCTGCCGCTGCGCGCCGTGCTTGGCTTGCTTGCCGCCTACCTGCTGGTCGCGCTCTTCTATGCTCATCTGGAAGACGAGGCCAAATCCATTGTTAAAAAAGAGGCCGACTCAAAAACGACAGCCAGGCAGGAAAAACAACAGTTGCAAGCTACCGAAGAACGACGCCACACCGAACTAGTGAGTGCCTTACATACGCAGCGAAACGGGCCCGACGAGGCAGGCAACGTAGCGCAAGCAACACCCACTGAAGCCACGGCAGCAAACACTCCTGGGGCAGAGGCAGGCTCTACCAAATCAGCCACAGACGCAACGCCTCCTCCTGCTACAACCAAAAAGCCCCCCACCATCCCACCCGTTCGCGCCTTGCCCGACCGCCTCCGGGCGCAGTTCGGGTGGCTGCTGCCCGTCTTGTCGCTAGTGGGAATCGGGCTGCTGGCCCGGTTTGCCTGGGTAGGCTGGCGCGACCAGCAAGTGAAGCTGCTGCTACCCGACCGCTCGGAGCACGACGCGCCGCTGCTGGGGCTGCTGCTACGAGCTTTTGCCGGACCTATCGGGCAGATGCTGCCGATTCCGCGCCAGGTGAAGCGGTTAGCCTCCAAGGCCCGTCTTCAGCACAACCTACTGCACGCGCTGGCCCACAGCACGGCTAAACCCAAGTCCAGGCCGGCCTTAGCACTGGCCGTCGATGGGACCGATAATCTGCTGGCCGCCGCGCGAAGTACCACTCGGCTGCCGCCGTTTCCGTTCGATGAGGCGCAGCAAGTGTTGGCTTTTCTGCTTCTGCTGATGATTGAGCAGGAAACCGCTCGTGAAGACCGCGCCGAAACCAGTCGCCCCCTGCGCCAAACTGTGCCCGTGCGCCTGCGCGACCTGCCGGAGGACGAGTTTGTCACCAAGCTGCGGGCTTTATTCACCAACTGGCACCGAACAGGTATGCATCAACCCCATTATGAGGAGTTTGAGGAGCTGGCTTATTCCCAGAAACTGCCCTGCAAAGTACCCGCTTATGGGAGCTTACAGGATTTATCAATCACCGAAGACAGCGACCGGCTTCTCATTCAGCTTTACCGTCTCAACACCGGCCTGCTAGGCTAAAGCTAAGCCTAAGCTTATTCTGGTTTTAGAAATTCATCAACCCTTTACCGGGCGGCCACTGGCTGCGTTTGTCGGCGGTATTGGGCCAGGCCTGCATCCAGAAACTTTAGGAATCCGGCTACATCAGGCTCATAGGCGACAGGTGTTACCAAGGGCTGATTGCCCGCCTCGGCATTAAGCAGCACATAGTATGGCTGCGCATTGACGCCGTACTCCATTATCTGAAAATCGGCGTTTTGCTTACCCAGCGTGTTTTTCTTCTTATTGTCGCGCCGGGAGGTATACCACTCATTTTTAGGCAATTCCTTTTTATCGTCTACGTACAAAGCCACCACTACGAAGTCTTCGCGGAGGCGCTTGAGTACCTGCGGATCGCTCCAGACGGTGGCCTCCATTTTGCGGCAATTGACGCAGGCGTGGCCCGTAAAATCGATGAAGATGGGCTTCTTCTGGGCGATGGCACAACGCTTGGCCTGCTCCAGATCAAAGAAGCCGGATAGTCCGTGGGGCAATTCCAGGAAGTCGGCGTAGCGGGGCGTTTCGCAAAGCTCGTTGGCGGCGGTAGCCGCTGGAAATGTAGAATTGCCCCCCGGTCCCGCCAGCGTGAAGTCACGGTTAGACTGGGGCGGTAGGTAGCCGGCCAGCAGTGGCAACGGGGCGCCAAATAAGCCGGGCACCAGATAGGTCATGAAGCTGAACGCCAGGATAGCCAGCAGCAAACGCGGTACGCTCAGGTGCGTAATTTCACTGTCGTGGGAGAGCTTGAACTTACCCAACAGATACAACCCCAGCAAAGCCGAAAGCACAATCCAGAGCACCAAGTATACGTCGCGGTTGAGCAGGCCCCAGTGATACGCCAGATCGGCCATGCTCAGAAACTTGAGCGCCAGCATCAGCTCCACAAAGCCCAGCACTACTTTCACCGTATTCAGCCAGCCGCCGGAGCGCGGCAGGCTTTTGAGCCAGGAGGGAAAGATGGCAAACAAGGTAAACGGCAACGCGAAGGCCAGCGAGAACCCAAACATGCCGACTACCGGCATAATAGTTTCGCCGCGTGCCGCCAAGCCAAGCACGGTGGCTACAATGGGACCCGTGCACGAAAACGACACCAGCACCAGCGTAAAGGCCATAAAAAACACGCCCAGCCAGCCGCCTTTATCGGCCTGCGCATCGGCTTTATTGACTAGTGAATTGGGCAATGTAATTTCGAAGAGCCCTAGAAAGGACAGGCCGAACACTACAAAAACGGCGAAGAAGATCAGGTTTGGCAGCCAGTGAGTTGCCATAAAATTGGGCCCATCCTCGCCCAGCAAGCGCGCTACGATAACACCGATAATGGTATAAATCAGGATAATGGACAACCCATACACCAACGCTTTCAAGATGCCTCGCGCCCGGCTGTCGGTGCCGCCGGTGAAGAACGAAACCGTCATGGGCACCATGGGAAATACGCAGGGAGTGATAAGTGCTGCTAAGCCCGAGAAAAAGGCCAAAACGCCAAACCCCCACAGACTACCGGTGCCCGAAGCACCAGCCGCGACCGAGGCAGAACCTACCGTAGCCGTAGTCACGGAGGCTGGTGGTGCCACGACGGCCGCCTGAGCAGCTGTAGCGGGCGGCGTGGGCGACAGGTCAGCGGCAATCTCAGCTTCCTCGGCGGGCGCAAGAGCTGGTATTGCGGCAGTTTTGCCCCCCGCATTCAGGCCGGCAGCGGCAGATGAGGTAGCGGATTGACTGCTGGCAGGGGAGCTACGGCGCCGGTACCAGCGGGGGCAGCGGCCACTTCGATGGGGCCAAAAGCCAGTGTTTCGTCGCCCGGGATGCAGCGGCCATCTACGTCGGTGCAGGTCTGGTACTCTACATCAGCTTTAATAGTGAGCGGGCCGGGCTGGAGGAGTTTGATTCGCTGGCGAATCTGGCCAGTCTTTTCAAAGTAGGTGATGTCGCCGCCAAACGTCTCGTCGTATTTCTTTTTGGAGCCTACCGACTTCGGCTTGCCGACCACCGCGTAAGCCGCGCTTTTGGGAAAGGTGAACGCAAAAACCGTCGGGCCAAGATCAGGGTCAAAATCGGTGGCGTAGAGGTGCCAGGTGTCGCTCATCCTAGCATTAACGATCAGCTCTATTTCATCGCCTACTTTCGCGTTCGGCTGGCTGACGGCCGTGGAAAGCTTGGTTGGCGTGAGCACCTGGGCCATCGAACCCACGCCGGCGAGCAGGAGGAGGAGCAGGGAAAGCAGAATTCGGTGAGGCAGCATAAGATGATAATCAGTTCGAAGGCAAACAAAGTTCGGCAGGAAGTGTCACACTTTCGCGGATAGCGGTTGCGTGCCGATTTAACCAGCTGATTTTGCCCCCCAGCCACTAATATGATCAGAGCCCGAACCGCTTGGACAGAATCACGTACTTTTGTAGTTACATAGGAGTAGCGGGCCGCGTGAGCCTCACTCCGCATCTATGATTTTACAAATTCTTGTTACCCTTCTGCTGGTTTTGCTGAATGGTTTTTTCGTGGCCGCCGAGTTTGCTCTGGTTAAGGTTCGGGCTTCGCAAATTGACCTGCGCGCCCAAAGCGGCGACAACCTAGCGCGCATTACGCAAGGTATTCTCCAAAATCTCAACGCGTATCTCTCAGCCTGTCAGTTGGGTATTACGCTGGCTTCGCTGCTGCTGGGTTGGATTGGGGAGAGCGTAGCCGAGAAAGTAGTAACTGGCGCCCTGACGGCGGTAAACGTGAGTATATCGCCCGAATGGCTGCACCGGGTTTCTCTGGCACTGTCCTTTGCCACTATCACCACGCTGCACATTGTTATTGGCGAGCAGGCCCCCAAAGTAATGGCTTTGCAGCGCTCCGAAACCGTGAGTCTGATTGTGGCATGGCCGCTCAAAATTTTCTACTTTGTGTTTCGGCCGTTCATCTGGCTGCTCGACCGCCTCAGCAATCTGACACTGGGTTTGTTTGGCGTGCAAGCCCTCCACGGCGAGGCGGCGCACACCACTGAAGAAATCCGTATCCTGTTGGATCAAAGCAAGCAGAGTGGCGAAATTCAGGACTCGGAGCACGAATTGATTGAGAATGTTTTTGAATTCAACGACCGAATGGTGAAGCAGATTATGGTGCCCCGCACCAAAATCGTTGCCATCGACATAAATTCCCCCCAGGACCAAGTACTCGAAACTGTGTACAGTGAGGGCTACTCCCGCATTCCGGTGTATGAAGTTTCCATTGATAACATCGTAGGTATCCTCTACGTGAAGGATTTACTTCAATTGATTCGACGGAGTGAGGCGGTGGAGCTGGCCAAAATTATGCGCCCGGCTTACTTCGTACCGGAAACCAAGAAGATCAACCGTCTGCTGCGGCAGTTTCAGCGCAAGCACATGCACATCGCCATCGTCTCCGACGAGTTCGGCGGCGTCTCGGGTATCGTTACCATCGAGGATATTATCGAAGAGCTGGTAGGCGAGATTCAGGACGAGTATGATAACGAGGTACCCGTGGTGGAGAAAGTATCGGCTGATGAATACCGGGTGAATACATCTACCGCCATTTCTGATGCCAACGAGTATCTCCCCTATCCGCTGCCCGAGGGCGACGACTACGAAACCGTAGGCGGCCTGCTCAACATGATTTATGGCAACATTCCGGAAGTAAACGACGTGGCCGTTGTCGATAACTATGAATTCCGGGTGCTCAAACGCTCGCGCCGCGCCGTGGAGCTGGTGCAGCTTCGCGTAGTTACCACCGCCGAGCGCGAGGCCGAAACCGACGAAGCGTTGAACTTGTAAATAGTTGGTTTTTGCTTCTGAGTATACAAAAAAGCCCCCCAGAATCATTCTGGGGGGCTTTTTTGTAATCTGTCAATCTATTGCTGAAACCAACTGGCGTATAGCACATAATTATCGGCTGTGCGGGCAATCATGGCGCGCTGCTCTTCGGTTACGGGTTTGATTTTGCGGGCCGGAATACCAGCGTACAAATAGCCGGGCTCGCACCGGGTATTTTCCAGCACTACCGCCCCCGCCGCCACGATGCAGCCCGCGCCCACTACCGCGTGGTCCATTACGATGGCTCCCATACCAATCAGGGCATCATTCGCCACGGTACAGCCGTGCACAATGGCCCGATGCCCGATACTTACCCGCGCCCCGATGTTGGTAGCCGCCTTCTGATACGTGCAATGAATGACGGCGCCATCCTGAATATTCGTCTTGTCGCCAATGCGGATGCTGTTCACGTCGCCCCGCAGCACGGCGTTAAACCAAACCGTACAATTATTTCCCAGCACCACATCGCCCACAATGGTGGCATTATCGGCTATAAAACAGTCGGCGCCTAGCTGGGGGGCAATTCCGTTGACGGGTAAAATAAGCGCGTCCATAGCAGTACAAAAGGATTGACAAAGAAAGACTAATATTAAGACCCAATTCAGATGCTGTCTATCTCTGTCACTATGCCATCTACCAACGCTCCTGCTCTGCCAGCGCTTTTTACCGAACGCCAGGACTTTTGGCGGCCCTGGTGGTGGTTGGCGCTTCTGATTCCAGCTGTGTTGAGCGTGGTATCCTTCTTAGTGCTACGCCAGCAGCCAACAGCTCCCACGAACCTAAAATGGGTGGTTTTAATACTGCCAGCGCTGCTTACAACAGGCATATTCGTACTGCTGCGGCTAGAAACGCATATCGACGTGGAAGGAATTTCATACAGCCTTTACCCAATGAGCTGGCGTCGTATCGCCTGGACTGAAGTAAGACGTGCTTACGTGCGTCAATATTCTCCGTTAGGTGAGTATGGCGGCTGGGGTATCAAAGGCTTTTCCACTACCAATTACGCTTACAATGCTGCGGGCAATCGGGGCATACAATTGGAGCTAGCCAACGGGCACCGCCTTTTAATTGGCACCCAGCGTACCATCGATGCTCAACGTGCTCTGGCCGAACTAGGCTACGCAATGCCTACCCCGGCTTAGCGCGGCAGCATGCGCCTCCAAGTGCCTTTTGCCAGGTTGTATCTGAGCGTGCTAGGTAAAGCCTGCCAGAAATACTTGCTAGTTTCTACCGCGAAGCTGGGCTGCATATAGCAGTTGATGGTGCAGCCCTCGCAGGCAGGCAAGCGCCCTTCCAGTGCCGCCAGCTGCTGTACTTCCGCCGAGCGGTACAAGTCGTAGAGCTGGCCATTGACAGGAAATTTCTGTTGGCCCAGATGGTAGCAGGGCAGCACCAGCTCATTGCTGGGCGAAATAACCAAGGTGGTGCTGGCCGCCCGGCACACCGGCTTAGCTACGTGGTTGCCGCCGTCTTTGCGCAGCTGAATGAACGCTTCGTTGAGATAAACGCCCCTGCGCCGCCCAAACGCCGACAGATAATCCAGCTCGGTGGTGGTTAGCTGCTCACCGGTGGCCACGCTGTTGTACTCGAAGGCCGGATTGATGATAAGCACCAAGCCGTTGGGCTGGGTAATGTCGTGGTACACGGCCTCCAGTTGCGCCAGGTTTTCGCGGAACACAGTAAAGAGAATGTCGGGGCGCTCGCCTAAGTCTTTGGCCACTCGAATGCTTTCCAGCACAAAATCATAACAGGCGACGCCGCGGCCTCTGTCGTGTATCTCCTTCTCCGACGAATCGAGAGAGAAGTGCAGCATATCAACTTTGCCCCGCAGCCGCTCCGCATATTTTGGATAGAGCAAACAATTGGTAGTGAGCGTGGTGATAAAGCCCAGCTCGTGAGCAAGGCCCACAAACTCATGAATCTGGCGGTGCAGCAGCGGCTCGCCACCGGTAAAATCAACCACGTTGACGCCTAAGCGCCGCAAATCGCGCAGGTTTTGGGCTACATCCTCCAGCTGAATATAGGGTGAGGGCTTTTCCCAAATGTCGCAGAACGAGCAGCGCGCATTGCACCGGTAGGTGACGTAGTAATTACACAATACCGGATGACGAACGAGGCGCATAGCGGCAAAGGTAGCCCATTTAGCCTGGCACAAGTAGGTGGTAGTATTACCCCTCACCTCCTACGTCTGTCATCCTGAGCAGAGCGAACAACCTTCTCACACCTGAACAAGTCGTTGGTGCGCTTGTCGTGCTGGTGCGAGAAGGTCCTTCGCTCTGCTCAGGATGACAGACGTGGGAGTAAGATGAAATCAGATTTTAGCCGGCCATTTATCAATGCGGCAGCTTGCCCCAGGCTTCTTCCCAGCGCTTGGGCGTTGCGGCCATTGCGTCCGGGGTGGCCGGTCCGTGATGTTCCTGGTAGTAGCTACAAAAGCCTTTCAGGGGGCATTTTGGGCAATCTGGCTTTAGGAACAGACAGATCTTTTGCCCATGCCAGTAATTGTGCTTGTGAAAGTTGAGCAACACCAGCGCGTCAGCGGGCAATTGGGCCAATAACAGCTGGTGCGCTTTGTCAGCCGAGGCTTTGGGCGGAATCATGCCTACGCGCTGGGCGATGCGGTGCACATGCGTATCGACGGGCAGCACGGGCTTATGAAAGTTAAAAAGTAGCACCAGCGAAGCCGTTTTCAGGCCGATGCCGGGCATATCCATCAGCCAGGCCAAGCCTTGCTCGGTCGGCCAGTCCAGCAGAAAATCCAACGTGACAGCGCCATGTTCGGCCTTTATGCGGCGTAATATCTCCTGAATACGCGGAGCCTGGGTATCGGGCCAGCGCGTGGTCCGGATGGCGTGCGCTAGCTCGGCTGTCGGCGCGGCCATCACGCCTTCCCAGTCGCCGAACGCCTCCAGCATCCGGTCGTAGGCTAGCTCCTCATCGTGGTGAGTGGTCCGATGCGACAACAGCGTGGATATCAGCTCCCGCATGGGCGTGCGGCGCGGGGTTTCCAACGTCAGCGGCGGATAAAATCCATTCAGAATCGCATGGTTCTCACGCGTTTTCTCAGCGGCTGGCGAGTCGTAGGTGGTTGGCATAGCCGGTTGTACCGGCTGGGCTACCCTGAGGTTGCGGGCTCATTCATCAACAATTCACAAATGCATAAAAAAGCCCCCCAGAATGTGCCTGGGGGGCTTTTTCAAGATATTCTAACAGCGAAGCTTAGATGGTGCCGCGCTCAGCAGCTTTCTTCAGCTTCTCATTGGCATAAATGGCTACTTCTACGCGGCGGTTAGCCGTGCGGCCAGCCTCAGTCGAATTATCAGCAATAGGCTGACGCGAACCGTAACCCTGGGTTTGGAAGCGCGAAGCGTCTACACCCTGGCTCTGGGCATAGTTAGCAACGGCCTGGGCCCGGCGCTGCGACAAAGGATCGTTGATGGCGTCGTTGCCGCTGGTGTCGGTGTGGCCTTCCACCAGCACGTTGGTGTCGCCGTACTTCTTCAGCGTAGCAGCCAGCTCAGCAATGTTCGTCTGGGCAGCAGAAGTCAGATTAGAGGAGTTTTTAGCGAACAGGATACCGGAGTCAAAGGTGATTTTGATGCCTTCGCCTACGCGCTCTACTTTGGCACCGGCCATTTCACGCTGTAGCTCAGCAGCTTGCTTGTCCATGCGGCGGCCAATGAGGGCGCCACCGGCACCACCTACGGCTGCTCCGATAATAGCGCCGCCAGCGGTGCTGTTTTTGCCACCAAGCACGCGGCCCAGTACGCCGCCGGCTACGGCACCAGCACCAGCCCCGAGCAAACCGCCTTTAGCGGTTTTGCTCATTGGCTTCCTGGTGGTCGTGGTCTGAGCTTGGGCGAAATTACCGCCTAGCAGCAACAGGGCTAGTATAAAGGCGATGTACGAACGGGAAGTTTTCATGATGTAATGTGAAGGGGTTTGTTTTGGTATTCGTTGGTGAAAGGCTGGTTAAGGTTTTGGAATAAATTGCCTCCCATGACTAATCGAAAGGCAACCACCTTGCCAAACTCCCGCCCTTATCCTGTTTATCCACAAAAAAATACCCTCACGCTCGCGTAAAGGGCTTTTTATGAAGCGGATATAGTTGAGTTAAACATTTCAGCAATAAAGCAAAAGGCTGCCCCTACGAGGGGCAGCCTTTTGCTGTAGCAATTACTTGGGTGTTTGTTGCTAGTTCTTCTTAGTGTACTCCCGGTGCCGGACCGGATCTTTTTTCTTGTCGCGCCTCTTGCCAATTAAAGTACCACTTACGGCGCCGGCACCAATTACGGCACCCTTACCCCGGTCGCCTTTACCAGCAATAATAGCACCTGCCGCGGCGCCGGTACCGGCCCCAATGGCAGCACCTTTGCCCTTACGGCTCCAGCCTTTCTTCTCGGTCTTGGTATCGCTCTGGGCCAAAGCCGCATTACTTCCCAGAAACAACATGGCCGCAGCCACAGCAAAATATACGCGAAGAGTTTTCATGATTTTCTCGTTAGGTAGTACGATTAAACCGGTGGTAATCTGAGCGGTAAACGATAAGCAGGGCACTTAAGTTGACCGAATATTATCTAAAGTGCAGCTAAAGCTAGCTTGACTTTTTAGGCACAAAAAAGGCCGCCTATAGGGGCGGCCTTTTTAAATCTTTCAGTTGAAGCGCATTGCTTACAAGGCTTACAGGCGGCCTTCCTCGGCGGCTTTCTTCATCTTCTCATTGGCGTAGATGGCAATTTCTACCCGACGGTTAGCCTGCTTACCGGCTTCGGTGGTGTTGTCGGCAATGGGCTGTGACGAGCCGTATCCCTTGGTCTGAACGCGTGAGGCGTCTACACCCTTAGAGGTGGTGTAATTGGCAACTGCCTGCGCCCGGCGCTCCGAAAGCGGCTGGTTGATAGCGTCTGAGCCGCTGGCATCAGTATGGCCTTCCACCAGAACGTTGGTATCGGGGTACTTCTGGAGTGTAGTGGCCATTTTGTCGATTTCCGTCATCGAAGCCGGACGCAGCGTAGCAGCGTTGGTGTCGAAAAGGATACCCGAGTCGAAGGTAATTTTGATGCCTTCGCCTACGCGCTCTACTTTGGCGTTCTGCATATCGCGCTGCAACTCCTCAGCTTGCTTATCCATACGGCGGCCGATGAGGGCACCGCCCGTACCGCCTACTGCCGCGCCAATGATGGCGCCTGCTGCCGTACCCGACTTACCGCCAATCACGCGACCTAGCACGGCGCCAGTAATAGCACCGGCACCAGCACCAATGGCGCCACCCTTCACGGTACGGCTAGTACCGGTTTTGCGAGCACCCGTGCCATTAGCCGACGTATCGGGTCCGGTAGCGGTTCCCTGCTGCGACGTAGCGCAAGAGCCCAAAAACAGGGTAAAGGCGAGGAAAAGAGAAAAAAGTGAGTTAGAGGATTTCATGGGAGAGTGTACTTAGTGAAACAGAAATTAAACGTGTAATGGAACGTTTCAGTGCTGCTTACTGCATTTCGACTGAAAAAGTTCGTGGAATATATTGTTAGCCCTATCAAAAACCTTGCTGAAACGAAATGGGCAGGTTGACCCGCCAAAAAAGCCCCCAGCTAGTGCGGTCGCACAGTTGGGGGGCTTTTTTAGGCTAGAGCTTTGATTTTCAGGCCGTGCCAGCCGTGCGTAAGCTGCGCTGCAAGGGCAGCGCTTCTACCACTACTTCAGGCGCGGGGCGCAGCATCATCAGCAGATCGGTAAGCTGGGGTTTGAGGTTTTTGCGGTCCACAATGAAGTCGAGGAAGCCGTGCTCCAGCACAAACTCGGCACTCTGAAAATCCTTGGGCAGGTCTTTACCGATGGTCTCCTTGATTACCCGTGGGCCGGCAAAACCAATCAGTGCGCCGGGCTCCGAGATATTGAAGTCGCCGAGCATGGCGTAGGAAGCCGTGACGCCGCCCGTAGTAGGATCGGTGAGCAGGGAAATGTAGGGTATCCCCGCCTCGGAGAGCATGGCGAGTTTGGCCGAGGTCTTAGCCATCTGCATCAGCGAATAGCCAGCTTCCATCATGCGCGCGCCCCCGATTTCGATATCATTAGGAAAGGCATGCGGTGCTGGCGGGCGTAGTCGATGGCGCGGGCAATCTTCTCTCCTACCACGGAGCCCATCGAGCCCCCGATGAATTTAAAATCCATACAGGCTACCACCAGATCAAGGCCATTAAGCTGTCCATAAGCCGTGCGCACCGCATCGCGAAGTCCCGTTTGCTCTTGAGTGGCTATAATACGCTGCGGATAGCCTTTGGTATCCACGAAGTGCAGCGGGTCGGCGGAGGTAAGCTCGGCATCAAGCTCGGTGAATAGATTGCCGTCGAATAACACCTCAAAATACTCAGCCGAATCGATGCGGGCGTGGTGGTTGCATTTGGCGCAGGTATACTGTAGGCGCTTATGCTCCACCATGGGCGACACGGTTTTGCACTCCGGGCACTTGTACCACAAGCCGTCCGGGGTCTCCTTCTTCTGCTCCGTCGGGGTGACGATGCCTTTCTCTACGCGCTTAAACCAAGACATACTTTCTATAATGAGGAATGAGGAGTGAAGAAGGAGTCAGAAAATGAGGCTGATTTCAAACAGAAAAAGAACATTCAAAAGTCACTTCCTCATGCATCCGCTTTCCTTCTTCAGTAAACGTTAAGCAATTGTCACCTCGCTATCCAGATACACATCCTGGATGGCGTTGAGCAATTGTACACCTTCGGCGAAGGGACGCTGGAAAGCCTTACGACCCGAAATAAGTCCCTGACCACCAGCGCGCTTATTCACAATAGCTGTTTTAATGGCTGTTTCGCGGTCAGTGTCGCCCAGGCTTTCACCACCGGAGTTGATCAGGCCAATGCGGCCCATGTAGCAGTTGGCCACTTGGTAGCGAGTCAGATCAATCGGGTTATCCGACGACAGGCTCTCGTACATGGCCTTGTGGGTTTTGCCAAACTTCAGGTCGCGGAAGCCGCCGTTGTTTTCGGGCAGCTTCTGTTTGATGATGTCGGCCTGAATCGTGACGCCCAAATGGTTGGCCTGCGCAGTCAGATCAGTGGATACGTGGTAGTCTTTGTCAGCGGTTTTGAAGGCATTGTTGCGGGTGTAGCACCAGAGCACCGTAGCCATTCCCAGCTCATGCGCCCGCTCAAACGCCTGGCTTACCTCAATAATCTGCCGGTTTGACTCTTCCGAGCCGAAGTAAATAGTTGCGCCCACGGCCGTAGCGCCAAGGTTCCAGGCTTCCTCCACCGACCCGAACATAATCTGATCGAACTTATTGGGGTACGTCAGGAGCTCGTTGTGGTTGATTTTAACCAGAAAAGGAATCTTGTGGGCGTATTTGCGGGCCACGGTTCCGAAGGTCCCGAAGGTGGTGGCCACCGCATTGCACCCGCCTTCCACGGCCAGCCTGATGATGTTTTCGGGATCAAAATACATCGGGTTCGGGCCAAAAGAGGCGCCGGCCGTGTGCTCAATGCCTTGATCGACGGGCAGAATAGACATATAGCCCGTTCCGCTCAACCGCCCATGATTATACAGCTGACCCAGCGAGCGTAGCACCTGCGGCGTCCGATTGGAAGGCACAAAGCACCGGTCCAGAAAATCGGGTCCGGGCTGGTGCAGCAAGCCTTTATCAATCGTCTTGCACTCGTGCTGAAGCAGCGCCTGCGTGTCGGCGCTATGGTCAGAATAAGAGGCCATGCGTGGTTTCTTAGGGGAGACGGGAGCGGAAAACTACGGGGGGCAAATATAGGTCGAAAATCTCTTCGTACGGATGAATGATTGGAAGTTGGGGTCGGGCATGGCTACCTTGCCGCGGGGTGTTGCACCCAGCTACATTTGCCCCCCAGCCCTTTGTTATTCACCGTTCTATCGTGAAAAAAACTTCTACGCTCCTTCTCGGGACGCTGTGCCTGACGGCCGCCACGCTGCTGCCCGGCTGCGTTGCCTCCAAAAAATACGATGACCTGCGGGCCCGCCAAACGGCCACCGAACAAGCCAAAGCCGACCTAGAGCGCCAGCAGCGCCAAGCCGTGGCCGAGTTGAAGAAAGCCAGCGACGAGCTTGCCCAGCTGCGCCTCGACAATAAACGCCTGGTAGCCGACTCGACCCAGACTGGCAACGTGCTGCGCAAGACCCAAAGTTTGTATGGCGAGCTAAATCGCAGCTTTGAAAAGCTACTCAAAAACACCGACCGCGCCCTGGCAGATAAAACGGCCGACTACAGCAAAGTAGCCCAGGACCTAGCCCGCCGCGAGGCCGAATTAGGTAAAAGCCAGACGGAAATCGATAAGCTGACCGCCGACCTGAAAACCCGCGAAGCCCGCCTGGCCGAACTTCAGCAAGCCCTGGCCGAGAAAGACAAAGCCGTAAACGAGCTGCGCGCCAAGGTGAGTAAAGCCCTGCTCAGCTTCAACGACAGCGACCTGCAAGTGCAGCTCAAGGATGGCAAAGTGTACGTGTCGCTTTCCGAGCAGCTGCTGTTCAAGTCCGGCTCAACCAAAGTAGATCCCAAAGGCCAGGATGCTCTGAAGAAGTTAGCTACGGTATTGCAGGAGCAGCGCGACGTGAATGTGGTGGTGGAAGGCCACACCGATGATGTGCCGATCAGTAAAGGTACCGCCGGTATGCAGGACAACTGGGACCTGAGCGTATTGCGCGCCACCGAAATTGCTCGCCTGCTGACTACTAATGGCGTGACGCCGGAGCGCGTGACGGCCTCGGGCCGCTCCAAGTACGTGCCCATAGACGTGGCTAAGACGCCTGTGGCTCGCCAGAAGAACCGCCGCACCGAGATTATCCTCACGCCTAAGCTCGACGAGCTGTTTCAAATCCTGGATTCTAACACCAGCGCGCCACAGCCAAGCAAGTAGTATAACTTCAATAAAAAAGCCCCCCAGCTTTATTCTGGGGGGCTTTTTTATTATTTCAAACTGAAGAGTATGAACCTGTTTAGGAAGTTCTTAAAAACACTCTAAAACGTCATGCTGAGTTTGTCGAAGCATCTCTACCGCTTCGTTGCAATAGTAATCAGACGAAGCGGTAGAGATGCTTCGACAAGCGGACGCCAGATCCAGCATGACGGTCTGGCGACTTCCTAAACAGCTTCTATGCTTAGTTGGTGGGTAACGTTACGTTGAGACGCACGAAGTAATAGCCACCATTGAAACCAAACTGGTTAGCGTTATACACGAAGCGGTTGCGGTTGGTATTATCGAGGCTGGAGCTGAAGCTCGTGGCCGGATCCACCGAAAAGTTGTTAGGGTCGTTGCGCGGATTCAGGCGAAACTTGTCGGGGTACACGTCGAACAGGTTGTTGGCGCCCACCATTACGCTGAGCTGCTTGTGCACCTGCGCGCTGATAGTCAGGTCGGTAATCCATTTGGCATCGAAGGTTTGGTCAATGAGTTCGGCGCGGGCCGGGTCGGCGTCGCGGAACTGCACTTCGCCAAAACGCACGGTGCGGGCTTCAATCCCAAAGATGCCGTAGTTCAGGTTAGCAGCCAGATTAACCTTGCTACGGGGCTGCGCCGACTCGATGCGCGTTTCCTGCTGGCGGTCGAAGAGGGCATTACGCAGGTTGTTCACGCCTGTCGTCTGGTCATTATTGATGGTGGAAGATGAGCTGTTGAACCCCGTAACTTCCGTGGCGGTAAAGTTGGCGGCCACGGTCAGGCCCAGGCGCACATCAGGCCCAAGATTCAGGCGCTCATTAGCCACAATATCAATACCGCGGGTGCGGGTATCAATGGCGTTGGCGAAGAACTGCACCCGACTCACGGGCTGCGTACCCAGAATCGTGTTCACCGTCGGGTTGGCGCGCACAAACTGCGAGGACAGCACAATGCGGTCGTCAATATCAATCAGGTAGGCATCTACGGTCAGGGTAATGGTTTTGAGCACGCGGGCCGTCACGCCCAGGCTGCGGTTCACCGATTTTTCCTGCTTGAGGCTGCCTACGCCAAAGCCCGGCTGCGTGGCGTTGTCGAAGCTATTACGTACGATGGGGTTGTCGTTGTTTACCGTCAGAATCTGGTTGGCTACCCCACTCACAAACTGGGTGCTGGTATTGGTGAAATACCGCTGCTGCAGCGACGGCGCCCGGAAGCCATTGCCAAACGAACCGCGCAGGGCCAGATCATCGATGATACTGTAGCGAGCGGCTATCTGCCCGCTTACGTTCGAGCCGAAGTCACTGTAGTTCTCGGCTCGCCCCGCCACGCGTACCAGCAGGCTTTCCGTAATGTCACTTTCCAGATCGAGGTAGCCCGCGAGGTTATTACGCGACTTATCTACCTCATCCGTTGGCTGGTAGCCCGGAAACACCTGCGCGCCGGAGGCCGTGGGCGCAGTGCCAATCAGGCGCCCGCCGTTGGTGTAAGAGTTGAGCTCACCGGCCTCAATCTGAAACTGATCAACGCGAAATTCGCCCCCAAAGGCCACGTTTAACGTAGCCAGCGGCCCTAGGCTCGTGAACTTGCGGGACAAACCCAGATTGGTTGTATTCTGGTTGAACTGGAGCGCGCCGGCATAGAACTCCGTCTGGTTGCGGATATTCGGGCCCTGCGGCAAAGAAGCGTTGACGGTGTTTGAAATATCGAAGCTTAGCTCGTTGCGGCCAAACGTATTGCTCAAATCAGCCTCGAAGCCGCCAATAGTGGCCCGCAGGCCGGTAATGGCCGATTGGTCGTTGATGGTGGTGTTAATGAAAGGCAGAAAACCGTCCGGGAAAATGTTCAGGTCGCTTTGGGTCGGCTGGTTGGGCAGGCGGTAAAAGCCGGCGGCTTTGCCCGTCCGACGCGTTATACCCGCCGCCACGTAGGCCTCCACGGTGCCGCCCAGCTTATAGGCGGCATTCAGGAAGCCACCGTAGTTGCGCGATTCCGAGTTGCCGACCCGCATATTCTTGCGGTCGAAGCCGCGCTCCGCCACGATGGCGTCATCCTGGGCCTTGAGCGCCCGGCGCTTGGCTTCGGTATCGGCCGCGGTGCCGCCGGGGTAGTTGCCGCCGCTGCCTAGATAGATGAGCGGAGCCGTGTCTTCAAACGTGCGGTTGGTGTAGCCGCGGTTCAGGAATTGTCCGCTCACATCCAGGAAGCCCCGGCCGCCCAACCCAATGCCCACGTTGGCGTCGCCCTGAAATACGCGACCGTCGCCCTCGTAGTGCTGGCCGCCGGTGGCGCTGGCCGTTACGCCCGTGGTGTCGTCTTTCAGTTGAATGTTGATTACGCCGGCAATGGCATCGGAGCCGTACTGGGCTGCTGCTCCATCGCGCAATACCTCAATGCGCTTGATGCTGGCCAACGGAATCGTGTTCAGATCGGTGCCCACGGAGCCGCGCCCCACGGTCCCGTTGATGTTGACCAGCGCCGAGCTATGCCGCCGCTTGCCGTTAACCAGCACCAGTACCTGGTCGGGGCCGAGGCCGCGCAAGCTGGCCGGATCCACGTGGTCGGTGCCGTCGGAAATGGCCTGCCGCGACGACTGAAACGACGGAGCCGCGTAAGTAAGCACCTGGGAAACATCGACCTGGGCGAAGGCTTTGATTTCGCGGGCCGAAATAACGTCAACGGGCGCCGTAGTGAGAATATTGGAGCGACCCTCGGTGGCCCGCGAGCCGGTCACGACCACCTCATTTAGGTCGGTAGTGGCGTCCTGCAAGCGCACGTCGATGTTGGTGCGACCGTTCACATTAATCTGTTGGGTGGCGGAGCCAATGGCGGAGAACACCAGCACGGCGTCGGCGGGCACCTGGATGCGGTAGCTACCATTATTGTCGGTGCTGGTGCCATTGGTAGTGCCTTTTTGCAAGACGGTCACGCCCGGCTGAACTGAGCCGTTGCCGCCCAGCACGCGGCCGGTTACGGCTATGTTCTGGGCCCATGCGGGTGCTAAGGCCAGCACAAACACCAGAAAGAGTAGTAATTTTTTCATACAGAAAAGAAGGGTTTGGAAAAAAGAAGCAGAGTAAGCTAACAGCCACAACAGCGGCGTATCCCGCAGTCGAACAAGCGGTTAGAATCCGCCTGCACTGCGTACCTGGTATCTGGTAAGAAGAGAGAAAGTGTCAGCTTAAATAGAATCAGCAACAACAACGTGTGTCGGCCACGACGGCGAGCAAAGCGTAAGTTGATGGTGATAAAAGAGGCATTACTTCGAAAACGAAAATGCGTAAGCGACTGAAGAAATCGAATTCTAACTCTAGTATAAAGGATTTGTTTTATATATATCAACAGTTCAGTGGCTTTACACAGAAAAAAGCCCCCAGATTAGTATGGGGGGCTTTTTTAATATGGTGCTTTGCTGCTTCTTATTAAACTTTACGCACTATTGGTCCATCACCACGCCGCAGCCAATATGAGCGCCGGAGTTTCCCGAAGGCTGCGAGACATAATCGTCGGCATTGGCGTGCACGATGAGGGCTTTGTTGAGAATATTCCGGCTAGCGTCGCTGCCGCCAATGTTCCAGTCCTCGGCCGTAACGGCCAGAATACCGGTGCCATCGGTGCCTACCGTTATGTTGCCAATGTCGCCCCGGTGGTAGGGTGCTGTGCCCCGGCGGCCGTGCGGCTCGCTGGTGGGGTTCCAGTGCGGGCCCGCGTTCATAGCCGTTGGCCCGGAGCAGTCCCCGTTCTGGTGCAGATGGACCGCGTGCTGGCCAGGCGCTACGCCGCTTACCACTATGTATAACCGTACACCCCGGCCGCTTATTTGGCTGAAGCTGGCGGTACCGAGCAACGAACTGCCACTTTTTGCTTCCAGATCAGCGTGGGCCAAGCGCACGAGATTAACCGTGTCGTCGTCGTTGCAACCCGTTAGGGCGCACAGGGCTGCGAGTGAGCCGGCGTAGAGTAAGTTTTTCATAGTAGTGGTTTGGGGATAGGTTATAGGTTTGCGTGTCTCTTCTATACAGCAAACCGCCCGATCAAGTTACCTCTGACCGGGCGGTTTAGCCACTTATTTTATTTTATATCTTCTTAACTATCAGAACACTTACCTAACAGCTACCGCAAGCTCCTCCGTTACTTCTTGCCCAATCGCCTGCCGCAGATCATCGATCAAATCCTCCACGTCCTCAATGCCTACGCTGAGGCGAATCAGCGAGTCACTTAGCCCGGCTTTGCGGCGCTCTTCGGCCGGAATGCTGGCGTGGGTCATGGTGGCGGGATGACCACAGAGGCTTTCCACACCGCCTAAGCTTTCGGCCAGGGCAAACAGCTTCAGCTTTTCCAGCACGGCCACAGCATCTTCTTTGCGGTCACCCTGGAGTACGAAGCTGATCATGCCGCCGAAGTCGTTCATCTGCTTAGCCGCAATGTCGTGGTTAGGATGATCGGCGAAGCCGGGCCAATACACTTTCTCTACTTTGGGATGCGCTTTCAGGAACTCCGCGATGGCGCGACCATTTTCGCAATGGCGCTGCATGCGCAGGTGAAGGGTTTTGATGCCGCGCAACACCAGAAAGCAATCCTGAGGGCCAGGTGTGCCGCCGCAGGCATTTTGTAGGAAGCGCAGGCGCTCGTGCAGCTCGTCGTCTTTCACAATGATGGCGCCCATTACCACGTCGGAGTGGCCGCCCATGTACTTGGTGAGCGAGTGCACGACCATATCGGCGCCCAGGTCAAGCGGCGTTTGCAGGTAGGGCGTAGCAAACGTATTATCGACTACCAGCAAAGCACCAGCTTCTTTGGCTACGGCAGCAGCAGCTTCAATGTCAATTATGTTGAGCAGCGGATTGGTAGGCGTTTCCACCCAAATCAGCTTCGTGCGCTCGGTTACTTTCTCACGCACGGCGGCCATATCGTGCATGGGCACAAAGTGAAATTTGATACCGAGGGGGGCAAATACTTTAGTGAAAATGCGGTAGCTGCCACCATACAGGTCATTGGTCGAAATCACCTCGTCGCCGGGCTGAAGCAGCTTCACGATGGCGTCGGTGGCGGCCATGCCGGAGGCAAATGCCAGGCCGTGCTGCCCGTTTTCTAGCGCCGCCAGCGAATCCTGAAGCTGGGTGCGCGTGGGATTGTGCGTGCGCGAGTACTCATAGCCGCGGTGGTCGCCGGGCGAGCGCTGCACGTATGTAGAGGTCTGGTAGATAGGCGTCATGATGGCCCCGGTTTCAGGATCGGGGTGCACGCCGGCGTGGATGGTCTTGGTGCCGAATTTCATAGGAGAAGCGAAGCGAAAAGGTAAAGTTTACGGGGTGGGGCAAGAGAAGCCAAAGGTAGAATGTCGCGCGCGATTATTTTTTGGTAAACAAAGTCCCCGGAATAGCTTCTACCGCTAGCCACTTCTATAGCCTCACCCTGGCACGTAGCCTTTGCTGAATAGTTTACGTTCTACCTTCGGGCCGGCTGCGCACAGTCGGCCCGATTTTTTGCCGCCTATGTCTGTACTCAAAGAGCTTTTCCAGAAAAACGCGTCTACGCTGGTCTCCATGTTTTTGCTGGTGGCCTTGCCGGTGCTGGGTAGCTCTTCGCTCACCTTCTTGTTCTACCGCAATCAGGAGCTTTTGCAGCAGCTCACGCCCGTCCAGACTATTGTTTACTTCGTGGTCATTGCCTTTACTATGGCCTTCGCCCTCACGCCTACCACATTTGTGGCGCTGGTCACGGGGTTTTACTTTGGATGGGTGGGCCTGCCGGGTATGGTAGTAGCCTATGCGCTGGCCGCGTTGGTAGGCTACCAGATAGCCAGCTCCCTCGACCATGGCCGCATGCTCAACTTCCTGCACCACTTCCCCAAGGCCGACGCCGTGATGCGGGAGTTAAAAACCGAAAGCTGGCAGCTTATTGTGCTCACCCGCATCTCGCCGGTGCTGCCTTTCGCCCTCATGACTTTCGTGCTGGCTGTGATGCGCATTGACCGCCGCAAGTTTCTGCTGGCCTCTGTAGTGGGCATGTTGCCGCGCAGCCTGTTTTTCTACTGGTTGGGCACTAAGGCGCAGGATGTTATCAGCCTCGTGAGCGACCCGGACACGGGCACGGCGGGCAAGCTGCTGGTGATTGGGCTGATCATCGTATCGGTTTTTGGGCTTTACTACCTCTTCAACCGCGCCTTGAAGCGAGCCCTGAACCGCGGCACTGAAGAAACCGTTGAAAAATAAAATCTGACTCTCAGCAGCTTGCGTGTTATCTGGCAAAATTTTACGCTAAAAATGCCCCCCGGCTTGGACGTCTGAAATTTTAGCTCTTATCTTTGCGCTCCCCAAGCGGGATAATGGTTGTGTAGCTCAACTGGATAGAGCACCTGACTACGAATCAGGAGGTTTAAGGTTCGACTCCTTACACGACCACGAAAAACCCCCTCAGTAGCTTACTGAGGGGGTTTTTTATTTCTTTAGTATGCAATGAGTATGCAGCCCGTAAAAAAGGGGCTAAATGACGTTGAAGTTGGCTGGTTTCTCAAACGGTAGAGCATCGTCAAATATTTTTGGCGAAATCAGCAGAAAAAATAAACTTTTGGAAAACCCGATACTATAAGCTGAAAAAACACCCCAGCTTATGCCTTTTTCACTTTCTCCAAACGAATCCAGCACAATTGCCAAGGACATCCTCGTTGACCTCCTTCCCCACGTTATTGCGGCAGTTCAACAAGTCTCAAAAGCTTCCCGTCCGTCGTTAGTTCAGCTTACCGTTAAGGATGTCGCAAAGCAATTGCAGTTTTCCGAAAAAACCATCCACAAGTATATAGGGGAGGGTCGGCTACGCGCCAGCAACCTTGGCACCTCTGAGAAGCCCGTGTGGCGGATGAGCCAAAAGGCTGTTGATGATTTCTTGGCTGCTTGACATTGCTGTGAGCAAGTCTACTGTAACGATTCATTCTTCTCTGTTATGAACACCACCGCGAAAGGCGACTTGTTCGAAGAGAAAGCGTACGCGCTGATTGAACAGGCGGTGCAGAATGGGGAGCTGGGCATTCTTCCACAGAACAGCAAGGTCTTCAAGAAGAAGAAATACTACTCCCGCGACCGGGAGAAGGATATTATTTTCGACTTAGCGATTGAGGTATGGCTGCCCAATGCCCCCACTTACTCTTTCCTCTTCATCATCGAGTGCAAGAGCTACAGCCACCCAGTTCCGGTCAATGATGTAGAGGAGTTTTACGCCAAAATAATCCAAGTCGCAGGCGTCAACGTCAAGGGGGTCTTCATTACGGACAGCACGTTCCACGAGGGCGCATTCAAATACGCCCGCGCTAAAGGCATGATGCTGCTGGAAACTCATCCCGAAGGGTACAACATTCGGTTGCATAAGATAGACCGGTCCTTCACGTCCCCCTCCGAGGATGACCCACTGGAAGTTACCAACCACCTTCACTTGTTCCTCACCAACCTGTTCGCTCCGGCTGCGGAGCAGGTACAGGGCTTGCGTTACTGGTCGGCAGCAGCACTTGAGAAAAGCGCCTTGACATTACTGGGCGACTATAATCCTTCCCTGTTAAAAGAATACCGTCCTGTCGATATCGGCGGCTTTTTGACCTTTTTGGAAATTACCTACAGGCTGCGGATTGAAACGACGATGCTACTTGGGCACGACGTCTACGGTAATGCCATACTAGGCGAATTTGATGTGGCAGGCTCTATTATCCGCATTGCCCCTCCATCCGGCACACGCCCCGGTTCGCCTTTGTTCTGGCGCACGAAATAGGGCATTTCTTCTTGCACCGCGAGCTGCATCTGAGCCAGCAGCTCTACGACAGCTTCCGGGATTCTGCCTACAACGTGACGCTGGGCAGACACGAGTTGACCAATCCCAAAAACTGGATTGAATGGCAAGCCAATCAATTTGCCGCTGCCTTGCTGCTACCCGAGGACATCCTGCGGGTACACCTGATTGCCTGTCAGATACACCTCGGCATTTCCCGCAACCGGGGCATTATTTACCGCGACCATCAACCCGTCAACCGGGAGGACTACCGGGCTACCTTAGACTACCTCATCCTACGATTCGGCGTGAGTAAGACCGTCATCAAGTACCGCCTGCAAGCACTTGGAATCATCGTCAAACCTAAGCACTCCCGGTGGGTGCGCACGGGACGATGATTCCCGCCTTCTAAGTCTTGGTCAAGCAGTGGCTTATTTCTTCTCAAAGTGCCCCTCCACCACGCAGTAGCCGGGCGGCAAGTCACAATATTCCCAAGGGTAGATAGGTCCATGGTCCGGACAGTCAAAAAGGACCTCATATACATTTCCAGCTCGAAGCAGTGCCAGTCCCGGCTCTGCGGGTACTAGGTCCAAGCATTCTGCGCAAAAACAAGTTAGCAGCGGCAACCCCGAGTCACCTTTCAGTAACTCACCTGCTTCGTTTCTGAGCCAATTGCGCGCGAGAGTAGTCATGAAAGTGTAAGACTATGTTTTTTCAATTAGATTTTCTAGCCCTTTAATTAATGTTTTTCTTCTGAAAGGGTGTTCGCGTTTTCCACACTTTGCCGCGCTCTGCCAGAGGTGCCAACCACTTGGTTACCGACTGGAGACGCTACTACTAGCTATTTTTTGGTTACTGGTCCCCTGAGATAGTATAGATAACCAAACTGTGGGACTAGTTGCTCTACTAGAGCGGTTCTCAGGATGATTTACGGATTTAGACCTACCTTTTTGGGATGAAAGCTTACTCGCTTGATTTGCGCGAACGTGTGGCAGCGGGGGTGCTGCTCAGCCGTACTACGAACCTTGTTCTACTGGAACTTAAACCAATGTAAATAAGCGAAGTATCTCGCATAATGGCTGCGTGCGGCGGCGACGATTGGAGTTGCGCGAAAATATGCTGTGACAGCCCTTGCGGGTCCCAGCACTTCACGCCTACGAGGCTGCCTCCCAATTCTGCTGTTCGGTTCTTAGGGTCGTGGTAAAGTGTATCCTCGCTGTCTAACTGCTGGTTAAACAGAACAGCACTTTTCATGAGACTCTTATCGAATCGAGCAGGGGCGCTGCCCGGCACCTTATGCTGGCGGTGTTGATTCAACGCGGCGATATACGCCTGATTAAGCCGCAAGAGGTAGTCGTGTGATGGTATGCTGTGCTGCGGGGGTATCATAGCGGAATTACCCCCGCTACCCCCCGTTGCCAACATCGCCACCATGCTCAAGCGAATGCAACGGCGGACGGGTAGCATACGACGCAACATTGGGTGAAACATGAACACCAATCTGTCCATGGACTATGCGTAAAAGGCGATTTGTGATGATTCAATGACGCTGCCTGTCCAAATCGGATATGGATGATTAGCTGGCTGACAACCTCATCTATAAATCCAGACGAGACTTCCAGTCGTCAAAAAAGGTCTTAGAGCCGCTAGTGCCGCACGGGATACGGCAGGACACCCCTCGCTGCGCCCTATGCGCTTCGAACTTATGTAGGCTGAGGAGTGCAGAACGATACTGCGGGTCAGGGCATTGTCATTTGTCGCATCTAGTCCCGCCAGCCGGTAGGCGTGACCGTACTTCCCAATATATGCTCCAATTACCACGTAACGCCCAAGCGCCGTTTTATTGCTGCCTACTTGGTTTGAAAACCGGGTTGCCCGTAGGCTGCCACTGCGCCTGCCATGCATCACCCGCGTGGAGAACACGGGGCGCTGACTGTGCAAACTGTAGACCTGTAGCCTATTATTCGCGGAAGACAACCCCATATTAATCAGCACCGCATACTGCTGATTAAAGAAGGGATTTGCTTGGCAGATGCGCCGCGCTGCTACTTCCCGGCGTCCGGGCGGCAGGGTTCCGCTGTGATACTTGGTGCGGTAGTAGAGCGAGAGCACGGCGGTCCAGCGGCAATAAAGTCCTAGGAGAAGACTCCCTACCAACAGGAGCAGGATAAATCGTTGGGGGAACGGGTGTTTGGCGAGCATTGGTATCAGTGAGTCACGTACACAAGAGCCCCGCCTTGTATCACACCCGGCGCTATTCCGTTCAGGCGCATCGAGTAACCGAAACGACCGGTGCAGCTCTCCCCGGTCAGGAAGGTCCCCCACGAAGATTGTTCACTTCCATCTGCATTCAAGAATTTAGTCGCCGTCGTCTGTTATATGTCCCTGCCGTCCACATCGGCTTCGCCCTCATTTGCCCACTCCTGCATTTTGGCAGGCACCTCCTCATCGTTCTCGGAGTAGAGCCGTACCCGATGGTTGCGGCGAATACCAACGTAGAGTACGTTGGTTTCAATGTCCGCCATCAGCACGGCACCGGGGTTGCCGCCGCTGTGGGCTTGCATCCCCGACGCATAGAGCAGTCCATCCTCAACCTCAATGGGCGCTTCCACCTCCCAGATGCTTTTCAGGTAGGTATACTGGCTGCCCAGCAGTTTCTGTAATCGGGCTTTGAGCCGGGGATGACGCAGCAGCTTGACCGCGCTGGGGTCTTTCCCGTTGAACCGATAGAGAAAAGTTAGGTTCCGGGTTGGGACTGCCTCCTGAGCCGAACGGGCAGCCTTGCGACGGGCGGCACTTTCCTTGTCCAGCGTATTGGAAACCTGCGCTACATGGTGCACGAAACGTCTTACGTCCGCCCGGTACAGGTACAACCCTCCTACCAGCAGCAGGATAAGCAGCAGGCACCCGCAGCCCTGCTGCATTTCTTCTTCTTCTTCGCTCATGGTTATTGGATGGCTATCGAACCGACCATATCGGGTGGTCGTTGTTCTGCTGTTGCTGTCAGGGTTGCCGGCACGGGCGCTACTCCTGCTCTGCTGCCGGTTCAGAAGGTAGTGTGGGCTGTACTTCTCGAACACGGCACCTCGACGGCACCCTTGCAGATAACTCTTGGGCTCTACATGTCTGACAAACGCGTGCTTTTCGGAGCCCACCTACCACATCTGGGCTACGGCTTGGCTCTGCGTGTCAGCTCTGGGGTTACCGCCACTATGGGCTTATATCACCCACGCACAGAGCTGCCCGTTCTCGACTTCGATTAGAGCCTTTACATCCCAGATACTTTTCTGTCACTGTACTGGCTGCCCACAAATGGGTGGTAGTAACAGCGGGCACGATTAGCGCTTACATTTTTACGAATTTAGCTACGCTTGTTATTGCACTACTGAATAGGTCTACGCCCTAAGTCTTGTGTGAAAAAAACATCGGATTTAACATGTACCCCGTGCATTTTATTCATTTTGTTAATCAGCGCGTTTACTTGGCTTCGGAATGGAGTTGGCTCCTCCAAAGTTGACAGCGCAATCGGCATTATCCCATCAATGTTTGAAAGCCAAAGTTCACTGGGAATCATATACATCTTCTCAGAGCGACTCGTATTTTGTTCAGCCGAAACATCATACATGTTTGTGTTTGCATATATTTCAATAATAGAATTTAAAATATACTGTTTTAAACTCTCATTAGGGATAATTTGGTCTACAGTCTGCGGCAAATTATACTGCCTAACCTCCTCCTTATCTTTATCATCCAGATAACAGACACAACGAGGACCGATATCCGAGGTGCCGACAGGACCTTTAATGGTCAGCGATACATTGTCATCGAAATCTCCAATATCAAGATACTTTCGATTGAATGTAGAGCCTAACGAATAAATATTTATCTCAATAGATTTATCTACCAATTTTTGATTTAAATATTTTTTTATTACGATTCCCCTGTTTATACTTAAGGTATACATAGCTTTTTTCTTTCCACATCATCTCCTTTGGCGTTTTTAGTAGTCACGCCAACATCAATACTTTTGATAGGCTTATTCAACTGAGTTCGCACATTGATATAATTCACTATGGTGTCCAACGTTTGCATTCCAGCCTTATTCAAAATATAGCTGTTGTCATAGAAAGCAACGCCTCTTGTATCAATATCGCGCGTTACGTGTTGCATCTTAGAAGCTTCAGCTTTTTCTCGTTGAGAATCTGCGTATCGCTGGTTTAACTTTTTCTGCTCTTCGGCAGAAATCGGCGGCGCGGGGGGCACTACTTGCGCTGGGGCAGTTTTATCGGCTGCGTACGTCACGGTTTGTTCGCGCCCGTTGGCATCGAAGACAACGGTCACAACCAACGCATTGGTATTAGCATCACGTCCCGTCCACGTCCCGACTTCAACCCCGTTACGATAGTTACCGCTGAATTTCGTGTCGGGGCGGGTTTGAAAGGGGTTGAAGAATTTAGGGTTCAGATTCTTATAGTGATACCCAGCACCAGTCTGCGCACCGTGGACAAACGGCAGCGCCTCTACCACCAGTCCCTTTTCATTGTACCGGAGGTATCGTCCATGCCGCTCACCATTTGCATCTTCGGACCACCGCTCCTTCACCCCGAGGCGTTTGCCAGTTTGGTCCACGAAATACGTTTTGGCAGGCGGTAGTGTGGACTGTGTTTGTGCCACCGAGGCGGCTACTGATGATAGGGTAAGGGTTGCGACGAGCATAACGCGGCGCGACGTGGACAAGAAGTTCATTAAGATGGAAGCAGAGTAGAGATGAATTAGTGGTGATAAATATAAGGAGGCTTTCTTAAATGAGGCTTATAAGCCTCACATTACCCAAACGGCTCCGCGCAGCTTGCCGCCGTGAAAAATCCGGCAGGTATCAAGGTGTTCGCCGAGCGGTTGCGAGCGTTCCGAATAGGCAAGCAGTTCTCTCAAAAAGAGCTGGCTGACTTAGCCAATCTGGAACGGAGTACCGTCAGTCGGTTTGAACGCGGCTTGCTGGCACCCTCCCTTGATTCGCTAATTTCTATTAGCCGAATGCTGGGGATTGAGGTCCACGACCTTGTGAATGACCCGGCAATCACCCATTCAGACGACGGGAAGTAGCAGCTCCACAATCGTAGACGTTGCCCACAGTATGCTGATGCTGGACTAGGGCACTTACAAATCGTCCCTAGTCATCGAAGAAATGGTCGCCGCTAACCGGAGCGTAGTTGTCCAACGTGGCGAGCACAGAAAATTCAAATTGGCTTTCTTCCGCCATCTCACCGAGCAGTTTTTCGCTTCGCCGTAACAATGCGGCGGCTGCCAACTCTTTCACATGGGCAGGATTACCTTCCGCACTCAAGTAGTCGGGGTTAACGGTTGGGGCGACCCCTACTGCTGTCTCGAAAGAAACGCGTATCAATTCCTTCACCTGCTCCTCATGCTCGGGCATCACGACGACGGAGTCGTGAATGGTGGCGTACCAGATACCCCGCTGTCGCAACTCCGACCCGATAACCTTTAAAATAATGCCTGCCTCACGGCGCTGCATGGTTATCGCCAACTCCCCGTGTTCCTTGCCTTTATAGGCTTCGATGAGGTCGGCTACTTCTTCGAAGTGTTGGCGGAACACCTTGCCTTCCGGGGTTCTACGGGAATAATATACCGAGCAGAAAAATATCTTGGCGAAGAAGGTCTTTTTGAATTCGCTCCGGCTACGCTTGGTTATGGCAGCCGAATTGATGCCCATGAGCCTCATCATGTGCTCGTAGAACTCCCCTGTTGCCGTCAGGTCGATGTAGTGTTGCACCCTTGCCGGTAAGGGCTGCCCGGCGTACTTGTCCACGAGCAGCAGCGAGAGCAAATACGGCTGGCTGTTGCGGATGTCAAGGTTTACCAGCGTGCTGGGAAACCGCTTGTGAAAAGAAATTGGCGCAGCTCGCCGCTCAGGTTGCTTAGGTTGGTGAAGACGCGGCTGCTGGGGTCGGGCTGCTCGATAAAGTACTTGGCTTCGGCAATCAGCTGGATGCTCTGCTCGTCCGCGCCGTGCTTGTTTTGCAATAAGCTCGCAAGGTAAATACCCAGTGTAATACCTTGATTATCTTTTCTTTGTATCCCTTTTTTGACCAAGTGTACCGGAATAAGAGAATAAACAGATGAGGAGGGGAAAGAGGAGGTAGATTTGGTATGCCTTGCCTTATACCTATCCTCCTTCGCCGAGTACGAGTTGTATATACTCCGGTACACATTCATGACCTGTGGGGCATTACTCTTGTCAATTACCTGTGCCAGCACATCCTTGTATTCCTGCAACATCATCCGCGAACTTTCTAATTTGTCGTTGATGAACGCAGTGGCTGCCTTGTCGCGGATGCCAAGTTGGGCGAGGTTCTTCCACGTGATGGTCTTCGACCACTTCTGTTTGTAGCTGTAGGCGGCAGCGCGGAGTTTTTTGTCAAATCCCTGCTTCACTACGGGCTGCAAGCTTGCTCTTGAGGCGAACTCAGGGTTGATGCGGTAGCCGTAGGCTTTCTGCCCTTCTTTGCCATAGAGCTTAATATAGTCGCACTGGATAATGCCGAGCACCACCAATTGATTGAGAATGTCGTCCGCGTACCGGCGACCAAGAAAGCGGCGGAGCGTGTCCAGATGCAGAGGTGAATAGCCATCTGCCTCAATGCTGGAGTCAAATAGGCGCTGCTCCAAAATCTTGTGCAGGATGTAGTGGTATTTGTCTTGGTGGTCGTTGACGTACCGCTGGTCGTACCCGAGCGCGGCAAGTAATTGCGGAATATTGATGCGCGAGGGCACCAACAACTTGTGGTGAATAGCCATGAAGTGATTTTTTTTACCGGCGTTCCAGAGCCAGAAGTAATTTTTTGGCGGGTTGGAACGCAGCGGGAGAAAATCACTTGTAAAAACTCCCGCTGCCCCGGTCAGGTAAGCCCTGACAAGCTTGGCAAGAGTAATTGCACACCCTTGACGGGTGTTATAGTGCTGTTTTCAAAAAAGTTGTGCCCTATAAACTAATATTTCAAGAGAGGAGTGCAGAAATATATTTCTCCATCCTACAGTACTTTATTATCAATTGCAGAAATACATTTCTACAATTTTAGATATTCATTTAATTATTTACTTCGATGATTTCAACACCATAATTATTTTAAACTAATTGAAGCAGCAGAATATAAGGGGTGAAATCGACACACGGTTTCTTTTTAAACCCCTTAAATAATGTTGCAATTTGAAACCGGGTACCCTACCTACCCCCACATCGCAGACCAACAAGCTTATGCCTTGGGCTGTGAGCTGCTCGACATGCAGGACCGCTTGCTCGTATTCCAAAAAAACAGGAAAGTACGCCGCCTGCTGCAACTGGACTTGCTTGTCCGGGCACGGCAGCAAACTAAGCTCTTCTGGTTGAGCTTCGCACTCCACCGCGTTGTTAAAGGGCAATGTCTACCCGATGAAACGCTCCAGCAAGTAGTGGGGCAAGTCGAAGAGTGGATTCGACGGATGAAAAAGCTGGCTGTGCAAATTGGTGCCTAAACCGAAAAAGGTGCTTTAGCCAGTTTCTAAAAGCAGCGACCTAAAACCCACCGGCATTTCATCGTTGCGGCTGCTTGCTCTAGTGCCTGCTATTCGCCCACGATAGCCGCTCCCCTACTTCTAAATTTCTCTTTTATGATTTGCCCCAATTGCCTGACCAAAGACTTTTGCGAATGCGTGAAAGCCACCTTGAGAATGGAAAGCAAGCAACGCCGTGACGCAGCCGTCAGCGCCGTTGAAAATGCTTTACGAAAACACCGAATCGCCTATTTCCAATCAGGGGTACCGCACGTAGTAGTTATCGTGCAACCCAATGCGCCGGAAATATACTTGTCCCTGAAAAGCCAGCGCGATGGCTGGGGGTGCACCTTGTATCGGTACCGGTTTGCGGGAACGAACGAGTGGCACACCACCCGGCGCGATGATTTTTTCGACTGGTTGAAGAATCCCTCCGTGCCGGAGCAATTTATGCCCCACGGCACGTTCAAGGGCAAAGCGTTAACCGAGTTGCTGGTAACCACTCGGTGGCATTTAGAGTGGTGGTACAAGCAAAAGACCGTTCCTGCACGCCTCCGCTACACACTGGCGTTATTATTAGGGAAAGACATGCTCCCCCTCGATGACAGTGATACCTCAATCTTTTTGCCCAGCGCCGACAACGCTCATTCAACCATGGAGGCAAAATTCTAAGAGCCAATTCTCTCGCCCAGTATAACCACCGAAAAGGCGGGTTGAACATGTTCAGCCCGCCTTTTTAATACCTTTGCTTAGTCCACTGGTTCGCTACATGACCGGTAGTCCCGTCTGTCCAAGAGGGTCGGCGCGGCTGACCACTGCTCCCTCGGGGGTCTTGGTGACCATGAATGTTTGCCGATGGTGTGCGCCGCCACAATGGGAAAGATGCTCATGCTCGCGGCGGTTATCTACTCGACCAATAGTTCGTCTTCGGTGGAATGACTAAAATAGCTCCATCTGCCCTGAAGTCTTTGCTTTAGCCACTGGCTTGGTCAACTCCTCCTTCTTGGGGCAGAACACCCCAATAATGGAAAATGGGTTTGGGTAGTTCTTCATATGCGCCGTGTGGCGGGTGCCGAGGAAGAGATATAGGTCTTTCTGCGTGGTGAACTCATCCAGATATTTGGCTTTCACCTTCTCGCACGCAACACGCTCATCCCCATCTGCTCTAAGCAAGCAATTCCAATAGAGCGCCCCGATTTCCCAGTCCTCAATCATCAGACAACATGTCCTGCCCGCGTCGTCTTCGAACTCATAGTGGAAAGTATAGGGCAGCTTTTTGACTACTTGGATTTTATCGCCTTTTGGTTCAAAAAGGCTTTGCTGCTGAAGCGCCTGAAGTTTCTTAGCATCCCATTCCCGCTCAGTGGGGCGGCACTCAAATTTTAAGATGCGCGTGGGCTTGAACACCGCTAGCGAAGTAGGTGCCGGGCGCTGCCTCGACTCCTCAATAAGCTGCGTGAGGTTCGTATGCACGTTCTGAAGCACGACTGCTTTCCGCTCTGCCCAATTGCTCTGCGTCCCCACCGAGGAAAGAATGGTCGGCACCTCGTCGATGGTACGGGGTCGGTGGCTTTCTTTACGAATGTCGCTTTCGTTCTTCACCAAGTCTATTTCAACCCAGTCGTATTTTTTGTACTGGTTGATATAGTCCATGCTCCTAAACTTGATGGGGAAGATGCGAATCCACGACCCATCCGGCAGGAAACCCGCCGTGCAAACTAACTCATCGTACTTGGTAGATAGGGCGGGATAAGTTTTAACGGCGATAAGGACTTTGGTTTTGGGCATATAGCGGTAGGGGTAACTACAGGTGCTTCAACGGCACGTCAAAAGCAGGGCGATTGACAAGGGCTTGCGCCACACGACCACGATGGCATTGACAGTGCGAAGCCTCGAAGCAAGTTAAGGCGACCCGTCCGTAAGTACCTAATAGTTCCACGATTTTATCCAATCCCTCGCCTTGATGAATAAGGTAATTCGCTTCGTAATCCGCAAACAGCTCGTCGTAATCTCGCTGGCTATTCAAACTCTGGCGCTTGCTGCTCTCGATGCCTAGCTCGGGGAGGTGCACATAGATAATGTCAAGAGCGGCGCAGACCTTTTGCAATGTCCCTTTCGAGAAGCCCACTTTCTGGCTCAACGGGTTACGGCGCACGTCGCACAGCACCTTTACATCATTAATAATGAGCTTATTAAAGTATTTCTCAAGTGATAACCCTTCATACCCTATCGTGAACAAAGTAGAGGTGTGCTTCTGGGGAATCTGTTCCTGCACCCTCTGGTACTGCGCGGTCGTGAGCACGCGCTCGGCAATACGACTCTTGATGGCGTAGTAGGGGTAATTGATGTATGTCTCCGTAATCAGGGCGTCCGTATCGTGCCCTTGGTACGTTCTGAAAGCATGAAGCACCGCAGATTTATCCTCCGGCTTCAACTGCGCGATGAACCCACCGGGGGCAATCAGTTCATATTGATTTTCTGACTCCCTGATGTATCCATATTTCGTCAGCGCGCTGATATCCCACCCTATCTGGTAGGAATAGCATCCGTAGTGGTAAGGCAAGAAATCGAAGGAGGCTATTTTCTGATGGCGGGCTACGAGGAAAAGTAGCTTTTGCAGGGACAACTTTGACAGCTCTCCACCGAAACTCTCCAGTAGCCCTAGTAACACCTTTCTCCTGTAATACATCATGGCGCAAATGTACACTTTAAATAAAACTAATTTTATTAGTCAACAAAGGCGCTGTGCGTTGCCACAACAATGACCGCCCAATATAATTAGCAGCACTCCACCTTTATACTTGGAGCTACCCGATAGGAGCCTTCTTCAACCTTTTTTGAACTCGCCTACAGGGTCCCTACTTTAGCTGACCAGTTAGGTATATTGCTCTCACTCCATCCTGCGTGTCGAATCCCTTTAGCAACTTCCAGTTTCTACACCAAGAGTTTCCAGCGTTGTACACGCTCGGCAAAGAAGCTGAATTCCAACTCTACCAAGACCCCGCCGCTACCCTGTTCAAGTTGCGTTTGTTCGGCGAGAAGTTGGTGGACCGCCTGTACGTGGAGCATCAGCTCCCTCCGCTGGTCGAGAACACGCAGCACCGCCGCTTAGAGCAACTAAAACATCAAGGGCTTCTTCCTCGGCAGGTGGAGGATATCCTGCACTTACTGAAACGCCGGGGCAACAAAGCCGCGCATGAGAATGTCGGTAGCCTCGCCGACGCGACCATCTTGTTAGAGTCCGCCTATCATCTAGGCAAATGGCTGGTTGATGCTTATGGGAATTCAGAAGCCGCAACGCCCCCTGCCTTTGTGCTTCCCAAACGCCGAGATACAGCGCAGGAACTGGCGCAGCTCGAAGCGGAGAGGCAGGCACTAGAAGCTCGCGTAGTGGAACTGCAAGCCGCACTAGCGGCTCGCCCCGAGCTATCTGCGCCGGAACGGACACAGCTCCTGCAGAAAGCCCAGAAGGCAGCCGACAACCTGAACCTGAGCGAAGCCGAGACCCGCGCCATTATCGATGAGCAGCTCCGGGCGGCAGGCTGGGAAGCCGACACCCTGACTTTGCGCTATTCCAACGGCACCCGCCCCGAGAAGGGTCGGAACCTTGCCATTGCCGAGTGGCAAACGGCATCGGGACCAGCGGACTATGCCTTGTTTGTCGGGCTGTCCCTCGTCGGAGTTGTGGAGGCAAAGCGGAAAAACAAGGATGTCTCGGGGTCCTTGCAACAAGCGAAGCGGTACGCTAAGGACATCAAGCTGCCCGCTGGTATGGCGCTGCTTGATGGGGCACCGTGGGCAGACTACCAAGCCCCCTTCCTTTTTGCCACCAACGGCAGACCCTACCACTACCAGCTTCCAGAGAAGTCAGGCATCTGGTTTTTGGATGGGCGCAAGCTTAGCAATCACTCCCGTGCCCTGCGCGGCTGGTATACCCCGGAAGCTTTGGTTGAGCTGCACAAACGGGATATTGAGGAAGCCGAGGCGGCATTGCAGGCAGACCGATTCGACTACCTGCGGGATGCACATGGACTAGGGCTGCGCGACTATCAGGTCGCCGCCATCGAGAAAGTGGAGGAAGCCATTTTAGCTAATGCTCCCGAGCGGCGGGCACTACTGGCAATGGCGACCGGCACGGGCAAGACGCGCACAGTTCTCGGATTAGTATACAGGCTGCTGAAAAGCAGCCTGTACCGGCGCATCCTCTTTCTAGTAGACCGCAAGATTCTGGGCAACCAAGCTACGGACAGCTTCAATGATGTCCACGTGGAAGGATACCAGACGCTGGGGCAGATTTACGACATGAAGGAGTTGAAAGACCGGCTCCCGGAAACAGAAACGCGCCTGCACGTGGCAACGGTGCAATCGTTGGTCAAGCGCATCTACTACCCCGAGCCGGACACCCCCGTACTGCCGGTGGACGCCTACGACTGCATCATCGTGGACGAGGCGCACCGGGGATACACGCTCGACCGGGAAATGTCGGAAGAGCAGATTTCCTATAAGGAGCAACTGGACTTCTTGAGCACTTACAAGTTAGTCCTCGATTATTTTGATGCTTTCCGCGTGGGGCTGACGGCGACGCCGGCACTGCATACGGTGGAAGTGTTCGGACACCCAGTGTTCCGCTACACCTACCGGCAAGCCGTAGTGGATGGCTACCTCATCGACCACGAGCCCCCTATCTTACTTAAAACCAAGCTCAGCGAGGAAGGTATTGTGTGGGAGTCTGGCAGCACCCCGCAGGCGTTCAATCCCGATACCCAGAACATTGAAGACCTCGATGTACTGGAAGATGAGCTGCGGGTGGAAGTGGACGGCTTCAACAAACTGGTGCTCACCGAAAGCTTCAACCGCACCATTGCGAAGATGCTGGTGGAGGAGATTTCGCCGGAAGGACCCGAGAAGACTCTAATTTTCGCGGCTTCCGACCAACACGCGGACTTGCTCGTGCGCATTCTAAAGGAAGAGTATGCCGAGGCAGGGATTGAGGCGGACGATGACGCCATTATCAAAATCACAGGCAGCGCCGACAAGCCACAGCAACTGGTCAAGAAATTTAAGAACGAGCATTTTCCGGTTATCGTGGTGACCGTGGACTTGCTCACGACCGGGGTGGATATCCCGCACATTTGCAACCTTGTGTTCCTGCGCCGAGTACGCTCGCGCATCCTCTACGAACAGATGCTGGGGCGGGCTACGCGCCGGGCGGACGACATCGGGAAGGAGACTTTCCGCATTTACGACGCGGTACGGCTGTACGAGGGGATGCAGGCGGTGACCACTATGCAGCCCGTCGTGGCGGACCCTGCCCAGTCGGTGACGGAGCTGATTGCTGAACTGCCCCACATCGAGTCGGATGAGGCAAGGCAGCAGCAGGTGGAGCAGATTCTTGCCAAGCTCCAACGCAAGCGCAAAACCTTATCGACAAAGCAATCTGAGCAATTTGCGCACAGTGCGAATGGACAGACGCTGGCGCAGTTCCTTGACCACGTACGCACGCTCTCCTCCTCCGAGGCTGCCACCGTGTTGCAGCAACACCAAACCACCTTGAATTGGGTATCGGGCGTACACCGCCCTCAGAAACCGCAGCTCTACAGTACCCACCAAGACGAAGCGCGGGCATCGGAACGCGGCTACGGCGGCGACGCTGCCAATCCTATCCAGCGTCCCGAAGACTACCTGCATTCGTTCGCCGAGTTCGTGCAGAACAATCAGAATAGTATCACCTCGCTCAGCATCGTCTGCTCCAACCCACAGGCGCTGACCCGCCCCATGCTTCGGGAGCTAAAGTGGGCGCTTGACCAGCAAGGCTTTACCGACACGCAGCTAAATGTGGCGTGGAAAGCAGTCAAAAAACAGGACTTGGGTGCCGACATCATCGCCTATATTCGTAGTCTGGCACTCGGCGTGGCGGCTCGCCCGCTCGCCTTGCGGGTGCAGGAGGCGGTAGACCACGTGCGGAACAAAAAGAGCTGGAACATCCACCAGCGCAAGTTCCTCGACCGGGTGCAAACGCAACTGATGCTGGAGACCGTGCTCACCCGCGACGACCTTGACCAACAACCTTTCAAGGGGGATGGCGGCTACAACCGTTTCAACAACCTCTTTAATAATGAGCTGGATGATGTGCTGCTCACGATACAAGCGCACCTGTACGTAGCCTAGCTTTTCCTTTTCAATCAAGCCAATAGTCCCCGGAGCAAGGCACCTGCCTTGCTCCGTTATTTTATCGAAGCATGAACAACCAAGAAATCGTCTCGAAGCTGTGGAACCTGTGCAATGTTCTGCGCGACGACGGCATCACCTATCATCAATACGTCACCGAATTAACTTATTTGCTGTTCCTCAAAATGCTGAAGGAGACGGGCAATGAGGAAAATGTACCGGAGGAATACCGTTGGGACAAGCTCGCTAGTAAGGAAGGCTTAACCCTGAAGACCTTCTACCGCACCCTGCTGCTGCACCTCGGCACGGAAGGTACTGGCACCGTCGCCCAGATTTACCGCAATGCCCAGACACACATTGATGAGCCGAAGAACCTGCGCAAAATCATCAAGAGCCTTGATGAACTGGACTGGTATTCGGCGCGGGAGGAAGGACTAGGCAACCTCTACGAAGGGTTGCTGGAAAAGAACGCGGGCGAAGTGAAATCTGGAAGTGGGCAGTATTTTTCTCCGCGCCCGCTGATTAATGCTATGGTGGAGCTGGTCAACCCTCAGCCCGGCGAGCAATGCAATGACCCCGCGTGCGGGACGTTTGGGTTCATGATTGCGGCGGATGCCCACGTAAAAGCGCAAACCGATAACTATTACACCCTCACGGAGAAGCAGGCGGAGTTCCAGCGCAAGCAGGCATTCTCGGGCTGCGAACTGGTAGCGGATGCGCACCGGCTGGCGCTGATGAACGCCATGCTGCACGGCATGGAAAGCGACATCCTGCTGGGCGACACGCTCACCCAAATTGGCGAGCAGATGAAGGGCTACGACGTGGTACTAGCCAACCCACCCTTCGGCACCAAGAAAGGCGGTGAACGCCCCACCCGTTCTGACTTTACCTACCCAACCAGTAATAAGCAGCTCAACTTTCTTCAGCACATTTACCGCTCGCTTAAGCCGGGTGGGCGGGCAGCAGTGGTGCTCCCCGACAACGTGCTCTTCCAAGACGGAGATGGGCAAAAGGTGCGGGCGGACCTAATGGATAAGTGCAACCTGCATACCATCCTGCGCCTGCCCACGGGCATTTTCTATGCTGCCGGGGTGAAAACCAACGTGTTGTTCTTCGAGCGGGGCACCACCGACAAAGGCAACACGAAGCAGGTGTGGTACTACGACCTGCGCACCAACATGGAGAACTTTGGGAAGCGGACGCCCTTCACTCGCGCCCACTTCAACAACTTCGTGGAGGCGTATCGTGCCGATGACCGCGCCGCTCATGTTGATGCGCGGTGGATGAGCTTCACCCGCGCCGAGATTCAGCAGCGCGGCGACACGTTGGACTTGGGACTTATCGCCAATGCCAGCCTCACAGGCGCGGCTGACCTTCTTGACCCGAAAGACTTGGCAGCCGATGCTATAGTAGAACTGGAAGTCGTGGTTGATGAATTGAAAGAACTGTTGCGCCTGCTCGAAATCAATGAAAAGTAATCTACCGGCAGGCTGGGAAACCACTAGCATATCTACTGCCTTCGCGCTTAACCCCGGACACTCTGGCATTGATATTTCGGATGATATGGATGTCTCATTCGTCCCGATGCCCGAAATTGAGGAGGAGACTGGAAGACTCAATCCAGCCAATGCGAAACCATATGGAGAGGTTAAGAAAGGCTACACGAAATTTATTGATGGAGACGTGCTGTTTGCCAAAATCACTCCTTGCATGGAGAATGGTAAAGTGGCAATTGCCTCTGGTTTGCTCAATGGAATTGGGTGCGGTACGACAGAAGTATTCGTGTTCCGTGAGAAGGATATTTGCATAGCGAAATTTCTCTTCTACTATCTGGTGCAGAGGCGATTTCGGCAATATGCCAAATCAAAATTCAATGGCGCAGTAGGTCATCTTCGGGTGCCTAGCGTGACCTTCGATGAACTGACCTTTCCCCTACCTCCCCTTGCTGAACAACACCGCATCGTCGCGCAGCTCGATGCCGCCATGCAGAAAATGGAAGCCAGCCAAGAGCGCCTTGAGAAGCTACCAGTGCTGCTGAAGAAGTTTCGGAATGCGGTGCTGGCGGCAGCAGTGTCAGGGAAGCTGACCGAAGCGTGGCGGGCAGAGCAGCCACAGGGAGAAACGGCGTCGGAATTGCTTGACCGCATCCGTGCGGAGCGCCGCGCCCAGTGGGAAGAAAAGCAGCTAGCCAAGATGAAGGGCAAGCAGCTCAGCTTGAACGATAGTTGGAAGCGGAAGTATGAGGAGCCCGCCGCACCGGATACGGCGGAACTCCCAGAGTTGCCAGATGGGTGGGCGTGGGCTACAGTAGAACAGGTCGGTACAATTGGCGAGCAGCCGGTTATGACTGGTCCGTTTGGAACCTCCCTTGGCAAAGATGATTTTACTAGGGAAGGAGTACCCGTACTGACAATTGGCTGCTTAACTGAGCAAGGTATTAACCTAGTCAAATCCGCTTATGTCACAGAAGATAAAGCAGATGAAATAAACCGTTATCGGCTTTCCGAAGGCGATTTACTCTTTTCTCGCATGGCTTCAGTGGGCAGAGCAGGCTATGTTACTTCTGAGTTTGAGGGAGCACTGTTCAACTATCATATCATGCGGCTCCGACTTTCAGGGGAGACTATTTTACCTCATTACTTCCTCTATTATGTGAGGGGCTCCTTTGAGGTTACGAACTATCTAGTGCGTGTGAACCATGGTGCAACCCGTGATGGAATCAATACAGAACAGCTATTGAATCTACCTGTTGCCCTTCCACCATTTAAAGAGCAACAAGAAATTCTGCGCCAAGTCAACCACTACTTTGGACTCGCCGACCAACTGGAAGCCCGATTCGAGCAGGCAGCCGCGCTGGTGGAACAGTTGCCGCAGGCGTTGCTTGCTAAGGCGTTCAACGGGCAACTCGTACCGCAAGACCCCGAGGACGAGCCCGCTAGCGCACTCTTGGAACGGCTGAGCGTCGAGGTGGCTGCCCCGACGAAAGGTCAGCGTGGGCGTAAGCCTAAGGCAATTGCAGATGCGCCTTTGTTCGATTAACCTGCTCATATCAACCTTGAACTAGAACAGCCGTGTTGGGGCGCGCACCAATCGCCTCAATACGGCTGAAAGTCACTCTACTATGCCTACCCCATTATATCTCGACGGCAAGTCCATGTACAAGCTGTCAATGAGCAATCTATTCATCAAGAAGAAATACCCGCTACTCGGGAAGCTCAAAGACAAGCATTGGCTTGTTCTTGATGGCAGCGCCAAAGCTGGGCAGGGCGAACTATTCAAAAAGGTGGCGAAGCTTGGCGACTACGTGTACGCCTGCGTTGGGTCTAGGGAGTTATGGGGTATCTACCGGCTCACGGGAGAATGGTCGGAGTTGCCCGACGACATCACTACGTTGCTACCTGTGGGAAATGAGTGGGGATACCGCGCTGCAGAACTGGTGGTCGAGCCAGTTAAGGGTGACATTTGGAATATCAAGAATATCAACAAGCACTGGGCACCGAGCGGCTTCAGCACGTTCTACGAGGTCAACGATTTAGCGGGAGCCAACCAGCATATTTTTGAGCCCTTCTTTGACCGAACGTTGATAGCCAGTCCTCCGCCCGGCACTGCATACACTGCCACCATGACACCCCGAAATCAGATACTCTACGGTCCTCCCGGCACAGGCAAGACCTATCATACCACCGCCCGTGCTGTGGCACTGTTGGAAGGTATCAGCGACGATGAGCTGGCGGCAAAGTATCCGAAAGAGAAGCGCGCCGAGCTGCGCCAAAAATTCGAGGATTACCGGGCGGCAGGTCGCATTGCATTTGTCACCTTCCACCAAGCCTTCACCTACGAGGATTTCGTGGAAGGCATCAAGCCCCTACCCCCGCACCTACGGCTGTTGAGCTAGGCGAGCAGGATGCTGAAACGGGAAAGGATGGCACTGTCCACGCCAGCCACGGCGGTGTGCAATATGACGTACGCAAAGGCATTTTTCGGCAAATGTGTGATACGGCTGCTCCCTATGCTAACTACGGCGCAGCACGCACAACTGCATTATCCGTCTCCTTCGACGAGCTGTATACGGGCTTCCTCGACCATCTTGATGACCTCCTTCACCACACCAGTGGACCCGTACTATTACCAACTAAAAAGTCTAATGATAAAAAGTCTAGTGAAGTAGAGCTTATCAATGTCGATAAGGATTCTGGGCAGCTTACTTTCAGATACCCCAGAGGCAGGGAAGTTGAGCGAGGATATATTGCTGACAAGGACCGGATTAAAAAACTCTATAAACTCTACCCAAGCATCGAGCAAATCACAAATTTGCAGCGCGATATTTCCAATAAAGTTGGCGGCTCCCACATGACCCTACTTTGGGTTGCATTCAATGCTCTGAAGAGATATGAAAACAACTCAGAGCTTTGGCATGGGATTGAATTAGCTCCTAATTCCTCAACCCCCTTTGTTCTCATCATCGATGAGATAAATCGGGGCAACGTCGCCAACATTTTTGGGGAACTGATAACCTTGCTGGAAGATGACAAGCGTGCGGGCTGCGCGGAGGCATTGGCTGTTATCCTACCCTATTCGCAGGAGGAGTTCTCCGTGCCGCCGAACCTGTACTTGCTCGGCACCATGAATACTGCTGACCGCAGCGTGGAAGCGTTGGACACCGCGTTGCGCCGTCGTTTCAGCTTCACGGAAATGCTGCCCGACCCCGAGTTGCTACCGACCGACGTAGAGGGCGTGAACGTGCGGGAAATGCTCATCGCCATCAATGCGCGGTTGGAACAACTGCTGGACCACGACCACTGCATCGGTCACGCCTTGCTCATGCGCGTGACCACGTTAACGGAATTGCGCGAAGCCTTTCGGCGCAACATCTTGCCGTTGCTACAGGAGTACTTCTTTGGTGATTGGGGCAAGATTGGCTTAGTGCTCGGCGGCGCGTTCATTCAGCCGGTGGACAAGAAGCAGAACGCATCCGGCTATAAACTGATATCGTTCGACAAGTACAACACGGGGGAGTTGAGTGAGAAATCCGTGTACAAGCTCACCGACGTGGTAAAGCTGGAAGCCAAGGCATTCCAAGACATCTACGCATAGCCTTCCTGCCCATGGCTAAGATTATGCAGGTGCTGGAACACAGCACCCTTCGTATCGGCGCGGAGCAGCAAGGAGTGACATTCGAAAAGCGGCATTGGGAACAACTCTTCCGCTACCACGACGAGCACGCCGCGCACCGCTACTACGACATGCGCCACGATGGGGTGCGGTTCCGCAGCTACGTGGGCGTCATTCAAGCCGGTGACCTGACCATCGAGATTCTGCCCAAGGTGGACGACGTGGACACTACTTCGGGAGAGGACCTGCAAAAATGGCGCGACATTCTGCTGCGGATGCTGCGCGAATCAGGCACGCTGCCGATGGATTCGCTCAGCAATGCGATGCTGCGCGAGAAGGAGAACAGCCTGCTCGATATCTACCTCGACCTGTTCCTCAACGAGGTGGAAGCCTTATTGCACCGGGGACTGGTGAAGCGTTACCGCCACACTGAGGGGCAGCAAATGGCGCTACGCGGGGCTATCCAATTCGGCACCCATATTGCCCGCAATCTGGTGCACCAAGAGCGGTTTTATACCCGCCACCAAACCTACGACCACCAGCACCTCCACAACCAGCTCCTCCGCCAAGCCCTGCTCCTGCTGCCTCGACTAACCAGTTCCCCTACCTTGCGCGGACGCACGGCGCGGGCGCTTCTGCAATGGTCTGATGCCCCCGCGCTTAAAGTCACGGCTGCAACCTTCGCCCGGCTTGTGTTTGACCGCAAAACGGAAGCTTACCGTCCCGCGCTGGTCATCGCCCGCTTGCTGCTGCTCCACCACCGCCCCGACCTGCGCGGCGGCGCCAAAGACTTGGTGGCACTGCTGTTCAACATGAATCAGCTCTGGGAACGGTACCTGTTGCGCACGTTGCAGCGCATCGGCACCCCATTGGGCTGGACAGTGCAGAAACCCAGTTATAAGGTTTTTTGGGAAGCTACTACGGGCTCAACCAGCGAGATGCAGCCGGATATACTGGTCACGGTTCCCGGTGTAGGCAACATCGTTCTCGACGCCAAGTGGAAGCGCCCGCAAGGTCGCCCCGCCGAAACCGACTTACGCCAACTTTACGCCTACGCACACCACTACGACGCTAAGCACACGGTACTGCTCTATCCCCACACGGCAAACGAGCAAGCGGTCCAAGGCACGTTCCAGCATCCCGACCACTTACCAATGTGCGCGGACAAGGATTTGGTACAATGCAGTACTGTGTTCGTGCAGGTGGGCAGTGGGCAGCTACCCGTTGGCACCGATGACGTCGATGCTGACGGCTACTTGCGCACCTCGCTGCTAGAGGCTTTTTTCATCTAGTAGCTACCCATTGTCAAACATGTGCCGACACCATGAACTACGAGGAAATAGAGAGGGCTTTTGCCCAATTAAGGGAAGCAGAAAGCAGAAAGACGAAGATAAATCTCACGTTAGACCGCCTGCATCGCGTCGTGATAGACACTAGGCTGTACCTCCGCCTGTGGAGGCAGCTTTACAATGGCTTTCGGGAGCACCCCGATGCTGTATCGCTGTTTTTTCATTTTATGATGATGGCTGCCGTACTGCTTCTAGACCGCGCAGTATTAGAACTGAGCAAAATTTTTGATACCGGTAGTAGCTCCATCAATTTCAAGTATTTAGTTAATCTGATACGCCAACAAGAGCGGAGGAGCCTGAGTCCCGAGGTATTTACAGCTCTGGACAAGGCGCTTATAGCGGACGAACTCAAGTTCGCGCAGTACGAGGATTTGATTACCCGCATAAAAACAAAGCGCGACAAGGAGATTGCGCACGCCGACCGGACAAGGCTTACTCGCAATTTCGACGCCCATTCGAATATCGAAGTGGACGAACTGGACAACATCGCGCAGGAATTGGACCAGATGTTTTTATCGTATTATAGCATATGCGGCTTCAACTCCCCCGGAACGCTCGAAGGGTTTTTAGTTGCCGGTGAACAGCTCGGCTTCAACACTGATTTTAATGACCTTTACCATGTCATCGAGGTCGGCTTAGCTAATTTAAACCCATCTGAGCAGACCGAATCTTTACGGCGCGTCCTCAATAGTCGAGAGCTCCGAAAGTATATGAACAACACCCCACCGGAATTGCCAGCCGACCTCCAACAACACGACGGGAGCATCGGCGAAGAAAGGGAAACTCAATGCGATGGTCAACCCGCTAATAATTAACTGGAATTCATTTATTAATCCAGCATATTATTATTCAAGTTCATCTACTTAATCAATGCCATTTACTCCTCCCGCTCCTGATAACTCACAGTCGCTCCACCCTGCAAGAATGGACATTGAGCAAGAGTGGGAAGATTTGCGACAATGGGTGCAACGGTACGCGAAATACATCCGAATCAGCCAAGCGGCACTGGACGCGGGTATGAGCGTGGAGATGGCGCAGGCTTTGTTACTACGCGATAAAAATAAGACGCGCATTCCTCGGACGACGCAACGACTAGATGCGCTGCTGGCTGTGTTCACCAGCCCGCCCTTTAATTACACCCCTCCTACCAAAAAATAGCAAAATATTTGCTTGGAGCTAGGCTATCTCCAAGCAAGCAATTATCTTTGCCTGAGCATTTATGGGCATTGGACTTCAGTGTTTTATTACTACATCTTTCCGGGGCGTTAGCAAGAAGAGTTGCCAGCCCGAAAATATATTTTACCTGTACCAGCCCAGATTTAAAACTTTTGATTTTTGAGATGCTATAAGCGCCGAACCTGAGAGATGTGCTCCTGAGCAGGGCACGGTCACGGCTCCGTTTACATTCATTTTTAAAACTTCCACAATGGAAAACAAAAGTTATCTGGTTGCGCGTAATGGCGGCAACGGCGTTGTCACCATCTACGCCGAATATTCCCACGCCCGCAAAACCAAACGTCTCCCTACGGGAGTGCGTGTGGCTAAATCACAATGGGACAACCATAGCCGGTGCGTGACTGGCGCAGGGGCTGCCGCAGCCAATAAGAAAGCCCAAGCCGTGCTGGCATCACTGAAAGTACAAGTCCGGGAGATATACCTTGCCAATGGGAGCGTGTACCCGACCATCGAGCAACTCAACCAGCAACGACAAAAGCGAACCGCCTCGATACAGGCAGTGGTGGCGGAGCAGCCCTTGACCGCCGTGCTGCGGGCGTGGATGGACACAAAGGAGGACTGGGCAGCAAGTACTCGGCGTAATTTCAACACGGTTCTGCACAACATTCAAGATTTTGAGAAGGCGCATAACACTGTCTGGTTCCTGTCTTCCATGCAGACCGAGGACGTGAGACGCTGGCAGCAATGGCTGAAAACAGCAAAGCAGGGGAAGGAACAGCAGGGCTACAACGACGCGACCTTACACAAGCGGGTGCGCTTGTTGCGCCAGTTCCTACGGAAACATCCCGCGCCCGGAGTGAATCTGGACGACGATGGGGCGAAGGCATTACACGCCGTAATGTTGACTACTCCCTTCGTCTTAAGTCAAACAGACTTGGACGCAATTGAGGGGCTCGCCCTACCGCACCTTTCTCGGTTGGACAAGATTAGGGATGTGCTCATTTTACAGGCTTTCTGTGGGCTTCGGTGGAGCGACCTGCGTCGTTTGAAGAATCGGTTCGTGACGGACGACTTCATCAGCATACCCATGAAAAAAAGCGCGTCGAAGGCAGTGAAGGTTCATGTTCCACTGGTCCGCCAATCAAGACATGTATTGGCTAAATATACCTGCGATGGCGAGTTGAGACTGCCCACAATAAGCGAGCAGAAGTTCAATGAAGGCATTAAAGAAGTGTGCCAACAAATTGCGAGCCTGCGCGAGGAACATATCCAAGACTATCGACTGCGAGGCAAAGCACTGGAACGGTCAAAACCAAAGTGGGAGTATGTAACCTCGCATACGCTCCGCCGCACCTTTGTCACTCAATGCCTAGACAATGGCTTCCACCAGAAGGACGTCATGAGCTGGAGCGGGCACACTACTTTTGCTTCGTTCCAGCGATACGTTGGGGCAACCGCGCAACGTCCCGAAAGCAGCAAAGAGTTTGACGAGCGATGGGAGGCTAAGCGAACAAAGTCGAAGGCAGCTCCCACCAGCCTGACTTTGGTGGTCGAGGGTTTCATTCGTGACAATCCCGATTTATTGCTGAGCGAAGAATTGAAACGAGCGTTGTTGCAGTATGCACCCAGTATGCAACCGCAGCTAACTTCAGGTATTTCTAGCGCCCATGCTCAAGCAAACCGGACGTAGAGGAGCCGAAACAATGATAACAGCCGACTTCAGCGCACTTCAACGGAACTAGTGTTCCTCCTTACACGACCACAGGTAATTACCCCCGGAAACCCCGGAAAGTCGCTAATCAGGTAACTGAAGCGGTTTTCCGGGGTTTTTGCATTTGGCCCGGACTGTCTTTACTACCTGGTTTCACCTTATCTAAACCCCCAAATGCGCCCCCAACCACACCCCCATTTCCAACCCCCATGACGGTACAATTTGAACGCCGCACCGACCGGCCGGACGCAGCTGGGCGCTGCACCATTCACCTGCGGGCCTATTTCGACGGGCAGCGCCTGCGCCTGGTGACCCGCGAAAAATGCTTGGCCTCGGAATGGCAGACCGACAAGCAGAAGTTTCGGCGCTCCAAGCCGGGCTTTCAGGAAGCCAACGAATACCTGGACAGCTTGGCGGCGCGGGTTCAGGCGGCCTACCGGCAATTGCGCACCTCGGGCGTAGAACCCACGCCGGAAGACTTGAAGGCGGCACTAGCCCCGCCTGCCCCCGTCGAAAAGCCCAAGGCGGTGCCGGTGCTGCCCCTGATTGAATTGTTTGATGAGTACCGCCTAGCCCTGGCGGCGCGGGGGCGGCGGGCCAGCACGTTGAAGGGCGTAAAAACGACGCGCAACCTGATGGAGCAATTTGAGGGGAGGCTAAAGCGCAAGCTGACCTTGGCGGCCTACGACGTGGCCATGCACGACCGGCTGCTAGGCTTTCTGCGGAATGAAAAGAAGCTGGCGCAAAATTCCATCTGGAAAGTTGTCAAGCACATCAAGGCCCTGCTGGCGTACCTGGGAGAAGACCGGGGGTTGACGCTGGCCCTGAAGGTGCGGCAGCTGAAAGCGGCGTGGGTGGACGTGGACAAGGTATATTTGCTGGCTTCGGACCTGAAACTGTTGGAAGCGGCGGCGTTGCCGGCGGGGCTGGTGCGGACGCGGGATGCTTTCCTGTTTTGCTGCTACACGGGGCTGCGGTACTCGGACTTAGCCGAACTGCGCGAAGGAAATTTGCACGAATGGAGCGGGGCGCGGGTGCTGCGGCTGACGCAAACCAAAACGCGCACGTCGGTGAGTATCTATCTGACGGCGGCGGCCTCGGCGCTGTTGGACAAGTACCGGGGGGTAGGCCAGAAGCTGATGCCGGTAATGGCCAACCAGGTGATGAACCGGAATCTGAAGAAAATCAGTGAGCTGGCGGGGCTGCGGGAAATGGTGGAAGTCGTGACAACGGAACTAGGCGAGGTGGTGAAGCGGCAGGTGCCCAAGCACGAGTTGGTGACGATGCACACGGCGCGCCATACGTTTGCGACGCAAAGCCTGCTGCGGGGCATGGCAATGGAAGTATTGCAGAAGGTGATGGGCCACACCCGCATACAGACAACCATGATTTACGCCAAGATTATTGAGGACTTCCAGCATCAGGAGATGCGGCGGATTTGGGACGGGGAGGCGGTAGCGGCTACTGCCGCCGTGCCGGAAGTTTGCCAGGTGCTGCTGGCCGCTTAGAGGGGTTAGCTGACGAGTGGTTTTACACAAAAACGCCCGGCCGAAGCTTGTTCCGGGCCGGGCGTTTTTGTGGGCGGCGGCTGGTGAGAGCGGCGCGGGGCGGGTAGGGCTTAGCCTGGGTTTAGGTACGGGCGAGCTACGGGGGAGCCTCGGTCGGCTGCTACGCGGACCTTGGATTTAGGGCGCGGGAAACCTCGGCCTCATCGAGGCCGGTGAGCTGGCAAAAGTCCTGCACCGTGACCAGTGCCCCGGCTGGCTTGCCGGCGGCCTGACGGGCGCGGCGGACCAGGCGCTTGGCGGCGTCGTAGCTGCGGCCGGTGAGTTGGGCCACGTCTTTTGGATAGATGCAGATGCGCGGCATGGGGATGGGTGGGCGCAAACCGGGTTAGTTCGGGCGCGGAGCTTGGTTAGTCAAAAATAGTAGATGAATTTTGGTTCACAATTGCGCACAGGGCTATTTATACACCTTGGACGACAATTAAAATCATCCACTTCATCAATTTCTTTTTACTATGGCTCAACAAACCGGCATTTTGGGCATTCAGGGCACCGTAGGGGGCCTCGTGTTTGCCAAAGACGGAAGCATCCGGCAAAAGCCGGCTTCCAACAAAGCCAAGTACCTGACGGCGGCCAGCATGGCCCGTACTCGGGAGAACACGGCAGAATTTGGCCAGGCGGCCAAGTACAGCAAGGCAGTACGCGACTCGCTACGCGTGGCTATTGCCTCGGCCAGCGACAGCCGCGTGGCCTCGCGCCTCACTAAGCTGATGCGCGAAGTCATCGGCCTCGATGACACCAACGACCGGGGCCAGCGCATATTCGACGCCAGCAACTCGGCGCCGCTGCTCGGCTTCAACTTCAACGCGGGGGCAGGCATCGGGCAGACGACGTACTTCCCCTACGAGGTGACGGGCAACGGGGCGGACGTGACAATGACCATCCCGAGCCTGAACCCGGCCAGCGACATTGCCGCGCCGCAGGGCACGACGCACTTTGAGGTGGTATTCGCGGTGTCGTCGGTGGACATGGAGGCGCTGACCTTCACGAATGCCGTGGTAGCGGCCCCGCTCGGCATCCTAGCGGTGAACAGTGCGGCCCTAGCCAACCAGGCGATGGTGGCGACGTTCCCGGCGGCCCCGCCCGCAGCTAATCTGGTGGTGGGCGTGGTAGGCATCAACTTTTACCAGCAGGTAAACGGCAAGTTCTACCCGCTCAACAACAACAGCACGAACCCGCTGGCGATTGAGTACGTGGCCTAGCCTTGGGCATCCTCAAACCGAAACGGCCAGCCGGCAGCGGCTGGCCGTTTTTCATTCCCTACCCTCTTCCACTTTTTAACCTCTTTTTATCATGGCACTTACTGCTTATCAAACCCAATTCAAGCGGCGCATGAAGCGCGCTATCAGCCTGCGGGCGAAGGCCGACCAGAAAGCCCGGCGCTATACCAAACTGCTCTCGGATGCCATCGGCGCGGCTGAAGATGCGGCCATGCAGATGAACGCGCTGAACCAGCTCTACAACGTGGATGTGAGTACCTACACGCTGCTCACGCAGGCGCTGCACGCCAACAGCGGGCAGGAGGTGCTGGTGGACCATTTGGCCCAAAGTACGCCCGGTGAGGAAGTGGTCCTGTTCAACCAGGTGCCGGATGGCAATGGCGGGCAGCCTCTGCCCAATAACCCGCTTTTTGGGGAGCTGGTGGCGGGTACGCCCATTATGCCGCCCGCGCAGACGGCAACTGCATTGCTCGCGGAAAAGGTGCCCGAGCAAGTGAACGACTAAAAGGAGTGGCTGCCCCTTGGGCAGTTGCGGCGGCTGAAACCTTGCCGACTGGCCGGCTTCCTTGATTGGGAGCCGGCCTTTTTGTGCTCGGTGGTCTCGCAGTGATGAAGGCATGTGTACCAGCGATGGCAGGGTGGCGCTGTTTATGCTGCCCGCCGATGTGGACGAAGTTGTTGCCGCCAACGGCTATCGGCAGGTAATACCCGAAAACTCAAAGGGAGCTGGCTCCCGTTATGGGGAGTCGGCTCCTTGTATTCCCAACGCACCATAAGCAAAAAATAAATACCCCTCAACAAGGCGTAAAGGCACATTTTGAAAAATAGTTACTGAAAAGACTTGACCGTGGACTATACTCCACGGTGTTTATTGGGGGCAGTTCTTTTCGCCACTTAACACCTCAGAAGATGAACCCTCTTACACTTGCCCTGGTTACCGGGGCTAACGGCCACCTCGGCAACAACATCGTCCGCGAACTGCTCCGGCAGGGCATTCCGGTCCGAGCCGGCGTGCGAAACACCAAAAACACCGCGCCCTTCGCCGGGCTGGCGGCCGAACTCGTGCCGCTCGACATTACCAACGTGGCTCAACTGCGGGCCGCCATGCAGGGCGTGGACACCGTGTACGCCGTGGCCGCCTCGTTCAAGCTCTGGGCCAAAGACCCGCAAAAGGAGATTTACGACGTGAACATGGACGGCACCCGCCACCTGATTGAGGCGGCAGCAGCCGCCGGCGTGCGGCGCGTCGTGTACGTGTCGTCGATTGCCTCGGTGAATTATGCCCACTTGCCCGCCACGGAAGCCGGGGGCTACAACCCCGACCGGCGCAACGTGTACTACAACTCCAAAAACGACTCCGACAAGCTGGCGCTGGACTTGTCGAAGCGGCTGGGGGTAGAACTGGTGAGCATCCTGCCGGGCACCATGATTGGCAGCGAGAATTTCGGCCTGAACGAGTCGTACCAGATTCTAGCTGACATCTACCAGGGCAAGCTGCCTATCGACCCCAACATTTTCCTTAACTGGATTGATGTAAAAGACGTGGCGAAAGCCGCTGTAGCGGCCAGCACGCAGGGCCGGCCCGGTGAGCGGTACCTATTGGCGCAGGAAAAAGGCACCAGCATCCGCGAAACGATTGGGCTGCTCAATAAGCTCTTTCCCGAGCACCCGCTCAAAACCCCGCCGCGGCTGCCCCGCCCGCTGCTGTGGGGCATGGCCTGGCTGATGGAAACGGGCGGCAAAATCGCGGGCAAGGCCCCGCTGCTGCAAACTTCGTTCGTGGACATGTTCTGGGGCTTGCGCCTGGACTACGACACCAGCAAGGCGCGGCGGGAGCTAAACTTTCGGCCCCGGCCGGTGGAAGAAACGGTGCGCGAGGCGGTTGAGTACCTGCGCCAGCATCCGGCCCTGCTCACCAAAGCCGCGTAACGCGGGAGCGGAGCGGCCGGCCCTGGGCGGGGCAGCTGCTCCCTCCTTTTCCCAACCTCCATCCCCTTCCTTATGCTTATCGGCGAAATTGTGGAGCAAGCCGGCGTCTCGCGCGACACCATCCGGTACTACGAGAAAATGGGCCTGCTGCGGGCCGAGGGCCGGCCCTCGCCCTTCAACAACTACAAGTCGTACCCGGCCACGACGGTGGCCCGGCTCACGCTCATCAACCGGGCGAAAGAACTGGGCTTTACACTGGCCGAAATTGCCGACGTGCTGGACCTGTGGGCCAACCAGGAGTTGCCGGCCGCCGAAAAGCAGGCCCGCATGGCGGGCAAGTTGGCCGCCATTGACGAGAAAATCCGCCAACTGGAAGCTATGCGCGCCAACCTGCTGCGCAGCATGGAGGAGGTGTTGACCAATTGCGTCGATTGACCCCGCCCGCCGGGCGGCTTCCGGCGACTCTCTCTAACGGCTTATGTGGTTTAACAGCATCCCGGTGGACCTGCGCTTTTGCGACACGGCCCCGGAAAAGATTCTCACGCAGCTTGTGGCCCCGGTGTCGGCCGAGCGCCTGTACGAAGTGCTGCTGACGGGCGAAAATCAACCCGTCTGGGCGCAAGGCTACGTGCAAACCGTGTGGTACAATGCCTCACCCTACGCAATGGGCTCCATCCGCGACATTCACTTGCAATGGATTCGGGTGCGGGAGCGGCTGTTGGCCCTGGAGCCGGGGCGGCGCTTCGCCTTCAGTTCCGATGCGCTGTCCGTACCACTGGTGCGGCGTATGGTGGAAGACATTCAGTTTGTGGCGCTGAATGAAAATAATACGCGCATCGACTGGTTGGTGTGCTACGAGCTGGCCTGGGGCCTGCGGCCCTTGGCGGGGCTGCTCCGGCCGGTTTTCACGAAGATGTTTGCCGACTTTGCTCACGGTTTGGCCAACTATGCGGCCCGGCCGCTGGCTGGAACGCGGTAGTGCTGTTGCTGGTGCTAGTGGCCGCTTGTTGGGTCTGTTTGTGAGGCTGCCAGTCGAAGCGGCACCTCCTTGTGCCGAGGTCAATTACCGGGCTGCGTAAAAGTGAACACCGGCGTTGGTGCAGGTTCGGCGGTGCCAGGCAGCGAGGAAGAAATCCTCTGGCAATTCCGGGCGGTGCGCGACCAAGCGAAATCTTACGCGCAGTACTTTACGGGTCAGCATTTCGGATAAGGAAGCCAGGCTGAAAAGGCTGCCGCGCTCGGCTGACCGGAGAGAATTAGCTATATTTTGCAATACAAAAAAGCCCGCTGGCAAGTTGCCAGCGGGCTTTTTAATTGCGTCGCAAAGCATAATTTCAACAAAAGCGGGTAGGTTTGTTTCCTGGATATGGAGCTAGTTTTTACCCCAACCGGCGCGGTTAATTTTCTGCAGGAGTTTGCGGCCGTGGCGGGCGTGAAGCCGGTGGGGCACACGCTCACGCTGCCGGCGGCGCTGGGCACCGGCGGCTTGCAGGCGCACGTGCTGCAAGCGGGCTTTGAGCTGATTACGCATCACTACACGCTGTGCGCCCCTGTCACGCTGCGGCGCGAACCGGCCGTGCCGCGCACCGATTTGGTGTGCATTACTTTCTACCTCAACGAGTTGCCCATCCGGCAGGAATTTGCCGGAGCCAATGCCGGACACACCGGACGGGCGGCGGGCGGCATCACGCTCTCGACCGACGACATGGGCGGGGTATTTGCGTTTCCGGTGGGGGTGGAAATCTTCGTGGGCATCCTGACCGTGCGCCTGGCGGTGCTGCGCGAGCTGCTGGGGCCGGACGGGGAGCCCACGCTGCTGACCGAAATTCAAGCCGGGGCAAAGTCGTTTTTCGTGTACGAGGACGCCGGGGCGGAGATTCTGGCCGTGCTGCGCCAATTGCGGCAGCCGCCGGCCGCCCCCTCGCCCGCGCTCGGCCCGCTCTACTACCGGCTGAAGGCGCAGGAGCTGCTGTACTTGTTTCTGGGGCGGCTGGCGGGGCGGGCGGGCCACACGCTGCCGGCCATGCACCCGGCCGACGCCAAACGGCTCATGCAGGTGCGCGGCCGGCTGCTGGCCGACCTGGCGCAGCCGCCCACGGCTGCGGCGCTGGCTGCGGCGGCGGGCCTGAGCGAAACCCGGCTCAAGGTGCTGTTCCGACAGGTGTTCGGGCGCAGCATCCACGCCTATTTCCAGCAGGCCCGGCTGGACGAGGCCCGGCACCTGCTGCGCGACCCGGCCCTGTCGGTGGCCGACGTGGGCGAGCGGCTGGGTTTCACCAACCTGAGCCACTTTGCCCGGCTGTTCCGGGCCGCAACCGGCACCACGCCGAAGAAGTACGCCCGGCAGGCGGTGGCCGAAACGGACTGATTTTTGGCCGAAACCGGCTATTTTGAATGGAAGGGTGGTCGTTGTTTTGCAGCGTCAACCAACGCCTTACTTCATGCAGCTGAGCGGAAATACGATTTTGATTACGGGTGGGGCCACGGGCATTGGCCTGGCCCTGGCCACGGCCCTGGTAAAGGCCGGCAACGAAGTGCTTATCTGCGGGCGGCGGGAAGCGAAGCTGCGGGCGGCGCAGGCCTTGCTGCCGGGCGTGCGCGTGCGGGTGTGCGACGTGGGCGTGGCGGCCGAACGCGCTGCCCTGGCGGCCTGGGCCGTGGCCGAGTGCCCGCGCCTGAACGTGCTCATCAATAACGCCGGCATTCAGCGCGAAGTTGATTTTGCAAACCAGCCCGAAGCCTTCTGGGCAGGGGCCAGCGAAGTGGCCATCAACCTGGAAGGGCCGCTGCACCTGACGGCGCTGCTGCTGCCGCACTTGCGGCAGCAGCCGACGGCGGCTATCGTCAACGTGTCGTCGGGGCTGGGGTTTGTGCCCCTCACGCGGGCCCCGGTGTACAGCGCGACCAAAGCGGCGCTGCACTCCTTCAGCATCTCGCTGCGCCATCAGCTGCGGACTACGTCGGTGAAAGTGTTTGAAATCATCCCGCCCATCGTGGACACCGAGCTGGACCAGGGCGCGCGGGTACAGCGCGGCCAAACCAGCAAGGGACTTGCCCCGGAGCAGGTTGCTGCGGCCACGCTGGCGGCGCTGCGCGCCGACGACTACGAAGCGGCCGTGGGCCTGGCGCGGGTGTTGCGCATCGGCTCTCGCGTGGCCCCCGGCCGCTTCCTGAAAATCATCAACAAAATCACCAAGAGCTAACCCGGATTCATGAGCATTCAACTGGATACCATTGGCCTGGTCGTGGCCGACATGGGCCGCGCCCTGGATTTTTACCGCACCCTGGGCCTGCCCGTGCCCGAGGGGCAGGCCGATGAGGCCCATGTAGAGCTGCACACGCCCGGCGGGCCAACGCTGGGCTTCGACACCGAGGCAATGGTGAAGCAGCTTGACCCGCAGTGGCCGCAGCCGAGCGGGCAGCGGGTGGGCCTGCATTTCCGGTGCGCCGACCCGGCCGAGGTAGACGCGACCTATGCCCGCGTGATGGCCGCCGGCCACGGCAGCCACACAGCCCCTTGGGATGCGTTCTGGGGCCAGCGCTTCGCCCGCGTCATCGACCCGGACGGCAACATTGTCAACTTCTTCGCCGAGCTGCACGGGTAGCCGGCGGCAGGGCTGGCAAAAAAGGTCGTCGGAGTTTCCGAGGGCCTTTTTTGAGTTTATAGTGCACCAATTTTGCAAAGCGTTACCCTTTTTCCGCTTCCCTCATGCTGCAACCGAATACCCTGGCTTTTTTGACCGAATTAAAGGCCAACAACAACCGCGACTGGCTGGAAGGCAACCGGCGGGCCTATGAGGCCGCCAAGGCCGATTTTCTGGCCCTGGTGACCGGCGTATTGGCCGACCTGGGCACGGCGGACCCGGCCATTGGGCAGGCGGCGCTGGACCCGAAAAAATGCGTGTTCCGGCAGAACCGTGACGTGCGGTTTTCGGCCGACAAGTCGCCTTACAAAACCAATTTCGCCGCCTGGTTCAGCGCCGGGGGCCGGCAGACGCCAACTGGCGGCTACTACCTCAACATTGAGTCGGGCGACTCTTTCGCGGCGGGCGGCATGTACCTGCCCGAGCCGTCGGTACTGGCCCGCATCCGGCAGGAAATTGACTACGATCTGCCCGCGTTTGAGGCGCTGCTTCGGCAGCCGGCATTTGCCGGGCAGCTGGGGGAGCTAAGCCGGGAAAACGTGTTGCAGCGCCCGCCCAAGGGCTACGCGGCCGACAACCCGGCCGTGGCATACCTGAAGCTGAAAAGCTTTACGGCCAGTCATTCGCTGGCGCAGGCCGACCTGTTTGGGCCGGACTTGCGGGCGCGCATCGGCGGGGCTTTCGCTGCGTTGGGGCCGCTGGTGGCTTTTTGCAACCGGGCCCTGGACTAGCGCCCGGCCCGATTGCCAATCCAACGTCAGGCTTCGAGCGGAAGCGCCCACTCGGCCGCGAGCTGGGCGCATTCGGCGTGGCGCGGGCAGGTGGTGAGGTGGTCGTTGACGAAGCCAGCGGTTTGCAGCAGCTGGTAGCAGCCCACGGGACCGAGCAGGCCGAAGCCGCGGCGCTTCAGCTCGCGGCTCAGGGCGTGGCTGGCGGGCGTGGTGGCGGGCAACTCGGCAGCCGTAGCCCACTGGTTGGGGTGCGGCTGGCCGCCCACAAAGGCGTAGAACCAGCGGAGCAAGGCCGCGTCGCTGCCCACTTCGGTGCGCAGCCGGAGCCACGCCTGCGCGTTCTGGCGGGTGGTTTCGGCCTTTCGGCGGTTGCGGATGACGTGCGGGTTGCGTAAGAACTCGCTGATGTCGTCGTCGGAAAAGTGGGCCAAGCAGGCGGGCTCGAAATTGCAGAGGGCATCCCGGAAGGCTTCGCGGCGTTTCAGAACCCAACCGAGGGGCAGCGCGGCGGCGAAGGTGTACAGTATCAGGTATTCGAACAAAATGGCGGGGTCGCTCACTGGCTCGCCCCACTCGTGCTGGTGGAAGACGCGGGTATGGTCGTCGTGGCTGAATTGGGGGCAAGGAGTCATGCTGCAAGGTAGGCTACCAAACGGGCGGACGCAGTGAGCCAACAGCAGTATCGAAGCCGTAGTTATGAATGATTTTACGGCCTTCGGTTCCTAACGCGAAAAGCCTGCTGGCAAGATGCCAACGGGCTTTTTTGCGTTCAGCAAAATGGTTAACTCAGGTCCTGGACGCGGGCCTCCGGGGCTTCGCGCAGCACGACCTGGATGCCGTGGTCGCGGGATTGGGCAGTAGTATATTTCTCGCTACGGCCGATGATTTCGCCGTTGGCGGCCACGTGGTTGAAACCGTATTGGCCGGCTGTGAAAAACGACTCGAAGCGGTTGGGCTGGCAATTGGCTTTCACGGCGCGAATGCCGTTTTCGCAGCTGGCTTTGGCCGTGTAGCCCTCGCTGGATTGCACTATTTCGCCGTTGTTGGCGCGCAGACGATACCAGAATTGGCCGCTTTTTGCAAATATTTCAAATGATGCCATGAGGAAAAAGGAAGTTGGGCGTGAAACGAATGGTAGCAAGTTAGGCGGCCTGCGCCAATGGTCCAGCTATGGCCAGTGGTGCGGCGACTTGAGGCAAGCGGTGGGTTTGTTGGGCATGATGCCGAAGTAAGGTGCTGTACTTCTTGCGGCCTTGCTCGATGAGGCCGGGCGTGGCGGTCAGCTCGACGCGCCAAACGTCGTGCGGGGCCTTCTTCTGCATGCCAATGATGAGGAAGCGGGTGGCCCCGAGTACGTCAAGATATAGGGCAGCTTGGCGGTCGTAGTCATATTTCTCGATGGTGGTGAGAAAGTGGGGTAGGTCGGGGCTGCTGGTGGTTTTGAAGTCGATAAGCGTGAGCTGGCGGCCGGCGCGGCTGCGCACTAATAAATCGGGACGGAGCTTCACCCCTACCCCTGTGGGGGTGTGCGTGGCGGTGTAGGACTGTTCGGCCTGGCCCCTATATAAAAGGTCGCGGCAGTAGCGTTGGCGGCGCACCTGGCGGGCCAGCTGCTCCAGGTCGGCCCACTTGATGCCGCGCTCCTCGGTGCGCGCGTAGTGCGGGGGCTCCAGCACGGCGGTATGAAAGTGGCTGCCGTAGGACAGGGCCACGGGGTTGAGCTGGCGGGGCTGGCCCAAAAGCCGGTTTTTGAGGGTACTCAGGTCGGTATTGCTGACGTGGGGTAGGGCGCGGTGCTGGGCCTGGGTCAGTTCGGGGTGATGGGTGATGGCGTGAAACATAGTGCTGCGCTATAATGCGGAAATGGAAATGAGCAACGATGAATTAGCCCGCTGGGGCCGCCCGGCCCTGGGTGGGACGGGCGGCCGGCGGTTGCTGCCGCTAGGCAGCGATGGGCAAGGCGGCCAGCTCGGCGGCGGGCTCCGGGGTGTGGGGGTCGTCCTCGACGGGCACGGTGTAGCCGTGCTGGATGCGCATATCGGCCGCGCCGGTGTAGGTTTCGGCGCGCCAGATGGGGAAGTCGCGGGCGAAGTCACGGCGGGCGGCTACCTCGGCCGCGTCGGCGGCTTCGTAGCTGAACTGGGCAATGTAGTAGGTGGCCGTTTTGTCCTCTTTGGTCGTCTGCTTCTTCTCGGCCGTGACCTTTACAACCACATCGGCCAGGGTGAGGTCGTCGTAAAATAGCGGCTCAATCAGGCGGTAAAGATTTTCGACGCTGTAGCCGTGGAAAAGCACGGCGCAGATAGCGCCCTTGTCATCGGCAAAAAACAACTCGGCCCACAGCTTGCGGCCCATGTTCAGAATATCATCCTGGAACACGCGCCAAGCCAGCGGAATAAAGGAAAGCGAGCTGCCGAGCGGCACGGTGCCATTGATGTTGAACTGGCCGGCTTTGGCGTCGAAGCGCACTTGGCGCGGGTGGCCGGGCAGGTAGCGGAAGCGCGCCACCTGCACGACTTCGCCCGTGGCCTCGTCCAGCTTCTCGGTGAGGTAAGCGGGCACGGCGGCGGCCGAGCTGGTGAGGGTTAAGGCGGGAGCCGCTACTTCTTTGGTGGTGGCGCTGCGCTGGGGTTTGGCTTTGGTGGACATGACGGTAATGGTTTGGGAGTATGAAATGAAAAAGGTGGGGCCCGTTGGCGGCCGGCCCCTGCGCCGGCTGATTATTTGAATTGCTTGTCGTGGCAGAGGATGGCGCGGCCGACGATGGAATCATGGCCCCGCGCTGCGGGCTGGTGGTGATACCAGAGGTAGGTAGCCAGCAGGTTGAGGTAGGCCGGGTTGCGGAACTTGCCCTCGTCGTCGATTATCAAAATCAACTCGGGCGTGAGGCGGACGACATCGACCAGGCGGCAATCGAGCAGCTGGTACAATTCATCCAGCTTGAAGCTGCGGCCGTTCCTGGGGCTGACCGGCTGCGGCGTGGCGCTGTGCGGGTCGAGCAAATGAGGTTGATAGGAAGTAACTGTTTGAGGCATGATGAGGAACTTTTATGGCCCGCGCCTACTTGGCGCGGGCCTAGTGGCTAAAAGCGGTGATACTTGGCGCGGGCCGCCTGCAGAGCAGCACCGGCCGGGCTGTCATGGAAGGCCGCGGCGGCAGCGGCATAGGCTGCGCGGGCCTGCTGGTAGCGCACGACGGCGGCGCGCAGCTGAGCAAAGCGGCCGGGGCCGGGGCAGTAGTTGTCGCGCAGCGCATACCGGGCGGCGCGGGCATCGAACAGAGCCGACTGCGTGCGAGACAAGGCCAGGCGAACGGCAACGGTGGCCGGGTCGATGGGGGCCGGCGTGGGCCGGGGAGCGGGCTGGGGCCGAGACGGGTACTTGGCCGCTAGCTGGTCTAGGGTGGCCTGCAAGGCAGCCAGCTTGGTAGCCAGTACGCCGGCAGCCGCGCCCACGACGGGCGCGGCTGGGGCAATGGCGACGCTAGGCATGAGCGGGCACCCCGGCAAACTCATCCTCGGCCTTGATAACCTCCCACACGGCCCCAAAAGCATAGCCGGGATAGGCAGCGCGCATGGAGCGGAACGCCTCGCGCAGCGCGTGAAACGGGCACTTGCCGGTGCCTTTGAAGTCCGGGCGGGGCTGCCCTTCGGCGGGCTGCTGGGCCAGCTTAAGGCTGATGTACCAAGAGGTGCCGCCCTGGTCGTAGGTGGCGGCGGACTGCGATACCCAAATGCCGGCGAACGGGCAGAGGGCGGGGCCTTTCCAGGCGGCAGCGGCAAGCTGCAAAAGTTGATTGGGTTGCATGGCTGTAGGTGTTAGCCGTGGGGTGCCCGCGCCGTAGGCCTCCGGATGGGCGAGTAGCCAGGGCCTTCCCGACTACCAAACAAAGATACAACTAAAAGCGACATAAACAAACTAAAGTTTTATAATAGTTGATATGACAGCAACTAATTTTTACGTATCTTTAATTATGGAAAAATACAAAAATAAAGCAGTGGCAGTAGTAGGCAGCCGGGGCGTTCAACACTGCGCGGCACTTGCCCGGCGACTGGCCGAACTAGAGCCGGCGGAAGTGGTAAGTGGCGGCGCGGCCGGCGTGGACGCCCTGGCGGCCAGCTGGGCACGGGCCAACGGGGTACCGCTGGTAGAACTGCGACCCGACTACGCTGCCCACGGCCCCACGGCCGCGACCCATGTGCGCAACGCCGAGATAGTGAAGCGGGCCGCGCTGGTGCTGGTGGTGTGGGACGGGCGCAGCAAGGGCGCGCTGAGCACCCTGCGGGCAGCGCGGCGGCTGGGGCGGCCCTGCGAGCTGCTACCCCTGGACTAGGGCGGCACCAGACGCACGGAACCGGCGGGCGCGGGCACCTGACCAAACCAGCTAGATGCCACGGCCAGGGGGATGGGGGCCGGCCTAGAGGCCCCCAATGAGCCGGCCCGAAGGGCACCCTATGAGGGTGTAGCGGCCGTTTTCAGGCTGCGGAACCCGAGGCCGATGACCGGGCTTTTTCAGCCTGGGCATGGTGGCGGGGGTTTGGGGTTCTCCCCAATGAAACCCTCCGCGAAGCGGGCCTTGCTTCTGCCTGCGTGGCTTGAACGCAAACTTTATTCGCGGGCGGCGGGCTTTTTTCAGCCTGCGGCCTGCAGCCGAATTGGGGAGGTGGCGACGGGTGGCGTGGGGCCTTGTTCTGGCCCTGCGCGGCCCGGCGGCGGTGCGGCAGGCAGGCGTCAGGGTGTGGGGCGGTGGGCCGACCAGCGGGAGGCGGGCCGCTTGGGTGGGCTGGCGTCAGGGGTTGCAACTGAAGTATCGGAGGTGCCGCGGCCTGACGCGCCGGGTGGGCATTGGGTAGGCTGGGCGGCAGGTGGCGGTGCCTGGTAGCTGTCGAATCGGGGCGGTGGGAAGAGCCGGGCGAATGGAGCGGAGGCAGCGGAGCAGCGCGAAGCCGACGGAGCGGAATTGAGCCGGGCGGGTGCGGCAGGTTGGCGGTAGCGGAGGCTGGCCGAAAAGAGCGATTGGAGCCATAGCAAGCGTAGCGAGCGACTGAGCGGAGGTACGAAGCGAAGGAGTGAACGTAGCGCAGCGTTGGCGGAAGGAGCGAAGAGAGGCGGGCTGGAGCGTAGAACGATGTCGCGCTGAGCAACCACTGAATGGGAGGAATGCGGCAGATACTGTGATGAAAAACAAGCCGGAGGGCCAATTTTTTGTTAGATTTGGGCTGTCAAAGGAGCGCCGTTTGGTGCATCCTGTGTAGCCTCGGCCCCGGTGGTCGGGGCTACTTTTTGCGGCAGGACCGTCGCCGGGTGATAGTGGGGGTTGTAGTCTTGGTCGTTTTTCCAGAGCGAGTAGCTGAGCAGGAGCAGTTTACGCATGACGGCAATCACGCCGACCTTGCCGTTGGGGGAGCGGGCGCGTAGCCGGGCATAAAAGGCTTTTTGCTGTTCGTTGTAGCGCAGGCTGCTGACGGCCGGCAGGTAGAGGGCCGTGCGCAGGCGGGCGTTGCCGCGCCGGGAAATGGCCGTGGGCCGGGCCAGGTTGCCGCTCTGGCGCTGCACCACGTCCAGGCCGGCATAGCTGGCCAATTGCCGCTCGTTTTCAACCAGGGCGAAGCCACTGGTTTCGGCCACGATGGTCACGGCCGTGGTTAGGCCGATGCCCGGCACGCTCGTGAGCTGGGCCAGCTTGCGGGCCAGCGCGGGCGTGGCGTCCACCACGGCCGCGGTTTGGGCGTCAATCTCGGCCATTTGGGCTTCGAACAGGGCCTGGCGCTGCTGCAAGCGTTGCAGGGCCAGCGGGTCGGGCTCGTAGCTATGGGCGTAGGCGTGGGCCCGGTTCTTGGCCTGAGCGGCCTGGGTGCGCAACGCGGCCCGCTCGCGGGTGAGCGAACGCAGCTGGCGCATGGCGGGGGTGAGCGGCTGCCAGGCCGGCAGCTGGCGCTCCAGCCCCAGGCGGCAGAGCAGGCGCGCGTCCAGCGCGTCGGTCTTGCTTTTCTGCTCCGTGCTGCGGGCAAAGTGCTTGACCTTGTTGGGCAAGAGCACGCTCAAGGCCTGCTGCTGGGCGCTGAGGTAGTAGGCCAGTTCTTCGTAGTACACGCCCGTGGCCTCGACCACGAACCAGAGCGGGCGCTCGGGTTCGGCTTGGCCGGCGGCCACCCAGCGGCGCAGGGCCTCGAAGCCGGCGGCGTTGTTGGGGAATTCGACCACTTTGCCCAGGCGCAGGCGCTGGGCGGCGTCGATGCTGCCCAGGCAGGCGGCAAACGTGGCCTTGGCGATGTCGATGCCGACAACATACTTGAGCAAGACGGGCGGCGGGGCGGCCGGGGCTGTGGCAAGCATAACAAAAGGGAATAAAAGGTGGAAAACAGGCCACCCGCAAGGTTTTCACCGCAACTTTCCTCGTTTCATGCGGGATGCCGCCGCTGCCGGGGCTCCCTTTATACTGTCCAGTCTTCGGGCAAAAACAGAAGGCGGGGCACAGTCTCTGTCGCCCAGCATCACCGCCGAATGGCGGCGTGCTTATGGATGGGTGGTGACCCCGCCTTCCTTGCCGGTAACGCCGATAATTTACGGCAGCACAATCATACGAAGGATGGGAAGGGCGCGACCAATGGGAGCGGTGCGTAGCACGGCAGCGAAGCGGACCCCTGGACAGCCTGGCCCCGGCTCGTAGCAAAGCGGAGGGCCGGGGAGCCGCCCAACTACGGCAAATCAAAATCATGCTTTTCAGCTTACTTAATAAAATACAATAAATTGAATAATAAAAGTCACACCTGCTATGCAACCAAAATTGCTTATTCAGTGTAGATTTGCAATGCCAATAATGACCAGCAACTTTTATAGACCTAACAACCATGTTTAGCAGCACGAAAGCCGGGCACTTGGCCCACATCGGCATGACGGCCTTGCTTGGCCAGGTGGCCAGCCACGAGCTTGTTCCGCCCGACCCTACGAAAATCGAGAATTACGGCCGCCTGATAATTCAGGCGCTGGTGGCTATTGTCACGATTTGGGCGACGGTGCGCAAGGCGTTGCAGCGGCCCGAGGAAGTGATGAAGGTGCCGGCGGAAGCACGACCAACCCCCAAGGATTCAACTGGTAGCAACGAACGAAATGGCAACGCTGGCCTTGAGTGACAAACCGGTCGGGAGCGGAACACCCCAGCCGGTGGGCACACCGGCCAAGCGGGTAGCCCCGCGGCTGAACGTGACGCAGATGGTGCGGCAGGCGGCGCGGCTGGCGGAGGTACGGGCGGAGCTGGTAGCGGCGTACCAGGTGGCGCTGCGGCGCTGGTCGGGCGACCCGGTGTTGCGGTTGTTGGGGTTGCCGATTGTGACCGAAGGGTACCGGTCGCCAGAACGGCAAGATGAGCTGTACACTCGCGGCCGGAGCGCGCCGGGGCCGGTGGTGACGTACAAGCGCGGCGGCGAATCGAAGCACAACACGCTGCCGAGCCGGGCGCTGGACGTGGCCTTTCTGCTGGCCGATGGGTCGGTGTCGTGGTCGGGGCTACTACTGAGCATGTTTGCGCGGTTGATGAAGGCAGCGGATGCGCGGGTGCGCTGGGGCGGGGATTGGCCGGGGTTTAAGGACAGACCTCACTTTGAGGTGTAAAGAAAAACGAAACGAGCGGGCCAGATGGTCCGCTCGTTTCGTTTGGATGGTGCGTTGGCTACGCGGGAATTACGGAAGACCAATAAAAATTTAATAATCATACAGTCAATATTTTACCTTATAAGCAGACAATTTCTTTAGCACACTTTAAACTAAATTTATTAGTAGTGTTGTATACTTGCGGCAGCTAAACAACCAAAAATGCTTAGTCGCATTTTCTGTATGAACCATGTTGTTATTCTTGGTCCGGCCTACCCCCTGCTGTCGGCGCAACCGCTGCCGCTGGTTGACATGGTGCTGCCTGGCGGGTTTTCGTGGCCAGCCGCCGACTATGAATCGAAACTAGTGGATTTGAACCGGCTGATGTTGCGGCACCCGGACGCTTCGTTTCTGACGGGGCCATTGAGACTAAAAGAGCAATAGCTACCAAAACCCACTTTACAGTTACTGAGCTTCCTTCACTGCCCCCTTACCGAAACGGGGATGGATACGCTTGTGCCTTTTCCTACCTCTCACCTCCTACCCTCTCTTCGATATGGAGAAGCCTGACAAGTAAGAAAGATGACCCAAGCCAGACGATTAGTAACCACTTATTCTACTGTACAGCGATGGGAAATACAACTTTTGTTCTGGGGGCGTTCATTGCGGAGCGGCCGGGATTGGAGCGGGAAATCGAGATTTCCCGGCCGGATGAAGTCGCGCCATGGCGGCTGTCGCTACCGGCCCTGCTGGACCAGCGGCCGGTGACGCCTGCCTTGGTGAAATACGTGGCGACGCGCTACTTCGAGGAAGCCTACGACGACGCGAAGCGGGTAGGGTGGCTGGGCGTGGTGGCGGTAGTGTGGGTAGCACTGGCGCAGGCGAATGGCGAAGAATTCATGAAATGGAACGGGCAGCTGGTGGCGTAAAGCCCCGCGCAGCTGCTCCCTGATTTTTACTTACTGAACCTGTTTTTTATGAAGACCCCACGAAAGAAGGCCGCCTCACAACCCTTGCGGAAGAAGCAGTACCTCACGCCGCCGGCGCACCTGCCGGGCAGCCCGGCGCAGTACGAGAGCCGTCGCGGCTTTACGCGGCGGCTGCACAACCGGCGCATTAGCGTCATCACCACACCGACGGGCGGCTACCAGATTCACCTGGCGCTTGCCCTGCAGCCGGGCCAGGCGGATGAACTGCGCCGGCAGGGGCACCACGATACCATTGGAGACTATATTCTGCGGGACCGGGTGCGGTACTCGGTGGTCACGCTGTCAGCCGAGGCGTTTGAGGCGGCGGTGTGGTGCTGGGAGCAGCTGAAAGAGCGACAGCAGCGCAAGCGCTGAACGAAAAGACAAGGTATATACGCTAACCCTGTAATTGAATTGGAGTAAGCATCAATTCACCCAGCTTGATTTTGCTACTAGGATTGGTGATAATGTCAATCTTGACCGAAGCAGTAATGCCCGCACTTGTAACACGGTAAATTTCGTATTTCTCGCCTTGTTCGAACATCAACTGCCATTCGTGTTTGGACATATAAATGACGTCTTTGGTTGAAGAAGGAGTGCCCTTTACCTCGATATATTTTTCTACGCCATGATGGACAACTTTAAAATCGTAGGGCTTACCGCTCTCTCCGTCTTTATTCTGCCATTCGACGTTTGAAAAGTCAGCGTTGTTATTAACAAAAAAGCTGTATATCAATTCTTCACTCCATCTACCGACTTCGAACCTGACCCCCTGGTCTTTGATTTCCGAGTGGCCTGCCACTGAAGTTTGAAGGGTTGGCAGGAACGTACGTGTATGTACCTGGACGCTCCCTAAGTCGATTTCACTAGCTGAAACCTCTGGACTAAAACCCTGCTCATAACCATAATCTAATACATCAGAGCCCTCACTATCAACAAGCTCATCCGCATCTTCGTCCAAAGCAATTTCTTGCTGAGCGACATTACCTAAATTTGCACCACCTATCCATGTGTGAGCCAGCCCCAACTTTTCGGCAGGCACCCCTATATCGAGCAACCATACCGGAATTTCTCCAATAGGCAGTTCAAGCAGAACCCGTAGCTCCTCATTCAGACCATTGATTTTCAAGAGGCTGCTTAACTCCCGAAGAAGGTTAAACACAGTAAGTGGGTTACTTCGCCAGCTGCCCTTGAAATACAAGGCGCCATTTCCGTCCTGAAAGACGTTCATAGCCTGGCCCCGATGGGTTTCACCTTGGAAAACCAATGACAGATAGATGGCTGATGCACTATAAAAGGTAGTTCTGACCAGAATATCTTTCATTCGAGTAAACTCAGCTTCTGCACTCTTGTAGGTCTTCTTCTCAATGAGTAATGCCAAATATGGCAATACGCTTAATAGTCGTGCTTTGAGCTGTGGACTTTCCGTCTCTGCTTCTACTTCTGATTGAAACTCTTCAATGCTTTGGATTTGAAGCAATGACAGGAACTGTGTGAATTCAGGGGATTTTGAGTCGCAATTTTCAGGGACGTACAGGGGCTTCAAAGAACCATTGAGTACGTTGAAACCGTCACGCTTAATCCACTTCAAGCTTGATGCTATCTCGAAAACACCGGTCGTAGCTAACAAGTGATGCTGGGTAGACCATACATGAAGCGTGGCCTTATCGGCAGTTGAGCACTCGGAAATGAAAGCGGCTAATTTATTATAAATCAGACCTATTCTTTTCCGTTCGGCCTTACTAACCTCTCCCCCGTCATTCTCAGCAGGCTTAGCGATACTCTCCAGGATTTTCAAATAATCAGACAGTTCCAGCTGTTTCTTGAAGTCCAATAAGGCCTTCCAGTTGTCCGGCATTTGTTGGCCATAATCGAATACCGGCAGATGGGCACCAGCTAATTCATTTATTTCCTTTAGGTTAATATAAACCTGGGAGGCTTTTAAACAGGTACGCTGCGTTGTGGGAAAAACCGCGACATTTTTCAAGAACCAGTGAAAATAGTTCGTCACTCTTTCAATGCTACCGTACATTCCCCAAGGAATGAGTGCATGCGGTTTTACTTGGTCTAGCTTGACCGTCTTAAAAACCTGCTCCCAAAACAGCTTAGAAAAATCGTACTTGTGAGCATAATGCGAAGAACGAATCTTATCGAGTGAGACATGATTAAGCTCAGTTATCCAGCTCGGATAACCATTTTTAGCTTTACCCTCTTTTATCACCAAGTCGAAATACTCCCCTTCAATCACGCCCGTCGTATCGGTTTTTTTACATGAGGCATAAATGAGCGAGATATTTTCACTCACCCCGATTTTCAGGAAGAAGGTCTTCCATTCGCTGGTAAAATCCTGCGGCTGCTTGTACTCAGCGGAAACATACTCTGCGAGTTTATTTACCTGCTCCAGTTTAAGGGCTGGCTCGTACAAATCGGATAGGTAGCAATCTTTTGCTGCAATCAGCTTGCCGTTTGAACACAGCAAACGGATGTCTTGTAGTTTAGCTAGGTGAGCTTGTGATAATGTTCCTTTTTTATTTTGATTGAATAGATATCGGGTCACCTTCTGGAAATTCTCCTTGGTGATACACTTCTCAATATTGCCAATAATTTCATTTTCGAGGTAAGCGGTATAGGATGGCTCTTTGACGCCTAGTGATTCGAGCCAGTTTTTTAGGTCGGCATTGCTTTCAAGCTTGGCGTAGGCAGTGGGGTTAATGACAGAGACTGTTTTCACCAAACTCTGTCTGGAAGCTACTCAGGGAAGGGAAGCAGATGGTAGCGGGCGATTTAAGCTCCTCGTCATCACTGTAAATGAATGGTATAAGCTTCAGCTTGTGATTCCATTCACCCGAGCTATCGAATTTGGTGGCTTTCTTGAAGAAGTACTCGATGAGGGCATGATTATCCTCGACCTGGTGGCTGGCGGTAAATGTGTCAGACAAAAAGAATTGCTCCAGATTGTCCGCGTCGAAGAAGGTAGCACCAAGCGGGCGCAGCTTATTCATCTGCTGCAGGTCGCGGTTGGCGAAGGAATCCGGGTCGAATGACTTCCCGGTTTTGTCGTTGACGAAGGTCACGACGGCTTCCGTAGACAGGAAGGGTAAGCTGGCAAGGCCGGTGTCATCAATTACGACTTCACTGACCTGCTTTAGACTTAACGTATTGGATGGAATGAATGCCTGGGTAGCAATGGCAGCGGCGGCACTGGTTGCGAAAGCACTCTTAAGCTCGTGGCCGCTACCAGCAAAGGCCGGAGGCAGCAGGTGCAGAATTTCAAAACGATGACTGGTCAGGGCCAGCTCCTGCAGCCAGTCGAACAGCTTGGTAGCTACGACCCCGATTAGCCACTGGTTCCAAATCCGGTCTTCGTGTAGGGCTTCGCGGGCCGCATTGGTCAAGAAGCTGCCGTTGACCAGGAAGGGAAAAGCAAAGTCTGCAACTTTAGTGGGGAGGTAGGTGAATACCAGGCTTTCATCACCTTTCAGTGCTCTGATTCGGTCACTTTCGACGCGGGCAGCAAAGGCTATTTCGGTAAACTCCGCTTCTTTCAGCTTGAGCGGGGTTTTCTCGTCCTTTTTCAACTCCTGCCGGGTGTGGACGTCGATGGGGATGCTATCGAAATACTTGACCAGCCACGAGCTGATTTCCTGCGTGTTCTTCCATAAGGAGACTCGCTGAAAAGCGGATTCCGGACTGGCAGAAGTTTTGGAAATGGTGTAGTGGTCCACACCGTTTATTGAAACTGATATCTTGGTTACCCGACGTAAAAAGAGCAGAATCTGAGCATTGCTCAGCAACTCTTCCAACTCGGCCTGGAGGCTGGCCGTTTCGGAAAGATATATTACGGTCGATACCTGGTATTTTTCCTGGGTCAGGTATTTTACAGCATCGGAATCCAACTCGGTGCCTTCCGTCCAGATGGGGATTACCTGCCAAGGAAGCCGGGTTTGGTGGTGGGCCTTCTCAAATCGGAAATTGTACCCATCGGAAAAGATGCCTACCCAATTAGATTTGCCAAACACAGACTTGAAGCCAATGCCCTTGTACCCGGTTTTAGTAGGGTCGGCCTCCTTTTCACTCGCGCCTGCACTGGTGATGGCGCGGATGTCGGCTTCGGTGAACGGCTTTCCGTTGTGCGAGACAACGATGTAGTTGTCGTAGAAGTCAAAATAAACCTCGTTCTCCGTGCCTTGGGAAGAATCGTCGGCATTTTGAATAAGCTCGAATACAAACCGCTGGCTTTCGGAGTAGATGTCGCTGGAAACGGTATCTAATAGATTCGCTGCCATCTCCGCCTGGCGCGGGTGGTTATAGTTAGAGCACTCGGCGGAAAGTGCTTCGATAAAAGCTTGCTTACTCATTTTGTATTTTTTGTGACTATTGACGCTGGTCTCGCTGGATTGGAAAGGCAAAGTTTATTTCTACCCAAGCTGTAGGCAGCCGAATTGTGCTATTGCGCCCCTGCTGGTTAAGTTCAGCGCGCTCGTTATTGATACTAGGTTGCGTAGGCCTGTCTACTGGAAATCCATTCACAAAAAAGGTGAGGGGCTCCTTCTTTGCTTCCACCAATTCAGCCGTTAACTGAGCTTCGGTAGCTATTCGACTGGCATCGTCGCTGGGAATGCCTTGCTGGCACGTAAGCCAGAGTACGAGCCACTCCGACAAAGTATACCAGTCCCGGGCATCGAACTTCTTGCTTTGCTGTCCGGGCCTGGTGAACTCGGCCAGCAGCTCGGTACTTGCCTTAATTCGGTACTCCCCCGCTGTTTCATGTGCATACAGCACGAAGCTGCGGTTTGCAAAAATGCCGGCTTGCAGCAACTGGGTTCTGGTTAGCTTGGCTTCGTAGTTGTCTCCCTTTTTCAATTGAAACAAGGCAGTTTTAGAAAACAGATGCTTGGCACCTGCTTTTCCATTCCATGCTCTCTCATCAAAGATATTGACGGCAACAGCCAAATCAGCCCCGTACTTATCTACCTGCTTTTTACCCTTCCGGTGTAATAGAAATAGCCGACGGTCAAGAGAATAAGCCGGTGAGCGCCACGGTGGGCATGGATTGTACACCAGCTTTTCAACCAGGCGGCTCATGAGGGCCACCTCGTCGAGGGGGCGGCCACGTAGCCAACCGCGCATTGCCTGGTAAGCGGCGCGCACACTAAAGGCCACTGCTTTGTCCAGGTTTAGGTAGTTTTTGGCCGAAACCGGAGGTGGAGGTACCGGCACGGCGGGCGGAGGTGGCAGCTTAGGCATAAATGGAGCCGCTACTGCTTTTTAGCTGAAGGGGTGATACGGGAGTGTTCGCCTTGCCCGCGGGGCACCAGGTCGTTTTGGCGGATGAACTGGAAGCCCCACGCCCACTCTTCGGCGCTGATACGGAGCTTGCTGTCGTGCCAGGCGGTGGTGGCTTCCTGCTGGATGCGGGCATCGGTGAGGGCTGGGACCTGGTCGAGGAGCAGGTCGTTCCAAGCCACGTAGAGGGTGGCGACGATTTCAGCTTGTTGTGAGCTGAGGGGACGGAGCAGGCCCAGCACCCGGTTGATTTCGGGCTGGTACTGGCCCCAGTAGCCGGCGAAGTACTTCTGGTGGCCACCGGCTTTGGCGAGGCGCTCGTAGCGCACACCGCCACCGGGCAGGCCCACGGGCTTGTACCATTTCTGCTGCTCGAACTGCCGGTCGAGGGAGCGACTGAGGGCGTTGTCGTAGGGGCCAGCGGCCTGACGGTAGTAATGGGTGTCGAGGTCTACTTCGGGCAGGACGTGCAGGTCGAGTAGCACCATGCCTTTCATGAGCTTGACACGGCCGAAGCCGGGGGAGCCGTGCAGCTGGTGGATGACCTCGCCGCCCAATACGGTGCGCTCGAAAGGCGCGGCCCGGCGGGATGGGCGCGCTGCGGATGCGGGGGCCAGCTCTTCGGTTTCAGGAAGGCTCTCGGGGAAATCGAGGGGTGCGGCGGTCATCACCACGACTGGCTCGGCGGAGGTGGCGGCGGCCTCGGGCGCGGTGGTGAGGGGCAGCTGAGCGGTGGCCTGGGCTTTGGTTTTGCGGGCGGGCTTGGCGGTTTTGGTGGCCAGAGCCAGGGCCGCTTGCTCGGCTACTTCGCGAGCGTGGATTTCGTGGTTGAGCTTTAGGAGGCGGCTGAGTACCTCGCGGCGGGCGGCGGGCGAAATGGTATAGCGCACCCGGTCATTCTCAGGCAGGTATTCCTGCTCGTGGAAACCGTGTTCGAGGTTCAGGCCGGACCAACCGTAGGCGGCTGCCACGGCTTCGTCCATCTGGCGGTGCAACTCGCGCAGGCGTAGCAGGCGCTGGTGCAAGGCCGGGGCGTCGGCGGTGGCGGGGAGCTTAGCAGCTTTAGCCAGGGCGGCCGGGGTAAGGTCGGGGGTGTGAAAGAGGTTGTAGGTTTTGGTTAGGCCGAGGTTCAAATCCAGCATGAGTTGGCGGCGGTGCTCGTGGTAGGTTTCGCCTATAAGGTCTAGCGTCGCGTGGGTCTCGACTGAGATGTTTTGAGGAAAAGGAAAATTTTCAAACGCTTTCGTTGGAATGTATCGCAGGGTGCTTGCGCCCATTGTTGAAGCATACTTCCACGACCAATGAACATGAAAATTGCTTAATAAAATCGATGCGGTTAACCATGAGTCATCAGCAATGACTTTTACGGTATTCATAAATACCTTATCAGTGCTGACAGCGGCAAAAGTGCAATACTTAGTAACCTCTGATGTAACGAGCACTGACTTACGGGTGCTTATCGTTTGGTACAATTTAGCGACTCGCTCAGCATATTGCCACCACCTGGTTTTATAAGATGCACGTTTTACCGTCTCACGGTGTGGTCTAACATACTTTTTTATATGTTCAAAACAATCCGGGTAGTTATTCTCGCAAAATGCCTCATCCCAATCTTGAAAATCAATGATTCTTCTACTTGGTCCTTGGTCGATGCTATTATTTACATCATCACCATTTAAATATGGTTTGATGACATCTCTGTTCCTTTCGTCTGAAGTAATAAAGTACTCTGCCTGCTTATCAGTCAAAATAAAACCTGTTCCATTTACCACTGAGCCAACAAAGCTTCTATTGCTATTGCAAAAAAGTGTAAAAGGGGCATCTGCTTTTTCGGAACTATCTAGATAAGGCGCTATGTAATCAACTTCTTGGTCGGATAAGTATCTGCGCCCCTTCCAAACTTGTTTAGTTATAGTTATCAACGCCACATCTACAGCTGCCTCTCCTGGCCATGCCATGCTTTTTACAGCATAATTTATCTCGCCACCCTCACTTAGTATTACACCTAAGCTTCCTTCCATAGTTGCTCCCTGGGCAATTGACCCAGTTGCAATAAGTGCTTGAAAACCTTCGGGCCTCAGTAACGAGAATGTTCTCCTAAAAAATACCCTACTAAGTCTATTGCTCCTGCCGGTGCGAACTCTGTCACCAACCAGTTGAGATTATCATCCCCATACGAACCACTCAGCTTCTTATGACCTAGAGCAATTTTCAGGTTAGTGTACGTGGTAGCCACAATGGTCAAACCAGTTTTTCGCGTCGGCTTCGGTCACCCATTCGATGGCCGTTTGGATGACCGTCTCCAAGGCGTCGCGGGTGCGGGCCTGGGCCGTGCGGAGCCAGGTTTTGAGCTTGCTGAAGGCGAGCTCAATGGGGTTGAAATCGGGTGAGTACGGCGGCAAATACAACAGGCGGGCCCCGCGGGCTTCGACGCGTTCGGCCAGGCCAGCCACTTTGTGGGCCGGCAGGTTGTCGAGCACGACCACGTCGCCGGGCACGAGCGTGGGGCCGAGCACCTGGTCGAGATAGGCGGCAAACACGTCGCCGTTGAGGGCCCCGCTCACGGTCATGGCCGCTTGCAACCCGTTCGGAGTCAGCGCCGCCACGAGCGTCACGTTCGGTCCGCCGTGCAGGGGCGTGGCTTGCGGGGCGCGCTGCCCGCCTTCGGCGCGGGCGTAGCGGCGGCAGTAGGTCAGGTTGGTGCTGGTTTCGTCCACAAATTTGAAACAGGCAAACTCTTCGGCTTGCACGTCTTCGAGAAAGGCCGCCCGCAAGGCCCTCACGCGCTCGGTATCACGCTCGGCGGCGTGGACGCTCTTTTTTCGCCGCCAGTCCAGCGCCTGCACGGCGCGGCCCATCGTGGCTGGGCTCACACTCGGGCCGCCCAGCGCGGCCACCCACACGCGCAACTCGTCCAGGGTCGCGTCGGGCTGCTGGCGCAAGCAGGCCGCCAACTCGGCGCGGGCTGCCGCGTCCAGCAACGGCGCGGGGCCGCTGCGGTGGGGCAGCGCGGCCACCGACCCACTCGCCCGCTGGCGCTGGCGCAGCTTTTCGACAAACGAGACCGAAACGCAGAACCGGGCGGCGACGGCGGTTTGCGTGGCACCGGGCGCGGCGCACGCCGCCGCCACCCGCTCCCGTAAATCATTCGAATACGCTTTCATATCCAAAAGATACGCCCAAACCCATACATCAACCTAAGAATCGCTCTAAGTATGGCGGATTACCAATTATCACATCAAACCCTCCATTCCCTTCCATCACATCGGGAAACTCCAGAAACCAGTGGAAGAACCGCTTTTCCGTGGCGGTTTCGGTAGCGTAGGCGGCGGCTATGTCCTGAATGGAATGCTTGCCGGTGAGGTGGCGGCGGTAGGCCGCATTGGTCAGGATACGGTCTTTGGTATTGGGCGTTTTGGCAGTGAAGAACGGCGCTACTTGTAAATGAGCCAATAGCTCAAGCCGTTGCAGCTCAGGGCCGCGCAAACGACTATAAGCCTGGGCTTTGGCTTCCACCTGAGCGGGCGTGTGGTCAGGCATGGAACGCACGGCCTCGGCCTGCTGACTAATTGCGCCCAAGCTGCTATCAACGGATTGCTGAAAGTCGGTAGCCGTTTGCACTAGGTTTTCACGCTCCAGCTTGTTACGCTTCCGAAAGGCGCTGGCAACCTCTTTGTCGTCGCCGGGCAGGGTTTTGAAGGCCTCGGTGGCGATGCCGCGCTCTAGGTCTTCAGCGCGGGCCAGGCCCACGATGGCATTGCCGCAGCGGATGTGGTGGTCGAGGAAGTTGAGGGGCTCGCCGGAATTGTGGCCTTCGAGCCAGAGGGCCACTTTGCACAGCTCAACGGCCAGGGGATTGTAGTCGACACCGTAGATGCACTGGCTGATGACTTCGCGCAGGGCCTGACGCATGGCGGTGGGGCTGGGCTGGTCTTCCTGGGTGCGGACGCGGGCCACTTCCACGGCCAGGCGGCGGGCGGCGGAAAGCAGCATATGGCCACTCCCACAGGCTACGTCGCAGATGCGAATGGAAAGCAGCGCGGCGGCTTGGGCCTGGGCTACCTCACCCCCCAACCCCCTCTCCAAAAAGAGGGGGAGCCGGACGACTTGGCTACGCTGGCTTTTTCTAGTACCTGGGCTTTGGAGGTGGTCAGCTTGTCGGTGATGACGTGTTCGAGGGAGTGGCGGATGAGGGGCTGAACGAGCTGTTCGGGGGTGTAGTGCGAGCCGCTGGCGGCGCGGTCCTTGTCATCCTTGTGCAGCACGTAGGACCAGCGGCCGGAAGTTGCAGCGCTGATGATGGGCTGGTAGTCGAGCAGGCCTTCGTACACGGAGCCAAACTCCTCCACGTCGAGGGCCCCGTAGTTGACGCGGGTAATCTGGTTGGTGGTGGCGTGGCGGAACACGGTGAGGGCGCGTAGGCAGCCCAACAGCACGTGGTTGGGCAGTTGGCAGTCGATGAGGGTGCCCAGGGCGCGGGACCCAAACAGCTCGCCGGCCAGCGGCCGGATGCTGAGGGGCGCGCCCTGGCTCTCGCTCTCAAAGAGGCGGAAGGTGCGCACGAGGCCTTGCCAGAGGTCGGCGAAGCGGGCATCGTGGGTGAGGTGGGGCTGCTCGCAGAGGTGCCGAAGGCGGGCCAAGCTGTAGTACTTCTGGTAGAGCTGCTCGTGGGCTTGCTGGGTGGCAGAGGCCTGGCGGGCGGCTTCGTCGCCGGGGGCGGGCAGCGCCGGAAACAGCAAGTAGCGCTCCTCGATGACGAGCAGAAACAACAGGCGGTACACGAGACGTAGCAGGGCGTGGTGGTACTGCTTGGGGGTTAGCTTCTCCTGCTCCAGCAACTCACGCAGGGCGGCGTTGTCGGGGTGCTGCACGAAACCATTGCCGAAGGCCGTGAGACACTGAAACACGGCCTGGCTGAGGCCCTCGCGGATGCGGGAGCCGGACTCCAGCGCGTCCTGGTGGTAGTGCTCGATGAGCGAGTCGGCTCCTTTGTCTTCGGCGGCGGGCAGGCGGGTGGCGTGCAGCAGCCGGTAGAACACGGCGAAATCGGCGAAATGGTCTTCGTCGAACATCCGCTCCAGGTCGAACTCGACGAAGCTCAGGCGCACAAGGCGGCTGCTGTCGCGCAGCAGGCGCAGGCGCAGGCCGTTGGTGACGAGGCCATAAAGGTGCTCGTGCAGGTTGAGGTATTCCTGCACCAGGGCGTGGGGCGACAGGCGGGGGCCACCGGACTCGCGCTTTTTGTCGAGCGAGTCGTGGAAGCCCATCACGTGAAGGGGCAGGTTGCCGCGGCCGGCATCGGCGTGGCTGATGGGGTAGGTTTTATCGTCGAGGCGGGGGGCGTCGCGCAGCAGTTCAGGGTTGTAGCCGAGCAGACCCAGCAGGGGCAGCATCCAGTAGCGGCGGGTTTCGGCGGTACCCGACTTGTCGGGGGCCACATTCTCCATCTGGCGCTTGAACACGCGCCACAGGCCCTGGGCATCGGTCCAGGCCCGGACTATCTCCTCTTTAACCTTGGTGGTGGCGGGCAAGCCAAAATCGGCGGGGCGCTGGCCGGTCAGGTCAGCATTTTCGAGCTTGTCGAGAATGTCGGCCGAGAGGATGGAACCCTCGATGCGGATGGTAGGGAAGCGCATAGGAGAATCATCCCCGCAGCCGGCCGATAGATACCCCTTCCCTAGCCCTGGCTCCGGGATGGAGCGAGGACGAAATTGCGCAGTGGCGAAACCAATAAAACCTTCCAGCTGGCGCTACTCCTCGGCCGCTGATGCAGCGGAGGAAGTGAAGCCTTCTGATGAAAAGGTCCCGGGCTGGCTGGCCGGCTGAATGATGCAGCTTTGAAGTTAGTGGGTAATAATTTGAGCGTTAGACTGGTAGCAGGGGACGTGATGAAAGAATCGTGGACGAGGGAGAAAGCAAATGGAAACAGCGGGATGCCAGGGGTATGCAAGATAGTTTGCGGATGATTGCCGGGGAATTTTATTTTCGCTGGCACGGAGGCACCCGTTGTTCCTCTTTTCATCAACAACCGACGGCCCGGCGGAACCCCACCCTGTTGGCCCCTCTCCTATGGATTGGGAAACCGGACGACTGACAAACCAATCAGGGGCTACTGCAAGGCATAAAAAGCATGACTTCCGAAGGATAACAGGCCTTACACTTGGTTACATTTTGCTTTACTTTGCTTGACTTTAGCTTACTTTCCTTTACTTTTACTCAACTTTTCGGAGTTAAGCAGCGTTTAGTATTTGACTTCGAAGTGGTGCAAGCCATTGAAAAAGTCGGCGGTCGTGCTCCCGCTTGATAGTAGCAGTGGACCGGGGTTTCTCGGTCGGCGGTGTAGTTCCCGCATCATTGAGAACTAGTGGGCTGGGGTTTCCCGGCCGGCAGGAAGCAGCCTTCGGGCTGGCTTCCTGTTCTCATTTTAGGGGGTAGGGATAATGCACAGCCCGTGGCTGGGGTCGAGGTGGGTGCTAAGGACTTCGAAGGCGGGGTTGGTATTGCGGGCAGCCAGTACGTGCCGGGCAATGGGATAAGCCAGCAAGTCGGCCAGCTGGTGGCCGTTGAGATTGTCGGACTTGGGCCGGAAGTCGATGGTGGGCGCATACGCGGCAAGCTGGGCAGGCGTGAGATGCGCGGTACCGAGTTGCAGAATGCGCTGGAAGTTGCGGGCTAGGTCCTGGTCTTCGCGCTTACCACGGCGTTCGAGCACCAAGTGCAAGGGAGAAGGGGGACCAGGCAAGCGGGCCAGCAGCAAAACGGCATTTTCGAGCAGCGTGGACAGGGCAATGGCGTAGGCATCCTCAGTGAGGCGGCCGACTTGCTCCACATAAGCAGCTTTGCGCACCACAACAGCGAGGGACAGGTAGGCCTGCTCCTGCACCACCGCGTTGATGGCATCATAAAATGCCTGCCGTAGCTGGGGCACCTGCAGCCAGGTAAACGCCCCGGTTTGCTTACGAATGTCGCGAGAGTGCAGAACGGTTTGCTTGCCGCCGCAAAACGTTACTTTCAAGTCATTCAGGGCACGTCGCACAGCCTGGTACTCGCTGTTGGACACCAGCACCCCGCACAGGACGAACAGCGGAAAGTCGCGGTTGATGATAACCAGGTTGGAGTCGCCGCTTTCGTCAACGTAGAGTGTGTAGGGTTCAGGGGTGGTGATATCGGGCATTTACTCAGATGGTGGGTAGACTAAGGTAAGGTCAGGACTATGGAATTGTTACCCGCTCAATTCATGCACTAACTGCCTACCTGCAACAAAGGCAACAAGACGTACAACCCCATCACATCCATTGGCAGCACGGGCGTGACAACCTGGTAGCGGTTGGCCTTTACCACGTGGCTGAACCGGTCATGGGCAGCCACCAGGTTTTCGGCACGTTGCTCAGCCACTTGGTTGAAGGCCGTTTCGAGGTCGGAGAGGCGGGCCAGCTCGCGGGTGAGGAAGTTGGCGTGGGCTTCGGGGGAGCTGGGGTCGGGGCCGGGAACAGCCAGGAACAATAGGTCGCGGGCTTCGTCGTGGGTCAGAAAGTTGGCCTCAGACGGGCTGCCCCGATACCCCCACAGCAGCATCTCCTCGGCCACGAGCTGGCGGCGGGAAGCGCGCTCGGCAATGACGTTGCGAACCCGGAAGAGCAGCAGGGTGGTTTTGGTGGTGACGGCGGCAGTGCGGAGTACGGCGGCGCGGGCAGGTGCCTGGCCCTTGCGATACACGGCGTTAGCCAGCAGTGCCTGGCAAAGCTGCTCGACGAAGGGGTGGTTGCGGCCCAGGTACTGATGACCGGCAGGCGTGGGCGACACGAAGCTGACCGACACGGTTGGCTGCCCGGCGAAGTGACTTTGCAGCTCGGCGGGCAGGTTGGTGGTGAACAGCGTATAGCCGGCGCCTTCGCCGGTTTTGGTACGGTGCGGAGTGATTTGGGCCCCAAGCAGCGCGGGCAGCGCCTGGGTAACAAAGGCTTCGACGGCAGCGGGGTTCCCAATGGCCTCGTCGGCCAGGCGAAGGTCATCGGATACTTCGTCAGGTTTGATGGCGTTTTGGGCGAAGATGGAGCGGGACTTTTTCCAGCTCAACGGCCGCCCGGTATTCGCTGTCTACCTTCTGCTCCTGGCGGCGCACCACGTCAGACTCGCCGAAGTCGAGGCCTAATTGAACAGCGGAAGGCGTGGCAGCCTGGGGACTGAGTAGCACGGCGGTTAGTACGGCATCCATAACCGTTTTGCTGTCTTCGGGGAAAGGCACGGTGATGCCGGTGGCCTTGCGGATTTCCCGGACTTTCTGCAGGATGACGCGCAACACCACGCCATCGATGGGGTTGTCTTTGCCATAGAGCAGATAGGCTTTAACGCGGGGAGCGGGCTGGCCGTAGCGGTCAACGCGGCCCTCGCGCTGTTCGAGGCGGTTGGGGTTCCAGGGCAGGTCGTAGTGCAGCACAGCGGAAAACAGATGCTGCAGGTTGATGCCCTCGCTGAGGCAATCGGTGGCGACGAGCACCCGCATGGGGGCACTGGCCATGTCCTCAATACGCTGGCGACGTACCTCATCGGGGTCTTCGCTGGTAACAGTTTCGACGCGCACGGCCTGCCGGCCCACCTTGGTGAGGTGCTGATGCAGCAGGCCACCCAAGTATTTGGCAGTGGCGATGTAGCGACAGAAGATGACGGGGTGGAAGCCCTCGCTCAGCCACTGGGTAATGAGCGTGAGGGTTTCGGCAGCCTTCTGGTCTTTGGCGATGCCCTGCAAATCCTCCAGCTTGGCCACCAGCTCACGAAGCTTGGCTTGCTGGGAGCTGGTGAAATCGGTGCGGCTCACTACCTGGGCGGGAGTATAATCGCCTTCAAAACCAAAATCATTGTCCAGCACGGGATTGGGCTGGTCAGCAGCAGGGTCGGCTTCGAGCGTTTCGGGGGCGATTGGCACAGCATCTTCCCCAACTGGCTCGGGACGGGCATTCTGCTGGCGGTTGCGCAGCATCTCGACGCCGGCGGCGGGGCTGGACATCACGCCACGCAGCAGGGCCAGAGCCGTCCAGTAATGAAATTTCTGTTGCCCGCCGCGCAGGCCCTGGGCCGACTTGGTGAGGTGACGGGCCAGGGCCAATACGTCGGCATAGACTTCGCGGTAAGCAGGGGCCAGCGCGTAGCTCCGCTCATCGGGCTCGCGGGTGGGAAAGGGCGTGTCTTCGCCCAACCACTGCTCCACGTCGGCACGGCGGCGCTGCACGAAATGACGGGCCAGCTCCTGACGCTGGGTAGCAGTGGCATTGGGAATGTCTAGCGTTTCGAAGCTGGGGTTGAGCAGGCCCAGCAGGGCGCTAAACTCTTCGGGCTTGCCGCTGTGTGGGGTGGCGGTAAGCAGCAGCAAGTGCTGGCGGGGGTTAGCGGCCAGCTTATGCAGCAGGTGGTAACGCTGCTGCTGGCTTTTTGGGCTCCGGCGGGCTTGGTGGCGGTGTGGGCTTCGTCGACGATGACAAATTCGGGGCACTCGCGCAGGAATACGTCGCGCCGGTCGCCTTTGATGTAGTCGATGGAAATGACCTGGTACGGGTAGTGCTGGTACACGCTGGTGACGTGGCCGGGCACCTCGCGGTCGAGCCGGGCCTGGGTGTTGGAGCGGATGACAACAGCTTCGATGCCGGCCTTGTCGCGCAGCTCAGACTGCCACTGCTCGCATAAGTGAGGCAGGCAGATAACGGCGAAACGCTCAATTTCGCGACGTTCCAGCAATTCTTTGAGAATGAGAATGGCCTCTACCGTTTTGCCCACGCCCACGTCATCGGCCACGAGCAAGCGCACGGGGTTGGGGCGCTGGCGCAAGGCCATGATGAGCGGCACCATCTGATAGGGCCGCGGCCGAAAGGAAAGCTTGGCCAACGACCGGAACGGGCCGGCTCCGCTGCGAAACGAAAGGCGGGCGGCGTTGTACAGCAACCTTGCGGAGGCAAAATCGCCAAGGTCTTCCGGCACGGGTTTGGGAAACTCGGCTGAGGTTGGCAAGTCTTCTTTGAAGGCCAGCGGCAAATAAATACCGGTGGTTTCCTCTTCACTCCCGCCCAAAGGGCGAATCAACAATAACTCGTCGGGCTGGGGGAAGGCATGACGACCCAATCGCGGCTTCGGACGTGGACCAGGGAGCCAGGGGCATAACTCATAACAGAAGGAAAACAGGAGCAGAAACAGGAATTGGGTGCTGCCAGCCTCGTACAGCGGCATCGTAGCGGGATGGACTAATTAACAGCGTAGAACACGTCGGGGCGCTTGGCGGTCATCTCTTCCAAAGAGTCGGCGTAGTGGTACACCAGCACCTCCTCCCCCGGTTTTCGATGGCCTCCCGGAGCAGCTTATCCTGCGCTTTTTGGGCAGGCTCGTCGTGGGGAGTACCATCGCAGAAGACCCAAATGCCCGGCTCATAATAAAAGTCAGGCTGGCAGTAAATGCCATCAACCCGGTGCTGGGCTTTGTCAGGTAGGCGCAGTTTATGCTTTTTGAGGTGGGCGAGGAACTTGCGCTCAGTACTGGAACTCTTGTCGTGTGCTTGCCAAAGGTGCTCGTACTGCTGCTCGTAGCTGTCGAAATCAGAGTTTGTAAGCAGCTGGATGTCGCAAGCCACCAGCTTTTCGAGGGCATCCTGAATTTCGAAACGGTCGATGAGCAGATGGTCGCGCTGATTGTAGTAGCTAAGCAGGTCGTTGTAAGAGGCAGGCTCGCGGTAGTTGGGGTCGTCGAAACGGCACAGGCGCTGCGCTTCGGCCATCACCTGATGGAAGATGTCTTTGTCGTGGACGAATTGAGCCAGCACACCCAAGCTGCCCTCCGCGCTTTCGTAAAGGAAGATGTTGCGCCCCTCCCCCATCAGTGTGACGCCAATCTCATTGGATTCGACCTGAAAGACATTTTCGATGGCTCGCTTGATGGCGTACTGAAGCGTGACCACGCCTTTGTCGGACAGTGCCAAGGCAGCAATGGGCTCCAGGTACAACGCATCGGCCGTATCGGTCGTGAACAATTGAATACGGCGGGGCGGCAACTGCCCAGGCGTGACTCTGGCCGTGGGGGCAGCATTCTCGCGCATCCATTGACCAAATACCATATCAACTAAAAAACCCTGCTCACGAGCGGAGCGCCATTTGCGGTTTACTTGAACCAGCTGAGCGGAGGGAATGTAGCGGATGTGCAAAAAGGGCTCGGCCGCAGCCCGGGCTTCGGCGCGTACTACGGTGTGCATTCCGCCGGGCACGTTGAAATACGTTTCAATCTGAAATCCTTCGGAACGGCGCTCTTCTTCTTCGCAGGAAATACGCTCTATTTCTTCGCTGCGGGTTTCGGTCATTTCTACCAGTACTTCCCCGAATTCCTCTTTGGAGCTGGCGTTGTCGAGCGGAGTATTGCTAAACGGGCAGACGTTGCGGGTCAACTCGGCACCGGTCAGGAAATAACCGGCCGCCCGGCTTACGCGGGCAGACTGCAGGCTTTGCTCCAGGTTGGAAATCTGAAGCTGGTCGATGCGGAATTTATTGCCGTTGTGATAGACAATGTTGCGCGGACCAAATTCGCGCAGGGCCACGAAGCGGGGACGGGAGATAAATTCACCGTCGAAGTCGCCTTTGGGCAAGAAGGTGCGAATGGGCAGGCGGGTAAAATTGTAACCGGGCAGAAACCCTTCGGCCGCCAGATAGCGGAAAGGATAGAATTCGGAGGCAGCATTGTTTTGCCGGCCCAGGTCGTTGCGCAATAGGTCGCGCTGCTTGGTAGCCTGGCGCTCGAGGCGGAAAGCACGCTTGCGCTCCGGCGTACCATCGAGGTAAATGTTCTGGCTAATAATGGCCTGAGCATCGCGCAACTGTACTTCGGCGGCCTGGTATAAACGCCGCCAGCGGTTTAGTGTGCGATTTAAAACACTGGGCACCTGGTCGACGTGCAGGTTAATCCAACTCAGGGAGTACTTGGACTGCACAGCCGTGGGAAGCCGGGCCACGATGCGCTGAAACGCACCCCGAATCCGGGATTTGGCTGCGTCGGTGGCCTCCAGGGATGCCCGCACCGAGTCCTTCAGGAGTAAGTCGGGATGCGACATCTCAATGACGTCGGTCAGCGAATTCTCGAACGCATGGGCCCCGACTTCGGCTAGGTATAAGGCATTGAGATGAGAAATGAGCAGCTCCTCCTGCGTCAGGTCGAGACGAGGGGGCTACCTGGCCGGCCACCATTTCGGTAGCGCGGGCAAAGTAGTGGCGGTCGTGCGGTGAGTAGTAAGAGCAATACGTAACGACCAAGGCTGCCTGGCCGCTGCGACCGGCGCGGCCACTGCGTTGCGTATAGTTGGCCGGATTGGGCGGCACATTGCGCATATGCACCACGTTAAGCGACGATATATCGATGCCCAGCTCCATCGTTGGGGAGCAGTAAAGCGCACTGATTTCACCGGCTCTGAACTTGGTTTCGCGCTCCTGGCGCTGGTCGGTATTGAGCTGGCCAGTATGTTCAGAACCGACCAGCTGCTTTTGCTCGCTGAAATTGGTTTGGTATAGGTCGCGGAAGAACTGGCTCGGCTTGAGAGCCGCAGCTTGCTTGTAGCTGTATTGGCGCACCTCATCACGCCGGGCGGTACCGGTTGCCAGCTGCCACTGCAACTGGTCGGCGCGCAATTGATACACATACAACGGGTTGCCTTCTTCATCCACTCCTACTTTGGTGGGTTGAAGCCAGCCCGCTTCGCAGAACTTTTTGAGCAGCTCCTGCATGATTAGATTGTAGGAAGCCAGCCTCATATCGAGCCCTGGGCAATGCTTTTCCGCTATCCGGTTCAGGTATTTTCCGACTGCACTTTGCCGGCCTGCACTAACAGTGAAATAACGCCCACCGGCGGGCGGGGGCGTAATGCACATATAAGCAGGCTCCTCCTCGTCATCCTTTTCGATTCGGTACGGATTTTTTAGCTTTTCCCGTACGACCGTGCCCTTGTTGCGCATGGCTTCGGGCGTCAGGTACTCGCTGCTGTAGAGAGCGTAGGAGCTACGGAAGTAGTCGAGCAGCTGGCGGGCTACCTCGGCGCGCTGCGCGGCGGTGAGTTGGTTGAAGATGGGCGTAGGCTGCCAGGCGGTGTCGTCGGCGCAGTTTTCTTCGATGGCTTCGTAGTCAATCTGAAGGAGTCCACACTGCTCCAGATTGGGCATGATGACGCGCCAGGAGCGGCGCAAATCGTACAGAGCCCGGTACATCAGAAAGTCTTTCAGTGCCTCCTGGTATCCCCGAATCTGAGCGGCAAACGTGGGCACGATGTCGGAGTTGACATACGCAGAAGGCGGAAGGGCCAGCGCCTTGAAAATAGCATCTGGCAGCTGACTATGACCAAGCCGTTGGCCGGGAGCTTGTGCAACAGCCCGGTAGATACCGGCCCGCAACTGAGCGACCTGCACAAAGTCGTTGAAGTGCCCGGATTGCAAGGCCGCATCCTGGCGGTTGTCGGTAAAACTGAGCAGCTTTTGCTCCGCCGTAGTGTTTACTACGGGAGCCAGATGTTGCAGCAGCGCATAGGAGAGGACAGTGGTGGAAGTACTGCGGCCTTCGCTGCCGAGCGTTGTGAGCTTGGTTCCCTCGTTGGTTTTAGGGTCGTAGAAAGTACCGCTGGTTGGGTCGAAAAGTAGTTTTTCCGACATAAACCAACCTTCCAAAGTCAACTTTGGTGAAGAGGATGTTGAGTAGTTACCGTCGTCATCAAACCATACCCTGAGCGGCATCCGGTCCTGGTATTTTTTTACGACTGCCACGGACCCATCCTTGCGATGGTTCAGCCACGCATCGGGTAACTCGTCCAAATCTTTGGCTGGGTCCCAAATATCCTCGCCCAACAGCAGGTAGCCAGGCTGTGCGCCCTCGTCACCGGCGGGCTTTTGGCGGAATTCTCGCGGCTCTACCTGAGCCGTATCGGGACGAAGGGTGACGCAGATAAATTCGTGGCCGGACTGTCGGCTAAATACGACGGGGTAGATGGGTTTGAGGGTCTGGGTAGTCGGGTCGTTGCGGCGCACGCCCGGTTCGAGCGTAATAATGCGGTCGGGACCGGGGGCCAGGCTAACGTACACGGAGCCAGTCTGAGAAATGAACTGGTGGAGTTTGAAAGGTAAATATGTAACCCGCTCGCCACGGGCCTGACGGGCAGTATTCACGTTGTTTATCCACTCCAGGACCTCGCTCAACCGGCTTGCACACGTGTCACGGTCTGCCTGGCTTTGCGCCTGAAGCAATTCATCAACGATATCCGCCAGTTTTTTGGGCTTGTTGCGAATCCATTCATTCTCCTGCTGGGCCAAGGCCACATGGCTCTCCAACCAATTAGCTAAAGGATGCCACCGCAGCTGCTCCTCGGGGCCGTGTGGGTCTATGGGGGTAGCTAATGCGGCAGCCAGCTCGTCGGCCGTAGGGAGCTTGGCCTGGGTGCTGAGGGAAGGTACCAGCTTCTCCATCACCACGTCGTCGGGGCCGAAGGGAGTGCCGAATATCTGGCTGGCAACATTTGCCACCTGTTCGCGCTGGTTGCTAAGAGTACCCCCTGAAACCATTGTCGCGGAGGTGCCGATGCAGATAAGTGACTGCGAGGCATGCGCGTGCAGGCGGCGAATGAGCAGTGACACATCGGCTCCTTGCCGGCCGCGGTAGGTATGCAGCTCGTCGAATACCAAGTAGCGCAAATTCTTGTACAGCGTCTCACGCATGGGCTGTTCCTGCGACCGGGTCAGCAGGAGTTCGAGCATCATGTAGTTAGTAAGCAGAATATGCGGCTGCGCAGCCCGAATTTCATCCTTTACCGTGGCTTTCTCCTGGCCGGTGTATTGGGCAAATTCTATTGGAAAGGGTTTGCCAGTTGCCTCAAGGTATTGTGCGGCGTAACGCTTGATTTCCTCGTGCTGCGAGTTGATGAGGGCGTTCATCGGATAAACGATGATTGCGCGGATGCCCGGCCCAGCCGGCGGATTCCTCAGCAAATCGTTGAAGATGGTGGCCATGTACGTAAGCGACTTGCCCGAGCCAGTACCTGACGTAACTATGAAGCCTTGGCCAGCACTACCTCGTCGCACGGCTTGTACCTGGTGCTCATATAGTGCGTACCCTTTAAACACCTGGGCCATCTCAGGGTGTAGTATCCCCTCCTCGCATAAAGACGCTATGGATTGGCCCGGTTTGAAGGCTGGATTAAATTGCAGCAATGGTTTGGGCCAGAGCTTATCTCCTTCCAGCTCGCTCGCGACTCTGGCCCGAATTGCCTCATCCTTGATATTGATGAAGCCTTTGATATAGGATTGGTAGTCAGCAATCAGCTGTTTGTGTAGGGTAAATACATTCATAAAGCTTGACCATCTAGTCTGCAAACAACAGCAAACAAGTTGTCAAGATAAGGCAATAATGTGTGCTATCGCGGCTTCTGACCTTAGCTACCAGACAATAAATTTTGTTTGGCCCTATCTTATTTTCTAAGGTGGCAAGAGTGCGAGGAAGTTAGCTGTGCTGACTGTATGATTAGCTTCGAAAACAGCGCGGGCGAAGCCGGCGGGCGTGACGGAGCGCAGGTTGGCGCGGTTCTTTGAATCGGGGAGGTTGTGCATTTTGGAGCCCAAGATGGGCACCACGGCCTTGTGGGCGGGTAGCTGAAAGCCGCCACCCGTCCACAGGCAGGTGCGTTTGGTGTAGGCTTCGCTGAGCTGGCGCTCGGCCGGCAGGTAGCCGGCGTAGTCGCAGGGGTCGAACCGGAAGTCTGGTGGTCGCCAATAGGTGCTGACGGTGCTCACCGGGTTCTCGATGAAATAGGGAGCCTGGCACCAGGCGGCGAGGCGAGCGGACCACTCGAACAGCTGCAGAGCCTTGATGACGCTGCTGAGACCCTTGCGGCGGAAATGGGCGCGGCCGGAAATGGCGGTATCGGTGCAGGGCGGGAAGAAAGCGGCGAAGGCGACGGGGCCGTAGGGCGGCAGCCATTCGCGCACATCGGCCCCCACGCGGATAATATTGCCGTCGCGGGTTTCGCCGGGCGGATGCTGAAGGTCCACGCAGTAGCAGAGGTAGCCAGCATTGGCCCACGGTTGCACAAGCGTGGTGGTGAGGTCGAAGCAGCTAATGACGATTGGGGAAGGCATGGGGGCGGGTTAGAAAGTGGGCTGGTCGAATTGAGACGCTGGTAGTCCGCCGTGGCCTGCGCCAAAGGATGCAAGGTCCTGGAAGGTGCCGCGGCGCATGGAGCAGGCCGCTATGACTTCATCCGTGGCGCCGTTGCGGTGCTTAGCGATGTCGAAAAGGACGGTATCGGCGGTGGCGGTGCCGTTCTCGTACTCGGGGATGTTGTAGTATTCGCCACGCCACATGAACACGATGCAGTCGGCGTCCTGCTCCAGGCTGCCGGACTCGCGGAGGTCCGAGAGCAGCGGACGCTTCTCCCCGCCCCTTTTCTCGACATCACGGGAAAGCTGGCTAAGCGCAATAACGGGGGCATTGAGCTCCTTGGCTAGTTCCTTGAGGCCACGACTGATGCTACCTACCTCCTGCTCCCGGTTGCCTTTGGTGTCGCCGCGCATGAGTTGGATGTAGTCGACCAAGACCAGGCCCAAGGGGTGCTGGGCATGCAAGCGGGCGCATTTGGCGCGCAGTTGCTGGATGCTCAGGCCGGGCGTATCGTCCAAGTGCAAAGCGTGGCCGTGGGTGCGCAGGCGCTGAGCCTGGCTGCGGATGTGGGCTACTTGCTCGAGGCCGCCGGGCAGGTTGCCGCGGCGCAGGTCGGAATTAGAGTAGCCGGGAACCTCGCTGGCCACCATGCGCTGCATGAGTTGCAGGGTGGGCATTTCGAGACTGAAAATGGCGGTGTGATGGCCGTGGTCGAGGGCGGCGGTGCGGGCGAAATGCAGCAGGGCGGCGGTTTTGCCCATCGCGGGGCGGGCGGCGAGAAGCACCAGGTCGCCGGGCTGCCAGCCACCGGTGAGGCCGTCGAGAGCGGCGAGGCCGGTGGGAATGCCGGTGAGGCCACGCTGTTGGACGGCCTGGGCGAGTCGGTCAAACGTGGGGTCGAAAGCAGCGGCGGCGGTTTGGCCGGGGCGGGTTTCGAGAATGCGGTGGAGGTTGGTGAGGCGGGTTTGCGCATCAGCCAGCAGCTCTAGTGGGTCGCGGGTCTGGTCGTAGCCGTGGGCGGTGAGCTCGGTGCCGACGCGAATGACAACGCGGCGGGCGTGCTGCTCCTGCAACAGGCGGCAGTGGGTTTCGAAGTGGGCGGCGGAGTTGATGCGGCTAGTGAGGCCGGCCACGAAGTGCGGGCCACCAGTACGCTCCGGGGTGCCGCGCTGGCGCAGCTGCTGAGTGACGGTGAGTAAGTCAGCGTGACTGCCTTGCTGCACCAGGTCGCGGATGGCCAGGTATACCTGCTGGTGGGCGGTACAGTAGAACACTTCCTCGCTAGGCAGGATAGCCAGCAGGGTGCGCTGGGCGTCGGCTTCGAGCATCGCGGCTCCGAGCACGGCGGCTTCGAGGTCGAGGGCCTGGGGTGGCAGGTGGCCGCTGCTGGGGGCTGAAGTAGCGGGGCGGCGGACAGCGTAGGGCTTGGGTTGATTTTCGGACATAACGGATTGGGGAGTTAGCTCCAGCGAGTGGGGTCAAGAGGTTTGGGAGAGGTGCGGGCCCGGGTTGGGACGGGCGGGCCGCTGCCGCTGCGGGCGGCGGCCGAGGCCTGGAATTGCGGGCGGCGGCGCATCCAGTTGCGGAAAGCGGCGCGCCAGTTGACCATGGGGGTTTTGCCGCTCACGCGCCAGCCGTTGCTTTCGTAGTGGTCGCAGAAGGCCGCGGCCTCGGCTTGGGCGTCTGTGCTGTCGGGGTACTGAGCGGTGGCGAAATCCTGTACCTCGGACAGCGTGGGAACAGTATTTTTTTCTTCGCAGCAGTGGGCGTGAGTGCGGGGGCGTCAGCCCCTTCACCTCCCTCTACTTCTTTAGAAGTAGTGAAACTGAAATTGAAAGCCTTTTCAATTGCTTTCGATTTTGGGGGCTTTTGCTTTTTGCTGGAAAGCTTTTGTTTAGCTGGGGAAAGCAATTGCTTTGCTGGTTGAATTGCTGGCGCGGCGGGCAGATTTTGGGAAACCAGTTGGTTATTTTCAGGAAGCAGTTGGGTTGAGGGCCGGCCGCCTTTGCGGCCGTTGGCAGCCAGCCGCTCGCGCTTCGTGGCCTGTTTTACCGCTTCCTGCACCAGGCGCGGGTTGTGCCGGTGGGAAGGGTCGTCGGGGGCTAGCGGAAACTTGCTTAGCAGCAGCTCGCGGCTCGTGGCCCACTGCTCGGTGGTGAGGCGGGCAGTGCGGCGGATGCGGTTCTCGTCGGCTGGCAGGTAGCCGGGGCGGTCGGACTGCCAGGAATTGAATAACAGCAGGCAGTAGGCCCCGACCTCATGCACTTCCATGAGCTGCACATCGGGCGAACTGAGAAAGTCGCCGGTGTAAAACATAAATGCGGGGGCCTTCATGCTAGCGGGTGACCGTTAACTGGTGGGACTCGGCGGCCGGCTGCTCGAACAAATCGAGCTGGCGGTAGTCGGTGCATTTGCCGCGCAGGGCCGCTTCAACTTCAAGCAGAGCCGTAGCAAGCGTCGTTTCCAGCAAGCCGGCGTAGGAGTAGCTGGCCTGCTCGTCGTCGAACGACTGGTAGGGCGTGGTCAGATTGAGTGCGCGGCCGGCGGCTAGCTCGCGCTGGCCGATGAGCGTGACGCCGCTTTGGTGGCGGCCCATGGAGAAGCCGGTGACGGTGAACGGCTCGAACAGGGCCGGCAACTCCTCGGACTCGTCGGGCCAGTAGTCGGGTGTCTCGGTTAGCTGCTCGGCCAGCAGGCAGAGGTGCGGCACCAGGCGGCTCAGCGCGTGGGTCAGGTCGGGGTGTACCTGCTCGGCGCATGTCAGCGCAAAAGCGCGGGGCGGCGCATCGTGCGTGCGCTGCTCGGTGAATTCGCACGTCAGATGCTGGTCTTTGAGCTTGGCCTTTTGAATGGTGATGATGGACGCAGTGGCTTCGTCGGCTTGGCCAGCAGGGCTATTCGGGTCGGACCCGGTAGGGCCGACGATAGGAAGCAGTTGGGACATGAGCGGATTGGGTTAGGCCGCCTGCGCCAGCGCGGGCAGCGGCCGGTTGTAGCGGTTGAGGTGGCGGTTTAGCTCGGATTCGCGGAAGCCCCACTCCTTTTCGTTGAGGCGCAAGCCGCTGAGACGGCCCGCCCGGCGGGCTTTGCGCACACCCTCGGGGCTGATGTTGAGGTAAGCGGCAGCCTGCCGGACGGTCAAAAGCCGGTCGGGAGCTGGCGGGGCGGGCTTGGGCATAGCGGATTCGGTGGCCTTGAGGCGCTGCACGTCGGCCAGCAACTGCTGCCACTCCTGTTCGGGGACGAGTAGGGCAACTTGCATGGCTAGGCGGCAGTGACTTTGGTGGCGCGGGCTTCGAGAGCGGCAACGCGCTTCTTCTCGGTTTCCACGACGCTAATGAAAGCCTCGGCCACGTCGGCGTTGTGGTAGCGGCCGGTCAGGATGTTGTAGACCTGCTGCTTGGAGTAGGTCTTGCCCTGGGTGGCCAGCAATTCGACGGTGCGGCGGGCGTAGTCGTTGCGCTTGGGCAGCGTAGCACGCAGTTCGGAAATAATCTTTGCCAAGTGTTCCATTTTGTTTGCTGTTATGTATCTTTGTTTAGACGTTGGTCGTACAAACCTGGCTACCAAAGTTGAAATAAGCAAAAAAAGTTTACCCAGTAAAAGCAATAAAAGTGGAACAAAGAGCGCACGTTGGCGACCGTATTAGTGCCTTAATGAACCATTATGGCCTGTCTGCCTACCAATTAGCCAAAAATTTGGGCTACGAAGGTCCCCAAAAGTTGTACAAGCTGGTGCAGAATAAATCGAAGCCCGGCTACGAAACTTTAATGGACATCCTGGAAAACTATCCGGAGCTGCGGGCAGAATGGCTGATGCGCGGGGAAACGCCGATGATTCGGACGGCTGCGGCCCCGGAGCCCACTAAAACGGCGAATGATTACCCCGGCGTCCCCTACGCGGTGACGGTGAACACCCAGGGCGAGGAGCAAGTGAGCATCGTGAGCACGAAGGCGCAGGCAGGCTACCTGATTGCGCGTGACGTGGAAGAGACGCTAGAAGAGCTAGATACCATCCGCATTCCTGGCTACCACGGCAAGTCGGTGCGGGCCTTCGAGGTGGCCGGCGACAGTATGCAGCCGACCATCAGCCCCGGCGACCTGGTTATTGCTTCGTTTACGGAGCGCCTGGACTTGATTCAGCCCAAGCACATTTACGTGGTCGTGACGCATGACCGGCTAATGGTAAAGCGCCTGCGCGGGCCGGTGAAGAAAAACGAGCCCATTGAGCTGCTATCGGACAACCGGTTTTACGACCCTTTTTTCCTGCCTCAAAAGGATTTGAAAGAGTTGTGGCAGGTAAACGCGCTGCTGACCGGCAGCATCCCGGCCAACACTAACGAGACGTTTGACCGGATGCTGGTGCTGCTGGAGATGCTGGCACACGACTCCCAGCACCTGCGGAGCATTCTGCTGGACGTGGCGGCCCGGTATGATGTGAAGCTGGTGGCGGAATAAGTAATTTGGATTCTGCGCCCCCATTTGCGCCCCCACTTTTGGAGGGATAATTTTAGTGACGGGGTAAGTAGTTGATAAAAAATAGGTTAGCGAGACTTCGGGACCGGGTACTGTAGTTCTTACACGACCACTAGAATACTAGAAAAACCCCATTTACAGACCGTGAATGGGGTTTCTCTTTTTCGGTGTGTGACCGAGTGTGTGACAGTATAAAAAATAGCCCCTGCCCTCTTCTACTTTTCCGAATTCTAAATAGCAAGTAATTTCAGCAATTGGTCATGCTCTACAACCAGCTACCACCTGGCACTCCCGATTTATACCTAGGACTTATGCACTTGCGGGGAGCAGGGCAGGAATGAGGGGCTTGGCGAGCAGCTGGCTCAAGTAGGGAGCCCATTGGTGCTGGTGGGCCTGATAAATCGTTTGGGCCGTTGATCGGGCAAACTCGCGCAGGGACACCCACGCCAGGTAGCAGCAGGCCAGATGGTTGCGCTGGGCCTGGGCACGGCGGCACTGGCATTTCTCGGCCCCGGTCAGCTGCTTGAAGCTGCGGTGAAACTCTTCCACCTGCCAGCGGGTGCGGGTGGTGGCCTCGACCAGCGGTTGGGTAAGCGTAAAGGCGAAGTTGTTGGTCACGACCCATTCAATGTCGCCGTTTGGGGCGACCAGCCGGAACAAGCGCACCGCAAACGGCACCTTCTGCAAGCGTACTTCCAAGCCGGTGCTCCACCCACCCGGCGGCGGGGCTACGTCGGCCAGGGACTGGTAGCCCCCCTCTTTGCTGGCACTCACTAACCGGTTGCTTTTCAGGGTCGTGAAAAACGTCCAACCGGCCCGCTGAATCAGCTTCAGGTTGTCGCTGCCGCTGTACCAGGCATCGAACAGGAGCGTGCGGGCCTGAATTTTATTTTCCGCCACGACGTGGGCGAACATGGCCTGGAAATGCTCGTTTTTGGTCAGGCCATCCAGCTCCGGGGCATAGACGCGGTAGTCCAGGGGCAGAAAATCCCCGGCCTGTCCGCTGCTGTGGACCAGGTTAACCAGGCAGATGCCGGTGACCAGGCCATGTTCGTTGCCCGAATACTGGCGTTTGGCTACTTCAATGAAGCGACTGTAGCGCTTGTCCTGCACGCTATCATCGACCAGCAAAAAGGCCTCCGGCGAGTCGTGGAGCAAGGGCAAGACCAACTCGCGCAACTGCGTGGGCGAAAACGAGCTGCGGCGCAGAAATCGGTTCACTTGATCGTGGCTCACCTGCGACAGGTGCTCGGCCAAGTGCGTACACGTATAATTGCGGGGCGTACTAAGCAGGTACTCGATGTAAGTCGCTTGCGTCACCATAAAGCCAGGCTTTTTCTCAAGTTACTACTAAGTGCGTAAGTCCTAATACCATTATTCTTCAAGCGCTGGCTTGCTTGGAATAGTTAATCAAAAGCATGTTTGGCTTTCCCATGTTGCCTATTTAAATGACGCACAGGAATATTCCTATGGCTTAAATTTAGTGCAAGAGGTGATGGATAAGGAGTATGAACCGCTTTTTAGAGTTGATGCACTAGAAAAAAAGTTTTCCCCTACCTTCTCCATGTCTTTGACAGAAGAGGGAGATTTGTTAAGCCAATGGCGAGGCTACTGCCCGAATGGGGGCTACTCATTTGCCTTTGATCGCGAACAGTTAAATACTCTGTTGTCCTATGAAACTCCTCCATCTATAAATCATCATGCAGGGAAGTTTCTGAAGATTGGCAAATGCATATACGATAAAGATGAGCAAGTAAAATACATTAAAACTTTCCTCTCAGCTCATATGCCATCACCAGAACGACAGAAATATTATCTAGGAATGCAGCATTATAACAGTATCTATTACAAGTTAAATCAATTTAAACATAAGATCCCTGCTGCACTAACAGAAGAGGAAACCGAAAAGAAACAGGCCCTAGAAACAGAACTTGCATCACTCGACCCGCAATATGATCCAGGTCCATATCGAGCCCCTGGTAATCCTGATAAGGAATTGTTCAACGGTCAACAAACGTTACGTTATAGCATACCTGAGATTCCCATTTTACTAAAACACCCCTCCTTCAAGGAAGAGAAAGAGTGGAGAATTATTTATCACACCCATTCTTTATCTCCTATTAGTGCTTTGTATGAGAAGAATGTGGAATTTCGCGAAGGCAAAAGCACGCTAATTCCCTATATCAAGATTCCGTTAGTTAAAGAAAATGAGCCAGTTAGCATTACCAAAGTAGTTGTTAGTCCCGGGGCCCAACAAGAGCTCGCTAAGGTTGCGTGCCAAGCTTTCTTAAATCGGCTGACTCCAGGCCGTTCACACTCAGCAGTTGTCACAAACTCAGAAGTTCCTTACCGAAATTGGTAATGCGTGTGAGGATTTTAGAAGAACGTATGAAATTGGTATTGGTGGAGAAAGAAAGTACCTATTTTTGCTTGCATGGACATGCTTCTCCCGATTGGCACGCTCTTCTTGCTGGCGTGGTTCCTACGCCGGCTTACACGACCATAAAAAAGCCCCCCAGAATATCTCTGGGGGGCTTTTTTATTCTACTCTGTCCTCTGTTAGCCAGTTTATCAGTACAGTGGCATAAGGTAGGTCAATCCCAAGCTCCAGTACATTTTGCCTCCAATACCAAAAACGCGGCTGGCTGAACTTATCTTTGCGCCCGCAACGCCTAAGCCTGGTAGCCGCGCATCATTCGTGGCGCCGGGCCCAACGATTCCGGGGCTTTGTTTGTTACTCAAGCGGCCGAGGGCCGTTTGTTTGTTTTTCGCTGATTCTTGATTGCATGCTGAATACTATTTCGACCGATATCTGTATTATCGGAGCTGGCCCGGTGGGGCTGTTTGCGGTGTTTGAGGCTGGGTTGTTGAAGTTGCGCTGCCACGTGGTAGATGCGCTGCCCGCCGTAGGAGGTCAATTGACCGAGATTTATCCCAAGAAGCCTATCTACGACATTCCGGGCTTCCCTGAGGTGCTGGCCGGCGACCTGGTGCGCAACCTGATGCGCCAGATTGAGCCCTTCCACCCCACTTTCACGCTCGGTGAGCGGGTAGAGCGCTTCGCAAAGCTCGACGACGGCTCGTTCCAACTGTTCACTACCGATGGCACCGAGGTGCTCTGCAAAGCCGTAGCCATTGCCGGCGGCCTGGGTTCGTTTGAGCCCCGCAAGCCTGCCATTGATGAGCTAGAGCGCTTTGAGCAGGGCCGTGGCGTGTACTATATGGTGCGCGACCCCGAAACCTTCCGCGACAAGCGCATCGTGATTGCCGGCGGCGGCGACTCGGCGCTCGACTGGACTATTTTCCTGGCTGATATTGCTAAAGAGGTAACACTGGTGCATCGCGGCACCACCTTCCGCGGCGCGGCTGACTCGGCGGAGAAGGTAAAGAACCTGCACGAAGCCGGCCGGGCCCGCCTCGTGCTGTCGTCTAACGTGACGCACGTCCATGGCATCGACAACCTGGAGGCCGTGACCATCACCGCCAACGACGGCACAACCGAAAGTTTGCCGGTTGATGGCTTTATTCCGCTGTTTGGCCTTACGCCGAAGCTTGGTCCTATTGGTGAGTGGAACCTAGGCTTAAATAACGACGCGGTGCAGGTCGATACGCTGGACTACTCGACTTCCGTGCCGGGCGTGTACGCCATTGGTGACATCAACACGTATCCGGGCAAGCTAAAGCTGATCTTGTGCGGTTTCCACGAGGCCGCCCTGATGGCGCAGGGTGCTTACAAGTATATGTTCCCGGATAAGAAGTACGTGCTGAAGTACACGACCGTGAACGGGGTGCCTACGATGTAACTAAGCCTGTTCGTTAAATATCGTTGTCATCCTGACGCAGGAAGGACCTTCTCACGGAATAACAAGTGTTGTAGCAACGACCTGTTTGGGTGTGAGAAGGTCCTTCCTGCGTCAGGATGACAACGCTTTTTTTCCGGGCAATAATTTTAATTGATAAGTTTGGTGCTGCGACTACTGATTACTAACAATCAAGAACGCCCAATCATATGACTGACGCTACCGAAGTTCGAGTGTACGTGGAGGAGGCTCCCGGCCAGCGGCGCGAAATAGAGGCTCCTACCGATATGAGCCTCAGCTTGATGGAAGTGCTCAAGGCCAGCGGCTACGATATTCAGGCTACCTGCGGCGGCATGGCCCTGTGCGCTACTTGCCACGTGGAAGTACTGGCCGGCCCCGCCCTCGACGAGCCCGGCGACGAAGAAATGTATATGCTCGAAACGCTGCCCGCACTCAGCCCCGGCAGCCGCCTTTCCTGCCAGATCCGTATCACGCCCCGCCTCGATGGATTGGTAGTGCGGTTGATGCCTGTTATCTGAATCGCGGATTTTGCTGATTAGTCGGATTCCACTGATTTTGGTGACGACTGCTTTCTACTATTTGATGAACGAAAAAGTCCCCCAGAATCTCTCTGGGGGCTTTTTTTTAGATTTAAAAAGTGTCGTCACCAAAATCCACGAAATCCGACTAATCAGCAAAATCCGCGATTCAAACTTAGCGACGGCGGCTAGATTTCTTAGCGGCTGGCCTCGGTTTGCGGTCGGCAGTGGAGAAGATAACGTGCGGCTCAGCGGCGGCGGGCTGGGGGGCTTTTTTGGCTTCCTCAGCGGCGTTGGCTTCGGCCGCTGCTACGCCCTGGGCAGTAATGTCGGCGGCGGCTTGCTTGGCCTCCTGCAAGGTGAGGGCGGCTTGTTTGCGGCGCACAGGCATCAGCAAATCCCGCTCGACGCGCTCCCGGGCGGAGAGCTTTTCCTCGCCGGGCAAAGCCGGCGTAATGGGTACTGTAAAGTGACCAGCAGACTTCGAAATTTCATTGGGTTTCTTGCCTTGGGCAAGCACCGGTGCGCTGCACAAAAGCAGTCCGGCAAGCACATATATTTTACGCATCAGCATCGCTTTAAAAGAGGCTAAGAGGACGCAAAAGTAAGACCTAAACCATGCCCAGACAAGTCTACATAGGCCTTAGCTCACTGGAAACGCCATTTCTATACTGTCGAGCCCGTTTTTTGGGGGCAAAAAACTTGGCTGACTAAGGAGCTTAGTTAGTCGCAATCCACAGCCTTTGGCCAGCGGAATGGCTTGTGAATTCGGGGGCGTAGAGGCACTGAATCTGACTTAATCCACCCGAAAAATCGCCACTTTGCGCCGCCCGCAGGCGGTACTCAAACACGTGGGTTCCCTTGGGTAATTGCCCCATAAAAAAGTTGGTCGCCGCATCGCGCGGGCTTTCATAATAGCCCAAACCGCCCTGGTATCGGTAGCCCGACACTTGGCTTATTGGTTCCAAACCAGCAGCTCGCTGATCCTTCAGATGCACGTACTCCAGGGTGCGGTCGGTGCGCAATATTAGGCGCACGACCAGCACATCACCGACCCGTATGGGATTGGCAGCGCTCAGGCGCTCCAGCTTGGGGCCGCCGGTGGCACGCTGCTCCCGAAATAGCTGACGCTCCAGCTGCAAAGGCGTGGCGGCGGGCGTTATTTTATCCAGCTGCTCAAAGTATTGCCAGTAAAGTGCCCCCCAGGCCACGCCCGCATCTGTCTTTTTCACGGTCACCTTCCCCTGGGCCGGCTGGATGGTGGCACTGGGGAAAGTGGTTTTGAAGTAGCCCGTGCCAACTTGCTGGGCGGTGGGTTGCACTGGCACTCCGCCTACCGTTACCTGAATAGGCTGAGTGGGCTGCAGCCAATCGGAGCCGCGCAGGAGCAGGGCGTAGCAGGCGTCGGCGGTAGCGCGGGTGCTCTCCCAGTTCTGAGTCTGCTTTTGCTTGAGCAGCCAGAGCTTCATTTCATCCACCGATTTCTGGTCGTTCTGCACTTCGTCGAAGGCCTCGATTAAGGTAGCCTGGGTCTCGGTGGGCGCCTCGCGCCAGTAGTAGCCGCCGCGCACTTCCTTCCAGTACATGCCTAGTTCCGAGGAATGTAGGGCGTTTTCGGTGAGGGCTTGCAGGATGTTGCTCACGGCGGTGGGAGCCGTTTTGCCGCGGTGTAAAGCCAGGGCCGTCTGGGCTTGCAGGTAGCGGGTTTGGGCAGGCCAATACGTGACGGCTTGCTGCTGATAATAATTGTAGGCCGGCTGCGCGGGTTTGGCAACAACCACATTTGGCCAGAAGCTGCGGGCGTACAGGGCCTGAATGTGCAGGTCGGCGAGGTGGTTTTGCTTGAGGTCAACCTTGGGCTGCTTGCGCAGATTGTCGTAGTCGCGCTGCATTTGCTCGTCGAGGTAGCGCAGGGCGTTGCGCAAAATTTGCCCCCCAGCCTCGTTTTGGCTGGCGTCGAAAGCTCCCAGCTTGGTCAGCTTACCAAACCCGGCCACGATGAGCTGGGTGATGTAGCGGTCGTCGGGCATCCTCTCAAACCAGGGGAAGGCGCCGTTGGACTTTTGCATCTGGGCCAGCTTGGTGAGGGCGCGAGTAGTTTCGGCTTGCAGGCGGGGCTCATCAAACAGCTCTGTGAGGCGGCGCATCCGCTCCGTTTCCGACTGGGCATCGCGCACCCAGGGCGTTTCCTGCAACAGCAGGCTCTTCAGCTCCTGGTTTTGCTCCAGCTTGCTGGCCAGCGCCGCTTTGTCGCCGGCCTGGGCGGCGCGCTTCCACTCTTCCAGAGTCGTTTTGAGGCGCGGGTTGCTTTGCAGGATTTTGGCCGCCAGCAGATTGGCGTACAGCCGACTGAAGATTTGCTCCGAGCACTCGTAGGGGTACTCCATCAGATACGGCAGCGCCTGCACCGCGTACCAGGCCGGATTCTGGGTCATTTCCAGCGTGAGCGAGTAGTTGCGGCGCGTGGGTGAGGTGGTGCTGGTGAGCTTTTTCAGCTCAAATTCCCGCGTGGCCGGCCCCACAATCGGCAGCGGCAGACTCTCCGTCACGAGCAGGCGGTTGGGCAGCACGGGGAGCGTGTTTTCCTCCCCATCGGAAAATGTTTCTTGGTTTTTGGTTTTTGGTTTCTGGCTTTTGGTCTTTTTGCGCGCTGCCTTCCCAATTCTTAACTCCTCATTCTTCATTACTAATTGCCCCTGGGCCACTACGCGGTAGGTAATGGCCTCCAGCGGCACCTTGCCTTCGGCGGTTTCCGGAATGGCGAGGTCCCAGGCGAGGGCGCTGCTTTGGTTGGCCTTTAAGTCAAACGGGAGGTTCGCCGCGCTTTTGAGAATGGTGCCTTCCAGGGGCTGCTGGGTGCGGGCATCGAGCAGAAACAGCTGGGCTGTGCCCTGCATGGGCTGGTCGGTGAGGTTGCTGAGCTTGGCGGTGAAGCGCAGCTGGTCGCCTTCGCGGAAGAAGCGTGGGGCGTTGGGCGTTACCTGGAGCTGCTTCTGCGTGACCAGCTCCCGGCGCAGCAGACCAGAGTGGAGCTGCTGGTCGTGGGCCAGGGCCAGAAGCTGCCAACGCGTTACGGCTTCGGGCATCTGGAATTCCAGCACGGTTTCGCCCTGGGCATTGGTGCGTAGTTCAGGCAGCCAGAAGGCCGTTTCGCGGAAGTCTTTGCGGGCCTGGACACCGGAAAGGTCGGGTGGACTGCTGGGGGGCTTTTGTGTTCCGTAACCGGTAGTGACAACTTCATTAAGCTGTTTGGAATCGACAGCCATATCCATTGCCTGAGTTGCTGGGGCTGCGGTTGCTACTGTAGAAGCACCTCGTATTTTTATGCCCTTACTTTGTGCCTGTACGCCCGCAACTCGTCCTTGTAGTGATCTTGAAACACCATCAGATACGACTACTTCCGCAAGGTTTCCGCTCCTATATCCTAGGCCTCCATCAAGGCTCCACAGGTTAATATGCGGATAAATAATGTCGCGCACATTCGGCCCGTACACGGTCTGGTTCATCAGCCCCTCTGACTCTTTCGTATCAAATCGGCCATGCCACATTAACGCAGCCGGATAATAAGGCCTCAGAAACTCCAGCGTCCTAAACGAATGCGGACGGAATGCGTCCAGCGACTGGTCGTAGAGCGTGGCGAGCAGTTCCGCGTCGGCTGGCTTGCCGTTAGTTTGCTGAACGGCAATGCGCCAGGTTTCCCGCTGGCCGGGTTGCAGCTTGTCGCGGAAGGTGGCGATGCTGAGCACCAGCGGCGTGGGCGGCGTAGCTACCTGCATCGTAGCCGTGTGGGTGTAGAGGCGGTTATCGCGCACCTGCGTGGTATGCACGTACAGCTGCGTTTCATTGAGGCTGGCCGGCACCGGAAATTCGACCAGGCGCTGTTCGCCGGCCGCCAGCGTAAGCCATTCTTTGCGCAGGCTTTCGCCCTGGGCTTCGACTTCCAGCAAGATGCGCGTACCGGCTTCCGAGTTGCCTACCAGAAAGCGAGCCGGTTGGCCGGGCGCTACGCTATCCTGAAGCGAGATAAACCAGTCGGGCGTGGGGATGGGCAGCGTCTTGGCCGAGGGCACATACAGGGTAAAGCGCTGCTCGGTTTTGGCTGGCTGAGTGTTGGCAACGGCCGCCGTGGCTTCCAGCACGTAGCGGCCGGCAGCCAACTGGGCTAGCGGCGCAGTCAAGAGCGGCAGAAGCGGCGATTTTTCGGTGTCGAACTCTTGGGTTAGCACCAGCGTGCGGGTCCAGGTGCTGTCGTTGTCTTCTTTGGCGTAGGCATCCAGCGGGAACAGGCGCTTAAACTCGTCCGGGCTCAGGGCTTCGCGCTCGGGCCGTTCCCAGGCGCGGGGACGCAGGGCGCGGGCCGGTGGCGCGAGGCGGTAGAGTTGGAGCATACCGCGGACGGGCAGCGCCTCGCCCGTAGCATTGGTGCTGAACAGGCGGATGGGGGGCAATTTTTCGCGATTCAGCAGCTCCGGCAGTTCCAGGCGCAACGTGAGGGCTTCTTTGCCCACGCTCACGTGCTGCGTGCCGGTGCGGGTTTCGCCGGCCGCGTCGGTGACGTCGGCGGTTACCTCAAACACGTAGCCGGGCTGCCAGGGGCCGCGCTTATTCTGGCCAAGCTCCTCGCCTTTCGCAATGAACTTCACCAAAAAGCCCCCCACTGAATCAGTTTGGACCGTACCGCTCAGGATTTCCATTTCGGGCCGGCCGCCGCCAAATCCCCGGCCAAACATCGGCCACAGCGTGCGGCGCGTGACGCGGTAGCTTACCGCGGCTCCGTCAATTGGTTGGCCGGCGTAGGCGGTGGCGGTGCCGCGCATCGTTACCTCCTGCCCCAATACAGGCGTGCCCGCCACGGGCTCAAACGTAACCTGAAACGTGGGCCGCTTGTAGTCTTCCACCGCAAAGCTGACGTTGCCGTAGTCGGTTTGCAGACTCATTTCGCCATTCAACAGGCCCGTAGGCAGCACGATGGAGCCGTGGAAGCTGCCGAACTCAGAAGTGGTAAAAGGCAGCGTTTGTACGGTTTGCCCATTCACATCCACGAGGCGCACGGAAACAGCCTGGCGGGTCAGCAGCCGGGATTTGCCGGCGGTATTTTCGGTTAGAATACCTTTGAAATACAGCGTCTGGCTGGGCCGGTAGATGGCGCGGTCGGTGTACAGAAACGTGCGCCGCTCGGCCTGTTCCGGCTGGACGTTGCGGTTGCGGCGTGGAAAGTAGTAGTTGCCTTCGCGTACCAGCAGCGAGTCGGCCCCTTTGGTGAGCAGCAGGGCATGGAGCTGGGTGTTCTGCCCCGTCGTCTGGCCCACCGGAACCTGCGCCAGGCCTTCCGCGGTGGTCGTGAGCACGGCACCCCGACGGCGCTTGTATTCCCGGCTCGGTTGGTCGTAGTACTGAAAAAACGGCACTACCCGCACCCCGGCCAGCGCCTGCCCACTTTGGCGGTGCAGCACCAGCAGCTCCGGTCCTTCCTGCGTGCGGGCGCCCCGCCGAATGTGGCTTAGCTCGCTCACGCTCACCAAGGCGAAGGCGGTAGTTACGCCGGTCCGTTCCTTCGCCGGGTTTTCTTTATTTGTGCTAAGGATGATAAGATACTGGCCCAGCGGCAGCGCTGGCCCGGCATACTGCACCGAGTGGCTTTTATAATCGGCCGGGCCAGGCACGTTCAGCGTCCAGGCCGCGGCGGGGACGGCGGTCAGGGCGCTGGCGTATTTTTTCTGAAACGCTTGGTCCTGATACAACTCAGGGCGCTCCTGCTGGCGCATGGCGGCGGCATTGCTCACCCGGTACGCTTTCGCATAGAGCGTAGTGGTGTTGCGCACATCCAGCTTCAGCAGCCACGGCTGCTTCGGCAGCACCACCTCTTCCGTGGTGAAGCCTACCTCCACGGCTTCAATACGCCGGCGCAAAGCCAGCGCCTTTTGCCCCCCACGGGATTTTGGAAAGCGTTTTTCGGCTTCCAGAGCCAGCTCCCGCGCCTGGGCCGGCTGGCTTTCCTGAAGGCTTTCCGCCTGTGCCACCAAGAATTCCGTCGATATCGGCAGGGCTTTAAATGTTTCCGTGCTGCGGGCCAGGGCTGTTTGGTATAGCTCGTCCTTATCGGCTAGCTCTGTGTGCTCGTGCACGAAGCGCAGGCGTTCCAGCTCCACGTCGGCCAGGGCCGCTGGGTTTTTGGCATCCTGCAACCGAAACGCGGTGAGCGTTTGCAATACCTGGAGCGCGTGAAACTGTCCGTTCAGTGAATCGGCGGTCGGGGCGGTGAGCTTGAGGCGAACAAACTCGGCGGCGGGGCTGAACAGGGCCTTATCCTGAAGCTCAAACTGCTGGGCCGGCTTCGTGATGTAGAATTCATCATTTCCTAAGCCATCTACCGCCCGATGAGCCAGTAAGTCATACAGTGTTGGGCGGAGCGTTTGGCCTTCCGCGTCGCCGAGGCGCACGGTGTAGCCCAGCTCTTTTAGAGTTAGTTGCTGCTGGCGCTGGGGCTCATCAGCCAGCGACGCGCGGTAGTGGCGCACCACGGCGCTGCCCAGGCGGGCCGCATCCCAGGTGCGAATATCCGCGGCACTGATAGAATCAGGGCGGGCCTGGGTGGTACGGTCGTAGAGCTGGTAGCGATGCTGCTCGTAATAGGTGCCGTAGAGCTGGGCCAGCAGGCTATGCAGAATAGGGCGGGCCGGAAACCTGGCCGTTTTCAGGTCGGACTCTACCAAGGCAATAGCCTTTTCGTCCGATTCTTCCTCTTTTTCTTTCAGCACGCGCAGCTTGTATAGCACCGCCCGCAGATATTCCGGCGTATCCTGGCGCTGCCGGGCCTGCTGGTAGATTTCATCAATCAGCTTGGCAGCAGATGCCGTCTGGTCTTTGGCCAGCAGCGCATCAATCTGCCGCCACTTCTTGGGGTCGGGCGCCGAGGTAGAAGCAGGGCTAATCATGACGAGCAACAGCAGAAACAATAAGCCGAGAAGACGCATAGGGGCAGAATAATGGAAAGCGGCAGAACAAGTTGGCAAAAACCTGATGCGCAAGCGGCACAGATTCCACAAAGTGGTCTTCCTTTTTTTCTGACTGTGTGTTTACAACGACTTACTCATGCGTTTCCATAAGAGCGCGAATCATCCGTATGTAGTCGTAAGCGCTTCCTGAGATGACCACAATCGGGTGACTAATCTTAGCAATGAGCAAACGTAAATCCGCATCACCACTACGGTTTAGTAGTGCGGAAACTGACCTTAAAGCAGTTTTGAAACCAGTAAACAGGATGTAGCGCGAACTTTTAGTTCGCGTATCGTTGAACAAATTGCCGGGCTTTTTTAACCATTCACTAACGATACGCGAACTAAAAGTTCGCGCTACATCCTGTCCATTGGCTATTTATCAGCACACAGCAACTCTATTGCGAGTATTGAAAAGCCAATTGGTGGCCGTGTGAGTGTGGTTTCCGCCTCGTGGGTTGGCGCTTACTCCTATCACTTACTCGGCTGGCCTGCCTTCGGCTTCGTCCTGGGGACGCTTGGTGGCTTGCAGTACGTGCTCTACCTGCGCCATGTGCCGCTCGATGTGCGCCACCAAGAAGGCAAATTCATCGGTGAGGCGCAGCCGGAGCAGCGGAATCAGCGGATTAGGAATGCGTACGCGGTTGGCGTTTATGGTCCGGGCCTGATCAATCAGGTGCAGCATCTCGTCGAGCTGACGGCCGAATACTTCTACTACCGTACGTGGCAGGCGGCTGCCGCTGGGCGCGTAGCGCTGGGGCGTTTTGAGGGCTTTCTGGCTAATAGGGTTGCGCATAGACTGTATGAGGCGGCCGCCAATAAACCCAGACTTGACAGTATCGGCTGGCTTAGAGCCCCGCTCACCGGCCGCCTTAATTTTGCGCACCACAATGGGCAGATGATGCCCCCCCACGATGGTAAGATGCTCCAGACACTGCCCCACGCTCCAGCTATCCGGCGAGGGGCGACGGTTCAACTGGTCTTCACTTAACTGCCTTAGCCGCTGTGCTGCCACCTCCCGCGCCGAGCGCACAGCGGCAGCGAGCTGATCGAAAAACTCAGGAGTACGGACGACGGCGGAAGGCATAGGTGCGGGTGTGGGCAGCAGAACGAAAAACGAATACGTAATGATACGGGCTACAGCGGTTTTCGCCAATTTTTAGGCACCATTCCCTCTTCCGGTTATAAGGGTGTTTAGCGTTATTTCATCCTATTTTCTTTCTGATTGAGAGCCGAAGGAGCCGTTAAGGCTTGATTTGTGCAAATGAGAAACTTGATTATGCGAATTAGCAGTGTCCATTATTAGAATATTCTGCCCTCCCCGTGCCTAGTCGTCAGCGTCCGCGCAAAGCCCCGCATATAGTCCTACGCGACGCGGTACGGCGGTATTTCGGGTTCTCACGCCGCGAGACGTCCGGGTTTGTGGTGCTATTGCTCCTACTCGTGCTCTGGCTTACGCTGCCTCAACTGCTCCAGCCGGCCCTCCCCCACTACGACCCTAAAGCCGACCAACAGCAGCTTGACGCGCTAGCCGCCGAGCTGGCCGCTGCCCGTCAGCCGCGTACCTACGCTAGCCGCTATCCGCGCCGAAAAGCTCCCCAGCCGGCCGTAGCGCGGGTAGCCCTTTCTGCTTTCGACCCAAATGCCTTATCGGCACCTGACTGGGAGGCGCGCGGGGTGCCGCGCTACGTGGCCCAGCGCATAGTAAAGTACCGCGACGTTATTCAGGGATTTAAAGCCAAAGCACAGATTCGCCGCACCTACGGCCTTCCCGATTCGGTGTACGCTCGCCTCGCGCCTTATATGCAATTGCCCGATGAGCTGCCAGCGCGGGCCACTTATGCCTCCACCAAAAGTCGCTATCCGGAGCGTATTTCGTCTTTTCCGGCCAGCAAGTTTCCGCGTAAGCCGACCAACCTGGCTCCTTTTGACCTGAACGCGGCCGACACCACCCAGCTCATGCAGATTCGGGGTATCGGGCGGGGGCTGTCGAGCCGGGTAGTGGCGTATCGGGCACGCCTGGGGGGCTTTTCGCGGGAAGAGCAGCTGGGCGAAATCTTCAATTTGCCCCCCGACCTCGTGGATAGTCTACGCAAGTATACGTTCGTCGCGGCGGGCTTTGCTCCTACGCCGATTGATGTAAACAACGCCACGCTGGCCGAGCTAAAAGACCATCCGTACGTGGGTCTGCGCCTGGGCCGCGTGCTGGTAGCCTACCGCCAGCAGCACGGCCCTTATCAGCAAGCCACTGACCTGCGCAAAATCCGCATCCTCGACGACGCGACGTTTGAGAAGCTGCAACCCTACCTGCGGTTTTAGCCTCGATAGTGCGCATTTAGCCAAACCCAACCACTAGAAATAGCCTGGGGGGCTTTTTTACTTCTGAATACTCCTTAAAGGTGGACCGCTAGTGCTGCTCCCACCGCGCCGCCGGGCGCGTAGGTGGGTACCAAAAGCATTTTTTGGCCCCAATGCCCTGGTAGCTGCCGGGCCAGCACCGGATACAAGCGCCACACCGTTTCGGCCGAGAGAAACCCAACTGCCGCGCCGGCCACCACGTCCGAAGCCCAGTGCCGGTCGTTGAGGACGCGCATAGTGCCGGTAGCTACGGCCACCGAGTAGCCAGCTACGCTTAACCAAGGGTGTGCGTGGCCAAACTGCTCGTGCAGGAGCGTGGCCGTCATAAAGGCTTCGCTGGTGTGGGCGGAAGGAAAGGAGGAAAAATCAGCGGCAGCGTCGGGCCGACGCTCCTGAGCCAGGCGTTTGAGCCCGCTGGTGAGCGTGGTGTTTACGACGTGTGACAGGCCATAAATCAGCGTGAAAGGCACAAACCCTTGCTCGCCATGCAGGCCAGCCGCCTGCAACGCAAAAGCCGCTACAATAGGGGCATGGCGCGAGTAGTCATCCAGGTGCGTATGAAATTGGGGAAAAGCCTCGCGGCTTTCATGCTGAATGGCTTCCTTGGCCTCATCCAGAAAGTTTTCGTTGCGCCCAACGTAGCCCAGGCCAATCAGGGCGACGGGCACTGCCACTCGCCACGTAGCCGCAGTTGGCCGCAAGCGCACTTTAGGCGACGTCGCATGAGCCGCCAGCACCGAGTCGGCGGCCGGCAACACGGTTGCAACTATCTGTCCTTGTGCCGATGAAGCAGCTAATAGCAGGCACAGTCCAATACTATACTTGAAGAAACTCAGCATCAGTGATTTTAATACTAAATAATAGAGCGTGTAAGCTACGCTAATCTTTTGCCTTTTGCGCCCTGCTTCGCCCATTTGGGTTTGCCTTTCGTATGGATGGCCAATGCCCAGCGCCAACAGCTCAGGCGCACCACGCTCAGAGGTTTGCTAACTCACTATCTCATGGCCTTATTGCTACGCGACAAGCTTTTTCCTATCCTCGTTTTTTTTCAAACTGTTCTTTGCGGCTGCGCTAACGACAAAGGGCGCGGCGACTTCGACCGGGTTAGCCAGGCTTACCAGGTGAAGCAGGTGGGCCGCATGCAGAAAGACAAAGTAGTGGAAAGCTCCGGGCTGGAAATTGCCAATGACGAGGGCGACCTCTGGACCCACGGCGACGGCGGCAATACCGCCAAGCTCTACAAAGTGACTATGCAGGGCGACCGGCTCCAGGAGTTGGATCTGGCGCCGCTCACCAACATCGATTGGGAGGATCTGGCGCGAGATGAAGAAGACAACATTTACATTGGGGACTTTGGCAATAACCAGAATAAGCGCCGCAACTTGGCCATTTATCGCCTCAGCGGCCCCGAGCTGCGGGAAATCGATACGATTCGGTTTGAGTACCCCGACCAGCGAGCGTTTCCGCCCAAAAAAATTGCCCGCAACTTCGACTGTGAGGCATTTTTCTTTCATCAGGACAGCCTACACTTATTCACCAAAAACCGCGGTGAGGGCAAATGGGTTAAGTATTATGTGCTGCCCGCGCGCCCCGGCACCCACACCGCCCGCCTCGTGGATAGCATGCAGACGAACACCTGGATTACGGCCGCCGACATCAGCCCCGATGGGCGCACGGTGGCCTTGCTGGGCTACGGCTACGCTTACCTGATTGAGCGCACGGCGGACACCAAACTTTTTGATGGGGCCAAAAGCTGCCTGCCGCTTTCGCAGACCGGCCAGGCTGAAGCCATTGTTTTTATCAACGACCACGATTTTTTGCTGAGTAATGAGGGAGGCAAAATCTTCCAGGCGACCTATCAGAAGAAATAGTAACTGCTGAGAGCAGGAAGCAGTACGTTTGACTCGCTACCGCATGCCACTGGCTCTTTCAACTTCACCTTCAACACTTACCAAATGTCTGATACAATTCTGGTTACTGGCGCAACGGGCACTGTCGGCTCGGAGCTGGTTTTGGCTCTGGCCAATCGTGGCCTGACGGTGCGCGCTGGCGTGCACTCTATTATCAAGGGCGACCGATTCAGTCACATTACCTCGGGCGTGCAGCTGGTCGAAATGGACTTTCATAAGCCCGAAACCTTACGCGTCGCGCTTACCGGCGCGGGCCGCGTGTTTATGATTACGCCCTTCACCGACGACCAGGTGGCTATCAGCAAGCAATTCATTGATATTGCCAAGCAAGCGGGTATACGCCAGATTGTGCGGCTGTCGGCCGCTGGCGCTGAGGCCGAGCCGGGTATTCAGCTGGGGCGCTGGCACCGCGAAATAGAAAAGTATTTGGAGCAAAGCGGTCTGTTGTACAGCATTTTACGGCCAAGCAGCTTTATGCAGAATTTTGTGGAGCAATACAGCGACTCCATCCGGCACGAGGGCAAGTTTTATCTGCCGTTGGGAGACGCAAAAGTAGCTTATATCGATGTGCGCGATATTGCTGCCGTAGCTGCCACCATTCTGACGGCCGACATAAACCAGTACCACGGCCAAGCCTACACTCTTACCGGGCCAGCTGCGCTTGGTGGGCAGGAAGTGGCCCAAGCCATCAGCCAGGCTTGTGACCGGGAAGTGTCGTATGTAGATGTCCCCGAAGCGGCCGCCCGGCAGGCAATGGCCCAGCTGCCCGCCTGGATGACCGATGCTTTACTGGAGCTGCACGCCATCAGTAAGGCCGGCTACGCAGCCGATACCACCTCTGCCGTGCAAGATCTCACGGGTCATGGGCCCCACGCAATGGAGCAGTTTGCCCACGACTACTGCCGCCATTTTCAGCCTGCTTCTTAGGCTGCGTTCAAAGCCAAAGCTTAGCCTCACAAAAAAGCCCCCCAGACTATCTGGGGGGCTTTTTTTGATAGCGTATTCAATACAGATAAGGAAAGAGTTCTTCCGCTTTATTCCCGTTCTGAATCGTTGTCGCGGCCGGCATTACGACGCGGCATGGTACCGTAGTCACTGGTCTCATTCGCGCGTGGCGGTACAGGTGCCTGATTATCATCGGCTCGGATAGTCTCTTCTGCTGACGCGCCGCCCGTGTTTTTATTGGCGTTGGAGTCATTATAAGAGCCGCCACGCGACCCAATACCTTCCGCCACATCGCCGCTCTGACTACGCTCCCCATCCGACTCTACGTAGCCGGTGCGGGAGGCAGAGCCACTGCCTTTTGTGGGCGAATCTGGCTCACCAGTCGGGCCGGGCTCATCTCGGCCGCCTAGCTCGGTGGTGCGCGGCTCAGTAGCTACTGGCTGATAAGCCAGTCCGTCGCTGTCGTGGCCATCCTGCGAGGGGCGGTAGTCTTCGGTCTGGTTACGTTGGTTGGGGGGCAAATTGGCGCCAGCGGTTGAAGCGCCGCCTAGCGACGTCCGCCCGTAATCATCACTATATCCGGTTCCACTGCGGGGCGAGTCATTGTCATTAGCATAATGGCTATCTACCGTTGTGCCGCTACGCGGAGTGCCGGGCTCAGTACCAAAGGTGCTGCCTTCCGGCCGGTCCGGACTCGGCGCACTTGAGTATTGCGCTTCCGTCGGGGCCGTATTGTTTTCTGGCTTTCCACCCGCGTAGCCACCTCGGGTAGTTTGCTGAGGCCCCAGCTTGCCTCCGTACACCTCGTCGGCGCGGTACTGATTGCCGTAGCCGCCTTGGGTAGAGCCAGCATCCTGGGGGCCAAACTCACCACGGCCTGGCCCACTCAGCTGGTTTTCCCGCCTATCATCATCGTGAAAAATGGGCTGGGTGCTATTACCAAAATTACCCCCATACGGCACCTCAATGGTCGGATCATTAGCGAGGTCAACGTATGGATTGGGCAATGCTACTGCTGGCTGGTCATTTATATTTTCGGGGCTGGCGGCCGCAGCCGGAGCCGTTTTGGGGAGCGGAGCCCCGGCAGACGAGTGGCCCGTCATGCCCGGCGTTTCGGGCTGGGTGCGGCTATTGGCCAGCGGGTTGCCTGCTTCAGGGTTAAGCTTTGCGTTTTGATCGGGCTGTTCGTTTTCCATAAGTTCGGGTAGCAGTTGGCGATGAGCTGCTTAGGTTATTGCCCTGCTTGCTTGGCAGTTTAGTTGGTCCGGTTGCCCGACAGCCGTTCTCTGTCCGGGTTTTGCCCCATTACTGCAGGGTTGGCCTCTTTATTTTCTTCCTTCCCTTCTTCGCCCGTCACGGCACCTTTCCCGACGCTCATTTCCGAAGCAACCAATGATTCGCTCGACGCGGCGGCGTGCGAATCATTATAAAGGCTTTCGGGGCTCGCATTCTCGTTCTGATTTATGGGTTCGTTTTTCATGGGGCGCACTATTTAGGATGGAAAAACAAGGATGTTGTCACCAGAACTATACGCGGCCTCCGGCGCAGAGTTGATTTTAGCGAGCGGCCAGTAAAACCCGCTGACGCTATCCTACTGGATGATGAAAACACCCTCATTTCTTTGTCATTAGTAGCCCTATATGCTCCAGGCAAGCTTTTAAACCTCCTTACCAGCGGGTATTTATAAACTCAACTAGTACCAGTGATCAGAAAATAGCCTTAATTTTGGCCACTATTCAACCCCAACCTTAGTTAGTATCAGTCAATGAAAACGGGCAAAGTAAAATTCTTTAATGAGTCAAAAGGCTTCGGCTTTATCGTTCAGGATGAGGACAATCAGGAAATATTCGTGCATCAGACAGGCCTGATTCACGAGATTCGCGAAAATGATCGGGTATCATTTGATATAATAGAAGGCAAAAAAGGACTGAACGCCGTGAAGGTTGAGCGCATTTAGCACCAATTAAGAAGGTAGGCTCTCAGCACCTTTCTTAGTTAAAATTTGCGTAAAACGCTGTTTCCCTTCCCCCAGGGTCACATTTTCGCCATTTGACAAATAATACAGCCAGCGGTTTAGCTTGCTTTCTTAGCCTCCAGATGATGTTGCGGCTGACGCTGACCAGCATAAGTCGGAATTAACACTATCTTTGCCCCATTCTTCACCACATTTCATTTATTATGAGCACCGGTATCGTAAAATTTTTCAATGAAACCAAAGGATTTGGCTTCATCACCCCCGACGGCGGCGGCGAGGATATCTTCGTTCACGCTACCGGCCTTATGCAGCCCGTCCGCGATACTGACCGCGTAGAGTTTGAGGTTCAGCAAGGCAAAAAAGGCCTGAACGCCGTAAACGTGCGCATCGTACAATAGTCCTTTCGGACAGCCAACGCTGCACTCTGAATCCCGTCTTAGCTCTAGCTGAGACGGGATTTTTTTGTGGCTTATTCTTTCTAATTAAATTTCCGCTACTCAGAAGTCTTATATACTAGCTTTGCCGAATTGCCATTAAAAAAGCCCCCCAGCCATACGCTGGGGGGCTTTTTTAGTGGCAATTGCAAGTCCACTTAGTCTTCAGCCTTTGCTACACGCACACCCACAGCCATGATGCCGGGCAGCTGATCCTGGCGCATGTACTGTTCGAGCACGATTTTATATGTGCCGGGCTGGCGAAACCGCTGGTTGCGCAAGGCCACAAACTGATGGTCGTAAATATCACCAGTGCCTTTGCCGCGAGGCTCTCCCGTAAGCGGGTCCATGAGGATCATCTGATGAAGCAGAGTGGACATCGGCTTGCCATCTGGCCCGAACAACTGGTGCTTCACATACAGATTATAGTAGCCATAGATGGAAGCATTGCGCACATTGAAACCAATGTCGTAACGCTGAGTAGTATCCTGAATTTCAAACTCAAACGTGGGCTTTTCCTGTACTGTCCAGGTATAATTGTCGAAGTCCGCATTCTTTTCAAATACCTGATTCGAGTCGCAGGCGGCCAGCAGAAAAAGAGAAAGCACCGGCCAAAGTCGGAGGTAAGAGCGCATACTTAAGAAGCTGAGGGCGTAGGCGAGGTACCTGCATTGCCTTCACCTCCTCCTCCTGGCCGGGGTGGCCGTGCGCCGCGCCGTGGGGGGCGATTTTCGCGGCCGCCACGGTTTGCGCCAGCTTCCCGATTGGCGTCACGATTAGGATTAGCGTCACCAGCGGGTCGAACTCCGCCCTCGCGTGGGGGGCGATTTTCGCCGCGTGGGGGGCGTGGCGCAGCTGTGTTGCCTTCGGGCCGGGGAGCATCAGGGCGCTTGTTTTCGGAGCGTGCTTCGCCTGAGCGGCCTCCTTCGGAACGTGAGCGGTTGTTGCGCCGATTGAGCGGCCGCGCCGCCGCGCCCCTGGGCCGACGAGCCTCATCGGAGGGAGCAGCGGGCACTTCTATTCCGCTGGAAGCATCAGGGTTAGACTTTGATACGGCCGTGCGGGCTGGCGCAGTAGCAGAAGGGGCGCTGTCTTCGGCCCCTTCCTTCTTCTTCCGACGCTTAGGACGCTTGCCGCCTTTTATCTTGTCGTCGAGGCGGTCGAGGTTGCCTTCTACGTGCGCCGATACCTCGGGGGCACGCTCCTCTTCCCGTACGGGTGGCAGCAGGCTTTCGGGCTTTTCGCCACGCTTATTCATGTCCTGAATTTCGCGCACGCGCTCCGTGTCCAGCATTACCCAGTTGTTGTCGCCGCGCAGAGCAAACCACATTCTTTTTTGAAGATGTCGGTTTTTTGCAGAAAGGCCTCTCCTTTTTCCGTCAGCAAAGGACGCTGCACTTGCGGAATGTCCTTTAGGGCATCGAGGTAGGTGTCAAGCTCGTAGTTCAGGCAGCACTTGAGGCGGCCGCACTGGCCCGAAAGCTTGGCTGGGTTCAGGCTCAGGTTCTGGTAGCGCGCGGCCGTGGTACTCACGCTCTTAAAATCGGTGAGCCAGGTGGAGCAGCACAGCTCGCGGCCGCAGGAGCCAATGCCTCCCAGACGACCGGCTTCGTGGCGCAGCGAGATCTGGCGCATATCTACCCGTACCCGAAACTCATCGGCTAAGCGGCGGATAAGGTCGCGGAAATCGACGCGGTCTTCGGCGGAGTAAAAGAAGGTAGCGCGGGTGCGGTCGGCTTGGTACTCCACGTCCGACAGCTTCATTTTGAGGCGCAGCTCTTCTACTACCGAGCGCGCCCGGAACATGGTGCCTGTTTCGAGGTCGCGCACGGCTTGCCAGCGCTCCTCATCCTGCTCGGTGGCCACCCGCAGGATATTGCGCATGTCTTTGGCGTCTACCTCCGCTTTTTTCTTGCGCATTTGCAAGCGCACCAGTTCGCCCTTCAGCGACACGTGGCCCAGATGCCAGCCGTTGCCGGCAGCTTCTACTACCACGGCGTCGCCCGTCACCAGAGGCACACGGCTTTTATTGCGGTAAAACTCTTTGCGGCCGCCTTTGAAGCGGATTTCCACAATATCGAACTCTTTAAAGTCGCTGGGCAGGGCTACGTCCTGAAGCCAGTCGAACACGTTGAGGCGGGTACAGCCCGAACTACAGCTGCCTTTCGAGCCGCAGCCCTTAGCAGTTGTAGAACAGCCCCCACCGGAGGAACAAGATGTGCAAGCCACGGCTTGAAGTATATATATCGTGAGGCGGCATTAAAATCCGCACGGAAACCATTATGAACAAAGATAGGCATTTAGAAGGCGTGCTTCCGGGCCTGGTAATAAGCTTCAGTTAAAAGCTACAACCCATCTAAATATCGGTCGCTCTAACAACGAAAGGCTTTCTTTTATTCCTATCAGCCGGAAGAAAATAGTAGCAGCTGCTAGTTTGCCAGAAAAGCGCGGCAAGCAGCCGGCAGGCTAAGAGGGCAAAATCAACCGGATTACTTCTCAGCAATTCCTGTTACTAGTGTTGCCAAAGGGTGATTCCCTAGCATCTTTTACTGATTGCTTGTTCAACAGACTATATCTGTACGTTTTCGAGGTCTTGTGCATAAAATAATCTTACAGATTATCAGACACATATGAAATTAAGGAGAATATTTTTCATCTTTTTTCCCTTAAATCATCACTTTATTTATACATCTTCGTAAAGTCATCAGGAATTAGATTATTCTGATTCGCTCCCGCCCTTTCTACCCCACACCTTTCCGGCAACAGTACCATCTGACGAAACTCGTCGTCGGACATAAGGTGTGCTATGGGCTATTTTTTACGCGCTGTTTCTGCTAACCGCTCCGCCTCAGCTTGGCCGGGTCGCCAGCACATTGTCTGTTCAACTTGCCTGCCTCTCCGGCTGCAAGTTAACCTCGCGCTTTGGCGCGAAGGCAATATCAGGCCTCCAACTCCCCCTTACCGCTTTTTTTGGTTGTATGAAGCTTAGGGCAGTTGCTTAAGCACTGTTTGGCCGTACTACTTTCTTAGCTTATAGCCTTTGCTAGGCTACAAGCTACCGCTTTTTCCTGCTTTCAAACGTGTTTTTTCATTTGTGAAAAGCAGCAGGGAATTCCTATGCAAAGTCACAACGTAAAGCTTTTGAACTTTTAGAACATTTACCGCATCCCGCATCCGTTCGCTTTTCCACCCACTTTCACCCAAAACCAAATCAATTCTGTATGAAAATCCAAAATTACCTCTCATCGCTTGCCTTGCTTGCCTGCTCGGTAGTAGCCCTTTCTTCTTGCCAAAAAGAAGACGGCAACCAAGTAGTCGCTAAAAATGAAATTTCAGCAGAAGTTAAATCCAAAATTCAAGAACTGGGCCTCAGCACCCAGAATGCCAAGCGCGTAGACGACGGCTACCTGGTAGAGGGCGATATTTTACTCTCCGAGGCTGACCTAGACAGCAAGCCGGACTACAAAATGCTGCGCGTGGGTGAAGAAGAGCAGTATCGCACCAACAATCTGGTGAGCGTGGGCTCGGGGCGCACGATTGGCATTGCCATTTCCACTAGCCTGCCATCCACTTATGTAGCAGCCGTTGACGAAGTTATTCGCCGCTACAACGCAGAGGGCTTGCTGATTCGCTTTCAGCGGGTGTCGTCCAACTATGGCATCTTGCTGACCGCAGCGCCCAGTGGCTCCGACTACCTGGCCTCGGCTGGCTTTCCATCGGGCGGTAATCCTTTCAACCGCGTGCAGGTAAACACGGGCGCTATCGGCTCCAACCCTAATACTAACTATTTGGCTACTATTCTGGCCCATGAAGTTGGTCACTGCATTGGCTTCCGCCACACCGACTATATGGACCGGAGCTATAGCTGCGGTGGTCAGTATACCAACGAAGGAGCCAGCACGGTGGGCGCCATTCTTATCCCCGGCACACCAAGCAGCGCCGATCCTAACTCCTGGATGCTAGCCTGCATCGGCACTGGTGCTAACCGCTATTTCAACGCCAACGACCGTACGGCACTTCGTTACTTATACTAACCAGTCTCACCCACTGGCTTAGTACCGATGCCCGTACGCATCATCATTTAAAAGTATCTTGAACGGATGCAAACAAGAAGCCCCAACTCCAGTGGAGTTGGGGCTTCTTGTCTTTTTGAGCTTTACGTATTGCGGCGCTTTTACAGCACAATAATGCGCTGTGTGATTCCAGGGCCGCTTTCAGGCGTTACGCGCACGAGGTAGGTTCCGCTACGCAAGCCACTGGTATCGAGTGGGTTGATGGTGCCAGTAGCCGTGGCTTCGCGCACTAAGCGCCCCAACAGATCATAGAGCTGGATATGGATGGAGCCCGTGGAACCCGTGATGAGCTGAAGGGGCTCGCCCGCTCGCACCGGATTAGGATACGCGAGCAACTCCCTGGTGCGCGCGTATTGCACGTCTTCTACCGAACTATAGAAAATTTGCCCCCCAGCCGTATTTAGCCGGACGCGGTAGTGGTTGAGCCCAGAATATGGCGTCGGATCAGTGAGGGCAAATTGCAAGTCCTGCACGGGCGCGATGGTCTGGATAGTTTCGTAGCTGCCATCGGGGGCTTGCCGCTCCAGATGCAGGCTTGCCAAACCGTAGGCGGTGCCAATTTCAAGGTCGAGCAAAACCGTATCCGTAACAGCCTGGCGCGGAATGAAAGCACGCACGTAGCAGCCCGTGCCCTGCTGACTGTATTCTATACTAGGGCTACGCTTCCCCATTTTGCCCCCCAGCACTGGTGCCACGGCGAAATACTGTAACGGCAGTTCCGTTGCGGAAAGAAGAGCTACTGTATCCTGGCTGCGGCGCAGAGGTTCCAGGCCAGTAGCGCTTAGGCCATACAACTGGTATTCGGTAGCGCCGGGCACCGCCGGCCACTGCAGCAGCGCTTCTTCCGGACAGGCATACCCGACCTGTAAGCTTAGCGGCGCATGAATCAGGAACGTTTCAGAGAGGTACACAGTAGCTGGCGCCACCATTCGCAACTGAGCGACGGTAGCAGAATTGGGTGTTTTCCAAGTAGTAAAGCCGGTTTTCAACTCTACCGCCGAATTAACTACCTGCCAAGCGGAACTGCCAAGCGGCTGGTATTCGAGGCGGGCCGTGGTGGTGGCACCTGCCCACTGCCAGCGCAGCTCTTGGGCAGAACCGGGGGCAAAAACTGCCCCTCCGAGCGGGTTGAGCCAAGAAAAACCTGTCTCCCCGAACTCATAGGCAACGCTGAAGGCTTGCGGCCCCTGAGATACTGAGAAGCCGCGCACGTGCAGCTCATAAACGCCCGCAGCAGGCGCAGCCACCGTAATTTGTTCTACGTTGTTAAGATGATCGGGCCGGCGGCGGGCCGGCAGGGCCAGGGAATCCAGGTGAGGATAATGACTCAATACCCACGGCTTCCAGTGTTGCTTGGTGGCAGGCTGGACTAGCTCTAAATCAAGGTCATTGATGAGAGCCTGAGTTGCGTCGGGGGCAGCGGCAGGATCGTGCCAGGCCAGCGTGATTTTCAGCTCAGGACTGCCGGCCGGCACCGATATGGTAAATATCCGCTCGGAATTCTGAGTAGCTGAACTCGTATAAAAGCGCCGCTCACGAATCGTTTGGACTGCGCCCAGCGCATCGGCCTGGCCATAGCCACTCTCAAAGTCTATGGCCGGACGGCCGGTGTCGTTGGCGCTATTAAGTAATGCTGCTTTTACGAGGGACGCGGGGGGCAAAATGCCCCCCAGCTGCTCTTTGGAGGCTTGTTGTATCAGCAGGCTCACCCCCGAAACCAAGGCTGCCGCATCGGAGGAGCCATCGGCCCCGTACGCAACCAGCTCCGGCTTTACGCGCCCATCGTACGCCGGACCACGCGAGCTGAGCGGCACCACTTTGCCGCGACTGTCGGTGGCGCCCACGCTCAGCGTATTCTTCGACATTTTGAACTGTCCGGTCATGTTGGCTACGCCCGCCAGGCCGGCGTACCTGCCACTAGGGCTGGTTTTATTACCATCATTGCCGGAGGAAAAAACGTGCACCAGCTGTGGATACTGCGTGGCATGAGCATCGTAGGCGCGGCTTTCCAGACCATAATAGTTTTCGATGGCGACGCCGTAGGAATGGTTCTGGACTGACACCCCGGTTTGTGTCAGGCGGGCACCATCATCGGGCATCAGCTCGCTGAAGTCGGCGGTACTTAGCCGGGCCTGCCAGGCAGCCCCTTTGCCCGATGGCGCCGAGTTGCCGCCGCCCGCAATTAGGGTAGCCATAGCCGTGGCGTGGGCCGAAACTGCCGGTGCGGCTCCTGCCGCTGCCACAACTCTGCCCCGAAAATCAATGTCAGCAGCATCAAATGGTCTTTCCTTCACCGAAACTATCATTCCCTGGCCGCCCAGGTCGGGAAACCGGACATGAAGCGGAGCAATGGCATTGACGACCAAATCGGAGTTGTCCAGGGGGCGTTCTTCGCGGGCCTGACGGCTGGGCACATCCACGAAAGTGACCCAAGAACAAGTAAGCAGCTTAGCTAATTGTCGGGTATTTACGCCGCTCAGGGTATAGACACTACCGTGCGCAACATGCCGGCTGATATCCACAGAAGGCAGCTCCTGACGCATCCAGGCCTTAAATTCAGCGGTGGACTGCACGCTTACGCGGTAAGATTTAGTAGCTGGCTGTTTAGCAGTTCGTAGCGGCGGGGCAAGCTTCGACTGCGCCGCCGACGGGGCCAGCGAATATTCTTGTGCCCAACTCACGCCCGGCAAACACCATAGCCACAACAGCCACAGCCCGCATTTTCTTGCCAATATGCGTGTGCTAGATTCGTAGTTATCACCCATGCACCGAACGTATAGATTGGCAGCGGGCCCGGCCCGATTTAAGTTAATGTCCTTGACCAAATATAAGTAGAATCCTGCCGACACTGTAGCGTTCTACTTCCATCCAAAAAGGGCCTTTCTCAGACTCCTAACTCATAAAAGAAGCGTCCATCACTGGCGATGGACGCTTCTCTTATGAGAGAAAACAATGCATTTGATTATGGTTTGAGCACTACCTTCACGCAGTTATCTTTCTTATTGCGGAAGATGTCGTAGCCATGCGCCGCCTGGCTCAGGGGCAGGCTATGCGTAATAATGTCATCGAGCTTCACCTTGCCATCAACCACGTATTTAAGCAGCTTGTCGATGTGCTTATGAGCAGGTGCTTGTCCGCCGCGCAGCGTAATACCTTTATCGAAGAACTGATGCACGGGGAAATTATCGTAGGGCGAGCCGTACACGCCCAAAACGGTTACGATGCCGCCCCGGCGCACGGCGCTCATGCAGGCTTCCAGCACCTTAATAGAGCCTTTTTCAAAGTTGATAACTGCCTTCGCGCGGTCGGCCAGATTGCGTACAGGCTCAAAGCCTACGGCTTCCACGCACACATCGGCTCCACGGCCTTGCGTCAGCTCGCGAATGACTTCTACCACCTGCTTATGGTCGTGCCACACCAAAGCTTCGCAATTGGCCGTCTGCTGAGCTTTATCGAGGCGATATTCCAGCGGATCGACAATCAGTACGCGCGCCGCGCCGCGCAGCCACGCCGATTTGGCAGCCATAATGCCTACCGGGCCAGCGCCGAAAATGACGACAAATTCCCCACCTTTCACTTCGCCCCAGTCAATGCCGGAATAGCCGGTTGGGAAAATGTCGGTTAGAAACAAAGCCTGCTCATCGGTCAGGCTGTCTGGAATGATGCGGGGGCCAAAATCGGCATAAGGTACGCGCACGTACTCAGCCTGCCCGCCGTTGTAGCCACCATACAGATCGGTGTAGCCAAATAGAGCACCGCCTTTTTGAGTAGCTACGCCACCCTCGGGGCCATAATGATCAGGGTTGGAGTTTTCGCAGTGGCCAGGCAACTCGTGATTGCAGAAGAAGCACGTTCCGCAGGCAATGGGAAAGGGTACTACTACCCGGTCGCCGCGCTTGAGGTTGCCCACGCCTTTACCCACTTCCTCCACGATGCCCATAAACTCATGGCCGAGTACCATGGGTCGGGGCTGGGGAATGCCGCCGTTATAAATGTGCAAGTCGGAGCCGCAAATGGCGGTACTGGTCACGCGGATAATGGCGTCGCGGGCCTCTTCAATCTGGGGATCATCCACGTTGTCAACGCGAACGTCTTTCATCCCGTGAAACACGAGTGCTTTCATAGTGATAAGGTTGGTTTTGGAAAAAGTAAGAAGAGCAGAAGCGCTAGAAGTGCCTGAGTAATAGAAAGCTTAACGGGCAGATTCCGACTGAGGTTACTTTGGGTCAGGTCTGGGAATAGTAAAGCAGCGACACAAAAAAACCCTTCTGCTCAAGGCGGAAAGGTTGAACGGTTTGGGCTTTTTAGCTAATAGCGTTTGTAGAGACGCGGATTCGCGTCTCTACAACCTCAGCAATCAGAGCTTGTACACCAACACAGATGTGGGTGTTATCAAATACGCAAATTGCTCGCCCATCAACACTTGGCTCGTACTGCCTTCTACGTTTGGTAGCGGCTGCGTGCGCTCGGCGAGGGTATAGAGCTGAAAAAAGTGCAGTACCCCGTCCGCCAGATAGTACAGCTCATCACCACGAAATCCTATAGTGTTTAAACCAACGAAAGGCAGCTTTTTGCGGTAATTGCCCAGGTTATCGAACACGAAGATGCCACTGGTGCGGTCCACGAGGTAAAGGTTGTTCTGATACTGTCGCAGAAAGCGAAAATCCGGTTTGCTGCGGCCAATAATCAAATCCAGGGGCGTACTTTGCCCGAAGCGCTGGGGCGTGGGATCGAACTGGCGCAGGGTCAAGTCGCTTTCGTCGAGCAGCCACAGCTTATCGTCGGGGGCCAGGGTGGCTACCCGGACGAGGCCATCGAAATAGTCGCCGAGACGGATTTGGGTGATGGGGGCCAAAAACCGATCGAGCAGGCGTATTTCCTGGCGGTCGTCGTAAAAAGCCATAATCTTGGACACGTTCCAGGCTTCCAGCTGGGCGGTGTGCCCCGGCAAGGGCGGCGAGTACACGTTGAGCGGCTGGCCGTCGGGCCCGTATTGGTGGATGTTGTCTTGGCCGTCAGCTACGTAGAGGTTGCCGCGCCGATCCAAGGAAGCCGCACCGGGCTGACGTAAGTTAATGGTGCGAACCAGCGTCCAGCCATTAGTTGAGACAACTGCGCTTTGGGGGGCAATTTTCCCTTTGTTCACTGAATCGGGCGCGGTGCGGGCGGGCGGCACGACGGAGCCGGCACGAGGTGCCGTGGTTTGGGCTTTTATAGAGGTGAGAAGTAAGAGGTGAGAAGTGAGAAGTAAGATGATGAATAGAGGTGAGAAGCGAGAAGTGAGAAGTGAGACAATAGGCTGCTTCTTGCTTCTCGCTTCTCGCTTCTCCCCACTCACTTCTGCTCTCTCACTTCTCCGATTCAAAGTGCTGCAACGCCAGATCTTGTCCGTCATACACGGCATAAGAGCAATAATTGACCCACTCGCCTAGGTTAAGATAGCGGCTGCCGGGCGCTACGGGCACATCGAGCGGCAGGTGGCGGTGGCCAAACACGTAGTAGTCGTGGTGGTGGCGCTGCTCTAGCTCGCGGCAGTACACTAGCAGCCATTCATCTTCTCCAAAATACTTTTCGTCAGCGGCCGCGTTCTGAATTCGGCTGCGACGGCTCCATTTGTTGGCCAGCCCGATTCCAAAATTCGGATGCAGACGCGCAAACAACCACTGCGACACCGGGCTGGCAAATACCCGCTTGAGCACTTTATACGTGTGGTCCTTTGGCCCGAGACCGTCGCCGTGCCCAATATGAAACAGCTTATTGCCAATGCGCTGGCTTACCGGATGGCGCAGAATGGGGATGTTCAGCTCTTTGGTAAAGTAGTCGAACATCCACATATCGTGGTTGCCGGTGAAGAAGGTAACGGGTAGGCCTGCGTCGGTGAGTTCGGCCAGCTTGCCCTGCAGGCGAATAAAGCCGCGCGGCACAGCATGGCGATACTCAAACCAGAAGTCGAAAATGTCTCCCAGCAGATAAATAGCACCCGCATCCTGCGCTACCGTGTCGAGCCAGCGCACAATGCGGCGCTCCCGCGCGGCGGAACTGGCGGCGTCGGGGGCGCCGAGATGAAAATCGGAGGCGAAGTACACCTTGCGGCCGGTCGGCAGCGCCAGATCAGGTAGTTGCAAGGGGGGCGTCATCCAATAAAAACAACACGAGGCTACGCGGACCATGCGCTCCGAGCACCAACGTTTTTTCAATATCAGCCGTGCGACTGGGCCCCGTAGTCAACGAAATCATGGAGGGCAGCCGGTCGCCGTAGCGGGCCGTAACTACTGCTAAGCCGTCGCCGATGTCGGGCACAATTTGAGAGGTGCGGGCCAGCACCAAATGCTGATCGGGGTAAATACTCAGGCGGCGCCCGGCAGCCGAAGCGGCGCTTACCAGTATGCTGCCCGTGCGTGCCACCAGGGCTTCGCAGGTGGTAAGGCCCGCATCGGCTTTCTTGATGAAGTTGGTTTCGTCGCCGCTAAAGGCTACGCCGCCCTCGTGGAGCATCTTTTTCAGTTCCGGCTCCCAGACGAAGAGGTTATCCAGCTGCTTGTCTTTTTTGTAGACGAATAGCTGATCGAAGAAGTGCTCCTCCGACTCGCAGTAGTAAAAAGCCCCCCCGACCCTAGCGAAGCTCTGAGCAAAGTGAATGGCCAGATCGTCGGTTAGTGGAGGGTGTAGCGGAGCAGAAAAATCGGGGGCAGCCGGCTGGGGCGCCGGTTGGAGCAGCGCCTCGCGGATGCGGCGCAGCATACGGTCGCGGGAGGTATCAGACATGATAGGCAAAGGTAGCAGAGTCAAACCAAGCAACGCTCCACTCTCTATTGGACAAGTGGCGATTATTTTATATATTGATTAGCAGTTATATACCATGCGTCTTCAATTTCTTAGCTCAGATTATCGAAAGCAAAAACGCTCCTTATTCGGCTAAACGCCATGGCTTTCCTAGTCCATTATGCACGACAAAGCTCCTTTATAGCTGGCAGCAACTGGCGGCGGTATGTCCTTTTCTTTTGGCTGCTGATCCTCTTTTCATTTGCTCCCCCGCCCGCAAAAAAAGGCCTGCGCACCAAAAATGTCATCATCGTAGTCATTGATGGTCCCCGATATTCCGAAACGTGGGGCGCCACTCCCGGCATTATTCCTCAGATGGCTATGCGGCTAAAGCCCCGCGGCATATTCTTTTCCAACTTTTACAACAACGGCTTCACCTACACCAACTCGGGCCACACCGCCCTCACCACGGGCATCAATCAGCCCATAGACAACTTTGAGTCGGAGTTACCCCAGCAGCCCTCCATTTTTCAGATCTGGCGCAAAGCTACCGGCAAGCCTGCTACCGCAGCCTGGCTGATTACCAGTAAAGACAAGCTGCACATTCTGGCCAATACCTTGAACCCAGAATGGAAAGACCAGTTTCAGCCTTCTATTGACTGCGGCATAAGTGGCCCTGGCAGTGGCTATCGTGCCGATTCGTTGACGTTGGTAGCCGCTAAGCGAATTTTGACCGAGCACAAGCCCAATCTGGTGCTTATCAACTTTATGGAACCCGATGGCTACGCGCACGCTGGCAACTGGGATAATTATCTCCGAGGCATAGTCCGCGATGATAAATACGTGGGCGAGCTTTACGATTTTCTGCAGAAGAATAGAGCCTATAGAAACACTACGACTTTACTTATCACCAACGACCACGGCCGCCACCTCGACGGCATTGGCTCAGGCTTCGTGGACCATGGCGACGACTGCGAAGGGTGTCGGCATATTAGCCTCCTAGCACTAGGGCCGGACTTTAAGAAAGGCCGGACCATAACTGAAACTTACACCCTGCCGGATGTAGCTTCGACCGCGGCTTTTTTGCTAGGATTCCCGCTAGAGCAAAGTCAAGGAAAGGCAATTGAAAGCTTGTTTAAGCGCTGATAATTAGCTATTTTCATAATAGCCTGAAGCGAAAAGCATTTCTGGCGCTGCTGTTCACTGCTTCATAATACAGGCTATTCAAATCCTTAGCTATAAGATGGCATTTCGCTGTGATAGTCCGGATTTTATCGGTTCTGGCAAGCCTGAGTTTGCTGGTTTTCCAGCCGCCAACCATGCCGGCTGGCAACCAGGAAAAGCTATATACGCAAGCCGACGATAATCCTTTCTTTTCCCGAGACGAAGTAGTAGAACTCACGCTTGCTCTACCCCTGGAGAACATTTTGAAAGACCGGGGAGCTACTCCTAGCTTTCATCCGGCGGTACTTACTTATCGGGATACTGCGGCTGCCCTAAAAGCGGTGGCAGTGCAGGTGAAGGTCCGTGGAAACCGGCGCAAAGACCCTACGGTATGCGGCTTTCCGCCGCTGCTGGTGAGCTTTCCACCCGACATTATGAGTTCTCCTTTTGGTAAGGTACAAGAGTTGAAGCTCATAACCCATTGCCTGGAGGACACTTATACTTTGCGTGAATATCTGGTGTACAAGGTTTATAATGCTCTGACCGACAAGAGTTTTCGGGTTAGGCTGTGCCGCATCACTTATCAGGATAATGGCCGCAAAGGCAAGGCAACTGTCTATTACGCTTTCTTTCTGGAGGATGCGAAGGCCATGGCCTCGCGCAACGGTGCGATCCTAGTTCCAAAGCAATTTTTCATTGGCATGGAGCACATGAATCAGAAAGACATGGCTACGCTCGCGCTTTTTCAATACATGATAGGGAATACGGATTGGTCGGTTCCTTATCGGCACAACATCCGAATGCTGAACATAAGCCCGCAAGCCAAGCCGGTTCCCGTAGCCTATGATTTTGATTACAGCGGCCTAGTAATGGCACCTTATGCGGTGCCTCCTGAGCAACTTGGCATCACATCGGTGCGGCAGCGCCTTTTCCGGGGCTATAACTTTCCTCCAGAGACGTATGCAGAAGTCAGCAAGCTATTTAACACCCGAAAACCAGCTATCTACAATGTCTATCTATCGTGCCCTTATCTGACCCAGGAAGAGAAGCTATTTGCTACTAGGTATCTGAATGACTTTTATAAAACGCTGAATAGCTCTAAAGACTTTGAGCGTAGTATTGTGCGGGCTGGAATCCGAAATGGGCAAAGGTACACGAACGTTAAAGGGTTAGAGTAATTTTAGAATTTGACATAAAAAAACCCCCCAGATATGTATCCGGGGGGCTTTTTCGCATCTGTTGATCTACAACGTCGTTCCTACGGGAGCATCCTGACGGCCTTCGGGGCTATTATCAGGACCATAGTCCAGGCCGGGAAGATTGCTCGCGGGCAGGTCGTCACTGAGCGGAATAGGATGTTCGCCCTTACGCTCGCTTAGGGTTTCGCTACGGTCAGTGCCGGCCATGTGAGCTTGGTAGCTGGTCTGGGTATCGTAAGGACGCTTACCTACCAGACGCTCTAAGTCGTCTTGCAGTAGCACTTCCTTTTCCAGCAACTCTTTGGCTACAATCTCCAGCTCATGACGACGGTCGGTGAGCAACGCTTTCGTGCGCTCGTAGGCATCGGAGATGATGGTGCGCACTTCTTCATCAATCATCTGGGAGGTAGCTTCCGAATACGGCTTACTGAAGCCATACTCATTCTGCCCCTTCGAATCATAGAAGGAAATGTTGCCTAGCTTCTCGTTCATACCATACATGGTCACGATGCTGTACGCCATCTTGGTGATGCGCTCCAAGTCGCTCAGGGCACCAGTCGAGATCTTGCCAAACACCAGGTCCTCAGCCGCGCGACCACCAAGGGCCATACACATCTCGTCGGTGAGCTGCTCGGTGTTGTATAGGAACTGCTCGCGCGGCAGGTATTGAGCATAACCCAACGCAGCAACGCCACGCGGCACAATACTCACTTTCACCAACGGATCGGCGTGCTCCAGGAACCAGCCCGTAATGGCATGACCAGCCTCGTGGTAGGCCACGATCTTCTTTTCGTTAGGCGAAATGATTTTGTTTTTCTTCTCCAATCCACCAATTACGCGGTCAACGGCATCGGTGAAGTCCTGCATTGTCACCATCTTCTTGTCGCGGCGGGCGGCAATAAGCGCGGCTTCGTTACAGACATTGGCTATTTCCGCACCAGCAAAACCAGGCGTTTGAGCAGCCAGCTTACGTGCATCCACATCAGGACCCAGCGTCAGAGGCTTCAAGTGCACCTGGAAAATCTGGGTGCGGCCGTTGATATCGGGCTTATCGATGCTTATCTGACGGTCGAAGCGACCGGGACGCAGCAACGCCGAGTCAAGCGTATCGGGGCGGTTGGTAGCGGCAAGGATGATAACCCCGGAATCGGTTCCGAAACCGTCCATCTCTACCAGCAGCGAGTTCAGGGTGTTTTCGCGCTCATCGTTGCCGCCGGGCATTTTACCGCTGCTGCGGCTGCGACCAATGGCGTCAATCTCATCGATGAAGATGATACAGGGCGCTTTGGCTTTGGCTTGCTTAAACAAGTCACGTACCCGAGCAGCACCTACACCCACGAACATTTCGACGAAGTCGGAACCCGAGAGCGAAAAGAACGGAACGTCGGCTTCACCAGCTACAGCTTTCGCCATGAGGGTTTTACCCGTACCGGGAGGACCTATCAGCAGAGCGCCTTTCGGAATTTTGCCCCCAGAACCGTAAACTTCGAAGGGTTGCGGAGAAACTCTACGATTTCCTCTACTTCCTCTTTGGCTTCTTCCAAACCAGCTACGTCCTTAAAGGTGATCTTCACCTTGTCACCACCCTCAAAAAGAGCTGCGCGCGACTTGCCGATGTTGAAAATTTGCCCCCCAGGACCGCCTGCCCCACTCATGCGGCGCATCAGGAACCAGAAACCAACCATCAACAGGATAATCAAGCCCCAGCTAGATAGCAGGCCGTAGCCATCCTGACGTTGATCGATATTCAGACCTACTTGCTGCTCGCGCGGCAGGTTTGCCTGAATCTTATCAAGGTCTTCTTTAAAGGTTTTGCCATCTACGACTCGGAAGGCAAACTGTGGGCCTTGCTCGAGGGTGAGCGGTCCGCGGCGGGACAGCTCATCGTTGTATTTAGCACTCTTGGCGGCTTCCGGCTTCAGCGTCACCTCTACGGCCCGGTCGTTCACGAGTGTCACGTCGCGGACGTCACCAGCCAGCAGCATTTGTTCAAATCGCTGCTGGTTAATGTCGGTCGTGGAGTTGCTGCGGTTGAAATAGAACATCGCGAAGATGAACAATACCAACCCGCCCAGCACCAAAAGCTGCATGCTAGGCCGCGGCGTGGGCGTCGGCAGCATGGGCTTTTTCTTTTTGGGTGTTGTATTAGGCATGAATAAGATATGTCAGGGAAAGACAAAGGCGGAACACGCCGCCTGCGCTATTTGTTCGTTCCCACTGCGTTAGAAACGATGACGTTTTCCTCCTCTAAATACTTTATATCGGCATCGCCCCAAAGCTCTTCCAGAGCGTAAAACTGACGCCGGTCGCGCAGAAAAACGTGTACTACTACATCTACATAGTCCAGCAACACCCACTCGCGGTTGGTGCGCCCTTCGGTTTGCCAAGGGTTCTGACCAGTTATCTTTTCTACTTCTTCTTCTACTGAGCGGGCAATGGCATCAAGCTGGGTGTCGGAGGAGGCGGAGCAGATAACGAAGTAATCGGCAACGGCGTTCTTAAGTTCCTTAAGATTGAGCACAACAATGTCAACTGCCTTTTTCTCCTGCATGCCGTGCACAACCACGTCTGCCAAACTGTCCGAATCTTGCCGAACCAGGGTACTTTTCATAGGGTATTGTTAGGTTTGAAATCACAAAGTAAGAAAATCAGGCGGTGGTTATTTTCCCCCAAACCCTCTTCACGGGCCAACAGCTAATCTGGTTGCCCGAATGTGCCTCTACAAACACGGAGGCACAGCGCTTAATTGGCCAAAACCGCGCCACCGACGGCTGCGTGGTCATTACCGACAAACAGACCGCCGGCCGCGGCCAACGCGGCAACCGCTGGGAAGCTCAGCCCGGCGAAAACCTGACCATGTCGGTCGTCTGGCGCCCCACATTCTTAGCTGCCCCCGATCAATTTCAGTTAAGCCAGGCCGTAGCCTTGGCCGTCTACGATTGGGCTAGTGGTCTGCTCGGCCCCGACCCCGCGCTTCGGGTGAAGTGGCCGAACGATATTTTTTTCGGGGAGCAAAAGCTGGGGGGCATTTTAATCGAAAACACGTTAAGCGGCCCTAAAATTCAATCTAGCATCGTTGGTTTGGGCTTAAATATAAACCAACGCGAATTTGCAGTGCCTACGGCCACATCTTTGGCTTGCCTCACAGGCCGGCAATATGCCTTGCCCGCACTGGCTACCAGCCTGCTTGAGTTCCTGGAGAAACGCTATCTGCAATTGCGGGCTGGACAGGTGGCGGCCCTCCACCAAGCCTACCTGCAAGTGCTATATCGCTACCAAGAGATTCATCCTTATGAAGTGGACGGACGACCTGTAACCGGCCGGATCGTAGGTATTGATGAGGCCGGACAACTGCTTGTAGTGATTGATAAGCAGCTGCGACACTTTGCTTTACAACAGATAAAATATCTTCCCAATACTCTCTTAGGGTAAACCATAACCCCACAATTATGAAGGTTTCATCTAGATAACTATGTTGTTAGTCTATAAAGTATAGTAACATCGTGGTTTTTGATTACATTCAAATAATTTAATGGAACAATAAACCTTCCTGCAACCTTTGCATCTAAGGAAGTATCTATCCGCTGGGCAAATAGTAGCTGTAGGAGCAGGCACGGTGATTGTTTTAATCTACTGCATAAAACCTGGGAGCTTTTCTAACTACCCACTTTCTACTTGGTTGCTCCGGCTCCAGGTTCATTCTAGCTAAACACACCATGGTTATCTCTACTCGTTTGTTATTAGTGCTGACGCTGTTTCTGGCGCAGCTTTCGGCGGTTGCCACTACGGTGCATCCGCCCCAATACCCGCCACCGGCCGGTGGCGGCCCCCAACAATACCAAATGGGTCTGGGCAGCCGCTCAAGCCGCCTTACTACACCTCTGCGCACAGAATTTTCTACCAATACCTTTCGGAATACGCCGTTTAGCAACTTGCCAGCGCCTACCATTTTTGCGTTCCGCAGCCCATTTTCGGGTCTTGGGGGGCAATCTGTCGCAAAGGCTGTGAGTGCCCAGGCAACTTCGGTACAGGACGCCCGGCTTAACATGCCGACCCTAAGCGTGTACCCTAACCCAGCTCGTGGAATGGTAGTTGTTAGCCTCTCACAAACTCCTGGTCCCGATTACAAATTCCGTCTTAGCAATATCATCGGCCGCGAGGTGCGCACCCTTCCCCTGCGTGCCGATATGGCTAGCACCGGCATTGCTATGAACCTTTCGGATCTGCCGGCCGGCATGTATTTCTACAGCCTGCTTGTGAAAGACAAAGTGGTAAGCACGAAGCGTTTGGTATTACAGCACTAGATTAACCAACACTAGAACAGCTCGTCATGCAACTCTTTGCCTGATGTTCTTTTACAGCGTATTCCGCATTCTAAAAAGCAGCCGAACCAATCGGCTGCTTTTTTTGTGTGCCAAAACCAGTCAGGAATGAACTGGGGGGCAAATCTGCGGTACGGCCGGATTTATTATCTACTTTTGGCCCTTCTCTGACCAAGCAAGTATGCACCGTTATAAAAGTTTGAATAACCTAATTGGCTGGCTTGTATTTGCCATTGCCACACTTACTTACCTGATTACCCTGGAGCCCACCGCTAGTTACTGGGACTGCGGCGAGTTTATTGCCTGCTCTTACAAGCTGCTGGTACCGCACCCTCCCGGCGCTCCTACCTTCCTATTGTTAGGACGCATTTTCTCGCTGTTTTCCTTCGGCGATGTGACCAAGGTAGCGGTTCTGGTAAATGCCTTGTCGGCGCTGAGCAGTTCCTTTACGGTGCTCTTTCTCTTCTGGACCATCACCATACTGGCCAAAAAGCTGGTACTGCACCGCGCTGTTCCAAACCTAGAGCCTAATCTGGAGCCTACTTTTGGCCAAACCCTCCTTATTCTGGGAGCCGGTGCTGTGGGAGCCTTGGCATTTGCCTTCTCCGATTCGTTTTGGTTTAACGCCGTGGAGGGCGAGGTATATGCCATGTCGTCGCTGTGTACGGCGGTTGTAGTCTGGATTATGCTGAAGTGGGAAAATCGCGCCCACGAAGCCGATTCCGACAAGTGGCTGATTCTGATTGCCTATATCATTGGCTTGTCTATTGGTGTCCATTTGCTCAACCTGTTGGCGCTGCCGGCACTGGGCTTCATCTACTATTACCGCCGCACTGCCAATCCTACCCTGTTGGGGGGCATTTTGACGCTGGTCGTGAGTATGGTTATCGTGGGGTCAATTCTGGCGGGTATCATTCCTGGCCTTCCAACTATTGCCGGCGCCTTCGAGGTGTTCTTCGTGAATAGTATAGGCCTGCCTTTCAACTGGGGCGTTATCATCTTTGTGCTGCTGCTGCTGGCCATTATTTATTTCGGCTTCCGCTATTCTTTCCGCAAAGGCAGCCAGCTTGTGAACACCGGTATGCTGGTGTTCGTGTTTATTCTGATCGGTTACTCGTCCTACCTGATCGTGCCGATTCGCTCGGGCTTCAACCCGACGATCGACGAAAACAAGCCCGACGATGTGCTCTCCTTTGTGAGCTATCTTAAGCGCGAGCAGTACGGCGACCGGCCGTTGCTCTACGGCCCGCAGTTTAGCGCTCAGCCGGTTGATCAGATTGAGGGTGCGCCGCGCTACGTGCGCGAGGGCGACAAATATGTGATTGCGGAGCGCCGCCTCGAAACCATCTATCGGGCTGAAGACAAGATGCTGCTGCCCCGCCTCTACAGTCCGCAGCCCGACCACATTCGCTACTACCAGAAATGGGTAGACGTGCAGCCGGAAGTGAAGCCTACCATGGGCCAGAACCTGAGCTTTCTGTTCCGCTACCAGATGGGCCACATGTACTGGCGCTACTTCCTCTGGAACTTCGTGGGCCGCGAAAGCGACGTGCAGCAAGCGGGCGTGGTGTGGCCTACCAGTGCCGGCGCGAGCGAGCTGCCGGCTCGTATCGGTGGCAGCAAAGCGCACAACAATTTCCTCGCTATTCCGCTGATACTGGGCTTGGTAGGGCTGTTCTTCCACGCCCAGCGCGACGGCCGCAATGCGTTCATTGTGGGCCTTTTGTTCTTGTTTACCGGCTTGGCCATTGTGCTATACCTGAATCAGCCGCCCATCGAGCCCCGCGAGCGTGACTACACCTTTACAGGCTCCACCTACGCCTTCGCCATCTGGATTGGGCTGGGTGTGCTTGGCTTAGCAGAGTTGCTGCGCAGCGTGCTTAAGGCCGATACCGTGCGGGCGGGAGTGGCACTTGCTCTTGGCCTTTTAGCGCCCGGCATCATGGCCGCTCAGGGCTGGGACGACCACGACCGCTCGGACCGTTACAGCTCCGTAGATTCGGCAAAGAACCTACTTAACTCGCTGGCTCCTAACGCTATCCTGTTTACCAACGGCGATAATGACACATTCCCGCTCTGGTATGCCCAGGAAGTAGAAGGCGTACGCACCGATGTGCGCGTAGCCGTACTAAGCTATTTGAACACCGATTGGTACATCGAGCAGATGCGCCGCCGCGCTTATAAGTCGCAGCCGCTGCCTATTTCGATGAAGCCGCAGAACTACGTGCAGGGCACCAACGATTATCTACCTTTTGTGGAAAATCCGGCCGTGCAGCAGGTTAATCTGAAGGAGTTTATTCAGCTGGTTGATGAGAATAGCCAGCTGCTGCAAGTCCAGACCCAGAGCGGCCGGTCGCTGCTGTCATTCCCTACCAAGAAGTTCTTCCTGCCCGTAGACACGGCCGCGGTGATGCGCTCCGGCATTATTCCGGCCGAGCGCCGCAAGCAGCTGGTGCCCCGTATGGAGTGGGACATGGGCGGTGGCGCCATTGAGAAGAAAAACCTGGTGATTCTGGATATGCTGGCTACCAATAACTGGCAGCGGCCCATCTACTTCTCCAGCACCGTGGTGCCCTCCGACATGATGAACTTGCAGCCTTACTTCCAGCTCGAAGGCATGGCCTACCGCATCCTACCCGCCCGCGACCCCAATTACGACCCGCGCGGCAACGAAGGATACGTGGCCAAGGACCTCATGTTTGAGAACATGATGAAGAAGTTCGCTTTCCGCAACCTCAACGACCCCAACGTTTACTACGACGAGAACAGCCTGCGTTTCCCCGCTAACTATCGGGAGAAGTTTGCCCGCCTAACCGAGGCTTACCTGGCGGCCGGCGACAAAGTAAAAGCGAAGCAGGTGCTGGAAAAGGCCTTCGCCGTCATGCCTGATGCGTCTATTCCGTATGATTACTACACGCCGCAATTTGTGGGGCCGCTCGTAGCCGTAGGCGAACGGAAGAAAGCCACCGACATTCTGGATACGATGACCAACCGCGCCCAACAGGCGCTGGCATATTATTCGACAACGAATGGCAGCCTGTTTGAGATGGAAATTCAAAGCAACCTGCTGACCCTGCAAAGCGTGTATCAGGCCGCCGAGCAGATCAAGGACCAGGCCCGCGCCGCCAAGGCAGTGGAGTTGCTGAATCAGTATTATCCACGTCAGTAGAGCTTAGGCTGAGCTGATTTCTGGAATTGGATTAGGAATCATTTTGTAAAAAGCCCCCCAGGTTGGTACTGGGGGGCTTTTTAGTGTTAATCAATTAAAATAAAGCTAACTCGTTATTAATTGCTGAGCAGCCGTTAAAATTCGTTCAAGGCTGTATATAATGTAATCCATGATTAGATACCCCGTCCTGCTACTTCTCTGCTTTTTGGTTTGTATGATAGCCAGCAAGCCCGCCGCCAGCCGCCGCGACTTCGCCGGGCAGTACAGCGTGGCGCGGCGCGTGGTAGTAGATACTCGTCGGGAAGCGGATAGTTTGCGCTTATATGTTCGCTTTCCTAATGGGAGCGTAGTCGGGTCGGGGCAGCCGCTGCGTATAGCACTCTGGCCGAGCTACGACGCCCAGCAGCCCGTGTGGCAAGACACGATAAATCAGCTTATTAAGCACACAAAACGCGTAGGCACGGCAGCGCTGGTTGAATTCTGTGTGCCCCTCACTCGGCTGCGGGCAGGACAAGTGCTAAGTCTGCAACCGGGCTCCAACGCCGCCGACACCGGCGACGAAGCCTGGCTCCTGCTCACCGCCGAGCGGCTAGCGCGGCCCTTTATCCTGGTCGATTCAGTGGGTGTTCCACTTCTGCGCCGTTATGTGCACGCAAGCGAACCTTTCGAAGTAAGCGCTTACGGCCTGAATCAGCCCTTACTGTTGCGGCGCTACGAAAGCAATTTCACGGCCGCTTTGCCCCCCATGACCAATCCGGCGGCACAGCCACCGGCTCCGCGCACCTTAGGCGTCCAGGATTCCATCACCTTTCAGGCCGGGCAATTGGTTGCATTGCAACGTGCCGGTTTGTATTTGCTGAACAACGGTTCCGGAGGCCCGGCCAGCAGCTTGTTAGTCGAGGAGAATAGCTTCCCGGAACTAGCAACTGCTGCCGACCTTATCCAGCCGCTTATTTACCTCACGTCGTCCGTCGAGCGGAAAAAGCTGTACGATGCTCCCTCTCCTAAAAAAGCAGTAGACCAATTTTGGCTTAATGCAGCTAATGGCCAGCAGGCCGGAGCTCGCCAGCTCATTCGCACCTATTACGGCCGGGTAGCAGCGGCTAATCAGCTTTTCTCCGCTTATAAAGCCGGCTGGATGACTGACCGAGGCATGCTTTACGTGGTGATGGGGCCACCCGATGCCGTGTACCGCACAGCCACTGAGGAACGCTGGGTATACCGTCAGCCCGACGTGGGCAACAGCACGTATGTGTTCCGCGCCAAACCCAGTACCTTTGCCCCCGAACACTATGAATTGGTGCGCCGACCAGAGCACGAAATGCTTTGGTATGCCGCCGTGGAGCAATGGAGAAAAGCCCTGACGAACGCCCGTCCCGCCCGCTGAACGAGCAGCGCCGCACCTTTTACGATGAAAACGGTACGCGCCACGAGCCCCGCCGCGACCGTGACCGGCCAGATGCTGCCCGCTCCGGAAATTCAGCGGATAAGCCTGACTACAAGCCGCGCTACCCGCACCGACCAGCCGCCGACCGCAGCATCGATATGCTGTTTGGCTTGCGTCCCATTCAGGAAGCGCTGAGTGCAGGCCGCACGCTGGAGAAGATTTTTCTGCTGCGCGGTACTAAAAACAGCATTACGCAGGAAATAACGGAACTGGCCAAAGCCGCCACTATTCCGGTGTCACTGGTGCCGCTGGAGAAGCTCAACGACCTGACGCGCAAAAATCACCAGGGCGCGGTAGCCTTCGTTTCACCCATCGATTATGCTCCTCTAGACAGTATTCTGGCGGGCTTATTTGAGGCGGGCAAAACACCTTTGCTTCTGTTGCTTGATCGTGTAACGGACGTGCGTAATTTCGGTGCAATTGCCCGCAACGCGGAGTGTTTGGGCGTCCACGCTATTGTAGTTCCCAGCCGTGGCGCTGCCCAGATAAATGGCGACGCGCTCAAAACTTCCGCTGGAGCACTGAATCTGATTCCGGTATGCCGGGAGCCTAATTTAAAGGAAACCATCACCTTCCTCCAGCAGTCAGGCGTGCAGGTGGTAGCCTGTACGGAAAAGACCGAAACCAGCCTTGAAACAGCCGACATAGACTTCACTGGCCCCGTAGCAGTACTTATGGGCAGCGAAGAAGATGGTATTTCGCCCGAATATTTAAGACTTGCTGACCATAAAGTGCGCATTCCAATGGCTGGTCAAATTGGCTCATTGAATGTATCCGTCGCCAGCGGTATTATGCTATTCGAGGTACTGCGGCAGCGTCTGCAAAGCTACTAGCTGTATGGTCCCGGAGTAAGGTCAGCCGGGTCTCGGTGAAATATACTAGGATTTTTCCTCCATTCGGCGCAAACAAATTCGTAGGGCGTAAGTCCTTTGAGGCGCTTGAGTCGTTTGGCGAAGTTGTACGCCAGTAAAAAGGTCTGTAAGTGCGTGTTGAGCTGGTGGGTTGTCTCGTAATGGAAGCGCTTAATCGTGGCCTCTTTCAGTGTGCGGTTCAGGCGTTCGACCTGGCCGTTGGTCCAGGGATGGGCCGGCTTGGTAAAGCGCTGCTCAATGCCCCATTCGTCGCAGAGCTGCCCGACCGGATGACGGCCCACGTGCGGGTGATGCGGCAAATTTCGGAACTGGATGCCGTTGTCGGTCAGTAGCTTGTGTACTTTATACGGGAGTTTGGCTAACACCCGTCGCAGAAAATCGACGGCGACGGCCTGCGTGGCGTGGGGGTGCAGTTCGGCAAAGGCCAGCTTGCTCGTGCGGTCAATGGCCACGTCCAGGTACTGTTTGCCTTCTTCGGTCTGGACCTCGGCAAAATCGAGGTGCAGGTAGCCGAGGGGGTAGGCTTTAAACGCGGCTTTTTTGCTCTTCCCCTCTTCTTCGCCGGGCGGCAAGCGGCTGAGGCCGTGCCGCTGTAAACAGCGGTGCAGCGACGAGCGGCTCAAGGTGGGAATGGCCTCTTGCAGGGCGTAGAGGCAGTCATCAAGGGGCAACAGGGTCTGCTGGCGAAACACGACAATGGCGGCTTCTTCGGCGGGCGTGAGGACGGTTGAGGCGGGTTTGGGGCCCCGCACGGCCTCTTCCGTGGTGGTCCGGTCACGCCACTTGGCCACCGTCTTGGGGTCGATGCCGAAGCGCGCGGCTAGCGTTTGTAAGCTTTCTGTACTTTGCTGGATAAGGCGCCGAGTTGCCGGCGTTGTGCGGGCGCAGCCATGTGGTACTTTTCCCATAGATTTGCTTTGTAAGCAGACCCCAAAGTTACCCCATTATCCTCTGGGACCATACAACTAGCTGTTAGTCAGTCCCTGGCTTAAGACTTGGTTACAAAAATCAGCGCCCGGCGGCCGACTCAGTGAGTTGGCCGCCGGGCGCTGATTTTTACTGGATCTGGTTGCAGCCTAATTATACCCGTTACCCTTCTTGGCCCGAACATCTGCCACAAACTCTTTTACCCGCTGCTCCTCCGTACGCTTGCAAATGAGCAATACGTTGTCGTACTCGGCCACAATGTAGCCTTCTAGGCCCTGCACAACTACCAAACGCTCAGAGGGAGTTTTGATTACACACTCGCGGGTATCATAGAGGATGGCATCACCATCAACCACATTGCCATTCTCGTCGCCGCGACCAATGCGGTGTAGTGAATCCCAGGTGCCTAGGTCGCTCCAACCGAAGTCGGCGGGCAGCACGTACACGTTGTCGGCCTTTTCCATAATGCCGTAGTCGATGCTGATGTTGCGGCAACGGGAGTAGGCATTGGTGATAAAATCTTCCTCCTTGCTGGTTCCCAGCTGATCGAGTCCTTCGTCGAATACCTCTGCAATGTCACTGAGATACTGATGGAAAGCCTGCATAATCACTTCGGCACGCCAGATAAATAAACCCGAATTCCACAGAAAGTCGCCGCTCTCCACGAACATCTTTGCCAACTCCAGATTGGGCTTCTCAGTGAAGGTTTTTACTTTCCGCAGGCTACCATATAACTCGCTCTGGTCGCCATCAATAAACTGAATGTAGCCGTAGCCGGTGTCGGGTCGGGAGGGCTGAATGCCGAGCGTAATGAGAATGTCCTGGGCGCGGGCACTTGCTACAGCTTGACTAATAATATCCCGAAACTCGTCCTCACGCTGCACGGCATGATCGGCGGGCGTCACGATGATGACCGCTTGCGGGTCGCGCTGTGCGATGCGGTAGCTGGCGTAGGCAATGCACGGCGCCGTGTTGCGGCCAATTGGCTCACCCAGAATCTGGTCGGGGGGCAAATCGGGCAGGTGTTGCTGTACCAGCTCGCTGTAATCGCGGTTGGTTACTACAAAAACATTCTCTGGGGGGCAAATTCCGGCAAAACGATCTACAGTAAGCTGCAACATCGACCGGCCTACTCCCATCACATCATGAAACTGTTTGGGATGATTGGTGCGGCTAAAGGGCCAGAAGCGGCTACCAATGCCGCCCGCCATCACGACGAGATACGTGTTTTGAGTCATAGAGCAGGCCTCACGGAAGCCGGGTTAAAGTAAAATCGGGGCGAAGGTCCGAAATATTTCAGGGTTGTGCCCCCTTCTGCACGAATCCGGCCAAAACGTGAGGGCTAAAACCGCAGGTTCAGACGCGCCTTTCTTCTTTCTATACTAAACCTTCGCGCAGCAAATCATGGAGATGAATAAAGCCGCTAAACCGACCAGCGTCTGTCACAATGAGCTGCGTAATATTGCGCTGCTGCATGCGAGCCAGGGCTTCGGCAGCAAAGTCTTCAATATCAATAGTGATAGGCGATGGCGTAAGAATATTATGGGCCCGCACATCTTCCAGATTAGTGAAATTAGTGAGCATACGGCGCAGGTCGCCATCGGTAATGATGCCTAACAGGCGATTGTCACCTTCGCTGAGCACAGCGGTTGCTCCCAAACGCTTACCCGATATTTCCAAGATAATCTCGCGCAGGGGGGCATTTTCCAGGACCTGCGGCGCCTGATTCTGCCGACTCAAGTCTCCGACTTTCAAATAAAGCTTTTTCCCTAGCGTGCCACCCGGATGCAGACGAGCGAAGTCGGCCGAGGTGAACTCCCGCGATTCGAGCAGACATACTGCCAACGCATCGCCAAGGGCCAGCGCGGCGGTTGTACTGGTTGTAGGGGCTAGATTGTGCGGGCAAGCCTCACGAGTGACAGGCGCGTGCAGAACGTAATTAGCCTGAACCGCCAAGTAGGAATCGGCATTAGCAACTAAAGCCGCTAACGGCACCCCTTTCCGCTTCAGTAAGGGCACCAGCACTTTTATTTCCGGCGTATCACCGCTTTTACTGATGGCAATGACAAAATCTTCTGCCTGAATCATGCCCAAGTCGCCATGAATAGCGTCGGCGGCGTGCATAAACAGGGCTGGAGTACCCGTAGAGTTCAGTGTAGCCACTATTTTGGCTGCGATGTGGGCGCTTTTGCCAATGCCCGTCACCACTACTCTACCACGCAAAGATAGTATTGCTTCTATACATTGTGCAAAATCTGGTGTGTTATCTAAGGCCTCAGCTACGCCCTGAATGGCGCTGGCCTCTTCATGAAGCACTTTTTTTGCAATTGAGTTGAGTTCGTTCTGCGGTTTCAATCTAAATTTGATAGTCGGTACCGAGTAGTCGGCGTCGAGTAGTTGGTTGTTCATCCCGTCGTTGGTTTCAATCTCTAGACTTATGGTTGTTAGTTGTATTGCTATTTTGATGGCATGTACCGTGCTTTAACACTGTATTTAAATAATTAGCAACCAACTGCTGTTTCGTAAATACCAAAAAACCATTAGATTGAGAGTTCAACATGCGTGTTTGTACTCCCGTTCGCAATCCATAACCGAGTAAGTGAGAGAGACCATGCCAGCCCTAAAACAAGTAACAGCGCCCACGGCTGATCTGAAAGGCAAGTTAAAGGAAGTTTTTGGGTACGGCCAGTTCCGCGGCACCCAGGAAGCCGTCATCCAAAACGTCATCGACGGTCATAACACCTTCGTTATCATGCCAACTGGGGCGGGAAAGTCGCTCTGTTATCAGCTGCCGGCGCTAGTACTGCCGGGCACGGCCATCGTGATTTCGCCTCTGATTGCCTTGATGAAAAATCAGGTCGATCAACTGAATGCTTTTGGCGTGAATGCCCAGTTTCTGAACTCGACGCTGTCGAAATCGGAGATGAATCGGGTGAAAAAAGATGTAATAAGCGGTGAGGTGCGCCTGCTTTATGTTGCTCCCGAGTCACTTACCAAAGACGAAACCATTGACTTCCTGCAAAAGGCTACCATTTCATTCGTAGCCATTGACGAAGCGCACTGCATTTCGGAGTGGGGCCACGATTTCCGACCTGAGTATCGCAAGATTCGTGGCATCATTGACAATCTGGGGGCCAACGTGCCCATTATTGCGCTCACGGCCACGGCCACGCCTAAAGTGCAGCTGGATATCCAGAAAAACCTGCAAATGGATGATGCTTCGGTGTTCAAAACATCGTTCAACCGCACCAACCTTTATTACGAAGTCCGGCCCAAGCACAACACCAAAAAACAGCTGATTCAGTACGTAAAGCAGCACAAGAGCAAAGCCGGCATTGTGTATTGCCTTTCGCGCAAGAAGGTGGAGGAAATTGCGGAGCTGCTACGCGTGAATGACGTAAAGGCCCTCCCCTACCATGCTGGCCTCGACCCGCAGGTGCGGATGGCCAATCAGGATGCTTTTTTGAACGAGGAAGCCGACGTTATTGTAGCGACCATCGCTTTTGGCATGGGCATCGATAAGCCCGACGTGCGCTTTGTGATCCACTACGATACGCCCAAGAGCATTGAAGGCTACTATCAGGAAACGGGCCGGGGCGGCCGCGACGGCCTGGAGGGTAATTGCCTCATGTTCTACAGCTACGACGATATCGTGAAGCTGGAGAAATTTAATAAAGACAAGCCCGTTACGGAGCGCGACAATGGTAAGCAGCTTTTGCAGGAAATGGCCAACTACGCCGATTCGGCAGTGTGCAGGCGCAAGCAGCTGCTGCATTATTTCGGTGAAACGTTTGAAAAAGACTGCGGCTTCTGCGACAACTGTAAGCACCCCAAAGAGCGTTTTGAGGCTAAAGAAGAGGTGTTAATGGCCTTGAAGGCTGTAATGCTAACGGAGGAGCGTTTTGGCCTTGAGCACATCGGCACGGTGCTGATGGGTATGAACAATGCCCACGTAGAAAGCTATGGCCACAACAAACTACCAGTGTATGGACAGGGCAAAGAGCACGATGCCGCGTTCTGGCATTCGGTGCTTCGGCAGGTGTTGCTCAATGGCTTTCTGGAGAAAGATATTGAGAATCTCGGCGTTGTAAAGATGAGTTCTAAGGGTCAGGAATTCATGGAGAATCCTCACTCTATTAAGCTTACCAAGGACCACAACTACGACGAGGAAGTGCAGCAGGAGCAGCAGCAGGAAGAGGTGCAACAGGCCGCCGGCCACGACGAGGCCCTGTTTGAAATGCTGAAGGCCCTACGTAAGAAGATGGCGAAGGATAAAAACCTGCCTCCTTACGTACTGTTCCAGGACCCATCATTGAAGGAAATGGCCACCACCTTCCCCGTAAAGATGGACGACCTCGCTCACGTAGGCGGCGTTGGCCAGGGCAAGGCTGTTAAGTTTGGGACACCTTTCCTGCAACTGATTCAGAAGTATGTTGAGGATAACGACATTATGACTGCCGCCGATGTAGTTGTGAAATCGGCCGTCAACAAGTCGAAAATCAAGATTTACATCATTCAGCAAATCGACAAGAAGATGGATTTAGAAGAAATTGCTTCTTCTAAGGGAATTGACATGCGCGAATTGATGGAGGAAATTGAGCACATCTGCTACGCTGGCACTAAGCTCAACCTCAACTACTATATCGATGGTGTGCTGGACCACGACCGACAGGCCGAAATCACGGAGTATTTCCTGCAGTCTAATACTGACAATATTGCTGTGGCCCTCAAGGAACTCGGCCCCGACGAGTACACGGAGGAGGATTTGCGCCTTATGCGCATCAAGTTTCTAAGCGAGTACGCCAACTAAGCGGAAAATTGAGCTTTCTCAAGCACAAAAAAGCCCCCCAGACTTATCTAGGGGGCTTTTTTGATAACGCTACAAACAGCGCTATTTAAACCAAAGATCTAGCAATACTCATCGAACGCGCCTTGCAGGTTGTTCACGATACGCATGGTGTCGCTGCCTTCAATGTGGTAGCGCTCAATCATATGTACCAATTCACCATCTTTAAACAAAGCAATGCACGGTGAAGAAGGTGGATAAGGCAGCATGTGCTGACGGGCTTTGTCAACGGCGTCAGTTTCCATGCCGGCAAATACCGTCACTAGCTTAGCAGGCTTCTTGTCAGCGCTGGCTAAGGCCATTTTCAGGGCGGGGCGGGCTTTGGCAGCGGCGCAACCACATACTGAGTTAACGGCTACCAGTACGGTTCCGCTCTGCTCGCCGAGCACTGAATCGACTTCTTCAGGGGTCATAAGTTGCTCAAAGCCGGCCGACGTAAGGTCTTGACGGATAGGAGCTACCATGTATTCAGGATAGGTTGCCATGAGAGATATAGGCTGAAATGGAAAATCAAACGATAAGCCCGAAGGCAGCGCAAAAATACGCAAACTTCGGTGCTGTCTGCACAACCATTATTTAGTAGCAGTGGTTGCGCACCTGCTCAAATTTAAATGATCAGATGTGCGGCATTTGGCAACTCAGTACTAGCAGACCTAAAATCGAAGCCAAATAAATCTTGTAAAAACACAAATATTTTAAGTTTAAAGCAACTTGTAAGCCTTATTGAGCAAATAAAATTATATTTAACGTTTAGAAATCATTTATACCGGGTAACATGCTACGTATCTATATTCTGTCTATTCTGTCAGGTTTCGCTGTTAGTGCCTACGCCCAGGTAGACACCGTGCGCGCCACTACGTTACCGCCGGCCCAGCTAGCTGAGAAACTTTACAATAGTGGCGTAACGAAATACAACAACAAGAGCTATCAGGCTGCAATTCAGGATTTTGATAAAGCGTTGGCTGCGCGCCCTGACTTTACCAAAGCGTACTACAACCGCGCTACCACTCGCTACGAACTGAAAGATTACCCGCAGGCCGTGCAGGATTATGATGCGGCCATTCGATTGGAGCCGACGGACCATACTTCTTATTTTGGTCGGGGCCAAGCCCGCGAGGCAATGGGCCAGCGCCCCGAAGCAGAGCAGGACTATGCAAAAACCATTGAAACCAAAGCCGATTTTGCTCCGGCCTGGTATTATCGGGGCGCACTGCGATTTGAAAAAGGCGAATATCAAGCGGCTAAGACCGATTTTGATCAGGCGCTGAAAGCCGACCCGAACTATGCCTACGCTTACCACGATCGGGCCAGCGCGCAACGTCAGCTGGGCAACTTTACGGCCGCCATTCAGGATTACACGAAAGCCTTGACGCTACAACCGGAGCTGCTCCCGGCGCTACTGAATCGGGCGGCAACGCGCCGCCGCGCTGGTGACCTAAAAGGTGCCTTAGCCGATTACAATGAGTATCTGACCAAGAAAATGGATAACGCCATTGCCTACTGCAACCGGGGCAGCACGCGCTACGAGGCCGCAGACTACCGCGGAGCGGCCGAAGACTTCAGCAAGGCGCTCAGCCTCGATGCATCTTATGCTTTTGCCTGGAATAACCGGGCGGCAGCTTACCTAAAGCTCGAAGACTACAAAAAAGCGGCTGCCGATGCGGGCAAAGCCATTAGTCTCAACCCACAATATGCTGAAGCCTACCTCAACCGCGGCCACGCGCGCGAAATGATCCGCGATGCGGCCGGCGCTTGCCAGGATTGGCGCAAAGCCGCCGAGCTTGGCCTGGAAGCAGGCAGCAGCTATGCCTCTAACTCCGGCTGTAGCAACGAATAAAGCAGGCACACATACGGCGAGCCGCATGACGGCAAATGCCACATACTCCCTGATGCTGACCAGCTTAAGAGAGAACACGTTAGAATATTACTCAACACAATGTATAAGCTATTTCTATTGGCCATTCTGCTCTTATCACAAGCAGCCCACGCGCAGAGCGTTGAGTTTAGCAAAGACCGTTTTGGTAATGATAAAGAAGGGTTAAAAGCTGCTTTGCGCGAAATAAAAGAGGGCGACGGCAGTTACGATATGGACCCGCCCCGCTACGAGCAGGCCTTGCCTCACTACCTAGCCGCCCAGAAATTTAATCCGGACAATGCGGAGCTAAACCTTAAAATAGGTGACTGTTACCTGCACTCCGGTTTCAAGCCGCGAGCACTCAGCTATTTGGAGAAATCGTATAAGTTAAGCCCCGATGCTGATCCGCGCATTCACTACTTGTTGGGACGAGGCCTACACTTAAATGGAAAATGGCAGGAAGCTATTGCTGAATATAAAGCCGCTCAACCCGCCACGGGGGGCAAAAATACGGCTCCACTCCTAGCTGATATTCGTAAGAAAATAACTGAGTGCGAGAACGGGCAGAAGATAAGTAAGAAGCCCGTTCGGGCTTTTATCGATAACGCCGGCCCAACTGTGAACTCGCCCTACGCCGATTACAGCCCAGTCATTTCGGCCGATGAATCGGTGCTGCTGTTTACCTCGCGGCGCGAAAACTCGACCGGAGAGCAAACCGACCCTGAAACCGGCGGCTTCTTCGAAGATATCTATCAAAGCGCGCGCACCGGCCAGAAGTGGACTGCGGCTCGCAATCTAAAAGAGCCAGTGAACACCGATGGTCATGATGCTACGGTTGGGCTTTCTCCCGACGGGCAACGCATGTTGGTGTACGTGGAGGACAATGGCGGCGACCTGCACGAAGCAACCCTGCGCGGTGCCGAGTGGCGCAAGCCCCAGCGCTTAGGAGCCCGCATTAACAGCAAAGGCCACGAGTCGTCGGCGGCTTACACGCCTGATGGGCGCAGCCTCTACTTCGTGAGCGACAAGGAAGGCGGACTAGGCAGCCGCGACATTTATAAAGTAGAGTTGGAAGGCCGTGGCCCAGCCCAAAATCTGGGATCTACCATCAACACCCCCTACGGCGAGGAAGGCGTATTTCTGCACCCCGACGGCAAAACAATGTATTTCAGTTCGGAAGGCCACAACTCGATGGGCGGCTACGATATCTTTAAATCGGTATTTGAAAACGGTAAATGGAGCACGCCCGAAAACCTTGGCTGGCCCATTAACACCCCCGACGATGATGTGTTTTTTGTGATTTCTGCCTCCGGTCGCCACGGCTATTATTCCAGTTTTCGCGAAGAAGGCCTGGGAGGCAAAGACATTTACCAAATCACTTTTCTCGGTCCGGAAAAGCCCCCATGCTCTCCCAGGAAGACCAATTGTTGGCTAGTCGGGCCCAGCCTGTGAAGGAAACCCTGCTGGCTCCGCCCGTACCCATCGCTACGGCTCAGGTAACTATTCTGAAAGGTGTGGTGACGGATGATGTAACGAAGCAACCACTGGAAGCCACCATTGAAGTTATTGATAACCAGCGCAACGAGGTTATTGCTTCCTTTCTAGCCAATGCTCAGTCGGGCCGTTATCTAGTGTCGCTTCCCTCGGGCGTTAATTACGGAATCGTGGTGCGTCAGGAGGGATACTTGTTTCACTCCGAAAATTTTGATCTGCCAGCTGGTGCTGCTTACGCAGAAGTAGTCAAAGATATTGGCCTTAAAAAGCTGGATGTCGGGGTTAAAGTCGTGCTCAACAATATTTTCTTCGACTTCGATAAAGCCACGTTACGGCGCGAAAGCACCAGCGAGCTGGAGCGCTTACAGAAACTACTGACGGAAGCTCCAGCTCTGCGCCTGGAAATCAGCGGCCACACCGACAACGTTGGCCAAGGCGCTTACAATAAAGATTTGTCGCAGCGCCGGGCTAAGGCGGTAGTTGATTATCTGGTGAACAAAGGCACTGATAAAGCGCGCCTCACCTTCGCTGGCTACGGCGATGCCCAGCCCGTGGCACCTAATGCCACCAAAGCTGGTCGCCAGCTCAACCGTCGCACAGAGTTTAAAGTAACCGGCAAATAGATGAGCAACGTAAAGCCTAAAAAAGCCCCCCAGAAATATTCTGGGGAGCTTTTTTATGGTGAGTACTGCTAAACTTATCGTTCGTGCGCTGCTTCTTCGGCGACTTTGGCTTCAGCATTTACCCGCAAAATATTGAGCGTTAATTCCCAGAGATCTTCGTAGGGAATGATCTCGCTTTCCGCATACGCATCGCCAGGTTGTGGAGCTTCCCGCAAACGGTTTAGCAAACTTTGGCCTTTCTTTTCGCAGGCCTGGGGGGCAAAATTTTCCCGCACCATTAGCAGCAACAGCCGAAAGAACAGTTGACTTCGCAAAGTAGCTGGGTCCCGCAAGTGGTTCTGCTCATACTTCCGCAGCCCTTCCAGACGGGTAAGCAACGCATCCAGGTTGCGCTGCCGCAGATAGTACAGAAACTGCAGCACCAGAATAGCCACGTTGTAGCCTTGCTTATCTCGGCTATAGTCAGGCACGGTTTGAATAAACTGGCTGAATTGTAGCCGCAGAGCCGTGCCCTCGGGTTGAATAAAGTGCAGATACACCTCGAACAGATCCCAGCGCTGTATAGCTGCTGCGCGCTGCTTACCGTAGTAGGGATTTTTGCGCGCTAAACGCAGTATTTCGTATGCTTTACTGTACTCTTTAGCGTGCAATGCCAGTAGCATGTAGTGCTCCAGAAAGTAGAACCAATTATCAGAAGAAGGGTGAAAATCTTTGATGTATTCCTCCGCCAGGTTTAACCCTTGAACTACCTGCTTGCTACGCAAGTGCGCCCATACACTCATGAATTTGTTAAAGCGAATATCGAAGCGTTTCTTATTGACTTTACCCTTATCGAATAGTGCTGACGTAGTGCCTGTTATCTCAATAATTTGCTCAAAGTTACCTAAGAGCTCTTCTCGCATTAAGCGCAGCCGATACAGATACTCAAAGGTGCTATAAGTGTTGGCCTTTCGATGCAGGCCTTCCATTTTGGTTATGTGAGCCGATAATTCGTTAAGCAGAAACCGCCGCGACCGTACAGTCTGAGTTTGCTCCATTCGAACGTCTAAGTATAGCTGCCGTGCCTCTTCTTCTACGTTGGCTAACTCCTGATAGTGCTTAAGCTGCTTGGAAATAGCATGGTAATGCTTCGGCTTCCTGAGTTGAGCATACAGGTGACGAAGGAACCCCAAACTCATAACCACATACTGAGTAAACTCTCCATCAAGTGCTAGGCGTAAGCACTTGCGTGCCAGTCTCTCAGCCAGCTCGCTTTCACTTTCTTTAAATAGAATGCTTGCTTGATGAAAGAGTTCCAGGCACTGTAATTCATACCGCTTCGAAATAAATTGACGCGGATCAGTATGGTCTAGAAAATACAAATGGTTTAGCAGCTTCTTCTGTACCCTCGATTTGAGTTTGCGAAGTGCAGCCTGATTCATTGTATTTACTTTCCCATATAATGCTTTAATTACCTGAAGCTGAGTAGCTTGTTGTTCACTACTCAGCATCTGTACCAGGTCAATTTCTTTGTTGAATGACGATTTGGCGCTGAAATCAATCAAAGGCGGCATTCCAACCCGTCTATCAATAATTATTTTGGCCAGATTACTAATGTCTTCCATGGATAGAATACAATTTTAGAAACTAAGATACGTCTAGTAAGTGAAGGAGCGAATATCAGTGCTTTACACTTCTAAAATAAGTAACTCACCTACAATAAGCCGATTTAAGGCTGAGTAATTTCATAATCAACCTATGTCTTATTCTTATACTCAAATCGTCCAAACCGTATCAAACATAGCCATAAACCTATAAAAAATCTTATATAATTAAGCATAGATTTGTTTTTTTGTATTACTTATAGTCAAAATAATATTTATAATATCCTAGTCATATTTAGGACCTAATCTTCCTTTCTTATCCTCTTATAACGTCCCACATTTGTGCAGTTCAACAATTGAACTACAAACACAACTAACTGAAACCATGCTAGAATTACTTGCTCTCGCCCTTCTCCAATTTGCTACTTTAGCTTCCTCTCCTACTAATGCAACTGCTGAAGGCGGCAGCAGCGGCTGGAATGACGGCAACGTGACGACCCAAAATGTTGGCGGCAGCAGCAGCTGGAATGACGGCAACGTGACGACCCAGAATGTTGGCGGCAGCAGCGGCTGGAACGACGGCAATGCTCGCTAGGTTCGACAACTACTAGAAACGCTCGGTAGATACCTATTATATCTACCGTTTCATAAACGCTTCGGGCAAGGTAGCTAAGATGTATCTCCACCAGTTGGGGAATCTTAGCTAACTTGCCCGACGCCGTTTCTACGCGGTTGTTAGCTTATGCGGCGACTACTCTGGGGGCTGGGGCTCTACATTCTTATTGGTTTATTGCCCGCTTGCAAAACACAAGCATCGTCTTCTGGTGCTGTTCGGGTACGGTGGGTACGCGACCCGGAGTCTCTAAATCCTCTCTTAAATCCCAATGATATTGCCGATCAAGCCATCGGATTATTATACCAAAATTTACTGACCATAGATAACCAGAAACAGGAATATGTACCATTGCTTGTCGAAAAGCTCCCTATAGTACAATACCAAGATTCGCTGATGCTGCTTACTTACCGTCTGCGAGAGGCTGCTACCTGGGATAGTGGCCAACCTATAGTAGCTCAGGATGTAGTATTTACCTTGAAAGTGATGAACTCTCCGGGTTTGCCAAATGAAGGAGCCCGAAGCCGTTTTAGCTTCATCCGAGATGTGCGGCTAGACTCAACCGACGTGCGCCAATTTACGCTCGTATGCCAAGGACGAGCCCCAGAGTACACATACGTCTCTGGCGATTATCCTATTCTACCTGAGTATGCGTTGGACCCGCAACGGCTGCTGCGCGCTATTCCACTGGCAGCTCTAACACAGGCTGCGTCTGTTTCGTTGAGTGAATATCCTGTATTACAGGCCTTTGTGCAGCGCTATAACGCAGCTAATCTGGATAAGAGTCCAGTGAATCTCCCCGGCTCGGGGCCTTATCAGCTGACTGCTTGGCGCAGTGGACAATCACTAACCTTTCGCCGTAAAATAAACTGGTGGGCCGACCGACTGCCCGCGCAGCAGCCCCAGTTAGTAGCCTGCCCAAAACAGATTGATTTTCAGATAATTCCGGACAACGCTACGGCTTTGCTCGCGTTACGGCGAGGCGACATAGACATCTACCCCATGGTGCCGGCCAATGAATTTAATCGCCTTCGTACGTCAGAGGGTGGTCAGCAGGCATTAAAATTCTACACCGCTGACTCGTACGAAATGGTTATGGTAGGTTTTAATACTAGGCGCGCGCCGCTCGACCACCACCTGACGCGTCAGGCGCTAAGTCACTTATTTGATATACCAGCTCTTATTAAGGCGACCCAAAATGGCATGGCCTATCCGAGTGTTGGTCTCATCAATCCTCAGGAAAAAGCAGTTTACAATGACAGCTTACCGCTTCTCACCTACGATCCTAAACAAGCGGAAGTGCTATTGAGACAAGCGGGTTGGGCGCGGCAAGGCCAAGGCGGCTGGATACGGCCCACGGCAGGAGGCCAAAATCAACCTTTGGAGGTAAATATTACCTATCGGGCGGGCGAGGCGGCATTTGAAACCATTGCTTTACAGCTACGCAATGCCGCAGCCGAGCTTGGTATACCCATTCAGTTGCGACCCACCGAATCGACTCTGTTGCTTGGTAAGCTGCGTGCTGGCAACTTTGATATTTACCTGCGTACGCTGTCAGGAAATCCCTTTGCTTACGATTTCAGTCCCTTGCTGCATTCTGAGAGTACTGACATCAGCAATTTTACCCGTTTTGGGACGCCGACAAGTGATAAGCTTATTAAAGCCATCGTGCGCGAGGAAAATCCGAACCGAAAAGCGCAAATGCTCCGTAAGTTTCAGGTTATCATGCGGACTGAAAGCCCCATGGTAGTGCTGTTTTTTAATCGCTACCGCCTGGCTGCCGACCGACGGCTTACTAATCTGCGCATATCGGGGCTACGACCGGGATATGAAGTTATGACCGTCGAACCCCTGCCGGAAAGCTAAATCTGCATGGGGCGTTTTCTTCTGTACCGACTTCTACGCACTATTCCAGCCACCTGGGCTATTGTTTCGCTTGTTTTTTTGCTTAGTCGTACGCTTCCTACCACTGATTTAATAGGTCGGACCCTGAGTAATGAAAGTGTAGGGAGCAGGGGCATTACCACAGCCGAACGCGAAGCCGCACTTCTCAGGATACAGCAACGGCTAGGGCTTACTGGTCCTCTATTTTACTTTTCACATGTGCCTTCGGCCAATGGGGCCGTTTGGCAGTGGAACGGTAGTAACAACCAATACCATCGATGGCTTAAAAATGCGGTGCAGGGCGATTTAGGACAATCGTATCGTAGCGGCCAGCCAGTTACGACCGTATTAGCTGAGGCACTGCGGTTTACGTTGCCATTAACTACCAGCGCGGCGTTAGTGGCTACTATTCTCTCCGTAGTTCTGGCGTTGTGGCTCGTGTGTGGTGGACCTGCCTTTTTGCTCAGTATTTTGCATGGAATAGATGCTCTACCTCTATTCGTAGTAGCATTAGGGCTGCTACTGCTACTGGCCAATCCCGATATGCTTCCACTCTTTCCAGCATATGGTATGGGCCAGCAAACTGCTGAAAATGCCCCCTGGAACGACCAAATCGGCACTTATCTATATTACAGTGCTCTCCCACTGGCTAGCTTGGTTTTGGTGAAGCTGCCATCCTTAGTTGTGCAGCTCCATGACGCCCTCTGTCATGAACTGAAGGCTAATTATGCAACTACCGCTCGCGCTAAAGGCCTGTCGCTCTATCAGGTGGCGACGCGGCACGCTTTACGCAATGCGCTGCTGCCAGTCATTGCCTTACTCACCGATTTACTGCCTGCGCTTGTGGCCGGAGCAGTAGTAGTAGAGGTGATTTTTGCTTTGCCTGGTATGGGCCGCTTACTCGCTGAGGCTGCCGCTACGCACGATTTTCCGGTTCTTGTGGGGGGCGTTTTGCTGGTAGCGCTTATGCGTCTGATCGGGCTTGTAGTGGCTGATATGCTATACTTTCTGACCGATCCACGGATTCGTTTGCAGGCATGAGACCTCGGTATAAGGGAGTTACTCAGCACCTGGTGGCCGTTTGCTGGCTGGTATTAGTAGCTAGTGCAGCGGCAGTAGCACCTTGGCTACCACTACCCTTCCCCCCGATTCAGTAGATCTTAATCATATTGCCCAGCCTCCATTTTTGCCCCCCAGCGCACCAAATACTTCTGCTCATTGGCTGGGGACCGATGGTTTTGGTCGCGACGTATTAACAGCCTTGGTGTACGGAGCGCGCACAGCATTATTTGTGAGTTTGCCCGCTGCCTTGTTTGCAACCATGTTAGGCACCTTCTTGGGCAGCGCAGCCGGTTTTTGGGGTAATTCCGGCCTTCGTATTCCAATAGTTTACTGGCTGCTAACTGGCCTACTATTGCTGGGGGCAGTAGAAGTTCTATCTGTTGCTGCACCGATTTGGTGGCACCTGCTTTTAGGCATAGCAGTAGCTATTGGCTTAGGCAAACTGCTACTGCGCGTCCCTGGGTTGCGTCGCGCCTGGCCCTTTCCGGCTGACCGATTGGTGCTGGGGGCGGGTTCATTGTTAGCGTCTGTACCACGCTTGGTATTCATTTTGGCATTAGCTGCCGTGCAGGACGCCTCCTTACCAGGCCTTTTCTTGTTATTAACCCTTACGTATTGGCCTGAACCAGCCCATCTCGTACGGGCTGAGCTTTTAAGAGTACGCGCTTTACCTTTTATAGAATCTGCCAGAGCTATGGGGTTGTCTGGGGGGCAAATTTTGTGGCGCCATGCTTTACCGAACGCCTGGCGAACCGTCCGCGCGGCATTTCCACTCAGCCTTAGTACCCTTATTAGTTTAGAGACCACTCTTTCCTTCCTTGGTGTCGGGCTTCCATCCGAAATACCTAGTTGGGGCCGCACATTAGCTGCCGCTCGGCTCGATCCTACAGCTTGGTGGCTTGTTCTTTTTCCTGCTTTAGCGCTGGCCGGAACCACGTTAGCACTACGGCAGCTAACTGCTAACAAAATTTCTGCTTAATATATAGTTTTATATATGTCACAAAATCAAACAAAATATACCTTTTTAAGCGGCATATAGTTGCACATGCATTAATAGCCGTTCAACGCGGTTTCAAATTTCATAATTCATTGAAACCTTTTAAAAAGGATCATTAATGCTATTCTCATCGAGCCAGCTGTATTCAAGCAAACAAGAATAATTAAAAAATATTAGAATAATTCAAGTCACAAAAGCAGGTTTATGTTCCTTTCAACTAGGCCTGTTGTGGTTGTACTATTGTAACGAAGATCGGGTAGCGCCTAGAAGCGCTGCTGGTTAACACTCCGCTTATCTGATCTGGCTCTTATGCGCTCACTACTTTTAAAACGTCGTCAGGGGTACGCTTTGCGTTACTTATTGATAGAAATGGCGCGGCAATCGGCCCCCCAGATGTCAGGTTTTGAAACCATTGATGGAGACTTAATCCCTTACACTGTGGCACAAGCTGCCTTAAGCAGTGGCCGGGCAGTGATGGTTGGCAATTTGCTGGTAGGTATGGTTGCCTCAGCAACGGATAGTAATTGGTAGAATTAAAAATAAATGGTTTCGGCACGCGGCATTTGCTCGCAGCGCCGCCGGAACAATAAAGGTTGTTGCAATAGGTGTGTTAAAAAACCCGCAGGTTCTGCCCGCGGGTTTTTTGCGTTTATACTTATGCCTCTTCGGTTTGGCGTGCCAGCAGGGCTATTCCTTCCTGAAAGGTATGCGGCTGGTAGCCTAACTCTCGCTGGGCCTTAGTGATAATGAAACCAGTGCGTGGGGGGCGTTTAGCGGGCTGCGAGAACGTACTTCCGTCCGCTTTTACTATCAAGGACTTATCGAGTTGAAAATAATCGGCCACTTGCAGAGCCATTTGATAAGGTGTCAGCAGTTCGCTGCTACTGATGTTGTAGATGCCGGCCGCGTTGTGCTGCGCCGCCAACCAACAGCCCTGAGCCAGGTCTTCGGCTAAAGTAGGCGTGCGAAATTGATCGTCCACCACTTTAATCTCTTTACCAGCTCGCAGCGAGTCGCGTACCCAAAGCACAATGTTGGTGCGGCCATAGTCATGCACGATACCATAGACAAGCACCGTCCGCACAATAGCCCATGAGCCCTTACTAGCCTGTACCGCTTGTTCGGCGGCCAGTTTGCTTTCGCCGTAGAAATTGATGGGAGCCGGCACTTCTTCTTCCGTCAGGGGGCCTTTTTCGCCGCTGAATATAAAGTCCGTACTTACATGGGTGAGGTGAATCTGGTGCTGCTCGCAGGCCTCCACGAGGTGCTCTACGGCCGTCACGTTCTGCAGCCAGCAGGGTTCCCGATTCAGCTCGCACTCATCCACATTGGTCATGGCGGCCGTGTGAATAACGTGCGTAGGTTTTTCGGTGCCTAGCACCTGCTGCACCTGGCTTCGGTCGGTTACATCCAGTGGCACGAAGCGGAGGTCAGGGTAATGATCTGCCAGCTTGTTAGCGCCACGCGAAGTGGCAATGATTTCGACGCTTTGTTGCTGCCGAAGCAATTCAACTAGCTTCTGGCCTAACAACCCATTAGAACCGGTGAGTAGAATACGCATAATTTGACTGGATTTTATAGCTGAGTGATATCACAAGTATTTAAGGCTGCTAAGTCGTTCGCAACGAATAACTTAGCAGCCATGGCCTTAGTATTGGTATCCGTACAGTTCCGTGATTTTCTTCTTTTTCAGCTTATCCACCTTCACTGTCATCTTCACATCGGTAGTAGGCCGGTCACGGGGGCCAGTGGGCTGTGCGGCGATTTTATCGATTACATCCAGCCCACTAATTACCTGCCCGAATACTGTATAAGCACCATCCAAATGCTTGGTACCCTGATGATTCTGGACAATATAAAACTGTGATGGGCTGCTGGCGCGGGTAGGATTACTATAGTCGCCCTGGCGAGCGGCAGCCACCGCCCCAAACTTATGTTGTAGCTCAGGCCGAATTTCGGCAGGAATAGAAGCGGCATCAGGCTGACCAGCACCATCGTTGTTAGGATCGGTGTCTTTGGTGTTTGGGTCGCCCCCTGGATCATAAAATCCCGGATAACACGGTGAAAGGTGGTGCCATCATAGAAGCCGCTTTCAGCCAACGTCAAAAAGTTAGCTTTATGCTGAGGAGTCTGACCGAAAAGAATCAGCTTTATTTCACCCAGATTGGTATTGATGGTGACTACCTCATCCTTTTTGCTTTTGCGGGGGGCTTTTTCAGCCTTAATAGCAGGTGAAAGAAGTAATAAAAAAGCCGAAACCAGCGTCCAAACGCGGAAAACACTATTCATAACACTAAGAACTGTGGTAGTAATTGATTGAAATTAGGTGAGTTTATGAAATGCCGAACCCGCATTTCAGGCTGAATCAGCTTAAAACGTACTTGACTCCGACTCCCGATGACTGCGGATCTCAGCTAAAATTTGCTTACCACCACGACTAAGCACCGTTTCAGCTAAGCTGACGCCCATAGCCTCCGCTTGGTCTACGTCGGTGATGGCGCTGATTTCCTCTACGTACTGCTGCCCATCGAGGCTAATGAGGCCACCGTGGAGCTGAAGCAAGCCCTCATCGGTGTACGTAGCCAGGGCAAAGGATGGAATGCTGCAGCCGCCCTCCATAGTGCGCAGAAACGCTCGCTCGGCGCGCAGACATACATGTGTGTCAGCGTGATCCAGAATACCCTGCAGGGCAACCTTACGCCCCAGGTCCAGATTCTTGGCGCACTCGATAGCGACGCTTCCCTGGCCGGCCGCCGGCACGAACTGCGTTTCGGGCAGCACATGCGTAATCAGGTGGTCATACTCCATACGGTGCACGCCGGCAAAGGCCAGCACCAGCGCATCGTATTGTCCTTCTTCCAGCTTGCGCAACCGAGTTTGCAGGTTACCGCGAGCTTCTGCTGTGATGATATCAGGGTAATAGCGTTTGAGCATAGAGCGACGCCGCGTACTGCTGGTACCTAGCACAATGTTGGGCTGCTGGAGAGAGAAGCTGGGGTCGAAGCTGACGATTACGTCGTTCACCTTTTCCCGCTCCATGAAGGCCAGCAGCTCCAGATCATCCGGAATAGTACTCTGCACGTCTTTAGCGCTGTGTACGGCAATATCAATTGTGCCATTGCGCAGGCTTTCCTCCAGCTCTTCCGTGAACACGCCTTTGGCCCCAATTTTATCGAGGGAGCGGTCGAGCACCACGTCACCTTTCGTGGTGATAATAACGATTTCGGTTAGAAATAACTCCCGCTCCAAGCAGGCCGCTACGTGGTTAGCCTGCCACAGTGCCAATCGGCTACCACGGGTACCTATGCGGATGGGACGATCGAAGAGCGTAGTTTTCAACTAAGTATTTTGATCAATGACTTCTGACTAAAGCTTGCTGGGGGGCAATTTAAGTTCCTGCATACCTCGGCGAGCCTAGCAAGACGACGCTTAGACTGCTTGTATCACCCTCTTCTCTGTGGTAGTGCAAAGCTACAAATGCCTTCAGTAATGGCTTGGCTATAGCTCGTTTAGCAGTAACTATAGCTAATTAGCAAAACGTATTTTATGGCTTAATAGCCTTTAAACAGGTATTTTTAGCAATTCTGCTACGCGCAAAGAGGTATCCACGAAGACCATGCGCGGATTGGCATTGCGCTCCACGTGGTAGTGAGCATCGTTCAGCTCAGTGGTAATAGACTCAGCATTTCTAAGATGCACAAAGCGGCTGAAGCGGGTCACAAACTGTTGCTCTGCGGCGGGCAGATGCGGGATTAACTGTGCATCGAGGCCGTAAAGCAGCACTTTGCGTAGCAGTCCGAGGGCGTAATGTAAAAACTCCTTCTGATTTTCACGCCCCATCTTTTGAAACTCATCGCTTTTTTCCAGCACTTTGGCAAAGTTGTCCTGGAAACACAGGCGCATCCACTCGGTGAAAAAGGCGAAGTAGTCGTTGTCGGGGGCGGTGCGGGCAGCCAGGGCAGCCCCGAGGTTACCATCAGCTATCTGGGCGAGCTGGCGGGCTTTGGCCTCGGGTATATGTTGCTCATCGTGCAGATAAGCCGTCAGTTCATCTTCGGTGAAAGGTCGCACTACCACGGGCTGCACGCGGCTGATAATTGTCGGCAAGAGTTGTTCGGGTGCGTGGCTGACCAGCAGAAAAATAGTGGCGGCGGGCGGCTCTTCCAGCAGCTTCAGCACTGCGTTGGAAGCAGCCGGATGCATCAACTCAGGCAGCCAGATAATCACGATTTTGAAGCGGCCCTCAAACGCTTTGAGTGATACTAATTTTAGTAGTTGCAGGCTTTCCTCCTTGGAAATACTGCCCTGCTTGTTTTCAGCACCAATGTGCTGCATCCAGTCATTAAGTCCCTGGTAAGAATTATCCAGCACAAAGGTGCGCCAGTCGGCGGCGAACTTACTGCTGACCGCATCCTTCGGCACTTGCTTGGTGCTGGTGACGGGCACTATGAAATTCAAGTCCGGATGAATCAGCTTATCCATCTTCTGACAAGCTGAGCACTTCCCGCAAGAGTCCTCATCGGTGGGGCTGCGGCCCTCACAATTCAGAAACGTAGCGTAGGCCAGCGCCAATCCCAAAGCAGCCGAGCCCTCAGCGCCCCGAAAAAGCTGCGCGTGTGCCACGTGCTGACGCTGCACCGACTGCACCAGCAACTGCTTGACTTTGGTTTGATCAGGAATTTCAGCGAAGCGCATGAACGTAGTCGCTTGGTTAGGTTATTCTATAACTGATGGCTGTCTTCCGCCAGCTTTCTCCCACACTCTATCCTTGGCTGTTGCCTCAAACACATGCTGCATGATTCCCTGCTCCGCGGCATCATATTCCAGCCGGCGCCGGGCCATGACGCGCTCGGCCACTTCGGCTACTTTGGGCAGCTTAAAAGTTTCAAAACCGGCTGAGCCGCCCCAGCTGAAGCTCGGGATGAAGGTGCGCGGAAAGCCCGCCCCGAAAATATTGGCCCCCACGCCGACCACCGTACCAGTATTAAACATCGTGTTGATGCCGCACTTGCTGTGGTCGCCCATCATCAGGCCGCAGAAGGTTTGGCCCGTATCCACGAAGCGGCCCGCCACGTGGCTCCAGATTTTGACCGGGGCGTAGTTGTTCTTAAGGTTGGAAGTATTGGTGTCGGCGCCCAGGTTGCACCACTCCCCTATCACAGAGTTGCCCAGGTAACCCTCGTGGCCTTTGTTGGCGTAGCCGAAAAAGATAGAGTTTGCCACCTCACCGCCCACTTTGCAGTAAGGACCCACGGTGTTGTCGCCACGCATTTTAGCTCCCACGTTGATGTGGGAGCCTTCGCACAAAGCCAAGGGGCCTTTTATGATAGCGCCTTCGTGGACCTGGGAGTTTTTGCCCAGATAAATCGGGCCATTTTCCGCGTTCAAAATAGCCGCCCGAATCCTCACCCCGGGCTCAATAAAGATATTTTCAGCCCCATAAACGATGGTATGTGCATCGCCAATGGGCTCGGACTTTCGACCACGCGTGAGCAGGTCAAAATCCTGCCGAATTTCGGCGCCATTGCGCAGGAACAGGTGCCACAATTCACCGATTATGGTGACGGGCTCTGCCACTTCGCTGGTGCTGGCCAAGCCATCCTGAATTAGCTCAGCTACTTTGCTGGCGTCGGGTAGATGAGCGGCTACCAGCAGCTCGCCGTCAACTAATGCTTGTCCGGGGGGCAAATTTTGCACCTGTCGCGCGAGTGCTTCATCGGGTAGCACGGCACCGTTGATTACCAGGGCTGGGCCGCTTACGGCTCCAGCCGGAAATTTAGCTTGCAGGTAAGATTCAGTCAGGTAAAAAACCTCTTGGCTTAAGCGATGCTGCCATTTCTCGGCGATGGTCAGGATGCCGCAACGCAGGGCAGCCACGGGCCGGGTAAACGTGAAGGGCAACAGGCGCGGCCGAATAGCAGGATCGTCGAAAAGTAGGACGTGCATAGCTTTCTGATGACAGGTGTCACGAATCGGTAATCAAAACTAGGGCAAGGTGGCCCACAGATGTATTCGTCGGCAAGTTGGCACAAATAAAAACTCCCACCAGACATGCCAGCGGGAGTTTTAATACTATGCTCTCTAGGTTGCCACCAAGAACAACGCAGAACGGATAACCGAATGACTACTTCTTCTGGTAACGGTTGCGGAACTTCTCCACGCGGCCAGCAGTGTCAATAAATACGTTTTTGCCGGTGTAGAAAGGGTGCGAAGCGCTGCTAACTTCCACTTTTACAACTGGATAAGTCTTACCATCCTCCATCGTGATGCTCTCGGTAGAGTTCATCGTGGAGCGAGTGATAAATTTGAAGTCGCTGGAAGTGTCCTGAAACACGACTTCGCGGTACTCGGGATGGATGTCTTTTTTCATGGTCGGAAATACCGTTAAAACCTTCTATGCCTGCCGATTTTGCGGAAGGGATTGCAAAAGTACGCGTTCCATTTGAAATTAAAAACTTATGAGAGGCATTTCATACTCCTTGCGCCTCGCAGTGAGCATACTAGCAGGTTTTGATTAGTTTTGGGCACTATACTTATTTTGCTTCTACTATTAATTTATGGTGTATTCAACTGGTTTTCTCTTGGTTACGTTCGCTTTACAGCTTCGCTTTTCCACCCTGCCACCAGCTACCCCAGCTTACTCTTATGCTCAGTATGCAGCAGGTACGACTCAGCCATTGCCCTTTGCTTCGGAAGCGCTAGCGTATCAGTTTTCCGCCCAAAAAGTAGCGTCGCAGCTTAGCCGTGCGCTCTATTTGCCCAGCGCAGCCACCGATTCCAGCGCTTCGCATACAGAAGCCGCGCAGTTGGCTGATTATCAAATCCCAAAAAGACCTCAGGACGGCTTCCTCCAGTTTTGGGATTCTGTTTCAAATGAGTTGGAACAGGCCTGGCACAGCATCAGGGAGATGTTTCGATAATCATTGCCAGACTGGCTTGAAGCTATTTAAGTCCGTTTCAGATACCATCTCAAATAGTTTTTACCCCTTTACTTAGTTGAATCACATGCGTATCTGCTTTGCCACGAATAATGAGCACAAGCTTACCGAAGTCAGAGCGTTACTGCCGTCTACGATTGAGCTGGTGAGTTTGCAGGATATCGGCTGCCACGAAGAGCTGCCCGAAACGCAGGATTCGCTGTCGGGCAACGCCCGGCAAAAAGCCGAATACGTGTGGCAGCACTACCAAACCTCGTGTTTTGCCGACGACACCGGCCTGGAGGTGAATGCCCTGGGCGGCGCCCCCGGCGTGTACTCAGCGCGCTACGCCGGCCCCCAGCGCAGCGCAGCCGACAATATGGCCAAACTCCTCCAGGATTTGCCCCCCAATGCCGACCGTAGCGCCCAGTTTCGCACTGTCATTGCGCTGGTGCTGCCCACTGGGGAGTGGCAGGAATTTAATGGCGTGGTAGAAGGCCGCATTATGGAGGAAGCGCGCGGACAGGCCGGCTTTGGCTACGACCCAATTTTTCAGCCCGCGGGCCATCACCAAACGTTTGCCGAAATGACGCCTGAGCAGAAGAACAGGTTGAGCCATCGGGGCCGGGCGGTAGCGCAACTGATAGTTTTTCTGGCCGAGCGGGAGAGCTAGAAAGTTTCGTAGTTTTCTGTAAAAAAGCCCCCCAACGCGATTTTCGTTGCTCGCTGGCTGGTGGCTAAATATCCATTTGAACCAGCTCGATACAGCGAAGTAGTTGGCCTGACTAGATTACGTTTTTTCAAAAAGACGTAACGCTGGCGTCATTTTGCTTAATTTTGCACGGTTGGCCCTGCTGGTACGGGCCGCTTTCCCACCCCATGCAACATCCTTTTATCGTCGGTATTACGGGTGGCAGCGCCTCCGGCAAAACCACGTTTCTGCGCCGTCTGCTCGCTTCTTTTCCTGAGGACGATATTTGTCTGATATCCCAGGACAACTATTATCATCCGCGTGAGAGCCAGTTGGTAGACCCTAATGGCGTCACCAATTTTGATTTACCGTCCTCTATTGACTCGGCGGCTTACGCGGCCGATGTGTTGCGCATCAGTCAGGGGCTGGAGGTACGGCGCCCGGAGTACACGTTTAACAACCCAAATGTTCAGCCTAAAGAGCTGGTGTTTCGCCCTTCCCCGATTGTAGTGGTGGAGGGCATTTTTGTTTTTTACTTCGAGGAAGTCGCTCGCCTACTCGACCTCAAGGTGTACATCGATGCCCGCGAGCATGTGAAGCTGCAACGCCGCATTGTGCGCGACCGCGACGAGCGGGGCTACGATCTGGAGGATGTGCTGTACCGCTACACCAACCACGTAGCGCCCACTTACGAGAAATATATCAAGCCCTTCAAGCAGGACGCCGACATCGTGATTCCCAACAATCGGCATTTTGACAAAGGATTGGAGGTCTTAGTGTCGTTCTTGCGCAACAAAGTAGTAGCAGCTCGTTAGGAGTAGTCTTTTTCATAGAGAAGCAAGCACAAAGAGCGCGGCTGCATGGCTGCGCTCTTTGTGGTTACAATGGCTATAACTCTAAGTTTCGCGAGGCGTCTTTTGATTGTTCAGCGGTGACAGTAGTTGCATTTAGCGGTTAAAACAACCTCACGAGCCGTAGCTATTTTGGGCTACGCAGCCCAAATGGCTATATTTGTAGCGCTTAGTTTGCTCATGGTTTCTGCTCGCCTCACTTTTTTAGCTCATTTACGTTTCGTGCTGCTCGCGGCTACGCTGCTGTTTGTGCTAGGGCTGAACCACCGGGCAGTAGCTACGCTACGGATACCGGGGGGCCAAATGGCGCGAATTGGCGCGGCTCCGAAGGCAGCCGTCGTAAAGCAGAAAGTAACCCTCGAAGCGACGGACAGCGTGCCCGTTTGGCTGGCACCCGCCGCTGACGCCTGGTTTCCGGCGTCGGTGCCGCTTACTTGGCCTCGCCTGCTGGCGCAGACCTTGAAATTTGCCCCCCAGCCCGGTGCTTTGCCGGATTTTTTCCGCGCCCGCCTGCTGTTGGCCGCGCTCTCGCCGCAGGCTCCCTAGCTGATTGGATGCTTTTCTACTGAATAAAAAGCTGATGCGCCGCTAGTGCCGGTTGCATATCGCTTTCGTCAATCCGCTTCAGTGGAAAACCAACTTTCGGAGTACTCAGCACAATAGCACAGTAACAAATCAACTACTTAGTATGCGTAATAAAGGACTTATTATCGCCCTCACCCTTATTGTATCGGTGTTGTGCATTTACTTCCTGTCGTTCACCATGGTATCGCGCCGGGTGCAGCAGCAGGCTGAAACGTATGCCACCCGCAACGGGGAGGTAAACCAGCTGAAGCGTCAGCGCTACCTCGACTCGGTGTGGCGCGCGCCAGTGATCAACGTACTGGGTGTAGACTACACCTATAAAGATGTGCGTCAGAGTGAACTGGGCCTTGGCCTTGATCTGAAGGGCGGTATGCATGTGACGCTGGAAGTATCGCCGGTGGAGATAGTGCGGGCCATGTCCGGCAATTCCAAGGATGCGGCCTTCACTAAGGCGCTGGCGCAAGCCCAGGAGTTGCAAAAAACTAATTCGGGTACGCCATTCACGACTTTGTTTGCACAGGCTTACCGTTCAGTAGCGCCTGAGGGCCGGTTGGCTCGCATTTTTGCTAACACAACCAATAAGAGCCGCGGCATTGATATCAATTCTTCGAACGAGCAGATTATTGGGGCAATCGACAAGGAAGTTGAAGAAGCTATCGACCGTTCATTCAACATTCTGCGTACTCGCGTTGACAAATTCGGCGTCAATCAGCCCAACATTCAGCGGGTAAAAGGCACAGGCCGCATTCAGATTGAGCTGCCCGGCGTCGACAACCCCGAGCGTGTACGTAAGCTGCTGCAAGGCCAGGCTAAGCTGGAATTCTGGGAAGTATGGCGCAACGATGAATTTGCCCCCTATCTCAACCAGCTGAACGAAGTGCTGGTAGCGAAAGATGCTACCGCCAAGCCTGCTGTAGCCGCGGCTGCCACCACTACCGATGCTGCTACCGCCGCCGCTGGCGACTCTACTTCGCTGGCCAGCCAGCTTGCCAAAAAGAATGCTACTGCTACCACCGACTCGACCAACCTGCAGCAGAGCAGCCTATTGGCCCGCCTGTTTACGATGCCCGGCGCACTGGGTTCCAATGTACGCGACACAGCTCGTGTGAATGACCTGTTGGCCAGCGCAGAGGCCCGCGCAGTTTTGCCCCCCAACCTGAAATTCCTGTGGGATGTGAAGCCTACCGTAGTAGACAAGCAGGAATACCTGCAGCTCTATGCTATCCGCAAAACGACCGACGCAGTAGCCCCGCTGGGTGGCGAGGTAGTAAGCGACGCCCGCCAGGACTACGACCAGGGCGGACGCCCTGAGGTTTCCATGCAAATGAACCCGACCGGTGCTCGCCGGTGGCAGAAGCTGACCGCCGCAAACGTGGGCCGTCAGGTTGCCATCGTACTTGATAACAATGTGTACTCGGCACCCGTTGTGCAAGCCGAAATTGCGGGGGGCAATTCCAGCATCTCCGGCAACTTCACGATTGAAGAGGCGCAGGACTTATCCAACGTACTAAAGGCCGGCAAGCTGCCCGCTCCTACCCGCATCGTGGAAGAGGCTGTTGTTGGCCCGTCGCTGGGTCAGGAAGCTATTGACCAAGGCCTGTATTCCTCGCTAGCGGGTCTGGTAATCATCATGATTTTCATGGCGATTTACTACGGCAAAGCTGGTTTAGTGGCCGACTTGGCCCTGGCTTTCAACATTTTCCTGGTATTGGGAATACTGGCCCAGTTCGGCACGGCGCTCACGCTGCCGGGTATTGCTGGTCTGGTGCTCACCTTCGGTATGGCAGTAGATGCCAACGTACTGATTTTTGAACGAGTTCGGGAGGAGTTAGCGCAAGGGCTCACCCTCAAGGACGCTATCAATAAAGGATACAGCCGCGCTTTCTCGGCCATCTTCGACTCCAACATTACGACCCTGCTTATCGCCGTCATTCTGGGCTTCTTCGGCACGGGTCCGGTACAAAGCTTTGCCATCACGCTCGGCATCGGGGTACTCACCTCCTTCCTGACGGCGGTGTACTTGTCGCATTTGATCATTGATTGGATCACGAAAGACAAGTCGAACATGACGTTCACCACGCCCTTTTCGCTCAATCTGTTCAAGAATGTCAACTACGACATCGTGGGCAAGCGCAAAATTGCTTATATCTTCTCGACGAGCATTATCGTGCTCGGGTTTGTGCTGATGGCCGTGCAAGGCGGGCCAAACTTGGGGGTTGACTTCCGGGGTGGCCGCAGCTACACTGTCGATTTCAACAAAGAAATGGTAGCGTCCGACGTACGCGCCGCGCTAACTGATGAGTTGCAGAACTCGGGGATTGAAGTAAAAACGTTTGGTACCCCTAGCCGTCTTCGTATCACCACCAGCTACCTCGCCACCGATGAAAGCACTGAAGCAGACCAGAAGGTAGAACAAGCCGTAAAGACGGGCTTGCAGCAGTACGCTGCCAACAACCCCACAATTGTAAGCACGTCGAAAGTGGGCGCAACCATTGCCGACGATATCAAGCAAGCCTCCGCCGTGAGTTTGCTGCTTTCTATCCTGGGGATCTTCGTGTACGTGCTGTTCCGCTTCGAAAAGTGGCAGTTCTCGCTGGCCGCCGTTATCGCTCTGTTGCACGACGTGCTGGTTGTAATTGCCGCCTTCCCCATTGCTCGTCTGTTCGGACTCACGTTTGAGATGGATCAGGTATTTGTGGCCGCTATCCTTACTATTCTTGGTTTCTCCATCAACGATACGGTAGTTATCTACGACCGTATCCGGGAATACCTGACCGAGAACCCAAACTTGACTTTTAAGCAGGTGGCTAACCCCGCCCTGAACAGCACGTTCTCCCGGACTATCATCACCGCTACTACGGTATTATTGGTGGTAGTTGTACTGTACATCTTCGGTGGCGAAACGCTTCGCTCGTTCTCGTTCGCGATGATTATTGGGGTAATTTTCGGCACGTACTCGTCGCTGTTTATCGCCACCCCAATCATTCTGGATACGTACGGCGACAAGGAAATCCGTCAGGCTACGGTAGCCACCGATACGCCCGATGCCGACGCGCCGCGCATCTCGACGGCCGTACGCTAGGTAGTTGCAGCCTAGCTGCTAATATAAAAAAGCCCCCCAGAATAGTTCTGGGGGGCTTTCTTATATTGGCAGCTACCGAATTTGTTAGATGGTGATGCCTTCCGCAACAACTTCTTTTACTTCCGGCACCATACGCTTGAGCAGATTTTCGATGCCCGACTTGAGCGTAACCGTGGCCGAAGGGCAGCCGGAGCACGAGCCTTGCAAGTTCACGGTCACGATGCCGTCCTGGTAGCTTTTGAAGGTGATGTTGCCACCGTCCTGCTCTACGGCGGGGCGCACGTAGTTATCGAGCAGGTCGATAATCTTCTGGCTGGTCTGCTGGTCTTCTTCCGAGTCGCTGCCGTTGGCGGCCTCCTCCTGGGCAGCTTTCTGCTCAGCCGCCGGATCGACCAGGAAAATAGGTCCGCCCGACTCCACATACGACTTCAGGAAGCTGCGAAGCTCGGGAATAAGATGCGCCCACTGGTGCTCGGTGGTTTTGGTGATGGTAACAAAGTTGGCCGCGATAAACACCCGACCCACGTAGTCAAAATTGAACAGTTCCTGGGCCAGGGGCGAGTTGGTCGCCGCTTCCAGGTTGGGATAATCCACGCTCACCCCTTCGCTGAGGAACTGGGTGTTGAGCACGAATTTCATGGATTCAGGATTGGGGCTGGCTTCGGCATATATGGAAACCGGAGCGGCCGGGGCAGTTAGTTCAGCCATGAGGTTGAAGGGCTTAAAAGCGAGAATACGAAGAGAAATTACGCAGATTGGCGGTGAATTGCTAGCCTGTTAAAGCTAAAACCACCTACGCCTGCGGATGTTGCAAAGATACCAAAACGCCAGGGAATGCTGTGGCTGCTCCTCTTACCTCACGCCTCACCGTTGCTGCCTTATACCTGATTAGCCCGGCTGCGCAGCACCATATCAGCCAGCACCAGATTCGTCATGGCATCTACGATGGGCACAGCGCGGGGCAGCACGCACGGGTCGTGCCGGCCTTTGCCGGCCAGCGTAATTTCCTCGCCCTGGTCGTTGATGGTGGTTTGGGGCTGCAAAATGGTAGCCACGGGCTTGAAGGCAACCCGAAAATAAATTTCCTGCCCGTTAGAGATGCCCCCCTGAATGCCCCCCGAGTGATTGGTACGGGTCCGTACGACGCCGGCTTCGTCGGTGTAAAAGGCGTCGTTATGCTCGGAGCCAAACAGCAGCGTACCGGCAAACCCGGAGCCGTATTCGAAGCCCTTCACGGCATTAATGCTGAGCATGGCCTTCCCCAGCTCCGCATGCAGCTTATCGAATACGGGCTCGCCCAAGCCAGCAGGCACCCCTCGCACCACACCCGTCACCAGTCCGCCCACGGTATCCTGCCGGTCGCGGGTCTGGCGGATGAGGCTGATCATGCGCTCGGCCGTAGCCGGGTCGGGGCAGCGCACGGCGTTGCTTTCTATCAGATTCAAATCAAGCTGCTCATGCCCCACCGGCACGGCCACGGCCCCCACCTGCGACACGTAGCTTTGCGCCACAATACCATAGTGGGCTAATAGCTGAGCGGCCACGGCGCCGGCAGCTACGCGGGCTGCCGTCTCGCGGGCAGAGCTGCGGCCCCCGCCCCGGTAGTCGCGGCGGCCATACTTCATATCATACGTGTAGTCGGCGTGCGACGGGCGGTAGGCGTGCTCTACGTGGGCATAGTCGTGGCTGGCCTGGTCCTGGTTACGGATGAGCAAGCTAATGGGCGTTCCGGTCGTTTTGCCCTCAAACATCCCCGATAGAATTTCAACTTTATCGGCCTCGCTGCGGGGCGTAGTCAGGTCTGATTGGCCGGGCCGCCGCCGATCCAGCGCCGTCTGCATCATGTCAGCCGTAACGGCCAGGCCGGCCGGGCAGCCGTCTATTATTACGCCAATGCCAACGCCGTGCGACTCCCCGAAAGTGGTGATCCGAAATAGCTTACCAAAAGAGTTACTCATATGAAAAAAGCTAGGATTTAGAAGCCAGACCTTCAGAAGGCTGATAATAATGTGGCTTCAAAGCTACTAACAAAGCGGCGGCTGGTTCTGCCAAACGCAGTGCGCAGTCGGGCTGCCCCACTATACCACGTTGCTTATTACGAGGCGCTAATCCTTAGATGCCAGTCCGTGCTGAACTGTCTGTTTGAGTTTGACGAAGCACTACGGCTCCACTCGCCGGCCGCGCCACCAGCCAACACCCGCCAACACCAAGAGTGCACCTAAAATAATGTTGGCGTAGCGACGCACGGCGACGTACGCATCCACCGGTTGCAGGGTGTTGTCGGCGGAGGTTAGTACCTGTTGGTAAAAAGGATCATCGGACCGGGCACGGAAGGCGGCGCGGGCTTGTGCCCGGCCCTGTACCTGGGGGGCAATTTCGGCCCGCAATGTATCGTAGCGGGCCGTGGTCGGATTAAACACGATAAGCGAAAACAAGCTGTCAAGAGGCACTAACCCCGGCTTGCTTGACACCAGACGGTAGCGAAACCGCTTGCTACCGCCTACCCTCCCGCTCTGGCGAGTAAGCTCCTGCTGCACATCGGGGCCGTAAATTTCCAGCCCCGGCCGGGGCTGCGGCAACTGGGGGGCATTTAGCGTGGTCAGGTTGCCTTCGCCTTCCACCACAAACGAGTAAGTAAATGCTTGCCCGGTGCGAAAAGCAGTGCGGTCGATGGCTTCCCGCAGCTGATAGTTGCCCACGGGCACTTGGTCACGGAGCGGATGAGGGGGCAGCACCCGTACCGGAATCGTGCGAGCCGTAGTGCGATACGTTTTGTACCCCGCTAAGCGGTTATCGAGGCCCGCTTCGGGTTTCTTCGCAATGCGGTACTTCACCATTTCCAAAGCCACCTCCGGAAATACCAGAGGCTGGGCATTGAGCGGATAAAACTCCGCCTCATACAAACGGTAGCGCAAGTAGGTTTTGCCCCCCGCTACTACTGTTTCGGGATAAATCTCCTGCTCGTCAAATGGTTCCTCCCAGGCAGTAGGCTGCCGCAATTGGCGCAGAATATCGGGGAGCTGGCCGGCAAAATTATGAAAGGCCAGCAAGCCCTGATCGGCGGGCGTGAGGTAGAAGTACAGCCCAATATGTACGCCCTCGCCGGTAAAAATGGTCGTTTTATCGGGGACCAGGGCAAGAAAAGCGTTGTCTTTGGGCTCTACATATTCCTGCGGCTTGGGCTTGCCAAACAGCTGATCCAACAGCCCGATGCCTGGTGGCTCCTGAACTGGCGCCGGGGCCGGAGTAGCTGGCGCGCTTAGAGTTGGAACAGCGGCTGGTTGCGGCTTCACCGTGAGAGTAGCGCCCAATGAGCGGACAGTCAGCCCATTGATGGTCATGGCGAAAGGCTTCACTACAAACTCGCCCTCGTTATACGCTGCATAGCGCTGCGTGATGGTCAGTTCCGACGAGCTTTGCCCGTTCACGATACGGGTAGTAGTGGTGCTGGATTTTCCACTTTTCTTGAAGCCCTCCAAATCCGGAAAAGCGGAATAGCGCTCAAGCGGTGTCCCGCTCAGGCTAAAGCTGATGGTGTAGTATTCATTGATGGGGAAGTCCGATTTGCCCAGAATGATGCGCGCCTGCGGAACAGGAGCTTGCGCCCGAACGCTTCCTCCCATAACCAAACCCAGAAAAAAAGCCCCCCAAAGAGCAAACCAACGACTGAGCATAGCAACATGAGACGTCTTTATCAAAGCTACGCAGAAAGTGGCTTTTATGCCTGTAGCCTCATGTATACATCCCGTCTAAATACTTGTCAATCATCTGCCTGAAAGGCCATGTAAATAAAAAAAGTAATAAAAGTAAATCCATATTCCGAACTGAGCCGTAAGTGGTGTTTAAATAATCTCTTCTTCTAAGATTATTACAAAAACGCCATCCGAAGGCGTCCTAAAAAGTTATTGCCTTACCTTTTCTATATTCACCCTAATTTTTTTCTCATGTCCAAAATCACCAAAGCAGGCGGAGACGATACTGGCTTTGATAAGCCGCTCTACGTGCCCATCAAGCGTCGCTCTTTCTTCATGTACGCCGGCGCTACGGCTGGCGCCACGGCCCTCCTTCTGTCGGGTTGCGATGACGACGATGTATTTGCAGACCCCACGCCGCCTACACCACCCACGACACCCGGCGCTACCCTAGTTAATGTGGGTAGTGGTGATGTAGGTGTATTGAACTACGCTTACGCTCTGGAGCAGCTTGAAGCCGCTTTCTATACGCAGCTGCGAACCGGCACTTACTATACCGGCCTGAATGCTACCAGCGCCGAGCGTCAGATTCTGGACGACCTTTATTATCACGAGGTTATTCACCGCGAGTTCTTTAAGGCTGCAATTACGGGTGCTGGAGCTACGCCGATTAAGAACCTTGATCCCAATTTTGGTGCTATCAATTTCAATGACCGCGCAAGCGTATTAGGTGCCGCTAAGGCATTTGAGGACTTGGGCGTATCGGCTTACAATGGTGCTGGCCGCTTTATTTCTACTACCGGCAACGGCCCACTGTACTTGCTGCTGGCCGGCAAAATCGTGTCGGTAGAGGCTCGTCACGCTGCCGTTATCCGCGACTTGCTACAGGAAGGCAACTTCGTTGGAACTGACGTGATTAACGCCAGTGGCCTAGAAATTTCTAAGACCCCAACGGAGGTTGTAGCTGCGGCTAATACGTTCCTGGCTGAAGGCTCTAAGCTGAATGTTTCCGGCATTGTCTAAAGCAGGTTGCTTGTCGTCTTCACCCCCACTCAATCATTGACTTGTAGTTATGAACATCTTCCAAATAATTTCTGAAATCGAGAAAGTAGACCCCGAGGTTTACGATCGTCTTGACTCCCGCCGCAGCATTTTCAAGCACATGAGCGGCATGGGCAAAACCCTGGCTGCCGCCGCGGTTCCGATGGCCTTCGGTGCCGTCCTGAACAAGGCCTATGCACAAACCAGTATGGCCCCCGGCGTAAATGATGTTCTCAACTTCGCTTTGAAGCTGGAATATCTGGAGGCAGCCTTTTACAACCAAGGCTTAGGTGCAATGGGCGCTACGGCTACGGCTGCTCAAACAGCATTGCGCGCTGGCTTCAGCGCCACTAACCTGGCGGCTCTAGACAAAATTCGTAACGACGAAACGGCTCACGTTGCCTACCTCCGCTCGGCCCTAAGCACCAACGCCATTGCTGAGCCTGCAGCTAACACCTTCGACTTCACTGGTGGCAAAGGTGGTACGCCTGGTCCTTTTGCCACGGTGTTTACTTCGCCTGCTACCTTTCTGGCCGTAGCTCAGGCGCTGGAAGATACGGGTGTACGTGCCTACAAAGGCGGTGCTCCTTACCTGGCCAGCAACAAAGACGTGCTGACCGCTGCGTTGAACATCCACTCGGTAGAAGCTCGTCACGCCTCGCGTATCCGTACGATGCGTCGTGCTGGTGCCATGAACAATGCGGCTTCGCAAACGGCTGCTGCCGGCACCGACCGTAGCGCTTCGCCAAAAAGCTGGATATCCGGTACCGATGGTGGTGGACCAGCGCCAGCCCAAACGGCTCCGGTATACGCTATGGGCGTTGCGCCCGCCTATACGCCTGCTGTCATCACTTTCCCTGCTGAGGACAACGTGACACAAGGTGGTGTGAATCTGCAGACAGCTTTGGCTTCATTGAACTTCCCAGCGGCGGCTTTTTCGGAAGCTTTCGACGAAGCACTACCCGTACCAGTAGTATCGGATATCGCTCGTACGTTTGTTATTACTGGCAGCACGTTCATTTAATCGCTGCTTTCAGTTATTGCCTTAAAAAGGACGGCCTATAGGCCGTCCTTTTTTGTTTTTTAGCTCAACCATGCAACACTTTGCTGCTTCATAGGCTCATATTTATAACCTGCGTTGGCTTATCGGGCTATCTTTGCTTGTGTTGCGCCCGCTTTTGCTTCTGGGGGGCTTTTTGGATTAATTTCTCCGCTTATATGCATATGAATTCTACCTCTTTCTCTCGCCTGCTTTCGGCGCGACCGGTGCGGCGACGCACTTTTTTCAAAGTAGCCGGCGCTACGGCCGCTTCGTCGGCGTTGGTATTGGCGGGCTGCGCGAAAGATGATGAAACGCCGGAGGTTACGCCCGAGCAGATGTTTACCCTCGGCACCGGCGACACTGGCCTGCTCAATTATGCTTATTTGCTGGAGCAGCTGGAGGCCGCTTTTTACGATAAAGTGGTAGCCGCGCCGCCCGCTGATATGTCGGCCGCCGAGTTGACTTACCTCACCGACATGCGCGACCACGAAGTCATTCACCGCGAATTCTTCAAGTTTGCGCTGGGCACGAACGCCATCGGCGCGGCTATGTTTGACTTCTCCTCCTTTACGCTCACCACGCGCGCGGGTGTGCTCACGGCGGCGCGAACGTTGGAGGACTTGGGGGTAGCTGCTTACAACGGTGCCGGCAAGCTTTTCACTGATCCGGTTTATCTGGGTCTGGCGGGCAAAATAGTTTCCGTGGAAGCGCGCCATGCGGCACTGGTCCGTGAGTTGCTGCTGCCTAATTCATTCGCAGCCGCCGATGTAGTAGCCAACGATGGCGGCGACTTCGACGGCCTTGACGCGGCCAAAACGCCGGCTCAAGTCCTAGCCGTGGTGAACACTTTTCTCAACATCACTATCTCGGCGGCCAGCCTGCCCGGCTAAGCTTCTTCGGTTACTCCCGCGCCATGAATATTCTTAAACTCCTCGCCGATCTGGCCGACACAGATCCTACGCTATACGACCAGCTTAGCTCGCGTCGGGCCGCTTTTGCTCCCCTTAGCCAATTGGGTCGCAAGGCGGCGCTGGCAGCGTTGCCCCTGGCACTTGGCACCGCCATAATGCCAGCCCAGGCCCGCGACATCCGTACCATCCTCGATTCCTTGAACCTTGCGCTCACGCTGGAATACTTAGAAAGCGAGTTTTATGGCCGCGCTCTGGGCGAAGGGCCAAACGCCCCCAGCGTACCTGCCAACTTCTTTCCAGCTGGCACCCGCCCAGCCATCTCAACCATACGTTTGCACGAGCAGCTACATGTGCGGTTTCTGGAGCGCGTTATTCTGGCATCGGGCGGCACGCTGCCCGCCAAGCCCCGGTTCGACTTTACGGGCAGCAAGAATGGCACTCAACCCGCCTTATTCGCTGATGTATTCACCAACTTCGACACGTTTCTGCAAGTAGCCCAAACCCTGGAAGATGCCGGCGTACGAGCTTACAAAGGGCAAGCAGGGTTCTTACAAACCGATAATTCATTGCTGGAAGCGGCCTTGCGCATTCACTCGGTAGAGGCGCGGCACGCGTCACAAATCCGCACGATGCGGCGGGCGCGGGGGGCAAATGTCAAGAACTGGGTGAGCGCCAGCGACACCAGCATTGCGGTGCCCGGCAAAACCGACGCCGTATACGCGGGCGAAGACTTGGTCAACCAATTTATGGCTGGCCTCAAGCAAGTACCCTTCGATCAGGCACCCCTGAACACCGTAGTAGCCGTGGCGAAAGTGGCCGAAGCCTTCGATGAGCCGGTGCCAGCCAGCACGGCGGCTACATTGGTCAGTCTTTTTACGTATTAAATATACAGGTGCTTATTAACGTAGATTTAACACGTAAAAAGCAACAAGAGAACGACTTAGGTCGTTCTTTTTTTGTTCTTGAGCTTGCGCCCCATAGAGGGCTGAAGCTATCTTTGAGACTATCCTGTTAAAGAGTTGCACACTTTCGGAAAAAAGGTACCGCTTTGCTCCTTGGAGGAAGCCTTTTTATGTGGGCTTTCGTATACAATTATCCCCCCATACACCACCCTTTACCACCCACCTTACTTACTATTCATTACAATGTTGGAATATGCAAAAACCATTCTGCTCAAGGTGAGCTTCGACAAAATTCTATTTGAGAAGGAGCTACGGAAAGCGCTCCGCATGCTCGTACCAGAAGAGCTCACCCAGCTAAAAACCTGGTGCTACGAGCAATTCGCGAGCATTTACCAACGCATTCTCAACCGCGTTTTTGCCCAAGCCGCTTAGAGTACAGTAAGCAGTACCAAGAAAAAGCCCCCAGCGAGCAGCCACTCAGGCCTCCTCGCTGGGGGCTTTTTCCTTGTAGAGGAAATCGGTTTGCGGCTCCGTTACAAACTGAATTGTGCGCGTGAGGCCAGCATAGCCCGTACGCTTCACCGCCGACTGCCTGAACAGCTCCGTAAACAGCTCGTGGGTAATCTCCTGCCAATCATTGGTGCTCATTTCTTTGAGCTGCGGATGCGGCTTGAATTGCGGCTCCTGGTGGGGCTTGGCGAAGCGGTTCCACGGGCACACGTCTTGGCAGATGTCGCAGCCAAACACCCAGTTGCCTAATTTGCCCCCCACCTCCGTTGGAACCTGATCCTTCAGCTCAATCGTGAAGTAACTGATGCACTTGCTGCCATCCACCACATAAGGCTCTGAAATGGCGTCGGTGGGGCAGGCGTCCATGCACTTGCGACAGGTGCCACAATAGTCTTTGATGGGGCCGTCGGGGGCTAAATCCAGATCAACGATCAGCTCAGCTATGAAGTAAAAGCTGCCTACACCGGGCGTAATAAGGTTGGAATTCTTGCCCACCCAGCCCAGGCCGCTTTTCTTGGCCCACACCTTATCCATCACCGGCGCCGAATCGACAAATACGCGGCCGCCCACCTCCCCTATTTCCTGCTGAATATCGGCCAGCAGCGTTTTGAGCTTGTCCTTGATGACGAAGTGATAATCGCGGCCGTAGGCGTACTTGCTTATCTGTAAGGTATCGGCGGGCTGCTGGTCTTCCTCGGCGGGGTAATAGTTGAGCAGCAGCGAAATAACTGATTTGGCCCCATCTACCAACAGGCGCGGATCGAGGCGCTTATCGAAGTGGTTGGCCATGTAGCCCATCTGCCCGTGCATCTGGCGGTTGAGCCAGTTTTCGAGGCGGGGGGCATCTTCTTCCAGAAACTCCGCCTTCGAGATACCGCAATACATAAAGCCCAGCTCCGCCGCCCGGCGCTTGATAAAGGAGGTATTACGGCTTTGAATGGATTCGTCGACAGTCACAAAGTTTACTGAAAAAACCGTTTCTAACGGCTATTTGGCAGGATGAGGCAGCAACTTAGCGCCCACTGACACACAAGGTAGAAGTTGCCTTTCTGCGGTAAAGTACGGGTGAAAAAGGAACGCACCGCCGTGGGCGGTGCGTTCCATGCAGTAGTCGAATCAAGTAAGAAGCTACTTACTAAACTGGCTGCTCCCCAAATAAGTCGCCGGGCGAATTGCCACGCAGGTGCTGAGGCATCAGCTTACCCAAGTGGCGATAAGCAGCTTCCGTAGCCTCGCGGCCCCGCGAAGTGCGCTTGAGGTAGCCTTCCTGAATCAGGAACGGCTCGTACACTTCCTCAATCGTCTCCGACTCCTCGGAGCAAGCCGTAGCAATGGTGCTCAAGCCTACCGGTCCACCCTTAAACTTATCGATGATAGTTGTCAGGATGCGCACGTCCATTTCGTCGAGGCCGTTTTGGTCTACGTCAAGGGCGTTCAGGGCAAATTGAGCGATGTCAACGGTGATGGTGCCGGTGCCTTTAATCTGGGCAAAGTCGCGGGTACGGCGCAGCAGGTTGTTGGCGATACGTGGTGTACCGCGTGAGCGGCGGGCAATTTCGAAGGCCGCATCATCGTGGATAGGCGTTTGCAAAATCTCGGCTGAGCGCTTCACAATGCTGGTCAGCAAGGCGGAGTCGTAATACTCCAAGCGAGCATTGATACCAAAACGAGCTCGTAACGGCGAGGTCAGCAAGCCGGAGCGCGTAGTAGCCCCAATAAGGGTAAACGGCGACAGAGAAATCTGCACCGAGCGCGCATTCGGACCCGAATCGAGCATAATGTCGATGCGGTAGTCCTCCATAGCCGAGTACAGATACTCCTCAACCACCGGGTTGAGGCGGTGTATTTCGTCGATGAAGAGTACGTCGTTGGTCTCCAGATTGGTAAGCAGACCAGCAAGGTCAGAAGGCTTGTCAAGCACCGGGCCGCTGGTCATTTTGATACCCGCTTCCAACTCGGCCGCAATAATGTGCGACAACGTAGTTTTGCCCAAGCCGGGAGGGCCGTGCAGGAGTACGTGGTCGAGAGCTTCGCCGCGCCGCCGAGCAGCAGCGACGAATATTTTCAGGTTCTCGACGATTTTATCCTGACCCGTAAAATCGGAGAAGCTGAGCGGCCGCAGGGCCTTGTCAATCTCCTTCTCGGAAGGATCCATGTGGTCGTTTTCACCAGTGAGAAATGCTTCGCGCATAACGGAATAATAGGTTTGGCGTTGAATAAAGGTAACACTTTGGGGGCAAAATGCTTCCCGTTTTAGTAAAAATATTTAGTTTACCTGTATGACTAATTATATTAGCAATACAGGTAAACTTCCTACAGATGAACGTCATGCAGAGCGCAGCGAAGCATCTCGCGTGCTGACCCAAGATTAGTAATCCTACTACCGCTGGCGAGATGTTTCGCTGCGCTCTGCATGACGTTCTTTTTCTATTTAGGACTTACGCACTTAGTAGTAACTTGAGAAAAAGCCTGGCTTTATGGTGACGCAAGCGACTTACATCGAGTACCTGCTTAGTACGCCCCGCAATTATACGTGTACGCACTTGGCCGAGCACCTGTCGCAGGTGAGCCACGATCAAGTGAACCGATTTCTGCGCCGCAGCTCGTTTTCGCCCACGCAGTTGCGCGAGTTGGTCTTGCCCTTGCTCCACGACTCGCCGGAGGCCTTTTTGCTGGTCGATGATAGCGTGCAGGACAAGCGCTACAGTCGCTTCATTGAAGTAGCCAAACGCCAGTATTCGGGCAACGAACATGGCCTGGTCACCGGCATCTGCCTGGTTAACCTGGTCCACAGCAGCGGACAGGCCGGGGATTTTCTGCCCCTGGACTACCGCGTCTATGCCCCGGAGCTGGATGGCCTGACCAAAAACGAGCATTTCCAGGCCATGTTCGCCCACGTCGTGGCGGAAAATAAAATTCAGGCCCGCACGCTCCTGTTCGATGCCTGGTACAGCGGCAGCGACAACCTGAAGCTGATTCAGCGGGCCGGTTGGACGTTTTTCACGACCCTGAAAAGCAACCGGTTAGTGAGTGCCAGCAAAGAGGGGGGCTACCAGTCCCTGGCCGACGTAGCCCCGCCGCCGGGTGGGTGGAGCACCGGCTTGGAAGTACGCTTGCAGAAGGTGCCGTTTGCGGTGCGCTTGTTCCGGCTGGTCGCCCCAAACGGCGACATTGAATGGGTCGTGACCAACAACTTCGCCTTTACGCTTACCCAACCGCTGGTCGAGGCCACCACCCGCACCCGCTGGCAGGTGGAAGAGTTTCACCGCAGCTTCAAGCAGCTGACCGGGGCCGAGAAATGCCAGTGCCGCCGTGCCCAGGCCCAGCGCAACCATCTGGCCTGCTGCTACCTGGCGTGGGTGTCCCTGCGCGAGTTTGCCCGATCAACGGCCCAAACGATTTATCAGGCCCACCAGCACCAATGGGCTCCCTACTTGAGCCAGCTGCTCGCCAAGCCCCTCATTCCTGCCCTGCTCCCCGCAAGTGCGTAAGTCCTACTATTGTAAACAAGACACAAAAGATCCTTTCCTCCGCTCTGCATGACCACCTGGGCTTGCAGAGTCACCTAATCGGCGCTACGGGCAAACTCCTGCACGCGTTCCGGCGGGCCGAAGATGTAAAGTGTATCATTAGGCTTAATGACCGTGTCGCCGGTCATTTCATACAACATTTGCCCCCCACGGCGAATGGCAAGCAAGCTAATACCAAACCGCTGGCGCACTTCAGTTTCGGATAAGGTTTTGCCAACTAGCTCTCCTTCAGGCGACACCTGAAAAGTTGACATTTCTGCATCAGCAAGGGAAACATGCATAGACGACCACTCGCCTTCAGTAAGGGAGCGGCGGCGCAACATATCATAGCGGCCAGCGCGTAGCTCACTGATAAGTTTGTCGATTTCGGGCATTGGCACTAAGTATTTGGCCAGCACCCGCGAGAAGATTTCGATGGATGCTTCCAGCTCTTCGGGAATTACTTCGGTGGCTCCTAAGCGGTATAGCTCCTCCATTTCGTGGATGTAGCGAGTACGCACAAAAATGCAGGAGTTCGGATTCATCTTGCGCAACGCCACCACAATGCGGCGGCTGCTGGCCGGGTCCGAAATAGCGACTACCATTACGCGGGCGTGCTCTACTTGGGCCTGCTCCAACACATGTTCCTGCGAGGCATCACCGTACAAAATAGGCTCGCCCCGCTCCCGCTCCTGGCGCACGGTAATGGGGTTCGTCTCGATAATTACATAAGGCACCTTGGCATATTTGGCTGCTTTTACGAGGTTGCGCCCGTTGAACCCATAGCCCATCACCACCAAATGGTCGTTCAGGGTTTTTTCCTGCTCGGGGGGCAATTGGTCGGTTTGCGTGCGTAAGCCCTGGTCCAATGTTTTGAAAAGCTGAAGGCGCAGCAGAAAAGTTGTAAATGGCTCGGCGCCAAGCATCACCAAAGGTGTCAGGCTCATCGTCAGGATAGAAACGGCCAGGAAATACTGGTACTGCCGCTCCTGCATAATGCCGGCCTCTAAGCCAACTTTGGAAAGAATAAAGGCGAATTCCCCGACCTGACACAAGGCTAATCCCACGAGCAGCACCGAGCGCATAGGCAGGCGCAGCGCCAATGCCGCCCCCACGGTGAGCAGCAGCTTAACCGCCATTACGGCCAGGGTAATCAGCAAAATAGTTATGGGATTGTTCAGGAAGAACCGGACATCCAGCAGCATACCGATGGAGACGAAAAAGAAGCTGGCGAATATTTCGCGGAAGGGCAGAATATTGCTCACCGCCTCGTAGCTGTACTCCGACTCGGAAATGATAAGGCCGGCCAAAAAGGCTCCCAGTGCGAGCGAAAGCCCCACGGTAGAAGTCAGCCAGGCAACGCCCAGGCAGGTGCCAATGGTGGTGAGCAGAAATAGCTCGCGGCTACGCGTTTGGGCTACTATAAATAGCAGACGCGGCATAATGTAGCGCGCCCCAAACCACACCAGCGCCAATACCCCAATGATTTTGCCCCCCAGGATGCCCAGATCAGCCCACGGATTGCCGACGCCTTTGCCGGCCAGCATGGGCGTGAGCAGCATCATGGGCACCACAATCAAGTCCTGAAAGATGAGGATGGCCAGCGTGACTTGCCCGTGTGGCGACTCCATTTCGAGGCGGTCTTGCAACAGCTTGAGCACAATGGCCGTGCTGCTCAAGGAGAGTAAAAACCCCAAAAAGATGGCCTCCGGGGTGGAGAAATCGAAGCTGATAGCCAGCAGATAAGTGGCGCCAATAGCCAGGCCGACCTGCAAAGTGCCCCCCAGAAATACGGCTCGCTTCAGGCGGGACAGGCTGGAAAGCGAGAACTCCAGGCCAATGGTAAACATGAGCAGAATCACACCCAGCTCGGCCAGCATATCCACATCATCCTGGGCCTTCACCAGCCGGAGCGCCGACGGGCCTGCTACAATACCCGTGACCAGAAACCCTACGATGGAGGGCAGGCGTAGCTTATTAACCACCAGAATTACCCCCACCGAGAGCAGCAGGATAATGATTACATCCGAAAATATAGGAACGTGCATAGGCTTTCAGTAACAGGAATTGAGATTGGGGGCAAATCTTGCTATAAAGCTTCTCCAAGTTTTGCCTCAAGGGACCAATAGTAACAAAGGCTCTACTAAGTTCTGGTTTACAGCGCCACAAAACCAATAAGCCGCTGTACTTAGTATTGCGTAGTAAGAACTCCCGAACACGCACAAAGCGCATCTAGCGAATGTATAGTAAAGCAGAAGTAGTCCAACTACGTCAAGCCTTCTGGACCACGTTTGGCCAATACATGGCCCCGGTACCCTCAGCGGAGGGTGTACCTACCAACTGGATCAACTATAAGACAGGTTATAAAAATCTGTCTTTCCGCCTGCACGCCGACAACCGCCACGCCCGCATTGGCATCGAGCTTACCCATTCCGACCCAGAAATTCGGCAGCTGTTTTTCGAGCAGTTAGAGCAGTTGAAAACGATGCTGGAGGAAACGTTGGGTGAAGCCTGGATCTGGAGGTTGGAAGCTCAGAATGCCAACGGCCAAGCCATCAGCCGCATTTACCAGGAGCTGCAGCCCGTCAACCTGTTCAGCCGCGACGACTGGCCCCAGCTGATTTCTTTTTTAAACCTCGCCTGATAGCGCTGGATGCGTTTTGGAATGACGCACAGTACGCGTTTGAGGAGTTGCGGTGAGGGGCGTTGTAGTATTTCTATATATTCTTCCCAGCCCTTATCTTTCCCTGCTACTCCTCTTTCTCTCCCCTTTTCCAATCGTTATGCTACGTCGCCTAGTCCTATTCATTTTGCTGTTGAGCCTGGGGCTCACCTTCCATCCTGCCAAAGCCGACGGCACCGGCTACATGATGATTATCAGTCGCGTGTCGCTGGGGTTTGATGCGCAGGCCAGCATCGTCACTATTCAGCCCGATGGCAAGCAAGAAGTAAAGGAGCTAGAGTTCAGTCGTTTCAGCGCGAAGCAGATGGCCGGTAACATGACGGAAGTGCACAAAGCTACCTTGCTCGTGCTCAATCAATACCAGGGCCAGGGCTGGCGCATCGTCAGCGTAGCGCCCAGCGATGTTGCCGCCGGTGGCAACACCGTTTTCAGTCAAACGATTTATTACTTGGAGAAGAAGTAAAGCCCACGGCAGCCGACGACAAAATCAGCAGGCCGCCGACCTCAGCCGTTGGTAGAAATACCTAGGCGTTTGTAATATGAGCTAACGAAGCCACTAAACAAACGCAAAAAAGCCCCCCAGTATGCTGGGGGGCTTTTTTGCGATGAACTTTAATCTAACACCACTTAAACAGGTGATTGAAGCTGCTGAAGCTAATAGCATCGGTGAAATCAGTGAGCTGATTCGCGCGGCCAACAACCAGTTTAGCTACTCTCGAATAGGGCCTTAGACCTCCCTACTCACTTACCAGCAGCACGTCCATTTCCAAATACAGCCAGTCATCTTCCCAGGCTTTATGGGTAAGGCGGCCAGCCAACTTAAATCCAGCATCGAGCAAACGGGCCACGGTTTCGTTGCGCCCTTCCGGCAGGTAGCCCAGCCACATCGGCTCAGCGCCGGCCGTGTACACGCGCACGGCCCAATCATCGTAGGCGCTGTCGGCTTCGCGGGCTACCGTCAGGTCCTGGCCTAGTTGCAGGTTTGGCTCGTAGGCCTTCAGGCCCTCGCGGTGTGAAGTGCCGGCAATAAGGCATTCGAGTAGCACTAAGGGCGAAGAGGAGGCAGCCATAGCAGCAGGCGAGGAGAATAACGTGTAAAAGATGGGCTAATATAGGTCTGATTAGCAGTTGTGCTACTCGGAATCGGTTTTGGCAACAAGCTGCTGAATTTGCTCGCGGCCAATAGAAGCCACTTCCGATTTATCGTAAATCGTCAACAGAAATACCGATTCGTTTGCTGTCTGCGCATCTACCACGCGGCGGTAAGAAATAACGCGGGCGCCACCACTTTTACCGCGCTGCTTACTGGCAATGGCTACGCGAATTTTGTAGCAATCTGATCCCAGCGGTTCCCCATAACCAGGATTACGTGTTAACTCTGTCCCAAGGGCGGCCAACTCATTTTTCAGCGAACGATACTTTTTTAGTAGCGGCTTGGCTTCGCGCTTGGAGTTCGCCGTGATGATAATACGAACCGGCATCCCAGACTTATAGCGAGTTCAAAAAATCGTCTAAGTCCTCACCCTCCTGCTTACCAGCCTCTATGTCAGATACTTCACGCAAAGCGTCTTGCATTCCCTCTAACACTCGTTCGCGGCCACGCAACTGTTCGTAATACGCCTCCAACTCCTTCCAACGGGCAATAGGAATGACTACGGCCTCGGGCTTGCCGGTTTCGTCGGTTAAATAATGGAGCGGTTGCGCGGCCATGATTAAGAACTAAGTTTTTGTGTTAATGTATGCGGACGCTGTAAAGATTGAAATTGATCACGCAGTCAAGTACTAATTCTTTGGTTTTCGCAGTCCAAAACTCTACTGAAGATGCTATGGTGCTTTGTTTATGATTGGCGGCTTTGTATTATTTGTAGCCTTGCGTGGTAAAAACAAGCTTATAATCAATCCGATTACGAACAATATCACTCCAACACCGACCCACATTATAGGAACAAAGAAGAATCCTAGTAAGCAAAGTCCACCATCACAACCTCCGCCTGATGGCACCATCATGTGAATTGTGGAAATGCAGAATAAAATCCAACCCGCAAAAAGAGCCCAGAACAATCCTCTCTTATCCATCTGTACATTAATTAAGCAGACGCAAAATCTATTTCTTCAGTTTACTTCGTGAAGAAGCTTGTGCATCTTCACGAAGTAAACTTGATTCTTTCTATTCTACTTAAACGCCTGAATACCCGTAATATCCGCGCCCGTAATAAGCAAGTGAATATCATGCGTACCCTCATAAGTAATCACCGATTCCAGGTTCATCATGTGGCGCATGATGGGGTACTCGCCGGTGATGCCCATGCCGCCGTGAATCTGGCGGGCTTCGCGGGCGATGTGCAGGGCCATGTCCACGGAGTTGCGCTTGGCCATGCTGATTTGGGCACTGGTGGCTTTGCCCTCATTTTTCAAAACACCTAAGCGCCAGGCCATAAGCTGAGCTTTGGTGATTTCGGTAATCATTTCGGCCAGCTTGCGCTGCTGCAACTGGAAGGCGGCTATGGGCTTGCCGAACTGCTCACGCTCCAAAGAATACTTCAGGGCCGACTCGTAGCAGTCGATGGCGGCGCCAATTGCCCCCCAGGCAATACCGAAGCGGGCGGAATCGAGGCAGCTCAGGGGGCCTTTTAGTCCTTCCACGTTGGGCAGGACGTTTTCCTTCGGGATGCGCACGTTGTCGAAGACCAGCTCGCCAGTAGTGCTGGCCCGCAGGCTCCACTTGTTGTGAATTTCGGGGGTGGTGAAGCCTTCCATGCCGCGCTCCACGAGTACGCCCTTGATGCGGCCGTCTTCGTTTTTGGCCCACACAACGGCCACCTGGCACTCGGGCGAGTTGGAAATCCAGAGCTTGGCCCCGTTCAGCAGATAGTAGTCGCCTTTGTCTTCCAGCTTGGTCATCATGCCGGCGGGGTTGGAGCCGTGGTCGGGCTCCGTAAGGCCGAAGCAGCCCAGCCACTCGCCCGAGGCCAGCTTGGGCAGAAACTTCTGGCGCTGCTCCTCCGAGCCGTACTGGTAAATGGGGAACATAACCAACGAGCCCTGCACCGAGGCCGTGGAGCGCATGCCGGAGTCGCCACGCTCAATTTCCTGCATAATCAGGCCGTAGCTGATGTAGTCGAGGCCGCCGCCGCCGTACTCTACGGGGATGGTGGGGCCAAATGCGCCTACTTCACCAAACTTGCGCACTATTTCGGACGGGAAATGCGCCTGCTGGGCCCACTTCTCGATGCTGGGTGAAATCTCGCGCTTCACAAAGTCGCGGATGCTTTGGCGGATGAGCAGGTGCTCTTCGGTGAGCAGGCCGTCGAGGTCGAAGTAGTCGGTGAAGCCGGCAGCGTTGGTGCTGCCTTTTTGGGCGGTGTGGGCTTTAGATTCGGGCGAGAGAACGTCGGCTTGGGAAGACATAACGGAAGTTTGAATGGGGTGGGTAGGAGTTCAAAGATAAGGGTTTCGACCAGGAGAACCGGCTTGTCCTGTGCTTGGTTCGCGGGTGGGCCGGGAGTTTATAGTCGAGGTTTTTTGACCGAATGACTACCTAAAAATACCCCCCAACGTATCGACATCAATCCAAGCCCGTTGGATAGACGCTTCCTATTCGCCTACCTTAGCCAAAATGCCCCCCAGCGGCGGCTTAGCTGCTCCTTAGCTAAGCCAGCTGCGGTTCGTCGTTTCTGAAGCCCGCCTTACCTTGTTTTATGAGTCACGAGAAGAAACTCAATGAATTGGAAGCCACTGCCATTTGCGGCAATGATATTTCCTCTTCCTGCCTGTATGTATCGGCGTTAGCCATTGCCTACGCCGGGCAATACGCCTGGATTGCCCTGCTCATGGTGGGCGCCGTGCTGTTCCTGTTTCGGAAGATATACGGCGAAGTGGTGGGCGCGCTCCCGCTCAATGGCGGTGCCTATAATGTGCTGTTGAATACTACCAGTAAGCGCAACGCGGCGCTGGCGGCCTGCCTGACGATTCTTTCCTACATGGCTACCGCCGTTATTTCGGCCAGCGAAGCCATGCACTATCTGCACACGCTCTGGCATGGCCTGCCCATTATCTGGGCTACGCTGGGCTTGCTGGGGCTGTTTCTGGTACTCACTATTCTGGGCATCTCGGAGTCGGCGAAGGTGGCGGTGGCCATTTTTCTGGTGCACCTTATCTCGCTCACCTTGCTGGTCGGCAGTGCCATCTGGTACTTAACAACCCACGGTACTGAGGCGCTAACCGCCAATTTCAGTCTACCCGTAAAAGGCGGTAGCGTCGCAAATGCGTTGTTTTTCGGGTTTAGCGCGGCTATGCTGGGCATTTCGGGCTTTGAAAGCTCCGCCAACTTTGTAGAGGAGCAGGCTCGGGGCGTATTTAGCAAAACCCTGCGCAATATGTGGCTGGTGGTGAGCTTCTTCAACCCGGCCATTGCCTTTTTGGCCATAGCGGCCCTACCCATGGGCGAGGTTGGGGAGCATACCGAAACGCTGTTATCCCATTTGGGCAATACCACCGGCGGCGCCTGGCTCGGCACGCTGATTTCGGTAGACGCGGTGGCGGTGCTCAGCGGGGCGGTGCTCACCTCCTTTGTGGGCGTAAGCGGCCTGATGAAGCGCATGGCTTTAGATCGGATTCTGCCCCAATTCTTCCTGAAGGAAAACAAGCGCAAGAGCAACTATATCATTCTTATCACCTTCTTCCTGCTGTGCGTATCGGTGCTGCTGATCACAAATGGTCAGTTGGGGCCACTGTCGGGCGTGTATACCATTTCGTTTTTGGCCGTAATGGCATTTTTTGCGCTGGGCAACTTTCTGCTCAAGCGGAAGCGACCCAAACTACCGCGGCCGGTATATGCGGGCATATTTACCGTGACTTTGGCGCTGATCAGCATTTTGTTAGCCTTGTACGGCAATATCAAAATTCACCCCGACTACCTTATTGTATTTCTGCAGTACTTCCTGCCGGCCATGGTGGTGATTTACGTCATGCTGAACCGCATCGGCATTCTGAATCTGATTTTGGCCGCCGCCAACTCGTTTGCTGAGCAATCGCCTCGCTTTTCGCGGCTCCTTCGCCTCAAGCTACGGCATATGATGCGGGAATTGCACCAACAGGAATTTGTGTTTTTTACGAAGGGCGACAATGTTTCAAACCTTAATAAGGTGATGGCTTACGTAGTGGAAAACGAGTTTACGACCAAGCTAAAAATCGTGACCTTGCTCCGACCCGGCGAAACATACCCGCAGGATTTGCTCACCGACATCCACGTACTGGATCGGGCCTACGAGCAGATCGAAGTTGATTTTGTAACCTTAGAAGGCAAATTTGGTCCTGAGCTGATTGATAAGCTCTCGCAGGAGTGGGAAATACCGAAGAACTTCATGTTCATTGGCTCGCCCGGCGACCAGTTTCCCTATCACATTTCCGAGCTAGGCGGTGTGCGGCTGATTATTTGAATCGCGGATTTTGCCGATTAGTCGGATTTATCGGATTTTGGTGACGATTTATAACTCATGAAAAAGCCCCCCAGAATAGTTCTGGGGGGCTTTTTTGCTTAATAGAAGCGGCGTGTTTAATACAAAGTAATCGTCACCAAAATCCGATAAATCCGACTAATCGGTAAAATCCGCGATTCAGAACTTAAGCCCCACCGAAACCAGGAAGTTGCGGGTAGCCTGCGGGTAATACCAGTTGAAGGTTTCCTGCTGCCCGCTGGCGCCAATGTAGCCGTAGGTGTAGCCGTTGGCCACGTACTCGCGGTTGAGCAGGTTATTTACCAGCAGTGCCAGCTCGATTTCCTTCATAAACGTGGGACGAATAGTGTAGCGCGCCCGGAAATCGAGCACTTGGTAGGGCTGAATGCTCCGGGCCTCGCTGGCAGAGTTGTCGAGGTACTGGCGGCTCACGGTTTTGTAGAGCAAGGCGAGGCGCAAGCCTGGCAGCGGCTGGCCCTCCAGCGTGTGGGCCGACACGGCGGATGGCGAATAAGAAATAGTGGTGGTACGTCCTTCCGCGGCAACTACGGGGGTGAACTCCTCGTCGTAGGAAACGTCGCGGTAATCCAGAATGCGGTTGCGGCTGAGGGTAAGCGTGCTGCTCAAGCTGATTTTATCATCAGCCGATACAAAGCCAGTCAGTTCTACGCCGGTGCGGTAGCTTCGGGCTACGTTCGTGCGCAGGGCCGTGCCTACGTCGTTCAGCTGGCCGGTGGCTACCAGCTGGTTGCGGTAGTTCATGTAGAAGTAGTTAGCCTCGAAGCGCAGGTCGGTGCGCGGCGTGAGCAGCTGGAGGTCTGACAGATTGAGGCGGTAGCCGGCTTCGAAGTCTTCGAGGCGCTCGGCTTTGGCGCTTTGGTCGCCGGCGGGACGGTCGGTGAAGTCGGCGCGCACGGGTTCGCGCTGGCCCACGGCGAAGCTGGCGTAAAGCTTCTGCCCTTCAGCCAGAGAGAAAGTAGCGCCGGCTTTAGGGTTGAAAAAAGTATAGTCGGCGCGGGTAGTAACGTCGTTCTGGTCGTCTTCCACCCCATTAATAGCGTAGTCGATGCGGCGCAGCTGCAAGTCGCCGTACACGCCGAGCCGGGGCAGCACCTGCCAGGTGGCGCGGGCGTAGGTGTTGTAGTCCGATTTGGTGGCCTCGTTGAAGTAGTAGCGCTGGCGAATGTTGCTGGTAGAGGCGTATCGCGCCCAGATGATTTCGCCGTAGTGGTCGTTGTCGAAGCGGTTGACGGCCCCGCCGAGCGTCGCCTCAAACTTATCGTTATTCTTGGGCTGGTAGTTCAGCGCGAAGGTGCCGCCGTAGAAATAGTTATCCAGCCATTTGCGGTCAACCAGGTCGGTACGGGTAATGGTTTGGTTGCCCAGCACTACGTTGGGAAGGTTATAAGCCGAAAACCGTCGGTTGGCGCGGAAGCTTTCGTAGTAGCCAAAGCCGCGCGTAAGATGCAGGGCCGCCCCGATATTCCAATCCTGGCCCAGGCCCTGAGAAAGATGGAGCTGGTAGTGGTTTTGCTGGTAATTATCGGTTTGGTTGTCGTAGGTGTAGTAGCTGTAGCGGCGGCCTTCCTGCAATACCCGCTCAGCATCGGCGGTCGAGAGCTCCCCGTTGTCGACGTAGGTTTGCAGCAGGTCGCGGTTGCCGGTAAGGGCCGGCTCGGGCACCCCATTCCAGGCCTGATAGGTTTTCTCACGGCCCGAAAAGGTGATGAACTTCACCAGCGTATTCTTGGCCTGGTAGCCAGCCGCCAGGTAGTACGATTTCAGATCCGACTCGGCGCGTTTCATATAGCCGTCGGTGGCAATGCGCGAGAGGCGGCCATCAATAGTAAAATGCCCCCCAAGCAGCCCCGTACCAAACTGCACGTTGTTTTTCCAGGTGTTGAAGGAGCCGTAGGCATTCTGGGTTTCGGCGTAGGCTTCGCGGCGCACGTCGAGGGTGGAAATGTTGATGCTAGCCCCGAAGGCCGCGCCTCCGTTCTGGCTGGTGCCCACGCCACGCTGCACCTGCAGGCTGCTCACCGACGAGGCCAGATCGGGCAGATTCACCAAAAACGCCCCCCGCGACTCCGGATCGTTCAGCGGCACTCCGTTGATGGTCATGTTGATGCCCGTGTTGCTCGTGCCCCGGATGCGGATGTCGGTATAGCCCACGCCCGCCCCCGCGTCGGAGGTCACGACGACGGAAGGCGTCTGGTCGAGCAGGTAAGGCAAGTCCTGGGCGAAGTTGCGCTTATCCAGGTCTTCGCGGTCGAGGTTGGAGTAAGCCGTGGCCGTGCGGTCATTGGCGCGGGAGGCCGTGACGAGTACTTCCGAAGTGAGGCTACTGGCCGTTTGCAGGGCCACGGACGGCACCTGTTGGGGCTCCGCCTGCCCTGTTATTCTTACCGTAGCCGGGCTGAAGCCAATGGCGGTGAATCGCAGCGTGTGGGAGCCGGTTGGCACGGCCGGCAGCTGAAAGGAGCCATCAGCGGCAGTAGCGCCGACTGCCAGACCATCGAGGTAAACGGTGGCGCCCGGTACGGGCTGGTTGCCGGTGGCGTCGTTAGGCGCCAACAGGCTGCCGGACACGGGGCCCTGCGCCCATGCCGCGCCGGTTAGCGCCAAGAGCGTCACGCCGGTCAATACGTACTTTTTCAAGAATGACAAAAATGGAAAAGTGGAACGAACCGCTCTCCAGGGGTCGGAGGACCGGTTTTTACGTTCGTGGACCGTTTGTTCCCTTCGCCGGCATTACCCGGATCAGGTTCAATGGGTATAATCTCAGCCCCGCTGCCGGCAACATGACCGGTTAAGTTGGTGGGGCACCCCTAAACTTCGCTGCAAAGCTACAACCGGTGCTTTACACTTCCTACCGATGCGGCCTGGCCTTTACTTTCCGTTAAAAACTCTGTAACTTAGAGAAGGCTCTAACCGGCCCGGAAAAATTGTGGCGTCCGAAAACAACTCCACCCCCGGCCCCGTTAACTATATCGGAGCCTATGATATTCTTACCGCGTTGAACTCCAGTCTTTACCCGCCATGATCAGCCTTGTTTATACGCTCGTGGTTCTTGCCATCCTCGCCTATTTCATGGTCGTGCCCCGGCGTCGGTTCCAGCGGCCGCCCTCCCCCGACAATGATGATGAGGGCGGCGAGCCCCTCGATGACGGCCTACCCGATCTGGATTTGCCCCCCGGCATCACGCGCCCTATCAACGACTGGGAACCCGACTACAACCGTCGGCCTACTTCCCCGAGTCGTCCTACCGCGCCGCTCCTTTCGTAGCGGTAGTTAAGCAAGAAAGGCCCCCACGGCCCGCTCCCCCGCTGTCATCGTGGCTGACACAGCAATCTGGAGCAGGCCGTGGGGGCTTTTTCGTGCAACCTGAACTGCGGTTCAGTTATTCCACCGTAATACTGTATTCGGTGGCAAATGTCTGACTGGGGGGCAAATTCAGGATACCTTCTTTGTCTGCCAGCTCCTGCGGCCCGCCTGCCGTGCTGGCCACTCCCTGCCAGGGCTCCACGCACACGAAAGGCGCGCCCGGTCCTTTAGTCCAGAGACCTAAATAAGGAAACCCGTCGAAGCGCAGGCGCACGGCGCGCTCCGATGTGCGGCTTCGTAAGGTGAGATGGGTAAAATCGAATTTCTTCAGAACCAGCGCATCGTCGGCAAACAGCTCGTAGGTTAGCGGCAACTCCGTTTGGTTATCCAGCACCGGCTCCGTCTGGCCCGTGAGTAGGCCGCCAGTAAGCAAATGCCGCTCAAAGCTGACGGCATGATCGAACTCAAAATAGTAGTCCTCGAATTGCTCGTCGGGCAGTAACGGACACCGAAACGCCGGGTGCGCCCCAATGCTGAACAGCAATTCCTGCTCCGCCGCTGGGTTATGCACCTGCCAATTTACCAACAGTGTGTTGCCCCGCAGGCGGTAGCGAATGATCAGCTCAAAATCGAACGGATACAACGCGTGCGAGGCTTCATTGGCCTTCAGGCTAAAGATAAGCTCGTCGCTGGTTTGGCTGAGAAGGGCAAACTGCTGGTCGCGGGCGAAACCATGCTGGGGCAGTTTGTACTCCTTGCCTTCATGTAAGTAGGTATCCTGTGGCAAGCGGCCGACAATAGGAAAGAGCACCGGCGCATGCCGCGCCCACACCGCCGGATCGGCCTGCCAGATGTACTCCAACTCATTGAAATCTTTACGGATAAAGCTACTTAGCTCGGCCCCGTAAGAGCTCACAGTCACGCAGCACTGGTCGTTTTCGAGAGAAAAAGTCATGAAGAAAGAGTTTGATTTTTTAGGACATCCACTGCCTTACGCGCTTGCTCAAATCGTTGGCTACTTGTCCCGCTTATTTCGACATAATTAGCGCCCATCTTCCGCAGTTCACTCAAGTATAAATCATAAAAATACTGCCGCCGGTGCGGGTGTTCGCGCAGGGAGTCAAACTCCCAGGGCAAGTCAATGCCGGGGAGTAACACCAGGTCGTAGCGCTGCCGCTCCAAGTGGCGCTGAATCCAGGCCGGGCACTGCCCAAACGCGTCTTCCGCCCATATTTTAATCACCAACAGGTCGGTGTCGAAGAACACGATTTCGTGGGCCGTAGCCACTGCCGCAGCTTCGGCAGCAAGCTGGCCGTGGGCGATTTGCTCTAAATCCTGTAGCGTGTAGCTGGGGCCGTTTTCTTCCAAATACTGGCGGGCATATTCGGGGGCCCAAGTCGTCTTATAGTGCTCAGCCAACAGGCGGCTCAGCGTGGACTTTCCCGTTGACTCGGGGCCGGTAATAGCGACGCGCAGCATCAGGCAGCTTGGGGCTGAAGGGTGGCCCGTAGCAGGCGACGCCACTCCAGGTAGCCGTAGGCAGCCAGCACCAGGTACACCGCGTACAGCCCGGCCGTTAAATAAAGCTCCCGGTGCCAGTACAGACCAATATAGGCCACATCGACCACCAGCCAGAGTATCCAGTTCTCGATTTTTTTGCGCGTCAGCAGCACTTGGGCCACCAAGCTAATAGCGGTAGTGGAGCTATCCCAGTACGGAATGGCGGCATCGGTGTATTGGCTCAAGCCATAACCCACACCCGCCGCGTAAGCCACGCCTATGGCGCTCAGCCACGTCCATTGCCGCGCCGTGGCCCGCGTCACGGGCAGCTCCTGGGCCTGCGGACCACCGTACAGCCATTGGTACCAGCCATAAAATGCCAGCGCAATAAATACGCCTTGCAAGGCCATGTCGGAGTACAGCCGCGCCTCCCAGAATACGATAACGTAGAGGGCGCAGCTGACCAGCGCGGTGGGGAAGTTCCAGATGGAATTGCGGGCGGCCAGCCATACGCAGGCGATGCCCGTGACTACGCCGGCCAGCTCTATGGGGCTGCTGGCCAGCAACCCCGACCACAAATCAGATAAGGCCACGCGCTATTCTTTAGGCAGGAGGAAAGGCCGAAGGTAGCAAGGCTTCCCTTATTTTTGCCCCCCAACTCTATTCTCACGCTATGCTCCCCGAACTGACGCCCCAAGATCTGCAAGCCCGCCTGGCGCGCGGCGAATCCCTGCAACTCGTGGACGTGCGCGAGCCGGAGGAGTATGAATACTGCCACATAGCGGGCAGTTTGCTGCTGCCTTTGGGCGAACTACCGCAGCACGTAGAGGAGTTGGCCACCGACCGGCCGGTAGTGCTTATCTGCCACCATGGGGTGCGCTCGGCTCAGGCCCTGGGCTATCTGCAACACCGCCACGGCCTGACAAACCTGCTGAACCTGCGCGGCGGCATTCACGCCTGGAGTGTACAGGTAGATCCTTCGGTGGCTATTTATTAGAGGCGGTGCTTAATGAGGAATAAAGAATCGGGGACGGCAGGCGGTCAGCTCCCCTCCTTAGTAAGGAGGGGACGGTTTGGCGAAGCCAAAGCTGGGGTGGTGCTACTGGAGGGGCTCGTTGTTTAGCTGAACGATAAGCAGCCAAACAATGGATAGCTGGTATTGGAGGGCTTTTTTAAAATGACTTACTAAACAACATCGGCAACGACCTAACCACCCCAGCCGCACCTTCGGCGCGGCATCTCCTCCTTGGTAAGGAGGGGAGCTGACCGCCTCCCATCCTCAGTTTCTCATTTCTCAAGCAACCTATCCATTTGCAACTGCCTGATCTGCCTATTCGCGCGGCCCTGCCGGAGCTGCTGGCCACGCTTGGCGCTATGACTTGTGCCGTATTGCAGGCCCCGCCGGGCGCGGGCAAGACGACCCTGGTGCCATTGGCGTTACTGAATGCGCCCTGGATGCCGCCCACCGGGCGCATCATTGTGCTCGAACCGCGGCGACTGGCGGCGCGGGCGGCGGCGGCGCGCATGGCGCAGCTTCTGGGTGAGCCAGTGGGGCAAACAGTAGGATATCGGGTACGACTGGAAAGCCGGGTTTCGGCCAAAACCCGCATTGAAGTCGCTACGGAGGTTATCCTGACGCGCATGCTGCAGGATGATCCGGCCCTGGAAGGCGTAGCGGCCGTGCTGTTCGATGAGTTTCACGAGCGGAGCGTGCAGGCCGATTTGGGCCTGGCGCTGGCCCTGGATGCCCAAGCCGTACTGCGCCCAGATTTGCGGATTCTTATTATGAGCGCCACGCTGGAAGCCGAGCGCTTGGGCACCTGGCTCGGGGCTCCGGTGGTACGAAGCGCGGGCCTGCAACACCCGGTCAGCACGCAATATTTGTCCCCCAGCCGGGCAGCGGCGGCCGGCAACCGACCCACGGAACGGCTGACGGCCCTGGTGCCAACGGCCATTCGCGAAGCCCTGGCCCAGCATCCGCTCGGCGACGTGCTGGTGTTTTTGCCCGGTCTGGCTGACCAGCGCCGCGTGGCGGAGCGCCTGGCCGGCACGCTGGCACCTGTTGTTGATGTGCACGTTTTGCATGGCGAATTGCCCGCCGAGCAGCAGGATGCGGCTCTTCGGCCTGCCCCCACGGGGCGGCGCAAAATCGTGCTGGCCACCAGCATCGCCGAAACCAGCCTGACTATTGAAGGTGTGCGGGTGGTGATAGACGGAGGTTATGCCAGGGTGCCCCACTTTGAGCCGCGCACGGGCTTAAGCACGCTGCAAACCGTGCCCGTAAGTAAGGCTGCGGCCGACCAGCGCCGCGGCCGTGCCGGCCGTCTGGGTCCGGGAACCTGTGTGCGCCTCTGGACTGAAGCCGAGCACGCGGAGCATCCGGCACATTTGCCCCCCGAAATCCTTACCGCCGACTTGAGCAGTCTGGCCCTGGAACTGGCGCTTTGGGGAACCTATGATCCGGCCGCGTTGCGCTGGCTCGATGCACCACCGGCTGCGGCTCTAGCGCAGGCCCGCGATTTGCTGGTCAGGTTGGGAGCCATTTTGCCCCCGGTCCTCCCACGCCGCATGGCCGTGCTTTGGCTGGCCTGGGCTTAGTGCCCCGTTTAGGGCATCTGGTATTGCGGGGCAAAGAAGCGGGGCACGGCTCCACAGCCTGCGCCTTAGCCGCGTTGCTTACTGAGCGCGACTTACTGCGCCCTGCCGACAGCACCCCCGCCCCACCCGATTTGCGCCTGCGCCTTGAAGCCTTAATGACCGGCCGCGCTCCTCTGCCCGGTTTAGTGCCCGATAATGGAGCCTTGCATCGGGTGCGGGAGGCTGCTGCCGTGCTTCGAAACCGGGCTGCTGTTCCCAACTCTCTCATCGAGCCGGATGCGGCCGGGCTATTAGCTGCCTTAGCTTACCCCGACCGCCTTGCCCAGCGCGAAACGCCCGAGCGCGTCCGCCTCGTAACTGGTCAGCGCGCCGTATTGCCCGCTGAGCATTTCAGCCAGGAAGCCGTGTTTTTTGCTGTGGCTCACTTAGATGGCAATGCCGCCGCGCCGCGTGCCGTACTGGCCGCCCCCTTAGACCGAGCCGAGTTGGAACAACATTTTCCCGAGCTTATTACCAGTGAAGAGGAAGTACGCTGGGATGATGCGGCCGGGCGGGTAATAGCCCGTCGTCTGCGTCGCTTGGGCGCGTTAATTCTCACCGATCAGGCACTTTCTCAACCTGATCCATCGGCGGTAGAAGAAGCGCTGCTGAATGGGTTACGCCGCCAGGGCATTCAGCGCTTACCTTGGACCGAGGAAGCCCAACATCTGCGCGAACGGCTGGCTTTCTTACAGCAGGCAAGTCCTGCGGAGTGGCCCGATGTATCGGATGCGGCTTTGCTTCTGCACTTAACCGAGTGGCTGGGGCCTTTTCTTACCGGCCTGCGCTCCCTCACGGAGGTAAACCGGCTGGACTTAAATGAGGTGCTGTCGAGCTGGCTGCCCGGTGGCTGGTCCCAGCGCCAAGAGATGGACCGCCTAGCGCCTGCCCACGTTGTGGTGCCTACCGGCTCGCGCATTCGTGTTGATTACTCCAACCCCGCAGCCCCCGCGCTAGCCGTGCGTTTACAGGAGGTTTTTGGGCTGCTGGATACTCCACGAGTGGCTGGGGGCAAATTCCGCTTACCATGCACCTGCTTTCGCCCGGCTACCGGCCAGTACAGGTCACGCGGGATTTGCGCAGCTTCTGGGCCACAGGCTACTTTGAAGTGCGCAAGGATATGCGCGGACGTTATCCGAAGCACTACTGGCCCGATAATCCGCTGGAAGCGGAACCGATGCGGGGCACGCGCCGGCAGAATGGCCTGAAGTAAGGCGGCACACCTCGTTCCGTACCGCTTGGCTAGGACTGTCTGGGCCTTCGCTCAAGCTGGAATTGGTGGGGGCAACTCTTGAAAAAATACGCCTAGCAATGGCCACTTTGGTGGGTTCCTTCACCATTTAATAATGAGAAGATTCTCAATCTCAATGACGTAACCCAACTTTTCGTCGTAGCTTTACCCGGCAATAAGAGTCACCTAATCTTCTTGTTGCCATGGCTGACCAATCTGCCAAAATTGCCTTCGAGGCCCTTACCTACGACGACGTTCTGCTGCTACCTGCCTATTCGGAGGTATTGCCCCGCGACGCCGACACCAGCTCCCAACTTACCCGGAATATCCGCCTGAACCTGCCCTTCGTGTCGGCAGCTATGGATACCGTTACCGAGTATGAGCTGGCTATTACGATGGCTCAGGAGGGCGGCATCGGAATCATTCATAAGAACATGAGCATCAAGGCCCAGGCCGAGCAGGTGCGCCGGGTGAAGCGCTCAGAAAGCGGGATGATTCTGGACCCGTTTACGCTGTCCGAAACCGCTACTCTCGGCGACGCCAAGCAACTCATGCGCCAGCATAAGATTGGCGGTATCCCGATCATCGACGAGCAACGGCATCTTAAAGGCATCCTGACTAACCGCGACTTGCGTTTCGAAAAGGACATGGAGCGCTCCGTGGCCGAGGTAATGACCCGCGAGAACCTGATAACGGCGGCTACCGGCACCGACATGGCGCAGGCGGAGGACTTGTTGCAGGAGTTTAAAGTCGAAAAACTGCCCGTCGTGGATGAGCAAGGCCGCCTTACCGGCCTCATTACTTACAAAGACATTCGCAAACGCCGCCGCACGCCGCGCGCCTGCAAGGACCTGTTTGGTCGCCTGCGCGTAGGTGCCGCCGTAGGCGTAACCCCCGATCTGCTGGAGCGCATAGAAGCTCTGGTGCAATCCGGAGTCGATGTAGTGAGTGTAGACACGGCCCATGGCCATTCCAAAGGCGTATTAGATGCCGTTCGCAGCATCAAACAACACTATCCCGACCTGGAAGTAATTGCCGGCAACGTAGCTACCGCCGAGGGTGCCCGCGCCCTAGCTGATGCCGGCGCCGACGCGGTGAAAGTAGGCGTAGGACCCGGTTCTATCTGCACTACCCGCATTATCGCGGGTATCGGAGTGCCGCAGCTTACAGCTGTAATTGAGGCCGCGCGTGGCTTGGAAGGCACCGGCGTACCACTTATTGCCGATGGGGGCGTGAAGTTTTCGGGCGACGCGGTAAAGGCCTTAGCCGGTGGCGCCTCCTCCGTCATGATTGGCTCTATGCTGGCGGGCACCGAGGAAGCCCCCGGGGAGGTTACCATTTACGAAGGCCGCAAGTTCAAGACCTATCGGGGAATGGGCTCGGTGGAAGCCATGGAAGACGGCTCCAAAGACCGCTACTTCCAGTCCTCAGAGGATGATGTAAAGAAGCTCGTACCGGAGGGTATCGTCGGCCGTGTGCCGTTTAAGGGCGGCGTAAGTGAGGTGCTTTACCAGTTGGCCGGTGGTTTGCGGGCCGGCATGGGCTACTGCGGGGCTCCTACCATAGCCGTATTGCAGGAGGCTCGTATGGTACGCATCACAGGTGCTGGCTTGCGTGAAAGCCATCCGCACGACGTACAAATCACGAGTGAGTCGCCGAACTACAGCAGCCGCTAAACCCAAACGATGTTATTAAATTATACTGTGCCCCTCGCACTTCAGTGGGGGGCATTTTCATGGTCGCTTAGTCTACTATCGGATGCGGCCGACTACCTGATCCGCCCTCATATCTGTACTAAAAAAGCTTTGGCAAGTACGTAGCCAAAACTCTTTTAGAGCGTGCTGTCTACTGTACATAATTTACTCATTCAGATTTAGGTTACTCTAGTTCAAAACCATCGTGTCCTGAGTAGTTGCAGTGAGTAAGGAAGAAGATGCTCAACTTTATTTTATTTAAGGCTTTATCTTGCTGAAGATTTCTGCTTTCACCTGTTTTTTCTCACTTGCGCGAAATTTGTACTTAATTTCTCTCTATGCCCTCTAGCCAGAGGCTAACAGCCACGCTATTACCCCTTACGATGCTAAGCTGGGTCGTGCTGCTGGTTAGTACGCTTCTTCGCGCTAGCCCGCCGTCAACGGCTTCTCTGCCAGTTCCGCCTGATTGGGTGACATTAGTTGCCCAAGCCGTTTTTGCAGTGGGTGTATTCGTGTACTACCGCCTCCAGCCCGACCCATTGCGGGGCACCGATTTTATAGGATTATTTCGTCGGTTGGTGCTCGGACCAGGTGTACTAGCCAGCATTTGTGTGGCGCTTCACCTACTGGAACGCTTCATACAGTACCAGCTGCCAAGCAGTAACCGCACCTTTTTTGCGGTCATTTACACGATTAATCTAGGGCTGTTTATTTTATTCCTAGCCAGCACTACCTACACATGGCGGTCCTTAGTGCTGTTTCGCTCTTCGGCAAGGTTACGCCGCGAGTGGGAGCTTTTTGAGATTTTACTAGGTAGTACGCTGCTTTTTCGGCTGATGGGCTGGCAGCTGCCTACTCTGGTATCGCTGCTGATTATTGGGGGGTTAGCCATTTTTGGCGTGTACCTGAGCGGCAACCAGAAATGGGTGGCATATCTGAACCGGCGGCAGAAGTGGGAGGTAATATTTATGCAACTGGCTATCCTGCTGTGCATGACCATTTTTGTGGCCTACTTCGTGCGGATTCAATACGACCCCAAGCTGCTAGCTCCCGAATCTCAGCATGCTTTCTTACTGCTCACAGTGTTCTTCGCGGCTTTCTTTGCCGTGATGGGGCTATTTGTTACGTTCTTTAATTTGCCTACGGCGGGCGTCTTTGAGCAGAAGCGGGAGGAAATACTGAGTTTGCAGCGCCTCACGCAGCTTATTCAGCGTGGTCAGACGGAAGAAGACGTGTACAGCATGCTCTTCGATGCTACCGTACAAACCGTGGAAGCCGATGCTGCCTGGCTCGATGTAGAAGCAAGCGACGAGGCCTATAAAGGCCAGCGCTACCATATTACGGAGGAGCAATGCACGGCCATTCGGGGGCTGCTGGCCGATTATAACCTGGGGCACATCGAATACCTGAACAATGACCTGCCGAATAGCAGCGGCTTTCGCAGTTTGGGCCTGCCTTTTGGTTCGCTTATCGTGATGCCTTTACGCTCCGCGAAGCGCCAGTACGGAGCTTTGTATATGCTGAAGACCCAGCCGCAGGGCTTCGACCGTGAGAATTTGGGCATTCTGCAAACTTTCACCAGTCAGACGATTCTTAGCATTGAGAACCTACAATTGTTAGCGGCTTCTATTCAGAATGAGCGCGTGCAGGAGGAGCTTAAAATTGCTTCCACTGTGCAGGAAAGCTTGATTCCAAAAGATTTGCCCATTGACAACTGGTTTGAAATCAGCTCGCATGCGCTAGCCGCCAAGGAAGTAGGGGGCGATTTTTATGACTTTCTACACTTGCCGGGTCAGCGCCTCGCTATTCTTATTGGTGATGTGTCGGGTAAGGGCATTACGGCGGCTTTTCACATGGCCCAGATGAAAGGTATTTTTCACGCTTTGATGCAGGAGAACCCACTGGCCCGCAATGAGCGCGAGAAGTTTCCGGTGCCCAGCAAGTTTATGGCCATGGCCAATAAGGCCTTGGTCCACTGCCTCGAAAAGTCGTCTTTTATTACAGCATCTCTATATATAATAGACTATGAGAACCGTGGCTTCGTTTTTGCACGGGCCGGCCATTGTCATACCTTATATTATCATTCCATCAAAGGAGGAAGTATCCTACTTCCACACGGCGGGCCTAGGACTGGGTATTATTCGCCACGACTCCTACGAGAAACATATTAAGAACCAGTTCTACGATTACAACCCCGGCGACGTAATGGTAATCTACACGGATGGCATTGTGGAGGCGCGGGGGGCAAATAAGGAAGAATACGGTGAGGAGCGCCTGCAACAGATGCTAGAGCGCACGTATTACCTGGAGGCTGATGAAATCAAAAATATGATTCTGGAAGACCTGGCTGAATTCAGCCGTGGCCAACCAATGCACGACGACCAGACCTTGCTAGTTATCAAGTTCCGGGCGTCCCAACCAGAACCAACCGTCTGACGTAGATGGCTTCTATGAAAATCACACAGCAAATTACCGCGCATACGCTCACGCTCAGCCTCGACGGCGAGTTGGATGCTAGCTCTTCTGTGATTCTTGACACAGAGCTAACTAAGCCCGAAATCCTGAATTATCAGAAAGTATTAATTGATTGCCAGCGCTTGAACTACATTTCTTCTGCGGGCCTTGGCGTATTCATTTCTCACTTACAGCGCTTCCAGGATGCCAATGTCAAGCTGGTATTTTTCAACATGCAGGAAAAGGTGCACAACGTATTTGAGATTCTGGGGTTAGATACGCTGATGACCATCGTGCCTTCCGAATCGGAGGCTACTGCTATTTAAGTTTGACAGCATAAAGAGGGGATGAAGAACGTAATTCGCATAAGTTGTAGCCGGGACAACCTGAAAATAGTGCGCGACTTCGTGAGCGCCTATCTGTCCGTTTATCACTTGTCCGAATTGCACGTCAATCAGATTGTGCTGGCTGTTGATGAGGTCGTAGCTAATCTGATCATTCACGCCAACGCAGAGAACGAATCGCAGTATCTGCAACTCAAGCTCGCCATGGAAGACCACATGTTCGGCGTCGAGATAGAGGATGACAGCAAGGAATCTTACCAGCCGTTGAGCTTTCGGGAGCCCGATTTGCTGGAACATATCCGCACGGGTAAGAAGGGCGGCGTAGGCATGGCACTGGTCAACCGCATCATGGACCGCGTGGAGTTTTCTTCCTCCGGCAACCACAATGTTTGTCGGCTCTACAAGAAAGTGGTGTAGCCCAACGTTCTGATTTTTAAAAGCCCCCCAGTACCTTGGGGGGCTTTTTTGTACACGCTCAGTTTGATAAGGCGCTGCGTTAGGCCGAAAAAATCCGTAAAATTGCATCTGGCAACGACTCGGCCTTCAGGGTCATAGCAGAGTTATTGTTTGTGTCGAATCTTCTTTTCTTTATGCCCAAACGCATTTTGTACGCCAGCCTCGCGGCCGGCGCGCTACTGGCCATCGGATGCCAGTCTACCAAATCAACCACTTCCACTGCCAAGCAACCGGCGGTAGTCACGCTGGGGAAGCAGATAGTACCAGCCTCAGAATTCGCCTACGTATACCGAAAAAATAACGCCACGGCTCCCGACTACGGAACCCGTGCCAACGTGACGGAATACCTGGATCTGTACACTAACTTCAAGCTGAAGGTGCTGGAAGCCGAGCAGCGTGGTATCGATACCACGCAGGCTTTCCAGCGTGAGCTGGACGGCTACAAGCAGCAACTGGCCCAGCCTTACCTTACCGAGAAAAGCGTAACCGACCAGCTTGTGCGGGAAGCTTACGATCGGCTGAGCAAGGAGATCAGCGCCTCCCATATTCTGGTGCGCGTGGCTCCCGACGCTGACCCTCGCGATACCTTAGCAGCCTATCAAAAGGCAGTAGCATTGCGCCAGCGCGTTACCAGCGGTGAAAACTTCAATCAGGTAGCTCGTCAGGCTTCCGAAGACCCTTCGGCGCGTGACAATGGCGGGCAGCTAGGCTACTTTACCGCTATGCAAATGGTCTATCCATTTGAGAACGTAGCGTATAAGACAAAAGCAGGCGATGTATCGGCACCAGTTCGGACGCGCTTTGGCTACCATGTGATTAAGGTGAATGACGTGCGGCCGGCTCAAGGTGAGATAAAAGTGGCCCACCTTATGCTCCGGGCCACGCCCGGCATGCCCAAGGCCGACTCCGTAACCGCTAAAAAGAAAGTGGACGAGCTGTACTCCCGCTTGCGTCGGCGCGAAGACTGGGACAAGCTGGTAACGCAGTTTTCGGAAGATGCCGGCTCGGCCGCCAATGGTGGCGAGTTGCCCGCGTTTGGCACCGGGCGCATGATTCCGAGCTTCGAGGAAGTAGCCTTTAAGCTGCAGAAGCCCGGCGACATCGCAGCGCCAGTCCAGACGCCCTATGGTTGGCACATCATCAAGCTCATTGAAAAGCAGCCAGTGCCCACGTTTGAGGCCATGGCCCCTATGCTCAAGAGCAAAGTTGCCAAAGACTCGCGCTCAGAGCTAAACCGTGCGGCCTTTCTCAAGCGCATCCGGCAGGAGAATCAGTTCGGAGAAATGCCCCCCGTGCGTGACGCTTTACTAGCGCAGGCCGATACGGCGCTGGTTAATGGTCGTTTCAAGTCAGAAACGTTTCTAAGCAAATTTCCGAGTGGCAAGCGCAAAAAAGGCGAGACGACAGTGAGCGGCGATGCTCCCTTGTTTACCATTAAGGGCAAAGCTTACTCAATCAAGGATTTTCTGGCCTATGTGCAACAGAGTCAGCGCCCGCGCGCCGGCGCCGATCCGCGCTTTGTTATGCAGCAGCTCTACGATCAGTACATAGACCAAAGCCTGACAGAATTTGAAAAAACCAACCTCGATACCAAGTACGAGGACTACCGCATGCTGGTAAAAGAGTATCGCGACGGCATATTGCTTTTCCAATTGATGGATGAGAAAGTGTGGTCAAAGGCACTGACCGATACGGTGGGCTTGCAGCAATTTTTCACGGCTAACCAGGCCAATTATCAGTGGGGACCGCGGGTGCAGGCCCGCCTGATCAGCGCGGCCTCGCCTGAAATACGCGAAAATGTACAGATGTTGTTTGGTAAAGATACATCAATGCCGACGGCGGAGGGCATTCCAGCCAGCATAAGCTTTCAGGCCCGGACGGCTACATTAACGCCAGCCAGCGCTACCACGCTGGAATCCTTGGCCGACAAAATGGCAACTGATACTACTTTGTTTATCACTGTCATAAGCTATCAGAAGCCGAATGCCACTACGGCGTTAGCGCGTCAGAGAACGGAACGTGTCAAAGCTTTTCTAATAAATAAAAGCGTTAAGGCTGCTAAGATCATAGCGAATGTAACGATTGACAGAAAACAGGCCCAGGCTGGCTCAGCGGATGCTGTTTACATTCGTGGCTACACCCGCGACCCAGCTACTATAGAGCGTCGCTACAACAGCAAGAATCCCCTGGCTGTGCAAATCACCCAGCAAAGCTTTCAGAAGGGCGACAACAAGGTAGTAGATGAGGTAATGGACCGGGGCCCAGGCACTTACCCAGTGCAGAAAGATGGCCGTTTCTATGCTGTTACGATTGAGAAAGCACTGCCCGCCGGACCTAAAACGCTGGCTGAGACGCGTGGCCAGGCTACTTCCGACTACCAGAACTACTTGGAAAAGCAATGGTTGACGCAACTGCGCGCCCAGTACCCGGTGCAGGTCAATCAGACAGAAGTAAATAAGCTGATAACCAAATAAGCTGGCGAAGCTGCCGGAAAAAGCCCCCCAGAGAGCCCAGCAAAGGCGGCCGTTTTCTGGGGGGCTTTTTCGTTTATAACCTTGAGCAAGGAACGCGTTTGCTATGACTCAGCAAAAGTTGGTGGACCGCGCAACGTTAGCCGACAATAAGGTCTCTTTACTCCGAAACGCTCTTTTCCGGCTTCAAACCCAGCTTTTTGCCAGAGAAGGGATTTATGTTGAAATTTACCGGCGGCTTTTTGCGTTTCGATAGCCGTTGGGCTGAATACTCTTTGCTGTTCAGCCTCTTATTTTCTGAATTACATGACTCAATTATTTCGTACGGCGGCTCGTGTAGCGCTGTTGAGCGGTGGCTTGCTTGTAGGTGCGGTTAGCACTGGCTTCGCTCAGCTGGGCTTGGCCCGGCCAGTAGGGCGTCAAACCGTAGACGCCATCATCGTGAAGCTGGACAATCAGATTGTCTTGCGCTCCGACCTCGAAAATATCTATCAGCAAGAAGTAGCGCGCGCTGAAGGCAAACCGCTGCCCCCGGATGTGAAGTGCCAGATTTTGGAGAGCATCGTGCTGAACAAGCTCATGCTGGCCAAAGCCGAGGTTGACTCCGTAGTAGTCGAGGACGACCAGGTGAAAGGTGAGCTCGACCGGCGCATGGCGTATTTCGTGCAGCAGATTGGCTCGGAGCAGAAGCTGGAAGAGTATTACAAAAAGCCCATCAAGCAGCTCAAAGACGATTTGCGGCCGCAGGTGAAGGAGCAGCTCGTTCAGCAGAAGATGCAGGAAGAGATTTCCGGCAAAGTGACCGTGACACCTCGGGAGGTAAAGCAGTTTTTTAACCGCATTCCGAAGGACAGCTTGCCTTACTACTCAACCGAAGTGGAGGTAGGCCAGATTATTAAGTTCGCGCAAGTAAACCAGAAGGCCAAGCAGGAAGCGCAGGCCAAACTCAACGATATTCGCGGGCGCATTCAGGCCGGTGAAAGCTTCGAGAAGCTGGCCAAAGAGTTTTCGCAGGACCCCGGCTCGGCCGCGGAGGGTGGCTATCTGGGCTTTTTTAAGCGCCGCGAGTTGGTACCCGAGTATGAGGCTGCCGCTTTACGTCTGGAGCCGGGCCAGATGTCGCCCATCGTGGAGTCGCAGTTTGGCTTTCACCTTATCCAGCTTATCGAGCGCAAAGGTGAGACCTTCAGCACTCGCCATATTCTGCTTAAGCCTAATACGGGCACTTCCGACGTGAGCGAGGCAGCCGTGCAGCTTAGCAAGGTTCGCAAGCGCATTCTGGCTGATAGCATCACGTTTGCCAAAGCGGCCAAAGATTTCTCCGACGACAAGAACACTAGCGGCAACGGCGGCCTGATTCAGAACCCCCAGGACCGGAGCAACTACCTTCCCCTGGATAAGATTGATCCGGCCATCTTCTTCACTATCGATACCATGAAAGTGGGCAGCATTACGCCCCCCATGCCCTACCGCACCGACGATGGCAAGGATGCCATGCGTATTCTATGGCTGAAATCGAATAACCCGCCCCACCAGGCTAACCTGCAGGACGACTACCAGAAAATCGCGGCAGCTGCTCTTAATGAGAAGAAAAACAAGGCCCTGGATGAGTGGTTTAAGAAGAATCGCGGCGACGTCTATATTGAAGTAGACCCGCAGTACGCTGGCTGTAAGCTACTTAATGCGGTTAATTAAGTATAGAAGCGAGTGCAAAGAAGTGAGAGGCGAGACTTTGTTCTGACGTGCTATGCCACAACAAAGTCTCGCCTCTCACTTCTTTGCACTCATGTCTCCCCCTCCTTACATGCGAAATTTCTCTTCTGATAAAGAAGCCGCCGACGCGTTGGCTCAGTCTTACCAGGCCCTACGGCAGGAAATCGGTAAAATTATCATTGGCCAAGATGAGGTAGTACGCCTGGTGCTTACGGCCGTGTTTTCGCAGGGCCATTGCTTGCTGGTAGGTGTGCCGGGCCTGGCCAAGACGCTGCTCATCCAGACTATTGCCGACTCGCTCGACTTGTCGTTCAACCGCATTCAGTTTACTCCCGACCTGATGCCCTCCGACATTGTGGGCTCGGAAACGATGAATCAGCAGCGCGATTTTCACTTCGTGAAAGGGCCTGTGTTTGCCAACATCGTGCTGGCCGACGAAATTAACCGCACCCCACCCAAGACGCAGGCGGCATTGCTGGAAAGCATGCAGGAATACTCGGTAACGGTGGCTGGGCAGCGCTACCCGCTGGAGCGGCCTTTCTTTGTGCTGGCGACCCAAAATCCGATTGAGCAGGAAGGTACTTATCCCCTACCGGAAGCCCAGCTCGACCGCTTCATGTTCAATATCCAGCTCGGCTACCCTAGCTACGAAGCTGAGTTGCAGATCGTGAAAAACACGACTTCTGACCACCGTCCCACGGTGAGTAAAATATTGCATGGCGACGACATTCAGGCGTTTCAGCATTTGGTGCGCCGCGTACCCGTGGCCGATAATGTGGTAGAATACGCCGTTAACTTGGTGCATAAAACCCGTCCAAACACAGATCGGGGCGCGGCGCGGGCTACGCAGCTGCTGGAGTGGGGCGCCGGGCCGCGGGCCTCGCAACACCTGATTGTGGGGGCCAAATGCAACGCGTTGCTCAATGGCAAGTATTCACCCGATATCGAAGATGTGCGGGCCGTGGCATTGCCTATTCTGCGCCATCGCTTGGTGCGCAATTTCAAAGCGGAAGCCGAAGGAATTTCGGTAGAACAGATTGTAAAAGAACTCCTTTAAGCATTTAACAACTATCATTTAACATTTAACAGGTGGATATCAGCCAGAATCTGCCCTAAAATGCGTGATGATACGCCGCACGGCTGTTAAATGATCAATGTTAACTGTTAATTGAAAAAATGGAAGCTTCCGGTTATTACCAGCAATTCGAGCGCAACATTGCTATTATTCTGGATGCCTTACAAGCGGGCCTCGATTTGCGCACCACCACGCTGGCTACTTCCCTGCCACTGGAAGTATATGTGCTCTGTGAGGTACTGAACCAGGGAGGCGCTCAGTACCGCCTCACCACCGATAGTTTGGCTCGCTTGGCCGAGTTTCGTGACCAGTACCTACAGCGGGAAGCTGAAACCGAAGCCATCATGCAACGCGTCCTGGACGACAAAAAAGCCGTAATGCGGACGCCGGAAGGCCGTATGCTGGTAAAGGAAATGCTTATCCGTCGGCTTGAGTATTTCAACGAGGCTGCCCGGCAGGTAAACGTCATGCGCATTCAGCAGGCTCTAGGAAGCCCCTTACAGTACAAGCACCCATAAGCAAGCACTGCAAGTCATAAAAAAGCCCCCCAGGCTTAATCTGGGGGCTTTTTTGTAGGCTAAATCTAGGCTAGTTCATTTTCGCCTTATACTCAGACTTAATTTTGGTGTGGCCGTCTCTTTCATGCTGTAGGTCTAGATCATCGGCGGGCTCCTTCTTGAATTTGCTAGGCACCTCGTCACCGTGCGCACCTTTGGAAAGCGTTACGCCACCATCTACGAAATAAGTTGCGCCGGTCACGTAACTGGCTTCATCGGAAGCGAGAAACAGATACACGTTGGCTACTTCCTCCGCGGTGCCTCGGCGGCCCATCGGTACGCCTTGCACCGTCTGCTTTTCCATTTTAGCAGTCATCGGTCCGGTTTCCTGGTGCGTCCAGGCCGTGTCGATAGGGCCCGGACCAACGATGTTAGACCGCACCCCGAACTTGGCCTGCTCCACCGCTACGCCGCGCTGGAAAGCGTGCACGAAGCCTTTGGTGCCCCCATACGGCGCGTTTTGCGGGATACCCATATGCCCCGCTTCCGATCCGGCCGACACGATATTGCCGCGCGTTTTCTGCAGATAAGGAATGGCAGCGCGCGTCATCATAAAGTTGGAGTACACGTTGTGCTTGATCATGTACTCAAACGCGTCTATCGGATATTTATCAATGGTAGAAATAGCGGGAAACACGCCGGCATTATTGATCAGGATATCCAGCTTACCGAAGTCGTGGATAGCTAGTTTCACGCATTCTTCGGCCGCTTCCTGCCGGGAAATATCGCCAAGGAAGCCGATAGCACGGCCCCCACGGGCTTGAATTTCGTCTACTACTTCGCGCACGGGGTCCGTATCGAGGCCCACGACCACTACGGCCGCGCCTTCCTGCGCAAATCGTTTGCTGATAGCTTCACCGATGCCGGTGCCGCCGCCAGTTACAATGGCAACTTTGCTTTCCAGTCTTCTTTTCATAGCAGTTTGTATGAGGTTGAGAATAGCTTCTTGAAGAAGGAAAAACTCCTTTCTATTAAGTTGATAGCTATTCAAACCAAACGGGATTTGCCCCCCGGAGTTACTATTGCCTTGCTTCTATCATCCCAGAGCCTGGTTTGCGCGTAGGGTAGCTTGTTGCTTTCGCCGAATTATGTACGCCGCCGATCTGCCACTTTCTCCGGCCCGCTTGCCTTTGCTCACGCCCCACCTCACGCTTCGGCCCTATGTGTCTTCGGATGAAGCGGCATTTTTCGCTGTTCTTGAAAAGGATCGTACCCGACTTCAGGAAGCATTTCCAGCCCGCCTGGCCGCCGTTCAGACACTAGCTGACGCTGGCCGCATTTTGGAGTCCTTCGACCAGGATTGGCACACTAAACGGATGTTTGTGCTGGGCATCTGGCACACGGCCGGGGGACAATATTTGGGCGATATCAGTCTGAAGCCGACTTGGGCCCGAACTATCACGGCCGAAATTGGGTACTACCTCGCTTTGGAGGCCGAAGGACATGGGTACGCTCGGGAGGCACTAACGGCAGCCGTACAGCTCGGCTTTAGCTCCATTATCAACGCCGACCGCCTGGTTATCCGTTGCCGAGTCAATAATCCGCGCAGTTGTGCGGTAGCTGTAGCAAGCGGCTTTCAGCCAGTGCCACACCAAACCAGATTGTGGTCAGTCCGAAAATCAGAGAAAGAGTCCGACATTCTTCATTTCGCGCTTGACCGACCCTGATACGCTTCTTTGGGACAGAAAAAGCTTGCGTTTAGGTTAGTCGGCCCGCCGTAACATGGTCAGAAAAAACTCCTGATTGAAGTTCAGATACGTGCCAAACGAAAACTCTATCTGGCGGCGATTGAGGTCATAGAACGGCTCGAAGCGGGTCGTCAGCAGGATGTTGCCGGGCAAATGGAAGTCGCTGAACATGCGAAGAATGAGTAGCTCGCGGCGGCGCTGTGTGAAGTCGGAGTTATTGACGGTGCTGGAAATGGACTGATATAGCCGCCCACCCTGGGGGGAAATAAAACCATTACCCGACCAATAGCTGAGCATAATATTGGAGAGGCGCGTATTCACGCCCGCGTTCAGGTACAGGCCGTTGCCCTTGTTGTAGGGCAAAACTTCCGTAAAAGAGTAGTCAGTGAAGTGCGTAACGTAACCGTCGAAATGCAGCGCCCGCACGAAGCCGGTGGCTGACAACTTGCGCCGCATCCGCAGGCCGGTAGCGAAGTTGAACAGGGTTTGTAAAGGCGTGGCAATCGTATCAATTTGCCCCCCACGGTGCATCGCCAGAAACTGTAGCGGCACTACGCTCAGCCGCCAGCCCGCCGAATCCTGGTAAGCCGTGACTTCGGAGGTGAGGCCGCCGGCTACCTGCTCCTGGAAGTTGCTGAATCGGTACTGCTGCCGCTGCCAGTCAACCCAGGCGTCGAGCTTCACGCGGTTGGTCTGGAGCTTGTACTGCATGCCTTCTTCCAGCCGGTTGGTCATCACGCGCTCAAAATCGAACAGCGGCTCAATGTAGTCGTGCTGCAAGTGCCCTTCGATATTGCCGAATAAGAAGCTATGGGGACCATTTTGGTACTTGGCCGTAAACACGGGCCGCACCTGCCGCAGGCGCGACGTGCCGTAGTCTTTATACAAAAAGATGCCGGCCTCCAAGCGTATGTTGACGTTGGGAAAGTATACAAGGCGCGGGGCCAGCTGCGTACCATAATAGGTTCGGCCCTCGTCTATTTTGTTGAAATACTCGTTATCCTTGGTAAACAGGAATCCCTGCACGGCTACCCGAAGCTGGCCTTCGTACTCGGGCTTAACAGGCAAAGAGTATTGAAAGGCGTGATTATCAAGCTGAGCAGCTACCGGCAAGCTGCTTAGCAACAAACTAAAGATCAGGCTAACTGATGGCCATAAAACCGGTTTGATCTGGGTATCAATGACTACCTTTGACAAAAATTTTAGCATTATTTATTTTTCCCAGAATCAGCAAATATTTTTAGCATTGCGGGCACAAAATATAGGTTAGCTCTGTTACCCAAAGCCGACCTAAATAGCCCTAACTGGCACCTAGAAAGCAGCCTTCCAACTTGCAAAAACGGCCTAAAAAGCCTAATTTCACCAAACCTAAGCATTTATACCCCAACCCCATTCTAATGGCTGCATCCACTGACAAAGTTGTCAACGCCAACGCCGAAAAAATGAAAGCTCTCCAGCTCACGCTGGACAAGCTCGACAAAAGCTATGGCAAAGGCACCGTCATGAAATTGAGCGACAACAAAGTCGTTGATATTCCTGCTATCAGCACCGGCTCGCTCGGGCTGGATATTGCCCTCGGCATTGGTGGCTTGCCCCGCGGCCGCGTCGTAGAGATTTACGGTCCTGAGTCGAGCGGTAAAACCACGCTGACGCTGCACTGCATTGCGGAAGCGCAGAAGAAAGGTGGCATGGCCGCTTTCATCGACGCCGAGCACGCCTTCGACCGCGCCTACGCCGAGAAGCTGGGCATCAACACCGAAAACCTGCTCATTTCGCAGCCCGACAACGGTGAGCAAGCTCTTGAAATTGCTGATCAGTTGATTTCCAGCGGTGCCATCGACATCATCGTTATTGACTCCGTAGCTGCGCTGGTACCGAAAGGTGAACTGGAAGGCGACATGGGCGACTCGAAAGTAGGCTTGCACGCCCGCTTGATGAGCCAAGCCCTGCGCAAGCTCACCGGTACGATCAACAAGACTGGCTGCTGCTGTATTTTTATCAACCAGCTGCGTGAGAAAATCGGGGTTATGTTCGGTTCGCCCGAAACGACCACCGGTGGTAACGCGCTGAAATTCTACGCCTCCGTACGGCTTGATATTCGCCGTATTGGCCAGATCAAGGAAGACAAGGACAACGTAACCGGCAACCGCACGAAGGTGAAGGTGGTGAAGAACAAAGTAGCGCCGCCCTTCAAAGTGGTTGAGTTCGATATCATCTACGGCGAGGGTATTTCCAAAGTCGGCGAGATTCTCGACCTGGGCGTTGATATGAACATCATCGCTAAGTCGGGCTCCTGGTTTAGCTACAACGGCGACCGTTTGGGTCAAGGCCGTGAGGGTGTAAAAACCATTCTGCACGACAACCCCGAGCTGGCTGATGAAATCGAGGCCAAAATTCGGGCAATGGTGAAAGGTGAGCCCGCTGCTGCACTGGCTGCCATTCCTACCGATGAGTCGACTGACGAAGACGACGACTAAATCATTTTTGACTTTTTGTAAAACAAAAAAGCCCCCCAGATGACTTCTGAGGGGCTTTTTTGTTCAGCAATAAGCTACTGTCTTGCCCCGTTGAGTGTTAGCTGCAATCCGCGCCGTCGTGCAACTCGTTTTTAAGCGTTGACGTTTCGCCAAGTCCTGTTCTGCCGGACGTTCGCAGGGTTAAGGATATATTTGCTGGCATTTCATTTGACTTAGTGTCAGTTGAATCACTTTTTGGTTTGCCCTTCATGACTCGCCGCTGGTTACTACTTTTCCCGCTTTTGCTGCCGTTGCTGGCGCTGCTGGCCTGGCAGCCGGCCGATGGGTCCCGCGCTATCAAGAACACCAGCTTCGTAAGGGGCGAGAAGATGCATTATAAAGTGCATTACGGGCTAATAAACGCGGCCGAAGCTACTATTGAAGTTTCCAGCTCTTTGCAGCGCATCAATGACCGGCCTTGCTACCAGGCTACCGTAACGGGCCGCACATTAGGCTCCTTCGACTTTTTCCTGCGTGTCCGCGACACCTGGCGCACTTTCATCGATACGACCAGCATCTTGCCCCAGCGCTTTTACCGCAACATTGAGGAGAACACTTACCGCAAGCGTGAAACTGTTGACTTCGACCATTATAAGAACATAGCCAGCGTAGAGTCGCGCAAGAAAGAGAAGGACCCCGTGAAGCGTGGCGCCCACAAAGTACCGGAGAATATACAGGACCTGGTAAGCGGCTTCTACTTTCTCCGCACTCTCAATTATGACCAGCGCCGCGTAGGCGAAGTAATTCGGGTGCAGGGGTTTTTCAGTAACGAAGTGTACAACATGGACGTGGTGTACAAAGGCCGCGAAACGGTAGAGACAAAGGCGGGCGTCATCCGCGCTATTCGCTTGGTACCAAAAATGCCCCCCAACAAGCTTTTCCGCGGGGAGGACGGTGTTTCTGTCTACCTTTCCGATGACCGCAACAAGATTCCAGTACTCATTCAGGCTGAGATGTTTGTAGGTGCCGTAAAGGTGGACATGTATAAATATCAGGGCTTAAAGCATCGTTTGAATATGGTAGCTCGCGCTGGTGCTAATCCTTGAGTACACTACTGGCCGAGGTAGTTCACAAAAAGGTAACATTAGGTTGGCCTTGGCAAGCGGTATTTTTGTAGTCGACAGCATCTTCTGACTCAACCCCCTGCCCTGTGCAACCAACCGCCGCCCCCAATGCCTACAAGATTCTGGTAGTCGATGATGACCCGGACATTGTAGAGCTGCTGGAGTACAACCTGCGCAAAGAAGGCTACGACGTGGCTACCGCTCCCGATGGTCGCAAAGCCCTTGAAATTGCCCCCCAGTTTGAGCCTGACATCGTGCTGCTCGACGTGATGATGCCTCACCTCGACGGCATTGATACCTGCCGGCAGCTGCGGACCTTGCCTAAGTTCAAAGACACGTACATCATCTTCCTGACGGCCCGCGCCGAAGAATTCTCGGAAGTAGCTGCCTTCGAGGCTGGCGCCGACGATTTCATTGCTAAACCCATCAAGCCGCGCGCCCTCATGGGCCGCTTGGCCGCCTTCGTGCGCCGCGATAAAGACCCGCAAGTGGTGCTGGACACTATCGAAATCAACGGTTTGCGCATCGACCGTACCGGCTTTGCCGTGTATCAGGACGGGCGCAAAATATCATTACCCAAGAAGGAGTTTGAGCTATTGGCTTTCTTAGCTGCTGCGCCTCACAAGGTATTCGGCCGCGAAGAGTTGCTCCAGAATATTTGGGGCAATGATGTATTCGTACTCGCTCGCACCGTGGATGTACACGTGCGCAAAGTGCGCGAAAAAGTTGGCGACCATCATATCCAAACCATTAAGGGCGTGGGCTATAAGTTTAATATCGACGAGTAGGTGTCATTCAACAATTATCAATTAACAGTCGTTTTGGATGACCTGGCGCAGGCCAAGCGAACAGACGGATGAGAGGACAGCTGTTAAATGTTAATTGATAATTGTTAAATGACATGGATTTCTCGTCTCGCTCGATTGCCATTCTGATTGCCTTGCTCGTGGCGTCGGTGCTCGTCACGTTCGCCTGGACGGTGCCGACGCTGCCTTTTCAGCAAGCCTTTCTGGCCGCGGGTATCACCGTAGCAGCCTGCTTTCTGCTCGTGTATCTGGCGTTTGAAGCATTGATCTTTCGCGAAATCAATAATATCTACGCTGGCCTGGAAAACGTTAAGCGCAAGGAATTTCGAAGGCTATCGAATAAGTTCTTATTTCGGCCCGAGCCACTGAAGCGCATGCGCGATGAGATTCTGCAAATGGCCGAGCGCAAACAGCGGGAAATAGACGAGCTAAAACGCCTGCAAACGCTTCGTCGCGAGTTTCTGGCCGATGTATCGCACGAGTTAAAAACGCCCATTTTTGCCGCCCAAGGCTTCCTGCACACCGTGCTGGACGGCGACATGGACGACGAGTTTCTGCGCCAGAAGTTCCTCAAGAAAGCTGCTACCAGCCTCGATACTCTCGATGCGCTGGTGCAGGATCTAGTGACAATATCACAGCTGGAGAAAGGCGTAGTCCGGATGCGACGGCAGGCATTCGATTTGGCCGAGTTAGTCCGTGAGATATTCGAGCAGCTGGAATCCAAAGCCACTCAGCGCCAGGTTACGCTGGAGTTAATCCTGCCGAATGAATCGGCGGAGGGCACTTTAGTGCTAGCCGACCGCAACCGCATTCGGCAAGTGCTCGTCAATCTGATTGATAATGCCATAAAATATGGTCGTGAGGCCGGCCATGTAACCGTCATGCTTGCCGAAACCACCAAAGCCGTCCGCATTTCCGTCCGCGACGATGGCGAGGGAATTCCAAAGCAGCACCAAACCCGCATTTTTGAGCGTTTCTACCGCATCGACAAAAGCCGCTCCCGCGATTCCGGCGGCTCGGGTCTGGGCCTTGCCATTAGCAAACATATTGTAGAAGCGCACAAGTCGACTATTCGAGTGCATAGTGAGGCTGGGCATGGTACCTCGTTGGAGTTTAAGCTTGTGAAACCGCGCAAGCCAGCAAAGGCTACGGGAGTGCCCCAGATGTAGGGCATAAGGTCATCATCGCATAAGCTGTAAAGCGTGCATTGCTTCGTACCTTTGCGGCCCGTTATGAAGCAACCCGATTTTCAAGACCTTATTCTGTTTGAGGACGACGATTACATCGTTATCAACAAGCCGCCTTTCCTGGCCACGCTCGACGAGCGCGTGGGCGGTGCGCCCAACATTCTGCGCATGGCGCGCCAGTACCACTCCGATATGCAGGCCTGCCACCGCCTGGACAAGGAAACGTCTGGTGCTTTAGCCTTGGCCAAGAACCCGGAGGCGTACCGCCACCTCTCCATGCAATTTGAGAACCGGGAGGTAAAAAGAACTATCATGCTGTGGCCTGGGGTGTCCATCACTTCGACAATAAGCTGGTAGACCGCAGCATCGAAACGACGACCAAAGGCAAGGCTCGACTGGCTTATAAAGGCAAAGCGGCCGAAACCTACTTCACCACGCTCGAAACGTTTGCTAAGCATACGCTGGTGCAATGCGTGCCTGTCACCGGCCGCATGCATCAGATTCGCCTGCACCTGATGTATCTGCAGGCGCCCATTGTAAACGACACGCTGTACGGAGGTGAAGAGTTCTTTTTGTCGTCGCTGAAAAAGAAGTTTAACATGAAAGCCGGCGAAGAAGAGCAGCCATTTATCAAGCGCTTTGCCTTGCACGCCGCCAAGCTTACGTTCGCCCGTCTTGATGGCGAAGAAGTAACCGTGGAAGCTCCCTACCCGAAGGATTTCCGGGTGCTGGTGGAGAATATGCGTCAGCTTCAGTAAATCAATAGAGAGGTAAGACAGGAGAAGTGAGAGGTAAGATTCTGTTGAATAACCTTACGTTGTAGCCATAAAGCCTTGCCTCTCACTTCTCCTGTCTCACCTCTAGCTTCTGTGTTTCAGGCACAAATATCAACCTCACCCTTGCATATCAGTCGAAAGGCGGTAACTTTGTGTCCGTTTTCCCGGACCCTGGTCCGTTCTATTCTCATTTCCAACCGCTTACCTTCTTCCCAATGGATCATCTGAGCTTCAAGACGCAATCCGTCAACAAAGCCAACGCCAACAAGGGCTGGGTTGTCGTTGACGCCAGCGTGGCCCCGCTGGGTCGCGTGGCCAGCCAGATTGCCAACATCCTGCGCGGCAAGCACAAGCCCTCGTTTACGCCCAACTCTGATTGCGGCGACTCGGTTATCGTTATCAACGCTGACAAGCTGCGCGTGACGGGCAAGAAAATGACTGAAAAAATCTACATCTCGCACTCGGGTTATCCTGGTGGTCAAAAGCGCAAAACCATGCGTGAGGTGATGGAAAAGTCATCGACTCGGGTGATTGAGCATGCCGTACGCGGTATGTTGCCTCACAACCGTTTGGGCCGCGAGCAATTCCGCAGCCTATTCGTGTATGAGGGCGCTGAGCACCCCCACGCTGCGCAGCAGCCTGTGGAGGCCAATTTGAACAAACTGTAAGCCACGACGGCTTGCGTATTTTTTTCTAACTTTTCTTTAATGGAAATCTCCAACACCTCTGGTAGAAGAAAAACCTCGGTGGCCCGCATCTATATGCAGGCCGGGCAAGGGAATATCACTATCAATGACCGGGAAATGAAGGCCTATTTTGGCAACGAGCTCCTGGAAAACATCGTGAACCAGCCTTTCGCCACGCTCGAGAAACTCGGGCAGTACGACGTGAAAGTAAATGTGCGCGGCGGCGGCATCTCGGCTCAGGCCGAAGCCATTCGCTTAGCCATTTCTAAAGCGCTGGTAGGCGAGGACGCCGAATCACGGCCGGCTCTTAAGAAAGAAGGCTTCATGACGCGCGACCCCCGCATGGTGGAGCGTAAGAAGTTCGGTAAGCGTAAGGCCCGCCGCTCGTTCCAGTTCTCAAAACGCTAAAACCAGAGGAAATTCATCATGGCTCAGTCCACCAGCTATAAAGACCTGCTCGACGCGGGTGCCCACTTTGGTCACCTTACGCGCAAGTGGGATCCAAAAATGGCGCCGTACATCTTCATGGAGAAGAACGGCATCCATATCATTGACCTGAACAAAACCCTCGCTTCGCTGGATCAGGCTACCAACGCTATCCGCAATATCGCCAAGAGCGGTCGGAAGGTAATGTTTGTTGCTACCAAGAAGCAGGCTCAGGAAATAGTAACCGAAGAGGCCAAGCGCCTCAAAATGCCTTTCGTAACCGACCGGTGGTTGGGTGGCATGCTCACCAACTTCGCTACGGTGCGTAAGTCGTTGAAGAAGATGACTACCATCGACAAGATGGTAAAAGAGAATACTGCTTATGCGGCCATGGCTAAGCGTGAGCGTCTGATGATGTCGCGCGAGCGGGAGAAGCTGGAGCGCGTACTAGGTGGCGTTGCCGACCTAAGCCGTCTGCCCGCTGCTCTGTTCGTAATCGACGTAAAGCGTGAGCACATTGCTGTAAAAGAAGCCAAGAAGCTGGGTATACCGGTATTCGCTATGTGCGATACCAACTCTAACCCTGAGTTGGTTGACTTCCCAATTCCTGCTAACGACGACGCCTCGAAGTCTATCTCTCTCATCGTAAGTGCAATGAGCAAGGCTATCGAAGAAGGCTTGTCGGAGCGCAAAGTTGACAAGGAAGAAGCTGACAAGAAGCAGTCCGAAGAGGAAGGCATCAAGGAAAAGCAAGCCGCCGACGAATAATTTCTGAGGAGCTAGAAGCTAGGAGTTAGAAGATAGAATCTGTGATGCTGGCAATCTGCCCTTCGATTCTACCTTTTAGCTCCTAGCTTCTTGCATACCGTCCTCCCCTAGTAAGATTCTAACTCCTAGCTTTTAGCTACTAACTCCTAAAAAAGAAATGGCAGCAATTACCGCCCAAGACGTGAACAAGCTACGCGCTATGACTGGCGCGGGCATGATGGATTGCAAGAAGGCTCTGACCGAGGCTGATGGCGATTTCGAAGCCGCTCGTGACATTCTGCGCAAGCAAGGCCAGAAAATCGCTGACAAGCGTGCGGACAATGCTACTTCCGAAGGCCTCGTGCTCGTACAGGTAAGCGAAGATGGCACCGCTGGCAAGCTGGTTGCGCTGGCCTGCGAAACGGAATCGGTAGCCAAAGTGGCTAACTTCCGCGAGCTGACCCAGCAGATTCTGGACGCGGCCGTGCGTACCAACGCTGGCACGAAGGAAGACCTGTTGGCTACTAAAGAAGCTGATGGCTTGACCGTGCAAGAGCACATCACCGACCTGATGGGTAAAATCGGTGAGAAACTGGACGTAACCTACGCCACGCTGACGGCTGAAAAAGTAGCTTCTTACATCCACTCCGACAGCAAGAAAGGCGTACTCGTTGGCCTGAAGAATGTAGCCGGTGCCGACGTAACCGAAGTTGGCCGCGACGTGGCGATGCAGATCGTAGCGATGAAGCCCGTAGCCGTAGATAAAGAAGGTGTTGATTCTGCTACTGTTGAGCGTGAAATCGAGATTGGCAAAGAGCAGGCGCGCGCCGAAGGCAAGCCCGAAGCTATGCTGGAGAAGATTGCCCAAGGCAAGCTGAACAAGTTCTACAAGGACAACACTCTGCTGAACCAGGAATTCGTGAAAGACAACTCAGTAACCATCGCTCAACTGCTCGACAAGAAGCAGAAAGGCATGACGGTAACTGATTTCAAGCGTGTAGTTATTGGTGGCTAAGCTTTCTTAGCCGTGATAATAAAAAAAGCCCCCCAGCAGATTGCTGGGGGGCTTTTTGATTACTTGCGCATTATGGAAGAAAACAGAAAAAAAGCTTATCGGTATTTGCTCTATGCTTTCCTGCTAGACATTCGCACAATTCCGGCTGATAATACCGCAGACTCGATGAATGAGCAACAGCGTATCAAGTATATCAACTATGCAGGAGCCATAGCCTATCTGTTACACAACTTTGCTTTAACAGCATCCAATGATTTTGTAGACTTTGATGAGCAGCGATTCTGGGAAAACATTGACTATTTCAACGAACGCAATCCAGCAATTGCAGTCAGCCATTTCAAACAGATATTCGAGGACCGCCTACTTGAGTTGAATCAAAGCTGATCTTTAAACTGCCACGCCTTTACCCGCGCTACAGCATTCTCGCGCACATTCATATAGTACAGTCCGTAATCGGCAATGTGAAAGGAATGGCGTAGCTCGGGGCGGCCGGGAATCAGGAAGCGTAGATAGCCCGAAGTAGCGGGCGGGTGCACCCAAAGCACGCCATCGTGCACTTTGGCATCGGCGACAGCCATATCTATGCGGTTGAAGGATTGCGGCACGCTGCCTCTATTTAGGGATGCGGGCGCGGCAGCGGTGTCGCGGGTCCAGGTAAGGGGGTTGATGGCCAGAGCGTCACGGTAAGGTTCGTAGCTGTAGCCCCACTCGCCGGTATTCCAGCTGATAAAGCAGTTGGTCTGGGTAGAGTCTTCGCAGGGACGGAGATTTTGGTAAGCGTCCGGATTTACTTTGAAGCCTACCAGATATGCGGCTACTAGCTGGCCACGGCGCTTAGGGTCCTGGTCGAAGAAGTCGTGAAGGAGGCGCTGGGCGTGAAATGCCCCCTGGCTATGCCCGGCTAGAATGATGGGGCGGCCTTGGTTGTAATGCTCCAGGTAATACTGAAAAGCAGTTTTTACGTCTTTGTAAGCTAAGGCTAAAGCAGCATTGGCATTCGCACTGCTGTCCGCGTCGAAGAAGCTGTATAAGGCTGCCTGGCGGTAACGGGGAGCATATATCCGCCCGGCGGCATTAAAAACCGATGCCTGGCGACGAATACTAAACTGATCAGTGAAGAGGTTTAAAGCTGGATCAGTGATGGAACCGTTCCATCCGTGCGGACGGATGAGCGTCGTGAGGTGGATGAAAAAGACATCGGCGGCTGCGGTAGCTTGTTGGTCGCGCAAGCCTGAGTTTTTGGGTACAGCATCGGCGGAATCGCGGCGGGTAGGCAACGCCGCCCAACTAGCCTGCTGCGCATAATCGGGCGCGGGGGCGAGCTTATAGGCTGTGAAGTTCCGAACCGGCTTAATGACGCCTAAACAGGAAGAAAGCACACTCAATAATAGAAGCCAGCCGAGTCGGCGGCAACTGTGCATTAACACAAAAACTAGCATTACACGAAGAGCAAAAACGAAAAAGGCCCACACAGGGGTGCAGGCCTCCAAGTGCTATATAATCAAGCACAAATTTACTCCGAAAACGTGTTTTCCAGTAGTCGCTCTTGGCGCAGATACACAATTTTATAGTCGCGGTCAAAGCGGATGCGCACTTGCGCCGTAGTGTTCTGATGCTGTTGTCGTGATTTGCGGAACGCCCGACTTTTTTCCAGATAGGTGACAACTCGTGAGCCATCCCGAACCGGTTCGCTGATAGAGAGGCTGCCGGGTACCCCTTGGGTTTCACCTTGCAAAAACTCCGGGAAGTGCGACCGATCCAGTTCTGCGCTGATGGCGGCTGGTGTAGTATTCTGCAAGGTGTAGAACCGCTCGACAGTGGGCGCAAAATGTTGAGCAGCATTAAAAGGCGGCGCTTTCAAATCCTCATAATACGAGCTAAGCGCGCTACGAACCTTCGCTTCTACCTCCCCCACTTTCGCCCTTGGTGCCGGCGCAGTGGGCGGCGTCTGCTCCGTCGGGGTAGCTTGGCTATCCTCCGGGGCAGTAACCGGTGACGAGGTATTAGCAGGCTCCTCCCTTTCCGGCACTGAAGGTGTAGGAGCGGATACTACAGGCACCTGCGCGGCCGGTACCGGAGTACGACGAACGGAATCGATGGTCGCCGCGGGAGGTGTGGCCGGTAAAGCGGGCGTCACCCGTGCCGTATCAGTATCGGTTATAGGCGGGAGTTCTTGCTGTTCAGCTTGGGCCTGAGGGCCAACTTCCGGCACAACATTAACGGTATCGGCGCCGGAGCGCGACAGGCTGGTAAGTCGCTCCGACTCCCGATCATCCATCACGAGGTAAGCAATTAAAGCAAGTAAGGCTAAAATGCCCCCCACGATAAGGACTGTGGCCAGTGGACTTCGACCGGACTGCGGCGGAATAGCCGGGCGGGGGCGGCGACTGTCAGAAATCTGCGGTTCGGCGGGCGTAAGCGAGTCGGCGTCGCGGTAGGATGAGGAGCCCACTTTCACCATCTCAACGGGGCGAGTAAAGGTGTCAATTGGGGGAGCCGGCCTTTTGGGTGGAGCCTGGCTTTGTTCGCGCGTCGGCACGATGGGTGGCACCGGTACTACCGGAGTTACTGGTGGCTGTGGAGGCACAGGCGGAATCGCGGCGGCTGGGCGCGGTGTGGGCTCTACACGCGGCGGTGAGGCTATCACAGGAGGCACCGTCGCATTTTCTACCGGCCTAACTGTGACCGTAGGATCATGCTTGAATTCCCAAGAAGGTGGCGGTGGCGGCAGAGGCTCGGGAGCAGGCACCACGGTTGGAGGCGTGGGTACGGCGGAAGCGGCCGGAGCCGGAGCAGGCGGCGGAATTGGCGGCGCAGGCGGTGAGGCAGCTGGAGCAGTGGTTGCCTCGCTCGTATCACTGAAGAGCAGCTTGCGTTTCAGCACTTCAAATTCTGCGGGCGTGATGGCGCCCGCATCCAGCCATTCTTTCAGCTGGCGCAGGGTAGCAAGGGCAGAAGGCTCGTTTTCCATAGGGCAAAAGCGGCAAATAAACCGAAGCAAAAGCAACGGCAAAACGCATTTGCTACCTACTTACGTTCAAGTGTGGTCAGACGATCACGTCGTCGTTCCAACCGGAGCTTGCGCAACTCCAGTTGCTGCGCGTTAGTGATTAATTTAACCGAATCCTGACGGGCTTTGAGGGTATTTTCTGTGTTTTGCTTTTGGAGCGTTTCGATGCGTGCCAGGTTGCTGGTCGTGTTGGCTTGCAGGTTTTGGATGTTCTTTTTCAGCTTCTCCCGCTCTTTTTCCACTTCCTTTACTAGCTTCTCTGCCTCCGTTGTTTGGTCTCGGTAAGCTTTGATGCGGGCCGCTGCCGCGAAGCTTTGGATCATGGTACGCATAGCCGCATATTCCGAGGGCGTTTGGGTGGCCGATAGGTAAGAATTGCCCCCCAGTGTAGCCCAAACAGCTAACTCGGCTACGGTGTCGGCTGGGGCAACGATGCTGGAGTACAAGTCAAGTAGATTGCCCGACACGCTGGACACGGGCGTCTGCTTCGCTATCAGCAAGTCTTTTTTGCCCACACCGAAGGTGCCGTCGCCCTTCAGGCGAATGTTGTAGCTGTCTTTTAGCCAGGCCTGCCAGTAGTCACGCAGCCACTGGGCGGTGCCGTCGACCTGCACTTTCAGGGCTTCCCGCTCTTTGCGCTCAAAACTGACGGTGCCGTCGCGTACATCATAGAGCTGGGCAGCCACGGGCTGGGACAAAAGGCCAAAAAAGCTCCCCAGGAGCAAAAACGTGTATAGTTTTTTCATAGGATGTGGGCTTAAATGTCGTGGCGCTCGAAGGTGGCGTGCAGATCCTGGCGCATGTGCTCGAAGCGCTGCACGGCAGCTTGTAGAAACTCATCGTCGAGCAGGGTGCGTACCTCGGCGTCGCCGCCGGTCAGGTCCATTTCGCTGACCTTATAAGTTTGCTCCAAAGGCCCTTTCTCCAGCTTAATAAGGTACTTGCCGTTCCAGGAGAAAAGGGTGATTTTGGCATCAGGGTGCGGAATATCGGCTACGTGGCGCATGGCTGGGGGCATTTTCTGACGAATAGGCGAAGATAGTCAGCCTGCGCTCAACAACGGCTTTTACCATCGTGAAACCCCTATATCTGAAGGTCGCGTATACGGCTGTGCCGCTCCCTTCTTTTCCCCATCAACCATTTTTATCATGCCACAAGGAGACAAATCGGCTTACACCGACAAGCAGAGGCGTCAGGCCGAACACATCGAGGAAAGCTACGAAAAGCAAGGCCTGTCGGAAGATGAGGCTGAACGCCGGGCTTGGGCCACCGTCAATAAGCAAGACGGAGGTGGCAAGAAAAGCGGCTCCGGCCGCAAGAAGCCTGCAAAAGAGTAACAACACATATCCGCACCCACAAAAAAGCCCCCCAGCGTAGTGCTGGGGGGCTTTTTTATAAATTCTAGGCTACGGTGTGCAGAATTACCCACAGCGAGGTAACCGAAATGACAAGCCACAGCAGTACGCCCAACCCAAACGGCCGGACTCCCACTTTGCGCACAACCTCCATCGAGAGGCCAGCCCCAATCAGAAACAGGGTCAGCGTCAGGCCTACTTTCGCTACCTGGGCCGCCACTGCGCCCGCTCCGCGTAAAGCCGGCACGTAGGTGGTGAGCAACATGGCACCGATAAAGCCCAGAATGAAGTAAGGCAGCTTGACTTTAGTCCCCGGCGTTTTAAACAAAAAGGCAGTACCCAGCGCTACCGGTATTATCCAAAGTGCGCGCGAAAGCTTCACGGTAGTAGCCACTTGCAAGGCCTGGTCGCCGTAGTGACTGGCGGCGCCAACCACCGAGCTGGTGTCATGAATGGCAATGGCGCACCACAAGCCAAACTGGTTTTGAGTCATTTGCAAGGCGTGGCCCAAGGCTGGAAACAGCAGCAGCGCCACCGAATTGAGAACGAATACGGTGCCCAGCGCCACCGAAAACTGCGATTTTTCGGCTTGCAGTATCGGCCCTACCGTCGCAATGGCGCTACCGCCGCAAATAGCGGTACCGCACGAAATCAGGTGAGCCGTCTTGCGCTCAATTCCCAACCAGCGACCCATTCCATACCCTAGCACCAGTGTCCCCAGAATAGTGGCGATGGTAAATACAAAACCCTCGCGCCCGGCCTGAGCAGCGGCGCTGGCGTTTATGCCAAAGCCCAACCCCACCACGGAGTACTGCAACAGCTTACTGGTGTATTTGTGAGTTTGAACGGCAAATGGATTTCCGATCAACAAAGCCACTAATAAGCCCAAAGCCAAGGCTACCGGCGGTGAGGCCCAGGGTGTCAGGCAGAAAACTAGCCCCAGCCAGAAAAGGACTTTTTGCGGCGTGAGAGGATAGCCAAATACCGTAAGTGGTTGGCTAAGAAATAAGGCAGCACTAGGTTGTACTGCTTCTGAGCGGGCGGAATGTGAAACTAAAGGGCGGGTAACTTTCATGGAACAAAGCGTTGCAAGCTCTGCTCCAGAACAACGTTCTCCAGCCGCATTTGATAATCAAAATTGATTATTACTAATAACTATAAGTTATTAATACGGCTTTATGTGACGATGAGCATAGGTCAGAAAACGCTGAGCCTGAGCAGCTAAAGGCTGACCTTGCACCCAGACTACCTCAAAGCGCCGGGAGAGGTGCAACGCCTGCACAGGCACAATTTCCAGCCAGCCAGCCGCTACTTCCTTCATCAAAGCGCGCCGCGACACAAAGCCCAAGCAAAGAGGGGCAGCCTCCAGGTAGGACTTGATGCCCTCCGTGTTATCCAGATAAAGGGCAACGTTCAGGTCTGACAGCTTGATTTTATGAGCGCGCAAAGCATACTCCAACACTTCGAGCGTGCCAGAGCCGCGCTCCCGCAGGACCAGCGGATGCTGAAGGGCCACAGCTAAAGGCAGGGGCTTGGGGGGCTTTTTTCAGGATGGGCACAACGAACGGCTACCAGCTCATCGTCGAGCAGCAGCTCGTAATGGAGGTCGCGGTTCTTAACCTGCCCTTCCACAAAGCCCAAATCAATTTGCCCCCTGAGCAGCGCTTCGGCAATCTGCTCGGAGTTGCCGTTGAGCAGCGTTAGCTCCACGCGTGGGTATTGGGCCTGAAAACCGGGCAAAATGGGCGGCAACACATACTGGGCCAGCGTGGTACTGGCTCCCAGGCGCAGGCGGCCGGCGGCTTCATCGTGCAGGGCGTGGAGCCGGTTTTGCAGGCGCTCGTGCAATAGCTCCACCTCATCGGCGTGGGTGAGCAGCAGCGTACCAGCGGCGGTAAGGCTTACCCGGTTGCCGCGCCGCTCAAAGAGGCGCTGGCCGTAGCTCGTTTCCAGCTCCCTAATATGTTTGGTAATGGCCGGCTGCGTGATAAACAGCTCCTGCGCAGCTTTAGTAAAGCTTAGATGACGCGCCACCGCTTGAAAAACACGCAGACGAAAATCGGGCATGGCCGCAAGCTAAGATTAGTGCCAGAAGCTGGCTTAAATGGGTGTTTTCAGCTTTCTTCTTACAAAGTACTCTGGTTACTGGGCTTCTAGTATAAAATGTCGTTTACTGGCTCCAGTTTTTTCGGGACGTTGGTTTCGCCGAGCATTTCGCGCAGGTCAATCTCGATGGTGCGGCAGATGCTGGTCATGGGCACGTCGTTCATCTGATTTTCAAAGGGATTTTCGCTGGTGTGGCCCACTACTTCAATGGTGTTGAACACCCAGGAAATAAGCACCGAAAACGGAATAGTGAGCCAGATATGATCGGGGCCCATTTGGGCGAACTCACTAATCAGGCCTAAGGGCAGCAACGTAGAAAACAGCCAGACAAAGACAAAGCTGTAGTAAGCATACTGGCGCGGAAAGGGCGTATTCTTGATTCGCTCACAGCCGCCCTGCAGATTATAAAACTCTTCCAACGTCTGCATGAGGCGCATGTGCTGGAAGTCGTTGAGCAGGCCCCGCTCCTCGCGCAGAATCCGTAGCTCCGCGGCCTGGAGCCGAATGATGTGCGCCGCCGGATTTTGTAAATCACGAAGGTTTTCGCTTTCCTCCGCGCTCAGAAAAGGGGCTACATCGGCATCCCAATAGTCAGCTACCTGGCGGCGCAACTGCAACCGTACGGAGTTGCACCAGGCTATCTGGCGGTGTACTAGGTGGCGGTGCCGCTCAGTCAGTTCCTGGGCCGAGGCTTTGGGGGCTTCTACGTCGGGGGCATCTACGCGGGAAGTAACGAACTCCAGCGCTTGCACTGCCCACAAGCGGCTATAGTTTACGATGCCTCCCCACAGCTGCCGCCCTTCCCAGAAGCGGTCGTAGGAGCCATTATTTTTAAAGCCGATATAAAAGGAAACGGCTATACCAAGCGTAGCCACGGGCTGCCATGGTATAGCAACTGATTTAAAATCCAGCGGACCATACACTACACACACCAGGAAGGCGTGGAGGGTAAATATGCACACGCTACGCCAGGAGAACTTCCAGACGACGCGCCAGCGAATATTATTGCGAACGTACACTGCGGCGGTGAAATGGTGAGTGGTGAGATGGTGAGTGGTGAGATGGTGAGATGGTGAGATGGTGAGATGGTGAGATGGTGAGATGGTGAGATGGTGAGATGGTGAGATGGTGAGATGGTGAGATGGTGAGATGGTGAGTTTGACGTTCTCAAGGCGCAAACTGAATATCAAACTCACCATCTCACCACTCACTATTTCACTCCTTAATATCGATGCCCATGAGCTGCATTAGCTTGCTGGCATTGAAGCTACGGCATAACCCCGGTGTAAGGTGGTAATCAAACCGGATTTCGTCGCCCTCAATGGTGCTGTTGAAGCTGTAATTGGTAACGGCGCCCGGCAGCTCGTCGGCCAGAGCGCCCAGCTCCAAATCGTGGGTGCTGATGAGGCCGCTGGCGGGGCGCTGGTGGAGCTGGTGAATAAGGGCGCGGGCCCCGCGGTGCCGGTCGCGGGAGTTAGTGCCTTTCAGAATCTCGTCGAGCAGATAGAAAACGGGCGTGCCCGAGGCCGTCAGCTCCAGCAGCAGGCGGAGGCGCTTCAACTCGGCGTAGAAAGAAGAAGTGCTTTCGGCCAGGTTATCCTGGGTGCGCATGGCCGTGTACACCTGGGCCGGGCTCAGGCGCAGGCGGCGGGCGCAAACGGCACCACCGGCCAACGCCAGCACCATATTCACGCCTATAGTGCGCAAAAAGGTAGTTTTACCCGACATATTAGAGCCCGTAACCACGCCCGTACACCCCGCCCCTACCGTGCTGAAATCGTTGGTGATGCGCTCGGTGGCGAAGATAAGCGGGTGGCCCAGGCCTTCAGCCGTAACCTCCAGCTCCTCATTGCTAAGCTCGGGCACTGTGTATCCAGGGTTGGCAAACTGATACGCCGCCAGACTTACCAGCACTTCCACTTCAGCCACGACATCGAGCATACTCGTCAATTTGCCCCCCAGCCGCCGCTTCCAGCCTTCGAGGCGCCACATCCAGAAGAAGTCCCAGAACAGCAGATTATTGGCAAAAAACGCCGCCAGCGTACTCTGCCGCATAGAGAAATAGGCCACAATGCTGGCCAGTTGGCCGATAAGCTGGGAGGCGGGAACAGCGCCCGGCGCTGCCACGATGTTGTGCAGCGTTACTAACTGAGGCGATGTAAACGTCTGGGTTTCGAGTAAAGCCAGCTGGTCGCGGTAGGCGCGCAGCACATCATACATACTGTCGCTGTGCTCGAAGTAGTCGTCGCGGGCCGCGCGGTAGTAGTGATTAATGCCCCCCAGCAACACCAGAAATGGCACAACTACCCCAAACGAGTAGCCCGACAGCCATAGACCCGCGCTGGTAAGGGCCAGTGGCGGCAGCACGAACAAGGCAGCTTTGAGCCAGGCTTTGTCGGCGAAGAAATCAGGCTGTTGCAGCCAGTCAGCAAAGCGGCGCGGGTCGTCGGTTTGGCGCGGGAAGTGGCGGGCGCGGGTCTGCCACTCCTGCTGCAAGGTGGCATCGGGGGCCAGCTCGGCTACCGCAGCTTGGCGGGCAAGCACGGTCGGGGGCGTGGCCGCTTGCCGCAGCCAGTCGGCCAGCCGGTCTTGGCCCAGGCGCGAGGTGGCCCGGCTCAGGAGTTGAAACAACGAATGCGGACCAAACACATCGAGGTCGGCAGCGTAGGCGTGGCTGGCCTCCAGGTAGCGCATGCCGGCGTCGAACTGCGTTAATTTGCCCCCCAGCCGTGCTAACTCTTCCTGGTTGATAACGCCCAGCAGGCGGTAGTGATTGTAGCGATACCCCAGGCGACTATGCCAGCGCATCACCACTACAAACACCACGTATAGGATCAGCACAAAAGCCAGCCCGGCCACGTTGCGGCCATTGCTGAACAGATAATAGCCCCCCAGCGCCCCAGCTACAAACACCAGCACCCGAACCCAGGCCACCGCCTGGTGGCGCCGCCCGTAGTACTGCTCCTGCTTGGCGTGGGCAGCCAGATTGTCGGTAAATACGTCGGCGGGCGCGATGGAGAGGGGGCGAAAGGCAGCAGGTTGGGGCACAGGCAGGCGACTGGTGAGCAGAAGCTCAAATGTAGCCGCTCTGTATTTAATCATCCATTCCGACCATAAATCAGCCAAAAATGCGCGCCTACTAACGCTGTTGAAAACCAGCCTCGGCCAAGGTCCTGGCTTGCAGGCTTGTTACTTCCGCGTACAAATTCAGGCCACTAGGGCAAGTACAGGCCAGGCACACGGCCGCGTCCGTGGTCCGTCGGTCGTCGGTCCTGACATTGCGCAGGCCAATAGCGTAGGTGCGCTGCACGTAGCGCACGGCGGCATCCGAAAATTCCACTGGGTCGTTGAGGCGGGCAGATGGGCTCCAAGGATCGGCGCATTGGGTTTGCTGGTAGCGCACCGTAACCAGGTCTACTATCGGCGTGTCGTCGCAGCTCATGACCGATGTTAGCAGCAGAGCATTCAGGAATACCATTTTTAGTCGGAGCAGCATGGTTAGTTCTTTTAGTTTTAGTGTCTTTATTAGGCAGAGCCTGCCCTTACCCAAGAAGTTGCATGTTCGGCGGGCTAAACTCTCTAACCCGCCGAGCGCCGTTTAGCTGTCATTTTTACCGACCAGCTTACTAGTCAAAATGGCGGTTAAGTTTGGCCCAATGAACCAGCGGGACCGCTGGTGCGGTTGTTGTCGCGGCCTAACTCTCCATTTTGCTCCTACTGTTATGTCGCTATTGCACCCCATTCTTCGCCTGAGTTTGTTGTTAGCACTAAGTACGTCCGGTCTTTCTACCGTCCACGCCCAGCAAAAACTAAAAGCCCCCAAGCCCGACGACGCCGAGATTTACGACAGTGTGGCCCAGCCTGCCGTGCCCGTGGGCGGCATAGAGGCCTACGCGCAGTATCTGGCCGACAATCAGCGCTACCCGACGGCTGCCTTGCAGCGGGGCGTGCAGGGCACCGCGCCTGTCACGTTTGTGGTGGAGAAATCGGGAGTTATTTCTAATGTAGCCGTCGCGCAGCCCCTCGACCCGGAGCTGGATCAGGAAGCTATCCGCCTGATTAAAGGCGGGCCAAAGTGGACGCCGGCCCAGCACCGGGGGGCAAAAGTGCGGCAGCGCGTCACGGTGCCCGTCTCGTTTGCCATTCCGGCCGCCGAGCCCGGCGCTACCGCTGTCAGTGGGATGGGCGGCGCAACGACTCCAACGATCGGCCCCACACTGGTAAAACCCGACGAGCCGGCTCGGCCCGTAGGCGGCACCGAGGCCTTTTTTGCCTGGATTCAGGCAAATCAGAAATACCCGGCCTTGGCCCGTCAGCGCAAAGTGGAAGGCCGTGTCATGATGGAGTTTATTGTGGAAAAAGACGGCTCACTCGTGGAGCCCAAGGTGATTAAGCGCCTCGGCTCGGGCCTCGATGAGGAAGCACTGCGCCTGATCAAAACGGCCCCCAAGTGGACGCCCGCCCGCTACAAAGGGCAGCCGATGAAGCAAAAGATGGTGTTGCCAGTTGTATTTCAGCTATAAAGGCTACGCGCTGGTGCACTGGCTGGCACATCCTATTTATATTATCCACATTCTTATTAATCAGTAGTTTATCTTTATTTATTTCGCTCCGTTTTTCTCGCTGCCTGCGCTATGCTTTCTCCGCTTCCCCTTATTTCGGCGCCTCCCGTATCGCCTATTATGCCCATGCCCGCACCGGGCTTGCAAATAATATGGGCGTACCAGTCCCGTTTTCAACAGGCTGCTCAGGCCATTGCTAACGGCATTTTTGATACGCTTGATGATGATTTAGCGCCTAACGTGCTCCTGCTCGGCATTCCGGTGGCTGAGCCCGACCAGCAAAATGAGGATGTATTGTCCGCCGTGTGCCTGGAGCCCACCGATTGTGGCCTTGATTCCGCTCATTTCGGCCAAGTGCTGGTTCGGGGCCAGGAGTTTCAGCTGCGGGAGCCCTGGGGGCTTATTTTGACCGCGAGCAGGTGATGAGCGAAGAAATGCTGCGTCGGAAGCAGCATGCCATTGGCTTGCGTCTGGCCGTGCAGGAAGTCCTCGACAAGGTAGACTCGGTGGATAAAAAGCTTCAGTCTTTCGCCGGCATACCCATTCAGATCAGTAGTTTCTACGTGCTGACGGTGCTGCGCTTAAACCGAAAAGTTCTGCGCACCCACCCGGCCCTCATGCCCAACCGCTATTACACCGACGGCCGTTTGCTGGCTTCGTCGCTGGGACTGGCCGCCGTGCTGCGCTTTCATGAGGAGTGCGTGAAGTCGCTGACGGAGCCCGAACCCGGCTCGGGAATGCTGCTGCGCCACCGCGAAACCGATGAGCTGCTGCGTGCCGCCGGCAAGCTGCTCATGGATACGCCCGCGCAGGCCTTGGGTATGAGTCCGGCTACAGCCAAGCTATTTGCGACGTACAACACCATTTCCTCTCTGCGCTATGAGGGCGCTGAAGGCGTGGGCAAGATGTATCTGGCTAAGCGCCACCATCCTAATCTGGAGGAAGTTTTCGCCCTCACTTGTCCCACCCCGCTCACCGACTACCGGGCCGTGCGCAAGCTGCTGGAAATGACAACCGCCGATGTAAGTCTGCTTGCCGATGGCGAAAATGTGTACGCCCTGGGTCGGCCCGTCGGGCACTACGACCCCAGCCGGGAAGATTTGTTCGTTATCAACTTCGTAACGCACTATGCCTGGGAGTTTCAGCACGATGGCAAAGTGCTGATGCGTACCACTTACGGCAATCCTAGTCTGCCACGCGCCCGCCTCAACCGCAGCCAGTTCCGCAAAGATCTGCGCCGCACCTTCGATCTGACTGCCCCTGAAAAAGTGGAGCGGCTTTGGGACGTCGTGCTGGAGGCCAGTAAGCAGAAGCACGGTACGCTGGTAGTTGTTACGACGGAAGCGCTGGCCGAAGCTGACCGCCTCAAGCTCCAATGCACGCTCATCGAGCCCGTCCCGCTCACGCCGCTCATCACCCGCCTCGTAACGTCTATCGATGGGGCTGTGCTCGTGGACCCCGAATCTTACTGCTACTCCATCGGTGTCATTCTCGATGGCAAGGCTTCGGGCCGGGGCACTAGTACCCGCGGCGCCCGCTACAACTCCGCTATCCGCTACGTGCAAAGCTCGCCGTACCCGTGCATGGCTATCGTGGTGAGCGAGGATGGTATGGTGGACGTGATTACCAAGGAGAGCCTAGCGGAGGAAGAGTAGGGCGCTTGGATATAAAATAAGGAGCTAACTCTCTTTCGTTGCTTTCGCTACCCTTCTTAATAGGCTGCAAACACTTGATTAGTATTATGATTGATTGTAGTTTTTACTCGAAATATCTAGTCCTAATTGTGTTATTCCTGGCTTCTAGCAGATCATACGCGCAGAGTTCAGAGGAAATTACGTGACTTAATAACTGATGTTACGCACGGAGTAGGCCAAGTTGGTGGTACATGGCTTTGAGGCCCACGGCGTAGAGCTGGGCTTTGAGGCGAAAATGGCCCATCCCACACTTGAGTTTGAGTATCTCGAGCTTGGTGTAGGCCAGCACGGCCGCGAAGAAATGATTGGCCTGCGTGGTCAGGGTTTTGGTGGGCGATTTGCCCATGGAGGCATTCTGTTTGAGCGATTTATGATATTCTTCCACTTTCCACCGTCTCTGGTAAATCGCAGTCAACTGGGCCTGGTTCAAGTCGGTGTCGCTGCTGACCAGATATAACACGCCCTGGCTGCCGTCTTGGTTTGTCAAGACGTGCCTGCTCACCAGCACCGCCTCTTGGACGGCCCGCAAATAGACCCGCAGGGGCTGCGTATCGGGAAACACCAGCGTTTGCACGGCCTGAAACTGGCCTTGCGCCCGTGCCGCTTCGCTCAGGGCCACGGTGCGGGAGGATTCGAGGGCAAAGACGAAATGGTGGCCCAGGGCTCGCACCAAGCTCATGTTCTCGGCCGAGGCATACCAAGTATCGGCCAGCAGGTAGCGGTAAGCCACTTGTTGCTGGGCCACGCGCAGCATCTGCTGCAGGTACTCGTTCTTGGTAAAGGCACTTTGATAGCTGGTTTGCTGGGTCTTGGCATGGTAGACCGGGACCGTTTTGCGCACCAGCTCGACGGCCAGCGGCAGGGCCAACTCGCCGGCCTGGTAGAGCAGGCTGACGAAATTCAAGCCCTTCACGTAGCGCTGCTGGCTGTGGTCCCAGTGGGTGCAAATCAGCTCGTTGGCAGCGGTATGGGCCTTTTCCAGAATCGAATCGTCGACGATAAGCACCGCAAATTCCTCGGCTCCACGCTGGGCTTCGGCCTGGCGAATCAGCGGCTTGGCCGCTCGCCAAATAGCGGCCGAGCCCCACGCGGTGCTGCTCAGCCAGCGCGTGATCTGGTCGTGGCTCAAGGCCCCGTCTACCAGGCGCGACAAGCCCGTGGCCGTTGTCGGACCCGTCGAACTCAACAAATAATCCGTGTACAAGTCCAGCGTGCAAGTCGTCATAAGCGTAGTAAACGGGCAGAAGCCGACTCTGACTGCGTAACAGCAGTTAATAACTGTATTTCTCCTATTCAATACATCGAAGCAGGAAATGGCTTTAATGACTTAGGGGCCATAACCAAAGTGGTAGGTGATGCCCAGATAGTAGCCTTAGGGGAGTACACTCACGGGAGCCATGAGGTGTTCCAAATGAAGCACCGGCTCTTGGAATACCTCGTCACCCAGCAAGGCTTCACGACATTCGCTATCGAGGCCGATTATGCCTTTGGGCAAATTCTCAACGAGTACGTGCAGACGGGTGAAGGTGACTCGCTAACGGTACACAGCTCCGCGGGCTTCGCCATTTGGAACACAAAAGAATTTTGGGAGATGGTAGAGTGGATGCGGGCGTACAATCAACGTCATACGACCAAACTTCAATATGTCGGCATCGATATACAGAGTCCGTTTCCCAACTTATTTGCGTTAGAACATTATGCTCGACAACAGGCAGCTTCTGCGTTAAGCAAGCGGGTGATAACGCTGCGTAATCAGCATTTTGCTGTCAAGAAATCGTGGGGGAGTATACCAGCAGCCACCAAGCAGCGGCTACTACGCTCATCGGAGGAAATAGAACAGCACTTGCAGGCGGTGAATGCGCCAACTACTGTTAAACACAACGCCCGCGTTCTAAGCCAACTCGCAACTCGCTCGCTTGCTGCGGCAAGGTTTTAACGGAACAGCTCGTGATCAAGCAATGGCAAGCAACGTAGCATGGATCTTAGAACAAAGTCCAGCAGCTAGAGTAGTAGTTTGGGCTCATAATGAGCACATTAAAAAGTTAGATGGCTCTGAAAAAAGGATGGGTTATTACTTAGAACAACAGTTTGGCGCCTCCTATATCACTATTGGCTTTGCTACGGGCACAGGAACAGCAAGCACTTTTAAAGCAGATGGCACCTTTGTTTCTACTCCTTTGCAGGAGCCTATTTCCAACTCATTTGAACACTGGCTTGACCGTGCAAACGAACCAAATTTCCTATTAGACCTGAAAGCCATCGGAACTTCAATCCCTGAAGGTAACTGGCTAACACAAGCCAAGTATTTTCGGCTGATTGGCGCACGAGTGTTATCAGAAGAGCCTGATGGCCAATTTGTCTGGCATCGGCCTCTGCCTGATCTTTTTGATGCGCTCATCTACTTACATCAAACCTCCCCATCTCAAACTTGTAAGGCTAGGTAGCACACTAAAGCTATGCTGACAAAATAAGGCGCTACCAGAAGAGCGCCACGCTAGGTATGTTCCAGCAAGCGACCGAAAACTGCTATCATTCCGAGGTTGGGAGTACAACTACTCTTTTGTTAAATATCAGACGCTGACCCATTCGCATTTTCTCGCCTTTCCAAGAACGCGTTACCTCCTCTTCGCCCGAAACGACCACGTAATCCGAAAAACGGCTACCATATCGCCGACCTGATCGATTCCGGTGCTGGTGCAGACCACGGTGTGACCTTCGCCCGTGGCGCGGCTCTCGGCAATAGCCTGCCCAATTTGCCCCCCATCGGTGCTAGTGAAGCGGATGAGGCCCACAGCTTTTTTCGTAAACTCCGCCTCCAGCCCCGTTACCAGCATAGATACGGGCGAGCCGCTGCTGATGTGCATAAGCGCCAGCACCCCGCTGGCCATTTCGGCGGCCATGCTCAGGCAGGCAAAGTAAATGCTGCGAAAAGGGTTTTTGGTCAGGTATTTATATGGTACCGTTACGGTTGCCTGCTCCGGTGTCACGTCGCGCACGCGCAGCCCCGCCAGGTAAGCCATCGGTAAGCTGCGCAGCATAAACAGGCGCAGCTTCAGCGGGTTCTGAATGGCACGCCGGAAAGCAACAGCTTGGGGCGTATCGGCGGGCGCAACGGGCGAAGAAGACATCATAGCAATAAGATACTCGAACGATACTATTTTACGGCTTTTGAGCCTTGGTTGGCCGCGCCTTTTTGGCCTTACGCTCAGCTGGATAAACTACCAGCTCCTGATACGTAGAAACAGGGTCGGTCTCACGTCGGAAGTCCAGCTCTTCCAGCACTCCAATTACTAGCTCCATGGTGGTATAAACCAGATTTCCATCTGCTAAATGCCCCCCAATAGTCCGGCCCGTGGAATCAGCAACGGCCAAATGCAGATGGCTGCCATTCACGGAGAGCGTACCTACCAGCGACACCACCTCAAAATGGCCCTTGTACTCGGTAGGCTCAGACTGATTGGCGAGGCGCAACCGAACGGTTGTGAGGCTGCCGACGCTGGTAACTATAGTGGCCGCTTTCACCTGATGTGCCTGCGCGAAAGCCTGCAACTGCTCCCGTACATCCTGACCGGGCGCCAGGCGCAACGCATACGTGCGCATAGGCGACGACAGGGCAGATACGGCAGGGGAAGCAGGCGAAGACATAGCAGATTTGGTTTGGGCAGAAGCCGCTGGAACACCTAGTCCCAGCCAAAGCAAAGTAAGTAAAAGGCGCATACAGACGGGTTGGTAGCGCAAAGGTAGCCGCTGTCCAACAACGAAGATATTTTGCCCCCCAGCGGCGGATACGGCCTAAAAGTAAAGAGGAGAAAAACCAGCTCAAGCTGATTTTTCTCCGCTTCTCACTACCCTCCTGCACTCACCATCAGAACGATAGTGATGAGGGCGTTGCAGCGCCCTATTTATTAAAGCTTACGTTGCCGTAGCGCACTTTGATGTTTACGTTGCCCGAATTTTTGGCGCTGGCTCCCCCAAACTTGCCTTGCGTATCGCTGGCAGTGGAGCTGCTTTCTTCCGACCGGACACGCACTAGGTCTTTATCTACCAACAGTTTGCCGTGCTGGGTATTTACATCGAAGTCAAAGCCGGCACCTTCCGAGAAATTCAGCAGGAAAGTGCTGTAGCCACCATCCAAATTGATCTGGCGGAAGTTTTTGCCCGTGTTGCGAACCTCGAAAACGGGGCAGTACTGCACCTTCATATCCAGCTGGTCATTAAGCTGATCAATACTGAATTTGGAGAAGCCCGATGAGCCGCGCAGGTTCCGAACGGTGCCCAGCGCCACGTCGCCGTACTTGCTATGCACCGTTAGGTCGCGCACCGTGCCAATGTCGATATCGGAGTAGTTGTTGCGCAAGTCTACTACCTCACCGGCATCTAAGCGGAGCTTGGAATAGGAAGCATCGATGCTGGCTTTGCCGGCAAAAGCAATAGTACTTTGGCCATTACCTACGCGCAACAGGTTCTGCGGACCATCCAGGCGACTCGTGCGTAGGGTGCCATATTCTACCGCCAGCTCCGTGGAGCCCGTCAGATCGTTATTGATGCTGATGTCGCCAAAGATATTGTACACGCGTAAAGGCGTGTTTTTGGGCAGCCACACAGTGTAGTTCACCTCGTAAAGCCGCTGCCGGCTGGCACAGCCCTTCGGCATGGCCCCAAACTTCGACTGCACTGCGATGCCGCCCGTAGCCGGATCGTTTTCCAGCATCCTGACCTGAATCATATTCATCAGCTCCTGCGCTTTTTCGTCCGAATCGGCGCGGGTAATGATGTCGACGTCCGTACGAATCTCGGCCCGGTTCCAGGTATTGATCTGGACGCGCCCGTAGCGGGTTTGCAGATAGTAGGGGCGGTCGGCGCGGGCCGCAAAGGTGCGGCTCAGCTTGCGGCTTTTTTCCACGGCGGGCATGGCGCCCATCTCTTGCTGGCCCTGGCTGCCTTGCTGCACTGGCGCAGTAGAAGGCGGAGCACCACCTTGCTGCCACACGCTAGGCTGGTTGGTGCCCGTCGCTTGATTATAATGATCAATGACAACACTCACCGGCTCCAGCGAGGGAAGCTGGATAGCTTGCCCTTGCGCAGCTGGTATCAGGCTTGTAGCCAGAAACAACAGACAATATGTAGAAACCATCAGGACCGTTTTCATCGCTTGCGACTGTTTTTGGCCACTACCGGCTCATCAGCGTGGTACTCCAGAATCCGTTCGCGGGTGCGCAGCTGCTGGTTTAAGATATCAACTCTGATTTGCAGATTACGATTCATGGCATCGAGCACCATATCCGGCTCGGGGTTGCGGTATAACTCGGTTTTGAGCTGCGCATACGTCGAGTCGAGCGCGGCTAACTCCCGTTGCCAATCGGCGGCGGGGGCATTAGAAGTCTCTTCTTCCAGCTGGCGTAGCTCGCCGGCCCGTTCTTTAATCTGCGAGGCGAAGTAGGTTTCCATCTGCTTCACGGCCGTGTTCAGGCGCTGGATGGGCGCATTGGCGGCGGCCGTAGCTACAGGGTTGGTTCCGAAATAAAAAGAGTCGTTAGTTTCTTCTTCAGTAGGAGCCGTGGTAAGGTAAGGCACAGGACTTGGACTTATGCTCGTCCAGGCAGAAGTAGCTTGCGAAGCGGAATGTTGCCAGAAAAGCCCCCCACCGGCTACTACCGTAATGGCAATAGCGGCGGCAATCCCAAAGCGGCCACTCCAGGGGGCGTTTTTGGCTGGTATCATTGGCTCGGGGGCCAGTTTTATCACGCGCAAGGGCACTTCCTCTTCCGTTTCATCGAATGCCACAGAGGGCGTTGTCAGCTCCTCTTCGATGCTGTCCCACAGATCGGGGCGCGGCTCGAACGCGTCGAAGTCGGCGCGGTGCTGCTCTACGAAAGCTTCCAGTGTTTTCTTATTCTCGTTCATACAGGTGGTTATTCGCACGTTTCTTCCCTTCCGACCGTGACCCGCTTGCAAGTGGGTGGAGCGTCAGTCCGGCCGGCTTCTCCAACACTTACTAGGTGCTTTACAATCCGTGCTGGCGCCCTAGTTCCAGCAATTTTTTCGGGCCCTGCTATACTGTGATTTGGAGGTTGATTCGGTTATATTCAGAATACTTGCTATTTCGGCGTGGTCGTAGCCTTCGAGCAGGTATAAGGAGAGGACTACGCGGTAGCCATCGGGTAGTTCCTGTATGCAGCGGCGCAATCGGTCGGCCCGCCAACTCACTTCCGCAAAGTCGGTGTCGTCGTCTTGGTCGGAGCCTACCGAATCGTGCTGCTCGGCCAGCGGCACCAGCTGTAAGCGCCGATTGCGCAGGCAGTTGATGCTTTTGTTGATGACGATGCGCTTGAGCCAGCTCCCGAACGACGAGTCGCCTTTGTAGCTATGCAACTCGCGAAACGCGCTCAGAAACGACTCCTGCAACACGTCTTCGGCCTCGGCAAAGTCGCCGGTAATGCGCAGGGAGGCATTGAACATAGCCTTCGCATAGCGCTTATAGATCTCGGCCTGAGCGCGACGGTCGCCCAAACGACAACGCTCCACCAATGGGGCGTTGATATCAGTATACGCAAAAGCCTCCATGTGCGGTATTTGGGTTGTGCAGGGTCAGAAATAGTAGTCCGTGAATATCCGAATTTCTTCGCTAAACTCCTCGTTCTGATGGGTAAGCGAGAGAAAGACAAAGGACTAGAAGGTGAGGTTGCACGGCATGGCAATCATGCTAAAAAGGCAATCGTGCCGAGGCGGTCATGCTGAGCGGAGCGAAGCATCTCGCCAGCGGTAGTAGGATTAGTAACCTACCGTCAGCACGCGAGATGCTTCGCTCCGCTCAGCATGACCGCCTTAGTGGTCGCCTACACGTCAAACTTGATTCCCTGAGCCAGCGGCAGCTCACGCGAGTAGTTGATGGTATTCGTTTGCCGGCGCATATAGATTTTCCAGGCGTCGGAGCCGGACTCGCGGCCGCCGCCGGTTTCTTTTTCACCGCCGAATGCGCCCCCGATTTCGGCACCGGAAGTGCCAATATTGACGTTGGCAATGCCGCAGTCGGAGCCAGACTGGGCCAGGAATGCTTCGGCCTCGCGCATGTTCAGGGTAAAAATGCTCGATGACAGTCCTTGCCGGACGCCGTTTTGCAAGGCAATAGCAGCCTCCACGTCGCCGCTGTATTTAATCAGATACAGAATGGGCGCGAAGGTTTCTTCCTGCACCGTGTGGTAATGGTTTTCGGCTTCGACCAAAGCGGGCTGCACATAATTGCCCCCCGGATATTGGTCGCCAGTCAGAATTTGCCCCCCAATCAGCAATTTGCCTCCCTCCTGCTGCACTGCTTCCAGCGCTTCGCTGAACCCGCGTACGGCCGCCTCGTCAATCAGCGGACCGACCAAGGTGCCTTCCATTAGCGGGTTACCAATGGGAAGCTTGGGGTAAATAGTGAGCAAGCGCTGCTTCACGTCCTCAAACAACGACTCGTGAATGATAAGGCGGCGCGTAGTGGTGCAGCGCTGCCCGGCCGTGCCCACGGCCCCGAACACCACGGCCCGCATGGCAATATCCAGGTCGGCGTGCTCGGTGAGGATAATGGCATTATTGCCCCCCAGCTCCAGCAAAGCCCGGCCCAAACGGGCTCCAACCACTTCACCTACCTTCTTGCCCATACGAGTAGAGCCCGTGGCCGACACCAGCGGCACGCGCCCGTCGGCAGCCATGAGCTGCCCGATTTCGGCGTCGCCGATGATGACGTTGAAAATGCCCTCTGGTAGTTCGTTTTCCTTCAACACATCCCGGATGATATGCTGCACGGCCACCGCTACCAGCGGCGTTTTCTCCGAGGGCTTCCAGATGCTCACGTCGCCGCAGACGGCGGCCAGCATGGCATTCCAGCTCCAGACGGCCACCGGGAAGTTGAAAGCTGAGATAATGCCGACCACGCCCAGCGGGTGGTACTGGTCGTACATGCGGTGGGCGGGGCGCTCCGAATGCATGGTAAAGCCGTGCAGCTGGCGCGACAGGCCCACGGCAAAGTCGCAGATGTCAATCATTTCCTGCACTTCGCCTAAGCCTTCCTGCAGGATTTTGCCCATCTCGTAGCTCACCAGCTTGCCCAGCGGCTCCTTGTATTCGCGCAGCTTATTACCGATCTGGCGCACCACCTCGCCACGCTTGGGCGCAGGCACCAGCCGCCAGGTTTGGAAAGCTTGTTGGGCCGTCTGTACTACCTGTTCGTAATCTTGGGCCGTAGCGAAACGCACGTTGGCAATGAGCTTGCCATCAGCAGGTGAGTGAATAGCGCGCTGCTTTCCGTTGGCCGCACCGCCCCAAACGAGGCCGGTGCTGAAGGCGGCGTTATTGGCCTGCACGCCTAGCTCCTGTAATACTTGCCGGATGCCGTGGTGGTCGTGGTCCTGCACGTCGGTGTGAGTGGCGGTGGCTTCTTCGAGGGCTTGTTTCATGGGATGTATGGGATAAAAAAGTAGCGGTATCAGAAGACGCGGGGGTAGCCCGGCGTTAGGCAAAGCTACTAAACCTTCGTTCGTTCAACGAAGCCTCACCTCCTAGTCGACCTCTCCTAGGGTAGAGGGAAACTACCTTGTATTTTTTAGAATTAGTTCTCCCTCTTCCCTAGAGTCAGCCCGAGGCGGTTTGCAGGACTGACTGCCCCATCCGGCACCGGCTCAGCTTAGTAGTTTCGGCATCAGTCATGTAAGTTTGCGCCGTGACACTTTCTGCTCCCGCTTACGCTGATTATCTGAGTCTTACTTATCGCCCCGACCTACGGGTGATAGTGCTGCGCTGGCTGCGCGATGTGTCGCTGCCGGAGTTGCAAGCAGGCCACTAGGCGGTGGGGGCCCTGGCCCTGCACCACGCGGCTACCGCCTGGTTTGTGGACGTGCGGCGGCGACAGTTCGTCAATGAGGCTCATTCGCGGTGGGTGGGCGACGTGTTCCTGCCCCAGGCCACGGCCTTTCTGCCCGCCACAACACTGCGCGTTGCCTACCTGATGTCACCCAGCCGCCAGCAAGCCTTGGCCCAACCCAACTTGCGGGCCACCATCGCACGGGCCCAAAACCCCTACCAACACTACCGGCTGCGCGTTTTCCTCAACGAAGCATCGGCTATAGCTTGGCTGACGGAAAGCTAACCGTGCGGCGAGGCGATACAAACACGCCGCTCCCCAACACATGCGGCAAGTAAGCAACATAAAAAAGCCCCCTAGACTAGTCTGGGGGCTTTTTATTTGGAACGTCATGCTGACGAGAGGAAGCATCTCTATTGACTAGTAATCAATGCTTCTGCAACGAAGCGGGAGAGATGCTTCGATAAGCTCAGCATGACCGTCTGTTCGTTATTGCGGTTGCGCGATTACAACCCCTACTCCGCCTGCCCAATCGGGTAATAGGCTTTGCGGCCGTCCGGATAAATGCCTTCTACCAGGGCGCCATCGCCGTTTTTGGCAATCTCCAGCAAGCGTTGCACATCCTGGGGCTTGGTTACTTTGTTCTTATCGATGCGCGTGATGATGAAGCCATCGGCAATGCCAGTCTGGCGGAAGTTGCTGTCGCGGATACCCTTGATTTTGGCCCCGCCTTCTATACCAAGCTTGCTCTTCTCCTGGCTAGTGACCGGCTCCAGCGTAGCACCTTCGTACTTCACCGCCTTGATTACGTCGGCCCGCACCACATCGGTAGTGCCGGTAGCATTGCGAAGCGTGGTCGTGGCAGTGCGCTCGTTGTTGCCACGCAGGAAGGCTACTTTAATCTTGTCGCCGGGGCGGTAGCGCGCTACCTGCTCCTGCAGTTGGGAAGAAGTATTCACTTTCGCGCCGTTGATTTCGGTAATCACGTCGCCTTTCTCCAAACCAGCGGCGGCGGCGGCGCTATTTTCGCTCAGCTCCTCCACGTACACGCCGTTCAGGTTCTTGAGCTTTTTCTCAGCGGCCAACCGGGCATCTACTTCCCGAATCTGGACGCCGAGCAAGGCCCGCTGCACCACTTTATACTTCAACAGGTCGTCTACTACCTTGCTCACGATGCTGCTGGGCACGGCGAAAGAGTAGCCCTCGAAATTGCCGCTCTGCGAGGCAATAGCCGAGTTGATACCCACTAAATCACCGTTTAGATTCACCAGCGCGCCACCCGAGTTGCCCCGGTTCACTACGGCATCGGTTTGCAGAAACGACTCAAGTCCCATACGGTCTTCGCGCTGCAAGATGCCAATGTTGCGGCCTTTGGCGGAAATAATACCAGCCGTCACGGTAGAGTTCAGGTTGAACGGGTTGCCGATGGCCAGCACCCACTCCCCTACTTTCACGTTGTCGGAGTTGCCGTAGCGCACAAAGGGCAGGTTATCAGCTTGCACCTTCAATAGGGCCAAGTCGGTCGTGGGGTCAGTGCCCACCAGCTCCGCCTTATACTTGCGCTTATCGTCGAGTACTACCTCAATCTTATCGGCCTTATCAATCACATGATTATTCGTGACGATGTAGCCGTTAGCAGCAATGATAACCCCCGAGCCCGAACCCATTTGGGGGCCTTGCGCCCGGCCGCTTCCACCACCGTGATATTGTTCGAAATCTTCGCCGAAGAACTGACGCAATAGCGGGTCCATACGCTCGGAACCAGCGTTGCTGCGCATTTTGGGCGCATACTCGGTCATTACGTGCACCACGGCCGGCGTCACCGACGAAGCGGCTGCTACGAAGTTCAGGCCCTCCGGCACTACATAATCACTATTGCGCAGCTCACTGGTATAGCGCACATTGGGGTCGGCGGCTACTACCTGCGGGGCGTTGGTGTTTGTAGGCTCTAGTAGCTTGTACCCGCCCACGGCCACGCCCCCGCCCAGAATGGCAGAACCGAGCAGACCGAGCATCATTTGTTTTGCTTGCATGGGGTTGAAACGAGGATTGGAGAGGAAGATGAATTTAAAGCAAAAAAAGGTACGATTCAACTGCGAATCCACCATCGACTATAAGATGCAACGTAACGAAGGGAAGTTGCTTATAGGTACAACATGGCAGGTTCAAAAAAAGGCTCCAATTGCGGAGCCTTTTTTTGAACCTGCCATGCTTAGCGCACCTCAATGTGGTGCTTGGTCACTTTTTTGTTATCGAAAGGCAATCGAACACGCAGGATGCCGTCGGTCATTTCAGCTCCAATAGCCGCCACATCTACCGTCTCGGGTAAGCGGAAAGTGCGGGTGAAATTGCCATAGCTGGTTTCCAAGCGACGGAACCGGGGGGCATTTTGCGACTCACTCTCTTCAGGTTCAGCCGTTTCGGGAGCTGGAACTCTACGCTCGCCGCTGATAATTAGCCTGCCCTCCTGAATGTCAATTTGGACAGCTTCTTTGGCTACGCCAGGCAGCGCTAGGTGCAGCTCAAAGCCAGCCTCCAATTCAAGGATGTCGGCCTGAGGAATAAAGGATTTGGCCGGCTCAGTGGCAGTTGGCAGCGTGTCGCGCAGCAGTTCATTCAATACGGTGTTGAAAGCGCGGGTTGGGCGAGTAGCCGGACGGTTGTTATACAGAATTGTAGCCATGGTAACGGATGTTTTTAGAAGTCAAAGTGAAGACCGCTTTTGCAGCGGCGACACTCTCATTCTATAAAATCTGTACCAACCACATGAGCGGGTTCAGGTAAAGACAAAATGTCTTATTTCGGAAATACGAAGCTGATACTATAACCTGATTATTTTTATAATACATCTTTAAAGCTATTATGAACAGCTTTCTACATTAACCCACAAAAGACATAATGTCATTCTGCAGGTACAAGATAGCGGAGCCACCACGACCAGGGTACCGCACATGCCAGTGCCTGGCCGGCGATTTGTTTGCCCTAGTAGTGCGTAGGCAGCTGCCGCCTCTCCGGGCTGCTGACCTGCTTGCCGACCGTCAGGCGCATATCTAAGCCTACAACCGGCGCCACGGCGCGGCTATTGCCGCCCGCGATAGTGACGTTGCCGTTGTTATCATACTGCGGCAGGGCAACGTAGTAGCTGTTTTGCCAGGAAAACCAGGGCGTAAAATCCAGGCGCGGCGAGACGCGGACGCCCACCTCCCCGCGCAGCTCCGTAAAGTCCAGAAAGGGCTCTTTAGCTTCGTATTCTTCCCGCTGAAACCGCAGGTAAGCAACAGGCTCAAAAGCGATGCGCGGCCGCAAAGCCAGTCCACCGGTCCCAAGCGGGAATACCCGATCCACATCCAGACGCAAGCTGGCCAGGAAGCGGCTGGCGTCCGCCTGGTCGAGGGGCCGAAAGTAGCTCACGCCCAGCCGCTGCCGAAAGTTGATAGTGCCAAACGTATTCCAGTGCCGCCCGAATACTTCTGGCACGAGGTAGTACGCCGGGCTAATATCATCAAACCAGTTGGTACTATAAAACCGCAGGCGCTGGCCCATCAGCGTAGCGCCCCAGCTCCAAGCAGGAGTAAAAAAGTGCTCGTAACCCACTTTAAGCTGACTGCCCGGAAACAAGGGAATATCTGCCAGCGGCGTGGTGGAATGCTGGAGGGCAACAGCCCCGAATACGTAGTCGTTGCCGGTGAGGGGCACCTCCAGTTGAGCCTGGGGCTGGAGCAGCGTATAGGACCGGGTACGCTGCTGGGCCTTAGTCGGGGCCGCCCAAGCCAAGAAGATGGCCGCTACGAGCCCACTAAAAACAAAGCGCATCTGTTTTTTTTAATTGGCCTTGCACCAGGAACGGAGTGGCACTCTGCTTTTGGTACAAGGCCGTTAATTGAAAATTTAAAAATTGGTCGGCCTATTCCTCCAACTCGCGCAACGTAAGCCAAGCCATAAGCCCAGGACCAATTTCGAGCGCTTTGGGGTCGATGTCGAAGGTAGGCGTATGGACCGAGGACGTGTGGCGACCGTCGGGAGCGCTAGTGCCGAGGCGGTAAAAACAGGCATCGGCGTGCTGGGAGAAATAGGCAAAATCCTCGGCGGCCATCCATTGATCCAGCTCAACCACGTTTTCGGCACCTAAATACTCCTCGGCAGCGGCGCGGGTACGGGCCGTTAGTTGCGGCTCGTTTTCGAGGTAAGGATAGCCCCGGCGAATTTCCAGCTCGCAGGTGGCGCCCATCGATTCGGCTATGCCTTCCACCAGCTTACGCAGATGTATGTGGGCCTCGCTGCGCCATTCTTCATTGAGGGTGCGAAAAGTGCCCTCCACGTACACCTCATTCGGAAGCACGTTGGTAGCGCCATTCGCAATGACTTTACCAAATGATAGCACCGAAGGCAGCTTGGGATTAGCACGGCGGCTCACAATCTGTTGGGCCGCGACGATAATATGAGCCGTAACCAGCACTGGATCAATATTCTGCTCGGGCATGGCACCGTGGCCGCCCTTGCCGCGCACGGTCATGTACAGCTCGTCGGTGCTGGCCATGTAGCGACCCGGCCGCAGCCCAATTTTACCCGCTGGCAGCCGCGGAAATACGTGCTGACCAAGTACACTGGCCGGAACGGGGTTTTCCAATACGCCTTCCTTTATCATCAACGACGCGCCACCAGGCAGCTTTTCCTCGCCGGGCTGAAAAATCAGCTTTACGGTACCCTCAAACTCAGTGCGCAATTGAGTCAGAATACGGGCCGTTCCCAGCAGGGACGAGGTGTGTACATCGTGGCCGCAGGCGTGCATCACGCCCGCATTGGTGGAGCGATAAGGCACCTCATTGGTCTCCTGAATGGGCAACGCATCCATATCGGCGCGCAGGGCTACGGTGCGGCTACCAGGATTTTTGCCTTCGATAAGAGCTACCACGCCCGTATTAGCCAGCGGTTGCGGAATCAAACCAAGCTTTTTTAGCTCCGCCGTGACAAAAGCTGCCGTGTTTACCTCCTCAAAAGAAAGCTCAGGATGCGCGTGCAGGTGCTCACGCAGAGCAACCGTTTCGGCGGCAGCGGCAGCAGCCAGCTGTTGAATGCGGGAAAGTAAGCTCTGATTCACGGAAAGGAAGTTATGTTCTCTGGTAGCTGGTAGTCAGGCTTCACCAAGCGAAAACATGATAAAGCCTAGTAAGTATTCAAGTGTTTAGCCTTGGCAGCCTAGAACCGGGTTTTGTTCAGCACCACTTGCGCCGGCTGCAGCTGGGATTTCGGCGCCAGCGGCTTAATGCGCAACATGGCCTGCTCGGCCTCCAAACGGGTGAGATAATCACCAATAAGAAGACGATACGTTGGCTGCTTGAACGTTATATAGTCCGTTTCATCGGGGTAGCGACTGATTACGGCGCGGCGGATGGCCATCACCTGCTCGCGCTCCAGACCCACATAAGCCAGAATGCGGTAGCCCTGAGCATACTTTACGTTCAGGTTCGTGACGGCCTGATCGCGGAGGCGCTGGTCAATCTGGCTGTTCACGTGGTTCGCAGGCATTACGGCGGGCTTGGCCCCAACAGGTTTAGCAGTAGCCGCGGGCGACGTGAACACGGGCCGGTAGCGGCTCAGATCTTCGGCAGGAGCCGACTCGCGCCGACGGGTAGTATCAGGAGTGGCCGTCTTGCTTACCGGCCCCGATGTCGCGCACGAAGCCAGCGAGAGTAAAGCCGAAAACAAAAACACGTTACGTAGCAGGAATTTCATCTTCTTTCAGCAGAACCAAACTATTGGAGGAACCTATCCGGTGGGCACCAGCCGCCAGCAGTGCCAGTGCCGCTACTCGGGTCCGAATGCCGCCCGCAGCTTTTATGCGGACTCTGGGGGGCAAATGGTCGCGCATCAAGGTAATGTCGGCCACGGATGCCCCACGGGCCGCAAAGCCAGTTGACGTTTTGACAAAATCGGCTCCTACTGCCGCGCAGATGCGGCAGGCAGATATTATTTCTTCTTCCGTCAGCAGGGCCGTTTCGATAATTACTTTCAAAAGTGCGTTTTTGAAGTGACACAGCTCCACCAATTGACCAATCTCGTCTTCTACTTCCTCTACTCTACCCGACTTGAAGGCACCGATATTCATGACCATGTCAATCTCAGTAGCGCCATCGTTGAGTGCCTGGTGAGCCTCAAAAAACTTGACTTTGGTGATTTGATAACCCAACGGAAAGCCGACCACGGTACACACCGGAATTGCCCCCCGCAGCTGCTCGGCGGCAAAACGCACGTAGCAAGGCGGCACACACACAGTAGCTAATTTAAACTGCACTGCTTCGGCACATAATTGGGCTATTTCATTGGGCGTGGCATCAGGGCGCAATAGGGTATGATCGATGGAGGCGGCAAGCTGGGTAATAGGAAGGCTCATAAACCGAATCAACAGGAAGGCAAAGGTAAGGTAGCGCTAAAACGGATTTGCACAGCCGCCATGGGTTGCTTTAGCAAGCTAATGGTGAGTGGTTCCGATGCGTAGCCTACACAGAAACATTGCCAAATAACAAGTGGCAGGCAGCTTTTTGGGAAAGCTGCCTGCCACTACTATTTACTGCGTTCCGGGGGCTTTTTTACCCAACCAATACGCAGCGGTTGTTCAGCACATCGTCTTCCACAGTCTTGTATTTCACGTCGCGCACGATGCGGCCGTCCATGTACTGCACGCTTACTTTTTCGTTGCGGTTAGCCACTTTCTGCGCGCGCACGGGCTGCTGCTTTTCCAATACCGGAGCTGGCTCGGGACCCATGTCCTCGGGTCCGGCGCCGAGCGAAATAGAGGAGAGTTCCTTTTGCGCCTTTAGCTTGGGGGCTTTCGGTGCGGGGGGCAAATCGGCCTCTACAAAGAATTCCGGCTCCTGGGTGTGGCCGCTTTCCTGCTGCATTGGAATGTCGGCGCGGAAGAGGAAGGAAACTGTTTCCTCGTTCACCTTGCCTATCATCTGCTTGAACAGCTCAAACGACTCAAACTTGTACACCAACAACGGGTCTTTCTGCTCGTACACCGCGTTCTGCACCACCTGCTTCAGGTCGTCCATCTGACGTAGATGCTGAGTCCAGGCCGTATCGATGGTTGAAAGCACCACGATTTTCTCCATACCCCGAATGGTTTCGTGGCCTTCAGTGGCTTGGTTGCGGCGCAGGTTGGTAACTACCGTAATCTGCTTGCGGCCATCGGTGAACGGAATGGCAATATTCTCGAAAGGAGCGTTTTGCTTTATCAGGTCATTCACCAGCGGCAGCGTGTTGGCCCCAATGTGGTCGTTTTTGCTCTGATAATAACCCAAAGCCTCATCATACAGCTTTTGGGCCAACGCCGGCGCTGGCTGGCCGGCTAGGTCCTGAGCGGTAAGATGCGTATCGTAACCAAACACCCGGATAACGGCCAGCTTGAAGTCTTCGAAGTCGTTGCTGACTTTGTGTACGTTCACGATGTCGTCGCAGACGTCGTAAATCATGTTCCAGATATCCAGCTCCAGACGCTCGCCAAACAGAGCGTTGCGGCGACGCTTGTACACCACTTCGCGCTGAGCGTTCATCACGTCGTCGTACTCCAATAGGCGTTTCCGCGTGCCGAAGTTGTTCTCCTCCACTTTCTTCTGAGCCCGCTCAATGCTGCTCGTAATCATGGAGTGCTGAATCACTTCGCCTTCCTCCAGACCCATACGGTCCATGAGCTTGGCAATGCGGTCCGAGCCGAACAAGCGCATCAGGTTGTCTTCCAACGACACAAAGAACTGAGACGAGCCTGGGTCGCCCTGCCGGCCGGCCCGACCACGCAGCTGCCGGTCTACGCGGCGGCTTTCGTGGCGCTCCGTACCAATAATGGCCAGACCACCCGAGTCGCGCGAGGTTTCTTTCAGCTTAATGTCGGTACCACGGCCAGCCATGTTGGTAGCAATAGTCACGGTGCCGGGGAAGCCAGCGCCGGCCACAATCTCGGCTTCGCGCTGGTTTTGCTTAGCGTTCAACACCTGGTGCTGAATACCGCGCAGCTTGAGCATACGGCTTACCAGCTCCGAAATCTCCACCGACGTGGTACCTACCAGCACCGGGCGGCCAGCTTGCACCAACGCTTGAATTTCCTCGGCTACGGCGTTGTACTTCTCGCGCACGGTCTTGTAAACCTTGTCGTGCTCGTCCTGGCGGGAAATCTGACGGTTGGTCGGAATCACGACCACGTCGAGCTTGTAAATCTGCCAGAATTCGCCCGCTTCCGTTTCGGCCGTACCGGTCATGCCGGCCAGCTTGTGGTACATGCGGAAGTAGTTCTGAAGCGTAACCGTGGCGTAAGTCTGGGTGGCGTCTTCCACGCGCACATTCTCTTTTGCTTCAATAGCCTGGTGCAAGCCGTCGGAGTAGCGGCGACCTTCCATCACGCGGCCGGTCTGCTCATCCACGATTTTCACCTTGCCATCGTCGGTCAGGATGTACTGGTCGTCGCGCTCAAACAGCGTGTAAGCCTTCAGCAGCTGGTTTACGGTGTGTACCCGCTCCGACTTCTCCTGATAATCCTGCATCAGCTTTTCCTTTTGGTGCAGCTTATCCTCGTCGCCGATGGCTTTGCTGTTCTCGATGGCCGCAATTTCCATCCCGATATCAGGCATGATAAATAGCTGCGGATCTTCGCCCTGGGCCGTAATCAGGTCAATGCCTTTTTCGGTCAGCTCAATCTGGTTATTTTTCTCGTCGATGGTAAAGTACAGCGGCTCATCGGCCTTGGGCATCTGCCGCGAGTTGTCGGCCAGATAAAAGCTCTCCGTCTTCAGCAGCACGGCCCGCATGCCCGTCTCCGACAAGAACTTAATAAGCGGCTTGCTCTTCGGCAGGCCACGGTAAGCGCGGAACAGCATCAAGCCACCTTCACCGTCCTTACTGCCAGCTTCCGAGCCGTCTTTGCCTTCTTTGATGAGCTTACGTGCCTGCACCAGATAGTCCTGTACAATCTTTTTCTGGGCATCCACCAGCATCTGAATGCGGGGCTTCAACTGATAAAATTCGTGTACATCACCGCGGGGCACGGGGCCGGAGATGATAAGCGGCGTCCGGGCGTCATCAACCAGCACCGAGTCCACTTCGTCGACCATCGCGTAATGATGCTTGCGCTGCACCAGCTCCTCGGTTTCCCGCGCCATGTTGTCGCGCAGGTAGTCGAAGCCGAATTCGTTGTTGGTGCCGTAGGTAACGTCGGCCGCGTAGGCGCGGCGGCGGGCGTCGGTGTTGGGCTGGTGCTTGTCGATACAGTCCACCGTGATGCCGTGAAACTCGAACAGCGGCGCATTCCACTCCGAGTCACGCTTGGCCAGGTAGTCGTTGACTGTTACCAAGTGCACGCCACGACGGGCCAGCGCATTGAGGAAGGCAGGCAAGGTCGAAACCAGCGTTTTACCTTCACCCGTGGCCATTTCGGCAATCTTACCCTGATGCAGTACTACGCCGCCAATCAGCTGCACGTCGTAGTGCACCATGTCCCAGGTGATTTCGGCCCCGCCGGCAATCCACTTGTTAGCCCATACAGCCTGGTCACCCTGAATGGTGACGTTCTGCTTGCGGGTAGCGTATTCGCGGTCGTAGTCGGTGGCCGTGACGCTCAGCTGGCCGTTTTCTTTGTAGCGGCGCGCCGTTTCTTTCACAATGGCAAAAGAGGCCGGCAACACTTGCAGCAGCACGACTTCCAGCTCCTTGTTACGCTGCTTTTCAAGCGCATCGATCTGGTCAAAGAGCTGCTCCTTCTGCGTGATGTCGAGGTTGGGCTCGTCGGTGATACGCTGGTGCAGGCCGGCTATCTGGTCGTCGGTGGCCTTGAGGTGGGCATCAATGCGGGCGCGCACTTCCTGGGTCTGCTCACGCAGCTGGTCGTCGGAGAGCGGTGCCAATTTGGCATATTCGGCGTTGATGAGCGCCACGTATGGGATAATCTCCTTCAAGTCCCGCTCCGATTTGGAGCCGAAAATCTTGGCGACGGTTTTCCCTAGGAAATCAAACATGTTGATATTATTTAGCTTAAAACGCCGGGGCGCACTCCAAATTTACGGCCTTTTTGGGAAAGTCCCGGCCAAAATGCCCCCCAGCCTCCAAAACGACGAAACCCCGCCACCTCAAAGAGTGTGCGGGGTTTCCAGGATAGAAAAGTTGTCAGGCTCTGGGGGGCTTTTTCGACCAATCAGAACAGAGGTGGCGGTATATAGAAGCTACCTTCAAACTGCTGTGAGCTTTAGGAAGCTACTGCAACAGGCTCTTCGGGCGAGTTTCTCATATTAGTCATCATTTCGGAGACACACCGCTCCAGCCGCTCTTCTACCGAAGGCAACATGTTGCCTTGCTTGCTGCCAAGTACACTATATAAAGGTCGCGCAGCGGCCAGGCCAAATGCCTGCATGGCGCGAGGAACCACAAAAGAAGTATCTAAGCTGGCCATATCAGCGGCCAAACGCGCTAGATCGGCCCAGGTATAAGAGCCTTGATTAGCTAAGTGCCACACGCCGCGCTCCTCATCAATGAGTAGGTTTAGCGACTCATTTACCAGGTCCGGAACGTAGGTGGGCGAAATCAAGACGTCGTCGGCAGCCTCGAAGGCTTGCTTGTGATGACCAGCCCGCAAAGCGTAATACACAAAGTTGTACTCGTCCCAGGGACTAAAAAAAGCACTGGTACGCACCACAAGCGCATTAGGCATACAAGCCAGCACATCGCGCTCGGCTAGGCGCTTACTATTACCGTACACGTTGAGTGGGCAAGGAGTGTCCGTTTCTACATAAGCAGCCGACTTATTGCCGTCGAATACTAGGTCAGAGGAAAACGTTAGAAAGGGAATTTCGCGGTATGCACAGGCAGCCGCTACAATGGCCGGACCGGTCGTATTTTCGAGGTAGCAGCGTTTAAAGTCGGCTTCGGCCTCGTCAACCCGCACGTAGCCCGCCGCGTTTACCACGGCCCAGGGATTATGCTGGGTTATTGCTTTTTCCACCGAAACCGGATCGGTGATATCCATTTCGGCGCGGCCCAGAGCGACGGCTTCAATGCCCCGTATTGCACAAACGCGCTGAAAAGCGCGGCCCAGGGTGCCGTTGGCCCCGGTAATCAGCAAGGGTTGAACCACAGGCTCATTCAGTTCTGTGGCCAGATCATTCATATCGAGTATCTTCATAGCTCAGGATGCTTTAGAGGTAGGGCAATGGTGATGATAGATAAAACGGTCCTCCCGTTCCCACCAACCTTTAGACTTCAGCAACGGATGGTCATAACAGCCTTCCGTAGTAAGGCTTTTCACCATTTTAAATAGCGCGGTAGGACGAGGTTTGCCCCCCGCAGGTCAAAAACGCCGCTTTCGTAAAAGGCGCCCTCCTGGGTGAGCAGCGTATTCCAATCGTAGGCTCCGAGTAAAGACCATACGGTGATGGCGCGCAACTCGACGCCTCCCTCCTTCAGCTTGTTGGCCGCGTCCCAGGCATATTGTAGCCAGCGCATCTGCTCCTCGCGGGTGCAGTCGAGGTGGACTTCCGTAATAGCCAGGGGCAAATGGTACCGCTCCCAAGCCTCCAGCAGTAAATCGTGCGGGCCGGCCAACTCCACCAAGCGCACTCGTACCGCTTCTATGTCGGCATAATCAGTGCGCTCCTGGCTGCGGCGCAGGTGGTGAGCGGGGAAGTAATGATGGTTCTCATCCAAGAACCGTTCACTGGTGATATAATAATTGATGCCTATCACATCGGGCGGCAGCGGGTCATTAGCGAGTTCCAGCAGTTCGTCTTCCGAAGCACCGTTTTCGCGTAAGTAATGCCAAAACGGATGATGACGGTCGACGTAGCCGCACAACAAATCGAAAGTGAGCCAGCGCCGGGTGTTTTCAAACTCGGCCTGATTCTCTAAGCTGGGTGTGCTATGCGTTTTGCCTAAATCTTCGGTCTGAACTAGCTGCGCTTCCGGGTTTACTTCCCGAATGGCCTTCATGGCCTCTTTCACTCCTTTAATATGATTCAGCTGAATGCGGACGAAGGTGTGGTCGTCCAGGGCGTGCGGGTACCAGATGCCATACAAGCCGCTGAAGCGAGCAGTAGTAAGCGGCTCGTTTACGGGCGTGTAGTGCTGAATCCACGGATAGCGCTCGGCTACCATGCGAGCAAAGCGAGCCAGGCCCGGCACGAAACTATCCTCGTGTAAAGCCGTGTAGCGCGGACCGCTGCCGTGGTGTAGCAAAGTTACGATGGGGTCGATACCTAGCTCCCGAAGGCGCGCCATACGCTCATCAGTCCAGGTCCAGTCGGGATTATCCAAGCTTTCCGGGGCTACCTGCTCCCACAGAATTGGGTAGCGCAGCTTGCGAATACCCAGCTCGGCGAACCTATCTAAGTCCTCAATTCGGGTGCGGTGGCCACTACTGACGATTTGATCCGAATATCCATTCCCGATCCGCCGAATGGTACATTCTACGCCGCCCCACATTTCTACTTTATCCATTCTTCTCTCGGTTTGTGGCTGCCAGTACTAACACTAGCAGTGTTGAGTTGGCACCTTCCGAAAACAGTTCTGTCACTCTGTACGAAGCGAGGAGCTTATCAGTCGTGGGCCGGGGGGCTTTTTTGACTTAAAACTTCTCGCGCCGTCGCAGAGTGACAGACGTCTGACAGCCGGTTTAACAATACGCTACTCCTTGGCTGGAGCGCGGGAAACAAGCTTCTCTACGAGTGAAGTAGAACCAGAAATAGCTGGCTTTTTGGCTTGTTGTGCCTCCTCCGTTTTCTCCGTTAGTTTCTTGTATAAGGTAAGTGCTTGCGCTACTACCTGGTCCATGTTGTAGTACTTATACGTAGCCAAACGACCTACAAAGTGCACGTTGGGTGTCTCGTCAGCCAGCTTTTTGTACTTGTTATACAGTTCCGCATTTTCGAGGCGCGGAATGGGGTAGTAAGGGTCGCCCTCGGCTTTAGGATATTCATACACCACGCTGGTTTTGGGGTGCTGTTGGCCGGTTAGCGCCTTAAACTCAGTAATCCGAGTATAAAGGTGCTCATTGGGGTAGTTTACTACTGGCGCGGCCAGGAACTTCTCCACGTTCAGGGTTTCGTGCTTAAACTCCAGCGAGCGGTAAGGCAGCTTGCCGAACTTAAAGTCGAAGTACTCATCAACCGGGCCAGTGAAGATGATTTCCTTAAATGGGATGAAGTCGATAATGTCGTGGTAATCGGTGTTGAGCATGATCTTGATGTTCGGATGATCAAGCATCTTCTCAAACATGCGCGTGTAGCCGTGCAGCGGCATGGCCTGGTAGGTATCGGTGAAGTAGCGGTCGTCGCGGTTGGTGCGGGTAGGCACGCGCGAGGTTACCGACTTATCCAGCTCCGAAGGGTCCATGCCCCACTGCTTGCGGGTATAGTTCTTGAAGAACTTCTCGTACAGCTCACGGCCAACCTTACTCACCACTACATCCTCCGAGGTCTTGATAACCGGAATAGTTTCGGCCAGCGACTCCAAGAACTGCTCTACCTCGAAGCTATTCAGGCTCAGACCGTACAGCTTATTGATGGTATCCAGGTTGATAGGCATGGGCACCATTTGCCCGTCAACGGAAGCTAATACGCGGTGCTCGTAAGGGCGCCAATCGGTAAAATTGGTAAGGTATTCGAATACGTCCTTCGAGTTAGTGTGAAAAATGTGGGGGCCATATTTGTGTACTAATATGCCCTCCTCGTTGTAGTGATCATACGCATTGCCAGCAATATGGCTGCGCTTATCAATAACTAATACTTTCTTATTAGAGCGGGTAGCGAGCCGCTCGGCAAGTACGCTGCCAGCGAAGCCGGCCCCAACGATTAGATAATCGAACATAGCTAAATTTGTGTTTTGGTGAGGGAGATAGGGGCGGAAAAGCTACTTAAAGTGTCAACACTTACGAGGGCTACCACCGATTCGGTATTGTCCAATTATTTCTTGTCTGTCAAGCGCTGCTGCATCAGGTTAACCATGTCCTGCCAGGTAAGGTCCCAGGAAATGGTAGCTAAGTAAGCATCCGTGCGAGCCAGCCACTCAGTGTCATCTTTTTGCTGCAAAGCCCGCGTTATTGCTTGCCCAAAATCGGCGGCATTAGAAGCAATCTGTACCAGATTTAATTCACCATAAGGGCGTACCACATCCCGGATAGGCGTACTGACTACCGGCTTGCCCGCAGCCAAATACTCGGGTGTTTTGGTAGGCGAAATAAACTTAGTACTCTCGTTATCAGCGAACAGCAACGTTGCTACATCCCAACCCCGCAAATACATAGGGAGTTCCTTATAGTCTTTGCCCCCCAGATAATGAATGTTGGAAGTGCGCGGCAGGGCGGCCTCCTCAATCTTTACCACCGGCCCGATAATGATAAACTGCCACTCCGGATGGGCTTTAGCCAGTTGGCCCAGCAGCTCAATATCCAGGCGCTCATCTACCACGCCAAAAAATCCAACCCGAGGATGTGCAATCTTGGCTTGATCCACTGGATCAACGCCGGCGGCGCGGGCCTGCCCAAAATGGGCTTTATCGATGCTACTGGGGAAAGCGTGCGCATCGGCGTGTTGCAGGCTTTTGGCCTCGTATAAGCTCTGGCCGCCAGTGAATACCAGATCGGCACGCCCAAAAAGCTCTTGTTCCAGCTGACGCAGTCGCGGGGGGCAAATTTGAAGTTTGCTAACTCGTCCATACAGTCATACACGGTAAGAGCCGCCTGCAAATGCCGCGACTTGCTCAGCGCCATGGGCGTATAGTACCACGAGACAAACTGGTCGATGCTATTTTCGGCGAAATACTGCGTTAGCAGCTTTGCCTGCGCCTGATCAGTAGCTTCTTCATTCAGCCCAGCCGGTAAGTGAGCTACCAGCACTTTCAATCCATTCTGACGCTCTTTTATTTCAATGTGAGCGACAAGAGACGCATTATCTCCGTGCACGAATGGCTCTTCTACATAGAAAACCCGGCTGTACTGCGCAAAACGCGACAGTAGGTGCTGAGGACGCTGCCACACAAAATCCCAATGCAGGTGCGCGAAGCAAACCAAATCAGGTAAGCTGCAGGAAAAATTATTGGTAAGCGTTGGGGAAGAAGCAGGAGTTTGGGTTGGTACTGAGGCTGAAGCGCGCGTAGGCGTTCCCGCCGAGGTAGAAATCGGCATAGACAAAGGGCTAGAAAGTATCGTGATAAACCGGATAGGCTAACTCAACAGTATAATTCTCCGGTGCTACAACGCTTACCTTATACGACCGTTTGCTAAAAAAGATACCTATTTTATAATGCTATTTTAATTAGCATCCAGCAACCTCAACACTAGTTACTCTCCCTTATAATCCTAAAATGCACAAGTATTTAATCTGCCGCTAATTGCCTTATACAGTACTTTTTAGAAAATTTTTTGAAGCTCAACAGCATCCTCCCAGCCAACAGCCGTCCGCAGCCACTCCTGCCGGATGCCAACCCGCCGGAAGCCCGCTTTTTCAAACAGGAGCAAGCTGGCTTGGTTGGTGGCGGCTACCGTACAATGCAATTGATGCAAGCGCAGTGTGAGACGGGCATATTCCAGACATGCAGCTAACGCAGCTAATGCAAAGCCACGCCGCCGCTCAGCGCTCAGAATAGTAATGCCCAGCCCAGCCCGCAGATGCAGTGGCTGAAAATCAAATATATCGAGGATGCCCACGGCACGCCCATCTATTTGAGCGCAGATAACAAGCCGGAGCTGGCGCACTTCATAGAAATCAGCGGAGGAATGGGCCAGGTACTCGCGCAGCGCATAGCGCGACACGGGCGCCATCGTATCCGAAACGCCCCAGATGGCCGGGTCATTTTCCAACGCATACAGGAGCTCCAGATCGGAGTCTTCGAGGGCGCGCAGAAAAACCGGGACAGCTGACATTGAACTGAAATTGATATACCTGGTAGCTGATCTGAGGCGCTGGGGGGCAAAATGGTGTTGGCTATACGTCTAGGCTACCCTCAAATACGCGTACGGCCGGCCCGCTGAGATAGACATTTATAAACGAACCATCGGGCTGGGCTTCGAAGGAAACACGCAGGTCGCCGCCGGGTGTGCGCAAGTGTACCGGGCTGACGGCGCCGCGCCGGGAAGCGGCCAGCGCAACAGCTGTCACGCCTGTACCACAGGACAGCGTCTCATCTTCTACGCCGCGCTCGTAGGTGCGTACCTGCCAGGGCAAATCAGGTGTGGGGGGCATTTCGGCGAAGTTTACGTTGGTGCCGCGCTCCCGAAACCGCTCGTTGTAACGAATGGCCCGGCCCTCACTGACCACGTTTAGCTCAGCTAACCGGCTTGGGTCCAGAAACCGCACAATGTGGGGCGAGCCTGTATTTAGGAATACGCCGTCTTCGCTTACCTCCTGCTGGCCCAGGACATCCTGCATGCGCAGATGCACGGTGCCGTCGGCGCCAATATGGGCTTCGTGGGCACCGTCGGCGGCGGTAAAGCGGGTTTGGTTTTGAATAAGCCCCAGGTGATGCGCGAAAGCCACGGTACAGCGCCCACCATTCCCGCACATCGAGCCGAGATAACCGTCGGCGTTGAAATACACCATCTCGAAATCGAAGTCGGGATGTAGGCGCAACAGAATCAGGCCATCGGCCCCAACTCCCAGCCGCCGGTCGCAGAGGCGCCGCACCAGCTGATGGTTGTTCACGGCAAACTCCTGCGCGCGGTCATCTACCATCACAAAGTCGTTGCCGGTGCCCTGGTATTTATTGAAACGAAGTGTCATAAGGCAAAGGTCGCATTTATGGGGTGTAAAGTGTACTTCGCTGTTAGCAACAGGATTACGTAACAAGTCCGTTTTGCACTAGGGTGTGTGGACAATTAATGAAAGGGCGGTGGTCTAAAGCGTGGTGATGGTGCCGTTTCAGGTTGAATCAAAAGGAGCTTGAATAGCTTGTTCAGCGCCTTTTTCAGTTGGTCATGCATTAGGCTTATCACCACGCTTTAGACCACCGCCAATGAAAGAACGTCATACTGAGCAGAGCGAAGCATCTCCTCGCGTGTTTAGTTGAGTTGCTAATCTCAACTAAACACGCGAGATGCTTCCTGTCGTCAGCATGACAATACCCTTGCACACGAGATGCTTCGTATCCTCAGCATGACGACCTGCTGGCCCCGACACCAACCACCGTTCCTGGAATACCACGATCAAACACAAAGCTTACGCGCCTGCCTTACCTTTGGCCGCCCGCTCAACGGCAGCTTTACGACGCCCTATGTATTCCTTCCTCACCACCGGCACCTGGCCCGATTATGAATTGCTCGACGCGGGCAACTTTGAAAAGCTCGAACGCTTCGGGCGCTACGTGCTGGCCCGGCCCGAGCCCCAAGCCATCTGGGACCAGCATTTGCCCCCCAGCGAATGGGAGCGCGCCCACGCCACGTTTCGCCGCGAAAAAGGCAGCCAGGAGCGCGGGCAATGGCAATTGAAGGCCGGAATGCCCGAGCAATGGGTGATTAATTACGACCAAGGCGACCTGCATTTGCGCTTCCGCCTGGGCTTGTCGGCTTTTAAGCACGTGGGGCTTTTCCCGGAGCAAGACCCCAACTGGCGCTTCATCTTTGAGCAAACCAAACAGCGCAAGGCCGCGCAACCGCGGGTGCTCAACCTCTTTGCCTACACCGGCGCGGCTACGCTGGCCGCCCGTGCCGCCGGTGCCGATGTCACCCACCTCGACTCGGTGAAGCAAGTCAACTTCTGGGCCCGCGATAATATGGAAGCGAGTCAGCTCGATGGAGTGCGCTGGCTGGTAGAAGATGCCATGAAGTATGTGCGCCGGGAAGTAAAGCGCGGCAGCAAATACCAGGGCCTCATCCTCGATCCGCCCGCTTACGGCCGGGGCCCAAATGGGGAGAAGTGGCAGCTGGAAGATGAGCTGAACGAGCTGCTGAAACTATGCAAAGAGCTGCTGGACCTGCAGGATCATTTTTTTCTGATCAACTTGTATTCGCTGGGCTTCTCAGCCCTTATTCTGGATAACCTGGTTTCTAATATCTTCCCGGCTATTCGGGGCACCCGCGAAATCGGCGAGATTTATCTGCACGACCAGGGCCAGCGCAAGTTGCCGCTGGGCACGTTCTGCCGATTTAGCTCTTAGCTGCCTCAACACCAACCCATGACAATGACCAAATCGCCACGTCTGGCCCTGATTGACATGGGCACCAACACGTTTCACCTGCTCATCGTAGAAATGCCCCCCGCGGGCTCCGATGCCGAGCCTGCCGTATTGCTGCGCACCAAAGTAGGCGTAAAGCTGGGCGAAGGCGGTATCAGCAACGGCGAAATTGCGCCCGAGGCTTTTGCGCGGGCGTTGCACACGCTGGCGGCTTTTCAGGAAGAGATAGAGCTGCACCAGGTTACGGATGTGCGCGCTACGGCCACCAGCGCCGTGCGCAGCGCTCGCAATGGCACGGAGCTGGCCGAGGCCATTTTCGAGCAGACGGGCATCAAAGTCGATATTATTTCGGGCGACCGGGAGGCGGAGCTGATTTGCCAGGGCATGCGGCAAGCCGTGGCGCTGGGGCGTACACCTCACCTGCTGGTCGATATTGGCGGGGGTAGCGTGGAATTTATTATTGCCGATGAGGATACTATTTTCTGGAAACAAAGCTTTGAAATCGGGGCTCAGCGACTGCTCGACTTGTTTTTCAAGCACGACCCGCTCACGGCCGACGATGTGCGCGATGAGCAGGCTTATCTAGCCGCTCAGCTCGCGCCGCTGACGGCTGCCATACAGCAGTTCCGACCAGTTGGTTTGGTAGGAGCTTCCGGAACGTTTGATACGCTAGGGGACTTGCAGGCGGCTCAGCGCAATGAGTTTCGCCCCGAAATGCCACCGCCCGTCACCGAAATCACGCTCCAGAGCTTTTATCAAAGCTATGAGCTGCTGCTTACGACCACCCATGCCCAGCGCTTAGCCATGCCAGGCATGACGCCCATGCGTGCCGATATGATTGTGGTGGCCTGCGTCCTGATTGATTTTATACTGACGACCTACCAACTCACTGACTCCAACATAAGAGCTTCAACTTATGCGCTGAAGGAAGGATTACTGGCAGAGATTATTAAGTCCTGAATCCACCCGAATCAGTGCCTGCAGGTTGTCACCACTTCGAGAGTCGAAATTTGCCCCCCAGCAGCGTTTACCCACGTTTTTCGCTCACTGATTCGTATTAATTCCTCGATGCACATCAGCGCCCGCTAGCATTACCTGCTATGACTTTTTCCTACAATCACCTGTTCACGTTCACAGAAGCTGTCTTTCACAGTATTGGCTGCCCCGAGCCCGACGCTATACAAGCTACGGAAGCACTGCTGGCAGCCGACCTGCGCGGCATCGACTCGCACGGCGTGGCCCGGCTCATTGGCTACGTGCGCCTCTGGGAGGCCGGCCGCATCAACCCGACGCCGCGGGTGGGCGTGGTGTACGAAACACCCAGCACGGCTGTAGTGGATGGTGACGGTGGCTTAGGCCTAGTGGTGGCGCCCAGGGCTATGCAGGTAGCTTTAGAAAAAGCACGCATCGCAGGCACCGGGTGGGTTTCAGTGAAAAATTCCAACCACTTCGGTATTGCCGGCTACCATGCCATGAAGGCCCTGGCCCACGATATGATTGGCATTGCCATGACGAATGCCAGCCCTTTGGTAGCGCCTACTCACTCACTTGACCGTTTGCTGGGTACCAACCCCATTGCCGTCGCCATTCCGGCCGGCGAGCAGCCCGATTTCGTGGCTGACTTTGCTACTACGACAGCTGCTAATGGTAAGCTTGAGATATTGCAACGCAAGCAGCAGCCCGCGCCCGCTGGCTGGATCCAAGATGCCCAGGGTCAATCATCGACAAACCCGAATGAGCTGAAAGACGGCGGCGCCTTATTGCCGCTGGGGGGCGAAACCGGCTCGCACAAAGGCTATTGCCTGGGCAGCGTGGTGGATATTTTCTCGGCGGTACTATCAGGCGCGAATTATGGCCCGTGGGTACCGCCCTTCGTGGCCTTCCTTCAGCCGCCCGCCGACCCAGTGGGCCAAGGAATTGGTCACTTCTTTGGGGCTATGCGCGTAGATGCCTTCCGGCCGGCCGCCGAGTTCAAAGCCCACATGGACAACTGGATTTCCACTTTCCGCCAGGCCCGCGCCGTGGAGGGCCAGCAAGTGCTCATCCCCGGCGACCCGGAGCGGCAGATAGCTGCCGAGCGCCTGCTGGGGGGCATTCCGCTGCTCGAAACCGTCGTGCGGGACCTAGAGACGGTGGGCCTCAAGTTTGGCGTGCAGCTGTAGCGCGGAACGGATTTTCGCGCTACGAAAAAGCCCCCAGAACTAATTCTGGGGGCTTTTTACTATCTATTAATTAACCTTAAATCATCTGATTAGCGCTAACCAGCGTCGATAAAGCTACGTCTTGGTTCAGATACTTTGAAGAGTAATTTGTGTCCGAACCGTTCAGGAACAAACAGGTTTTGCCGCCTACTTCATCAATAATCTGGGCGTATTGATCCATGGGCAGAGCGGGGCAACCGAGGCTGCGGCCCAAACGGCCATACTGACGAACGAACTCCTCGCTCACATAATCAGCGCCGTGCATTACTACGGAGCGAGCCAGGGCGTTGCTATTATAGCCTTCATCCACGCCCTCAAGCTTGAGCGAACGACCATGTTTGCCGATATACTCATCCTGAGTTACATAGAAGCCCAAACTGCTCATATTCGACTCATTCTCATTGGAGAAAGTGTTGGTCAGGTTTTCACCCGAGTTGCGGCCGTGAGCCACGAGCGTGTGAAACTTCACCTCTTTTTTATCAAGGTCTAGCACCCACAAACGCTTCTCCGTAGAAGGCTTTTCGAAGTCGACAACGGTCAAAAGCTGCTTGTCGCCGAGCTTGTTTTCATTACGCAGGTTGAGGTAGCCAGTCATGGCCCTCTCAAATACTTCGAAGCGTAAACCCTGCTGCTCCACGTTCAGGTCGCGGTACAGATCGTGCATCCGCTGATCGAAAAAAGCAGCGTCCATTTCCTTTCCTGTCGGCATCTTCACCTCTACACCCTTCGCACTAGCCATAGTGCTTTTGATGGGTGTAGCCAATGGTGTGGCCATAAACAGCGAAGCCATAAAGGGCAGCATACGCCGAACTACTCGACGGGCACGGCGCTTCACACGCTGACGATGTACTACACTGGTCTTCTCCATCTGCTTGGGTCTTTAGGATGAGTAACTTAGCTAAGCGGAGCTTACCTTCATCACACGAAAGCTTTTATACGCAAAGCCCTACGAAACGATATAGCTATTTGAAATTGCCAGGAGTTGCTTTAACGTCCTGAGGGCATTTTTGATTCCTTTAAGGCCTCGCGTTCGTACCGACATAACAGATTACCAGCCGCTTTTTTAGCCTTCAGACACCAACGGCGAGTAGGCTGTTACGTGTGTTATGTCAGTCTGTATTACTAGCATAAGTTAAGTGAACTACTTCAAAAAACAACGTTTAGAGAATGTAAAACGCGCATTATAGCTGCTTAAGGCTGCATAGCCACTTTCAATGAATCTTTTTTTGTCTCTGCCTTGATTATGCACCTCTTCCTCGCTGGAGGCGTAAACAAAGGCTGCCCACATTTCTTATCTACTTTTGTTGCTCCAAAGCGGTTCTGATTATTTGCTAGCTGCAAATTCGCTTTGCTCATCTACCGCTTCGGCGCGTCGTCCTTCGCATTTATGGCTAAAGTAGCAATCAACCTCTCGACCGGGAGTATTCAGCAGGAAGAAATCATCGTGGGCATCGATCTGGGTACCACGAACAGCTTAGTGGCCTATATTCACCCCGAAGGCCGGCAGCCAGTGGCCATCAACGATCAGGGCCGCGGTACCATTGTGCCTAGCGTGGTCCACTTCCCCGCCGATGATGACCCTATTGTAGGTACCGATGCCAAGCAATATCTCCTCACCGATCCGCAAAACACGATTTACTCTGTAAAGCGCCTGCTGGGCAAATCGTACCGCGACTTAGGTGAGCATGCCGGGCAGCTGGGCTATAAAATTATTGATGATAATACGGAAGGATTGGTCAAAATCCGCGTTGGGGGGCATTTTTACTCACCTATTGAGCTTTCAGCTGAGATCTTAAAGGAGCTGCGGACCCGTGCGGAGCACGCGCTCAAAACGCCCGTAAATAAGGCTGTTATTACCGTGCCTGCTTACTTCAACGACTCGCAACGTCAGGCTACCCGCGACGCTGGCCGCCTGGCCGGGTTGGAAGTGCTGCGCATCGTGAACGAGCCTACCGCTGCCGCATTGGCCTACGGTATTGGCTTATCGCCCGATGAAGAGAAGATAGTAGCCGTGTATGATCTTGGTGGCGGCACCTTCGATATCAGCATTCTGCGCATTCAGCAGGGAATATTCGAGGTACTCAGCACTAATGGCGACACGTACCTTGGCGGCGACGACTTCGACCGCTTAGTGAGTGAGCATTGGATTCAGCGGTACAACCTAACCAGCCAGCTCGCTGCGGCTACTGATGGTCAGCTACAGCAACAGCTCCGACTAACTGCCGAGCAAGCCAAAAAGCACTTAAGCCAGCACGACAAATTTACCGCCGATCTGCCCGGTGCTGGTCAGGTGAGCCTTACCAAAGCGGAGTTCGATGATTTAATCCGCCCCTTGATAGCTCGTACCATTAATGCCTGCCAGCAAGCCCTAACGGACGCCAAATTGCCCCCCAGCGCCCTCGACGCGGTGTTACTGGTAGGCGGCTCGACGCGTGTGCCCTTGGTATATGATACGGTGTCCGAATTCTTCCAACAGCCCGCCAACAGCTCCCTCAACCCCGATGAAGTAGTGGCCTTGGGAGCAGCTATTCAAGCGGACATATTAGGCGGCAACCGCCGCGATGTACTTCTGCTTGACGTGACGCCACTTACTCTAGGCATTGAAACTTTGGGCGGGCTCATGGATCCGATTATTCCCCGAAACTCTAAGATTCCGACGAAAGCCGGGCGTCAGTACACAACCAGCGTCGATGGCCAGGTAAATCTTAAGATTTCTGTTTACCAAGGGGAACGAGACTTAGTGAAGGAAAACCGTAAGCTGGCCGAATTTGACCTTCGGGGCATTCCCGCTATGCCCGCTGGTTTGCCCAAAGTGGATGTCAACTTTATTCTGAATGCCGACGGCATTTTGAAAGTAGAGGCGCTTGAGCTTCGCTCTAACACTCATCAAGCCGTCGAGATAAAGCCGCAGTATGGCCTCACAGATGAGCAAGTAGAGAAGATGCTCATGGATTCGCTTACTTACGCTCGTGAGGACGTGTCAGCCCGTATGGTAATCGAGGCCCGCACTGTGGCCGAGCAGATGATTTATCAGGTAGAGCGCTTCGTCGACAAAAACTCCCAGTATCTAACAGAGGACGAAATCACGCATACCGCCGCCTCGGTTCAGAACCTGAAAGATGCCCTGACTACCCAGGATAAGGACACAATTTTGAAAGCCGTAGATGAGTTAGAAAGCCTGACCAGCCCCTTTGCTGAGCGGGTAATGAACATTTCCATCAAGCAGGCCATGACCGGCAAGAAGATCGAGTAAGTTTATTTGCGCTTGCCCTGCGGGGCCGGAATCATGCCGAAGCTCAGAATACGCGTAGCTGTTGTATCCCGGAACGTAACGTCGAGCATGACGCGGGGCTGGGCTTGTAGGGTGTCGCTTTTAAACGAGAAGGCATAAAAGTAGCGAGGCATCGCTTCTTCGCCCAACCGTATGCCCAGCTTGTATAGCGCAATGGGTTGGCCGAAGTCTTTTCCTTGCTGATACAAGGGCCGGACCGCCTCTTTGAACCGCTTTTTAGAAACCGCTTTGCTTACCTCGGGTGCCAGCAGCTTGTACGCTGCATTGTTGTCGCCACGCAGCACGGCCAGCAAAAACTGACGAGCTATCTGTATTTGTGAAGGTTGGGCAGCTACTGGAAAACTAAGTAGTAGCAAGAGCGCCAAGCACACTAATTTGCCCCCCACGCGCCAAGCGCGCATTTGCTGGTGGCCATCAGTTAGTGGAGCCCGCATTACTCTTCTTCCTGCGGGACCAGTATGAACACATCCTCACCAGGACGCTTCATAATGTACCGTTCACGAGCGAATTTCTCCAGTAACTCCGGGCTGCTCAGTAGCTCCGTTCGCTCCTTCTTCACGGTTTCAATATTGGTCAAGTAGTACTCCTTCTCCGTTTGCAGTTCGCGCCACTTTTTGTACATATCGTACTGTTTGAATAGGTCGTTGGCGTCAAAAACGAACATCCATACCACGAAGCTTACTCCAGTGAGAAAGTAAAAACTACGTACGACGCGCGCTGCGGAAGCAAGAAAAACAGAAAAGCTCATAGGCTCAAATATACTAAAAACGGCACCACAGCCTATAGAGCCACGGTGCCGTTCTGTTATCATTTGCTAATCAATACGGGACTAGCGCAAGGTAGTAGGCTACATCTTGCGGCCCGGATAGTAGGCAATTTCACCTAGCTCCTCCTCAATACGGAGCAGTTGGTTGTACTTCGCCATCCGGTCGGAGCGCGAAGCCGAGCCGGTTTTGATCTGGCCCGTGTTCAGAGCCACTGCCAAGTCAGCAATGGTATTGTCCTCGGTTTCACCCGAACGGTGCGACATAATGCTCTTATAACCATTACGACGTCCAAGGTTGATAGCTGCAATTGTCTCGGTGAGCGTACCAATCTGGTTTACTTTGATGAGAATTGCATTGGCAATATTTTCGTCAATGCCCCGCTGCAAACGATCTACATTCGTTACAAACAAATCGTCGCCTACGAGCTGAATTTTGCCCCCCAGGCTCTCGGTATGCTGCTTCCAACCAGCCCAGTCGTCCTCATCCATTCCGTCTTCGATGCTCAGGATAGGATACTTGCTAACCCAGTCTGCCCAGTAGGAAACCATCTCCGAGGAAGTCAGCTTGTCGCCGGTGCTCTTCTTGAAGTGGTACACACCATTTTCGTAAAACTCGGAGGCAGCAGCATCCATCGCAATCATCACGTCCTCGCCCGGACGGTAGCCAGCTGTCTCGATAGCTTGCAACACCACCTTAATAGCGTCCTCATTGGACTTAATATTTGGAGCAAAACCACCCTCGTCGCCGACGTTGGTGCTCAAGCCCTGCTTCTTCAACACGTTTTTCAAGTGGTGAAATATCTCAGTGCCCCAGCGCAAGCCTTCCGAGAATGACTCTGCTCCAACGGGCATAATCATGAACTCCTGAAAGTCGATAGAATTATCGGCGTGTGAGCCGCCATTCAGGATGTTCATCATGGGCACGGGTAGCGTAGAGGCCCCGACGCCCCCGACGTAGCGGTAAAGCGGCATACCAGCCTCTTGTGCCGCTGCCCGGGCAATAGCCAAGGATACACCCAGAATAGCATTGGCACCGAGGTTAGCCTTGTTCGGCGTACCATCCAGTTCAATCATGACACGGTCGAGCAAGCTTTGCTCATATACCGAGAAGCCAATCAACTCCTCCGCTATCGTGCTATTAACGTTCTCTACGGCCTTGAGCACTCCCTTACCCATATACATCGACTTATCATCGTCGCGCAGCTCCACGGCCTCGTGTTTACCCGTGGAAGCCCCTGACGGCACAGCAGCACGGCCTACTATTCCGTTGTCTGTCGTCACATCTACTTCAACTGTTGGATTGCCGCGTGAATCAAAAATCTGCCGGGCGTGAATGGCGGAGATAATGCTCATGATGAAAGAGTGAAGGTTGAAAATGAAGCGAAAATCTGCTGTAATAAAAGCTTGTATCTGCCAAAAGGCGCAAGCAAGGTAAGAAATTAGCTTTAGAGGAAAGAGAGCTAGTAGCCACGAGGCAGAATTTGCCCCCCACAATTCCTAAAACAAAAAAGGAGCGTACCAGATGGCACGCCCCTTTTTGACTTGGACAACTTAAGGCTACGAAGCAGCTTCTTCGTCTTTGGCTTTCGCCTCATCACGAGTCTCGTCTTCCTGTACGGTCGTCGTAGGCGTGTCTTCAGGAGCGGCAGTAGCCACTACCGGAGCAGCAGTTGTGGCCGCGGCTTTAGACTCAGCTACTACTTCAGCCGATGACTCGCCTTCACCAGCCGTAGCCGACTTCTTGCGGCCACGTGAACGACGAGTCGTCGTCTTGGCTTCACCAGCATTCTTCGCTTCTAGCAACGTCTCGTTGTAATCAACTAACTCAATGATGCACAACTCAGCATTGTCACCCAAGCGGTTTTCGCTAAGCTTAATGATGCGAGTATAACCGCCCGGACGGGTAGCAATCTTAGCGGCTACATTACCGAAAAGCTCCTTTATGGATTCTTTGTCTTGCAGGGTTGAGAATACTGTGCGGCGAGCGTGCGTAGTGTCGCTCTTAGCTTTGGTCAGCAGAGGCTCGATAAACTTGCGCAGTGCTTTAGCTTTAGCTACTGTCGTTGATACGCGCTTATGCATAATCAACGAAGAAGCCATGTTGGACAGCATCGAGTTACGATGCGCGGCCGTACGGCCTAAGTGGTTAATTGTTTTACCGTGTCTCATTGTAATGTTGTGCGAATGCGGGGTGTATGTGCTTGCGTTGGGCGACCACGGCGGGCAGCTAGCACATGGCAACTACCTCATTAGAACCGCCCAACCTCGGGCACACTGAAATAAATTAAAAACAATGGCTGAATTGTCCAGGCACTAAGCCTTCGACAATTCAGCCATTGTTTAGAAATACTAGTCTTCGTCGAGCTTATACTTGCCCAGGTCCATACCAAAGTTCAGACCTTTTTCTTCTACAAGGTTCTCCAACTCAGTCAGCGACTTCTTACCAAAGTTGCGGAACTTCATCATGTCGCTCATATCCAACTGTACCAAGTCACCGAGCGTCTTAATGTCGGCAGCCTTGAGGCAGTTGTAAGCACGCACCGACAGATCCATGTCTGCCAATGGCGTCTTCAGAACCTTACGCATATGCAGTGTCTCTTCGTCTACAGTTTCCTCTTCTTCGGCTTTAGCCGTTTCAAAGGTCATTGTATTATCAGAGAACAACATGAAATGCTGAATCAGAATGTTAGCAGCACCCTTGAGGGCTTCTTCAGGATGAATAGAGCCGTCCGTCTGAATTTCAATGAGAAGCTTCTCATAGTCAGTCTTCTGCTCTACGCGAGTGTTCTCAATGCTATACTTCACATTCTTAATAGGTGTGAAGATGGCATCAATAGCAATTTGCCCGAATACCTGATCGGTAGGCTTATTTTCTTCGGCGGGTACATAGCCCCGGCCTTTCTGCACAGCTAGTTCGAACTCCAACTCAGTGTTGGCATCTACATGGCAGATAACCAAATCTGGATTCAATACCTGGAAGCCGTTGGTAAACTTATTGATATCACCAGCCGTGAATGTATCCTGACCTTTGATGCGGACGGTAATTTTGTCCTCAATAGCGTCGCTTACCTTCTTAAAGCGGACCATTTTCAGGTTCAGAATGATTTCGGACATATCCTCAATCACACCTTCAATAGTCATGAATTCGTGCAGCACGCTGGGCGTGCGAACCGATGTAACGGCATAGCCCTCCAGCGACGACAGCAGGATACGGCGCAAAGCATTGCCGATCGTGACGCCGTAGCCTTTCTCCAGCGGCTTGAATTCAAACGTTCCGTAAAAGTCATCGGATTTCTCCATCACAACTTTCTCCGGCATTTGAAAAGCTAAGATTGACATAAGTGGGGCTTTAAAAATACAACAAGGGAAAAACGAAGATTGCCAAAAGGCGATTACTTCGAGTAAAGCTCGACGATCAACTGCTCCTGGATCTTCTCCGGGATCAACTCACGTGAGGGGGCATTCGTGAATTTGCCCACCATTTCCTTGCCGTCCCACTCCAACCACGAGAAAGCGCGGGCATTACGAGCGCTCAAGCTGGTGGTGATAGTTTCTAGCGACTTTGACTTCTCACGAACACCAATAACGTCACCCGCACGTAGCTTGTACGAAGCGATGTTAACCACTTCGCCGTTCACAGTGATGTGCTTGTGCAACACTAACTGACGAGCAGCACGGCGGGTAGGAGCTACACCTAAGCGGTACACTGTATTGTCAAGCCGTGACTCCAACAGTGCCAACAGGTTGTCGCCAGTAATGCCAGGAAGGGCAGCAGCTTTATGGAAGAGGTTTTCGAATTGCTTCTCCAGTACACCGTACATGTACTTTACCTTTTGCTTCTCCATCAGCTGGATAGCATATTCCGACTGCTTCTTGCGGCGGCCACGACCATGCTGGCCGGGAGGGTAATTTTTCTTATTGAGCGCCTTGCTTGGACCGAAAATCGGCTCAGCGAAGCGACGGGCAATCTTGGTTTTAGGACCGGTATAACGTGCCATTTCGAGGATGTTGAGTTTTGCAGGGGTTGAACCGCGAATGTCGAGCCTCGCAGACGCGTTGCAACAGTTGCATACGCATCGGAAACCCGACACCAGGGGGCAAATTCGCAGACGTGTAGCCTACGCTTTGCCTGTTCAGTATATCAGACGCGACGACGCTTAGGCGGACGGCAGCCGTTGTGGGGCAGCGGTGTTACGTCGCGGATGGTAGTTACCTCAATGCCCACATTCTGGAGGGTACGGATAGCCGACTCACGACCTGAGCCTGGTCCTTTTACAAATACTTCGGCTTTGCGCATACCCAAATCATGAGCTACTTTGCCGCAATCCGTAGCTGCCATCTGAGCAGCATATGGAGTATTCTTCTTCGAGCCACGGAAGCCCATCTTACCAGCAGAGGCCCAGGATATAACCTGACCGTTGTTGTTGGTGATGGAGATGATGATGTTGTTGAAAGAAGCCTTGATATGAATCTGACCTACTTGCTCAACAACGACAACGCGCTTCTTGGCTTTGTCTTTTCTCTTTTGTGCCATTTAGTTATCGCAAAAAACGCGGAAGGTGTTGATGCCCGCTTAGTATCCTAAGCAAGTACCGATTTCCGCTACTGGTTATTTAGTAGCCTTCTTCTTGTTGGCAACAGTCTTACGCTTACCCTTACGAGTACGTGAGTTGTTCTTGGTGCGCTGGCCACGAACTGGCAGTCCCTTACGGTGACGCAATCCACGGTAGCTGCCAATATCCATCAGGCGCTTGATGTTGAGCTGCACTTCCGAGCGTAAAACACCCTCAGTCTTGTGCTGGGCGGCAATGATAGCACGGATTTCGCTGGCTTCAGCCTCCGTCCAGTCTTTAACCTTCTTATCTACAGAGATGCCGGCTTGGCCAAGAATCTTCTGGGATAAGGAACGGCCAATGCCAAAAATGTACGTGAGGGCGATTTCGCCGCGCTTGTTGTCCGGGATATCAACCCCTGCAATACGAGCCATATGCTTTTATAAAACGAATGGTTTAACCTTGACGCTGCTTATAGCGAGGGTTCTTTTTGTTAATGACGTAAAGTTTGCCTTTGCGGCGAATTACCTTACAGTCAACGCTGCGTTTCTTGACCGATGCTTTGACTTTCATGTCGTCAGTAAATTATTTGTAACGGTAAACAATGCGTCCCTTCGACAAGTCGTAGGGTGACATTTCCAGCTTCACCTTATCTCCCGGCAGAATTTTGATGTAGTGCATACGCATCTTCCCAGAAATATGAGCCACCAGTTGGTGACCGTTTTCCAACTCTACACGAAACATCGCATTAGAGAGTGCTTCTAGAATTACTCCGTCCTGCTCAATGGAGGATTGTTTGGCCATAAGGCTACTGTAAGGCTTTTTCTATGTACTCGAAGGAGGTTAAAATTTCCGCCTTGTCTTTTCTAACAACTACTGTATGCTCAAAATGCGCCGAGGGCTTTTTGTCTTTGGTACGGATGGTCCAACCATCTTTCTCTTGGACAACATGCTTTACACCTAAGTTAATCATTGGCTCAATCGCAATAACTAACCCCGTTTGCAACTTAAGCCCTGAACCACGTTTACCATAGTTAGGTACTTCAGGTCGCTCGTGTAGCTTCTTGCCTAAGCCATGACCAACTAACTCTCTGACAACTCCATAACCTTGTTTTTCAACAAAGCTCTGAATAGCGTGGCCGACATCACCCATTCGGTTACCGGCTATTGCTTGTTCAATACCAAGATATAAAGACTGTTTAGTATGAGCTAATAAGTCTAATACCTCAGACGTTACCTCCCCAATTGGGTAGGTGTAAGCACTGTCACTATGATAGCCATTGAGCAGTACACCACAGTCTACTGAAACAATGTCTCCACCTCTTAGAGCATAGTCACTGGGAAAACCATGTACTACAACGGAATTAGGCGAAATACAAAGGCTATAGGGAAAATCATTATAGCCTTTAAATGAGGGCTGCCCTCCATTGTCCCGGATGAACTCCTCCGCTCGCTTATCTAGCTTGCGGGTAGTTACTCCTTCTTTGATAAGGCTCGCGACTTCACCATGGGCCTGGGCTAAAACTTTCGCACTAGCCCGAATGAGTTCTATTTCTTCTTCGGTCTTGTAGACGATCATGACTTAAGAAGCCATCGCCACATTTTGCGATCTACCTCTAAGCTTACCCGTCTTCATCATGCCATCGTAGTGGCGCATAAGCAAGTAGCTTTCCACTTGATTCAGCGTATCTAAAACAACACCTACCATGATAATTAATGAGGTACCACCGTAGAAAGCTGAGAAAGGACGAGTTACGCCTGCTAACAATGCTAAAGCAGGAAAGATTGCAATTAGAGCAAGTGCAATTGCCCCAGGCAAAGTTATGCGAGTTAAGATCTCATCCATATGCTCAGATGTATCACGACCAGGCTTCACTCCAGGTACAAAGCCGCCGCTACGTTTCAAGTCGTCGGCAATCTGATTAGGATTTACACTGATAGCGGTGTAGAAATAAGTAAAGACAATAATCAGGGTAGCAAACACAAGGTTATACTGCCAAGAGGTATAGTCAGAAAATTTAACACCAATGTAGCTAGCAGTGTCGCTATCATTTTGCCAAATGGAGGCAACAATAGCTGGAACAAACATCAATGATTGAGCAAAGATGATTGGCATTACGCCAGCAGCATTAACCTTTAAAGGAATGAACTGGCGTTGAGCAGTAAGTTGTGTGGTACCACCTACCTGCTTTGCGTATTGTACTGGAATACGGCGAACTGCTTGAGTTAGCACAATGACTGCCATTACAACCAAGAAGAGCACGACCATCTCGATCAGAAAGATCAATGATCCACGCATACCCTTAGCTGCTGCTTCACCGATAATAGCTCCTGGGAATCGGGAAACGATACCGATCATGATGATCATGGAGATACCGTTACCAATGCCCTTATCGGTAATTTTCTCTCCAAGCCACATACAGAACAACGTTCCAGCCGTGATAATAATCATGGTGGAGATCGTAAAGAATGTGCCAGGCGATATGATGGCTTCAGGTGTTATGGTAGCGATAAAGCCGATCGACTGAGCCATCACTATCGGTATGGTCAGAATACGGGTGTATTGATTTATCTTCTTGCGACCTGACTCTCCTTCTTTTTGTAGCTTTTGAAAGTATGGAACTGCTATTGTTAGCAATTGCAGTACAATAGAAGCCGAGATATAAGGCATGATACCTAATGCAAAGATAGAAGCATTACTAAATGCCCCACCTAACAAGGTATCTAGGATTCCGAAGAGGCCTTCAGCTCCTTGCTTTAATCTGGTAGCATCTACCCCAGGCAGCACGACGAAAGAACCTAGTCGGTAGATGGCAATGAAAAAAAGCGTATTGAGAAGCCGCATACGCAGATCCTCAATCGCAAAAATATTCTTTATCGTCTCGATAAACTTCTTCATTGCCAGTCAGGCTTTATAAAGTCACTGCTTTGCCACCTGCCTTTTCAATCGCTTCAACAGCAGATTTAGAGAAAGCATGAGCATGCACTTCTACAGCTTGGGTGATTTCACCGCGGCCTAGAATCTTAATTTTTGCGTTCTTGGATACAAGGCCATTGGATACAAAATAAGCGACGTCCATAGTGGTTGCGCTGTTTTTCTCCATTAGGCTCTGAAGAGCATCAAGGTTAATTCCCTTGTACTCTACCCGATTGATGTTCGTGAAACCAAACTTAGGTACACGACGCTGCAAAGGCATCTGACCACCCTCAAAGCCTGACTTCTTAGAGTAGCCCGAACGTGACTTCTGCCCTTTATGACCACGAGTAGATGTACCACCGCGGCCTGAACCTGTACCGCGACCGATGCGCTTTTCGTTGCGCGTTGCGCCGACGGCAGGTTTTAGATTGCTGAGATTCATGTTGAGATACTTCTTAGAGTTCGGTTACTTCAATCAAGTGTTGCACTGCGGCTACCATACCAGCAATCTGGGGGGTATTTTCCTTTTCCGAGGTGCTACCGATTTTACCCAGACCCAAGGCCTGAACTGTACGCTTTTGACGCTCAGGGCGATCAATTACGCTTTTTATCAATTTGATTTTTATCTGCGCCATCTCTTCTAGCCGTTGAAAACTTGTTGGAGAGTAATACCGCGCTGCTGAGCAATCTGCATAGGATCGCGCATCTTCAATAAAGCATCAAAGGTAGCCTTTACCACGTTGTGGGGATTGGACGAACCTTTCGACTTAGCTAGCACGTCTTTGATACCTGCGCTTTCAAAAACTGCGCGCATAGCACCACCAGCAATTACTCCGGTACCGGCTGCTGCTGGTTGAACTAGAACGAAGCCACCTGAGTACTTACCCTCCATTACGTGAGGCACAGTATGCTTATATAGAGGCACTTTTACTAAGTTCTTCTTAGCGTCGTCAATACCTTTTGCAATAGCATCAGTTACCTCGTTAGCCTTACCAAGGCCAAAGCCTACAGTACCGTTACCATCACCTACTACTACAATAGCTGAAAAGCTGAAACGACGACCACCTTTCACCACTTTGGCTACTCGATTGATGGCTACTACTTTTTCCTTTAGGTCTGTGTCACCAGCACGAGGAGTTTGCTCCCGGTTACCGCCACGGTCATTACCGCCGCTACGACGATCGTTCCCGCCACGGTCATTGCCACCACCACGGTTGCTGTTGTTAAATTCTGCCATGATGATTTAGAAATTGAGGCCGCCTTCGCGGGCTCCTTCTGCCAATGATTTTACGCGGCCGTGGTAGAGGTAACCTGAACGGTCGAACACTACTTTGGTAATCCCTTTCTCCTGAGCGCGTGAGGCAATTTCTTTGCCTACAGCAGCAGCAGAAACTACTGGGGTAGCATCATCAGCCGTTGTTACGTGCTTATATGATACAGATACCAGCGTTTGACCAATGGTGTCATCAATAATTTGGGCATAAATACCCTTATTACTGCGAAACACCGACAAACGCGGCCGATCGGACGTGCCAGCCACCCGCGTACGAATGATGCGCTGGATCCGCTTTCTTCTTGATGCTTTATCGAAAGCCATAATGCGAAATTATTTCGAAGCTGTTTTACCAGCCTTGCGACGAATCTGCTCACCCACGAAGCGTACACCTTTGCCTTTGTAAGGCTCAACTTTACGCAACGAACGAATTTTTGCAGCTACTTGGCCTAACAGTTGCTTATCAATGCTAGTCAGAGTAACGATGGGGTTTTTACCTTTCTCTGTAAGAGCGGTAGCAGTTACCTCCTTGGGCAAGGCCAAGAAAATATTGTGCGAGTAACCTAAAGAGAGTTCCAGCGTAGTACCAGCCATTGCAGCCTTGTAACCTACACCTACCAACTCCAAACGCTCTGTATAGCCATCACTAACACCAACAACCATGTTGTTAATGAGAGAACGATACAAACCGTGCATAGCCTTATGGCGCTTCTGTTCGGTAGGGCGCTCTACTACCAGTTGACCATCAGCAGTAGAAACGGTGATGTCGCGGTCTACGGGAGTGGTCAAGGTCCCTTTCGGCCCCTTAACAGTTACTTCGTTTTCTTTGCTGATATCAATCTGCACGCTTGTGGGCAGGCTGATCGGCAGTTTACCAATGCGTGACATAGTTCTGTTTCCTCTCGCTTAGTAAACGTAGCACAGCACCTCGCCGCCCACGTTTTCGTTTTTGGCTTCTTTCTCCGTCATCACGCCTTTCGACGTGGATAGGATGGCTACCCCGAGACCGCTCAATACACGTGGCAGATTCTCCACATGCGCATATTTGCGCAGACCAGGCTTACTTACACGCTCCAGCTTCGTAATAGCCGGCTGCTTAGTAGCAGGGTTGTACTTGAGTGCAATCTTAATCGTGCCTTGTACCGACGAATCATCAAAGCGGTAGCTCTGAATGTAGCCCTTATGGTAGAGCACTTTCGTGATTTCCTTTTTGATTTTGCTAGCCGGTATTTCTACTACCCGGTGGTTTGCCTTGATGGCATTACGCACCCGAGTCAAATAATCGGCAATTGGATCTGTATTCATTTGATGTAGAATAGACACTCCTTTTTAGGGAGCGCAAAGATAAGAAAATTTCGCAGCTGCAGAAAGCAACAACGAAATTTTCAGTTAAGACTACTTGGCTCGGCCTTCAAAGCTCGGCCAATGGTTTCTTGGGTTACCCGTAAGAGGAGTAAAGAACAGCCAGTATACCAGTACTGGGGAGGTATGATGGCTGCACTTAAGCTACCAGCTAGACTTAGTAACTCCAGGGATCTTACCAGCTAGCGCCATCTCACGGAACGTAACGCGGCTAATGCCGAACTTACGCATGTAACCTCGAGGGCGACCGTTGATCTTGTCGCGGTTGTGAACACGTACTGGCGAAGCGTTGCGGGGCAACTTATCCAGACCTTCGTAATCGCCAGCAGCTTTAAGTGCTTTACGCTTCTCAGCATAACGAGCAACTGTAGCGATACGCTTTCTTTCTCTTGCTTTAACGGATTCCTTAGCCATTATTTTCTTTCTTGGCGTTAGTGAAGGGCATTCCGAAAGCCTTAAGCAGCTCATAGCTCTGCTCGTCGTTCTCGGCGGTTGTAACGAAGGTGATATCCATACCAGAAATCGACTTGATTTTGTCAATCGAAATTTCTGGGAAGATAATCTGCTCTTTGATGCCAAGGGTATAATTACCCCGGCCATCGAAGCCCTTATCGTTGATGCCTTTGAAGTCACGTACACGAGGTAGAGCAACCGTCAGCAGACGGTCCATAAACTCGTACATACGCTCACCGCGCAGGGTAACTTTAGCACCGATGGGCATGCCTTCACGGAGCTTAAAGTTAGATACCGAGCGCTTGGCAATGGTAGGAACAGCTTTCTGACCAGTGATAGTCGTCAGCTCGTCCACACCATTATCAACCAGTTTCTTGTCAGCTACAGCTGCACCGATACCACGGTTGATACAGATCTTAGTGATGCGTGGCACCTGCATAACGCTCTTGAACTGGAATTTCTCCTGGAGCGCAGGCACCACGTCTTTCTGATATATTTCTCTGAGTCGAGCCATTGTCGTAAAGCCAGGTTAGGCGTTTTGCTGGGGGGCATTTTTGCGTACCCTCTCACCCGTCTTAGGGTCAATGGGCTGCACGTTGCTCACATGAATGGGAGCTTCAATCTTGGTGATACCACCCTGTGGGTTTTTAGCGCTAGGCTTGTTATGCTTCGTCACTAGATTCAAACCCTCGATGATCACACGCTGTGAAGTGCGGTTTACCGACTTTATAGTGCCAGTCTTGCCACGCTCATCACCAGCAATTACCTTAACGGTATCACCAGTTTTCACGTGCAGTTGCACAGGCTTTTGGTCTTTTGCTTTCGTTGCCATTTGCTACTATGCTTATAGAACCTCTGGGGCCAGTGAAACAATCTTCATAAACTGGCGCTCACGCAACTCACGAGCCACAGGTCCGAAAATGCGGGTACCACGCGGTTCATCGTTATTATTGAGTAGTACGGCAGCGTTGTCGTCGAAACGAATGTAAGAACCGTCTTTGCGACGTACTTCTTTCTTCGTGCGAACGACAACCGCTCTCGACACAGTGCCTTTTTTAGCGTTGCCAGATGGGATAGCCGACTTGATCGAAACAACGATCTTATCGCCTACGCTAGCATATTTCTTACCGGTGCCCCCGAGGACACGGATACAGAGCACTTCTTTTGCGCCGCTATTATCAGCGACGGTCAGACGGGATTCTTGTTGTATCATCTTACTTGGCGCGCTCTACGATTTCCACTAACCTCCAACGCTTGTTCTTGCTTAGCGGCCGCGTGGACATAATCCGCACGGTATCGCCTTCACCACATTCGTTGTTTTCATCATGAGCCATGAACTTGGTAGTCTTGCTCACGAACTTGCCATAGATGGGGTGTTTCTGCTTTTCCTCTACCACTACTGTGATAGATTTATCCATTTTGGAGCTAGACACACGCCCAATAATCTCTTTGCGCATATTCCGCTCAATAGTAGCGGGAGTCTGCTGATCTGTGTTGGTTGCCATCGTTATTTAGCAGTTTGGTTTGCCTGCTCGTTCTCGCGGCGGGTCAACTCAGTCTTCAGACGAGCTACGTTCTTGCGGCTATGCTTCAGGCGAATCGGATTCTCTAGGGGAGAGATAGCGTGCGCGAAACGCAGCGACTGACCACTAGTCTGTTCGGTTTTGATCTGGTTCTTTAGCTCTTCTACTGAGAGAGCACGGATATCAGCGTTTTTCATCTTACTAGTTTTCTACGTAGTCGCGACGAACAACAAACTTGGTCTTCACGGGCAACTTTTGCGCCGCTAGACGCAGAGACTCCTGGGCTACCTCGAGCGGAACGCCGTCCGATTCGAACATGATAGTGCCGGGGTGTACAATGGCTACCCAATACTCTGGTGAGCCTTTACCTTTACCCATCCGCACTTCAGCAGGCTTCTTGGTAATAGGCTTGTCAGGGAAAATGCGGATCCAAACTTGACCTTCACGCTTCATAGCACGGGTCATAGCGATACGAGCCGCCTCAATCTGGCGAGCCGTAATCCACGCAGTTTCCAGCGACTTGATAGCGAATGAACCGAAGTCAATGGAGCTGCCGCGGTAGGCTAGGCCTGTTACGCGACCCTTTTGCATCTTGCGATACTTGGTCCTTTTCGGTTGTAACATGATTATCGAAAAATATAGATTCGAGAAATGAGAGAGGGCTAGCGACGAGGAGCACCACCGCCACCGCGGTTTTGCCCCCCAGCTCCACCAGCACCGCTGTTGCGACGTGGGCCTGCACCTTGACCTTGACCACCACGATTGTCACCGCCACGGTCGCCGCGGCTTTCGCCACCACGATCGTTACGGTCACGACGCGGGCCACGATCACCACCACGGTCGCCACGCTCACCACGTGGGCCACGGTCGTTGCCGCCACGGCTATCGGTACCCTGGTTAGCAGGCTGCTGGTTAGGCGACAAGTCGGGCTTGCCAAATACCTCGCCACGCATGATCCACACTTTGATGCCGATCTTACCGTACACAGTTTGGGCTTCTGACAAAGCATAATCAATGTCAGCGCGCAAGGTGTGCAGCGGAGTGCGACCTTCTTTGTACTGCTCCGAGCGAGCAATTTCAGCGCCGCCAAGACGACCACCACACTGCACTTTGATACCTTCGGCACCTACACGCATTGCAGCCTGAATAGCCTGCTTCATTGCGCGACGGAACGAGATACGAGCTTGTAGCTGCTGAGCAATGCTCTCACCTACCAACTTAGCATCAAGTTCTGGACGCTTAATTTCGAAGATGTTGATCTGAACGTCTTTGCTGGTAATCTGCTTTAGTTCGTCTTTAATCTTGTCAACTTCCTGACCGCCCTTACCGATTACTACACCTGGACGAGCCGTATTAATAGTAATGGTGATACGCTTCAGAGTACGCTCGATTACGATGCGGGAAATACCGCCTTTCGGAATACGAGCAAGAATGTATTTGCGGATTTTCTCGTCCTCTACTAGCTTGTCGGCGAAGTCCTTACCGCCGTACCAGTTCGAGTCCCATCCTTTGATGACACCTAAGCGGAAGCCAACCGGATTTACTTTCTGTCCCATAGTGCTTATGCGGTGGCTTCTGCCGTGTTTTCAGTAGTAGTTTTCTTGGTCGAGCTACGACGGGTGCGAGTAGCACCAGCTTTCGCTTCAGTCAGCTTTTGCTCGGAGGCTTGCTTAACAGCAGCTTTGCTGCCTAGCGGCTCAACCTTCGAATCAATTACCAACGTCACGTGGTTGCTGCGCTTGCGGATGCGGTGACCGCGACCCTGAGGAGCAGGACGCAGACGCTTCAACTGACGACCTTCATCAACGAATATCTCTTTGATGTACAGGTTAGCGTCTTCGATGCGCTCGTCTTCATTCTTCTGCTGCCAGTTGGACAAAGCCGAGAGAAGCAATTTCTCGATGCGTTCAGCACCTGAATTAGCTTCAAACTTTAGCAAGCCCAAGGCGCGGGTCACTTTCTGACCGCGGACCATATCGGCTACCAGACGCATCTTACGAGGCGAGGTAGGCACATTGCGGAGTTTAGCTGTTGCTTCCATCTTAGCGCTTGCCTTTATCTTTTTTGGCTACGTGGCCGCGGAAATTGCGCGTGGGCGCGAACTCACCGAGCTTGTGACCAACCATGTTTTCAGTCACGTACACGGGAATAAACTTGTTCCCATTGTGTACAGCGAAGGTGTGGCCTACGAAGTCCGGAGAAATCATCGAGCGGCGCGACCAAGTCTTCACCACTGATTTCTTGCCGGAATCTTCCATTGCCGTTACTTTCTTCTCGAGCCGGAAGTCAATGTACGGCCCTTTTTTTAGCGAACGTGCCATTGCTTACTTTTTGCCTTTACGGTTTACGATGAGTTGCTCGGAGTACTTATTCTTGTTGCGAGTCTTCTGACCCTTAGCGAAGATACCGTTACGGCTACGTGGGTGACCACCCGACGACTTACCTTCGCCACCACCCATTGGGTGATCGACTGGGTTCATAGCAACACCACGAACACGTGGACGACGACCCATCCAACGATTTCGACCGGCTTTGCCAAGACGCACATTCATATGGTCGCCATTCGAAACGGTACCAACCGTAGCCATGCAGGTAACGAGTACCATGCGCATCTCACCGGAGGGCAATTTCAATGTAGCATACTTGTCTTCACGAGCTACTAGCTGAGCATAAGTGCCAGCTGAGCGAGCGATTGCAGCACCGCCGCCGGGCATCAGTTCAATGTTATGAACGATGGTACCGAGAGGCATCTCGCGCAATACCAGTGCATTTCCTACCTCAGGAGCGACTCCAGGGCCAGCAATTATGGTAGTTCCTACTTCTAAGCCAGCAGGAGCGATAATGTACCGCTTCTCGCCATCGGCGTAGTTAAGTAGAGCAATGCGAGCTGTGCGGTTAGGATCGTACTCGATAGTCTTCACCGTGGCTGGAACACCAGCTTTGTCACGCTTGAAGTCGATGATACGATACTTCTGCTTGTGTCCACCACCGATGTAGCGGTTGGACATTTTACCCGAATTGTTTCGGCCACCGGATTTTTCCATGGGTGCCAACAACGATTTCTCCGGCGTCGACGTGGTTATCTCGTCGAAGGCCGGGGCGATGCGAAATCGTTGACCCGGTGATGTTGGTCTTAGTTTTTTGAGTGCCATTTTATCTTAAAATGCGCTTGCGAGTAAGCTCTCCTTATATACCGCTATAGAAGTCGATGACATCGCCTTCCTTCACAGTCACGATAGCCTTCTTCCCATGAGGACGACGGCCTGTTACGGCACCACCTTTCTGGAATTTAGACTTGATCTTGCCGTTAGTGCGGATCGTGCTAATGCCCGTTACCGTTACACCATACAATTGCTCGATCTCTTTTTTGATCTGAACTTTATTAGCCGTACGCTCTACTTCGAAAGCATACTGACCTTTTTCGTTCAGAGCCGTGGCCTTTTCGGTCACAATGGGTTTCTTCAACGTGCTCATTACTCAGCAGGGGTGTAAAGTTGTTCCAACGACTTCAGCCCGTCTTCCGACAGCAACAGCGTGTCCGTATTGAGCAGGTCGTGCGTATTCAGGCCGATAGGCGTAGCCACGGTCACTTTCTGAATGTTGCGCGCCGATAGCAGCACGTTCTTGTTGGCTTCGCCGGTCACGAGCAAGGTTTTCTTGCCGTTGTTCAGCTTCAAACCATTCAGAATCGAAAGGAAATCTTTCGTACGGGGGGCATTTAGCGTGATGGTTTCTACCAAAGCCACTTTGCCTTCTTGAGCTAAAGCGCTCAGAGCCGACAAACGAGCAACCCGCTTCGTCTTTTTATTTAGCTTGAAGCCATAATCACGGGGCTGGGGGCCAAATACGCGACCGCCACCAACAAACACCGGTGACTTCATGCTACCAGCACGGGCACCGCCCGTACCTTTTTGCTTCTTGATTTTCTTAGTGCTGCCTTGCACTTCGTGACGCTGCTTCGACTTGTGCGTGCCTTGGCGCTGATTGGCCAAGTATTGCTTCACGTCGAGGTACATCACGTGCTCATTCGGCTCTAGACCGAAGATTGCGTCAGATAGCGTAACCTTACGGCCCGTGTCTTCGCCTTTGATGTTATATACTGACAGTTCCATCTCGCGTTATTTTTCCAGGACCACGTAAGAATTCTTGGCGCCGGGAACCGAGCCGCTAACCAGAATCAGGTTTTTATCGGCTACAATGCGCATCACCTTCAAGTTCTGGATTTTCACACGGTCACCACCCATACGGCCACCCATGCGCATTCCTTTGAATACACGCGAAGGCCATGAGCAGGCACCGATAGAGCCAGGGTGACGAAGACGGTTATGCTGACCGTGGGTTTGACCACCCACACCAGCAAAGTTGTAACGCTTCACGACACCTTGGAAACCCTTACCTTTTGAGGTTCCTACTACGTCGACAAACTCGCCTTCCTCGAAGAGGTCAGCCTTGATTTCGGCACCGGCAGCGTACGTAGACTCTGCGTCGAGGCGGAACTCAACAAGTTTTTTCTTGGGAGTAGTACCGGCTTTGGCGAAGTGACCAGCCAGTGCTTTGGTGGTATTCTTGGCTTTTTTCTCGCCGTAACCGAGTTGAACAGCTGTGTAGCCGTCCTTTTCGATAGTCTTAACCTGCGTCACTACGCACGGACCCGCTTCGATGAGCGTGCAGGGAATATTTTTCCCGTCCGGAGTGAAGAGGCTTGTCATACCGATTTTTTTACCGATGATGCCAGGCATTCGTTTTTGGTTTAATTAGAAGACATAGAGAAAACGCCCGTATGACGTTTTCGTAATGGGAGTGCAAAGCTAGGGAATTTTAATGCTTTATTCAAACCACAGCCTAAAATATTTTTAGAGCAGCATTGCATCAGTGCTTAAAGCTATGGGCTCTCTATCAATCATTTCCGATTAATAGCTGCTGAGCTAGCTAGGCCTCCACCCTGCTTCTGGACGGGTAGGCGGCATTAAGCCATTTATTGGTAGTAATACGAATAGCAAAGTGAATAATAAGCCCACGTGATTTTTTTGATCAAGTGTATATTCTACTAAAAATGACAGTGAAATAACTAAGTATTGAGCGACCATTAAAGGCCTTACTTTAGTCCAGGCCCAATAAAATGGGTAGTAAAAACACACAATGAAGAGTAGGAGACCCAGTCCGCCAAAAGCTACTAAGTAGTAGAGAAACTGATTGTGTGGTAGTAGGTAAGCTGATGGCTCGATATCGGGGAAGTCAGCTTTGTAGTAGACTGCTACCTCATCCTGCATATCTGCTTTTCCTACTCCTATCAAAGGGTGAGTTTGCGCAATCCGAAGTCCGACCTTATAGGAATACACTCTACCTACCAACGAAAAGTTATTAGCTGAACTTACTTTTTCTACTCTGCTCACATCATCTTGAGTATTATAATACTTGTTGTGAAACGTGGGAAAGCACAGAAAGCTCAGCCATGGAAGTATTAGCAACACTCCTCCTACCCAGATTGCCTGCCTATAATTACGCTTTACCAGAAGCCAAAGTAGTGTTACGATACCCAGCACATTGAAAGCCACTAGCCCGCTTCTTACCGATAATAAGTATAAGTATAGAATTAAGAAGGTAGTAGCCAGCAACACCAATAACCGATGGCGTCCTATGACTGCATTCTTTGCTAAGAAAAGCCCCCCTGTAGCAATAGCCAAAGTGACCATTAGACTAAATCGAATGTAGTCTGGGACGGTCGGCATAATCTGGGACTGATAGTAGAGCTGATTTATTTCATCTGCATGCATTAGATAGTAGCCAGTACTCCCAAGTGCTGATACCACTACCAGATAGTAAAATAGTAAGTACACATATCGTAAGGCTCGTGAGGATAATGGAGGCAGAAGCCAGAAAGCTATGGGCAATATTAGAAATGGAAGCTGTTGAAATACATCCATCCAAAACGCTGCTCTATTTGCTTCACTCGTATTCAATCCCGCAATCAAGTGCAGAAAGAATACGCCAGTGAGTGCACTATAAACTCGCCATTGCTTCTTTTGCACAATCTGTTGATGCGCGACAAAATGCAATAAGGCTGTTAGTAACAAGCACAGCACACCTATACTAGAAACCTCAGGTAGGAAATCATTTGTAAAGAGACCAATAAGAATTAGCGCAATACTCGCTGTGGCTGCTAGTTCGGTACGGTCAGTAGTAAGAACGGAAGCTAAAGACACTATAGTGAAATGTGGTGAGCAGGTTACCTTCTTTATGTAATGATGCGACAAACCTACGCAGCAAAAAAAAGCCCCCCAGAAATAATCTGGGGGGCTTCTTTAATCATTGAAGAAATTAGTCCTCAAACTTTAATTTCTACGTCTACACCGCTGGGCAACTCAAGCTTCATTAGGGCGTCTACCGTCTTCGACGAAGTTGAGTAGATGTCCACAAGGCGCTTGTATGTGCAAAGCTGAAATTGCTCACGCGACTTCTTGTTCACGTGGGGTGAACGAAGAACGGTGAACTTCTCTTTTTTAGTGGGCAACGGAATTGGGCCGCTTACAATAGCGCCCGTAGCCTTCACCGCTTTCACGATCTTCTCGGACGACTTGTCTACGAGGTTATGATCGTAGGACTTGAGTTTAATGCGAATTTTCTGGTTCATGTCTTAAGTCTTGAAAGCGAATTAGCGAACAGCGTGACCTTTGGCTTTAGCAACAATGCCTTCAGCTAGGTTATTTGGTACCTGCTCATAGTGCGAGAAGGTCAGCGAAGCGGAAGCACGACCTGAAGAGATGGTACGCAAGTCAGTTACATAACCGAACAGCTCCGACAGAGGCACGTCGGCCTTGATGAGCTGGGCACCAGCTTTGGTGTCCATACCTTTCATTATACCCCGACGACGGTTCAGGTCACCAGTTACGGGACCGGTGTACTCGTCTGGGCAAACAACCTCGACAGCCATGATAGGTTCAAGGATCTTAGGGCCGGCCTGACGAGCAGCCTCACGGAAACCACCACGGGCAGCCAATTCAAACGACAAGGCGTCAGAGTCAACATCGTGGAAGGAGCCGTGGAACAGTCGCACCTTCATTGAGTCTAGGGGAATCCGGCCAATGGACCGTTCTTCATTGCTTCTTCAAAGCCCTTCTGAATCGGAGCAATGAATTCGCGGGGAATTACACCACCTACAATAGCATTGTCGAATTCGAAGCCAGCTTTTTCTGGCTCAGTCTCTTTCGGACCAAGTTCGAATACGATGTCGCCGAACTTACCACGACCACCGGTTTGCTTCTTATACGTCTCGCGGTGCTCGACTTTCTTGGTCAGAATCTCCTTATAGGCCACCTGCGGCGCACCTTGGTTGATTTCCACTTTGAACTCCCGACGCATACGGTCGATGATGATTTCCAAGTGTAACTCACCCATGCCGCGCAGAATCGTCTGGCCCGTCTCAGGATCGGTATTTACCGTCAGGGTTGGGTCTTCTTCTACGAGCTTGGCAATAGCCATACCCATCTTATCAACGTCAGCCTGAGTTTTGGGCTCAATAGCGTAGCCGATTACAGGCTCAGGGAAGCTCATTGACTCAAGCACCAGTCTGTGCTTCTCATCGGTGAGGGTGTCGCCAGTTTTGATGTCTTTGAAACCAACACCAGCACCAATATCACCAGCCTCAAGGCGGTCAATAGGATTCTGCTTATTGGAGTGCATCTGCATCAAACGTGAGATACGCTCTTTTTTCTCCGTACGGTTGTTGAACACGTACGAACCAGCCTCCAGCGTACCGCTATAGCAGCGGAAGAAGCACAAGCGACCTACGAAGGGGTCAGTAGCAATTTTAAAAGCTAAAGCAGCGAAAGGTGCTTCGGTAGTAGGCAGACGAACTTCTTCTTCATGGGTATCCGGGTTGGTACCAATGATGGGGGGCATATCCAACGGCGAAGGCAAGTAAGCCATTACACCGTCTAGCATGGACTGCACACCTTTGTTTTTGAAGGCCGAACCACACATTACGGGCGAGAACTTCATGTCGATAACCGCCTGGCGGATAACAACCATCATTTCCTCACGCGTGATGCTTTCTGGATCTTCAAAGAACTTCTCTAGCAGAGCGTCATCATATTCAGCAACGCTTTCTACCAGCTTCTGACGCCATTCGGCTACCGTTTCCACCAGATCCTCAGGTACTGGTATCTCGTGATAGGCTTTGCCTTGCGTAGCATCATCCCACACGATTGCTTTGCCCGTCAGCAGATCGACTACACCTTTGAAGGTGTCTTCGGCTCCGATTGGGATTTGCAAAGGAACTGGGTTAGCACCTAGCTTGTCCTTAATCTCAGCTACTGCCTTAAAGAAGTCAGCACCAGCACGGTCCATCTTATTAACGAAGCAGATACGTGGCACTTTGTATTTGTCAGCCTGACGCCATACCGTCTCCGACTGAGGCTCCACGCCTGATACAGCACAGAACAATGCTACAGCACCATCCAGTACCCGCAACAGAGCGCTCTACCTCTACGGTAAAGTCTACGTGGCCAGGAGTGTCAATCAGGTTGATCTTGTACTGCTTGGTTTCGTCAGTGGGTTCACCGCTGGCGTCCGTTGGGTAGTTCCAGAAGGTAGTGGTGGCAGCCGAGGTAATCGTGATGCCCCGCTCCTGCTCTTGCTCCATCCAGTCCATCGTGGCAGCACCTTCGTGTACTTCCCCGATCTTGTGGGTTTTGCCTGTATAATACAGAATGCGCTCCGAGGTCGTGGTCTTGCCGGCGTCGATGTGCGCCATAATCCCAATGTTGCGGAGGTATTTGAGGTCTTGTTTAGCCATTTTATTTGTAGGGTCTTAAGAGCTTGGGGACTAAAGAGCGTAGAAATGATACAACATCTCCTGAAGCTCCTTAGTCCCCAAGTCCCTAATTTTCTCCTTTAGAAACGGAAGTGCGAGAAAGCCTTGTTGGCTTCCGCCATCCGGTGCGTATCGTCTTTCTTTTTCACGGAAGCACCTTCGCCTTTAGCAGCGGCAATGATTTCGCCGGCCAACTTATCCTTCATGGTCTTCTCACCACGACGACGAGCGTACTGAATCATCCACTTGGCACCAACGGAGATACGACGGTCAGGACGAACTTCGATCGGCACCTGGAAGGTAGCACCACCTACGCGGCGGCTCTTTACTTCTACAGTCGGCATCACGTTGTTCAGCGCCTTGCGCCACATTTCGAGGCCATTTTCCTTGGTACGCTGCTCCACTAGCTCGCAGGCCTCATAGAAAATGGTGTACGCCAGGTTCTTCTTTCCGTCATACATCATGTAATTGACGAAACGGGTTACCAGCGTCTCCTTGTATTTAGGATCAGGCAGCAGGATGCGCTTTTTTGGTTTTGACTTTCTCATTTTAGCAGAAGTGAGTAACGAGAAGTGAGAAGTGAGATGAGAACTTGTGTCTCGCCGCTCACTTCTTACTACTCATCTCTTATTTAATTACTTTTTCTTGCCGGGTGCTGGCTTGCCACCTTTGCCGGTTGCAGCGGGCTGCCCTGGCTTCGGACGCTTAGCGCCATACTTTGAACGACGCTGGGTACGACCACCTACACCAGCCGTGTCAAGGGCACCGCGAATGATGTGGTAACGCACACCGGGAAGGTCCTTTACGCGGCCACCGCGAATCAGCACGATGCTGTGCTCCTGCAGGTTGTGGCCTTCGCCCGGAATGTAGGCGTTGACTTCTTTGCCGTTGGTGAGGCGCACACGAGCGACTTTACGCATCGCCGAGTTTGGCTTCTTGGGCGTAGTGGTATATACACGGGTGCAAACGCCACGGCGCTGCGGGCAGGAATCGAGTGCCGGCGACTTTGACTTAGTCGTCAGCTTTTCTCTTCCTTTTCGTACTAACTGATTGATGGTAGGCATCTACGGAATGGTTTGTCAAGGAGGGTTCTCTCCCAAAAATTAGGCTTGCAAAGGTATAGAAGTTGCTTTACAATAGCAAACGTGTTGAAATAGTTTGTTTTATGGTATAGCTCAAGGATAACAGCAAGGAACAAGTGCTATTAATTACCATGATTTAGGCTACGACTTCAGCAAAAACATCTAATGGTTTAACTAGATCGTCATCATACCAATGCCAACCATAATTTTCATTGTCACTAACCTTACAAAAAGTAAAGATGGTGCAACAATCATAATGACTGTAGTTAACTGTTATATATCTATAGACCTCACCAGCACGAAAGAAAGAGCTTGGTGAACCTCCAAAGTCCCGTTTAGCTAAGTAATTACATCCACGTTTGAATGGATGCTTCCTCCACGTTTCGTTGTATAAAGCCATATCGACTAAGCTTCCCCCATTGTACCACCGAAGTTCATCGGGAAGTTTGGCATATCCGGTTGCGTTTTTATTGGTCCAAATGTCTGCTCGAAGCGGTCAACATTATCAGCCAGCGCTGCCAAAAGGCGCTTAGCATGCTCCGGCGTTATGACAATGCGAGCTTTAACCTTCGCTTTCGGCAAACCGGGCATAAGCCGGATGAAGTCAATAACAAATTCTCCGCTACTATGCGCAATCATTGCCAGATTAGCATATTCGCCTTCTGCGATTTCTTCCGACAGCTCAATATTAATTGCGTTAGGATCCTGGGGGGCATTTTGGTCAGGTGGTTGATTCATAGGACAAGGCTAGGGGGCAAATTGCAAGTTGAGAATCAAAATTAGTGAAAAGAGAAAAGCCGACCGGAAAGTATCCAGTCGGCTTTTCTCTTTACTCACGTATCAAATACTACTCCTGAATGGAAGCCTCACGCTTGCTTGCGCGAGCAGGACGCTTTGTTTCAGTGTCAGCCTTGGGTGCAGCGGCAGCTGCCTCCATCTCCTCCTTCGAGCCCACAACCTGACGAGTATACTCGCGCAGGCCGGTACCAGCCGGGATGAGGTGACCAACAATTACGTTCTCCTTCAGGCCCAGCAACTCATCAGCCTTGCCACGGATAGCCGCTTCGCTAAGCACCTTGGTCGTCTCCTGGAAGGAAGCGGCCGAAATGAAGCTTTGCGTGCCCAACGAGGCTTGGGTGATGCCTTGCAGTGTCGGACGAGAAACCGAAGGCTGCGCATCGCGCACTTCTACGAGTTTCAAGTCGCGGCGCTTCAGGCTGGAATTCTCGTCGCGCAGGCGGCGGGCACTCACAATCTGACCAGGCTTCAGTTCCGTAGAGTCGCCAGCCTCAGTAACCACCTTCATGTCGATGATGGTATCGTTCTCCTCCATGAAGACGATTTTGTCGATCACCTGATTTTCGAGGAAAGTTGTGTCGCCGGCATCGAGAATAACCACCTTCTGCATCATCTGGCGAACTACCACCTCAATGTGCTTATCGTTGATTTTCACACCCTGCAAGCGGTAAACTTCCTGAATCTCGTTCACGAGGTACTCCTGCACAGCACCCGGACCCTGAATGCTCAGGATGTCGGATGGCGTGATGGCACCATCGGAGAGTGGCATACCAGCCCGAATGAAGTCGTTGTCTTGCACCAGAATGTGCTTAGACAGCGGCACCATGTACTTCTTCTTCACGCCGTCTTTCGACTCAATGAAGATTTCACGGTTGCCACGTTTCACTGTGCCGTAGGTTACCACACCATCAATTTCCGACACTACGGCCGGGTTCGATGGGTTACGTGCTTCGAACAACTCCGTAACGCGGGGCAGACCACCGGTGATGTCGCGGGTCTTGCCAATGGCGCGGGGAATCTTAGCCAGAATGTGACCAGCCTTGATCTTATCGCCATTCTCCACGTTAAGGTGAGAGCCTACGGGGATGCTATAACCCTTCTGACCTTCAGTATCGCCTTTCTTACCAGCTCTAACGATGATCGATGGGTTCTGATCCTTGGCTTTCGATTCGATGATAACCTTTTCGCGGTGACCTGTCTGCTCATCCGACTCCTCACGATACGTGATACCCTCCGTGATAGCATCGTACTGAACCGTACCATCAAATTCGGAAAGGATGACGGCATTGTAAGGATCCCAATTGCAAAGCTCATCACCCTTCTCTACTTGCTGACCTTCGTCAACAATCAGGAAAGAGCCATAAGGAACGTGGTTCGAGATGAAGACTTTGCCCGTAGCAGAATCTACAATCCGAACTTCGCCCGAGCGACCCATTACTACTTTGCCCTTCACACCTTCATCGGTAGTAGTAGCTACTGTACGAATATCTTCGAACTCAACAGTACCGGCGAACTTAGCGCGGATGCTGGCTTCAACAGCAATGTTAGAAGCAGTACCACCTACGTGGAAGGTTCGCAGGGTAAGCTGAGTACCAGGCTCACCAATAGACTGAGCAGCAATTACGCCGACAGCCTCTCCTTTCTGCACCATGCGGCCAGAAGACAGGTTACGACCGTAGCACTTGGCGCAAATACCACGCTTCGACTCACAAGTCAGTACCGAACGGATTTCCACCGTCTCAATAGCTGTGTTGTCAATCAAGCGAGTGATTTCCTCAGTGATTTCTTCGCCCGCAGCTAAGATAATCTCATCATTCAGCGGGTTCACAACGTTGTGAACTGCCACACGACCCAGGATACGCTCAGCGAGTGACTCCACGATGTCCTCATTGTCCTTCAAGGCCGAAACCTCAAGGCCACGGAGAGTACCGCAGTCTACTTCGTTCACGATAACGTCCTGCGATACGTCTACCAGACGACGAGTCAGGTAACCGGCATCGGCTGTTTTCAGAGCTGTATCGGCAAGACCTTTCCGAGCACCGTGGGTTGAGATGAAATACTCGATAACGTCCAGCCCTTCTTTGAAGTTAGACAGAATCGGGTTTTCGATAATCTCACCTACCGAGCCTTGCAGCGACTTCTGTGGCTTAGCCATCAGACCCCGCATACCGCCGAGCTGACGAATCTGCTCACGCGAGCCACGAGCACCGGAGTGCATCATCATGTAGATCGAGTTGAAACCCTGGTTCTCCTTTTCGAGGCGGCCCATGAGTGTCTCTGTGATCTGGTTGTTGATACGCGTCCAGATATCGATAACCTGGTTGTAGCGCTCGTTATCAGTAATCAGACCCATCTGGTAGTTTTGAGTTACCGCTACCACGTCGGCCTGAGCCTGAGCGATAAGAGCATCCTTCTCCTTCGGAATCTGAATATCGCCCAGACCCATCGACAAACCACCTTTGTAAGCCGACTGGAAGCCCAGCGTCTTGATGTCGTCGAGGAACTGAGCCGTGCGAGCCATGCCCGTACGCTTAAACACCAGCGAAATGATCTGCTGTAGCTTCTTCTTGGTCAGCAGCTCGTCAACGAAACCTACTTCCTCAGGAACAAGCTGGTTGAACAAAACACGACCGGCTACGGTCTCGATGATCTTGGTAACAAGCTCATCGTTTTCGTTCCGCACCTTTGTACGCACCTTGATAATGGCATGCTTAGAAAGCTGACCTTCATTGATAGCAATTACAACTTCCTCATCTGAGTAGAAAATACGGCCTTCGCCTTGTACTTTCTCTTCATCGGTGCTGCGCTTGCCTTTTGTTACATAATACAGTCCGAGTACCATGTCCTGCGACGGTACCGCGATAGGCGCGCCGTTGGCTGGGTTCAGAATGTTGTGCGAGGCCAGCATCAATGTTGAAGCTTCCAGAATAGCGGCCGGTCCAAGCGGAACGTGCACAGCCATCTGGTCACCGTCAAAGTCAGCGTTGAAGGCCGTACAAACGAGTGGGTGCAGTTGGATAGCCTTGCCTTCGATCAAACGAGGTTGGAAAGCTTGAATACCCAAGCGGTGCAAAGTAGGAGCACGGTTAAGCAGGACTGGATGGCCTTTCAGCACGTTCTCCAAGATATCCCACACCACGGCATCCTTACGATCAACAATCTTCTTCGCTGATTTCACCGTCTTCACAATGCCGCGCTCAATGAGCTTACGGATAATGAATGGCTTAAACAGCTCAGCTGCCATGTTCTTAGGCAAACCGCATTCGTGCAGCTTCAGCTCAGGACCAACTACAATAACCGAACGGCCAGAGTAGTCAACACGCTTACCGAGCAAGTTCTGACGGAAGCGGCCCTGCTTGCCTTTCAGCATATCGGACAGCGACTTCAGCGCACGGTTGCCTTCGGCGCGCACGGCGTTTACCTTACGCGAGTTGTCAAAGAGCGAGTCCACTGCTTCCTGTAGCATACGCTTCTCGTTCCGCAGAATCACTTCAGGAGCCTTGATTTCGATCAGGCGCTTGAGGCGGTTATTACGGATGATAACACGACGGTACAGGTCATTCAGGTCGGAGGTAGCAAAACGCCCCCCATCCAACGGCACAAGCGGACGCAGCTCCGGTGGAATCACCGGCACCATGCGAATTACCATCCACTCTGGCTTATTCTCAATGCGAGTAGCCGCGTCGCGGAAAGCTTCTACCACACGCAGACGCTTCAGCGCATCAGCTTTACGCTGCTGCGAAGTCTCGTGCGCAGCGGAGTCACGCAGGCTATAGGAAAGCTCGTCGAGGTTGGTACGCTCCAACAGGAGTTGTAGCGCATCGGCCCCCATACGGGCAATAAACTTATTAGGGTCTTCATTGGGCAACATCTGATTCTCCCGGGGGAGTTTATCAATGATGTCCAGGTACTCGTCTTCGGTGAGGAAGTCTAGCTGTTGTACGCCCTCTTCGGCTAATACACCAGGCTGTACTACTACATAGCGCTCGTAGTAGATAATCTGGTCAAGCTTCTTGGTAGGCAGGCCCAGCAAGTAACCAATTTTGTTGGGCAGGGACTTGAAGTACCAGATGTGAGCAACAGGCACCACCAGTTCTATGTGGCCCATCCGCTCCCGGCGCACCTTTTTCTCAGTCACCTCCACGCCGCAACGGTCGCAGATGATGCCCTTGTAGCGGATGCGCTTGTATTTGCCGCAGTGGCATTCCCAGTCCTTTACAGGACCAAAAATCCGCTCGCAAAATAGGCCGCCCATTTCAGGCTTGTACGTCCGGTAGTTGATCGTCTCGGGCTTCACTACTTCTCCGTTCGACCGCTCCAGAATGGATTCGGGCGAGGCCAGTGAGATAGTGACTTTCGAGAAGTCCTGCACCAGTTTTTTATTCTTTGCAAACGCCATACTGTCGTTTTTCTAAAAACTATGTCAGAAGTAAAATGTGCTTTGCAGCCTATCGTAACACTAGAGTCGGCGCGGCCCGTTCCAATTACTTAGAAGCGAACCGCGCCTTTTCTAATTATTCAAGCGTGATTTCCAGTGCCAGACCACGCAACTCGTGAATGAGTACGTTGAACGACTCAGGAATATTTGGCTTGGGCAGCACGTCGCCCTTCACGATGGCTTCATACGCTTTGGCTCGGCCAACAACGTCGTCCGACTTCACCGTCAGGATTTCCTGCAGTACGTTCGATGCACCGAAGGCCTCCAACGCCCACACTTCCATCTCGCCGAAGCGCTGACCACCAAACTGAGCCTTACCACCCAGCGGCTGCTGCGTAATAAGCGAGTATGGTCCGATAGAACGTGCGTGCATCTTGTCATCCACCAAGTGACCCAGCTTCAGCATATAGATAACACCCACAGTCACCGGCTGGTCAAACTGCTGACCAGTCAAACCATCGTGCAGATAAGAACGACCAAAAATTGGCAGTCCAGCCTCCGCGAGTTCTTTGGATACCTCATCTTCAGTAGCACCATCGAAAATTGGAGTAGCATAAGTGCGGCCCAGCTTCAAGCCAGCCCAGCCTAGTACAGTCTCATAAATCTGACCGATGTTCATACGGCTTGGTACACCGAGCGGGTTAAGCACAATGTCCATTGGTGTACCATCAGCTAGGAAAGGCATATCCTCATCGCGCACGATGCGGGCTACAACCCCCTTATTACCGTGACGACCAGCCATTTTGTCCCCCACCTTCAGCTTACGCTTCTTCGCGATGTAAACTTTGGCCAATTGTACGATACCTGCGGGTAGCTCATCACCTACCTCCAAGGTGAACCGGTCGCGCTTGAAGCGAGCCGTGATAGTGTTGCGACGCTTGGCATAGTTCTTCACCAATTGCAGCAGCATACCATTCACTTTCTCGTCGGCGGTCCAGTTCTCCAGGATAAGGTCTTTGAACATATTCACCTCTTCCGGTACAGCATAGTTGCTCTCATCCTTGTAAGGGTTCTTCTCAGGGAAGAGCGCCTCAGTAACGTTCTTCTTACCGAACTTCACTCCTTTAGATAATATCTCGTCGCCAAACTTGTGCTTCACACCCTGAGAGGTTTTACCCTCCAGAAGCTGCACCAGCTTATCAACCATTACTGTCTTCACGCTACGAAGCTCTTGGGCGTAGCGGTCTTTCAACTCTTCTACCTCCTTCTTCGACTTAGCGCGCAGGTTCTTGTCCTTCTTAGGACGCGAAAACAGCTTGGTGCCGATAACCACCCCGTTCAAGGATGGCGGTGCCTTAAGCGAAGCATCTTTCACATCACCGGCTTTGTCACCAAAGATGGCGCGGAGCAACTTCTCTTCTGGCGTTGGATCAGTTTCACCTTTAGGAGTAATCTTACCAATAAGGATGTCGCCTTCCTTTACTTCAGCGCCTAGACGGATGATACCGTTGTCGTCGAGGTTACGAACAGCCTCTTCGCTCACGTTTGGAATTTCCGACGTCAACTCCTCCTCACCACGCTTGGTCTCCCGAACTTCCAGTTCGAATTCCTCAATGTGGATAGAAGTGAAGATGTCATCACGAACTACACGCTCCGAAATGACAATAGCATCCTCGAAGTTGTAACCCTGCCATGGCATGAAGGCCACTTGCATGTTACGACCGAGAGCTAGCTCACCTTTATTGGTGCCATAACCTTCGCACAGCGGCTCACCCTTCTTTACGCGCTGGCCTTTCTTCACCAGCGGCGTGAGGTTGATGCAGGTATCCTGGTTGGTACGGCGGAACTTGATCAGGTCATATGATACTCGCTCCGCATCAAAGCTCACGAGCACATCCTCAGCAGTCAGATCATAACGAACGATGATCCTATTAGCGTCTACATAATCAATTTCACCGTCGCCTTCAGATACAACTAGCGTACGAGAGTCGATAGCAGTACGACGTTCCAGACCTGTGCCCACAATGGGAGCCTCAGGACGGAGTAGTGGTACGGCCTGACGTTGCATGTTCGAGCCCATCAGTGCGCGGTTGGCGTCATCGTGCTCCAGGAACGGAATCAACGAAGCAGCTACCGATACAATCTGGTTCGGCGCAACGTCCATATAGGAGTACTCAGCCGGCTCTACAACCGGGAAGTCACCTTCGAAGCGGCCTTTTACCAGCTCTGACAAGAAGTTACCTTTATCATCGATGCGAGCATTAGCCTGCGCGATGTGGTGAGTATCTTCTTCTTCAGCGGTTAGGTACTTCACTTCATGGCTTACGTCTACCTTACCTTCTTTTACAGCACGGTAAGGCGTTTCGATAAAGCCCATGCCATTCACGCGAGCGTGAACGCAGAGGGAAGAAATCAAACCAATGTTTGGTCCTTCAGGAGTCTCGATGGTGCACAAACGCCCGTAGTGGGTGTAGTGTACGTCACGTACTTCAAAACCAGCACGCTCACGCGACAGACCTCCTGGCCCCAGTGCCGATACGCGACGCTTGTGCGTCACCTCGGCCAGCGGGTTAGTCTGGTCCATGAACTGAGAAAGCTGGTTTGTGCCGAAGAAGGAGTTGATAACCGAAGACAGCGTACGAGCGTTGATCAAGTCAACGGGCTTAAAGTCCTCGTTATCGCGCACGTTCATACGCTCCTTAATAGTACGCGCCATACGGGCCAGACCCACGCCAAACTGGGCGTAAAGCTGCTCCCCTACCGTACGTACCCGACGGTTAGACAAGTGGTCAATATCATCGACCACAGCCTTCGAGTTGATAAGGCCGATCAGGTATTTCACGATGAGAACGATGTCCTCATTAGTCAATACCCGAGCTTCCCAGTTCTTGTCAAGACCGAGCTTCTTATTAATACGGTAGCGACCAACGTCGCCGAGGTCATAGCGCTTATCAGAAAAGAACAGCTTCTGGATGATGTCGCGAGCAGTCTCTTCGTCAGGAGCTTCCGTGTTACGGAGCTGACGATAAATTTGCTCTACAGCTTCCTTCTCCGAGTTGGAATTGTCCTTCTGAAGAGTATTATAAATGATAGCGAAGTCAGCGATGTTTACATTCTCTTTGTGGAGAATGATAGACTTAGGGCCTGCATTCAGAATAGTATCGATATCCTCTTCCTGAATAGTAGAGTCACGCTCCAACAGAACTTCGTTACGATCGATAGAGACCACTTCACCAGTATCCTCATCCACAAAGTCCTCCGTCCAGGTACGTAGCACCCGAGCAGCTAACTTACGGCCTACTGCCTTTTTCAAGCTCTTCTTCTCTGCCTTCACTTCCTCCGACAAACCGAATAGATCGAGAATGTCTTTGTCAGTTCCGTAACCGATAGCACGGAGCAAAGTCGTTACCGGGAATTTTTTCTTCCGATCAATGTAAGCGTACATCACGTTGTTCACGTCCGTAGCAAACTCAATCCACGAGCCTTTGAACGGGATGATACGCGCTGAGTACAGCTTGGTACCGTTGGTGTGCTTGCTTTGGGCAAAGAACACACCAGGTGAGCGGTGCAACTGTGATACAATAACACGCTCAGCACCGTTGATAACGAAAGAGCCTTTTTCGGTCATGTAAGGGATATTTCCCAAAAACACTTCCTGCTCAATCGTCTCGAAGTCCTCATTATCCGTGTCGTTGCAGATAAGACGGAGCTTAGCCTTCAACGGTACAGAATAAGTCAAGCCACGGTCAATACACTCGTCGACCGAATATTTTGGCGGGTCAACGTGATAATCCATAAACTGCAGCACGAAATTCTCGCGCGAGTCCGAGATTGGAAAATTCTCCGCAAATACCTTGAATAGGCCTTCGTCGGCACGGCTTTCGGCCGCAGTCTCCAACTGAAAGAAATCTTGGAACGACTGCAGCTGCACGTCCAAGAAGTCCGGATACTCGATAACTTTTTTAATCTTGGCGAAATTGATTCGCTCAACGGCTTTCTGCAAAGCCTCTGCTTTCGGTGTAGCCAATGCGTTTGGGTCTTAAGAAATGGACACTGAAGCTTACTAACTCTGGTCAACCTGACCATTCCCACCTACGTACCCGTAGGCACGAAAAGCCGCAATGCGGCGCTGGGGGGCATTTTATTAAAACTTATAGCCTACAAACAGGAAAAGACCTGGCTTAGTTGCCAGGCCTATCCAAGTTTATAGGAGAAAAAGCGGGCCGCAGCTTACTTAACTTCTACTTCAGCACCGGCTTCTTCCAGTTGCTTCTTCAGCGTATCGGCTTCGTCCTTGGTAACACCTTCTTTCAAAGGCTTAGGAGCACCGTCAACTAGTTCTTTGGCTTCTTTCAAGCCAAGACCAGTCAGGTCCTTTACCAATTTAACTACGGCCAGCTTAGCGCCGCCAGCAGCCTTCAGGATTACGTCGAACGAAGTTTTCTCCTCAGGAGCTTCAGCAGCAGCGCCACCGCCACCACCGGCCATCATTACTGGAGCAGCCGCAGCAGGCTCAATGCCATACTCGTCCTTCAGGATAGTAGCTAGTTCGTTTACTTCTTTCACCGTCAGGCTAACGAGCTGCTCAGCGAATGCTTTCAAATCTGCCATTTCTGTAGATTGTTAAAAAAAGGTTATTGAATCGTTTGGAAATTGAAAGTGAAAAAGATGAGCAGCGGTTAGCCTGCAACCTCTTCTTTTTCGGAAAGTGTCTTGAGGATACCAGCTAATTTGCTGCCGCCACTCGACAGAGCGGAGATAACGTTTTTGGCGGGCGATTGCAGCAAGCCGATGATTTCACCGAGGAGTTCCTGCTTGCCTTTAAGCGTGCTGAGCATTTCCAACTGATTGACTCCAACGTAAACGCCGCTGTCAATATAAGCGCCCTTTAGGGCTGGCTTAGGAACTGCAGTTTTGCTGTAGTTCTGCTGCTTGTAGAAATCCTTTAGCAGTTTGGCCGGTGCATTACCTGACTCTTTCGAGAACAGAATGCCTGATTGGCCTTTCAAAGCCTCATCCATCTCAGTGGTATCACCACCGAGGGTATCGAGTGCTTTGCGGATCAACGTGTTCTTGTACACTTTGTACTCCATCCCGCGGTTGAAGCACAGGCGACGGAAATCGTTGATCTTCGCCACGGACATCGTAGAGGCATCCGTGATATAGAACGCGTTGTGCGATTGAAACTTTTCGCTCAACTCGTTGACGAGGTCTTGTTTTTCTTCCCGGGTCATAGTTCGTCGTCAGTTAGTTAGGCGGAAGTTACCGTCGTGTCTACCGGAACAGCCGGGCTCATAGTGCTTGAAAGCGTGATGCTCTTGATGTAAGTACCCTTAGCTGACGAAGGCTTCAAACGCGTCAGCGTCTGAATTACTTCAAAAGCGTTTTCAGCGAGCTTATTATCGTCGAAAGATACTTTGCCTACGCTGCAGTGAATGATGCCAGTCTTGTCAACTTTAAAGTCGATTTTACCAGCTTTTACTTCCTGTACAGCCTTGGCTACGTCAGTGGTAACAGTACCCGACTTAGGGTTAGGCATCAAGCCACGAGGACCGAGCACGCGACCCAGACGACCGACTTTAGCCATTACTGACGGCATCGTGATGATCACGTCGATGTCAGTCCAACCTTTCTCGATTTTCGAGATATAGTCATCAAGGCCAACAAAGTCAGCACCAGCAGCAGTAGCTTCGGCTTCCTTATCAGGTGTAACTAGAGCTAGTACACGAACGGTTTTGCCAGTACCATGGGGCAACGTAGCTACGCCACGCACCATCTGGTCGGCTTTACGGGGGTCAACGCCTAGACGCACGTCAATGTCAACAGATGAGTCAAACTTAGTGTAGGTGATATCCTTCACTACTTTCGCTGCCTCAACTAATGAGCGAACTTGCGTCAGGTCGTGCTTAGCAAGGGCTTCCTTGCGTTTTTTGCTAACTTTTGCCATGAGATTTTCTAGGTTTAAAAGTTAGTTTGCGAAAGGAGAATCGCCCTTGACGGTGATACCCATGCTGCGGGCTGTACCAGCAACAAGCTTCATGGCCGACTCAATCTTGAAAGCATTGAGGTCAGCCATTTTGGTCTCAGCGATCTGGCGTACCTGATCCCAGGTAACCGAGCCTACCTTGTTACGGTTAGGCTCTTTCGACCCACTCTGGATCTTGGCTGCTTCTAGCAGCAATACCGGCGCGGGGGGCGTTTTCACCACAAAGTCAAATGACTTGTCGGTGTACATGGTGATCAAAACGGGACATACTTGGCCGGCCTTATCTTGGGTGCGAGCATTGAACTGCTTGCAAAACTCCATGATGTTAAGGCCTTTACTACCAAGTGCAGGTCCAACCGGCGGCGAAGGATTCGCAGCGCCTCCCTTTATCTGCAGTCGCAGATAACCTCTAATTTCTTTGGCCATTGGGGTTAAAAGGCTTCGGGCTTGCAGGTCGTAACACCATAGGCCCTCAGTTTTAAAATTTGCTTCGAATTACTAGGTGGAAGCATCACTGGCTCGAAGCGACTAGCCAGCAACGATAAAGTCTTACAATTATGATTCCTTCTCTACTTGAGTGTAGCTCAATTCCATCGGAGTGCTACGGCCGAAGATCTTAACGATTACGTTAAGCTTCTTACGTTCTTCAAACACTTCGGAAACCGTACCTGAGAATCCACTGAATGCACCATCAATTACCTTAACCAGTTCACCTGTAATGAAAGGAGTCTCTAGTGAAGCGGTTTGCTCCTCTTGCTCATCTACAATACCCAGAATGCGGTTAACCTCTGTGATGTGTAATGGAGCAGGTTTGCTGGAAGCAGTTTTGCCGTCCTTAGCACCAACCCAACCAATAACTCCTGGAGTGCTAGTGATAATGTGATCGACTTCGCCGTGGGTGAGGTCAGCATGGATAATGATATAACCTGGATATAGATTACGTTCCCGAACGCGCTTTTTACCGTTGCGCATTTCGAAGACTTTCTCAATTGGAATTAGTACCTGTGGGACCATCTCCGTCAGATTGTGTCGGCCAAGTTCCGTTTCCAGATACTGCTTAGCCTTTTTCTCCTGCCCGCTTACGGAGCGAACTACATACCACTTCAACTCTCCCATTGATCAGCCGATTAACGGAATGAATTGTAAAAAGCTTCCAAGCCTGTGTTGAACACTAAGTCCATCAGACCAACGACAGCTGCAAAGATGAGTGAACCAAGCAGCACCAGACCAGCACTCTTCTGCAGTTCTTCAAAAGAAGGCCACGTTACTTTGTAGCGCATCTCCTCAGTAGTCTCGCGGATGTAATTTGTCAGCTTACTCATGTCTGGAGCCAGGTTAGGCTTTAAAGATTGGCCGTACAAGCGGCCTTTTCGCACGGGCGGAGAGATTCGAACTCCCATCAAAGGTTTTGGAGACCTCTATTCTACCCTTGAACTACGCCCGTAGAAAATACACCCCACGAAACAAAAGTCTCAATTGGGAGTGCAAATGTAAGGTAATATAGGTTCAAAACAAATCCGCCCCCGAAAAATCGGAGGCGGATCGTCTTGACTGTTAATAATTAGTCGAGGATTTCGGTAACCTGACCAGCACCTACAGTACGGCCACCTTCGCGGATAGCGAAACGAAGACCTTTCTCCATAGCTACTTTGCTGATCAACTCCACTTGAATAGTGATGTTGTCGCCAGGCATTACCATCTCTACGCCTTCTGGCAAGGTGATAATGCCAGTAACGTCGGTGGTACGCAGATAAAACTGAGGACGATAGTTATTAAAGAAGGGAGTGTGACGACCACCTTCTTCTTTCGACAGAACGTAAACTTCAGCCTTGAATTTTTGGTGAGGAGTTACTGAGCCTGGCTTGCAAATAACCATGCCGCGACGGATGGCTTCTTTTTCAATACCACGCAACAATAGACCAACGTTGTCACCAGCTTCGCCACGGTCAAGGATTTTGCGGAACATCTCCACACCCGTAACTGTCGACTTCAAGCCAGGAGCAGCGCCCATACCGAGGATATCAACCTGCTCACCAGAGTTAATAATACCACGCTCGATACGACCAGTTGCTACCGTACCACGACCTGTGATAGAGAATACGTCCTCTACAGGCATCAGGAAGGGCAGGTCGGTTAGACGAGCTGGAATCGGAATGAAGCTATCAACAGCTGCCATCAACTCCTCAATCTTAGGAACCCAGTTGGCATCACCATTCAGACCACCCAGAGCCGAGCCCTGAATAACTGGGATGTTATCGCCGTCGAAGTCATAAAAAGAGAGCAGCTCGCGGATTTCCATCTCAACAAGCTCGAGTAGCTCAGGGTCGTCGACCATGTCGACTTTGTTCATGAACACTACTAGTTGAGGTACACCTACCTGGCGAGCCAACAGGATGTGCTCACGGGTCTGGGGCATTGGGCCGTCAGTAGCAGCTACTACTAGGATAGCACCGTCCATCTGAGCAGCACCCGTCACCATGTTTTTCACATAGTCAGCGTGACCGGGACAGTCAACGTGAGCGTAGTGGCGGTTTTCGGTAGCGTACTCTACGTGGGAAGTATTGATTGTGATACCACGCTCCTTTTCCTCAGGAGCATTGTCGATTGAGGAGAAGTCACGCTTTGCGGCCAAACCTTTGCCCGCCAGTACCATAGTGATAGCAGCGGTCAGGGTTGTTTTGCCGTGGTCGACGTGCCCGATCGTACCGATGTTCACGTGTGGCTTGGAACGATCAAAATTTTCTTTGGCCATTGTAATTAGATTAGAGAAATGTAATGGGGATGAGAGGAAAACGCGACTGAACTAATCCACAAGAAAGCGAAACGCAGTGCTATTTTAAAAGCTTCTGCATATCGCTTCACCTTGCTGACAGATCCAAACGGTGCAGTCGCGCTGCTCCGCCGGTATTAGTACTGAATATAATGAGCCATTTATGGGATTTGAACCCATGACCTCTTCCTTACCAAGGAAGTGCTCTACCACTGAGCTAAAACGGCTTATTTACTTGATGAGCGGGAGACGAGGTTCGAACTCGCGACCTACAGCTTGGAAGGCTGTCGCTCTACCAACTGAGCTACTCCCGCAATACTAAGTTTAAAAACTAAGCCTTAGAAGACAAAGACTTGCTTGCAGCTAACTTATCTATCGGCCTAATTTCTAGTTTCTCAAACTAACTCTGTGGGGAGAGAAGGATTCGAACCTTCGAAAGCTTACGCTAACAGAGTTACAGTCTGTCCCATTTGGCCGCTCTGGAACCTCCCCAAGTGTGTTTTCTCTACCATCTATAGAGAAGCTTTTCCCTTTAAAAAGAACTACCTCGAAGTGGTAGGGTGGCAAAAGGAGTTGCAAAATTAACGGCTTTCTGATGTAAGTCAAGCTCACAGGCGAAAAGCTTTCAATATATTTTTTGGCCGTGGGGGCAACCTTCAGGAATTGTCCTCCACGACTTTGTAGTAGAATGGATATTTTTAAAGCCAACTGCCTGCCTAAGAGCTACAAAGGATTTTCTTCGCTTTATTGAAGCAATGTATACATGGTCTTTAGGTTGGGGTCTTTTTCTTTTGTGCGAATGTCCTGAAGCGTCGCTTTTAAGGTAGGCATACTGGGAGCCATTGTGCTTAATGCCTTATATGCGCCGAGCCGAACAATATCACGCGAGTGGGAGCGGGCATAATTTTCTAAACGCTGAATCCCTTTATCTCGCTCAACCGGAGGCATCCGCAACATGAAGGTGGCAAAGTTTTGCAGATAAGATTCATATAGATCTTCGTCGCTCACTTCGCTCATACGCCCCAAATACCATTGGTATTGCTCACTACTACCATTGAGGGCATAATAGTTTGACAAAGCACCTAATAAGCTAGGGCTAGCGTTGCCCTGCAGCTTATTTATTTGAGCCCTTGATTCAATAGTAGGCGCTTTGGCTAACGCATTGATAGCAGCGCCAACTACCAGATTGGAACTATCATTGAGAGCAGCCATGTACACGGACCCAAAATCCTCATTTTGGAACGAAGAAAGGCTTGCTAAGGCCGCAGCACGCACTTGGCTTTTTTTGTCCCTAGCTGCTACTCGCTGTAGCTCAGTTCGTACAGCATTTCCTTCCGATCCTTTATATCGCCGTAGTGCTTCTGCCGCAGCTTGGCGCACGGCCCAAAAGCTGTCGTTTAGAGCATTACGCATCATGCCGCTCACGGCTAGATCGGCCAGCTTTGGGCGCAGCTTTTCAATAGCTTCGTATTTCTGCAAGTAATTACGAGCATGGTAGTATTGATAAAGCAATTCATCTTGCGTTAGCTCTTCATCAATATCAGCTAATAATTGCCCCCCAGAATCAAACTTTACCAAGGCGGGGCGTTGATTAGCAGAAATTTGAAAGGTTTGGTTAGCCTTCGTAACAACGATTCGATGGTCAGTAGCCTGGTTGTTTACCCACGTTGTAACGATGATGGGCAAACGGTAGATGGGTGAGAAAGTAGAATCCTGGAGTTGCTGGACGCGTAGCGCAATTTGCCCCCCAGCATAGCTGTGAGTGACGCGCAGTTCTGGATGTCCCCTTTGTAGAAACCACTGATTAAAGAACCACATAAGGTCCTCGCCGGTCACGTCCTCGAATGCCGTACGCAGCTCCGATAGCTCAACGGATGTGTATTTGTGTTGAGTGAGGTAACGGTTTAAGGAAGCAAAGAAGGCCTCATCGCCTACCTGTTTACGCAGCATATGCAGGACCCGTCCCCCCTTATTATAGGAATGGCGGTCAAACATATCTTCTTGGCTGGCATACTGGTAGCGCACAAGTGGCTCACGCTTACTCCGGGCCTCGTCCAAATACTGGCTCAGGCTTTTTTGCTGTACTAAAGCGGCGGCATCTGCGCCGTATTTGTGTTCAGCCCACAGAAACTCCGAATAATCGGCGAACGACTCGTTGAGGGGTAAATTAGCCCACGACTCGCTTGTTACGTAGTCACCGAACCAATGATGAAACAGCTCGTGGGTGATAGTCGATTCGGCGTCGTAGTTCATGTCCTGAATGTCGCGGGCCGACCGCTGCACAATGGACTGTTCGAACGTAACGGCAGTCGTATTTTCCATCGCCCCCGACACGAAATCGTGGACAGCAACCTGAGAGTACTTTTCCCACGGAAAGTCTACGCCCAGCTTTTGGGAGTAGAACTCCATCATTTCGGGCGTATTACCAAATACTGCCTTGACTGTGTTTTGGAACTGTGGATCGACGTAGTATTCCACGGCTTTACCTCGCCATGTGTCGCTTACCACAGCAAAATCGCCGACGGTCAGCATAGTCAGGTAAGGCGCGGCAGGCAATGACTGTTTCCATACATCAGTACGGGTGCCATCGGAGTTCTTTTTGGAAGAGATTAACAGCCCATTGGAAAGCGTTTTGTATTGCGCCTCCACTGTTATTGCAATCTCCTGCGTCATCCGCTGATTGGGTTTGTCAATAGTCGGGAACCAGCACGAGTTAGCCTCAGTCTCCCCTTGCGTCCAGATTTGCTTAGGCTTATTTTTCTCGGTTCCCAGCGGATTTATGAAATATAAGCCCTTATCGGAGGTAATAGCCGCGCTACCGCTGGTAGGCAATTCATTGGGCTTCGCGACGTAGTTGATGCGGACCTGATACGTCTCGGAACGCGTGTATTGGCGGTCCAGGTTAATGGTCAGCTTACGCTTGTCGTAGCCGTAGGTAAGGGTTTTATCTTTATTGCCCGTAACTAAACGTACATTTTTGATGTCGAAGCCTTTGGCGTCGAGCATAACTTGATTTTGGGTGTAGAAGTGCGGACGAAGCGTGAGCAAAGCTGTGCCAAGCAATTGTTGTTTGGCCCAATCAAACCGTACGTCGAGCTTCATGTCAAGTACGTCGGTGAGGATGGTGGCTGATGGCTGTATAGGGTTGCTGGGCGGCAACCAGGAAGGCACTACTATAGGGGCAACTGGAGCCGTTTGAGCAGTTGGCGAGGCAGCAGTAGAAGGAGCTTTCTTATTGACGGCCGTTTTAGTCGCCGCCGGCTTATTGGATTTCACCGCCTGAGCCGGAGCCCCGAAGTGACACGTAAGGACCAGGCTAAGAGCGCCGAGGACCGAGTATTTCATGCTGGGTGGCAGTAAGGAAAGGACGGCTAAAGTTCCGAAATTATTTCAGATTTGGCCTATCTTTAAGCCCTTTTCCGTCTTTACTGCCCCTCCCCTATGCTGCAAGTACGCACCGGACCCAATCAAGTATGGGACATTGATTACCAGGCCAACGGTTCTGTTAGCGTAGATAATGAGCCTTTTAATTGGGATATTGTACCGCTGGGCTTTGGACACTACCATATTCTTTATGAAGGCCGTTCCTATTCTGCTGAGCTAATCAACGTTGAGTATATGGCCAAAACGCTTCAGCTAAAGTTGAACAACCATCTAGTGGAGGTGCAGGCTAAAGACCGCTTCGACTTATTGCTCGACAAGCTGGGCATGAGCAATGCCATGGCCAGCAAGGTGAACGAATTGAGAGCTCCAATGCCGGGTCTGATCGTGGATATTCGGGTGGAGCCTGGCCAAATGGTGCAGAAGGGTGACCCACTTCTCGTATTGGAGGCGATGAAAATGGAGAATATTCTAAAAGCGCCGAGCGACGTTACGATTGGCGCCATCAAAATAAATCTGCGTGATAACGTGCAGAAGGGTCAAGTGCTCGTACAGTTCACTTGAATGCGTTTAGAATGGGTAGTAAAGGCTACCTTTTTTGTAAGCATCTTATTCACCAACTCCCACCATTTTGAAGTACAAACGAATCCTGCTCAAGCTAAGCGGCGAGGCGCTGATGGGCCAACAGCAATACGGCATCGATGCCACTCGACTGATGCAGTATGCTGAAGAAATTAAAGCTGTAGCGGCTACCGGCACGCAGTTAGCGGTTGTGATTGGGGGCGGCAATATCTTCCGGGGCGTGCAGGCCGAAACCTTTGGTCTTGATCGGGTGCAGGGTGATTACATGGGAATGCTGGCCACGGTTATCAACTCTATGGCTTTGCAAAGTGCCCTTGAGAAGCTTGAGGTGAACACCCGCCTGCTTTCCGGCCTTACCATTCAGCAGGTGTGCGAGCCCTACATCCGGCGGCGCGCTTTGCGGCATTTGGAAAAAGGCCGAGTAGTTATTTTTGGGGCTGGTATTGGCTCGCCTTATTTCACAACCGACTCAGCAGCTTCCTTGCGGGCCATTGAGATTGAGGCCAATGTGGTTTTGAAAGGTACTCGTGTAGATGGCATCTACTCAGCTGACCCAGAGAAAGACCCCTCTGCGGTGCGCTTCCCCGAAATCTCATTTGACGAGGTGATAGAGAAGAACCTGAACGTGATGGATATGACTGCTTTCACGCTCTGCAAGGAAAACAACCTCCCCATCGTTGTATTTGACATGAACAAAACCGGCAACTTGCAGCGTCTGATTGACGGCGAGAATATCGGTACGCGGGTATCAATGGAAGGCGCTGGGGGGCAAATCCTGGATGCCAAGCATAGTAGCCTACAACCTGACCTTAATTCAAAAGCTTAATAATTTGCATACCTGACGTCATGAGTTCTGAATAGGGATACCGAATTAATCAGTAGTCCTTCTTCAGAATTCAACTTTAAACATTCACACATTTCCACAATGGACGAAGAAATTCAGTTTTATCTGAGCGAGGCGGAGGAATCGATGGGGAAGGCCCTGCAACACACTAGTCTGGAGCTGAGCCGCATTCGGGCCGGCAAAGCCTCACCGGCCATGCTGGAGGGTTTGCGCGTAGATTACTATGGTACACCTACTCCTATCAGCCAAGTAGCAAATATTTCTGCCCCCGATGCTCGTTCGCTCTATATCAAAGCCTGGGAAAAAAATATTGTTGGTGAAATCGTAAAGGCTATCAAGAACAGTGACTTGGGCCTTAATCCACAATCTGATGCGGAAGGTGTCCGGCTGAGCATTCCGCCGATGACGGAGGAGCGCCGCCGCGACCTGGTGAAGCAAGTAAAGAACGAGTCGGAAGGCGGCAAGGTCCGTATTCGGGGCATTCGCAAAGACGTGAACGAGTCGTTGCGTAAGCTGCTGAAGGACGGCGCCGCCGAAGATTCGGTGAAGGATGCCGAAGCCAAAGTGCAGAAAGCCACTGACAGCTATATCACCAAGATTGATGACTTGATGAGTAAAAAAGAAGCTGAGATTATGACGGTTTGAGCCATCTCATTCTCAATAAAAAAGCCCCCCAGAAAATATCTGGGGGGCTTTTTTGTTATTGCTGCCAATAGCCAGAAGCTAAGATTCTGTCTTCTACTACATCAGGCACGAGGTAACGAATTGATTTGCCTTCTCGCACACAGTCGCGGATAAATGTGGCTGAAATATCAAGCAAAGGAGCTTCCACTATCTTTACACTTGGGTGCGCTTTCAAGTTTGTGGAATCAACGTCGGGCCGGGGATAAACATATATTTCGTGCTCGGCCAGAATACGATCTGCTTGCTTCCACCGTGGTAAAGCAGGCAAATTGTCTTCACCCATCAGCAATACAAACCGATGTTGCGGATAACGCCGGACCAATTCGTCAAGTGTGTCGATTGTATAGCTGGGCTTAGGCATATGCGTCTCAATATCGAGAACGCGCAACCGGTCATTGCGGGCAATAGCCAATTCGACCAGTGCTAAACGCTCCTCTTCAGGCAGCATTTCTTGGCCTACCTTAAACGGGCTTTGAGGCGAAACTACCAACCACACCGCATTCAAGTCGGTATGGGTGGCCATAAAATGAGCCAGAATGAGATGGCCCGTATGGATAGGATTAAAAGAACCGAAGAGCAATCCTACTTTCTTGGGCTCTGACTGAGGGCCAGAAATCACAGAATGGCAGGTTCGGCAGTTATGAAGTCATGTACTAGCTTTTGAGCCTGCGCCGTTGCTTCGTCGAGGTCGTCGTTGATGACCGTTATATCGAATCGATCTTCAAATGTCAACTCGAAGTTGGCTTTGTACAGCCGGGCCGAAATACTGGCTGCCGAGTCGGTAGCGCGCGATTTGAGTCGCTGCTCTAGTACTTCCAGGGAGGGCGGTTTTACGAAAACTGCTAGTGCACGATCTTTGTAAAACTCTTTGATACTTAAGCCTCCTTTGACGTCAACATCTAGGACAGCGTGTTTGCCACTGTCCCAGATGCGCTCAATCTCAGACTTGAGGGTGCCATAAAAAGCTCCCTCGTAGACTTCCTCCCACTCAACAAACTCATCGTGGCGGATCTTCTCCTGAAATTCCTGAACGGAGATGAAATAATAGTCCTTGCCATTGGCCTCAGTACGCCCCCGCCGGTCGCGGGTACAGGCCGAAATTGAAAAGCTTAGCTCTGGAATCCGCTCCAGCAGCCGATGGACTATAGTAGTTTTGCCGGCCCCGGAAGGAGCCGAAAACACGATGATTTTACCCTGCATGAAGCGAAATTAGGCCATTTCTGCCTGAACTCGCGCCATAATGGTGTGGGGAAGGGAAGTAGGAGCGCCCTTACGGCCTACTTTCTCGTTGATGAAACCAACGAAAACCTGCTGTTTATCAATGCTATCGAAGCAGGGAGAGCAATCTTCGGCGTGATTGATGAAATATTCTTCATCCTCCTCATTGGGATCCTGCCCCACAATAATTTGGTCGAGAATCGTGTTTACACGTTCGCAATCGGGACCAGAAGCGGCGACTTGCTGGTTGGGGGCTGTGGTAGAAGTAGTTTCCATAAGGGAGCCAGAAGTATTGTTGTTAATCTTCGTCTGTGATGAGAGCGTCAGCTTCGTTTTCTCCGTCGTTGCCATAGCCCATTGATTTAGCGTATTTTTCTAATTTCTCTTTCAGGAAATTGCGAGCCCGGTGCAAACGGGAACGCACCGTACCGATCGGAATATCCAGCACCTTGGCCATTTCTTCATAAGTGAATCCTTCCAGATCACAGAGAATAATGACAGTGCGGAAATCCACGGGCAGCGAGTTGAGCGCGCTGGCTACCTCGTCGCCGATGAGGTCGCGCACAGACTGCTGCCGCATATCCGACGACGTGCTTCCCACGTCGCCCTCGGCCTCCACATCTTCCGTATTGTAGTAACCCTCAATTTCGCTGTAGTCGACTTTGGCGGGTTGCTTGCTCTTTTTTCGGAAGTCGTTGATGAACGAGTTTTTCAGGATGCGAAACAGCCACGCTTTCGCGTTGGTTCCCTGTTCGAAATACTCAAAGAACCGATAGGCCTTCAAATAGGTCTCCTGCACGAGGTCGTTGGCGTCGTCTTCGTCGAGAGTAAGGCGGTAGGCAAAGTTGTAGAGCGGGTCGAGCACCGGCATCAGTTCGGCCTGAAACCGCCGGTCTTTTTCTTCCTTGCTCAGCTTGGGTACCCGTTCGGGAGAATCGCTCATGGAGGCTAAAATTACGGCCGAATATCACCAAAAAAGGACAATCAGCCAAGAAACGTATATTTCTATACCTGTTCGCTCAGGGAAGGTTCGCGGCGACTTGTTGGCTACGGCGCTCACCAGCCACCAGTAGAAAGCTGTAGAGAAACACGAATAAGTTGAAGCCAATTTGGAGCTCCAGCAGTGAATCAACCAACATTCCGGTGCCCATTACGACTAGGAAATGTATCACGTACGGGTTTCTACGCAAACTAGGTTGCGCCAGCGGTCCAAGCAGAACCAGTAGCCAAAGAAATAACCCGATGACGCCGCCCCCAACTAAGTAGTGCAGGTATTGATTATGAATCATGACGCGGTTGGCCGGCTCCAAGCCGTAGTCGCGCCATTCGTATTGGCGCATCATCTCAGCCCGAACATCGGCCAAGCCCACGCCCGCCCAGGGCCGGAGGGTGGTTAATACGCGGGCAGTTTCCCAGGCGGCAAAGCGCTGTGACACGGAGAAATCATTGATATTCCGATCAGCTGAAAATTGCGCCATATCATAAGCCGTACCCAGCACTCGGTAGCGGAAAGAGGTGAGGAAGTTATAGGTTATGAAAGGCGCAATGAATAGGAAAGCCAGTAAAATGCCCCCCAGCAGGAAGCGTCGCTGCCCAACAATAAGGATAACCCCATTTACCAGCAAAGCGGCATAAAGCACCAGTAGACCCGTTCGGTAGGCCAACACATGTAGGGCTACAGCCGAAAAAATGCCCCCCAGCACCAGCAGCACTCGTGTTACCTTCCCTGCATAAACACTACGACTCAATAACGGGCCGAAGTAAGCAGCCAAGGCCAGCATCAGCCCGAAGTGAATGTGAAAGATACCCGTTACCGAAGGCGTGTTTTGGCCAACCATAATCAGCTCATTGTTGGCAAGCGGGTTTAGCAAATAGCGAATAACCGTAGCGCCGCCTATAAACGTCGCCCCAGCTACAAATAGACAACCAACTGTATAGCGCTGCCGGGCGCTCAGCGGCACAGCCAGAGCGAAGGACAACGGCACCCCTATCAAGGGAAGCTGCCGATATATCTGATGCTGCCAAACTGACCAGTCTTCGGTATATAAACCACTTACTACCAGCAAAAAGTAAAGGAGCGCTAAACTCCAGGCTGATTTATTGCGAAGCCACTGCGATAAGGCCAAGCGCACATTTGGGTTAACCACTGCGGCGGCTACACCCACCAGCGGGCTCAGGGCCACCAACGCCCGAGAAGTGAAAAGACCTACGACCCCAGCTACACAGGCTAGCAGTAACAGGTATTGGGACAAGCGGCCTTGCCGCCAGGCTAGCCGCAGGCCTGGCAATAAGGAAGTGGGAGGAGCAGAATGAGAGGTTAAAGCCAAAATATCAGGATGCGGAAATAGCTAACGGTTGCCAGCCCGAAATACGTGCCAACACCTGCGCCGGCTGAATAGCCCGTACACAAGTACACGCCGCCGGCTGCGTCCGGCAATCGGTACAGTTGGGGCGGTCGAACACGAGATATTCGGCATAGGGGCCCAATGGGGCCCAACGACCAGGATCGGTGGGCCGCAAGGGTGGATAGATGCCTAGCGCATGTCGGCCCAGCGCAGCAGCCAAATGCAGCGGGCCTGTGCTGGCAGCTACCAAGCCATCGGCGGCGTGAATAAAGGCCAAAAGCTGGGGCAGGGAGAGTTGTCCGGTTAGGTCAGCAAGGGCAGCGGCGTGAGTCGTTAGCCAAGGCCGTAGCATTTCGCCATCGGCGGCAGTTCCAGTGATGAATACGCAGTGCCCGGCTTGGTGTAATAGCTGGACTAAGGTACCAAAATGGTCGAGGCTCCACTCGCGTGCGCTCCCTCGCGAGCTGGGATGCAGAATGATATTGAGCTGCCCGGCTTTACGATCTTGGAGAAGCTGTTTGAAATCGCCCCCCAGCGGCTCCACTGGCTGCAATCTACTCAGTGTCGCTACTTCGGCTAATGGCAGACCGGCTTGGGGAGCATTTAGCGGGCTTAGCAGTTGCAGATTTAGTTGGGCCTCATGCAAAGGGGAGTGGCGACGACTCAGAGCAACCAGCCGGTTACAAGTTAGCCAGTGAAACCAGCGGTTGCGGGTTCCGATACGCAGCGGAATACCGGCCCTCTGCGCCAGTTGGGCTAAGGCTTTATTTGGGAAAACGTGAATAATAGCAGCGGCTTCCTCTGCCTGGAGCAACGCAACCTGTGCGCTGGGGGGCTTTTTCAGCAACTCATCCACATTGATAAACCCATCAACCTGCGGGCAGGCCTCCGCCACTGCTTGCGTGTACGTGCGGCCAATCAGTAAGACCCGGCACCCCGGAAATAAGCGCTTCAGCTGGCCACAAACGGGCAGGGTCAGTACGACGTCGCCAATGGCATCAGTCCGGCTTACCAGAAAGGTTTTCATGTAGCGTCAGGTCTTGGCTGAGTGCGCAGCTTGGCGTATTTCAAAAAAACGCCCCCCGCAGAGATGCTGGCAATGCACAGACCAGCAAAACCATCTAAAAAGCCCAGACGCAAAAGGTAACCGTGTACGAACTTCCAGGTAGGTTTGAGGAGCAGGTGAAAAAGCGTGGCGCTTCCTTTCCCGCGCAACGCCAACTCCTCGGCCGCGATGCTGGTAAAACGGTTGAGCTGCGTTATGTGCTGGGCCACTGAATCGTAGGAATAATGGAGCAGGTCGCCGGATAAGGTGCCGATATTTTGCCCCCCAGTTACTTCATAGCGCTCATGCAGGAGCAAGCCAGTCCAGCGGCCCAGGCGCCGGTCGTAGAGGCGCAGCTTACGGTCGGGGTACCAGCCGCCGTGGCGCACCCAGGTGCCGCAGTAGTTGGTGAGGCGAGCTAAGGTGTAGCCCGCGCCCTGCCAGTTTTGCTTGGCCTCCCGAATGCTTTGGCGCAGCTCGTCGGTCAGTACTTCATCGGCGTCTAGTTGGAGCACGTGGTTGTAGCTCGCCTGAGTGGTGGCAAAGTTCTTCTGCTCCACGTAGCCGGCAAAAGCGTGCTGAACGACGCGCGCGCCGTGGCTTTCGCAGATACTTACCGTCGCATCGATCGAGAAGGAATCGACTACTACTACCTCGTCGCCTATGTCGCCGAGCGCATCCAAGCAGCGGCCAATGTTGTGCTCTTCATTGAATGTGATGATGACGATGGAGAGGGGAACGGGCATGGGGGGCAAATATCCAGAATTAAGGCCAGCTTATTATTCTGATTTAGTAGCCCAAGTATATTATTGGCCTCAGTTTCGCAACCCATAATTACCACTTCATTTACTCCCTTCCCTATTCTACAGCTTTATCAGATCATGCTTACCACCCAACAGTCGCAAACGCAGCAAGAATATGGCACTGCCAAAGGTTGGCGCCTATTCATGTACATCTTAGCTCCACCCCTTATCCTTTTGTTTTTAGCTCTGCCCTTTCTGAGTTGGGATAAAAGCGAAGAACTCGGGCTGGGGCTAACGATTAGCTTTTCTGTTTTAATGATAGGGATGGCTGCTTTTCTTGTATACGGTCTACTAGAAACTATTAAAGCCAAACATATTATTACCGCTGATAAGCTCATTTATGCAGGCGTATTCCGGCGTAAAGAGCTGCTATTGGATAATATTAAAGGCTATCGAATTAGTGAGCAATACATACACATCTTCCCAAGAAATGCATCTGATCCAAAGATCCAGATAGGCTACACCAGCGAGAATTATGAGGGGTTGCAAGAATGGTTCACAGACCATTATCCCGATTTGGATATAGTAGAGCAGGAGCAAGAAGCCGCTCAGGTGTTGGAAGAACACGATTTGGGCAGGACACCGACTGAGCGGCAAGAAACGCTGGAGAAAGCGCGACGTACCGCCAAATGGCTGAATATTATTGGAGGTATAGTAACGGCATGGCTACTCTTACGACCTCAGCCTTATGAATGGGCCATAGCTGCCGGCTTACTTATGCCTTTGATAGCTATGGCAGCCTTATGGCTACACCAAGGTGCTATCAGGTTTGACGAAAAAAAGAACAGTGCTTATCCCGGATTAACCACGGCCATCCTCGGGCCGCTGCTGTTACTGATGATGCGTGTATTTCTGGATTTTGAAGTTCTGGAGTATAGCCCTCTGTGGCCTCAAGCGGGCTTTGTAGCAATTATCGTTATTCTAGTGTTATTGGTAGTTAGCCGCACCTCCCTCTATAGTAATGAGTCGCGAATAAGCTTATTAATTGCGATACTATTTACGGCTGCCCTATATGGATTTGCTGGTACACTCGCTTACAATTGTGCGTTTGATGAAAGTCAGGCTACTAAGTATGAGGCGCAGGTGATCAGCAAACATATAAGCAGCGGCAAAACCACCACTTACTACTTGGAAGTTGCTCCCTGGGGACCGCGCACAGCCAACGAAGATGTGACCGTTACTCAGGACTATTATGAGCAAACAGAGGTGGGCGAGACCGTCGAAATATACCTGATGCCGGGCCAGCTAAATGTGCCGTGGTTTACGGTCGTTGAATAAAAGCGCAACAAAAAAGCCCCCCAGATATTATCTGGGGGGCTTTTTTCTGATTAAAGCTAAATTCTAGTAACGATACAGGTCCGACTTGAACGGGCCTTGTGCGTCTACGCCGATGTACTGCGCCTGCTTGGGCTTCAGCTCATCCAGCTCCACACCGATTTTGGCTAGGTGCAGATAAGCAACTTTCTCGTCGAGGTGCTTAGGCAGCGTGTATACTTTGTTCTCGTACTGATCAGCGTTCTGCCACAGTTCCAGCTGCGCCAATACCTGGTTGGTGAACGAGTTCGACATCACGAACGAAGGGTGGCCAGTAGCGCAACCCAGGTTCACCAAGCGACCTTCGGCCAGAATGATTACCTCTTTGCCATCGATGTTGTACAAGTCAACCTGGGGCTTCACCGTGTCTTTGGTGTGGCCGTAGTTACCATTCAGCCAAGCCATATCGATTTCATCGTCGAAGTGGCCGATGTTGCAGACGATAGCTTTATCCTTCAGAGCGCGGAAATGCTCTTCCGTGATGATGTCGCAGTTGCCGGTAGCAGTGACTACGATATCAGCTTCTTTAATAGCGTTCGACATTTTCTTCACCGCGTAGCCGTCCATGGCAGCTTGCAGGGCGCAGATGGGGTCGATTTCAGTAACGATAACCCGAGCACCGGCACCGCGCAACGAAGCAGCAGTACCTTTACCTACGTCGCCGTAGCCAGCTACAACGGCAATTTTGCCAGCCATCATCACGTCAGTTGCCCGACGGATAGCGTCTACTGCCGACTCTTTGCAGCCGTACTTGTTATCAAACTTCGACTTGGTTACGGAGTCATTGATATTGAAAGCGGGCATGAGCAAGCTGCCGTTTTTCACCCGATCCAGCAAGCGCAGTACGCCAGTGGTGGTTTCTTCCGAAATGCCTCTAATGCCAGCAGCTAATTCAGGGAAGTTGTTGAGCACCATGTTGGTCAGGTCGCCGCCATCATCCAGAATCATGTTCAGGGGCTGACGGTCTTCACCGAAATACAGGGTTTGCTCGATGCACCAGTTGAACTCCTCCTCACTCATGCCTTTCCAGGCATATACCGGAATACCAGCAGCAGCAATAGCAGCAGCAGCGTGATCCTGGGTCGAGAAGATATTGCACGATGACCAGGTCACGTCAGCACCAAGCGCGATGAGCGTCTCGATGAGTACGGCGGTTTGAATGGTCATGTGCAGGCAACCGGCAACGCGGGCACCTTTGAGCGGCTGCGAAGCGCCAAACTCTTCGCGCAAAGCCATTAGGCCCGGCATTTCAGCCTCTGCCAAACGGATTTCCTTGCGGCCCCATTCGGCCAGCGACATGTCTTTTACTTTGTAAGGAACGTAGGTCGTATCAACCATGATATAGTGTGTTTTTGCTATTCAACTGCAAAGGTAAGCAAATTGTTAGTCGAAGGTAAAAAACAAAGAACCTGCCCCGACAAGGAACAGGTTCTTTAGTTGCTTATTACTAGTTACTAATGAGCTAGTTATTTTCAATTACTGTGGCTCGTGGCTGCAAGGTCTGATCGAGGCTGCTGGCTACACCGCGCACTAATACTGTATAAATTTTGCCGGGAGCATAATTTCTGGTGCCGGTACCGGCACCAGTTCCATTGCCTACCGAGGTCACAGTGGCATTGGTGCTGTTCGTCACTACAAAGTTGTAATCACCGGGTGTTATCTCTACGAAGGCTGAAGCTGTAGGGAACGCCACTGTAGAAATAACATTCACCGGAGCACCCGATGCTGAGGCCTGCGCTAAGTTTACGGGACTAGGAGCACCCTGCCCTAAATGCACCAAACGAATTTTGGCGCGACCAGTCGCTGGGGCCGTCAAATCATCGGATACCGCTAGTAGCGCAACGGCATTGGCTGTTGTGCTTGGAGCATAAGCGAACAACGACTGGCTCTTGTCGCGCTCAATGGTAACAGTTTGCGTCGTAGCGTTTTGGTCAGAGGCGGCGACGTTGATCTTCACCTCCTGTGCGCCGGCTGGAGCATTCAAGTACCTAGAGCTCTCGCCATAATTAAGCTGGCCAATTTCCGAGTTATTGACCAGCACTTTTACACGCACGTTGGCTGAGGCAGCAGCATGGATGGCCATTACCTGGCCATTACCAGGGCCATTATCATCATCGTCGCCGCAGCCGGAAAAGGCTAGCGCGGCGGCAGGCATCGTAGCCAGCAGGAGGTAGCGGCGAAAAGCAGTTGTGAAAGTTGTCATAATCAAATTAACAGGTGAAAAAGCTAAGTAAACTGGCCTCAGAACGTAGACCCTGGCCCTTTTGTTGAGTAGAGGGCCGAAAGTTTTGGCTTTCACTGAACTAATTACCTCGCCCTGAAGTCCCTTACTTCTACCTGCTTATTGCTCCTCCCTCGTTTATGAATCTTCGCTCCTTTGCCCTATTGCTCCTTTGCTCATCAGCTTTTAGTGTAGCGCACGCTCAACAAACACCCAGTATTCTGCGTCTCAGCCCCGAGGACCAGGGCCGTGCCCTGAATGGTGCTCAGAAGAACTTCTATTTTGCCCCCCAGGGCACTGATGACTATCAGAATGCCGGCTTTTTCGGGCAACGCCTGCGCCCTTACTTAGCCGGCAATGAACAGGCTTTGGACCACTTAAATAGCTACCGGCAGCAGAAATGGCTGTTTTTGGCTGAGCGTCTGACCTTTATGGGTGCTTTGGGCTTCTATGGGCAGCAGGTGATGGCGGGCGAAGGCAAGCAGCGCTATTTCAGCAATCCGCAAAAGGTTGCCATTGGCGTAGCCGCCGCCAGTTTGCTGGCTAATGTGTTCATCAGCCGTAATACGAACACCCATTTCCAACGGGCAGTAGAGGCACACAACGCAAGTTGGCCCGCCGCTCGCGGAGGCGTTTTTCAGCGTCTATCGCCCGCTGCCGTAGGTTTCACCGCAGCTCCGACGGGACAGCCTCACCTCGCTTTGCGCTGGAATTTGCGCTAGATTGCGCTAAAGAGCCCGTTTTTGCGTAAGCATAGCCATGGACTTTCCGCTGCCCGACGCGGCCCGGCAGTACGTTGCCGACCACCTGCACCACGACCCCGCCCAACTTGCCCTCCAGGCCCGGCGCTTTCCGGGCCTGCCAGTACCCGATCTGGTGCGCCAGATCCAGGCGCGCCAGAAGGCTCGCACCAAGATTCCGGCTTGGGCTGATAACCCAGACCTGATTTTTCCCAGCGCAGTTTCGGTTGAGCAGGCCTCCTCAGCCCGCGCCGCAGCATTTAAGGCCAGCCTTGTAAGCGGACAGCGCCTTGCCGATCTAACCGGTGGCTTTGGAGTTGACGCCACGTATTTTGCCACCCGGATACCGGAGGTGCATTACGTAGAGCGCGACCCCAAACTAGTAGCCGTGGTAGAATATAATCTGGCGCAGCTAGGTATTCAAACGGTGCACTGCCATGCCACTGATGCAGTAGACTTTCTCAAGAACACCCCGGATACGTTTGACTGGATCTATCTCGATCCGGCTAGGCGCGACACGGCAGCTCGGAAAATATTCCGCCTGCAGGACTGCGAGCCGGATGTGCTACGTCTTTTGCCTTTGCTGCTCCATAAAAGCCGGCGGGTGCTGCTCAAAACGTCGCCCATGCTCGATATTGAGCAAGCTCTGAGTGAGCTGCGCCAGGTTCGTCGCCTGTGGGTGGTAGCCGTTGACAATGAGTGCAAAGAGGTATTATATGAGTTGGGCCCAGAGGCGGCCGTAGATCCGGAGCGCTTTACTGTCAACTTGCTGCGTAACGGTCAGCAGCAGGAGTTTAGGCTGAACAGGGCCCGTGAGGCACGCGCTATACCGCGCTACGCTGAGCCCCAACAGTATTTGTACGAGCCTAACGTGGCAGTTCTCAAAGCCGGTGGTTTCAAAAGTATAGGTACAGCCTTTGAGCTATTAAAGCTTCATCAGCACAGCCACTTATACACCGCCGACACGCTCCGACCCGACTTTCCCGGCCGCATTTTCCGCATTCGGGCCACCGAGCGCTACGACCGCGATGCCCTCCTACCCCACTTGGGCCCTGAAGCGCGCGCCCACGTCACCACGCGCAACTTTCCTGACTCGGTAGCTGAGTTTCGCCTCCGAACCGGTATTCGGGAGGGTGGCGACACGTACCTGTTTGCTACCACCGATTTGCGCGGCCGTCTGATGGTGCTCGTCTGCGAGAAAAGCCAAACCACAGACTTTTCTGACTGGACAGATTGATTGGCAAGTGTGTAATTAGCTTTCAAAACCAGTTCTATCTAAACAGCTAAAAAAGCCCCCCAGAATAATTCTGGGGGGCTTTTTTAGCTGTTCATAAAAGAGGTAAAACTCTGTATAAGTTAGCCAGCTCAGCTTAATTCGTAGTCAGGCCTTACTTGTCCACGCGCTACCAATAATGCGAAAGCGCCAAGGCAGGGTGGCTGCTTCATCACCGGCATAGGCCAGGCCTACGCGCGGGCTGCGCTTCACCTGCTCTTCGGGTATTGTTTCGCCATGGTCTTCCAGCCAAAGCACGTCGCCTTGCAAATCGGTGCCGGTGAGGGTGGGCGTGATGTTCAGCGCCTGTGTAAGCAAGCCCGGACCAGCAGTCAGCTTCGGCGAAACTACCGTCTGGCTCCGCCGCTGAAGCATTATTTCTATACCCTCCAAGGGCTCAATGGCCCGAATAAGGACTGTATCAGATTTATCGGCCTCATTGGTGCTGATGTTGAACAAGGTATGCCGCTGATACACCTGGTAGAGGTAAGCACGCCCACCCGGCTCCAAAAGGGCCTGAGCATGAGTTCCACGCCGCTTGATATGCATTGTCAGCGAATGGTCGCCGACGTGAGAATAGGCTTCGGCTTCCACGATGCGGCCACCCGTCAGCTCGCCGTTCAGGTTTGAAAACACATGCTTACCAAGTAGCTCGCGGGCAATCTGCACCGGATCGGGGCGACGGTAGAAGCTGGGGGGCAATTTAGTGGCCATAGTCTATTCTATCAGGTCGTTTTTCAACTTCTATACGGCTACAGGCATGTTGGTACTTGCTTGCGGGAGCATCTTCATCATACAACCAGCGTTATATTCGGCTGAATGCCGCTATCTTTGCGCCCGTTATAGGTGGCCAGACCCCGATTGTGGGGCGAGGCTGAAAAGGGAATCCCGTTCAAATCGGGAGCTGTCCCCGCAACTGTACGCTTCATAGGATGGTGGGCCAATCCCCCGGCCACTGTTTCGTTGAAAGCTTCTGCTGTATCAGGAGCCCGAGAAATGGGAAGGCGGTACCACCCGAAGCAAGCCAGGAGACCTGCCTGTACAAGTTCAATGTTCAGCGCTTTCGGAGGAAAGGCGGAGAACGAATGCAGTGGCCGCTGTGTGCGGTCGGTTTTCCTGTTTTCGGCCTCGGCTTCGCGGTGGTTTCCTGCTTTTGGAGGAAGTTATGCGGGGTTTTGAACTGAATTTTCCTAAACCGAAAATTTAGTTCGGATCATGAGTACACACAGATTTTGGCGGCACGAGCCGTTAGTAGCGTTTGGGTTGCTGGGGGGCGTTTTGAGCGCCTTTCCCAGTCAGGCCCAGTCAAACGCCAACGCGTCTTCCTCTCCCGATTCCAGCCAGCTTTCCACCGTTCAGGTGCTGCCCGACGTGCGGGTGCAGGCCGCGCGCCCTGGTCGGTTTGCCGTAGGCAGCCGCCTCACCACCGTCGACTCAGTGGCGTTAAGCCAATATCGGACTGGTACCCTTACGGATGTATTGGCGGCGCGCACGCCGTTGTATATCAAGAACTACGGGCCCGGCCAGCTATCATCTATTACCATCCGAGGCACGTCGGCCCGGCACACGGCGGTGCTGTGGAATGGCTTCAATATCACCTTGCCTTCTCTAGGAGAAGCTGATTTTGCCTTATTACCTGCTGGGGCCAATACGCGCATAGATGTACAGCATGGTCCGGCCGGCGCTACCTACGGCACCGGCGCCGTGGGCGGCACCGTATTGCTTTCTTCCCCTATTCGCTGGGGAGCGGGCGCACAAGTAAGCGCGCAGCTCGATGCTGGCCAGTATGGCTTAGGCGCGGGTAGCCTTGAAGGCCGCTTTAGCAACCAAAAAGTAGCTATGCGTACGGCGGCCTCCTACCGCGAAGCCCCCAATGACTTTCCCTACAGCTCACCCGAAATAACGGGCTTGGTGCGGCGCCGCCAGCAGAACGCGGCGACCCGCCAGTGGAGCCTCAGCCAGGATGCTACCCTGCGCCTGGGCGAGCGCGGCGAGCTAACTGCCGCCGTTTGGCTCACCGATGCCGACCGGCAGCTGCAGCCCGCCATTGGCTCGGGCAACAACCACGCTCGCGAGCGGGACCAAAGCCGCCGTCTGCTGGCCGGCTATCGTCATGTAGCTTCCGGGCGTCATGAGTCGGCGGTGCGGGTGGCGTGGTTTGAGGATGTTATTAATTATCAAAATGACGACCTGATGAGCAATTCGCGGGTTCGCACGACCCAGGCTCAGGCCGAGCACACCTTCACTTTCAACTCAAAAGCCAGCTTGCGCGTAGGCGGTGAGGCCCAGCACTTCGCGGCCGCAGTAGATGGCTACGGGCGGTCCGTATCCGAAAACCGGTTCTCGGGCTTTGGGCTGCTGCGCTACGACCCTATTCCTCGCTTGCAGCTCACAGCCAATCTGCGGCAGGCGTTCATCTCGGGCCGGCGGCCACCACTTGCTCCCACGGTAGGAGCCGAATGGCAGTTTTGGCAAACTCCGGCTCAGCAGGTTTCGCTGAAAGTCAGTGCCTCGCGCAGCTACCGCGCTCCTACCCTGAACGAGCGTTTCTGGCGTACCGGCGACCCAAATCTGCGGCCCGAAAACGGCAGTGGCTACGAAGCTGGCTTGCGGCATCAGTTCACCCAAAATGCTCCCTGGAGTGTACAAACGGAGTTGACGGCCTATCACCAGCTGATAGACGACTGGGTGCAATGGCTGCCTAATAACCAAGGCGCCTACACGCCCCGCAACCTGCGCCAGGTGCGCGCCCGTGGCCTGGAAGCCAGCTCCCAGCTGACCGGGCATTGGGGGGCTTATTCGCTCACGGCTCGCGCAGCTTATGGCTTCACTCAATCGGAAAAGGTAAAAGGCCGCGCCGAAGACCCTGACCCCGCGGGCCGACAGCTGCCCTACGTGCCGCTGCATTCGTTGGCTTTTACTACCGACCACAGCTGGCATAAGTGGCAGCTTACCACGGGGCTCACGTTCACCGGCTACCGCTACACCGACGCTTCGGCCGTCGATTTCCTGCCGTCTTACACCCTGCTCAATGCCAGCCTGGGCCGGACACTGCCCATTACTCCGACTTGGGCGCTGATGGTACTGGCCCAGGGCTTCAACCTCACCAATAGCGACTATCAGGTCTATGCCTATCGGGCTATGCCGCCGCGCAATGCCACCCTCAGCCTACGCCTAACCTGGCGCTAATAATTTCCCTCTCTTACCTCTTTTTTATGTTTCAACCACGTCTTTCCCATTTTCTCACCCGCACGCTGCTAGTCGGCATCGGGACTTTCACATTAGCCAGCTGCGACCCGGATAGTGATGGTCCGGGTGCCCCTCCCGCCCCGGCCGGCAACAGTACCAACGTTTATATTGTGAATGAAGGGCAATTCAACACGCCCAACGGCGCCATCAGCCTGTTCAGCAAAACCTCCGGCACTGTAGTCGACAACAACCTGTTCACTAGCGCAAATAATCGTCCACTTGGAGATGTAGTGCAGTCCATGACAGTGGTGGGCGACCGGGGTTACCTGGTAGTGAATGCGACGGGCAAGGTGGAAGTCGTGACAATGGCTAACTTTCAGGCGGTGGCTACCATTACGGGTTTCCAGCAACCTCGCTACCTGATAGCGGTGAATGCCGACAAGGCTTATGTCACGGAATGGGTGCAGCGGGGCCAGCCCGGCCGCGTAGCCGTCCTGGACTTGCGCACGAACACCATAACCAAGACCATTCCCGTGGGTCGTCAGCCCGAGCAGCTCCTCCTGGCCAATGGGAAGGTGTACGTCACGAACTCTGACGAAAATACGGTCAGCATCATCAACCCAAGCACTGATATAGTAGAATCCTCGATTCAGGTGCAGGATGGGCCCAGCAGCTTGGTGCAGGACAAAAGCAGTAATGTGTGGGTAGCGTGCACCGGTATTACCCGCTACGGCCCGGCTCCTACGTTTGCCGTGGTTTCGTCCACCACTGGCAGCCTGATTCGCTTTAATCCCAGTTCCCCGGCCACTCAAACGAGTCTGCCGTTTGCCACTGGCGGGCCCAGTAGCCTGACTACCAACGGCAATAAGGATCAGCTATATTACCGCTACCGCGGGGGGTATACCAACTCGCGGCCGGAGCCAGCACACTGCCAACAAATCCCCTTATTCGTCGCAGCTTCTACGGCCTCGGCATTGATCCTAAGGACAACACGATCTACGGCTCTATCGCCCCTTTCACCACCACGGGCAAGGTAATTCGCTATCAGCCCACGGGCATGGCCATCGATTCATTTGGCGTGAACATTGGCCCGAACAGCTTTGTATTTTATTAGAACCTGGTTTTCACGGTACAAAAAAGCCCCCCAGAATTGGTCTGGGGGGCTTTTTTGTACCGTGTTATTTACTGCGGGCCAGCCTTGCCATCCACGTTTTCGTCGCGGCGGTCAGCGGCTTCGTCATACACTTGCTTGCCGGTTTTTACGGTCGAGGTATCGGAAGCAGTACCGTTGGTGGCGGCATCGGAGGTGGTGTAGAGCTTATCGTCCGGGTCGTTGGCATCCGCTCTGTTTTCATTTATCTGCTCTTTCGCGGAGCCGATTTCTACGTTCGTATCGCCGGGGTCGGTGCCAGTGCTGCCACAGCTAGTAAGGGAGGCGACAAAAATGCTCCCCAGGAGCGTAATTAGAGATAAAAAAGAGGTTTTCATGGGCTGGGTACAAGGATATACAAGGCAATAAAAAGGGTCAGACTATGATACGGCAGTTTGGGGTGGTAGTTGGTTTCCAGCGAAGACTATCCCGGGCCGAACTAGAAAATTCAAATGAATGTATGTACATTAGAATCCGCAAACCGAACCTCAACCCTTCGTTTATGCCTTCTTCTTCAACCCCATTGGGGGGACGTTTAGCTGAGGAATCCGACGGTCATATTGACCTCCGCGTCCTGCTTCGCTCAGAATATCCTATCTTGATGGCTGCCTATCAGTCTGACGGCCAAATCAGCACCTCCGAGCTTATCTGTCCGGATGCCGCTACTCTTACCGAATTGGGCACCTAGGGCCCATAGCGGCCGAAGCGTTATCTCACCGTTTGCATGCCGAGGTCGGCTTGCCCATCGCGCAGCTTATCAAGCAACTGAATACCTGGCCCGATGAGGACCAGGCACAGTTCCCGCAACACAAGCTACTGGATCTGGTAGCCGCGTGGCGGGCTCAAAAGTTCTGGAAACAATATCTTTGTCGTTCTGCTTACTCTTTTGCAATGCCTTCCAGTCGCTCTGTACTAGTCACTTATCGTCCATTGTTGCGCCGTACGAGCGTAATTGCGGGCATAAGTCTGGTACTCGCCGTTTTGCTGGTTGTTTACGTATTCGGTGTACAGAATGAATTGTTGGTCCGTGTGTTTGGCGCATTTTTTTATTTTTCTGGCTCTTAGCCGTTACCTTTTTAGGTGTTGTCCCCTTTATTAATTGGGCAGCAGCTAATTGGTTCGGTCCGGGTTGGGCAGTAGATCAGCCTAAATCCGATCAGCGTGCGCGTTCAGTTGCAGTTCCTAACTCCCCATCGCGGAAGCCGGCTCGTCTGGCCCCGCGCTCAGACCAAAAACCAAAACCTCGCCCGTGAAGACTACCCTGCTCTACATCAAAAACATGGTTTGCCCGCGCTGCATCGAAGCCGTGCATCATCTGCTCGAACAAGCTGGGTATCAGCCAACAGAAGTAAAATTGGGCCACGCCCAACTAAATCATTCCACGCCCGTCGACCCCGCGACCGTGGCGCCGCTGCTTCGTGAAGCCGGCTTCGACGTGTTGACTGGCCGAGCCGAGCAGCTTACCGAACAAATTAAAACGTCGTTAGGCGAATACCTGGAGCACCTGCGCACCGCGCGCATGCCGCTCACTACGTCGGCCTTCCTCACCGACCGGTTTTCGGCTACGTATTCGCACCTGAGCAAAGTCTTTTCGCGCACCGCCAATCTCACCATTGAGAAATACTTGATTCGCCTCAAAATTGAGCGCGTCAAGGAGATGTTGAGCTACGGTGAGCTGACGCTCAGTGAAATAGCTGACCATATGCGCTATAGCAGCGGTCAGCATCTGAGCAATCAGTTCCGGCAGGTAACAGGCCGTTCCGTCAGCGAATTTCGCCGCGACCTGATGCCCAAGCGCATGTCGCTGGACGAATTATAGGAAAGCTGGGGGGCAAAAAGCCCCCCAGCGTCCGGGCATAAGCTGCCAGACACATAAACTATACCTCCTGCGCAAAACAATGGCAGGGTGGCGGAACGGATTCGCGCGCTGTCTCGGTTCGGTATCTTTATGCCCTTTTCCGTTGTTCTGCCGTCGTGACCAGTCTTCGCATTCTTCTTATAACCCCGCCGCTTACCCAGCTTAACACGCCGTATCCGGCCACTGCTTACCTGAAGGGTTTTCTGAGTGCGCGCGGCTACGCCAGCACCCAAGCTGATCTGGGGTTGGAGCTGGTACTGAAGCTTTTCTCGAAGGCGGGGCTGCGGCGCGTGTTTGCGACTATTGAGGCCGGGAGCTTTGAGCTTTCCGATAATGCCCGGCGGATGGTGCGGCTGCAACGCAGCTACTTGGCTACCGTTGAGCCGGTTATCCGGTTTTTGCAGAACAAAGACAACACGCTGGCCCCGCGCATCTGTCACGGGCGCTTTCTGCCCGAAGCCTCCCGCTTCGATAACGTAGCTGACTTGGATACGGCTTTTGGCACCATGGGCCTCACCGATCAGGCGCGCCACTTGGCTACGCTTTATCTCGAAGACCTCGCCGACTTAATAAAAGAAACTGTAGGGCCGCAGTTTGGCTTTTCGCGCTACGCCGAAAAGCTGGCGCTGTCCGCTACCAGCTTTGAGCCGCTTTATGAAGCCCTGCAAGCCCCACCCAATTTGTTGGATGAGCTGCTGCTGGAATCATTCGACGACTTGGTGGCTCGCGTTGAACCCGATGTAGTAGGTTTCACGGTGCCTTTCCCAGGCAATCTATATGGCGCATTGCGCCTCGCGGGGCGGGTGAAAGAGCTACGGCCGGCAGCCAAGACTCTCATGGGCGGCGGCTACCCCAATACTGAGCTGCGCCAGATCCGGGAGCCGCGCTTCTTCGACTATATCGATTACCTCACACTGGATGATGGCGAAGGACCGTGGTTGCGGCTGCTGGAATATCTAACGGCGGAGAAAGATAATCAGGCAGAGCTGTTAGCCGGTCATGCTGAGCTTGTTGAAGCATCTCGCGTGTTTAGCGGGAGTACTAATTCAATTAAAGACGCAAGACGTTCTCTTCCTGAGCAAGACAGCTATGCAGGCAAAAATCTTCTCCAACGCACGTTTTTACGCAATGAAGCTGGTGAGGTAGAATACCTGAATAATACCGAGGCTCCCAATATTCCGCACCACGAAGTAGGTACGCCCGACTATAGCGACTTGCCGCTGAGCGAGTATTTGTCGGTAATTGAGGTGCTAAACCCCATGCACCGGCTCTGGAGTGATGGCCGCTGGAATAAGCTCACGGTGGCCCACGGCTGCTACTGGAAGCGCTGCTCCTTCTGCGATGTCACGCTCGACTATATCTCCCGTTACGAAACGGCCCCTGCTGCCCTCCTTGCCGACCGCATCGAGCAGATTGTGCAGCAAACCGGCCAAACGGGTTTTCACTTCGTAGACGAAGCCGCCCCGCCTCTTGCCCTGCGCGATTTGGCCGTGGAGCTACTGAAGCGTCGCACCAATATTACCTGGTGGGGTAATATCCGATTCGAGAAAACCTTCACTCCCGACCTGTGCCGCTTGTTGGCAGCTTCGGGCTGTATTGCCGTATCAGGTGGCTTGGAGGTAGCTTCCGACCGGCTGCTGGCGCTGATGGAAAAAGGCGTCACCATTGCCCAAGTGGCCCGCGTAACGGATGGCTTTACTCAGGCGGGCATCATGGTGCACGCGTATCTGATGTATGGCTTCCCGACCCAAACCGCCCAGGAAACAATTGATTCGCTGGAAGTAGTACGCCAGCTATTTGCGGTGGGCGTCATTCAGTCGGGCTATTGGCACCGCTTTTCCATGACGGCGCATAGCCCTGTGGGTAAGAACCCGGCGAAGTACCAGGTAGTGCCTGTTGGTCCGGAGCCCGGCGACTTTGCCTGGAACGACCTCTGGCACGACGACCCTACCGGCGCCGACCACGAGCAGTTTGGGCCGGGCCTGGCCAAGGCGCTTTACAATTATCTGCACGGCGTGAATCTGGTCGAGCCGCTTTCCTTCTGGTTCGATTTCAAAGTACCGCGCCCTACCCTGCCGCGCCACCTGATTCAGCAGGCCGTGGAGGAAGCACCCAAGCCGGATTTCGCGAAGCAGAACCTGCGCCTGTTTTGGCTCGGCAATGCCCCGGAGCTTCGGCTGGAGTCAGGCAAAAAAGCCCCCCAGGCCGTGCTAACTTTCTACGAGCAAGCTGAGGACTTCGAAATAAAGACGACGCCCGCCCTGGGCCAATGGCTGCACACGCTCTGCACCCAGCTCACCACCGATTACGACACCAAAGTGCTGTTGAAAGAAGTGGCCAGCAGTTTTCCAACGGCAGAAGCTGGCTTTTCCTTCGAGCGTTTCCTGAGTTCGGCCACTTGGCTGAAACTGCGAGAGAAGGGTTTATTGCTGTTTTAAGGGCTACCAAGTGGGCTTTTGCCCCCCACTCCTTTTATTGCTCCAGTCGCTCGCGCAGCCAGGCGGTGAGGTCGTCCACATAGCTGGGCACCGGCCGCGGCCATTGCCATTTTCCATTTTGGGTGCCTGCTGGCAGCAAGAGCTGCTGGTCGGCGCCAGTATATATCCGCACCACGGAGCCCCGACGGCGGTCGGCGTTTCCCCGTAAGCGGTTGGCGCTGACCTGCACATTAAGGGCTGTATCGGCCCCGCCATACAGCAGGAGTACGGGTACACGCACCTGCTGCCAAACTGCTTGGGGGTCAAATAATAGTTCCTGCCATTTAGGCTGCTTCAGCTCGTCTCGACTGGGCACCCAGGTGGGCAGACCAGTACTGGCCGCCCACGACTGGGGGGCAATTTTCTGCAGATTGCGGTGCAGCTTTGTTGTGTCGCCCCGGCCTTCGCGCCGCACATATTGCTCCAGCTGGGTGCGGGCAAGCGCAACCAAGCGGCGGTCGGCCGCGCTGGCATCCTGCTTTCGCAAGGCACGATCAATTTGTTCGGTGTCTCGGGCTGCATTGGAGGTTCCGGGCGCGCCCAAAGCCACGACGTATTTTATTAAACCGTTCTCCTTATCGTCTTGGCTGGCCGCCATTGCCAGCGCGGTAGCCCCGGTGCCGCTACCTACCAAGCCAATCTGTGTGGTATCGACGCCCGCAACGCGCTTCAGCGCCCGAGCAGCCGCTACTATATCTGTTGCCAGCGAATCGGGACTGACGCTGGCACCAGCCGTAGCCGGACGCCCAGCCACCAGCATAACCACCACGCCGCGCCGCGCCAGCAAATCAGTAAGTATCTGCATGGCCAATGGAGTACGCTGGGGGACATTTTGCAGCATTACAACAGCCGGATGCACTTGCAGCGTATCATCTGGCATGAGTACCGTTGCCGGCAGCATCCTGCCGCTACTCGGTACACGCAACGGCTGTTCGAGATAGGGCAACGGCTCGGCCTCCCCACGACGCACCATCAGAATTTCGGCCTCCGTAGAGTCAGCGGTAAATTTTCCTTTCAGAAAATCACCCTCGCGGGTAAAGTTGATAACGAAATCAGTGGTTGCGCCCGTGGCCCAGCGCACCGTGAGGCGCGGATGATGATACGTTATTTGTTGCACTGGCAGGCTCAGATTCTGCCGATCAGCCAAGCGCACCTCGCCTTGCAGCTGGCCCGGCTTTACTTCCCGCAGATCGAGAGTGGCGCGCAGCTCCGTGCCCTGATAGGTAATCGGCCCCTCAAAATGCCCGGTAGGTGGCGGTAAGGTTGCCGCTTCTCGCCCGTCGGTAGAGCAGCCACTGAGCAGATAAACCAGCAGAAACGGCAGCCACCAGTGAAGTGGTTGGGCTGATAAAATGGACTGTAAAGAGGTAGCGCGCCGGTCTTTTCGCACAGCAGGAGGTTTGGTGAGCAGTACGGCAAAGTAACGCAGTTGGCGCGGAAGACGCGTCTGCACTTCCTCTTCTGCCTTATTGAGCTGCTGGACAAGTGTATTAAATGACTGCCTAATACAGGAGCACAGCCATCCAGCTTGGGGGCTTTTACAATCCTTTGCGCAGGATCAAATCGTTCTGAATATCATCGCCCAACTGAAACTCATGGCGACCTATCTCCTTGAACCCAAAGCGCTTGTAAAACTCTACTGCCCGGCGATTATGCTCCCAGACCCCCAGAACGATGGTGCGACAGTTGTGCGTTCGCGCTTCCTCTATCGCCCGGCGCATGAGCGTAGCGCCCAAGCCCGTGCCCAGCCAATCTTCCCGCACGTATAAACGCTCAATTTCCAGACGGCCAGTTGCTGCCTTTCCTTCTTCGAGGCCCATAACAGAGTTCAGCGATAACTTGACATAGCCCACCAATTCCTGCTGCATATGGGCCAGCAAAAATGTAGTCTGCGGGTTTTGCAGCTCAATCAGTTGCTTTCCAAACTGAAGTTTTCGGCCAAATAAGCGGCCATATCCTCCGGCCGATTGTCAGCAGCGAAGGTAGCCTGGAAGGTTTGGCGCCCTAATTCAGCCAGTTGAGCAGCTACCGGAGCGGTACGTTTGGCCACCGTAATGCGGAGCGGAGAAGACATAGTAAGCCGGGAGTAAAAACGGTGCAAAGCTACACCGGGCGCAGGCAGCCGCCGCAAAATCAGGAGATGGAGTGGTCGCCGGGCTCGTCGGAAGCCTTGCCATCGCGGCGCATTCGCCAGCCAAAACGGATCATGAGCACTGCCACCACCAAGGCTATCACACTCATTGTCAGGCGAAACGTATCCAGGGTGTTGCTTTGCCAGGCAGCATAATGGCCGGGCAGGCGAATAAGCTGAAGCACAAACAGCGTGACTCCCGCTATCAGATACAAATAGCTACGCGAACGATTAGCCGGCAAATCAGCCATAGCGGATGCATTCAAAGATAAACATCAAACAAAAGCCCCCCGAGGGCAACTCAGGGGTACAAGCGCTGCTCTAACGCAGCGCCTCCCCCACCCGATACGCGCGGTAGTTGTAAATTGATTTATGCAACGTATTTTTGTTCTACCAAGCCCCCGCGAGAGTAGCTCAGTTGGTAGAGCATCAGCTTCCCAAGCTGAGGGTCGCGAGTTCGAGCCTCGTTTCTCGCTCATGCATAAAAAGCTCCCCAGCAGCACTGCTGGGGGGCTTTTTGGTATTCATGGCAGTGCCTACAAGCTTCTCCTCCAGTCATTGTAAAAGAAGAGATTCCGGTTTCTAGTGCTGGTCGAAGTAGGCTCACAAGACTGCATCTACCTTGTCGCGGGTAGGAGGCTTGCTGAGAAAGGTGGCAATATTAAGTTCCTGCACCCGTTGCACGTTCCGCCCATGCGAGGAGACAGATAAGTATGACGATAATGATGGTTTCATGCAGATGGGCCATCGACAGCTACGCGTGCATCCAGAAGCTCGAAGCTGTCAAGTGCGCGCATCTTACACAGCCAGCAGGGACAAGGCGAGGAGCAGCCTTATGATGGCGGAACCAGATGCCTACAGCAGGGTTCGGCGCGACACTGAACGAGCGGAGCGGACGGGCCGCTCGTCGTTGATCTGCGGAAAAGCGTAGCGCTACGTGATTGCGAACTGGCGCTGGTAGTGGAGCTTGAGGATGGTATCCATCTTCTCTTTGGTCAGAGGCTTGCTGACCAGGCCGGCAATGGGCAGAGACTCCATGCGGCCCAGATCGATGGAACTCATGGAAGCGGTGTGCATAACAATAACCACAGCCTGCTGCTGAGCCGCGGGCAAGTGCTGGTAAGCGTCGAGGAAGGCCATGCCATCCATACCCGGCATCTTCACATCGAGCAGGACCAGAACCGGGCTGCTGGGATTCGCGTTGGCGCTCAGATGATCCAAAGCGGTTAGTGCATCCGCGCCGTCGGTGGCCGCCAGGTAATGGTCGGCTACGCCGAGCTGCTTGAGCAGGCGTTCGTTGAGGTCATTGGTGAGCGGGTCGTCGTCGACCAGCAGCACACTGGAAAGCTTTACCATAAAGAAGCAGAACACCGGGAAAGGCTGGCCGTAACCAACGGGTTGCAGAAAACGCGCAGCAGCAAAAGTAATGCCGGGGCGGCCCGCTAGGGCAATTCAATAAAGAAGGTGGTGCCTTCCTGCTCGCGGCTTTCGAGCCAGATGTCGCCGCCGTGCAGCTGCACAATTTGCCTGGCGATGAACAGCCCCAGCCCCGTCGTAGTCTCGCCCTGCAGGCCCGCGCGTCGCGTGGGGTTAAACTTGTCGAACAGGTTGCTATGCAGCTTGCCGGGAATACCAATCCCCGTGTCCTGCACCGTCAGCCGAACCTTGCCCTCGTGCGCCCGCGCGCCTACCGTGATGGTGCCCCCGGCCGGGGTGAACTTGAGCGCGTTGCTCAGCAGGTTGTCCAGCACCCGGCCGAACTTCTCGAGGTGGAGTCGCCCGTGTACAGGCTCCGCCGGCAAGTCTAGGGCCAAGGCTACCCCCTTTTCCTCCGCGGCCAAGCGGTGCAACTCGAGCCGCGTCGCCAAGTAAGCGCTTAGATCCGTCGGGCGCTTGTCCAACCCGTGCTGGTCGAGGTCTCCCACGTAAAGCACGTCTTCGAGCAAGCTAGTGGCGTGAGCGCAAGCCCGCTGGATGAGGCCCAGGTAGTGGACCATTTCCGGGGGCGGTGGTCCTTCTCCGGCCCGGCCCGCCACCTCCCGCTGCAGCAAATCGACGAGCAACTCGATGTGGGCGATGGGCCCCTTCATGTCGTGGGTGGCCAGGTGCAGGATAGTCTCCTGCGAGTCATAGAGGCGTTTAAGCTTGGCGTCCAAGCTCTTGCGCTCGGAGATATCCTCCAGGATGGTATAGCCCAGCTCGGCTCCTTCGTCGGGGAACAGCACGGACGTAACCTGGCACCAAAAGGAAGAACCATCAGCGCGTACCAGGCAGGTTTCCAAGCTGAAATAGGGAAGCTTGTGCTTCCACAAGCGTTGCTGCAACTCGTGCCAGTCGGCGCGGTGGTCGGGGTGAGCAAACTCGAGGATGCGCCGACCGATGAGTTCGTCGGGCCGGGTATAACCCAACATGGTCACCACGGCCAGGTTAACCTGGCGGATCATCAGGTCAGGGGTAATGATTTTCTGGCCTAGCGGCGAGTTTTCAAACACGGTGCGAAAGCGCGCTTGGCTCTGCTGATATCGATCGTTTTGGGACTCCTGCTCTGCCGCGGCTGCCTGGCCCGCACGGAGTTCACCGTTTTCTTCGCGTAGCACATGGATTTCAGCCTCGTGAGACTCAGGGTTGGGTGGTGGGAAGGGAGCGTCAGACATAAAGAGAAGCAGGAGTTGGCCTGTAAGGTACGGCTTTAGTTGAGGGTATGGCAGGTGAACCCATCAAGCCGGCAACCCGCCAACAGCCTCTTGCGCTGGTCCTTGAGGTAACTCCGCCGCACCTTTTACCCCTCCGCGTTCCAGTAACGGGATAGAGCGGAAGCCCGCTAAAGCATAAGCCTGCTTTTGGTCTTTGGTAGTACGCACCAGAAAGGTATGAGTGCCTTCGGCTAGGGCAGGTTTTGTAAACCACGCTCACGGTAGCCTTGCCTTCCTCGTGATCAGTCGTCTTACTCATGTTCTGAGCGTAGACCACGCGGCTAGCCTTAGCTGCTAATGAGGCCGACAAGGTAAAAGCAGGGCAGCTACCTATCCGGAAAAGATGCTGGAGGCCACATAAGAATACTTCTTAGCGAGCAGTTGGTACGTCTCATCAGCTTTCTAAACTGGGGGTCGCGAGTTTGAACTTCATTTCTCGCTCATACACAAAAAAGCCCCCCAATTGTGCCGTTGGGGGGCTTTTTTCAATGCAATCCTTAACAGTGTAAGCGCCAAGCCTCTTTAGTGGTTAGCGGCTGCGCTTAAGTTCTCACTGACAGTAGTATCCCACGCTTTTGCCAATACCTTATCGAGGCCGTAGATGTCGGGTAGCTGCCGGAGCTGACTGCCATCGGCGTCGCAGGTTTGATAGCGTATCATTAGCGGAACGGAGGCGTACAGCCCAAAGTACCTGGTTTCTCCCTCGTTGAGACTATCGCTCATCTTCTCCACCCAATTGCTACTCGCCTTGCCAGCATCACGCTCCACCAGAAAGCGAGCCAGTGCCCACGCATGCTGCACCCGGATGCAGCCGTGGCTCAGGGCACGGGTGTTGGCCTCAAACAACTCCCGATCAGGAGTATCGTGCAGGTATACTTCGTGGGGGTTGGGAAAGCGAAATACCACGTTTCCCAGGGCATTGCGCGAAGAAGGCGCCTGCCTGATCTGATACGGAAACGCAGCGGGTGTGACTGTTTTCCAGTTCACCCGCGAGGCATTCACACGTTCTCCGGCCTGGTTGTACAGCCGGAGGTGGCGGGAGCTCAGGTAGCGAGGATTGCGCTTCAACTTGGGCAAAACTTCTTTGGTGGCAATGCTATGCGGCATCCGCCATTCGGGTGCCGTCTGAAAAAGTTGATTGCGCTGTACAGCTCAGGCGTTGGCGTAGCGGCTTTGCCCACCACTACCCGGTGGCTGCGCACTACCTGCGGGCCGCGCACCACCTGTAAACTATAGGCAGGAATATTAACGACCAGATAGATAGAATCGGCGCGGGGCTCCCAGCGTAGCCGCTCCAGGTTGAGAGCCACGGAAAGCGCCATTGTACGGGCCGCCACCGTATCCGACGCCAATAAGCGCTGCCACGCCCACAGCAGCCGCACATAGCTCCGACTCTTGGGCTGCGCCATCAGCATATGCTGCTCAAAATTGTTGCTTTGAAGCGCTTGATGAAGGTGAATAGCGACGTTGATGAGTTCGCTCTCCGTCACCTGCGAGGGCCGAAGCGTGCTATCCTGTATTCGGCCGTGGCTCAGATGTTGGGAAAACAGGATGAGCGCCGCCGTAAGGCGGGTTTCGGCTGCCAGGCGTTGCCGGACCTGCGTGGGCGTTGTCCGTAGTGAATCGAGCAAAAATTGCAGGGCAGCGGCCTCATACTCGGAGGCCTTGAGCCCGTACCGCCGGGCCTGCAACAGCAGGGTAAGCGCTGCCTGCGCGTTCTCAGTTGGGCCAGCGTCGGTGGTCCATACCGGCCTGAAATCGACGAGCGTATAAAACAGCTGAACTTGTTCCTGAATACTAGCTTCAGCAGATAAAGATTTGGTGGCGTATAGCTGGCGGAGCTGAACCGCGACATCGGTCGTTGTTTGGCCTCCTCCTGCCGACAGCTCATCAGCATCGCTGACGGTATGGGCCTCTAAACCGATGCTTTTAAACAGCACTAACAGAGCAACAGCATACGTGAAGCGTAGGCGAGGAAACATAACCGAAAGGGATAAATAGTATTATCAATATTTAACTATTAAATATGATTATGACTAAAAGTACCACAATGGCAGCCTCTAAGCTGACATTTTCTTTCAACGCCGCTTTTAGCCACATGAACACGGCAATTTGCTTTACCAAATAGTATTGCCACTCAGGAATCAGGCCCATTACGGCTTAGCTTAACACCGCATATATCAGCTTCTTACATATCTTCAATTTACCGAATCGCAGCCATAAGTGAAAGGGCCCAGCGCGAATAAATTCGTGCGAAAGTGGAAGCCTTGCTACACTTTCTTTACTGCTCTCCGATTGTAAGCTGTATGAATTTAGGTCACTGATAATAGAGCTTCTTGCCTTTAGTCACGCCCCAAAACTCCAGCAGCTGCGCGTTATTATCCGATTGTAGCGGATCGTTTATCTTTTCCCAGGCCATTACGGTGCAATCGCTGTCGAGCTGAACAATTGGCTCGGGCGAATGGGCCAGCTGCTGCAAAGCGGCGCGCTCACACTGGTTGTTGTTGGTCATCCTGAGCTTATCGGCATTCATAAAGATGGCCGCAAACAGCACCACTCCTCCTATATACCAGCGGCGAGGCCGCCCCTCTAAATATTGCAGCAGGTAATAGGTGGAAGCGCTGTAGAAATACATCAGGCCCAGAATAATGGGCAGAATAGAATCGCGGCGCAGGATGAGGGGCCGGTAGTTGCGGTAGCCCCCAAGCGGCAGCAACAGAATATAGATCAGCGTGAATAGGCCCAGCAGTTGCCCAATGCGCAGCCACCGCTGGCTGGCGGCACTGGGGGGCAAAAACCGACGAATTAGCTGAGCATTGACCAGCCCTATCAGCACAAGCAGCGGAAAGCCGAGCTTGCCAGTGAGTTGGCGAAATACGCCCTGCGGCACCAATTTATACCGCTCCCACACGGGCAGCGTGGCCGTCAGGTTTTCGAAGTTGTTGCGGCCGATGTAAAGCGAGTACAGGCACAGAATGCCGAATAGGCCTAACAACAGCACTGAAATAAGAGGCACTCGTTTCGCCTGAAGCAGCCACCCTATTGCATCTGACCGGCCCAGAGTTGCTGGCCAATACCTTCTTATCCAGTACAGCCCGAGGCTCACAAACAGTACCAGCACTGCTCCTGTCACGATAGGCCCGTTGAAGGCCAGCACCACCATGAGGGCGGCGAACAAAGGAACGACAAACCACGGTAACTGCAAGCGTTGCTGATGGAAGGCAGCCCGGTAAAAGGGCAACAACAACAAGAGCAGCAAGGCCAAAGGGAAAGCGTAGAAAAAAGTGTACGTAACCGAATGGTCGATGACGCCCATCTGTCCATTGTAGCCAGCCGTTTGAAACAGCGGCACCAGCAGCGCTGCGGGCAGCCACAGCCGCCGGTCGGTGAGGCGCCGCGCTCCGGTGCTATACACCGCCAGCAGGTACAACAGCAGCGCCTGCACAGCCGTTTTGAATAAGGCGCAGGCCACGTAAACGCTACTGATAGGCTCGGTGAAGCGCTGGAGCCAAAGCGGAACCGACTTGAAGTAGACAGCCATGGCCGCGTGGGCAAAATACCGGTTAGGGCCCGCGTACACCTCGTTTTTGGCTATTACCGCCCAGCCAAAAGGGTCTTGCAGCACTTGGCTATACCAAGTGCTTGGCAGCACGATGGCAGCTAAGTCGCCCTCCAGCGGTATCTGATAATTCTGAATGGCCGAGTAGCCTAAGTCAAGCAAAACGAATAGGGCGCAGAGCCACACTACGTACCGTTTGTTCATGTAAAGCTGGTAATAGAAGCGGGCAAGCGCTGAGGAAGGTAATCTGCTATTGGAAAGACGAGGCAAAGGTAAGTAGCGGTTATATCGTGCGACTTAGTTTGCCCGAACAAAAAAAGCCCCCCAGCATTATAGCTGGGGGGCTTTTTTATACTACTAGTTGTTTACCGGATTAGTCCTGCAAGACAATGCGGGTAAACTTGTTCTGCTTGCCGGAAGTTAGGCGAACCATATAGATACCGGCGGCCAAGCGGCCTTTCGTAAACTTGAAGGAGAAGTTTTCTCCGGCCCGGCCGGTTCCTTCCGCTACCACACCTACTACGGTTCCCTGCATGTTCATTACCTCCAGACGATAGTTACCGGTCTGGGTGAGGGTAAAGTCAAGCCAGGTTTGGTCACTCGTGGGGTTAGGAGTAGCCGTCAGGGTCAGCACTTCCTCAGCAGCCACCTGCGCCTCGGCCACTAAGCCGGAATTTGATGTGCGCTGGCATTCGCCCAGCGAGGCACCGCGCGCCAAGTGGTCGGCTACGGTAGCCATATTGACGCACATTGGCCGGCCGTTATAGCACACCAGCACTTTGTTGCGCAGGAAGATAAAGCCACAGCGTACATCAAGAACGACCACACGTATAGTAGTTGTGCGGGCACAACCATCCTTGTTGGTGCTGGTTACGATGAGTTCGTAGGTTCCGGCAGTTCGGGGAGTGAATACGGTACTGGCGCTTGAGAGGTCGCTCAGGCCGGGAACAAATGCCCAGCTATACGTGAACGTAGGATCACCGCTGGCTTCCAACCTGATGCTCTGCGGACCATAGCCCAGGTAAATAGTGCTGCGGCCGGGCTCAACCGAGGTACCACCGATCGGGGTCACGGTAACAACAGGAGCTGCGCAGGCATATATGGGGGGCAAATCGAAGGCTTCTACCTGGTCGATGCGGCTAGTGCTTAAGCCCTGCTTGGCACTGAAACCCAAACCACGCTTAGCAAAAGCCCTCCAGATCAGTTCTTGGTCAACCCCACCACTATTCTGAACGTCGGCCAGAAGGATAGCATCACGGCCATCAACGAAGCCGGGCCGGCACGCTTGCAGCTTCAACCCGTCGATGACCAGTTGCATTGCCATGTTGTTACCGCCTGTGCCGTTGTACAGGTCTTCGTCGTATCCGTACTTGTTGATCAACTCCCAGGTCATGTCCCAGAGCATCGTAGACCACACAAAGCCAATACCGTGGGGCTGGCTGATAGCAGCCGTGTTGTTGGTAGCGGCATACGTGACGTTGTTCACGCTAAAGTCGGTGCTGTAGGGAGCGGGCCGAATTCCCCGGGCAGTGGTTGGCTGGCCTGAAGCATACGTGCCGATACCGCGTACTTTGCTGCCCGTGTCGCCGGGCTTGATGGTCATCATCAGACCGAACCAGTCGCTCCAACCCTCGCCCATCTGCTCGGCGTTGTTGAGGCAGGTAACGTTTGCCGGACCACCCGTGAGGCGGTTAGAGATGCCATGCCCGTACTCGTGCGCAATGATGCCGTTATCAAAATCGCCGTCAATCTCAGGACCGGCGCCGTCATTTTTGAGTGCAACCGTTACTTCCGTCTGGGCATCCAGCAGGCTGCGAATACCAGCCCCATCGGCTTGGCTGATCATCACCGCCGGAATAATGATGGCGGGCTGCGGTACTGTTGGGGTGCCACCCATGATGATGGGCGCACCAGGAGCGTTATTAATGACGACCACGGCAATAGCGCCGGCAATCTGCGCGTTCTGCACCTTATCAGCAAAGCCACAAGTACCACGATATACTACGGCGATGTTGCCATTGATGGCAGCGGCGTTGGTGAGCGCGCCGCAGCCCTCTTCGCTCTTGCCAGTCGGCGTCGTGACGGGGGCCACAGCCACCACGAGCTTGCCGGTTACGGGCGTAGACGTCAGGGGCCGGCTGAAGGCAGCCTCTATGGCCTGGTACGCGCCAGCCAACGTGGAGGGCGACGTAACGCGAAACCGGTTCTGGTCGGGAATACCATTCCACAGGTACATCTGCATGACGGGGGCAAAGCCGTCGCGGGGCGTTCCGAAGTTTGCGTTGTTACGAGTAGTTACTCCGGGAGGAGGCACAGGAATATTTCTGCTGTCCTGTGCTTCGGCCAGTACCGGGTCATTTGGTGCGCCACCCTTGCCAAAGGTATCGTACTGGAAATTGCCGCTTACCTCATCAAAGCCGTACTGGTACCACATATCGTGGACAATATTATTCCAGTAGAACAGGTTAGTAATAGCAGCATCCCGGTACGTTACGGGCTGCTTGGTCAAGTCAACGGGGAAGTTGAAATTGAGGCCTGCGCCACCGTCCGGGCTATAGCTGGTAGTGTAGTTATTCTTGTTGTCTGGGTCTTCGTAGGCAAACACGTTATTACCACGCGTGGTCGTAAAAGTGCCCTCCGGAGAATAATGCCACCCTTTTGGCGAGGCATTTTTGTCGGCAGCGTCCGTGCTTACCAATACGCGCGGTCCGTGGCTGGGGCTCTCCGTTAGGAGCGGATATACGTTGTATACATTGGTCGTAGGGTCTGCCGCCAGGCCCGTCGTCGCGAAGTTGAGCGACTTAGGCTCTACCGCCCGCTTGTAGCTATAGCTGTCGGTTATGGGCACGCCGCCGGGTCCGTCGTTGTCGAACTCACAGTGGGCCACTAGGTTGTCTTTCTCCAAGAACTCGCCCGTGGCGGCATCTACGCGCACTACCCACCAGTCTTGCGCGTCCAGGTTATGAATCGTCACCTCCCAGGCTAGCCGCAGGGTACCGTCCGGCATGGGCTGATACACCAGGTTAGCCGGAATCGACTCCAGCGAAATGCCCCCCGAAGACAAAAGCACCGCTTCATTTTTGCCGCCTTCTTTCTTCAGCACAGACAGCGGTTTGCTGACGGCCACATTCAGGTGCTTGGCCGCTGCGGCTACAGCTGCCTGAGCCGTCATGCTTGACTTCGCCGCTTTTATTTTTTTGCTGACGCCCGTCGTAAAATTATTACTTACCTGCACGACCTTATCATCCTTGCCCAGGCTCATATTGGCAACGGCATTGTGAATCGCAATGCCCTGATACGTCTGCTGCAGGTACAGATGCTTTACGCCGCTTTTCTTTGAGAAGGACTCACTGCTGAGCTTCACGTCGGCAATGTCCTGATCCGTCAGCTGAAGCGCCTCCTTGTTTTTTTTCAGGTGTTGAAGCGCTGCTTGAGGCACTAGTTTTTGCTCAGAACTTATTTGGTTCTGACTGAATGAGTTGTGGCCCCCAATTAGCAAAGCAGCCCAGAGCACTGGCTTCGCTAAATACAGTAAGTGTTTCTTCATTTTATAGCTATTAGGTGAATAAGTGCCCTGAAAGTATCATTTTTATATAGCCATTCTTATAATTTATTACATTTAACATAATTATGTACATTATAATATCTTAATAATACATTCTTATAGTCATCCAGCGGAGAAAGAACGTTTTCTTTGCTGGAATAAACTCATATCTATTTGACTAGTAGTTTATTAACTATTACAACAGGAATAAAATTCGGATTTTCACTGGGTATAAGATTAATAAGCCACATAAAAAAAGCCCCCCAGCACAATTGCTGGGGGGCTTTTTTGTATTTTTTATTATTTATTAATTACTAATACCCCTTACTATAAACTGTTGAGGCTACAATATGACTGTAGCGGGCAGCTGGCGCAGCCACGCTGCCGCCGATAGTTCATCTTCAAAAAGCCGGTAAGTCATGGCGGCCTCCCGGGCTTCTACCATCATCTGGCTTACCGACAAACGAGCGAATACATCCTGAGGGATCAATACGGCCCCATAAATTTGGCTTCCTTCCGCGGTGCGCGTTATCCAGTAATCTACAATCCAGAGTCGTTCTTCTTCCGTGAAAGGTGCCATCAGGCGCTGGTCGCCCAACAGCTTATACCACCCGCGCCGTTGTAGCAGCTGACTCGTATGGGTCAGGAAAGCTTTCGTATGGTCAAGCTTACGAACGCCCGCATTATAAATTACGTAGGCGTAGCCATCGGGGTGTTCTAATATCCGGCCAACCGGATTTTCAAAGTAGACACGCAGTGCGGTAGCGGTTAACATAGAAGCGGCTCGTTTTTAAACTCCTCAGTGATTAGACAAGCTGGTCACTGCACTGGAAAACATCAATTTTCTGGCCTGAATCTATAATCAAGGTTGCATAAAACACAAAAAAACCCCTCAATGAAGTACCTGGGGGGCTTTTTTGTAAAAATAAAGGCGAATTGAAGTGCTATATAGTTTCTTGTTAATCTCTCTTGGTCTTTAGCATTTGGCGAAGTTGAGCCAGTTCATCACGGTACTTGGCGGCTTGTAGGAAGTCGAGGTCTTTGGCGGCGCCTTCCATTTGCTTCTCGGTTTTCTTGATGACTTTTTCCAGCTCATCGCGCTTCATGAGCGCAATGACCGGCTCGGCAGCCAATGTCAAAGTGTCGGTATCGGGGCCAGCGTAGGCGGCGGGCTCGATGCGGCGCATATCCGACAGCGACGTTTGACCCATGATTTCGTCGTGCGATTTGCGCACCGTCCGGGGCGTGATGCCATGCGCCTCGTTGTAGGCAATCTGCACGTCGCGGCGCCGATTCGTCTCGTCGATGGCGCGCTGCATGGAGCCGGTGATGCGGTCGGCGTACATAATGACTTTGCCTTTATCGTTTCGGGCGGCGCGGCCCATGGTCTGAATCAGGCTGCGCTGGTCGCGCAGGAAGCCTTCTTTGTCAGCGTCCAGAATCGCTACCAAGCTTACTTCGGGCAAGTCCAGGCCTTCGCGCAGCAGATTCACCCCGATCAGCACATCGATTACACCCAGGCGCAGCTGGCGCAGAATCTCCACGCGGTCCAGGGTTTTCACGTCGGAGTGCACGTAGCTCGACTTAATGCCCAGCCGCTCCATATACTTCTGTAGCTCCTCGGCCATACGCTTGGTGAGCGTGGTCACGAGAATCCGGTCGCCCATTTTCACGCGGTTGTCCACTTCGTCCAGCAGGTCGTCGATCTGATTAGTACTAGGCCGAATATCGATTTCGGGGTCAAGCAGACCAGTAGGCCGGATAATCTGCTCAATAATCACCCCACCGCTGGTTTCCAGCTCATAATCGGAAGGCGTAGCCGACACGAAGACGACCTGCCGATACATGCTCTCGAACTCGTTGAACGTCAAGGGGCGGTTGTCCATAGCCGAAGGCAAGCGGAAGCCGTACTCCACCAGGGCCGTTTTGCGGCTCCGGTCGCCGCCCCACATCGCCCGAATCTGGGGAATGGTGGCGTGGCTCTCGTCAATGACCATCAAATAGTCCTGGGGGAAATAGTCGAGCAGGCAGAACGGGCGCGAGCCGGGCGTCCGACCATCGAAGTAGCGCGAGTAGTTCTCAATGCCTGAGCAGTAGCCCAGCTCCCGAATCATTTCCAGGTCAAACTCCGTGCGCTCGGTGATGCGCTTGGCTTCCTGATCGCGGCCCTCCTTCACGAAGTAGCCCTGCTGGGCCATCATATCGAATTGAATCTCCTTAATGGCTTGGTGCAAGGTGTCTTTGCCGGTCACGAAGAGGTTGGCGGGATATAAAGTCACACTTTCCTCATCGGCCAGCTTCTTGCCGCTGTCGGGGTCGATGCGGTGAATGGCTTCTATTTCATCGCCGAAAAAGAACAGGCGGTACGCGAAATCAGCGTAAGCGGGAAAAATGTCCACGGTGTCGCCCTTCACCCGGAACGTGCCACGCGTAAACTCTACTTCCGTCCGAGAGTATAGAATCTGCACGAACTGGTACAGCAGGTTATTGCGCGAGTAGCGCAGGCCGGGCGCCATATAAATGACGTTTTTGCTGAACTCCTCCGGGTTACCGATGCCATAAATGCACGATACGGAGGCCACCACAATCACGTCGCGGCGTCCGCTGAGCAGCGTAGCAGTACAGTGCAGCCGCAGCTTCTCGATTTCCTCGTTAATGGCGAGGTCTTTCTCGATGAAAACATCGGTGCTGGCAATGTAGGCCTCGGGCTGGTAGTAGTCGTAGTAGCTGATGTAGTACTCGACGGCATTGTTCGGGAAAAACGCCTTGAACTCGCCGTAGAGCTGAGCCGCCAGAGTTTTATTGTGGCAGAGGACCAGCGTCGGCTTGCCAGTCTGGGCCACCACGTTGGCCACGGTGAAGGTTTTGCCGGTGCCGGTGGCTCCGAGCAGTACCAGCGCCGGCTCCCCGCTTTCTACGCCGGCCACGAGTTGGGCAATGGCTTTAGGCTGGTCGCCGGTAGGCTTGAACTCGGAAGTAAGTTTGTATTCCATGCAGGGAAATATAGCCAGAAATGATAGCCCATGATAACTACGTAGCGTGAGTAGAGGTTTCCGGGAAACAAAAAAAGCCCGACTAAATCAGTCGGGCTTTTGAAGGTGCTGGGGGGCAAATTTTGGCAGAAACAGGCATACAGTCCCGACGGCGAGTAATTGAACCTTAGCGCGGGTCGCGCCATACCATGCGAGCATTGGTGGCCTGCGTAGAAAAATCCGGACATTGCCCGTCGCCTCTACCCGTTATTCCGCCGCTGGGGGCGCAAATAACATCTCCGCAGGCGTTGTAGAGGTAGTTAAACTGGTCGCAGCAGTCGCTGGAGACGAGGTAAACCGTCTGCCCTTGGAACGTGTACTCGGTTATTTCGGCGGCGGGGTTCTGCTTGGGCTTGGCCTGTAGCTCCGCTACTTTGGCGTCAACAAAGCTGGGACAGGCTGCCGTATTCTCGTCACCGCACTGGAAGGCGCTGAGGAGACTTGTTAGAAGGAAAAGCGTGAATAGCCGTTTCATGGGGAAATTTGATTTATAGTGACTTAGGGAATATCAAGCTCCCCAAAGCAGAACCAACTATCTGGGCATGAAAGTCCAAACCCCATCAAAAAATTGGATGGTGGTGCTCTCACTATCATTAATATACGACTCCGGATAATCTTCACCTTTGGGTTTCACATGCCAGGCCAGCACAGTTCTGGTTGGCGTTTCACTACTGCGAAATGTATAGTAGCCTAACTCCGCAGTCAAGCATTCATCCTTGAAATCTTCTGCTTTATAACTGGTAGACTGTTTATTATAGTTTACGAACTCTTGGAAAAATAATGACCTCACCTGAGCTAAGGACAAAGTGGGTTTAGGGGAAGTTGTGGTAGTAAATTTTTCCCCCATGAGGAAATAATACTTACCCTCTTTAAAGTGATAGCCTAACTCACCAGTAAAGACAGGCAGTCCACTAGCATACTGAGCAACGTGTACGTGTACGTAGTGGTTGGTTTTCCCGTCCAAGGCCAAGTCTTCCTCGCTGAAGCGGGTAAAGCGTAAATCCTTCAGGCTGATATTGTTTTGCTGAAAAAGACGTACGGCTGTTGCCTGCTCTGCCTTGGTTATCCCATGCGCATCAGAGGAAGTCGCAACCTGCTTAATACAGCCCTTCCCAACCAAAATCACATCGTCTAAATCGTTCTTTGTACAAGCGCACAAGCCTAGTAGGGCAGCAAACAAATAGAATTGAATCTTCATAGTTGTACTGTTAGCGTATTACCGTTGGCGATTTTTGCCCCCAAACTCCACGCTGGCCTCCAGACCGACAGAATACGGCCGGGAGCGCCTGAAAAAAGAACCACCGGGGTTTTGGTTGAGCGTATTCAAGCCAGCTTCAGCGACGGGCCCGAGGGCCAGGCTCCAGGTAGCATCGGTGGGCTGATAGCGGACGCCGCCGCCGCCCCGCACCGACGCCAAGACCTTGCGGTAGGGCGAATCGGAGGATGAGAGGGTATAGCTTCGGGCGGAGGCAGCGCTATCGGCTACTTCCGTGCGGCTCTTGAGGAGCAGGTTTACAGCAGCCCCAACTTTAGCATACACTGACCAGCCCGTCTTGGCCGAGCCATACCGGATAGCAACTGGCACCCCCACCGTGCGATAATTAAACTCCGTCTTGCGTTGGCCTATGTACGATTGAGCTGAACCAGAGCGTGCAGCGAAAGCTGAGCTACTATTGTTAAACGCATAAGAGGTTTTGGACGAAGCCCGTTGCTGCGCCGTTTCGATGCCGGTAACCAGCGTCAAACGCTCAGTTACAGGATAAGCAGCTGCTAAAGCAATACGTTGCGCCGGGCCAGCCTGGAGGTTGTCGCGGTACTCAGCTGCCCCGTCCTGATAAGAGTTTTGGAATTGGAAATCGGCTGAGGAAGGAAGGTTATTACTTAGGGTTATACCTCCTGATGAGTTTCTAAGGCTCCCGCTGCTTACGCTGGCAAAATCAATATTCGGATTGTAGGCACTAGCTGCAAAAGCACCGCTGAGGCGCCATTTGCTACGCGTACGTTCTGGTTTTTCCTCTTTGGCGGTTTCCTGGGTGGCATTTATTGCGGCTTGGCCTAACAGGCTGGCTAATGCTGGAAGCGACTCGGCTTGTAGCGTTTCGGGGCGCTGAGACGCGGCTGCCACCGTATTTTGTTCAGCAGCCGCAGGTACTGGCCGTGCGGGTAGCCAATTTGCCCCCCGCTCATTTTGCAAGCCTTCTATGCTTAGCACCGATGGCGCAAAGCCAGAACCATAGGCACCATTACCCGCCTGGCGCTCAGTAGCAGTAAGTGAACTGCCAGTAGCGCTCCCTGAGCCTGATGGGGTGTTGTTTGCAGCCACGCTGCTACCTGACTCAGACTCTGTAATTCCCACCGCCGATTTAGCGGCCCGCAACAGGGTGCTTGCTACATCATCCGCTGTTGATGGCAGCGTTGCAGCCTGGGTTGCCGAAGCCGTAGAAGCTAAATTTGACTGCTGGCTAGCTGCTGCCATATCAGTAGATGTAGTAGCGCCTTTGCGCGCCTGGCTATTGGTGGCGCTGCTACGCGGTGTGCTTAGCGGAGTCTCAGCAGTTGCCTCAGGACGCGCAGTGGCCGCTATTTCAGTGCCGGGGGGCAAATGTGGGGCGTTGTGCAGCAACAGCCAGCTGCCGCAGCCCAATACCAGCAGGGCGCAGGCAGCTGCCACCCAACGGTGCAGCAGTAAGCGCCGCCTATACGAGTCGTTCTGCCGAACCAACAGCTCGTGGTCGAGCTGCTCCCAGACGTGCTGACGAGGCACTACTTCTGCCTCGCCGAGCTTCTGTCGGAACAAGTGCTCCAAGTCGCCGGTGGGCCGGGACTCGTTGGGTGTATGATTATTTGCGGAAAGTGCCATTGCTGCGATGCGCGTCGAGGCGCTCTAGTTTAGTTTTCAAGATGACCCGGGCCCGGGAGTACTGCGATTTACTGGTGCCTTCGGAGATACTCAGCAGCTCGCCAATTTCTTTGTGTCCATAGCCTTCGATGGCGAATAGGTTGAACACCATGCGGTAGCGCGGCGCCAGCTCCTGCACCAGCGTTAGTAGCTCCTCAAAAGCATAGTTGGAGAGCGTAAACTCCTCCCCGCCAGATCCTCAGGGTACTCGCCCTCGCTCATAGCCACCAGGCTGCTGTTGCGGCGGTGCTGGCGCAGGGCCGCGTTTATCATGATGCGCCGAATCCAGAACTCCAGGGGGCATTCGCGGCGGAATTTGCTGAGATTGGTAAACACTGTTACGAAGCCTTCCTGCAATACATCTTCCGCCTCAAAGGTGGTTTGGGCGTAGCGCAGACATACAGCCATCATGCGGGCCGCAAACCGATCATATAAATGTTTTTGCATTAGTCGGCTCCCAGCCAGGCAACCGTCGATTATTTCGGCTTCGGTGAGTTGGGAAGGTGGCACGAGCGAACGGACAGAAGCAGGTGGAGGCACAGCAGCAACTGAAGCTGAAGAATTGCCCCCCGCCAGCAAATTGCGCAACCCTGCGCCACCCATCGCAAACGATAGGGCGCTCATCGCTTGGGGTGGCCGCCTGGGCCGTTGTGGCTTACCATAAAGTCGATTGGGCCAGGATAAAGTGGCTGCATACGCTGCGAGTCGTAATAGCTTATTAATAAACTAATCCGCGAATACTGGCGGGCTTTGGTGAGTAGAGGCTACTACCTGCCTTTGGGGTTGCACGCGTATGCCCGAATATTTTTTAAAGCCGCTGTATAACACTGGGGGGCATTTTTAGCAGCAAAAATATTTTTTACAAAACAATGTCAATACATTTAATGTACATACATATATTTGCTGGTAACTTCCTTAAGTTGCCTTTCCAAACGGCTTACCTTCATCCCAACTCACTTTCCATCTTTTACTTGTTCCTCATGAAAACTCTCGTTCTGTTCTATTCCACGTATGGCCACGTGTGGAAATTAGCTGAGGCCATTGCTGAAGGTGCCCGCCAGGTGGAAGGCAATGACGTAGTTGTGAAGCGCGTACCCGAGACGCTGCCGAAAGAAGTTCTCGATAAAATTGGAGCCACGCAGGCGCAGCAGGCTTTCAACCATGTGCCCGTCGCTACCCCCGAGGAGCTAGAGCAATACGATGCCATCATCATTGGTACGCCCACCCGCTACGGCAACGCCTGCGGCCAGATTCAGGCCTACCTCGACTCGACTGGTGCTTTGTGGTCCAGAGGAGCCCTCGTGGGCAAAGCAGGCGGAGCATTTGTGAGCACCGCTACCCAGCACGGCGGCCAAGAAACGACATTGCGCGCCTTGCACACGGCCTTATTGCACCACGGCATGGTCATCGTGGGCTTGCCTTACGCTTGGCAGGGTCAGATGGGCCACGAAGAAGTAACCGGCGGCACGCCCTACGGCGCCAGCACCGTGGCCGGCGGCCAGGGCGAGCGTCAGCCTAGTGAGAACGAACTGGAAGGTGCTCGTCACCAAGGCAAGTACACCGCAGAAATTGCCAGCAAGCTTTCCAGAAAATAAGCGTTACTTGCGGCCTATATCCTGAACACACACGTTGCAACAACCAGCAAGCCATCCTTTTGGGGTGGCTTGTTGTGTTTTAAGCCACTAGTATGGTCTTCGCTCTTTACTTACTCCAAATTTTCCAGGCGGCCTCCGCCTGCAAACAGAGCATCTCGAAGCCATTTTTGGTTTGAGCACCAGCTTCGCGGCCTTTTTGCAGGAACAATGTTTCGCTGGGATTATAAATCAGGTCGTAGAGGTAGTGGGCGGGTGTGAGCGCCTCATAAGGAATCGGTGCGCAGGCATCTACCTGCGGAAAAGTGCCCAGCGGTGTCGCATTGATGATCAGCGAATGGCCCGCGATTACGTCGGCCGTTAGTTCACTATAGGTGAGGCCGGTGCCGAGTGGGTTGCGCGACACCAACCAATATGGAATTTCCAACTCTCGCAGGGCCGCCTCTACTGCCTTCGACGAACCACCTGTACCGAGTAGCAGCGCCCGCGCCTGAGAGCCGCGCAGGGGATAAAAGCTGCGCAGTGATTCGCGGAAGCCGATATAATCGGTGTTATGCCCAATGTAGAGGCCATCGGGTGTGCAGTCGATGACGTTGATAGCGCCAATGCGGGCCGCCGCTGATGATATCTCGCTCAGATACGGCCATATCTGCTCTTTGTACGGGATGGTTACGTTGAGGCCCCGCAAATCGGGGTGCTGGGCCAGCAGCTCCGGTAAGGCCGAGATAGTGGGCAGCTCAAAGAGTTCGTACTGGTGATCCTGGAGGCCCAGATTCTCGAATTTCTGGGTGAAATAGGTTTGCGAAAACGAGTGGACAAGCGACTTGCCAATGAGGCCGAACTCCTTCATATACTAATTACACACTAGCTAAACTGACCACAAAAGCTTACCGGGTGCAATAATAGAAAACCGCCCCAACGGATTACCATTGGGGCGGTTTATTTGAAAAATAAATATCCGGAATTAAGCTACTGGCCGACGGCTGCTTTGGCGCGACTTCACAAACTCGAATATTACCGGCAGTATCGACAAGCCGATAATGGCTAATACGACCAGTGAGAAGTTTTTCTGCACTATTTCAATTTGGCCAAAGAAATAGCCCGCGCCCGTGAGCAGAACAACCCACAAAACGCCCCCCACCACATTGTACGACAGGAACTTGGTGTAGCTCATGGTGCCTACGCCGGCCACGAAGGGCGCAAACGTGCGAATGATGGGAATGAAGCGGGCCAGGATGATGGTTTTGGCGCCGTGCTTCTCATAAAACTGCTGGGTACGAATAAGATGCTCCCGCTTCAGAAAGCGGGAATTCTCGCGGAACACGCGCGGCCCCAGATAGTCGCCGATATGGTAGTTGAGCGTGTCGCCGAGCACCGCCGCTACGATGAGCAGGCCCATCATCACCCACACATTCAGGGGCGAACCGGGCAGCGCCGCCAGCGAGCCAGCCGCAAACAGCAGCGAGTCGCCGGGCAGAAAGGGCAATACCACGACGCCCGTTTCCACGAAAATAATCAGGAAGAGGATAGCGTACGTCCACGTACCGTAGTCCTGGATAATGGCCCCGAGATGTTTATCGAGATGAAGAATGAATTCAATGATGTCCTTGAGGATTTCCATGAAACAGGAATAGTAGACGAAGATATTATACCGCAAAGAAAGCAGGCTGCCACCAAAGTTGCTGACCGGGGAGCTTTTTCGAGCGGCTTTATTACATAGCAGGGCTTATGGGTGCCTGATTTTCGGCCCGCCGACTCAGGGCTTGGGCTACAATGCTGGCCACCAGAATTTGGAGGGCGTGATAGATCATCAGGGGCAGCAGAATCAGGCCGGCCGTGCGGGCATCCGGGAACAGCACCTTCGACATTACGGTGCCCTGAACCAATGACTTTTTGGAGCCGCAAAACAGCGCTGTAATGGTGTCTTCGCGGTTAAAGCCTACCAGCCGGCTCAGCAGCAGCACGCAGCCATACACCAGGAAAAACAAGGTCAGCATAGCCGCGCCCAGCCCAATAAGGTTGGCCGCCGAGTAGCCCCGAAAAATGCCCTGGGCAAACGACTCGCAAAACGAGGTATAGACAATGAGCAGAATAATTGCCTGATCGAGCAGGCGCAAGGGCCCGGCGAAGCGCTGTGCAAACTGGTGCAGGCGCGAGTGTAACACAATGCCCACCGCTACAGGCAGCAGCACCTGCAAGGCCAGATCGAGAATGGTGGAACCCAGGCCGCCGGAGGTGCCGGGAGTTAGAAATAAGGCCATCCAAACCGGCGTAATGAATACGCCCAGCAAGCTGGAAATACTGGCATTGAAAATGGCCGCCGGCAGATTGCCCTTGGCAATCGAAACCATCACGACGGAGGAGGAAACCGTGGAAGGCAGGGCAGCCAGATAAAAGCCCCCCAGCCACAGTAATTGATTTTTTTCAGCATCGAAGAGCGGCCGCACAGCCAGCAAGAGCAGCGGAAACAGCAGAAAAGTGGTGCCCTGCACTACCAGGTGCAAGCGCCAGTTGCTCAAGCCGGCCTTTAGCTTTTCGCGACTCAGGCGCAGGCCGTAGAAAAAGAAAATAACAGATACGCCATAGTGCGCAATGCGCCCCAGCGGCAGCGGTCCATCTTCTGCCCCAAACTCCGGCCACAAATAAGCCAAGCCGATAACCCCGATCAGGCCCAAGAGAAACCCATCGAGTCCGGCCCGCTGCGCGAGTTCCCGCAGGCGGCGCACCGGACTGCTGGGGGGCTTTTTAGCGGTTGGGGCAAATGGAAGCATGAAGATGTTGAATCTATAAACACATTTTGAATTAAAGTTTTAAGCTAAAAACAAGCCGATCATGCTGAGGAATCGAAGCATCTCTACCGCTTCATCTGATTACTAACCAATAGAGATGCTTCGATTCTTCAGCATGACGTGCTTATTCAACGTTATGCCCAATTCAACTTATAACTTCGTGCCTTGATTTGCGGTTACGCGCCATATTTTGCCCCCCGCGTCATCGGCCACCAACAAAGCGCCATCAGGCAAAACCGTCACGCCAACCGGCCGGCCATACACTTCCTTCGTGCTTTCATTCGCTACAAACCCCGTCATAAAATCCTCGGGCTGTGCGGCGGGCTTACCGTTCTGAAAGGGCACGAATACGACCTTATATCCGGTGAACTCCGAGCTATTCCATGAGCCGTGCTGCCCAATGAAAGCGCCGCTCTGGTATTTGGCTGGGAAGGCGTTAGCATCATAAAAGGCCAGACCCAACGACGCCGTATGCGGTCCCAAAGCTACATCGGGCACTATTGCTTTTGCCACCAAGTCAGGCCGCTCGCCTTTGCGGCGTGGGTCTTCGTTCTGGCCAAAATACGAGTAAGGCCAGCCATAGAAGCCGCCTTCCTTCACGCTGGTCATGTAATCGGGCACCAGGTCGTCGCCCAGCTCATCGCGTTCATTCACGGCCGTCCAGAGTACTTGCGTGCCGGGCTGCCAATCCATACCTACGGGGTTGCGCAGGCCGCTGGCGTACACGCGCTTACCGGAGCCATCGGGGTTTATCTCCAGAATCAATGCCCGGCCCTCATCGTTTTTTTCGCCCTTCTCCATCACGTTGCTGCCCGAGCCCACCGACACATAGATCTTGGAGCCGTCGGCGTTGGCCAACAGGTTACGGGTCCAGTGGTTGTTGTAGCCGCCGACGGGTAAATCCAGGATTTTTTGCCCCCCAGCCGTTATTTTGGTTTGACCAGCTTTGTAAGGAAAGCGCTGCACCGCATCGGTATTGCCTACATAGAAGTTGTCGCCAACCACCAGCATCCCGAAAGGCTGATTCAGGCCCGTCAGGAAGGTTTCGCGCACCTCCGGCTTGCCATCTTTATTGGCGTCGCGCAGCAGTGTGATGCGGTTGGCGCTGGTTTCCTTCATCGACCCCGACTGTTTCAGGCCTTTCGCCTTCTCGCCCTTGGCCGTGGAGGTTTTTGGGACTGAGTTAGATTCGGCAATAAAAATATCGCCGTTGGGAGCCACATACATCCAGCGCGGATTCTGCAAGTCAGCGGCGTATTCCGTGATAGTAAACCCGGTCGGTACCGTGGGCATTTTGCCCTCCGGCCAGCCAATCACCTTGCTGAAATTCTTTGCCGACGGTGTGGCGTATGGCTCGGGCAGTGCCGGCGTGGCCACCGAATCTGTAGAGGTAGTAGCAGCCACTGTTTCTTCCGTCTGAGGCGACGATTGGTTGCAAGCTAATAAGGCCGCTAACGGTAGATAAAGCAGGTAGTTTTTCATGGCAAGAAGTAAGCAAGGGTTGCTTATGTGCAACACCCGCTTACGCACTCCTGCCTATAGAGTTAATACTGTTGCTTCTGTCTTATCAGGGCCGTGCCTTGCCAGCTGACGCAAAAAAGCCCCCCAACTGCTGTGCATTACAGCGGCTGGGGGGCTTTTTTGATGGAATAAAGCTAAACAGTCTAGCCGCGCGGCATAGAGGTGCCGGGCCGTCCGGTTTTGATTTCAGGCTTAAACATAGGATCTACGGCGTCCATATCTAGGAAATGCGTGAAGGTGTCGCCGCGCAAGCCCAACCGAATGGTTTCCAGGCTCACCACTTCGTTGGGCGCAATATTGCCCAGGTTCACGTTGCTGCCAAGTAGCTTAATAAACCACACCTGCTGAGCCTTCTGGGGGGCTTCCCACAGAATTTTCTCGAAGGGAATCTTGGTCAGAATTTCCTCTACCAGACCCGAGCGCACCTCGCCGGTACTCCGAAACAGGCCCACATTGCCGGCCTCACGCGCCTCCCCGATTACCTTGATAGAGCCAGCGTCCAGCTCGGTCTGCATCTGGGCAATCCATTTGTAGGGCGGAATAATTTTCTCCGCATCCTTCGAGCCAACCTCCGACAACACGTTCAAGTCTTTGGCCAGCGTACGGATATACTCACACTTCTTATCGTGGGGCAACTCCAAAGAGCCGTCCGAAACCTCGGCGTACTCCATTCCAAACTCAGACAGCAGCCGGCGGTAGTCATCGAATTTATTACGGATGATAAAGGCCTCAAACAAGGTTCCACCGAAGTACACTGGCACGCCGGCCGCTTTATACACTTCCAGCTTGCGCTTCAAATTGGGCACTACATACGAGGTAGCCCAGCCTAGCTTTACGATGTCGGTGTATTCGCCGCCAACTTCCAGGAAGTCTTCTACTTCGCGAATACTCAGGCCTTTATCCATAACCATGGTGTAGCCTTGTTCGCGGGGTTTGGCGGTACGCTCGGGGAGTTGATCGAGGTGATAGTTCATGTGGGTTGAATAACTTTATTACTAAATGGTTAGATGGGTAAATGGCTGGTCGTTCAACAAGTGACAGAACGACCAGCCATTTACCCATCTAACCATTCAGCCATTTATTTCCGGTACTGATCAATCAGGCGAGCCAGGGCCCGTTGCGACTCCAGCTCAGGGAAGTACTCGAAAAGCAAACGATGCTTATCGAAGTCCAAAACTAGCGCATTTTCCAGATTCTCGTAAGCCTCCCGGTAGCGGCCAGCGGCCAGCAGGTAGGCGCACAGGCGGTAGTGTAGCTCAGCTTCAGCCGGTTGTATCTCCACCGCGTTGCGCATCAGATCAATGGCGCCATCGTAGTTGCCCTGCTCGTAGAGAATAATACTCCAGTTCAGCCACGCGTCCTTATTGTCAGGGCCCACCTGCGTAGCGCGGTCGTAGCATTCCACCGCACTCACCACATTGCCAACCTGATATTCGGCAGCAGCTAAGGCCAGCCAATACTCCACGCTTTCGTCGTAAAGAGTAGTGGCTTTGCGGAAGAAATGAGCGGCTTCAAACCAGCGTTCCTGGGCATTCAGCACCACGCCCATACCAAACCAAGCCTCGTCCATTTCCGGATCAAGATCAATGGCTCGCTGGTAGTTGCGCCGCGCCTGGTCCCATTCGGTCATTTTCTCGTGGCACTCGCCAATGTTACACAGCGCTTCGGCCGTAGGCTCACCAGCAGAATAGCTCAGGTTGAACTCAGCAATAGCCTCCTGATACTTTTCCTGGCTTACATACGTGCTGGCCAGGAAAGCATGCGCCTCATAAAAGGTAGCGTCGACCAGAATGGCGTACTCAAAAGCCGCCACTGCCTGGTCGTACTGCCCCAGCCGATAATAGGCCTGCCCCAGATTGTACCACGCCGTAGCGGAGTAAGGATCCTCGTCGGTAAAGCGACGGAAAAATTCCAGATTCTTCTCCAGCCGCTCGCTCACCTCTAGGCAGTAAAGCAGCTCCTGCACCGCCATGTCGTTGTCGGGGCTTAGGCGCAGGCTCATCTTGTAGTACTTGGCCGCGCTCTTAAACTTCTGCCAGCTTTGATAAGCCAGGCCGAGGTTGAAATAGATATCCTCGCGCTCCGGCGAATGCTCGGCCGCATCATGGAAAAAAGCTACCGCTTCGGCAAACTCGCCTTTCTGCGTGGCAATAATGCCGCGGGTAACGGCCACATCTGGATTAGTTGGGTCGAGTTGAGCTACGTCTTCAATCTGCCGGGCCGCGGCGGAGTATTCGCCTTTCATGGCCAATACCTGCGAGCGGTCGATGAGCAGCTCAGTGGAAAACGGATATTGCGCTATAGCAGTCTCACAGGCGTGTAACGCCTTGTCATACTGCGTGTTGGTCGTATAATGGTCGATGATATTCTCAAAATCGGCCAAATCAAAAAAGACAGACTCGTTTTGGGCTACCATGTGCTCAAACCGGCGCACGGTATCCAGCACTTGCTGCCTTTCTTCAAAGTTTTCGTTCATTCTCATTCGTATGCAAGACTCAAAGGTCGCCAAAACGGCAGACTTGCTGGCGCCCGGCGACGGAATCACGGAAGATAACACTGCTGGCTTAAGATACAATAACCACACCGGGCGAAGGCTGGTTCGCTGCTGTCAGGCCTGCGCAACACCACTTAATCGTTTCGGCCAGTGGCCGGAAGCGCAGGCCCGTAGCCGTCTTCACTTTGGCCGCGTTGTATACCACTGGTCGCCGGCCCGCTCGAGCTGTATCCTTGGTGATAAGCGGCCGTGCACCCGTCAGCACGGAGCGCACATGCTCTAGGCGCCAGATCGTTTCGGCCGCCCAGTTGGGCACAGCCACCGTGGGGGGCTTTTTGCCGAAGCATTTAGCCGCCTGAACCAGAAAATCGCGCAAAGGCACGACGCCACCGCTCAGAATAAACCGCTCTCCAGCGACTTCACTTTGAAAAGTTAAGCGAAGCATGGCCTCCACAACGTCGCGCACATCTACATAATTCAGGCTGCCGGGGGTATAGAAAGCATGTTCCTGATGCGCGTAACGAAAGAGTCGGGTACTGCTGCGCTGCCAATCGGCGGGCCCAAGTACTACCGAAGGATTCACAATAACAGCGGACAGACCTTCTGAAATCCCGCGCCACACTTCCAGCTCGCCAAAGTATTTAGAGGTAGCGTACGCATTGTGGCCAGCCCCCAAATCCCATTTGGCCGTTTCATCTACCATCATATTTGCCCCCCGGCCCTTCTTCATATCCACTGAAGCCCCGCCCAACGCCGCCACCGACGACACATGGCACAGCCGGATATCTGAGCTTTGCTCCAGGCAGGCATCTACCACGGCAGCCGTACCTTCTACATTTATCTGTTGCAGTTTTGCCTCATCCTGCGGCGCATACGAAACCAAGCCAGCGCAGTGAAAAACGTGGGTAACCCCGGCCAATGCGGTGCGCAACAGGCTAGTGTCGCGTAAGTCACCTTCTATCCACTCCACCTTATCGGCTTCCTGAATACTTGGCACCTGCTGCCTATAAAGGGCCCGCACCGAATAGCCCCGTGCCACTAGGGCAGGAATCAGAAAACTGCCCAACAAACCACTACCACCAGTTACAAAAACCATAAATAGCAGAGGTTAAATGGTCGAATGGCAGGTAGTTATATAATTAGACAGCAAGCAGCTGATAGACTAATCAGTCAATAATGTATTGTTCAACAAAGGCAGAGCCAGCACTTTTTTTAAATAAGCGGTAGGCAGCACTTTGTTACGCAAGGTTTCTATGTGCTTGAGAGTATGCACGTCAGTACCCACAAAATCCACCAAGCGAGCATCGATTAGCTTCTCGGCTACCCGCTGGGCTCCAGATGAATAATAACCTGCTAGTGAATTAAGGTTAACCTGAAACAACACGCCGTTGTCGTGAATCTTTTCTAATTCAGAAAAGCGGCCATATAAATATGTGTAGCGTTCAGGATGAGCTAGTACCGGCTGGTATTCCAACGCTTTCAGCCGGAAGATGATATCCTGCATGTTGAAGGGCTCGTTCATGTAGGACGTTTCCAGCAGCAGGTATTTTTTGGCGCCGCCAAAGCTTAGAAGGCCTTCTCCGCTATCTAATTTTCCCCCCAGCCATTCATCCAGGTAGTATTCAGCTGCACACTCAAGCTGAATATCGGTGAAGCCTGCGGCCGTAGCGGCTTCGCGCATGCGCACCAATGCCGCCTGAACCGTAGCGGGAGTATTCTTATAAAAATCCCCCATAATATGAGGAGTCATTATCAGCTTGCGGTACCCCAGTGCCTGCATAGCTTCCAGTAAGGATAATGACTGCTTGATGGTTTCAGCTCCATCATCTAAGCCGGGCAGCAGATGCGAGTGCATATCAGCACCAAGCTCGGCTAGCAAGCTTTCGTTAACCAGCGGCACAGAAGCCGCTTGGCCGAAAATCTTGCGTAGAAAAGAAGCCATGTTTAGTAGGAAGAGGCTGATTTTAAGAGGTTCGCTGCCGCAGTCGGCTAATTATGCCCTTGCGAGGCGTTGGCTCATCGTAATAGCCCTGACCGTAGCCATAGCCATAGCCATAACCGTAGCCAGCAAGACCGGTAGCACTGGCGTCGTTCAAAATAGTGCTAAGACGAGTAAAGTTGTTCGTCCGAATCAGCTTATTGATATTCTTCAGAAAAGCTTTCTTAGAATAGCCTGCCCGCACGATATAAAGCGGAATGTCAGCCTTGCGCATAATCAGGATACCATCCGTAACGAGTCCAACCGGAGGCGTATCGATCAAAATCACATCATAGTGCTGGTGTAATTCGGCTAATAGTTCGTCGAACTTTGGATTCAGGATTAGTTCCGACGGATTTGGTGGTGTGGGACCGGCCGAGATAAAATCCAGCGTTGGAATGCTGGTATGCTGAATGCATTCCTCAGCGGTGTGCTTCTCGATAAGGATGGTGCTGATACCTCGCACATTCTCAGTTCCAAAAGCCAAGTTCACTTTTGGCTTTCGCATATCAAGATCCAGGATTACAACCCGCTGCTCCGACAAAGCAATAATGCCCCCCAGATTAACTGTTACAAAGGTTTTACCCTCACCCGACACCGTTGACGTAACCGATATAATGCGCTTCTTTCGCGATGAGCCTATAAAATCCAAGTTAGTACGAATGGAGCGGATAGACTCAGAGATAGCAGATTTAGGATTTTTATCCACGACCAGCTTCGACACGGTCATTTTTTCTTTGTCATAAGTAGGAATCACACCGAGCAATGCTGCTGAGGTCATGCGCTCCAACTCACGCGTATTCGTGACGGTATCATGCAGAAAATATCGAACAGCTACTAACGCAAGACCTAACAAAGTTCCACCTGCTAAGCCAATGGCGTAAATCATAGAACGAACAGGCGAAATAGGTAGGCTTGGTTTACTAGCCGGCGATAAGATTTGAAAATCTGCTGTGATACCAGCTAAGCCGAGACGAAACTCCATGTCCCGGTTAATGAGATTGACATAGGTTTTCTCGTACAACTCGAATGGTCGCTGTAAACGGGCCTGCTCTGTTGCCTTCTGCGGGAGTATTTCAAGCTTAGAACTAAGTTCGTTGCTTTGCTGATCTACCTTATCTATCTGCTTTTGCAGCAGCAACCTATTTTGCTCCAAAAGCTGCACAATAGTATTCTTTTTGAACTCTAGCTGTGATCGAATAAGCTTTACGGGCTCCGTTGTTTCCTTATAAGAACGCAAGATGCGGCGCAGATTCCATTGCAACTCGTTCATTGCCTCGATCTCCCCGGAAAGCCGCGTGTCGCCTAATGCTGTCAGACCCGGAATACTTTGTGCTACAGTCGAATCCTCGTTTGTCGTCAGTTGCTCTTGTTCTACAAGCCGACTAAGGTTCGTTAGCAGGCTCTGTCTTTGCAGCAGTTCCTGACGCCTTTCTTCCTGCGCAGCTATTTTATCAAATATCGCAGCGGCGTCACCTCGTACGTTATATGTTTTATTCTCCCGGGCAAAGGATTGCATATTATCCTCAGCTTTCTGCAGCTTATTATTCGTAATATCAGTCTGCTCACTCAAAAATCGCAGGCTTTTAGCCGATGCTTCCTGTTTCTGCGCCAGTTTCTCCTGCAGATATACGGCATCAATATTATTGACTATCTCCTGTGCTTTTGCTGGGTTGAAATCAGTAAAGGAAATCTGAACTGTATTAGCGTCAGGATTAACTATCTCGACCGATAGATTGGTATTTAAATAGTTATTTAAAGTGCCCTCATCTAGTATAGTAAAGAAATAACGCGCATTCAGCACACTTGCATCAAGTACGGGCGCGTAAGTCGTGAGCTGCAGCTCTATGCCAGGCATATTAATAGGCTGACCCACAGCGTAGAGTTCACTTACTTCTTGGTCTCCTTCTAAGTAGCTAAGTCGAAACTGATTAGAAGCAACGAAATCAACGTTCAACTTTCTATTGTAGAACGCTGGGTCTTTAATAGTATATGCTACACGGAAGGGCGTTTTATTATATAGTTCCGACTCTAACACGGTTCCCTCTACATAGTAATTGATGTCGAGGACAAGCGAGTCTTTAAGGCGACGATATATTAGGTTTGATTTTATCAATTCCACTTCACCGAGCAAAGCACCCCCTCGACGCTTTTCTAAGGCACCAAATGCCCCGCCCAAGCCTAATACCCCAGCTTCCGTCTTCTCATCAATTTTTAATATCGAAGAGGAAAGATATACCGGTTTTGTGTAGCGAAGAAATAGCCATGAACCCGTTAGACCCAATATAATAAGCAGGATTATCCAAGGTATGCTCTTACGAGCTACCTGCAGTAAGGTAGTTAGGTCTAAACCTATCCCTTCATCTTCTTTTTCTTCCGCGTCCGAGTCCCCCGCGTTACGGATCAACTCTTCCAAATCGGCTTCTTCTTTCGCTGCCATCAGCGCATTATATTAGTTAAGAGAACAAGCCTAATTCCTATTAGCCGTTGTAATGAAATAGACCGTAGTAAGCAGGCTTATGATACTTGAAGCTATACCAAAAACTGGTCCGGCGTCGGTCAAGGCCTCATAGAAAGGCCGACGTATAGGCTCAACATAAACTATATCATTGGGTTCCACTTGCAAATTAGCCCGGCGCATCCCCTCAAACGTTGATAAGTCAATAACTTGTATTTGAGGATTTTTTAAATCGCCCCGGATAAGACGAATGTTGGTAGTGCGTCCTATGCGGCCGCCACCTGTACCAACTGCACCCCCTTCTATGCCTCCGGCAATTGCCAATACTTCAATAAGGTTCATATTATCGTTTGACATGGGAATAACCCCGCCTCCACCTCCAACGGCGCCTAATACAATGATGCGATTATTTGTTACTCGCGTTACTACGAAAGGCTGCTCATAATATTGGCTGTAGCCAATATTAAGAACACTATCCGCTTCGAGAAGCGTAAATCCACTAAGCTTTACGTACTCTACCAAAGGTAATTTGGCAACTCCATTGGCTTGAATTAGAAAGGTGGTACCGCCACTAGTATTGCCACCCTGCTGCCCGGCAGGCCGAGCACCTTGCCTGCCAGAAGACCCGAACGTTAATTCGCCGTTAGGATCGACAATCCGCTCGCCCTTATTCGTGTATACCTGCACCTCAACGTAGTCATTCGGCTGTAGGACATAGTTGCGCTCCATTCTGTTGACAGCCGTGCGCAAACGAGCCGTATCGACGGTTGTGCCCTCTAAGCGAAATAGTACATTTTGTTGGGTGATTTTTGACGTCGTACAGGAGAACGACAACAATAAAAGCGGTACGCTTAGCAACCAGATAGGCAGTAAACGACGAAGGACGGGTTGTAGCATACAAGCCAAAAGAGCCGAGGTCAGGTGGAGAAGTGTCGGGAGAATAGCAAAAGCCAAGCGTAATTTTCCCTGAAAAACCTTCAAAGTAACCGAATTAGCGCACCCTTTCAAAATTGGGGTCCTCACACGGAGTTGCACCTACACTTCTGTGAAAGCAAAGTAGTATTTTTGCGAACCCAAAACCGGCTCTTGCTGGTTATACTTTTACCACCCACCCAAATCACTTCCCACCCATGGAATTAGTAGCTACCGAGAACCAGACAATGATTGCCCAAATGGTGCGCGACTTTGGCGCCACTCATATCAAGCCTCGCATGATGGAATGGGACGAAAGTCAGGAGTTCCCCATTGATGTGTTCAAGCAGCTTGGTGATTTGGGCCTGATGGGCGTACTGGTGCCCCAGGAGTATGGCGGTTCCGGCTTCGGTTACGTTGAATATGTAACGGCTATAGCTGAGCTGGCGAAGATTGATGGTAGCATTGGCCTGTCGATGGCCGCGCACAACTCCCTTTGCACGGGTCACATTCTTCAATTTGGCTCGGAAGCGCAGAAGCGCAAATGGTTGCCGAAACTAGCTTCGGCTGAATGGATCGGTGCTTGGGGCCTCACTGAGCCCAATACCGGCTCTGATGCTGGCAACATGCGTACGGTAGCCGTTGAGGATGGTGACTATTACATACTTAATGGCGCCAAAAACTTTATTACGCACGGCAAAAGCAGCAACATTGCGGTAGTTATTGCCCGCACCGGCGAGGTCGGTGACTCACACGGCATGACAGCGTTTGTGATTGAAAAGCCTACCGAAGGCTTTACGCACGGCCGCAAGGAAGACAAGTTGGGCATGCGTGCCTCGGAGACTACAGAATTGATTTTTACTGATTGCCGCGTACCAAAGGAGAATATCCTGGGCGAAGTAGGTGAAGGGTTTATCCAGTCCATGAAAGTGCTTGATGGGGGGCGAATTTCTATTGCAGCTCTAAGCCTGGGTATTGCGCAAGGAGCTTTTGAAGCGGCAACTCAATATTCCAAGGAGCGTCATCAGTTCAACCAGCCTATTTCCAACTTCCAGGGCATTGCATTCAAGCTAGCCGATATGGCTACCGAAATTGAAGCGGCAGCTTTGCTTACCTACCGCGCTGCTGATATGAAGGACAGAGGTTTGAACGTGACCCAGGAATCGGCTATGGCTAAGCTGTATGCGTCGGAGGTATGCGTACGGGCTGCGAATGAAGGCGTACAGATTTTTGGCGGCTACGGCTACACCAAGGATTACCCAGCCGAAAAATACTACCGCGACTCCAAGCTTTGCACCATTGGTGAAGGCACTTCCGAAATTCAGAAGCTGGTTATTGCCCGCACGCTACTGAAATAGGCTTTGATTTGGCGGATTTAACAGCTATGAAACATGAATCTGCGTAAGCATTTTTAAATCTTCAAAATCTGTGATTATCTTTGCCCCCTTAATAGAAAGTTTTCAACTCCACTGCATATATGATCATCGTTCAAATCAAAGACAACGAGTCGGTTGACCGGGCTCTGAAGCGTTTCAAGAAAAAGTTCGAGCGCACGGGTGTGCTGAAGGAACTACGTCGCCGTACGTTCTTCCAAAAGCCTTCTATTACGAAGCGGAAGCAGAGAGAGAAAGCTGTGTACAAGCAGAACATGTACGCTACTGAGAATTACTAGCGTTTAGCTTACCAAGCTTTTCGTGATAACCGGCTGATCTGCTTACGTAAGCGAATCAGCCGGTTTTTTCGCGTCCAAAAGTTTCGATTTAAATTCTTACATTGGATAATTGCCCCCCAGCGGCTGAACCCCTGCGTATGAATCTATTTCTCGACTATCTGCGCTTTGAGCGGCGTTTCAGTCCGCATACGGTAATTTCCTACCAAACTGATCTTCGGCAGTTTGTCGAGTACCTGCTCACTGAGTATGAGCTAACGGACCCGGCCCAGGCCGACCATACCCTGATCCGCTCCTGGATAGTGGAGCTGATGCAGCAGCAGCGCGACCCGCGCACCGTGAATCGTAAGATTGCCTGCCTGCGCTCCTATTATAAGTACTTGTTGCGTACGGGCGCTATTCAGCGCAATCCGATGCTGCGCATTACTTCGCCCAAAACGGCCAAAAAGCTCCCCGACTTTGTACCGGAGGACGCGCTGAACGGCTTACTCAACAGCTTTGAGTTTGCCGATTCGTTTGTTGGCTCCCGCGACCAGCTTATTCTGGAGCTACTCTATGGCACCGGTATTCGCCTTTCGGAGCTAATAGGTATTCGCCACGACGACCTCAGCCTAGCGGCTCGCACGGTACGCGTGACCGGTAAAGGCAACAAGCAGCGGGTGGTGCCCCTGAACCCGACCCTGCTTATATCGCTGGAAAGCTATATAGAACGCAAGCAGGCTGAATTTGCCCCCCGACAACGCCGGTGGTTTTCTCCTCGTTACAGATAAGCATGAGCCACTGTACGAAAAACTCGTGTATCGCACCGTGAAGCAGTATTTAAGTCAAATCACCACTGCCTCGTCGCAGCAGCACCCGCATGTGCTGCGGCACTCGTTTGCTACCCATCTACTGAGCAAGGGTGCCGACTTGAACGCGATTAAAGAATTGCTTGGTCATGCGAACCTGGCGGCTACTCAGGTGTACACGCACTTGTCGATTGACAAGCTCAAATCCGTATTTGACAAAGCCCATCCGAAGGCTTAAGTACCTAGTTGAGTGTTTTCCTTTCTATTTACCAAACCCCTATTTACGATGAAAGTACAGATGCATTCGGTGCATTTCACCGCCGACCAGAGCCTACTTGATTTCATCCAGAAGCGTCTCGATAAGCTCGAAACCTTCTACGACCGTGTAACCGAAGGCGAGGTTATTATGAAGCTGAACAACAAGGACGGTATTGATAATAAGACCGTTGAGCTCAAAGTACTGGTGCCCGGCAGTACGCTGTTCAGCCAAGCAGATGCGGCCACCTTCGAGGCAGCCACCGACGAAGCAGCAGAAGGCCTACGTCGTCAGATAAAAAAGCATAAGGAAAAATTAACGAGCCATTAAGGCTGATTGCGAATACAAATACAACATAAGGGCGCCCTTCCACTGAGGAAGGGCGCCCTTATTATTTAGCGCAGGTGCTCGTTTGGCTTACAGACCGAACTCAGCCTTGATCTTATCCACGTAATCCAGCTTCTCCCAAGTGAAGGTTTCGTACGTGCGGGTTTCGCCATTGGCGAGCTTTACTTCCGTGGTACCAGCCTCGCGGCCCATATGTCCATAAGCGGCAGTTTCACCAAATATAGGGTTCTGCAGACCGAAGCGCTGCACGATAGCAAACGGCCGCATATCGAACAGGTTATTCACTTTATCAGCAATTTCACCGTCGGTGAGCAGGCCGTTACTGCCCTTGGCTTTCGTGGTGCCATAGGTAGTCACGTAGAGGCCAACCGGCTGGGCTACGCCGATAGCGTAAGCTACCTGCACTAGCACTTGATCGGCTACGCCGGCAGCCACCAGGTTTTTGGCGATATGACGAGCCGCATACGCTGCTGAGCGGTCAACTTTCGAGGAGTCTTTGCCCGAAAAAGCCCCCCGCCGTGCGCCCCTTTTCCGCCGTAGGTATCCACGATAATCTTGCGACCAGTCAGACCAGAGTCGCCGTGGGGACCACCGATGACAAACTTGCCGGTGGGGTTGATGTGATAGGTAATCTGGTCGGTGAAGAGCTGTTGCACATCGGCGCTCAGGCCAGCTTTCACGCGGGGAATCAGGATGTTGCGGATATCTTCCGAAATGCACTTTAGCATACCTGCTTCCGACTCGTCGAAATCGTCGTGCTGGGTGCTGACCACGATGGTGTCGATGGCCTCAGGCGTGTTGTCGTCGGCGTAGCGAATGGTTACCTGCGACTTGGCATCGGGACGCAGATAGGTCATTTCCTTCCCTTCCTTGCGGATGGCCGCCAGCTCACGCAGCAGACGGTGCGATAAGTCCAGAGCCAGAGGCATGTAGTTGTCGGTTTCGCGCGTCGCGTAGCCAAACATCATTCCCTGGTCACCGGCCCCTTGATCCTCGGGGCTTTGGCGCTCTACTCCCTGATTGATGTCGGGCGACTGCTCGTGCAGAGCCGACAGGATGCCGCAGCTTTCCGCTTCAAATTTATACTCAGCTTTGGTATAGCCAATGCGCCGAATCACGTTGCGGGCTACTGCCTGCACATCTACGTATGCCTTGGATTTTACTTCGCCAGCTACTACTACTAAGCCAGTAGTTACCAGCGTTTCGCAAGCGACTTTAGAATTAGGGTCCTGACGAAGAAACTCGTCGAGGATAGCGTCAGAAATTTGATCGGCAACTTTATCGGGATGGCCTTCCGAAACAGACTCGGAAGTGAACAAGTAGGACATCAGGGTCGGAATAGAACGTCGTCGGTAAAAAAGAAACTTAGCTGTGCGCCAAAGGCGCGGAAGGCCGCAAAGCTAAAGGAAAATGACGAAGGAAATAATTAACTAAAAAAGCCCCCCAGCTTCAATCTCAAGAAAGGGAGCCACCAACTTTTACCTAAAACCTGCGTTTGGGTACCCATTCCTGCGTTTTACCTGGCTCCCCATGAGAAATATTGTTCGTTCATTTTTTGTCTTTGTTACGCTCTCAGCGGCTGTACCTGGCTTAGGTCAGCAGCGCTCGCCCTACCGCACCAATTTTGGTATTGACGCACCTGTTACGGGTGCTCTGATCCTGGGAACGGCCGTTGGGCTGAACGGGATGCAGAAAAAAGATGGCCTAACCGATGGGGAAGCTTTTGCCCTGCGCCGGGAAGATGTGAACCGGTTCGACCGGTTTTCGGCAGGCTATTCGAGTGAAAGTGCCAAGCGCCTGAGCGACTATCCCTTCTATGGCTCGTTGGCCGCCCCGGTAGCGCTGTTCTTGCTCGACAAGGATATGAGCAAGAAATTTGGGCAATTGGGAGCCCTTTATATTCAAACTCTGGCCGTGACCGGCACACTGTTTACTTCTACCGTGGCGCTGACAGAGCGCAGTCGGCCGCTGGCCTATGATCCGACGCTGGATATAAATCAGCGCACTAACCGTAACTCGACCAACTCCTTTTTGCGGGTCATACGGCCGCTACAGCCACGGCGACCTTCTTTATGGCCAAAGTGTTCAACGACTTTCACCCCAACTCTCAAGCGCGACCGTATGTGTGGGCCGTAGCCGCGGCCGTACCCGCTACCGTGGGCTACCTGCGCTTACGCGCCGGCAAGCACTTCCTTTCCGACAACCTTGTTGGCTACGCCGTGGGTGCCGGGGCTGGCATACTGGTGCCGCACTTGCACAAGGTGAACCGCAGTGGCAAGGGCTTTTCGCTGCTACCCATGCAAGGCTTTACGCCGAATGGGTATTCATACAGCGGCTTCTCACTGACGCGGCAGATGTAGTAATCTTAACGACATATTCAACAAAAAAGCCCCCCAGAATATTCTGGGGGGCTTTCTTGCTTATATGAGTAAGCTGTATTTATTGGCATCTATTCAGTTAAAACGAAAAGTATAGAAGTCAAGCGGCTAGTGCCAACTGCGTAGCAATACCCTTATTTCGGCAACTGGTGCGGCATTTGTTAAGGGCCGCCGGCAGACGAAAACCAAGTTGTGACCCACTATTTCTCTATACTATTGACCTGAATGTTTACACGCTATTTCCTTCTTACTCTTTGTTTTGCAGCTACAAGCAGCTTGGTCCAAGCGCAACGATTTGATCCGGGTTTTTTGGTAAAAACTACAGGCGACACGCTACGGGGTGAAATTGAAAATAATTTTTGGGTAGAGCCGCCACCGGAAGTGCGGTTTCGCAGTGGCCCGAATGCGGCCATCATCGTGTACAAGCCTGATCAGATAAGCAGCTTTGCCCTAACACCGGGCCGCTTCTTTCGGCGCGAGCTGCTGCCTCTCGACCGCTACGCGGAAACGCGGCTACCCCAGCTGCCCGAACAATTGACGTTCAGGCAGAAAACAGAATTTGTGGTAGCAGAAGTGCTGGTGGAAGGGGAGGCTACACTGCTTCGGGTGGCACTGCCAGGAGCCGTACACTACTGGGTACGCCGCGAAAACCAAGGTTATATAGAACTGGCAGAACGTCTTTATATGCGCCGGATAAATGGCCAATTGACTGTGGCCGATGGCAATAATTATAAAGCTCAAATGGCCGGTTGTTTTGGTGACTGCCCGCGAGTGGCACAGGCAGCCACCTCCATTCCGTACACGGATGCAGGCCTCATAAGCCTCGTGCAGCTATATAATCAGGAATGCGCCGTCGGCCATCAGCTAGGCATCGACTTTACCCTTACCGACGCCCCAAAACGCCGCGTGGGCTTTAATGGTGGCGTGTTGGGTGGAGTACGGCTCAATAGCTTCCGTTTGCGCAATCAGACAGTCAATGGCACACGCTATGCCCTACTGGATGGCTTAAACATCGACAACCGGCCCCACTCGCTCGGCGGCCTGTATCTGGATGTACTGCACGGCGGTCGAAAGACCGCTTTACACCTTGATGTGAGCATGAGTACGTATGGGCAGCAGGGTCATGTATCGACGTCGAATGGGCAGAATGGGCGCTACGTGTGGCGTGGCACCATAGGCACCGCTCGGATGGGCGGACGCTACTTTGTGCCAATGGGTCAGATGCAGGCCCGTTTTTTCTATGGTGCAGGTATCGTATTTCAATATCTCTGGAAACAGGAATCGTTGCTGGAATACGTGTCGCCGACACTGTCTTATACACAGGACTATTTCGTTAACGCAGCCAGACTCAACAGTTTGGCTTATATGGAGGCTGGCTGGCGGCAGGGCCGTCTGACTGCGGCGCTCGACGTTTGTGCCTATCGTAAAGTCGATTATTTTGATTCGTTGAGTACTGATTTACTGAGTACCAGCGCCGCCGACCTCGGTAATGAGTACACAGGCCGCCCTTGGAGCTTCTCAGCCACGGTCGGGTTTCGTCTTAACGCCAATCCTGATGCGCCAGCAAGCCGGTAGTTGGTGAGTAACATATGAAGTTTGGTCAGCATCAGTAGTCTAATTGCTAAGCGCCCGCTTTACAAACTACCTATTTGAAAACATGAGCACAAAAAAGCCCCCCAGGCAAACACTGGGGGGCTTTTTTGTGAATTTATATAATTAAATAAGCTTCAGGGAAGCTAATGCCAAAAAGAAACTGGTCTCTTATTCTTTCTATTGTATGGCGCGGTATTAGTACTCTATCCTTAATGGCGTGCGTTTATTTCAACCGAGCTTGGCATTCTGGTATGCTATAATGAATTGGGGGCTTAAGGCTCACATTCGTTTACTGTCTAGAGCCAACGCATATCACCTCTTTTCTCACACTTTCCCTTTGCATTTGATTAAATGATTACTCGCTATTGTCTATGTGTTTTTTTATTGGCTGCTACATGCGGCCTAGTGCAAGCTCAAATATTCGAGCCCGGTTATTTAGTTACTGATGTTACGCGGCATATTAGTCGATTGCTTGGAAAGGATGTTTCCTGAAGCAGCAATAGCTTCTTTCTGAGGCAGAGGTGCAGTTGCCGCGTAACATCAGTTAGTTAGTTATCAGGGTGATACACTACGAGGTGAAGTAGAGAATGCCTTTTGGAGCAATCCGCCTAAAGTGGTACGCTTTCGAGCTACGCCGGGGGCTTCCAACCAGACATATCAAGCTAGCCAACTGCGCGCTATTGCCTTGGCTTCAGGCCGGCTGTTGCGCCATGAGCTGCTGCCGCTGGACCGCGGCGCGCAGACCGACGTTCAGCGCCTACCAAAAGGACTTCACTTTCAGCAACAGCCTGATTCCGTAATGGCGGATGTGCTGGTCGATGGACCGGCTATGCTGCTGGCTATAACACTGGATGATGTGCATCATTATTTCGTGCGCCGGCCCCAACAGCCTTGGGTTGAAATGACCGAACGTCTTTATGTGCGAGCTAGGCAGTCGGTAGTTGCGGATGGCAATGATTATCAGAATCAGCTGCGCTTATACTTTATTGATTGCCCTGCCGTAGTAGCGCAAATCGAGAACACGCCTTTCACCCCCACTGCCATGATAGGACTGGTGCAAGCGTATAACCAACGCTACAACACGCCCGGCGAGGCCAATCGGGTGTATTACGAGCCAGAAGAAGTGGGCCGGCGCCGAGTAGCAACCTCCGCTGGGCTGCTGATTGGGACGCGCTTTAATTCTATGCGCTTACAAACAACCCAGGCGCTTGGTGTTGAGCATTATACGTTGCAAGGCGTGGATGCTGACGGGCGCTTGCATGCACAGGGCGGAGCCTACGTGGACATAATACATCCGGCACGTCGCACGGCACTACACATCGATGCTGTACTCAGCCGTTATGGTCGTACGGGTGTCTTACCTACGTCACCCAACGGGCAAGTCCCACAAGGCACTTTCGCATGGGGTGGCACTCTCCTTGCCAATCATATTAGCTTGCGGGGCCTGCGGCTCGTAGGTCCATATCAAGCCTTTGCCGGTATGGGTATTGAAGTGAAGTACTTATGGAGGGATAAGAGTACCCTGCGCTACGGTACTACACCACGGCGGCGGGCCGGCGACGGTTCTATGATTGGCACCTCTAGCTCTTTCGTGTATGGATTTCGCACCACGTTCTTCCCCTATCTGGAAGCGGGCTTGCAAACAGGGCGCCTGTCATTTAGTGTTAATGGCCGGCTCTATGGCAAGGGGTATTATAGGGATGACCTTATCGTTCGGGACCCAGACGAGAGTTATCTCAGCCAAGGCTATGAATATACCGCCCGAAATTGGAGCGTGGGGCTGCTAATGGGAGTGCGACTGCTTGGTAAGCGAGACGCCAAGCCGTACTAAGCTAAAAGCAAACGCCTGATGATATACCATCAGGCGTTTGCTTTTAGCTTAGTTGCCGCCGCTACTACCGGCGGCGCCCGCTCCGGCCGGTTTCAGGTTGGTCTCAAACAGCTTCAAAATCCGCTTGTATTCGTCGGTCCAGGAGCTGGGCTCTATGAAGGCGTGGTCTTCGACGGGATACACGGCCAGCTCCCAGTTCTCCTTCTTCAACTCGATGAGGCGCTGAGTGAGGCGCACGATGTCCTGAAAGTGCACGTTGGTATCAACCATGCCGTGGCACATGAGCAGAGCGCCTTTCAGGCCTTCGGCGTGATAAATGGGCGACGAGCGCGCGTAGGCCAGCGAGTCGTTATACGGCTCGTTGAGGATGTTATCGGTGTAGCCGTGGTTGTAGTGGGCCCAGTCGGTAACGGAGCGCAGGGCGGCGCCGGCTTTGAACACCTCGGGCTCCGTGAACATGGCCATCAGCGTAATAAAGCCGCCGTAGGAGCCGCCATAAATGCCAATGCGTTGCGGACTGACGCCGTATTTCTCCGTGAGCAGCTTCGCGCCGTCTACGTGGTCGGTCAGGTCTTTGCCTCCCATAAAGCGGTAGATGCCCGTGCGCACGTCGCGGCCGTAGCCGCTGGAGCCCCGGTAGTCGATGTCAAGCACGGTGTAGCCCTGTTCGACGAGCAGGTTGTGAAACATATACTCGCGGGAATACTGGCTCCACCACTTATGCGCGTTCTGCAAATAGCCGGCGCCATGCACAAAAATCACGGCCGGACCTTGCGCTACGGCGTTGGCGGGCCGGTAAAGGCGGGCGTAGACGTCGGCTCCGTCGCGGGCTTTGATGGTAATGACTTCCGGGTCACGCCAGGCGTAGCTTTTGAACTCAGAGGTGAGCGAGTTAGTAAGCTGGCGCATTTTGGCGCCCGGCTTATTGTCCATCACAAACAGCTCCCAGGGCTTATTGGCGTAGCTGTAGCGCACGGCCAGCGTCTTCTCGTCGGGCGAAACGGTGACCTCATGCGCGCCGGGCAGCGTCGTAATCTGGGTCATTTGCCCCCCAGATACCGGCATACGGTAGAAGTGCTGCTCGCCAGGATGCGTTTTGTTGGCCGATAGATACCACGTCTCTTTGTCGCGGGAAAGCTCGGCTTTTTGAATCTCGAACTTGCCGCTGGTCAGGGCTTTACGCTGTTGATTGGTTACGTCTACCGTGTAAAGATGTGAGTAGCCGCTCTCCTCGCTTTGAAACCACACGCGCTTGTTATCCGGCAGCCAGCCCACATTTCCCGCCCCGTAGCCAATACCCGGACCATTGATCCAGGCTTCGTCGCGCTGCCGGTCGAGCAGCGCAATTTTCTGTGTACTTGGGTCGAGAGCCACAATCCAGCGGTCCTTGTTGTCGGCGGAGCGCATCACCAGGAAGGCCCGCTCGCCGTTGTCGGACCAGAACGGGCCAAATGGGGCCACGCGGCGTAGCTCCGTCGCGGGTTTTTCGGCTTTTTTCGCCGTGGCGGCCGTGGCTTTAGTTGAATCGGCGGCCGTTGGGGCTTTGGCTTTCAGCTGATACTCTTTGCGATACGCGGGTTGTTCGTCCAGGCCTTTCAAGTCGCGGTAGCCCAGCACGAACGTGGTATCACGGCCAATGTCATAGATACCCAGCTCCATAGCGGTTTGGGGCGCGCCTACTTTCGTGCGGCTCGAAATGTCCTCGGTAAAGCCCGTAGCCGTCACGAAACTGGGCACGATGGCAACTTTCTCACTACCGGGCTCCTGCACCAGCGAGTACGTCACGAAGCGTCCATCGGGGCTGAGCTGAAGGTTGCGCACGCTTTTGAGGCCCAAGTAAATAGCCTTCGGACGCAGCTTATTCAACGCTTTCTGCGCACGCTGCCGATCCTGCTGGTCTTGGTCGCGCTGCCGAATTACCTGGAACAAAGCCAGCTGCTGCGCCTTCAGGTACTTTTCCGATTGATCGGTGGGTGAGCCTTTCGTGGGGTTGTTGCCCTTGCGAAAATCAGTGCGCTGCACGGTTTCGCCATTGGCCGGGTTCCAGGTAAACAAATTGCCCCCCGCGTGTAGCTCACGAGCTGGCCTTGCAGAGCAAAAGCCGCATCTGATTCGCGCTCGGCCGTATTGGTCACGCGCCGAGCCTTGTTAGTTTTCAGGTCGAGCAAATAAATGTCGCCGTCCTTCTCATAGACTTTGCGGGCAAACTTCTGGTCGTATACACCGCTGCTGGGGGGCAAATTTAACTGGTCGCGCAGGCTGATCTTGCGGGGCGCGCCGCCGCTGGGAGCAACCGCATACAGCGAATCACGACGGTTTTTTTCGGGGTTCCAGTTGAAGTAGATGCGTTTGCCATCTTCACCCCAATACACATTGGAAGGAGCCGTACCAATCCACTGCGCCGGGTCGCGCATGATTTTCTCGACCGTAAGCGGCGCGAGCGAAGTAGCCGGCGCGGTGGTGGGAGTTTGAGCAAAAGCAGCAGAAACCGGCCCCAACAAAGCCAGCGCCCGCACGACGAACGAAACGCGCATCAGGTAGTAAGAAAGATGAAACATGAAAGCTACCCGCAACATACGCAAGCCCACGGCAAGGACAGACATGGGCGGCAGGTGTTGCAGTCGGCTGCCTGTAGCGCGAACTTTTAGTTCGCGTATCGGTGAAGGACTGGCTAAGAGCATCCTTAACAATAACCCCAACGATACGCGAACTAAAAGTTCGCGCTACATTCTAGTGGCTGGTCGGCACGCCGTACGGATTGGCGAAGCGTATCTCCAAAAACCGCTCAGGCTGGGCCAGGGGGCTAAATCCGAACTGGGTATAGAGCGTGTGCGCATCCATTGTGGCCAGCAAATGGCGGCGCTGCCCCCGCAAATCGGGGTGCGCCCACACGCACTCCATTAGCCACTTCGATAAGCCCTGGCCGCGAAACTCAGGCAGCACAAACACGTCGCAGAGCCAGGTGAACGTGGCCCGATCGGTGACAACGCGGGCGAAGCCGGCCTGGCGGCCATCGGGGGCGTACAGGCCGAAATTGAGCGAGTTCTGAATGGCCCGCTCCAGCAATTCGCGGGGCATATTACGGGCCCAGTATGAGTCATTAGCCAGAAAATCGTGGATAACGGCCAGGTCCAGGCGGGCGGGGTCGGTGGAGATGAGGTAGCCATCGGCGCGTTGGTGAAGGCTGGAAGGCATTGTCCTAAGTAGCAAGGTTAATTATTAGGCGGTCATGCAGAGCAACGCGAAGCATCTCGCTTGCTGACGTAGGATTAGTAATCCCGATAAACACGCGAGATGCTTCGCGTTGCTCTGCATGATGGCTTTTATACATGCTGCTAAAAATTAAGCGGGGGGTGTTTTTCATCAAAATCCGTCGCATCCTGATAGGCTTTTACCAGCGCCAGCAGTTTCCCTTCTTCAAAAAGCTGCCCGCCAAACGTGATGGTGCTGGGCAAGCCATTGGCACGAAAACCATTGGGCACTACTACCGCCGGGTGGCCGGTGAGGTTGGTAATAACCAGGTTAGGACCACCAAACGACGGTGCCAGATACGCATCAAAACCCTGCAGGCGCTTGTCTACTTCTTCGATAAGCTGGCGCCGCACCCGCTGGGCCTGAATGTATTCCACGGCCGGAACAAAGCGGGCCGTGCGAAAGGAGTTTGGCCAGGCATTGCGGCCCTGATTCACCATCAGCGCGTCGCGCCCCGAGCGGGTCAGGTCGTCGAAAGCAGCGGCGCCCTCGGCGCTGAGCAGAAACGTCAATTCCCCGGCGGGCAGGTCATGCAAATCGAGCGGGATGAGCTGCACGCCCAGCTTACGCATTACCTCCAGCGAGGCCTGGTCATTGGCTTTGGTGGGATAGTCGCGGTCAAAATCGGCTTTCAGATAGCCAACACGCAGCTTTTTGATGTCGATATCAAAAGCGTACTTGAAGCCGGCAGGGATGATTGTGGTCGCGGGGTCGCGGGCATCGGCACCGACCAGAGCGGCAAATACCAGGGCGCAATCTTCGGCTGAGCGCGCCAGCGGACCTACTTTATCCATGCTCCAGCTCAAAGCCATAGCTCCGGCCCGACTCACGCGCCCATACGATGGCCGCAACCCCGTTGTGCCGCAGGCGGTACTCGGGCTCACAATAGAGCCCAGCGTTTCGGTGCCAATGGCGTAGGGCACCAGCCCGGCGGCCACGGCCGAAGCCGAGCCGGCCGAGGAGCCGCTGCTGCCCTGGGTAATATCCCAGGGTGAGCGGGTTTTGCCCCCGTACCACACGTCGCCCATCGCCAGCTCGCCCAAGGTGAGCTTGGCCACCAAAACGCCCCCCGCCTCGCGCAAACGTGTAACCACGGCCGCGTCTTCGTCCAGCACTTGATCTTTGTAAGGCACCGAGCCCCAGGTAGTTTTGTAGGTTTTGGTACTGAATAAGTCTTTGACCCCGAACGGAATACCGTGCAGCGGTCCGCGGTATTTGCCGGCCTTGATTTCCTTATCGGCTTGGCGGGCTTGCTGCATGGCCAACTCTTCGGTCAGGGTGGTGACGCAGAGCAGCTTAGGGTCATACTTTTTGAGGCGGGCCAGGAAAAACCGGGTTAGCTCCTCGGAGGAAATCTGCTTGGTGCGGACTAGCTCGCTGAGCTGCCGCACGGTATAGAAAGCCAGATCGTCGCGGTTGGCGGGCAGCTTTATTTTGGCCGTGGGGGGCAATTTCCCAAAGTCGTTGCTGGCTTTGGGCAGCATGGTTTGGCGCAGGCGCAGCGGCACGGGATCGAAGACGAGCGTGGGCGCTACGCTGTTGGGGAGCTTTACCTGGCGTATCTTCTCGTAATCTTTGCGGTTGTCTTCGAGGTCGCGGCGGGTAGAGTCGAGCTGGGCTTCGGTAAAATTCAGACCCAACAATCCCTGCGCAGCCTGAAGCATGGGAACTGTGATGGGGGGCAAATCGGCGGGGCGGGGCAGCATAGCACCCGCGCCAAAGCTGATAGCGCCAATAGCCAGCAGGGGCAGCAATTTTTTCATCATGTGAAAGAAGAGTGGATGGGCTGAGAAGTAGATAGGAAAGTACGGGAGAAATAAAAATAGTCCCTCGTTGAGCAACACTAAGCTAATCCGAACGGGTTATTCATTCGTTAGTCTTTGCAGCCTGTTCAGCTTCCGTTGAAGCTGTTTAGGAAGTCAAAAGAACGTCATGCTGAGCTTGCCGAAGCATCTCTACCGCTTCGTCAAATCCGTTAGATAAAGCAGTAGAGATGCTTCGGTAAGCTCAGCATGACGTCCCGGTATGTGCTGGACCACTTCCTAAACAGCTTCCGTTATTTATTTCAACTATGAAAACACTCGCCGCTTCGCTTTTCCTGGTTAGCAGTTTACTTGTAACCACTGCCTCCGCCCAGACCATCACCTTTCCTGTTGGCAATACCACGGTATCGGCAACACCGCTGGCCACAGGCCTCGATATACCCTGGGAGCTGGTTTGGGGCCCGGATGACTTCATTTGGATGACGGAGCGCGGCGGGCGCATTAGTCGCGTGAACCCGACCACGGGGCAGGTCCTGCCATTGTTGAATGTGCCTGACGTAGCGCCCACCGGCGAAAGCGGTCTGCTGGGCATGGTGCTCCACCCCGATTTTGCTACGACTTCGCCTTACTTATATATCGTTTATAATTACAACGACAACGGGCTGAAAGAAAAGGTAGTACGCTATACCTACAACGTGGCTACCACATCGCTTAGCGCCCCGCTGGTGCTGCTGGGCAATATCACCTCCACCACTACTCATAGCGGCTCGCGCCTGCTCATCCTTCCCGATCGCACCCTACTCATGACCACCGGCGACGCCCAACTGCGCTCCGAGTCACAAAACCCATCCTCACTCAATGGCAAGATTCTGCGGCTGAACCTGGATGGCAGCATTCCGACTGATAATCCTACGCCGGGCAGCCCCGTGTATTCGTTGGGTCACCGCAATCCGCAGGGGTTAGTTCGCTTGCCGTCGGGACGTATTTACAGCTCGGAACACGGGGAAAATACTGACGATGAAATAAACCTGATAGAGCCGGGCCGCAACTATGGCTGGCCCAACGTGCCCGGCCGCTGTGACCAAGCCGACGAAACGGCCTTTTGCGCCGCCAATAATGTCCGTCAGCCCCTATTCATCTGGACCCCTACCCTAGCCGTAGCCGGGCTGGCTTACTATGATTCGCCGGCTATTCCGGAGTGGCGCGGCAGCTTGCTGCTGGCTACGCTCAAGGCTTCCAGGCTGGTTCAACTCCCACTCAATGCGGCCGGCGACGCCATTTCAACGACGAATCCGCCGGAGTTTCTGGCTAATCGGTTTGGTCGTTTGCGGGCTTTGTGCGTCTCGCCAGCGGGGCGCGTGTATGTGGCTACCAGCAACGGCAGCGGCAACGACCAGATTGTGACACTGGAAAACCGGGGCTTTGTGCTGAGTACAAAGTCTGAGTCGCGCAATGCGGCGCTGGGTCTTTGGCCGAATCCGGCGCGTCAGACAGTAGCGCTGCGCCTGCCAGCCGCCCCTACTTCCGCTACTTCCGCCACCATCCATGATGCGCTGGGGCGCGTGGTGCGGACGGCTAAATTTGCCCCCCAGCAGGCGGAGTTAAGCCTAAGCCTGACCGGCTTACAAGCGGGCGTGTACGTGGTGCAAGTGCGCAACGCGACGGAGCAGTACGCCCGGCGGCTGGTGGTAGAGTAGCGCGAAGCGGTGCTTCGTCTCGCGTTGTAGGCGTTGAACAACGTTGTTGAAAAAGTCCGCCGTCTCGTTCAACGAGCGAAGCACCGCTTCGCGTTACTCTACTACCAACTGGTGCCGCTCGTTCTTCACGGCGTTGGTTAGCGTCCAGCCTATTTCCTGGCTAAACGGATGCTGGCGCACCGGGCACTCCGACATGTGACAGTGAGCGCAGGCAGTAGCGGTGCAGGGGTCGGCGTGTACGAACATCTCCACATCGACATCGAAGCGCTGACGAATGAGGGCCTCGATATCGTTCAGCTCATTATGAATTTCGTCGAGGCTGAAGTAGTACGGCATAGTCATGTGGCAGTCGATGTGGAGGTTGGCTCCATACCGTAGCACGCGCAGATTGTGCACATCAATCCAGGCGGGGCGGCGAAACTGCTGGAGCTCCCCGATTACCTCCCGCACCACCACCACATCCGACTCGTCCATGAGGCCGCCCACCGAGCGCCGCACCATACGCAGGCCATTCACCACAATAAAGCCCCCCAGCAGCAACGCCGCGCCCGCATCAAAAAGTACGTTGCCGGTAGCGGCCACCAGCAGCAAGGCTACGCACGACACAAGCGTGCTGACGGCATCGAGATACAGGTGCTGCCCGTCGCCCACCAAGGCCACCGATTTGAGCTTACGGCCGGAGCGAATCAGCAGAAAACCTACGGCCAGATTTATCAGGGCCGTAATACCCAGCAAGGCCATACCCAGATCGGGGCGGGCAACGGCATGCGGCTCCAGGAACGCCAGCGTGGCGCTGTAGAAAATATAGACGCCCGCAATCAGGATCAGGGCCCCCTCAAACCCCACCGACAGGTACTCTACTTTGCCGTGGCCGTATGGGTGGTTTTCATCCTTGGGCAGACCTGACAAATACAGACTATACAGCGCAAAGCCGCTGGTAAACACATTAATAATGGATTCCAGCGCATCGGTGAGCACAGCCTGCGAGGCCGTGAGCGCATAGGCGTAGAATTTCACGGCTACCAGCACAGCACTCACCACAAGGGACAGGAGGCCAAGGCGCAGCTTCGATTCAGAAAGCGTCATAAGGGGTTGAACACAAAAGCGGGGGCAAAAATCCGTTAAAAAATCTACTTCGACGGCGTATGAAACATTTTAACAGAAAATCAGTAGTTAAGGTAAATTGAAAAATAAATTTAGATTAGTCTAAAAATAGCGTACTTTGTGAATACCTCATCTGCTGATAAAGTGTCTCAACCGGTTAAGGATTTTATAGAAAAGCCCCCCACGCCGCCCGTTGCCGAACATCCGGGTTGGCGGCAGCCTCGTCATGCGCCTTCTTTGCAGGAGGTGTACGCGAGCATAAAGGTGCCGGCGCACGATGCTTCTTTCTGGCGTAAGCTGTTTGCTTTCTGGGGGCCCGGCCTTATGGTGGCCGTGGGCTACATGGACCCCGGCAACTGGGCTACCGATATTGCCGGCGGGGCCCGCTATGGCTACACGCTGCTATCGGTTATCCTGATTTCCAACTTGTTTGCCATGCTGCTTCAGCACCTGGCGGCCAAGCTGGGCATCGTGACGGGCCGCGACCTGGCCCAGGCCTGCCGCGACCATTACTCCAAGCCCGTAGCGATGGTGCTGTGGGTGCTCTGCGAAATTGCCATTGCCGCCTGCGACTTAGCCGAGGTCATTGGGTCGGCCATTGCCCTGAATCTGTTGTTTGGGTTGCCGCTGCCGTGGGGTGTGGTACTTACCATTCTGGATGTGCTGGTAGTGCTTTATTTCCAGAATAAAGGCTTCCGCATCATCGAGAGCATCGTAGCGGGCCTTATCGTGGTGATTTTCGGCTGCTTTCTGTATGAAATTATCGCCTCTAACCCCGATTGGCTGGGTATTGCCGCTGGCCTGGTACCGCAGACGAGAGTGGTAACGGACCCCGGCATGCTCTACATCGCCATCGGGATTCTGGGCGCTACGGTAATGCCGCACAACCTATATCTGCACTCCAGCATCGTACAAACCCGCGCCATCGAGCAGACGGAACAGGGCAAGCGTATGGCCATCAAATTTGCCACCATCGACTCCACGGTAGCGCTGTTTCTGGCGTTTTTCGTGAATGCGGCCATTCTGGTAACCGCGGCGGCGGCGTTTCACCGCAATGGCTACTTCAACGTAGCCGATATCAACGACGCGCATAAGCTGCTGGCACCGGTGCTGGGCGCGGGCGCGGCCAGCGTGTTATTTGCCGTGGCTTTGCTGGCTTCCGGCCAAAACTCCACCCTGACGGGTACGCTGGCGGGCCAAATCGTAATGGAAGGCTTCCTGCACATTCGTCTGAAGCCCTGGCTGCGTCGGCTGATAACCCGCGCCATTGCCGTAATTCCCGCGCTTATCGTCACGATACTCTACGGGGAGAAAGGTACGGGCGAGCTGTTGGTACTCAGCCAGGTTATTCTTTCCCTGCAACTTAGCTTCGCGGTGGTACCGCTGGTGCTGTTTACTGGCAGCAAGCTCAAGATGGGCGTTTTCACCAACTCGCCGCTTATCAAAGTACTTGCCTGGACTGTTTCAGCTATCATTATCGTGTTGAACGCTTACCTGCTGTTCGAGACATTCTTCGGTTAATACTTAAGCGCAGCCGCTCTAAAAAGTAGCTGCGCTTTTTTCGGCCTAATGATTTAGACTCGTCTAAATATAAATGAATACATCGCCTAAATTCCTGCTTCTTTTTGCTATGAGACACTTCTTCCTATTGATTTTCAGCTGCCTGATTACTCTTGAAGTAGCAGCCCAATCGGGTAAGGTACACGGCCGAATACAGGCGGAAGGCAAGCCGGTGCCTTTTGCCAGCATCGGGGTAAAGGGCACCTCTTTGGGCGCTACCGCTATGGAGGATGGCGTGTTTATTCTGGATTTGCCCCCCGGTAGTCACCGCCTGGCTATCAGCGCCATTGGGTACGCCGCCACTGAGCGGGCCGTGACTGTAATAGCTAGTAAAACCACCCACCTAAGCGTGACGCTGCAGGCCAGCGGTGGGCAGGAGTTGGGGGAAGTAGTCGTATCAGGCACCTTGCACCCCGTATCGCGCCTGGAGTCGGCGGTGCCGGTGGAGGTATACAACCCGACGTACTTTAAGAAGAATCCCACGCCCTCGGTGTTCGAGGCGTTGCAAACGGTGAACGGGGTGCGGCCGCAGCTCAACTGCAACATCTGCAATACCGGCGACATTCACATCAACGGTTTGGAAGGCCCTTATACCATGGTGCTGCTGGATGGCATGCCCATCGTGAGTGGCCTGAGCACGGTGTATGGCCTGACGGGTATTCCGAATAGCCTCGTGGAGCGCATTGAAGTGGTGAAAGGTCCGGCCTCGACGCTTTATGGCTCCGAAGCGGTGGGCGGCGTCATCAACATAATTACCCGCGACCCGGAAAAAGCCCCCCAGGTGTCGGCCGACGCCTTCAGCACAAGCTGGGGCGAGCACAACGTTGACGTGGCGTTGAAGGCGCGGGCCGGAAAGGTGACTTCCCTGCTCGGCGTCAACGGCTTCGTCTACGACTCGCCCCGCGACGCCAATGGCGACGGTTTCACCGACATTGCCCTGGCCAAGCGCATCTCGGTGTTCGACAAGCTCACGCTGGCCCGCCCCGAGAATCGGGTGGCCTCGCTGGCGGCGCGCTACCTCTACGAGGACCGCTGGGGCGGGCAAATGCAATGGTCGCCGGAGTTTCGGGGCGGCGACAGCCTGTATGCCGAGTCGATTTATACGAGTCGGGCCGAGGTAATCAGTGCGTATCAACTGCCCATTCGGGGGCCGCAGGTGATGCTGAGCACCTCGCTGAATACCCATAATCAGAATTCCGTGTACGGCACTACGGTGTATAAGGCGCAGCAGGATATCGCCTTTGGCCAGCTTACCGCAGCCCACACCGCCGGCCGACACCACTTGCTGCTGGGCTCGGCTTTGCGCTTCACGCACTTCGACGACAATACGCCCGCCACGGCTACCGGCGACTCGCTGGCCTCCAAAAATGCCCCCCAGCGTACCTGGCTACCGGGAATTTTCGTGCAAAATGAGCTGCGTTTCAACGCCAAGCATTCCTTGCTGCTGGGCCTGCGCTATGATTACAATTCGTACCATGGCAGCATTTTTACCCCCCGCCTCAACTATAAGTTTTCGCCCGATGACCGCCAGACCTTCCGGCTGAGCATGGGTAATGGCTACCGGGTGGTGAACGTATTTACGGAAGATCACGCAGCGCTAACCGGGGCTCGCACCGTAATCATCCGCAACTCTTTGCGGCCCGAGCGCAGCTACAATGCCAACCTGAACTACCAGCGTCTGCTGCCGATCGGCCAAAGTTTGTTGAGCTTCGATGCCAGCGCTTTCTACACTTATTTCACCAATAAGATTACGCCCGACTACACTTCCGACCCCACGCTGCTGATTTACGATAACCTGCGCGGGCACGCCGTATCGCGGGGCGTCACGCTGAATACCGACCTGACGTTTGGCTTTCCGCTGACCGCCATTCTGGGGGTGACGGTGCTGGATGTGTACCAGGTAAGCGCCGATGCCACCGGCCAGACGCGGAAGCAGCGGCAGCTACTTACGGAGCGGGTGTCGGGCACATTTGCGCTTAGCTACCGCTTTGCGGAGGCGGGCCTGAGCGTAGATTATACCGGCAACGTGTACGGACCTATGCGTTTGCCTTTGCTGGGACCTCAGGATCCAAGACCAGCTTCCTCGCCCGCGTTCAGCATTCAGAACATACAGGTAACCAAGCGGCTGGGCGACAAGCTGGAAGTATATGGAGGCGTAAAAAACCTGCTCAACTTCCGCCCTACCTCCGCGGCCATCGCCCGCGCCTTTGATCCTTTCGACAAGCAAGTGCAGTTTGATGCCGCTGGGCAACCCGTGGCTACCCCAGACAACCCGAACGCGCTGACGTTTGACCCAAGCTACGTGTACGCTTCCAACCAGGGTATCCGGGGCTTTCTGGGGCTGCGGTACACGATAGGGGCGCGTGGTACGCACCCAGCTGCGAATGATAAGCACTAAACATTCTTTTCAATAACCAAACAGCAACGGGCGTGGGCAGCGCGCCCCCACATCATGCCTTCTCCCCGCTTTTTTCTGCTTCTACCGCTCCTGCTGCTTACCCTCAGCGCCAGCCACCCGCCCGCGCCCGCCCCGGCCGTGCGCTGGCTCACACCCCAGGCCCTGGCCGACAGTATGCGCGTACGCCCCCGCCCAGTGCTGGTGAAGGTGTATACCGACTGGTGCCGCTACTGCAAGCTCCAAGATTTGACCGTATTCCGGGACAAAATCGTGGCCAATCGTCTGAACGCCGATTTCTACGCCGTGGCGCTGAACGCCGAAAGCCGGGAGCCGGTCCGGCTGGCCGGGCACACGTTTACGTTTCGGCCGACCGGGCCCGGCAGTGGCGTACACGAATTGGCCCTGGCCCTGGCCCGCGACGAATCCGGCCAGGTTGCCTACCCCACCATCGTACTGCTGAATAATAAGCTGCAAGTGCGCGGGCGCTGGCCGGGCCTGATTAAAGCCAACCAGCTTACGGAGGCCCTCGCTAAGCTACAGGCCGAAGCCGCGACTGTGCCTTAGCATCTTTTGGGTGGCTGGTTGCGTAAGCAGGCCGGCTCCGGATTGGCGCATCGATAGCCAATCTATGAGTGTTGTTAAACGAACAGGGTAAAAGCTTCTGCCAGCCGCGCCCGCGCTGCCCGGCCCCATCAGCCCGCCAAACAGGGGGCAAGCAGCACGTCGTAGCAGAATAGCTACCCGATAAACCAGCGGTGGCTCCGCCTCTCGCAACTTTTAGACTATTCTGCCACCTTTGCCCCCATGCATCCTGTTTTGGCTTACACCGACCGCCTCGTCCCGCTCGAACCGCCGGCCCGCGACGAGCTGTTGCGCGCCTTGGTGCGGCAGGAATTCGCGAAAGGTGCCTGCCTGTTGCGGGCCGGGCAAACGAGCCAGCACTACCACTTTATCGAGCAGGGCCTGGTAAAGTCGTCCTTCTATAAGGAAGACAAGGAGTTCATCATGACCTTCTTTAAGGAAAATATCCTGTTCACGGAAATCAACAGCTACCTGACCAGTGCCCCCTCCAAATACCAGCTGCTGGCCCTGGAGCCGACGACCGTGTACAGCATCGCGCGACCAGACATTGAGCGCCTCTGCCGCCAGCACCACGCCGTCGAGACCCTGTTCAAGCAGCTGCTGACGCTGGCCTCCATCGGCATGATGAAGCGCCTCAGCGAGATGCTGGAAGAAAACGCCACCACCCGCTACCGCCTGTTTGTGCAGGAGAAAGCGCCCCTACTACAGCGTATCAGCCTGGGCGATTTGGCGGCCTACTTGGGTATCACGCAGGTGTCGCTGAGCCGCATCCGGGCCGGGCAGTAGCTTTTTATCATTTGTTAAACAGCCGGATACTACTGGCGGGTAGCTTTGTTGAAAACGTCAATTAACCGCTACTCTCATGGAAACTCAACGCCCTCACCCCGTTTTATTCTGGCTGGTAACCGGCCTGCTGGCCTTCGGAATGCTGGCCGGCGGCACGGCCCAACTGCTGCGCGCGCCCTTCAACGTGGACGGCATGCGGCACCTGGGCTACCCGCTCTACGTGCTGCCGCTGGTGGGCGCCTGGAAGCTGGCCGGGGTGCTGGTGATTTTGCTGCCGGGCTGGCGGCTGGCTAAGGAGTGGGCCTACGCGGGATTCTTCTTCCTGCTCACGGGCGCCACCATCTCGCACCTGGCCAGCGGCGACGGCCCCAGCGGCGCGCTGGCGCCATTTGTGTTTGCCTGCCTGACGGTGGCTTCCTGGCAGCTGCGCCCCGCCAGTCGCCGGCTAACTCCCGCGCTGACTCGCGCGGCCCAGAACAATGCAGTAGATCCTGCCCACCCTACCGCCGATTTTGCGCTAGTACAGTCTCAGGAACAGCCTCTAAAGTAAGCCCGGCATGAATCCAAAGGTTGATTTCTATTTCATAAAAAATAAGCAGTGGCTGGAAGAGCTGGAGCAGCTACGAACGTTCGTGCTGGACTGCGGTCTGACGGAAGTATTGAAGTGGGGCGTGCCGTGCTATATGTTTGAGAACCGCAACGTCGTGTTGCTGCACGTGTTTAAGGAATACTGCGCCGTTCTGTTTTTCAAAGGCGCTTTGCTGCGGGATGCGCAGGGCAGTTTGGTTCAGCAAACGGCGAATACGCAGGCCGCGCGCCAGTTGCGGTTCACCACGGTGCGGGAAGTGGCGGAGCGGGAAGCCGTCTTGAAAGATTACATCCGGGAAGCTATGGAGCTGGAAAGAAGCGGGGTTAAAGTGGCGTTCAAAAAATCAAACGAATTCACCCTGCCGGAAGAATGGCAACACAAGCTAGCTGAAACCCCAGCCTTGCAAACGGCGTTTACGGCCCTGACACCGAGCCGGCAACGGGCCTACCTGCTGTATTTTTCGGCTCCCAAGCAATCCAAAATCCGCGCAGCCAGAATTGAAAAATGCAGTCAGGACATTCTCAACGGCCGGGGCTTAAATGAGTAGCGCGGGCCGTGCCGGCAAAAGCGCCCCTCAACATAGCCCTGATTATGGCCTGGCAGCTACCGCCGAAAGCGCCGCTAAAATGAGTCGGAGGTTTTACCTTATTTGCTTAACAGCGCCCATTGATGCCTAAACTTTACTGGCTACTGCTGGCCCTGCTGCCGCTGACCACTGCGTATGCTCAGCGGCCGGAGAAGGGCATCGAAATGGATGGCTACTCGCTGTTTCGGCCGGTGCCCCGCGACTCTATGCGCGAGCTGCATCCTGACCGGCCGGGTATCACGGAAAGCCCGTTCACTATCGACCCAGGCCATTTTCAGGTGGAGGGCGACTTTTTGCGTCTGCTCACCGGCCGCGGCCAGGGGGTTCGCCGCCGCACTTGGCAGGTAGCGCCCCTAGTGCTCAAGCTTGGCCTGACCGACAAGATTGACTTCCAGGTGGCCTTGGAGCCGTATGCGCTGACCCAGGAGCGGCCGCGCACGGCCGTTGGCCGCCTCGAAGGCTTCGGCGACGTGACCCTACGTCTGAAGCGCAACCTCTTCGGCGACGATGATGAAACTCGCGTTGCGATGGCCGTTACGGGTTTTGTGCGCCTTCCCACGGGCGGTGGCGAAGGCGTTGACAAAACTGAAATGGGCTTTGTTGTGCCCGTAAACTATCATTTGACCGAAAACTGGGAGCTGACAACTCAACTAGAGGCGGACCGCGCCTACGACCGGGAAGACAAGCAGCATTATGTTCAGCTTGTGCCCGGAATCACAGCTGAGCATAGTTTTACGGACGCGCTGGGGATATATGGCGAAGTGGTGGGCCGTTGGAATACCCGCCAGAATGAATGGCAAGCCACCGTTAATTTTGGTCCGCAAATTAAGGTAGGGGAGAACATCCAGTTCGATATGGGGGCGCAATTGCCCCTCACCTCCGATACCGAACGCGAGTTTTTCGTAGGTATTACCGTGAGGATATAGCGCTGATACATAAAGTCCTGCGCAGCAAAAAAGCGGCTGAAGCACTACTGTGCTTCAGCCGCTTTTATTTTTCTATCACCTACTTATAAGTCGATCAAGTATTCTTATCGGTCATTAAGGAACGAGAATCGGCTTTCCAATCCGTTATAAACCAGTTTATTACGGAAACGACACCCAACGCCAGGGCAAGGTTGCGCTCGGCGCTGCCGGCCTCGAAATCAAACAAAAAAGGAGCGGCCAGTAAGGCAATACCCGTCAGCAAGTTGAGCCAGCCATGCACGGGAAAGGGTACCAGGCGGAAGAGGCCGAATCGGTAGTTAGTCAGGAGGGTAAGCAACAAATAGCCCCCCGCCATTACATAGCACGCGGTATCCACGGCAGGCTCCAGATCAAACATGATGGGAGCCATCGCCAGGACGGTGATGAAGGCTATATCGATGACGCCATGAGCTATTGGTGATAATACTTTCATAGATTAAGGGTTAGGTCAAGGAAGAATAAAACGCTCAAGTTTGTACGCTACTCGTGGTGGGAGGATACTGTTGACCTTGCGGGTAAGCATTGCGTTTGTACGCAAAAAAGCCCCCCAACACGAAGCTGGGGGGCTTTTTTGGGTTCAGAACTTATAAAGGATTCTGCATAGCTGATTTGTGGGCGCGCGTTTGCGCACGCCAATCAGTCAGGAGCCAGGCACCTAAAAACAAGCCACCCATAATCATGAAAAAGTTGCGGGCCGTTTCGTTGTCGTCGTTGAAGCCAAACAGGAAAGGCGAGGCCAGCAACACCAGGCCACTAACCAGCTCCAAGCCGCCGTGCACGGGGAACGGAATCAGGTGCGCTATGCCCATCGGGAAATCTGTGAGCAGGGTAACAACCAGGTAGCCAGCGGCTAAGATATAGCAAACAGTAGCATACATGCCTTCGAAACCAAATATGCTGGGGGCCAGGGCAAAGAGGAGGATTGTGCCATAGTCAAGGAAACCATGGACGCGAGGTGAGATTACTTTCATAACTAGTAGGTGTTGAGAGTGGAGGGAAACTTCTGAGCTTCTTACGCGCCTACTATTCAAAGGATATTGTTGAGCTAGTATGAAAGTATTGATATGGGATATTCAGAGCAAGAATAGCTAGTTGATAGCTATATCAAATGAGTGCAATAAGATGCCAATCTGCTCAGACGATAAAACGTTGGCGCATCAGTCAGCACCGACGCAGAATTAGCTGAAGGCTGCTAAAACCGTCCGCCCAGCACCACGTTGCGCTTGTACACATGCGTCTCGCCCCCGGCCACCCGATACAGCTCAATCAGCAGCACATACGGCCCGATAGCCGCTTTGCGGCCCTGATCCGTGAGGCCGTCCCACTGCAAAAAGCCGCTCGTGGGCAGCGTTTCGTTGCGCGCCAGGCGGCGAGTCAGTCGGCCTTGGGCATCATAGATGGTAATGGAGGCCGCGTAACCCGGATAATCGAAGCGATAGGTGAGCGTAGTGAAGTCCTGCTGGCCGTCCTCGTCAGGCGTAAATACTTCGGGCTCAACCTGAAAAAGCTTTGCCCCAATAGGATCAGCCTGGTACTGCGAGTTAGGTCGGCCAGGAGTTGCGTAGCCAACGGCACTGGCCGCCGAGTGAAAATTGCCCCCCAGACTAGCTTCCGCCGCCCGGATGCGCTCCAGCGATACGCCGTTGCGGTCGCTGAGCAAGGGCAGGTGCTGCTTTTCGTCGTAGCTGAAGCGGTCAATAGCCTGGCTTTTGGCATCCAGCACAACTACCGTGGCCGCGTCGTCGGGCAGGCTGGGAAAGCTGGGCATTGCCAGAAACGCGGCCGGATCATGCGTTGGGTACTCGCTCTGCACAATATCGGGGCGGGTGGTGAGGACCAGCAGCTGGCCCGGCGCCAGGCCATAGGGCCCCGCACTGATGGGGCTAGCGCTAATACCAGTAGGTTGCTCTGCGCCCAACTGCCAGCCCTGCACATCGAGGTAATTGGCCGAACGATTCAGCAGCTCCACAAAATCGACGCCGCCGGTACGCGGATTGAACAGAATTTCATTGATAACCACGTCGCCCGCCTGGGCTGCTACGGGCAAGGCAAAAGCAGCGGAGGTAATTGGCCCCGCGCTATTGCCGGTGCAATCGGTGGCTTGCCGCACGGCCACGGTCAGGGGCTGGTTGGGGGGCAAACTGGACGCCAGCAGCAAATCGACGGCACGAAAATCGGGACCCTGCGGCGCCGCTTGCTTGATGGGCACCGCGGGCGTCAAGGCATACTGCCCGATGTTAGTGCTGCTCAAACTATCCAGCTTTTCCCCAAAAAACAGGCGCACGGTAGTAGGCGTCAAAGCTACGGCGCGCAATAAAGTCGGCGCGGTGCGGTCGGGGTTGGTGGCCCGCGCCGCATTGGCGCGGCCCGGCGTGCCGCCACTGTCGTCGGTGCTGGCGGTCCAGTTGCTGCTCCCGGCGCAGGGGTTGGCGGCGTCTACCATTTCCAGGGCCCAACCGCCTTCTTTTTTGCGCAAATCTTTGTACCAGGTATCCGAATACGTGACTTCAAATAACGTTTGGCCGTTGCGGGCGCGCAGCACCAGCTGGTCGCCCGCGTTCGACAGGCTGGGGAAGTTCGTCAGGCCAAAGACTTTTCCAAAAGCGGCAAACTGGCTACCGCGCGTGCTGCCGCAGACCACGGCGTACTCGCCCGGCAGCAGCACGGCCCCGGCCGGAAAGACAGCGGCCGTAGTGCTGCTCGGCTTCAGCAGTCGCAGCCCCGCCAGGTCCAGCACCGTACTGGCCGTGGGGTTATGAATCTCCAGGTACTCCGACGCGGGCAGCCCCACCACGGGCGTTTCATCGGCCATAATCTCAGTGATAAGCACCTGATTGAAAGCCGGCGCCACGGCGAAACCCTGATTCACAAAGACGGCTGTGAGCGGTCCGGCGGCCACTATACCGTTGGCATCGGTCACGTTGCGTGCTTCGAGGGTGTTATTTCCCAACGCTAAATTGCCCCCCAGCGTCAGGTGCACCAGCGCCGGATTATCCACATCGAGCTGGGCCGTAAGTACCGCCGGTCCGGCAATAAGGCGGTAGCTGGCAGCGCTAGGGGCGGCATCCAAAGCTTCGCTGAATAATACATCCAGCTGACGCGGGCCGGTAGGCGTAGCACTCAGCAGCGCCGGCGGCACCGTGTCGGTAATGCGAAAATCGTCGAAGTAGAAATTTCGGCTGTTGGCCGAGGAGTACGTCAGCCGAACTCCAAAATAGGCGCTACGCTGGTGCGTGGCATCGGTGGCCGTGCCGCCAGACGTGAAATTTTGCCCCCCAACCAGGTCGTGTTCCAGCGTCCAGACATTTGCCGGTGAGCGGGTCACGCGTACGCGCACTACGTTATTGGTAGTAGACTTGAGCGTACCATCCTGGCCATTAATAACATATACGGGGCTGCCCGTAGCATCCTGCCGAAACAGGCTTATCTCATCCGGGGTGCCGCCTAGCCGCACGAAGTAGCCTTTAGTATCGCTCGCTTTCAAGCTCGCCTGATCGGCCATGAGCCAGACATCGGCCAGATTGCCCCCCGAAGTAGCCAGACGCAGATTAGCATAAAACTCCCAGGTAACGCCACCGGCCGCCGTGCTGGCCGTTACCAATTGGAGCGTGGTGCCGGTGGTAGCCGGACCGTTGCTTTGCAGCTGCTGGGCGCTTACCTGAAAGTTGGCTTCATCGCCGGTCCAGGTCGGATTTTGGGTGAAATTGCCGTCGGCAAAGGACTCGGTAAGCTGAGCGTTGGCGGATATAGCTAAGCCTAAAAGGAATAAACTCAGTATCAATGCTTTCATATTCACTACAATCGGCGGTATATGGCTACCTATAAATAAGCTGGTGCGCTGGCCCGAGAGGCGGCATAAAAATTTGCTGGTATTTTGCTTCGGCGCGCGGCGCGCTTATGCAAGAAAGATACCGTGAAATCCAAGTCGCTACGCCCGTATCTTTGTGCTGGAGCCGTAGATGCGGCCACTGTGTAGAAACCCAATTTTCGTATGAAAATCGCCGTAGTTGGTGCCACCGGCCTGGTCGGGGGCGAAATGCTGAAAGTGCTGGCCGAGCGCAACTTCCCGGTCACTGAGTTGCTGCCCGTGGCTTCCGAGAAATCGGTGGGTCAGGAAATTGAGTTTCAGGGTAAAAAATACAAGGTGGTGAGCATGGATGCGGCCGTTGCGGCCCGGCCCGCTGTAGCCATTTTCTCGGCCGGCGGCGGTGTTTCGAAAGAGCAGGCCCCACGCTTCGCCGAGGTGGGCACCGTGGTGATTGACAACTCCTCAGCCTGGCGCATGGACCCCACCAAAAAGCTGGTAGTGCCCGAAATCAACGCCAAAGAGCTGACGCCAGCCGATAAGATTATTGCCAACCCCAACTGCTCCACGATTCAGATGGTATTGGCTCTGCATGAATTGCACGCGGCTTTCCAGATTAAGCGCATTGTGGTGAGCACCTATCAAAGCGTGACCGGCACCGGCAAAAAAGCCGTGGACCAGCTTATGGAAGAGCGCGCCGGCCACGCGGCTTCCAACCCCGCCTACCCTCACCCCATCGACCTGAACGTGCTGCCTCACATCGACGTGTTTGAGGACAACGGCTACACCAAAGAGGAAATGAAATTGGTGCGCGAAACCAAGAAAATCCTCGGCGACGACACCATTCAGGTAACGGCCACCGCCGTGCGCATTCCCGTAATGGGCGGCCACTCGGAGGCGGTAAACGTAGAGTTTGAGCGGGAATTTGACCTTGCTGACGTGTACCGCATCCTGCGCGAAACCGCCGGCGTGGAAGTGGTTGACGATGTAGCCCAGAACCAGTATCCGATGCCTAAAGACGCCCACGGCAAAGACGCGGTGCTGGTCGGCCGCCTGCGCCGCGACGAGTCGCAGCCGCGCACGCTCAATATGTGGGTGGTAGCTGATAATCTGCGCAAAGGCGCCGCCACCAACGCGGTGCAGATTGCGGAAGAGATGTTAAGAATGGGCTTATTAACGGCATAACCTTCTCGATTTACATCTATTTCAGGCGTACGCTTATGAGCTTTATTTCGCGGTTTCTATTAGTTGGGGGACTTTTTTCGGCCATGCACCAGGGCAAACCGGTAAAGGTGTTTTATGTGGTTCCGCTCAACTTCGTTATCCGCTAAGCTGAACAACTGAATATTCACGCAAAAGGCCGTATCAGGAAACTAAAGCGGCCTTTTGCTTTGCTAAACTGGTTAAGCTACTTCACTTTCCCCGCAAAAATGCCCCCCACGAAGTCCAGCACCGCCCGGCGCGTGGGCTCGGGGCGCTCGAAGAAGCCCAAGTGACCCACGCGCTCCAGAAACAGCGCCGTACTGACGGGCGGCAGCGCTACTTGCTCCAGCGCCGTGGCCAACGGCACGGCCGCATCTTCCTTGCCCACGATAAACAACACCGGAAACGTGGCCTTGCGCAACACATCCGTACGGTCGGGCCGGTCGCGCATAGCTTGCATACCGCCGATTACGCTGGCCTGAGACGTGGCCGCGCCTGTTTCTTCCAGCTGGCGGCGGTAGGGCATCATGGTTTCCTCATTGGCATCGGCGAAGAGTGGGCGGATGAAGGTTTCCATGAACTTTACGACGCCATTGCGCTCCACAAAGCTGATGTTTTTATCACGGTTGGTTTTTTTCTCCTCGGTGTCAGCTTGGGCTGAGGAGTGAAAAAGGCACAAGCCCGCGACCCGCGCCGGGTACTTCTCGGCAAACGCCAGCGCCACGTAGCCGCCCATAGAGTGGCCGATCAGAATGGCTTGCTGAGCACCAGCCCGATCCAGCTCATCTTTTAGAAATTCGGCCAGCGCCTCCATAGAGTAGTCGGCGGCGGGTGTTGCACCGGCAGCGCCGTAGCCGGGGAAGTCAGGCGTGAGGATTTGGTAGTCTGGGGGGCAATTTTGGATGAACTCAGTCCAGATGGCGCGGCTTTCGGCGAAGCCGTGCAGGAAGACAAGGGCGGGTTGTTGAGGCATAAAGCGGCTGAGAACTACGTGCCGTCTGCTTTACGTTAAAAGCTACCTTTGTTTACCGCCGCTTCAGGGGGCATTTTTCTTACTGCTATGAATGAGCAACTGATTGTCAAGAACTTCGGGCCAATTAAGGACGCTACCGTGGACTTTAAAAAAGTCACGGTGTTTATCGGGCCGACGGGTGGTGGGAAGAGTACGCTGGCGAAGCTGGCGGCAATATTTAGGGACATAGACTTTTACGGTTCTAAAATGGAATATCGCAAAAAAGTTTTTAATGACTATTCTATTAATAACTATTTCCTTCCTTCTACTTATTTCCACTGGATTTATAAAGACGAGGGCTACGAAACTAAAAATGATTTAACACAACGCCAATCTGTTATAGTTAACGGAGAAAAGAAAGGTGAATTATCAAATGAAGTCACTTCTAACAGGAGGAATGATATTATAAAAAATTTATTAAACGAAATGGATTTTGATAAGCTTGAGCAACTTATCAAGAGTTACTCTGATATTGAAAAGGAGCAGATGCGGCGACAAGGAAATTTTATTGAAGCATCAGAAACACTTTTACGTTTAAAAAATCAAGAATTAATACATCCAAAACCGCATTACATTCCAGCTGAGAGATTACTTATATCGATATTAAATAATTCCTGGCCTTCATTAATCGACGCTAAGGTCGAATTCTCTAAGCCACTCCTTGATTTTACAAAAGGTTATTTAAAAGCAGCAACAAAAATCAATAAAATATCTATTGAATTTCTTGAAATACAGTATAGGCACATTAATGAGAGGGGATATATAAGCATAAAAAACAGTGAACAAGACTTACCCATTTATGAAACAGCCAGCGGCATTCAGTCAGTTACGCCTATGCTCGTGCTACTAGAATATCTTTCGCAACAGAAGGAACAAACACAAAGCTTCATCATTGAAGAGCCTGAGCTAAACCTCTATCCCATCGCGCAACAAGGATTATTAACCTGGCTAATTGAGAAATGCACGGCAGGCGAAAACGATTTAACCATTACAACGCACAGCCCATACATTCTAGCTAGCTGTAACTTACTGATCGAAGCTTACAAAGTTTGGCAGGAACGCCCGGAGTTAGAAGCCGAAATCGAAAAGATTGTACCTCGCGCTTCGTGGATAAACCCGGATGAATTTGCTGCTTATTATGTAGCAGATGGCACGGTACGTTCTATTCAGGATGAACGTACTGATTTGATTGGCGGTAATGAGTTAGATGCCGTGTCAGGCGATATTTCGGATGCGTTTCGCAGCTTGTTACGCCTTAAGAAACAGCCAGCCTAATGCGGGAAGCTATAGAGGCCCGCTTCACACATTGCCGGCAAAAAGGCTGCATTCAGGTTTATCCGGAAGCAATTTCTTATTACGCCGACCCACCCGGCAAAAATTGGGCATGTCGAGTTGATGATAAAGACTTCGACGATGAACGTCATTTCACCGTGCGCAACCCGGATAATCGCCCGGTTCACCTGGCCGCAATTGATAAGTGCCTGATCGGGCGCGGACCGGCCACGCCAAAGCGTTGCGATTGTGTATTCTTTGAAGATCGGGATGTCTGCTTTGTCGAATTTAAAATTCGCGCTGAAGATCGGGAAGTAGAAGATGACCGCAACCAGGAAACACGACTGTTACAGGCTGGCGAGCAACTTTTGACCAGCATTCTGCAGTTTGAGCAAGATGGTATTATCACGGCTCACCATCGGGTGCGGGCGTACGCATTTGTAGGTTACGGTCCTCTATTCCCCGCTCCGACTACTACATTGCTCAACATCGCGGAGCACATAAATGATACTACGCGCTACTTTGTAGACTTCGACGCAAAGGACAGCGTGACGTTTTAACTAAAAAAAGCCCCCCAGAATATTTCTGGGGGGCTTTTTTCTTAACACTAAGAGCGTGTTTGGGATTTTGATTCTCGTGTCATGCTGAATCTGGCGTCCGCTTGTCGAAGCATCTCTCCCGCTTCGCAGGAGGCTTTTTCAACGAAGCGGGAGAGATGCTTCGACAAGCGGACGCCAGATTCAGCATGACGCAAACGGCGTTTCCGTGAATTCCCAAATACGCTCTAAACCAATCTATACAATCACCGTTCGGGCTGTTGCTTTAGCAACTACTTTCGCGCTCAGCTCGCGCACCACGCTGGCAATACCAGCCGCATCGAAGCCGCACTCTTTATATAGCTCATCCTGGGTGCCGTGCTCCACCACCCGATCCGGGATGCCGAGACGCTTGACGGGTACGCTGTAGCCGTGATCAGCCATGAACTCCAGCACGGCCGCACCGAAGCCGCCTTGGAGGCAACCATCTTCCACCGTTACAATAGCCTGGTAGCGGCTGAGCACGTCGGCGAGCATTTCTTCGTCCAAAGGTTTGGCGAAGCGCATATCGTAGTGGCCGGTAGAGATGCCCTCAGCAGCTAAAGCTGTAGTGGCTTTCACGGCATAATTGCCGATGTGGCCGAAGCTTAGGATTGCGACGCCTTGGCCCTCGCGCACCACGCGGCCCGTACCGATAGCTATTTTCTTAAATGGCGTGCGCCACTCAGGCATCACACCTTCGCCGCGGGGGTAACGGATGCTGAACGGGCCCATGTCCGGTTGCTGAGCCGTGTACATGAGGTTGCGCAGCTCCTGCTCGTTCATGGGCGCCGACACGACCATATTGGGCACGCAACGCATGAAGGCAATGTCGTAGCAGCCGTGGTGGGTGGGGCCATCAGCGCCGGCAAAACCGGCGCGATCGAGGCAGAAAACTACATTTAGGTTCTGTAGAGCTACATCGTGCAGCACCTGATCGTAGGCACGCTGCATGAAGGACGAGTAGATGTTGCAGAACGGCACCAAGCCCTGCGTGGCAAGGCCGGCGGAGAACGTGACGGCGTGCTGCTCGGCAATACCCACGTCGAAGGCGCGCTCGGGCATGGCCTTCATCATGATATTCAGGGAGCAGCCGGAAGGCATGGCGGGCGTTACGCCCATTACTTTGGCGTTCTGCTCGGCCAACTCTACGATGGTGTGGCCGAACACGTCCTGATACTTGGGCGGCTGGGGCTTCTCGTAGGTTTTCTTGTGAATCTCGCCCGTAATTTTGTCGAACAGGCCGGGAGCATGCCACAAGGTTTGGTCTTTTTCGGCCAGCGCATACCCTTTACCTTTTACCGTGACGCAATGCAGAATCTTAGGACCGGGAATGCTTTTCAGGTCGCGCAGAATGGTAGTCAGGTGCTGCACATCATGGCCGTCGACAGGACCGAAGTAACGGAAGTTAAGCGCTTCAAACAGGTTGCTTTGCTTCAGCAGCGTGGCCTTCATGGCTTGCTCCACTTTGCGGGCAATCTGCTGGGGATTAGGGCCAAACTTGCTGAGCTTGCCTAGCACGTTCCACAACTCGTCGCGCACTTTATTATAGGTGCGGGAGGTAGTGATGTCGGTGAGGTATTCCTTGAGCGCGCCCACATTGGGGTCGATGCTCATGCAATTATCATTGAGAATAACCAGCAGGTTCGACTTGGCTACGCCGGCGTGGTTCAACGCCTCGAAGGCCATACCAGCCGTCATGGCGCCATCGCCGATAACCGCGATGTGCTGACGGTCCTGCTCGTTCTTGTATTCTGAAGCCACGGCCATACCCAGCGCCGCGCCTATGCTGGTACTGCTGTGGCCTACGCCAAAGGCATCATACTCGCTTTCCTTGCGCTTGGGAAATCCCGACATGCCGCCGTAGCGACGATTGGTGGGGAACTGATTGCGGCGGCCAGTCAGGATTTTGTGACCGTAGGCCTGGTGGCCCACATCCCACACCAGCTGGTCGTAGGGGGTGTTGAAGACGTAGTGCAGAGCAACCGTTAGCTCAACCACGCCCAAAGAAGCACCAAAATGCCCCCCATAAATCGAAACTGAATCAATGATGAACTGGCGCAGCTCCTGGCTTAGCTGTACTAGTTGGTCCTCGCTGAGCTTCTTGAGGTCATCAGGCGAGTCAATGGCCGCCAGTAGTTCACCGGGTTCAACAATCATCTTTCGAAAGGGCAAAAAGTAAAATATAGCTGAATAACAGACTAGGAATTCAAAAGGTTAAGCTCTTTCAAGTTTCCTGCCGAAGCTACCAGACAAAGGTACGACTTTTCATTAGGGCCGGTTGTTGCTGAAAGTCGCAAACGCTTCCCTTTGTTCTACCTGATTCTATACGGATCAGTCAGCATCGCCCGAGGCAATTCTTAACCCGTATTTGGTAGGGGCCACTCCCATTATTGCCTACTTTTACCCCGCCACCCGTCTTTAACCATGCCGCTCACCCAGGACAGTCAGGAAAAGCAACTTCTTGATAAGCTAAAGCCTTCTCGTATCGTTCTGCCGGTTCTACTTGGCTTGAGCGTGGTGGGTTTTATGTTCTGGCGCAGCTACCGGCCGGGCGATTTGGCCCCCTTGGCTAATGCCAAGCTGCATTGGCTCCTGATTATGGTGGCGGTGCTCGTGGCCCGCGACTGGGGCTATATCTACCGCATCCGGCACATTTCGGAAAAAGTACTGAGCTGGCGCCAGAGCCTGGATGTAATTATGCTCTGGGAATTCGCGTCCTGTGTGCTCCCTTCCGCCGTGGGCGGCACCTCCGTAGCGCCGTTTTTGCTAAATAAGGAAGGTATTTCACTGGGTAAATCTCTCGCCTACGTGATGGTTACCGCGTTGCTCGACAACGTGTATTATGTCTTGACGGTGCCGCTGGTGGTGTGGCTGGCGGGCGATGCGCTATACCCGCACGAGGCACTTCAGGGAGGATTTGTGACTACCCTGCAAGTAGCTTTTGTGCTGAGCTACTTACTGGTTACGCTGTACTCAGCCGTGATGCTCTATGCGCTTTTTATTAATCCGCAGTCAGTAAAGCGGTTATTAATTCGTCTCTTCTCCATGACAGGATTGCGGCGCTGGCGGGCTAAAGCGTATAAGCACGGCAACGAAATGGTGTGGGCCTCGGCCCAACTCCGTGGCAACGCACTCAAATATTGGGTAGAGGCGGCCTTGTCTACAGCCTTCGTCTGGACGGCCCGCTACCTGGTTATCGGCTGCATTATCGCCGCCTTTGTCGATTTGAGCTGGGGCGAGTTTGGGCTGATTTTTAGCCGCAACCTGATCTATAAAGTTGTGCTGCTTGTGGCCATTACGCCCGGCGGCGCGGGTATTGCCGAAGGCGCTTTCCCCACCTTTTTCGGTAAGTTTATCGGCACGCCCACCATGACCAACTTCGTGATTTTGCTGTACCGTATTGTCACCTATTACCTCTATCTGGTGCTGGGAGCCATTTTTCTGCCCCGCTGGATAGCACGGGTTTTCGGTCGAAATCGGGTGAAGGATATTATGAATTCCTAGAGCATAAAAAAGCCCCCCAGCACAGTGCTGGGGGGCTTTTTTGTAGCTGGATGAAGTTGCGCTATTCAGACTCAAGCATCATTTGCTCGCCGTTTACGCCGCGCAACGTGATTTTGTCGTCCGTCAGGTTCACCACATCAAAGCTCATAGACGAGGTACCGCCTTCGGGGGTAAGCGTGATTTTCTTGCCGGGCTGATCGAAAGTGTACTTGCCCTGCATGGATTGCTGAGGCGACGTCATGTTGAAGTTGCCGTTGGCGTAGAAGCGCAGCTCGGTGTCTTTATCGGCATCAGTCTGGGCTACTTTGTCGCCGCCGGCAGCAGTTTCTTTATCGGTTTTCCAGACTTTACTTTCGGTGCCATACAGCATGTTGGTTTCACCAACTTTGTCTTTCTGGCTACAGGCAGGCGTGAATAGCGACAACAGCATAATCAGGCTGGCCAGGTAGCGGAAAGGGAGTGCAATAGTTTTCATGAGAAGAGACCTTGGGGTTAAAGAAAATGGAAAGGAGCGGCTTTAGCTGGGGTTATATTTCAGCAAAGCAATGTTGCGCTTCTTACGCGCCTCATTGGAAAGAGTTAGCACCGCTGAAGTCATTTTTACGGCCGCAACTTATTCGTAGTGTGGGCGTAAGACGACCTGACAGCATGGCCATCAGGCACATGCGCCGTTTTCTCCTCCTTAATCAACCACGACCATGGGACTGTTCGATTTCTTAACCAATAAAGGCGACGAAAAGCCGGTTCAGCCGGCTGCCAAGCCTAATCAAAACGCGAACACTGACTTCTTCGGCAACGCTAACCAGCCCGCTGCTGCTAAGCCCGCTGCGGCTGCCCAAGGCACGCAGTACACGGTAGTTAGCGGCGATTCGCTCTCCAAAATTGCGAAAAAGCACTACGGTGATGCCGCCAAGTGGCACCAGATTTATGACGCCAACAAGGCAATAATCGGCTCGAACCCCGACCACATTGAAGTGGGTCAGGTGCTAACCTTGCCTCAAGCCTAAGCAAATTTCGCTCAGAATTTTAGCTTGAAAAGGCCCCCCAGCAACCTGTTGGGGGGCTTTTTAGCATGACAGCTAGTGAGTTAGCTTCAAGAAAAAACATTTTAATGCATTTGGCGTTCTCAATCCGAACCGTACATTTGCACTTACCAATCCGGTACTTCTCGTTATCGACGAGATAGTTTTTCAGATTTTATACAGAAGCGGCGAGAGAACAGGCTCCCTGACCCGCTGGCAACCTTCATTGTTTTGAAAGGTGCCAATTCCTGCCCGTTCGGCCATTTTGCCACCGGGAGATATAAGCTGAGTGCCATGAAAACCCCGGCCTTTTTCGTTTTGCTTCCCCGTTTGCCCCGGCCGCTTTGCTGCGCCCCGATTGGCTTGCGGGTTTCTGCGTTTTGGCCCCTGCCACTGGCAGCCGTGTGGCTACGCGAATGTGCTGTTGTTGCTAACCCAAGTTTCGGCTTAGCCCTCTTCTCCTTTTGTCTTTTAAAACTGTGTCGCGCTGTGGGCTTTATGCTCACTCCGACAGGTTTTAGTCTGTCTTCGCTAAGCCTTGCCTTGGCTGCGAAGTCCGCGCAACGCAACGCTGCCGTGCAGACCCGATGCGCCTGATTATCTGCATTCTCTCATCTCTTCCTAGTTCAAATCAAACTTAACAAGCCCTAGTATGTCCACACAAAACCTCCACTTCGAGACCCTTCAATTGCACGCTGGTCAGCAGCCCGACCCTACCACTGGTTCGCGCGCTGTGCCCATCTACCAGACTACTTCCTATGTGTTTAAGAATGCCGAACACGGCGCTAATCTGTTTGCTCTGAAGGAGTTCGGCAACATTTACACCCGCCTGATGAACCCCACCACCGATGTTTTTGAGCAGCGAGTAGCGGCTTTAGAAGGTGGCGTGGCGGCGCTGGCCACTGGCTCGGGCCAGGCGGCGCAGTTTCTGGCCCTGAACAACATCCTGCAGGCCGGCGACAACTTCGTGAGCACTCAGCACCTCTATGGTGGCACCTACAACCAATTTAAAGTAGCCTTCAAGCGCTTAGGAATCGAAGCCCGCTTCGCCGACGGCGACACGCCCGAGAGCTTTGAGGCGTTGATTGACGATAAAACCAAGGCGCTCTACCTCGAAACCATTGGCAACCCCAGCTTCAGCATCCCGGATTTTGAGCGCATCGCGGCCATCGCCGATAAGCATGACCTGCCCCTCATCGTGGATAATACGTTTGGCGCGGGTGGCTACCTGTTTCGCCCGCTGGAGCACGGGGCCCACATTGTGGTAGAATCGGCCACGAAATGGATTGGCGGCCACGGCACCAGCGTGGGCGGCGTGATTGTAGACGGCGGCAAATATGATTTCGGCAATGGCAAGTTTCCGCAGTTCACGGAGCCCTCGGAAGGCTATCATGGTCTGGTTTTCAACGATGTATTCGGTAAAGGAGGGCCGTTTGGGAACATTGCCTTTATCATTCGGGCACGGGTAGAAGGCCTGCGCGATTTCGGCCCTGCTATTAGTCCCTTCAACTCCTTCTTGTTGTTGCAAGGCCTCGAAACATTGTCGTTGCGCGTAGACCGGACCGTGGAGAATGCGCAAAAGCTGGCCGAATGGCTGGAGCAGCATCCGCAGGTAGAAGCCGTGAATTATCCGGGCCTGAAAAGCAGCCGCTATAATGCTTTAGCCCAGAAATACCTGAAGCGCGGCGCGGGTGGCGTACTTACATTCAGCATTAAAGGCAGCAAGGAAACGGCTACGCACTTCATCGATAACTTGAAGCTGGTCAGTCATTTGGCAAATGTGGGCGATGCTAAAACCCTCATTATTCAGCCCGCTGCCACTACCCACCAGCAGCTTTCCGATCAGGAGCAAGTAGCAGCCGGCGTTTCGCCCACTCTGCTGCGCATCTCCCTGGGTTTGGAGCACATCGAAGACATCAAGGCTGACCTGCAAAATGCCTTCGACGCGGTAGCAGAAAATACCCCCCAGAATCAGCAAACCGAAGGCGACGCGCTCCCAGAGCCAGCCATCGAGCATCCCGTAGTACTGGAAGTCTAGCTGCCGCAAGCAGAAAGCACTGAGTGAGGCCGTTGCAGCGACCCGCGCTCAGTTTTCAGCAACTACGGGTTGGCGGGGTGACAAGGCAGAAACGGAAGAAAGATACCGCCTTGCCCATCCTTCAATAGCTCCCGAACCAACTTAGACTCACTCGGTTTGGGGGCTATTGAAAATCCGCTTTTATAGTTACCGCCTAGTCAGTGCCTCAACCCCTAGCCCCTTCTCCTGAAGAGAAGGGGAACTAGTTCTAGTATGGTAGAATATTAGTCTTGACTAGCAGCTAGAAAAACTAAACGCTAGTTCACCTTCTCCCCCTGGAGAAGGGGTTAGGGGTTGAGGCAACGACCAGAACAACACACTACATGTCTAATCCCCAGCACTACACTCTCTCCACCCCGCTTCTACTCGAAAGCGGTGCTGCCTTGCCGCAGGTACGGATAGCCTATCAGACGTATGGTACGCTCAATGCCGCCCGCGACAACGTGGTGTGGGCATGTCATGCACTTACGGCCAATGCTGATGTAGTAAGCTGGTGGTCTGGCTTATTTGGTCCCAACTGCTACTTCGACCCAGCAAACCACTTTATTATCTGTGCCAACATAGTGGGCTCTTGCTATGGCTCTACGGGGCCGCTGACGTCCACAGGTTCGGAGAAAGCACTTTACCAGGATTTTCCGCTGCTTACCGTGCGGGATATGGTAGCGGCGCATGAAGCTTTGCGCCAGCATTTGGGCCTGGCTCAGATTCACACGCTGATTGGTGGGTCGTTAGGCGGGCAGCAAGCCTTGGAGTGGGCTATTCAGCAGCCCACCGTGTTTGAGCATCTTATTGTGCTAGCTACCAATGCGCAGCATTCGCCCTGGGGCATTGCTTTTAATGAAGCGCAACGCTTAGCTATTTTCGCTGACCCTACCTATCATTCCGCTACACCCGCTGGGGGGCAAAATGGCTTGAAAGCGGCCCGCGCATTAGCCTTGCTCAGCTACCGCAGCTATGAGGCCTACGGTAATACCCAGCGGGAACCCGACGAGGAGAAAATCACGGATTTCCGAGCCAGTTCTTACCAGCAATATCAGGGTGATAAGCTGGTGGCCCGCTTTAATGCCTACACCTATGTGGCGCTTTCCAGAGCTATGGACTCGCACAACGTGGGCCGGAGTCGGGGTGGCATTGCCGCCGCACTAAGCCAGATTCGGGCTCGTACGTTGGTGCTGGGCATTACGTCTGATGTGTTGTTTCCACTCCGTGAGCAGCAGCTTCTGGCCCGCTACATTCCCGGCGCTATGTACGCCGAAATGGATTCCGGTTTCGGCCACGACGGTTTTTTGATTGAAACCGCCCAAATCACTCGCGTCCTCGAACGCTTTTACGCGCAGACGTTTGCCCATTAATTCGCCTGATGGCTCACCTCTGCTGTTTCATTATTTCCGCAAATAGCACTTCCTATGATATCTGATAAAAGCCGTTTGCGCATTGGTTTGATTGGTTTTGGCTGCGTGGGGCAAGGCCTTTACGATATTTTACAACAGCTTCCCGAGTTCGGAGCGGTAGTAAAACGGATTGCCGTAAAAAACCCTACCAAGCCGCGCACCTTGCCCGCTGACCGCTTCGAGTTTCACGCCGATGATCTGCTCACCGACCCTGATCTGGATGTGCTGGTGGAAGTAATTGACGATACCGATGAAGCCTTCCGCTTGGTAAGTACGGCCCTGCGCAATGGTCGCCAAGTGGTTACGGCCAATAAGGCGATGGTCGCAGGCCACCTACCCGAGCTAATAAATCTCCAGCAAGACCACGGTGGCACCTTACTCTACGAGGCTTCCGTTTGCGGCAGCATCCCCATCATCCGCACCCTTGACAGCTATTTTGGCAGCGAACCGCTACATAGCGTGGGGGGCATTTTCAACGGTTCCTCCAATTACGTGCTCTCCCGCATGAGCGAAGAAGGCTCCGATTATGGGCCGGCTCTGGCTGAAGCCCAGGCGTTAGGCTTTGCTGAAACCGACCCCACACTCGATATGGGCGCTTTCGACCCGCGCTCCAAAGCCGTCATTCTGGCCGCGCACGCTTATGGTGTACTCCTGAATCCTGAGCAGGTGCTTAACCTGGGCATCGAAAACATCACGGCGCAGGATATTCACTTTGCCGCCGCTGGGGGGCAAAAATCAAAGTAGTAGCCAGCTTGCAACGGCTGAAAGATGGCCGCATTACGGTACTTGTCACGCCGCAGTTCGTAGGTCCGGAGTCGCCACTATATGCCGTGGAGCGTGAGTTTAACGGCGTAGTTATTCAAGCGGCCTTCGCCGATGCGCAGTTTCTGCGTGGCCGGGGCGCCGGCGGCCACCCCACCGGCTCCGCCGTGCTGGCAGATTTAGCCGCTTTGCGTCAAGGCCACCGCTATGCCTATCTGAAGCATAGGGCCGCCGACGTGCCGGCGTACACTACCGATTTGGAGCTTGAAATTTATCTGCGCTCAACTGATGAAAATCTTCTGGAGGCACTAGCCTTGCAGGATATCTCCACCGAGCGCAACTCCACGCACACCATCGGCTTTGCCCAATTGAGCACCTTGCTTGAGCTTCGTGATGAGCTGCGGGCTAAAGGCGCATTTGTTGTGCGCACGGGCGCGGTACGCCTAGCTGCTGGGGGGCAAAAGCAGCAACACGCTAAGGCTAAGCTGGCGATTTAAATAACTACTACTTCCGTCCCAACCAGCTCTCCGGGTTCAGGTTAGAGCTATTACGCCACACCTGAAACTGCAGCTCCGACGTACCCTCCGAATTCGTGTACACAGTGCCAATCGACTGCTTGGCCTGCACCTGGTCGCCCTCGCTTACACTTACGCTGCGCAGCTTGGCGTACACCGTGAAGTACTCGCCGTGCTGCACCATCACGATGTTATTCATGCCCGCTATACTGGTAACGGTAAGCACTTTACCAGCCGAAACAGCTCGCACGGCCTCCCCGGCGCTGGTCTGAATATCGACGCCGCGGTTCTCAACAATCACATTTTTAAGCACCGGGTGCGCATGACGACCGAAGTGCTGCGAAATGAAGCCTCGCCCTACTGGCCACAGCATGCGGCCCCGGTTCTCAGCAAATGAAGAAGAAATGCTGGCTATTTCGGGCGTGAGCGTAATGCGGTCGACGCGGGTGGCGGGTGCTTCGGCTTCCGGGCTAGTGCGGGCGGTACTGCCAGGGCTGCTGCTACCGGCGGCGGCCCGTTCGGCCGCCGCTTTGGCGGCTGCTTTAGCCGCGGCCACGCGGGCGGCGCGGGCAATTTCTTCGCGCACGCGCTGCGCAATCAGGTTATCAAGCTTCCTGACTGCTTCCTGACGGTTGGCTAGCTCCTGACGCAGGTTTTCCTCTTGGCGGCTCAGCTTCGTAACCACTTGGTCCTGTTGCACCTTCAGAGTGCTGAGGTTGCGGTTCTCGGCCAGCTGCGTAGTGAGCAGGCTGCTCTTTTCCTGCTTTTTTTCCGTCAGGCCCGTGAGTTGGCGGTTGAGGCGCTGCTGCACATTCGTGATTTGCGCCGCCTGGGTTTTGCGCACCTCCGAGTACTGCCGGACATAGCGCATACGCAGCATAAGCTGGTTAAACGACTCGGCCGCGAACAGAAACATGAGGCGGTTGTAGCTGTTCGCCGTTTTGGAGGAAGCATAAATCAACCGGGCATACTCACTCTTGAGCTGCTCCAGGCTCTGCTGGGTTTGCTGCACCTGGGTTTCTGTCTGCCGCACATCCGACTCAATGTACTTCAGCTCCGAGGAGATATTACGGATAACGCCCTTCTGTACATCCAGCTTTTCTTTGAGCGCATTCAACTGGCCCAGAGAAGCTTCTTTCTGCTTCTGCGTTTGACTCAGAATACGGCTGGCTTCGCGAATCCGGCGTAGGTTAGTCAGTCGTTCGCGCTCCAATTGGGCCTTCGACTTGGTGGTGCTTTTCCGTACAGGTGCTTTGCGCGTGGTCGTTTTTTTGCTGCGCTGCTGAGCCACCGCTGGAGCAGCCTGCACCAACATCAATCCCATTAGCAACCAGCAGAGCCAGCGCTTACTTTTTGCGTACATAGCCCGAAGGTACCGAGAACGGGAAATCCAGCCGCCCGGTGTCCACGTCCACGTTGCGGTAGTTAATAGCGGCCGATGACTTATTCTGACCGCCGGCCTGCTGTACCTGAAGTACGGTATTATGGGCAAAGCTCTGATTAGTAGGCATCAACATACGAAAGTCAGAGTAATCAACCAGCAAGTTATTCTTGCTGGCTGTGTCGCGCACGCTGAGCTTTTGTAGCTTACCTAAGCTCATTTCGATAAGCTGCTCAACAAATAAGCTGGCCTGATTGTATTGTACGCGCTGCGTAGTTCCTTCCGTCGTTATCGTGGGCTCGGCTCCATTGGTGGCGGGCAGGTAGTTGCCCAGTAGCAATGCTTGCACCTGAGCAAAGGAAACGGGCACATTGAGCTGGCGGCTTAAATAGGCAAAATCACCAACATAGTATTCGCGCTGTAGCTTATTAAGCACCCGTACCGAATCCTGCGTGATAGAAGCGCGCACCCCTTCAAATCCTGCCACCGATACCGATATCCATATAACACTATCGCGGCGCATACGCAGCGTCAGGTTCGCATTGGGGAGCTTATTACCATTCTGCTCGATCTGAGCTTTGCCTTTGGCCGAGAGATATCGAAACTCTACGTTATTGGCTCGGACTGCATTACTAGTCGGTGGTATAACGGTTTTGGTGGGAATAGCCTTGCGGGCACAGCTTCCCAGCATAATGAGGACTATAAAAAGCAGCAAAAAGCGGTTACTCATACAATTTTTGGTCTTTGATCTTGCGGACGATAAATGCCGATGCGCCCCCGGCCTTTTGGGCACGTTGCCACTGAGTCACGGCCTTGTCTTTTTCGCCCAGCTGAAATAACACGTCACCGTAATGCTCTATCACGGTGGCATCGGTGGTGGTTTTAAGGGCTTTTTCCAGCGCTTGCTTGGCCCCCTGGTAATCTTTGAGCTTGTATAAAACCCAGGCGTAGGTATCCAGATAGGTGTCGTTGTCGGGAAACTGCTTGACCAGCTTGCCCGACATTTCCTTCGCCTTTTCCAGCTTTTCGCCCCTCAACGATAGATAGTAGCTGTAATTGTTCAGTGCCTGCGCATTGTTGGCATCAAAGCTCAACGCCGCTTCGTAGGCCGCATCCGACTTGACGTATTCCTTCAGCTCGTGGTAAGCATCGCCCAGCTGCGTGTCAAACTGGGACAGCAGCTCCGGATTGTCGGTAGCCAGCTTCCGGCCATACTCCAATGACTTTACGCCTTTTACCGGCTGTTTGTCCAGAATATGCGCTACCCCGTTGTAAAACCACATAGCAGCCTGGTTGGGGAATAGCTCCAAAGCCCGCTCGGTGTGACGCAAGAGGGAATCCGTTTGGTTTAGCTCCGCGTCAATCAGCACAACTTGCTGCCAAAGCAGGAACTTGGAATCGTCGAGCTGAATGGCCTGCAAATACGCCTCCCGACCAGCGGCTTTATGACCCGTAATGGTTTGTAAATCGCCGGCTACGGAAAACGCTTTTGCTTCTTTGGGGTGAACTTTGGTCGTAATAGTCGCTAGGTCAAGCGCCGTTTGCTCGATAGCAGGGTTGGGCAGCTGCTTAATGTAATCGACTAGTATGCGCACCTTGTCATCGATGTCGAGTGCCGGACTGGCAAAAGCCATTTTGATCTGCTTAGCCGACTCCACCGAGTTGCCTTGCAGACGGTACACATCGGCCAGAATCATGCGGGCCTGCGGGTTGTCCGGGTCTTGCTTCAGGGCTTGCTCACTCAGCCGAATAGCATCGGGCATCCGGTTATTGGACGCGTACATCTCTGCCTGCGCCAGCACGTAGCGCACCTCCTCGGGGTTGGCCTTTATCAGAGCTTCCCCTTCCTGGAGGGCTTTTTCTAAGTTATTCTGCTTGAGATAGATCTGCTGCTTTTTGAAAGAGACTTCATCGAGGGGGCCGAATTTCTTTTCTGCCTGCTCGAATGTGGCCAGCGCCTCATTCAGCTTGCCCTGAGCCATGTACAGATCAGCCAGATTAAACAGGTAGTAATCGGAATCCGGCACTTCTTTAATCAGGCTGGTATACACCTGCGTAGCCTTATCAAACTGCTTCTGCGACGTGTATACCTGCGCCAGCAGTAAGTAGTAATACGCATTCTGGGGGGCAAATCTGACGGCTGCCTGCGCAAAATTGGTGGCATCTTTCAGGTTGCCACTCATCAGGTTCGTCTCGGCTATCTTGTAGTTGATGGCCGCGTTGGTAGGGTTCAGCGCGTAGGCTTTCAGCAGGCGCTCCAGTGCTTTGTTGTAGTCCTCCAGCAGCACATACTTCACTCCATCGACAAAGTAGGATTCGCTCATGTCCCGGTCGCGGTCCGACAAGGTAGCGCCCACCCGTAGTTGAGCAGCCTCTACTTCGGCGCGCCGGCTAAGCTCCTTCTTCTCTCGCCGACTAAGCTTGCGGGGCTTTTCCGGCTTCTCAGAATTTTTACTAGGCGCATCCTTTTTGGCAGGCGCAGATTGCTGCGCCCATGCCGGAACGGCAACCAGCAGGCTGATCAGCAGAAAAACAAAGGCAGAAATACGACTCATGGACGCAGGAGCGCGGACTATTAATCCGCTGTTCAGAAGGTACTAAAACGAAGCAGGCTCCGCACTAAACAAACCAGCGAACATAAGTCCGCGCTACTGCTAACGTCCGAGAGGCGAAAAATATCACACGCGCAGCGTGTTATAGTCGCCAAGACTCAAATCATGAGGCACGCCGGTGACGGTAGCGTGGTTGCCGATCATGGAATTGGTCACGTTTGTGTTCAATACCGTGGCCGATTCCTGCACAATTGAGTTAGAAACAACAGACTGGCGCACGTTGGCATTGTTGCCTAATGACACGTGAGGACCGACCACCGAATCAGTGATTTTTACATTCTCACCAATATATACTGGCGGAATTACAATGGAATTAGTGAGCGTGGCCGATTCAGACACAAGGTTTTCGCCGCGCTCCTGCAGATACTCCAAGTAGCGCTGGTTGGTAAACACCGTAGCATCCTTGTTACCACAGTCGAGCCACTCAGTTACGCGGCCGGGCACGAAGGTCGTACCCTTGTTCTTCATGTTTTCGAGGGCATTGGTCAGCTGAAACTCGCCTTTGTCCTTGATATTGTTGTCGAGCAGGTATTGCAGCTCATCGCGCAGATAATCACCGTCCTGGAAATAGTAGATGCCGATGATAGCCAGGTCGGAAACGAACTCGGTGGGCTTTTCTACGAAATCTGTAATCTGACCCTTGTCATCCAACTTCACCACGCCGAAGGGCTTAGGATCATCAACGCGCTGTACCCAAATGGTACCGGCTGCCGAGCTGTCCAAGGTAAAATCGGCCTTGAATAACGTATCGGCGAAAGCCACTACCAGCGGTCCGCTGAGCGAATCTTTCGCGCACAAAATAGCGTGGGCCGTGCCCAGGGGCTCATCCTGATAATAAATAGATCCTTTGGCCCCTACCGACTCGGCAATTTTCACCAAGCTTTTCTCTACTGTCTCGCCAAAGCGCCCTATGATAAACGCCACCTCCTCTACCTGCTCCCCACAAACTTTCGCAATGTCTTCTACGAGGCGCTGCACGATAGGCTTGCCCGCAATTGGAAGCAGGGGCTTAGGAACAGTGAGGGTGTGGGGGCGCATGCGCTTGCCCATGCCGGCCATCGGGACGATGATTTTCATGTAGTAGGTAGTTTGGGTTTGCTAGTTTGAGTTGATCGGAATGTATACTAACTGAAATATTGTAGTTGGGTTGCTTTTAGAACTTGTTAGCGTTCGCGAAGTCAGTCTTAATTGACTCCCGTGCTGCCGTAGCCGCCTGTTCCACGGGTTGTTTCGCTCAGCGTGGCGGCTTCCTGCCAAACGGCAGTTTCGTGGCGGGCCACCACCAATTGAGCAATTCGTTCCCCATCCTGCACCACAAACTCTTCGTCCGACAGGTTGACTAATAACACCTTCAGCTCGCCACGGTAATCGGCGTCGATGGTGCCGGGACTGTTGACGATACCGATTCCATGCTTGTAGGCCAAGCCGCTCCGAGGCCGCACCTGCACCTCATAGCCCACGGGAATTTCCATGAAAAGCCCCGTTGGAATAAGGGCTCGTTGCAAAGGGCGCAGCGTGACGGGTTCCGTGAGATAAGCGCGCACGTCCATGCCCGCCGCGTGAGCAGTCTGGTAAGCCGGCAATGGATGCGTAGAGCGATTAATAACAGGAATCAGCATGCGACAAATATAGACCGAACGGCAGATTAAACGATTTATGGGCAAGTAGTGACAGGCAAACGAATATAAGGTGAGCGCCATTAAAAGCGAAGCCTAGCAGCAGCAGCCTAAAAGACAATTTAGCGACTGGGGGGCTTTTTACTGGTTTTCGGCCGCTGGATTAGGCCTGCTTAACCTGAGGCTGGGGTTTGCGCGTCAGATCGGCGCGCTCCACTAAAAAAATGCCCCCCACAAAGCCTAGGCACACCAATAAATGAAAAGCATGCCGCAGCCAATAGTCCTCAATATCGATAAACCAGGCAGCAGCCACCAGCCCAACGGCCAGCAACAGCCACGCACTAATACGCAGCACCGGATAAGGCACGGGGAAGTAGCGGTTACCCAGCCACCAACAGATAGCGGCCATCATAAAATAGCAAGCCAGCGTAGCTAGGGCGCTGCCCATATAACCCAACACTGGAATCAGCAGAAAATTGAGAGCCACGGTGAGTACAGCCCCGCCTAGACTGATGTAGGTACCATAATACGTTTTGTCGGTGAGCTTAAACCATACCGATAAGTTGTAGTACACGCCCAAAAACAGATTGGCGAGCAATAATATAGGTACCACCGCCAAGCCCGTGCGGTACTCTGGGTTGCGCAGCAGCAAACCAAAGTCTTCGATAAAGACGCTGATAACCACGAAAATAACGGCGCAGCACAGAGTAAACCACTTCAGCACCAATGCGAACGTAGTCGGCGAATTCTTATCGGCTGCTTGGGAAAAGAAGAAAGGCTCGGCGGCGTAGCGAAAAGCCTGAATGACCAGCGACATAAAAATGGCCAGCTTGTAGCAAGCGCCATAAATCCCGACGGCCGTCAGGTTGCTTTGCCCAGGATAAAATCCTTCAGGCAGCCAGTACTTGAGCAGGATACGGTCGATTACCTCGTTTACCATCCCCGCCATGCCCATCAGCATCAGCGGGTAGGCGTACTGCAGCATCGGCCGTAACGGGGCCAGATTCAGGCGGAAGCGAAAGTCCAGCAGCTCACGCCACAGCAAGGGAATGTATAGGGCGTTTGCTATCAGATTGATTAGGAAGACATAGCCTACTCCCAACTCCGGATTGTAGATGTGCGCCACCAGGGGCCGTAGTTCGGGGAGCATGCGCCCTTCGTACACATCACGACAGAAAACGATAAAAAACAATGATAAGCCCACATTCACTAAGGTGTTGGTGAACCGAATGGCCGCAAACTTCTTGGCTTTGTTTTCCAGGCGCAGACGAGCAAACGGCACGGCTACTACTGCATCGAGGCCCAGCACCAAGGCAAGCCACACAATGTAAGTCGTGCGGTCGGGGTAGCGGAGCGCGTCAGCTAACGGACCTGATATGAGCACCAGAAACCCGCTGAGCAACACGCTACTGGTTAGCAGCATGCTCATCACCTGGCTGTATAAGTGGCGACGGTCAGTGCCCGGACGGTTGGCGAAACGGAAGTACGCCGTTTCCATGCCGTAGGTGAATACGATATTCAGAAAGGCTACGTAGGCGTACAATTCCGTGACGATACCGTACTCGCCGGGTACAAACCGGCCAGTATACACCGACACGAGTGCGAACGTCAGCGCCCGCCCCATTATACTGCTAAGACCGTACACAACCGTCTGGCTGGCCAGCTTCTTGGCGACGCTCATAAAAGAATAAAGAATGAGGAATGAAGAATGAGGAATTGGCAGCAAGGAAATTCTTCCTTCCTCATTCCTTAGTAAGCGAAGCGTCTTACTTTCCCGTGAAAGCGGCCGGGCGCTTGTCCAGAAAAGCACTAGTGCCCTCACGGAAGTCGTCGGAGCCGCAGCAGCGGCTGAAGGAGTTGGCTTCGGTCTGGTAGCCGTAGCGCTCGGAGTCGTAATAGGCGTTTACGCAGTTAATGACCAAGCCTACCGCTAAAGGTGCTTTACTAAGAATGCGCGTTAGCAACTGTTGGCAAAAGGCCAATAGCTCGGCTTGAGGCACCACATGATTCACTAGGCCCAAGCGCAGAGCTTCATCCGCTTTGATAGGGTCGCCGGTCAGCATCATCTCCAAGGCTTTCCCTTTGCCTACGAGCTGCGCCAGGCGCTGGGTGCCGCCGTAGCCCGGAATCAAGCCCAGGTTTACTTCGGGTTGGCCAAAGCGAGCATTTTCACTGGCTACCCGCAGATGGCAGGCCATAGCCAACTCAGCGCCTCCGCCCAGTGCAAAGCCATTGACGGCGGCAATAACCGGCTTCGTGCTTTCTTCAATCAGGCAGAAAGCATCCTGACCCTGTTCGGCAAAGCGGCGGCCACTGATTTCATTCAATCCAGACAATTCGGCAATATCGGCGCCTGCCACGAAAGCCTTTTCGCCGCTACCCGTCAGAATAATTCCCCTCACCTGGTCCTCATCAAGGGCTTGCTGCATGGCGCCATGAATGTCGCTGATAGTGGCGCTATTCAGGGCATTCAGCTTGGTGGGCCGGTTGAGGGTGATGGTGAGAATGCCCGAAGCGGCATCGAGGTCGAGGAGTAAGTTGTCGAAAGTAGTCATGATGGTGAGGCAGGGCAAAACGGAATGGCCGCAAAGATAAAGCAAAACCGTGGGGGGCCTATTTACCTACAGCTAGCGCTATCCAGCCACGTTAAGCAAATACTTATATATTTACTTAAACCCCTCTCACTTAACCTTTAGGCTTATGAGCGTAATTTCGGAATTCAAAGAGTTTGTAGCCAAGGGCAATGTACTTGACCTAGCCGTGGGCGTTATCATCGGCGCGTCATTTGGCAGGATTGTTACTTCTCTGACCGAGGACATCCTGATGCCCCTTATTGGCCTGGCTACGGGTGGCATCGACTTTAAGAACTGGTTTGTAGCCCTCAATGGGGAGTCTTACGCTACCATCGAAGCAGCTAAGGCAGCAGGTGCCGCGACGCTCAACTTTGGGCTATTTCTGAACGCGGTCATTTACTTTTTCATCATTGCCTTCTGCGTTTTCCTGATTGTGCGCTTTGCCAACCGCTTCCGCCAACCCACGGAAGTAGTAGCCGTGAATGACCCAGGTCCCACGAAGGATCAGGCCTTGCTTATGGAAATTCGCGACGCCCTGCGTCGGCCCTAACACAGGTGAATCATCATTCAAATCACAAAAGCCCCCCAGCAAAAAGACAATTTTAGGCTGGGGAGCTTTTTGAAGTCTCGGTTTGGTTTTAATGGGCAACCTTATCGATTCAACGAAACGCAGCTAGCCCAAAGAAATTCAGGCCAGTAGCTTCACTTACTTTTAGGCGTTTGAAACTAACTACCGGCAGCCCCCGTTGCCGGGACGGGTACAAAAGTTGCCTTTTCGTCGTTTAGTAGCTATTCCTCTCTTTATCTTTTTTGCATGAAAAAGTTTTTAGCTGGCGTGGTGCTGGCGCTTTCCGGTCTGTTTCTTGCGCCTGCTTATGCCCAGGTTACGTCGCCCGCGCCCGATCAGGCGGCTGGGGCCAAGCCTCGTAAGCAGAAAGCAAAAGACGAATCGGCGGACGTAGCGCGTATGCAGCGCCGCATGAATATGAACCCCGATGAGGCGAAGCGCGACCAGCAATTGGAGATTCTGGAGGCTCGCTCCGGGGGCAGCACAGCCAACACTAGCTTCGGCCGCGGCACTGGCCCGGCTCGTCAGTACGATAAAGGCACGGGCGGCTTCACAATCAAAAAATTCAAAGACAAGCGCATCGGAACGGCCAAGCAGAAGCGCGGCCTCTCGCGGGCCGCGCCCGGCATCGACCCGAAAGGCAAGCCGTTGAAGCATAAGAAGCGTAACGGTTTCTTGTTCTTTTAGCCATTATAACCTCGCTTTAAATGAAAAAAGCCCCCCAGACCAAGTCTGGGGGGCTTTTTGGCGTCTTACTGAAATCGATAGGTGAGTCCCAGCTTCAGGTACGACATATCATAGCCTACTTCTCCGAAAGCCCCAAACCGCTCGGTGAGGTAGTAGCGGGCTCCGGCAAACAGCCCATACGCTAAGTGCAAGCCGTCGCCGGTATAACGGTCGCGTTCGGCAGCAGGTGAAACTTCATTTTTATAAAAATTAGCCCGTATGCCTAAGCTGATACCACCGTATGTATCGAGTTGAGGATTAGTAGTGAAGTTGTAATGGTACGTACCGCGGCCCATCAACACGATGTCGGTCCAGGTAGCATCTTCATCGCTGGTAGGGAAATCGTAACGGTAGCCTTTATAACCGATTATTCCTCCCAGCCCAATTGTCCCGGGTCCAATGCCTTCTACCACACCGCGGTCATAAGCTATCGTGAATGCTGGCGCGCTTTTCAAGCTCCCAAACAAATCATAGCCATTATTAGGGCTCAACAATCCTAGCCCCAAATTCACTATCGAGTAACCTTTGCGAAAGGTAGGAGTGCTTTCAGGGGTGAACAGTTCGGGGAAGCGAGTATCCAGAGGCGGGATTTCGTCATCCGCTGGAGCCTCTACACGGGGTGGAACTGACTTTGACGGTTTTGAAGCCGGTTTACTGGTTGTTGGCTTGGCAGCAGGTCGCCGGACAGTTTGGGCCAATGTCAGCGAGGTCAGGCTCACCCAAAGCGTAAGGCAAAGCAGAAGCGAAAAAGCTTTCATAAGTAGTAAAAGCAGCTAGCACATCAGCACCAGCGGGTAGTTAAGGTAGTCTGCTGCAAAGCTAAGCGATTCTGCGCCCAGCATTATGGCTTTTGACTAAACGTAAAAAGCCCCCCAACGGTATGTTGGGGGGCTTTTTCTTAATTCATGTTCAATCGGTTGCTTTCTACAGCGTCCGCTTCACTTCTTTTTCCTCGAAACCTTCGATGTTGTCGCCTTCGCGCAGATCATTGAAGCTCTTAACTGAGATACCGCACTCATACCCCTGGCGCACTTCCGACACATCGTCTTTGTAGCGCTTGAGGTCTTGAATTTCGCCGGCGTACACTACAATACCGTCGCGAACGACGCGTACTCGGGTGCGGCGGGTGAAGGCGCCTTCCGTCACCATACAGCCGGCAATAGAGCCCACTTTGGTAATGTTGAACACCTGACGAACCTCCGCGTTGGCTACCACAATCTCCTGCACCGACGGGGCCAGCATGCCTTCCATGGCATCTTTCACCTCATTGATAGCATTGTAGATAATTGAGTAGAGACGGATATCGATCTGCTCCTGCTCGGCCAATTTGCGGGCGCTTTGCGAAGGACGAACCTGGAAGCCAATGATGATGGCATCGGAGGCCGAAGCCAACAGTACGTCCGATTCGGAAATGGCTCCCACGCCTTTGGCAAGGATGTTCACCTTCACCTCAGGAGTAGAAAGCTTGAGCAGCGAGTCAGATAGTGCTTCTACCGAACCGTCCACATCACCTTTTACAATCACGTTCAACTCCTTAAACGAACCGATAGCCAAGCGGCGACCAATTTCGTCGAGGGTGATGTGCTTCTTGGTGCGCATGCTCTGCTCACGCGAGAGCTGCTGACGCTGGGTAGCAAGCTCACGAGCTTCACGCTCGGTTTCCATCACCTGAATTTTATCACCTGCCTGCGGAGCACCGGTTAAACCAAGTACCTGCACCGGCGTGGCCGGTCCGGCCTGCTTCATTTTCTTACCGCGATGGTCGGTCATGGCCTTTACGCGACCGTAGTGCGGACCAGCCAGCACCACATCACCTACTTTCAGCGTACCGGTTTGCACCAGCACCGTCGTTACGTAGCCACGGCCTTTATCCAGCATGGCCTCGATCACAGTACCAACAGCATTGCGGTCAGGGTTAGCTTTCAGCTCCAATAATTCAGCTTCCAGCAATACTTTCTCCAGCAAGTCTTCTATGCCGAGACCCGACTTAGCCGATACTTCCTGCGATTGGTACTTACCACCCCACTCTTCCACCAGGATGTTCATAGCCGACAGCTCCTCCCGAATTTTTTCGGAGTTAGCGCCAGGCTTGTCAATCTTGTTCATCGCAATAACGATCGGCACACCAGCAGCTTGCGCGTGGTTGATGGCTTCCCGCGTTTGCGGCATCACAGAATCGTCAGCCGCAATTACGATAATAGCGATGTCCGTCACCTTGGCACCACGGGCACGCATGGCCGTAAATGCTTCGTGACCTGGTGTATCAAGGAAGGTAACGCGCTTATTAGAAGCGGTCATTACATCGTAGGCACCGATGTGCTGGGTAATACCGCCGGCTTCGCCTTTAGCTACCGTAGCATTTCGGATATAGTCAAGCAGCGACGTTTTACCGTGGTCGACGTGGCCCATGATGGTAACAATCGGCGCACGAGGTACTAAGTCTTCTTCGTTGTCTTCAACCGTAACATCGGTTTCCTCTTCTTCCGCTGATAGGAATTCCACGTCGTAGCCAAACTCGTCGGCCACGACAGTGATAGCTTCCGCGTCAAGACGCTGATTGATGGAAACGAACATGCCCATATTCAGGCAGACCTTGATTACTTCGTTCACCGACACGTCCATGAGCGAGGACAAGTCATTGGCCGAAATAAACTCAGTAACTTTCAGCGTTTTAGCATCCAGCTCGTTCTGAGCGCGCTGGGCTTCACGATCCTCTGCGCCGCCTGCCCGCTTGTCGCGGCGATACTTAGCACGGTTGTTTTGGTTGCCACCACGGCCGCCACTTAGCTTAGCCAGCGTAGCCTTGATCTGCTCCTGAATCTGCTTATCGTTCTGCTCTGGGCTATTAGCAGCGGGAGTAGGCCGGGGGCATTTTGGTTTTGCCCTGGTTGGCCTCCTGGGCGCGGGCCGGGACCACCGGGACGTGGGCCACCCTGTCCTTGGCCGCCGGCTGGACGAGGCTGACCGGGAGTATTAGGACGGTTACCCTGGTAACCACCACCCTGCTGTCCACCTTGACCGCCCTGACCTCCCTGGCCAGGAGCAGGCGAGCCGGGCATAGCAATACGCTGGCGCTTCTTCTTATTATCTTGGTTTATACCACTCTTACGCACATCCGACGAAGCCACGGGGCGGGCGCCCCGGCCACCACGGCGCGAAGCGTCCGTGGGTAGCTCAATCTTGCCCAGCACCGTCAAACCTTTCAGCTGATCAGCTTTGGCTACGATTGTGCTGTCTTCAACAGTCGGTGCCACTGGTTCACTTGGAGTCAAAGGAGGCAGAGTCTGAGCAACAGGAGCAGCAGCAACTGGAGCTTCCACTGGCGGAACTGGAGTTGGTGCTGGAGCCGGTGCGGATTTTACTTCCGCTACTGGAATTGGCTCGGGAGTAAGCGCTGCCACTTCTTTTGGCGCGGCGGGTGCTGGCACTGGCTCTGGCGCAGGGGCTGGAGTCGGTGCAACCGCTACTGGCGGCGTGGGGGCAGCCGCTACTACTGGCGCAGCAGCCTGAACTGGAGGCGCAGGGGCAGCCGGGCGAGGAGGCACAGGACGTCCTTTCGCGTCTAGCTCAATCTTGCCCATCACCTTTAAGCCGGGCACCTTCGGAGCTTCGGCTGGTGGCACGGGAGACGACGTAGCAGGTGGAGCCGGGGCAGGCGCAACTTCTGCAACCGCAGGAGCTGGGGCGGCTGACCGAATTTCCTCGGCTGGCTTTGAGGGTGCTTCAACTGGGGCGGGCGCAGCAGGGGCACCGTTGGCCTTAGGAGCTACGGGTTCGGGGCGGGCATGGGCAGAAGCCTCGTGCTCGCTCTGGCGCTTAGCTTGGCTGAGCCTGTCAGCTTCGATCTTATCCTGAGCCGATGACTCAAAAGCTTTGTCGAGCAGGGAAACCTGCTCGGCCGTCAGCTTTGTTGTCGGCTTATTCTCGATCTGGTGCCCTTTGCCCGCCAAAAAATCCACGATAGTGGACAAGCCAACGTTCAGGTCTTTGGCCGCCTGATTCAGCCGTTTAGTTGCTACTTCCGCCATTCTATGCTCGCGAACGATACTCGTATTGAGGTGCAAAGGTACTACATTAAATCTTGCCGAACGGCGTTGAATAGCGCCGCTTGGCACAATTCAACGCCCTTGCCGGACCGGCCGCCGCGCACTCATTGCGCGTCGCCGGAATTTGCTTGTTCTTCCTGTTCTTCGTTGTCTTCGAATTCCTGCTTGATAATGCGGAAGAGATCTTCGACCGTTTCCTCTTCCAGTTCCGTGCGGCGCACGATATCTTCCTTGCTGACGGCTAGTACGGCGCGGCCCGTGTCAAGACCGATTTTCTTCAATTCGGCCAATACCCAGGGCTCTACTTCGTCCTGGAACTCGTCGAGGGCGATATCCTCGTCGTAGTCACCAGCTTCGCGGAACACATCAATTTCCATTCCTACCAAACGGCTGGCCAACTTGATGTTGGCACCGCCGCGGCCAATGGCCAGACTAACTTGGTCGGGTTTTAAGAACACCGAAACCCTACCAGTTTGTTCATTGATTTTCATCGAGCCAATCTTCGCTGGCGATAAAGCCCGCTGAATATATAGCTCTAAGTTATCCGTATAATTGATGACGTCGATATTCTCATTCTCTAATTCTCGCACAACAGCGTGGATACGAGCGCCTTTCATTCCTACACAAGCGCCTACCGGGTCAATGCGATCATCATAGCTCTCTACAGCTACTTTGGCTCGCTCGCCCGGTTCGCGCACGATATTTTTGATGGTGATTAAGCCATCGTAAATCTCGGGTACTTCCTGCTCGAACAAACGCTCCAAGAACGCCGGTGCTGCTCGCGACAGAATGATTTTAGGAGTACCGTTGATAACTTCAACGCGGTGGACTACGGCACGCACGCTGTCGCCTTTGCGGTAACGGTCTTTTGGTATTTGCTCCGACTTGGGTAGTACGAGCTCGTTTTCTTCTTTGTCCAGAATCAGGGCCTCGCGGCTCCACACCTGGTACACTTCGCCGGTCACGATTTCGCCTACCTGATCTTTGTACTGCTGGTAGAGGTGGTCGCGCTCCAGGTCCTTCACGCGCTGAATCAGCGTCTGACGCGCCATCAGCACAGCGCGGCGGCCGAAATCCTCCAGCTTCACTTCCTCAGCTACTTGCTCACCTACTTCAAAGTCAGCCTCAATTTTCTGGGCTTCGGTCAACGGAATTTTATCGAAATCCCAAATATCCTCGGAGTTGTCGTCCACGATTTCGCGGTTGCGCCAAATTTCCAGGTCGCCTTGGTCCACGTTCAGAATTACGTCGAAGTTCTCGTCGGTGGTATACTTTTTCCGGATCATCGTGCGAAACACGTCCTCCAGAATGCTCATCATTGTGGGACGGTCGATGTTCTTGGAGCGGGCAAACTCGGCGAACGATTCAATTAGCACGTTGCTGTTCATAAATCACAGATTTTGCAGATTTAAAGAGATTGCGCAGATGCGAAAAGCAAGCAGCAGTTACAATTTAAGCAGATATTACTGGTTGAGCAGCAGTTGCCAGGGCTGGAAATTTGCCCCCCAGAGGTTGGATGAATCCGAATAATCGGCTTCGTCCAACAAAACCTGCATTTCTATTTAAATGAAATCACGACCCGGGCCTCCACGATAGTTGAGAAGGGGATAAATGCGGCGGGCAGGGTTTTGGTTTTACTCTTTTCTTTTATTTCCTCAACGAGTTGAATGCCTTCGGCTTCGGTCGCTTCGAGGGTGCCGGTTTTCTCAGTCCCATCGGCGAACTTCACTTGCAGCTTGCGGCCCACGTGGCGGGTGTACTGGCGTGAATCAGTAAAAGGCTGGTCGGCACCGGGGGAGGTAACCTCCAGCGTGTAACTGGCTTCTTCTCCGTACGCCTCGTCGATGCGGTGGGCCAGGCGGCGGCTTACGCGAGCATATTCTTCAATACCCATGCCCTGCTCGCTGTCCAGGATGGCCGTAATCTTGGGACGAACGGCGGAGTCGGACACGGTAAGGCCCACAACGAACAACTCCGGGCCGGATAGGCTTTCCTGGAGCATTTCGAGTAGCTGGGTACGGTCAAAGTGCATAGAGACTGAACTAGGTGACAAAAGAAAGAGGGGACGACTCGTCCCCTCTTTTTAACTTCATTGCTGGTGCAAAGATAGTACAATATTCGGCTGAATGCAAGGCTGGCCAGAAAGCTCCCTTTGTGTCTTTGGGCCAGCCTTGCGTGCAGCTTTCTGCGTGTCAGCTGGCCCCTAGTTATACTGATTAGGTAATCGTGCCACGCGACCGGGAAAAGCTTACCGCTTTATCTCTACCCAACCCTTCGTTGACTTGCCTTCCGTGTCGCGCAGCAGATAGTAGTATACCCCATCGGGCAGTTTGTCGCCGCCCCAGTCATTCTGGTAGTTATCCACTTCGTACACTTTGCTGCCCCAGCGGGTAAACACCGTCAGGTGGGCGTTCTTGCAGCTTATCCGGGGGGCAAATGTGTCGTTCAGGTTGTCGTTGTTGGGCGTGAAAATATTAGGCATTTGCACCTTCCCTACTTTTACGGCTGCGAACTGTGTAACCACGGTGCAACCAGCGTATCGGGCCGTAAGCTGCACGGGGTACGTGCCAGGGTTTTCATATACATGGCTAGGCGCCTCCTCGTTGGAGGTAGTACCGTCGCCGAAATCCCAGCTAAAGCTGCCACCAGCTAATATGGGCGCAAACTGCATGGTGAAGGGCGCCAGACCGGTGTACTCCGGGGCGGCCTGACACTCGGGCGTATTCAGGCTTACGTTGGTAGCCGAGGTGGGCGCAATGGTTACTTTACGAGTCGATACTATTTTGCAGGAGCCTATAACTACGGTGTAATCCAGGGTAAAAATGCCCCCCAGATTATTCGTGTTAGGTGGGGTGAACATCCCATCAGCCGTGACGCCGGTACCGCTCCAGGCGCCGCCGGCCGGTGAGGCGCGCAAGAGCCGGAATGCCCGCGTTTCGTCGGAGCACAGCGTGGTGTCGCGGCCGGCTGATACGGCGGGCTGGGCGTCAACTACTATCGTGCGGGAAAGGGTACCGCAGCCGAGAGTATCGGCCAGCGTGTAGGTTAGTACATGGGTGCCTACACCAGCCGCACTCGGATTGAACGTACTCCCCGTGACACCTCGCCCACTGAAAGTACCGCCGGCGGGCGTAGCCGTGAGTGGCACAGCAGCGGTATTACTGCACACGGTGGCCGGGGGGCAAATGTGATAACCGCCTCGGGAGTTACGGTCATGCGCAGGAGCTTGGTGCTCAGGCACACGCCAGTCGTGTTCACGGTATAGGTTAGCGTAGTGCGGCCCACCAAGGAAGCGCTAGGCGTGAACTGATAGCCTCCGCCAGCAATGGCCGTAACCCCAGGGCCGCTCCAGATGCCACCAGCCGGGGTACCACCTAAGCGTTGCGGCCCAGCGTTGTAGCACACCGTACGATTGGGTCCCGGATTAACAACCTGCGCCGCGAAGTCGATCTTGAAAGAGGCGTTGTTGCAGTTAGTAGAATTGTTGGTGGTACTGTAATAATTGGCTCCCGGTGGCACTGGAAAGGCCGAGCTGCCTCTACAGCCCCCGCAGACGGCCTGGTAGATGGCGCCGCGCTTATCGAAGCGGGAAGTACCACCGTCTACGTGTTCGCCCTGGCCGCCATTCTGGCCAAAGAAAGTGGCATATTCTATAGCCGTCATGCCGGGCGTGAACTGCACAATATAGAAGTCGGAGCCGTCGGTGGTGCGCTGCGCTGCATCGGCGGTGGTAGGCAGGCCTTGCGTATTGCCGCCGTTGGAGTTGGTACTGCCTCCCCATCCACTCACGTAGATACGCTCGCAGTCGTCAACCAAGAAAGCCGTCAGCGACAAGTCGGGTGCGGCGCGGCCGCTGCCAAAGGTGGTTGAGTACAAGCTCGTAGTGAGCGTATTATCAAGCTTCTGCACGAACTGTCGGCCATTAGCTACCCCATACAAACCAGGCGTGCGGGGGAAAGCACCACGAGTCTGACCTAATATATAGATGTTGGCAACGGCATCTAATTGCAGGAAGTAAGCCTGGTCCGTTTCGGGGGTGCCCACGTAGGTAGCATGCGTCAAAGCCGAGCCATCGCTACTGATACGCGCCACAAAACCATCGACGCCGCCGCGCAGCTGAGGCTGATACCGACCACTGGTAGCGGCAATGTTAGTACTAGTGGTTCCGCCGCTTACATATACGTTTCGGTCGTCGTCTATTTGGATAGAATAAGCCCCATCTGACCCGGAGCCGCCCAAGTAGCTGGCCCACAATACCGTGCGGAAATCGGCTGATAGCTTTACGACTACCGCATCAGAATTGCCCCCCAATGGAGCATTACGAAAACTATTGCGAGCAGGAAAGTTCGTACTCGTGGTGGTTGAGGCGATGTACACATTTCCTTCCGTATCGGTAATTACATCACCCCGGAATTCGTCGCCGTAGTTTTGGGTCAGGCCTGTAGTACCGGGAATAATGCCGTCCGTACCGCTCCCTCCAATAAAAGTGGAAGCCACTAGCGTGCTGCCAGTGCTATTGAGCTTGGCCACAAATATGTCGGCCCCAGCGTCATAATCCATGCCTGGACCGGTTGCTTGGGGCACAATCCGTGGGCCACCGTTGAAAGAATTGTCGAATGTAGTGCGGGAAACGGGGAAGTTATTGGAACCCGTGGAGCCCAGAATAACCAGCTCGTTCTGGCTGTTCACCACCAGGCTATGTGGGGCGTCAATCAAATTGCCCCCCAAGTAAGTGGCGTACAAGCGGGCGGCGCTACCTCGCACACTCGTGTTGTATTTAATAATAGCGACATCAACTCCACCCCCAAAGCTTTGGCTAAAAGCCCCCGGAGAAGCCGGATAGCCCAGCCCAAACACGATACCGCCGGAGTACATATTGCCTTGCGCGTCGTAGGTAGCCGTGTAGCCCCAGTTATCAGCTGTGGAGCCGGTATAGGATGAGAAAATGACTGTGGGGTCGATGATGAGAGGTTGGCGGGAATCGTAAGTGCCCAGGCGGAAGCTGACCACGTTTTTCTCCAGCACAAACGCACACGCCACCGGTACGCGCTGCCCCTTTATTTCCTGCCACGCCTGTGGTGTTTGCTCCGTGACGGTGCCCACGCTGATTTGCACCACTAGCTGACCGTTTTCCAGGCTCAGGCGCTCGGCGCCGGTATAGCGCAGTCGGATGGCAGACGGCTTGCCGCCTGGCTGCACGGTGAAATCGTACTCCAAATTGCCCCCCGCATTCTCGTACACGCGGGCACCGATGCGTGGGTACACATTGGCATAGTTTACCTGCCGAAATCCCCGCACGCTGGAGGCCCAGTGCTTGGCGTCGTTGCCCAGAAAGTAATTGCGAAAACCGGCCGTTGGCTCGTCCGGAGTAAGGCTGGTGGCTGAGCTGCCGCCTTCAAAAGTGACGCGGTAAGCATGCGCCCGTAGCTTTTCCGAGATGGGGCCGTCGGGGCTGGAGTGCTCCTGGTGACTGCGCAAGGCCTTGGGATCAACGAAGGCGTAAGTGAAGCCTGTCTTTTCGAGGAAGAGCCGTCCGGCGGGCAGCTCGGCCATGTACCGGGCCCGGGCATCCCACTGGCCCTTGTTTTCAACAAACTCTAAGGATTTGGTAGTCGGGGCCGATGCTGCGGGCTTTGCCTGCACTTGCGCTAAGACAGAAGCCGCAAGCAGAATGGTAAATAGCAGCAAACGTAGGGTAGAATACAGCATAGTGACAGCTAAATAAGGATAGCGCAAGCTACGATTTATTGAGGCTGCTTCAGTTAGTTCAAAGTAGGTGAAGCAGCGGAATTTTGCCCCCGGCTTACCCCTTATCATCGAATGAGCGGCGGTGGCATTCCCGGTGCATGCGCTACCTTTGCCAGGCTCCGTCCTTAAGGGTTAATTATTCGTGCGTCGCTCCTTCGCTTTCAAGTGTACTCTGCTGGTTTTGCTGTGGCTTTTGGTAGCCATTGGGTGCGTGCAGATTCCGGCCCATACGTTCTGGCCAGCGTCTTTTGTAGCGCTTACCTTGCCCGTTGCGTTGGCGCTGAACCTCTTAGCTGCCGTTTATTGGCTTTTGCGCGACTGGCGTGTAGCGGCCCTGCCCCTGCTGGCTGCCCTGCTTACCTGGCCACATTTCCAGCGGGGCGTGGCGCTGCACCCGTTGCATACAGCTCTGGCTCCTACTGGCAAAGCGGACAAACAGGTGCGGCTGCTGAGTGCCAACGTGCGCATCTTCAATGTGTACCCGCAGCTGCGCGACCCTGATCTGGCATCATCCAAAAAGATGATTCAATGGCTGGCTGATAACTCAGCTGATGTACTGTGCCTGCAGGAGTTTTATAACGAGCCCCGCGGCTCGCGTGAGAATGGTCAGGTTTTTCGGTCAGTCGATAAGATTGGGCAGAAAGCCGGGCGGGGGGCTTTTTTATCCAAAACGCTGACCAATAGAATTGGAGCGGAGTTTGGTCTGGCTATTTTCTCTCGTTTTCCGATTGTAAATCGGGGCACTATTTTCTTCGGCAAACTCACGCAGAATCACGCCATGTTCGTCGACGTTCGTCTGCCCGCCGGCGACACGATTCGGGTGTATAACTTTCACCTCCAGAGCATGAGCATGGAGGAAAAAGCCATTGTCGATAGCTATTCGAGCCGGGAAGGATTGAAGCGTGAGGGCCGCGGACTGCTGCGCCGCTACAAGCGCGGCCTCATTGCGCGCAGTGTGCAAATCGACACGCTGACCCGCCGTTTTGAGCGCTGCCGCTACCCCATTCTGCTCTGCGCCGACCTCAACGATGTGCCGTACAGCTACACCTACGACCAGCTCGCCGACCGCTTTCAAAACGCCTGGACCACGGTCGGTACAGGCGTAGGCGCTACCTATAATGGCCGCCTGCCTTTCGTGCGCATCGACCACCAGTTTGCCGGCCCGCGCTGGCTGGTAGAAGAATTTCAGGTGCACTACGAAATTCCTTACTCCGACCATTTTCCTACCTCGGGTACTTACCGCTTGCAGTAACACTGCCGACAACCCGATGAACCGGGTTCGCCCCTAGCAAGCGCAATGGACTTTATAGAGCTACAGCGATGTGGGGGGCTTTTTTAACCTAAAAACGAATCAACAACAGACAACTATTTTATTACTATCCGCTCTGAGTTTAAACTACCCATTGAACTTTATATACTACTCACAAGAGTTTTATACTAATAACAGAAGCCTTTTGAGCAGGAAATGCGCTTTTTATTTCGGATTGATTAATAACTGGTAAACCACGTACCAGTTGCTATCCGCTAAGCTTACCAAGCTGTAAGTACTTACTTTTGCTGCATGCACCACCCGCTTTCCCTCTACAACACTCTCAGCCGCCGCAAAGAGGCATTCGAACCCGTGCATTCGCCTTTCGTTGGCGTATACTTATGCGGTCCTACTGTGTATAGTGAAGCTCACTTGGGCAATGCCCGTGGCCCCGTAGTATTCGACGTGCTCACGCGCTACCTGCGCTACCTCGGCTACACCGTGCGCTACGTGCGCAACATCACCGATGTAGGTCACCTCGAAAGTGACGCCGATGAGGGCGAGGACAAGATGGCCAAGGCTGCCCGTGCTCAGCGGCAGGAGCCCATGCAGATTGCGCAGCACTTCGTAAATCTCTACCGCCAGAATATGCTGGCGCTGGGTTGCTTACCACCCGATATTGAGCCCCAGGCCAGCGGCCACATCACCGAGCAGATCAGCATGGTGGAGGAAATCATTGCCAACGGCTTCGCCTACGAAGTGAATGGCAGCGTGTACTTCGATGTGCCCCGCTATAATGCCGAGCAGGACCGCTACGGTAAGCTATCCAACCGTAGCATTGATGACCAACTGGCCGGTACCCGCGACACGCTGGCTGGACAGGACGAAAAGCGTAGCCCTCTGGATTTTGCCCTTTGGAAAAAAGCGTCGCCCGAGCACATTATGCGTTGGCCCTCGCCCTGGGGCGAAGGTTTTCCCGGCTGGCACCTCGAGTGCTCAGCCATGAGCCGCAAATACCTAGGCCAGCTGTCCGACATTCATGGCGGAGGCTTGGATCTTATGTTTCCACACCATGAGTGCGAGATAGCGCAGTGCCAGGGCAGCCATACGCACACCGACGAGTCGCGCTTCTGGGTGCATCACAACCTGATAACTGTGAACGGTACCAAGATGAGCAAAAGCCTGGGCAACTTCGTGCTGCTGGGTGATATGTTCAAGGGTCCGACAGCGACACTTACGCAGGCCTACTCGCCCATGATAGTGCGTTTTTTCCTGATGCAGGCGCACTATCGCAGCCCCGTCGATGTATCGGATGAGGCGATGCAGGCAGCTCGCAAAGGCTACCGTAAGCTCATGAATGGTCTGCGCCTGTTGGACAAGCTGCACCTGCCGGAGGGAACGGAGCGCCAACAGGACACCGAGAAAGCCGACGCCGAGTTGCGCAAGCTCGTCGCCGATTGCTTTGTGGGGCTTAATGACGACCTGAATACGGCGCGCGCAATAGCCAGTCTGTTTAATCTACTGCGCAAACTCAACGGATTCTTTGCTAATCTGCCAACCCTGGCTACGGTAAGCGAAGCGGCGCTGGAAGAGGCAACTACTGCTTACCACACGTTGGTAAGCGACATTCTGGGTCTGCAGGATGAGCCCCGCGCCAATGCTGAGCAGCTGCTGGATCTTACCTTAGGCTTTTACCAGGAAGCCAAGGCCACGAAAGCCTACGATAAAGTAGACCAGATTCGGGCCGCGCTTAAGGAGCAGGGCATTTTGATTAAAGACCTGAAAACCGGTGTCGACTGGGCGTACAGCGAGGAATAAAGTCTGTAACGCCAAGCTCCAGCTTGGTGAATCGTTGAGGCCGTTGTTATGTAGCGCGAAGCTCCCGCTTCGCGTATCGTTGAACGACTCGCATCGGGGGGCATTTTCAACAACTGCAACAACGCACCAAGCTGGAGCTTAGCGTTACATTATTTAGCCGCACTTTATGAAGCTCTTTCGTTTTGCTCCTGTTGCTGTAGTTGCGCTGCTGGTGCTCACTGGCTGCCCCGACCGAAGCCGACAGGAATCTGCCACCACTAAAGAAGAGCCCGCCATGCGTGCTGCTCCCACTTTTAATGCTGATTCGGCTTATGCTTTTACGGCCAAGCAGGTCGCTTTTGGCCCGCGGGTGCCCAGTTCGCCGGCCCATACAGCGTGTGGCGATTGGCTGGTAGCCGAGTTCAAGCAAATGGGGCTTACCGTGCGTGAGCAGCCATTTGAGGCAATGGCCTGGGATGGCAAAATGCTGCGTGCCCGCAATATTGTGGCTCAATTCGCCCCCCAGGCGACCCGCCGCGTAGCTGTGTTTGCCCACTGGGATACGCGCCCCTTTGCCGACAAAGACAAACAAACTCCGAACGCCCCGCTCGACGGCGCCAGCGACGGCGCCAGCGGCGTAGCCGTAGCCCTGGAAATGGCCCGCGTGCTGAGCCAGCAGTCGGATAGCACGGCTCCGGCTGTGGGGGTCGATTTTATTCTCTTCGACGCGGAGGATTATGGCTATGACACCGCTACGCAAGGCAAACTCGAAAATAAACTGGCCGCTCAGGGCACTGATAGCTGGTGCTTAGGCTCGCAATACTGGTCCAAAAACCTGTTGCCCGCCGGCTATAAGCCCAGCTACGGCATCTTGCTGGATATGGTAGGTGCCCAAAACGCTAAATTTAGCCGCGAGCAGCTCTCCCGCGAAGTAGCCCGCGACGTGGTAGACAAAGTATGGAACACGGCCGCCCGCCTCGGCTATTCCGATTTTTTCCTGTTTCAGGATAGCCCCGGCATTACCGACGACCACGTTTATACCAATCAGGCTGGCGTGCGCACCATCGATATTATTGACCATTTGCCTATCGGCGACGACTATTTCCCTGCCTATCACCACACCACTCAGGATAATATGAATATCATTGACCGGCGTACGCTCAAAGCTGTGGGGCAAACGGTGTTGCAGACGCTGTACGCTGAATAGCAACTGGAAAAATTTGAAAGAAGGAAGCCCCGCCTGATCAGGCGGGGCTTTTTTATGCAGTGGTTATTACTAGTGTCATTAAATATAATTGAGTTTCACACCAGTTTCGTCTACCACCATCTGCGAGCTGCGGCCACAAATCAAGGCCATATTAAGCGGCTCATGCCCTACAGGAAATCCGTAGGCAACCGGAAAATCATACTTGGCGGCGTAGGTCTGAATGATTTCGTAGGGCGTTTGGCCGAAAGGAATAGCGTTGTCGTTGGAATCGGTGAAATGTCCCACGAGTAAACCGGCCAAGCCAGCAAGCTTACCAGTGCGGTCGAGGTGCACCATCATGCGGTCGATATTATAGAGATACTCATCAATATCTTCAATAAACAGAATCCGACCGGCTAGCGAGCAGTCGGATGCAGTGCCGGTAATGGTTTGCAGCAAGCTCAGGTTGCCACCAACCAACTCGCCGGTCACGGTGCCCAAGCGGTTAAAAGGATGCTGGGGGGCAAAATAGCTGATCGGCTCACCGAATAAAGCCCGTCGCAGGCTCTCCAGCGCCTCTTCGCCCCCAGCCTGATTGAAAAGCAAAGGCATCACGCCATGAATACTTTCGTGGCCCAGCGCCAGCAAGTGGCAATTAAGCGTAGTGATGTCGCTGAAGCCAGCAATCCATTTGGGATTATCAGCAAAGCGTGAAAAATCGAGCTGGTCGATGATGCGGGTAGTGCCATAGCCGCCGCGGGCGCACAAAATGGCACGGATACTGGGGTCGTCGAGCTGCTGCTGAAGATCTTGGCGTCGCAGCTCATCGGGGCCAGCAAACTGATGGTGCTGTGCCGTAACGGTAGCTCCTAGGATTACCTCCAGGCCCCACGCAGTTAGGATTGCAATGGATGCTTCTAATTCCTCATAGGCAACTTTACGGGCAGGACACACAATAGCGACTCGGTCGCCGGGACGCAAGGCAGGTGACGGGGTAGGCATAGCTGGGGGCAAATTTGGCCGGCCACAAACCTACGGACAATCCAGCGCTTGCCAGAGTTATGGCCCCTCTACTTCTACTTAGCCAGCGACATCTCCGCAATGCCCTTATTTGAACTTAAGCAAGAGAGCAGTGGACAACTATTTTTTTATGGCCATTAATTTTACCTCAGCAAAATAACAGGCATAAAAAAACACCATGCAGTGCACGGTGCCTTTCTGAGCTATGAAAACAAACTTAGTTATCGAAAAACCCAAGCTGAATAGTAAGTCAAGAAGAGTATTCCAGCCCTACATTCAGTATAAACCCTCCGATAACAGGGCGAAAGGTAAGTCATTTTTAATTGCATAAAAATTCTATTCGCCGAACTCACTTATTTACTCGGTGAATACTATGTTTCAGGGCACAACTTCTATGCTACAGCAGTTTGACAGAGTCAACCGGCGCTACACTAGGTTAAGCCGGCTCATCAGAATTGACTTGTAAGAGTTGCCAATAGGAATAGACAGCGTATTGCTCCCACTGTCAGAATGCCAGTTGCGCGCCCCCTCAATAAGAGCGAAATCAGCTTCAATAGCCGCAATGCAATCGAGCCGCACGATGTATTTGCGGTGTACACGCACAAAATCGCGAGCCGGCAGCTTGGCCTCCAGCTCTTTCATGGTGCTGTACACGGTATAGCGCTCTTTGGCCACATAGATATTTACATAGTCGCCGAGGGCTTCCACGTAGCGAATATCAACCGTTTCCACCCGCAGCAGCTTATTATCCTGCTTAATAAAAATCTCGGCGCGGCTACCCATATACAAGGACTCAGCCGCATCGTTGGCCATGCGCAGCAAGCCATCCAGCTTGCGCTGCTCTTGCTCCAGCTGCTGGCGCGCCCGGCGCAATTCCAAGTGTGAAACTACCTCACGGGCCACGATGCGCAAGGCACTACGCTGGGCCTCGGTGAGGCGGTGCGGTACGGTGTCGAGGGCGCAAATGGTACCGAGAGGAATTCCTTCGGGCGTGATGAGTGGAGCGCCTGCGTAGAAGCGAATGTTTGGAGCAGCCTTTACCAAAGGGTTATCGCAAAACATTGGGTCCTTCGTGGTATCCTCAATCTCGAAGACATCTTCTCCCAGTATCGTATGCTGACAAAAGGCTACATCTCGCTTCGTGCTGTCGCTCGTATCCCACCCCACTTTGGCTTTAAACCATTGTCGGTCAGCATCAATCAGGGAAACCAGTGAGATGGGAGTTTCACAAATAAAGCCCGCCAACTGAGCTAAATCGTCGAATACCTGCTCGGGCGGGGTGTCCAAAATCTGATAATTGCGCAGCACTTCCAGCCGAACGGCCTCGCTCTCTTTACCCGAGGCAGCAAAGGGAAGTGAAGGAGCTTTAGTGGATGAAGCTGGCTTAACAGACATAGGGATAGGAAAAAGCTAAAAGAGCAACGATAAGCCTTTGATTTCAAGCGCAATTAGCTACTATAAAGCAGTTATAGCTAAACTATGAACCGGCATTTTAAAACGATGAAATTAAGATTTTGCGCGTTAAACCAACTTCGAGTTCATAATATGCAGAGTATTATTACGGCAAAACCACAGGCAACGGATTCAGGTTTGTTTAAAAGGACTACCAATCATTAGGCTAAGACGCCTGCTTACTACAATTTTTAAAATTAACCGGTACCTTTACCAATCCTGTCGCGTATCGACTTGCGTATACTTGGTTTGTTCCTACCAAACGGCCTGAGCGCCCCCTACTATGACATTTAGTTCGCTTTTTCTGATCGGCAACTTCGGCACGACCGAGATTTTGCTGATTGTATTCGTGATTATTCTGCTGTTCGGCGCCCGCAAGATCCCCGAGTTGGCAAAAGGTCTGGGCAAAGGCATTCGTGAGTTTAAAGATGCCTCAAAGGAAGACAAGCCAGAGTTTCAGGACCGGCCCGTAAATCCGAACGATCCTACCCAACCTCGCCTGTAAGTCTCGATCATGAATAATCCTACCTTCCTGTTCTTGGGCGACCTTGGCGGCGGCGAAATTATGCTGATTGTGCTCGTCATTCTCATTTTCTTTGGTGCTAATAAAATTCCAGAGCTGGCACGTGGTCTGGGCAAAGGCATTCGTGAGTTTAAGGATGCCTCCAGCGAAATTCGCAGCGAGATTGAGAATGCGGGTCTGCCAAAGCAGAACCAGCCCTATCAGCAGCCTAGCGCGTCCAGCTATGACACGACGCCTCAGCATTCTGCTATTGACCAACCTACCATCACGTCGGTGTCATCGACAGAGCCTGTTGCAGAAACGATCGTAGCACCGCCCATGGACGGCGGAATTGCCCCCCAGCCTGCTTCCGAGCGGCCTCGCCTCGATCAGTCATCCAATTGATTGCCCGCATCCCTTGAGACGTTTTAATTCACTTACCGAAGTTCGCGACGAGCTGACGGCAGGCACTACCACCTGTCGTCAGCTCGTGGAGTATTATCTGGATAACATTCAGAAGCAAAGCTACCTGAATGCTTTCCTAGAAGTATTCACGGATGAGGCGCTGGCCCAGGCCGACGCTGTGGATGCCAAGCTGGCGGCTGGTACGGCCGGGAAGCTGGCGGGTATGGTTATCGGCCTGAAGGACGTGCTGGCTTACAAAGACCACTCGCTCCAGTCCAGCAGCCATATTCTCGACGGGTTTAAATCGCTTTATACGGGTACGGCCGTGCAGCGCCTCCTCGACGCGGATGCCATCATCATTGGTCGCCAAAATTGTGATGAGTTTGCGATGGGCGCCTCCAACGAGTCATCCTATTTCGGCCCCGCCCGCAATGCCATTGACCCTGACCGGGTACCCGGCGGCTCCTCCGGTGGTTCAGCCGTTGCCGTGCAGGCCGATCTGTGCCTGGCTTCTATTGGATCTGATACGGGTGGCTCGGTACGTCAGCCGGCGGCATTTTGCGGAATAATAGGATTTAAGCCGTCTTATTCCCGGATCTCGCGCTATGGGTTGGTTGCCTACGCATCTTCCTTTGATCAGATTGGCACGCTAACGAACTCCGTTGACGACGCGGCTTTGCTGCTGGAAGTAATGGCTGGCCCTGATAATTTTGATAGCACCGTTAGTCAGCAGCCAGTGCCAGCGTACAGTGAGCTGCTAGAGCCCGCTCCCCATGTGCGCATTGGCTACATCCGGGACTGCCTGGAAAGCCCTGGGTTAAACCCGGAGATAAAGGCAGCGACGGAAGCTGCTCTTGATGTACTGCGTGGCCAGGGGCATGTAGTGGAGGAGGTAGAGTTTCCTTACCTCGACTATATCGTTCCCTCCTACTACATTCTGACTACTGCTGAAGCCAGCTCCAACCTGAGCCGCTACGATGGGGTAAAGTTTGGCTATCGCGCGCCTGACGCGACAGATCTGGAGTCATTATATAAAAAAACCAGGTCGCAAGGCTTTGGCCCTGAGGTTCAACGCCGTATCTTGTTGGGCACCTTCGTATTATCAGCTGATTATTACGATGCCTACTATACCAAAGCGCAGCGCGTTCGACGTTTGATAAAAGAGAAAACAGACGAACTGCTGCGCCAATATGATTTTCTGGTACTTCCGACTACGCCAACCACGGCGTTCCGGATTGGAGAGAATGAAAAGGATACCTTAGCCCTGTACCTGGCTGATATTTTTACGGTACAGGCTTCGCTGGCCGGTGTGCCAGCGGTATCGGTACCAGCCGGACACGACGCGGCGGGGTTGCCCATTGGGCTGCAAATTCTGAGCGGAGCTTTCCGCGAGGAGCATCTACTGGCTTTCGCCAAATCTGTAGCTGAATCGCTCACGCCTGTTTTGCCCTGATGAAAAAATCGTTGTTGCGCACTGCCGTTCTATTTCTGCTGACCCTTGCTGTTGCCCGCCCAGCGGCGGCCCAAAAGCTTGCTAATCCGAAACCGGACGTTCAGCGCGCCAACGACGATACAACTCGCGTGCTTATCGAGCTACTGCCCGACACGCTAGCGTTCATTGAGCCCCTACTACCGGATACAGCCCGGCTACGGTGGCTACAAAAGCCCCCCGCCGTTCGCGACCTCGTGGCAGATCGTATTGCCTGTCTGGAAACCGACGTGCCGCATACGTTCAACAGCTCGGTAATGAGCTTTGTGGACTATTTCACCATCCGCAACCGAACGTATACGCAGCGCATTCTGGAACGCCAGAACCTGTATTTTCCGCTGTTTGAGAAGTATCTGGCGAAGTACAACCTGCCGCAGGACTTGAAATATCTGGCCGTAGTGGAGTCAGCGCTGCTGCCGCAGGCTAAGTCGCGGGTAGGAGCGCTGGGCTTGTGGCAGTTCATGGGCCCCACCGCCAGCGACCTGCGGCTCGCGCGCAATGAGTACGTAGATGAGCGTATGGACCCCGAGAAATCGACGGAAGCAGCCTGCAAATACCTGCGCGACTTATACCGGATGTTTGGCGACTGGGAACTCGTGTTAGCTGCCTATAATTATGGCTCCGGCAACATCCGCAGGGCCATTGCGAAGGCCGGCGGCAAGCGGGATTTCTGGGCTATCTACTCGTATCTGCCGAAGGAGACGCGCAACTACGTGCCCACATTCACGGCTACATTCTACACCCTGCAGTACGCGCGTGAGCACAGGCTCCACTCAGACTCGCTGCGGTATCAGTACCCCGAGGTCATGGACACGTTGCTCATCTCTGGCCGGTCGCTGGATCTGCGCAAGTTTTCGGCGCAGTTTGGGCTTGATTCGGCGGCAGTTTCGCGCTACAACCCTGAGTTGCGCAAGCCCTACATCCCCGAAACGCTCCGCAACTATTCCCTGAAAGTACCCGTGCGGGTGCGGCAGGAGCTGGCTGCTCAAGACCGAAATCTATTCCTGGATTTTTGCAAAGTATCCGTCCCTCCTCCCTCGCCGCTGACGCCACGTCTGCCTGTGTTTCAAGGATTTGGTTTCACTTCTACGGCTGTAGCAGCAACTAACACGCCCGCGCCGGCTGAGCCAGGCCAACGCAAAGTGCGTCATACGGTGAAGCGCGGCGAGACGGTGCGAGGCATAGCTGCCCGTTATGATGTAACGACTAGTCAGTTGGCCCGCTGGAATGGTTTGCAGCGCGGTAAGGCATTGGTGCCCAAGCAACAACTGGTTGTTCTTCTGCCAATTACTGAAAAGGCCACGCCGAGCAAAAAAATGGTGGCAGCTAACAGGCTGATGGTACCCGAGAAGCTGCCTTTACTAAGTGTAAAAAGCCCCCCACGGTAGCTAAAGCTGCGTCTGCAAAACTCGTTGAAACCGCAGTAGCCGAAGCAGCTGAGGAGGAAGAAGCTCCAGCTACTATAGCTGCAGTGGAGCAGAAGGTAACAGTTTCTGACAGTAAGGCGGTAACATTGAAACCGGCGGCTACTACGGCTAAAGCTGATTCAGGAATAATAGCCAGCGGAACCACGTTTGATGCTACTGCCGAAGTGGCCCAGGACAGCCTGCCCACCGAATACATCGTGCGTAAGGGTGATTTTCTGGAGAAGCTGGCGCGTACCAAAGGTGTAAGCGTGGCGCAGCTAATGGCTTGGAACCAGTTGAAGTCAGTAGGCTTGTCACCGGGCCAGAAGCTGGTTTTCTATCTGCCCACCAATGCGGAAGCATCAGCTCAAAATGCCCCCCAGCCCGCCGAGGAACCAGCCCCGCGCCTAGCTTCGACCAAGCCTAGCCCTAAAGCGTCACCCAGCCGCGCCGCTATTAAGAGGATTCATCTGGTGCAGCCTGGTGATACACTTTATAATATCTCGCGCCGCTACGAGGGCGTAACGGTCGACCAGCTGCGCAAGCTCAACAACCTGAAGTCAGACGCGGTGAAGCCCGGACAACAACTCATTGTGGCCCGCTAAGCGCCATAATCTTGAGTGACATTATCTAAAAAAAGCCCCCCAGGCCGTGCGCTGGGGGCTTTTTTGAATATAGTTGTCTTGCCCCGACTTTGATTCCGGGCAAATTCGCGCCAACTTGCTTATTGGTTGCCCCGCCCAGCACCTCTTACCCGACCCCCTCTGGCAATGCTGAAAATCAACAAACAGGAAGCCCTCGACTACCATTCCCGCACCCCAGCGGGCAAGATTGAAGTAGTGCCCACCAAGCCGCTTAGCACGCAGCTCGACCTGGCCTTAGCTTACTCGCCCGGCGTGGCAGAGCCCTGCTTAGCCATTGCCGCCAACAAAGAGGACGTTTATAAATACACGGCTAAAGGCAACCTGGTAGGCGTAATTTCGAATGGTACGGCGGTGCTGGGTTTGGGCAACATCGGGCCGGATGCTTCCAAGCCCGTGATGGAAGGTAAAGGTGTACTATTCAAAAAATTTGCGGGCATCGACTGCTTCGACATTGAGATTGACGCTACCGACCCCGATGAATTTATTCGCATTGTAAAGTCCCTGGAGCCCACGTTTGGCGGCATCAACTTAGAGGACATCAAGGCGCCGGAGTGCTTCCGTATTGAAACGGAATTGCGGGAGAAGATGAACATCCCGCTCATGCACGACGACCAGCACGGTACGGCCATTATTTCGTCGGCGGCGCTGCTGAATGCGCTGGAGATCGTGGACAAAAAAATTGACGAGATTAAGCTAGTGGTAAGCGGTGCCGGCGCGGCCGCTATTTCCTGCTTGCGGCTCTATGTAGCGCTAGGATTGAAAATAGAAAACGTCGTCGTATTTGATATTAAAGGCGTTATCAATGCGGAGCGAACTGATTTAGCAGATCTGCAAATGCAGTTCGCTACTCATCAGCCTATCTCTACGCTGGCGGAGGCCCTGGAAGGGGCCGACGTGTTTCTGGGTCTTTCGGCCGCCAACGTGCTGTCGCCCGAGCTGCTGCTGCGCATGGCCGACAATCCAATTGTCTTCGCCCTTGCCAATCCTAATCCTGAGATTGAGTACGAGGTAGCCATGGCCACCCGTCCCGACCTGGTTATGGCTACTGGTCGCTCCGACCATCCAAATCAGGTGAACAATGTGCTCGGCTTCCCTTACATTTTCCGGGGAGCGCTGGATGTGCGCGCCACCGAAATAAACGAAGCCATGAAGCTGGCTGCGGTGCAGGCGCTGGCTCACTTGGCCAAAGAGCCCGTGCCGGATATGGTGAACAAAGCCTACGGCGACAATACGCTGGCTTTTGGGCGTACGTATCTAATTCCTAAGCCCCTTGATCCTCGTCTGATTACGACCATCTCGCCGGCCGTGGCGCGGGCCGCCATGGAAAGCGGCTCAGCTCGTCAGTCCATCACCGATTGGAGTTCCTACGAGGATGATTTGCGGGCCCGCCTGGGCGTGAATCAGAAGCTGATGAACCGCATTACCAGTGCCGCCCGCTCCAATCCGAAGCGCGTGGTATTTGCGGAAGCCGATACGTATAAAGTGCTTAAAGCCGCTCAGATTCTGCATGATGAGGGCATTGCCTTTCCCATTCTGCTCGGCAACCGCCAGAAAATCGACGAGATAGCCCGCGCCAATAGCTTGGACCTGGAAGGCTGTCAGATCATTGATATTCTGGAGGAAAATGATCAACGGGCCGAGTTTGCCGAGTTGCTGTATCAGAAGCGAAAGCGGCGGGGTATCACTCTGTACGAAGGACGTCGCCTGCTACGGGAGCGCAACTACTACGGGGCTATGATGCTCGAAACTGGCCAAGCTGACGCTTTTATCACCGGTTTGACCAAGGACTACGGCCAATCTATCACGCCCGCGTTGCAGGTGATTGGGGTGGAGGACGGCGTGCAGCGGGTAGCGGGTATGTACATTATCCAGCACCGCAAAGGCCCTTTCTTCTTCGCCGACACCACCGTGAACATCGACCCGACGGCCGAGGAAATGGTAGATATTATCGGGCTAACGGCCCGGGCCGTGCGCTTCTTCGATGCGGAGCCGCGCATTGCTGTGCTCAGCTACTCCAACTTTGGCTCAAATACCGGTGAGTTGCCGGGCAAGGCTCGTCGCGCCACGGAACTAGCCAAAAAGCGCTATCCAGACCTGATTCTGGATGGAGAGATGCAAGCCAACACAGCGTTGAATACGCAGCTGCTGCGCGAGCATTACCCCTTTTCAGAACTAGCTGAGCAGGGCGCTAACACGCTGATTTTCCCCAATGTAGTGTCGGGTAACATTGCCTACAAAGTTCTCCAGGAAATAGGCGGCGCGGAAGTAATTGGCCCCATCCTGATGGGGATGCGCAAGCCCGTGCACGTGCTGCAATTGGGCGCATCCGTGCGCGAAATCGTGAATATGTCGGCCATTGCCGTGGTAGACGCGCAGACTTATAACAAGCCGCTGTGAGGGAGTTATTACCTGAATGCAAAGCAGTTAGCTAAAGCATCTGTTATGCTGGATCAGCTCTTACCATTCACAGCACCTACTCCTCACTCCCTTTTATGAAAAAACTGGTACTTCGCACCCTGGCCGTGCTGCTGTTTATCGGAGTAGTGCTGATTGTGAACGTCATCTGGTTCAAGCCTTTTTTCATCCGAGCTTTCTATGAGAAGGTGTTTGTGCAAGTCGCCCTCGACTCGCCGGAGCTGCTTTCGCGGCTGCGGATGGTGGAGAGCCTGGGCATTGAGGGCCACAACCAAAAGCTGGACGACGCCTCCGAGGAAACGGCCAGCCGGCAAGTTGACCGCCTGCGCACCGATCTGGCCACCCTGCACCGCTACGACACCACCGGGATGCGCGGGCAGGACCTGCTGAACTATCAGGTACTGGACTGGTATATGCGCGGCGCGGCGGCCGGCGCGGATTTTCGCCACCATAATTACCCTGTTAATCAGCTTTTTGGGGTGCAGAATGATTTTCCCGGTTTCATGGCCGACGTGCACCAAGTGCACAACCGCCGCGACGCCGACTACTACAACCAGCGTCTGGCGGCCGTGCGCCTGAAGTTCAGCCAAGTGCTGGCGGGCCTGAAAATCCGGGAGCAGAAAGGCATTATCCCGCCCACGTTTGTCATCGATAAGGTGCTGAAAGAGATGCAAGGCCTCGTGGCGCAGCCCGCCGAGCAGAGCATCATGTACACGTCTTTCGTTGAGAAGCTGAAAAAAGCCGACGACCTTGACGCTGCCGCGCGGCAAGAATTGCTGACCGAGGCTAAAAAGCAGATCCAAACCAGTGTGTACCCAGCCTACCAAGGCTTAATTGACTACTTCACGGCCTTGCGCCCCCGCTCCACTACCGACGCAGGCGTGTGGAAATTCCCCAATGGTGCGGCCTACTACGCGCATTGCCTGCACCAGAGCACCACCACCGACCTTAGTGCCAAGGAAATCCACCAGATCGGCTTGCGCGAAGTGGCCCGCATTACGGCCGAGATGCAAGCCATTCTGCGCCGGGAAAAAGTGGCCGGTGCCGACAGCGCTGGCCCGGCCCTGGCCCGCCTCAACGAGGAGTCGCGCTTCCTCTACCCCGACTCCGACACGGGCCGCCAGCAGATTCTGGCCGACTACCGCACCATCCTCACGGAGGTTGACGGGGGCCTGAGCAGCGCTTTTCGCATTAAGCCAAAGGCAGCGCTCGAAGTGCGCCGGGTGCCTGTATTCAAGGAGAAAACCTCGGCCGGGGCCTACTACGAGCCCGCCGCCCTCGACGGGTCCCGGCCGGGCGTATTCTTCGCCAGCCTCTACGACGTGAAGGCCACGCCCCGCTTCGGAATGCGCACTCTGGCCTACCACGAAGGCATTCCGGGCCACCACTTCCAGATTGGCATTCAACAGGAGCTGCAAGGCCTGCCTACGTTCCGCACTTTGGTGCCTTTCACCGCTTATTCTGAAGGCTGGGCCTTGTATGCCGAGCGCCTGGCCTGGGAGTTGGGCTTTCAAAAAGACCCCTACGACAATTTAGGCCGCCTGCAAGCAGAGCTATTTCGGGCCGTGCGCCTCGTGGTGGATACCGGCCTGCACGATCAGCGCTGGACCCGCGAGCGGGCCATCCGCTACATGCAGCAAACCACAGGCATGACCGAATCGGAAGTGGTGGCCGAAATTGAGCGCTACATCGTGATGCCTGGCCAAGCTTGCTCCTACAAAATCGGGATGCTCAAGATTCTGGAGCTGCGTGAGCAAGCCAAAGCTCAGCTCGGTCCGAAGTTCGACTTGCGCGACTTTCACGACGTGGTGCTGAAAAACGGCGCGCTTCCGCTGGAAATTCTCGAACAGGTGGTAAACGAGTACATTGCCGGGAAGCGGGCAGCGTGAGAATAATAAGAGTTTATTTAAAAAAGAATGTCACGCTTGATCTGGCGTCAGCATGACGCACTCCAAACAACTTAAAAATCAACTGCTATGATTGCTTATCTCGATGGTACTCTCGCCTACAAAGACCCCGCTTTAGCCATTATGGATGTGAGCGGCATAGGCTATGAAGTAAGGATTTCACTGGCTACTTATTCCAAGCTGCCCGCCGAAGGCGAAAAAGCAAAAATCTATACGTATCAGCACATCAAGGAGGACATCCAAGCCCTCTACGGCTTCCTCGACCCAAACGAAAAAGTGCTGTTTATGCTGCTGATTTCGGTGTCGGGTATTGGGCCCGGCACGGGCATCGTGATGGTGTCAAGCATGGGCGTGGGTGCTATCCGACAGGCCATTATCCAAGAGGATGTTCGCTCTATTCAGAGCATTAAGGGAGTAGGGCCGAAAACCGCTCAGCGCGTGGTGCTGGAGCTGAAAGACAAGCTTCGGAAGGATGAATTACTGGCTAAAGCCGGTATCGATACCGTGCCGCTGGCGCGGGCGCACAATACCAACCGCAGCGAAGCGTTAGCCGCTCTAGTCACGTTGGGATTTGCCCGGTCGGCAGCGGAAAAAACGCTGGAGACTATTCAGCACCGTCACGGTAATGACCTGAGCGTGGAGGAATTGATTAAATTTGCCTTGAAGTCGAATTAGGTTTACTCTCCGGCTGCTCGCCCGCCCGTCTTTCTTAGTCTCCCTTGACCCACGGTAAGAAGTCTCTCGCCGCCTCTATAGTCGTTGTCGCGTCATTGCTGACTTGGTTATCGCAGGCTGAACCTGCCGGCGCCCACCCATTTGCCCTGCGCCAGCTCTGGAGCTGGCTGCCGGCGGCTAGCCGGTCGGCGATGGCAATAGTACCCGATACGCCCCGCACCGTTCTGCCTGATACGAGCATCTACCGCTCCAGTCGGCGACCCAAAATTGCCCCCCAGGATCGTGTCGGCTCGCGTCTTTCGCCCCAGAGGCGGCAGTCGCCGCTGCTGTTGGACCTGCCGGCCAACGTGAACGTGGAAGTGACGCCCGATGACAGCCTCCAAAACTATGATATCCGGGAGAGTATCGGGTCAGATATTGACTTCCGTGACCCGACGCGAGTCAGTTTTGAGGAATACTCGCGCTATCAACAGCAGCGGGTAGTGCGCGATTATTTCCGCACGCGCTCGGCGGGCTTGGATGGCGAAAGTGTAACGGGCTCGCGCCGCCTTATTCCGCGCATCTACCTGGGTCCAATTGCTGACCGCATTTTTGGCGGCAGCTACGTGGATATCAAGCCCCAAGGCGCCGTGACCTTGCGGGCTGGGGCGCGCTTCAACCGCAACCGTAACCCCTCGCTTACGCTGCGCCAGCAGCGCGTGGGCGACTTCGAGTACGATCAAAACCTGAACCTTAACGTGACGGGCCAGATTGGGGAAAAGATGCGCCTCACGTTCAACTACGACACCAAGGCGGCCTTCGACTTCGAGAACAACATGAAGCTCGATTACACGGGCTACGAAACCGACATCATCCGCAAGGTGGAGCTAGGCAACGTAAGCTTGCCGTTGAACAACTCCCTGGTGCAAGGGGGGCAAAATTTGTTTGGTATCAAAACCCAGCTACAGTTTGGTAAGCTGGGCATAACGGCGGTGGCGAGCACCCTGCGCGGCACTGCCGATGAGGTGCGGGTTCAGAACGGGGCCCAGAGTCGCATATTTGAGCTGAAAGCCAGCCAATATGAGCGTGACCGCCATTTTTTCCTGTCGCACTTTTTCCGCGAGCGCTACGATGCGGCGCTACGCAACCTGCCTACAGTACAGTCGGGTATAGAAATCCGGCGTCTGGAGGTGTACGTGACCAACGACAACCGCACCACGGACAACCTACGCAATATATTGACTCTGATGGATTTAGCGGAGCCAACGCGAGTATATCGGTCACAGTTTCAGAACCCCAGCCCGCGGGTTGTAGCTACGAACAACGCCAACAGTGAATTTACTACTCTTATAAGTGGAGGCACTCAAGCTCGTAACGAGCTAACGGTGGATAACTTTTTAGCCCAGCGGAACCTGGTAAAAACGGTGGACTTTGAGCGAGTACGCGCCCGCAAGCTCGACCCGCGGGAGTACACCTTCAATGCTCAGCTTGGCTACTTAAGCCTGAATACTGCCTTGCTACCCGAGCAGGTACTGGGGGTATCGTATGAATACCTCTACAACGGCGAGGTATACAAAGTAGGTGAGTTAGTGGAGGATTACGCCAACGTGCGGCAGGACGAGGTTATTTTCCTGAAAATGCTGAAGGCCACTAACCCCGGCGTGGGCCTGGCCGATCCGGCTGCGAATCCGAATAACCCTAACCTGGCCAGCGGCAACCTGCCTACCTGGGATTTGATGATGAAAAACATCTATCCTCTCAACGCGAGCCAGCTCAACCGCGACAACTTTCAGCTTCAGGTAGTCTACAAGGACGACCAGACGGGCGTCGATTTGATTTCGCTCAAGGAAGGTGCGCGGATTGCCAATCGGCCCTTGATTGAGGTGCTGAATCTGGATAACGTAAATCCAAACAACGACCAAAACCCCGACGGTAACTTTGACTTTTTCCCCGGTATTACCATCGACCCGGAGCAAGGCAAGATCATCTTTCCAGTGGTGGAACCCTTTGGCAGTTATTTACAAGCCCAGTTCACGCCCACCGAGACTGCGCTAGTTGATAAATACGTGTACAATGAGTTGTACACCCAAACTCAGAGTGACGCCCAGCAGGTGCAGGTGAAGGATAAGTTCTTCCTCAAGGGGCGTTTTCAGGCCACGGCGACAGATGAAATCGCTTTGCCCGGTATTCGGGTGGCGCCGGGCTCGGTGCGGGTGCGCTCGGGTAGCACCTTGCTGGAAGAAGGCCGAGACTACCAGGTTTTCTACGATCAGGCGAAAGTTAAGATTCTCAATCCTAGCTACCTGAACTCCGCCAATGAGCTGCGGGTGGAGTTTGAGAAGGACGCCGTAGTGCAGATTCAGCCGCGCCGCTTGGTTGGTGCCCGCTTCGACTACCGTCTGAACCAGGACATAAACTTTGGCGCTACGGTGCTGCACCTGCGCGAGAACCAGGCGCCTGGCATTAACCGCGTGAGTATTGGCGACGAGCCGGGCAACAATACCATCTACGGCCTCGACGTGAACCTGCGCCGCGACTCGCGGGTGCTAACCAAGTACCTGGATATGTTGCCCCTGATTGCTACGAAGGAGCCTTCGTCGGTAGCGTTCAGCGGGGAGTTTGCCCGACTAGTACCTGGCCGCTCACAGCTAGGTCGCGGCGAAAACGGCGTTTCCTACATCGACGACTTCGAAACGGCCCGCACGCCCTATTCGCTGGGTGGCCTGAATGGTACTACAGCCTGGCGCCTGGCATCTACTCCCTTGCCCTTGCAAGGGGCAAATCCGGACGGGCTTTCGTCGGCGTATCGCCGGGCTAAGCTGGCCTGGTACACCATCGATCAGACCTATTACACGAGCGGTCCGAGCAAGCCCCAGAACATTTCCAGCAACGACCCAAGCCTGAGCAACCACTACACCCGCGGTATAGAGCGTAGCGAGATATTTCCTAACCGCGACTTAGGTGCCACCGGCAACAGCTACGAGTTCAGCTTCGACATGGCGTATTATCCGGGCGAGCGGGGCCAGTATAACTACACGCCGGAAGTATCAACGACCGATGAGCGCAAGTTTGCCAACCAGGCGCCAGCGGCCAATGCGGCGCGGTATGGCGGCATCAGCCGGGAAATCACCTTCGATACGGACTTCGATAACGCCAACGTGGAGTACATGGAGTTTTGGCTGATGGACCCCTTTATTGCCGGGCCCAACGGACAGATTAATGACTCTGAAAATGCCCCCCAAAACAATACCACGGGTGGTGATCTATATCTGAACCTGGGCTCGGTGTCGGAAGACGTGCTTAAGGACGGGCGGCACGAGTTTGAAAACGGCCTCCCCGATAGTGCTAGCATTACGCGGCGGGATGTTGAGCAGAACATTTGGGGCCGCGTGACGCGCCAGCAGTTTATCACCGATGCCTTTAGCTCAGCTCCAGGCGGGCGCGGCTTACAGGATATCGGTCTTGATGGGTTGAACGATACAGACGAGAGAGCCTTCTTCCAGGGGGTATACTCTCAGTTCGACGATCCTTCGGCCGACCGATTCCGTCACCACCTCGATGGCTACTACAACTCGGGGGGCCGCGACGTGAAGATTCTGGGTCGCTACAAGAATTTCAACGGCATGGAAGGCAACTCGAACGGCGACAGCCAGCAGAGCTCCACCGCCTTCCCCGACAAGGAAGACCTAAACCGCGATAATGTTATTTCAGACCAGGAGCGCTACTACGAGTATCGTATTCGGCTGCAGCCGGGGCAGCTAGCGGTAGGCCAGAACTACATCATCGACAAGATCACCAAACAGGTGAACGGCAACGATGTGTCGTGGTACCAGTTTCGGGTGCCGGTGCGGCAGTATTCGGCGGTACGGGGCACGCAGAATGGGCAGCCGTTCGGGTTCAAATCCATCCGCTTCGTGCGCATGTACATGACCCAGTGGCAGCAGCCCGCAGTACTGCGCTTGGTGCAGCTTCAATTTGTAGCGAATCAGTGGCGCCGCTTCCTGACGACTATTGCGGAGCCTGGCCGCCCAAATATCAACACCGATACCGACGCCGACGCCTTCGACATCTCTACGGTAAGCCTGGAAGAGAACGGCCTGGCCGCGGGTGCCGACCAGATTCCTTACGTTTTGCCCCCCGGCATCGAGCGTGACCGGGAGTACGGCTCCAGCACCGTGAATCGTCAGCAGAACGAGCAGTCGCTACGCTTGTGCGTGGAAGGCCTGCGCGATGGCTACGGCAAAGCAGCGTACAAGAATATTAGCATCAATATGTTGCGCTACAAGCAGCTGCGCTTGTTTTTGCACGCTGAAAGCCAGGGCCAGAGTGTTCAGGATGGTCAGGTGCGCGGCTTTATTCGCATCGGCACCGACTACACCCAGAACTACTACGAATACGCTGTTCCCCTGAAATTAACCCGCCCCGGCCTCACGGGTCAGCGCGATATCTGGCCTTTGGAAAATGAGGTCCAGATTTCTTTGCAGCAGTTCATTGATGCCAAAGCAGAGCGTAATGCCGCCGGCGTGGCGTTCAACGTACCGTACGTGAAGACTGTCATTGGTCAAAACGGGGTAGAGGCTCAAATCACCATTGTGGGCAACCCCGATTTTAGCGCGGTGCAGGGAGCAATGATTGGTGTTCTTAACCCCACCGACGACAATGCTCCCAAGTCGCTCTGCATCTGGGCCGATGAGTTCCGGGTGTTTGACTTTGACCGCGAATCCGGTTACGCCGCCACGGCGCGCTTTAATACTAAGCTGGCCGATCTGGCTAATATCACGGCTACGGGCAGCTTCACGTCGGTGGGCTTTGGTGGCTTGCAGGACCGGCCCAGCCAACGCTCCCTGGACAATGTAAGCCGCGGCGACTTGAATGCAACCATAGCAGCGGAGAAGTTTTTCCCTGAAAAGCTTGCTCTGCGTGTGCCTGTGTTGCTTCAGGCTGGTACTGAAAGCCGTGTACCCAAGTATGACCCGCTTGATCCGGATACGGAGCTCACGCAGTCGTTGCAAAAGTTTGATAGTGAGACGGAGCGCGCAAAGTACCGCAACGAGGTAATTGACCAAACTACCAGCAAAAGCATTAGTGTATTGAACGTGCGGAAAGAGCGCACCAACACGGAGCGTAAGGTGCGTCCCTACGATATTGAGAACCTTGCCCTGAGCTATTCGCTCACGGAACGCAAGCATACCGACATCGTAACGGACCGCGACTTTACGCGCACCTACAACGGAGCGCTGGCCTACATCTATCAGACAACGCCCCGCAACTACACACCGCTGGCCAACATAAAAGCGCTGGATTCACCGTATCTGAAAATTTTTCAGGAACTGAATTTTACGCCGACTCCCAGCCGATTCGCCTTCCGTGCCGATCTGGACAGACGTTATAATGAGCGCTTCCTTCAACGTACGCAGGTACCCGGTCAGGTACCAACTACAGACGGAATTCCGGGTGTATTCCTGAAAAGCTTCTTCTTCAATCGGATCTATGATCTGAAGTGGGATCTGACCAAAAGCCTCATTCTGGACTACACGGCCACCAACCGCGGGGTAATTGATGAAGGACCTGGCGCCACACTGGGCGACAGCCCCGAGGCGGAGCGAAACCGGGAGCTGCTGCGCCGCAACCTGTTTGAGAGAGGAGGCCGCACTACCAACTTCAACCAGACCATAGCCCTCACCTACCGGCTGCCGCTGGACAAGTTCCCGCTTACCGACTGGCTGACTGCCGATACGCGCTACGAAGCCAACTATTCGTGGCAGGCGGCTTCTACTGCTTTGCGGGCCCCGGTCAACCCATCCAACTTCGCCGATACGACGACCATACCGCTCAACCTGGGCAATACCATACAAAACAATGGGGCCTTTAGCGCCAACGGCCGTATCGATCTGGTGAAGCTGTACAATAAAGTGCGCTTCCTGAATATCATCAATAATGCGCAGCCACCAACGGCTCGCGCCACTGGCCAAAATGCCCCCCAGTCGGCTAATGGAGCCGTTCCTGCCCCCGCCGATTCGGCCAAAGGGCCTGAGCTGCGCTTCTTGAAGGCCGTGTTGCGCTCCCTGATGACGGCGCGCTCCATCAACTTCACTTACACGCTCAGCAATGGCACGCTGCTGCCGGGCTACCTGCCTCGAACCAAATTTTTCGGCTTGAACAGCGACTTCGATGCGCCTGGTGTGCCCTTCCTACTAGGTCGTCAGTACGACCTCGACGCGCTATATGATCGGGCGGCTGGCCGGGGCTGGTACACCCAGCGCAGCGACCTATTGAACACGCCGTTGAGTTCCTTGAGCACCAAAAACTTGACCTTACAAACAGCCTTGGAGCCTTTCCGTGACTTCAATATTCGTTTGGATGCCCGTTGGCAGAAAGTAGAAAATGAGGACGTATTTTATCGCTTGGCGGCAGATACTGTGACGCTATTACCCATTCGCATCCGAAACCCACTAACAGGTATAACGGACTCGTTGGCGCGCGTTCGACGCTTAGGCACAGGTTCCTTCAGCACATCCATTGTTACAATTCAAACCTTCTTCGGCGACCGTACAGCTAATGGCACCATTTCGAAAGCTTTCAACCGCTTTGTAGAGAATCGGGGGGCAATTCAGCAGCGGCTGACGGCAGCGAATAACAACACGGGCACATACGGCTACAATTCGCAAGACGTGCTTTTACCCGCTTTCCTGGACGCGTATCGTGGCAGATCATCGAGTAATACGAATGATGGGAAGTTCACTCCCTTTATCAAAATACCGATTCCGAACTGGCGCATCGATTACAACGGGCTAGCTGAGCTGCCCTTTGTGAAGCGTTATTTCCGCTCCATCACCCTGCGGCATGCGTATAGCTCGGTTTATAGCGTGGGCAGCTACGGCACCGCCAGCCAATACGAGAACAGACTAGAGCCCGAAGATTTGTCAACGGAGATTAACAGGCTAGGACAGTTTATTCCGTATTATGTGATTGGACAAGCAACCATTTCCGAGCGGTTGAGCCCCCTGATCGGTGTCGATTTCCAGACGTTGGAGAAAGTTACGGGTCGGGTAGAATACCGCACTGAGCGTGACATCGGCTTGAATACGACTAACGCGCAAATCACGGAGCTCCACACGCAGGAGCTGGTGATTGGCTTCGGCTACGTTACGAATGGGCTTAAGCTGCCCTTCGGCTCGGGCAATAATCAGCGCGTACTCAACAATGAGTTGACTGCCCGCCTTGACCTTTCCATTCGCGAAAACACTACCATCCAGCGTACCATTCTGGATGTGGTTGACCCCGGCGACCCTGGCCTGACACCCAGCATCGGGCGGCCGGTGAGCTTAACTACCAATGGCAACCGCCAGGTGCAGCTTCGCCCTACCATCGATTATGTGCTTAATCAGCGCCTGAATCTGCAGTTCTTCTTTACCCGCAACATCTCAGATCCACGCGTAGAAAACGCCTTCAAAACGTCCTCTACGGAGGGTGGCATACAATTGCGCTACAGCTTAGGGCAATAGCTCACCAAGAGCCAACGCGTTAAATGACGAGAATGAATACAGCGAAGTAGCACTAAAACCATTCTGGCCATTTGAGCATTTAACCCTTACTTTTGCCGTCTCTACCTCTTCAATTCTGTCCCCTATGAATCTTCCCGAAAACCTGAAGTACACCAAAGAGCACGAGTGGGTGCGTGTAGAAGGCGACGTAGCCTACATCGGCATCACCGACCACGCCCAAAAAGAGCTTGGCGACATCGTGTACGTGGACATTGACACGCTCGACAAAGAGGTAGCGCAGAATGAGGTATTTGGAACAGTAGAAGCCGTAAAAACGGTTTCTGACCTATTCAGCCCTATTTCCGGCACCGTATTGGAAATAAACAACCACCTCGACGGCAGCCCCGAAACCGTAAACTCTGACCCTTACGGCGACGGTTGGATTATTAAAATATCTGTTGCCAACCCTGCTGAAGTAGATTCGCTCCTGACAGCTGAAGCGTACGGCGAACTAGTAGGCGCTTAATTTATCTGAACATTGGCAGTGTCTACCTCAGCGCCGCCTGCTTCTCCGCGTCGGGCCTATGTGGCTTTGCCGGGGGCGTGGGCGGCGTTCGTTTTGCTTTTGACCCTCACACCGAGCAAGGATATGCCGGTCACGCCGAGTTGGGAGCTGCTCTCCTTCGATACGGCCGCTCATGCTTTCGTATTCGCGGTGTTGGCAGTGCTCAGCTTTTTCTCGATACGGCGTCAGAGTCGCTTTCCGGGGCTGCGCGCTGCTGCGGTGCCTTTCATAATTATTGGAAGCACACTGTTTGGCGGTTTAATTGAGCTTCTGCAATCCAGTATGAACCTTGGTCGCCACGGCGAATGGTCGGATTTGCTCAGCGACGGCATTGGGGCGCTATTGGGGGGCTTTTTTGCGCACTTTGCTGGTCGTTGGATAAAATAAATGCACTGCCATTCCTTTCAGCTAAAGAGAAGGGAACGGAGCCCAAGGCGTTACCCGAGCAGCTTCTAAACGCTACTTATGCTGGCTAATCGGCGAGTAAATGCCTACTCTTTTTTTGCGGCTACACGGCAACTGGGGTTGCTGACAGGTTGCTGGTTGTGCTTAAGCGTATCGGGACTGGCGCAGGACATGGAACGTGTCCGCCAGAATATCCGCCACCTCACGGCGCCCGCTATGCACGGCAGAGGCTACGTCCGTCAGGGTGATCAAAAGGCCGCCAATTACCTGCGCCAGCGCTTCCGGCAGCTTGCTCTTCAGCCGTTAGCGCCTGACTTTACGCAGCAATTTCCCCTTGATGTTAATACCTTCCCCGGAGCCCTACGCCTTCAGACTGGGGGGCAAAATCTAAGACCTGGTGTCGATTTTATTGCTGAGTCCACCTCCGGCGGAGGCCGCGTCTCGGGCACCGTTCTGGTTTTAGATACCCTTATCTTCACCAACGAAACCGCCGGGCAGCGTTGGCTTAAACAGAATCTGGGGGGCAAAATTGTGGCGCTACGCCAGCGCGATGCCGACCGCCTGCGCACTCTGCCTGACGCCTTCGCACAACATCTGAACCAAGCCGCCGCCCGCCTGACACTGGTTCCTAAGTTGACAGCATCGCTGGCCGCTTCCCAGGATGCGCAACCACGGCTGCTTGTTCTGGTTGACCGCTGGCCTCAAAAAGCCCCCCAAGCTACCATACAAGTAGAAGCAAGCCTCCAGCGCGACTATCTCAGCCAAAACCTCGTAGGCTACGTGCGCGGCCACACTCAGCCCGACTCATTTCTCGTCGTTACGGCTCACTACGACCATCTGGGGCACATGGGTAAGCAGGCTTACTTTCCGGGTGCGAATGACAACGCCAGCGGCACAGCTATGCTCTTAGAGCTAGCCGCTCACTACGCACAACCAGCCAATCGGCCCGCATATTCCGTCGTGTTTATTGCGTTTGGGGCGGAGGAAGCCGGACTTATAGGCTCTCGCTACTTCGTAGATCATCCCTTGGTGCCACTCACGCAAATCAAGTTTCTGATTAACCTGGACTTACTGGGCACCGGTGATGAAGGCCTGACCGTAGTGAACGGCCGTCTGCTACCTGCTGCCTACCAGCTTTTGACTCGCCTCAACGAAAAGCATCACTTCGTCCCTGACATCGCAGCCCGCGGCCGGGCAGCCAACTCCGACCATTTCCCTTTTTCAGAGCGTGGAGTACCGGCTTTCTTCCTGTATACCCGTGGCGGCATCAAAGCTTACCATGATGTACAAGACCGTGCTGAGACGCTGCCCCTCTCTGCTTTTGCCAGTGTTTATGGTTTAGTTAGCGCGTTCCTGAATAGCCTAGGAGCTGCGTCAGCGCACTAATTGCGGAGTATACCCAAGTTGGGTAAAGGAGAGTTATAGCCGCGTGGTGTCTGGCTTCTTACTAAGTACGGTATAGCCGGTGTTCCATTAGAAGCCGAGTATATTCATGTCAGCGGTTGTCAGAACTAAAAACGCTTCCGCCCGGCTGGACTCACATAGTGCGAATCTAGCCGGGCGGAAGCGTTTTGCTAAGTAAGCCGAAAGGACGTACTAGTGCTTAGTCAGGGGGATTGGTTAACAAAACAAGCGGGTTAGCGTTGGGAATCTATGGCCCGTCCAATCACTCCCTTTCCCCTGCCGGCTGCTGACCAAGCCGCCCTCGAAAATTTTACGCGCACTGGTCGCCGGTCGGTACGGGCGGTGCGTCGCGCCCAGGCCCTGCTGGCGCTGGCCACCGGTATCGGCCAGCAGGCCGCCGGCCAAGCCGTGGGCTTAAGCCGACAGGCGGTGAGTCAGCTCCGCCGCCGCTACGAAGAAGGCGGCTGGCAAGCCGCCCTCAGTGAAGCGCCACGGAGCGGCGGCCCGCGGCGTTTCGACGGGGCAGACCGGGCCGCTATCACGGCCCTGGCCTGCACCCAGGCCCCGGTGGGGCACAGCCGCTGGACCCTGCGTTTGCTGGCCGACAAAGCCGTGGAACTGGCCCTGGTGGAAACCATTTCCCACGAAACAGTGGCGCAGGTGCTCAAAAAACGAATTGCAGCCTCACCGCCAGCAGCACTGGTGCCTGGGGGCGGTGAATGCGGCCTTTGTGGCGCGGATGGAAGACGTGCTGGCCGTCTACGAGCGGGCCCACGATCCACGCTTTCCCGTTGTCTGCTTCGATGAGCGGCCCTGCGTGTTGCACGGCCAGCCCGTCGAGCCGCTGCCGCCTGTGCCGGCCCAACCCGCCCACGACGGCCAGCGCGCCAAAGCCGGCCGGCCCCGGCGCGAAAGCAGCACCTATGTACGCCAGGGCACGGCCTGTTTGCTGGCCGCTTTTGAACCAGCAACCGGCCAGCGCCTGGTCGAGGTTTCCGCCCGCCGGACCGGGGCGGACTACTGCCGTTTTATGCAGCGCCTGGCGGCGGCCTACCCGCAGGCGGAGAAAATCGTGTTAGTGCAGGATAATCTCAACACCCACACCGATGCCGTCTTTTACCAGCACCTGCCCGCCGCGCAGGCCCGCGCCCTGGCCGCGCGCTTCGAGCTCCATTACACGCCCAAAAATGCCTCCTGGCTCAACATGGTCGAACTTGAACTCTCGGCCATTGCCCGCCAGTGTCTCCACCAGCGCATCCCCACCCAGGACGAGCTCACCGCCCACGTGGCCGCTTGTGTAGCCGAGCGAAATGAGCGCCGGGCCACGGTCAACTGGCAGTTTTCCCTCGAAAAAGCCCGCACCAAACTCGGCCGACATTACCAGAAAATTAGGGTGCCTAATTCCCCTGACTAAGCACTAGTTGGTTTTTACGGAAGCCATAATCTGCTTGGCTACTGCTTCCCACTCAGGCTTCTGACGGTCAGCGCAGGTGAAGGTGCACATGAGCAGTTTGTCTTCAACGTCGGTGAAGAAAATCAGGGTGTATACCTCGTGGCCAAGCTCGGGCTTCATCAGCTCCATATAGCCAACCTTACGGCCGTTGATTTCCTTTACGCCGTTCTCAAACCACTTCGCGTCTTTGAACTGCTTCGTATAGGTTTTGTAGAATGTGGCCGCGTACATATCAATCATATCCTGATCGGCCGCGTTGTCGGTGTAGTTGAAGGCTAAGCTAGCTTCCTTGCTGTTCGTGAAGATCATGCTCGGCCGGCTCTGCGACTTTGCGTAGTTGAACTCCATCTGCTGCTCGCTCATCACCTCAAATCCTTTCGGAATCAGGATCTCAACTCGCTCACTTAATACACGCTTCTTGATTAGCTCAACTTCAGCGGCTGGCCGGGCTGCAGTTAGAAGCAGGAAGAGGCACAGAACAGGTAATAGTAAGACTTTTCTCATAGCCTTGAACCGAAAAAATGTGAAACTCAGAATAGAGCATTTATCCATGAAAACCGAAGTAGCTCTGTTTGGATAACACAATTTACGAACCATTTCTTAATACGCAAGTCTCTCATGGAAAAATAATTTTATTAACACCTGTATTAGAACTTATTTTAGCACACAATCTTCAAAAACAAGTCCCAAACGCATATTCAGGCATAATCAAATTTTTTCGTGCTATTTAAAACCAACGTTTAATCTTCAGAAATTTATTAGTAAAATTATATACCAATTAATATTATTAAAATACAATTAGCTCATCTAGCAGATGATATGACACCTGCCAGACTAAAGAATGTTGTTGATCTGTTCCTTAATTTTTTCGAGCTCTTCCTTCATACTCACTACCAGATGCTGTATGGTTGAGTCGTTCGCCTTGGAGCCTATAGTATTTATCTCGCGGCCCATTTCCTGAGCAATAAATGCGAGCTTTTTACCGCTGAGCTCGGGCAAGTAGACTGTTTCAGTGAAGTAGTGCAGGTGGCTAATAAGACGAACCTTCTCTTCGGCGATATCGAGCTTCTCTATATAATGGAGTATCTCCTGCTCAAAGCGGGTCGCATTAAACTGCTCGTGCTTGGTTAGCTCGCCCAGATGGGTTTGCAAGCGCTGGCGCACGTTTTCGATGCGTGTAGGATCGTGACGGTCTATGTCGGCGAGCAGGATGCGGATTCGGTCTACATAGCTGACGATTTCAGTAGTCAGTGCCTGGCCTTCATTGTGGCGAAACTGGTTTAGATGCTCCAGTGCTTCATATACTAAGGGCACCAACTCCTCCCATGCGACTTCCTCCTCTGGCTCGGCTTGCATCTCGCTGGCTGTTAGTATCACTCCCGGCAAGCGCAAGGCCGCTAGAAATGTATCTTCACCTGTAGGAAGGCCTAATTCCTGCGCCACGGCCTTTAACTCCTGAAAGGCCGCCGTCAGGGCTGGGCGGCTGATCATTGAGCTGGTACGGGCAGCGGTAGGGCGCGCAAAGTCGAAGTTCAGATTCACTTTGCCCCGCACCAGGCTTTTGGTTACCAGATTGCGAATCTCTAATTCCCGGTCCTGCAGAAAGCGCGGCAGGCGCAGGCTCAGGTCCAGGGTTTTGGAGTTGAGCGATTTGATTTCAACGGTAGCCGAATAGCGGTCGGTTTCGCGGTGCGCGATACCATAACCGGTCATGGATTGAAGCATAGACAGAGAGTCGGAAAGAAAATATGAACAAGTACAAATGTAAAGAACTCACTATTGACGCCTAGCCGGCCGCTAGCGCCCCACTTACCCGCGTAACTAGTTGATTTTCTAAACAATACTTTATAAGCAACAACACTTGTCTCAGTAGCTTACCTCTGAATTATGAGTAATAGCGAGCCCTCAAAACCGCTCATTAGCTAAGGGCAGAGCGGTTAACGATTATGTAACATCCAGGAAATATTGAGCTAATAGCCCACCGGTACTTTTGTGCTCGATATGGGAAACATCTGCTCAAAAACGGCTCTTTCAGCCTTCTTTTTCACCCTTCTCTCCTTTACAGTAGGGTTTGCCCAAAACGGAATTCTGAAGGGCACTATCAAGGACGCCACCACCCAGGAAGGTATAATTGGCGGGACAGTACGGCTAGCGGGCACAACGCTGGCAGAACAAACCAACTTGGACGGCAGCTTTATCCTCTCTAATGTCCCGGCTGGAACCTACACCGTTATTATTACCTCGGTTTCGTACAAAAACCGCGAGATACCACAAGTAGTAGTAAAGGCGGGGCAAACGGTAACCGTAAACTCGACTTTGGAGGAGGATACCAAGCAACTCGGCGAAGTAGTAGTGCGGGGGGTGCGACGGACCAATACGGAAGTCTCAGTAATTAATGAAATCCGGGAAGCGAATGTGGTTGTGAGCGGCATTTCCTCGGAGCAAATTGCAAAAACCCAAGACCGCGACGCGGCTGAGGTAGTACGCCGCATTCCGGGCGTGACGATTGTCGACAACCGCTTCATTCAGGTGCGGGGCCTGAGTGAGCGCTACAATACGGTGTGGCTTAATGATGTAACCGCTCCCAGCTCCGAAACGGATAAGAAGTCTTTCTCTTTTGACATCGTGCCTAGCGCTCTACTTGACCGGGTGCTGGTGTTTAAAGACCCTTCGCCGGAACTGCCGGGTGACTTCGCGGGTGGCTTAGTGAAGGTTTACCTCCGCAAGCCCGTGCTCAATGAGCGGTTGCTGACGGTAAACTACTCCAGCGGCTACCGCGAAGGCACCACGGGCAAGACCTTTTTTACGGACAAAGGAAGCAATACGGACTGGTTAGGCTTTGGTGGGTGGCAGCGCGACCTGCCGGGGGGCTTCCCGGTGCTAGGCTCAGCGTATCAGCAGTATGAGCGCGACTTCTACGCCAAGCAGCTAGACAACACCTTCCAGGTCTTCAAGACGCAGGCCATGCCTGACGTGCGCTTCAATGCGTCGTATCTGGATCAGATTCGGGTAGGGGAACTGGAGATTGGCAGTATTTCTTCGCTTAACTATACCAACACGTTTACGCGCTTCAACATCGACCGCAATGTGTATGATGCCAGCGGTGAGCGCACGGAAATAGCGCGCGACGACCAATCAACCAATAACATTCGGTTGGGGGCAGTACAGAACTTCAGCCTGATGCTGAAAAATGGCGATAAGCTGGAGTTCCGCAACCTCTTCAACCAATTTGGACGCAACCAGCTAACCATTCGCGATGGCTTTGATAACGATAACCGGCAGGTGCGCAAAAGCTATGCGATGGGCTATCAGAGCCGCACAACGTATACAGGTCAGCTAGCCGGTACGCATAGCTTCAACAACGAAAAAACCAGCCTCGACTGGGTGGGCGGCTACGGCTACTCCAACCGCAACGAGCCAGATCTGCGGCGCGTGGCCTTCTCCTCGCAGCCGACCAGCTCATCGGAAGGCGCAGCCACGCTGGAAACAGTGCTAACGCCGGCTCCTGGCTTGGTCGACGTGAACAACGCGGGTCGCCTGTTTCAGAAGCTGAACGAAGACATTTATACCATCAACGTCAATGGCAAGCACAAGCTGACGGTAGGTGAACGGGAGGTAGAGTTGGGCGCGGGCACCTACCTGGAGTATCGCGACCGTAGCTTTCAGGCGCGGGCCTTTGGCTACTCGCTGAACAGCGCGGCCACCGACCAGACGCTGCGCAACCAGAACATCGGGAACATATTTGCCCCCCAGAACATCGCACCCGGCGGCTTCCGCCTTGATGAGGACATCAACTCAACCTACCAATACACGGCCTCTAACGAGCTGGAAGCTGGCTACCTCTCAGTGAATGTACCAGTGACACCCAAGATCAAGCTGTTGACGGGTGCCCGCTTCGAGCGCAACGTGCAGAAGATTGAATCCGGCGTGAATGGCCAGCCCGTAAACCTGAACTACACGACGAATTTCCTGCTGCCTTCGGCCAATCTGAGCTACAACTTCACAGATAAGAGCCTGCTCCGTACTTCTTACGGGCGGAGCCTGAACCGGCCGGAGTTCCGGGAGTCGGCACCGTTCTTCTACTATGACTTCGACTTTAGCGTCGTCAACTATGGGTCGCTGTACCTAAACCCGGAAACGCCACTGAAGGTAGCTACCATCGACAACCTGGATTTGCGCTACGAATTTTATCCCTCCGATGGGGAGCTGATCCACGTGGGGGCCTTTTACAAGCGCTTCCGCGACCCGATTGAGAACGTGGTAGTATCAACTTCCAATCTGGCTTATTCCTTCGCTAATGCCCCCAGCGCTTATGCCTACGGCCTGGAGCTGGACATTAAGAAGAATTTAAATTTCCTGGATAAAGCCTTTGGCACCCGGGCTTTCACCAACCTGACGGCAGTATTCAATGCTTCCTTGATCAGAAGTGAGGTGCAGCTCAGCGAAGGCACCCTGGCCTGGGACCGCAAACGGGCTTTGCAGGGACAGTCGCCTTACGTGATAAACACGGGTCTGTACTACCAGACGCCGGAAAATACCTGGCAGATTGCAGCCCTCTACAATGTCTTTGGTCCCCGGATTCTCTTTGCCGGCAGCGACCAGTACCCCGACGTGGTGGAAATGCCCCGCCACACCGTGGACCTTACCCTGACCAAGACGGTCTCCAGCCGGTGGTCTGTTAATGCCGGTATCCAGGATCTGTTCAATCAGCGCGTGAACCTGCTTCAGGACTTCAACGGCGATAAGAACTACGAGGCGAAGGTTGATCCTTCCCTGACCAGCTACCGCCGCGGCACTTACTATACTGTAGGCCTGCGCTTCAACTTAGATGGCACCGCCCCTCGCACGCCGCTGCCCTAGGCTTTCGACTACGCTTCCACCAACCCTATTTCACCTGTTGTTGTATGAAAAAGAAGAATTTATTTCGTCTTACCCCACTGGCTTGCTCGACGGCGCTGATGCTGGGTTTGGCTGCCTGTGATAAGGAAAATACTACTCCCGCGCCCGCACCACCGCCCACAGGCACGACTGGTGGCACCACGCCGCCCGTTACCCCACCCACTGGCGGACAGGTTATTGAAGTATCAGCCCCAATCACAACCAATACGACCTGGACCGCAGGAAATAAATATCTACTCAAAGGCTACATCTACGTGCGTAGCGGTGCCACGCTCACCATCGAGCCAGGCACTATCATTAAGGGTGATAAGGATACGAAAGGCTCGCTAATTATTGAGCCGGGGGCCAAAATTGAGGCGAAAGGAACAGCCGAGAAGCCTATCGTATTTACCTCCAACCAGCCTAAAGGCTCGCGTAACTACGGCGACTGGGGTGGTGTTATCATTGCTGGTAAAGCCCCTGTAAACCCTACGGAGCAGCCTACAGTTGAGGGTGGCCTAACTACTAAATACGGTACTGCTAACGTCACTGACCCCAATTCTGCACTCTATGCTGATAACTCTGGTACGTTTCAATACGTGCGCATCGAGTTCAGTGGTATTGCATTTCTGCCCAACAGCGAAATTAATGGTCTTACGCTGGCCGGTGTGGGCAGCGGCACTACCATCGACCACATTCAGGTAAGCTATAACGGCGACGACTCCTTCGAATGGTTTGGTGGTAGCGTGAATGCCAAATACTTGGTATCGCACCGGGCTTTCGACGACGACTTCGACACGGATTTTGGCTACTCTGGCAAAGTACAGTTTGGCGTATCGCTCCGCGACCCGCTGCAAGCCGACCAGTCAGGTTCGAAGGCGTTTGAATCAGATAATGATGGCAATAGCTCTAACAATTCACCCCGCACTTCGGCCGTCTTCTCTAACATTACTGCTATTGGCCCTTTGCTGAATCCTTCGCCTCAGGCTAATATCAGCAACCAATACACGGCCGGAGCGCACCTGCGCCGCAATACGACCACCAGTATTTTGAACTCGGTGATTGTGGGCTACCCCACCGGCCTACTGGTTGATAATGGCGTAACGGCTGCCCGCATCGCCGCTGGTGAACTGGTATTCAAAAACAACATTATTGCCGGCTCACTTACCAACTCCAATTCTGTTCGGGGTCAGCGCGACATTATTTATGTTGGTCCGGCCGGTGGACCCAGCAACCTGACACCTAACAGCGTGATGAGCTCCGACTCCGCGGCCTGGGGTTCGGCTGTTGGTCCGCTAACTTGGTTGAAAGCCAACAACAACCGCCGCTATACTACCGCCGACAATGTGCAGCTTTTGAACCCCTTCAACCTGACTGCCCCCAGCTTTATCCCCCGCACGGCATCGCCTATTGTTATTGTAAGCCCGGCTACGGCCCCGGCAGCCCCAGCTGATTTTACCCATCCCAAAGTAACCGACGCCTTTTTCACCAAAGTGAACTACATCGGCGCGTTCTCTGGCTCAGGTGCATCAGCCGATAACTGGATGGCTGGCTGGACAAACTTTGACCCTCAGAACACTGACTACTAGGCTTATTCTTTATCGTTAGGTTATCATTATTCTATGTGACAAAGAAGCTCCGCAAGGGGCTTCTTTTTTTATGGCGTTATGCTGCCAAATCATGCTTAGCTTAGTCACCATGAAGCCGCGCGTACTTATGCTGCCCAAGTGGTACCCCAACCGCTACGATGACCAGGATGGCGACTTCGTGGCGCGTCACGTAGCGGCTATTGCGCCTCACGCAAACGTAGCGGTCGTATTCGCGATGGTAGCCGGAGGTCCGTTAGCAGCCTGGACCGAATACGAGGAATCTACGGATGGCGCAGTACCCGTCTTGCGCTACTATTATCGGGCGCGGCCCAGCGGGGTGCCCCTACTCGATACGTTGCTGAAGCTGCTACTCTACTATTGGTGCGTGGGGCAAGGCTACAAGCAGGTGGTACAGCGCTGGGGGGCAAATCCTGACTTAGTACACGTGCACGTACTACTGCGCACGGGATTGGCTGCCCTGTGGTGGCGCTGGCGCGATGGAGTTCCTTACATCGTTACGGAGCATTGGACGCTGTATCTGCCATTTCGGGCCCATACCATTAGCTGGCTCCGACGGCAGCTCACGCGGGTCGTCGTTCGCCGCGCCGCTACGCTGCATACCGTATCGAAGGCGCTACAAGGGGCCATGAGGAACCTAAGATTCAGCAATGACGCCAGCGTAGTCATTGCCAATGTGGTCGATACGGACCTTTTTTGCCCCCCAGACGCCCCGCGCGCGCCGCATACAATTTTGCACGTAGCTGCTTTTCACGAAGACATCAAAAACCTGACGGGCATCCTGCGTGTAGTGGCTGCCCTGCGCCCGGCGTGGCCCGATCTGCGCCTGCGCCTGGCTGGTTACGGCCCCGATGAGGTTCGCTTACGGCACGTAGCCCAAGAGCTGGGCTTGCTGGCCGACGGTACGGTTACTTTTCTGGGCAAATTGCCGCATGCGGCCGTAGCTACCGAGATGCAACGCGCTACGGCCCTGGTTTCCTTTAGCCGCGCCGAAACCTTTGGCTGTGTATTGCTGGAGGCCCGGGCCTGCGCCTGCCCCGTGGTAGCCACGCATACGGGTGGGGTACCAGAGCTATTTGAACCAGCCGGTCGCTTTGGCTTACTCGTAGCGCCCGATGACGAAGCAGCGCTGGCGGCGGCCCTGTCGGCAGTGCTACGTGGCAGCGCAACTTTTGAGCCTGACCGGCTCCGCTCTGATGCTGAGCTTCGCTGTAGTCCGGCACGAGTGGGTAGCCAGTTTGCGGCTCTTTACGCGAGCATACTGCCGCCCGCTGGGGGGCAAAATCCGGTGCAGATCAGCACACATTCAGCGCTTGTCTCATGCTGAAGCGGGTTTTTCAAAATATGGTCACTCGACTGGCTACAGCCGGCGGCAGCTTCGGTATTGTGTGGCTCACGGCCCGCTATCTGGGTGCGGCTGGCCGCGGCGCCATCAGCCTTTTCGTGACCGATTGTGCCTTGCTATTGCTGTTTATCGGGCTGGTAGGGGGCGTTTCGCTTATCTATCTGGCGCCGCGCCGCAACGTCTGGAACCTGCTGATACCGGCTTACCTGTGGGCCGCAATGGTATGTACGGTAGGAGCGGCGGGCATTTGGGTGTGGCGGGCAGTGTCCTTCAGCTACGTGGGGCATTTGTGGGGCGTGTGTCTGCTTCAGTCATTTTTTCTGATAAACGCCGGGCTATTGCTGGGGCGGCGGCAGGAGCGCACCTATAACTCGCTGCTACTGTTAGCCACCGGCTTGCAGGGCGGCTTGCTCCTGCTGGCGTTTACGCTGGGGCGCTGGCACGCAGTCGAGGTGTATTACTACGCCGCTTACATCGCCCAGGGCATTCCTTTTCTATTGAGCCTGGCGCTACTCTACCGCCTCGCCGACCGTTGGCAGATGAGCCGACGACTCCGGGCCTCAGCCCGTGAGCTGGCGCGCCACAGCCGCGCCGCCCATTTATCCAACATTTTATCCTTCATCAACTTTCGCCTCAGCTATTACTTCGTAGCCTATTATGCTGACACCCATTCCGTAGGTATATTGTCGGTGGGCGTAGCGCTAACGGAGGCGGTTTGGGTGATTGCGCGTAGCGCTTCGCAAAGCCAATATGTCGACCTGATATACGCAACCGACAAACGCTCCCAGCTGGCCCCTACTCTGCGCGGTGTTCGCCTCACACTTTTGAGCACAACCATTATGGTGCTGGGGTTATGTCTGCTGCCGGCCAGCGTGCTGGCCGCCGTATTCGGGGCAGACTTTGGGGAAGCGCGGCCCGTTATTCTGCTGCTGGCTCCGGGAGTTATTGCTATGGCGGTCAGCATTATTCTCAACTCCTACTTTGCCGGCTTAGGACGCTATCAGGTCAACACGGCGGCGGCCATTGCGGGGCTTTTCGTCACAGTTCCGGGGTGCTGGTTACTTATTCCCCAGTGGGGTATTGAGGGGGCAGCGGCGGCAGCTACCTCGTCTTACCTTGTCTCGGCAGCCTATCTACTGCAGGCTTTCCGAAAAGCTAATGCGATATGGCTTAATGAATTATTACCCGGAAAAGCAGAGTTACACTATCTCATTCAGCTGCTGGGTCTTCAGAAAAGCAAAGCTGAGCCGGTAAGAGAAGTAGCGGTTAAGTAGCTCTCTTGCCAAGCCCATTAGCCACCACTGCGCTTTCTTCACCGAATTACTGAGGCTGGATGTGCACCAAAAACGCGGGCACCGGATCTGCCAGCGGATCGGGGGGAAAGGCAGGCAGCGGTGCAGGTGAGTACATAGCGCAAAGCGTATTCGACACTTGCACTAATTGCCCCCCAGCGTCGGGGGGCAACCCGGCCAGGATGCCGGCCAGCACTTCCCAGCGTGGCTGCCCCGGCTGCCGGGCCGCGTCGTGCCACACGACGATTGTGCGGGGATGCATTAAGTGTTCAAACACGCGGCGCGTATCCGTGCGCACCGCTTCGTAGTGGTGGTCGCCGTCGATGAAAATCAAATCAAACGGCTGGCCTAGTCCTATCAGGTCAAAAGTGGCGGAGTTGCCGTAGAGGTGCTGCACATTTGGCAAGCCCTTCGAGAAAAACCCATGTTGCTCGGCGTAGCGCGCGGGCAGGCCCATAGTCCGCATTTCGGCGGCTGATAAGTTGAGCGTGTGTACCGACTTGGCCACCTGCGCTACGTTGGCGGCGCTTTCGCCCCGCCACGTCCCAATTTCGAAGTAGCGACAACCCACTATAGAACGGGCCAAACCACGCAGCAGGGCTAGGTCGGTGGGCAGCGAGCCACCTTCGCGAAAGGCAAACGGCTGCACGATATCACCGCTGGGGGGCAAAAATGACGTGAGCGCTACCGCCGGTAACCCGTGCGACGTCAGGCCGTGGCGGCCGGCGGCGTGAGACAGGGCCCGGCGCTGCCAAGCCACTTCGTCGGCGGCCAGTACGTGGTTGAGCAACCAGGGATTTCGCACGAGGCTACCCAGCGCCCGCAGGGTTTTGGCAACTAACATTTAACAGTTATCAATTAACAATGAGCAATATTACACTGATACCTTCTTGTTAATTGATAACTGTTAAATGTTAATTGCTCAGCTGATCGGCACTTTTTTCAGAATAGCCTCAATCAGATCCTGGGTGCGGATGCCATCGGCTTCGGCTTCGTAGTTGAGCAGAATGCGGTGGTTGAGCACGTCGGTGGCTACTTCTTTAATGTCTTCGGGCAATACGTAGTCGCGGCTGTCGAAGAAGGCGACGGCTTTGGCGGCACGGTGCAGGGCAATGCTGGCCCGGGGGCTCACCCCAAACTGCACGTACTGCGCAAACTCGGCCAAATCGTATTCGGCGGGCTTGCGGGTGGCAAATACCAGCTCCACGATGTACTTCTCCAGCGTTTCCGAAATCTGGACCTGATTGATCAGGCCGCGCACCCCAAACACATCCTCCTTGGTGAGCACGGGACTAACCTCGCCCACGTAGCTCAGGTTGGCCATGCGGCGCATCACTTCCAGCTCGTCGGCTTTCTTCAGGTAGTCGACATACACTTTCATCATGAAGCGGTCGACCTGGGCTTCAGGCAATGGGTACGTACCTTCCTGCTCCACGGGGTTTTGGGTAGCCAGCACCAGAAAGGGCAGATCGAGCGGGTAGGTGGTTTCGCCGATGGTGACCTGCTTTTCCTGCATGGCTTCGAGCAGGGCGCTCTGCACTTTGGCCGGGGAACGGTTTACCTCGTCGGCCAGCACCAGGTTGGCGAAAATGGGTCCTTTTTTTACCTGAAACTCCGACTGGTTCTGATTGTAAATCATGGTGCCGACCAGGTCGGAGGGCAGCAGGTCGGGCGTGAACTGCACCCGCTGAAAGTGCAGGTGGAGTACTTTGGAAAGCGTGCTGATGGTCAGCGTTTTGGCCAAGCCCGGCACACCTTCCAGCAAAATATGCCCCCCAGTGAACAGCCCGATCAGCAGGCGGTTGACCATGTACTGCTGGCCCACCACCACCTTGCCTACTTCGGCGAATACCTGCTTTATTTTATCCTGGTAATAAGCGAGCTGATCGGCGGCGGAGGCGGTAGAATCGGGAGCGGCCATACGGGAGAGCAAGGAGGAGAGGCTTAAAAGTAGTGAATACGATGCTTAGCGGCCGGCGCAGGTTGCGGCCGGGAGCGTAGTACGACTCCCGTTTTGCGACCTTAGTCTGTTGATGACCATATTTTCACTTGGGCTCCTTACGTATTGGCGCTGTGCACCTGTTGTTGCGGGCTGAAATATATGCGAAAGGTAGTGCCCTTTCCCACGCTGCTTTCTACCTCAAGGCGGCCACCGGCCTGCTGCACAATCCGATTGACGAGGTGCAGGCCCATCCCGGAGCCCGCTACGTGGTCGTGAAATCGCCGGAACATCTGAAACAGCTCGGCGCCGTGGCGGGCCATATCAATTCCCAATCCATTGTCGGCCACCGTGAGTACGGGCACGCCGTCGACCAGATCGGTGCGCACCCGGATATAAGGCGGCCGGCCAGGCATGGCGTACTTCAGCGCATTGCTGAGCAGATTATAGAGCACGCTTTGCAGGTTGCTGCGCACGAACCACAACGTGGGCAGGGCATCGGTATTCAATTCAAATTTGCCCCCCACCTCCTCTACCTGCTCCTGCATACCGCGAATAACCGACTGCGCGAGTACCTTAACATCGACCGGCTCGGCAGGCACCTGCTCGTGGCGGCGCTGTACCTGCACCAAGTCGGCCAGGTCCTGAATGGTGCCATAAATGCGCTGCAAGGCTTCCTCAAACATAGCGATGAGCTCGGCCGTATCGGGGTCTTGAAAATGGGTGGTGCGGGTCAGCTCCTCAAAAATGCCGGCCATATTGTAGATGGGCTGCCGGAGGTCGTGCGAGGCGGTGTACACAAAGTTGTCCAGGTCCTGATTGATACGAACCAACTGGGCATTTTGCGTTTGCAAGCGCTGTTGGGCCTGCTTAAAATCATTGATATCGGTGCACGAGCCAAACCACTTTATTATCTTGCCAGCGGTATTGCGCAGGGGCTCGGCCCGGCCCAAGAACCAGCGGTAGCCTCCCAGACGCGACACAAACCGGTACTCTATCTCATATTTGCCCCCCGTGCGGGCGGCTTCTTCCCAGGCCGCCCGGGAGCGCTGCTGGTCATCGGGATGAATAAGATTGAGCCACGCTACCGCACCCAGGCTTTCACTTGGATGAAGGCCCGTAGCCTCCCACAATTGCTGATTGAAGTAGTCTACTTGCCCGTCGGCCGCAGCCGTCCACACAATCTGGGGGATACTCTCGGCCAGGAAGCGAAACTGCTCGTCGCGGCCTCGCAGCTCGGCCTGCAACGCCGTGGTTTGCTGGCGGGCCCGTACTTGCTCGGTTACATCGATACCGAAGACGAGAATACCCTGCGGCTGACCTTTCGCATCATACAACGGCTGATACACAAAGTCCAGGTAGTACTCCCGCGTGCCGCCAGTCTCAGGATCGAGAAGATGAATAGGAGTTTCGCGCCCTACATACGACTTTTTGGTATTATACACCTCATCCAGCAGCGCTACGAAGCCCTGCTCTACCAGCTCCGGCAGCAGGTCGGCCACCCGCCGGCCCAATATAATGCGCCCGCCCATAAGGGCATTATAGCTGGTATTAGTGAAAGCGTAGCGGTGCTCAGGGCCCGTTACGGTAGCAATGTAGGCCGGCACCTGACTCAGAATCTGCTGTAGCTGCTGGTCCTTTATTAGTAACTGCTCCTGCAATTCACGTAGCTTGTGAATGTCTGTGTTAGAGCCAAACCAGCGCCGCGGACGGCCCGTGGTCAAGTCTAGGTCGGGCACGCCCTGGCCCAGATGCCAGCGGTACTGCCCATCGTGGCGGAGCATCCGAAACTCACAGCGCCAGGGCCGCAGCTCATTGGCAGCAGCTATTATTTCTGCTTGCAACGCCTCCAGGTCGGCGGGGTGGACTGTATCGGTCCAGGCAGCCTGCGAATTTGTGTTAAGCTTATTGCCTGTATACGCGTACCACTGCGGGCTTATATAGCTTAGTCGGCCGTCGGTTTCGGTCACGAAAGTGATAAGCGGCAAGCTCTCGGCCATCATGCGCAGCTCCCGGTCGCGCCGACTTATCTTGGCTTGCAGCACCTGGGTTTGCCGGCGCGATTTTATTTGTTCGGTTACGTCGTAGGCAAATATAGTGACGCCCACCGTGACCCCATTTTCCTGGAAAGCCTGATAGGTGAAGTTGAAATACAGGTATTTGGAGCCGTTACCATTCCCCACCTGCACCTGAAACGGCATCTCGTTCCCAAAGAAAGTTTCGCCCGTGCGGTACACCCGGTCTAGCAACTCCACGAAGCCCTGCTCCACCGTTTCGGGCAGCGCCTCAGCCATCGGCTGGCCCATTAGTTCCCGGTCGGGAAACAGCGCCTGATACCGGGGGTTGAAGTAGTCGAAGCGGTGCTCGGGGCCGCGCAGAATAGCGATGCTGGCCGGCGTCTGCTGGAAAAGCTGATAAAACGTTTCGCGCTGCTGCACCAGCTGCAAGGAGCTGGCCTGAACTTCTTCCAACAGCGCCTCCGTTTGCTGGCGGGCGCGCACTTGCTCCGTTACATCTACTACAAAGGCTAGAATACCATGAATTTGCCCCCCAGCATCGTGCAGGGCTTGGTACGTAAAGTCGAGGTAGGCTGGCCGTCGCTGGCCGCTGTCTGGGTCCAGCAACTCAATCAGGATTTCGTGCCCTACGAAGGTCTCGCCCGTGCGGTATACATTGTCGAGCAGGTCGATAAAGCCTTGGTCTGCCAGCTCAGGCATGCACTCAACTACCGGCTGACCCAGGCGCGCCCTGTACCCCGCCAGCCGGTCATAGCCGGGGTTGGTGAAGGCGAAGCGGTGCTCCGGGCCCTCCGCCGTAGCAATAAGCGCCGGGCTTTGACGCAGAATCTGATGAAGCTGCTCATCTTTCGCCGCTAATTGTTCCTGAAAGCGCTTCTGCTCATTGATATCGGTATTGGTTCCTACCCAACGCAGGATGGTGCCATTCGCAGCCCGAATAGCTTCGCCACGGGCCAGAAACCAGCGGTAGCCGCCTTGCTGATCGCGCCAGCGGTGCTCGGTTTCAAACACCGTTCCCTGGCTTAGCGCCGTTTGCCAGCGCTGCAACGTCGTCGCAAGGTCGTCGGGGTGAAGAAGGCTTTCCCAGCCCCAGTCCTGCATCTGCTCAAAATTACTCCCCGTAAAGTCGTACCAGCGCTTATTGTAATACGTTACGCCCCCATCAGGCCGCGCCACCCACGCCATTTGGGGCAGAGCTTCCATTACCTGCTGAAACTGCTGATCCTGGAGGCGAATTTCTTCCATCAACTCAGCCGCTCGCTGCTTGGCCCGTACCCGCTCGGTTACGTCCACTCCAAATACCAGCACCCCTTGGGTTTGTCCCTGTTCATTGGTCAAGGGTTGCAGCACGCCATCAAAATACAAGGTTTCGCCGGGGGAGTTGGTTGCTGAAGCAGGCTGCTCGGTAGGCATTTCACTCAGCTCAAACGGCACTCCTGTCTGATACACCTGGTCTACCAGACGGATATAGCCGGTATCGACCAGCGCAGGACGGGCTACGGCGGCGGGCATACCAAGCTTTGCTGCCTCGCCTAGTAATTGCTGGGCTTGCTCATTAATGAAGCCATACACATGATCAGGCCCCAAAAGAGTTGCTATCTGGGCGGGCACCTGACGTAAGATTAGCTGGAGCTGCTGGTCAGAGGCAATGAGTTGACGCTTGGCTTGCTCTCCATCCTCTTTATCCATTCTAAAAGCCCAGCGCAGCGCCTGACCCGCGGCTTCCGGCGAAGTTGCTACGGGAGTAGTAGCGGGCAGAGCCTCTACACTATACAGAACGTAGCGAATTTTGCCCCCCACACCAAATACTGGCCACGCCCGACTATGCCAATGACCTGTCGTCGTACCCGGCGTATTGGCGGTTGGTGCCGCCACAGGATTTAAAGCCAGTGTTTGCTCATAGGCAGTATGATGCTCCAGCACGTGGCGCAATGACGTATACAGACTTTGCCGTGCGCTGCCTTCCTCGGGCAACACCTCTTCAACTGCTTTACCCAGTAGCTGCTCCTTTGCTCTTCCAACTGCCCTCTCCAGTCCAGCCGAAACCGCTACGATAACCAAATCGGGACTACAAGCCAAGTAGCTACCTGGCAGCGTTTCGAACAAGGCTTGATAATCGACTGGATCTGGGGTCATAGAAGCGTAGCAATAGCCTTTAGGCGCAAGTAAGGCACCCAACATTAATCATACAAAGTAAGGTACGCTGCCGGCCGCAATTCAACTCACAGATTCTAATATAAAGCAAAAAAGCCCCCTGCACGGTTGGCAGAAGGCTTTTAAAGTACCAGAGACGGGAATCGAACCCGTACGCCTATTCAGCAAGGGTGTTTAAGACCCTAGTGTCTACCAGTTCCACCACTCCGGCATTTACTTTATTCTTCCCCCGGTAGCTGGGGGTTTGTGCGTGGCAATTTGGGCACAATAACTGTAAATTCTCAATTCTATGATCATTATTACGACCATTTAAATGGTGCATTTCCAGCGGGATAGGTTGGCCGTGCCATTCTCGCAAGTGACACTGTTCACACTGGTGAAGCTTTAACCCTTGCTTTATCAGGCGATTACGTAGGGAATAAGTAGAAGTATAGGTAGAGTTTTCCACCAGAATATCAGTGAGCATAAGACTTCGGCCAAAGTTCCGATACCGAGATCCTACATTCCAGCCAATACCAGTGAAGTGGCTTGTATTCAGGCTTAATTTTTTGATACGATTATGCACCGTCTTATAATTGCCCCCCGCCGGTATTAATCCTAACCGCACGATTACCTGCGCTACCGATAAGCTTTGCGCTACTATATCGCTAAAATACGCATCGGTGACTTTGGCTTTCATGCTAGAGCTACTTGCCTCAAATATAGTCTTTTATTTAAAGGAAGGCACGACTTGCATCTACTTATTTATGCCTACCCTTAGTTAAATTCGACCGATAGGCATAAAAAAAGACGCTCCGTTTCGGAAGCGTCTTTTTAATGTGGAGCGGGAGACGAGGTTCGAACTCGCGACCTCGACCTTGGCAAGGTCGCGCTCTACCAACTGAGCTACTCTCGCTTGAGACACGCCGCCGAAGCAGCGAATGGTGCGACAAAAGTACAACGGTTTTCGCTTTTGTCAAGAGGCGGGGCCACATTTTTCTTGATTTAGCGCGCAAAAATGTTGCTTCGTCCTCATTGTCAGGCACTTTTTTTACTTGGTATTTCAATTACCTCACTCACTTGTCTTAATACACCTGGCCCTATTTGCCCCCCAGCGCCAGCTTCAACTCATTTAGCTTCAGCAGCGCTTCAATAGGCGTCAGCGTATTCACATCCAGCTGCTGAATTAATTCGCGCACGCGTTCCAAAGCTGGGTCGGCGGGCTCGAACATACTGAGCTGCAGGCTCGGACGCGGGGCCGTAGCTACGGCAGCTACCGGCTGGGCCCGCGGCCCGCGCTGGGGGCTTTTTCGGGCGCATGGCCGTTGAGGAGCACCACTTTGCCACCCTGCTCTTCGGGCTCCAGGCCGGCTAACAGCTCATCAAACTCCGTGGGAGCATTCGCTTCGCTATCGCCGGCGTGGGCGCGCTCCTGCTCCAGGTGGTGCATGATTTCGTTGGCCCGCAGTACCACCGACGTGGGCATACCCGCCATGCGCGCCACATGAATACCAAAACTGTGCTCCGAGCCACCGGCCACCAGCTTGCGCATAAACAGAATGCGCCCGTCGGCTTCCTTCACGGCCACATTGTAATTGCGCACGCGGGGGCAGTCGTCGGCAAGCTGGTTTAGCTCGTGATAGTGGGTGGCAAACAGCGTTTTAGCCCGCGCCTTTGGGCTGTTATGCAAATGCTCCACGATGGCCCAGGCGATGCTGATCCCATCGTAGGTGCTGGTGCCGCGCCCGATTTCGTCCATGAGCACAAGGCTGCGGTCGGAAAGGTTGTTCAGGATGCTGGCCGTTTCGGTCATCTCCACCATAAAGGTACTTTCGCCTTTGCTGAGGTTGTCAGAAGCACCTACACGGGTGAAAATCTTATCAATGACGCCGATGGTGGCGGCATCGGCGGGTACGAAGGAGCCGATCTGGGCCAGCAAGACAATAAGGGCCGTCTGGCGCAGCAGCGCCGACTTACCTGCCATATTTGGGCCCGTAATGACCACAATCTGCTGGTCGTCCTGATCCAGGCAGATGTCGTTGGGGATGTAGGCTTCGCCGGGGGGCAACTGGCGCTCAATTACCGGGTGGCGGCCTTGGCGGATATCGAGCAGGCTGCCGTCATTCACCGTCGGCTTTACGTAGTTGTACTGGCGCGCGGTGGCCGCAAATGAGGCCAGACAATCAAGGACGCCAATGGCGCGGGCATTCTGCTGAATCTGCGGCACATAGTCGGCGGCGGCTTGCACCAGCTCATTGTAGATATTCTGCTCAATGACGAACAAGCGGTCCTCAGCGTGCAGAATTTTCTCTTCGTAGGTCTTTAGCTCCTCCGTAATGTAGCGCTCGGCATTTACCAGCGTCTGCTTGCGAATCCAGGTAGTGGGCACCTTGTTTTTGTGAGCATTCGATACTTCCAGGTAGTAGCCAAACACCTTATTGTAAGCTACTTTCAGCGACGAGATGCCGGTATTCTGCTGCTCCCGCTGCTGCAGCTGCAACAGGTAGTCTTTGCCCGAAAAAGCAATGCTGCGCAGCTCGTCCAGCTCCTTATCCACGCCGTCGTTCAGCACGTGGCCCTGGTTGGTGAGCACGGGCGCGTCGGGCCGAACTTTGGTGGTAATGTCGGTGCACAGGGTTTCGCAAGGGTTGAGCTGGTCGGCCAGCTTCTGCAGCGCCCGAATACCGGACCCAGCCAGCACGGCGCGAATCGGCCCGATGGCCTCCAGGGCCCGACTGAGTTGAATAAGCTCCCGCGGATTGATGCGCCGCACCGCCACTTTGGAAATCAAGCGCTCCAGGTCATTTATCTGCCGCAGGTGCTGGGTTATTTCGCCCAGCAGATCGGTATTGGCCAGTAGGGCTTCCACCGTATCCAGGCGGCGCTGAATCTGGGCGGCTTCCTTCAGCGGCAGCACCACCCACTTGCGCAGAAGCCGGGCGCCCATTGGCGTCACCGTTTGGTCCAGAATATCAATCAGCGGCACGCCGCCCAAGTGCTGGGGCTGCACCAGCTCTAGGTTGCGCACGGTGAAGCGGTCCAGCCACACGTATTTATCTTCCTCTAAGCGCCCAATGCCGGCGATGTGGCCCACGTTGGTGTGCTTGGTTTCGGCCAGATAGTGCAGAATGCAGCCCGCGGCCGTGATGCCCTCGCGCAGGCCATCGATACCGTAGCCTTTGAGTGAGGTGGTTTTGAAGTGGCGCGTGAGCGTATCGTGGGCGTAATCGAAGCCGAATACCCACTCATCGAGGGCATAGTGGCAGAAGTCGGGGCCGAAATGCTGCTCAAATTCCTGGCGGCTTTTTTTGCAGAACAGCACCTCAGCCGGACCAAAGTTCTGGAGCAGCTTCCCCAGATACGGCACGTCGCCCTGGGCCACCAGAAACTCGCCGGTGCTGATATCGAGGAAGGAAATGCCGGCTTCCTGTTTGCCAAAATGCACCGCGCAGAGATAATTATTGGTTCTGCGGTCCAGCACGTTATCATGAAACGACACGCCGGGCGTTACCAGCTCCGTTACGCCGCGCTTCACCAGGCCCTTAGCTTGCTTGGGGTCTTCGAGCTGGTCGCAGATGGCAACGCGCTGCCCGGCGCGCACCAGCTTAGGCAAATACGTATCAAGCGAATGGTGGGGAAAGCCCGCCAGCGCCACTTCCGACGAGGTTCCGGCGCCGCGCTTGGTGAGCACAATGTCCACGATGCGGCTCGTGGTGACGGCATCCTCGCCGAAGGTTTCGTAAAAATCGCCCACCCGAAACAAAAGCAGCGCACCGGGGTACTGCTGCTTCAGCTGGTAATACTGACGCATAAGGGGCGTCGTTTCGAGGGTCGGCGCCACGGCGGCGTATGCTTCGGAGCGCGGACCTGGGCCTTTTTTGACTTTTGTTTTCAACTGTTTCTGTGCTTTTGGGCCACCCTGGGCCAGCGCGCCGGAACGCGCTGCTACCTTTGCGCTATGCGCAAACTTTCGATGGAAGAGCTGAACCGACTGACGGTGGCAGACTTCAAAAATACGCAAAAAATCCCCCTTACCCTCGTGCTCGATAACGTGCGCAGCCTGCATAATGTGGGCGCCGCCTTCCGGACCGCCGATGCGTTTGCGGTAGAGAAAATCTGGCTCTGCGGCATCACGGGGCGCCCACCCCACCGCGAGATTACCAAGACGGCTTTGGGCAGCACGGAGTCGGTAGCCTGGGAATTTGCCCCCCAGACCACCGATGTGGTGCGCCAACTGCAAGCCGCTGGCTACGTGGTAATTGCCGTGGAACAGACGGATAGCAGCCAGTCGCTCAGCGCTTTCCAGCCTGATCCAACGAAGCCTTATGCGCTGGTAATGGGCAATGAAGTGTTTGGCGTTGAGGATGAGGTATTAGCCCTCTGCGACGCGGCCGTAGAGATTCCGCAGTTCGGCACCAAGCACTCGCTGAATGTATCAGTGGCGGCGGGTGTGGTCCTCTGGGATTTTATGCGGAAGATGGGTTTTGGGAACTAGCCAGACCATCTATAGGTCCTCCTTGTGTGGACATGGATAAATTTGATCCGAACGAACAAACCAGAACGTCATGCAGAGCACCGCGAAGCATCTCGCGTGCTGATGAGAGATCAGTAATCCCACTACCGCGAGCAAGATGCTTCGCGGTGCTCTGCATGACCGCCTTCATCATTGGGGGGCTTTTTCCCGTTCATTAATCCCCTCAGCCTCACAAAAAAGCGGCAGCTCCTATGGGGAGCTGCCGCTTTTTCCAACAAGCAAGTACTTACTTCGTAATCAGCACTTTGCGCATGGCAGCGTCGCCTTCAGTGCCGACACTTACCATGTACATACCCGCCGACAGGGTACTCAGGTCAATTGCTTGCTTGAGGTCGCGCTGAGCACCAACCAGTGGCTGACGCAACACTACCTGGCCCAGATTATTGCGCACAATGATCTGTAACCCGGTGGTGGGCTTGGCAAAGCGAGCCTGCACTGTGAATTTGCCTTCACTCGGGTTAGGATACACGTTCAGGCCGCCGGTCTTTTTCAGCTCGGAAGCCAGGCTGGTGACGGTGTTATCCTGAATGCGCAGGTTGTCGATGGCCCAGCCCCAGCCGTGCGCTCCCGGATCGGCGAAAAGGCGGAAGCGCAGACGCACCACGTCGCCGGCGAGGAAAAGGCCGTTGGCGCGCAGGTTCATAGCGCGCGGGAAGAAGAGCGCCGGCGTACCCACGGCCGTAGAATTGTCCCCCTCGACGCTGCTATTGTATGCGGCAATCCACTCTTCTTGATCACGCGAGTCATAGCCATCGGCCACTGGCTGCCAGGTCCGACCTTCATCCTTACTGCCTTCTACGACTACATAGTCGAAGAACTCGGGGTCGGGGAAAGGAACACCTCTCTTTCCGGGCTCCACCAAGACTACTTCATCGAAGGTAATGGTGGACTTCGCTGGGTCAGCTTCGACGATTATCGGCGTCAGCAACTGATAGATCAGTGTGTTATTATCATCAGGATATGGATGAACAGAATGAATAGCCAGGTCATTGAAGCCAGTTGGCTGAGCGATGGAGAAGCCATTACCTACGAAATCGAGCGGCGTGGTCGTAGTTACGGCGTTAAAATTATTGACGTAAGAGGCCTGGGGGGCTTTTATGCTCACCACGGGCACCCGGTATACGCCATTGGCAGGACTCACGATTTGGTTGGCATTGGAGGAAGCATCGCGGGCTATGAGGCGGTAGGTAATTACATCACCGGCAACAATAGGCGCGCCCGCTGTGCTGGCAATGGAGCCCCGGTACGTAGTAATATTACCAGCCTGACGCGTTAGGTTGAAGCTGAGCCGGGCTACGCCGTTCACGCTGTAATCCACCGATACGGAAGCCACCCCAATGTTATCATCGGCCTGGGCCGTCAGGACCAAAGGCAGTTGATTAGCAAAAATGAATGCGGCCGGCTGATGAACCAGCACCGGCGGCACGACATCGGGGCCAACGAAGAACTGATAGCGCGGCTGCGTATTCGTGGCATCCGTGGCTAACAGCACACCGGGAGCCGTGTAGGTGCGGTTCGTCTCGGCATCAGCGGCGGTGATATAATAGCTCACCCGACGCCCCAAACCCGGATTAGGAATGGTAGCCGTGTACTGCGTGGAGCCGCTGGCGGCCGTCATGGGTAGCTCGGTATCGGTGGCGCCCGGCGCATTGGTGCCATTGTCGACGCGGTAAAACAGGCGCACGGAGCCCGGCACAATGGTACCGTCGCTGACCACATTGGCCCGCACCACGAAGTCCTGGGCGGTTTCGGTGTCTTTTAGAACAGGATCGTGACGAATGGCGGTATTAAACCAGCCCATTTCGTCGAACATTTTCAGCGTAATCGGGCCTGGGTTCTGAATAGCCTCGGCTCTACCAATCTGGGGCGTCATCAGGGAGTTGGGGTCGCCAGCCCGATAAGAAGCCTCATCCAAGTGCGAAATGCTGGAGCCTGGATTAAACTCAGCGGGGGAGAATAGGCGGGCACGCTGATTATTAGTAACAGCATTAACCAAGGGGCTGCCGAAATACAGATCGTTGCTGGTAAATTGGTCAGCAAGGGTCAGGGAAGGACTTGGAAACAGGCTGTTGCCGGCCAGCCGCTGACCCGGACCATTTTCGATGTAGCTGGAAAAAACCCATGGGAAGCCGGGGGTATTGAAGCTTGCTAGTGGTCCCATTGTGGGCGTCGGATCAGTATAGTCGGTACCCGCTACAAAGCCTAAGCCGTGGCCCAGCTCATGTAGTACGACCGTTACCAAGTCATATTTGCCTACAGGTGGCCGGCCATCGAGACCGAGGTACCAATCGAAGGTGCTACTGAACCTGGCGCTGATATCAGGATTTCCACTGTTAAGCTCCCGCCCGGCAACTTTCTCAGCCAAAGCAACCGGATACCATATATTGCTCTTCGGAGCGCCAGGCAGGTTCCGAAAAATCTGGGTGGTACCAGCAGCCCCCAGCACGCCTTCGTCCAGGGCTTCCCAGCGGGCTTCCACTCGAATAACTACCGGCGAAAAGAGGAGTGATTGCCAGATATCGACTGCCTTTTGAAAGGCCGCGCGGGCATCAGCGGGGAAACCAACATAGGTAACCTCAATGCGGGCCCGGTCGGCGGTGGGCCGGCCGGCAGTTCGGTTCAGAAACTGGGCCGGGGGCTCCACGTACGTGTTCATGTTCTCGGGCCGGGCATAGCAGATAACGGGCTTCGCGGGCCGGGACTCCAGCACCAACTCGGCCTGTGACACCAGTTCCTGGGCGCGTGTGGTGCCGAGCGCTCCGCAGGCAAGTAAAGAGAGTAGAAGTAGTTTTTTCACAAATGAGATGGAGGTTGTACTCAGCCAATAAGGTTGTAGATTCTTAAATTTAGAGCATCGCGCTCATTTTTCCGAAAAAATATCCCTTCTTACTCTTCTGCTTTTTTTGGCATCGGCATTTGGGCTGGATTTAGGCTCTTTTTATGATAAAGCTATTTTGTGTGCGGGCGCTGCCCGGTCTGGTTTTGCTCCTGACTATAAGCTGGCTGGCTGCTTGCCGGCCGGTGCAGGCCGCTACCGAGAAGCTCATGCAGCTGGAGCGCACCGCCTGCATGGGGCCCTGCCCCGTTGACCAGATTACGGTGTATTCCGACGGCCGCCTGGAATATAAAGGTGGCGACAATGCAACTCGCCAGGGAGCATATGTGGGCCGCCTGACGGCAGCCGAGCGGAAGCAGCTCATAGCCAAGTTCGACGCCGCTAACTTTTTCGCTTTTCAGGATAGCTACGTGTCCAGCAAGCTCGATTATCCCACCAAGTATATCACCTACTGGAAAGGAGGCAAAAGCAAGCGCATTCGGGATTATGACGGTGCCCCGGCGGCGTTGAAAGCGCTGGAGGCGGAGCTAATCAAATTAATAAAAGCCGACCGCTGGCAGCAAAGTGCTATACCAGCTAAGTAACCAAAATTCATAGCGCACGCCTCGCTGGTTATTTTGGCTTTAACCACCTATACTTCCTCATTTAAGCCACTGGGGGGCTTTTTTTATCATGAGTCAGACTTCTGCCGCCTTTACACCCGCCGACCGCGACGCGGCCATTCTTACCTCGCGCCCGCTGGTGGAAACGGCTTTTTTGCCCCCCACTGCCGACGGGCCCACCGTAGGCGACTTTCTGCACCGCACGCTGCGGCCTGTATTGAAGCTGCAAAATGAGCTGTTGCTGCTCTTGGTGGCCGATTTTATTCAGGAGCACCACATTCCGTTTCTTAACTCGTCAGTGGTGGAGCAGCAGCGGGTGGTGGCTGAGTTGCTCACGCGCAACGTGAAGCTGCGCTACCTGCTGGTAGGCACGGTGGTCGGCTTGTTTACGCAGAGTGAGCTGGCTTTTTACCGCCCGAACCGCGCGGAGCTGAACCGGCGCCTGTTGGAGCTGGCTACTCGGCGGGTGCAGGACCATGTAGCGACCCTGGCGACCCTTCTTGCTGAAGGAACCGTGGCGGGGAAATGAACACCTATTATGAGGCGCTGGAAGTGTCTGAGCAAGCGTCGGCGGCCGATATCCGGCGGGCGTACCGGCGCCTGGTACTCCTCACCCACCCCGACCGCACCCAAGACCCGGCCGCGCACGAGCGTTATCTGGCCGTAAACCGCGCTTACGAAGTACTGAGTTTGCCCGATAAGCGCAAAGCTTATGATGCTCGCTTGTGGGCGCTGCGCAATCCGCCCCCGCCGGTGGTGCCGCGCCCGATTGTTCCCCCACACCCCGACCCGGCTTATCGGGGACCCTGGCCTTTGCCCGTAGTGCCGCGCCGCCCCAAAGGCGACCCTTATGCCGCGCAGTACGCCCGCTATACGCCGGTGGCCAGGCTTATCTGCCGCATCCTGATTGCATTCAGTTTGCTTTTGGTTCTTGATTCTCAATGGATACTTGCGCTGATGAATGAGCCTGTGGTATCTCAAGAATACCATATTTCATACGGTCGCCGAGGTAGCGTATTAGATAGTTATTACCTCACCGAGACACCGCGAGCTTCATTTCGGGGCCAGATACCATATAAGCCAGGTGAAGTATTGACGCTAACGCGAACTGCCATTTTTCGCCAAGTCTTAACGCACCGGCCAGCGTCGGCACCGGTCCACGAAACCATCAACAGTCGAGAGGAAACTTTATACAATTACGGGGCAGCACTTTGTTTCCCCTTTATAATGTGTGTAGCTGCTGTAGTTGGTACTTGGCCTGGTTCAGTACGTCGGCGCACGGTTGATGCAGCCGTTACAGCTATTCTATTTGCCCTTATTACTATTTTCTTTTTGCTACGCACTTGATTGTCAGGAACTATAAAGCTAAAGCCCGGAATGCACACCAAAACGTGTATTCCGGGCTTTAGCTTTATAGTTCTGTGCTTCTAATCGAAGCGCGACTCGCGTAGCTCCACGGGCGGCACTTTCTTGCGCAAGCGCAGATTCAGCAGCTCTACGCCCAGGGAGAAGAACATGGCAAAATAGACGTAGCCCTTCGGAATTTCCTGGTGGAAGGCCTCCATCACCAGCATGATACCGATCATAATGAGGAAGGACAAGGCCAGCATCTTCACCGTCGGGTTTTGGTTTACAAAGTCGCCGATCAGCTTGGCGAAAACCAGCATGATGCCCATGGCGATGATAACCGCCAGAATCATGACCAGCACATTATCCACGAGGCCGACAGCGGTTAGAATCGAGTCGAAGGAGAACACAATGTCGATGAGAATGATCTGGATAATGACGCGGGCAAAGCTGCTGTAGTTACCCGTTTCGTGGTTATCCTCCTCGCCCTGAAGCTTGGTATGAATCTCGGTGGTACTCTTCGCTAACAGGAAAAGCCCCCCAGCAAACAGAATCAGGTCGCGGCCTGATACGCCAAAGTTCGGCTCCAGGAAAGGCAGGTTGAGGGTGAACAGGGGCTCCTTCAGACTGACAATCCAGGTAATACTCAGCAGCAAACCGATGCGAAACAGCAGGGCCAGCATCAGGCCCATGGTACGGCCACGCCCCTGCTGATCTCGGGGCAACCGATTGACAATGATGGAGATAAAGATAATATTATCAATTCCCAGCACCACTTCCATGAAGGTAAGCGTGAGCAGACTGATCCAGGTATTAGGATCGGAGAAAACAGAAATATCGAACATTAAATCACAGATTTTGCAGATTGAAAACGAGATTTCACAGATTCAGTTAAGCGCAGACAAAAGTGCAGATTACGCCGGTATGACTGATGTCCGAATCAGCGAAATTCCGTTTTAATCCGCAAAATCTGTGATCAGCTTTTCATATTCACAAATTGCAGAGGGATGCCTAGCTCGGCACCGCGCAACAGGGCCATTACTTGCTGAAGCTCGTCAATCTTTTTGGAGGCAACACGCACCTGCTCATCCTGGGTTTGCACGTCTACTTTCAGCTTGCTGTCTTTGATGAGCTTACCGATTTTGCGGCTCGTGTCTTTGTCAATGCCGACCCGCACTTTCACCGTTTTCTTGATCAGCGCCCCGGAGGCCTGCTCTTCTTCCGAGAAATCGAGGCAAGTGCCATTGAGACCCTGCTTTACGATGCGCGTCAGCAGAATATCCTCCAGGGACTTCACGCGCATGGAATTTTCGGAGCTCAGCTCAATGGTATTGGCCTTTTTGTCCAGCTCGATGCCGCCCTTGGTATCGCGCAGGTCGTAGCGGGTCTGAAGTTCTTTTTTGGCCGTATTTATCGCATTTTCGAGCGTCTGCGGGTCTACTTTGCTAACAATATCGAAAGAAGGCATTGGTAGGGATTGAGGAGTGGAGTAATCTGTACGTCAGAGCGGCAGTCTGGGTGACGCAGGCGCCAAAGGTAGGCGTTTGCCAACGTTCGTGCACAGTGGTGCTCTATGCCGGGCGCTCAAATTTGCCCCCCAGCTAGCGCTGGTTTCCGCTATCTTGTCTTGACTTAGCAGCAAACATGGCTGGAGGGCAAGTTCACTCAGCCACAGCATGTACGCGCCGCTTTTTGACTTTTTGCCACTATGCTAATCCGTCAGCCCAGCACCACCGCCGACTTTGCCGCCTACTATGCCCTGCGCTACCAGGTATTACGCCAGCCCTGGCAGCAGCCTCCCGGCTCAGAGCGCGCCGACGACGATGAGGCTCCTACCACACGCCACGCTATGGCCGTAACCGATGATGGGAGGGCCATCGGGGTGGCCCGCCTGCACCCGTCCGGGCCGGGCCAGGCGCAGATTCGTGCCATGGCCGTGCACCCCAACTGGCACGGCCGCGGCGTAGGGCAACAGCTAATGACGTATCTGGAGGAATACGCAGCCAATCAAGGCTTTACGGAGTGTATTCTCCACGCCCGCGAGTCGGCAGTCGCGTTTTATCAGAAGCTGAATTATGAAATGGTGGCACCTTCCCATACGCTATTCGGTGTAATCCCACACTTTCTGATGCGTAAGTCGCTTACCAAATAGATATTCGCAGTGGGTTAAAGCCCCTATTTTCTATTGCATCTCGCCTTTAGAAATCGTCAGCGGCCAATAGGTATCATTGGGGGGCTTTTTCAGAAGGACCCGTATCTTTTCAGCTACTATGGAACCTACTCAGAACGTTGCCACGCTACTAGCGCTGTACAATCAAATCAACAACTACGGCCGCACCAATGGCATGGAGCTGAGCCTGACGAGGCCCGGCGAAGTGCTTTATACCATGAGGGTGCGCGAAGATCATCTGTCCTCGCCCGGCACCTGCCACGGCGGCGTGCTGGCCGGCTTAATGGATGCGGCGTTGGGCGCCGCCGCGCTCAGTCTGGCTTTCACGGCCAGCGAGTTAGTCTCTACGGTCGAGTTTAAGATAAATTACCTTCTTCCCGTTCGCCTCCACGACCACCTGCTAGCGCGCGGCCACGTAGAGCACTCCGGCAAAACCCTTATTGTCGCCAGCGCTGATATTTATTGCGCCACCCGCGAAATTGTAGTGGCCCGTGGCCTCGGCACTTTCAACCGCTACCCCGCCGACAAGCGCGACTTCCACGAGCTGCTGTTTCCGAAAGAGGAGTAATGAGATTACTGCGCCGATTAGTGTAGCAACTATTAGTTGCAAGGCGGTCATGCAGAGCACAGCGAAGCATATCGCGTGCTGACGTACGTTGCCAAGGTAACTGTCATGCTGGATCTAGCGTCCGCTTGTCGAGGCATCTCTTTCGCTTCGTTGCAATGGCATTGATTACTACTCAGTAGAGATGCTTCGACTCCGCTCAGCATGACGTTCTAAAAATTTTGGCGGCTTCCTAAATACAGCTTCTTTGCAAAAAAGCCCCCCACAGTCATGCGGGAGGCTTTTTTGCAAAGAAATTCGGCCCTCACGCTCTTGTTGTGAGAGCGTGAGGGCCGAAAGTGAAGGGTCGCCGAACCACAAGTTGGAGCTAGAGCGGAATAGAATAGTTTATAAGTGCTCCGGGGTGTTGGCCGCCTCGTGCTCTTCGTTTTCGGTCTCGTCGTCGTATCCGTCGCCTTCCTGTGGGGGCTGCACTTTCCGCACGTTGCGGGCGCAGTCCTCGTCGCGGTGGTTGCGGCCCACGGTGAACTCAACCCAGTCGCCCTCGTGCAGGTCGTTGAAGTCGCCTTCCGACATATCCGCGTAGCTGAAGAAGAGGTTGTTAGGGGGCATTACCACGAAGCCAAACCCGTTTTTGAGGTTCTTAATGGTGCTCATACCTACCGTACCTACCGGGCCGGCGGCCGTAGGGCCGGTTGGGCGCGCAGGCTTCACAATGGGGAAAGGAGCAGGCTCGGGCTGAGTCACGAACAGATTTTCGATCAATTCGTCGTTGCTGGCAAGGCCGGCGTCAATCACGTCGTGCATGGCAATGGGGTACGTGGCGTGCTCCAATAGCTGCTGGGAAGCGCGCGTTACGCGGTTTTCGCCTTTGAAATCCACGTACTTGAAGTCCCAGTTCAGCAGCATCACGCGGGTGCCGATGGTGTTGAGCTTCTTGATCAGGGGAGCGTAGTCGCTGTCGCCGGCGATGAGCACTAGCACATCGAAGCTTTTGTGCAGCGCTAGTTCCAGGGCTTCCAGGGCCAACCATACATCAATGCCTTTTTCCTGCAAACGGCCATCGCGGGTTTTCAGCGGCATGTAGTGCGTAGTTACGCCCAAGTGCATCAGAATATCGTCGAGCAGACGGTCGTGGAAAAGGCGGTCTTTATCGCGGGCTTCGGTAGCGCTCAGGCGGCCCCGAAAAAAGTGCGAGTCGGTCACCTGGCTCAGGCGCACGTCTACGTCTTCTTCTTCGGCTACTTGGTGGCGTATATACTCGTGTAGGCCCTCCAGGCTGATACGAGCCTTACGCTCATGCTGGAAGTAGTAGTAATCACTGATTTTCAGGAAATAATTGCCGTCGTAGAAGACGCCTATCCGAATCAGAGGGCTATTCATCTGGTTCATACTAAATAAATTTTTGTGCGCAAGTGAGGTGTGAAATAGGAGCGGGTAAATAAGTTCGGCAGGGTAATCAGGAGGTAAGAAATGGCCCGGCCAAAGATACAAAGCACGCTGCTCGCACTACTTGGAATAGTTAAAGCATTACTTGAGTACCAGGTTGCTGGATGAGCCAATCGCCACAAATTACTGCGGGGGCGACGCTAATAAAACAGCTCGAAAAAAGAGTAGGTTAACAAAACTAAAAGTAGAAAGCCGGCAGGCGCTGCAGGGATTGCAGTATAACTAACTGATTTAATATAAATGTAATATTAAATAAAATATATTTAATGCTACGTAGTTTACCCCAGATAATTTGCTTACTGGTTTCTTTCTGCTTGCGAAGCTAAGTTCATCATTTTAAGAATACAAACTTTTGGTGCTGCATCTTTTTGTCCAACAATCTTTTTTTAGTACCTACGTGATATACGTAGTAACTATTTCGTCGTTGCTTGAGCTTATTACTGCTTATATTCAGTAGTCTTGATAAGCTACTAAAACTGCAACCGCCCAACTATCAACCCCAGGACCAATAATGCGTAGCCGGCGCAAATGGCCACCTCCAGCACATTGCCCGTAGCCGAACCAGTAGAGATAAGCGGAAGCTTCAGGCTGGTATCAGAGAATGGCAGAAACCAGCGCACACCTTGCTTGGTAAGCGAATCGGCCAGCAAATGGGAGAGGTAGCCGGCACCCGCGAAGTGCGCCACGCCGTGCCAGCCCAGCGCCTGATTAGCCAAGTAGCCAATGTAGGTCCAGAGGATGGTGGCCCAAATGGTATGTGTCCAGGAACGATGACTGGTGAAGGGCGCCACGGATACGAAGATTCCCAGCAAACTCAGCCACAGAAACTCAAAGTACAAACCAGCCAGTACGGTGAGCACGCCGGTAAACAGCAGCGCCAGCTTCCGCACGGAGCCGCCTTGCATAGCCAGGCCCAGCAAGCCAAAAGCCAGCGCGGCCGTGAAGCCCATGCGCCGGTCGGGGCCAATGGGAAGCAGAAAATGAGTGTAGGCGGCCAGGCCGGCGCCAGCGGCAGCAAAGGCCCAGCGCACATAATTGTGGGAGAAACCCAGCCGCTTGCTCAGGCGGCTTTCGGGGTGGTCGAGGTCGGGGGCCAGGGAGGAGAAGCCGGCCAGGGCAATACCGGCGGGCGAGAAGGGAATACCGGGCACCAGGCCGGCAATAGCCACGCCCGTAATCAGGCCGATGGCCAGGTGAGATGAACCGCGCACTTTATGAATTTTAGCAGAACAGGAAGGCGAAGATACCGGCGCGGGCGGCTGCTTCGGTCTGGGGGGCTTTTTAGGAGGCTTTTTTCAAGACAATATCTTCCAGCACCCGCAGGCGCTTGTCGAAGTCCACAAACTCGGTGACTTTCTGCTCGACGTTGGCTAAGCGTTTATCAATCTGCTTTACAGAATCACGGGTTTCGATGAGATGTTCGGTTAAAGTACCTATCAGCTTACTCATGGTATCAGCCAAGCGGTCGGTGTTATCGCGCATTTCTTGCCTGAATGTTTCTCTAAGTAATTGCATCTCCTCGCGGTCTTCTTGCCGGTCCGCCCGCATCTCCTGCCGCATCTGCTGCATCTCGATCAGGATTTCGGATACCACCAGGGGCAGATCTTTATTCTTATCGTCCATAAACGTAGTATTCGCTAATCTTCTGCCTTGGTTACACCACAACGAATATACGCGGCCTGGCCGGAAACTTTCGGCCCGCTGGCGTGGTATTGCCTAACGCGCAGTAGCCCGACCGGAAAACCATCCGGCCGGGCTTCTACCTTTGCCTCCCTCCTAGCCTTCTCTGTCTTTTGAAAGTCACCGACTTCCTCCAGCTATACCGCCTCGACCCCACTGTAATGACCGTGGCGGCCCGCCTGAATCCGGCCACCGCCCGGTCGCTGCGCGCTACGGGTGAGCCCGCGCCCGATGGGCCGCCCCGCCTGCATCTGCGCGGGCTGGTCGGGAGCCAGGATGCGGTGCTGGCCGCCGCCGCGCACACGCTCTACCCCGAGCAGCATCACCTGTATGTGCTGCACGATAAAGATGAGGCCAGCTACTTCCTGGCCGACTTGCAGCACCTGCTGCCCGAGGCCGACCCGCTCATCTTCCCCAGCTCATATAAGCGCCCCTACCAGTTCGACGAGACGGAAAACGCCAATGTGCTCATGCGGGCCGAGGTGCTCAACCGCCTCAGCAGCAGCCGCAGTGGCGCCGTAGTAAGCGCCAATGGCAAAGCTTCCAAAGCGGAGGTGCGTGGCGAGCTGATTGTGACTTATCCGGAGGCGCTGTTTGAGAAAGTTATCAACAAGAAAAGCCTGATTGCCAACACTTTCCTGGTGAAAGTGGGCGAGAAGCTGGATGTCAACTTTATCAGCGAGATGCTGGCAGAGTACGACTTCGAGCGAACGGACTTTGTGTACGAGGCCGGCCAGTTTGCCGTGCGCGGCGGCATCGTGGATATTTTCAGCTACGCCAACGAGCTGCCCTACCGCATTGAGCTGTTCGGGGACGAGGTGGAGACTATTCGGACATTTAATCCGGAGACGCAGCTGTCGGTGGAGCAGAAGCCGCAGGTGAGCATCATCCCCAATGTGCAAACCAAGCTGTTGCAGGAAACCCGGGAGGCTTTTCTGGACTTTATGCCGCGCAATACGGCCCTCTGGATCAAGGACGTGCGCCAGACCATCGACATTGTGAGCGAGTCGTTTGAAAAGGCCGACCAGGGATTCCAGGAGATGCTGCAATCGGCGGGTGGCATGCAGATTGTGAGTCGGCCGGAAGACTTGTTTGAGTCGGGCAAGTCGTTTAAGAAGCTGCTGGAGAACTTCGCTGTGGTGGAGTTTGGCAAGCGATTTAGCTTTAAAAACGGCGAGGATTTTCAGTTTGCGGCCCGGCCTCAGCCGAGCTTCAATAAGGACTTTGAGCGCCTCGTCAAAAACCTGCGCGAAAACCAGCAGAAGGGCTTTACCTGCATTATTGCGGCCGACTCGGTGCGGCAGGCCGACCGGCTGCGTACCATCTTTGACGAGCTCGATAATAATGTGACTTTTCAGCACATGCTGCTGGCCTTGCGCGAGGGCTTCATTGATGAAGTCCTCAACCTGACCGTATACACCGACCACCAGCTGTTTGAGCGATTTTACCGGGCTCAGGAAGCGCGCAAGTTTTCCAAGAAAAAGGCGCTGACCCTCAAGGAGCTACGCACGCTTTCGCCTGGCGATTACGTGACCCACCAGGACTACGGCATCGCGCGCTTCGCGGGCCTTACCCAGGTGGAGATAAACGGGCACTTGCAGGAGGCCATCCGGCTGGTGTACCGCGACGACGATGTGCTAACCGTCAGCATTCACGCCCTGCACAAGATTGCCAAGTACTCGGGAGCTGAGGGCACGCCGCCCACCATGAGCAAGCTGGGCTCGCCGGAGTGGGAGAATAAGAAGAAGTCGGTAAAGAAGAAGGTAAAGGACATTGCCGCCGAGCTGATCCGGCTGTACGCCAAGCGCAAAACGGCCCCCGGCCACGCTTTTGCCAAGGATAGCTTCATGCAGGCCGAGCTGGAATCGAGCTTTATCTACGAAGACACGCCCGACCAGGCCAAGGCCACCGAGGACGTGAAGCGCGACATGGAAGTGCCTCACCCCATGGACCGCCTCATCTGCGGCGACGTAGGTTTTGGCAAGACCGAAATTGCCATCCGGGCCGCCTTCAAGGCCGTAGCCGACGGCAAGCAGGCCGCCATTTTGGTCCCCACCACCATTCTGGCCATGCAGCACTACAAAACCTTCCGCGAGCGGCTCTCGAACCTGCCCGTGACGGTGGAGTACGTGAACCGCTTCAAGAGTACCAAGCAGATAAAAGAAACCCTGGCCCGCGTGGCCGACGGCAAAACCGATATTCTCATCGGCACCCACCGGCTCACCAATAAAGACATCAAGTTCAAGGACTTAGGCTTGCTCATTATTGACGAAGAGCAGAAGTTTGGGGTCAAAACCAAGGACAAGCTCAAGGAGCTGAAGATAAACGTGGATACGCTCACGCTCTCGGCTACGCCCATTCCGCGCACCCTGCACTTCTCGCTTATGGGTGCCCGCGACCTGAGCGTGATTGCCACGCCGCCGCCCAACCGCCAGCCCGTGCAAACGGAGCTGCACGTATTCGACGAGCTGCTGATTCGCGACGCGGTGGCCCGCGAAATCAAGCGTGGGGGGCAAATTTTCCTGGTGCACAACCGCGTGAAGGACATTGAGGAAATGGCCGCCATGGTACTGCGCCTCGTGCCCGACGCCCGCATCACCTACATCCACGGGCAGATGGAGGGCGACCTGCTGGAGAAGCGCATGATGAAGTTTATCGACGGCGAGTACGACGTGCTGGTGAGCACCAACCTGATCGAGTCGGGCCTTGATATTCCCAATGCCAACACCATCATTATCAACCGCGCCCACCTCTTTGGCCTGAGCGATTTGCACCAGATGCGGGGCCGCGTGGGGCGCTCCAACAAGAAGGCCTTCTGCTACCTGCTCACCCCGCCGGTGGCCACGCTGCCCTCCGACGCCCGCAAGCGCCTGAGCACCCTGGAAGAATTCTCGGACCTGGGCGCGGGCTTCAACGTGGCCATGCGCGACCTCGACATTCGCGGGGCCGGCAACCTGCTGGGGGGCGAACAGAGCGGTTTTATCAATGATCTGGGCTTCGAAACCTACCACCAGATCCTCGACGACGCGGTGACGGAGCTCAAGGAAACCGAGTTCCGCGACCTGTTTTTGGGCGATACCACCGGCCGCCTCCAGGAAGCGGCCGGCACCAAAGGCCCCAAGGAGTGCAACATCGAGACAGATTTGCAAATCCTGATTCCGGATAGCTACGTGAGCAGCGTATCGGAGCGCTTGCAGCTGTACTCCAAGCTGGATAGGGTGAAAGGCCCCGAGGAGCTGCGCAAAATCGTGGCCGGCATCGTGGACCGCTTTGGCCCGCTGCCGCCCGAGGTGGAGCAACTGGCCGACATCGTGCGCCTGCGCTGGCAGGCCTGCCACGTGGGCTTCGAGAAGCTGACATTGAAGAAGAACCTGCTGAAAGGCTACATCCCGGCCGCCGACAACGAGGCCTACTTCCAGGGCGACACCTTCGGTACCATCCTCAATTACGTGCAAACCCACCCGAGCACCGCCTCCCTGAAGGAGCGCAAGGAGCAGCTCATCGTCAGCATCGAGGAGGTGAAAAGCGTGCAGGCCGCCAAGCGGATTCTCAGTGAGTTGGGTAGTGAGGAAAAGGTGGGCGTGTAGCGCGCAGCCTTTGCTTCGCACCTTCCGAAAAGCTTTATCTTCGCTTACCCCTATTTATAAATATAACGCCACCAATGGATCACAACGAACGGTTCAACCAGCTGGAAAGCCTCATGGCCGATATGCTTCGTCGCATGGACCAGTTTAATACTGCTTTGCAACACACCAATCAGGTTATGGATAGCATAGTGGAAGTGATAAAAATAGCCGACCAACGATCTGAAAAGGTGGAGGAAATTCTGTTGCGCCACGACGAGCGGTTTCGGCGGTCTGAAGAGCGCCAGGATGCCACCCTACGCCTGCTCATGCAGCAGTCCGAAAACCTGGCCGCGTCATTCCGTGCCCTGGAGTCGCACGACGGCCGCATCCAGAAGCTCGAAGACAATAGAGCCGCGTAAGAAATGCCCCCGGACCCATGCTAACGAAGTCCATTAAAGCCATTCGTACTGCTGACGACCATCAGCAAGCCATTAACCGCATCCAAGAGTTGTGGGATGCTAATGCCGACCCCGAAAAAGAGGAACTAGAAATTCTCTTTGCCCTTGTGACCGCCTACGAAAGCAAGTACCATCCTATTCCAAAGCCCGATCCTATTGAAGCTATCAAGTTTCGTATGGAGCAGTTGGGCATGACGAACGCCGCTTTGGCTCAATACCTGGGTTACAAGAGTCGGGTTTCAGAAATCCTCTCTGGTAAACGCGGCCTGACGGTGAAGATGATGCAAGTGCTGCATCATAAACTGGGTATTCCTGCTGAGTCGTTATTGGCTCTGCCCCAAGCCGCGTAGCTTCCGTCCCTCCTTCTTCAACTACGTGCTGCAAACCCACCCGAGCACGGCCTCCCTGAAGGAGCGCAAGGAGCAGCTCATCGTCAGCATTGAGGAGGTGAAAAGCGTGCAGGCCGCCAAGTGGATTTTAAGTGAGTTGGGGAGTGAGGAGAAGGTGGGTGTGCAGGAGAATATTGCCTAATATAATTAGCAATTTCCTACTTTGCTGTGTATTTTTGAGATTATGAGAAAGAAAGTCCTACCGACTATATTCGGTTCTGATAGATGGGAAACCATCATAGCAAAATCAACGCATGCCGGTATTGATCATGGAATATTTATAGGTGACGCTTTAAGTACGCTCAAAAAGTTACCTGCAGACTGCGTTAATACTTGTGTGACGTCCCCGCCTTATTGGAGTGTGCGTGACTATGGCAGAGAAGGTCAGATTGGCCTTGAGGATGATATACAATCTTACGTACAGGCCCTCGTAACTGTCATGTCTGAAGTCAAGAGAGTCTTGACACCTGAGGGGGCTGTATGGCTCAATTTAGGTGATATCTATTTGCACAAAGCAGGATCAAATGCGCCTGCATGGCAACGTAATAAACAGTTAGCGCTATTACCATTTAGAGTTGCTATTGCTCTTCAAGATGATGGATGGCTTGTTCGAAATACAATGGTATGGCATAAGCCAAATGCAATGCCGGCTAGTGTTAGGGATAGGCTAACTAATACCTGGGAGCCTATGTTTCTCCTTACAAAAGAGGAGCAATATTATTTTAACCTTGATGAAATAAGAGTGCCTCATAAAACTGATGATGCGATCGAAAAGGACCGTGCATTAGCAGGTGATGTGCAAGGAAAAGCACAAGGACAACAAGAGCTACGCCAATGGCTAAACTCTCCTCGTCATAGAGCTACTATTGATGGTGTTAAAGAAGTAAGGCGACGGCCTAACGCCCCTGTAGCAACCGAATTAGCAGCTTATTTACAAGCGGCAGCTAAAATAAAGGGCGTTTCTATTAAATGGGTTGCTGCGCAGTTGCAGCAACCATTTGAAAGAGTTCGTCATTATTTTCGCACTGATGAAATAGGAGCGCGAGTACCACCAGAAAATACTTGGGAGCAATTAAAAGATCTATTAGATCTGGGGACTGAATTTGATGATGCAATGGAGGTTGCTGTTGGCGATAATATATTTAGAAATCATCCCAATGGTCGCAACCCCGGAGATATGCAAAGCTTTTCATTGAAAGGCTCTTCATCAGCTCACTTTGCTGTTATGCCAGATGATTTAGCAGCTTGGTGTATACGTGCTACTCTTCCGCCACAGGGTATATGCCTCGATCCATTCATGGGTAGCGGTACGACAGGCAGAGTTGCATTACAGCAAGGAGGACGATTTATTGGTATTGAATTGCGTGATGATTACGCCATTGATGCTGTACGTTCATTAAATATTCCCAAACCTAATAAGGCTAAAAAAACTCAAAAGACTAATAAGAAAGAGAAGTCCAAAATGCCCCTATTCGCATCTCCTCAGTTAAATTAACGTCCAATAAAGTCGAAAGGTACTGTAACTTCTTTTCCTGCTATATCTATGTCGCGCCAATTCGCTTTTGTATAAGTTTGACCATCAATAAACGATAATTCTTGTAAACGCCAAGGACACATTCTTTTTAACTGACCAAAATAAACTCTTATTCTAGGATCTTCTTGCCTAGCGGATGAGTGTTTTCCCTGGCCCCAAAAACTAATTTCAGGGCTTGGATTATATTTGTGCTTTAGTCTCTGGTGAGGAATTGACATCAAAAAAATTGATTTCAGCTTTCTATATGGAGCAGATTGTGCGTTTGAAATTTCTTTATAATAGAAATGTATAAATACTGAAGTAGTAACAGCTACTAGTTTATTTTCAGACTGTGTATCAACTTCCATAAAAGGAGGTACACCTGCTTCTAAAGTAATTACTTGTTCGTTAGAAATAAATTCAGCGTCCATAGGCAATTGAGATTTTTGAAGGGTTTCTCTATTATTCTCTGTGGACGCTTTTGCATCTACAAGTAGTACCTGTGGAAATAAACCGAATGAAGTTGGCAGCCACCTAACACGTTTATAGTCAATAAATCCTGCAAATCTTTTATTTATTGGATATAACTCCGCTACTTCTAATGCATATTGAACAAGGTCTTCGGCTAATACAATTATTTCTGATTTACTTGTTGCAAATGTATTTTCAAAAATTTCACGAGATTCTTTAGAATACTCTTGCATCGCTTGCACTAAGATGCGCAGAGTTTGTTTCTCTATTAACTCAATTTCATCATCTGTTATTTGGCGATAATCCTGATTCATGATACTATTAGATAAATGAGACTTTATACAAGGTTACGAAACAAAAGGTGTGAATTCGCAAAGGCTTAGCCAGCATGTTTGTTAATTGCTCTATAGCTCTCTGATGTAAAGTTATTCCAGAAGCAGCTTTTTCTTTCACAGTAGCGGGCGTTGGAGCTTAAAGTCGACGCTACCGCCCAGTTTCCGGCGGCAAAAGCTGACGGCCCGGCGTAACTTCAGTTTCAGAAGCTTCGGTCGCCTCCGGTTGCCGTAGCCAGCGTAGCGGCGCCATGCTCCTCCCGCCGACTGAAACCGCCGTAACGACTAAAAAGCCCCCCGGATTTAGCCCACCTGGCGCGAGCTTGTAGCTCGTGCCCAGCCATGACGATGAGGTTGCACCTCATCTGCCACAACGCGGCAAGCCGTAACCGCGCCGCTCATTCTACCGGGTGAGGCACAGCCTCACGGCAGGGCTGGGCACGAGCTACAAGCTCGCGCCAGTGTAGCGCAAAGATGTATTCGTTGCACTAGCGTGCCAGTGTGGCAAGGTGGCTTCAAGGCAGGAATTTAACCTCCAGCACCGCCCGCTCGTATTGCGTAACTCATCTATATAGTTTTCCCTATGCAAAAGTCTCTCTTTGTAGCTGGTGTATTCGCTTTAGGCTTAACTGCCTGTAGCCAGGAAAAGGCCGCCGACACGACCACTAGTGCCCCCACTACGCCTACCGCAGCGCCGGCTTCCGCCCCCGCCGAAGCATCTGCTGGGGTTGAGCGCGCCGAGCCAGTAACGGCTGCTCCGGCGGTAGCAGCCCTATCTACCCAGCCCGGCCCCAGAGGTACCCAGGTAGCCCTTACCAAAGCCCGCGTAGTAGGCGACATTCTGAATGTGGAGCTGCACTATACGCTGCCTGCCGCAGTCGATAACAACTCCGAGTATCTCCACGCTGATATTGACCAGATCAACTATATCGACGACGCGACTTCGCGCAAGTACAATATTCTCAAGGATCAACAAGGTGGCTGGATGGCCATGCCGGCCAACTCCAATGGCAGACGCCTTGACATAACCGCGCGCAAGTCCGGTCCCAGCATTGTCACGCTAAAATTCCCGGCCCCACCCGCCGAAAGCACTACTATCTCGCTGAGTATGCCCGAGGTTGGTTCCTTTGACGGCATAACGGTGCAGCGATGAGCCGCGTCCTTCCCTTTGGTGTGCTGCTGGCTGCCGGACTGCTGGTTAGTAGCTGCTCAGAGCAGAAAACGCCCCCCGATGCCGGTCAGCCGCTGACGGGCACCGCCCAGGCGTCGGCGGCCACGGGCGCGGCGCCAGCCCCCGCGGCCTCTGCGCCAGCGCCTTCCACCCCGGTGCCTGATCAGGGCCAGAAGCTCACCGGCCAGGTCAGCGACCTGTCGGGGGCGGCCAACGACCTGGATGCCAAGATGACCGACATGGGCCTGGTCATCAACTTCGACGCCGATGTGCTCTTCGATTTCGACAAGGCCGACATCAAGCCGGAGGCCGCGCCTACGCTGACCAAGCTGGCCCAGGTGGTGAAGGAGTACACTAAGAGCCGCGTGGTGATAAATGGCTACACCGACGCCAGAGGCGACGACGCCTACAACCTGTCGCTTTCCCAGCGCCGCGCCCAGGCCATTGCCGATTGGCTGACCCAGCACCAGGCCGGTGCCGCCGGGCAGTTTCAGGTAAAAGGCTTCGGCGAGGCCAACCCCGTAGCGCCCAACACCAAGCCCGACGGCACCGACAACCCCGCAGGCCGCCAGCAGAACCGCCGCGTGGAGGTTATTATCTCCTAGCGCATATTTCAGCAGACAAAAAGGACGTCATGCCGAGCCGTAGCGAAGCATCTCTACCGCAATGGTAACTTCAACGAAGCGGTAGAGATGCTTCGGCTTCACTCTGTTCCGCTCAGCATGACGTTCTGTTGGTGGGTGAATGCCACCACAACGACCGCACGCGAGATGCTTCGCTACCGCTTGGCATGCCGTTGTTTTAAACAAAAAAGCCCCCCCAGCCTACTTCAGCACTTTGGCATCGTGTACTATTTTGCCGCCTACGATGGTGAGCACGCTGGTCGTTTTGGGCAGCTCGGGCGGAGGCACCGCGAAAATATCCTGCGACAATACGGCCAGGTCGGCGAGTTTGCCCACGGCCAGCGTGCCTTTGTCTTTTTCCGAAAACTCGGCGTAGGCCGAGCCAGCGGTATACGCCTGCACCGCCTGCTGGCTGGTGATGGCCTCGGCCGGGTTGGCGGGATGCAGCAGCGCAAACATGATGTTCAGAAAGGGATTCATGGGTCCGTCGGAGCCCAGGGCCACGGGTATGCCCGCCGCCAGCAAGGACCGAAGCGGCTGCATCTGGGTACCCCAGCGCGGCGCGAACAAAGCCGGCTCAGAGAAGTGCGTCGGGTTCTGAACCACTACCACGCCCAGGCGCTTGGCTTTGGGTATCAGGTCGCCAATTACGCCGTCGCCGTGCTCAATGCGGACGCGCTGGGTGGGCCAACTCACCTTTTTATTGGCGTCGAGGGCATTGAGCACTACTTCGGCGGCCCGGTCGCCGGCGCAGTGGAAGAGCAGGGGCTGCTTGAAGTCGAGGCCTTCCTGTACCATTTTGGCTACTTCGGCTTCCGTAAAATTCAGCTCCCCTTGCCAGCCTGGCTGGTCGCGGTAAGCCGTGCGCAGAGCTGCTGAGCGGTCGTAGGGTGTGCCATCCAACACCCATTTCAGGCCGCTTACCTGCACGCGGGGGGCTTTTTGGAGTTGGCTTAGCTGCCGCAAAGCAGTAGTTTCGCGCCCCTGGGGCGTAGTTAGCGGAAACGGCCGCGCATGTACCCGCACCGGCAGGTTGGCTTGGGCGAGCAGGCGCACAAACCGCGCGGCGGGCATGGTGGAGAATAGCTGGATGGAGGTAATACCGTAGGCAGTAGCTTCCGCAGACAAGGCCCGCAGGGCGCGAATAGCGGCTGTATCGGGGACCTGCTCGGCCAGCAACAGGTTGGGGCGCCACTCGGCGTACTCGTGCATGCGGCCGTTGAGCTGGCGGGAGCCGCGCACGCGCTCAAATTTGCCCCCCAGCGGGTCGGGCTGCTCGGCAGTGAGCTGCAACAGCGGCAGGGCCTTCGTATTTATGATATGTCCGTGGCCGTAGAAAGCCCCCAGCAGCACCGGATGATTGGGAGCCAGCGCATCGAGGGCGGCACGGGTCACTAAGGTATCCAGCACCACCGTATGCCCCACGGTGCCAATAATCCAGGTGCCGGCGGGCGCCTTTTCAGCGGCGGCTTTAATGGCTTGACTGGTTTCGGCCCAGGTGGGCTCCATGCTGGTGAAGGCCAGCCGGGTTGCGGTGGGCGCAGGGTCGAAGTGATTGTGGGCATCATTGAAGCCGGGTGTCACGAGGCGGCCTTGCAAATCGAGGCGGCGGGTTTTGGGGCCGGCCAGCTTACTAACTTCTGCTACCGTGCCCACGGCTATTATTCGCTCACCCCGAATAGCCAGGGCTTCTGCGGTCGGGCGGGCAGGGTCGGCGGTAAAGATTTTTCCGTTCAGCAGCACCATGTCGGCCGGTCCCGATTGGGCCCGCGCCCCCAGTGTCAGCCCCACACTCAGCCCAATTATGAGTAGAATCTGCTTCATGGGTTAGCTCCTCCGGCGACTTTAGAAGCAGCATCGTTGCTGCTTGCTTGACCCCCAAGGTAAATGTTTTAAATGATATATATTTCAAGATTAATTCAATTGCCTTCCATACTTAATTGCCACTCTGCACTTGTAGTTGCTGGGGGGCTTTTTCTGATATTTTGTATATTGAAAGGCTTAATGCTATGCGTAACGACTTGATTTGATTGCCCTTATTTCTACCCATGATGTATTCCAAAAAAACCGCTGAGCTACACTTATACCTGATAGCCGGGTGCTTATTTGTCGCCGACTTTCTGCCCAGGTGGCACAAGCTGTGGTTTGTGGCCGAGAGTGGCAACTTCAGCATCAGTGGCATTGTCAGCTTGGTATTGGTGATTGGCTTATTTAAGCGCTGGCGCAATGCCTTTTACCTTATGTTGGGCTGGTTGGTCCTGCGCTTCTTTTTCAGCGCGTTTATCGTGTATCACAATATCGCCGATGATGATCCTATCGTGGGCCATCTGCTTACGAATACCCTGAATCTGGCGGCCCTGGGCATTTTATGCTGCTCCAGCGACGTGCGGCGCTACCTGAACGAGAAGCCGGCAAGCCTGGAGCAGGAACATCAGCCCCGTGTCTAGTTTTTAATGGGCACTCAGTAGAATTTAGCTTGGTAAGCAAATCTCAACTTCTATCTAAATCAGCATGCTACTAACCCGCTATTGTCTCGCGCTTATTGCCTTGGTCTTCACGTTTGCCACCCACGGGCAAAGCAAGCTCAACCAACGCCTAAAGCGCGAGCTGGATAGCATAGGAGTCGAGGATCAGAAGTACCGCATTCTAATAATGGCCCCGATGCTGAACGGCAAATCCCCTAAACTCGACTCCGTGGCGCGGGCCGCCAAGCTACCGCCGGACAAAGTGGGCGAATATGTGAGCCAGCGCATGGTGGCTATCGACTCGCTGAATATCAAGCGCATCGGCCAGATTATTCAGCAAGTGGGCTACCCTGGCAAAACCATGGTCGGGACGCCTACCAACCAAGTGGCGCTGGACGTGATTCAGCACTCCACCCGTATTCCGCAGTATTTGCCATTGATAGAAAAGGCTGCCCTTCGGGGTGAAATTCCTAATTCCCTTTACGCTCGGATGGTAGACCGCCAGCTGATGTACGAAGGCAAGGAACAGCTCTATGGCACCCAGGGCCGCAGCTACGGCGTGCTGAATCCGAAGACCGGCAAACGGGAGGACGTTTCATTTATCTGGCCCATTAAAGAGGCGGCGCGCGTAAATGAGCGCCGCCAAAAAGCCGGCTTTAAAACGACTGTGGAAGTCAATGCCAGGCAACTTAACATCGACTATAAGCCCTTGACGCTAGAAGAAGCCCGGCGCATAGAGCAACGCGCCCTAGAGGCGGAGCGCTACTAAATTCCTAGCGCGGACTTCCAGCCGGCAGTTGCCTCGGCCACGCATTATTTTCAGACTGGCACTCCGATGTTCAAGGCCCTGCAATCCGACTCTATCACCCTGCACCTCATCAACGAGGACAACCTGGCGGAGATATACGCCCTGTTTCAGGGCTTTCCCGACTCAAAGGCGATGCTAGAGGAGCTGTTTCGCAACTACCTGCCCCGCTACGAGCAAGGCAAGCGGACAAACTTCGGCTTCTACTCCTTTCTTGGCGATGAGCTGGCGGGCATGACGCTGCTGACGGTAGATAGCTGGGAAGAGCTCAGCGGCTCTACGGGCGCCGATATATTTGAGCACATGCGTGGCCGGAGTATCACGCCGCGCAGCAAGCCCCACCTGTTTTACCTGGCTTTCGAGCTGCTGGGCCTGAACCGGATAGCGACGGGTTGTCGGGTCTCGAACCTGTCGTCGAAACACTCCATTGAGAAGACTGCGGGCTTTGCGTTTGAAGGCATCATGCGCGAATCGGGCCGCAACGATGCGGGCGAGTTTGAAGACGAATACCTCTACGCCATTCTGCGCCGCGACTGGCTACAACTCTATGACAAGTCGCGGGTGACGGTGCTGGAGTAGCGCACCTGCTTACGCCACCGCCATTTTTCCCCGGTTGTACTTGCTGCGGTACTCGTTGGGCGACAGGCCGGTAATGCGCTTGAACGTGACGCGAAAAGCCTTGGGGTCGGAGTAGCCGACGTTGTACATCACCTCATTTACGTTCTCGCGCGACGATTCCAGGCTGGTTTTGGCCACTTCAATTTTAACCCGCTGGATATATTCTACCACCGAGTTGGAGGTAGCTTTCTTGAAGCGTCGCTCCAGGTTGCGGCGCCCCAGGGCCAGCATATCGGCTAGCTGGTCCACGGTTATTTTCTCCTGGTAGTTATCCTCAATATAGAGTTGGGCTTTCTTGATAGGCTCGTCGCTGTGCTCTTTTTGCCCGTTGAAAATAACGAAGGCCGACTGGCTGACCCGCTCAATATCGATCTGGAATACCTTAGAGCAGATGACGGCAATCTCCCGGCCGGCGTATTTCTCAATTAGGTACAGCACTAGGTTCAGGTAGGAAAAAGCCCCCCGCTGGAGTAGATGCCGTGCTCATCGGTGATGAGCTTGTCTTCGACCAACTCCACATCAGGAAACATTTTCCTAAAATCATTAGCAGCCGCCCAGTGGGTAGTGCACTGCTTTCCTTTTATGAGTCCAGTGGAGGCCAGCAGGAAGGCCCCTACGCACAGACTGGCTACCTCAGCTCCGGCTTTGTACTGGTTGATTATCCAGGGAATAAAGTCGCGGTTGGTCTCTAAAGACTGTAGCAAATCCCCATCCAGCGCCGGTATCACCACGAGGTCGGTTTTGATAATATCCTGTATCTGAATCTTGGTATACACTGAATACATGCCCCCACACATAGGTGTTTCGTCGGATAGGCCAGCCAGGTGAATCTCGAACAAGGGCGGTTTGCCCATGCGTTTGAGCAGAGAATTTACCTCCGTGAATACGAGGCGCGGGCCTTCAATACTGCCCAGAATAGCTCCCTTTGGAACCAGGATGGTGATGTGCTTCATGGCGTCAAAACTAACAAAGCTGGCTGTCGCAATTTACCCTTTCTTGGTCGCATTTGCACCCCATTTTCCAACCGGATTACTAATACTTTTGGTATGTAATCAAACGGGATATCCACTTTAATTTCTGGAAGTTATGAAAGCCAAAACTGCCATCGCCCTTTATTGGGGAGCTACTGTTTTGTTTGCTGTTGCCATGCTGTTCGACGGGATAGGCGGGGTGCTCCGCGTCGAGGCTGGCAAGGAAGTGATGCGCCATCTGGGCTATCCGATGTATGTACTGACCATTTTTGGCGTGGCCAAGCTGCTGGGGGCCGTGGCACTGGTGCAAACCCGATTCCGAACAATCAAAGAATGGGCGTACGCTGGGTTCGCCTTTACCTTTCTGGGGGCCTTTGCCTCGCGCGCCTTTTTGGGCGACGAGCTGAGTTTGCTGCTTCCGCCGCTGGTGGCGCTGGGCATACTGTTTCTTACTTACTTCCTCTGGAAAAAAGTAACGCAGCAAAAGTCAGGAGCTACTTTCTCTATAGTTACGCCCGAAACCGCGACCAGCCGAGCTGCCTAAGCAATAGCGGTGCGGCAGGGCTGCGGCTAGCCCCCTTTACTTTACTCAACTCACTACTAAACAACTACATAATAATGGATATGAAACTTCAACTCGTGCCGGTGCCCGTCGCAGATGTGGACCGCGCCAAAGCCTTTTACATCGACAAGATTGGGTTTCAGCTAGACCATGATGTGCGAGCTGGGGACGCCATGCGGGTGGTGCAGCTCACGCCGCAGGGCTCGGCTTGCTCCATTGTGATGGGAACCGGAATGCAGGAGATTTCCGACATGGTGCCGGGCACCGTCAAGGCGCTGCACCTAGTGGTAGCCGACATAAACCAGGCTCGCGGGGCCCTGCTAAGCCGGGGCGTCGAAGTAGGTGAAGTGATAGAATTCCCCGGCGCCATGAAATGCGCTTCGTTCCGTGACCCTGACGGTAACTCTTGGCTTTTGCAGCAAATTCTAACTGTAGCTTAACCAGTAGCAATCGAAATCAACCTTCAACGACGTACGACAATGAAAAAGCTAAAAATCACCTATTGGGTCTTCACCGGCCTGCTAGCTGCTCTGATGACGACCTCCGGTATTCCCGATGTGCTCAGCGCGCCGGAAGCGGTGGCTTATTTCAAACACCTGGGGTATCCGCCTTATCTGCTGCCCTTTCTGGGCGTCGCCAAAGTATTGGGGGCAGTAGCTATTCTTACGCCCGGCTTTCCTAGCCTAAAGGAATGGGCGTATGCAGGCTTCTTTTTTGACCTGACAGGAGCTATATATTCGCATATAGCCGTGGGCGAACCAGCTGGGCATTGGGCTCCCATTTTTATTGGCCACCTTTTACTAGCGGGCTCCTATATTTATTATCATAAACTCCTGCGTACCAAGGCAGCAGACGCTGCTGAAAGCCCGGCGGCGCCGCCAAGCGAGCAGCACCGGCTTAAGACGGAGGTCAATTATTAACTCATGTTACGCACGACTTGCTGCTGCGCTTCAAAAAGCGGCTTTTGCTACGCTCAGAAACAGCCTTACCGACTAATGGATGCAGTTGCTGCGTAACATCAGTTATTAATACGGCGGCGGGCGGCCCTCCGTACCGGCCGTTTCCTTACCAGCCGATGGCTGTCAACCTTATGGACGGCAGGCTTTCCCCGGAACATAGTGTACTAAAGTACCCGTAAGGCACCAGCCAAAAAGGTCCCGCCCGATGCGCGAGCGGGACCTTTTTGGCTGATTGCGGAGCAAGAGTTACTGCTTTTCTCCCACCGGAAACTCATCCAGAATCTGCTTAGCCGATTTGGCGAATTCCGTCCCGATGTTGGCCGGGTTGCCTACCGGGTCGACGATGGAGCCGCGCCAGACCAGGTTGTTGGAGCGGGCATCCACGAAGTCCAGAATCATGGTGCCTTCGTCAAACGTCTCGGTGCGGTAGCCGCCGTTCATGTACATGGGCGAGGAGTAGAAATAGCCGTAGTTGATGGGCAAAAAAGCCCCCCGGTACGACATGGCATAGGGATAAGCAAAGCCGGCGGGATGCGGATTGGCTACGGTACGCTCCGCCTCCTCGATGTAGAGGTGGTAGGTGAGGTAGAAATCGGGCTTGGCATTGCCTGCCACTTGGCGGATGCCCCGCTTGCCCAACTCGCTGCTGATGGCATCCTGAATCAACTGGTCGTTCAGGGTACTCTGGTAGATGGGGTTTTGCGAATCGGCCGATTTTACGTCCGTTTTAGCCCAATCATACGTGCGGTACTTCCTGAAATCGACGCCGGCTTTTTGCTGGACGTTTACAGGGGCAGAGCAGCTGGTCAGTAGCCCGATAAAGAGGGCAACAACTGCATACAAAGTAGTTTTCATAGAGTAGATAGTGAGATGAAGTGATACTGATAGGGTAGTCTATAACACTCCCCAACAGCGTATAAGTTCTGACCATAACAACCACCGAGTGTAGCCGGATCGGGCGTAAGCGCCTCCTTAAAAAGCCCCCCACTCTTGGTTTTATCTGTGGAACCTGGCCATACACAAGCGCCTTCTCGCGGCAAGAAATCCCTTGTGTATACTTAAATCTGGTATCGGTTAGCAGTCACCATCAGGGCCACAGGCGGGGCCGTCGGCACCAACCACAGCCAGCTGACTTTCTTCCCGCACCTTCTCCAGCACTTCCAGAAAGACCTCCTTCGGCTGGGCACCGGAGACGGCGTATTTATCGTCGAAAACGAAGAACGGCACGCCGCGCACGCCTATCTGGCGGGCCTGGTATTCGTCGTGGCGCACTTCCTGGGCGTAAATGTCGGTTTGGAAAAGCTGTGCAACCTCGGCTGCGGGCAAGTCAAGCTCGATGGCGAGCTGAGTGAGCGTGGCGGGGTCGTCCACATTCAGACCTTCAGTGAAATAGGCGTACAAGATGCGCTCCTTGGCCGCATCCTGACGGCCGTGGACGGCAGCCAAGTGAAGGAGGCGGTGAGCATTGAAGGTGTTGGCGGGAATGGTTTTATCGAAGTTAAACTCCAGGCCTACTTCGGCGGCTGTCTGCGCCATTTGGTTGTTCATCTGCCGGCCCTGCGCCACCGACATTCCCTTGCGCTCAGCCAGCAGCTCGTGGATGCTTTGGTCAGGGTTGGTTTTCATATTAGGGTCCAGCTCGAAGCTGCGCCACTGCACCAGCACAGCCTCGTGGGGGGCAAATTCGGCCAAAGCCGCCTCAAACCGCCGCTTGCCGATGTAGCAGAACGGGCACATGATATCGGACCAGATTTCGACTTTCATATTCAGAGAATAAAGGGAGCAAAAGGTAGGTGAGTATAAGCGCGCTGGGGGGCAAAAAGTTTAATGGCATCGATCTATCTACTTGTCATTGGTCTGCACACTGACAACAAGTTCGGTGCTGAGCGCTTACCGAACATCAGGCCCAGCCTGCGCTGTTCCTTCTTACTGTGCAGGTTAAGGACCAGACACTTCCGCTATTTCTTAGCCATAAGCATTTGTCAATGCGTATATTATATAATCGCTTCTAAAAGTATGTATGCGGCCAATTCTCCCCAGCCTCCTTCCACTCACAACGCTCGTCACTGCGGGCTGGCTAGTCGCGTGTCAGAAATCGGCGCGGGAGCCGGCTGAGCCAACAGAAGCCGAGGTAGAAATAGTAACCAGAGCGCCCGTGGTGTCGGACAGCCTGTTTTTGGGTTTGATATTTCCTTACGCCCCGCCAAGGCCGACCGGACCCGTTACGCAGGCGGCTTTGCTAATGACGCGCCAGGGGGCTCCCATTGAGCAAGTGACGCTGGGCACCTTCGATGGCCGGGCCATCGTGCTGGATAGTTTGGCGGAGCGCGGGTTTCCGGATAGTACCCTGCTCGGATTCAGGACCTATCATCTCACCACCGGCACCGAGGTAGCCGTGCTGCGGGCCAACGACACGACCCTGCACGTACTCAGCCGACCCGTTCGGGATACAGCCTCGGCCGCTGATTTTAACTTGCTAAAAAAAGTACCTATTATCGCCCACAGCTACGTCCGGGTAGTTCGGTAGCTGTACTGCCGACTACATAACCGAAGCTGTTTAGTAATTCAGAATAACCGACTAGAACGTCATGCTGGATCTGGCGTCCGCTTGTCGAAGCATCTCTCCCGCTTCGTCGAAGTTACCATTACAACCAAGCGGGAGAGATGCTTCGACAAGCGGACGCCAGATCCAGCATGACCGCCTGACGAATTTCTAAACACCTTCTCTATTAAAAAAGCCCCCCAGAATGTATCTGGGGGGCTTTTTTAGTTGCCTACTCTAAACTCGCTCGTACCTGCGCCGGGGGCGCCTCCATTCGATAAGCCTTCCACGGCTACCCGAAAAGTGCTGACGTCATCGGAGCAGTAGAACGATACCTGCGTTTGGCCACTGGCATCGGTGCGGAGCGTGGGCGCCCAGTAGAGCGTGGTGCTGCGGTAGTCGGGGCGCTGTTGCGCGGGGCGGGCCGCACTTTCGTAGCGCGGAGCATAAAACTCGCGGGCCTGATAGTAAGCCGGCAGCAAGGCCGTAGCAATGCCCGGAGTTGGCGTTTTGGAGTAGTCATAATTGACGTTGCCGCGCTTCGTGAAGATGGCGATAACGCCATTGGCACCCCGGCTGCCATAAATAGCGGCGGAAGGACCCTTCAGCACTTCCACAGTTTCGACATCCATGACGGGTATCGTATTAATTGCGTCGATGTCAACCGGAATACCATCCAGAATAAACAACGGCGTGCTGCTACCCGAAATAGAGTTGGCGCCCCTTATTTGAACCTGAAAATTTGGCGCCGACCCCGATACCTGTACCCCTGCAACCCGCCCTTGTAGCAGCTGCAGCACACTGAAGAAGGCGCTGCTGCCCGGAATATCATCGGTGCGAAGCACCACATCGGCCTGCGAATAGATACGCCGCGCATCGGGGCGCGGCGTGGGCTTGCGGCCCGACACCGTCACGCCTTTCAGCATGATGGTTTTGGCCGTATCGGCCCGGTACTGGCGCTCGGCCTTTTGCTGCTTCTGGCTTTGCTGCAGATACGCCGTGACGGCCGGCTGCGGCTCAGCGGAGGCCACGGTCAAGGGCCAGGTTAGCGCCGTAACCTCGGGCCAGCGCGGATGCAGCTTAATAAGCAGGTTGCTGCCGCCCTTCTCCTTTCGGGCCTGCACCACCACGCGGGCCGTATCTTTTCCCTGAAAGCCCCCGATTACAAAGCTGCCGTCAGCATCGGTGCTGGCAATGGTCATTCCGCCCTTAGCTCCGGCCTGAAAAATGGTGAGCTGGCTCACGCCGGCGGCCTTTTCATTGGGGCGCACCACCTGTCCGCCCACACTCAGGGTTTGCTCCAGGGCGAAGGGCCTGGGGGGCATTTTATCGGCCAAAATCTCTTTCCACACAAACCGCCGCCAGCCCTGCGTAAGCATCAGATGGTCGAGGGCCTGCTCTGTTCCGGGATTTTTATTCTGGAAATAATAGCCAGGATCTTCCACGTAGCCCTGCAGATCGGAGGTGAGGAGCAGATGCGTCAGGATGGTCGTTTGAGGAGCTTCGTTCGTACCCATTGCCAGCGCATTAGTCACGGCTAGAGAGAGCTGGGCCGCTACGGGCTGGCCGGCACCATCCGTCACCGCTACGGTCAGGTTTACTTTCTCGCGGGGAGCATAGGCGGCTTTGTCCGGGGTGATGCGCACCTGCAGGCCGGGCTGGGCATCAATGAATGCCAGCCGCTCGCCCTGCGCCACGCCCTGGCCATCAAACAGGGTGAAGTGCGCCACTCCGGTCGGAAATTTGGCTTTAGGAATACGGGCCGCGTAGCCTTCACTACCGGTCAGCTGGCCATTGGCGGCGTAGGCTACAATGCCCCGCACGTGGGCCAGCAGCGTCACATTTTCGGCGGGAGCGGCGGTGCCCGCGGCCGTCTGGCGCTGCACGCCCACGTACACAAACTCCTTGGTTTGAGTAACCTTCAATACAAATCCGCTGGCGGCAACGGCGGGCAGCGGGTACTCGGCGCGGGTGCCGCCCGGCAGCATTACCACCGCCTTGTAGCTTCGGCCCGGCTGCGGCGTCAGCAATACCGTGCCCATGCCCGCGTGCAGACTTTTGAACGAGCCCGCCGTCTGGCCCTGGTCGTCGGTTAGCTGCCCGTTCACAGCCACGCCGCGGCCGTACTCATCCGTGGCCTTGAAGGCTACCACGGTGGGCAGCCCCACCACCAGGTTGCCCCCTTCCGGGAAAAACTGCACGTCCGTTTTGGGCTTAGGCGCCGGAGCAGCTTTGCGGGCCTTGGGTTTCGCGCCGGGCCTGTCGGAAGCTGACGCCGCGTCGGTAGCGGCAGTCGCCGCCTGCCACACGGGCAGGCGCTTAGAGAAGAAATAGTCGGGGTTGAAGTTGCGCATCCAGTTGGTGTAGGCGCGCACCGTGTACATGCCCTGGGCAAGGCTGTCGGCCAGCTCAAAGTCAGCGGCGGCCGTGCCCTGGGTCAGGCGCAGCACCCGCTGCGCGACCACCTGCTGGTCGGGGCCAACCAGATCCACATATAACACTCGGCTTACTGTATCAGGGCGGTGCCGCGAAGCATCCACCACATACGCCTTCAGCCAGATGGTCTCACCCACGGCGTAAAACGCCTTATCGGTGTGTATGTAGCTTTTTTCGGGGAAGCTTCCGATGTAGAAATTCTGGAGGCGAACCATAGCCTGACGCACGAATTCATCGGTTGGGGCCACTTGAAAGCCTCCTGCTATTAAGATCACCAGGAAAACAAAAACTCTTGTTGATAACGCTTTAATACGAAGCATATAGTGATAATAGAGGAGGATATGAAGGATAAAACGCCCGAATATAGAGGAATATAAAAGTTTTACCAGGCTTTATCCAGCCCTAAAAACTTCACTTGGCTAGGTAAGGGCGACTGAGAGGCATATAGCACTCTATTTATTCTTAATTGTATTTGCAGCTGTCCCCCGAAATGCGTTGCTTCACTAAAGTTTGACGTGTTTTTTCGTCGTTGCCTATGCTAATGTCGCGAAATCTGGGCCGCTTGGCCCGCGGGTGGTACTACTGCCGCAAGTAGTCGCCCGCTGCCAGTGCCTTACCCTAACGCCCCGTTTCCGCGGGGGTGGCGGGCACGTCACCCTTTCAAAAAGCTGATCTGGGGGGCTTTTTTCCCTTCGAATCGCTTTGATTACCATCTCTGCTCCTTTCCAGAAAGCCTCCCGCTTTCGGTGTGCAGCTCATGCAGGTGCCTAGTTTCGCCAGACAGGGCTTTTTTTAATTGGCTGCGCAAGTCTTCATTCAAGCTCAACAAGGGCCGCCCACTTCACATTTTCTAGCCGAACACAAGTCATTGTAAGCTGTTGATAGGTTGCATATAGTCTTAAGCTTATGCGTTGCTACTTCCCACCCTTTTTATGTTTCTATGAAAACTGCTTTTGCGTTCATCGTGGCTCTGACGGCCGGCCTTTCTACGGCTGCGGCCCAGGGCAGCTCGTCGGGTAGCTCCTCCACCCGCCCCGAAACGAGCGTGTCCAACACCTCGCCCGCCAGATCCTATCCTCCCAAAAAAGCCACTCCAACCAAAACTCAAAGCAAAAAGACCCAGAACAGCACGCTGGAGCCCGAAGACCGCACTAGTCCTACCGGCACCATGTCGGAGTCGAGCCGACGCATACTGAGGGAAACCCGCCCCGCGGCTCCAGGCAAGACCAAGCCTACGGGTTCTACCAATCAGGAAATGGTGGACAAAAACAGTAAGCAGCCTATTCGCAAGGCTCCCCTGCCAGCCAGCAAGACGGGCGGCGCTGGCGGTACCACGAACTAAATACTATTTAATTACAAGCATAAAAAACGCCGGAAATCTGCTTTCCGGCGTTTTTTATGCACTTTTAGGATCTGTCTTACGCCTACATCTGCCCCAGCCAGGCACTGGCCGTGTCGATGTTATCGAAGGTAAAAACTATCGGACCTACCGCCGGGGCATGTTGCAAGGTCAGATCAGTGGAGAGCCGGCTGTACACGTTGGGCGAATACACCCAGGCGAAGTATTGCAGGCCGGCTTCGGCCATAGCCGGCAGCCAGATTTTGCCCCCCACTCCGCAGCATCCGACCACATGGTTTCTACCAAGCGGTTATCATTAAGCACTTTATGACACTGCTCCTGCCGCATACACTCCAGCATTTTTCCAGCGCCAGCTTGCACCGACTCCATATCTTGACTCTTTTGCCATTCTACATAAAGCCACTCGTTTGAGTAATCATAAGAGATTATAATGTGCTCACTTTCAAACAGTACGCGAAGGGCCATAGCCGGGAATGCAATAGGTTAGTACTTCCAGGCAACAAGACGTTGTCGAGAGCCTGAAATGAGTGGGTGGGGGAAAAGTAAAGATAAAAGCTGTACATAACCCAGTTTGTTTTCACAATAGCGGGATTTATAGCACCGCTCGTCGGCCCGAGGCGTCGTTCCATCCGCTTAAAACCCAATATCGAGCACCAGCGGCTGCACCTCCCACTGCCCCGTACGAATATTATAAATAGACCGAACGCCCACTTCCAGCGGCGTGCGCAGACGCATCGGATTAAACACGAAGGTCACGTCGAGGCCGGCCGTGGCATAGTTGCTACGGAAGTTCAGCGGCCCCTGGTTCGTTGCTAAGCGCCGCTGACCGGAAGCCACATCCAGAAAGCCGTTGGCTTTGATGCGCTGAATATACAGCCAGCGCCCCAGCGTCCAGTGCGTGTCGGCTATGGGCAGACGATATTCTATGCTCCCTGCCTGCAGCTTATCGAAGCTCACGTACGATTGACCACGAGGATACGCTATCAGGGAGTTGAACTGATACTGGGACTGATCGTGGTATTGGTAGCCGCCACGCAGGCGCAACGAATGGTGCTTAAGCAGCCCCGGAAAGTACAGATTACCCTGCACCGCCCACTGCTCGCCCTGCAAGCCGTCCCCAAAAGGAGTCGTGCGCCACACCGCGCTCAGGTTCTGGCCCCAGCGCTGCCCTACATCGCGGCGGCTTTGCAGAAGCTGATGATAATAGCTCAGACTGTACTGTATGATGTGCAAAGAGCCGCCAAACCCGACTTCCGTCAGGCGGCGGGACCGTAAGTCGTAGTCGTGCACTTGCTGCTGGCTATAGTGGGCGCCCAGCGTCAGGCCCTCCAGGTATTTGGAGCGTGTAAAGTTGAGCGGCAGGCGCACCCCGGTAGTAAACTGGGTATAGCGCCAGCGGTCGGTGCTGGCGCTATCGAGTGGAGCGCGCCTGTCGATGAACCCGGAAGTACGGCGGCCCCCATGCTGTACGCTTAGATCAAGTACCGGCAAAAATCCTTGGTAGCTGAGGTCGGCGAAGACGTTTCCGGTCCGTTCGGTCTGGTCGAAGCCCACGCCGGCCACGGCCACCGTAGTGCTCAGCAAATCCTGGGAGCGGACGCCCAACCGCACGCCTTGGCCATCCGGCGATTGTACCAGCCCCCAGCTGAACACGTTGAATAAATGATTGAACCGGTTGTAGCGACTTACCGCTAAGCTTGGTGGCACCGTTCCTGAATCGGGCAATACGGCGCCTATAGTAGCTACACCGGGCTCCTGCGTGAGCAAGGGGTCGGTGTAGGCGGGCGGCGTGACGGGCGCAGCTGGTGCAGCCGTCCAACGCGCAGGCTCCAACGGCATTTCGGCCACGCGGGCGCCTTCCACCCGAAAATCATGAAAAGCCAGGCGCTGACCGTCGGGGGAAACGGCGGCATGATAAGCGCCCAGCGGCCGGGAGGTAACCTGCGTCACCTGCCCCGTGCTGATTTCTACCGCGTATACATTATCAATTCCCGACTGGGGCGAATTATAGAACACAAAATTGCCCCCCGGCTGCGGGTGGCTCAGGTTGTTGTTGGCTACGGGCAGCAGCTCGCGGATCTGGCCGGTTTCGGTGTCGATAAGAGCCAGCGTTTTGCCCCCCGGCTTGAGCAGCACGGCTGCTACGGTACGCTGGTCGGGCAGCCAGCGGGGCTGGAGGTACAGGTCGTTGTCAGGGTTCGGCAGTACGCGCTGCTCCTGGCCGGAACGGGCGCCGAGCACCACCAGGCGGTTCTGGTAGGCCGAGTCGCTACGCACGGCCACCAGGCGCTGCCCATCACTGGAAAGGGCCGCGGCAGTATAGCGGCTGCGGCGGGTGAGGTGGGTCAGTTGCCCCGACGCCAGATCAAGCACCCTGATTTCGGAGTACACCCGCTGCCCCCAGCGCGCATCGTACCGGAATTCCAGCCAGCAGGCCCGTCCGCCGCCCACCGACAGCATTTCGGGGTTATTCACCAAGCCTTGCACGAACACCTTTTTTTCCTGGCCTTGCTTATCAAGCAGCACCAGCTGAGAAATATCGCCCAGACCCGTTTTCACTGCCAGCACGGTGCTATCGGTTACATACTGCGGGTATTGGTACTGCGTAAAGATTTTGGGGTCGGCGGCAACGGGAAAGGTGGTAGCGGCCGTTAGTTGCAAGCCCTGCTGCTGCGCCCGCCACATAGAGTCGACCTCGCTCATGGTGCGGGCATACAAATCCTCTACGCGCACCCCAGCCGTACGGCGCAGGCTGTTGGAAAAGGAAAACGGATAGACCGGAAAGCGGTAGTAGCGGTTGAGCACCTCGCTCCAGGCGTTAGGCCCAGTGGTGCGCTTAAGGTTCGTAGTCAGAAAATAGCCCAGCACATAGTGGTTAGGCACATTATCGCGGTAAGAGCCCCCCACGGCCTTGCTGTAGTTGAAACGCCGCCCGGCCAGCAGATTTGCCCGCAGGCTGATATCAAAATTAGGAATGCGACCCCGCCCACTGCGCGTCAGCAGGGTTTCGGTGCCCACGGCATCACCCTCAAAAAACCAGTCGGGCATACCGATAGTCGCGGTGCTCAGCGCCCCGTTGCCAAATACTGAATAAGCGAGCTTCGTAATACCCTGCAACCCCTTGTCGTACTGCACGATATGCCGAAACTCGTGGATGGCCAGCTGGTCGAGCCAGTCGAGGGTACCGGTCAGAAACGGATCCTGCGGGGGCGTAGTATAAAACTCGGAGCGCCGGGGCAGTACCGTGGCAAAACCATTGCCGATGGTAGTCTGGGTTTGTAGGATAACCGTCAGGGGCCGGGGCTGGCGCTCCAGGGAGGCGCTCACCGGTGCATACACCTGCTCCAGACGCTGCGCCGTAAGCTGAGCCTGCGCCGAAAACCCTGCCGGGTACAATACCTGAAAGTGCGGCGTGCGTACCTGATACCAGCGCAAAGACAGCGGATTCTGGTTCAGCAGCGGCAAGATTTGGGCCCGCCCCGGCGTGAGGCAAGCCGTTAGCAGGACAAAGGCTGCCGCCAGAAAGTGTTTTAGCATCATAGAGATTTGACTACCGCAATAAACTTCAGCAGCAACCGGAAAACAAGCGCTTGTCCTTACCTGGATTTATCCGTTCTGCCGCCGCTCTTGTCCTACCCTGAAATGCTGATTGGAGCCTAGAGAGCTAGTATGGTCAAACATTTGTTCTTATATAAGCAACTTAAAGCAAGCCACTTACGAAAAACATACCTTTGCAGATTCTGCGCCATGCAACTATGCAGCAGCGTTAAGGCTCCTGCTGCTAAACCCAAATAATAAGGAGCAGTGCTTATGCTACTTCGCTTTTTTCCTGTGCGTGTGTTGCTGCGGGACTAGGATTTGGCGGCTACACTACCAGTAATCAGCCAGCTGCCTCGCCGCCTACCCGCTGGGTATTACGCACCCTCGATGGCAAGCCCCTGCCCGACTTCCGGTCAACAGCGCGGCCTGAGCTTGTTCTACCAGGCGCGAATCCCGCGAAAGGGCCACACTACCGGGGGGCATTTCAACATTCCATCAGCGCCCGCCTACAAACTATCCCGCACGTTATCAGCACCATGATGCGGCGCAGCAATCAGGCAATAGAGGTAGAACTGCGCTATCTGAGCGCACTGGACCAAACCAACCGCTTTGAAATCAGGGGCAATACCTTGCACTTATACGCGGCCAGGCAAGCAACGCCGCTGGCTACTTTTAAGGTGGCGAGCAGCGCCTTATAAAACCTTTCTACGCTTTTGTTAGCGACGAATAGCACTAGGCTGCAACTCATCAGCGTGTTGCAACCAGGTGCAAGCAGCATCTAGGTCATCGAACATAACAATAGTCAGGCTGGTAGCGCAGCGCAAAGTAGAGTCGATTGAAAATCGACTGTTAAAATCGAGGGCGTATACCCACGCCATATAGGTGAAGCCCACGGCAGAAAGCCGGGGAAACAGGTCTCGTCCCAACCATTCAGATGCCGCCGTCCAGTTGCCTACTGCCTGGGTGCTGTCATTCAGTACTTTCTTGAAACCTGTTAGCGGCACATGCTCCAGCACATAAGTACAGATCTCCTTAATTTCTTCTAACTCCTGCTTTCCCTTCCACTCCACATAGAGCCATTGGTTGGTGCAATCGTGCCAGAGGCTGAGATGAGGGGAATCGAAAAGCGAGTGCATAGCCATATAAATAACAGAACAGGATAGCTAGTAAGTCAATGTAAGGTAGGTATAAACTCGAAACCGGAACCACTATTTAGGCGTCCCGCGGATAGTGTGTATTACTATATCAGTAGCGCGACTAGATGGGGAATGAGGAAGGGTGGGCCTCACATGTTTCGAGCCAAGCATACGCGGCCATCAAATCATTGAAGCCCACTACCACCGGCTTGGAGCTGCGCAACAAGGTGAGGTCGGTGGAAAAGCGGCTGTCGAAGTCGAGCGAGTAAACCCAGGCCATATACTCCAGGCCAGCTGCGGCCAGCTGCTGCAGAAAGCCATGCTCTACCCAGCTTCTGGCCTGGATGTGAATGCTGCTTAGGCGGGTGTTGTCATTGAGAATCTTATGGCAATGCTCCGCTTGTAGGTGCGCTATTATCTGCGCGCACCCCAGCTGAAGCGTCCGCAGGTTCTGGGCGCCTACCCAATCAGTGTAAAGCCACTGATTGCGGTTATCGTACGAGATAGTAAGGTGCGGCTCGTCGAGCAGCGTAAACAAACTCATTTTATCTGTTATTGAACAAAAGTAATATCGTAAAAACAATAACAATGCCCATTCCTGTAACTCGAGATTAGAAAGATTACCGGCAACAGGCAACGGGCTGAAATAGGCTTTCAGCCAATAATTTAGAATGTTGAAAATATAATCAATGATTTAATCATACTATCCGCAGTCACATCGAATGGCGACACCGCGTTCCAACAATCAATATTTCATTGTCATTTGCTAGATATTCAATCATATAAAGAAGATACGCGGGAGATTTGTAATCATAATAAGTTCAACTTTTAATATTTAAGCGAATCAGATAAATTCAATTTCAAGCTGTTAAGGAGGATATCATTTGTACGGGATGAATGGTCTGTTAGGAAGGTATACGGCTTTTTAATTTAGGCAGCTAGCATACTATATAGCTATGTGCCACACAAAGCTGTATTTTAAATTATTCCTATAATTTATTTATAAATCGGCCTCAATTGCTGAGGCTGGTAGAAATTCATCAAGTTGCTCAAACCGCTTATAATGTGCAACTTATATAGCGTGTTCAAAGTTAAGAGCTTATTACTTTAACAAACAAGCCCAGCGCGTCCAGTCCAGGTTGAGCTACGTACATTGAGGCATGATACGTCACTTAAAATTTTACTTATTGGGTGTGCTGCTAGGGGCAGCAGCCTGTTCACAGAACCGCTCGGACGCTCAACCCACCCGCTCTACGGCTGGCAAAGCTCCGACTAACTTACAGGGCCTAGCCGTGGCAACCTTGGCAGGCGGCTGTTTTTGGTGCACCGAAGAGGTGTTTGAGGAAATAAAAGGCGTGCGCGAGGTAGTGTCGGGCTACGCGGGTGGGCCCGAGAAAAAACCAACCTACGAGCAGGTAGGCAGCGGGCGCACGGGCCATGCCGAGGCAGTTCAAATCTACTACGACCCCAAACAGGTGAGCTACGCAACCTTACTCGACGTTTTTTTCCGCGCCGCCCACGACCCCACGACCCTCAACCGCCAGGGCCCCGACGCGGGCACCCAGTATCGGTCGGTTGCTTTTTACCGCACCCCGCAGGAGAAAGAACAGATTACAGCCACCATTCAGCGCGTAAATGCCGCCAAACAGTACTCTAACCCCATCGTGACCCAAGTGACGGCCTTCACGGAGTTCTGGCCCGCCGAAGAGTACCACCAGGGCTACTACCGCCTGCACCCCAATGAGTCGTATGTGCAGTCGGTATCGACGCCTAAGGTGGAGAAGTTTCGCAAACTGTTTCCGAAGCTGCTAAAGTCGCCGCTGTAAGCTTGCAGTTGGCTATTTACAACAAAAAAGCCCCCCACGTCCGGCGTGGGGGCTTTTTGTTGTAGTCGAAGCAGTTGGGCAGAATCGGCTTAGCTCTGCTAATCCGGGCTGGGCTGCGTAAACTTAAGGCCGGTTTGCAGCCTGCCGTGTTTCTTGCCGGATGCAGCTGGAAGCAATTTGGCAGGCCCCTATTATTAAAGATCCCCTATTGACTGTATGGCTTTACCTGCCTTTGCTTCCAAGCTGCCTGACGTAGGCACCAGTATTTTCACCGTCATGTCGCAGCTAGCCACCGAATGCGGCGCCATCAATCTGGCCCAGGGCTTTCCCGATTATGATCCGCCGCAGGTGCTTACGGAGGCACTGGCCCGCCATGCGCGCACCAGCGGCCACCACCAATACGCCCCGATGCCGGGCCTGCCGCGCCTACGCGAGCAAATCAGCCAGAAAACCGCGCAGCACTACGGGATTTTGCCCCCAGTCCCGATACCGACATCACGATTACGAGTGGGGCCACGGAGGCGCTGTATACCGTGCTGGCCGCCGTGGTGCGGCCCGGCGACGAAGTCTTGGTATTGGAGCCAGCCTATGATCTGTATGGTCCGGCTATTCGGTTGCAGGGTGGAGTACCGGTGTACGTGCCGCTTCTGCCACCCGATTTTCGGCCCGATTGGGAACGAGTGGCTGCCGCTCTTACGCCGTGCACCCGCCTGCTGCTCGTCAATACGCCGCATAACCCAAGCGGTGCCGTGCTCACCGATGCCGATTGGCAACACTTAGCCGCGCTGCTCGCCGATACGCCCACGCTGCTGCTCAGCGACGAAGTGTACGAGCACATGACCTTTGACGGGCAGGTGCACCGCAGCGCGTTGCAGTATCCGGCCTTGGCTGAGCGCAGCTTTGTGCTGTCGTCGTTTGGCAAGACCTACCATGCCACGGGCTGGAAAGTGGGCTATTGCGTAGCGCCGGCCATTCTTACGGCGGAGCTGCGGCGGGTGCATCAGTTTGTGACGTTCAGTGTGAGTACGCCTACGCAGCATGCGCTGGCTGATGTGCTGGCTGATGCCGCTCATTACGAAGCGCTGCCCGATTTCTACCAGCAAAAGCGCGACCTGTTTGCGGAGCTGATGGCTCCCACTCGCTTTGAGTTGCTGCCAGTGCAGGGCGCCTACTTTCAGTTGGCCCGCTATAATGCTATTGCGCCCGACGAAGACGACGTCAGCTTTGCCCGCCGCCTTACCCGTGAGGCGGGAGTAGCCGTGGTTCCTGTTTCAGCTTTTTACCACAATGGCACCGATCATGGACTTATTCGGTTTTGCTTTGCCAAACAGACCGATACCCTAACTACTGCTGCTGAACGACTCTACAAGCTGTGACTACCACTAAATAATTAAAAAATATATGTGCATTATTATAAAATAGGTAATATTGATACATACTTAAACGTCGGTTTTACGTTAGTATTAACCCTACTCTATAAGGCTCCTTCTGTGGCTGATCTTACGGTTTCCTTTATACAAGCCAGCTTGCAATGGCATGACCCTGAGTCGAATAGAAGCGGGCTGCTGCGCTATATTCAGGATCTGCCGATAGCAACTGATTTAATTGTGCTGCCGGAAATGTTCACCACGGGCTTTTCTATGAAGGCACCTGAGCTGGCCGAAACCATGGATGGGCCCAGCGTTGCGTGGCTTTTGGCCGCCGCTGAAAGCCGAAATGCCGTGGTGACGGGCAGTCTGATTATCCGCGAAGACGGCCACTACTATAATCGCCTGATCTGGGCGCGGCCCGATGGGACGTTCAGCCACTACGACAAACGCCATCTGTTTCGGATGGCAGGCGAGCACAAAGTATACGCGGCCGGTACCGCGCTGCTGATAGAAGAGTGGCGCGGCTGGCGCATTTGCCCTTTGGTGTGCTACGATTTGCGCTTTCCCGTCTGGAGTCGGAACCCGGCCACCGCGCCTTACGACCTGCTGCTGTACTTAGCCAACTGGCCGGCGGTCCGGCGAATGGCCTGGATGACTTTATTGCGCGCCCGCGCCATTGAAAACGTAGCGTATACCATGGGCGTAAACCGGGTGGGCACCGATGGCAACGACCACACCTATGCCGGCGACTCGGCCCTGCTTGATATGTGCGGCGAGTATCTGGTAGAAGTCGGCAACCAGGAAACCGGCATCACCCGCACCCTACGCCGCAAAGATCTGGAGGATTTCCGGGAGCGTTTTCCCGCCCTGCTCGACGCTGATGAATTTACGATCGGTCAGCCAGTGGCGGCAAGTAAGCGTAAGCCAAAAAAAGCCCCCGGCACTCGAATCAGAATTGAGGTGGCACTTTTACCGCACCAAGAGGCGTCTGACGGCAGTCATTTCGCCGTTTACGCTTTCGGCGCGCACTAAGTACACCCCAGCCGCTACATCGGTAAGGTCGAGGGTATGGCGGCGGGCGGGCTCGGCAACCGTGCGAATGCGGCGCCCCGTGAGGTCAAATACCGTCAGGCGAACGGGCTGGGCAGCTTCGAGGCTGGTGGTGCTGGTGGCTGGATTCGGAAATAGGTTCAGCCCTAGCGCGGCCTCGGCGGCCGGATTGGTACTAAGCACCCGGCCACGGGCCGCAAAAGCAGTAATGCCCCCACTTTCCATCCCTACCAAAAGTTCAGGCGTACCGTCGCTGTTAAGATCGGCCGCCACGGGCGCAGGGCGGTTTTTGGCTTCCGCGCTCCGCTGAACGCCCAATTGAGCCGGCCGATACGCATTCACCAGCCCATTATATAGGATATCGGCCCGGCCAACAAACGGAGCGGTGGGCGTGAGGAGCTGAGTCCGAAAATCGGCGTAGAACCGTAGCTCGCCGCTGGCATCGGCGGTCAGCAGATCGGGCTTGCCGTCGCCGTCGAAGTCCGCGACGGTGGGGTGCAGGTTGCCGGCCGCGCTCTGAATTTGCCCGAAGGTACTCGTACTTAGAGTATAGGCCAGCGCCAGCGCTGCGCTGCCATTGTGGCGGTAATACTGAATACCGTAGCGCGCCGTGCCCGTGGTAGCAGTGTTCACGTTCGTACCAATCAGCAAGTCGAGGTTGCCGTCGCCGTCTACGTCGGTGAAGCAGGGCGCATCGTGAGCGCGATTAGGCAGATTGGCTATGGCCGTGGCTTGATTGACATCGAAAACGGCTGGCTGCCCGGCCGCTGCCTGGTTGAGCACATAAAATACCTGACTAGTAGTACCAGTGGTAGCCGAAAAGGCCATATCGAGGGCACCGTCGCGGTTCAAGTCAACTAGTACAGGTTTGATGCCCGTGTATTTTTTGCCCCCCATCGCCAGATAATCGTCGGTGACGCGCTGAAAATTGGGCTCCGTGGCGGTGCCAATGTTGCGGTAGTAGTGCAAATAGGCAGCATAGCCGGCGGCGCGCCGGTCGGTGCCAGCTACCACCATATCCGTGAGGCCGTCGCCGCTGAGGTCGCCAAAAGCAGGGGCCGCGGCTTCGCTCACTTCCACCATCTCCGCCTGCAAAAAATCGGGTTGGCGCAGCGTAAAGCTCGGTACGGCGGTGGTACTGCCGTTCTCATACAGTCGCACCGATTGAGTCGTGCTCACCTGGTCGTGGTTATCGAAAAGGGCCGGAGCGGCGAGCAGATCAGGGCGGCCATCAAAGGTCACATCCAAGTAATAGCCGGCCGGAAAATTGGTCACCCGAGCAGGAGCGGCTGCCGAAGGAAAGTTGGTATTGAGGCTGGCGCTGGTCATGTTGGCCACGGCGGCCGTGCCCTGGTTCGTCAGGCTGACCAACTCAGGACAGCCATCGCGAGCCGTGAGAATATCCTGGTCGCCGTCGCCGTCGAGGTCCAGCGTCAGCAGGTTAGAGCCCGTAGTATGGGTAGGTTTGCCCCCCGTACAGGCTTCGCTGCCAAATGCGAACGTATTGCACCCCGGCAGACACACCGAGAAATTGCCCCAACGCTCGGCTTCCTGCCGAAACTGCAGATTGCCACAGTTCCCGGTGGCCGTGTTCAGATAAAGCTCTACGCGGGTGCTGCCGTCAAAGTTGAAGCTGAGAATATCCAGTCGCCCGTCGCCGTCTACATCCTGAATGGCGGGCAGATTGGAGCTGCCCGTTACGATGTTGCCGTTGTTGGTGGCGTTATTAAAAAACGTAAGCTGATTACTGACCAGCTCAAACGCGGGCCGACCAGACGTGCCAGCTACGTTGCGGAATACGCGAACGTCGCCGCCGTTGGCGAAGGTGAAGATGTCGGGGCGATTGTCGCAGTCGTAGTCGCGCAGCAGCACCCAGAAAAGCAGATCGGTTGGGAACAATGCCTCGTATTCGGGTGCATATTGCCAGGCGCGGCCACCGCTAGGCGCGGCTACGTTGAGATAGGTCAGCGAGCGGCTGGTCTGCCGATCAAAGACGTAGAGGTCGGATTGGCCATCGTTATTCAGGTCGATAGCTGAGAACTGGGGCGAATTTAGCCCCCCAACCCACGGGTTAGCCAGCGTCTGGGAGCCGTGCGTTACTTTTGCCACCGCCCGCTGCTCAAACCCAAACGGCACCCCCGACTGGGCCGCCGCTCGTAATGCCGGGAGCAATAAAAACAGCACAAATAACCAGCGGGAGCGAACAGGTAGCAGCATACAGAACAAGTAACGAGTAAGAACCCAGATTTCGTCCCTAAGTTTCTAACAACATCCATGAAAAATGTAGCGGCCCTTTATACCCGGTTTCAGCAGTGCGCGGCCGTCAGCACCGATTCGCGGCAAACCCAGGAGGACACGCTGTTTTTTGCCCTGAATGGCCCCAACTTCCAGGGCCGCGATTTTGCCCCCCAGGCCCTGGCCAAAGGCGCCCGCTACGCCGTGGTGGATGATGCCGACCTGGCGGCCACCGATCCTGACCGCTACACGTATGCCGCCGACCCGCTGGCGGCGCTTCAGCAGCTAGCTCAGTATCATCGGCGGCAGCTTACTATTCCGGTGCTGGCCATCACGGGCTCCAATGGAAAAACCACCACCAAAGAGCTCATAAACAGCGTATTGAGCAAGCGCTACCGGGTACAGTACACGCGGGGCAACCTCAATAATCACATTGGGGTGCCGCTTACGCTGCTCAGCATTCAGCCTCAGCATGAGCTGGCTATTGTGGAAATGGGGGCCAATCATCAGGGCGAAATCGCATTGTTGAGCGAGCTGGCTGAGCCCACGCACGGCCTGATTACCAACATTGGCAAAGCGCATTTGGAGGGGTTTGGGGGCGAGGCGGGCGTAGCGAAAGGCAAAGGCGAGCTGTTCGCGTTTCTGGCGGCTACCGGCGGCACGGCCTTTATGAATACCGCTGACTCCAAGCTGCCGGCCTTGGCGGCGAATGTTAGTCATGTAGTCACCTACCCTGGCCCCACCGACACCTACCCGGCCGAGCTGCTTAGCACTGATCCGCAGGTAGTTATGCGGTTGGCTGATGGCACTACGGTGGAAGCGCAAATCACGGGCGGCTATAACTTCCCCAATTTGGCGGCGGCGGCGGCCGTGGGGGCTTTTTGGCGTGCCCGCCGCCGACATAGCCGATGCATTGGCCAGCTACGCTCCCACCAACAACCGCTCACAGCTGGTGCGCACGCCTCACAACGAGATTATTCTGGACGCTTACAATGCCAATCCCTCGTCGATGGCGGCGGCTATTGTCAGCTTTGCCGCCCGGCCCGGCGGGGGGCAAAAAATGGCTATTCTGGGTGATATGTTTGAGATGGGCGACGCGAGCGAGGCCGAGCATCGGGCCTTAGGTCAATTGCTGGCTAAGCAAAATCTGGATACCGTCGTGCTCTGTGGCCTCGATATGCGTTATGCCGCCGATGCTAACGCATCTTTCCACCATTTCCCGACCAAGGCGGAAGCGGCCGCGTGGCTGCAAAAAAGCCCCCGGTCGGCTCCCAGATTCTGGTAAAAGGGTCCAGAGGCATGGGTTTGGAAACGCTGGTGGAGCTGCTGTAAGTCCTCTGACAAAATAGCCGGTCATGCAGAGGCGAAGCCGAAGCATCTCGCGTGTTTAGCTGGATTAGTAACCCAACATCAGCACGCAAGATACTTCGGCTCCGCCTCTGCATGACCGGCTAATAATTGAATAGCCAGCTTGGAATTCTTACTTCTAAAACGGACTCTCGAAACTCTCAAAAAACGGCAGCACCAAATCCTTGTCTGACACATTCGGGTCGGTTACCTGCCAGTCGATGTTGAGCGCCGGGTCGTTCCAGTGCAGGCCGCCCTCGGAGCCGGGGTGGTAGTAATTCGAGCACTTATACAGAAACAGCGTATCGTCTTCCAGCGCCACGAAGCCGTGAGCGAAGCCAATGGGTACGTACAGCACATTGTAGCGCTGAGCGTCCAGCTCTACGCTAACGGATTGACCATAAGTGCTTGAATTCGGCCGGATATCCACGATAATATCGAGGGCGCGGCCAGCGGCTACGCGCACCAGCTTCGCCTGGGCATAGGGCGGCTTCTGAAAGTGCAGGCCCCGCAACACCCCCCGCGCCGAAGACGACTGGTTGTCCTGCACCCACTCATCGGTAATGCCAATCTTGGCGAGTTGCCGGGCGCTGAATGACTCAAAAAAGCCCCTCGGGCATCGGTAAATACGCGCGGTGTAAACTCAAAAACTCCGCTGATGGAGTGCTCCTTAATTTCCATTTTTTCTAGTTAACCCAATCCTAAATCAAAAGACTATCCGGCAGCCAGGCGGCTATTCCGTGTAGTTTATTTATACTTTTTGTCTACTTCAGCTACTACCCGCAAGTATTTATCCAATACCAATTGCTCATCAAACTTATGCTCGGCGAGCCGGCGACTGGCGCGGCCCATGGCAGCTAACTCAGTGTCGCTGAGGCGAAGAATCTGGAGCATCTTGGCTGCCAGGTCGGGGGCGTCGCGAACTTGGCAGAGCAGGCCATTCACGCCATCTTCCACGGTTTCGCGGCAGCCAGGCACGTCGGTAGTGACGATGGGCTTGGCCATGGCCGCCGCTTCCAATAAGGTTTTGGGCGTGCCTTCGCGGTACGAAGGCAGTACGACCGCGTCGGCCTGCGCCAGGTGTTCGGCCACATTGTCGGATGTTCCCAGGTACTCGATGTGGCCGGCGCGGAGCCATTCGTCCAGCACCGCGCGCTTCACCCCAATATTTCCCGACTCATCCACCCCGCCGAGCAGCTGCACGCGGGTGCCGGGCACGGCGCTCCGCACCAGCCGGGCCGCCTCAAAATATTCTTCCACGCCTTTCTCATACAGCACACGGGCTACCATCAGAAACGTAAAAGGCTGCTGCCGGCTAAACGCAGCGGCGGGCTGGAAGCGCTGAATATCCACACCGGAACCGGGCAGCAGATCCGTGATGTGCGGCTGTACCAGGCCGTGCTGCAGAAAAAGCTGGCGGTCATCGTCGTTTTGAAAAAATACCCGCCGCGGAAACCGGAACGTAAACCGATACAGGCCCAACGCCACGCGACTAACCATATTGCGAATAATGAACACCGTGCCCAGCCCCGACACATTATTAACGCTCGGAATGCCGGCCAGCTTAGCGGCCAAAGTGCCGTAGATGTTGGGTTTGATGGTGTAATGCAGCACTATGTCGGGCCGCTCGCGGCGGTAGAGTTTATAAAAGCGCCGCGTAAGCTGAGCGTCTTTCACCGGATTGGTGCCCTTATTTTCCATCCGAATGGGCACAAAGCGGCAGCCTAGTTCGGTTTCGAGGCGGGCCGAGTACTCATCGGGAGGCGCAACGGCCAGCACTTCGTGGCCGGCGGCCTGTAACGCTTTCACCAGGCTGCGGCGAAAATTCCAGATGTTCCAGGAGGTATTAATAACGATAGCAACGCGCATCAGGCCGGCAAAATTTGGCGCAAAGGTAGAGGGCCTTACCCGAAAAGATTGCGACTAAGGACATTACCGATGGTACTTTGCACCGCGTTTGTGTGTTATAGGTCAGGAAATGAAATTATCTGCTGCTTATTTAGTGCGCCAACTGGCGCTGGGGGGCTTTTTGTTGAGTGTAGCGGCCTGCCAATCCGCTGATCCGGTGCAGTCGGCCCCCACGGCGCTGCCCGAGCCTGATCCGGCCGCGCCGGCTGCTATTCTGGGCACCCTGGAAACGGATGCGCTGGCCGCGGGGCAAGCGATTTTCACGGAGCGTTGCGTGGTTTGCCACGGCCCTGATGGGCAGCTGGGAAATAATGGCGCCCACAACCTCACCAAAAGCAACCTAAACATCAATGGGCGCGTGTACATCGTTACCAAGGGCATGGGCAAAATGCCGTCTTTTAAAGATCAGCTCACCGAACAGGAAATTGAGCAGGTAGCCGCGTATTCCCTCACCTTGCGCTGATAAAAGGCGGTCATGCTGAGCGGTAGCGAAGCATCTCGCGTGCTGATGTTGCCACAGTAATCCCGCGTCAGCACGCGAGATGCTTCACTGCTGCTCAGCATGACGTTCAACGAACATTTAGGTCCAGACGACTTACTCTTAACTCACATGGCAAAAAAAACAAACTCGCATAGCTGGAACCCGACCACCAGCAACCGGCACACTACCACCGATAGCGCCGACAGCAATCAGCCCGCCCGCGACCCGGCTACGGGCACCTACAATACCGCAGTAGTAGCCGAAACAGCCGTTCTGGTAGCGGTACCTGACAAACGCCAGCCCGACACAACCACCCAGGAATATCTGGATGAGCTCGCGTTTCTGGCCGAAACGGCTGGGGCGCAGGTTACTAAGCGCTTCGTGCAGCGCCTCGAAAAGCCGGATACCCGCACCTTCGTGGGCGAGGGCAAGCTGGCCGAAATCAAGGCCTACGTGAATCATACCAAGGCCAGCATGGTCATTTTTGATGATGAGCTGTCGCCGTCGCAGCTGCGCAACCTGGAGGCGGAGCTGAAGGTTAAAATCGTGGACCGCTCACTGCTGATCATCGACATTTTTGCCCGGCGAGCGAAGTCGGCTACGGCGCGCACGCAGGTAGAGCTGGCTCAGTATCAGTACTTACTGCCGCGCTTGACTGGCCTCTGGACTCACTTGGACAAGCAGCGGGGTGGGGGCGTGTCGCAGCGCGGACCGGGTGAGACCGAAATTGAAACGGACCGGCGGGTAGTGCGCGACCGGATTGACTTTCTGAAGGAAAAGCTGGAGACTTTCGACAAGCAAAGCAACACCCAGCGCAAGTCGCGGACGGGCGTGGTGCGCGTGGCGCTGGTGGGCTACACCAACGTGGGCAAAAGCACCATCATGAACATGCTGTCGCGCTCCGATGTGTTTGCCGAAAACAAGCTCTTCGCTACCGTCGATTCGACGGTCCGGAAGGTGGTGCTGGAGAACATGCCGTTTCTGCTTTCCGACACGGTAGGATTTATCCGCAAGCTGCCCACGCGCCTGATCGAGAGCTTTAAATCAACGCTGGATGAGATTCGCGAGGCTGACTTGCTGGTGCACGTGGTCGACATCTCTCACCCGTCGTTTGAGGAGCAGATTGCGGTGGTGAACGATACGCTCAAAGACATTAACGCTGCTGATAAGCCGATGCTGTTGGTCTTCAACAAGATAGACCAGTACAGCACCGACACGGCCAACGCCTCGGAGCAGCAGTTTGAAGGGATGAATGCTGACGAAGACGCGCCCGTGCGGCCGTCGTTGGAGCAGCTAAAGGCCACGTACATGGCCAAAATGCACGACCCGGTTATCTTTATTTCGGCCCAGGAACGCACCAACATCGATGAGCTGCGGAGCTTGTTGAGCCGCCATGTCGCCAAACTGCACTACCAGCGCTACCCCAATCAGCAACCCGTGCCGGAGGAATAACCTGCATCTTAATTACTGATGTTACGCGGCATATTAGTCGATTGCTTGGAAAGGATGTTTCCTGAAGCAGCAATAGCTTCTTTCTGAGGCAGAGGTGCAGTTGCCGCGTAACATCAGTTAATTATAGACAAAAAAGCCCCCCAAATAAGTTTGGGGGGCTTTTTTTGAGGATACAGCTTACCTAACAATAGAGACGGTAATCAAAACTCCCCACCTTATTTAGTGAAGCGATACGTGCCGCTAAAGCCGTTGCCTGTTACTTGCAGCAAATACAAACCCACCGTTGGGAGCTGATGGGTTGGAATGTCGAGCAAATTGGTTGCGCCTCTCAGGGGCCGGTACTGCTTCCACAGAATGCGGCCCGTAGCATCCACAATGCGCAGATTTACTGGTCCTTGAATGGCTTCCGCGAAGCGCACGGTAACAGTGGTAGTAGCCGGATTAGGATATAGCACCGCCTGAATCACACGCACCGGCGACTTCACGGCCACAATAGGGCTGGGGTGCGCCTTGCCATCAGTATCTACCTGGCGCAGACGGTAATAAGCCATGCCTGGCACGGGCGAGCCGTCGATGAAGGCGTAGCGGTGGCGGGTGTTGGTAGTACCGTTGCCAGTCACCTGCCCCAATGAGTTGAAGATCTTACCATCGGTGCTGCGCTCCACCAGGAAATACGCACAGTCCTTCTCCGAAGCGGTTTCCCAGTTCACGAGTACGTTTTCGTTTTGGAAGCGAGCCGTAAAGCTGCTTAGCTCGACGGGCAGCGGCACTCGGAGCTTTATTTCGGGTGCCGTGGCGCAGGTGGTAGTAGGGTCATAAATAATCTGAATAGCATTGCCGCGGGCCAGCAGCCCGACAGCATAGGAGTTCACCAGCTTTTCATCTCCCAAATTTGAGCCCCACTTATGGCTGCCAGCTTCCGTGTTGCTGCCAATGGGATTGGTAAGAGGCGTGGAAAAACCGGTACCTAATGGGCTATCGTCCCAGAATATATAGTCGGTGGCGCCGTTGTTGCCGGGCCGTACATCCTGCACTGAAATACCATTGTTTGGTGCCTGTTCGCAGTCCCAGATAGGGAAGTTGACGGGGCCAACGCCACTGGAGAAGGTAACGCTCAGCGTGGTAGCGGTCATCTTGGCTCCCGAATCGGAATTGCCATCCCAGACAAAGGCATTGTTGCCAATAATGGTGTTCTGCTCCAGCACCCGGTCTTTGGTTCGATCATACTGGCCGTCGCTATCGCCGTCGATGAATACCACACCAAAGCCAGCCTGATCTACATTGAGGGTGAAGGTAGTAGTGTTGGTGCCGCTATTGCAGGAAGTGGTCACGGTGGGCGTACCGGGGCGTATGGTAGTCGGATAAATACTAGGATCTGGGTCGTTGACAAAGAGCTTGTATTCAGGGTACCCGCTATTTGTCGACCGGCTTTTGCGCTTTTCCTTAAAATCACCCGCGGCAGTTGTGCCTTGACTATTAGCTACGAGGATGACGCCAAAAGGCTCAATACCCGCGTAGCTCACCCGCTTGATAAAAAAGCTTTCCCCGTTGAAGTTAGGGTTAGGGATTAGGGTAAACAGCTTGAAGTTATCAGATAAGCGGTTGGTGCCCGCGGCGGCCGTGAACGACCAGTGCTGGGAGTACAAACGGCCCGTTTTCTCGCCCGTAGCGTCGCGCACCGTAAAGTCCCAGAGGTCGTACCAGGCTTTGGTTTGCGTAGCAGTGACAGCGTTGCTGGCATCCACTTGCGTAAATTCAATCCAGAAGTCTTGGTCAGCGCCAGTAGTATTCGTATAGCTCAGCGCATTGTAGCCCGCGCCACCCGTAACGAGGCGCGGCCCGGCCGCAGCCTCCTCAGGCGTAGCAATAACCCCCGGTCCGGCCGCCAAGTTAGGCCGTTGCTCCGTTGGTTGTGCCTGGGGCTCAAGGTAGTCTGTTTTAACAAGCGTCTCCGTTGCGCTGGTAGTGCTGTACTTAAGCTCCAGGCGTAATCGACCATTATCAGTTGCATTTGACCGAACACGCCGGACCCCGTAGTACAACGTTTCACCGGCCTTTACTCGAATGTATAAACGCTGATTAGCGGGTGCCCCCAACTTCAAAAAGTATTTCGAGTTGGAAGTAGCGCTGGTCACGGCTCCGTCGTCGTGCTGCAGGTAGCCGATATAGTTGTTGGATCCGTTAGCCGTACCACGGCTGCCGGTGCCCGGAGTCAGATTTTTGGACCCTTCAGCCTGGGCGTCTAGTGTAAGGCCCAACAGTGCCAGCCCACTTAGAAGGTGCTTAGCCTGGCCCCAAAAAGAGAAGAATTGCGTCATCGTCATAAGGTCAAAAGTCAAAATGAGTTATTGCTGAGCTAAGAGCTAAAGCGTCTTTACCCTATATTCGTTTTATTCAATATCAAATATCAAACTATTTTTGGTTTTTCAACTTGCTATTTCTCATTTTATTGCAAATAGGCAGCGTTATAAAATTTATAAACAAATAAAGATATTCATCCGATTTTAGAAAACAATGCGGGTTAAATCTATTTAAAACCTTACTAATGACGTCTTGAAATTGTATTATACCGAAACTAGCATATACATAAATTAGTTCTTAAGCATTAGTTTATTTAAATATTAAAAAGAAAGACTTATATAAATTCCGGGTTGCTGATTTGGGGTTACTTCACCCGATAACTATGTTATGACAGCAGTTAGGACAGCCTTACGCCTCAAAATCCGTATGCTATTTCTGTGTGTCGCTTGGCCAAAACTCGCGTAACGTTTGTAGGTTAGAATCCTCATTCTACCCCTTCCTTGTTTATGAAAACCTTATATCTGATGCGGCACGCGAAGTCGAGCTGGAGCTTTGACGACCTGAGCGACCGGGAGCGGCCCCTGAACGGCCGGGGGCGGAAGGATGCGCCGGCGATGGGCGAGGCGCTGGCCCGGCGCCACGTTCAGCTCGACTTGCTAATCAGCTCGCCGGCGGTGCGGGCGCTCAGTACGGCGGCGCTGGTGGCCAGTGTACTGAAGTACCCGCACGACCAAATTCAGGTGCTTGAGAAAATATATCAGGCCGATGTAAACGACCTTATGCGGGTGGTGCATGAGCTGCCCAAGGAGGCCAGCTCGGTGTTGCTGGTGGGCCACAATAACACCATTACTGATTTCGCCAACTTGCTTTCTCCCAGCCAAATACCTGATATGACTACGGCCGCTATTGTGTGCCTGCACTTCGATACCGACCACTGGGCTCATGCTGACCGCACCAATGCGGAGTATTATTTTTACGACTACCCACGGGATAAGGAATAGCCCTACCTGATAAGGAAATGACGAGTCAAAGCCTCAAGTTGCGGCAACTGGCCGTATAAGGCAGGCACCGATGTATCGTTTTGCCCTGATCACTAATCATCTACCCTTAAAAACACATGGAAATGCCCCCCAAGACCTACCCCACTTTGCTGAACCGGGAGTTGAGCTGGCTGGCATTCAATGCCCGTGTGCTGCAGGAGGCCCAGAGCCCGGAAGTACCCTTGCTGGAGCGGCTGAAGTTTATGGCCATCTTTTCGTCGAATCTGGACGAATACTTCAAGGTGCGCGTGGCCACGTTGCGCCGCCTGGTAAAGCTCAAGAAAAAAACCCGCGCCAAGCTGGGCGAAGACCCGGCGGAGCAGCTCAAAAACCTGCTGGCCGAGGTGAATAAGCAGCAGGAAGCCTTCGGCGACACGTTTCGGGGCAGCATTCTGCCGGAACTGCACCGCCAGCATATTCACCTGCTCTCCGACCACGATCTGAGCGAGACGCAGCTGGAGTGGGTGTGCGACTATTTCCGCGAAAATGTGCGCGATTTGCTCTCGCCCGTCAGTCTCGACGACAACCTGCACCACCTGTTTCTCAAGGACCAGAGCGTGTACCTTACCTTTCTGCTCACCGAGCCGATAAAGGAGAAAAAGCATCAGCCCGACGAGCGAATATTGGTCATAGAACTCCCCACCAAGCGTCATGGGGGGCGTTTTGTGCAGTTGCCCGCTGAGGGCGAAGACCGCTACGTGCTGTTTCTGGACGACGTGATTCGGTGCTGCGCGACTGAGCTGTTTCCGCAATACCAGCGCGTGCAGGTGCATGCCATCAAGATTTCGCGCGATGCGGAGCTGGATATTCAGGAGGAAGTGTCGGGCAACCTGATGGCCAAGATTAAGAGCAGCCTGCAAAAGCGCGAAACGGGCTATCCGGCGCGCCTGCTCTACGACCCAGCCATGCCCCAGGAAGTACTGCGGGCCATAATGCACAAAACCGGCATCGGCAAAGGCGAGCTGGTGGCGGGCAGCCGCTACCACAACTTCCGCGACTTTTTTGGCTTCCCAGACGTTGGCCGCCCCGATCTTACCTATCCGGCCCAGCCGCCGCTGCCTCATCCTTCGCTGCCGCGCGGTGCGGGCAGTATGCTAGCCGCTATTGCCGGGCGCGACCACCTGCTTCACCTCCCCTACCAGTCCTTCGAGTACGTTACGCGCTTCCTCACGGAGGCCGCCCTTGATCCGGCCGTTACCAGCATTGGTGTAACTCTGTATCGGGTATCGGCCAAAAGTGAGGTAGCCAAAGCGTTGGTAAAAGCCGCTAAGCAGGGCAAGCAAGTAACGGTTGTGGTGGAGCTGAAGGCCCGCTTCGACGAAGAATCGAATATGTATTGGGCCGAGAAGCTGCAAAAGGCCGGGGCCAACGTCATTTTCGGCATTCCTGATTTAAAAGTTCACAGTAAGCTGGCCCTGGTTACGCGCACGGAGGACGGGCAGGCCAAAAGCTACGCCTACCTGAGCACCGGCAATTTCAACGAAGTAACCAGCCAGATTTATGCCGACCACGGGCTGTTCACGGCCGACGATCGGCTGACCGATGAGGTAAGCCGCGTGTTCGACTACTTCCTCGACCGGCAGGCCAAAGACGGCTTTGAGTACTTGCTGGTGGCGCCCTTCGAGCTGCGCGACCGGCTCAATGAGTTGGTTGACCACGAGATAAAGCTGGCCAAAGCCGGCAAGGAAGCTTATATCATTCTAAAAGTAAATGCGTTGCAGGATGAGCGCATGATTCATAAGCTCTACGAGGCCAGCGCGGCCGGCGTGCGCGTGGAGCTGCTGGTGCGCGGCATTTCCTGCCTTATTCCGCAGGTGCCTGGTCAGAGCGAGAACATCGAGCAGCGTGGCATCGTGGACCGCTACCTGGAGCACGCCCGCGTGTATGTATTTGGCAACGACGGCGACGAAAAAGTGTTTGTAGCGTCGTCCGACTGGATGGCCCGCAACCTGGATCGGCGGGTGGAGGTCGGCTTCCCTATCCTCGACCCCAAGATCCGCGCCGAGGTGCGCCACCTGCTCGACTTACAGCGCCAGGACAACGTAAAGTCGCGGGACTTTCACAACAACTTTATTGGCCAGGACGACAAAAAAGCCCCCCAGGTACGGGCGCAGGTTGCCACGTATGAATATTTGAAAAAGCTAAGCACCCGTGCGAAGACTGCCCCGGCTAAGCCCGCCAAGCCGGCCCCGACCGGCAAGAAGTCGGCGGGTAAAAAGCCAGCTGCTTAATGCCTATATGTAGCAATTAAAAAAGCCCCCCAACGTATAGTTGGGGGGCTTTTTTCGGTTCGGTAAGTAGCAAATGTTACGAGCCCCAACCGCGGGTGTCCCCGGCAAGGTGCTACGGATGATTACCCACTTGGTGGAGCTTTACCAAAGGTTGTAAGCCGAATAGGTATGCCCAGCGTGGCGCTCAGGCCCGAGCCGCGCACATGCAGGGTGGTAGCGCCCCGCTGGGAGTTGTAGCGATACTCCACCGGCACGAGCAGCATATCCGTCAGGCCCTGGGTGTAGTAGATACTCAGGTTCAGGCGCTCCTTGCCCAGGCGGTAAAAGCGCGCCGTGACCCCGCCGATGAGAAAGCCGCCCCACTTGCGCCGTACGAGGATAGATTCCCTGAACTCAATCGTGTCGTATAATCCACCCCCAGCCCCCAAACCACCACAATCCAAGCAATTATTCCCAATGCGGTTTAGTCCGCCTCCTACCACCACATCCAGCTTGAAGCTAGCTAGATATAGGTGGCGTACCGTGTCAATTTCCCGAATATTATATCGTCCAATCGTCTGGTTGAAGAGCAATGGAATCTGGTGCATATACACGCCGGCACCCGCCCCAAGCCACTCCCCTTCAAACGGGTTATTGGTGTATTCACGAGGCACTTTTAAGCTATAAGCCCAACTCAAGGCGCTGCCGCTGTAACCCACCGAGATGCCGAAGTTATCGGTTAGCTGCAAGCGCGGCATCACTACTCCTTGCTCGTCGAAATTCAACCTAGTGTAGGCTTTGAACGGGCGGGTGCCTTTGCCGAAGTAGGCCCCTTCGGCAAATGTATGGTTCGCGCCTAGCTTCAAATCCAGGTACAGTCGCGCTTGGGCTTGGCTACGCCCATGCATAGCTAAGAGACTCATAACTAGAAAAATAAAGGTGATTGACCGCATATATTAAAAATAAATATAATTTATGTCAGCATACCACGACCGAGGCCGCGTTTCGCGGCAGTTGCCGCTGTTCTCCTTTAGCGCAATAGCGCAAAAAGCCCCTCAGCTACATAGCCGGGGGCTTTTTCTAAGATTTTATCTACTACCGCTTCAGAAAGCGGCGCGGCGGCACGATAAACAGCTCGAAACTGAAGTAAGGAGCGCCGGCCAGCTTGTTGTCGATAACCTTAGTGCGGCCGTTGCGGCGGTCAAATACGTCGAAGGAGTTGTTGTAGCGGTAGCCACCTTCGGCCCCAAACCACAGGAAGTCATAGATTTCACGCTCCCAGCGGCCACGCAGCTTCAGCTCGGTTTCGCGCAGCTCCACGGTCGTAAGGGTGGGATCGATGGCCAAGGGCTCCCGGAACTTGAGGATGTAGCTCAGGCCATTCACATCGTAGCCGGCAAACAGCAGCGACTTGGCCGAGGCATTGTGGCGCACCAGTACACGTGCCGGAAACAGCGCTTCTACGCCCCAATGGTCGCTCCAAGTGCGGTTGTACATGATGGCCGGGAATATACTGCGCCGACCAAAAGTGTAGCCTACTTGCGCCCCGATGCCCCAGGCAAACGTGGGCGACTTCTTCCAGCCATATATCAGCTCATATGACATGCGCAGATAATCTTTGAGCCGCAGCTCCGAAGAAGTGTAGTCGCCGTTTAGCTCGCCTTTCACCCGACCCAGCACGAAGTTATCCTCATTAATGGGCCGCAACACCACCAATTGAGTACCCAGCGTTTTGAGGCCCTTGTTTCGTAGCTCCTCATAGAGTTGATAGTTGGTGGGCTGGTCCTCAAACACGAATTTCTCGCGCTCGTAGTTCACCCCAACCACCATCTTGAGGTGGGGCCGGTTCCAGACCGGGATGTAGCCTTTGACGATGAAGCGGCTGTTACGCTCTACATGACCTTTCCGATCAGTGAAGTCGTCGCTCCGCGATTTGGAAGTAATATCGAAGCCGCTGGTGCGCTCATAATGCAAAATCAGGCCTTTGCTCGGGCCCTGCCCCAGCACGGAAGGGTTGGCAAATTCTTTCTCCTGCGTTGCCTCTTTCAAAGTCGTCGAATCGGTAGGCAACGGCGCGGGGCGCGGGTACACGGGCGTGCGGGGCGGCGTGATCTGCGCCTGCGCACCACGAGCAGGTAGGAAGAAAGCTACCAGAGCTAAAATTTGCCCCCCACGGCGCAAAAAGGCGGAAATCGATGTCATGTTAAAACGAAAATATAATCTCCAGAAACCCACAATTCCTCAATTCTGGGCTTAACGTCTTTTTACAAAAAATGGCCAACAGTGGCTAGCATTAAACGAAAAAGTGGTCAACCGGGCGGTTGTTCCAGCCGCCCGGTTGACCACTTTTTCGTTCAGCAATTCTTCTGTTAGAACAGGAAGTCGAAGCCGACAAACACCAGGTTTTCCTCACCTACTGAGTAGGTAACGTTGATAACGGCTTGCTTGAGAATATCGGCCCACACGCCACCGCCCACGCCCGTGTGGAAGGCGTCCAGGCCAGTGTCCTGATCGTAGCGGGTGAATACCCGGGCCGCATCGGCTAAGCCCATTACGCCAACCTTAGCCGGGAAGAGGTAGGCGTTGAAAGTAAAGAGCTGAAGGCGTACTTCGGCGTTGGCAAATACCGAGCTGCGGCCCGCGTAGCGCGTGCGGCGGTAGCCGCGCAGGTTGGTAGTGCCCCCCAGCGTATTGGCCTGATAAAAGCGGTAGTCGCCGAGGTTGCGCGCCCCGCCGATGCGGCCGGCCCAGGTAATCTGGAAGGGGAAATTAGGGGTGAGATAAAACCGGAATTCGGAGGCCAGGCGCCCGAAGTTGAGCTGCTCCCCATTCATCTGGAAGTTATACTCGGCTGAGTTGTACCAGCGCAGACCAATGCGCGGGTTCTTGGGCGAGCTGGCCGCATCAATGTTCAGGTAAAAACGCCCCCCAGCGTAGCGGTTTAGGCCAAAATCGGAGGACCGAATACCGACGGCGGCCCCGCTCACACCATTGTTGGTGTTCTCGTCGAGGCCGGCCGCGATCCGACTACCGAGCTGATCGCGCTCCACCCGAAACTGGTCGTACTGGGGACCAAATCCGATTTTGAGGAAGCTAAACACATCCTTCTCCAGCACCGGCGAAAAGTAAAAGCGCGAGAAGCGGATACGATAGGTTTCATTGATGTCGCGGTTGCGGACGCGGCCTTCCTGGCTGGCCAGCGTGTTGTCCGTGTCGTTTCCCAGACCGAAGTAGTTATAGAGCAGCTGGGGGCCGTAAAGCTGGCTGGTCACGTTCAGGTCGAATTTGCCAAACATATCCGTGAACTGACCCCGGTAGCGCACATTATACGCTTTCTGCGAAGGCGAATAGTTGGCCACCAGTGACTGATCTGACGCGAAAGGCTCCTTGCGGAAAGCGTATTTGCGGTAAGTGACACCACCGCCAAAAAACAGCCGGTCATCTACGTTATAGCCGAAGTACAGCGTTGGCCCCAGATAATCGAGGCGGTAATCTTTACGGTCGGCGCGGTTCGGATTGTCGTAGCGGCTCACATCGGTACCAGGCTCCAGGCGCAACCGGGCGTCGCGGCCCGCGATGATGACGTTGCCCGTGTCGGCGTCGTAGATGTGGGTTTGGTGCTCCAGGCCACGTACGTTAGACCGGTCTACAATGGAGTCGCGGTCGGTGCCGGCAATTATGCGCAGCTTCAAGCCATCCTTCACGTCGCCATTGATGTTATAAATATCGTTGCCGGCAAAGCCGTAGAGGCGCACTTCCTGCGTGACTTTATTATCAAAAGTGCGGTCGTAGAGCATCTTAGTGAACTCGCCGTCCTTGTTTATCTTCTGCACCGTCACGCGGGTTTTGTCGTCGGGCAGGCGGTCGACCACGAATTTTTCGTTCTTGCTGCTGCCCTTCACCTCCGTAATCTTGGAAACAACTTCATAGTAGTTGGCCGCCAGCTCCGGCAGCAAATCACGGCGACTTTTGAGCTTGGCAATAATTTCGGGACCGTGCAGCTTATAAATCTGCTCGGGCCACCGCTCGCGGAACGCCTTTTCAATCACCTCATCGGTGAGAGAAGCTTTCATTTCCTGGGCATGCTTTACCCAATCTTCTTTGGTCACCGAGGCCAGAAATACCCGATCGTTAGCCAGCGCCGTCAGGTTAAGGCCTTTATAGTCGGCGTAGTCTTTCCCGAAGTTCTGAAAGTTGCGGATGGCCCATTTGCGGCTGGCCAGGTAAGGAAACAGGCCGTCGCCCTTAAAGAAGGCCACGTCGCGGTCTTCGGGCACGGCGGTAAAGGTTCGGTCGCCCTCTTCGTCTTTCTTTTCGGCCCAGCGCCACTGGTCCTCATGCCGGTCCCAGTCGCCTATCCACATATCGAAAAGGCGGGAGCGGGCGAAGGCCTTTTCCTTCACCTTATTGTCATTGTCTTCAATCAGGCGCTCCAGCACCCGGTCGCTGCCCACCAGGTTGGTCGCATTGCCCAGCGAGGCTACGTTGCTTTGGTCGTCCTTGGGGTCTTCTTCCAGAGCAGCTGGTGTATTCGAAAAACGCTCGTAGTACTGCCCCAGCAGCGGGTCCTGCGGAATGTAGCGCATCTCCGGATTGGTATGCAAAATACCAGCGGCCGAGGCCAGCGGCGGCAGCACAAAGGAGGCATACGGGTGCTGAGCCGAAATCTGATCCTGCAAAATGTCCTTCGCCGCCCCATCGCGCAGCGACTCCGGCAATACCGCCGACGGATCTTTATTAATGCCCCGCAGCGTGTAGTTACGGCCTTCTTCGTTGCGTACTTTCAGCGACGCGGTTTGTTTGCCGCCCCCAATCTGGTAGGGCGTCAGGCCGCCTTTTTCAGTCGCTAGGTCGAGGACGGGAAAGCGCACGGGCGTGGCCCATTCGGCGCGGTAGTGGTCGCCGAAGAAGGTGCGGAAAAAGCCGCTGCGCTGGGCATAGCGCAGGTTTGCGGCCACGGTTATGGTGCTATCGCGAAAGTCGCGGCGCGGCCCCAGCGCATTCGAGGCGTTTGTCGAATCGGTCTGGGCCTGCGCCAGCGCTTGCAGCGACTGCTTGGCATACATAGGGTTCCGAAACACTAACCGGCCACTTTCGCCGGTGCCGTTGGGCACCCAGAACTCCGTCCAGACCTCGCCGTTGGCGTAGTAATTCACGCGGGCAAAGCCTTTTTCCTTATCGGAGAACATGGCCCCGGCATCGCGGCCGGTGCGCACGTGCTGGGTTTTGCAGCCCGAGCCGCTCGTAATAAAGTGCGTGGCATCTACCTTAAAGTACTGCAGGTTATGCTCGTGGCCGTTGGCGTATACCACGTTCGGATACTTCTGAAAGATATCCATCAGGCCCTTTTTGTAGGCCTGATATAAAGGGTGTGGAATATCCTGACTTATGCCGCCGTACTTGCGGGCAAAGGGATAAACCGAGCCAATAATAGGAAGGGGAACAAAAGCGTATTTATAGACGATAGACAGCGGAAAAATATGGTCGGCGAGGGTGAAATAGCCCCCATGAATACCATCTGAGAACAGCGGATGGTGGGCAATCACCATGATGTTCTTGTCTTTATGGCGCTGTATAATGTCTTCGAGCTGGGTGTAGAAGTCCGTTTCGTTGGCTACGCCGCAACCGCTATTGGAGCCGTAAGGGCGCTCAGCTGTTTGCAAAAACCACTGCGAATTGATGGCAATCATCACCAACTCATCCTGCAGGCGCACCTCAAACGGGCCGGGGCAGCCATCGCGTGGAATAAAAAAGTCGCCGGTATAGGAGAAGGCCGTCGAGTCGCGCATCATATAGTCCTCCACGAAGCGCTGCTGCCGGTTTACCTGCTCCACGCTGCCCGTGCGCCCCTGCTTCCAGTCGTGGTTGCCCGGAATCATGTATTTTTCACCCTCGTAATCGCGCAGAATATCGAGCTGGGCGGTGATGCGCTGCTCTGAAACTTTGCGGTCGTAGGCACCTTCCTCGGGCAAACCGTACTCGTAGATATTATCGCCCAGGTAAATAGCAGAACTTTTTGGGCCCGCAGCCAGCATCTGGCGGCGCATGAAGTTGAGGGAAGGCTCGCCGGGCGCTTTCAGCTCGGGGGCCCCTACGTCGCCAATCAGAAACACGGAATAGCGCAGGGTACTGCTATCGGGGGGCGTTTTTGTTTTCCAGTTCTCCCCTCCATGATTATAGTTGGGGCGTTCGGGATGAGGAGCTTGAGTAGTCTGCGCCATGGCCATGGGCAAGCCAAACGAGCTCATGAGCAGCAGATAACAAGACAGAGTAAACCTTCTCATAAGGAAGTATAAACAGCTATTGTAAAGATTTGAAAACAAAAATAGCCTATAATCGGAGGTTTACCGAAGTTAAAAAACCCCCACTAAAAGTTTAATTGAGAATTGGTAAACTTAAAATTCAAGCAACTGACTACAGAATTAGCTCGTCAGGAGACACTGCAATGGCCTGCCCTACGCAGCCAGGCGCGGTGCGGTTGAGCTATTGCTAAAAACCTCAGGAACCAATTCGCGTTTTAAGCCAATCAGGAGCTTTGGGTACATCCCGTCAGCCCGGCATCTCAATTTCCCTCATGGAGACAACCCCTGTTATTAAAAAGGCCAAAGCCGAGATTCTGCGGCAGGCTAAGGCGTATATCACGACACTTTTCGAGGAAAAGTTGCCCCAGCAGCTTGTTTATCACTCCCTCAAGCATACCGCCCTCACGGTGAAGGAGGTGCGGGCGCTGGGGGCGGCCTCCGAGTTGGACCAGCGCGACCAGGAAGCGCTGGAGCTAGCCGCCTGGTTTCATGACACGGGCTATTTGGATACCTACGATGGCCACGAGTACCGCAGCATGGAGCGGGCCGGACAATGGCTGCAGGCGCAAGGCTACCCCGCCGACCGGATTGCGGTAGTTCAGGATCTGATCAGGGCTACGCACCGCAATGAGCCCCGCGAAACGGAGATGCAGCAATTGCTCGTGGACGCGGATCTGTGCAGCCTGGGCCGGGAAGACTTTTGCGCTTCCGGCGAGCTGCTGCGCGCCGAGTGGGAGGCTATGCTAGGCCGCAGCCACTCGAACACCGAATGGGCCGAAACTCAGCTTGATTTTCTGGTGACCTCCAAGTTTCGCTCGCAAGCGGCCAAGGAGCGCTACGGCGAGCAGTACAAGCAGAATATAAAGGACCAGAAGCAGCGCCTGAAGAAGATCGGGAAAAAAGAAAAGAAGAAGAAAGAAGAGGTACAAGGCAACTTCGCTGAGGGCAAGCGCGGCGTGGAAACAATGTTTCGAACGACGTACGACAACCACGTTTCGCTCTCGCAAATGGCTGATAATAAGGCCAACATGATGATCAGCCTGAATGCCGTTATTCTGTCTATCCTGATTACGTATCTGGGGGCCAAGACGTCGGCCATCGGGCCGGCCTTCACCAGCAATCCTATTCTGACCGTGCCCATGGGCCTGCTGGTAGCCACGGCGCTGGGCTCGGTGGTGTCGGCTATTCTCTCGGCCCAACCCGACGTGACGACCTTTAAGTGGCTCAAAAAAAGCCCGGCTATTGCCACCAACCGCCGCATCAACATCCTGTTCTTCGGCAACTTTACTAAGCTCAGCCTCGATGCGTTTCAGGGCGGCATGAACGAGCTGATGCGCGACAAGGACCTCATGTACACCAACATGATAACCGACATTTACTATCTGGGCGAGGTGCTTAGTCGCAAGTATCGGCTGCTGCGCATCAGCTACACCATCTTCATGGTCGGCCTGATTCTGACGGCGTTGTCGTTTGGTATTGTACTGTTGTATAAGGCTTGAGCCTGACGCTCCATTTACCCACAAAAAAGCCCCCAGACTCAGCCTGGGGGGCTTTTTTGTGGGTAAACACTTAGAAGATGTTCAGCTTTGGGCTGCTGGAGCCGTAGTAGAGACGCAAGATTTTGCGTCTCTCCGTTAGCTTCGCTGACCTTCGGTTGCTGAGGTTGTTTAGTAGTATTTAGCACCTGCCGTCCAACGATAAGACGCCAGATGTTGCATCTCTACCGCGCTTTAGTTAACTCCAACAGCTTCTAAAGAACATCCTTATTTGGCTGACACTCTGGCCAATCGTTCGCCTAAAGCGGCCAAATTACGGATGGAGCGGCCCCAGAAGCGCTGCACGCGGCGCAGCTGCCCGAAGCGAATCAGGGGGTGAGGACTAGCCACGTAGCCGTAGCGGAAATCGATGGTGATGAGGCACGAATGCTCGTCTACGGCTTCAATAAAGAAAAATAGCAGGGAATTGGGGAACAGCCGGAAGTGCGAGATTTTCTCCACGTACTCAATGCGCTCTTCGCCCTGAAAGCTCTGCACCGTTTGGAAGTCAATCTGCCCCTTATTGATATCCACCTTGTAGCTGGTGCCCAGCCGGTCGGCTTTGCTGAGGTCGTAGTGCACGGCAGTACCGCCTTCCAGCCACCTGTAGCGCAAGCGCAGATTGCGCACCAGCCGCAGGGCGTAAGCCGCGGGTACGCGCACGGTGTGGCGCACTTTCAGCGAATTGCCGCGGCCGCTCGGCACCCCATCGGGTGAGTGATGCCCATTAAGCAACAGGCGCAGGGGCGTGAGGTGGGCATAGCGGTAGTTGATGTCGCCGAGGTATTCGTAGGTGGTTTTGCCCCCCAGCAGGCGCGTCCAGGAAAAGCTGCGTGTTAAATCAGTGAGCGTCTGCGTTTTCAGGTAACCTTCCGACAGCAGCAGGTATTCGCCGCCGGTTATGTTGTTCTTGAGCAGGCGATGCACCACAATCACGTCGCGGCCCATGAGTTTGGTAAACTCCCGGATCTGCGCCACGTTCACCCGGCCGTAGTGCACTACTATCTTCAGGGTCAGGTCGTGGGCACGCAGCGCGGCGCCTAATTCTGAGGCGTTGTCGCGCTCCACCAAACGCAGGTAATTCTGAAAATCGAGGAAGATGCGGCGGCATTGCGCCACCAGCTCCTGCACCGGGGGCGGCGGCCCCAGCCGATAAAACAGAATAGCATCGCCCTGAATCTCCGACACTTCCATATCTAGGGTATTCGCCTCGATAAGGATTTCGAGCAGATCGGCAATCAGAAACGGGGCCAGAGGGCTTTCTGAGGCTTCTATGAACCGCGTAAAACCGCTGATATCCGGAATGAACAGCAGAGCCGGCTGCAACCCATCATCATCGGCACCGGGGGGCAAATTTCGCCCGCTACCTGCTGCCCGTCGCGACGCGCGCAAATCCTCCAGTAAGCCCATGCAAAAACAGAAATGCTTGAAACGACCGGCGCGACAGTCGCCGCACCTGCCGCCTATACGCAGGCACCCCGGCACCGGGTTTGGCTGAGCCGATGGTTTGGGGCTACCTTTGCCCAAGTAGCGCATCTGGCCCCGTAGTTCAACGGATAGAACAAGGGTTTCCTAAACTTTAGATGTGAGTTCGATTCTCGCCGGGGCCACCAAAAACCCGTTTTCTGAAACAGAAAACGGGTTTTTATAGTTAGTATGGTCATGCACGAGGTCAAGTTTCAACACTCATGCGCTTCAGACGTCCCCTACCATCTAACCCGCGCTCCAGCCCACCATGACCAACGGCTCCGCTAACCACCCTCCCGAAACGGTCAGCGTCATTATTCCCACCTTCAACGAAGCGGAGTGCATCGGGGCACTACTGGCGTACTTGGGCAAGGTGTGCGAACCGGATACGGGCACAGAAATCATTGTGGCGGATGGGCATAGCACCGATAATACGGCCTCTTTGGCGCGGCAAGCCGGGGCCCGCGTAGTGCTTTGCCCCCACAAGGGGCGCGCCGCGCAGCTCAACTATGGGGCGGCAGCGGCTGGGGGGCAAATTCTGTATTTTCTGCACGCCGACACGTATCCGCCACCCGCCTTTCTCGCTGATATCCGGCACGCGCTGGGACCAGCAGGCTACGGCAGCGGCTGCTACCGCCTGGCGTTCGACCACCGGCACTGGTTTCTACGGCTGAGCGGCTGGTTCACGCGCTTCGACATAGATGCCGTGCGCTTCGGCGACCAGAGCCTGTTTGTGCGGCGAACGGTATTCGAGCAGGCCGGCGGCTACCGCGCCCATATGCTAATGCTGGAAGATCAGGAAATAGTGCGCCGCCTGCGGCAGTACGGCCCCTTCCGGCTGCTGCCCTCCACCGTTACGACCTCCGCCCGCAAGTACCTGGCAAATGGCGTATTTCGGCTTCAGGCGGTGTTTTCCCTGCTTACATTGCTCTATTGGGTGGGTATTCCGCAGCCTCGGCTGCTGCAACTATATCGGGGCCTTATCCGGCAGGATAAGCTCTGACCTTTTGCTTTAAGTAGGCTTTCATCTTCAGGCATGCAGGTTAGCTTTTACCGTTGCGCCCCAATTCAGCAGGAAACTCTTTTAGTAGGCCAGGCTTGGTCTGGGGGGCTTTTATTAACGAAAAAGACCTTCCCAGTGGAAAGGCCTTAAGCTAAGCTGGTAAGGCAATCGTAAATCTTGCCGCTGGGGGGCTTTTTAATCGGTCAGCATGCCCTGGCTGACGGCGAACTTGATGAGGGCGGCGGTATTTTTGGCCTGGGTTTTCTCGATGATGTTCTGGCGGTGGGTCTCGATGGTGCGCTTACTGGTGAAGAGCTTGTCGGCAATCTCGGCGTTGGTCAGGCCCTCGGCAATCAGGGTCAGCACCTCCAACTCCCGCTTCGATAAGCCGCTGGCGGCCTTGGCGGCGGCTCCATTAGTCGTATCCAGGGAGTGCATCTTGCGCAGCAGCGCCAGTCCAATAACGCTGCACAAGTACGGCTGCCCGGCTGCTACAGTATTGATAGCGTAAACCAACTCGGCGCGACCAGCACTTTTGAGGGCATAACCCAGAGCACCCAAGCTAATGGCCTGCGCCACGTAGCGCTCGTTATCCAGCATCGACAGCACCAGGATACGCACATTGGGGTAGCGCTCGCGCAGCAACGGAATAGTAGCAAAGCCATCGCTGCCGGGCATATTCAAATCAAGCACCACTACATCGCAGGGCGTAGTAGCCAGCTTCTCAAGCAGTTCCTGGCCGCTACTAGCCTCGCCCACTACCTCCAGCCCAGGTTCTTCGCGCAGCAGGGAGCGGATACCATCGCGGATAATGGCGTGATCATCTATTAGAATGATGCGAATCATGAATAATAACTAGGGCTGAATAATTAAACTGCAAAACACAACCGAAAGAATCCGCTATTGTTTTAATTCAAATACCGGGCTTCAGCAGCAAGTTTTTACAAGATAAAGCTTCTATTCGAGTATTCGTTTCCGGTTGGTAAAAACCGCACTTATCATGGCTTAAAGGGTTGTCGGCACCTTACAGGCTCGTTAGAAATACGCATAGCTCAGCGGCCTGCCTTCTTTATTATTCGTCCTATATTTTTCTGCGGCAACTGCTGCCATCCAACGATCCGCCCTGGGGGGCTTTTTGGTAGCCTGTAAGTAGCGAGAGCGAAACAAGGACCGAACATTCGCCTAACCCGACGGCTTTAACAAAGCCAGAAACCCTCTAGCGTATGTGGAGAGTTGCTAATGCTCTCACCGCTTAAACTCATTAGCGGCTAAACAAGTACACACCGCAGGAGTGAAAGCCTCGTGCGTTAGTTTTTGCCGGGCTTCACCCATTCCCTGACTGTGTTCTTTCTACACGCGAGAGAATGGCCAAATCGAGAACCGATTTTGTTCTAGTTGGCGTTGTTCTTGAACAGTTCTCCCTCATTGGCCCAGTTTGCCAACTACTTTATCGCCTTATGATTCGATTAATTCTGGCCGACGACCACGCCATTATCCGGGATGGTATTCGCGCGCTGCTTACTAAAGATGCTGGGCTGGAAATTATAGGGGAGGTCAGTAATGGCCAGGAGTTGCTCGAGATGCTAGCTACCACGCCCTGCGAAGTAGTACTAATGGATGTAAACATGCCCGTTATGGACGGGTTTGAAGCAATGCCTCATCTACGAAAGGAGTTTCCGGAGGTGAAAGTGCTCGTTCTTTCCATGCTCGACCACCCCAACTATGTGGTGCGTATGATGAATGTGGGCGCTGCGGGTTATGTGCTTAAAAACGCCGATATAGCCGAAATCTCTCATGCCATCCGTACCGTAGCCTCCGGTCGGCAGTACTTGTGCACTGAGATAGGCATGAATCTGCTTCAGCAGGTAACGGCTGGTGGCCCAACACCTGAGACTGGGACCCGCAAAGCCAATGAATTATCGAAGCGGGAGCTGGAGGTGCTGACCCTGATTGCCGAAGGGCTGACCAACGCCGAGATTGCCGACAAGCTCTTCACCAGCAAGCGCACCATCGAGACCCACCGCCAGAACATCATCGAGAAAACCCAGGCCAAAAATACCGCCGCCCTCATCAAGTTCGCCGTTAGTGAAGGGCTAATCGAATAACGCACGTTGTACCCCTTAAAACGGGAAGGGCCGCCAGATATCTGGCGGCCCTTCCCGTTTTAAGGGGTATTGGTTGTTTTCATAGCGCAGAAAGGCCTCTATAAATAGAGTCTGCGGTAGTGGGGGTCGGTGATAAGCCCTTACAGTACGTTTGTGCGACCTAGGGGGCTTATTGTAGTAATGAATAAACGAGAATAAGCACGGAGGAGCTACCGAACACATACCTATTTTGGGTGGGAGTAGTACGTATTTTTAGATAGGTATATACCAACAACTGTGGAGCTGCCTGCTAGAATCAACGAGGGCCACGATTTAGGTAATATATTGATTATCATATGTTAATCATAAAAATGATTAAAAAGCCTCCAGCCAGATCTCGCTTGGAGCTAGTAGCTGGCTGAGAAGGCAGACAACTTAAGGGGGCCAAATTACGCATGCAGGAAGCGTAATAACTGCACAAGTGCCGTCCCTTACACCACCTTCTGTTATGCCCACCAAAAAGAAATCTGCCGCTCCTGCTCCCGCCGAGAAGCTACGCAACGACCACAGAGACACCTGCCCTACACCCAAAGGGATGCTGCTAGCCGTAGGGGGCCACGAAAACAAAGGTGAAGCCCCCGAAAGAGGCTCCAACCAAGACGAAAACCGCAATTTCGCGCCCAAAGCCATTCTCCGCCGCTTCTCTGAGGAGCTAAAAGGCAAGGACCCTTTGGTATTGGTGCTGCCCATCGCTTCTACTGAGCCCAAGGAAGCCGCCGAGGACTACCTGAAGGTATTTCCCCGTCTGGGCATCAACCGGGTTCAGGTGCTGGATATACGCGAGCGGGAAGAGGCCAACAGCGAGGCTACTATGGATTTGATTAATGAAGCTACGGGCTTCTACTTTACGGGCGGCGACCAGCTGCGCCTGACGGGCCTGCTCGGCGGCACCAAGATGCTGACCCGCCTGAAGGAGCGCTACACCTACGAAGAGATTCTTATCGGGGGCACCAGTGCCGGGGCGGCGGCCCTTTCTACCCCCATGATATATCAGGGTCTCAATGATGCCGGCTTCCGCAAAGGCGAAATATCCATCACCACCGGGCTACAGTTTATGCACGATGTAGCCATTGACACCCACTTTATTGCGCGGGGCCGTATCGCCCGTATGGCCCAGATTATTGCCACCAATCCTACCTGTTTGGGACTAGGACTGGAAGAAGACACAGCGGTATTAGTGCGCGACGGCTACGATTTAGAAGTAACTGGCAGCGGTTTGGTTACCATCCTGGAAGCTAATGAATGCACCAGGAATAATATTTATGAGATCAGCCCCAATACGCCCTTCACCATCCGCGACCTGCGCCTGCATTTCCTGAGTGCCGGAGAAAGATACCAGCTGCCTGTTCCGCCGGAGCTGCACTTGTAGTCCGTCCTTACGCGGTTGCGTAGTGTCCTGTTTTTCAAAGGTGCTCCCTTTCTCTAACTTGACCTAGCCTCTTGGCGTACAAACAGAACACTGTATTCTACGCCCACTCTCTACTATGAAACAAACTTCTGCCGCTACTCAATCTTCCTGGTTTGGCACCACTGCCCTCGCCCCCGAATTCCCCCCTTACGAAAGATATTACCGCCGATGTGGTAGTAGTAGGCGCGGGTATTGCGGGGCTTACCACTGCTTATCTCTTGCTGCGCGAAGGCAAAAAAGTAGTCGTGCTGGAAAGTGGGGAGCTGGCCAGCGGCGAATCGGGCCGCACCACGGCTCACCTCTCCAATGCCCTCGATGACCGCTACACGCGCCTGGAGCATCTGTTTGGGGAAAAAGGGGCTCGCCTGGCGGCCGAAAGCCATGGTGCCGCCATCGACCAGATTGAGCAGATTGTGCAGGAAGAGAAGATTGATTGCGACCTCGTGCGCCTGCCTGGCTACCTGTTTCTGCCCGAAGATGGCAACCCCAACGAGCTGGACAAAGAGCTGAAAGCCGCCCACCGCGCCGGTCTTACCGGAGTAGAGCGCCTCCCCGATTCGCCTACTCAAGGCTTTCGCACCGGCGAGTGTCTTGTATTTCCCAATCAGGGGCAATTCCATATTCTGAAGTACCTCTATGGTCTGGCTGAGGCCATTGGGCGTTTTAAAGGCCATGGGGGGCAAATTTTCACGAACACCCACGTATCGGAGGTACAGGGCGGCTCCGAGGCCAGCGTGACGACGGCCGACGGCCACACGGTGCGCGCCAAAGCCATAGTCATGGCCACCAACACACCCGTCAACGACCGCGTGGTGATGCACACCAAGCAGCATCCGTATCGTACCTACGTTATTGCGGCCCGCATTCCAAAGGGCTCCGTGACACAGGCCTTGTACTGGGATACGCCTGATCCGTACCACTATATCCGGTTGCAGGAAGTAACGGAAGGCCCCCGCGGTGGCACGCCCCGCTACGACCTGCTCATCGTAGGTGGCGAAGACCATAAAGTAGGCCAGGGCAACCCCGAACTCAGCTTGCAGCACCTCGAAGACTGGACCCGCGAGCGGTTTCCCATGGTGCAGCAAATCGACTACGCGTGGTCGGGGCAGGTGCAGGAACCCAGCGACAGCCTCGGCTATGCCGGCCACAATCCGCTGGATAAGAATAACGTATACATCATCACCGGCGACTCGGGCCACGGCATGACGCACGGCACGCTGGGGGGCATTTTGGTTACCGACCTTATTCAGGGCCGCTCAAACCCCTGGGCCGACCTCTACGACCCCGGCCGCGTGACGCTGCGGCCAGCCTCGGCTTATGAGTTTGTAAAAGAAAACCTGAACGTCGCCACCGAGTATACCGAGCTGCTTACCAGCGGCGACGTATCCAGCATAGACTCTATAGAGCCTGGCTCCGGAGCCATTATGCGGCGCGGCCTCACCAAAGTAGCCGTGTACCGCGACCCCCAAGGCCAGACGCATGAGTGCTCCGCCATCTGCCCGCATTTGGGCTGCGTAGTGCATTGGAACGGCCTGGAAAGCAGCTGGGACTGCCCCTGCCACGGCTCCCGGTTTGATGCGCTGGGCAAACTACTCATCGGTCCAGCCAACCAAGACCTGGCTTCGGCTTAAAGGCCAGGAGAGCAAAAAAAGAGTGACGCAGCAATGTTGTCACTCTTTTTTATACCCATAATTCGGTCTAAGTATAGATACGCGCGTTATAAATACTTAGCGCTCGATAAGGAGAATTGTACTGAAAACCAGTATATTGCCTGAGTAGTTAGTTAGTTGCTGTTCCTAGATTTGTAAGAATACGCATCGGTTCCCGTTGACAGTGTGTCATTAGTATACCGGCCTCTAGGCCAGATAGCTTTTTCCTTTTCCGCTCGGGCAGTTTCCCGCCAGAACTGCCTCGACCCAGGTTTAGCGGACCATAGTAGGTAAGTAAGTGGTGCCACACGAAGTGGTCTGGCTCCCTTGGCTCCCCGTCGCCACTTCGTTGTGGCCTTTTGCTGCTCCCGACCTTCCGTGTAACCATGTTTCGCGGCCTGAAAACAAATGACCCTATCAACTCCTTATGGAGATTCATCGCGAGATTCTGCCAGAGAGCTATCTGCTCATTTTAGCTGAAGACCACACCCATCCTGAAGAATACGGGTTAGCCAGAGCCTTACAGCAAGCCGCTCGGAGCGGCAAGCCCAGCATTTGGGTCGATTGCAGCTCATTGCAGCACATTTCGGGCCGCGCCATGGCTTTACTGAGCAGTTATTACCATCGCCTGCGGCGGCGTAATACCCAACTTGTACTCTGCCACCTGGCCGATGATGTGCAGGACAGTTTAAAAGAAACACCGGAGACAGCTTGTCCTCCCATTGTTTCTACGTTGCTTGATGCGGAGTTGTACTGTCACGCCGCTCACCAATCTACCAGCCCATCGCCTTCCACCACCACCGCTGGCTGGGGTGTTGCTCTATCATAGTAGGGCAACTACGGATGTTGCCGCGAAACATCTTTACCAGCGCCTGGGGGGCTTTTTTGAGTTTCTTCAGCCGCCTCTGCTCCTTCGATAGCTATTTGTATTTCAAGGGTTCTGCCTTAACCACGGTTTGCCCTATTATGGTAAGAAGCAAGGCTATTGAGTTACCCACGCAGTGGCCCAATGGCCTTGCTTCTCTTGTTGTGCTCTATCAGGATAGGATTTTCAAATCACAACTCACTGCCGGGTTCGTCGTACTTTGGGCGCATGAACTCCGCGCCTCTCTCCGGCCTCTACGGCCCCTCGCTTAGCCTGCTCACCGACCTCTATCAGCTCACCATGGCTTACGGCTATTGGAAGCAGGGCAAGCAGAATCAGGAAGCTGTTTTTCACTTATACTTTCGCAAGCCGCCGTTTGGGGGTGGCTACGCCGTAGCCGCGGGCTTAGCCTACGCAGTGGATTGGGTCAGAAATTTTCACTTCTCGGAAGACGACCTGGCGTATTTGGGCAGCCTGCGCGGCACCCGCGACACGGCTTTATTCGAGCCGGCTTTCCTCGAATACCTGCGTACCCTACGCCTCACCTGCGACATCGATGCCATAGCCGAAGGCACGGTAGTATTTGCCAACGAGCCGCTGCTGCGCATAAAAGGCCCCCTGCTGCAAGCCCAGCTGCTGGAAACGGCCTTGCTCACCCTGGTCAACTTCCAAACCCTGATTGCCACCAAAGCCGCCCGCATCCGCGAGGCCGCCGGCTCCGATCAGGTATTTGAGTTTGGCCTGCGTCGGGCTCAGGGTTTTGATGGCGGCCTGAGCGCCAGCCGGGCCGCGTATCTGGGTGGCGTCGATGGCACGTCTAACCTGCTGGCCGGGCAGCGCTTTGGCATTCCGGTGCGCGGCACCCACGCCCACAGCTGGGTGCAGGCATTTGGGGAGGAAGAAGCGGCCTTCACCGCCTACGGCGACGCCTTTCCCGACGACTCCGTTTTCCTGGTTGATACCTACGACACGCTGGAGGGCGTGCGCCACGCCATTAGTGTGGCCCGCCGAATGCGGGCCAACGGCCACGAGCTGGGGGGCATTCGCCTCGATTCCGGCGACTTGGCCTACCTCAGCCGCGAAGCCCGCGCCCTGCTCAACGAAGCCGGTTTTCAGAAAGCGCGTATCGTGGCCAGCAACGACCTCGACGAGCACCTCATCACCAGCCTCAAGCAGCAAGGCGCCCGCATCGATACCTGGGGCATCGGCACCAAGCTCGTCACGGCCCACGATCAGCCGGCCCTGGGGGGCGTTTATAAGCTCGCCGCCCTGCGCTCCAACGCGACAGACGACTGGAACTACACCATCAAGCTTTCTGAGCAACTCGCTAAAACCAGCATTCCCGGCATCCTGCAGGTGCGCCGCTACGAAACCGAAAAAGGCCAGCCCCGCGCCGACATGCTCTACAACACGGCCGAGCCCCTGCCCGAGCAGCTCACCATCATCGACCCGCTGGACCCCACGCGCCGCCGCCCTATCCGTTCCACCCAGTTTCGGGAGCTGCTGGAGCCGGTATTTCGGGCCGGCAAGCTGGTCGCTGAGTTGCCCACCCTAGAGGAGAGCCGCGCCAAAGCCCAGCATGAAGTAGCCACCCTCGACCCCAGCATCCGCCGCTTCCTCAACCCGCACGTGTACCCGGTGGGCTTGGAAGAGAGCCTGAACAGCTTCCGCATGCAGCTGATTCTGGAGAAGCGCGCGGTGCGGCCGGCGTGATTGAAATAGGGTTACTTATTGGTCATTAATCTATTAATAACTAGCCCTATCCTAAAACCATCTATTCACTTAGCGATGCGACTATCTTGGATAATCATTCTTATTCTAGTCTTACTAAGTGGGTGTGATTATTATGACTCGCGTCTTAAAGTTGTAAACTCAACTGCTTCTCCTATCTGTATCGAAACATTTAAAGATACGCTTCCAGAAAAAGTCATGAACCAGCCAGAATATTACCTGAGCAACATTATTCTACCGGGTGATACAGCTGTTCAAACTATACCAGATTCTAAAAATGCTTGGATTTTTGAAGTAGAAGGTAGTGTCAATAAGAAGTTGAATTTGTTTGTTTATAATCCTGATTCAGTGCGAATTTATCATGATATGGATAGTCTGAACAGCAAGAAGCTTTTTAAAAGAATATCGCTTTCACTTGAAGAATTAGAGTCAACAGATTGGAATGTTGCCGTAAAATAACCCAAAACTCTACACTTCATCAGCCAAAGCCTATACCTCTCGGCTTTATTCCCGTTGCTACTTTTGTAGTATCCTCACTGCTAAATCAGTGTTTCACCCGCCGCTGAAGCTGCTTTAGTTGCCTCGGCGGTTCAACTCTTGCTCCTATGCCTACCCTACAATTCAAAACCTCGATCAACTGCGCTAACTGCCTGCGCGCCGTCACGCCTTTTCTGGATGCGGAACCCACCGTGCAGAAGTGGAGCGTGGACACCAACAACCCCGACAAAATCCTGACTGTGGAGGGCGAAAACGTCATTCCTGAGCAGGTGATGAAAGCCGTGTCGCAGGCCGGCTTTGATATTGAGCCCAAGCAAGCCGCTTAGGTTCGGTTACTTTTAAACTTTTCATCACAAAAAAGCCTCTCAGAATAGTTCTGGGGGGCTTTTTTGTGATGGTGGAGATAGGAGCGCCTGCATGTAGCGCGAAGCTTCCGCTTCGCGTATCGTTGAACAATACAGCAGAGAATTCTTCAACGCCTTATTCAACTAAACAACGACACGCGAAGCGGAAGCTTCGCGCTACATTCCAACGACTCGCTAGGCTGGTGATTTGCGTCAGTTAATACGTCAACTCTCCGGCCGCTACTTTCAGCTTAATACCGGGCTTGGCGGTGATGCGGCCGGCTATTTGAGCCTGGTAGCCATCGGCTTGCAGCTGGCTTGCCACGGCAGCGGCTTGGGCTTCTTCGGTTACGAGGAGCATGCCGTTGCCCATGTTCCAGTAGAGGTAGGCGTCGGCGGGCGAGATGCCGGCTAGCTTGGTGAGCTTCTGCATGGCGGGCAGGGGCTCGAATAGGTTATCCAATTCGGCACCAACGCCGTTGTTTTTGAGTACGCGCTGGAAGTTATCGGCAATGCCGCCGCCGGTGACGTGCGCGATACCGTGCAGGACTAAGCCAGCATTGAGGAGACGGGCCACGGCGGGCGCATAGATGAGGGAAGGCGCTAATAGAACTTCGCCCCAGGTATTGCCTAGCTCAACGGCATCGGAGCCGGTGTAGGGGGCCGTGTGCCAGTTGTCGCCGTAGAGGCTTTGCAGGGTGCGGCGGGCAAGGGAAAAACCGTTGGAGCGGAAGCTGGGCGAGCGCAGCGCGACTACCGCGTGGCCGGCGTGGGCAGTGGCACCGCTCAGGGGGCTTTTTAGCGACGGATGCAAAGCACCTACGGCCGTGGAGCACCAATTGAAGTTCATGCGGGCTCCGGGCCAGCCACCGATGCGGTTACCCAGCTCGGCAATTTCGCCCCCCGTCACGGCGATGCGGCTGAAGTTGGCCGCGTCGTGCAGGCCGCGCATCAGCTCGTCAATTACGTCGTAATCCAGGGTATTCACGTCGATGATGTTCGACAAATTGCTGGGCACGAAGCCACCGGCAATCAGATCGTCGGCCACCATGGCAATCAAGTCATAGCCCAAGGTATCAAACCGGCCCACGCGCTCGGCTACCTCTATCTTGGTACCAATACCGTCGGAGCTGATGCCCAGGCGCTCCTGACCAAAGCGAATTTCATTAGAAAATCCACCGTCCAAGTCCTGAGCCGGCTCGCCAGGCTGGCCTGCACGGTTGGGGAAGGTTTTCTTGGCCCAGGCGTAGGCGTTGCGGGAGCAAGCGTTACCGAGGTCGATATCGTAGCCGGCAGGTTTGGGGGAAGCAGTTGACATGCGTCGTGTTAGTCGTTGTGGTAGTAATCAACAAGCTCCCCTCCTCAGATGAGGAGGGGATGCCACCGCAAAGCGGGGGCTGGGGTGGTTGAGGTCGTTGTTTAGTTGTTTAGCGTGTCATGCAGAGTGCAGCGAAGCATCTCGCCAGCGGTAGTAAGATTAGTAATCACAGCACGCGAGATGCTTCTCGTCGTCAGCATAACATTCTTCTAAACAACATCAGCAATGCTGGTCAACCACCCCAGCGTCAGCTAAAGCTGTCGCGTCCCCTCCTCATCTGAGGAGGGGAGCTTGTCGTTCTAATGCTCGGTCGGCTCAGGAGCCTTGGCGCTTACTGATGACACTACGTGATGACGCTCCTTTTTAGTGCGGTGGCTTTCGCGCTCCTCCTGAATGTGGCGCAGGTACTTGGTCACGTCGCCGGTGGGGTAGCGGCCGGAGAAGCAGGCGAAGCAGCCACCGTGGCCGCGCTCCTCGGCAAAAAGATCCTGCAAGTCGCTCAAATCCTGATAGATGACCTTATCAGCTTCGATGTAGCGGCAGATTTCTTCCTCCGTATAGTTGGCAGCAATCAGCTCGGTGCTCATGGCCATATCGATGCCGTAGATGCACGGACTCACGATGGGCGGCGCGGAAGAGATAAAGTACACTTCGAGCGCCCCGGCTTCGCGCAGAATGCGCACGATGCGCCGCGACGTAGTGCCGCGCACGATGCTGTCATCGACTACAGCCACTTTTTTGCCCTCCACAAACTCGCGGATGGGATTGAGCTTTTTCCGTACTACATCTTCGCGGCCCTTCTGGCTGCTCACGATGAAGCTGCGGCCCATATGGTTATTTTTCACTAATCCGCGCCGGTAGGGTACGCCGATGGCTTCGGCCAAACCAGAAGCAGCGAAGTAGCCGGATGAAGGCACATCAATCACCATGTCAGGCTCAATTCCGGCTGCCATAACCTTGCGAGCCAGCATCTTCCCTAGCCGAACACGCTCCCGAGCCACTAAGCGACCATGAATAACGGAGTCTTCGCGGGCGAAGTAAATGTGCTCAAATACGCAAAACGCTTTGGGCACATTGTATGGGTTCTTGTAATGAACCTTGAGGTCTTTGTCAATAAACACCGCCTGCCCTGGTCCTACGTTTTTCACGAAGTCAAAGCCCAGATAATCGAAGCAGGTGCTCTCGGAAGCAAAGGCGTAAACTGGACCGTCGGGCGTTTGGCGGCAGCCTAGCACTAGCGGGCGAATGCCTAATGGATCGTTGAAGGCCAGCAGACCGTGACCGGCAATAACGGTGATGGTGGCGTAGGCACCTTTTACCAGCTCCTGCGTCGTCTCGACGGCGTCGAAAATGTCGATTACTGAGAGGTGGTCAAGGTCTTTAATGCGCAGCTCGGAGGCAAAGGTATACATAATCAGCTCCAGGTCGTTGCTGGTTTTGGGCAGCACGTGGTACTTATCATGCAGGCGCTGAGCTACTTCCCGGAAGTTGATCACGTTGCCATTGTGCACCATGCCTAGCCCGAAAGGGTAGCTGGTGGTAAAGGGCTGGGCCAGCTCCGAATCGTTGGAGCCCTGGGTGGTGTAGCGCACGTGACCGATACCGATGTTGCCTTTCAGCTTCTTCACGTGCTTAGGCTTGAACACGTCATTGACGAGGCCGTTGCCTTTGCAGAGGTGAAACGTGTCGTCGAAAGTGACAATTCCGGCCGCATCCTGGCCGCGGTGTTGCAGGGCGGTCAGGCCGACTACAATGTCCGCCGCTACTGGCTCAGGACCGTAAAAACCAACTATTCCGCACATATCAATTCTCTGTTGTCAGTTGCCGGTTGTCAGGCGGGGCGGCCGGGCAGCTAGCGAGGGTGGAAGGGGAAATCTGGCCGCGAAATAAGCGCACCAACGTGTCGGCGTACAGCTCGTGCTCCACGAGCAGGCCGCGGCGCTCTACCTCGGACAGCGTATTTGCCCCCCGCAGATCAACGGGGCGCTGGGCCAACACGGGGCCGGTGTCGAGGCCCTCATCCACGAGGTGGACGGTGATTTTTGTTTCGGAAAGCTTGTTTTCAAACGCCCATTCGTAGGCGTGCAGGCCTTGGTGCTGATGCGTATCAGCGGGGTGAATATTAAGAATGCGCCCGGCGTAGGCGCGTACCAACACCGGCGAGAGAATGCGCATATACCCGGCTAACACCAGATAATCAGGCGCATACTCCCGCAAAATCTGTACTACTGCCGCGTCGTAGTCGGCCCGCTTTTGTCCAGTTGGTGCCAGACTCGCCGTTTGGCAGCCCAGCGCGGCGGCCGTGGCTAAGCCCGGCGCGTCAGGATTGTTGCTGAATACCACGGCCACCTCCGCAAGTTCGCGCAGGGCACCCATTTGTATAGAGTCTACCAGCGCCACCATGTTGGAGCCGCGCCCCGACAGCAAAATAGCCAGCCGCTGCTTGCGCTTGGTGCTGGGCTGCTCACCTTCTCTCTCAGGTCCTCGCGTCTGCTCAGCACGCGTGCCCTCGGGGAGGAAGGACGGCGGCTGGTTTTCGCTGGGGGAAGGAGAGTGGCTCATTTTAGGTGGGGACTAAAATTTAGCGGCCGTCAGCTCCGGGATGGGGCGTTGGCCGATATCGGAGCGGTAGTAAACGTTCTCAAAGGTAACCTTTTCGCACCCGGCATACACTTGCTGCACAGCATCTTCCAGATCATGGCCGCGCGACACGACCGTCAGAACCCGGCCGCCGCTGGTGGTGAGTTGCCCATCGGGCTGGCGGCGCGTCGCCCCGTGAAAAACCAAGGTCGGGGGGGCAAAATTGGCCGAATTTTCTAAGCCAGTGATGGGGAATCCGGTCGAGAACGTCGCGGCCGGATAACCGTCTGAGGCCAGTACCACACCTATAAAAGTGCCGTTGCGCTGCCATACCGTAGTTTGAGCCAGGTTGCCGTCGAGCGTGGCTTCTATCAACTCCAGCAAACTACTTTTCAGAGCTGGCAGCAACACCTGCGCTTCGGGGTCGCCGAGGCGGGCGTTGTATTCCAGCAGCTTCGGCCCCTGCGGCGTGAGCATGATTCCGAAGTAGATAAACCCTTTAAAGTCAAATGGTTCGGCTTGCAGACCGCGCATGGTCGGGTCCACAATGTCGCGGCGGATAGCGGCCAGCACGTTATCGTCGGCAAAGGGCACGGGACAATAAGCGCCCATTCCGCCCGTATTCGGGCCTTTATCACCGGCCAGCAGCTGCTTATGGTCCTGCGACGGGGCCAGCAAACGGATGCGGTTGCCATCGGTGATACCGATGATGCTGATTTCGGGGCCGGTCAGCTTTTCTTCTAATAAAAATGAAAACCATTCGGGATGTTGGTCCTGCAACTCGGTCAGGGCCTCGTTAGCCTCGTCCACGGAGCTGCACACGTACACGCCTTTACCAGCGGCCAGGCCGTCGTATTTGATCACCAAATTGCCCCCCAGCTCGGCGGCTTTGGCACGGGCGGCTTCCATTTCATCGCTGCGAAACGTCCAGGACAAACCCGTAGCTACGCCGTGGCGACGCATGAACTTCTTGCTCCACACCTTGGAGCTTTCCAGCACTGCTCCTTGCCGGGTTGGCCCAAACACGCGGATATCCGTCTTGGCAAAATAGTCTGTAACACCCGCCGCCAGCGGTGCCTCGGGACCTACCACGATCAGCTTGATATCATGCTCCCGACAGAAGTTTTCCACGGCCGGAAAGTCCAGGGGGCTTATTTCGGGGTGGCTGTTCGGGATGCCGCCGTTGCCGGGCAGCACGTGCACGGTGGCACCGTCGTGGGTCAGCTTCCACGCCATGGCGTGTTCACGGGCACCGCCGCCGAGGAGTACTATGGTTTTAGGAGTTGCCAAGGTTATTTTATGCTTGAAATTTATCTTGAATTACTCCTTCTTCAATTTTCACTGACTGTGCGACTATTACTAGGTTGTCCTCTTCTTGCGGTTCTCCAGAGTTTCCGTAGGGATCTAAGGAGAGATACCACATATTATTTTCTAGCTTTTTGAAAACAAAATCAGAATAATAGACTGACTCAAATTCTTCGTTTATAACGACCTTTTGAACGCCAGTTAGGTGAATCTTTAACAAGCAAGACTCTAGCTTTCCGTTTGCCGTTTTCTTGCGAATCAGTATGGAAACTGAAGCTTGCCGAAGCTGATAGTTGCCAGCTGATTCATAATTCAACCCTAGTTGCAGAGAGCAAATCTTTCCATCGTTTAGAGCGTACCCGGCTAGCAATTCTTCCATTGATTACAGCACCCGCAACTCAGCGTCGGCGGCTCTCAGCTTGGCTTTAGTGGCTTTAATTTCCTTTGATAGCTGCTCGCGCAGGCGGGGCAGGTTCAGGGCGCGCACTGCGGCTTGAGCGGCGTTGTCGGGGCGCACTACCGTGAGGTTAGGCGTAGCGCTGGGCATGATAACCGAGGAGTTCAGGTTGGCTGTCAGCTCTGCAAAGTCCTTCCAAGGCGGGCAGCTGATGACGGGCACGTTGACGTTGGCGGCCAAGGCTCCACCGAGGCCATTGGAGAGGCCAGCCACGGCGATAATCACGCCCGGCTCTACTGAGTTGTTCCACACTTCGGCCATGCCCGTAATTTCCTCGCCGTTTTTGTGGGCAGAGGTCACGCGCAGCTGGGTAAAGATGTTGTAGGCTTCGAAGTTCGAGCGGATTTTCAGGCAATGCTCCTTGTCGGCGGGTGAGCCCATCACGATGTTTACCCACGCATCTTTCATGATACCAACGCGCACCAGATTGCCTACCAGGCGGGCGCGCACGTCGCCGCCAGTAGTGATTTCCTGGCCCGTAGGCAGCGGGCTGCCGGTGATGCGCTCGTAGATATCGAGGTAGCGGCGGCTGGCTTCGGCCGCAACTTCTGCGGTGAGGGCGCGGGGGTATTGGCCATCCACTTTGTTGGCAATCAGCCACTGACGCACGTACTCCTTGTCCATCTGCTCGGCCGTTTCCGGGTTGCGGGCGTAGTCCTCGGCGCTCCAGAACCGCGAGGAGTCGGGCGTATGGATTTCGTCAATCAGAATCAGCTCGTCGTTCAGCAAGCCGAACTCATATTTGGTATCGACCAGGATGATGCCGCGCTCAGCCATCCACTGGGAGGCAAAATTGAACAGCTCCAGCGACTTCACCCGCATCCGCTCGTATAACTCCGCCGACACCCAGCCTTCCGACACCAGGTTTTCGGGCGTGATTTCGCGGTCTGCCTCTTCCTTGGTGGTCGGCGTCACGATGGGCTCGGGAAACTGCTGGTGCTTGGTCAGGCCGTCGGGCACCGCGACGCCCGAAAACGTGCGCTGGCCCTTTTGGTAGCCGCGCAGCATGGAGCCCGTGATGTAGTTGCGCACAATCATCTCCACCCGAATCGGCTCGGCTTCCTGGGCCAGGGTCACGTTGGGGTCGAGCAGACTGATAACGTGGTTGGGAATGATGTGCTGGGTTCTATCGAACCAAAAAGCGGCCAAGCCGTTCAGCACCGCACCTTTGTGGGCAATAGGCGTTTCCAGCACCGAGTCGAAGGCGGAGAGGCGGTCGGTAACTACGATGAGCCGTTCGCCGGAGGGGGCGCGGTAGGAGTCGCGGACTTTGCCGCGGTGGAGGAGTTCGAGCTGGGGCGTGGCGAAGTGGTTGAGAGTGTTCATGTGTGTGGACCCCTCCCCCAGCCCCCTCCCCAAAAGGGAGGGGGAGCCTGACGAGGATATGTGGGGCGGCTTTAGGTTATGGGGCTAACTGATTTTAGGCGTTTTGTGAAAATCTGAAGAAGAGTGTGGTTCGTGTCTGTATTTATGTCTGTGTTTGAATCAGCATTGACCGTATTTGAGCTATCACCTGATTAGTATGATGCAGAATATCTTGGTTGCCAAAGCGCAATACTGTATAGCCAAGCTCTTCTAATACACGGGTTCGGTCTTGGTCGTAAGCAGCCTGTTCTGGCTCTTCGTGGATACCACCATCTGCCTCAACTACTAGTTTAGCTGACAAGCAGATGAAGTCCACGATATAGGAATCGATGGCGTGTTGACGCCGGAATTGCACGCCTAGCTTCTCGCGCCGCAGCTCTTCCCATAGTTTTGCCTCCGCACCTGTTTGCTGCTTGCGGTTTTCGCGCGCCCATGGCTTTAATACTTTCCACTTGGGAGCAGTTGTGGTAAAAATATGCTCCTGAGCAGTCTGAAAATCAGAAGCAGCATATCCATCTTGCCGTCCAGTACTAGTATTCACTACTGCCGCAAGGCTCCCCTCCCTTTTGGGGAGGGGGCCGGGGTGGGGTCCGCCGTGGAGGGCGACCTGTACATGCTCCACAATATTCCGAAACAGCCGCAACCCATCTCCTTCCTCGCTCACTTCTCTATTAACCCGCTTCCGCCGCGCCCAGTCCGGGTGATTATACAGCGACAAAAACGCTTCCGGGTGAGGCATCAATCCCAATACCTGTCCGGTGGTATCGGTCAGGCCGGCGCAGTTCAGGTCCGCGCCGTTGGGGTTGTATGGGTATTGGGTCACCTCGCAGCCCGCGGCGTCGCAGTAGGTGAGGCAGTTCAGGTTTTGGTCGAGAATGTGCTGGCGCGTTGCTGCATCGGGGATGAGCAGGCGACCTTCGCCGTGGCGCACGGGTACTTCAAAAGAATCCAGGCCCTGCAAAAAGGGCTCCGGTTATTCTGATTCACTTTCAATCGTACCCAGCGGTCTTCGTAGCGGCCGGAGGCATTGTGCGTCAGGGTTACTTCGGGCTGAAAATTGCCCCCCAGATTCGGTAGCAAACCCAGCTTTACCAGCACCTGAAAGCCGTTGCAAATGCCCAGCACGAACTTGCCGCGGGCAATAAACTCGCGCAAGTCGTCGAGCAGGGTGAAGCCGCCGGGCGTTTGGCGGTAGCGCAGCTTATTGGCCAGCACCACGCCCGAGCCCAAGTCGTCGCCGAAGGAAAAGCCCCCCGGAAAGTTCAGGATGTCGTAATCGTGGATGCTGACCTGGCCGTGCAGCACTTGGTTGAGGTGCACGATAGTTGCTTCGGCGCCAGCCAACCGGTAGGCGGCGGCCATTTCCTCCTCGCAGTTGATACCGAACCCAGTCAGGATAAGCGCCTGGACGGCAGCGGATTGATTCATGTTCTCTATCATTTCCCCTCCCCCATTACGTGTTGGCCAAAACCGATTGTCTGATTCACCGGGCCGTTGGTCCAGGTCTGGCGTAGTGCTTCCGTGTCAGCTTCTAGTACGAGCTGGCCTTGGTGAGTTACCAGCAACAAGTTGTCATTGGTAACAACGCCTAAGCGGATGGCTTTGGCCCCCAAAATCTTCTCAAATGCCACCACATCTTCCGGCGCCACAGTAGCCACGAAGCGGGAGTGCGACTCGGAAAACAGCTGGGCGGGCAACGGCAGCTCGCCGTTCAACTCAATTTTGGCCCCTAGCCCATCACCAAACGTTGCCTCGGCCAGCGCTACGGCCAGGCCGCCATCGGAAAGGTCGTGGCAGGATTGGATGAGCTGCTGGTCGTTGGCTTGGCCGATGAGGGTATATAGTTCCTTGGCTTCCGCGAAGCGCACTTGTGGTACGTTGGCGCCTAACTCCTTATATAGGTGGTAAAACTCGGAGCCACCGAGCTCGTCGTAGGTGCGGCCCAGCAGATACACCACGTCGCCGGTCTGCTTGAAGTCGCTGGTGACGGTGCGGCGCACGTCCTCAATTTTGGCCGTCATCGAATACAAGACCGTGGGCGGCACCGAAATCTTCACGCCGTCGGCCTTGAAGTCATTCTTCATGCTGTCCTTGCCACTGGTGAGCGGAATGCAGTAGGCGGCGGTGGCATCGCGCAGGGCCTGGCACATGTGCACCAGCTTGGCTAGCTTTTGTTTACCGTCGGGGTTCGTAACGGGGTGAAAATCTGAGTCAGGAACGCAGAAGTTGTCGTTTACCGACCAGAAGATATTGTCGCCGGGCGTGAGGTTGGGCAATTTGCCCCCCACGGCAATAATCTGGCGCACAGCCTCATCGAAGGCGCCGGCCGACATATGGTAGGCGTCCAGGTCGCCGAAGCGGGGCAGAATACCGTTGCTCACGGCCACGCCTTCCCAGCTTTCGAAGTTGAAGCGCACCACGGCGGCATCCTGCGGAGCCTGACCGGTAGCACCCATGAGGGGCTTGATAATGGTGCGGCCCTTCACCTCATGGTCATACTGGCGAATGACGGACTCGCGGGAGCAGATGTTGAGCGAGCCGAGTAGCTGGTGGAGGATGGCGGTGTAGTCGAGGCTGGGGGGCAAAGTTGGCTCCTGGGCCGCGGGCTTCTGCCACTCGGCTTCCATGAGTTTGCGCGGCACGCCTTCGTGCAGAAAATGCATGTTCAGCCGAGCTACTGGTGCATTGGCAAAGCGAACATCCAGGTAGCCATCAGCGGTAAAATAGCCGATGTCGGTTAGCTCTACTTCCATTTCCTGACCCAGAGCCAGCACTTCAGCTAGCTTCACGGGCTCCACCACCAGCGTAAACCGCTCCTGTGATTCGCTCACAAAAATCTCCCAGGGCCGTAAGCCAGGGTACTTCAGCGGTACTTTTTCCAGGTCTACTACGGCGCCGCCGCTGATACCAGCCAGCTCGCCCACGGAGGAAGAAAGCCCCCCAGCGCCGTTGTCGGTGCTGCACTTGATGAGGCCGCGGCGGGTGGCGAGGATAAGGAAATCCATGGCCAGCTTCTGCGTGATCGGCGAGCCAATCTGCACGGCCGTGGCCGGCGACGACTCGTCCAGCTCGATGCTGCTGAAAGTGGCGCCGTGGATACCGTCTTTGCCCACGCGGCCCCCGGCCATGATGATGCGGTCGCCGTCGTCGATCTTTTTCTCCCAGGAATCGAGGCCGGCCAGCTGCATGGGCATCACGGCGCCGGTGCCGCAGTACACCAGCGGTTTGCCGGCGTAGCGGTCATCGAAAATAATGCTGCCGTTTACCGTCGGCACCCCCGATTTATTGCCGCCGTCCTCAATGCCTTTGCGCACGCCTTCAAATATGCGGCGCGGGTGCAGCTGATTGGTCAGCAAAGGGCCGTCGTAGTCGGGATTGCCGAAACACAACACGTTGGTATTGAACAACAAACGAGCACCGCCGATGCCGGTAGCCAACGGGTCGCGGTTGTTGCCCAAAATGCCGGTGATGGCCCCGCCGTAGGGGTCGATGGCCGAGGGCGAATTGTGGGTTTCTACCTTCCAGACAAACAGTGACTCGTCGTTGATGCGCACGGCGCCGGCATTGTCGGAGAACACCTTGATCAGCCAGTCGTTGCCGTTGGCGCGCAGTTGGCGGTCTACCTCGGCGGTGGCGTCTTTAATGTAGGATTTGAACAGGGAATCAACTTGGTATTCCTCGCCCGTTTCCACATCGCGGTAGTTAATTAAAGCACTGAATTCCTTGTGCTTACAGTGTTCCGACCAGGTTTGGGCAATGATTTCCAGCTCGCAGTCGGTAGGCGCAGCGGGCAGACCACTGGCCTGGCGTTCCTGCTGGGTTTCGGGCAGTTGATAATGTGCCCGCACGGCCTGCATTTCGGCCAGATTCAGCGCGTAGAGGTTGTCCTTGGATAGCTGCACCAACTTCTCGTCCGACAAATTCAGGTCGATGGTGTGGGTAGTGTTATCGACGGAGGTGCCGGGGCGGGGCGTGAAGTCGCGGATCTGGTCGGCGGAGCCCACTTCGAAGCGGTTGATGAGCTTGTTGCCCAGCAGCTCTTCGGCCAGGCGGCGCAGGTCGGCGGGGGGCAAATTTTCTTCCAGCAGATACAAACGCTTGCTGAAAATATGCTGGGTACGCGTGTCGAGGGGCTCGTTGAGAAAGTCGCCGAGCGCACTTTGGGCGGAGGTGCCTTCGTCGTCGGTTACGCCGGGGCCTTTAGCAACTAATATGTACGACTGGAACTGGGGGTCGCGGCGAAACTCGTTTAGGGCCACTTCATGCAATACCGGGTCCTGGAGGCATTGCTGGGCAAAATCGCGGAGCTGCTGGGTGGTGAGTGGGTAGCGCACCGAGTAAACGGCCGTGCTTTGCACCCGGCCCGTGCGCAGGCCGAGGTGGCGCCGCGCGGCTTCCGCTACGCGCTGCCCGTCGCCGTCGTGAATGCCGGGCTTGGGCAGCAGCTGAATGGAATGAAGATGATTTTCCAAAAGGTAAGGTTTGCTATTTTTCGACTTCCCGCCACCGACCACCGGCTGCGGAAAAGCGCCCCGACAATCGGGACGCCGAAAATGCCTTGCCGGCCGGCCGAAGCCAGCTGGTAGGTTTAAGAAAACGCTTTCTCCGGCCGACTGCCAGGTTTTACTACCGGAATACCTGCCCGACACAGCGGGCAATCATCGGGTGCGTGGGTAGCCGCCGTGACCGGCAGCAGGGCAAAGGTCGGAAAAGAAAGCTCTGCTTTGCCACCCGTGCGGTCAATTAAACTCGCGACACCCAAAATTTTGCCCCCCAGACCTTCCAGAATCCGGGCTACTTCTTTGGTACTCTTGCCCGTAGTCACCACATCCTCGGCGATAAGTATCCGCTCGCCGGGTTGCAGGGTAAAGCCGCGACGCAGGGTCATTTGGCCCGTATCGTCGCGCTCGGTGAAGATGGCGGGCACGCCCAGCTGCCGGCCCAGCTCGTAGCTCACCACCACGCCGCCCATGGCCGGACCAACGACTACATCGGGCTGCAAACCAGCTTCGCGAATGCGCGCGGCCAGCTCTGCTACTGCTGGAGCAGCCAGCTCGGGGCGGCGCAGAAAGCGGGCGCACTGCACGTACGTATCGGAGTGCAGGCCCGAAGACAGGCGAAAATGCCCCCTGAGCAAAGCATCTTCCTGTATGAGTTGCTGCTCTAAAAGCGGGGCGTCAAAACGGGTTTCAGCAGGCATTTTAGTAGCAGAATCAGGCATGAGCGGCAACGGGACGGAGGTCGTTTATTTGTTGGGCTAAAGTGCGAGCCGCAGCGCCGGCATCGGCCGCTTGCCAGATGGCGCGGGAGGCGTTGATCAGCACTCCCAGCCCATCGGCGCGCAAGCCGGCGTGGAGCGTGGCGGCCAAGTCGCCGCCCTGAGTACCGACGCCCGGCACCAGAAACCACTGCGTCGGGCAGCTTTCGCGCACGCGGGCTACGGCCGCCGCATCAGTAGCGCCGACTACAAGGCCGATATTATGGTGCTGCTCGTCGAGCTCGCAGGATATGTGGGCCGCCAAGTCGCTCACGTAGCCGCCACGAGTCAAAGCCACATCCTGCAGAGAGTGGGCGGGCTTGTTGGAGGTTTTGGCCAACACAAACACCATTTTATTGGGGCGGGCGAAGGGCACGATGGCATCGTCGCCCATGTAGGGGTTCACCGTCACGGCGTCGGCCCCGATGCGGTCATAAGCGAATTGGGCGTAGTGCTCGGCCGTGTTAGCAATGTCGCCAAACTTACCGTCGAGGATAACGGGAATATCCTTGGGAATCAGGGCTACCGTTTCGCGCAGGAGCGCAACGCCGTTTTCGCGGGAAAGAAAGAACGCCAGGTTCGGCTTGAAGGCGGCGGCAAACGCAGCGGTCTGCGCTACTACTTCGCGCAGGCGGGTTGCGACGAAGGCGTCGTCGCCCGTGGGGTCGAGACCGACGCAGAGCAGGGAATTGGCTTGCTGAACGCGGGTGGTGAGTTTATTCATGGGATGTGACGCCAGGCCCTGGTTGAGGAATCGCTACAGGTGGTTGGATGTAACGCGAAGCGGTACTTCGCCCTGCGTTGCAACGGTTAAAAAAGCCCCCCACCGTCTCGTTCGACGAGCGAAGCACCGCTTCGCGTTACACTCGCACATTCTTCGGCCAGGCGGGCGGTGAGGCCGGGTTCCAGCCATTCGCCGCTGCCAATTTGCACGGCATTGGCACCCACGCGCAGGTAATCGGTGACGTGGTTGCTCGTAAAAATGCCCCCCGTACCAAAAATCGGCAGCTTGATGCGGGCATCGTGGGCCAGCTCGTACACGCAGCGCAGCGCCACCGGCCGCAGCGCCTCCCCCGACAAGCCGCCTATTACCGGCTCCGCCGTAGCATCATCGGGTAAGTGTAATCCCTTCAGCGTATTACAAGCCGCCAGCCCCGCTGCGCCGCCTTCCTGCGCGCCCAGCGCCAAACCCCGAATAAGATCCGGCCAAGGCGGGAGCTTCACGACTACGATGGCATCCGGGCCCAGCTCGTTGCGTACGGCCTCGGTGGCGTCGCGCACAAACTTGGGGGTAATCTCGGCGCCCTTGGCCGTATCGGAACAGGTGATGTAGACTTCCACGCCCGCAATTTGCCCCCCAGCTTCACGCTTCAGGAAACGGGCGATTTTGCGGAAGCCTGGAATACCTGGGGCCGTGATACTTACCAGCACCGGCACGCCGTAGCGCAGCAAATTAGGCAAGTGCTCATGCACCAGAATCTCCGCGTTTTCGGTGCGCATGTTGGTGGCGTTGAGCAGGGTTTGGTCGGCTACCTGCCAGATGCCCTGCTCATACAGCCCCGGCTTGGGCTCCATGGTCACGGTGCGGGTAAAAATGGCCCCCAGTCGCTCGTAGCCCGGCCCATCCAGATGCCAGGAGGCCGCGGCCAGGCAGATAGGGTTTTGAAGTGTGAATGCGCCTAACTGCATGATTTTGATTTTTATACGATAGTCCGACGATTGACCTCACCCCTAGCCCCCTCTCCAAAAGAGAGGGGGGACTAGTTTCTAACTTTCTATAAAAACTAAAAGCTAGTTCCCCCTCTCTTTTGAGAGGGGGCTAGGGGGTGAGGTTACGCCCTAAAAGCAAAGCGCCCGGCTCATCACCGGGCGCTTTGTGTGTCAGCTGGTTAGATTACGTTGTCGCGGTTGATCAGGAAGGGAACACACTCGCGGATGTCTTCTTGGCCGAGGATGAACTGCGCTACGCGGGCCATGCCTACGCCAGCACCGGAGTGCAGCTTCACTTCGTTTTCTTTGTGGAAGTCGAGGTACCAGTCGAAGTCCGACAGCTTCATGCCCTGACGGATCAAGCCTTCCAGCATCGAAGACGTTTCGAGCTTGTGGCGCAGCTTAGCAGCATCGAACTCCCGCTCGGCCGAGCCGGCGCTTTCGCCAGCCAGGGGCAACAGCAGGTCCGACGAGTTTACCACGCGGGGGTCGTCATCGTTGTTGCGCATGTTGAAGAACTTGATGTCGGCGGGGTAGTGCGTTACGAACATGGGGCCCATCAGCTCGGTCAGGCGGTTCTCCTCCTCAGCACCCAGGTCGTCGCCCCACTGTAGGTCGGGAAAGCCGTTGGTTTTGAGCAGCTCTACCGAGTCGGCGTAGGTCATGCGCTTGAAGGTCAGGTTGCTCAGGTCAGCGGGATTGCGGCCGAACAACTCCAGCTCCTTAGCGCAGTCCTGCGATACTTGACGGGCGGCCCCGGCCACGATGCCAGACAAATGACCGAGTAGCTCGTCGAGGTCACCGATGTGCTCAATTTCAAACAGGCTGAACTGCGCCAGGCGGCGGCCGTCGGCCTTCATTTCTTTGCGGAAGCTCTGAATTTCACCGTACACGCGGCCGCTTTCCACTTTCTGGGTCAGCATTTCGATGTACAACTGGTTGGACTGGGGCAGGAACATTTTTTTGCCGTCGTACCAGTCGATGGTGAACAGCGTGTCGGTGTTCTCGCAGGCACCGGTTACTCCCACGATGTGGGGCATGTTATGAACGGCCATAAAGCCTTCCGACTCCACGTACTTGCGGGCGCCGCGAAACATAGCATCCCATACTTTGATGATGGCCATGCGCTTGGGGTCCGTGCTCAGATTCACATTGCGGGTAGCAGCGAAAGCAACGGCTTGCGGGGCGAGAGTGAGGTTGTCTTGCATGTTGACGTGAAGATTGAAGTGGTTATGAGTGAAGAGTTGAATGCACAGTACTCCCGCTGTCCGCCGACTCGTGCGGACATAAAAAAACCGCTTCGGAAACCGGAGCGGCAAACGGGGTAAAAACAGGAAAAACGGAAAAACCAACGGGAGAAAAGACCTTCCGGTCCTCTCGCAGAACGGCGCTATGGGGCGTTCTGCGCTTCATCAGATGTTGGTCTTTGGGTGGAGCACGACGCAAAAGTACTAATGTTTTTCAAGTAGCAAATGGAAGCCACATTAATTTTATGTTACCGCAATGTTACGTACTTACGAAAAGCCTCAATAAAAAGGATAGGCATATGACTACGCCAAAATTATGCAACTATCTGAAAAATAAATTTTTACAAAGCCAGAATCTTCTCTTTCACTGTCTAACCGAACCCGCTATCTTTAGCTCTTTATTCCCGCTTGTTAAGAAGCATGAGAGTAAGATAACTGGGCAACTTACAGGAATAATACAATTAAAGACTTTATCGTATATTTGCTCCTATACATTAATAGTATAGGAAGTAAAAAGTTGGGCTGGTGTTTGGAAGGTGAACTGGTCTTCATCCAATCGGCACACCCCACTACGTGGCAGTTATATCATAACATATTCCTAATACTCACGGTAATGTGCAAGCCTTTGGGAAGGTATCTTTGCGGGCCATTCCTTGGGCTTCCTGTCATCATCCTCGTTGTTTAGCTATGAAAAAAAGTATTACTACTGTTTTACTAGCCGTCCTTCCTTTTTTTGCTGCCATCACCCAGGCTCAAACCCCAGCCGCTGTCGAGTACAGCGAGAAGGTAACCGTCGAGAACAGCCACCCGACTGCACTGTATCAACGGGCATTGTCTTGGGTTGAAGGGCCGTTCTCCTATACTCCTAAAGCCGATCTAAAAAACAACAAAGAGACTCATCAGATTCAACTCACGGGTACCAGCAAGATCAAGACGATAGCGGCCTCGGCCTCGGGTCCGGAGCAAGAACGTGCCCTACGATTCGACTTTACTTTTAGCGTTACCGAGCAAGGCTACACGTACACGGTGGGTACATTTCGGGTGGTGCCAGATCCGAAGCAGCCTGCTGTCACGGTTGCCCTGGATGAATACATTCATCAGCTTAGCCAGGAGCGCACCAACGCCCGCACGCGCAACGACCGACGTGTAACTGCCCAGGCCACCGCGGTAGCCAGCGACGTAGCTTCTGCTTTCCGCTCGTACATGAACAGCCAGCCCGTGGTAGAAGACGGCGAAGTAGGCCTGCCAACGAATGACAATGATGGGTGGTAGCACAGACTGCGCACTCAGTACAATCAAAAAAGCCCCCCAGATAGTTTCTGGGGGGCTTTTTTGAAGTATAGCTTCAGCTCCCGCCGGAAGTGGCGCGGTCGAGGAGGCGGAGGGTGCGCAGGGGTAAATCGCGGGCCTTAAGCAGCAGAAAGCCGTCGAGGGCATTAGCAAACTTGGGGTCTATGTTGAAGCCTAGAAGCCGAGCATTTTGCTTTAAATACTGACGTAGCAGCACTGGCACGCCCATTCCACCGGGTTCCAATTGGGTAATCAGGTTTTGTAGGTCTCGGAGGCTGGCCAGGCCAGCTTGCAGGGCAGCCGGCGCCTCACCGGCATCGAGCGGGCGGTAGCGGTAGGCTTTGCGCGGCCGCACCCATTGGGCATATTCCGTAGCTAGAAAGTGCTGGGTAAGGTAGTCGACCATAGCTGCTTTGGAAGCAGCCGAGCAGGTGTTGCTAATGCTCACGGGACCAATCAGATAGCGGCACTCGGGATGATTGGCCACGTATTCAGCAATTCCTTTCCACAGCAAGGCTAGGGGTAGTGGCTGACGCTGGTATTCTGCCCGAATAAAGGAGCGGCCCAGCTCCAGGGATTCACGCAGCAGCGGCAGCAGCTCCTTTTTCATCCGAAACAGCGAGTGCAGATATAAGCCGCGTTTGCCGTGCTGGCGCAGGATGGCGCGCCCCTTCCCTACCCGATAAGCGCCGACCAGGCGGCGGTCATCTCGATGGTAGAGAAACAGGTGGCGGTAATACTCGTCGTAGGCATCCAGATCGGTGGGCTGGTGGGTGCCCTCCCCTACCCGCCGAAAAGTCAGCTCGCGTAGCCGCCCGATTTCGGGCAGCACGTGCGGCAGCTCCGCTTTGCGCGCCACGTACACTTCCCAGGGCCCGTGCACCAGCAGGCAGCGCGCAGGGCGCAAAGCAGCTAAATCTGCTTCGATAAGGTCGGCGGCAGTTTCGGCAACAATGGCCTGGGGTGGTAGGCGAGGCCAGGTAACAGCGGGCGCCTCGGCGGGGGAGCCCAGGGCATACACCCGGGCCCGCAGACAAGGCAGGCGCTGGTCGGGGGGCAAACAAGCTAGTTCCTGGGGGCCAATGGGTTGCCCGATACGCACCCGAATAGTTTGGCCGCGCTTATTGAGCAGCTCGGCTGGCAAGCGCATCGTACGCAGCCACGGCTGCACCAGGCCCAGCCAGCTGAAAACAGCACTGCTATGGCCACTAAGCCACACAGGCACCACCGGCACCCGAGCCGCAGCGAGCAGCTTACCGGCCGTGGGATGCCAGTCGGGGTCGAGGCTGGGGCGAAACGGAGCCGTGCGGTGGGCTACCTCACCGGCCGGAAACAAAGCCAACGGCACATCATTGTGCAGATAACGTAGCATCTGACGCAGGCCGGACGCATTTTGCCCCCCAGTCGGCCGGTTGGCATTTACCAGCACCAGCTGATCATTGATGTGCGGTAACAATGGAGACAACAGCTCATTTGCTACCACGCGCAGCTCGGGGCGGTGCTGCCCGAGCAGGTGCAGGAGCACTAGCCCATCGAGCAGGCCGCTGGGATGATTGGCGACCGCAACGAACGCCCCCGTAGCGGGCAAGCGCCGCAATTCGGCCGGGTCATAGCTGATCGTAATCTGGAGCTGGCGCAGCAGCTCAGCCACGAAAGCAGGGCCTGGTAAGTGGCTGCTTTGCTCATAAAACTCCTGGAACTCCCGAACGTGGGCAAACTGATGAAATAGCGGCCGCAGCAAGTGCCGGGAGCGCCCCAGATAACCACCAGAAAATAGAGAATTGGTATCGAATAGTAGACCCATCGGCTAGCATAGTACCGGGTACTTTCGCACCATATTAGTACGCTAACTACCCAGTTAGCCAAACTTCGGGAAATTAGATTAGCCCTAGATTATGCCGCTGTTACTAAACTATTACTTTCTGCGTACTAGTGCATTATAACTAGAATAGAAAAGCAGAAAGCCGCGTTGCAGCGCGGCTTTCTATTTCCTTTCACATTCACTCGTATCACTCAGTGCAAAAGTAATGCCTTGGTTGTGATATAAAAATTCTTAGATAGAATTAACGAATCTTTAATGTATACTTAACAGTAGCTGGCGAAAAATGACGGTTCCACTAAGCGGTCGATTGGTGCCTATTTAGCAGGCTTTGTTAGTTCGTAGGACCATTATCTACGCGGGCCTCCATAACGTCTTGTACCGACGTCGGTACCGCCGAAAGCAGGTCGTAGCCCGTTGCTTTCTCAATGGCATCCACGGAGGTGCGATGAGTGGCCCATTCGGGGTTCAGGTTATTAGTATTGGGAGTATTAACAGCAATAACGCGCGTGTCAGCCGTGACGCGGCCCACATCGTTGCTACCAACCGGCAGTACCACAATCACCTTCCATATGCGGTTAGGCACCGTTATCTTACCTTCTGCTATAGTATTTGCTGCGCCATCAGAGCCAGTACCTCCTCTACCGTAGCTTCCACAAATGATATATAGTTCGTTGCCCGAATCTGCGAGGGTGCGGCAGTAGTTTTCGAGGTCGGCCCAGGGGCCTTGGTTGTTATTAGGCGCCTGCGGTATAATATTGGTCATCAGGAAGGTAGCCGAGTTATCGGCTACGGAGCCAGTGCGGTCGGCGGAAGGGCAATTGTGGCCGCGGTCGAAGCCTGAGCCGGTATAGCTGGCGCTCGTGGCCCGAAACCAGCCGGTGGGCAGGGCATTGTCGGCGACAAAGTTGTCTTGGCGCGGAGCATCGCCCAACCATCCTTTACTCAAGTGCCAGCTTACCCAGTTGGGTGTGCCCCGGTCGCGGTGATAGGACAGGGCATACTGGGGCTTCTCCAGCAGGTAATTAGTATAAGAAGCCGGGTCGGCAACCGCACCGCTGGGATTGCCCATCGCTAAGGGATTATCTCTAACCTCGGCAGGCGAAACAGACTCATCGGAGCAGGAAGCAGCAAGGAAGCTTAGCAAACTAATACTCAGCAATCGACAGAAAGTACGCTTCATCGGAAAGAAAAAAGTAGAAAGGTAGATTGGAAGAAAGACGCAAATCGCGCAGCACAGGTACCACCCGCTAAGCCACTATTTAGAAGCAGCTCTCACGATGGAGCTAAACGAGCTCAAGCAAGAATTGCATACAAAAGCTCTCTAAAATTGCTTCAATAAGGCTTTTATAAAACAATTTGTGTGGCTCGTCCTTACTACCAGCTACGTATCGGAATCGAGCACGGGAGGTAGTCTCTTCTGGGGGGCTTTTTTGATTAGCAGCCCGCAACATATAAATACATTTGGCTAGCTTTTACACCTCCTGCCCTACTCTTCATGACCTCTGCTGACGCTTTTGCGGTTGATACCCTCATTATTGGGGCCGGACAGGCCGGACTAGCCGCCGCTTACTACTTGCAGCGCCGGGGCGTACCATTCGTCATCCTGGACGAGCGGGCCGCCGTGGGCGACGTCTGGGCTGGGCGGTTTGAGGCATTGCGCTTATTCTCACCGGCCTGGGCCAGCGGCTTGCCTGGCCTGGAGTGGCCGGGGGGCAAATTTCGCTACCCCACCAAAGACGAAGCCGCCACTTACCTGAGCACCTACGCCGAACATTTTCACTTTCCTATTCATCTTTCCCAGCGCGTTGCCCGCGTGTCGCTGGCCCCCAATGGCTATACAATCAGCACCACGGCGGGGCGGCAATATCAGGCGCGGCGGGTAGTGGTGTGCACGGGCGCCTATAACGCGCCACGTCGGCCCGAATTTGCCCCCCAGCTTCCTCCAAGCGTCACTCAGCTCCACAGCCGCGACTACCAACAGCCGCAGCAAGTGGCCGGCACTGGCCCAGTGGCGGTAGTTGGTAGTGGCAACTCAGCCCTGCAAATTGCGGCTGACTTAGCCACCACCGGCCGCCCCGTGTACGCTGCCTTCGACGAGCGCACGCCGGCTATGCCCAACAACATGCTGATGTGGGCAATGCTCACCGCCACCCGACTGCTCCGGGCCTCGCGCCACGCACTAGTGGGAAAGCACATGATGCAGCAGCCCGAGCCGGTTGTAAGCGGCGACCTGGCCCGACTGCGTACTTTCTCCAATGCTCAGTTCATCGGGCGGGCGCTGGGCGTGGAGCCGGGGGGCATTTTGCGCGGGCACCACGCCAGTACGCCTCCCTTGGAAGCCGTGGTGTGGGCCACCGGCTTCGGCCCGGATTTCAGCTGGATTGCAGCCCCCGTTTTCGACGCTGATGGCTACCCCAAACACTACCGTGGCCTTACCGCCGCGCCGGGCCTGGCCTTCCTTGGCTTACCGTGGCTCAACAGTCGAGGCTCTGCCCTGATGGGCGGCGTTGGCCCTGATGCCCGCTACGTAGTAGAGCAGCTGCTTAAAGATCAGCTCCAGTATAAAGTGGCCGAGTCGATGCTAGCTGCGCAAAATCCTTAGAAAAGATCAAAAAGCACATAATTATGCTGAAACCTGATGCCGGGTTCTGAGGTTCAAGAGAGTACCTTTACTAACCGGTACTGTTGCGTTGGCGTGTCGACCCCGGTTTTATTCCTCTCTCGCCCTAAACTCCCACTCGTATGTCTTTCCTTCTTTTTGTAGGGTTGCTGATAGCTACTGCCCTCATCGCCCTCAACACTCTGGATAATCTCAAGGATATGCTGAAGCCCCAGCCGATTCGGGTTCCAAATCGCTAGGCAGCTCTTGATTTTAAAGTTGTAAAAATGGCCCTTATGCACTAGTAAGGGCCGTTTTTTGTTTCATTGCTCATAAAAAAAGCAGCCTCACCATAGCGAGACTGCTTTTTTTATGAGCAATGAAGCAATCAAGTTATCGGATTACCAGCTTACGCATCTGGCTGGCGTTATCCGATTCGAGCTTTACATAGTAAAGGCCGCTGGCGAACTTGCTCAGGTCAAGGGTTTTGGTGAAACGCCCATTAAACTCAATCAACGATTCGCGGTAAATTACGGAGCCGATAACGTTCAGAATACGTAGCTCCGTTCTGCGACCGTTGAAGCCGTTGATATCGATGTGTACAATACCGGTGCTAGGGTTAGGGTATACCAGTACGTTTTTTTCGTCCGTAGTTGGGCGACTGGCGGTACTAGCAGGAGCAGGCTGGGCGTTGGCGGCCGGCACGCTGGTAGCCAGCGGTCCAAGCACCCCGACGCAGAAACACAATAATAAGCGTAGAGTTTTCATCATATCAGACCGTTAGGCGATTGGCGCATCGGTTAAATTTCTTAACGGCAGACGCTCCATTTGGTTTGCAAAGGTAGTCCTTCAATTTTAACAAGATACATAAAATATAACTTATCTTCTATAAATAAAGGGTTTCGCTCTGTTTTTCACCATTTTATAATTGAAAAAAATTTGGATGTTCTCATTATTGGCGGGGGTTTGGGGGGTCTTACGGCCGCTTTGGATCTAGTAGGCCGGGGACACCGCGTGGCGGTGGTGGAGCGCAAGCGCTACCCGTTTCATAAGGTCTGCGGCGAATATATATCCAATGAGGTATTGCCTTACCTGCGGCGGCTCGGCGTAGACCCGGCGGTGCTGGCGCCGGCCACCATCACGCAGTTTTTGCTTAGCTCGCCGGCGGGTCGCACGCTCACCGCCCCGCTCGACCTGGGCGGTTTTGGGGTGAGCCGCTATACCCTTGATTATTATCTGTTTCAGCAGGCCGAAGCGCGGGGCGTCGAGTTTCATCAGGGAGCGACGGTAACGGATGTCACCTTTATTGATGACCAGCACCAGGTAACGCTGGCCGACGGCCGGGTGTTGCAGGCCCGCACCGTGCTGGGCGCCTACGGCAAGCGCGCCAACCTCGACCGCCAGCTCCAACGTCCTTTTTTCACCCAACGCTCGCCTTACCTGGGCGTGAAATACCACCTGCGCCTCGACTTTCCACGCAACCTGATTGCCCTGCACAACTTCGCCGACGGGTACGCGGGCATTTCGGCCATTGAGGAGGATAAATACTGCTTCTGCTACCTTACCACTCGCCAGAACCTGAAGACCCACGGCACTATTCCGGCGATGGAAGAGCAGGTATTGGCCCGCAACCCGCGGCTGGGGGGCATTTTGCGCGAGGCGGAGTTTCTGTATCCGCAGCCGGAAGTCATCAATGAGATATCCTTCGCGCCCAAAAACTGCGTGGAAAACCACATCCTGATGTGCGGCGACGCGGCGGGCTTGATTACGCCGCTCTGCGGTAACGGCATGGCCATGGCCATTCACGGAGCCCAGATCGCCAGCACCCATGTCCACGAGTTTTTGGCGGGCCGTATTGCAAGACCAGCGTTAGAAGCTACGTATCGTCGTGCGTGGCAAAACCACTTTGGGGGGCGTTTGCGGGTGGGAAGGGCCGTGCAGAGGCTGTTTGGCCGACCTTTTCTGAGCGAAGCGGCGGTGGGCAGCTTGCGCTACTGGCCCGGAGCCGTGCGCGCCCTTATGCGGCAAACCCACGGAGAGGTATTCTGAGGCGAGTCCTGCTGCCAGAAAGCAGACGGAAACAAGCCAAAAAAACCTGATTCTTCATCTCCTACGTAAGCATAGCTAAGCTCTCTACCTGAGCTCCTAATCAGGCAAAAACTTGCACCGGCGCCGGAGCAGTTATTTGCGTATACTTCGCTTAATGAGCAGCTACCTGTGTGCCATCGGCACGGCCAACCCAACCCATGTTATTCCGCAGCCCCAAATTGCCACTTTTATGGCCGAGGCCCTGCAACTCGATGAACACGAGGCGCGCAAGCTGCGCGCCCTCTACCGCGTCACGGGTATTGGCCAGCGCTACTCAGTGCTTGCTGATTATAGCCGTCCCAACGGCGAGTTTGAATTCTTCCCCAATACGCCTGATCTAGAGCCTTTTCCGTCGGTGGGGCAACGCATGGCGGTGTACCGGCAGTGCGCGCTGCCCTTGTCGGTGCGGGCGGTTCAGGACTGTCTGCGGCAGGTACCGGAGGTGACGCCGGCCAGCATTACCCACCTGATTACAGTGAGCTGCACGGGCATGTACGCGCCGGGTCTGGATCTGGAGCTGGTTCAGAAGCTGGGTTTGCGGTCCAATGTGCAGCGCACCTGCGTCAATTTTATGGGTTGCTACGCGGCCTTCAATGCCTTGAAACTGGCCGACGCTTTTTGCAAAGCCGACGCCAGCGCAAATGTGCTTATCGTGAGCACGGAGCTTTGTACCATTCATTTTCAGAAAAATCGGGAGGAAGACCACCTGGTGTCCAATGCCTTGTTTGGGGATGGGTCGGCGGCGGCGCTGGTGCGGGCGGTGCCGGCAGCTCAGGGACCGAGCTTAGCGCTGGCGGCTTTCCACTGCGGCATTGAGCCCAACGGGCACGCCGATATGGCCTGGCACATCAACGACTTTGGCTTCGAAATGACGCTGTCCTCGTACGTGCCGCGCCTCATTCAGAAAGGTATTCGGGAGCTGACGGATGGATTGCTCGAAAACCTACCCATTCAGCTGCCTGATATTCAGCACTTCGCCATTCACCCCGGCGGGCGCAAGATCCTGGAAACCATCGAGCAGGAGCTAGGGCTAACTACCCACGACAACCGCTTTGCCTACCAGGTGCTGCGCGACTACGGCAATATGTCGTCGGCGACGGTGCTTTTTGTGCTGCATGAGCTGTTGCAGTCGCTCACGGCAGCGGATAAAGGGGCGCCGGTGCTGAGCTTCGCCTTCGGGCCGGGCCTCACGTTGGAGGCTATGCTGCTGAAGGTGGCTTTTGACGACAATTGAGTGGTGTTTATAGTCACTGCCCCATCCATTATGATAAAATACATAACGCACGAAGCAGCGCTGAAGCATTTTGTGGGCCGAGGTTATGGCATAAAAGGTAAAAGGCGGTCATGCAGAGCGGTAGCGAAGCATCTCGCGTGCTGATGCCAAATTACTAATCAAACGAAGCGAGCGAGATGCTTCGCGCTGCTCAGCATGACAGACGATATAGTCGTCTTTTTCACCCAAAAAGCCCCCCAGCCACATGAACCTTCGCCAGCGCGCCACCGAGCCCGAACTCATGGACGACCTGACCCTGGCCTCCGATGCGTTGCGGCAGAATCTGGATGAGCTGGAAACCATTAATACCCGCCTGGGCGGCTACGGGGTGGTGACAGATGCCTTAGCACGCCTGCGCGCCAAAATGCCCCCCAGACGCCCAATGCGCCTCGCCGACCTGGGCAGCGGCGGCGGCGACACTCTGCGCTACATTGCCCGTTGGGCCAAGCGTCAGCACATCTCAGTTGAGCTGGTTGGCATTGATGCTAACCCGTTTATGCTGGAGTACGCCACCGAAAAAAGCCAGGCCTACCCCGAAATCAGCTTTCAGCAGCAGGACATTTTCGCGCCGGAGTTTCGCGCCCAGCACTTTGACGTGATTACCTGCAGCTTGTTCTGCCATCATTTCACCGATGCTGAGCTGGCCAGCCTCTTGCGTCAGCTGCGCCAACAAGCCGGTTTGGCGGTTATTATCAACGATTTGCATCGGCACCCGGTGGCCTACCACAGCATTAAGTGGCTTACCCGCTTGTTTCGGGGCTCTTACTTGGTGCAAAATGATGCGCCATTGTCGGTGGCACGGGCGTTTACCAGAACTGACTGGCGGCGCATTCTTCAGCAGGCTGATATTGAGAAATATGAGCTGAGCTGGCGCTGGGCCTTTCGGTGGCAGGTAATTATCTGAATCGCGGATTTTGCAGATTAATAGGATTTCACGGATTTTGGTGACGATTTCTTAGGTGGGGTGCACCTCGGCCATTTTAAGATGACAAACGACAAAAGACCGGACCACTAAACAGCTTCAGAGCAGGATAATTGAGCACCAAAAAGCCCCCCAGATTAGTTTTGGAGGGCTTTTTTGCCAAATAGAATAGTCATCAACATCTGTGAAATCCGACCAATCCGCAAAATCCGCGATTCAGAAATACACTTCCTGCATCAGCCGAAACGTATTGGCGTGCGCTTCCACGATGTCGGCGATGCGCTCGGAGTAGCCGCCGCCCATGCACACCACTACCGGCAGCTGGTGGCGGTGACAGAGTTCGAGCACGAACTGGTCGCGCTGGCGGCAGCCTTCGCGAGTGAGGGCGAGGTGGCCGAGCTTATCAGTAGCCAGCACATCGACGCCGGCGAGGTAGAAAACGAAGTCGGGCCGCACCTCATCCAGCAGGCGCGGTAGCGTATCGGCGAGCAACTTCAGGTATGTGGCATCGTCGGTGTGGTCGGCCAGGGGCAGGTCGAGGTCCGATTGCTCTTTGCGGTGCGGATAGTTGCGGGCCCCGTGCATGCTAAAGGTAAACACCCGCGGCTCGTGCCGAAAAATAGCGGCCGTACCGTTGCCCTGATGCACATCCAGATCCACGATGAGGATTTGTTTAATGCTTGTTTCGGTAGCTAGCAAGTAATTAGCCGCCGCGGCCTGGTCGTTGAGCAGACAAAAACCTTCGCCCCGATCAGCAAAAGCGTGGTGGGTGCCACCGGCTATGTTGGCCGCTACGCCGTGGCGCAAAGCCCGCTGAGCACACTCAATGGTCCCACCCAAAATCGTGATTTCGCGCGCTATCAGCTGCTCCGACCACGGGAAGCCGGTGGCCCGCTCCTCCTGGCGCGTGAGCTGCCCCAGGCGCAGACGACGGTAGTAATCAGGCGTATGCGTGCGCAGAATATCAGCCGCTTCGGGCGGCTGGGGGGCAAATAAATTGGCTTCCGTGATGGTACCCTCGCGCAGAAGCTGCTCGGGCAGCAGCTCGTACTTGAGCATCGGGAAGCGGTGGCCAGCGGGTAACGGATGGGCATACAGCGGCGCCCAGGCAATAGAAAGCATAGTTAGAGTCTTTACCAGAACGTCATGCTCATCTGGCGTCCGGCACGAAGCATCTCGCGTGCTGACGGTTGATTAGTAATCTTACTAAACACGCGAGATGCTTCGCACTGCTTAGCATGACGTTCTTTCTGATAACACAAAAGGGCACAAAAAAGCCCCGCTACACGTAGCGGGGCTCGGCTTTAAGTGGGGCATACTGGGCTCGAACCAGTGACCCCTACCTTGTCGAGGTAGTGCTCTGAACCAACTGAGCTAATACCCCAAAGCCAACTGGCGGCGGCCGGAAAGGGCCAAATATACACGCCTCGTCTATTGGTGCTACTCGATAAGGCAACAAAATTTTTCAACCTCCGCTGCGCTAGCGCGTAATCTGCAAGTGAAAAACCAGGCTAGCGCCTCCCAACTCGTTTTCTCTACAACCTAACTAGAGATTTTTACCCGTTCGATTCACTTGTTCTGTCTTATGAAAAAATTACTTCTCCTCTTCACTTTCTGCGCCGCCGCTTTTTCCGCTTCCGCCCAGGATGGCCCCATCGGCGTACGTTCTTCTACGGACTATGGCGTTGGCAGCAGCGACTCGCGCAACAATGGCTTCGGCATAAAAGCGGGCTTCAACCTGGCCGATTTGCGCGGCCAGGACAAAGACGCTTATCAGGATCTGGAAAGCCTTAAGTCTTACCACGCCGGCGTGTACGCGCAGTTTGCCTTCAACGAGAAATTCTCTATTCAGCCAGAGTTTTTGTTTTCGCGCAAAGGCTTTGACGCCCAAGCGTTTGACCTGATAACCGGCCTGCCTGCCGGCAGCAAAGAACAAACCCGCCTCGACTACCTGCAAGTACCAGTGTTGCTTGTCTACAACATAGTCGACAACATCAGTATTCACGTTGGTCCGCAAGTGTCATTGCTCGTAAATGCCAAGTATGCTGGTCGGGAACGCAGCATTTCGGATGTGGGCCTCAACAGCCTGGAGTACGGCGTAGTGGGCGGTGTAGAGGCTCGCGTGGGTCCGGCCCGCCTTGGTGCTCGCTACGACCTCGGCCTGGCCGACATCTACAACGACCCGCAAGACGCCGGCGCCGATGCTTACGACAACGTGAAAAACGGCGTGTTTCAGGTGTATCTGGGAATTGGCATTTCTAACTAATTTGCCCTGATCACTCTTTTCAAAAAGGAAGCCTGCTGCGGCTTCCTTTTTGTGTCGCCAACCTGCCACTTACCATGTCACTTGCCACCTTGCTGATCGCCCTCCCTGACCCCACCGACGCCTTGCCCCTGCTCAATCGGGGCCGGGAGCTGCTGGCCGAGCGCGGCATGGGCGTGCTGGGCGCGTGGGCCCTGCTAAACTTAGTGGTGAGCGGCTACTTCGTGGCCCGCACCGATAAGCGCACCGAAGCGCACTACTTCCATCAGATGAATGTGGGCTGGAACCTGGTAAACGTTGCGCTGGCCGTGTTTGGCATTCTTAGTGCCCATCCCAACCAAGTCGCGGGTATGACCTTAGCCGACAGCCTCACGGCCCAATTCAACTTCGAGAAAATTCTGCTCTTGAACGCCGGCCTCGATGTGGCCTACGTAGCCACGGGCAGCTGGCTCCGCGCCCGCGCCGCCTCCACCGACCGCCGCCCCGAGCGCCTGCTTGGCTTTGGGCGCTCATTGTGGTTGCAGGGGGCTTTTTTGCTGGTGTTTGACGTGAGTTTTTATCTCGTGTATCATCAGTTCGCCACCGAGTTGCTGGCGCTGATTCAGTAACCTGAAGCGGTGCTTCGGCCAGAATAATGCGCTGCTGATAGTCGCTTTAGTGGACCGAAGCGGTGCTTCGGGTTACAAGAAAAGCCCCCCAGAATTAGTCTGGAGGGCTTTTTCAATTGTCAGTAACCCGGATTGCGATTAGCGCGTAGCGTGCACGCCTTCCAGGATTTCCTCGACAATCTTCTTATTGAAAGCCGGAATATCATCCGGATTACGGCTGGTGATGAGGCCTTTATCGACTACTACTTCGCTGTCTTGCCACAGGGCGCCGGCATTTTTCAGATCGGTTTTGATGCTGGGGTAGCTGGTTACTTTCTTGCCGCGTAGCAAGCCCGTTTCTACCAGCACCCAGGGGCCGTGGCAGATGGCGGCCACTACTTTGCCTGAGTGCATAAACTCGGTTACGAAGTCGACTACCTTTTGCTCCACGCGCAGCTTGTCGGGGTTAATTTGCCCCCCAGGCAGCACCAGGGCGTCATAGTCTTCGACGCGGACGTCGCCGATGAGCTTGTCGACGCTTACTTTATCGCCCCAGTCGTCTTTGTCCCAGCCTTTGATAGAGCCGCTTTTCAGAGAAATAACGTGGGTTTCGGCGCCTTCATTTTCCAAATACTTCTTCGGCTCTTCCAACTCCGATTGCTCGAAGCCGTCGGTGGCTACAATGGCTATTTTCTTTCCTTTTAGTTTATCGCTTCCAAATAATGACATGATATCGGAATTAGAGGTGAGTATTAAGAAATGAGAGGTGAGTGTTAAGAAATGGGAGGTGAGACATTGTTCAGCCATAGTGCATGACCAGAACGAAGTCTCATCTCTCACTTCTTAATACTCACTTCTTCCCCAATGGGTTATTCGGCGCTCTCCGTTTCGCCCCGCTCGCGCTTGAACTGCTTGCGCAAGCGGCGCACCCGCTCATCAAAGCCATCGGGGTCATATTCTACGTCCTCGATGTCCAGGGCGTCGAGCATATCCATCATGGCGTCGGCGTGGTCGGTGCGGGTGGCGGTACGCACGTTTACGAAGGCCATTTCCGACCAAAGCAGCGCCTTCAGGCGGGCGCCGTCCTCGCTCAGCATCTGCATCTCTACTACCAGGTTGGAGTTGTCGAAATGAATAAGCTGGGTGCGAATGCGCACGACTTCGCTATGGTTGGCGGGGCGCAGGTAGGCAATATGATGCTTGGTGATTACCCATCCGGCCTGCGACTCGCGGGCCAGCTCGCCCAGGTTCAGGGCATAATGCTGGATGGTATGCTCCTCGCGGGCATTCAGGAAATAGTCGAGGTAGCGGGCGTTATTGAGGTGGCCCAGCATATCGCAATCCTGAAAATGAATGCGGTGGGTGGTTTCGGGCGTGCGGACTAGCATTGGTTGGGAGGTAAAAGAGGCTGTAGAGACACATAGTTGTGTCTCACTATAGAACAAGACACTTGAACAACTCGACCGCCAATCGGCCAACATGGAGACACGACTATGTATCTCTACGGCCTCTCACTTAGGCAGCAGAAACGAATCGGCTACTACCTGGTGGGGGGCTTTTTTGCGGTCGTCGGTGGGGCTGTCGAACACGATGAGTACGTGGGTGTCGTCGAGCACGGCCATGCCTTCGGCTTTATCCTGGCCGGAGGTGGGACCGTGGCCATGCGGCACGTCGAAGAGGCGCTGCACCTTGTCGGGGCCGATGAGGCTGTCCTGGGGCTGCACCAGGGCATCGGGCCAGCAGTACACGGCAATGGTGCCGTCGAGGTTCATGGTGGGGCCGGCCAGCAGCAGAATACCGACCCCCGCTGGCGCAGCTCGCGCAGGCCCATGCCACCCAGGGAGAGGAAGTGTTTTTTGTAGTACTTGTGCTCGGCACCTTCCAGCTTGGCTAGGCGCAAATGGCCTTTTTTATCTTCCTCGGGCAACACTTCCAATACTACGGCCCAGCCCCGGAGCACGGGTCCGCGCAAGCCCAAGAAGAGGCGGCCATCGGGCGCAGCCGCCAGACCTTCCACGTCGAAGCCGTTGTCTTTGCTGGGAATCTTGAGGAAGAGCTTCAAGTGCGGGTCGTCGGCCTAGAATGTCGAACAGGTCGTTGGCTACGCTGGCGTTGTTGCTGTGCAGCTGGGCAGCGCACAACGTTTGGGTGGGGTGAGCAACTTCTTTGTGCAGCTCAAAGTCGCCGGTTTCGGCGTTGCGCACCAGCGGAATGCGGGCCAGGAGGTAGCGGTTCGACTCTTCCTCTATTTTGGCTAGGCGGGCAATTTGCTTGGCCACATCCTCGTCCTCGTGGTCGGGCTGCTTGCGCTTCAGGCTGTGCGAGCCCACCAGCCAGAGGTAGTTGTTGGCCTCGCCCAGGCCCTCAATATCTATTTCCTCTTCTTCATCGGAAGGCAGGTCGAGCAGGTCAGTTAGCTATGGCGTGCGCACCAACCGGTAGAGCTGTTCCCGGTACGTTTCGCCCACGGGCACCATCTTATCCTGAATATAGAGCGTGTTGCCGTCCACCATCCGAATCTTATTCAGGGAGATGATATAGGACTTGTGCACCCGCACAAACGGCGGCCGGGGCAGCTGCTGCTCCAGCTGCGTGAGTGACTGATACGTGACGAACACCTGGGTGGGCAGGTGAATGGAAACGTAGTTTTTCAGGCCTTCCACGAAGAGAATATCGGCGTAATCGATGCGGATATACTTGTTTTTGGTTTCCCCTTTCACAAACAGATAGGTATCCGCCGCGGCGGGATTAGCCTCCGCTGGCGGGGTAGGCTCCGGTGCGGCCGCTAAAGTCAGCACTTTTTGGGTTGCTTTCAGGAAACGCTCGAAGGAAATGGGCTTGAGCAGATAATCTACCACGTCATTTTCGTAGCCTTCCAGGGCGTATTCGGGGTAAGCCGTGGTCAGGACAACCTTGCAGCGGGTGCCGCAGAGCTTGAGAAATTGCAAGCCCGTCAGCTCCGGCATTTGGATGTCCAGAAACATCAAATCGACGCGGCCCTGCTGCACCCAGGTCAGCGCCTCAATGGGGTTGGTAGTGGTACCAACCAGCGTGAGGTAAGGCACCTTGCGGATATAGTCGGCAAGAATGACGGAGGCGTAAGCTTCGTCGTCGACGGCAATACAACGGATCATAAGAGCGTATCTGGTGATTTTACTTTCGGGTCATGCCCCATTAGGCCGTCATGCTGAATCTGGCGTCCGCTTGTCGAAGCATCTCTACTGGTGACTAATCTCAATGTTAGTGCAACGAAGCGGTAGAGATGCTTCGACAAGCGGACGCCAGATTCAGCATGACGACCTAATGGGCATGACACAGACTTTTATTTTTACTAAAGCTTACACACTTACACTCCCCAAAATGCCCCCCAGCTTATGTTTCCCGCAGCTGGAGCGAGGTCTGAAACCGTTCCGGGGTCTGGCTCACCGTCAGGGTATGCCGCTGCGGGCACAGCAGCTCCAGCCGCCGCCGCACATTGGCCAGCCCAATGCCGCTGGTAGCGTCTTTCTGGTGCTGGCCAATCTGGTTGTTTACCTCAAATCTCAGCTCTTTGGGCTTGATAGTTAGCGCTATTTGCACGGGCTTGCCGGGGCAATTCAGCACGCCATGCTTGAAAACGTTTTCCACGAACGGAATCAGCAGCAAAGCCGGCAGGCGCCGCCCATCGGGGTTTCCAGTTACGGTAAAATCGACGAAAAATTGCCCCCCAAAGCGCAGCCTATACAAGTCGATGTAGTTGCGCAGGTAGTCAATCTCGCGGGTTAGCTCCACTTGGCCATCCGGGCGCTGGTGCAGCATGTAGCGCATCAGGTCCGAGAGCTTGAGCACAGCCGAGCCCAGCTGCTCTGACACCGGATAAGCCAGGGAATAGAAGTAGTTGAGGGTATTGTACAGGAAATGCGGGTTGATCTGGGTGCGCAGAAACGCTTCCTCAGCCTGGGTTTTCTCCTGGCGCAGCTGCCGGTTTTCGCGCTCCCGCCGCAGCGTTTCCTCAAAGCTCCACACCACGCCGCTTATCACGATGGCGGGGCTGGCGTAGTAGATATTATCGAGAATATAGTAGGGAGTGGAAGTCGCGGGGTTGTAGTTGCGAAACCCCAGCAGCGTCGGATATAGCATCTCCTCAATTCCGTAGCGCAGCCCGATATAACAGGCTACAACGCCAACCAATGCCATGAGCAGCGTGGGAATTTGGCCGGGGCGCAGCAGGCGCGGATACAGCAGCCCATAGCACACATAAAACTCCAGACTACGCAGCACCAGATGAGACACTAGCAACCAGTTGCTACGCCAGTCACTGACTAAGGGGTGCCAATCGTTGAGGCGCGCGCCCACCCACATGTAGGCGGCATACACCACCCAGCCTACAATGTGTAGCTTCTTTGTTGACCAGTGCTTCATTCTCAAAACTACTGTAAGTAGCTGGACGCTGGCAGTTTTTTATCCCAACCCCGAGGTTGGCGGGAGCAAGCCCCGATTTCACGTTGCAAACCAAAAAAGCCCCCCAGCGCGGGTTTGTATCAGGTTTGAGGAAGTTGGGATAATATAGTTGAGGCTGCGTGCGGGGTGGTTCACCTTTAGGTCATTCTTCTCGCCTAGAGGAGCTAACAAACTACTTTTTCCTCATGCAGACCGCCAACAACACTCCCCAACGCCTCGCCCGTATCCTGTTTGTGCTTCTCCTGCTGTGCGCGGTAGCTGAGCCGGGCCAGAGCCAGAGCCAGAGCTTCCCTACCAAAGCTGTTAAGCTCCGGGAGAAGGCCTTTTTTCCCGACTCTCTGAAGAAAGCCGAAGTTCTCCTGCTCGGCGTATTTCACTTCAATTATCCGGGCCTGGACGCCCACAAAACCAGCGGCAAGCTGGAGGTTGATGTACTGTCGGCGGGGCGGCAGAAGGAAATAGCTGAGCTAACCCAACTGATTGCCCGCTTCAAACCCACCAAAATAATGGTGGAGCACCCCGCCGACGCGCAAGAACGCCTTGACAAGAACTACGCTGACTTCACGGGCGAAAAGCTCAAAACCACTCGCAACGAAATCACGCAGATTGGCTTTCGGCTAGCGAAGCAACTAAACCACCCGCGCGTATTTGCCATCGATACCCCGCCGTTCCAGTTTAAGCTGGCACCCAAAGACTCCGCTTGGATGCAGGCCCAGGAAAGCCAGCCTCAGAGTCGGGCCATGCAGCGCCTGAGCGCACGGTACGCAGCATTCTATCAATACCAGGACACGCTCGCCTACCAATCCAACCTCAAGGATTACCTGCTCTACCTCAACAGTGACAACTCCCTGCGGCGCTTTCACAGCGCGTACTTCATTACCACGCCCATTGGCACCGCTACCCAGCCGGCCGGTGCCGATGGCTTTATCACGCGCTGGTTCAACCGCAACATCCGCATGTTTGCTAACGTGCAGCGGTTAGCCGTCAAAAACGACAGGATATTAGTACTGGTCGGCGTCGGACATGTATCTATTCTCAAGCACCTAGTCGAAAACTCTCCCGAATTTAATCTGCGGCGGTTAGATGAATTCGTAAAGTAGCTACGCTAGCGTTTGCCTTGCCGCTAGCGACGTGGCGCGGGCTTCGGTCCGCGCCACGCTTTTACGACTTTTTCTTCTCATCCGCCGCCGGTGGGCCCAGCACTTTCACCTTATCCTCCTTACCCAGCCCCGACACGATTTCGACGTTGATGCCATCCGACAAACCGGTCTTAACCATACGCTTCTGGAACTGCTGGGGGGCTTTTTCAATCTCCACAAACACGCTGTCTTTGTTCACTTTACCGAACTGGAGCAGGCTCTCCCGAATGGCCAGTACGTCGTCGCGGCGGCCCAGCACGATGTCGCCGTTGGCTGAGTAGTTGGCGCGCAGGAACTGGCCGGGCTTGAGGTTGAGGCGGGCGCGCACCTGAAACTTGATGGCGCCTTCCTCCAAGATGCCCTTGGGCGCAATGTATTCGAGCGTGGCCGGAAACGCCTGGTTTTCCAGCGCCCCGATGGTCAGGTTCAGGTCCATGCCCTCGCGCACTTTGCCCACTTCACTCTCGTCGATTTTGCCTTCAAACACCAGGCTTTTCATGTCGGCCACGGAGGCGATAGTGGTGCCTTCGTTGAAGTTGTTGCGCTCTACGACCGACGCGCCCACTTTGATTGGCACATCCAGCAGCAGCCCGGTGATGGTAGAGCGCACCAGGTTCAGCGAGCCGCCGGTGTTGCGGGAGGCGCCGCGCTGGGCAATCTGGAGGTTGCTTTGGGCCGCGTCCAGGGCTTGCTTTTTAGCTTTGTAGTCAGCTTCCACGCGGTTGTATTCCTGCTCAGCAATTACTTTCTGCTCGAAAAGCTTCCGCTGGCGGTCCAGCTCGGTTTTGCTGAGGTCGAGGGCAATGCGTGCGGCCTGAATACCGGTTTGGGCACTGTTTACGCTGGCGGCATTGGCCACCGTCCGGATGCGGGCAATGAGCTGGCCTTCTTTCACCGGCTGCCCGGCCTCCACGTACAGCTCCTCCACAATGCCCGACACCTGGGGCTTGATCAGCACTTCGCGCCGCGGCACAATGCTGCCCGTCGCTACCGTTTTCTTCACAATGTCAGCGACAAAAGGCTGCTCCGTTTTGTACACGACGGGGTCAACGTTGGCTTGGCGGTAGAAGTAGTAGCCCAGCCAGCCGAAACCAGCCAACAGCAGTAAAACTAAGAGAGCGAGAAAGATACGTTTCATGGGTATTGTGTAATTGAGTTTATTGTTTTGGTGGGGCCTCAACCCCTAGCCCCTTCTCACAGGGGAGAAGGGAACTAGCTTGTAGCTTTTCTGGACTGCTAGCTCATTTCTAGTATTCTATCTTTTAGAACTAGTCCCCCTTCTCCCGTGGAATGGGTGATGGAAGTAGCGCAGATTCCGGTTCTATCTTTTAGAACTAGTCCCCCTTCTTCCCCTAGAGAAGGGGGTTGAGGCAACTTTACTCATCCTTTAAAGCTACCACCGGCTGCACCCTAGCGGCAATGGTAGCGGGCACCAGTCCGGCCAGCGCACCCGCCGAAACCAGGAGCACGATAGCCGTGAGGGCGACGCCGACATCCACCTGCGGATTGGCAAAAAAGCTCATCTGCTCACCGGCAATCAGTTTATTAATGCCAGCCATCAGCGCAGTGCCGGCCAGCAGCCCCACCATACCAGCGGCGGCCGTCAGCACGATGCTTTCCTGCACAATCAGGCTCACGATGCTGAAGGGCGTGGCACCCAGCGCCTTGCGAATGCCGATTTCCTTGGTGCGCTCCTTCACCACGATCAACATGATGTTGCTCACGCCGATAATACCGGCCAGAATGGTCCCGATGCTCACCAGCCAGCTAAAGCCCGAGATGCCCGTGAACAGGCCCTGCACGCGGGCATATTCCTCCTCCACGTTGGCCGAGCCGAACGCGCGGTCGTCGGTGGGCGCTACTTTGTGCTGACGCCGCAAGACTTCTTTCACCTTGTTTTCCACAACGGCTGCCGGAATGCCAGGCTTCGGGATAAAGGCGAAATAGTCTACCTTATTTACTTGGTTGAAAGCGAGTTGCAGCGTAGTCAGCGGGACAAAGATGGTTTGCGCATTCTGCTGGGCTTCCTCGGGCCGGCCGGTCCCCTTAAACACGCCCACCACGCGGAAGTAGATGCCCTTGATGTTGATATACTTACCCATTGGGTTGGCTCCCATAAAGAGTATGTCCACCACCCGGTCGCCGATAATGGCCACCTTTCGCCGTTCCCGAATGTCCATTTCATTCACGAAGCGGCCCTGCTCCAGATTCAAAGCCTGAATGGCGGGGTACCCAGGGTACTCGCCCTTCACCGTAAATGCCCCGCTTTTGGGTGGCACCTGCACCGTAAACGTGCCATGCAGCTCGCAGCGCGGCAAGATGAAAGCCGCCTCAGGTACCCCGCGCTCGATGGCCCGCACATCGTCGTTGGTCAGCTGAATAAACCGGCCGGCCTTCAGCCCCATATAAGGCACACTGGTGCGCTGGGTCCAGACAAAAACGGCGTTTTTGGCAACATCGAACTCCTGCTCTACGCCGTTGCGAAAGCCTTTGCCCGCGCCCAGTAGCACTACCAGCATAAAGATTCCCCAGAACACGCCGAACGCCGTCAGCCCCGTGCGCAGTTTGTGCCGCCGCACGGTGCTCCAGATTTCGCTCCATTTATCCAGGTCGAACATGGGGTTAGGGTTGTAGCGCGAACTTTCAGTTCGCGTATCGTTGAACTATGGCGGTGGGGCATTTTCAACAACCCCAACAAAACGCGAACTAAACGTTCGCGCTACATTCTATTCGGCTCTCAGCGCTTCAATAGGTTTCACATTGGCCGCTTTCATGGCGGGCACCAAACCGGCTATGGCACCGGCTATTACCAGCAGCAGAATGGAACTAACGGCCACCGTAACATCCACTTCCGGCCGGTCGAAGTATGACGTAGTACCGCCGGCCTGGTCCAGGGCGTAGCGCACCGCATCCAGCACAGCCACGCCGGCCAGCAGTCCCAGGTAGCCCGACAAGCCCGTGATGACCACCGACTCCTGCAGAATCATGCTGATAATACTCCAGGGCGTAGCGCCCAGGGCCTTACGCACCCCAATTTCGCGGGTGCGCTCCTGCACAATGATGAGCATGATATTGCTGACGCCTACCACGCCCGCCACCAGCGTGAGCACGCCAATGATGGACACAAACAGCTTAATACCAGTGAATAAGCCCTGAAAGCGCTGCACTTCCTCTTCGTTATTCTCCAGGTCAAGCGCCTCCTTATCGGCAGGGTCAAACTTGTGGCGGGCGGCCAGCAACACGCGCACCTGGTCTTCGACCTGCTTAACCGGGATGCCCGCGTGCGTTGTCAGGCCCATGAGTTGGACCTGATTATATTGGTTAAACGTCGTTTGGAAGGTGCTGAATGGCGTGTAGGCCCGCTCCTCGTTACGACCCTGGTTTTGAGTGTTGGTGAACGTGCCTACTATCTTAAAGAAAACGCCCTTCACCTGCACGTACTGGCCCAAAGACGGCTCATCGCCAAATAGCACCTTGCGGACCTTCTCACCCAGAATCATCACTTTGCGCCGCTCAATCACGTCCATCGGATTCAGCAAGCGACCTGAATGGAGCACCTCGCCGTTCAGGTCGAAGAAGTCGGCGCTGGCCCCAAACACTTGGTAAGAGCCGTTTTTGGTGCCCCGCATAATGGTGTACTCGCCAAAAAGCCGGTTGCGGGTGGCCAGCAGCTCCACGCCATCTATCTGGCGGCGGATAGCATCCTGATCAACGTTGGTGAGCTTGATTTCGCGACCGGGCTTCAGGCCGTTGTAAGGAATGGACGTTTTACCCCCACTGATATACAAGCTGTTGCGGGCCCCGGAACCAAACTCCTTGAAGATGCCATTCTCCATTCCTTTGCCCGCGCCCAGCAAAAGTACAAGCATGAAAATGCCCCAAAACACCCCAAACGCGGTCAGGAAGGTGCGTAGCTTGTTGCGGCGCATGGTACCCAGAATTTCCTGCCATTTGTCGACGTCGAACATTTTACATTTAACAGTTATCAATTATCATTTAACAGGCTCTTCCTTTTTATGAGGAGCTATTTTGAAGCAGCTTAATTGTTAATTGCTCATTGTTAACTGTTAAATGTTAATTGACCTCACTTGCAGCTTTGGCGTACTTTTTCCAGGCGCTGCATCACGCTCTTCACTACTGTTTCGTTGGTAGTATACAAGGGCAGGTCGAAGGTGGTGCCACTGCCTTTTTTCTGGCTCTTGATCTTCAGGCTGTAGTAATTCTGATCATCGTCATCGGTTTCCCGCTCGTAGCTCAGGTTCGTTACGTCGGCCCATTCAAAGTCCAGCTTCATTTCAAACATGCCGTCTTTGAGCTTCACGCCCCAGCCCGATTCACCCTTGCTGTAGCTCACCGATACCGGCTGCGACATCTGCACATCCGCCTTATTATCGCGGATTATCTGTTGGGCATGGCAGCTATTGAGTACGAACTGCAAGTCCTGATTCGGCTTCTTGGGGTTGCGCATCAACTGAGTTATCTGCTTGGACAAGGCCTGCTTATCAACATTGGCCGTAACCTGGGCTTGGGCGGTGCTAACCAGTAGCAGTAACACCCAAATTAGTATGTTCTTTTTCATGACACTAAAAGTTAAATGCTTGGTTTCGAGAGGCGGACAGCGACTAGCATCAACGCCTTAAATACTTGTTTAGCTAGTGTTTAGCTGATAAATCGTTGGGCAGCGAGCATCTCTTCGTTCGTGCTTTGTTCATCATCTACCACCAGTCCGTCGCGCACCCGAATCATGCGGTGAGTTTGGGCAGCAATGTCGTTTTCATGAGTCACGATGATGACGGTCATACCCTCGCGGTTTACCTGCTTGAAAATATCCATCACTTCCTGAGTGGTTTGGGTATCGAGGGCGCCGGTGGGTTCGTCGGCCAGAATGAGTTTGGGCTGACTAATAAGGGCGCGGGCAATGGCCACGCGCTGTTTTTGCCCCCCAGACAGCTCGCTAGGCAAGTGGTCAGCGCGGTCGAGCAGGCCCACGCGGTCGAGGTATTCGAGGGCCATGCGGTTGCGCTCCTTGCGACTTACTTTCTGGTAGTAGAGCGGCAGCGCCACGTTTTCCATGGCGTTTTTAAAGCTCAGCAGGTTAAACGACTGGAATACAAAGCCCAAAAACTGGTTGCGATACTGCGCCGCGCGCGTCTGCGAGAGGTTGCGGTCGATGCGGTTGCCGGCGAGCCGATACTCGCCGCTGTCGTAGTCATCCAAGATGCCCAGGATATTAAGCAAGGTGCTCTTTCCCGATCCCGATGAGCCCATAATGCTCACCAACTCCCCTTCCCGTATATGCAGGTCGATACCCTTTAGCACAGTTAGCCGGTTGGAACCCACTTCGTAACTTTTACGGATATCGCGCAGCTCAATCATGGTGTAGAAAATAAAACTGGCTTAAGTGTCTAACCTAGTAGTGGGCAATACAAAGTAGAATACTTTTATTTAGAATTCAAAGAAATCATAGTATTAATTTCTGAATAAGCTCTGATAACCAGTGTCTTTACTTTTTAGCAACGGCAATCCAGTAGCCCGAAAGATGCTTAGACCAGGCCAACGGTTGCCTCGTGAGATTAAAGTGCAGATACTAAAACAGATATATTTTCTGAATATTATTTATCAGACCCTTACCTTAACAAGGCTTATGGCAAGCAAAGCTGTCATCCAAGAAAAAGCCCCCCAGCACGACGCTAGGGGGCTTTTTCTTTGAATTTTCTCAAGGAGCTATGCTGGGCAGAGCGAAGCATTTCGCCAGCAGTAGTCAGGGCAGTAATCCAGGGTCAGCAAGCGAGATGCTTCGCTCTGCCCAGCATGACAGGCGCGGCCTTTATCATCTTCTCAGTTGTGGGCCTTAATAACCAGGAAGCTTTCTAGCGTCCACCACCGGTTTTGCGAGACTGCATTTCGGCTTGCATCGCCCGCTTCTTGGTTTGATACTGCTGGTATTGAGTAGGCGTGAGCACCTGCTTCAGCTGACCTTCCGAGCGAGCATTAATGGCTTTTAAATCGGTTAACAGGGCCGCGCGGTCAGCGCCGTATTTTTTCTGGGCATCATTTACCTGCTCCACGGTAGAAGTCAGAATGGCGCGCACCTTCACCTGCTGATCGGGGAGCAGTTTTAGCTCGTCGGTCATCACGTCGGTGAGGTCGCGGGCGGCGCGGCGCTCTACGGGCGCAGCCGGAGCGGGCGCAGGAGCAACGGTGGTCGTGGGAGCGTTGGGAATGTTGACTTTTTTGCGTCGGGCACAGCTAAACGTAGTGGCCATCAGCAAAGCCAGAGAAAAAGAAAGGGAGCAGCACGCATGGGGCAAGATGTAGGAGTGTGCCCTGCATACGCGAAATAGCGGCAAATGGCCATACTCTCCCTCCTGCCGCGCATAATTGCCCCCACCGTATCTCCGAAACCTACTCGCTAACGGCCAGCTGCTGCCGGGCTTTGGCTCCGCTGGCTACTAACCCGGCCTTTATCTGTTGGGCGGTATAATGGGCCAGCGCCATAATAGTCAGCATCGGATTGACGCCGCTACAAGCCGGAAATGCTGAGCCATCGGCCACATATAAGTTACTTACCTCGTAGGTTTCGCCGCTGGGTGCCAATGGGTGCGTTGTCCGCACGCCACCCATGCGGCAAGTGCTCATCTGGTGGGCACTATATAGGCTGAACTGATTCGGTTTCCAGCCTAAGTGCGGCAGCTTATCCAGCACTTCGGGGTTTTGCATTACGCCATTCTGCGTGTGGAGTGTGGGCAAAGTGCTATGAGGCAAATACACCGTATGCGCCCCAGCCGCCACATGAATATTGGCCGCCGCGCGCACGCCCTGCAACATGGAATTGCGGTCGAAAGGGCTGAGCACATAGTTCACCAGTGGGGCGCCGTGCTGATCAATAGTCACGCGGCCACCATCCCGGTCGCGGGTCAGCACAATGAAGTTGCCCAAATGCGCTGCGTTCAGCATCAGCTGCTTATGCTGCTCACCCGATTGCCAGGGCAGCACCATGGCCATCAGGCCCGCATGGGCGGGGGGCGTTTCCAGCTTCACCCCGAAGTTGGTGCCATCGAGGCGGGTGAAGCAGTCGTTTACTACCGACATGCTCGGCCCGTGCCACGGGTTCATCAGCTGCGGATAAAGCCCCGAAACGGCCACCGTAGGGTGCAAATGCAGGTGCTGACCTAAGTGCGGATGGTGTAACCCGCTGCGCAACAGCAGCGCCGGCGTCTGAATGGCGCCACCGGCCACCACCACGCGCCGCGCCCGCACCGTCACGCGCACTTGCTGACCGTCGGAGGTAGTGTGCACGGCTTCGGCGCCCGTGGCCTGGCCAGCCTGCACCGTCACGCGCTCCACGCGGGTATCGGCCAGCAGGCGGGCGCCGTGGGCAAAAGCCTGGGGCAAATACGTGTTCAACGTGCCTTGCTTGATGCCGTACCGGTCGCCGAGAGTGGTGTAGCCCAGACCCTGGAAGTGCGCCTCGGAGTCAGTGAGGCCTTTTTCGTTCCTTGGAATCAGCCTGGTCGTTTGGCCCAGTTTGGCCGAGCCGTCCTTGAGGGCTTGATTTTGGCCATTGTGGCGCAGATAATCGGTATTCACGCTCAGGGCGCGACTCACGGCATCCAGGCTGTCTTTAAACTCAGCAGAGGTGAAGTGTGGCACCTGATGCTCGCGGGCCCATTCTTCCAACACATAATCGGGGGTGCGAAACGAGCCGGCCCAGTTGACGGTAGTGCCGCCACCCAGGCAGCTACCGGCCAACAAAGCTACGCCGCCATCCTGCGTGCTCAGAGCCCCGCGCGCGTCGTAGAGCTGCCCCATCATATCTATTTCGCGCTGGGTGAAGTCGCAGCCGTGGCAGTAGGGGCCTTTTTCGAGCACTAATACATCGTGGCCAGCAACAGCTAATTCGGCGGCTACCACGCCACCTCCGGCCCCGCTGCCTATCACCAGCACGTCGCAGTTGTAGGTAACATCTATGGTCGGCCGCAGGGTTTTCAGTGGTTTCGATGAGTCTACCACGGCGTCGGGCAGCGGGCCAGGGTAGTTCAGCGCCCCCCACGTAGCGTTGCCTTTTTCGGCCGATGAAGAGCCGTAGTAGAGGAAAGTAAGCAGCTTCCGTAGTGCGTGAAAGCCTTTGCGCAGTTGGGGCACATTGCTGCCCGCCCAACTTTGCAGCATCTGCTGACGCTGCGCGACATCCAGGCGCAGAAAGGGTTTGAGCGGCCCAAACCAGGTCAGTCCTAAAGCCGGGTTTTCCATCAGCTTCAGCAACTGGCGAAACTCTTGCTGAGCCCCTTCCGGTTGAGCCGAAATAGCGGCAAAAGCCTTGTCTACATCGACGCCCTCAGATCCGCGGCGGCCCCAAAAATCCGCCTTTTCTGATTTGCCTTCAATGCCAGGGATAAACGTGTCGGCGAGGGCGAGAAGAAGGGTACGCTGGGCGGGAGTGGGATTCATAATCAATTCAGAAGCAGAATGTTGATCACGCAGATTGCGGGTCTGAAAATATCGGTATTTTTTTCGATATACTCGGCATGCCGCGTAGTTTGAGTCACAAAAATCCGTCTAACGTTGCGGTTTGACGCTTATTTAAATGTGTAGAGACATATTGGAACGAGTCTCTACGTTTGCTTCTCTGACCTCAGGATGACAGGTGTTTATTGTTCAACGGGGAGACGCGAAGTATCGCGTCTCTACATAAAACCAGGATAGCTAAAACCACTTTATCACCATCTCCATCATCTGCTTTACCTTGGGCGTGTAAGGCGGATAGAGCAGCTTGATGGATGTTTGGCCGATGCGCTGCTTGAGCACGGCTTTCAGGTTGGAGAAGGAGTCGAAGCCGTAGCGGCCGTGGGCGCGACCCATACCGCTGTTGCCGAGGCCGCCGAAGGGCAGCTCGGGGTGCATGAGGTGAATGATGGTATCATTGATAGAAACCCCACCGGCGGGGGCGCGCTTTAGTACGTAGCGGCGGTTTTCGGCGCTGCGGCTGAAGAGGTAAAGCGCCAGGGGCCGGGGCCGGTCGTTGATGAAATCTACGGCTTCCATGAGGGTACTGTAAGTGCGCAGCGGTAATACGGGGCCGAAGATTTCTTCTTTCCACAGGCCGGCCTCCGGCGGCACTTCAGCTAAAAGCGTGGGCTCAATGAAGTTGTCCGACGAGTCGACGATGCCGCCCATCTCCAAAATGCCCCCCAGGCGCTGTCCTTCTTCCAGCAGCTTGCTAACGCGCTGAAAATGATGCTGATTCACGATGCGAGCGAAGGTATTGGACTGCTGTACGCCTTCGCCAGTGGGGTCGTGGAGGCGGCGGGTGGCCGTTCGGATTTCGTTGATTAGCTTGTCGCGGACTTTTTCGTGCACGAGTAAGTAGTCGGGAGCGACGCAGGTTTGGCCGGCGTTCAGGAATTTGCCCCACACTATTTTCTCGGCGGCGTCGCGCAGGTGGGCGGTTTCGTCTACCAGCACCGGCGATTTGCCCCCCAGCTCCAGCGTAACGGAGGTGAGGTGCTCAGCGGCGGCGCGCATCACTATTTTGCCCACTTGGGGGCTGCCGGTGAAGAAAATATGGTCGAAGGGCAGCTTGAGCAGGGCCGTGGATACGTCCTTGTCGCCTTCGCACACCACTACTTCGCTGGGGTCGAATACTTCCTCCACCATTTGCCGGATGAGGGCGCTGGTGGCGGGCGTCATTTCGGAGGGCTTGAGGATGCAGCAATTGCCCGCGGCTAAGGCGGACGTCAGCGGGTCGACGGCCAGGTAAAAGGGTAATTCCAGGGGGCAATGATGAGCACGACACCCTTGGGCTCGGGTTGCACCCAGCCTTTGGCGCCCATCATGGCCAGCGGCGTACCTACATGGCGCGTCTTCATCCACTTGGCCAGGTGCTTTATGGTATGCTTCAGCTCCACCTGCGAGACGTAGATTTCCGACATGTCCACCTCTTCAGGGGGCTTGCGGAAGTCGGCGTACATGGCCTGCTGAATGCGCGTGCGATTGTTTTCTATCCACTGACTCAACTGGCGCAGGCGCACAATCCGCTCGCTGGCGTCTTCCCGACGCATGACTTCGCTACGGGTTTTTAGCCGCCCAAAAATTTCCGGCAGCACAGTCGGATCAAAGGGTGCAGAGGCGGCGGCAATCGGAGTATCAAGCGTTTCCATGCGGGAGGGCGAGGCAGTAAAGAGCGTCTTCTAAGGTACGGAATTTTGTCACTCAGACTATTCAGGTGGTGATGTAGACCAGGTTGCTACGCTAGCGCAACAGACGCTTTTATTATGAAAAAAAGGCCTCCATAAAGTTTCTGGGGGGCTTTTTGCTTTTTTCGAGTGGGAACGTTTTGCCAATACTCTTGTGTAGAAGCCTATATGACAAGCTACTGGCTCACCACTTTTACGACTCCATGTTGCTGATTTTTGCGCCCGCCGACGCGCTGGGCAGTAGCAGTGCTTTCGGTTCTGCTCTTGCTGGCGGCGCAGTCGGTGGGGCCAGTGCCACCCATTCGTTTGCTGGTGCCTGCTCAAACTTTTGCCCCCCAGGAGTTTTACGTAGCTCAAGTAGTGGATGAGCGCTCGGGCCGCGGCGCGGTAGCTTCGTTGCTACCGCCGCCTACCACGGCAGTACCTACGCCCAAAGCGCAGTCCGTTGATTTGCAGGGCGGAGGCCTAAGCGCCATTCGGCAGTTTATTCACCAGACGCTTCCCACCGATAAGAAGCTGCGCCCTATTACAATCCGTCTGCGCGAGTGCAAAGTCACGGAGACATCCGACCCCAAAGCGCCCGGCCGAGTAGACGGCCGCATTCGTATAAAAATGGCCTTCGACTGGCAGCGCGACGGCCAAACCGTGGCGTTGACCGAGTATCAGGGCGCCGCTCGTTACGGCCGCCCTGCTGGTCAGCTGGCCGTTGTGGAGCCCACGCTGCGCCAGGCCCTAACCGAGGCTATGCGGTACCTGCACACCTGGGTAAAGCAAAATGCCCCCCACAACGCCAAACTGGCGACTGGGGTACAGGTTTTCTTCACCGATTACACGGATAATCAGGAAGCCGACACGCTTTTCTACGACCCCAAGCGCCCCCTTGACTTTTCCGATTTCAGGGGCACCCGCCAATCGGGTGGCAATACCGCGGCGGTGGTGTTTCCCAACTTCTCGTACCAGGGCTCCACGAAGGTGGTGGGGGGCAAAATGCAGCTGCGCATAACTATGAAGACGTTTGTGGTGCGCAGCTCCTCCTGGGTAGCCGACCACGCCCGTACGCCCTATACGCTCAACCACGAACAGCGCCATTTTGATGTGGTGAAGCTAGTGGTGGAGCGCTTTAAGCGCCGAATTCGGCAGGACACGCTGTCCGTCGACTACTACGCCGGCCACCTGCAGCATCAATACCTGTTGTCGTATCAGGAAATGAACCGCATGCAGGAGCAATATGACGGCGAAACCGGCAACGGTACCAATGACGCCGCCCAGGCGCGCTGGAATGAGCGCATTACGAATGAGTTGCGGGCGTGGGCCTCACCCCCGGCCCCCTCTCCCAAAAAGAGGGGGAGCCTGACGCTCCGCCTACGCGGCCACGTCGGCTAGCGCCTCCGCAACCGTTACCCCCTTCTGATTTTTAGAAAGAAAAAAGCCCCCCAAGAACAACTCAGGGGCTGTTTTGATCTTGAGCTTAGCATGTGGAACTGGTAGCCGTTCTGGAGGCGCAAGCCGACGTGGCCGCGCAGGCGGGAGCGTCAGGCTCCCCCTCTCCCTTAGGAGAGGGGGCCGGGGAGTGAGGCCCACGCGAGAACAACCAGAAGCGGGCCTTAAATAAAGGAGCCCGCACCAAGTATGGTGTGGGCTCCTTTATTTAAGTGCCAAAGCGAAGCTTAATCGCTAGTCTTTCACTTTGCGCTCACCATCATCAGCGTCGCGCTTCACTTTTGTGCCGTCGGGGTACTCGGTTTTGCGGTCGCCATCTTTGTCGATTTTCACCGTGCGGCCGTCGGCGTACACGATCTTCGTATCACCGTTTTTCTTCCGTTCGTACTTAACAGTGCCTGGCTCGCGACGGCGCGTCAGACGCGTGGCTACGGGCGCATCGGCTGAGGTGGGTATTACATTCTCATCCGCCTCAGCGGCATATTCCTCGCCCGTGTAATAGGTAGCGCGCTTTTCCTCGTAGGTGAGGTAGCGCTCATTGTCCTTCACAATGTCTTTGATTTCGGTGTCGGTGGTGCGGTCGATTTCACGCAGGGCCGTGGTGCGGCCGGTGGTGTCGGCGGCGTAGCGAGTGTCTACTTCGCCCAAGCGGGTGGCGCGGGTATCATACACGCGGCGCACCTGACGCACCTGGGCGGTATCGGTGATACCCAGATCGGTGGTGACGCGGGTGGCTACGCGGTTGCCTTGCTCACGGTAGAGCATCACCACGTCGTTATCAACTACTACGGCCGTATCGGCTGAGGGCGTGGTGGCCGCATCCACGGCGGCTTGTTTGTCGGGCGTGCAAGAGGCCACCGACAGGGCGGAGACGCAGGAAAGAAGAATCAGGGCAGATTTCATGGGCGCGGGAACAGAAATTAAAAAATAGGCATTAGCTAATACATTGCCATCGGCCGCTGTACGGTGACGGTTGAGCCGAGGTTGGGTCAGGTAAGCGAAGCGGCGCTATTTACGTTGGTCTTACCAAACGCTCAGTGCATACGCCACGGGAAGAGCTAGCTTGCGAATAATTTGCTTAATTCTTGATTAGTAATTAGATAACGCATCCCTTCTTATTGATCTTATTTCTTACCGAAACAATTGCAGTACCCGTCGCTTAAGCATCCAGTTAATTTAATTCGCATCGTACATGTCGCATCAACACTTTATAATTCACAAGCCGTATGGCTATTTAAGTCAATTCGTTTGTGAATTAAAAAAGAAGAAACTGCTCGGCGACTTACATGACTTTCCGGAAGGAACGATGGCCATCGGGCGCCTGGATGAAGAAAGTGAAGGGCTATTATTGCTGACCACCGACGGAAAAGTGAGCGAGCAGGTACGCAGTAAAAAAGTAGAGAAAGAATATTACGCCCAGGTCGACGGAATAATTACGGACGAAGCAATTGCGCAATTACAGCAAGGCGTCGAAATCGGTATTCGCGACGTAAAATACCAGACCTCGCCCTGCACCGCTTTTAAATTAGAGACGGCGCCGGAATTTGCCCCCCGCACCCGCAAAATCCGCGACGACCGCCACGGCCCTACCAGCTGGGTGTCCATTACCCTGACGGAAGGCAAGAACCGGCAGGTCCGTAAAATGACGGCGGCGGTGGGCTTTCCGACGCTGCGCCTGCTGCGCGTGCGGGTTGGCGCTATTCACCTGCACAATTTGCCCCCCGGCACCGTAGTAGCACTTGACAGTTTTTCTATCTCTCAGCAGCAGGAAGAAGTTGAATTGCTGTAACTTTGATGATTCCCTGCCCCGTTTCTTCTTCCCTCAGGCAGGCGCTCCCCGTGGTTCAGCTTTATACTAAGACGTTTATGCTTCGTGCTGAACTTTAGTTTTTCGCCATCTGTCTTAAGATGATGGCCTGCTTTGAGCTTCCGGCTCTGCCTGAAAAAACAGTTTGTATTACCTAAAATCAAAAAATAAAAATGGCTAGATCACAAGCAACGTTTGGTAAAAAAGAAAATGAGAAGAAACGATTAAAGAAGCGGACCGATAAGGCCGAGAAGAAGGAGGAGCGCCAAGCTAACGCGCAGAAGGGTCAGAGCTTAGAGGATATGCTGGCTTACGTTGACGAAAACGGCAACATTGTCGATTCTCCTCCGGATCCAAAAAAGAAGAAGGTTATTAATCAGGAGGACATCCAGATTACGACCATGAAGCAGGAAGACATGGAGCAGCCCGACGTAATTCGCAAGGGTATTGTTTCTTTCTTCAACGACTCGAAAGGCTACGGCTTTATCAAGGATCAGCAGACCCAGGAAAGCATTTTCGTGCACGCCAACGGGCTGATCAACCAGATCAAAGAAAACGACAAGGTGACGTTCGAAGTGGCCATGGGCCAGAAAGGACCAACCGCCGTTTCTGTTAAATTGGCCGAGGCTTAGCTTTTGATAAAACGATCTACGCCAGCGTCCTAACCTTCGGCATACAAGCGGCGGCAGCTCCTTCAGGGGCTGCCGCCGCTTTTGTTTTAGGGCCCAAGTGCATGGCGTGGTACTACGACTGAAGGAGTCGTAGTCCACGGCGGACCGCAGCGAAAAGCTTCCAGCGCAACTTCAAGAACGCCTGCCGCAACTCTGGTTAGATTTGAAAACGGTACGCCGGCTTTACAGGCGCTAAACGCCGCCTTCACTTACCCCTCGCATAATGTCCACCGAACCGCTCCAAGATGCTGCCGAAAAAGATTCGCTGCACCCCCGCAACCGCCACCGAGGCCGCTATGACTTTCCCCAGTTAACCAGTGTCTCGCCGGAGTTGGCCGCGTTTGTGGCCGTAAATAAGTACGATAACGCCAGTATTGACTTCGCCAACCCAGAGGCGGTAAAAGCGCTGAATCGGGCGCTGCTGAAGCAGTTTTATGGTATTCAGAACTGGGATATTCCGGCTGGCTACTTGTGCCCGCCCATCCCCGGCCGCGCTGACTACATTCACTACCTAGCCGATCTGCTCGCCTCCGTCAATGCCGACGTGATTCCACGGGGCAAAAGCATTCGGGTACTCGACGTGGGCGTGGGGGCCAACTGCATCTATCCTATCATCGGCCATAAGGAGTACGGCTGGCGCTTCGTGGGCACCGACGTAGACGTGGTAGCTCTGCGCATGGCCAAGCAGATTGTAGCCAGCAACAGCACTGTGGCCAGCAACGTGGATATACGCCGCCAACCTTCCTCCGTCCAGATTTTCAACGATATCGTCGAGCCCAAGGAGTTCTTCGACCTGACGATGTGCAATCCGCCGTTTCATGGCTCGCAAGCCGAAGCCGAAGCCAGCAGCCGGCGCAAGGAGCACAATCTGGACACCCAAAAAGCCCCCCAGACCCCGCCCACCCAGAACTTCGGCGGTCAGGCCACGGAGCTGTGGTACCCCGGCGGCGAGGCTACGTTTCTGTGGCGTATGGCCCAGGAGAGCACCCTCAGCAAGAGCAACATCTTCTGGTTTACGACGCTGGTATCGAAGAAGGAAACGTTGCCGGGCCTGTATAAGTCGCTGGAAAAGGTGGGGGCTGCGGAGGTGCGCACCATCAACATGGCGCAAGGCCAGAAAAGCAGCCGCATCGTAGCCTGGACGTTTCTGGACGCCGCCCAGCAGCAGGCGTGGCGGGAGAAGCGCTGGGGGGCGAAATAGAAAGGTCTTCCTGGGTGTGGGCTGATTCTCGCTTTTAGGGGGTTTGACGACGAATCGAGCATTGATTTGGCCAGATATGTGCACCAGTAGCGCCTAGATATTCTTGGATATAAACCCATCTTTTCTGGTCGCACCCTTACATGAAACGCGTTTTTACAGCCGCATACCTATGCTTATCGCTTACTGCTTGCGCTCCTTCAGTAGTTGTCAGCTCACTCCAAAGCGCCAGCCCATTGACCGCGAACGAGGTCTTTTTAGTTATCGAGGAGACAGAAAAATTAGATGACCAAGCCAAAGAGTTGGGCGACATCTACATTAAAGACGCAGGCCTGGCAGTAAACTGTACTTATGAAAAAGTAGTGGAGCTGGCCACGAAAGAGGCCAGGCAAATGGGCGCCAATGTGTTACAAATCTACGAGCACCAGCTGCCTGATATGCGGAGTACTTGCCACCGCATCAGGGCCAAGGCGCTCCGGGTAGCCGATGTGTCGCGGTACGAAAAAGAGATTGTGTGGCATCCGGCGCGCCGGCTGAAGCAGGCTGATTTTAAGGGCAGCACCGAGAGCCGCCCTTTCGAGGCCGCTACCAGCAGCAATATTCGATACAACTACATTGGCCGCGTATTTAAGGGTAACGTTCAGCTAACCGTCGAGACCTTTTTTAACTGCCGGGATTCTTATTTTAAAGGCACCCAAAATGTTGCGCACACCTTGGAGCACGAGCAAGGCCACTTTGATATAACCGAAATTCAAGCGCGCCGCTTCATTAAAGCCCTCAAAGAACAAGTAGCGGATACGAGAGAACTAGAAGCCAAACACGAAACCATTTATCGGCAAATCATCTCAGATGCCCAACTAATGCACGACAAATATGACAGCGAGATTTACCCCGACCACACTAAACAAGCCGCTTGGTCGCTAAAAATCGACCAAGAATTAACTGCCTTGCAACCCTTCGCTGATAAGCAGCTAACTGTTAAAATCAAATTATAGAATAAGGGTTAAACGAGAAGAGGCTGATGCTCCGGGAGCGTCCGCCTCTTCTCGTTTGTGCTACCAATTTGCCCCCCAGCAGCTAGTATACCGTCTATTTGCCAGCTTGGGGGGCAATTTTCCAAAGCTCGCCGTCGGCCTCATCCGTCACCACGTACAGGGCGCCATCTGGTCCCTGCCGCACGTCGCGGATGCGCTGCTTGCGGTCAGAAAGCAGACGCTCTTCGCCGGTCACGCGGCCATTATCCAGTTGCAGGCGCACCAATTCCCGGTCCTTGAGGGCACCCACAAACAGATTGCCGCGCCAGGCCGGAAAGGCATCGCCGGTGTAGAACTGGGCTCCGGAGGGCGCAATCACCGGGTCCCAGTAATACACGGGGTCCACGTAGCCCTGCTTGGTGGTAACAGAGTTGGGAACGGGCTCACCTGAGTATTCCTCGCCAAACGTCACCAGCGGCCAGCCATAATTTTTGCCCCCCTCAATCCGGTTCACTTCGTCGCCGCCCTGCGGACCCATATCTACTGTCCAAAGCTGCCCCTGCGCGTCGAACGCCGTAGCCTGCACGTTGCGGTGGCCCACCGTCCAGATTTCGGGTAGCGAGCCGGCTTGTTTGGCAAATGGGTTGTCCGGAGCCGGTTTGCCGTCGGGAGTGATGCGCAGCGTTTTGCCCATGTGGCTATCCATTTGCTGAGCCTGGGGCCTAATTTCTTTGTCGGACCGCTCGCCCAGGCTTACGTACAGCATACCATCGGGTCCAAACGCCAGGCGGGAGCCGTAGTGCAGGTTGCCGTCGTAGGCAGGCAGCGCCCGGAATATCACCCGCACCTGACTCAGGCTCCGACGGTCGGCGGACAGCACACCTTTGGCCACGCTGGTAGCGTTGCCCTTAGCGCCCCGCGGCTCAGAAAACGACCAGTAAATAATCTGGTCGGTGCCGAATGTTGGGCTCAACGCCACATCGAGCAGGCCGCCCTGCCCCTCAGCGTACACTGCGGGCAATCCCTTGATGGGCTCGCCCACCTGTCCCGTAGCCGACACGATGCGCAGCAGGCCGGGTCGCTCAGTTATCAGCAGGTCGCCGTTGGGCAGCGGCTCCACGGCCCAGGGGTGTTTGAGTTCTTTGGCCAGCACCACCACGTCGAAGGCCGCCGTGGAGCTGATGCTGCGGGCCCGGGTTTGCTCGGGGAAGGTGGGGCGCTGGTCGGGCACGTTGGCCTCGCGGGTTTCGAGCGGCGCGGGGCCTGTCTGGCTCGTGGCCTGCGCCGTGGCTTCCGTATCCTGGGTCTGCGTGCGCTGCTCCTGGCCAGATTGGTTGCAGCTGGCACTAAAGCCAGTCAAGAGAATCGCAGTAAATACAAGTTGGCGTCTATTCATTAGGCGTTGCTTTAGAAGTGTAAAAGCTGGTCTGAGCACGGACTGTAACTAGAAGCGCAACCGCTAGCTATATCGGCTTACGCAAAAACGAGCACAGGTTGCCTATAAACAGGCTGAGAGCTTGTTTGGCAATTGATAAGAATGGCATTTTGCGTCATGCGGAGGAATCGAAGCATCTCCACTGAGTAGTAATCCAACGAAGCAGCAGAGATGCTCCGATTCCTCCGCATGATAACATCGTTGCGGATTAGACAATTTCTATAGCAACAGCACATCAATGCGGTGGGCATGCACCATTTCCAGGGACGTTGACCAGGCGAAAACCGTAAAATAGCCATCCTGCGACGCCACGAGCGCCACGGCGTCGCGCTGGTCGTACACAAACTGCGCGGCGGCCAGGTGGCGCGTGCCGCCGTTCTGGGCCGGATGCATATACTTAGCCTCACTTTCTACGACGGGCTCAGTAAGCACCATTTTATCGACGGGCGCGCTGGATTTGGCGCGGGCTACCTTCGCCCCGAAGGCCAGCAGATGGTAGTCGCGGGTGATGATAGTGGCCCCATCGACGGCGGTAAAGCCCCCCACGATGCTAATGGCCCGTTGAATCTCTTCGCGCCACTCCCATTTGGCCTGCTCCTGCTGGCGCATTTCGGCAATACCGGTGTACACGGGCAGCACGGGATAGGTCATGGGATGTATAATCGACTCCTGCCACTTGCTCGACTCGGTGGGCACCACCAGCACCAGTCCGCCCCGACCGTGGGCGCGCATCACGGCGGCCAGCTCCACCAGCACGTTATCCAGCTCACCGGCAGCATCGGGCAGACCTGGGTCCGGCAGAAACTTCTGCAGCGCCGGACAGTCGTCGACGGCCATGTTTTCGGCATCGACGAGCTGAAGCTGCTCGCCGCGCAGGATGGCCACATTCACAAACTTGCCGAAGCCATCGGCACGGCGGTGCTTGGCCACCAGCAGGCCGGGCTCCACTACTTCCAGCACCAGGCACAGCGGCGGTGTGCCCGTGGCGGTGCCCCACACGTAGAGGCCCTCCGCATCGTGCCACACGCCCAGGTGAATGCCCGGCTGCTCCACGGCGGGCGCCAGCTTAAGCAGGTTATAAGGAATAAGTCGACGCTTGGTGAACTCCACCGCCTGGGTTGCCTGCGCGGGCTCCAGCAGGGCCAGCGAAATCCTGGGCGGGTGCCCTTCCTCCCGCCGCAGACTGGCCCAAAACGCCACGTCTATCATCACTTCCACCAGATGCGCCGGCGGCGGCGGCCCCAGATGAACTGCCTGCTCCGTGCTGGCGGCCGCCCGATGCCGGGCAAAGTGCGCTTCAATCATCGGGGCCACCACGCGGGCCGCCAGGTAGGTGGGTTCAGAAAGCATACAGGGCAGGTACAGGGCGTTGGAAGCAGGAAGCTACTATACGTGCGCCAACCAGTCAACGCTGGCGTGGCGGCGGCGGCGGTGACAGGCGGCGCTGGGGGGCTTTTTGGGTTTTATGGAGCAGCCGTTTGCCATGCGGCTTTCTTCCTTATTCTTCCGCTACATTTAACTTATTAATCCTTATTCTCAATTCCCCTATTCTGCCTTCATGTCGCGGCTGCTTATTCAGAACTATCAATCCGAAGTTGAAAAAATCATCCGCTTTGGCGGCTCGCGCAAGGAAACCTCTATTCGGGTCGCGTTTCAGAATCTGCTGAATGACTATTGCAAGCAGAAAGACTTTCTGCTGATTCCAGAGCTGGATTATAAGCTGCCCAACGGCAAAACGGTATTCCCCGACGGCACCGTGAAAGATGCCCTGCGCCTGGCCTGGGGCTACTGGGAAAGCAAGGACGAAGCCGACGACCTGGACGAGGAAATTGAGAAGAAATTCGCCAAAGGCTACCCCCAGGATAATATTCTGTTCGAGGACTCGCACCAGGCGGTGCTCATTCAGGCCGGGGCGGAAGTGCTGCGCGTGTCGCTGGCCGAGGCGGAAGCTACTGATCGGCTGCTCACGCAGTTTCTGAACTACGAGCGACCCGAGGTACGCACCTTCCGCGAGGCCATCCGCCACTTCCGCGACGATTTGCCAGTGGTAGTCGAAAGCCTGCGCGCGAGCATCGGCCAGTCGGAGAAGACGAATGCCGCGTTTCAAACGGCGCTGGCGGCATTTGTGGGGCTGGGACAAGCAAGCATCAATCCCGAGTTTGGGCCAACGGAGGCGCGGGAGATGATGATTCAGCACATTCTCACCGAGGACATCTTCAACCGGGTGTTCGATGAGACGCAGTTTCACCGCGAAAACAACATTGCCCGCGAGCTGGAAAAGGTTATTCATACCTTCTTCACCGGGGCCACGCGCCGCGACACGCTGGAGCGCATCCGGCCCTATTTTGAGGTGATAAATGCCCAGGCGGCCAGCATTGCCAGCCACAAGGAGAAGCAGAAGTTTCTGAAGGTGGTGTACGAGAACTTCTACCGCGCCTACAACCCCAAAGGAGCCGACAAGCTGGGCATCGTGTACACGCCCAACGAGGTGGTGCGCTTCATGATTGAGAGCACCGAATACCTGACCGAAAAGCACTTCGATAAGCTGCTGGGCGACAAAGGCGTGGAGATACTGGACCCGGCCACGGGCACCGGCACCTTCATCACGGAGCTGCTCGACTACCTGCCGCTTAAGACGCTGGCCCACAAGTACCAGCACGAGCTATACGCCAACGAAGTGGCCATTCTGCCCTACTACATTGCCAACCTCAACATTGAGTACACCTACAAGCAGCGTCTGGGCCAGTACGAGGAGTTCCATAATATCTGCTTCGTGGACACGCTGGATAACGTGGGCTTTCAGAAAACCCGGCGCGGGCAGCTCGGCCTGAGCTTCGGGCTGGGCCTGGAAAATGCCCAGCGCATCAAGCGGCAGAACGAGCGGGAGATTTCGGTGATTATCGGCAACCCGCCCTACAACGCCAACCAGCAAAGCGAGAACGACAACAACAAAAACCGCACCTACAAGGAAGTTGATAAGCGCATCAAGGACACGTACATAGCCCGCAGCACGGCCCAGAAAACCAAGCTCTACGATATGTACGCCCGCTTTTTCCGGTGGGCTTCGGACCGGCTGGCCGACAAGGGCGTACTCACCTTCATCACCAACAGCAGCTTCATTCACTCGCGCACTTTCGATGGTTTCCGCAAGGTGGTGGCCGACGAGTTTTCGGACATCTACCTCGTGGATTTGGGCGGCGACGTGCGCGCCAACCCCAAGCTCTCGGGTACCAAGCACAACGTGTTCGGCATTCAGACGGGCGTGGCGGTGGGCTTTTTTATCAAGCAGCCCAAGAAGAAAGGCCAGCAGGCCCGCATCTATTACCTCGGCCGCCCCGCCGACGAAACGGCCCCCGAAAAGCTCACGTTCCTGCACGAAACCAAATTCACCGACCTGGATTTCGACCGCATCCGGCCCGACGCGAAAGGCAACTGGCTCGGGCAAACGGATAATGACTGGGAGAGTTTGGTGCCGCTGGTTTCAAAGGAAACGAAAGCCGCCAAAACTCTGAGCGGAGAAAATGCTTTGTTCAAACTCTATTCACTGGGTGTAGTGACCAATCGAGATGAATGGGTGTATGACATGAACAAAGAAGCGTTAACTACTAAAGTTGGCTATTTGATTGACAAGTATAACATCGATTTAGAAACCGCAAAAAAGGCCAAAACACCCGCTGCAAAGGTTTCTTTTGATACAGGAATTAAATGGACGCGGGCAGTAAAAGCCGATTTAATTAAAGGCAAAAGCTATGTTTTAAACAAGGGCGCAATAATTGAAACCTTGTACCGGCCTTTCTTCAAGACGTTGCTTTACTTCAATAGTAGCTTAAATGAAATGCAGTATCAAATGCCCAGCGTATTTGGTGCCGATGGCAAGAAAGATAATTTGACGCTTAATTTCTCAACCACATCGGCGACTAAGCCTTTTCATGTGCTTGGCTCTAACAAAATGATTGACTTGCATTTTGTGGGCGATACGCAGGTTATACCGCTTCATTATTACAATAAAAATGGCGACAAACAATCCAACACCACCGCTTGGGGCTTAGCCCAATTTCGCACGCACTACGACGACGCAAGCATCAGTGGGGGGCAAATTTTCCACTACGCCTACGCCGTGCTGCACGACCCGCACTACCGCGCCGCCTACGCCCAAAACCTGAAACGCGACTTTCCGCGTCTGCCCTTTTATCCGGCTTTTCACACCTGGGCTGCTGCGGGCCAGGAGTTGTTAGAGCTGCATCTTAACTATGAGACAATATCAACTTTGGCCGGTTTAGAGACGTACACCCCCGCACCCCCGCACCCCCGCACCCCCGCAGAGCGCGTCGCCAAAACCCGCTTCAAAGCCGACCACGAAGCTGGTATTATCTACTACAACGACGAGCCTCTGCTCACCGGCATTCCGGCTTCGGCCTGGGAATACCGGCTCGGCAACCGCTCGGCCCTGGAGTGGGTGCTCGACCAGTACAAGGAGAAAACCCCGAAAGACCCCACCATTCGGGCCCAATTCAACACCTACCGCTTCGCTGACCACCGCGACGCGGTGGCGCTGTTGCTGGCGCAAGTCTGCACCGTGAGCGTCCGTACTCAGGAAATCGTGGCTGGGCTAGCGGCGCAATCGCCGCTAAAGTGAGTTAAGGCAGAGAGGCGAAACACGAAATAGAAACCATCCGTCAAACGAAGATTTCAAATTCTGTTTTTACTCTGGCTGCGTAGTATAGTAAGACTTACCTAGTTCTCGGCAGTGGCAGGCTCCCACTCGCCGATGACGATGCCGGTGCGCTTGATTTCCTTCACAAAGGGGTTCCAGTCGGTAAACTGCTCGGGGGAGAACGTGTGGGGCTCAATGTCAACGTGTTTAACCACCGTACGCACGAAAGGCTTGATATCAATGAAACTGGCCCCGGTGAACCCATCGGCAACGAGTGCCACGTCAATATCTGACCATTCATGCTGCTCATTGCGGGCAAAAGAGCCGAAGAGTATAACCTGCCGCAAGGGGACATGTTGCTGGCGCAACTCCTCGGCAAAACGGCGAACCTGGGCTATTACAGACTGTTGAGTAACCATTGGCGAAGCTGGTCGGTGTCGTCTAACAACGCACGGGTAAAAGATTCCGTTGCTCGCTGGTAGGCGGCGCGCTGGTAATCCTGGTAACGCCCATCCATTTGGAAGCTATTTAGCTCAGCCGCCGTGTTTTCATAAGCAACTGCTGGCGCCAACCGGGTTTCCTGCCACAAGCGGAGGATATTGTGAGTGCGCGGCGGAATATCGGTCGCATTATCCTTCACCCAATGCGCCTTGCTCAGCTTTTCGATAGTAAGGTGGGCAAAAAACAGACAAAAAACGTAATCCCTGGTGGTGAAGAGGTTTTGTACTACCTTCCAATCTCGGGCAGCAAGATCAGTCCAATACTCAATATGTTGCTACTTGGTCATGGCTCTAAGAGCCTGTTAAAGAATGTAAGTAGCTGAGAGACAAAAAGAAACCAGCCAGGTTATTCCCTTTTCCTCATCCGACCAAAGATGTACGAAACGGACCTGACTGATTTCCAATGGCAAGTTATGGCCGAAAAGTTGCCCGTCAAACGTCGTCGCAAGTATCCGATCCGACTCATTGTCAATGCCTTGCTCTACCTGACCAAGAGTGGATGCCAATGGCGGCTATTGCCGAATGACTTTCCGCCCTACCCGATCTGCTTTTACTACTTCCGGCGCTGGCAGAAGACGGGGCAGTGGGCAAGACTGAATAAAATGCTAGTCGAGCAAGAGCGGAAGCAGTCTGCCCCTTCGCGCCAGGCCAGCCCGAGCGTGGCCATTGTGGACGCGCAATCCATCAAATCCAGCGAACGAGGTGTGCCGGATAAAGGCTTCGATGGCTACAAAAAGGGACAAGGTCGCAAGCGGCAACTCGTCGTCGATACGGGCGGGCGGCTGCTGGCTGTACACGTGGGTCCGGCGCAGGAAAATGACCGGATCGGCGGCCAGCAGGCGTTGCAAAAACTAGCTTTACTGGGCTACAACCGGCTTTGTCTCATCCTCACGGATGCCGGCTATGCCAGCCAGGCACTGGGCCAATGGGTGCAGCAAGTCTGCGGCTGGCGACTGGCTACGGCTCCCGGACTCTGTGGCCACGGCGGCTTCAGGCCTGCGCCCGTTCGCTGGGTCGTCGAGCGCTCCATCAGGTGGCTGCACTGGGACCGACGCTTAAGCCGAGACTACGAATGCGAGACCAGCAGCGCCGAAGCCACCTTGTATTTGTCCAGTATTCGGCACCTCATTCGTAAATTTTAACAGGCTCTAAGCTACAAAAAAGCGGCGGAAGCCGGGATACTTTGGTTGCTTTGAGTATAGGGTATGCTGTAAAATACTAGATATCCTCTTTAGCTGTCAAGTTGCCTAAAATTTTATCGGCAACCTTTGCCCAGTCTTTTTCTATTGCATTGTAAAGTATATCTGCGAATTTTAATAATTTACTATCTGAACCATTGTCACTTTCAATGTGATAAACCTTTTCAAATAAACACAACCAGTTTTCATGAGGCTTCATTCGGGGTTGAAGCCCTTCTAATACTGCCTGCTCCTTATTTTTTTCGTAGGCCTCATATAATTTCGTGGTTTCACCTGTAGAACAAAGGCGAATCATAAAGCTTCTTTTTGTAAATAAATGTCCCATCCAGATTTCATAGCTAAGGCGAATTCCTTGTTTGTTATACAAATCAATATATCTATAGCTTCCCGACCCAGTGCTGCGAGATGGCATTTGTAGCATTTGTGCCACTTGATCTATTTCATGAATTTTAAAATCATCAGCTTGCCGCTGAATTTTCATAAGTTGAGCAAATTTCTCTCTATTATCAATAAAAAACTTAACTGCGGCAAGAGTTTCTGGATTTTGCATAGGGTATAAAGATTTTATGTTTTCTATGAGATCGTACAAATAAACCAAGAATTTTGGTGAGGCTGAAGCAAAATATGAAGGCATCATGTTCTCTATATGATGCATGAACTCTATATGTGTAATATTTAAGAAACCATTGTGCTTCGATTTTATTTTATGTACAGAAATTACAATACCCATTTTCTTCGGTGTTGATACCGACAACCAATAATCCTCGAAAGGATTATGTCTATCATGATGATATATTTTGTTTTCTATGATCAGTGATGTATCACCTGCACGTATTAGAATATCGATTCTATTTCCCTTATTAGTTGTTACTTCTCTTTTTACAGAAATACTTTTAAAACTTAAATCTGCATAGGCAATATTGGATTTAACAGCATTCAATAGAGCTTTTAAGAACAGTGTTTCAAGCCCATGCTCTTCATTTGGCCGTAAGAAGAAAGCGTAAATGTTGCTTATAACATTTTCATAGTGAGGCATTTCTGCTATCTGCAGAAAAGTAGATGACTTAACTTTGGGTTGGGGTAAATTTCCGTTTAAGAACTTATCTAGCTCTTGTAGACTTGCGTCGTCTTTTTTCATATAAATAAGAAGAACAGGTTTGATAAGCCAAGAGGCTGAAGCTCCAATAGCTCCAGCCTCTTTTTATTTCACCAACCAGTGCAAAATCACATATGAATCGCCCGGTTCTCGGTGGCGGCTAAACATGCTTCCTTCATGGCCTCGGCGTAGGTGGGGTGCGAATGGCTCATGCGGGCTACGTCCTCGGCGGAGGCGCGGAACTCCATGGCCGTCACGGCTTCGGCAATCAGGTCGGCGATGCGCGGGCCGATCATGTGCACACCCAGGATTTCGTCGGTGGTTTTGTCGGCCAGCACTTTTACAAAGCCGTCGGTGTCGCCGCTGGCGCGGGCGCGGCCGCTGGCTTTGAAGGGGAACGAACCTATTTTGTACTCCTTGCCCATCTCCTTTAGCTGCTCTTCGGTATAGCCTACGCCGGCCACTTCGGGCCAGGTATACACCACGCCGGGGATGAGCAGGTAGTTGATGTGCGGCTTCTGGCCCACGATGGTTTCGGCTACAAATACGCCTTCTTCCTCGGCTTTGTGCGCCAACATTGCCCCCCGCACCACGTCGCCGATGGCGTAGATGCCGGGTACGTTGGTTTGCAGGTGCTCATCGACCTTGATGCGGCCGCGCTCTTCCAGCTCGATGCCGGCCGCTTCCAGGTTCAGGCCCTGGGTGTAGGCCGAGCGGCCCACGGCCACGAGGCAGTAGTCACCCTCAAACTTCACTTCCTCGCCCTTGGAGTTGGTAGCAGTGACGGTCACGGTGTCGCCCTCGCGGGTGGCGCCGGTTACTTTGTGGGAGAAAAAGAACTCGATGCCGATTTTGCCCAGCACGCGCTTCAGCTCCTTGCCCAGGGCGCGGTCCATGGTCGGGATGATGGTGTCCATGAACTCCACCACCGACACCTTGGCGCCGAGACGGGCGTACACGGAAGCCATTTCGAGGCCGATAACGCCGCCGCCAATCACCACCATGTGCTTGGGCACCTCCCGGATGTTCAGGGCTTCGGTGCTGGTGATGATGCGCTGCTTGTCCTGCTGAATAAAAGGCAGCACGGTCGGCTTGGAGCCCGTCGCGATGATGACGTTTTTGGTCTCAATCTGCTGCTCTTCGCCCTCGCCGGTGGGCGTTATCTTGATATGCGTCTTGTCAACGAAGGAGCCCAGGCCCTGAATCACGTCGATCTTGTTTTTCTTCATCAGGTACTGAATGCCGTCCACGTTGGCTTTCACCACGCCGTTTTTGCGGTCAATCATCTGATTCATATTCACCTGCAAATCACTCAGCTCAATGCCGTGCTCCTTGAAGGTGGTGTGGGCGTTGTGGTAGTGCTCGGTGCTGTCGAGCAGGGCCTTGCTGGGAATGCAGCCCACGTTGAGGCAGGTGCCGCCCAGGGTGGGGTACTTCTCGATGATGGCGGTTTTGAGGCCAAGTTGGGCGCAGCGGATGGCCGCCACGTAGCCACCGGGCCCGGAGCCGATGACAGTTACGTCGTATTGATTCATGCTAAGAGTGAGTTCATTCAGTGTAAATCAGCAGGGCGAAGGTCGGCAAAAATGCCGGGTACCGAAAGCCGCCGCCCGGATTTGCCCCCCAGGCAGCGCAGCAAGTAGTGAGGGCCGCCGGAAGCCCAGAATCACTGCTTTGCTTAGCTCCGCAAGATTCGGGTGAACGAGCGGCGGGCTTTGCCGTAGGTTTGCAGTTGTAAAACCGCCAAAAATGCCCCCCAGCACTACTACTTCAGCTCCCGTAACCGCAGCCGCGCCTTCCAAAGCCGCTATTCTTCTCGCCTTTGCCGCCGTGTACATCATCTGGGGCTCTACCTACCTGGGTATCCGCTTCGCCATCGACTCTATGCCGCCCCTGCTCATGGCCGGCACCCGCTACACGCTGGCGGGGGTGCTGCTCTATAGCTTCATGCGGTTGCGCGGGGCCCCGCGCCCGACGGCCCAGGGCTGGCTTACGGCTGTTATTATCGGAATCTGTCTGCTGGGCTTCGGCAATGGCGGCGTGACCTTGGGCGAGCAATATATTCCGACGGGTATGGCCTCGCTGCTGGTGGCTACGGTGCCCATGTTTCTGGCGGTGCTGGGCTGGCTGAGCGGGGTGTCGCAGCGGCCTACGGCGCTGGTGGCGCTGGGCCTGGCTATCGGGCTGGGGGGCGTTTATCTGCTGGCCAGCCATCCGGGGGCGTCGCACGTGGCGCTGCCGGGCCGGCAGGGCATTGGTATTACTATGGTGCTTACAGCGGCATTATTATGGTCTATTGGGTCATTGTATTCCAAGAAGAAGCAGGCCGCGCCCTCCCCTTCGTGGCCGGTGGCATGCAGATGATTTGCGGGGGAATGGTTATGCTGCTGGTTGGGCTGATTCGGGGGGAAGCCAACGGGTTTGAGCTGGCCCAGGTGACGACCAAATCGTGGTGGGCGTACGCTTATCTGGTCACGTTTGGCTCTATTGTAGGCTTCACGGCCTACATCTGGCTATTGCGGGCCGTAGAGCCGGCACTGGCCGGTACGTATGCCTTCGTGAACCCCGTGGTGGCGGTGCTGCTGGGCTGGGCCTTTGCGGGCGAAACACTTAATATCAATATGATAGGCGGCGCGGCGTTAATTGTCATTGCTGTAATGCTTGTAGTATTGGGCGGGCGCAAGCCCGAGCCCCAAACGCCTACAACGGAAACAGTAATCGAGCGGTGAGTGGTGCCACGACGAAAAAAGTCGTAGGCACCACTCACCGCTGCTGATGCCTACGAAAAAGCCCCCAGAGTACTGTTCAACGATAGTGGTACTTCGACAGAAAAAGTCGAAGTACCAGACCCGAAGAAACTATGCTTGAAAAGCAAAAATTTATTTCTGATTAAAGTAGGCCTTTCAGAAGATGAAACGCTGATTTATAACTCAACGCTATAATTTATCTCACATTAAATTGAATTAACATGATAAGATTTTGTATGTTTACTTTGGGCACCCGTCACGCTTAAAGTAGCGAGGCAACGGTGTCGGAGTCTTGACGTATGTATCACACCACTGCTAACTAGCTACTTATGCCAACAGCTCTTCCCGATATCCGTACCGAGAGCGACATCAAGGTTTTGGTAGACTGCTTCTGCCAAAAGGTTAACCAGGACGCTTTGCTTTCGCCCATCTTCAGCGCAGTGGCCGCCGTGCATTGGCCCAACCACCTTACCTCGCTCTACAACTACTGGAGCAGCACCCTGTTTGGGCGAGTCCACGGTGATGGGCAGCCGATTCCGCAGCAGCTGGCCATGCCCGCCCGCGGCCCCTACCAGCGCCAGTGGATTGGTTTGTTCAGCAAAGCCGTGGAGGAGAATTTTGCCGGGGATAAGGCGGAAGAAGCCAAAGTAAAAGCCCAAGCCATTGCCATCAGCGCCGAGTAGATTTCCGCCCCTTTCCTACAGCCAAATCAGCGTACGCTTATCATACAAAAAGCCCCCCAGCAGTGAAGCTGGGGGGCTTTTTCGCTTTACTACTACAACTAACTAGACGCCGAGCAGCAAACGGGTTGGGTCTTCCAGCAGCTCCTTCACGCGCACCAGGAACGACACCGACTCGCGGCCGTCAATGATACGGTGGTCGTAGCTCAGGGCCAAGTACATCATGGGGCGAATCACCACCTGTCCGTTCACGGCGATGGGGCGCGGCACAATGTTGTGCATGCCCAGAATAGCCGACTGGGGGGCATTTATAATGGGCGTACTCATCATGGAGCCGAACACGCCGCCGTTGGTGATGGTGAACGTACCACCCGTCATTTCCTCGATGGTAAGCTTGTTGTCGCGGGCCTTTACAGCTAAGCGCACTACTTCCTTCTCGATGCCTTCAAAAGACAGTTTCTCGGCATTGCGAATCACCGGTACCACCAAGCCTTTCGGGGCTGATACCGCGATGCTTACGTCGCAGAAGTCGTTGAACAGGATGTCGGTGCCATCGATCTGGGCGTTTACCGTGGGAAACTCCTGCAGGGCTACGCAGCAGGCTTTGGTGAAGAAGGACATAAAGCCCAGGCCGACTTGGTGCTTCTCCTTGAACTTGTCTTTGTACTTGGTGCGCAAGTCCATGATGGGCTGCATGTCCACCTCGTTGAAGGTGGTGAGCATGGCCGTCTCGTTTTTCACGGCTACCAAGCGGCGAGCCACAGTCTTACGCAGATTGCTCATGCGCTCGCGGCGCTGGTTCCGCTCACCGGCGGGCTGGGCAGGCGCAGCGGGCTGACTGCTGGCGGCTGGTGCAGCAACGGGTGCCTGCGGCGCGGGAGCGGCCGGCTTAGCCTGAGCGTTTTGGGCGTCCTCTTTCGTAATGCGACCGTCGCGGCCGGTGCCTTGTACATCGGTGGCAGCAATGCCTTTTTCGCCGAGGATTTTGCCAGCAGCCGGCGAAGGTGTGCCGGTAGCGTAGGTAGCGCTGCCCGATGCGGCCGCGGCGGGCTGAGCCGGAGCCGATTTTGTTTCCTGAGCGGCGGGTGCGGCGGCCGGAGCGGCTCCTGCGCCCGCGCCGCTGCCACCTTCAATACGAGCAATAACGGTTCCGATAGCAATGGTTTGGCCTTCTTGCGCCGCGTGGCGCAGCGTGCCAGCCGCTTCGGCGGGCAGCTCAAAGGTCGCCTTGTCCGATTCAAGCTCCGCAATTACCTCGTCGCGCTCCACCTGAGCGCCGTCGGCTTTCAGCCATTTGGCCACGGTTACCTCCGTAATGGATTCGCCTACGGCCGGAATCTTCATTTCTTTCACTTCGCCACCGCCTGTAGAGCCGCCCGCAGTTGGGGCACTACCGCCCGTAGCGGGTGCAGTCGGCTTATCGGCCGAGCCAGCAGTGGAGCCGCCATAGCCCGATTGGTCGCTGGCCTGGGGGTTCTGCTCGCCCTGGGTAATGGGGTCAGCTGCGTTGTTGGTTTTGCCCCCGAACTGCCAGTCCCACTGCTGCCGGCATTATTCTGGGTGCTCGATTGGGCTGGGTCGCCGGAATCCGTTTTGGCGTCGGCTAGTGTCGCGGTAGCAGGTGCCGCGCCGCTGGCTGGAGCCGCCGGTGCCGCCGCCGCGTCGCCGTCGCCACCGCCAATGCTGGCAATGACGGTACCGATACCGATGGTTTCCCCTTCGGCTACCTGGATTTGCAGGGTGCCATCGGCCTCAGCAGGCAGCTCAAACGTGGCCTTATCCGATTCCAGCTCGGCAATAACTTCGTCGCGCTTCACGGCGTCACCGTCTTTCTTGAGCCATTTGGCAATGGTCACTTCGGTGATAGATTCGCCGACGGCGGGGATTTTAATTTCCAGACCCATAGGTGGAACGGTTGAAGGGTTTTGGGGTAGTAGGTATACTTAAGAAAGCTCAGCTTCTATAATTGACCGAAGCTTATTACGAAAATGCTGAGCCGCTGCCAATAATTCAGCTACCGGTGGCTCATCTTCTCCGCCAGGATAGCGGATTGCTACCCCAAACGGCGTCAGCAGCTTAGCCATGTTTATTTCATCATTTGAAAATGACTCTGTACTGTTGAGGCAGGTTATTAGGCGTAACAAATCATGGGTGCGTGGCGGGTCTTCGCCCGTAACGGCCAAGCGAGCCTTCAGGTATTTATCGGCAGCTTGCTGGCAATGAAAGGCTACGGCATCATAATCCTCCGGGGCGTCCGCCAGTTTGTAAGCAACGCGCAAATCTCCATCTGCTTTACGCAACCATTGCCGTAGCAGGTCTTTTTCCAGGGGGCTAAGCGGCTGCATACAATTGCCGCCCGTTACGTAAGGCTTTGTGTTCCACAATAAAACGAATCTGACGAGCCCTTTCTTCTTCCTTAGCGTTTAGCACCAATATATCCATAGCAGGTGCATCAGGCACATTGTGAGCTAATCCACTGATTTCTACAATTCGCTCCCACTTTTTCCGCTCATCGCTGGCTTTAATAACCAGCAAATCCAAGTCACTGTCTTCCGTAGGCGTGCCATAAGCATACGAGCCAAACAGGATAATCCTGTCAGGTTGGTAGCCTTCTACTATACGGCGTACAATGGCTTGAATTTGCTCTTCGGTTATCATGCTCAAAGAAAAATGCCCCCCAAGCGCAGTCTTGCGGGACGGGTGTTGCTAGCCGCTAACTTTCTTGTCGGCCACTTCCACCGTTGCTTTTATATTTTCGGCGTCAACTTCGGCCGGCGCGATATCAAAAGCGCGGGCTACTAGGTCCTTCTGCTCTTTTACGTGCACTTTATTATAGCCGGTAGCGGGCGACGCCGAAGGCTTACGGGCAATGACATCTTCCAGTTCGCGGCGCATGAAGCGGAGCATGTAGTTCCAGTAGCCCATATTCTCGGGCTCTTCCTGTACCCAATAGAGCTTGGCTTTAGGGTATTTCGCCAGCTCGGTACTAAGCTGCTTCTTAGGGAAAGGATGCAGCTGCTCCAACCGAATGATAGCCACGTCCTTGCGCTGAGACTTCTGTTGCTCTTCCAGCAAGTCGAAGTAGACTTTGCCCGAGCACAGCAATACACGCTTCACCTTTTTAGCATCGGCGTATACGTCGCCGAGAACTTCGCGGAAATTGCCCCCCGTAAACTCTTCCACCGGCGACACGCACAGCGGATGGCGCAGCATCGACTTGGGCGACATAATCACCAATGGCTTGCGGAAGCTCCAGGTGAGCTGCCGACGTAGGGCGTGGAAGAAGTTGGCTGGTGTGGTAATGTTGGCCACCACGATGTTATTCTCAGCCGAAAGCTGCAGGAAACGCTCAGGGCGGGCGTTGGAATGCTCCGGGCCCTGACCTTCGTAGCCGTGGGGCAACAGCATCACTACCCCATTCATGCGCTGCCACTTGCTTTCCGACGACACAATGAACTGATCAATCATGGTCTGGGCGCCGTTGGCGAAGTCGCCGAACTGGGCTTCCCACACTACTAATGCCGTGGGGTTGGCCATGGCGTAGCCAAATTCAAAACCCAGCACGGCGTACTCGCTGAGCAAAGAGTTATAAATCCGCAGTTTCTCCTGGCCTTCCTCAATGTGATTCAGAGAGTTATAAGGTGCCGAAGTTTCCGCGTCGTGCAGTACGGCGTGGCGGTGGGAGAAGGTGCCACGCTGGCAGTCCTGCCCACTTACGCGCACAATGTGCTGCTCCTGTAGTAAAGACCCGTAGGCTAACAGCTCGGCGGCAGCCCAGTTCAGGATGCGCGTTTCGAAGAACATCTTGCGGCGCTCCTCCGTGAGCTTTTCAATCTGCTTCAGGGGGCGGAATCCTTCGGGTAGCGTGGTTAGCGCTTTCCCTACTTTGGCAACGGCTTCCTCACTAATTCCAGTCTCTGGTGACTGCTCAAAGTCTTCATTCGTGGCCCGGCGCAAGGTACGCCACTCGTTTTCAAGTGCCTGATAGTTGTACGGCAGAGGCTTCTGCTTCACCATATCCAGGCGGGCCTGAAGCATCTCCCGGAACTCCCGGTCCATCTGGCTGGCCAGCTCCGCATCTACGTCGCCGCGCTGCACAAGCATGGTGTTGTACACCTCGCGTGGGTTCTGGTGCTTAGAGATGATATTATAAAGCGTGGGCTGAGTAAACTTAGGCTCGTCCGACTCGTTGTGGCCGTGGCGGCGGTAGCACACCATATCAATGAAGATATCGGCGTGGAACTGCTGACGGTATTCGGTGGCTAAGCGCACGGCAAACACCACAGCCTCAGGGTCGTCGCCATTCACGTGCAGTACTGGCGCGTCAATAATCTTGGCTAAATCGGTGCTATAAATGCTGGAGCGGGCATCCTCGAAGTCAGTGGTGAAACCAACTTGGTTATTAATAACGAAGTGAATGGTACCGCCTGTCTTGTAGCCTTCCAGCAGCGACATCTGCGTTAGCTCATAGCCAATGCCCTGACCAGCCAAAGCGGCGTCGCCGTGAATCAGAATAGGCAGGATCTGATGGTAGTCGTCGTTGTACTGATGCTCGATTTTGGCGCGCACGAAGCCTTCCACCACCGGATTAACTGCCTCCAGGTGAGAGGGGTTGGGGGCCAATTTCAGGTTCACTTTGTGCCCGGCTTCCGTGTCTACGTCCGAGGAGTAACCCATGTGGTACTTCACGTCGCCATCGCCCATGGTCAGATCGGGAACGGCGGTGCCTTCAAACTCCGAGAAGATCTGCTCATACGTCTTGCCCATGATGTTGGCCAGCACGTTTAAGCGGCCCCGGTGAGCCATACCGATCATCACCTCGCGCACGCCCAGGTCGGCAGCTTTGTTGATGATGGCATCCAAAGCGGGAATAGTGGTTTCGCCGCCTTCCAGCGAGAAACGCTTCTGCCCTAAGAACTTGGTATGCAGAAAGTTCTCAAACACAACCGCCTCGTTCAGCTTCCGCAGGATACGTTTCTTGTACTCAATACCGGGGTTGAAGCTCAGGGAATCCTTTTCCACCTTATCCCGGAACCAGTCCAGAATTTGGGGGTCGCGGATGTACATGTACTCGAAGCCGATAGTGCGGGTATATATCTTCTCCAACGCCGCTACGATGTCGCGTAGCTTAGCGCCGGTTCCCAAACCTAATAGCTCACCATTCTTAAATGGGGTGTCAAGGTCGGCTTCAGTTAAGCCAAAGTCAGCGATATCGAGACGGGCTTTACGGTCTTTGCGCTCGCGCACTGGATTAGTGCGTGCTCGTAAATGCCCCCTGCTGCGGAAAGCGTGGATCAGGTTACGAACCTGCGTTTCCTTATCGGCGGCTACCGTATCGACGGCCCGAACCGCTTCCGCTTCGTTGGTAGAAGCAGGTGTGGTTAGTACCCCCGAGCCGGCAGGCTGACCAGCCTGGCCGTCACCATCAGCAAACTGCTGGGAAAAGTCGAAGCCTTCAAAAAACTTACGCCAGCCAAAATCTACCGATTCGGGATCTTGCTGATACGTTTTATAAAGCTGGTCTATGTAGTCGCCGTGGGCATTGGCGATGTAAGAGTAAGCGTCCATTCGTAAAGGAGCTAAGTGAGTCAGGGCAAATGTATATAGCTTAGCATAAAGCTAAAAACTCATATTCGGTTCTACAAATACGTCTGTAATTCAATAAATTAATTATATGCCCGCAACATTTCTGTTTGCGGTATAGCCAATCTATTCAAAATAATAGGAAAGCCTTACCTCGAAGTGAGGAAAGGCTTTCCTAAGTTAAGCTTATAAGACCCAGAAACTACTGCGGAAGCGTCGTCTTGAAGATGCGATAGGGCTGATCCTGCTTGCCCACGCCTTTGTTCCAGGTTGGCGTTTTATGGATGGCGGACGTTGTAAAATATAGTTCGCCCTTGGCAGTGATAGCATATGTGTCGGGCCACTGCAAGCGGGGCTCTTGTGCTATCGTTTCTATCTTACCAGCGGGCGTCCGACGCACAATAGCGTTGTTCTCAAAAGAGGTTAGATAGACATTATCTTTTGCGTCGATTTCCATACCGTCAGTGGCAGGAATGGTGCCTACCTTCTCTACTTTACTACCTAACTCGGCTGATGACAAGGCTGCGTTGCGAAGTGCCTCCGTTTTGATGCGGTAAAGTGAATGGCTGGTAAGCGGCGCCCAATACAAGTACTCACCATTACGACTTAGCGCGATACCGTCGGCATGCAGGGCCATAGGCTTGCCCGTTGGGTCGACCATGGGGTGGCCATCGGCTTTTAGCATCAGACCTGGCTCAGGATGCACCGAAGGATGATCGGCGAGGAGGCGGCGCGAACTGCCATTTTTTAAGTCAACAACGACAATAGCACCCATACCCGACTCGGTGATGTAAGCGAAGTTGCGCTGAGTATCTATGCGCACGTCGTTCAGGTAAGACTTACGGGGCGCGACGGACGCCGGAAAGCTGATGTTCTGAACAACCTTATTCGTCTTGGGGTCGATTTTAACCAGTTTGGGGCCGCCCGGTACGGTGGCAGACAAGCCCGGCGCGGCTGGGTCGAGCACCCAGAGCATACCGGTTTGATCGACGTGCACACTCTGCGGGCAGATCCAATGCTTTTGCGGCTCATTGCGAACGGAATCGTTCCACATGCACCAGCCGGCGTCTGGGTAGGGCTTCACGGAGCCATCAGTCCCGACGACCGCAATGGGATTAACGGGGTTATTATCCCAACGGGGAAACACGCCAAACACCCGCCCATCGGGCGCCACGGCCACCCCTACAATCTGGGGCTCCCGAAACTCGGCTACCACTTGCAGCGGCGAGTTGGCGGGATCAGCCGTTTGGCGGGTGGCGGCAGAGTCTGAGTTGGTGCCAGTGGAGGCCGTTTCACCGGAAGGCGAAGAGCAGCTAGTTCCGCCTATCAGTAATAAAGAAGTGCAGAGTGAGGCCGTGGTACGCCACAGCTTAGACGGAGTAACCATAATCATAATCATAAAGAGTAGAAATGTGCAGGATGCTTTGGAGAAGTGCCCAGCACCTTATCGTCGGGACATGCTTGCTTACGGCTTAAGAGTAGGCAGGTTTGTTTCTGTTTTATTCCTGAAGCGGCCAAGAATTGTTCGCAGGGAGCCGATAATATCTCTTCTATTACTGCCTATAAAATTTGGGGGCAATAGCGCCACTACAAGCATTAAATATTAGATTTAGTCAATTATTAATTTGTTTACTACTAAAAACAGCCTTTTCATTCCCTTCAAGCCACTACTCGTCTACTAACTGAGGGAGGCTGCAACCTTTTATAATAAGTGCGGGTTAAAACTTTTCGCTCGCGTAAATACGCGGGCGGCCCATCCTCTTCGGGCCATAGAAGAGTCATTAGATCAACTGTCATGTCTATTGCACTATTCATTTTAACACTCCTTTTTCCTCTCCAAACCAGTACCTCCGCTCCGCTTCCGCTCACCCCTGCTGTTGTCAACCTGACACCCCGGCACATACTATTCGACTCACCAGCGCCGGTAGCTGCTGTGTTGCCCCGTCGCTTACCTGGTTATAAAGTAACGGCCACCGTGTATTGGGCCGAACCCGGACAAACCGACTCCGAACCGCTAATCACAGCCGATAACTCCCGCATCAAACGCAACCATTCAAGCAAAGACCGTTGGATAGCGCTTTCCCGGGATATGCTGAAGCAGAATGGCGGCAAGTTTAAATACGGTGATTTAGTGGAGGTTAGCGGCATCTCTCCTAAGCTCGATGGCGTGTACGTGCTACACGATACGATGAACCGCCGCCTGCGCCGCACCATCGATTTGCTGGTGCACAAAGACGAACAGCTTTACGGCAAGTGGGACAACGTGCGCATCAGCCGCGTGGCCAAGCCGGAGCTACAATGGCAGGCCAGCTAAGCTGCCCGCAACCGTTCTTTTTTGCCCCCCAGAATACTTGTTTCTATTCTGAATCAGGCATATAGATTGTCATCTCGCGGGGCTTCCCATCGGGCTGATACAGAAAGCTTAGCGGCTCATCCGCGTCGCGCAGAATAGTGGTATCTGGTATGTGCCAGCGCTTCCACATCTCCTGCAGTGACTGTGCGTAGGCCGAGTTTAGCCAGGGCGCAAAAATGCCCCCCGTCACATCGTCGATGAGCGTATCGTAGGTCAGGTGCTGGTCGCCGGGCCGCTGCGAGCGCACAAAATAATCGGGTATTACACCGAACAGATAGGCCGCATAGTACACGCGAGCTTTAAACTCGGCCACCTGAATAGGATGAAGCGGACGCTGGGCGTCGGCTACCACTTGGCGCATGGCCTGCCGAATGATGCCATTATCCATCAGGCAAGCCATCAGCACCACCTTATCCAGCTTAATACTGAACACCATGGTGGTCAGGTCGTCGTCATACTCAAAGGCGATGGTGTCTTCGTGCGGGGCGGTTTCCAGAATAAATACGGAGGCCGGCGTGAAGTCCTCAAACTCGATGGGCACGCGCAGGGCCTGAAACGTTTGAAAAAACGCCTGGAAGCGGCGGAACATTTGCGCGTTTTCGGCGAGCGGGTAGCGCGGCTTTACCAAGGGGTCGAGCTCCGTAAGAAGTTCGGTGGTAAGAATGCCGTAGAACATTTTGCCCAGCCACAGAAACAGTGTCTTTTCGGGCAAGGCCTGCCAACCAGCCAAACCTAACGTGGCTGTTTTCTCCATTTGCGCCTCCAAAGGCTCCACGTACTGGGTGCGGCACCGCGCGCAACAAGGAATCAGGAGTTCCTTATACGCACGGATGCTTTGATCGAGTAGCAGGATCTGCCGCTCCGCCAAGCCATAACGCTCCTGTAGCCAACCAGCAAACACCGGCACCGAATCGGTGGCCGGATCAGTAGGCGAGCCGCACAGAAAGCAGTGCTGGGCGCCAAACTGCATCCGGGCAAAAGGATCGTAAAGCATAAGGTCGGGCGGGGTGATGGCAGACATGTGACGGGAAAAGAATGGAGGCTGCAAAAATAGGCGCTGTCTGGCGTCTTGGCGCCGAAGTCGCTGCTACTACCGACGCATGATGGCTCTTGCAGAATACCGACCCACAAAAAAAGCCCCCAGAACCTTCTGGGGGGCTTTTTTATAGTATATCCTGGGCTTAGCGCGACAGCGACGAGCCCAGCTTGATCAGTACTTTACCCAGGTGATTGAGAGAAGCAGTGAAGTGATTATTACTCTCGTCCGCCACTTTATTGGATTCGGCGCCCAGCGTGGCCAGCGTTTCGGCTATGGCGTGGGTCTCTGTTTCCGCATCGCCTAGCTGGTCGCGCAGGGTGTTCAGCTCCTGAAGAATCTTGGCCAGACCCGTGCGCTCCGAAGCACGCAGAACCTCTACCCAACGGTCAATTTCGGCGAGGCCGTGTTTGTCGTTTTGGTCCGGTACACCGCCGTTGAGCAGCTTCAGGGTATCGTCGAGTAGGGCGGCGTTCTGCTGATCGGTCACGTCGAGCGGAATGGTGGGCGTGAGGGGTGTCTGGGGGGTTTGGGCTGTGGAATCCATAGGTCAGAGAGGCAAATCAGGAAAGAGCGTCCTTGCTATACTGGCATCGGCTCCTAAAAGTTAAGCCAATACTCGTGTTGACTGACTCGCCGACTTTACCGTTAGCTTCTGAGCAAGCCTGGCACAGCCTATGTTCACTTTTTTAGAAATTTTAGCTCAAAGACGGGTTACTTTCCGGAAGGTAGCGGTATGAAGGCAGTATCTAATCACACGACATACTATTCTCAAGCCATGAAATTCTCCTTCAAATCTCTGCTCGTTTTAGCCGCTTTCGCTCCTTTCGCTCTGTCTTCTTGCTCGGAGAGCACTGAGAAGAGTGCCGAAGCTACTGCCGAAGGCGCTGCTACCGATGCTGCTAACAACGTTGAAAACGCTGGCGACGCCGTTGAAAATGCTACTGACAATGTTGCTGCCGACATGAACGCTGATATGAAGCGTGAGCCCGGCGACACGGCCGTTGTTCAGAACAAAGAAGCTGACAAGCTTGTAGAAGAGGTACCTGCTAAGCAAAACTAGTTTTGCGTCTTAGGTTATCCTGCGAAAAGCCCCCCAGACTCAGTCTGGGGGGCTTTTTCACGTTTCATCAACTATAGTATTTCTTTTTCTTTCACCTGGCCGGCGCCAGCCAGCTCAATCAGCACCTCATAGTAGGGCCGACCCAGGGCGCGCGCCTTGAGCCAGGCGTAAAAGCTCATAGCGTGCAGGTCTTCCCGCTCGCTATCCAGGGGCACCGCATCCGCCATCTGGCTGACTCGTGCCAGAAAGCCGGGCCGGTTAGCAGCGGCGGGGTCGTCCAGAATTTCGCGCACCAAGCTCAGATAGCAGAGCACGTACTGATACGGGCCGCCCTCGCCAAACCGCTCGCGCAGGCCGCGCTCAATGGCGCGCAGGCGGTTCAGGGCCAGGTCGGAGTTGCCGAGTTCGAGCTGTACGAGCATCTCGCCCATGTTCTTGTTGAACACCCATTCCACGCCCATTTTCTGCTCGCACCAATGGTCGGAGCGGCCGATACCGATGAGTACCTGGTTGGTTTTGGCAAATTGGTTTTCGGCGAAGTAATGAAAGCCCAGCCCCAGCCGCGCCGTGAGCTGGTCAACGGCTGATAAGGCTACCTCATGGCCCTGTAACAGGTTTTCCAGCAAGCTGATACTCTCCGCATTGCGGCGCATAAACGAGTAGTTGGCGGCCAGCAGAAAGATGTACTTCGGATAAAAATCGGCCATGTAGCTGCGCGAGCCCGCGTATAGCGCCGTCCGCAGCTGCTCCAGGTAAGCCACCGACTCGGTGAAGCGGCGCGAGCGGTATAAGGCGTGGGCAATCATGTAGAGCAGGCCCAGCTGGTAGTAGCGGTGGGCGGGCCGGAAGCCGTGGCGCTTCTCCATGAGCGTGTAGCAGCGGCGCACAAACGGCGCAAACGACGCGAAGTCGCGGCGCACCAGCATGGCGTTGCGGGCAATGGACATAAGGCGGTAGAGCAGGGACGGGCTGCGGGCAAAGGCTTCCTGCAAATCGTATTCGCGCAGCACTTCGCGCATAATACCGTCGAAGGCCTCGCCCGCCCGGCCCCGGCTCCGAACCTGGCGCAGCCGCTCCCGAATCAGGCTGTCGGCAATACCGGCGCGCTCCTCTTCGTCGGCGGCTTTTTTATTGTGGTTGCGGCGGCGGACGATGTCGGTTAGCTCGTCGGCGTACTCGCTGCCCGCCTGGGCAATCTGAAGATTATAAATCGTGTTCAGCAACTCAACCTGCTCGTTTTGATGGGCCAGCTTTTCGGCTTTGCGCAGAATATTCCAGGCCAGGCGGGGCACACCCGCATCAAAAAGGTATTGGGCCAGTGTGAGCTGGCCGCGCACCGAGGATGCGGCCGTGGGGTCGAGCTGGCGCTGCCGCAGCAGCAGATAATCGGTGAGGTGACGCATGAGGCGCTTTCGCAAAGCATAGTAAGCCACCGCGTTAGCCTCATCGGGATAAAGCTTGGCGAGCAGGGCCTCCGTTGAATAGGCTTTGGGATGCAGCAGCAATTCGTAGAGGCGCGAATCCATGCGACCGTTCACTTTTTTACGCTGCCGCTGCACGAAGCGGCCAAACTCTTTGCGGTCTTCGGGCGAGAAAGTGACCAGCGTGGTGCGTAAGTCATCCATAAGAATAGATAGAAAAGATAAATATAGCTATTGGGGGGCTTTTTATAAAGTCTGATTTTTCAACTAATAAAACTCATGTAAATCAGTCTTTTATATTATAAAACAAGTATTTCAAAAGTCTAAGAAATCTAAAAGTTGGTTCGTGTTCTCAGTAAGGAAGTAGGCACCTTCGGACAGGATTTCACTCCACAGCCTACTTATATGAAACGTTTTTTATTCTCTCTGGTGCTGCTCGCCTGCGCAGCCTTTTCAGCGCAGGCCCAGGACCTGCTCACCAAGCAAAATGGCGACGAGCTTCAGGTCAAGATTCTGGAAATTACGCCCACCGAAGTACGCTACAAGCGCACCGATAATCCCGACGGCCCGCTCATCACCGTGCGCCACGCCGATGTGTTCATGATTCGCTACGCCAACGGCACCAAGGAAGTGTTGGGAACGAGTCAAAATGCCCCCCAAATCATTGCTGGATCACCCCCGCCGCCCGGCCCCGTAGTGCCCGGCGATAAGGAGTCGGCTTATGATGAAATTCATTTAAACGGCCCCCGTATCGGGTTTACAATTCTCACCGGGGGCGTTTTGAGTGGTAAACGGCAATTCGATAACTACGATATTAAGCCATTTCTAACACAGTTTGGCTGGCAGTTTGAAACCCGCATTTTTCGGATGCCCAACGGCACGTCGGGTTTGCTGGAAGTAGTGCCGCTGATTGGTGGTTTAGAGCAAGGCAAGTTTATTCCGAGCCTCAATGCGCTGGTCGGCATCCGTGGGCCCAAAGGTTTTGAAGTTGGAGTAGGACCCAATCTGACGCCTGTAAGTGCGGGTGTAGTGTTGGCTATCGGCACCTCCTTCCGCTCGAACGGCATCAACTTTCCAGTGAACTTCGCGGTGGTGCCCGGTAACGGCGGGGCGCGGTTCAGCCTGCTGGTCGGCTTCAACTCGCGGCGGCGCTAAGTGCAGTATCTTTTTTTATATGTTTAATAACGAACCTAATGCGTCCTATTCTACTTAGCTGCTTCCTACTTTGCGCCGCACTAGGCGCGCAGGCCCAGGACACCATTCTGCGCACCAATGGCGACGAGGTGAAGGCTCGGGTGCTGGCCATCACCCCCACCGAGGTAGCGTACGTGCCCACCACCGACCCGCCCAGCTCCGACACGCTGCACCTGCTCGCCACCGAGGTGTTTCTTATTCGCTACGCCAACGGCACGAAAGAGATTATAAGCCAGTCAGCAGCGGCTCCAGCTTTGGGCTTGAGGCGCACACCGGCAGAAATGACTACGCAGGGCCGCGAAGATGCCCGGAAGTATTTTAGGGCTTCCGGCGCTTTTTGGGGTACTTTCGGCGCTACTGCCGTGAGCATTCCGGTGCTGGGTGGGCTGGGTGGTGTGGCGGCTGGCGCTGCTATTGCCGCCTCACCTCCTAAAGACGAAAACCGCATAGTCCCCGATCAGGCGTTGCTGAACGACCCAAACTATGTACGTGGCTATGAGAAGCAGGCCCAACGAAAAAAGCTGGGTAATGCCGCGGCTGGCTTTGGAGTTGGGCTCGTAAGCGGGGCGGCAGTATGGCTTGCCATTGCCCTCGCAAACACTAATCATTTCTAGTCGCCCAAGCTCAACCTTACAGCACTGGAGGCGTAAGCTAGGGGGTAAGTAGTTCATTTCCACCCTTAAGCCCTACGACTATGGATATTGACAAAAGCACCGAATGGCGTGCCCGTGGCAACTGGAATGAAGTAAAAGGCAAGTTTCGGCAGGAGCATGCCAACCTCACCGACAACGATATGGAGTATCAGGAAGGCCGCCAGGACGAGTGGCTGGGCGAGCTTCAGCAGAAAGCCGGCAAGACAGCTGATGAGATAAAATCTTGGTTTAACCGCAATTTTTAGCCCTCACGGCTGACCTTCCTAACAAAAGCTCCGTACCAACTGGTACGGAGCTTTTTTTGGCTCTACGCTGTTCACTACTTCTTTCATCTGGGCTATAAGGATTTTAGCCGTCGCTTTCTTTGACCTTCCGCGTATGAATATCGCCCCGGAAGAGTTGCATACCTTGGGTAACCTCGACCTGCTGACCCTTCCAAAAACCGCTTTTCTTTGTTCCCGCAACTATCCTGGCTCCGTTGAGCACCCCACGTATCTGTGGGCACTGGAGCAACGCGCGAACAGCCACTGCGTGCTATCCGGATTTCACTCCTTACTGGAGCAGACCGTGTTACGCTACCTGCTTCAGGGTGAGCAGCAACCCATCGTGTACGCGCTGGGCCGGGGTATCCGGCCTAATATGAGCCTGGAATACGAGTTGGAGTTAGCGGCCAACCGGCTGCTTTTTCTCTCGCCCTTTGAGGAAGAGCTGACCACCGTCACTCAAGAAACCGCCGATATCCGCAATCTGCTGATTGCCGAGTTGGCTGATCAATTCTTTATTCCGTACATGGAAATGGGGGGCAATTTAGAGCGCTTGCTGCTTAGTGGTACCCTGAATAACAAGCCCATCTTCACGCTCGACTTAGCCGCAAACGAGCCCTTATTTCGTGCGGGTGCTGAGCTGTATCAGCCTGGAGGTTTGCTGGGCAGGCCCCTTATTTACTCCATGAGTGTATAACTCACCTGGTTTACTTTCTTCCGCTTTTCACCCACCCTTCCGCTATGGCAACTTCTTCGCTTACATCTTCTCTACCTCATTCGCCCTCATCAGGCATCAAAGCCCTAGCCCGATTTGGCTTTGCGGCTAAAGGTGTGGTGTACATCGTGCTGGGCACGCTGGCCGTGATGGCAACAACCGGTGTGCAGGGTGGCAAGACGGCTGACAAAGAGCAAGTACTCCAAACCATTCAGAACCTGCCTTTTGGGCGGTTTCTGCTGGGCCTGGTTGCTTTTGGCTTGCTGGGCTATGTCATCTGGCGTTTAGTTCAGGCCTTCCGCGATACGGAAGACAAGGGCTCGGATGCCAAGGGCTTGGCCCGCAGAATAGGCTACGCCGGCAGTGGATTGCTTTACGCTGGTCTTGCTTATGCGGCGGGCCGGGCTGCATTTAGTGGTAGGGCCGCCGATCAGGGCGGGAGCAGCACCCAACAATCGTTGATTGCCAAGCTTCTGGATCAGTCGTGGGGCCAATGGGTGCTGGGCGCTATTGCGCTGGGCATCATCGGCGCCGGCCTTTACCAGATTTACCGGGCCTACTCCGGCAAGTTTTCCAAGCACGTAAACAGCAGCGGATTGCCGGCTGATCAGCAAAAGATAGTGTATCGCACTGGCCAGGTTGGCTATACCGCCCGCGGTATTGTAATGGCCATCATTGGCTACTTCTTTTTGCAGGCCGCTATGCAGTCTAACTCCAACGCGGCCCAAGGCACTACTGAAGGCGCCTTCGATTTGCTGGCCAGTATGGGGCCCGTTGTGCTTGCCATCGTCGCGTTGGGCCTGATGGCTTATGGTGTCTATATGTTGGTGCAGGCTAAGTATCCGGTGCTGCGCGGTGTCTAAATAATAGCATTATCTGCCCCACCACATTGTTATGCTGCCGAAGGAAGGACCTTATCTTGTTGAAATAACTCACTCAATGAAACAAGGCCTTTCTTTCGGCAGCATGACCGTAGCATAATTTAATCAGCTACATAATCAGCCAGATAGGAGTAGCGCTCCGTCAATTTGCCCCCGCAGCTATGGTGGCTCGCTCAATGATGGGCTCTGGCTTTCCGCTTACTAGATACGGAAACACATTATCCAGCAACTGCCGGCCAAAGTCGCGGCTCGCGTTGCGAGGCAATTCGCACGGCAGGTTGTCCACAGCCATCACCGTGATGTTGGTGGGACCGGAGTAAGGCGGCTCCAGCTCGCCGGTCCGCGAGTTATAGTCAAAGGCTGGGTCCTGAATGCTGGTGCTGCGCTTGGTGGTCGGGATGGAGCCATTCACGTCGCAGGTGATATCGGCAATGGTATTGATGCGGAAGTCAGGGCGCTGCGTGTCGGCTTCGCTGAACAGTTTGGGCGCGGCCGGATGCCAGTAGGCGCAAGCCAGCAATAAGTCAGTAACGGGTAAAAAGGCTCCAAACGTAGATTCGTACTCCTGGGGGTTGCGGTGAAAATCGGGCGTATCCCACACACGGCCGTCGCGGCGGCGGTTGTAGTCGCTGCTGCGAAGCTGGGTATACACTGGCTCGTTGAAGTTCAAGTACAGATAATCGTACACGCTCACCCGGCGGATGCCCATTTTATCCAGCACCTCCACCGCGCCCTGCGCCACGCGTCCCGACCCCGTCACGGCCATCTTGATGGGGGGCAATTTCTTGACTTTGAAGAACTCCTCCTGCATATCCTCCATGTCGACGCACTGGTAGGCTGATTTCAGCTCATATAGCCGGTGCTTGCGGCCATACGTCAGCAGCCCGTTATAAGCACCCACAATGCCGGCCCAGCGCCCAAACGCCACGATTCGCTCGCCTTGCTCGTTGGTCAGCAGCTCGTAGTCGATCAGGGTAATATCCTGCCGCAACACCTGCCGCAATAGCTCCCGATTGGCAGGCTGCTTCTTCACGGTATGCGAGAAGAACATATACGTTTTGTGGGGAAGTAGCTGCGCGGGCGGCACCTCTTTCACGCCCAGCAGTATGCCGCAGTCGGCTACCTCGGGGCGAACCTCTATGCCAAGCTCGCGGTATTCCTCATCCTTGAAACTGCGGCTGGGGCATTCCTGCACAATGATACGCAAACCAGGAAATTGAGCCTGAGCTTCCACGCACTTCTTGGGCGTGAGTGTCACGCGCAGGTCGGGGGGCGTTTTTCCTTCGCGAATGATGCCGATAGTTAGGGGAGGCATGGGAGAAAAGAGATTGGGTGGATTGGGGGGCAAATCTGGTTAAATATTTTGGCGTAGTGGCGCCACCGACTCTACCAGCCTAATAATCCTATCGACCGGAGAGGTTTTCGCCTTACCTTTGTTAAAGGTTCGGCTGCCCGTGCGGCCCCATCTTCCCGCCACCTCTATCTTCTCTTTATGTTGCTGAAAACCAAGCCCGCTGATGTGTTTGTGGACCGTCACAACGGCCCCGACGAAGTTGCTGTAGCCCAAATGCTGCGCACCATTGGCGTGGAATCCCTCGATCAGCTTATCGACGAAACCGTACCGGCGGCCATCCGCCTCAAGCGCCCCCTGAACCTGCCCGCTGCCCTCACGGAGCGCGCTTTTCTGGCTAAGTTCAAGCAGATAGCCGGTCAGAACAAAATCTATAAAAACTACATCGGCCTGGGCTATCACGACACCCAGCTGCCCGCCGTTATTCAGCGTAATATCCTCGAAAACCCCGGCTGGTACACGGCTTACACGCCCTACCAAGCCGAAATTGCCCAAGGCCGCCTCGAAGCCCTGCTCAATTATCAGACGATGGTAATTGACCTCACCGGCCTCGAAATTGCCAACGCCAGCTTGCTCGACGAAGGCACCGCCGCCGCTGAGGCCATGAACATGTTTCATAGCCAGACCAAAAAAGAACACCACGAAGTTCTTTGTTTCGGAGCTGGTATTACCCCAGACCATCGACGTGCTGCGCACCCGCGCCACGCCGCTGGGCATCGAGCTGGTACTAGGCGACCACCGCACCGCCGACCTCACCGATGCGGCGCTGTTTGGCGCCATGCTTCAGTACCCCGCCGCCGACGGTCAGGTGTTCGATTACACCGATTTCATCACCCAGGCCCACGCTAGCGGCCTCTTCGTAACCGTAGCTGCCGACCTGATGGCGCTAACGTTGCTGAAGTCGCCGGGCGAGATGGGCGCTGATGTGTGCGTGGGCAACTCCCAGCGCTTCGGCGTACCGATGGGCTACGGCGGCCCGCACGCTGGATTCTTTGCTACCAAAGACCAGTTTAAGCGCGTCATTCCAGGTCGTCTTATCGGCCAGAGCATCGACGCGGCCGGCAATAAGGCGCTGCGTATGGCGCTGCAAACCCGCGAGCAGCACATTCGCCGTGAGAAGGCCACTTCTAATATTTGCACGGCGCAGGTGCTTCTGTCGGTATTAGCTGGTATGTACGCCGTGTATCACGGCCCTCAGCGCATTCGCCAGTTCGCTACAAACATTCACGCCTTGGCGCAAACGCTGGAAAAAGCCCTGACGGCCCTGGGTGTTGAGCAGAGCAACGAATTTTACTTCGATGCACTGAACTTACGTCTGGAAAGCAAGGAGTTGCAGCAAGCCGTGAAGCGCGAAGCCGAAGCGGCTGGCCTGAACTTCCGCTACTTCGACGAGGTGCGCGTAGGTATTTCCCTGCACCAAAATACGGAAGCTTCAGACGTAGCCGATATCGTGCGCGTATTCGCTAAAGTGCTGGGCAAAGAAGCCGGCACAGTTGAAATGCCTGCTGACATTGAGCTAACCTGGCCCGAAGGCTTGGTCCGCACCAGCGAGTACATGACTCACCCCATCTTCAACACGCACCACTCCGAGCACGAGATACTGCGCTACATGAAGCAGCTGGAGAATAAGGATCTGAGCCTGGCGCACTCCATGATTCCGCTGGGTTCGTGCACGATGAAGCTCAACGCCACCGCCGAAATGATTCCGGTGACGTGGCCTGAAATCGGCGGCCTCCACCCTTTTGCCCCCCGCGAGCAAGCCAAAGGTTACACGCAGATTTTTGAGGAACTGGAAGCGTGGCTGTGCGAGGTGACTGGCTTTGCCGCCGTCAGCCTGCAGCCTAACTCCGGTGCTCAGGGCGAATATGCGGGTCTGTTGGTTATTCGGGCTTACCATGAAGGTCGGGGCGAAGGCCACCGCAACATTGCCCTGATTCCGGCTTCGGCCCACGGCACCAATCCCGCTTCGGCCGTGATGGCTGGCATGCAGGTGGTCGTAGTGAAAAGCGACGAGCACGGCAGCATTGATGTAGCTGACCTCAAGCAGAAAGCGGAGCAGCACGCTGCCAACCTCTCCTGCCTGATGGTGACGTACCCCAGCACGCACGGCGTGTACGAGGAGACCATCATCGACATCTGCCGCACGATTCACCAGCACGGCGGCCGCGTGTACATGGACGGCGCCAACATGAACGCCCAGGTAGGCCTCACGTCGCCTGCCAACATTGGCGCCGATGTATGTCACCTCAACCTGCACAAAACCTTTTGTATTCCGCACGGTGGCGGCGGACCGGGCGTGGGCCCGATTGGCGTAGTAGCTGATCTGGCGCCTTATCTGCCTGGCCACGTGGTAGTGGAAGTTGGCCATGAGAAAGCTACCGGCGCGGTTTCTTCGGCTCCTTGGGGCTCGGCCAGCATTCTGCCTATTTCTTATGCTTACATCTCCATGATGGGCGGCGAAGGGCTGACGCAGGCGACGCGCATTGCTATTCTGAACGCCAACTACATTAAGGCCCGCCTCGAAGAGTACTACCCGGTGCTATACGTGGGGGCGCAGGGTCGTTGCGCCCACGAGATGATTCTGGAGTGCCGCCATTTCAAAAAGGCTGGTATCGAGGTAGAAGATATTGCCAAGCGCCTCATGGACTACGGCTACCACGCGCCTACCGTGTCGTTCCCCGTAGCCGGCACGCTGATGGTGGAGCCCACCGAAAGCGAAAGTAAGGAGGAGCTTGACCGCTTCTGCGAGGCCATGATCAGGATTCGCCACGAAATCAGGGCGGTGGAAGAAGGCCGCGCCGACGCCAAGGACAACTTGCTCAAGCACGCTCCGCACACGGCTGCTACCATTATGGCCAACGAGTGGAACCGTCCGTACACCCGCGAGCAGGCCGCCTACCCCATCGAGTACGTGCGCGCCGCCAAGTTCTGGCCCACCGTCAGCCGCATCGACTCCGCCTTCGGCGACCGTAACCTTATCTGCGCCTGCACGCCCATCGAGGAGTATGTGGACGCCGAAGAGAAGCTGGTTGAAACCGACAAAGGTCCGTCGTACTAAGCGGTTCTAATATTACTACAAAAAAGCCCCCTAGATGCAGATCTGGGGGGCTTTTTTTGTAGTAATACGCTACCTGGCGCTACCGTTGCGGAAAGCAGGTGCGGTACAAATACCCATTTAATACCTTGCCGTTTTCCGTCACGCGGGCCCGCACGAAGTAGGCGTCTACCGTGTCGAGCACCTGCACCTCAGCGTTTACGCCAAGGTTAGTGAGCTGAGCAGATTCTTTGGTCATGCCATCGTAGAGAATGCACTCCACGACCGTAGTATGAGTTACCGGTTTTTTGTTGCTGCGCGAAGAATTGAAGGAATCGTCGCGGACGGCGCTGCAGGAAGCAAGCAGAGCGAGGCCAAACAGGCAAGGGTAGAGTTTGTGCATAGGTAGAGTTTAGGTTGGGGAAGATATAGAAATTTCAAGTTGATCAAGGTTTTTTCCCTGAAAAAATTTGCTTTTACTCATTTGGCAAGCCCTCCGATTTGGGAACATTGCCCCCCACCGCGGCGTTGTAGTGCCAGAGTCAAATATCCGCTCTGCTCGCTCGTTGTAGCCAGCAGAAGCTAATTTGGCTCATCACTCTAACTCTTCGCCAACTTACATGAACGCACTCACCCGTTTATTTACTCGTCCGGTCGCTTTGGTGGCCGTCGGGTTGTCTTTGCTGCTGGGCGCTACCAGCTGCTCTTCTTCCCGAGTAGGCGTCACCTCCGACTACGACCACTCGGTTAATTTCCGTAACTACAAAACCTGGTCGTGGTATCCACAGCAAACGGCTGACGCCGAGGGTGGCCCGGCCCGTGGCTACAATTCCTTTCTGGACAAGCGCATGCGCACGGCCGTGGAGCTGGAAATGAAAAAGCGCGGCCTGACTTATACCGAGGAAAGCCCCGATTTATTTGTGGCTTACAGCGCCAAAGTAGAAGACAAGCAGCAGGTCAACGGCGGCGGCTTTGGCTACCCCTTTTATGGCTATGGTGGCTACGGAATGTACGGCCGGGGTCCTTATTCGCCCGTGACCCAATACAAGGCCGGCACGGTTATCATCGACTTCGTTGATGCCAAGCGCAAAGAGCTGGCGTGGCGCGGTCAGGGCCAGGCGCAGGTAGATAAGAACACTATTTCGGAAGAAGAAGTGTACCGCATCGTGGGGGGCATTTTAGAGAACTATCCACCCCAGGATGGCGCCAATGTTAACGCCCGGCGCTAAGCTGCCTTACGTGAGCCCAAAAAAGCCCCCCAGATAACTGGGGGGCTTTTTTTGTATCTTGAATAATGGCAACGCCAATGCTTTAAATCGGTACGTTCACATGGCGCTCGGCGTGGTAGCTGCTGCGCACCAGTGGCCCCGACTCCACGTACTTCAGGCCGCGCGCCAGACCCTCCTCACGGTAATGTGCAAACAGGTCGGGGTGAATAAACTCGGCAACTTCCAGATGGCGCTTGGTAGGCTGTAGGTACTGGCCCAGGGTCAGGATGTCGAGGCCGTTGGTGGCGAGGTCGTCCATGGCCTTATACATCTCCTCTTTGGTTTCGCCCAGGCCCAGCATAATGCCGGATTTGGTGCGCTTACCAGCTGCCTTCGTGCGCCGAATCTGCTCCAGGGAGCGGTCATACTTGGCCTGCGGGCGCACCAGTCGGTAAAGGCTGCCTACGGTTTCGATATTATGCGACACAACCTCCTGGCCGCCGGCAATCATCGTATCCAGCGCCTCCCAATTAGCTTTCACATCTGGAATAAGCGTTTCGATGGTCGTAGTCGGCGACAATTGCTTTACCCGCACCACCGTTTCGAGCCAGATGCTGGCCCCACGGTCCTTCAGCTCATCGCGGTTCACGGAGGTAATCACGGCGTGCTTCACGCCCATCAGCTGAATAGCTTCGGCTACGCGGCGTGGCTCGTCGGTATCAAACTCATTGGGGCGGCCGGTGGCCACGGCGCAGAACGAGCAGGAGCGCGTGCACACGTTGCCCAAAATCATAAAGGTAGCCGTGCCCGCTCCCCAGCACTCGCCCATATTGGGGCAATTGCCGCTCTCGCAGATGGTATGCAGCTTATGCTCATCTACTAGCCGACGAACTTTAGCATATTCGGGGCCGACGGGCAGCTTTACGCGCAGCCAATCGGGCTTGCGCGGCCGGGCTGGAGCCGCCGGCTCGGGCTGAATAATGGGTAAGGTCAGCAACAGTTCGTCCATAGTACAAAGGTAAGGGTCAGGCAGGAGTTAGCCGCATATCGGGCTTGAGCCGCGCACCCTACGCGCACAGCAGCCGGTATAACAAACAAGAAGGAAATAAAGATGCCCCGCAACGGTGTACCGATTTGGTTACCGTTGCAGGGCAGTACGCTGGGGGGCTTTTCTAAGCCGCTATCCACCCATTCTAAATGCAGAAACAGGGCTAGTTGCGGGTTCCCAAGTAGATAGTCAGATATACGGAAGGAAAAAATGTTTCATTTAGCGATTTATCCGAAATACCGGTAGCCCGCAGAATAGTAGGGCGGCTGGGGAAATACTCGAATAAAAAGCCGGTTTCGATACCCGCCACGGCGTCGCGGTAGCGGCCATACTCAAAGCTAAGGGCGCCGCGCAAATGAACCCCAGCAGACGGCTTCACGTTACTGGCTCCACTAAATAGTGGGGCCCGATCGACGAGCAAGGCGGCTTGGCCATGAATAGCAGGATCGTATTGCTCGTTGCGGATATCTTCTGTTCCAACGGGGCGGCCGCTGCCATCCCGTGTCGTGTAGTCGTAGTAGATTTGATAAGGCATCAGCAAAGCCACCGATGGGCCGCCACCGAGTAAGGCGTTCACCTGCACACCCGACTCCGGGGCTTTACGAAAGATAACGCGCTGAGCGCCAAAGGATGGCCGCAGCACGAACATGTAGTTCGACTTGTTTAGCACATACGTGCCACCCGTAAACTGATTGCCGACGCGCTGCTCTTTGGGGTGCTTCACCTCCACGCCCTCAAGGCTCCAGAAGCGCGACCATTTATCGTCCAGCACGCGGGTAGAGCGCACGTTGACGCCCCCAATCAGGCCGCCTCGGGTGTTGAAGTTCACGCCATACGTAAACTCCTTCCGATACGAAGGCGTCTCATTGGGGGTGGCATCCTGGGCCTGGGCAGCTGAGGCAACTCCCAGCAACAGGACGAGGCCGAAAAAACAGAGGTCGTATGGGTAGCAACACAGCTATACAACTGAGAAATTCAAACGAAATTGGCCCCCTGACAGCGGCCCCACCGAAAGTACGTAAATTTGCGCTCAAAGTATTGCACCCTTCCTGACTATATGACTATGAATACTGCCACCGCCCGCTATACCGGCCAATTACGCACCGAAGCCACGCACAGCGCCTCCAGCAACGTCATTTTTACGGATGCTCCCCTTGATAACCACGGTCGGGGCGAGGGTTTTCGCCCACCGACTTAGTAAGCACGGCGCTGGGCAGCTGCATGATGACCATCATGGGAATCGTAGCCCAGCGAAGCGGCCTCGACCTGACTTCGACTACCTTTTCCGTGACCAAGCACATGGCTAGCGAGCCACGCCGCATCGCTCAGATTGATGTTGACTTTCGGATGCCCGCTACGCTTTCGGCTAAAGACCGTGCTGTGCTCGAAAACGCAGCGCGTACTTGCCCCGTGGCGCTCAGTCTGAATCCTGAAATTCGCCAGCAGGTTCAGTTCTCTTACGAGTAGCATACAAGTAAAAAGAACGTCATGCTTCGACAAGCTCAGCATGACGTTCTTTTTTATCTAAGATGCTTACTTACGCGCTGAGCATACTCTTCACCTCACTGAGGCGAATGCCCATGTGAGAGGCATTGTAGCTACACTCGCCGTCTTGAATAAGCAGTAGCTGAGGCGACTCGTGGCGCACGCCAAACATTTCGGCAATGGCCCCGGAAATGGGGCGAAAGCGCAGCAAATCGAGGTAGTAGATTTTAGCGTCGCTGAGGCCGGCTTCGGCCCATTGGCGCTCTAATTTGCTTTTCGCGGCCGCGCTGATCGAGCAGGTAGTGCTGTGTTTAAAAATAAGAACTGGCTGCTTGTGCGACTCGCGGGCAATGTCAGTCAGTTGGTCTGCTTGGGTGAGCTGTTGCCAAGGAATCATAGTTCGGAGGAAGGTTGAATGGGTTTTTCTTCTTTCCCAGACGCAGATTCACGCGGGATGGTTCGCTTACTTTCGCGGTACCGGTGTGGTCGAATTGCAGACGGCCCCTGCCATCGTGAGGAAGTGCCCGGGGCTGGCTGCGGTGCAGGTCGTCCCGGTTCACGGCTAGGTGCGACTCTTTATACTCAGATTTATACTTACGAGCTTCGCGCAGGGCTTTGCGGTTTTCGGCGCGCAGCTTAGCCGGGCTGGTTTCCACCGTCTGGGCCGAAGCGGTAGATGCGGAGCAACTGAGTGCAAATCCGATGAATAACAGGATAGCAAGACGCATGGAAGTAATTAATAAGAGTCAGTAGTCGAACCTGATAAATTTGCCCCCCAGACGCGCTGGCACCGAGGAGTTTGCTATTCGTATTCAACTATACGTAAAGCAATACTGGTCAGGCAATTTGGGCCCAACTTACTGAAATGGCAGGGGCCGCCCAAAGAGCATGAGCTGCCCTACTTTACGCTTGATGCGGCGTCGCTCATACTTTTTCTTTTTTAACAAGCCGTTTTTGTCGTAGCTATTGCGCTGGCCTTTGAGCGCCATAACTGGGGCTGCGCCGCCGTTGTCGCCCGTATTGGTAGTCGCTTTGGGCTGCGGCGGGGCCGATGGGTTAGGCAGGCGGTAGGGCCGGCAGGCGGTAGCAAAAGTCAGAGCGGCAAGCACAAACAGCCAGCGGCAGCGAGGAGTAAACATGGCTAAATACGTAAGAATATTCGCTATCAGCCGGCCACTGGCAACCGACCTAGGCAGGATTTTCACCCTTTCCCTCTCAATTATTAATCCAACGCAACTCAAGCATGCTACGCGCCCTGAAGCGCAGCCACCATTATGAACATGGCGACTATGTTTTTTCCATCGATTTCCTAGTGTGTATGGACTGTAAGCAAAAAGGCGGTCATGCTGAATCTGGCGTCCGCTTGTCGAAGCATCTCGCGTGCTGATGAGAGGTTACTAATCCCACGTCAGCACGCCAGATGCTTCGACAAGCGGACGCCAGATTCAGCATGACGTTCTTTTATCAGCTATCTATACACTTTAATAAGCCAACAGCTTTTCTACCCGTTCGCGCAGACGCTGCTGCGGCAGGAAAGCCTGTTCCAAGGGCGGCGAAAACGGAATAGCGGTATCCAGAGAAGCCACGCGCTGCACGGGGCCATCGAGGTGCTCGAAGCAATGCTCGGCTATCCAAGCCGCAATTTCGCCCCCCAGCCCACCGGTAAGCGTGTCTTCGTGGAGCAGCAGCACACGGCCGGTCTTTTCTACCGTCTGGCGCACGGCTTCTTCGTCCCAAGGCAACAGCGTGCGCAAGTCGAGGATGTCGGCGTCGAGGTTCATTTCTTCGGCCAGGCGAGTAGCCCAATGCACGCCCAGGCCGTAGGTGATGATGCTGAGCGTATCGCCTTCACGTACCAGCTTGGCCTTACCAATGGGCACCGTGTAATACTCATCCGGCACAGGGCCGCTCACGGAGCGGTAGAGCAGCTTATGCTCGAAGTACATGATGGGATTCGGGTCTTCGATGGCCGCGTTCAGCAGGCCCTTCGCGTCGTAGGGGTTGCTCGGAAAAACCACCTTCAGGCCCGGTGTGTGCACAAACCAGGCTTCGTTGCTTTGGGAGTGAAACGGCCCCGCCGCCGAGCCGGCTCCGGTAGGCATGCGCACCACCACATCAGCATTTTGGCCCCAGCGGTAGTGGCTTTTGGCCAGGTTATTCACAATCTGGTTGAAGCCGCAAGTCACAAAATCGGCGAACTGCATTTCTACCATCGCCTTTTTCTTCTTGATGGAAAGCCCCAACCCGGCCCCGAGAATGGCCGACTCGCACAGCGGCGTATTACGCACCCGCTCCTTGCCAAACTGCGCCACAAATCCATCGGTTATTTTGAACACGCCGCCGTAGTCGGCAATATCCTGGCCCATGAGCACCAGCTCGGGAAAGCGCTCCATGCTCTGGCGCAGCGCGTCGCTGATGGCATCCACGTAGCGCTTGTCGGTCTGGGGGGCATTTTCGGCGGGTTCGTGGGCCGGGGCCTCAAAGGGGCGGTACATATCGGCTATTTCCTCCGCTACGTTAGCTGTCGGCATGGGTACGGCATCGGCCACGCGCAGGCCTTCCTCTATTTCGCGCTTAATGGTTTCGCGAAAGCGCATCTTGGCTTCCTCATCCAGAATGCCTTCGCGCAGTAGCCACTGCTCATAGGTAGTTACCGGGTCTTTCCTGGTCCACTCCTCAAACAGCTCCTGCGGCACATATTTGGTCCCCGACGCTTCCTCGTGCCCGCGCATGCGGAAGGTGAGGGCCTCCACCAGCACCGGGCGCGGATTCTGACGCAGATCCTCGGCCAGGCGGCGCACTGTGTCGTACACGGCCAGCACGTTATTGCCGTCCACCTGCACGGCTTCCATGCCGTAAGCGGGTCCTTTATCCACGAACGAGCCGAATCGGAATTGCTCGCGGCTAGGGGTGCTGAGGCCGTAGCCGTTGTTTTCGATCATAAAAATGACCGGCAGCTGCCACACCGCCGCCACATTCAGCGCCTCGTGGAAGTCGCCCTCCGAGGCGCCACCGTCGCCGCTGTATACCAGCGTCACTTTGGGGTTTTTATCGAGCACATCGGCCAGCGCAATACCATCGGCCACGGCCAGCTGGGGGCCTAAATGGCTGATCATACCCACAATGTGATGCTCATTGGTACCGAAGTGGAAGCTTCGGTCGCGGCCTTTAGTAAAGCCGGTTGTTTTGCCTTGCCACTGCGCAAACAGCTGATCCAGTGGCACATTGCGCCCCGTAAACACGCCCAGGTTGCGATGCAGCGGCAAAATATATTCGTCGGCTTCCAGCGCCAGCGTGCTGCCCACCGAAATGGCTTCCTGCCCAATGCCCGAAAACCACTTGCTTACTTTGCCCTGGCGTAGCAGAATAAGCATTTTTTCTTCAATGAGGCGTGGTTTCAGTAGGCCTTGGTACAGGTGCAGCAGCACATCTTGGGTATATTCTTTCCGGTCGAACTGAAGGGCGGGGGTAGCTACTGACATGGGAGGGAACGGAGGGAATGATAGCGGGGGCCAAAAGTACGGGTTTGGGCACAAGAGCACGCTATCCTGCTATTAGTCTCCCTTATCTTTGCCCTCAGTTCACCCAAATTGAGCCTGAATGCTGGCCTGAAGCAGCTACTGATGCAGGCTATTGTTCAGTAACAAAGCTTGTATCAGGACTTTAGTGTCTTTATGTACAGCACGATTTTCAACTCCAGGTTTTTCACCAACTTTCCGGCTAAGTACTAACGCTGTATCAGCTATTCTTTTTGCCACGCTCCCACTTCGCTCCCACCATCCCGCACCAACTGGCCCGGCTCCTGCTAGTGCTGGCGGTTTCTGCTCTACCCTTGTTCTGGTTATTGGGCAGCTTACCCGCTCAACAGTGGGATGAGGCCCGCACCGGCCTTAATGCCCTCGAGATGCTACGGAGCAACAACTGGCTGGTGCTCACCCACCGAGGCGAGCCCGACCTCTGGAACAGCAAGCCGCCCTTAGCTCCGTGGCTCATGGCCCTCAGCTTTAAGCTGCTAGGGGCCACAGAAGTAGCCCTGCGGCTGCCTTCCGCCCTTGCGGCCCTGGCTACGGTACTTGTCGTGTACTTTGCTGGCAGCCGCTGGCTGGGCAGCTGGCGGGCAGGCTTGCTTGCCGCCTTAGTTCTGCTGACCACGCAGGGCTACGTTACCTTGCACGTCTCGCGCACCGGCGACTTCGATGCACTGCTCACTCTCTGGACTACCCTGGGCACGCTGAGTTGGCTGGCTTATCTGGCTACCGGCCGCGCCCGCCACGCCTGGGGAACGGGGGCCGCCTTCGCTTTGGCCGTCCTGACGAAGGGCATTGCGGGGCTGCTATTCGGGCCGGGTATCATCCTAGCTACTTTGCTGACAGGCCAAGTCCGCCGCCTGCGCCAGGTGGCTCCCTGGGGGGCTTTTTTGCTGATTATCGGGGTTGGTGTCACCTGGTATACTGTGCGTGAGCTGGTTGCGCCTGGCTATCTGGCTGGCGTGTGGCAGTATGAGGTAGGTGGGCCAGCCGGGGAAGAACTGGAAGGCCACGGCCACCACTTTTTCTGGTATATAAGTAAGCTGGCCGAAACCAAATTTGGAGCTTGGCTGGTGGCAGCGCTAGGCGGTATAGGGCTAGGTTGGTGGCTACCGCGCCGCAGTCGAGGCTGGTGGCTGAGTCGGGTGCTGAGCACTGTGGCCGGAATGTTTTTGTTGGTTATATCACTTGTAAAAACGCAGCTTGATTGGTACGATGCGCCGGTGTATCCGTTGCTGGCCTTACTGGCTGCCGGCGGCTTGGTTTGGGTGGGCCGCATCGTGGCGGCTCATTACCACCGTCGCCCTGCGGCAGCGGCGCGCCTGGCTGCGGTGCTGCTGGTAGCCGCGCAGCCCTACGGCGTACAAGTGATGCTCATCCGGCGCTCCACGGATATGACCCTGCGTGATTCATCCCTGTTATATGGTCGTCATTTGCGGGCCCAGGCCAAGCAGCTTCCCCACCTGCGCGAGTACATCTTGGGCGACAACGGTGTGTTTAACGATAGCCCCGAGTTTTATATGGCTGCCACGACGATGCAATACGGCCACCGCATTACACGGGTGGGTCCCTGGCAGGTTGGGTGGGCCACTCCGCCCCGCGTAGTCACGACTTGCGGAACGAAAGCTTGGCGGCCATGGCAACAGTACTACCAAACCCGCGTTCTATTCCGCACCGACTCCTGCGTAACGTTTCGGCTGGAAGCCCGCCGCTGATAGCCACCCGAACCGAATAGCTCAGCTGGTGGTTTGCTATTTACCTTTTACTCGACTTTAGCTTAGGTTTTAATGATACTCTTCCAGGAATTTACCCTCGCCAATGGCCTCCGTTGCATCGTGCATGAAGACCACTCCACGCCGATGGCCGTGCTCAACGTGCTCTATAATGTGGGCTCCCGCGATGAAGACCCCGATCATACAGGTTTCGCCCATTTATTTGAGCATCTGATGTTCTCTGGCTCAGTGAATATTCCGAGCTACGATGAGCCTTTGCAGCGTGTGGGGGGCGAAAATAATGCCTTCACCTCCCCCGATATTACCAACTATTACCTTACCCTGCCCGCCGCCAACATCGAAACCGGCTTCTGGCTCGAATCAGACCGGATGCTGGGCCTGGCCTTCTCCGATAATGGCTTAGAAGTGCAGCGCAAAGTGGTAGTAGAGGAGTTCAAGCAAAACTACCTCAACCAGCCCTACGGCGACGTGTGGCTGCGCCTGCGTCCGCTGGCTTATCAGCACCACCCCTATAACTGGTCGACTATTGGCAAAGAAATCAGCCATATCGAAAACGCGGTGATGGACGATGTGCGCAACTTTTTCGCCAAGCATTATGCCCCCCAAAACGCTATTCTGGTGGTTGCGGGCGCCGTGTCGTTGGCCGAAGCTCAACGACTGGCCGAAAAGTGGTTTGGCCCCATTCCCGGCGGCCCACGCTATGAGCGTCAGTTGCCAGCTGAACCTCGCCAGACCGAAGCGCGCTTTCTCGAAATCACGGCCGATGTGCCGCTGAGCGCTTTTTACAAAGTGTACCACATGCCTGGCCGCGCCGATGAGGCCTACACCGCCGCCGATTTGCTTTCGGATGTGCTGGGTCGGGGCAAGTCCTCACGCCTCTATCAGCGGCTGGTCAAGGATCAGCAGTTATTTAATGGCATTTCCGCGTCCTGCACGGGCTCACTGGAGCCTGGCTTGCTTGTTATTAGTGGCAAACTCAACGCCGGGGTGAGCCTGGAAGAAGCCGATGCCGCCGTGGAAGCCGTAGTAGCTGAACTGCAAGCTACGCCTGTAACGGCCGAGGAGCTGGAGAAAGTTAAGAACCAGGCCGAAGCCAGCATTGTATTCAGCGAAATTGAGCTTCTCAATCGCGCCATGAACCTAGCCTACAGCAAGCTTATAGGCGATGCCAACTTAGTAAACGAGGAAAGCGCCCGTATTCAAGCCGTTACGCCCGAGCATGTGCTGGAAGCCGCCCGCGAAACTCTACGGCCTGAGAACTGTAGCACGCTGTATTATCGGGCTCAGCCTAAAGCCGTTGAGGAACTGGCGGTGGCTGAATAGATGCTTAGTTGATGATAGAGAATAATTTCACAAAAAAGCCCCCCAGATACATCACTGGGGGGCTTTTTTGTGAAATTATTTCGGCTATTACCAGTCGCTGCCCGACTGCGTTGCCTTAGCGGGAGCGGGGGCTGGAGCCGGAGTGGTCGTTTGGTTACCCAGCGTGTTGGTAGCCGGGGCGGGTGCCGGCGCAGGTTGAGCATCTGCGCGGCGTACGCGCTTAAATGGCTTATTCAGTGGCCGACCCATGTAATCAGTGGTTACGCGGCGGGATGGGGCGGCCGTGAAACCTGGGGCTATCTGCTGGCCCCCACTACGCGATATTGGGTCGCTCTCGGCCTCATCTACGTAAGCCGCCGCCGCAATCCAGGTGGCGGGAGGCGCATCGGCTTTAGGTGCCGGCTGAGCAGGTTGGGGCGCGGCCGGAGCAGGCTGCTGTTGGGCCAACGCGTTGGTTCCACCCAAACAGGCAGTTAAAACCAGGGCTGAAAAAGCAAGTCGAAGCATGGCAAAGGTGGTTAGCTGTTACAGGTTGTAACGGCCCTAATACGATTTCGCGCACAAAAGTGCCTGAATAGTAACCGATTATTCGAAAAACCATTCAGACACCTTCAACTTTAGCTTTGAGAATCAGGCGATTGGCGCTACTTTTTTGTAGTAGCCTTCGTCGTTTTTTTCACGGGTGTCTTCTCCGAAGAAAGCGTTGAGGAGCTGGAGGCAGTCTTCGCAACGGGCTTTTTCAATGGCCGTCCCATATAATCGGTAGTGGGCGGGCTGGGCATGTTCAGGCGCATGCCGGGAGCCAGCTTTGTCGTTTCCTCATTGCGCCGACCCGATCGGTCGTAGCGGGAGTAGGCACCGGAGCGGGGCTTCGCGCGCACATTGCTGGTACGGTGGTAGCCATTGGCGGTTTTTTTGGTGGTTGTAGTTGTGCGCTTCTTTGTCTGAGTCTGAGTCTGAGCCTGGGTGGGTTCAGCCACAAACATAAACACGAGGGCCACGACGGTAAGTAAACTGATTTTCATTGGGCAAGGGATAAGAGTGACTATACTTTAAAGTGGCAGGACAGTAGCCTTTAACTCCACCCTGCCACTTCAAATTACGGTTCAATACAAACTATCATTCTCGCGGCGCGCCGCCTGCGGGGGCATCGGGCGAAGACAGGGTTGAACCTTCCTTTTTGTGCATAGCACGCTCTTTTTTCAGTGCCCGAATCCTCTTTTTGATTGGTCTGTTCCTATAGTCTGTTAGCACATCCTGCTTAGGTGCGCCGGTCATGCCGGGGGCCACGTAGGCGCCCTGCGTATCCAGCAGGGGCGGTTGTTCGCTCAGCCCCGCGGGCGTTGTGTCACGAGCGGCCACCCTGCTAGCGGGTTTAGTGGCTTGGGCAGCAGCAGGCAAACTTCCTAGCGCCACGATTAAGCCAACAGACAAAAGGGATTTGACCGAGAGCAACATCGCGCATAAACAGTTGATAATATTCTTTATACGGTCATCTTCGCTGCTACGGATTATTAAATTTAAAAAAACCTCCGCTCACTTAAATCCCAACAAGCTTAAGCGCTGCCATTCTTACCAGGAAGCAGGCGTATCGTCGTCGGCGTTGGCGGGAGTCGGAACAGGCTGAGCGGCCAAAGAGGAGGATGCCGAGCGACGAATTTTGCGCTTCAGCGGCCGACCCCAATAATCGGTGCTCACGCCGCGGTAAGGCGAGCTGCTCATACCAGGCGCCACCATTACGCCGGAAGAGCGCATCATTGGGTCGGTTTCAGCAGCGGCTTCCGTTTCCGTGTTGGCAGCAACGGTAGTAGCGGCTTTTTTCGCGGCCTTCGCCTGCTTTTTCAAGGGACGGCCCCAATAATCAGTAGTGGGCTTTTGGTGGGTGCTCAAGCTAATGCCGGGGGCACTCATCCAGCCGGTACGGTAGCCAGTTACTTCCTCAGCAGCGGCTGCCGGAGCGGCCGTAGTGCTGCCCCAAGCATCATCATCGGCAGAGACTGGAGCAGCCGGAGCCTCTGGCTCAAACCACTCATTGGTTGTTGACTGGGTGCTGTTCTTGGTTTGCGCTTGGGCAGAAGTATGGAAGATGGCGACCAGCGCCAGGGCAGATAACAAGAGAGATTTCATAGGAAGGGTGAGTTGGCGATGAGTATCGGACCAGAACCTCTGGCCACCGTCGGAAGACAAACGGGTGGCGCCCCACGTTTAGTCTTATACCGTTTCTGTCTAGCTTTTTGCAGCAATCGTACCAATTTTCGCGAAGCCCGGATTTGATACGCCGCAAAATAGGACCTACCGGATTTTGAGCCGGACGCGTACCTTTGCTATACTATGCAGGAGACCATCACCCAGCTGCGGGCGGCCATTGAAGCCCACGATCTTTCCACGCCCGAGCAACTAGAGCAGTTTCGCTTGGCCTTCACCGGCCGTAAGGGCCAGCTGGCCGATCTGTTCGACCAGCTCAAAACCGTGCCCCAGGATCAGCGCCGCGCCGTTGGCCAGGAGCTGAATCAGCTTAAGCAATTAGCTCAGGATCGGTTTACCCAGCGTCAGCAGGAGTTGAAAGCGGCCCGCGAAAATGCCCCCCAGAACCCTAAATTCGACTATACTTTACCCGCCGTGCCACAAGCATTGGGTACGCGGCATCCGCTGAGCCTGGTGCGTGAGGAAATGGTGCGCATCTTTGCCCGCATTGGCTTCAACGTGGCAGAAGGCCCCGAAATTGAAGATGACTGGCACAACTTCACGGCCCTGAATTTCCCCGAAAACCATCCGGCCCGCGACATGCAGGACACATTCTTTGTGCGCCGCAACCCCGCCGAGCCGAAGGAGGATTTTCTGTTGCGCACCCACACCAGCACCGTGCAGGTGCGCGTGATGGAGTCGCAGGCGCCACCGATTCGCAGCATCATGCCCGGCCGCGTGTACCGCAATGAGGCCATTTCGGCCCGTGCTCATATGATGTTTCATCAGGTGGAGGGTATTTTTATTGACGAAGGCGTAAGCTTCGCCGACCTGAAGCAGACCGTGTATTACTTCGTGCAGGAGATGTTTGGGGCCGATATCAATATCCGCTTCCGGCCGTCGTTTTTCCCCTTCACTGAGCCCAGTGCCGAAATTGATATCACCTGCTTGATCTGCAAAGGCACGGGCTGCAACATCTGCAAAGGCTCGGGCTGGGTTGAGATTGGCGGCTGCGGCATGGTCGATCCCGCCGTGCTCCAGCACTCCGGCATCGACCCCGAAGTGTACTCTGGCTATGCCTGGGGCATGGGCATTGAGCGCATTACGATGCTAAAATATCAGATCAAGGATTTGCGTTTGTTCACGGAGAATGACCTGCGGTTTCTGCGACAGTTTGAGGGAATCATCTCTTAGTAAACTACTGACTTCTAAATCGTTGGGCTGTAATATCCGCTCAGATTGTACGCCCGCCTCTCCCCTACTTTTGCCCGACTCGCTATGACAACTTCCCCCGAAAATGCCGCAGCATCCACGCAGCCGGTGGCCAGCGCATCGGTTTCGCCGCAGATCAGGACAATAGCAGTAGTGGGGGCGGGCACGATGGGGCTGGGCATCGCGCAGCTTTGCGTACAGCACGGCTTCCCAACCATCTTATTTGACCTGAACGCCGATATTCTGGCTAAGGCAGAGGCAGCCATTGCGGCCGGTTTGGGCAAGCTGGTGGAGAAAGGAAAAATGCCCCCCGCAAAACGCGAAGCTGCCCTGGCCCGCCTCCGTCCTACCACCGATTTAGCCATTGTACGGGCCGATTTAATTATTGAGGCCGTGGTGGAGAAGCTGAATATAAAGCATGAGCTTTTTCAGAAACTAGCTACCCAAAATGCCCCTCAAACCATTCTGGCCTCCAATACTTCATCGCTGCCAATAACGCGGCTAGCGGCGGCAGTTCCTCATCCGGAGCGCGTCGTGGGCATGCACTTCTTTAATCCGGCGCCGCTTATGGCGCTTGTGGAGGTCATTAGCGGCGTGGCTACGGCCCCAGCCGTGGCTGATGCCGTGCAGGCCCTGGCTGAAAAGCTAGGCAAACAGCCCGTGCGGGCCGCCGACGCCCCTGGCTTTATTGTGAATCGGGTGGCCCGGCATTTTTATGTCGAGAGCCTGAAGCTGGTCGAGGAGCAGGTGGCACCGTTTGACGTAGTAGATGAACTGCTGGAAGCTACCGGCTTTCGGATGGGGCCGTTTCGGCTTATGGATTTGATTGGTGTTGACACCAACTTTTCGGTGACTAGCGCTATGTTCGAGGCATTTCACTTCGACCCCAAGTTTCGGCCTAGCCGTATTCAGCAGCAGAAAGTAGACGCGGGCCATCATGGTCGCAAAACGGGGAAGGGATTCTATGACTATTCAAGCTAAAAAAGCCCCCCAGCGCCTCCTTATGAGCTTAGCGCTTACCGTTGTGCTCGGCTTGGGCGGCTGCGGTGATTCCAGCAGCGCGGAGCCGCTAATCCCATTTGTAAGCTTTATTGAGAGCATAAGCGTTCTGGACCAACGTTACCCACAGCTGCGCACCGACAACGGCGCCGTAGAAATACCAGGCGGCGTACGAGGGCTTATTATTGTGCGCCAGAATGCCAGCACGTACTTAGCTTTTGAGCGCAACTGCCCTTATCGTCCTTACGATGCCGCGTGCGCTACAGTGAGCGTAGATGCCTCGCGCTTATTTCTGGTCGATGACTGCTGCGGCTCACAATTCACGCTGCAAGGCCAGGTGCGTGGCGGCCCCGCTCCGCGACCGCTCCGTCAATATGCTACTTCGCTCTCTGGCAATTTGCTGACAATCACGAATTAGCAAATTCATCTGAAAGAAAAAGCAGAAAGCATTTGCGATTTCTATGGCTTTGCCCTAACATTGCACCCGCAACGACTGATTAAGTCGCCATAACCGCTTCCTTAGCTCAGCCGGTTAGAGCATCTGACTGTTAATCAGAGGGTCCCTGGTTCGAGCCCAGGAGGGAGCGCCACTACCTAGAATGCCCGCCCTTACCGGCGGGCATTTTTGGTTTTCAGGCCACCTCTCAACCTTTTGCGGGTTAAGACAGTATCATCAGACGGTCCGGCCTTGCGCTGGCTTTCCTCCTCTTTTGCCTAATGTTCTATGAAAACTTTCCGTCCTTTTCTTTTCGGCCTTCTCATTCTGCTCACCTTTTCACTAAGCAGCTGCGACCTGATAGGCGATATTTTTGAAGCCGGTGCTTGGACTGCGCTCATCGGCGTGTTTATCGTGGTAGTTCTCATCGCCTTTCTGGTGCGGAAGATGCGCCGTTAATCGTCTTTTATTTACACAAAAAAGCCCCCCAGTGTTTAATTGGGGGGCTTTTTTGTGATGAAGCTATCGTTAAGGACGCTACTTGCTGGCTTTCTGCTCGGGCATGGTCCCGATGATGTGGTCCCATATAGTTGTGCTCACGCCAAAGGCAATTTCATCTTGCCGGTAGTGATGCTGCGCGTGGTGATGCCACCACACTTTCAGGAAGTTCTTGGGTGGGGAATAGGCATGAATGGCATAGTGCACAAACAGGTATAGGGCGTAGCCGAAGATAAAGCCCGATAAGATGCCGAAAGCAGCATTGCCAAACACAAATCGAAACACGAAGAATAGCAGTGAAGCCACAAAAACCGACACAATGGGCGGCATAGCCAGGCGAGTTTTATCCTTCGGAAACTCGTGGTGTACACCGTGCATGGTGTATTGCAGCTTCGCCCGCTTAGGGGTAGTGGCCGGCAGGTGGTAGAGGTAGCGGTGCATGGCATACTCCGCGAAGGTGAACAGAAACCAGCCTAGCAGAAACAGGCCAAAGGCTGAAACGCCCGCAATCAGGTTGTGCGTAAGACCGTAGTACAGGCTGCCCAGCGCCGTAATCATAAATATAGACACGGGCAGGGCAATGTGGGTATGCGTAAGCCTTTCCAGTACCGGGTTCTCAAACAACCGAGCCGAGCCCTTATGCTTGGGCTTGATGGCATCCGGGGTTTTCACCGGCGTAGGCTTCAAATCAGGTGGGGTAGCGGGTGCGGTATTCATATACAAATAAGCTTCTTATTCAGAGCAAAAGTACAAACCACAACGCAAATAAAGCGCGTTTGGCAGTCGATTAACCCGTGGTGTGGTAGCGTACCAACATATTCAGCACAGCATCCACAGAACAGACACCTTCACAACGCAATGGCGCTTGGCCGTAAAACTGACTACGGGAACCTAAGGTTTCAGATAAGCGGGTGAAAAGGGCTGTTTCGTCAGGAATAGTTGCCAGAAGTGGACGGGTACCAGCTGCTCGCAGCAAACGCTGCACCAGCTCTGATATTGGAACAGCCAAGTAAAAGGTAGTGCCGGTGGCAAGAAGCACGTCTAAGTTTTGATGAAAGCAAGGCGTACCACCACCCGTAGCCAGCACCATGCGCGGCTGCGCGGCTATCAAGGACCGCAGGACTGCCGCTTCGGTGGCTCGAAAGTAAGTCTCCCCTCCGCTGCGAATATCTCCGGAACACTGCGCCCCTCTTGTTCTACAATTTCCTGGTCCAGATCACGGAAGGGCATTTCTAAGCGCGTAGCTAGCGCCTTACCCAACGTTGTTTTGCCCGCGCCCGGCATGCCAATCAGGTAAATGCTAGTGTCTGAAATCATGCAGCGAAGGAAGTAATACAGAGAATAGTCATCGGACTATCCCAAGCAAAGCGATACCTCACCCCTTAGGACAATCGTACCCGTGGATCAAGGACTGCGTAAAGCACATCGACGACGATATTGATGACGACGAAGAGAAAGGCTATAAAGATGGTGGCACCCATCACAACCGGAAAATCAAGGTTTTCGACGGCGCGTAATGTTACCGTGCCTAAGCCTTTCCAGTTGAAGATATATTCAATAAAAAAGGCCCCCGCCATCAGGGAAGCCAGCCAGCCCGACACAGCGGTAATAACCGGATTGAGCGCATTTTTGAGCGCGTGGCCCACGATAGTCTGGTAGCTGGAAAGACCTTTGGCACGCGCCGTGCGGATATAATCCTGGCTTAATACGTCCAGCATAGAGGAACGAGTGAGCTGGGTAATCACGGCCAGGGGACGAATACCGAGCGCAAAGGCCGGCAGCAGCAAGTTGCGCAGTACCAAATGGCGCCCCGTGAACGGGTCGGTTTCGTAGAGCTGACCGGTCAGATTGAGACCGGTCCAGTGGCTCCAGTAGAAGCCAAAGGTCATGGCGATGAGGATACCGGCCACAAACGAGGGCACCGAGATGCCTAGCACAGAAGTAGTAATCAGCGTGCGGTCGAGCCAGGAATGGGGGCGCACGGCGGCTAGTACCCCAAACAGAATACCCAGCACGGCCGCAATCAGCATGGCAGCCAGCGCCAGCCACAGCGTGCCGGTAAAGTGGTCGAGCAGAATGCTCAGTACGTCTTTGTTGCTTTGAAACGAGCGGCGCAGATAGGGCGTTTTAAGCACCAGCGCATTTTTGCCCCCCAGCGGCACCAAGGCCGTTCCGCCGTACTTGGCTATACCCGCCGAGTCGCGCGGGTGCAGGCCCAGGGGCGACACATCGTTGAGATACCCGACGAGCTGCGCAGCTAGTGGCTGATCAAGGCCCAGGTCGGCGGCAATGGCAGCGCGGGTGGCCACGTCGGAGCGCTGGCCGGCGAGCAGCGCTACCGGGTCGCCGGGCAGTACCGCGAACAGGAAAAATACGGTGAGCGCTACGCCGGCCAGTATCAGCACCCCTTGTCCTAAACGGCGCAGTATAAAGGAAACCATAGGCTGGGGGCAAAATTTGAAGGTTGTGCAGAGTGCTCCTTGTCATCCTGAGCTTGCGAAGGACCTTCTCACGCTTGAACAAGTAGTTGTGACGCTAAGCGTTCGTATCCGATAAGGTCCTTCGCAAGCTCAGGATGACAAGGAGTAGTGGCAAGGTAGTACCGGCCTTACAGGAGATGATCGACGGTTTCCTGGTCCGGGATGTCGTGGTAATGGTACTTGCCTTTCACTACGCCGTTTTGCAGAATCATAATGCCCGGATCGGAGCGGATCATGGACTTGAGCACGGTAGCGTCGGCGTAATAAATGGGAGCAGACAGGTTTACATCGTGACGAAAATCGTCGATATCGGCGGGGCTGCTGCTGGTAATTACTAGCGGCTCAAGCTTATTAGACGACTTGTTTGCGCTGGCAATCAACGCGTTAATTAGGTCGTACCGGTCGCGGTCCGACTTATTCGTGTTCTGCACAATCAGTAGCAGCTTATTGCCCTTCAGTATTTCCTGGGTGTGGTCCTTACCGTCGGCGTCGAAGATGGCGAAGTCGGTAATGATGGGCCGGGAAGCCTCGGGGTTCTGCACCTCCATGCTTTTGTACTTCCAGGTGGTATCAGTGGGGTATTGGTCGAACTCCTGGGTTTGCCCGTTGCGCTCCAACACGTATTTGTAGCGCGCCTGCTCCTTCGGTTTCATCAGGGCGCCGATGTCGCTGCCCACTTTATAAGGCAGAAAATCGAAGTAAGGCAAGTGGCCCAGAGCCCGCACCCCAATACCGATAGCCACGGCCGAAGCTACCGTAATGTACATTACGCCTAGGGTGCCTTTGGCAAACACCCGCCGCAAGTAGCGAATATTGAAGAACACGACGGCCCATAAACCCAACAAAAACAAGTCTTTAGAGAAAGACTGCCAAGGGGTGAGCTTGATAAAGTCGCCGAAGCAGCCGCAGTCGGTTACCTTATTGAAGGCGGCAGAATAGAATGTCAGAAAGCCGAAGAAAACCAGCAGGACCAGCAGCGTGAGCAGGGTTTTGCGCAGGTGCCAGCGCAGCAGCAAGGCCACGCCCAGCACCACTTCCAGGGAGCTGAGCAGAATGGCCATGGTGCGGGCAAAGCCTTTGAAAGCGAGAAAGAAAGAGCCAAAATCCTGGGCAAATACGTCGAAGTACTCTTCCAGCTTCAAGCCCATGCCCACCGGGTCGTTGAGCTTTATTAATCCCGAAAAAATAAAGACAGCGCCGAGCAGCACCCAGCAGATACGCGTGAGAAGTTTCATGAATTGGTTGGATCTGGCAGGCTTCAAGGTGCTAAGAGGCTAGGTATCGGCTACTAAGTTGGGAGTTAAAAGCCCATACACCAACAAAAAGGGTGGGGAAGTAGCAACTGAAATAAGTGAAAGGACGTCATGCTGACGAAGGAAGCATCTCGCTCGCGGTAGTTAAGAATAGTACTTCTACATCAGCACGCGAGATGCTTCCTTCGTCAGCATGACGTTCTTTTATTTTCGTTCAACTTTCTCGCCTTCCAGCTTAATCAAAGCAAAGACGGCATAGTTCAGCATATCGCGGTAGTTGGCTTCCACACCTTCCGACACTTGCGTTTTGCCCCCCAGATCCTCAATCTGCTTGGTACGGTGCAGCTTCATCAGGATAATATCGGTGATGCTGGGCACGCGCATTTGCCGCCACGCTTCGCCGTAGTCGTGGTTTTTGGCGAACAGTAAATCCCGGTTGGCTTGTATTTCGCGGTCGTAGGCAGCGGCCACTTCCGTGGGGGGCAAATCCAGGGGCGACTCAGCGGGCAAGTGCAGCTGCATCAGGGCAATAACGCAGTAGTTGATGATGGCAATGAACTCCTCGTTCACACCGTCGGCCACCAGCTGCTTGCCCTTTTCCTGAATGGAGCGAATGCGCTGAGCTTTGATATACAGCTGATCAGTGACGGAGGGTAAGCGCAGGATGCGCCAGGCCGTGCCGTAGTCGTGGGTTTTGGCCAGAAACAGCGCCCGGCACTGCTCAATAATCTGGTTGTATTCCTGCTGGGTTTGGGTTTGCAAGATTTTCACTCTAGATTTAAGGAACTTCAAATCGTGGAAACGTGGGCACCTGGAAGGTAGGTGGGCAGTGAGAACTAGGCCCAAGTGTGGCGCAAGCTTGTTTCGCTTTGACTTCTGCTGAAAGAAGCCCGAAACCATGCAGCTTTTTGCTTAAAACCAAGTCCCTAAGCGCTCAGACCCTAGATTATCATGCTCCAGACCGCCGCGAAAGATACGTGTTTTTCCCCGAGGCAAACCCTGCGTTGCCGCGACGGACGCGTCTTGGATCTGGGCCGGCCGCAGGTCATGGGCATTCTGAATCTGACCCCCGACTCTTTCTACGCCGGCAACCGCATCGCCACCACCGACGACCTGCTGCGGCGGGCCGAAGCGATGCTACGGGCAGGGGCGGCTATTCTCGATCTGGGGGGCTATTCTACGAGGCCGGGCGCCGAGGATATTTCGACCAAAGAAGAAAAAGCCCGCGTACTGCCGGCCCTGGAGGCAGTGCGGGGGCTTTTCCCGAAGCCTTTCTGTCCGTTGATACCTTCCGGGCCGATGTAGCCGCCGAGGCTGTAGCCATTGGCACCGATATTATCAACGACGTGAGCGGGGGCACACTCGATGCCGATATGTTTGCTACGGCGGGCCGGCTTGGGGTTCCCTACGTGCTCATGCACATGCGCGGCACGCCCCAAAACATGGCTCAGCAAACGCACTATGAAGGCGACATCGTAGTGGAACTCGTGCGCTACTTCCGCGACAAGCTGGCTGCCTTATATGCCGTCGGCGTGACGGATGTAATCCTCGATCCTGGTTATGGCTTCGCTAAAACCCCGGCTCAAAGCCATGAGCTACTGCGCCGCCTTCCCGAGCTAGCGCTGCTGGGCTTGCCGATATTAGCTGGGCTTTCACGCAAGTCGATGGTATACAAGCCACTAGGCCTCTCGCCTGATACCGCACTTACCGGCACAATTGCCGTTAATACTGTCGCTCTACTCAACGGTGCGCGTTTATTGCGCGTACATGATGTAGCGGAAGCCGTGCACACTGTGCGGCTCGTGCAGCAAACCCTCATTCCCTCTTCCCCGTGATTGGCTCCTTCTCCGTCGGCTTCCTGCGCATCGGCTGGATAGACGTGATTGACGTCTTGCTGGTCACGGTATTGTTTTATCAGCTGTACAAGCTGCTGACGGGAAGCGTGGCACTGAAGGTTTTCCTGGGCTTCATGTCCATTTACCTGCTTTATCTGGTGGTGAAGGCCGCTGGCATGGAGCTGCTGACCAGTATTTTAGGTCAATTTATGAGCGTGGGCGTGCTGGCTGGTATTATCCTGTTTCAGCAGGAAATCAGGCGCTTTCTGCTCACCATTGGCAAAGCAACGGCCTTCGACAGAGTACGCGTATTTCCCTGGCGCCGCAGCGACCAAGCTGCTGAGCGCATGAGTATTACACCGTTTATAGAGGCGGCCAAAAGCCTGGCGGGCAAAAACACCGGTGCCCTCATTGCCTTCACCATGACCTCAGAGCTGAAGTTCTACGCCGAATCCGGTGACCTGATTGACGCCACTGTCAGTAAACGCTTGCTGATGAGCATCTTCAACAAAACCAGCCCGTTGCACGACGGTGCGGTTATCATTGCCAACAACCGCATCAAGGCGGCCCGCTGCATTCTGCCCGTCAGCGAAAACCCCGATGTGCCGGCTTCCCTGGGTTTGCGTCACCGCGCCGCCATTGGCCTCTCGGAAGTGACGGATAGCGTGGTATTAGTGGTAAGCGAAGAAACCGGTCAGATTTCGCTGGTACGCGCCGGGGAGGTATTTCGCAATCTGTCCTCCTCCGATTTGCGCGCCAGGTTGAACGAGATGCTGTTCGACATGGCCGCCAAAACTCCTGCTTCAGCCGCTTCAGCCGCGACGGAAGTAGCAGCCTGATCAGTCAGCGTACACCCAAGGCTACAGTAGCTCTTGGCACCCATAGCTTGCTCCCGCAGGCAGCCGCCCTTCGTAATTAGCGTAGCTGAGCGACCTGACGCGTAGTGGGCGCATGCGCTGCGACATACAGCACCAAGTCCTCCACACGGGCGAGCGGCACTTCGTCGGGGATGGTGATGTGGAAGTAGCGTTCCAGCTCCAGGATAATATCGACAATGTCGACTAGGTCGAATCCTAACTCCTGGCGCAGGCTGCTACCCCGGCGCAGGCGGCCTGACCGCACGCCTTTACGTTGGCGAATAATGTGCAGCACCTGTTGGGCTACCGCTGCACGGGTAAGCGAATAAAGCATAACAAAAGGAAGCAAATGGCTCTCGTCGCTGGAGTGAAAGAACCCTGGATTTAAGGCAGCAGAATGCGGTACTTAACTTCGGTGGCACCGCTAAACACGCCGAAACCAGACTTTATATTGGAGAATAGCTGGACCGGCTCGGCAAATGGATTACCCGATGTATCGACGTAGCGGCGCTTGGCCAGCAAAAAGCGGTAGGCATCGGGGGTAAGCGTACTTATAGTCACCTCCATATAGACCGGCGTCGGGCAGGGGCTGTCGGAGGCGTTCGCACAGAATTCTGTACTGTATTGCACGTTGGAGGTGAAGGAGAATGGCTGCCCGTTGATGTTGGTGTCGGCGTAGGGCGAGATATCGTAATCGTCCGAGAACGAGCGGGACAGCTGGAAGCGGCCCACCTCGATGGTATTCTCCCGGCTCGTAATGTCGAGGTCGACGGGCCGCCAGGAGCCATAGCGGCCCTGGGCATCCACGAGCCGGGCCGTGGCTAAGTAATAATCGGTAGTGGCGGCATTGTCTTGAATCGTTACCGACAGGCGGGCCGGGGTGACGCTACTGGAGCCCAATCCAGGCAGCGGGGGACGCGGCGTAAGGCTGGCGTCTACGATAGTGGTGGGAAAGGGCATAGTCAGCGTACTTTCCACAGGCTCCAGCCCTGGTAGGGTAGCCCGGAGGGTATAGGTCTGGCCCGGTACCGGGCGCATTCTGCGCACGGGGCGGTAATAGCCCGGACCGTTAAAAAAGCCGCTGTTGGCGAGTGTGGCGGGCCGAAACGCTTCCACCGTAGCCCCCGCCTGGTTCATGATGGTCACGGTAGCATCGGCACGGCCCAGCTCACGCTGCCCGCTGAAAATTGGTTGGCTAGCACTGGCATAGAGCCAGCCTTCAGTCCGTTTGAAGAGCGTATCGGGGGTTGGCTCGTTGCGCAGCAGATAAAACAGAGCCGGCCGGGGCGTATGGGCGGGCGCCGGAATTTCCACCGAAGTTTCGCAGCCGCTTGTCAGCCTGCTTAAGGCAGCCAGCACCAGCAAGGGGCGGTGTTTGAGTTGGAACAAGTTCATGTAATACGGTTCGAATACGTCGAGCAGAGAAGGAAGCGGCCAGTTCTACCCTTAGAACTTAAAGCTTTTGCTGAAGGAGGGAATGATGGGAAACACCGAAATTTGCTTGTAGGCAGGGTCCTCGGTTACATTCCCGTTCCCGTCGAATTGCCCTTGGCTGAGGTAGAGATAATAGGGGTTGCGGCGGCTGTAGGCATTGTAGAGCGAGAAGCTGTTTACCACTTCTCCCCAGCGCTTCTTTTTGGTTTTACTCAGGTCGAGGTCGAGGCGGTGGCAAGCGGCCATGCGGTAGGAGTTACGGTCGCCGTAGTCCTGGTAAGTGCCGAACAGCGAGTTGGGGTTGTTGCCCAGGGCAAAGCGGCCCTGCGCCAGGGTGGTGGCATTGCCGGTACCATATACCCAGGAGCCCGACAGCGTTAGGTTGTCGCGCAGCTTGTGGGTAATAACCAAGGAAGCATCGTGGCGGCGGTCGTACTTGTAGGGGAAGAGGCGTCCCTGATTGAGCTCGGGAAATCGGCGCGTGCTCCAGGCCAGCGTGTAGCCCAGCCAGCCCGTCGTGCGCCCCGTCTTCTTCTGCACAAATACTTCACCCCCGTAGGCCCAGCCGTTGCCGCTGGTCACCTTTTCCTCCCAATTAGTATCGGTAGTGCCCAGGAAATTAGCCCCCTCCTGGTATTCAATCAGGTTGCGCATGGGCTTGTAATAGCTCTCGAAGCTCAGCTCGTATTCCTCATCCTTAAAGCGCAAGGTGCGGGCCGCGCCCAGGCTAAGCTGCTGCGCTTGCTGGGGCTTGATGCGGGCCGTGGCCGGCACCCACAAATCAGTGGGCAGGCCGATGCCGCTGTTCGTGAGCAGGTGAATGTATTGGGTAGTGCGGGCGTAGGACGCTTTCAGCGACCAGTCTTCGGTGAGCAGGTAGCGGGCGGCTACCCGCGGCTCAACAGAGAGGTAAAAGGTGTGGTCGATGGAAAACCCATTGAGCCGCAGCCCGGCATTTCCCTTCAGCCGCTCGCTCAGGCGGTAGTCGTCTTCCACGTAAAGGCCGACTTCGTCCCCCTGCTGTTTGCTTACTGCTTTGATTTGACTGCTGATGTCCCCGGTGTTGTTGTTGCTCTGCAAAGCTCCCGGCCGAAAGGCGTGGCGGATAAATTGCCCCCCAAAGCGCACGTAGTGGTTGGGATTGGGGGCGTACTCAAAGTCCGACTTAAGGCTGAAGTCGCGGATATTGGAGAGGTAGCGCAGGCTAAACTGATCGGTGCGCAGCCCATTGTTGGCGCGGTAGCGACTTTGTTCCTCCACCCCCACATTGAGCTGGTACTGACTGTAGGTGAAATGGGTGTTGACAAATAGCTGGTCGTTGAGCACCCGATTCCAGCGAAGGGCCGCCGTAACGTTGCCCCAGCCCAGGTCCGAGTTGTTTCGCTTGGTTTCTTCCCCTTCTGTCTGCGTGAGGCGGACGTAGAACTCATCCGAACCAGTATAGGCGCTCAAATAAAGCCGGTCGCGGCTGCTTACTTTCCAGTTGAGCTTACCATTCAGGTCGTAGAAATAGTAGCCTAGCGTGCCTTTCTGCCCCGGCTCCGTCCTAAACTGGGCGTTGATAAGCGGGCGGGCCAGAATATCAATGTAAGTACGCCGGCCGGAGACGATAAAGGAGGCCACGTCTTTCTTGATGGGTCCTTCCAGGGTGAGCTTGGAAGCAACCAGGCCAATGGCGCCTTCCCCGTGAAACTCCTGCATGTTGCCCTCTTTCATGGAAATATCCAGCACCGACGACAAACGCCCCCCATAGCGTTACCGGAACGTTGATGGTGCCCATGCGGGTACTTTGGGCTAATTTCTCCTCCCGGCTGCCTACTACTTCCACGCCCGCCAGCTCGTTGCTTACCGCCTTCAGGTTGAAATTATGCGTCACGCTGCTGGTGGCCGCTGAAGTCCAGCGAATCTGCTCGTAGCTCAGGTAAGATACCAGCAGCGCTACCGAATCGGCGGCGGGCAGCGTGAGCGAGTAGAAGCCGTAGGTGTTGGTGGCCGTACCTTGGCCCGTGCCCGGCTGCACCACGGCTACCCCAATCAGGTTTTCGCCCGTCGCCGCGTCGCGCACATACCCGCTGAACGTGACTCTACCGGACCTGGCCGCGGGTTTCTTACGGATGATGATTTGCCGGTCCAGCAAGGTGTACGTGAGGGCGTTAGCCGTTAATACAGCATCCAGGACACTCTTAACCGACTGGGCTCCCTGGGGAGCTTTTACCAGCGTGGCAGCTACTACCACGTCGTCGCTGTAGCCGAAGGTGAGGCGGGTTTGCTGGCTGATTTCGGCCAGCACGCTGCCCAGAGTGCCATTGGGATTGCTCAGACGAATTGGCTGCGCTAAAGGCGAGGTCGTGGACTGGGCTTGGCAAAGCCCCGTCAGGCTGGTCCAGCACCCCACCAAAAAGACAAGGCGGAGCAGCCTGCCCACTGCGGTAGTGGTAGTAAACATGAAATAAGGGAAATGAAGAATATGGATAGAAAGCTGGTATCCTACTGACAGCTGCCCCCTTGCAGGGTAGTTGCGCCGGCTTGGGTAGCGGCCTGCACATCGAAGGTGAGGCTCAGGGTTTGAATTACCTTTATCGAAAGGCTGCCGCTCAAACGTGCCCGTGAAGTGACAGTTGCCCAGCGCTGGGTCCTGCAGGCGGATGTCGCGGTGGTAATGCTCAGCCAGGGTGGCTACTGCTTCCTGCACGGGGGTATTGCGGAAAGCTAGCACGCCGGTTTTCCAGGCCAGGAAGTTCAGATTGCTGGTCGAGTCGCGCCGTACTTGCTGGCTGGCTGGGTCATAAACGCCCGTCCAGCCCTTCGTGAGCAAGGCATCCTGGCCAGCGTGGGCCAGCTTCACCCGCCCAGCTACTACGCTCACACTCACCCCAGCGGTGGCATAAGCTTCCACGTTAAAAGAGGTGCCCAGCACCGTCGTCTCGGTTCCGTTGGCTTGTATTACGAAGGGTTGATTCTGGCGCAGATGGGTTACTTCAAAATAAGCCTCCCCTTCCAGCGTCACCTCCCGACGCTGGTCTGCAAACGCGGCAGGGTATGAGAGCTTGCTGCCTTCGTTGAGCCACACCTTCGTCCCGTCGGGCAGGGTCAGGACTTTTTGCTGCTGGGTTTGGGTTTGCTGCGTGATGAAAGCGGCGGGTTGGTGCTGCCAGTAATACGCTCCCGTACCGAGCCCTAGGATAAGGAGGATGGAAGCAGCAATGCGCATTCCCCACTGCTGCCACTGGGGCACCAACGTCCGCGTCGAGGAAGTGTTGGATTCGGGCTCGGTAGTATGAACCGCCACGAAAGGCTGCTGCTCACGCCGCATACCAGCCTGCAGACGTTGCCAGAGCGCCTGCGAATCGGGCTGGGCGTGCGCATATTCCTGGGGCGACTGTTCCCACACCCGCGCCAGATGCTCAAACAGCTGCTGATTGCGCTTATCGGCCTGCTGCCACTCCGCAACCTGCTGCTGCTCAGCTTCGGTGCATTCGCCGGCCATGTATTTAGCCAGCAGGTCCCAGTTTGCCTCGTTCTTCATGACCAGGGATAAGCTAAAGGAAGGAAGCTGGGAATCCAGCGCGCGGTGCTTCACGGCGGCCATCAGGCAAGCCTTAAGCGAAGTAGTGACAGTCAGTTCCTGCCGGCGCTCCCACAAATAGAGCAGCACATCCTGCACGATATCCTCGGCCAAGGAAGGCAGGCGGACGTGCTTCAGGGCGAAGCGAAACAGCTCTACGTGATATCGCTTAAAGATCGATTCAAATGCCTGCTCATTACCCTGCCGGAGCTTAAAAAGTATTTCCTCATCCAGATAATCAACGGCGTCTGACAGCAGCGGGGAATGGGTACGAAGCGGGCAGCACTAAGGGGAAGTATGGTAAAGCTTCCAAAAAACAGCTGCCATTTGCAAGTGGAGCCCGTGGCCGTGTCTTGCAGCACTCTAAACCTGCTCAGATACGAAAGTCGTTACGGAAGAGATTGGCAAAGGTACAGACCGCTGTGCTTGTATGCCGAGGCAACGACTTTTCACCTGATTATTGCGCAGCGGTGGCCGTTTCTACTTCTTTGCTTTCGCTTATTTCGGCCGCTATTTTCCGGCCGTGGCGGCGGTCCAGCCAGTTCATGACGGGCGTGGCCAATATGCCATGCAATACAATGGATACCAGCATGGTGAAGCCTAGTATAGCCCAGAGCAAGCGGGCTTGAGGAAACTCGGCCTTCTCCAAGGCAAAGGACAAGTAGAAGATGGAGCCAATGCCCCGGATTCCGAAGAAAGAAATCACGCTGCGCTCAGCCGTATTTACCCTTTTTGATCCTACCAGCGTCAGCAGGCCGCCCAAAGGCCGCAGGACTAGGACCAGTAGCAAGCCAAGCAGCGCTCCGGACCAAGTTAGCGGCGCCAACAGCCCCTGCATGATAGCGCCCCCAAACAGGATCAGGATGATTACAATCAGCAGCCGCTCCATCTGGTCGGTGAAGGCGTGCATCTGCTTGTGATACTCGTGTTTACGCTCGCGGCCACGGAGGGTAATGGAAGCAACAAACACAGCCAGGAAGCCATAGCCGTGCAGCAGCTCCGTAACACCGTAGCTGGTAAGCGTTACGGCCAACGCCACAAAGCCATACGCACTTGGTCTTAAACTAAGGCGCTTGGGCAGGTTGAAGATCAGGTAAGCCAACAGCTCACCCGATAACCATCCCAGCAGTACGCCGGCCCCTACCCGGTAAAGCAAATCCAGCCACACCCAATGAATCATCCGGTCGGCCAGGGGCAGGGCGGCGGGCAGCAGCGCCAGAGCCAGATACACGAACGGAAACGCCAGCCCATCGTTAAGCCCGGCCTCGCCAGTGAGGGAAAAGCGGACGTTATCTTCTCGGCCCTCGCCGGGGTCGCCTACCTGCACATCGCCGGCCAGCACGGGGTCGGTGGGGGCCAGCGCGGCGGCTAGTAGCACGGCTGAGGGAAGTGCTAAGCCGGCCAGGGTCATGCCCGCCAACGTGATGCCGGCAATAGTCAGAATCATTAACACCAGCACCAGCTTAATAGGCACGCGCCAGGTATTGAACGAAAACGGCCGGTCTATCTTGAGGCCCGTGCCGGTCAGGGCAATGATGACGCACAGCTCCGACAGATGGGTCACCAATTTCTGGTGCTCCAGGGGGTCGGCAGTTGGCAGGTCGGTGGGCAGCATAAACACTCCCATGCCTAAAGCAATGTATAGAATAGGGTAAGAGAGCGGGTATTTCTCCAGCAGAGAAGGCAACCAAGCCACGCCCAAAATGGCTACGCCGACCAGAACCAGGGCGATATTGTAAAAAGACATAGGAGGAGCAAGTACGAGGCACGGACTACAGAAGGCGGCTTACGTAAAACCGCAAAAAAAGCTTATTGTGTCTTCATAACCAGAATAGTTGTATCAAACGGCAACCCCACTACCACGCATTACTCAAGCGCAAAAAAGCCCCCCAGACAATCTCCGGGGGCTTTTTTTGGTTAAACTGTTTAAAAATTCGTCTTTGTCATGCTGCATCTGGCGTCCGCTTGTCGAAGCATATCTCCCGCTTCGTTGAGCAACGATTGAGATTACTATTCGGTAGAGATGCTTCGACTCCGCTCAGCATGACGTTCTGGTGGCTTTTTGGGACCTCCTAAACATCTTCATTACTTAAACTGTGAGCAACTACGGTGTGTTCGTCACTACCTGACCGGCTTCGGGCTGGGCGGCGCTGCGGTCCTTCAGCGTCCCTAGCTCCTGCCCAACTTCAATGAAGGCGGCAATGGCCTTGTCCAGATGTTCGCGCGTATGAGCAGCGGAAAGCTGCACCCGAATCCGGGCCTGGCCCTGGGGCACGACGGGGTAGTAGAAACCGATAACATAGATGCCCTTATCCAGCATTTTGGCTGCAAATTCCTGGGCCAGCTTGGCGTCGTAGAGCATGACGGGCACGATGGGGTGCTCGCCGGGCTTGATATCGAAGCCGGCAGCGGTCATTTTTTCGCGGAAATACGTCGTGTTTGCTTCCAGCCGGTCGCGCAGCTCGGTGCTTTCATTCAGCAGCTCCAGCACGCGCAACGAAGCGCCTACGATGGCCGGTGCCAGCGTGTTTGAAAACAGATAGGGCCGGCTACGCTGACGCAGCATCTCAATGATTTCCTTGCGGCCCGTCGTGAAGCCGCCCATGGCGCCGCCCAGCGCTTTGCCCAGCGTGCCCGTAATAATATCCACGCGGCCCATCACGCCGCGCAGCTCGTGGGTGCCGCGGCCGGTTTTGCCCAAAAAGCCCGTCGAGTGGCATTCATCGACCATTACCAACGCTTGGTACTTATCGGCGAGGTCGCAGATCTGGTCGAGGCGCGCAATGGTGCCGTCCATGCTGAAGGAGCCGTCCGTGACAATGATGCGGTGGCGGCTGCCTTTCTGCTGGGCGTCCTGAAGCTGCTTCTCCAGGTCCTGCATGTCGTTGTGAGTGTAGCGGTAGCGCTGAGCTTTGCACAGGCGCACCCCATCAATGATGGAAGCATGGTTCAGAGCGTCGGAAATAATGGCGTCCTGCTCGTTGAATAAAGGCTCGAATACGCCGCCGTTGGCGTCAAAAGCCGCCGCGTATAGAATCGTGTCCTCGGTGCCCAGAAACTCGGCCAGCTTGCGCTCCAGCTCTTTGTGAATATCCTGAGTGCCGCAGATGAAGCGCACCGATGACAGGCCGTAGCCGTGCGAATCGATGGCCGCTTTGGCCGCTTCAACTACCTCGGGGTGCGATGACAGACCCAGGTAGTTGTTGGCGCAGAAGTTCAGCACTTCCCCGGCCTCGTTGGTTTCGATGGTAGCGCCCTGAGGCGAGGTAATAATGCGCTCTTTCTTAAACAGGCCGTTGGCTTTTATCTCGGCCAACTGGTTTTCGAGGTCGGGCTGGAGGGTGGTATACATATAGTTGGGGAAAATGATTGTCGAATACGTAACGAGAACTGTGGGGGGCAATTTTCGTTATTTTTTGGCTTGCGAACGAGCGAAAAAGTCTTGCACGCCCTGCCGGCCGCTTTCCATCAGCGACTGCTTTTGCGCCGCCGACACCTGCTTGATTTTGGGATTAAACCCTAAGGTATTGATGCTTACGGTGCGGGGCCAGTCGGTGGTGGCGGTGGCGTTCAGGTTTTCGATGGCCAGCGTGTAGAAGGCGCCCATGTAGCTGCCAAAATCGTGGATGTCGTAGGGTGCGAGTTGGCGGCGGCCGTCGGGCAGGGTATCGTAGGCAATCTGCTCGGCGCGGTCGAGGCGCAGGCCCAGCGTTTCGGGATTCACAAATTGCCCCCCAGCGGCTGGCGCGGTAGTGCCGGGGGGCAAATACCGGGCGTGGTCGAATAAGTTGAGCGGATAATTGGCCAGCAGGCCACCATCGACTAACACATTCACTTTCTGATCTTTGGCCGGCTTGCGCACCACCTGACCCTGCTCATCGAGCAGCACGGCCCGGAAGTACAGCGGAATGCTCATGCTGATGCGCACGGCGTCGGCTACGCGCAGGCGGGGGTGCGTTTCGTAGCTGAATACGTTGGTGCGCTGGCTGGTGAGGTTGGTGCCGGTTACGTACAGGTCGCGGCCCTTGCCTTGCTGAGCAAGCTCGTGCAGCTGACCCAGGGTGAGGTCAGGGTTTTGGGTTTTGCGGGCCACTAAGTCGCTGAGATACTTCGTGAACTGGTCGCCGCGGTACCAGCCGTATTGCTTAATCAGGCGCGTGCTGCCCCCAAAAAAATGAGGCGTCCATCGTTGAGGCGCTGCACGGGCGTATTGTTCACCACCTCAATGATTTCCTGGGGTGAATACCCCACGGCCAGCAATGCCGCCTGAATAGCGCCCGCCGACGTGCCGCCCACCCGCTGAATACCGGCCAGCACGCCTTGTTTTTCCAGCTCCGCCAACGCGCCCCCGTACGCAATGCCCCGGATGCCGCCGCCTTCCATCACCAGATTGCGGTAAGTAACGGGCGCCTCCGATTGACCTTGGGCCAAGCCAACAATACTGCAACAGAAAGCCAATAGCAGGCGGCACTTAACGAAGAGGAAATAAGCCATAGTCAGCAAGCAACAAGGTCGAAATTACTCATTCTTCCTTCCTAATTCCTCATTAAGCGCAGCGTGTACCTGCTGGGCACGGGAGTTGCGGAGCGAGTGCCGGCGGGCCGGTATACCGGCATAACCGGTCGACCCGGTATCTTTGTAGCCCCACCCAACCCACATTTCCTTTTTCTCAGCATGGAAAACACCCCCAGCGATACCATTCTCGTTATTGGTGCCTGCGGACAGCTCGGCTTTGAGCTTACCCACGCTCTGCGCCAACGCTACGCCGCCGACCACGTAATTGCCGCCGACGTGCGCTTGCCCCAGCAGCCAGAGCTACAAGAAGCCGGCCCCTTCGAGCTACTCGATGTGCTCGACCGCCCCCGCCTCGAAGCCATTATTGAGCAATACCGCCCCAAGCAGATTTATCACCTGGCGGCGCTGCTGTCGGCCACAGCCGAGAAAAACCCAGAGTTTGGCTGGCGTCTGAACATGGACGGCTTGCTGAACGTGTTGGACCTGGCCGTAAAGTATAAAGTGGCCCAGGTGTACTGGCCGAGCTCCATTGCCGTGTTCGGGCCGGATACGCCCCGCCAAAACACTCCCCAGCTTACCATTATGAACCCCAGCACGGTGTACGGCATCAGCAAGCTGGCCGGGGAGCAGTGGTGCGAGTGGTACCACAAAAACCACGGCCTCGACGTGCGCTCCCTGCGCTACCCTGGCCTGATCAGCTACAAAACCCTGCCCGGCGGCGGCACCACCGACTACGCCGTGGACATCTACCACAAAGCCGTAGCCAACCAACCCTACGAGTGTTTCCTGCAAGAGAATACCTACCTGCCCATGATGTATATGCCCGACGCGCTCAAAGCCACCCTGGACTTGATGCACGCGCCGGCCGAGCAAATCAAAATTCGCTCTTCCTATAACCTGGGCGCGATGAGCTTTTCGCCTGCCGAAATCACGGCCGCTATCCAGCGCCACGAGCCGGATTTTGAGGTAACCTACCAGCCCGATTCGCGCCAGCAGATTGCCGATTCCTGGCCCGCCAGCATCGACGACTCCCGCGCCCGCCAGGATTGGGGCTGGCAGCCCAAGTTTGACTTAGATAAAATGACGGCTGATATGCTTCTGCATTTGCATGAGGCAGAGGCGCCGGTAACGGTGAGCCGCTAGATTGGTTTCTCAAAAAAGCCCCCCAGAAAATTTCTGGGGGGCTTTTTTTGTGCTAACGGTATTTCCCGCAGAAGACGCAGAAGTTTTCGCTGAAGTCGTAGAATGCAAAGCCAACCTCCGCGCAGCCTTCGCGTACCTCTGCCAGAACCTGACGCTAGAAAATGATTGTTAATTACACTACCCACGGCTGGCAGGTTATCTACCAGCAGTCGCACGCGTTGCTGGCGGCGCAGCTAGCTTGGCACTGGCCGCCCTTCGGCCCTACCGACCGCTGGGTAGGCCTGCTGGCCGCCGTGGCCCAGCACGATGATGAGCAGCGCTCCTGGGATGGGCATTATGGCCTTACCCCCACTGGCGCGCCCGCCGATTTTACGATGCAGGACTTCTCCCTGGAGCAGGCCACCGGCGTACTGCGGGCCGCACGGTTTCAGGGCCAGTGGCGCAGCTTGCTCACCAGCATGCACCTTAGCTTTCTGTACGAATCGCTCAGGGGGCAAAAAAGGAGCTGGACACCTTTCTTGATGCGCAGAAAGCCGATCAGCAGCGCTGGCGCAAAGCCTTGAACATCAGCAAACCCGAAACCCAGCAAGCCTACGACCTCATGCAGTGGTGCGACCGGCTCTCCCTGATTCTGTGTCGCCACGAACTGCCCGAAATGGGCCGCGCCCTCGAAATCAGCCACGGCCCCGACGGGCAGCGCTACGATGTAGCCCGCCCCAGCCCCGACGGCCCCGTAGTAATAACGCCCTGGCCCTTTGCCACAGACCGCTTCACGGTGGGCGTAGAAGCCAGTATGTTGGCCCAGCTACAATTTAAAGACGATGCCGAGCTGGCCACCCACCTCAAGCAAGCGCCCATAGAAACGCTACGCTGGGAGCTGGCGAGACAGTGAGATAATGAGTTGGACGTTCAGATCATCATGCCGTCTGTGCCGTCAGAACGTCAACTCACCATTTCACCACTCATTATTTCACCTCCTACAGTGAGCTTTGCAGCTTGGCTACCGGCACGGGGCTTTCCATAGTGCCAGCGGGCACAGCCTGGCGAACGGCTATATCAGCGATGCGAGCAGGTTTGGTGGGGTCGCTGCGGTCGGAGGCCAGCAGGATGTTGCCGTGCTGGGCGTAGTTACTCCAGCGACGACGAAAGGCCGGCTGGGGGTCATCGGCCTTGGAAAAATACGACCACTCCTGCACGAGGCCACTGCTGCGCAACACCCGAATCTCGTAGCGGTTTTCGGGCGTTACGCCTACGTCTTTGAACGTCATTTGCAGAATATCGGCGGGCTCGTTTTCGAAGGTGGTGCTCAGGCCGCGGTAGGTCAGCGTCACACCCGAGTCTTTGAGCTTGAAGGGCATAATCAGCCACCACGAGTTATTGACCCAAACCGGATACATTTTTTCCAATAGCTCCTGGCCACCAGGCGTATCCGTTATTTCCTTGCCACCTTTGTAGGCCTTGCCCGTGCGCGTGAGCAGGTTGTAGTTGGCCACCAAGCTGTCCTGCTCCCAGTGAAAATCACCGGTGTATTTGTCCCAGATCTGGTATTGGCCGCGAAAAAAGCTCCAGGCTAGATAGCGGGTATTCTGCCAGTTCTGAAAGCCCCCATGCGCGCCATCACCGTATCGGCAATGGCAATAGCGCGGGGGTCGGAGCCCGCCAGGTCGAAGCCCTGGCCGGGCGGATAGGCGGGCGTAGCGCTGATGGTAGCTACTTCGCGAATTCGCTGGCAGCTCATCATGTAAAGCACAAAACTAACTGCCAAGCCGATGCTAATGGCACGCAAAAAAGAAGCAGAAACCTTCATTATCAAGAAGATAGGAAATGAGAAAAATACCGACTTAGCGTTGAGCTTTGCTCAATGGCTGTGGGGCGGGCGCTTCTATACGCGAAGCGCGAATACGTAGTCGTACGAAAGCCTCAGCCGAACGCACGGCCGTACTAGCCCGTACTAGTAGCCAGTACTTAAAGCCTTTCCTTCGCTTTTCCTCAGCTATGACACCATATCGCCTTTCCGACATCGTTGGCATTCTCAAATCTACGGCTGGCGAATTTATACAGAACAACTCGTTCCGCCACGCGGCGGCGCTGTCGTACTACACCATTTTTTCGTTGCCTCCTTTGTTGCTTATCGTTATCACCTCAGCCAGCGCGGTGCTTGGGCCGGAAGCAATTACGGGGCAGCTTTTTCAGCAAATCAGAGGCGTAGTAGGTGTCGAGGAAGCTAAGTTCATTCAGGATTCTATCAACAAGTTCAACCAGCAGCAGCAGGGCGGTTTATCGTCGCTGATTGGTATTGCTACGCTAATTTTCGCTGCCACCACCTTCTTCGTTACCCTGCAGGAAAGCATCAACGATATCTGGAACCTGAAGGTGAAGCCCCGCAACGGTATCTGGCAGTTTGTCCGCGACCGTTTGCTGTCGTTTGGCTTAATTCTAAGTGTGGCCCTGCTGCTGCTTATCTCCTTCGTCGTCAGCGCGGTGCTCACCACCTTCACCGATTATCTGCAGCAGCTCCTACCCGGCGTGGCCGTGTTCTTCATCCGTCTGCTCGATCTGGCTTTGTCCCTGGCCATTACCACCTCCCTGTTTGCCCTGATTTACCGCTTTCTGCCCGATGCCATTATTCGGTGGCGCGATGTGTGGATTGGCGCTTTTATCACGGCTTGCTTGTTCGTATTGGGTAAATTCCTGATTGCCTTCTACATCGCACAGGCTGAGCCAGCTTCGGCTTATGGAGCCGCGGGCTCGGTTATTATTCTGCTGCTGTGGGTGAACTATTCGTCGCTCATTATCTTTTTCGGGGCCGAGTTTACCCAGGAGTTTGCCGATGCCTTTGGGCAGAAAGTACAGCCTAAGGCCCACGCGGTACGCATTGAAGTACGCGAAGTGCCGATAGGCGAATCGAAGGAGGAAATCAGCACGGGCCGCCCTCGGGCGCAAGGCAGCTGGCGGAAATAAAAGGCTGATTATTCGGACGTAGTAGTATTTAAATATTAGCGCAAACAAGTACGTTTACGGCACTGCCCTCACGTACTCGTTTGCATGAAACCACTGTATAGCCTTCTATTAGTTCTGCTGGTTCTGGGGGGCTTTTTTGCGCCTCAAACTGTAGTTGCTCAGCAGCCTGCTACGCCCCAAATCAGGGTACTGACGGTGAGTCCGATCGTAGGAGAATCTATTGACCGTCAGGAGAAGATTACCTACGGGCTGTTCCCGTTCTACTCGTTCGAGGACTTTCGCGAGGCCCGCTTCATCCAACGTCTAACGCCCGATAGCACGATTACGCTTCAAGCTACCATGCTTGACGGCAGCATCAAGCAACGCCCTTTTACCATCAATGACTTCCGGGCCGTGCGCGCCAGCATCGAAGAACGCCAGAAGATGCTGAGTGTCAACCCTGGCTTGACCGCAAGAGGAATGATAACGCCGGACTCGTTGGGGCAGATGTACTCCGTGGAGCTTCGCACGGGCACTTCCTTTATAGGCCGACTCGTAGCCCAGCGGGCCGGGGAGTTCGAGTTTCAGACCACGGACGTAGGGCGCATCACGGTGCAGCAGGCAAATATAAAAAGCATGCAGCCGCTGACTTCCGACCAGGCCGGAAAGGGCTGGGAACCCGTAGGCAATGGCACCCGCATGTTTTTCGCGCCCACCGCCCGTACTCTGCGGCAAGGCGAGGGGTATGTACAGGACATTAATATTTTCTTTGTGGGAGCCAACTACGGCATTACTAACAACATAGCCATCGGCGGGCTAGTGGGGTTGGTTCCGGGCGCGGGTCTGAATATTCTGGCCGTGACGCCCAAAGCTGGCTTTGCCGTGACGGAGAAGTTCAGCGTCGGGGCGGGCGTCCTGTTTGCCAGTGTCTTTGGCGAGACCGGCGGCATTGGCTACGGACTGGCCAGCTACGGAACCGCCGACGACAACGCTACGCTTGGGCTGGGCTACTTATTCGCCGACGGTGAAGTCGAAAGCAGCCCGGTATTGGTAATTGGAGGGGCAACCAGAGTGTCGCGGCGGGTATCGCTCCTCAATGAGACGTATATTGTCGATGGTGGCTTCGGTGGCTTGGCGGGCCTGCGGATGGCTGCCGCCCGGCTGAGCGGCAGCCTCGGGGTTTTGTATGGTACCGATGGCGAAGACGGAATAGTTGTGCCCGCTTATTTAGAAGTTACGTATCGGTTTGGCAAGGTTAAATAGCAGGCCTTCCTTCCTGCAAAGGACATCCGCTATAACCTTCTTGAGCACCAAACTCACTAATTCTATGATGCGCGAGTGTCATAAAACGCTCTTGCTTCTGAATACTCCTCAATAGTGTGCAATCCTGCCAGACAAGAAAAAGCCCCCAGAACAGTTCTGGGGGGCTTTTCCCTTCTTGTAAATTAAGCTGCTACCGGCTTCTCCTTTACGGCTAGCTGCCCGCAGGCTGCGTCGATGTCTTTGCCGCGCGAGCGACGAATGTTGGTTTGGACGCCGCGGTCGGCCAGGAACTTGTGGAAGGCGGTGATTTTGTCGGCTTCGGCGTTCTGGTAGCTGGCGTTTTCAATGGGGTTGTACTCAATCAGGTTCACCTTGCAGGGCAGCCACTTGCTGATGGTAAACAGCTCGGCGGCATCTTCCAGCGTGTCATTAAAGTTCTCGAATACAATGTACTCGTAGGTGACTTTGCGGCCGGTTTTCTGGTGGTAATACTGTAACGCCTCTTTCAACGCCGCCAGGGAGTTGGCTTCGTTAATAGGCATGATTTCGTTGCGCTTAGTATCGTTGGGCGCGTGCAGACTCAGGGCCAGATTGGCTTTCACGTCGTCGTCGGCCAGCTTCTTGATCATCTTGGCGATGCCGGCCGTGCTGATGGTGATGCGGCGCGGGGCCATGTTCAGGCCATCGGGGGCGGTGATGCGCTCCACGCTTTTCACCACGTTGGCGTAGTTCAGCAGCGGCTCACCCATGCCCATGTACACGATGTTGGTGAGCGGCGTGCCGTACTGGCTTTCGCACTGCTCCCGGATGCGCACTACCTGATCGTAGATTTCGGCCGCGTCGAGGTTGCGCTTGCGCTCCATGTAGCCGGTGGCGCAAAACTTACAGGTCAGCGAGCAGCCCACCTGCGAGCTGATACAGGCCGTCATGCGGGTATCGTGCGGAATGAGCACACCTTCCACAATGTTGCCATCGTGCAGCCGGAACGCCGATTTGATGGTGCCGTCGGTGGAAAGCTGCTGATTTTGCACCGTTACGCCGTTGATGACGAAGTGCTGAGCCAGCAGCTCACGCGTGGACAGGCTGATATTGTTCATCTCCTCGAACGAGGAGGCCGTATTTTTCCAGAGCCACTCCAGCACCTGCTTGGCCCGAAAAGGCTTTTCGCTGTGCTCCAGCATAAAGGCTTTGAGCTCGTCAGGAGTGAGTTTGCGAATGTCGCGCTTGGTAAGTACGGGCAAGGATATCATAGGGCAAAGATACAACCTATCAGGCGCTTGGGTTCCAGTAAGCGAACTATTGGCCTGAAATGCGTATTTTGGTTTCGCAGCCAAATTTCCTGAGCCATGAGTCAGCAGCAGATTATAGAAGAAGTACGGCGGTTATTAGAGCTTTTACCCAAGCAGCAAGTAGTATCGGTGCGCGATTTTGCCGCTTTTTTAGCTCAAAAAAGCCATCCGGAGCTACCTAACGGTGATCAGCATGATGCGGCTGAAACAGCGGGGGAACTTCGCTCCGATTTGGCGAGCGTTGTGCAGCATAGTAAAGCATTTGATTTTCTGCACGATGAGCCGGACTTATACACCGACGATGATTTGATTGAGCGTTATAAATGAAAAAGGGAGACGTTATTTTAGTGCAATTCCCTTTCACTAATCTGCAAGGCCGCAAGCAACGTCCCGCTGTAGTAGTTGCGGTTGAGGCACCCGACGCAACAGTTGCCTTCGTTACTTCTATTCTTACGCACCAGCAATCCTATGATGTGCTGTTACAGCCCTCTTCGCTAAATCACTTAAAAAACCTTCTTTAGTGCGAGTCGTGAAGCTAGCTACCCTTGATGCTAGTATGGTTGATGGTAAGCTTGGCGAACTATCATCCACTGAGCTGGCGGCACTTGACGAATGCTTGAGACAAGGGTTTCAGTTGGGGGCACCTGAGTCTTTGTCTACTTGGTTGCAATAGACCTTATACTATCATTGCAGCCGCGCTGCCACCTCCTCAGTCAGCCGCTGGAGCTTGCGCGTGTTATAGTCAAAGCACAACATCCCGGTTTTGGCGCGGGCTATTTCTTTACCATCCTGATTTTTAACCCAATACACCACATCGAAGCCATACTGATGCAAATCGGTAGCGGCTAGCTGAATATGCAGCACGTCGCCGTGGAAGCCTTCGCCTTTGTACTCTATGGCCACATCGGTCATGATGAGGCCGGTTTTGGTAGCGGGGTCGAATTCGGGCAGCTGGCAATGCTGCAGAAACTGCACGCGGGCCTCGTGCAGGATGCTGAGCAGGGCATCGTTGCCGAGGTGGGCGCCGTAGTTGAGGTCGGTGATACGGACTGGTATCTGAACGGTAAGCGGGAATGCGGCGGGTAAGGCTACTTTTACGCGGGCCATTTCACGAATAATAAAGAGTTCAGGAGTATGCGTATTGAACCGAATGAGGAGCCAAAGGTAGAAGTCAGAATGACACATGATGGCTCCAGCACGCTTTACGTGCCGGCGCTGGATGAGCACTATCACTCCACCCACGGCGCTGTGCAGGAGGCTCAGCACGTGTACTTAGCAGCGGGCCTGGAGCTGACGCTAGCAGCTTCCGGGGGGCAAATTCAGATACTGGAAATCGGGTTTGGCACCGGCTTGAATGCCTTGCTCACACTACAGCGAAGCCTACTTGCCCCCCAATCGATCCACTACGATACACTGGAAAAATATCCACTTCCGCCAGCAGTCGTTGCCGATCTGGGCATAGAGCGGTACATACTAAACCCTGAGCTGCAGGAGTTTCACTACCAGCTCCACGCTGTGCCCTGGGATGAAGAAGTGCGAATTACGCCCCGTTTTACCCTACGAAAGCTCCACGCCGCGTTGCAGGATTTCCAGCTACCCGCAGCGCATTACGATGTTATCTACTTTGATGCCTTCGCCCCCGAAAAGCAACCCGACATGTGGACGGATACCGTGTTCAGTCAGCTGTTCGCGGCCACGGCACCGGGGGGCATTTTAACGAGCTACTGCGCCAAAGGCAGCTTCCGGCGTAGCCTGAAAGCGACAGGCTGGGTGGTAGAGAAGATTCCGGGGCCGCCCGGCAAGCGCGAGATGACGCGGGCCGGAAAGGCATAGCAAAACGCAAAACTTTTAAAGTATTTTATATGAAGAAGCTTTCTGTATGGCAAATGGTAAAAGAAGCTGTTGAGAACAGTGAAAACCAGATAGAAAAATCAGAAATAGAAATTTACATTAATAATAAATGGCCTGGGCAAAACCCAATAACTATAAATTGTCAAACTCACCTTTTAACAGTAAACAGTCCATCCAGAGTAAATTGGCATGGCGCTAACAAGCCAAGACTGACAAGTCCAGAGAATCAATATGATTTCTGCTTTGAAGATGAAAATAAAAAAATAATAAAGTATGACCCAGAGAAGCACGGGATATGGGAAATTTATCCTGCTTCTCAACATAAATTTGGAGTAAGGCAGCATTCCCCGCCCCTTGTGAATGCCTCTAACCCTATTCCACAAGTTTATACGGAAGGAGAAGTAATCCAAGTAATACAAACAAAATATGAGAGAAATCACAAGGCAAGAAGAGCTTGTATTGATTATTATGGTTTTTCTTGTTGTGTTTGCAATTTTAATTTTGAGGATCGATATGGTGAAATAGGCAAAAACTTCATACACATTCATCACCTTACTCCGCTAGCAAATATTAAGGGGAATCATCAAGTGGACCCAGTAAAAGATTTACGACCTGTTTGTCCTAACTGCCATGCAATTCTGCATAGGAGGTCAGGCCAAGTATCATCTATTGAGGATTTAAAATTGTTACTAAGATGAATTTACAAGGATACTGGAATGGAGTACTTTGTACTTATCTCTTCCATTCCTCCCTCCCTAAGTTGCAGTCTCTATGAGCCGCAAACTCCTTGAAACTGATGGGCCGGAATGGGTAAAGCAGGGCATTATCAGTCCCGAGCAGCATCGGCAGTTGCTGGAGTTATACCCGGAGGATGCGCGGGCTATCGGCTTGCTGCCGCTGCTGGGTAGCCTACTGGTGGGGCTGAGTGCCTTGAGCTTAGTGGCCGCCAACTGGCAGGGCCTGCCCGAGTGGCTGCGCATCACGCTGCTGCTGGGGGGCTTTTTGGGCGCTTATGCTACGGGCGAATTTTTCCTGCGGCGCGGTAATAGCTCGGTGGGCATGGGCCTGGTTGGGCTGGGCCTGATTCTCTTCGGCGCGGCCATCATTCTGACCGGGCAGATGTACCAGCTGATCGGCTACGATGTGACCGGACTCGTGGCCTGGGCCGTGGCAGGCACGCTTCTTACTTATCTGTACCGCAGCCGGTTTCTGTTTGTGCTTACCGTCGTGATTGGGGGCGTGGTGCAGGGCTACACCACCGGCCAACTGGGAGCATTCAGCTACGCGGCGGCGGTGCTTACGGCGGGCGGACTAGGCTACTACTGGTGGCGCCGCCCCGACGTATTACTAGGTGGAGTACTGGCCAGCGGCTTGCTTTGGCAAACGGGTTTACTAATTGCTCACTTACACGCCAAAATCACCTGGTTTTTCGTGCCCGCCATGCTCATTTATGCCGCTGGCGACTGGCAAACTGACCGCCCCGCCGGCCGTGCTCTGCAAGGCCCGTCCCTGATTACGGCGTATCTATTTATGCTGGGGCTGGCGCTATACGGGGAAGTAGGCAGCTATGCGGGTATGCTTCGTCCGCCGTTACTGGCTTACGTAGCGGCGCTCTTGGTGGTGCTGGCCGTGTCGCTGGCCGGTAAGCGGACACGGAACCGGATGGGCAGCGCTACCGATTGGCTGCTGCTATTGCCGGGCTTCTACCTGTCGGGTGGGCTACCGCTGGCCGTGGCCTCCCTGGTGGTACTGTATGCCTACTCAGGGGCAGTGCTATGGCGGGCCCACGCCGAACAAAACCCCGACCGCATAACCCTGGGGACCATTCTATTTATCCTGACCACCATGGTGGCTTACTTCAAGCTGACCTGGGCCTTCATGGACAAGTCCTTGTTTTTCCTCTGCGGTGGCGTACTCTTGCTGGGCTTGAGCTGGTACCTGCGGCGGCGCAATGCCCGCGCCAGCAGCCGCGGTTGATTTTCTCAAAACACATCTATGTTCTCGCTCTTATCCGATCAGCTACCCTTGGCCCAACGGCGGCGGCTGTTGCTGTTGGTCATAGCAGCGCAAGTGCTGTTTATAGTAGCCGTAGCGGCGGCAGGCTATGCCACCACGGCTTATGGTCGCACCATCAGACTCCGTACTACGCCCATCGACCCGCGTGATTTGCTCTACGGCGACTATGTTACCCTGAACTACACTATCAGTCAATTACCCACAGCTTTATGGCGTGAGCCCGGCCCACACCCTCGCCGCGGCGACCCAGTATACGTGGTGCTTCGGCCCGCTGGCGAGGCTTACGAAGCGGTGCGCGTGTATGCTAAAAAACCCGATGTCCCCACCGACCAGGTGGTGCTGCGCGGCTGGGTAGCCGACGGCTGGCGCCGCAACCTGCGCATTCGCTACAACCTCGAGCGCTACTATGTACCCGAGGGCACCGGCCAGGAGATAGAGCGCCGCGGAGCCCGCAAGCCCTTGCTGGTTAACATCAGTATTGCGCCCTGGGGCCAAGCTCGTATTAGTGGCGTAGAAATAGTCTCCTCGGATAGCACCACCGTTCGCCCTTAGCCAAAGTGCCACACCTGGTCAGGCGTAATACAAGCCGTCAGGGTCTGGTCATTGCGGTCTACGTCCGTAATCCGGGCAATAGGCGGCTCAAGTGACAGGCCAATACGCTGCGCATCAGGTCGGCAGTGCGTAAGAAAACGGTCGTAGAAACCCTTGCCATACCCCACCCGGTTGCCGGCTAAGTCGCAAGCTAGCAGCGGTACCAACACGGCATCGAAGACGGTGGGGGGCATTTCTTCAGCGTCTTCAGGTTCCGGTATTCCCCACCGGTTTGCAGCCAGCCGCGTCTTAGCTGTAAACTGATAGTGGCGCAAAGTGGAGCTATCGCCCTGCACCACGGGCACGGCCAGTTGTAAGCCCGGAAACTCTGCCCAGATTCGATGAATGATAAGCCAGGTATCGGGCTCGTTCTGCTGCGAAATAGGCAGAAACAGATGCAGCCAACGCCACTCAGCCACGGAAAAACCGCTGAAAAACTGCTGAGTGAGCAAGGCACTCCGCCGTTGCACTTCGGCGGCGGACAGCGCCCGGCGGCGAGCTAAGAACGTAAGACGGATGTCTGCTTTCAGCATAAGCAAGTAAATAGCTGCTCAGACAAGAGTAAGCGGGCTCTAGTATTCCTCTCTTTACTCTTCCTCTAGTACTGTAAACTCCAGCGCCAGCGGCTCGAAGGCAGCGAGTAACTGCTGCATGAACTCAGGATTGTTGATGAGAATGCTGAGCACGTTATCCACGCGCTCTTGCAGGTCGCCATTAGGGAAAAGCTTGTCTTTTAACGCTGTAAGCTGTGTAAAGACGATTTCGTGCTTGCTTTCGGCGGCTTTGCTGAGGCGCTTTTCTAAGTTGCCAATGCCGGCTGCCGCCTTTTGAGCCTCGGCAGCCACCGTTTTTACAAGCGTAGGGTCGAGGCGCTGCGCGAGGTCGGTTATTTCTTTAAAAATGCCCCCCAGCGCTTCTTGTTGGGCTTTCAAGCTAACTTCTTCCTGTCCCAACGTGCTGCCGACCTGCTTTTTCAACTCCGGTAGCGGTTGAAATAAATCGGCGGCCGTCAGTCCCAGCTTGCGTAGCTTCCCCACATTGGGCTTGCTTATATACAGGCCCGAATTGCGCAGCAAAAGGACCGGAAACGGCACCTTGTTATCAGCAAACACCTGCTTCAGCTGGAACCAGTATGCCACCTCCGCGCCGCCGCCGATGTAGCACAGGTTAGGCAGCAGCATTTCCTGATACAGGGGCCGCAGCACCACATTGGGGCTGAAGCATTCGGGCTGCTGGCGGGCGAGGGTCAGCAGTTCTTCGGGCTGATAGCGCAGATTGGTGTTGCGCACTACCAGCTCGTCGCCATCGGGCTCTATGCGCTCCCGCTTGCCTTCGTCGGTCAGAAAAAATAAGTTGAGCGGGCGGGCATACACCTGCGGCTTGTAGCCAGCGGCAGTGAGCTGCTCATTCGTGGTTTGCACCGCTTTGAATGACGCCTGCGCACTTATTTCCTGCTCCAGTACCGGCACTAATGCTTGCTTCAGGGCGGGCGCGTCAGCGTCCAGACAAACTAACCCCATGTCACCGAACAGCTCCGCTACGAGCTTGCGCGTAGCTCCGGCCAGGGTAGCCGAGGTCCGGTAGGCTTCCGTAAAAGCGGCTGGCACATCCGCCGATAACTGACTGAGCACTTGTTCCTCCAGGCCAGCAAGCGCCATCCGGCCAACCGGACCACCTTCTTTATCGGTTTGCCACTCGTAGTGCTTCCCAAACAAGCTAAAGTGGTTGATTTCGGCGAAGTCGTGGTCTTCGGTGGCCATCCAGTATACCGGCACAAAGTCGTGCTGCGGATACGCTTCTTTCAGCTGCTGGCTCAGCTTTACGGCAGTTATAAGCTTATAAATGAAGTATAACGGCCCTGTAAAGAGGTTGAGTTGGTGCCCCGTAGTAACGGTAAAAGTGGTAGGTTGGGCCAGCAAATCAAGATTAGCCGCCACGCTGGGGGGCAAATTCTCGCCTTGGTATTGCTCGCGCAGACTAGCCACCAGCCGTGCCCGACTATCAGCCGAATAGCTGGCTTGCTTCTCCTCCACTTGCCCCCCAAAGGCCTCTAAAGTCGGGAAGCGGTGATAAAAGGCTTTAGCGCCGCGTGCTGGGCCAGATAATCGGTAACTAAAGCAGAAAAAGCACCGGTAGCGGCGTAAGGGAGGAAGGTCGCGTGCATAGTTGAGGTACTGATAAACTGGTTTAACCAGCCAAGCCCAACAAAGTAACGGGCTATTTCCGTAGTTGTCCGTGCCGCTTCCCCGAATTTGGTTACAAGCGTCCCGAAACACCAGCTATTTTATTCCTAAATGTATATACACGCTGTATTCGGCCTTCAGTAAATTAGCCTCGTCTTTTCCCATTTCGTCCCGTTGCATGTTTCCACGTCCTTACTTTCCCAACCTCGACGGCTTACGGACGGTGGCGTGTCTGGCCGTGTTCTTGATCCATAGCTTCATCAATCTTCCCAGCCCCGAAGTGCAGTCGACGGCGGCCTACCGCTATGGGCTCAACGCGCTGAGCACGGGCCATGTAGGCGTCAATTTCTTCTTTGTGCTGTCGGGCTTTCTCATCACCTATCTGCTGCTTGAGGAGGAGCGCAACTGGGGCCGCTACGACATTCCGGCTTTCTATCGCCGCCGCATTGTGCGTATTTGGCCGCTCTATTACGCCTGCGTAGCATTCGGCTTTTTGGTAATGCCCTGGCTGAAAATCAAGAGCGGGCAGGATTGGGAGGAGGTGGCCAGCCCCTTCTACTATCTTACTTTTCTGGCTAATATGGCGCTGTTTCACGATGGCGCCGATGCTACCGCCTTCAACCTGAGCGTGCTGTGGTCGGTGGCTATTGAGGAACAGTTTTATTTGTTCTGGCCGCTCCTGCTTTTGCTTTTCCGTCGGGCCCGGCCAGCGTTGTTTTTTCTACTCATCGCCTCTTCGCTGGCGTTCCGCTACCTCTACCGCTCCGACGGCGATGTGCTCTACCAGCACACGTTCTCCGTACTGTCTGATCTGGTAATGGGTGGGGGCGCGGCGTGGCTTGCTTTTCACCGGCCCAACTTTCGGGAGTGGGTAAGCTCCTGGTCCCGGCTTGCTATCGTTTTGGGCTACGTAGCAGGCCTTTCCCTCATCCTCGGGCAAGAGCACTTGCTTACCGGCCCCGTGCTGCTTACTGGGCGGCGCGTGGTGTTAGCGCTGTTCTTTGTATTCGTTATTCTGGAGCAAAACTATGCTACTCAGTCGTTTTACAAAATGAGCCGCAACCGCCTCTTTACTTATTGGGGCACTTTCACTTACGGTTTTTACTGCCTCCACCCTATCGGCCTGCAAATAGCGCTGATAGGCGTACGCCGTTTCTGGCCCGGCCCCGAAAACCTGAGCTTCGTGTTTGTGTATTCTGCCGTAGCCTTGCTTATCAGTGCCGCTATGGCCTGGGTCAGCTACCGCTACTTCGAAACGCCCTTCCTCCGGCTGAAGGGCCGCTCACGCACTGCTACGGCTATTCCGTCTGCCGCCGAGCCTATACTGGCACCCGCGTCGGTAGCGGGGGAGAAATAGCCAAGCGCTTTCACGGATGCGGGGGGCTTTTTTCAATGTTGTAATACCGCCGCTTCTACTCTATTGCATGCAGAAAAAAGCCCCCAGAACAAGTTTCGACTTGCTCTGGGGGGCTTTTTTCTACGGGTCGTCGGTCCGTCTTAGCGAACCAGCGTGCCGTATAGGTCGAAGTCCGAAGCGTCGTGGATAAGCACGGGTGCGAAGTCGCCTAAGCGAACGTGGGTATCAGGAGTAGCCGCTACCAGTACCTCGTTATCTACTTCGGGAGAGTCGAATTCAGTACGGCCCACAAAGTAGCCGCTTTCCTTACGGTCGAACAGCACCTTATAGGTCTGGCCAACTTTCTGCTCGTTCAGCTCCATCGAAACTCCTTGCTGCAACTCCATAATCTGGTCGGCGCGCTCTTGCTTTAGCTCCGCAGGCACATCATCAGCCAGAGAGTGCGAATGGGTATTTTCTTCGTGCGAATAGGTAAAAATGCCCAACCGGTCGAAGCGGGTGCGCTCCACGAAGTCGTACAGCTCCTCAAAATCCTGTTCCGTTTCGCCGGGGTGGCCCGCAATAAGCGTCGTGCGGAGCGCAATGCCCGGCACGCGCTGGCGCATCGTATCTACCAGCTCTATGGTGCGGCGCTTGCTGATGCCCCGACGCATAGTTTTCAGCATGTTATCCGAAATATGCTGCAAGGGCATATCCAGGTACTTACAGATATTGGAGCGCTCGGCCATTACATCCAGAGCATCCAGCGGAAACTGCGAAGGGTAAGCATATTGCAGCCGAATCCAGTCGATGCCGTTTACATCGGACAGGTTGCGGAGCAAGTCAGCCAGCTTACGTTCGCCATAAGCCTGCAAGCCATAATAAGTCAAATCCTGAGCAATAAGAATCAACTCTTTCGTGCCCATGGAAGCTAGTCGCTTTGCTTCGCGTACCAGGTCCTCCATCGGCCGATCCACGTGCTTGCCGCGCATCAGTGGGATGGCGCAGAACGAGCAGGGCCGGTTACATCCCTCGGCAATCTTGAAGTAAGCGTAGTGCGAAGGCGTCGTAATCAGCCGCTCACCTATCAGCTCGTGCATATAGTCAGCCTCCAGGGTCTTGAGCAGCTGTGGCAGCTCCAGCGTCCCGAAGTAGGCGTCTACCTGCGGTATTTCTACCTCCAAGTCCGCCTTGTAGCGCTGCGACAGGCAGCCCGTCACGTAGAGCTTCTCCAAGCGGCCCGCTTCTTTCTCGTCAGCGTAGCGCAGAATGGTGTCGATGCTTTCCTGCTTGGCGTTATCAATAAAGCCGCAAGTGTTGATAATCACAATGTTGGCATCACTAGTAACTGCCTCGTGCGTTACATCGAACTGGTTGGCCCGGAGCTGGCCCATAAGCACTTCCGAGTCCACTACATTCTTGGAGCAGCCCAGCGTAATGACGTTTACTTTATTGGCCCGAGTGCCTTTTACTTTCATAAAAATAGAGTAAGCAGTAAGCAGACTAAAGAGCCTAATCCTGAATGAATTGCCCCCAGCAGCTCGCCGCGAAAATGGGAGCGCAAAGGTACGCATGAGCCAACGCCTTTTCCTAGACTGAACGTTCATTCGTCTGTGTAGCTACTTCGCCTCGTTTGGCGCTTTAGCCAGTAGCTAACTCCTGAGCAGGAGGCCCAGCGGCGTCACCTTCTCTGTGAAGCGTAAAAAAGCCCCCCAGCGCCGGCCATGCGGATTGGGGGGCTTTTTTACACTTCAGCTTACTTCTTCGAAAACAGCGAATTTACAAAGGTATGCCGGTCAAACAGCTGCAAATCCGTCATCTTCTCCCCCACCCCAATATAGCGCACCGGGATATTGAATTGGTCGGAAATACCGATAACCACGCCACCCTTTGCGGTGCCATCGAGCTTGGTAATAGCTAGCGCTGAAACTTCCGTAGCGCGCGTGAATTCTTTGGCTTGCAGAAAAGCGTTTTGACCAGTGCTGCCATCGAGTACCAGCAGCACTTCGTGGGGCGCATCGGGAATCACCTTTTGCATCACGCGCTTGATCTTGCTTAGCTCGTTCATCAGGTTCACCTTGTTGTGCAGGCGGCCGGCCGTATCGATAATGACTACGTCGGCCTGCATTTCCAGGCCTTTCTGCACGGCATCGTAGGCTACGGAAGCCGGGTCGGTGTTCATACCGTGCGAAATGACGGGTACGCCCACGCGCTGCCCCCACACGATGAGCTGGTCCACGGCGGCGGCCCGAAACGTATCGGCGGCGCCCAGCACCACTTTTTTGCCGGCCGAGTGGAAGCGGTGGGCCAATTTGCCAATGGTGGTGGTTTTGCCCACACCATTTACGCCCACCACCATGATTACGAAGGGCCCGGTATACGCACCCGTGTCGGGCCGGTCGAGGGTGGCGCTGCCGGAGTTGTTTTCGGAGAGCAGCTCGGCAATTTCTTCGCGCAGAATGCGGTCCAGCTCACTGGTACTCACGAACTTGTCGCGGGCCACGCGGTCCTCAATGCGCTTAATGACCTTGACGGTCGTATCAATGCCCACGTCGGCGTGCACCAGTACACCCTCCAGATCGTCGAGAACCTCTTCGTCTACCTTGCTCTTGCCAACAACCGCCTTGCTGAGCTGGTCGAAGAAGCTGGCTTTAGACTTTTCCAGCCCTTTGTCCAGCGACTCCTGCTGCTCCTTGCTTTCTTTATCCTTTTTGAAAAAGTCGAAAAGTCCCATGGGTGAGGAAGTAGCGCGAAGCTCCAGCTTCGCGTATCGTTGCATGCAAATAGTTACCACAAGCTAGCTAAACTAATTGGGCAACGACGCACGAGGCTGGAGCTTCGTGCTACAACGCAAAAAAGTCCCACTGCTGGCGGGACTTCTTCACTTACTACAGGAACGCCACAAAGGCGTCGAATTACTTGGTCCCGGAGGCCAAATACTCCTGCACTTTGTCTACGAGCACCATTTCCTCGCGGAAGGTGTAAGCGCCGGTTTTTGGCGACTTCACGGCACGAATGACTTTAGCCCAGTCTTTTCCGCCCGCTACTTTCAGGGTTGCTACTACTTTCTTAGCCATTGCTCAGCTTACTTAATTTCCTTGTGAACGGTCATCTTCCGCAGGACAGAGTTGAATTTCTTCAATTCAATGCGCTCGGGAGTGTTCTTACGATTCTTCGTAGTGATATAGCGCGAGGTGCCTGGCTGGCCCGAGTTCTTGTGCTCGGTGCACTCCAGGATTACCTGCACCCGGTTTCCTTTCTTAGCCATCTCGACTGGGGTTTTTTGGATTAAGGACTGCAAAGGTACAAGCCTTTGCGGAATTACCAAACGGTCAGGGCAATGTAATTCTTACTTTTTACTTGAGCCGGAGATATATGTAACGCGAAGTGGTGCTTCGCCTTGCGTTGTTTAGCTGCACAGATCACCAAAAAAGCCCCCCGGCGGCATTGTTCAACGAGCGAAGCACCACTTCGCGTTACATGCAGTGATTCCCCAAGCGGGAGCTTAGTGTTATTTCAGCGCCGGGAGCTTAAAATCGTCCAGAGCACTTGGTTTGGCCATCAGGGCTTCAATATCGGCTACCGTGCGGGGGGCATCTTTGGAAAGATTCTCCCAGCCTTTGTCCGTTACCAGCACATCATCCTCAATGCGGACGCCGATGTTCCACCACTTTTTGTCGCAGGGGCTGTCGGCGGGAATATAAATACCCGGCTCAACAGTAATAACATTACCATTGCGCAAGGGTCCGTAGGTACCTCGGTCGTGGACATCGAGGCCTAAGTAGTGCGACGTACCGTGGGGGAAATAGCGGCGAGCTTCCTTGGCATCTTTGATGATACCCAGCTTGATTAAGCCCTCGGCAACAACTTTTCGGGCGGCTTCATCGGGTGCCTGGAAGGCGTTGCCGGGCTTGCACTGCTCGAAGCCGGATTGTTGTGCCGCCAGCACCAACTCGTAAATCTGGCGCTGCTCGGTGGTGAACTTGCCAGTGGCCGGAATGGTGCGGGTTACGTCGGCGGTGTAACCGTGGTACTCGGCGCCGCAGTCCATCAGAATCAGCTCATTACCAAGGCGAGGCTTGTCATTGACGGTGTAGTGGAGCACGCAGGCGTTGTTGCCGGCCCCCACAATGCTGGGGTAGCCCTCAAACTCGGCGCCGTACTTTTTGTACACATACTCGTGCAGGCCCTGCACTTCCATCTCAGTCATATCCGGCTTCATCGCCTTCATCACCTCCTGCTGGCCCACGGCCGAAATCTGGATGGCCCGGCGCAGGTGCTTCATCTCCTCCGGCGTTTTCACCTCGCGCATGTCATCCAGCAACGCCGACAAGGCCGAGCCATCGAAGCGGGAGGCGGGCAGGGCAGCCACGGCCTGCTTGCGCGTGTCGTCGGTGGTGGCTTTCAGGTAGGCTTGCAAATAACGGTCAGAGGCCAGTTGGGGCTGCTCTTGCGTTAGATTAGTGAGGTAAGGCCCCAGGTTAGCGGCGGCGGGCGTACCAGCATACTTGCGGATCAGATCATACGCTTCTTTGCGGCTGGCATTGTAGTCGGCGGGGAAATTTGCCCCCTGACGGAAGGTTTGGATGAGGCTGTATACGTCGCCGGGATTAGCGGCATCGTCGCGGGCATCCTGGGGCTGATCCAGGAACAGCACTTGCTCGAAGCTGCTCCAGGGCAACTTCGCGTTGGCAAATTCCTTGTTGTCCTCTACGTATTGCAGCTTGAGCTGCTGCTTGGTACCCTCGGTGCCGAGGCGGCGGCCCGTCCACTGTTCGGCCTTGGGGTCGCGGGGCTGCACGTACAGGGCTTCGGTCACGCCACTTTGCCCCCCAATGTTCTGGGGCTCCTTGAACAGCAGTAGCACGGCGTCGGGCTCGTCGTAGCCGGTGAGGTAGAAGAGGTCGGGGTTCTGGTGGTACTGAAAGTCTACGTCGTTGGCCCGGTTGCGGACGGGGGCCGCAAACAAAACGGCAACGGAGCGAGCTGGCAGCTTTTGTCGCAGCAGCTCTCTCCGTTGCCGGTGAAAGGCGGGGTCCATAAAATCGGCAGGGCGGTCGGGGCCAGCGGCGCGCTGGGCGCTCACCTCTGGTACGAAACTCGCCAGCAGCGTCGCTACGCAAGCGACACGGACCAGCCGGGGGGCATTTTTCAACAAAAATAGGAGCATAATGGGGGAAAGACGGCGGATAGCGCCCCAACGTTGCGTCGGGGCCGGGCAGTTCGCCCGGCGCGTCTCTCGGCTCCTAAAACTGCCGAAAAAACCTTAGTAAACGATGAAGCCTTTTTCCTTCGCCTTCTTCAAGGTGGCCATGATGCCATTCTTGTTGATGGTGCGGATAGTGCTGGTCGCTACTTTCAGGGTCACCCAGGAATCTTCCTCGGGAATGTAGAAGCGCTTCTTCTGCAGGTTGGGGTAAAACTTGCGCTTCGTCTTGTTGTTGGCGTGCGACACGTTGTTGCCTACGCGGGTACGCTTGCCGGTTAGATCACAAACTCGGGCCATGATATCAGGAACTTAAGAGGTTTCAGTACTGGAAAAAGGGACGCAAATATCGGTAAAAGTCCGACACCGACAAACTGGCCCGTTGAAAAATAGCGTGTTAGCTGCCCTCGGGGCCGCTGGGGGGCGTTTTTTTCTCGCGGCCATAGCTCCACGGGCAGTGCCGGCAGACGTTTTTGCAGCAGCTGCCCCGCCGTCGGTGGTATTGCTCTGTGAACACCAGATAGCCTTCGGGCGTGTAGTAAAAGTCGCCGGGTTCGAGGGGTTGCGGAGTTGCGGGCATGAACTGATGACAAGCTAGGAGGCAAAAGTACGACGGTTCGCTTGTTGTATCTTGCCCACTTTAAATGGAGGCGGTTGGCACCAAGAGCTTCGCCTGCCCAATTAGCTTTAAGTAACACCTGCGCTTCCATATGGCCATCCCTTCCCGGCCCTTTTCTCGCCTTCCTCTGCTAGTACTTGTGCTGGTAACGACGGCAGCGGTAGTCCCATTTCTACTTTTAAGCTACTACAATCATCCGTTCATGGATGATTACTATAACGCTGCTAATGTGCGCACTACCGGACTCTGGGCCCAGCAAATTGAGCTGTATCTGCGCTGGACCGGTCGCTTTTCTTCCTCCCTGTTTGTTACCGCTGCTAATCCATTGGTCTACGGCTGGTACGATGGGTTCCGCTGGATGCCCGCCCTCACTTTGCTGGCCACATTAGGCACTATTTTTCTGGGTCTGCGCACGCTTAGCCAACGGCGAATACCGCGCACGCAGGCGGCGTTGGCAGCAGCTATTTTCCTGCTATTTTACCTGCATATGATTCCCGACCCGTACTCGGCCATCTATTGGTTTACGGGCTCGATAGTGTATCACGTCGCCGGGCTCACGTTGTTGCTCGTGTTTATTGCCTCCGAACGAGCCCGGCAAACGACCAAAGCCTGGAGCCGGCATGGCTGGCAAGTGGTAGCGGTCATCTGCGCCATAGCAGCAGCGGCGGCTAACGAAATGACGATGCTGCATCTGCTGCTGGTTCTGACACTATTACTAGCCGTTAATTGGTACCGCCGTCAATGGCCCCAAGTACGGTGGTGGGGCGGCCTATTGCTACTGACGATAGCGGTGGCCACAGTCACCGTGGTAGCCCCCGGAAACTACGTGCGCATGCAGTTCGAAGGGTACAGCAAAGATCCTAACGGACAAAATCTGGTGTGGCAGCTGCTAGCGGCCGTGCCCGACACCCCAGGTACCATGTTTCGTCTACTCGTGCGACGCGGCTTGGCTTTTAAATCGCTGCTACCTATGCTCCTTTGGCTACCCACGGCTACCTACTGGCAACGACAAGGCTGGCTAAGCACGACTATTCGGTTGCCATGGTACTGGGGGGCTTTTTTATGCTGGCAAGCTATGGGCTTAGCATGCTTTTATTTATTGGCGTGATGAAGCAGATGCCGCCAGACCGCGCCATAAATGGCTTGTTGCTGTTTCTGTTTCCAACCGGTATGTTAGCTATCTGGGCTGAGCTGGCTTATCAAGCGCGCCCGGTGGCCTGGCAATTACCCGGCTGGCTATTGCGTTGGGGGCCAGCAGTATATATCAGCGTTTTCAGCTGGGTGGGCATTCCCCGGCGAGCCTGGCAGGAGCTGATACTAAGCGCGCCCGCCTACGACCAGCAGCTTCTGGCCCGCGAGGCGCAACTACGGGCAGCGTGGTCGAAAGGGGTTGAATATGTGGTCGTGAAACCGATTATGGGCGTCAGGCCGTACCGGGTACTGATAACTGAGTGGGAACTGACGACCGAACCCGGCCATTACATCAATTCCGAAACCGCCCTGTATTTTGATGTAAAGAGCATCGCTGTCGACAAGAAACTACTGCCCAAAGCCCACCCTGATTTTCATTATCACTAAAGGCTGGGGGTTTTTACTTCGGAATATTCTTCAAATCCTTGAGTGTACCGGTGCTGGCAAAATTCATATTCACGTCCTTCGGATTTTGTTTGCCGGCGGCAAAAATCACTTTGCCATCCAGTTTATAGTCCGTTTTCTCAGCCCTGAATAGTGTTTTAAACGCCACTTTCGGCATCTTTTTGGGCTGAAACGTCACCCGAATCGGCATAATCTCGGTGCCCTTTTTATTGAACGTAACGTCCTTTTCCTCTACCCCGCGCACGTCCAGATCGTCGCCTCCAACGCGGAAACGGTAGGTAACTTGCTTGATGGTGACCGGAAATGGATTGTAATTGGTGATGCGCAGACGCACCACGGCTTCCCCATTCTTGAGGCCCATATCGGTGATATCCACGTCGGCTACTTCTACCTTGGGCAGTTTGGGTATGTACACTTTCTTGCTGACCGTCACGGGGATACGCTCGGCACCTACCACGGGCAGACGAGTATAGAGAATCATGGTCATCTGCACGTCTACGCAGTCTTGCTGCATCGCTTTCACCTTAGCGGCCACCTTGCTCAGGTCAACATTTACGGGCACCTCTATTTTGCTCATTCCCTGCGATTTCACTACCGTAGGCTCGTCCTGCGAGCCTTGGGCCAGCAACTCACCGTCGAGGCGGGTAATGTAGCTGAAGCTGTCCACGCGCATGGTCACGGGCACATTGTTGCGCAGCTCCACGGCCATTGTGGCCTTCAATGAGTCGGGCGTGATATTGCCCATCTGCATAGAGGCGTTAGCCAGCGTGGGCAGCAGTTTTTTGCCTTTATCGGTAGCCACATACGTGATGCCAAGTCCTAGTACCAGCAATAGTAACAAGACTAACAATACCGTTAGCACCGGATGGCGGCGCGAGAAAGATGGGGAGGCCATTACACAAAGGATTAAATAATAATCAGTTAGCGTCGAGCTTATTGCTGATCGGAATAGTACACTGACTTATGCGTCCGCTGTTAGCAGTACGGGAATATGCACTCTCGTTGTTACGGTTGAGCTTCCTAAAAATGCCCCCCAGCAGCCTTCCCGGCGTTTTTGCGTAATTTCGAGTCTGGAAATTATTCCCGCTTTACCCCAATTCTGCTTCGCTTATGGAAACCACCCCCGCCACCGCCCACCGCAGTCAGGAGTTTATGAACCTCGAAGACCGCTACGGCGCCCACAACTATCATCCCTTGCCGGTGGTGTTGAGCCGGGGCGAAGGCGTGCACCTCTGGGACGTGGAAGGCAAGCAGTATCTCGACTTTTTATCGGCCTACTCGGCCGTAAATCAGGGCCACTGCCACCCCCGCATCGTAGGAGCCATGATAGAGCAAGCCCAGCGCCTCACGCTCACCTCCCGAGCCTTCTTCAACGATCAGCTCGGCCCTGCAGAAAAGCAGCTGTGTGAGCTGTTCAACTACGATAAAGCTCTGCTGATGAACTCCGGGGCCGAGGCCGTGGAAACGGCCCTGAAACTGGCCCGCAAGTGGGGATACCAGGAGAAAGGCATTACTCCAAACCAGGCGCGTATTATCGTGGCCGAGCACAACTTTCACGGCCGCACCACCGGCATCATCTCCTTCAGCACCGACCCCGACAGCACCGGCGGCTTTGGCCCCTACAACCCTGGCTACGAGGTAGTACCCTACGACGACCTGGAGGCGCTGGAAGAAGCGCTAAAAGATCATCAGGTGTGTGCCTTCATGGTGGAGCCCATTCAGGGCGAAGCGGGCGTGGTGGTGCCTTCCGAAGGATATCTGGCGAAGGCGCAAGCGTTGTGCAAAGCGCATAATGTCCTCTTCATTGCCGACGAAATTCAGACTGGCCTGGGCCGCACCGGCGAGTGGCTGGCCAGCTACTATGAGGGCGTGCACGCCGATATTCTGATTCTGGGTAAAGCCTTATCAGGCGGCGCTATGCCGGTGTCGGCGGTGCTGGCGCAGGATGCGGTGATGCTCACGATTCAGCCGGGGCAGCACGGCTCTACTTTCGGTGGAAACCCGCTGGCCTGCGCCGTCATGCGGGCTTCTTTAGATGTAATTCGGGATGAGAACCTGGTCGAGAATGCGCGCGTGCTGGGCGAAATATTCCGTGAGCGGATGCGCCAAGTACAGCAAAAGCGCCCCGATGTAGTGGAGCTAGTACGTGGCAGAGGCCTGCTCAACGCCGTGATTATCAAGCCCACCGACGATGGCCGCACCGCCTGGGATGTGTGCGTGACGCTGATGGAGCGCGGCCTGCTAGCCAAGCCCACCCACGGCGACATTATCCGATTTGCCCCCCGCTGGTTATCACCGAAGAGCAGTTGCACGAAGCCTGCGACCTGATCGAGTCGGTGCTACTGGCCTTCTAAGCTCTTCCTTTTTGCTCTTCGTAAGCGGACTTCTCCAAGCTGAGGAGTCCGCTTATTTTTTAATTTTCGACTCATGAATTTGAGACCTTGGCGCCTCTGGGGGGATTTTTGCTATTGCCATTCCTTAGTTGCCGCAGCGAAAAAGCAGTCTTCAATTTCCAATCAACCACCGCAAGCATAGAGTCAAAAGCTGTAGCTTCTGCTGGTGTATCGACAGACAGCGTGCCTATTGTGGCTGAAGCAGCGCACAGAGTCCGGGTAGCTGAGCTACCGGGTGTTCCAGCATTTTCATCCAGCTCCGACAGCAAGCCTGCTGGCAGAAAGCCGGCTATTCGCAGGCAGATAAGTAAAGCCTCACCCGCTGCTTTTCCCCTTAAATCCAGGCACTCGGCAGCGTCGAAATACCAGCAAACCGCCAACCGAGACACGTTTCATCTTGTGCTGGGCGCGGGCTTAATAGTTGGCGGCGTGGTAACTGGTTTACTCCTGGGGGGTTGGCTGGGCCTCGGCGTGGGCGCACTGATTGTGCTGCTGGGAGATTATTTTCTGATCCTGGGCATTGGCGGTCCGCACGCGTGGAAGGAGATCTTTCAGGAGTTTTTTAACCTGTAGCCTAAGCGAAACGCTTTTCTGTAGTAGCCCGTCTGCTGGTTTTACTTTCCTGTTTTGGCGGCTGGGGGGCAAATTCACTTTAACCTACCGGCAACCTTACCTTTGCGGCAGTTGTTCTGTCCCGTCTTATCACTGAAAACAACCTATGGCGCTTCTCCCCACGCACCGCCCCCGGCGTAACCGCAAGTCGGAAGTCATTCGCGAGTTGGTGCAGGAAACCAACCTCACCACCCACGATTTTATCTATCCTCTCTTCCTCACCGAAGGCCAGAATCAGCTGGTGGAGGTGAAGTCCATGCCGGGCATTTTTCGCTACTCCGCCGACCGTATCATTGATGAGATTGGCGCCTGTGTGGAGCTGGGCATTAAAGCGTTTGCCCCGTTTCCGCAGATTAACGAGGAGCTGAAGGACCGCCTGGCCCGCGAAAGCGCCAACCCCGACGGCCTGTACCTGCGCACCGTGGCCGACATCAAGCGTCACTTCCCTGAGGTGGTGCTCATGACCGATGTGGCCATGGACCCGTACAGCTCCGACGGCCATGATGGTATTGTAGATGCCGAAAGCGGCGAGATTCTGAATGATGCCTCCCTGGAAGTGCTCGGCCAAATGGCCCTGGCTCAGGCCCGCGCCGGCGCCGACATCATCGGCCCTTCTGATATGATGGACGGCCGCGTGGCCTTCATCCGCGATGTGCTCGACCGCAATGCTTTCCAGCAGGTGAGCATTATGAGCTACACCGCCAAGTACGCCTCGGCTTTCTACGGCCCGTTCCGCGACGCGCTGGGTTCAGCCCCGAAAAAAGGCGACAAGAAAACCTACCAGATGAACCCCGCTAACCGCCGCGAAGCTCTACGCGAGCTGGCTCTCGACGAGCAGGAAGGCGCCGATATGGTGATGATTAAGCCCGCCCTGAGCTACCTCGATATTATCCGGGAAGTGCGCAATGCGACTACCCTGCCCGTCACGGCCTACAATGTATCGGGGGAGTACGCTATGGTGAAAGCCGCCGCCCAAAACGGCTGGATCGACGGTGAGCGCACCATGATGGAAGTGCTGCTCAGCATCAAGCGCGCCGGCGCCGACGCCATCCTGACTTATTTTGCCAAGGAAGCAGCGCAGGTGCTGCGGCGCGGGTAACTGCCCCCCGCACGTCATGCAGAGCAAAGCGAAGCATCTCGCGTGTTTATCTGAGTTAGTACTCCCACTAAACACGCGAGATGCTTCGCTTTGCTCTGCATGACCTTCCCTCCTGCTAGCGCACATCTGCGACGCGTGCCAGCAGGAGGGAAGGTCATTTACTGCTCAAACGGCCATCTTCCCAGCCTACGGCTCCAGAGCAAAAACACGACCACACCCGCGCCAATCACCGTCAGGCCCGACAGCATAAACGCGGGGCCCGTGCTCCAGAAAATCAGTAGCCAAACAGCCACGGCTATGATGACGGGTAAGGGATAAAGCGGCATTCGGAAAGGCAGGCCGGATGTGCCGCGCCGGCGGCGAAGCACTACTAAGCCGACGGCTTGCCCCACAAATTGCACCAGAATACGCATGGCCAGAATAGCGGTAATGACTTCGCCCAGGCGGAACAGCAGGCTAAACACAAAGCCCACTCCACCCAGCACCAACAGAGAAACGTGCGGAAACTGCTTGGTAGGATGCACCTTGGCAAACACCGGCAGAAACTCCCCATCGGCGGCGGCGGCGTACGGGATGCGCGAGTAGCCCAGCAGCACGGCAAACAGCGAGGCAAACGCCACCCACAGCACCAGCGCCGTGGCCAGCTTAGCAGCCGTGCTGCCATAAATCGTCTCGACGAAGGTGCTCACGATGAACTCGGAGTGCTGCGCCTGCTGCCAGGGAATGACCGTACCTACGCTCCAGTTCAGGAGCAGGTACAAGACCGCAATACCCACAATACTCAGGAAGATGCTGCGCGGAATAACACGCTCCGGGTTGCGAATTTCGCCCCCCAGGTGGCACACGTTGTAGTAGCCCAGGTAGCTATAAATGGTTTTCACGGCCGCTTGTCCCAGCGCTACCGAAAACAGCAGGCCCGGCAGCTCCGAAATGCCCCCCACCGGCAGCCAGGCCACCGTATGATTTGCATGAGTCAGGCCGCCGAAGATCAGCCAGCCCATGAGGCCCAGCACGCCTACCCACAGCAGCACGCCCAGGCGTCCAATATCATCGATGCGGCGGTAGAGCAGGGCAATGAGCACCAGCACCACGGTCCCGCTCACCAGTTTGGGCTGCCACCACTCGGTGAGGGGCACTAAGTAGCCGAAGTATTGGGCGAAGCCAATAGCCCCCGACGCCACCACCAGCGGCGCCTGCACCAGGGTTTGCCACACGTACAAAAACGACATCAATCGGCCCCATTTGGCCTCACCATAGGCCAGCTTGAGAAAGCGGTAGCTGCCGCCGGCCTCGGGGTAGGCGGCGCCCAGCTCGGCCCACACCATGCCATCAACAACCGCCAAAGCTGCGCCCACCATCCAGGCCAGCAGAAAGTACGGCCCCATCAGGTGCATGACCAGCGGCAGCACCACAAACGGCCCAATGCCCACCATGTCAATCATGTTCAGGGCGGTGGCTTGCACCAGTCCCAAGTCGCGGCGAAGAGCAGGCGGCTTTGCTGAGTCGAGTTCAGGCATTTGTTTAGAAGAGGAGAAGTCCGGACAGGAGATAGATAAGCTAACCAGCGCCGTAAAAGTCGGACAAAAGCGGAATGTTCGGCCAATAGTTAAACTTGTTTCGGTTTTGGACCTCTGGGGGGCTTTTTTAACCACTGACCGGCTTACTTGCGGCCTACGTATAGGCCATCTCCTGCCTGCTTATCAACCTCTGCGCCCTAGTCTGCGTAGCTGTGAACTTCTTTGACTTGTGCTTTCCTATGGGCAATAACGCCGAATCGAAAACTGCTATTTACGGGGCTATTGGGGCCAACATCGCCATTGCCATCTCCAAATTCGTAGCGGCCTACTTTACGGGCAGCTCGGCGATGCTCTCGGAGGGCATTCACTCGCTGGTCGACAGTGGCAACGGCGGACTTATTTTGCTGGGGGTAAATCAAGCCCAAAAGCCGGCTGACGCGCGCCACCCCTTTGGGCGCTCCAAAGAGTTGTATTTTTGGGCGCTTATTGTGGCCGTGCTGGTATTTGCCATTGGGGGCGGCATGTCGTTTTATGAGGGCATTACCCACATTCAGGACCCCTCGCCTCTCTCCGACCCCACCTGGAACTACTGGGTGCTCGGTTTGGCCATCATTTTTGAGCTAATATCCTGCTTCTTAGCCTTCAAGGCCTTTAACCGCGAGCGGGGCGACGCACCTTTTTGGGCCAGTATTGGGCGCAGCAAAGACCCAGCAGTATTTGCTATTCTGATTGAGGATCTGGCCGCTTTACTGGGCTTGGTCATTGCCTTGGTTGGCGTTTATTTTGGTCATTTGCTCAATAATCCTTACCTGGATGGAGCCGCCTCCATTCTGATCGGCATTATGCTGGTAGCAGTTGCTATCTTCCTGATCTACAAGACAAAAGGCTTGCTTGTGGGTGAGGGCGTAGACGATGAAACGATTACCACCTTAGAGCAGTTGGCCCGGCAGGACCCAGCCGTGGAGCAGATTCGTCGGCCGCTTACCCTGCACCTCGGGCCGCGCGACGTGGTGCTGGCGCTCGACATCGATTTTCGTGACAATCTCTCCTCAATAGAAGTAGAAAAGGCCATTGTGCGACTTCAGGACAGTATTAAAGCTCAGCACCCCGAGTTTAAGCGCATCTTTATAGAAGCCAAATCTATTACCGACGTTACTCACAAAGCTTCGGTTTAGCGGGCAGCTGGGGTCGGCAAAAAGCCTCCACAACTGCCGGTTTCGTCCTAACCACCAAGCACCTATGCATCAACCCCATAAAAATGCCCCCCAGAATCCTTTTCAGTCGTTTTGGATGGGTGGCTACGAATGTACTGACCAGCTGAATGCCTTTGGTCACCGCGTTGATTTCCTGCATCTTACCGGTCATTTCCAGAAGCTGGATGAGGACTACCAGGCTCTGAACCCGTTTGGTATTCGCACGGTGCGGGAAGGTATCCGGTGGAGCCAGGTGGAGCGCACGCCCTACCACTACGACTGGAGCACGGTGGCTGCCATGCTGGCGACCGGGAAGCGCCTTGGCATTCAACAAATTTGGGACCTCTGCCACTTCGGCTACCCCGACGATCTGACGCCCCTGCACCCGCTGTTTGCCCGCCGCTTCGCGGCGCTTTGCCGGGCCTTCGTGGAGTTTTACCGCAGTCAGCGCCCCGATGATGTGCTCATCGTCACGCCTATCAACGAGGTCAGCTTTATGTCGTGGCTGGGCGGCGACGTGCGCGGTACTTCCCCATATTGCGTTGGTCAGGGCTGGGAAGTAAAGTATGGATTGATGCGCGCTTACATTGAAGGCACAGCCGCCCTGCGCGAGGCCGACCCCAGCATTCGTATTCTCACTACCGAGCCGCTGATTAACATTGTGCCCCGGATTGGCGCCAGCCGAACTGAGCGCAACCGAGCTATTGAGTTTACGAACAATCAGTTTCAATCAGTAGATATGCTGGCGGGCCGCCTGTGCCCGGAGCTGGGCGGCTCCCCCGATTTTCTGGATATTCTGGGCTTTAACTTCTACTACGACAACCAGTGGCAGCTAGGGCCCCGCGAAACGCTCGGCTGGAACGATATGCCCCCCAACCCGCGCTGGAGACCTTTGCACAAGCTTTTACAAATGGCTTATGAGCGCTATCAGCGCCCGATAGTGATTACTGAAACCAGCCATCCGGGCCTCGACCGGCCCACATGGATGAATCATTTGGCCAGGGAATGCGCGGCGACTTTACGTAACGGAATCCCGCTGTGGGGCGTTTGCCTCTACCCCATCATCGACCGGCCCGACTGGGATTTTCAGGATAACTGGCACCAATCCGGCCTCTGGGATGCGAAGCTACTGCCCGACGGACCACCCGAGCGGGTACTTTATCAGCCCTATGCTGAGGAGCTGCTGCGTGCCCAGACTCAAATAGCTGAAGTGCTGGCTTCAGCCAGAAGCGCCAAGCGACCCAATCGTGTGGCTGCATCTCTTACCTGATAAGCGGCAACTTATCACAGGCAGATTATTGGTTCTCCAACAAGCTGTTAATATGCTGATTAGCGATACCTGCCATCAAAATGGCGTCTTTGCAGATCAGCTTCCGCTGGATAACAGCCGTAATTGTTTCCAGGTCTTCCTGCTGTTGCAGACGTTCCGTCAGGGCCAGAATACGATGCAGCGGCTCAGTACTGGCCGCATAGATATTGTTCCACATGGCTGCAAAAACGGTACTGTCGGGACTGAGTATCCGGCGCAGGTCGAGGAGCCGAACTACCAGGGCTGATATATTGCTTAATAAGTCGCGCTCGATGGGCGAAAATGTGCGGGACAGACGGCCAACCACGCATAAGCTGCCTATGCTTTCTCCGTTGGGGCCTTTGAGAGAGGTAGCGGCATAAAACCGAAAGTTGAGCGCACGGGTTACGAAAGGGTTGGCCAATTCCAGCGCTTTGGGGGTTATTTCTTCGATTAAGGCGGTTTCGCTCCGGCGTATGGCCACGGTGCCCAAATCTTCCTCGCCGCTGGCATTCCAGCCAAATGCCTTATAGGTAGCGGTCAGCTCTTCGGTTTCTGCCGCCGCCAAGGAAACCAGCACTACCGGCACATCAAACACGGCGGCTGTCAGGCATATCAGGTCGTCAAATAAGCTCTCAGATAACGTAGACAAAAGCTTATAGCGGCTCAGAATCCGCACCCGGTTCAATTCCGCAGATGATATAAGCTTTTGCTCCTTGTTTTTCATCTACCTGGTTTATAGCGATAAAGGGATTTTTAGTATTTTAAAGATTTGCGATATCCGTTTACGGCACTGTCTCGTTTTTAATTAATTTTTTCGCTAAAAATTTTCTTTATTTCTTGGATTTTGAAATCCTTTTTCCCATGAAACTGCTTTCATTTATTCCCTGGCAGCCTACAAACGGCAGCAACTGCTGATAAATTACGTTGTGCTGCCAGTATAGCTGCAACACCATAGGAATGTGCCGTTTGCCGGGCAGCACCGTAAATTGGGGCTGCACGCCCAGCTCCGTCAGCCGGCTCCGAAACTTCTGGCTGCTACCTGCAATGGACGGATACGTTTTGCCCCCCACAAAGGTGAGGAAGGGCGGACTGGCCGCTGTGAGGTGATACAGCGCCGACACCGCTTTCCAGCCCGCTGGGTCGCGGCCAAAGGCGGTGAGGTACTGCTCGTCGCCGGCATACTGCTTCTTGAGTAGATAGTCATACATATCGAGGCCGGCGGGGTCGTTGAGGATGACGCCGCGCACGGGGTTTTGCGGCAGCCCCAACCGGGCAAAGTAGCGGTTGTCGGTAGCGATGAGAGCAGCCAGCCCCGCCCCGGCCGAGTGGCCCATGAGGAAAATGCGCTGGGGGTCACCGCCGTACCCGGCAATGTGCTGCTGGGTCCAGCGCACGGCGCGGGCACAATCCTCGGCCATAGCGGGCACCTGCACCTCGGGCGAGAGGCGGTAGTTGATAATGACGGCAACTACGCCCTGCTTCGCCAGGCGCCGCCCAATGAAGGTGTAAATATCTTTGCTGCCACTGTCCCAGCCGCCCCCATGAATAAAGACTACCACTGGCTGGCCCGTCGCGGCCTTGCGCCGCGGGGCATACACATCGAGGCGGTGGCGCTCGGTGCTGAAGCCGGCGTCGGTGGCGGCCACGTAGGCAATATCCTGGGTGCGGCGGCTGGGACGAGCCACGGCGTATTCGTTGGCTCCAGTTATCAAAAACAGCAGTACAAGCAGGGCCGGCAGCGCCAGCAAACGGGAAAAAGGCATCTAAAGAGAATAAGTAGTGGGCACCTCTGCGGCAGAAAAGTCCTTGGGTAGCCCGCATATACTCGTTGAGTTGCTTACTGGTTTGGCAGCGTAGGCAGAACTTCCAAAAAAGCCCCCAGCCACCTCACGGCCTAACCGGCATTGGTTGGCTAATGGCAGAATTTCAACTTTGAGCTTACCAATAGAGAGCCAAAGGCTACCGCCACCTACGCCAGCATCCATAGACTATCCTTGAGCTGAGGGCGTTATATTTGTACGAAAGCCCGGCTGGTAGTGTGATGCTGGGGGGCTTTTTTGAGTGTTTCTCTTTCTACCCTATTGCATGAAAAATATTCTGGTACTGGCAGCACTGCTGCTGGCTTTTGGTGCCACACCCACGCTGGCCCAGCGCAAAAACAAAAAAGAAAAAGCCACTACTACCTCTATCAGTAAGGCCAACCGCTTGCTGCCGTTGTTTGGCGGCATTACCACGGCCCAGGCCGAACAGGTAATGGGCCCAAACTTCCTGGCCGATATTGACCGCAGCTTCCCTTCGCGTGCCGAGGCCAGCAAATTTTTCTCCACCAAAGGCTTTGAGTACTTAAGCGAAAACCAGCCCGACACGGCTACGTACCGCTTCAACCTGGCGTGGCTGCTCGATCAGAAAAACGCCGATGCCTACCGCGGTCTGGGCGTGGTGGCCAGCCGCAACCCCACTCCCGACGAGTCTATCAAGCTGCTTTCGCAGGCTTTGGCGGTGAATCCGGCCGATGGACTTGTGCTCAGCGACTTAGGCGCCAGCTATCTTATTCGCTACGAGCAAACCAAAAAGAAAAAAGACCTGACTACGGGTATGGAGTACCTGCAGAAAGCCGTTACCATCGACCCAAATAATGCCGTGGGCTGGCAGCAAATGGCGCGGGGCTATTATTTCCAGGAAGACTACACCAAGGCCTGGGAGGCGGTGCACAAAGGCCAGGGCCTGAGTATGGCCGGCTTCGACTTCGGTTTTATTGGCGAGCTGCTGGCCAAGCAGCCTGACCCCACGGGCAAATTCAAATAAAGCAGGGGGCGCCGACGTTAGGCAACGGTCTGGTAAATATTCGCGTATGTCGCGGCTACTTTCAACTACGTCTTTGCCTGTGAAACTTCGTTTGTTCTTCCTCAGCTCTTTGCTGTTCTGGTCTTTAGCCTCTTCTTACATCGCCGCTGCTCAAGGGCCCGGCCAACGCCGCCGCTATTTCAGTAGCCAGGCCCGACCCTATTATCGGGGTCCGTTCCGCGTGACGGTGGGCGGGGGCGTTGCCCTCTACTCCGGCGACCTGGGCGGTTTGTCGCAGAACCTGCCGGGAGCCAGCATCAGCCTGGGCGGGCTGTATCTGCTGCGTCCGCGCTTGCTGGTGGGTGGCGAGGTGTCGTACTTCCAGATTGGGGCCACCGACCAACTGCCCGAGCGTAATCTGGCTTTTCGGGGCCGCAACGGCTCGCTGACTACTTTCCTGCGCTACGAGCTGTTTGGCGATGAGTCGCAGTTTGCCTCGCCCCGCGGTCCGGCGGCCATTATCAAGCCCTATGTGAAGGCGGGCGTAGGCCTGGCGATGTATAACCCCAAAACCTATAACGGCAGCGGCCGGCCAGTAAACGAATTTGGCTTTTTACCTCCCGAAAGCACCGGCTATCCCAACGTAGCCGTGATTGCGCCCGTGGGCGGCGGCCTCACGTTCCGCCTCTCCCGCGACTTCAGCGCCACGGCCGAAGCCGCGTATAACTTCACCAGCACCGATCTGCTCGACGACGTAAGCCGGCGCGGCAATTCAGCCAAGAATGACGGGTACGGCACGGTAGAGCTGAAGATCGAGTACTCTCTTCGTTAGGTTCCTTTCCAATTTGAAAAGCCCCCCACAATACAAAAGGCCCGTCGCACGACGGGCCTTTTGTATTGTGGGGGGCTTTTTTGCCCTGCCCGAAAGTTTACTGCTTCACAAAGCGCTGACGGAAAGTTTTCTGCCCGTCGCTGACGCTCAGCATATACATGCCTTTCGCTAGTTGAGTCACGTTCAGCTCGCCATTGCTCGTGAGCTGGGTGCCTTTTATGGTACGGCCCTGCATATCCGTTACCTGCGCCGATACGGCTGAGGTATTATTGGGCAAGGTCACGCGCAGCACAGCGGTAGCGGGGTTCGGATAAACGCCTACCGCAGCGCCTATCAGGTTGTCGCTGCCAAGCATGGCGTTGCTGCTCGTATTGCTGATGGCTACTGCGTTGCTGGTGAGGGCGGCACCGCCGGTTACATTGATGGTGTAGTCTTCTACTTCCCCATAGCTGAGCGTGCTGCAGCTGGTCTGCGACGCATCACTTAGCGAAACCCGCATGCGGGTGCTGCCGCTTTTGGCGGTAGTGGGTACCGTGAAAGTGCCGCTGAGCGTAGCCGCGCTGGCAGAAGTACCACTTACTACCGTTTCGCCGGCATCCGAAAAGTCGCCGTCCTGGTTCCAGTCGATAAACACCTTCCAGTATTCGGTGTAAGCGGTGGAGGCGAAGGCGGCGCTAAATCGGATGGTTTGCGATGAACCCGCGGCTACGCTGGTACTCGTGGCCGTGCCATTGTAATAGCCACCCGTTTCCTTCGCGGAAGTACGATTGATGGTGCCCAGGTTCACCAGGTCAATCCACTCGTAGGCGTTATTAGTGCCTTTAGAAGCACAATATGTTACGCCCGTGGGTGGAGGCGGAGTAGTGCCGCCGCTATAAGCCGCGCCTACGCCCACCGCGTACCAGGCATTGGTAGTAGCAATTACCTGCGCCGAGCCGGCACCATACAAGTCAGTAGCCGATTGAATAGAATAGGTGCGAGCCGCCGCGTAGTTGCTTGAAGCGGTGAGATATACACTCTCGGTCCGATACGCGATTTTGGCCGCCGCATCAATGCCGATACCCGTTACGCTGAAGCTGCTGCCGATGTTATTGGTGCCACTGCCGCCCACGGCCAGCCGATAAAACCAGTGGTTGAGCACGCCGCTATTGGTGTGCACTCCACCGTTGTCGCCGGTGCCGGCGTACCAGTTGGTGCCTTTGTAGGTGTCGGGCTGACCTTCGGCGTTCGGATTGCTCATCGAGCGCAGCGCAGGCCGCACTTTGTCGATGTCCTCACCGATGAGCCAGGTAGCTTTATTGGGGTCTTTATAATACTCCACGGCCGCTCCCCAGATGTCGGAGAAGCCTTCGTTCAGGGCGCCCGACTCATACGAATAGGTCAGGTTAGCCGTGCTGGAGCATACGGCGTGGCCGATTTCGTGCGCCGCCACGTCGAGCGAGGTCAATGGGTCGAAGCGAGTGTCGCCGTCGCCGTAGGTCATCACCGAGCCATTCCAGTAGGCGTTTTCGTAGCCTTTGCCGTCGCCGGGCGTGTCATCGAAGTGAACGTAGCTCTTGATTTTGGCCCCCGCGTTGTTGTAGCTATTGCGGGCGTGAATATTCTTGAAGTAGTCGTACGTGCTCTGCGCACCGTAATGCGCGTCGAGGGCCGCGTTGTCGAAGTTGGCGTTGGCGTACTCCGTCCAGCCGTTGTCGGCATCCGTGAAGTCGACGGCAGTCGTGTAGCTGTTGCCCTTTTTGCAGTTGTAGGTTTCGATACCTGAGCCGCGCGTCAGCTCGCGCAGGCGGAAGCTGCCATTGATGCTTTCCGTCGCACTGGTTTTGGTGCCGCTGTAGCGCGTGGCAAAGGTGCCCGTAGCCGCCGCGTGCTTGATGATGGCGTCCTTCGCTACTACGTCGCCTGTTTCGGCATCAACGTAGATATAGGCCCGGCTTACTGGCTGCTGAGAGTAGATATTGAATTTCCAGGCCAGTGTGGGCTGCTCAAACGCCGGGCTGCCCGGCGCTGCCTGAGTATTGGCTACAATAACTAATTCGCCCTCAGGCTTGTAGCTAGCCCGTGGGTTGTTTTCCTGCTCTTTCAGGGTAGCTTCTTCCCCGGCATCTTCCCACATATACTTTTTGCCCCCCACAAAGCGTAGAGCCCGCTGCAGGGCGGCATTCTCATTCACTTTAGGGGCAGTTTTTACATTCTGCACCCGCTCAAAGCTGCCCGTCATACTTTCTACCGTACCCTGGCGGGCATGTACGGTGTACTCGGCGTGCTCTACTTTAATACCCTTGTAATACTGGTTAAATTTTTCGTGCACAAAGCCCTCTGGGTCGGCCTCTATTTTGGCGCTCTGAAACTGGTCGTCGGCGGTCAGATTGAGCTGTTCGGCCAAGGCCTTGCGGGCTTCGCTCATCTGATAAGCTTTGCCCTCCAGCCGAAACTGAATAAGCGTAGGCGTGCCCTTTTCGCCTACTTCTTTGTGTTTCACGCGAGTCAGATCCTGCCCTTGTGCGTAAGCGGAAGAAATGCCACCCAGCAATAGCAGAGCGGCAACAGAGTATTTGTTAGCCATTAAAAAGGAGTTTGGTGGTGGAAAAGAGAATGGAGCGCAGCCAACTGCAATCGGTTTATGCCTCAAATTACAGTTCTGACCACTCATCCACCACCTAATAAATCCCGAAAAGTGACGTGGCTATATAGAAAACAGAAATTGCTTTTTGAGCCTCAAAAGTGGTTTTTCTGGCTATTTAACGACTGTCGCTGCTTGCATTCAGCCTAAAAAGTCACTCATTTGTGACTTCTGATTCCCTTGCCTTTTTCCTATAATCCTGCTATAATCAAAATGCCGGCTTCAAATCCTTCTACTTTCAATAACCGTTGGCGGCTTACTGGTCAGCTTGCTCTTGTTACGGGTGCTTCCAAAGGCCTCGGCGCGGCAGCCGCCGAGGAGCTGCTGAGCTTCGGCGCTACAGTGGTAGCCGTAGCCCGCAACCCCGACGATCTGAGCAACCAGGTAAGTCAGTGGCGCGCCCGTGGCCTCGACGCGCACGCTATTTCTGCCGACGTAAGCACGGCCGCCGGGCGGACGGCGCTGCTGGCTGAAGTAAGCCAGCGGTGGCCGCAGCTGCATATTCTGGTAAATAATGTGGGCACCAACATTCGCAAACGCACCGCCGAGTACACACCCGAAGAGTACCAGCACATCATGGCTACTAACCTCGAATCGGTGTTTGGGATGTGCCAGGGGTCTTTTCCGCTGCTACAAGCCGCCGGAAAGGCCAGCATTGTGAATGTGTCGTCGGTGGCGGGGCTGATGCATGTGCGCACGGGCTCTATCTACGGCATGACTAAAGCGGCCATCATCCAGCTTACCCGCAACCTAGCCGTGGAATGGGCCACCGATGGTATTCGCGTCAATGCCATTGCGCCCTGGTACATCCGCACGCCACTCGTAGCGGGCGTGCTCAGCGACGACGAGTTTTTGCAGCAGGTGTTGGCCCGCACGCCCATGAAGCGCATCGGTGAGCCGGAAGAAACCGGGGCGGCCATAGCGTTTCTATGCCTGCCCGCCGCCAGCTATATCACCGGCCAATGCCTGAGCGTAGACGGCGGGTTTGCCGTGAATGGGTTTAGCTTTTGAAAAGTCGAAAAGGTTGGTGTAGAGAATCCTATGTAGCGCGAACTTTTAGTTCGCGTATCGTTGCTTAGTTTGAACAACGCTGTTAAAATTCCCCGTGAGCCGCTCAACGATACGCGAACTAAAAGTTCGCGCTACATAGCAGCAAGCAGTGCCCGCAGGCCTTCTTCGTAGCGCTGGGGGGCTTTTTCGTCGGCGTCCAGGTACAGGAAGGGCTCAATCAGCTCCAGTTCCATAAGCAGGAAATCACCTTCTACCTCTACCCCATCGACGCGGGCATAAAGACAGCCTTGGGCAAAGCGGGCCACAATATCATTGGCGGTGCGGAGCAGGTGAGCGGGCGCCTGGCGAGGCTCTACGCCTCCGCCGAGGTAGTGTTGCACCCGGAAGTCGCCCTGTTTTGGCGTTTTGAGCACGCAGTGGCTGAATTTGCCCCCCAGATAAATCAACGACCATTCGCCCTCCGTTTGAATCTGGGGAAGGAAAGGTTGGGCCAGAAAATCTTCCCCGGCCAGCAATATATCCAGCTCTGGCGTCTGCGTAGCCGCTTCGACGGGCCGCAACGAGAAGGTATTCTTGGCGCCTCCGCTAATAGCGGGCTTTACGATCAGCCGCTCCGTTTGCAGCTCCGCAAACAACGTTTCGGGTACGAAGCGCGAGCCGCGCGGCAGCCAGCGCGTGGGCACAATGCGCACACCGGCGGCCTGCATATCCAGCAGATACTTCTTATCGGAATTCCAACGCACCGTCGCTACTGGGTTGAGTACACGGACTGCGAGGCGCTCCAACTCGTCGAGCCACGCGTAAAACTCGGTTATGCGGTCGAAATAGTCCCACGGCGACTTCAGCATGATTACCTCATAGCTGCGCCAGTCAACGGCCGGGTTACTCCAGATTTCGGCCGTCACACGATGGCCGCAGCTTTCCAGCTGGCTTGTGAGCAAGGCATCTTCCTGCTCAACGCCGGCACCAGTGTATTTGCCTACGGGCTCGTAGGTTACTAAAGCAATGTTCAATGTCTTATTTCTTTTGTTTGGAGATAGTACAGAGTGGAGGTCACGCCACTAGACCGTCATGCTGGGGCACGAAGCATCTCGCGTGCGGTCGTGGCACCAAGAAAGGCGGTCATGCTGGATCTGGCGTCCGCTTGTCGAAGCATCTCTACTGGTTACTGAACAATGCATTTTCAACGAAGCGGGAGAGATGCTTCGACTCCGCTCAGCATGACGTTCTTTTGATTAAAAGGGTAGCACCACAACAACTGCGCGCGAGATGCTTCACTTTGCTCTGCATGACGTTCTGTTACTATTTAACTCGATGTTGGTAATGGGATGTTTGAGGTCGTGCGAGGCTCTGCATGACGTTCTGTTACTATTTGACCGCCTACTTCTTCATCGTCAAATAATCCGAGGCCAGCATTGCCAGCGTCTTGACTCCCAGCGTGAAGCCGCTTTCATCCAGGCGGAAGCCGGGGGTGTGGTGAGGCGCAGTAGTAGCCGGATCAGTACCCTTGCTCATAGCGCCCACAAACACGAACACGCCGGGCACTTTCTCCTGGAAATAGGCGAAGTCTTCGGCCCCGGTTACGGCCTTTTGCAGTATTACCTTATCCGCAGCCCCAGCCGCCGTGCGCAGCGTGGGCAACATGCGTTCCGTCAGGCGCGGGTCGTTGTAGGTTACGGGAGCATAGTTCACGATGTCTACTTCGGCCGTGGCGCCGGCGCTTTCGGCAATGTTGGTGGCCGTGCGGCGAATGTCAGCCCAGATTTTGGTTTGCATTTCCTTATTCAGGGTGCGGATGGTGCCGGTCAGCTCCACTTGCTCTGGGATGATATTGTTGCGCACCCCACCGTGTACCATGCCCACCGTAATGACGGCGGCATCCTCGGTCAGCTCCGTTTGGCGGCTGATAATGGTTTGCAACCCGGTTATAATCTGGGCTGAGGTCACTATCGGGTCCACGCTCAGCCACGGATACGCGCCGTGGGCCGACTTGCCCTTTACCTTAATGGTAAAAACGTCGGAGCTGGCCATCGTGCCGGCCGGGCGGTACTTGAGCGTGCCTACTTCGGTCTGGGCGTTGACGTGTACGCCAAAAATGGCGTCTACTTTGGGGTTATCGAGCACACCTTCCTTTACCATGAGTTTAGCCCCGCCTTCCTCACCGGGCAACGAGCCCTCCTCGGCGGGCTGGAAGATGAATTTCACGGTGCCGGGCAAATCTTTTTTCACCTGGCTTAATACCTCTGCTGCGCCCAGTAGCATGGCCACGTGCGAGTCGTGGCCGCAGGCGTGCATTACGCCTACCTGCTGGCCGTTGTAGGTGGTGGTGGCTTTGGAGCGAAAGGTAAGCTCGTTGTTTTCGGTCACGGGCAGGGCGTCCATGTCGGCGCGCAGCGCTACCACGGGGCCGGGCTTGCCGCCTTTTAGAATACCAATTACGCCGGTGCGGGCCACGCCGGTTTGCACTTCCAGACCCAGCTTTTTGAGGTGAGCGGCTACAATCTCGGCGGTGCGCTTCTCTTGGTTGCCCAGCTCGGGGTGCTCATGAAAGTCGCGGCGCCAGGCTATTACCTGGGCTTCCTGTTGCTGGGCTAGTTTGGCAATGCGGGCGTTGAGGGCGGCATTCTGGGCCGAGGCTGGCGCCGCAGAAATTCCAGCAAACAGCGTTGCCGCAGCCAGAGCCGAATAAATAGACTTCATACTGAAAAGAGTTAGCGAAAGAATAGGCACACAAGGTACAATGCGAACGTAACACCAGGCAAAGTGCAGTACTCCCTGCATTCTTATCTTTGCGCGGCTGATGCCTGCCCTCTCCCTTCTTCGGCTCTTGAAAGCTCCCCGCCTTGCGGCCTCGTGCGCCCTGCTCCTGGTGGTCGGGCTGCTGCTGGCTCCCGCCCTGGCCCAAATGCCCCCCAGTCGCCTCGTGCCCTTCCGCCGCGGCAGCCTCTGGGGCTACGCCGACCAGCACCGCCGCCTCGTGCTGCCCCTGCGCTACGACGATGCCGGCCCCTTCATCGACGATATTGCCTGGGTGCGCCGGGGGGCAAATTTCGGCTACATTACCCCCGACGGCACTGCCCTCACGCCCCTGCACTTCACCCGCGCCGACAACTTCCACCACGCCCGCGCCACCGTAGAGCTACACGGTGAAACCTTCCAGCTAGACCGCTCCGGCAACCGTCTCGCCTCTGCTCCTGACTCTGTACCCGAAACCGATTTCCTGGAGCAAGGCGACCTCGTGCGCCGTAACGGCAAAGTCGGCTTCCGCTTCAGCGTGGGCCACGCCGTAGTGCCCGCCGAGTACGACGAAATCCGGGACAGCTACAACGGCCTGCTGTTCGTGCGCCGGGGGGCAAAATGGGGCGTCATCAACCAGAAAGGCAAACTGGTATTGCCCCCGGAATACGACGCCATCCAGGCCACGCCCGCCAACGCCTACGCCTTTCCTATTATTGAGCAAGCCGGCCGCTTCGGCTACCTCGATGCTGACGGCAAGCTACTGGTGAAACCCCAGTATCGCGAGGCCCAGCCCTTCGTGGCCGGCACCGCCCGCGTACTCACGGAGACCGGGCAGACGGGGTATATTGATATGCGGGGGCGGGAGTTTTTTGAGGAGTGAAATCTTTACGACAGCGCAGTTGCTGGGCTACGCCGAGTGACGCCTATGCCGGAGCGGCTGTGCTGCGAGCGTCCCGCACTATTTCAACGACCGCCAACGCGTTACCGCGCAGCTGCTGGAGCGCAGGGGTCACTCGGCACAGCCGAGCGACGGCGGGGATAATCTAGCATTGAATTAATATCCATGATTTACAATTTCAACAAGGCTATCTTTTCCAAAACCAATTGAAACAGGGTCTGATGCGAATGGTCGAGCCTCATATTGATAAATAATAAAACTATCTCGCTTTATTATTTTCAAATCAAGTCCCATAATGGCAATGACTTCCTTCATATTCATTCCCTTTTTCACTTTATATGAATTGTTTTCATTTATCGCTCCATTTCTAGTCTTGGGACTTAATGTAAGTAAATACACGATAAGTAAAATAATAAAACCAAAAAGAGTAAAACCAAAAATTAGTATCTTTTTCATCATACAATGGTTTAGGGACAACGTTGGTTTATTAAACCTGGATCAGTGTTACGATCCCTATATTCGTTCCCGGCGGGAGATCGGGAACCAGTTAAAAACTCTTGCAATAGCCTAACAAATGTGCTTGGCTCTGAAGCAAAGGAGGAGCCGTATATACGATAAAAATCATATCCAAGTTTATTAGAAAAATAGTCTTGGTGATCCCAAGCACTTGGATTGGGATTTTGTCCTGGAATATACTCTCGTGTTCCTTGAAAAACCTCGTTACTATTACCTGCTACAGGACCATAATACGCTACTGCTAACATATGACGCAAATCAATAATTATATCAGGGTTTAAAGGATCTCGAATATAACGCATATTAGGACCCATAGCTAAGTTCAAAATCAGCAGCATACGATCATATCCACGTTGTTCAATAGAGTTTTTATTATTTGATAATCAGCAGATTGAGCAGATATTCTTGAAATGTGCTACTTCGGCGCACAAAGCGAAGGCATCGGTTAGCTTTTCCTTTTTTCTCATCCGGTTGGTTGTACGAAGCACGAAAAACGATTTGAGTCGTGCAATGACATTCTCCACCACGACGCGAAGTGGAGCCAACACCTGATTAATAAGACGTTCGAGTGGCGTGAGTGGATGATTTTTTCGCGCCTTAAAAGGAATAAAAACATACTTGCAGTTAATAAATTTTTTAATACCCACAAAGCCTGCATCCACATGAATCCGATAGTTTTTTAAGGTTATATGTGCGAAAATTTCTTTGAAAATAGTGAAGTCATGCGTTCGGCCACTATAGGCTTTGCTGATCCACAACAGCCGGCCGCTGAGCGAGCAGATGAGCAACCATTTCAGGGTGTGCCTTTTTTTTACCACTATAAAATTCCTCCTGAAGCTGCTGATTAGCAGCCCGTTCAATCGGAACTTCGGTTACGTCAATGACTAAATCGTCGATACCCGCGAAGAGGTCGTCAAATTGCGTCTGCTTGGTAAATAAAACGCGTTGTGTCAGGCCTTGTGCTTGCAAAGCTGCTTTTAAACACGGTTTTAGTCGCTCTAAATACTGGCTCACCGCAAATTCAGAAAAGCCGAAGTAGATGGCCATATTATGCAGCGTGGGATAGGCTTTATAGTAGTGCAGAATAAAAAATAAGGCTTCGCGTGTATCGGTTAAAACCGGGTTTGATTTTAGGTAGGGTTGCGGAATTTTGGGTTCATAAAAAGGCGCGAATAGCTCGTAAAGCTGGTCGAACTGAACTTGAGTTAGCCCGGTTGCCGCTTTGTATTGGTTGTCCGTTCGCAGGTTGTGGTAGATGCTGAAAGCCATACAAAAATGAAAAGAACTGTTAATGCCCACAAGCTACTGATTATCAAATAATAAAAAATCTAATGACTTGAGACCGGGTTAAGCCATTATTAGCATTTACAAAATCTTGAATAGTACCAACATTTCCTCGCTGTATAGGATCATCAGGGTGCGTGTTTCTAAGTTGATCGCAATTATATTCTGTTACGTCAGGTGGAGCCGGAGCCTCCGTAAAAATTAATACTTCTGTCTTTTCTAAACCAGGGTTTGTGCCGCCGTCAGGGCATATAATAGCATCCCCACAACCCTTGGTGCCACCTCCTCCACCTATGTCACCAGAGCTTTCGCCACCGTCACCAGTACTATCAGGAGGCCCACAAATATTATAATACTCTCGGTAAACCTCGGTTGGCGCATTGCATACGTCATTTACGCAGGCTTGTGAATACCAAATGATGGTAATAAGAGTACAAGGATTACCGTCTAACGTACTTACTACTTTAGCATTCTTTACTGATGCAACTTGTTTAGTAACCGAGCCTACCGATACAGCATCTTTGTAATTTATCCCATAGAGATAATTGCCGTACCAGTCATACACCAAGGCTAACCCAGTGAAATCTTTGGTGCTAATTTGGCCTTTGTTTTCAAGAAGGTATGCTTGGTTTGCAATCAAGACCCTGACTTGCACAACTTTTTTACCTTCCTTATTATTAAAAATAAGCAATTGGCGTCGTTCGCCTCTAGCTACTTTGTGTCCTGTATCATTGCGGAGGGGTACATATATATAAGACGTACCCTGCTTCTTAGTTATCGTCGCTTTTTCCCATTGGGGTACTTTCTTAAGCGATGAAGATGCTATTTCACTCTGGCGCACCAAAGCATTATTAGGTTCAAATTCCTCTTCAAACCAGCGCTTAGCTTCCTGAATAGTCGTAGATAGTTCTACTCTACTTTGTGCAGATCTATTTGGTGCGGGAACTGGGATTTCTGTCTCCTTTCTACAAGACAATAATATTATTAACAAAAGGGGGAGAATGACTTTGATAATTCTCATAAGGAGAAAGATTACTTGATGTGAAAGAGAATAGTTTATGAATTATATCAAGCAACTGCTATTGTTGCTAATTAGAAAAGGCACTCATTTTCTACTATAAGTGTCTTTCCATAGCAAGAGTATTATGTTTTTATAATATCCGCCAGGAAGATTCTCTGTGTTTTGTGACAGCCGTTTTCTGCCAATAAACTAGCCTTATTTCACACCCCCCATAAATTTTACTACTGACAATCAAGCGGTTGATCAAGCACACTTTCATATAAGTTCCTAAATAGTATCGATTTTGTGACTTCCTGATGTTCTTCTGTTCACAGAATATTTACTTATCGCCGTCGCTTGGTTGCGCCGAGTGACCCCTACGCCGAAGCCGCTGCGCCGCGAGCGTCCCGCGTCGTTTGAGCACCTGTTTCAACGACTGCCAACGCGTTACCGCGCAGCTGCTGGAGCGCAGGGGTCACTCGGCACAGCCGAGCGACGACGGGTGCGCCGAGTGACCTGTGCGGGAGATTAGTATACAAAAGCCCCGCCACCTCATAGGCGGCGGGGCTCCCGGCATCTTGGCACTTATAGCTGGATTCAGACTGATAACTAGCCACCTCAAAGGGCTTTAAAGGTCGTTCGGTACTCATAGGCATAGTCTCCATCCTTTCTGGTAGACTTCAAAATCAAGCTGGTAGCGGTAATCTTAAGCACCTGCCTTTCGTACGCTGGACCACGCACCTCCAGAAGGCCCTCATTAAAGTGGATGACTTTTCTGTCGCTGGAAAGGCGCCAGCTACCAGTACTAACTGCTAATTGCGGCTCCTGCTCCGACTCGCAGCGGGTAGGACCGAAGGCAACTTCGAATGCGTTGTTTTTTTTGAACTGCCACTCGTCATCCAGACTACAAGGCTCACGCAGAGCGAAATAGTCGATAATTGTTTTGTTGCCCATGGCATCACTGATGATGGCAGAATCACTGACTACCTGCCACGAACGGCTGGTCAGGTGCTTATACTCTTCCGAAACGGAAACCGGAGGAACATAAGGAAACGCTGGCCGCTCTTCTTTTTCACAGGCCGTCAGAGATACAGCAGCCAGGCAGACAGCCAACAGAAAGCGGGGTGTTGAACTCATAATAAAGTGGACGGAATAAAGAGAAGGAGAAGGCGAAACGGCCGTACGTACCTGCTGAAGCTGGCAAGCCCCACCAAGATACGCACGGCCCGTAGCTACGCCCGAAAGTTAATGCTGAATTTGAATCTGCTGGTGCTGGGGGGCTTTTTCGCCCGGTGTTTCCAGCTGATACAGGCCATTGGGCAAGTCTAGCACGTCGAAGACAACAGCCGCACCCTGGGCCGGGGCGTGGCGCACGAGCTTGCCCTTAGCTGAATACAGGCGCACCTGTCCTTGCTGTTTGGCCTGGCCCTCGGTCAGGGGCACTGTTAGCTGCTCGTCGGCCGGGTTGGGGTAGGCCGGCAGCAGACCCACGCGGTAGGGCTCTTCGCCGCCGTCGCAGTTGCGACTGGTAATAACGACTGTGCCCCACTCGCTCTAGCCACAGTTGTTTCTTACCCGCAATCGCAACGTAACATTCTGGTACTGAGTAGCAGGCATATTTATAAAGAAGGTTCCTACCGCGTTCGGGCTGCTAAAAGTCGTCGCGTTGGAGAGCTGCCATTCCCAGGCTTTAATCTCGGTGCCGTATTCGATGGCCGGCGCGAGTCGAACGGTTTCATACGTGCAGGCTGAGAAGGCAGTGCCGGGGCAGGGAATGCTGTTGCCTGGAACATTGGGGTCGGGGCAGAGAAATTGGGTAGTCTCCCCGCGAAAAATAAATTGGGTAGGCGTAGGCGGCACCCCATAAAAAACCGGCAGCTCTGCTCGCTCACTCTCGGTACAGCCCAGGCTGGGTTTTTTGGCTACTACGTATACCTTCCCCGTGCCAATAACTCCGGCCGGCGGCGCAATCACGACCGAGTTGGTAGTAGCCGTAACCGGTGCGCCCCAGCTGGTGCTCCACTCGTAGCGCTCAGCACCCGCGGCCACCGTAAAGGTGGTAGGGTCACACAAGCCATAGGCACCATTCTCCAGCTGTGGGGCCGTGAAGACGGGCGTGGCGACGCGACTAACCTGAAAGCTAATGGGAGTGGCCGTTAAGTCGGCCGTAGCGCCACTACATACGTATTTCGCCGCCAAGGACACAACGGCATTCGTGCCCCCGCTGGGAATGATGGTGGGCGTGGCCGTCGTAGCATTGAGAATCTGCCAGCCGCTGCCCGGTGTTACCGACCACTGATAAGATGCTACGGGGCAAGGAGTTGAGGCAGGGGTTGTCTCGGCCCGAAACTGATAGCTCGTCCGGTCGCCGCAGCTTAGCGTAGCAGGCGCCCCGCTGACAATACGCAGTGTGGGCAATGGGCGGGTTATGTTCAGGGTTTGCGGGAGGCTGGCCAGGCGGGGCCGGCTGCGCATTTCGCCGCAGTTATAATCGGTGGCTCGCACCTGCACTGTACCGCCCGTACCATTGGCCGAGGGCCGCACCTGGATGGTATTGTAGTTGAAGCCAGTTAGTAAAACGGGAGCACCCGTGGATTGCTGACCGGTAGCCAGGAAAACCCAACCCGCCGGAATCGTCCATTCGTAGGCATCAGCGAAGATGGGCGGGGGCGGAAAATTACTAGCATCACCGGGCTGGGGAAAAGCCACCTGAGGAATGGTAAAGGTCGCGGTGCTAGTGCTGCCAAAGGCGATGCTAGTGGGCGACACACCGCCGCTGAGCACGATGGCCCCTGGGGTAGTCGTGCTCAACGAGCGAACGACAATATTGTTTTTGCGATAAGTATTTATCAAACTTGTTGTACTACAATCGGTAACTTTTACGGATAAATTTTTCGGGTTGGAACTAGTGGTGGGGATATTATCCCACACAACCATTACTGTCTTATCGTAGCTTATTGTTTGCGTAGTACCAAACACTCTTCCACCTTGAATAGTCCATTCAAAACGGCAACCAGACACGGTAGTGTTACTGGTTATCGGGACTACGTCATAAGTGATAGGGATTCCTGGACAGGCAGGCTGTCCTGATGTTGGATCGCTTATGACCATCGTCTGTCCTGTAGCGGTTTTAGCTAGTAAGCCAAAAACTATGAGCAGCAATGCACTGAGGCGCGGGAGTAGTAGTTTGTGCATATTGAAGTAGATGAAGTTAAAAAGTTAAAAATTAAATGAGGTTCCAATAAGCTGTATTGGCTGCCAATACAGCCGAAGTGAATTCCGAGTGAAGTAGCTGTTTCCAGTATTCGATACTAGTCCGTTACGACTCACTATGCTATTCCCATTATCCCGTCGCTGCTGATAAATGGCCGACACGGCGCTTTCAGCAAATATCTCCACCCTGGACGATAAGCTAAACTGCACTCCTAGGAAGGGTCGGCCCATTACCTGCCAGGTTTTAGTGACAAATGACCCTTCGGCTAAAAGTGGCCCTTCGGCGTCCACGTTACTAGAATTAAACAGGCTGGTGCGACGGCTCCAGCCAGTGCCTACTTCGGCTCCGTAGGACCACGCGAACCGCCGGCCAAGCGGACGTTGCCATTCGTATCCCACAAAGGCATCCAGTTGCCAGAACCGTTCGCCCGTACCTTTATTGATGTAGGCAAAATCCGTTGTATCTCGGCGGCTATACTGGCCCACCAGCCGCACCCGTAGCGCTTGGTTGGGCTTCACTTGCCTCTTGTAAATAAGGCCCAGCGGCAGGCTGCGGTTAGCGGTGAAAAACTTATCCAGTTGGGGGCTGGCCGTCAGGCCGAGTTGGTGTTTATAAGTGGCAGAGTCCGGGGTTTGCGCGGCGGCAATTCCGAATGATAAGGAAAGCGCGAGCGGTAGAGAGAGAAGCTTATACATGATGTGAGAATGATAAAAAGTGAGAGGTGGATTTGCCACGAAGCTAACGTAGCACCGAGTAGCAGCAGTATTAAGGCTCACTTCCATAGCAATAGTACTATTCTTTACGACTTGCCGCCAGGAAGATTCTCTCTGTTTTGTGACAGCCGTTTTTCACCAATAAAATGATCTTATTCCACCCCCTCCAACAAATTATACAGTTGATAATCAAGTATTTGACATTAATATATATTATATTAAATACTTAAATACATAGCATTTTGTGATATGCCGACTTTTTCTTCAGTCGCTGATTCTTTTCGCCAGCTGAGATAAGCAGCTTTGTAGCTCGTATTCCCGAAAAATTCGCACCTTATAAGCCAACACTCCTAACCCCACCTCTCCCGGCTTATGATCTTTACGCCCAGTCCACTGCTGCTCAAGCTGCTCTACACGCGTGGCAGCCTGCGCAACACGCCCAACGGCGTGGCTTTCAGCATCAAGAACCGCCTCGACACGGTTCGCTTCACTCGCCTCGACTACGTGCAGATTGATGGGGAGCGCATCACCCCCGACCATATTGCCCTGGACCTGGGCGACGGCGACATTCGGCCCGCGCCCGATGTGCTGAGCCGCACGCCCGGCGGACTGGAGTTTCTGGTGGGCCACAGCATCACCTTTTACCTGACTACTTCTACTTTGTCTGAGGGCCTCCACGGAGTGCAGGTGCAGTTCGCGGCCGATCCATTTGGCGACCTGCATGTGGAGGTAGAAGACAGCATCGTCAATCAATCAGCTAACCGCACCCGCATTCCGCGCCAGGATGCCGACGACTACGCCGAAGCTGCTATTCAGGAGCGGCAGCGCTTCGCGCAGGAGTACACCGGCCAGGAGTTCGAGCACCTGAAGCACTACTCCTTCGACCCCCACATGCTGCAAGGCAACTGCGAGCATTTCGTGGGCGTAGCCCAGATTCCGGTGGGTCTGGCCGGGCCGCTGACCGTGCACGGCGAACACGCCCAGGGCGACTTTCTCATCCCGATGGCTACCACGGAAGGCACGCTGGTAGCGAGCTACAACCGCGGTATTCAAGTGCTCAACCTGTGCGGGGGCGTGAAGTGCACCGTCATCGGCGACGCCATGCAGCGGGCTCCCGTTTTCGTGTTCGATGACGCCCGCGGGGCCCGCGACTTTAGCAAATGGGTGGAGGCCGAAATCGACTCCATTCGCCAGCAGGCCGAAAGCACCTCCCGCATAGCCAAGCTCCAGTACATTGATACGTATCTGGCCACCAAGTTTGCTTACCTACGCTTCAACTACAGCACCGGCGACGCGGCGGGGCAGAACATGGTGGGGCGCGCCACCTTCGCCGCTTGCTCCTGGATTCTGGAAAACTACAAAGGCCCCGCCATCCGCCACTTCTACCTCGAATCCAACTTCGCCACCGACAAAAAAGCCTCCCAGATAAACGTGATGCGTACCCGCGGCAAGCGTGTAGTGGCCGAGGCCGTGGTGAAGCGCGACATCTTGCAGCAGCGCATGCGCGTGACGCCCGAGCAGCTGGCCTACCACGGGCAGGTGAGCAACGTGGGGGCCTTTATTTCGGGGGCTAACAACAACGGCGCGCACTCGGCCAACGGCATTACGGCCATGTTCATCGCCACTGGTCAGGATGTAGCCAATGTGTCGGAATCGTCGGCGGGCGTGCTCTATACGGAGGTAACGAAGGAGGGCGACTTATACATGAATATTACCATTCCGTCCCTTATTGTGGCGACGCACGGCGGCGGCACGGGCCTGGCTACTCAGAATGAATGCCTGCGCATGCTGGGCTGCGTGGGCCGGGGCACGGTAAATAAGTTTGCCGAAATCGTGGCCGGCGTGGTGCTGGCCGGCGAGCTAAGCCTGGGCGCGGCCATTTCGAGCAGCGACTGGGTAAGCAGCCACGAGCAGTACGGGCGCAACCGCTAGACCTCATTATTAGTCCTGATTATAAGCCGTTTGCACTTACTTAACACTCTATATTTACTCGATCAAATGCTAAAAACAATAGGCCTGATAACGTTTTTGAGCTTGTCGCTGAGTGGTATGAGCGCCGCGCAAAACCAAGCCGTAACCATGAGCGAGATGGGGCGGCTGACGGGGGGCTCTTATACCCCTTTGAGTACCGCCGCCTTGTTGATCAAAGCAAGCTCACCCCCGACCAGGCCTACTACACTCCTGATTGGAAAGCGGGCACGCTGTTGCTCTCGAATGATCAAGCGTTAGCTATACCAGCGATGCGCTTCAATATGGCGATGCGACTGGTAGAGGTGCAGGACCCAACCGCAGAAGGAGGTATTCGGGTAGTACCCGCCGCCAGTGTTCGCGGCTTCATTCTGGGGCCGGCAGGTAAGACTGGGCAAGTCTTTGAAGTTCAATCGTATCGATCAGCAACTTATAGCGGCAAAAACTTTTTCGAGTCGCTCAATCAAGGTCCCGTGCGCTTGTTTCTGCTTCACGAAGTAGCCGAGCGGCCGGCCTCCCGCAACGAAGCGCTAGGCGTTGAGACACGCGCCGCACAATACCTGCGCAGTACGCGGCCCTATGTTTTGCGCGCGGGTCAGGAGCGAGTTGAGCCATTGATTCTGACCAAGAAAGCTGTGCTACGCTTGTTCAACGAAAAAGCCCCCCAGATAGAAGCATACGCCACCCAGAACAACCTGAGCTATGAGCAGCTACCCAACGTAGCGAAGATGGTGGAGCACTATCAGACGTTAGTTAAATAAATATAGATCAATTAGTTAACCAGGCATTGGCTCACAACATCGTCCTCCTGGATTTGCCATGCGGTGTAACTAGTCATCGAATACAATAAGGCAGTTTAGCGTCAGCGACTTACGCGAATCACATACAAAAGCCCCCGGAATAATTCCGGGGGCTTTTTGTATGTGATTCGCTGTGTATGCTACTTTACAGCGGATCAGCAGTTACTTGGAAGCGAGAATCGGCGCGCATGGTGATATCCTGAGCGACGGCGCGCTTGACGCGGGCTTCTGTAGTAAGGGTGTAGCCGGATGCTTTGAGGTACTTATCCAGTTTGGCGCCGCTTGGCTTCAAGTTGATAGCCTTCTGCCCCGTTGGTACCGGACTCAGCGAAGCCAGCGCTACTCGGTCGTTCTGATCAGTGCTGATATAGAGAGTTACGCTTTCCAAAAAGTCGAAATTCTCATTATTAGGATCGGTAATAGTGAGCGTGAGCTTGTTTAGGCTGACATCTTTTACCAAATCGGCGCGCGTATCCTCATTTTTGAAGCGCTCCTCCGAACGGGTCGTGACGGCTACCGGCGCGACAGGAATTAACCCAATAATCGAGTTGCCAGCGACCTTAATATTCTGGGTGTCTTCGATGTAGAAAGTAAGGAGTTGGTCGATTTTCTCGCAGCCAACGGTTAAAAACAGGAGCGCGAGCGGAATGAGAAACAGTATTTTTTTCATTTGTTTGGCTTTTGCCGCAATTACGCAACAACTCGGCCAATCGGTTTCGCCCGATAAAAATCTTTAATCCATCATATCCGCGGCGCGGGGCATCTCGTGCTTAAAATCCGGGTTCCAACTCATCGGGTACTTATCATCCACGTATTGCAGGGCCGTTTCGGTGAGGTACATGGGGCGAAAAGTATCCACCATTACCGCTAGCTCGTGGGTTTCTTTTTTGCCGATGCTGGCTTCTACCGTACCGGGGTGCGGGCCGTGGGGAAGTCCGCTGGGGTGCACCGTAAACGACGCCAGATCAACACCTTTGCGCGACATGAAGTTACCGGCCACGTAGTAGAGCACCTCGTCGGAGTCTACGTTGGAATGGTTGTAGGGCGCCGGTATGCTCAGGGGGTGATAATCGAACAGGCGTGGCACGAAGGAGCAGATGACGAAGTTGTGCGCTTCAAACGTCTGGTGTACGGGCGGGGGCTGATGAATGCGGCCCGTAATCGGCTCAAAATCGTGGATGGAGAAGGCATAGGGAAAGAAGTAGCCGTCCCAACCCACGACATCGAAAGGCGAGTGCGCGTAGGTGAGCTGGTGTAAGTAGCCTTCCTTCTTCACCTGCACGCGGTATTCGCCGGGCTCATCTTCCACAATTAACTCAGTGGGCGGACGCATATCCCGCTCGCAATAGGGCGAGTGCTCCAGCAACTGCCCGAAATGATTGCGGTAGCGCCGGCACGTTTCAATGGGGCTGAACGACTCGATAATGAGCAACCGCACTGGCCCTTCTTCGAAATGAAACTGATGAATAATCGTGCGCGGCACCACCACGTAGTCACCGGGCTCGAAGCTGACTTTACCCAGCTGGCTCCACAGCTCGCCCCGGCCCTCGTGCACGAAAATCACCTCGTCGGCTAGGGCATTTTTGTAGTAATACTGCATCCGCCGCTCCGTAGGGTTGCAGATGCTGAGCATCACATCGGCATTGCCCAGCAACGTCTGGCGGGCCTGGAGGTAGTCGCCGCCAGTGGTGGTTTGGGCCAGGGTACGCAGGTGACTGGGCTGCAAGGCCCTGTCCTTCAACAGCTTTTCGCTGTAAGGTACAGGCTCGCCGACCTCCTTTATCTGGGTGGGCGGATGGATATGGTAAAGCAGCGAAGAGACACCGTGGAAGCCGAGCGTGCCCACGAGCTGCTCGGCATAAAGCGACCCGTCGGGCTGACGGAACTGGGTGTGACGCTTGCGCGGAATCTGGCCGAGGCGGTGGTAGTAAGCCATAGAAGTTGAGAAAGCAAGGGTAGGATTGCTTGGAAATACGAGCTGGAAGGTCGGCAAATTCCCCTAAAAACGCTACGCACGAAGCTCGCCCCGCGCTGGCACCTTACCTTTGCAGGCGGGTACTGCCGTTCGTATCTACTTCATTCATAAGCTGCTGCTCGCCAACTTTTTATTTAGAGCCGGAGTTTGTAGTAAAAATGCCTCTAGTTGTGATTAGTGCTTTCCTCTCGCCTAAACGGATTGGGCCACTTGCTTTGCTGTTTTTGATTACCGCGTTTACGCCCAACACAAGCCGGTGGACGGAGCCAGCGCCCAAAAAAGCCCCCCAGCCGGTCCGCGTACGCACGTTTGCCTTCGAATATAAGACGACCGTTCGTGATTTGCCCCCCACGGCAAACGCCATTGATCTGTGGCTACCCGTGCCGCATTCGGATAAGTCGCAGACCATTAGCGAACTAAAGATAGAATCTCCGCATCCGTACGAGGTAGTGAAGGCGCAGTATAATAACCAGATGCTGCATCTGAAGGTAAAGAATCCATCGGTCGAGCCTTTCACCGTGTCGGTGCGTTTTCAGGCGGCGCGGCGCGAGCATTTGAATCCGGTTGTGGCGCCTAAGTCGGCTGCTGTTGCTGGCAAGATCACCGAAGCGCCGGACCCAAATATGGCCCGCTGGCTACAATCCGACCGCCTGGTGCCGCTGGATAACAAGATCAAGCAGTGGGCTAACGAGGTAATAATGAAAGCTGATGCGCGCACTGACCTCGAGAAGGCACAAGCTATTTATAATCACGTAGTTTCTACCGTTAAGTACGACAAAACCGGTCAGGGCTGGGGACGCGGCGACATTTACTACGCCTGCGATGCGCGCCGTGGCAACTGCACCGACTTTCATGCAGTATTTATTGGCTACTGTCGTGCCCTGGGCATTCCAGCGCGCTTCAGCATCGGCTTTCCGCTGCCACCCGAACGCGGCATAGGCGAGGTTAAAGGATATCACTGCTGGTCGGAGTTTTATACTGCTGAAACCGGCTGGGTACCCATCGACGCGTCGGAAGCAGCCAAAAACCCGGCGCAGCGAACTTACTTTTTGGGGCTCACGATGAGAACCGGGTGGAGCTGACCCGTGGCCGCGACCTTACGCTGGCCCCCCGCCAGCAAGGTGCGCCTCTCAACTATTTTGTGTATCCCTATGCCGAAGTCGATGGCCAGCCCTTTACTAGCTTAGAGCAACACTTCTATTATCAAGATCTAAATTTGCCCCCCAGCAAGCGTAAGTAGCCCTTTTTGGCTTTAGCCAGCTATACATAACAAAACGCCGGTCATCTCCTACTTCAGGAGGCGACCGGCGTTTTCATTCGTAAGCACTCAGATATAGTAGCGTTCTAGCAAATAGAAATAGATAAGAGGTTACTGTTTTGCTACTACCAACTCAGTAGCGGCCTCGCGGACATACTCATTGGAATCGGTGCGCAGGGCGGCTACCAGCTCAGCTGGCAGGCTGTGCCCCGCTGCTTGTAGCGCCAGTACGCTAGCTAAGCGCATGTACGCGTCGTCATCGGTGAGGCGCGGCAAAGCGTACTCTACCGCCTTCGCAGGGTGCAGGTCCGACAACGTATTGAGCGCATACCGGCTGACCAGCTTATGCTCGTCGTGGCAGATGAGGAACTCCATCAGCTCCGTGCGGTGCGGAATGATATAGTGCGCTACATGCTCGGCGGCCAGATACCGCGTATGATATAGCGGTGAAAGCAAGCCGCGCTCCAGCAGAATAGTGCGACGGGCGGGCTTCAGTGTTTCGAGGCATTCATAGAGAACATCTTCGTGCAGATAGTCAGCCGTAATGGCTTCCAGCAGCAGATCTATGCCGCTGACATTGCCCCAGCCGCCATTTTGCTTTTCAATCTCGGATATGGTGGCCCGATGCAGGTCGCTGCGGCAGCGCCGGCGCTCCATGGTATCGTGGTCGTCGTCCCAGAAGTTTAGCTTCAACTCCTCCACCAACACGGTTCCCCCTTGCCGCCGCGCCATATAGCTCCAGAATTGCTCCAAAGCCTGCTGTAAATCTTTGTATGCGTCGCTCATTCGTTTACCGAAAAAAGGTTACTTGCGTCTACCGTAACGGCGGGGCTTTCCACCAAAAAAACAGCCTAAGCAGGTGTTGGAGGCTTAACAACAATCACCTATTAATCAATCAATTGAATTGTTAATCACCTATCTGTTCTCCACCTCGCTAAGTGACGGAAACCTGTGATAGGCAAGAACTATGCTCAGTTGCCCGTAAGCTGGGCCGTACTCGTATCAATAGCGCGCAAGGCCTGTTGAAACTCTATGTCTTGCTCGGCCAACACTGTGTAATAGGCGTTTTTGCCGTAAGCACTCCGCGCAATGTGCGCCTTGAGCTGTGTGCGCAGCAGCGGGGCAGCGCGGCGCAAGCCAGCCGCATCGGCTGCTAAGCCCGCACGGGCCGCTAAAGCACTCAAGGCTTGGAGCTGCGTATCCGTAATGCGAAAGGAGGCATTGAATTGCTCAAAGCGAAGACCTTCCAGCTCGGGCTGATGATCCTGGTAAAACTTCAGCGCGTACTCACGCACCAGATTGCGGCTTTGCAAACGACGGAAATACTTGGAGAAAGCCACAGTATCGCGAGGCACAAATAAGTCGGGCATGATACCGCCGCCACCGTACACGGTGCGGCCGTGCATCGTACGATACCGCAGGGAATCGGCAAAGTGAATGCTGTCGGCGTGGAAATATTCACCCTGGCGCTGGCGCTTAGCTAGTTCCTGCTCATACTCGGCGTGTCCACCTTTGTAGGATTTCTGAATGGAGCGGCCCGAAGGCGTGTAATAGCGGGCAATAGTCAGGCGCAGCTCTGAGCCATCATTTAAGGCAATAGGCTGCTGCACTAGGCCTTTACCAAAGGTGCGACGACCAACCAGCAAGGCGCGATCATGGTCTTGCAAAGCACCAGCTACTACCTCGGCGGCCGAGGCGCTGCCTTCGTCTACTAGCACTACCAAGGGGCCTTCTTCGAACTCGCCCAGTACGCGGGAATAGGTTTGGGTGTCGTATTGGTCGCCTTTACCGTCGGTATACACGATTTTGCGGGTGCCGGCAATAAACTCATCCGCCATTTTGGTGGCACGGTCGAGGTAGCCACCGGGGTTGCCCCGTAGGTCCAATACCAAGCGCGACATTCCCTGGCGGCGCAGGTCACCAAGCGCCTGCTTGAATTCTTCGTAAGTATTGTTGGCAAACCGGCTCACTTTGATATAGCCCGTCTGGTTATCAACCATATAAGCCACCTCCACCGAGCTATTGGGTACCCGCTCGCGGGTTACTGTCACGTTCAGGAGCTTAGGCGAGCCACGACGCTGAAGCTGGAGTTGCACGCGGCTGGCACGCGGTCCGCGCAGCTTGTTGTACATCTGCTCGGTAGTCATATGCACCCCCGACACAGCCTCACCATTCACGGCCAGCAGCTGGTCGCCGGGGCGAAGACCAGCATGCTCCGCCGGGCCGCCACCCAGCGAAGCTATTACCGTTACCGTGTCCTGAAAAATATTAAACTCTACGCCTACGCCGTCAAAATCACTTTGTAGAAAAGCGGAAGCCTGAGGTTGGTCTTTTGCGGGAATAAATATCGAGTGCGGATCGAGGCGCTCCAGCATACGGCCAATGGCGTAGTCAGATAGCGCTTCGGCATCGACTGAATCGACGTAGTCACGGTCTACGTAGCTCAGAATTTCTTTGAACTTCAGGTAGCCGCGGGAAGTGCTGTCTGGGTTTTGACCGGATGGTTTGAATGGATTGGCCCCTACCAGCATACCGCCCGCCAGCACCAACGCTAAAAGCCATGGCTGCCGCACCTGGAAGCGGGAAGCACGGGGCGCCGACGTTGGAGCAAGCTCCGGGGCAGGCGTCGAAGCAGTGTTCGACTTAGCGTTCATAAAAGGCTGGAGGAGTAGAAGTTTTGACTATAAACTACGGTTAGCGACAAGGCAACATTCCAAATCTATTAAAACTATTACGAGAAAACCATGCCTACTATTAAGCATTCACTATTTTCAAATAACAGTACAATTTTATATTTTGTAAGACATATTTATAACATAACAATGTAGATAAGATGTATTTAAGCTCGCTACTGACATTATATACAGCCTACACACTATATAATAATTTCAATAAAAATAATTAATGATTTTCGCTGGTATCAGCTTAAATCGTGCTAGTACGTCGGGCAATAGATACGGGGGCCTTATCTTTGGGGCGGGTAGCAGGGTTACTGCACGCCCTCTGTTTTACCTTGGAGCGATGAGCCGAATTCTTGCCATTGACTACGGCAATAAGCGCGTGGGGCTGGCCGTGACCGACCCCTTGCAACTCATTGCCACGCCCCTCGAAACCATCCATAGCCAAGACCTGTTGGCTTATGTGCAGGCATATCACCAACGCGAGCCGTTGGCGGCCATCGTAGTAGGGATGCCGCGCACCTTGCTTAATGAGCCAACGGATGTGACCAGCGCCGTGGTTGGTTTGGTGCGGCGTTTGCGTCGCGAGCTGCCGACCGTGCCGGTGCACGAACTCGACGAGCGCTACACTTCGCGCATGGCCCACGCGGCGATGCTGGCTGGGGGGCTTTCTAAGAAAGACCGCCGCGACAAAGCCACCGTCGACCGCGTAAGCGCCACGCTTATTTTACAATCTTTCCTTAACTCCCGATGATTTACCCCATCGTTGCCTTTGGCGACCCAGTACTGAAAACGCCTGCCAAGGACATAGCAGTAGATATTGATGCCCAAGAGCTGAAGCAGCTCATTGGCGATATGTTTGATACCATGTATCATGCGCGTGGCGTCGGCTTGGCTGCTCCTCAGATTGGGCGCAGCGTACGCTTATTCGTTATCGACTCGGCTCCAATGCTGGATGATGAGGACGAGGATGATGAAGAAGCGTTGGAAGCCGCACCAGCCCCCGAAAATGCCCCCCAGGATCAGGCGGTGAAGCGTGCATTCATTAACCCGGTGATGGTAAGCGAAACCGGCGAAGAATGGGGTTTCGAGGAAGGTTGCCTGAGCATTCCGGGCGTGCGGGAGATGGTGTTTCGGCCGGCCAATATTGTGCTCCGCTACGAGGATGAGAACCACGTGGTGCGTGAGGAAGCCTTCTCCGGCATGACGGCCCGCGTTATTCAGCACGAGTACGACCATCTGGAAGGCATCCTGTTCACCGATCATCTGTCTGGCTTTAAGAAGCAACTGCTGAAGGGCAAGCTTACCCGCATCAGTAAAGGCGACGTGAAGGCCGATTACCGGCTGCGGTTTGCGGGGCAGGGACGGCGGTAGAAGAAAAACTGGTATGGGAAGGTTTGTCCGAACTCAAAGAGGTATGGGAAAATTTGGTGAATTTTTCCCATACCTCTTTGAGCAAATTGCTTAGCTCTCTAATCCCCAATCCATATCAATGAAGAAACTCCCGCTGCTTCTGTTGCTGCTGCTGCTGCCCTTACAGCCGCGGGCGTGGGGCTTCTTCGGGCATCGGCTTATCAATCGCTTGGCTGTGTTTACGCTGCCTACCGAGCTGCTGGGGTTTTATAAAAAGCATATCGATTACCTCACCGACCACGCCACCCGGCCCGACCAGCGCCGGGCCGTGGTGCCGGGAGAAGCCGCGCGCCACTTTCTAGACGTAGACGCCTACGGCGACAGCGCTTTAGTGCGCCTGCCCCGCAGCTGGGCCGATGCGGTAGCCCGCCACGGCGAGGATACGCTGCAGCGCCATGGTATTGTGCCCTGGCACGTGGCTCGGATGCAGCTACAGCTTACCGAGGCCTTTCGTACTCGCGACGCCGACCGGATTCTGCATCTTTCTGCTGATCTGGGTCACTACGTGGCCGATGCCTGCGTACCGCTGCACACCACGCGCAACTATAATGGCCAACTGACTGGCCAACGCGGTATCCATGGGCTATGGGAAAGCCGCTTGCCGGAGTTATTGAGCGCCAACTACGATTTCTTCACTGGCCCGGCGCCTTACCTCGATAATCCGACTTTCAGCATTTGGGAAGCCGTGCAGCGGTCCAACGCGGCCGTGGACTCGGTACTGCGCTTTGAGCAAGAATTGACAGCTCGCTTTCCTGACGACCGTAAATACGGCTTCGAAGAGCGCGGTGCCCAGGGAGCCGTGCGCGTGTACTCGCGCGACTTCAGCCGCGCTTACCACGAGCGTCTGCACGGACAGGTAGAACGCCAAATGCGCCGGGCGGTGCAGCTGGTAGGCGCTTTCTGGTACACTTGCTGGGTAAATGCCGGCCAGCCCGATCTAGCTAATTTGCCCCCCAGCATTTCCGCCGCCGAGCAGCGCCGCCTGGATAAGGAAAGCGCAAAGCTGAAAAACGCCCCCCAGCGCAGTATTCCGGGGCACGAGGACTAATGCGGCAACCGACCCACCATTTATGAAAGCCCTCTACACTATTCTGCTGCTCACCGTTTCCAACCTCTTCATGACGTTTGCCTGGTACGGTCACTTGCAGTTCAAAAAGATAACCTGGCTGCACGGGCTGGGGCTGGTAGGCGTGATTCTGGTGAGCTGGGGCTTGGCGTTTTTTGAGTACGTGTTTCAGGTGCCCGCCAATCGTATTGGGTTTGTGGAAAATGGCGGACCATTCAACCTGTTTCAGCTCAAAGTCATTCAGGAAGTTATTTCGTTGAGCGTTTTTGCGCTATGTGCCGTGTATGTTTTCAAAACGGACAAGCTAGCCTGGAATCACGTGGTTGGTTTCGGGCTGCTGGTGGCGGCCGTGTATGTCATTTTTCGCAAATGGTGATTTGCGCGGCCGGAAACCGCTAATTTGTTCCCCAGCCTTACTGTCCAGTTTAGGCCCACCGTTTCTGGGGGGCTTTTTGTGGTGTTCGTTTCTATGAAGTTTACTTGGTTTCTTTTCCTTAGCCTGCTGGTTGGGGCAGTTGGCTGGCCTGCCGCACCAGTTCAGGCCCAAAAAGTAGGTCTCGTGCTGAGTGGTGGTGGCGCCAAAGGCCTGGCGCATGTGGGGGTGCTTAAAGTGTTGGAAAAGAACAAGATACCGATTGATTATATCATCGGCACGAGTATGGGCTCGGTGGTGGGCGCCATGTATGCGGCCGGCTACTCCCCTGCCGAGATTGAGGAGATTGTAACGCAGCCCGACTTTCAGTACTGGGTTTCGGGCGAGCAATTGCAGGACAAGAGCTTCAACTACCTGAACGCCGACGCCTCACCGGCCGCCCTGCGCGTGGGAGTAGCCATTGATTCGTCGCTGAACACGCGGATTTCGCCCAATTTGATCAACGACGTCAACCTCAACTTCGCGCTGGCTAAGTTTCTGGCTCCAGCCGCAGCGGCGGCCAACTATGATTTCGACAACCTCTTTATTCCCTTCCGCTGTCTGGCGGCTGAAGTATTTACGCGCCGGCAGGTAGTACAGGAAAGCGGCTCACTGGCCGATGCCGTGCGCAATTCGATGACTGTGCCATTGGTGTTTCGGCCCATCCGCAACCCCGACGGCCGCTACCTGTTTGACGGGGGCATTTACAATAACTTCCCTACCGATGTGATGCGGGCCGAGTTTAAACCGGACATAATCATAGGGGTGAACGTGGGCGACGTAGCCTACAAGAAATATCCCTTTGAAAAGGACGATGAGCTGCTGCTAGGCTCCATCGTTTTTCTGGGGGCTGATGTAGCCGATACGCTGGCGGTAGGGCCTAGTGGCGTCTTTATTCAGCCGGCGCTGGAAGGCTACGGCGGCACCGACTTCGATAAGGTGCGTGAGCTGATTGAGCTTGGCGAAAAAGCTACCCAGGACAAATTGACGCAGCTATTGAGTCGTATTCCGCGCCGCATTGATACGCTGGCACTGGCCAACCGGCGCACCGAATTTCAGAACTCGGCTCCCGGCCCGGTCTTCAAACGCGTAGTAGTGCAGGGCTTAGCCGAAAAGCAGAACACCTATGTGAGCCGCTTTTTCCGCCGCGAGGGCCGCAGCTATACTATCGACGAAATTGAGGAAGGCTATTACCGCCTAGCCGCCGACGACTTTTTTCGCAATATCTACCCCCGCATTCGCTACGACAAGGAGCAGCAGGGGTATGTATTCAACATCGATGCCCGCCAGAATAATAACCTCTCAGCCGAAGCGGGCTTCGTGCTGGCCACGCGCGCCGTGGACAACATTTACGTGGGCTTAGAATATCGTTGGCTAACCAAATACCTTTATTCGGCGGCCGCGAATGCCAACTTGGGGCGGTTTTATAACGCGGCCCAGGGCCGTTTACGAATAAGTATTCCCGAGAAGCTGCCCTTCTTTGTGGAACCCAGTGTGACGTATAACAACTGGAACTACCAGCAAGCTGGCGGGCTGCTGGGGCGCGATATCCAAAACACCCTGATTGAGCAAAGCGACCTGGCCGTGGGCGTACAGATGGGCATTAGTCCGCGCTACCGTAGCCGCGTGTCGATAGAGGCCGGCTATTTTGGCAATCAGGATAACTACGCCAATACGCGAGAAGTATCCTCCAGCGACGTGCTGGACCGGACCAGCTTCCGGGGCCTGACGGCGGCCCTGCGCTACAGCCGCAACTCCTTGAATCGCAAGCAGTATCCTACGGCGGGGCGGCGAGCCTTGGCTAGCATACGCGGCGTGCGCGGCACCGAAATTTACGCGCCGGGCTCTACGTCCGTATTTGAGGGCGAGTACCGCGACGACCACCAATGGCTCCAGTTTTCGGCTACTACCGAGAAATACTTTACCCTCCCGAGCAAAAAGAAAGTGTGGGGCTATTTTGGCGAAGTCGTGCTCAGCGGGCAGGCGCGCTTCGCCAACTACCGGTCGTCGGTCACTACTTCTCCGGTATTTGCTCCTTTGGTCGATTCGCGCACGTTGTTTCTGGATAACTACCGGTCGCCGCGCTACGCCGCCGCGGGCTTACGCTTCTCTCAAAGTCTGCTGGCCAGCAAGTTGGAGTGGCGTTCCGAGGTTTTTGCCCACCTTAATTTCCAGCCCTTACGTGACACCGAAGGCCAGCGGGCTCAGCAGCTTTCTGGCTTCGACCGTCCTCGTCTGACAGCTAGTACCGGCTTCGTCTACCAAACGCCGGTAGGACCGTTGGCTCTGCACGGTATTTATTATGACGATTCGGCTAAGCGCTTTGGCGTGTTCGGCCACATCGGGTACTTGCTGTTCCACGGCCGATCCTTAGACTAAGGGCCGCGCTAATTTTATCTTCTGTATGAAAGCCCGCCGTAGCACCGCGACGTCCCGCAAGCCGCTCAGTTTTCCAGCCGAAAATATATTTGAGCGCTGGACGGCCGCCGAAATTGCCCCCCACCAAGAGCTGGAGCAATGCCAGTTTGTGAGCTGCGATTTTTCAAGCCTCGATCTGACCAACAAGCGTTTTATCGACTGTCAGTTTGAGCGGTGCAATCTGTCGTTGGCCACGCTCGCGGGCACGGGGCTGCAAAATGTACTGTTCAGCGAGTGTAAGCTGTCGGGCCTCCAGTTTTCGGCTTGCCGGGACTTGGGCTTTGAGGTAGAGTTTGCGCACTGCCAACTGCCCTATACTTCTTTTCACGGCAAGCGCATGCGCGGCACCCGCTTCGCTCACTGCATCCTGACGGAGGCAGATTTTGGCTACACCGACCTTACGGAAGCTACCTTTCAGGAGTGCAACCTGACTGGGGCGCTATTCGAGCAAACCCAGCTCACGGCAGCCGATTTTACTACCGCTTCCGGGTTCGTCATCGACCCCAATATAAACAATGTAAAAAAGGCGCGCTTCAGCCTAGAAGGCTTGCCCGGCCTGCTGAGCAAGCACGGTATACAAGTGGTGTAGTGCTGGCATGCTCCCCAAACGTGCTTACTTTTCTACCAATAGTATAGCCGTGCTGGGGGGCAGCTGCAACGCAAACGGGGTGCGGTTGGGGGGCAATTTTTCGATGCCCGCTGGCACGAGCTGGTGGCCGCGCAACACTACAGTATAACTACCGGCTGGCACCATGACCGATGCGGCCGTGCGGTTGCCATTGAAGGCCACCACAATATTGCGCCACTCGTCGCCGCCGGCGTGGTCGCGGAGGCGGTAGGCAATGGTGCCGGGGGGAACATTGGGCAGAAACTCCAGGTGCTGCTGAATCAGCTCGCGGGTGGGCAGGCGGAAGGCCGGGTGGGCGCGGCGTAAGGCCAGCAGTTGCTGGTAAAAAGCGTACACTTGGGCGTAACGAACTTTGCGGTTCCAATCAATTTGGTTGACGCTGTCGGGTTGATTGAAGGAGTTGTGGGAGCCGCCTTTGGTGCGCAAAAACTCGTCGCCGATAGGCAGGAAGGGAATGCCTTGCGAAGTAAATACAATCGTGTTGCTGAGGATATTCCGTTGAATCAGCTCCGCTTCCGTCGCGCCGGGGTTGGAAGATTTTAGCTTGTCCCAAAGCAGCTGGTCGTCGTGACAGGCCACGTAGTTGATGGTTTGAGCGGGTGAAACGGCCCAGGGCGCTTTGCTGTAGTTGACCTTCGAGTAATCAATCTGCGGGTGCTCGGTGGCGGCCACGATACCGAATTTCACGCTCTCCTCCAGCCCCGGCTGCCCACTGGCAAAGCCCGGTTCCTCGCGCCGTGCGTAGTGCCCGCGTACCCCGTCGCGCAGCTCGTCGCTGAAGGCGGCAATACGGTCCAGACGCTGCACATTAGCTTTCACCGCTCGGTCCGCCTCAGGCAAGGGGCTAGCGCCGGCCGCCCAGCCTTCGCCGTACACCAGAATGCTATGATCCTGCTGATCGAGGGACACGCGCACGGCCCGCATAGTTTCCAAGTCCAGCACCCCCATCAAGTCAAACCGAAACCCATCAGCGTGGTATTCGCGGGCCCAGTACGCCACCGACTCCACAATGAGCTTGCGCACCATGGGCCGCTCGGAGGCTATTTCGTTGCCGCAGGCGGTGGCGTTGGAGTAGCTGCCATCGGCGTTGTGTCGGTAATAATAGCCGGGCACGAGTTGCTCGAAGCTGGTGCGGGCGGCGTCGGTGGTGTGGTTGTACACCACATCCAGCACCAGGCGTAAGCCGCGCCGGTGCAGGGCCAGCACTACTTGCTTGAACTCCCGGATACGAGCGGCCGGGTCGGCAGGGTCAGAAGCATAAGTGCCTTCGGGCACCGAAAAGTGCAGGGGTTCGTAGCCCCAGTTGTAGCGGTTTTCACTGAGCTTGCTTTCGTCGATGGAGGCAAAGTCGTTGGTCGGCAGCACGTGCACATGGCTAATGCCCAGCTCGGTGAGATGGTCGAGGCCGGTACTGACGCCGCTGGGGCCGCGCGTATTGCCTTCGGCCAAGCCCATGTACTTGCCTTTGTGCTCTATGCCCGACTCGGGGTGCATGGAAATATCGCGCAGGTGCAGCTCCCCGATGATTACATCGGTAGGCTTAGCCAGCGTGGGCCGACGATCGTCGGGCCAGCCCAATGGGTTCACCGTAGCTGGATCGAGCAGGGCACCGCGCTGCCCGTTCAGACCCACGGCGTGCACGTACGGGTCGGGTACTTCGGCCATTTTTTGCCCCCCAATAGTGGCCTGAACCACATAAAAACGACCAGCGGGCTGGGCCGGCAGCGTGTACGTCCAGGTGCCAGCTTCAGCTTTCTGCATAGCGAAGTCGGCTACCGACGCGCCACCGGTGCCAGCCGTGTAGAGCTTAAGGTGCAGAGTCTCAGCCGTAGGCGCCCACACCCGCAAAGTGGCGCGGCCCGCTTGAAACGTAAGCCCCAGATCCGGCCCGTAGTACACTGGATAACTGGTGAAGTCAGGCAGCGCGGGCGCGGGCTTGCTGGTAGTGGCCGGCTTAAGGGTACAGGTAGTCAGCAAAAGCAGCACGGGCAGTAACCAGGCAGATTTCATACAAGCACAAGGAGAGCGGAGCGAACAAACAACGGCGGAACGGCAAGCTAAGCAGGCCACGCGGTTCTTGTATTCTTGGCCAGCCGGACCGGCATTTTCAGCGGTAGTACGCAGCGCCGCCGGGGGCGAATTGGGCAAATTGCCAGACAGTTAACGTCGGCTGGGACACAAAATAGCCCGGTCGCTACGTGCGCACCGGGCTATTGGGGAGCAGCAGCGTTACTTCTGCTGGGTTTTCTTTTTCTTGCCGTCGGGCCGATCCTGCACGACTTCCTCGTTTTTCTTTTCCTTGTTTTTCGTAGCCGGATCAGTATGCTTGGGCGTGGTGGTGGTGGTTGCCATATAATAGGGGAATAATGAGCGTGAACAGATGAGCCCGTGTACGGGAAAAGCGGCGCTGAGGTCCGGATTTTTCTGCCTTATTATTATCCCCTCCAATTCCTTACTCCTCCACGCCTACCATCCGCCGGATGCCCAGCTTTTTCATGCGAGCCTCCAGGGTTTTGGGGTTGATATCCAGTAGAACGGCCGCGCCATTGGGCCCGCTCACCCGCCCGCCCGTGCGCTGCAAGCTCGCCAGAATATGGTCGCGCTCCTGGTCTTTCAGCGTTTTGAGCGGCGCCGTTTCGGCCTTAGCCGCTGCCGGTGCTCTGGTAGCTGAGAAGCCCGCAAACTCCAGAAATGTCCCCTGCGACACGATAACGGCTTGCTCCAGCACGTGCTCCAGCTCCCGCACGTTGCCAGGCCAGGTATATTGGCGCAGCGCCCGCAAATCCCGCTCCCGCAGGCCGCGCACGGGCTTAGCCAGTTCCCGACTAATCCGGTCCAGGAAATGACGAACGAGGGGCTCAATATCCTCGGGGCGCTCGCGCAGGGCGGGCAGACGTACGGGAAACACGTTGAGGCGATAGTACAAATCGGGGCGGAAGCGGCCGGCGGCTACTTCGTCTTCCAGTACCCGGTTGGTGGCCGCAATAACGCGGGCGTCCGTTTGAATTACGCGCCGGCCCCCGATGCGCTCAAACTCTTTTTCCTGCAGCACCCGCAGCAGCTTAGCCTGCAAATCAAGAGGAAGTTCACCTATCTCATCCAGAAAAATGGTGCCGCCGTCGGCTAGCTCAAACTTGCCGATGCGCCGGTCGTGGGCGCCGGTAAAAGCGCCTTTCTCGTGACCAAACAATTCACTCTCAATCAATTGAGCCGGCAGAGCAGCACAGTTCAGCTTGATAAGCGCGCGCTCCTTGCGGGGCGACAGGTTGTGAATGGCGCGGGCAACCAGTTCCTTGCCAGTGCCCGTTTCGCCCGTTACCAACACCGTAGTGGCAGTAGGCGCCACCTGCGTAATGCGCACCTGCACCTGCTGCATCACGGCACTGGCGCCCACGAAGTCCTCAAACTTGCCCGTGGTATTAATCTCGTCAAGCAGGTAGGTTTTCTCCCGTTCTAATTGCGTGCGCAAGGCCTCAATCTGCTCAAAAGCAAACACGTTCTGCACCGCCAGCCTGATTTGAGGCACCAAATTGAGTATCAAAGCCAGGGTTTCCTCGGTGAAAGCCAGAGGCTGTTTACTTGATAAAATAAGGGTAGCGGTCTGCTCATCATTGACATCCAGGGGCGCGTACAGCACCGACCGGGTTCCCCGCTGATCCCGGATGTAGCGCATCAGGTCGTAGCGCTCCGCTAGCGCCTCAAAATTGCCCCCCACGTATAATCCGGGCCGCGAAAACAGCTCGGCGGCGGCTTGGCGAGCGGTTTCGGCATTTGGCAGGTCATCCCAGCGGGTTTCCTCCAGGGCAGTGAAGGTGCCATCGGCAGTCTTACCGAACTCGGCGAAGGCTCGGCCCGGCGAGCTCAACAGCCGTACGCGCACCCCAAAATAGTCGCAGGGCACGACGCGGTTTATTTCCGTAGCGATGGTGCGAAACAGCTTCCCTCTTTCCTTAATGCTGAGCAAGGCATTATTCAGGGCCAGCTGCATAGCCGTTTCCTGCTGCCGGCGTGCAATATCCTCGAAGGCCAGCACATTGGTAACGGCCACGGCCACCAGACTGCCGATTTTTTCCAGCAGAGCAGTGTCGGAAGGTGCAAAGTCGGGGCGGCGGCGGGCTACCAAAGACAGTAGTCCTACCAGCTGTCCGCTCGTGCGCAAAGGCACTACCGTCAGGTAGCGCATTTGATTAGCTAAAAGGGCTTCAAAAGGCTGAAAATCGGCGTACCGTGCCAGTAGCTCCTGCAAGTCGAACTGCTGCAAGTGCGGGCGACGAATGAACTCCTCAATCGGGGTATTCTCGATGGGCATCTGCCTGGGTTTATGCTCCGTTAGCTCAGGCAGCTGCACTTCCCCGAGGTAGTCGCGCAGGAAAACGCGGCGGTACTGATGCTCCGCATCGAGCGTCAGAATGGTAATGGCATCGAAGGGAAAAATTAGCCGGAGCTTCTCGGTTACGCTCCGAAACAACGCGTCTTTATCCCGAGTAGTCGCAATTGCGTCATTGATATAGAGTAGAAGTGAATCGTCCTGGTCGGGCATGCTAGCGGCGGGTAATCCTTAAATATCAGGAACGATAAATAGGATATTCTGAAATATGAGGAATTTTGCAGAATCTACCGAGTTAAACAAACCCATTGAATGGTTGTTTTTTCTTTGTTTAAACCGAATAGAGGGCACTTTCAAATACATTAAAACAATTTTAATCGTCTGGCACAAGGTTAGTAATGCTTGGTGTAACAACAGTTACTATAACCATGCTTTCTCGACTAACCTTTACCGCTCTACTTGTAGCATTTGGGCTATTACTGACAGTTGGCGCGGCCCACGCTCAAACCCCCGTTATTGCTGATTCGTTGGCGCTGGAGGGTACAATCCGCGCGGTGCTGGACGCGAATCCGGCCATTACCAGTTTGGAAGAAGAAGTGAACGCCGCCACCAGCCGCGTGACGCAGGCGCGTGGCGGTTTTCTGCCCCAGGTGACGGGCACCGCCACCTACACGCGCATCGACCCGGTAGTTAAGCTTCAGCTTGCCCCCGATGCACCCGGAGTTCCAGCTTGCTCCCAACAACAATTACGACGCTCACATCACGCTGCAGTACGGCATTCTGGACTTCGGCAAGAAGGATGCAACGTATAATCTGGCCGAAAGCCGCCGGGTGCTGGCAGCCGACCAAGTAAACATGACGCGCCGCGACCTGGCGTACTCGGCGGCGCAGGTGTACTACAATATCCTGTTTGTGCGCGAAAGCATTAAGGTGCAGGATGCTCAGATTGCTTCCTTGCAGCAGCATCAGCGCGAAATGGAAAAGCGCGTGGAAGGGGGCGTGAGTACTCGCTTCGACGTGACGACTACGCAGGTGCGCATCACGCAGGCCCAGAACACGAAGATCGATCTGCAAAACCAGCTCCGCAACCAACAGGTGCAGCTAGCCCGCCTTCTGCACAAGCCCGAGTACGAGAATGTACCTGTGCGCGGCGCCTTTACTTATCAACCCCAAGCCGTGAATGTGCAAGCAGCCCTGGTTCAGGCCAGTGAAAGCCGCCCTGAAATAAAGCTGGCCCGCGACGCGGAAAATACAGCCAGCCTCAACCTCAAACTCATTGAGCACAGCAATAAGCCCATATTGGGGATTGGGGGGCAATTGGGCGTTAAAAACGGCTACCTGCCCAACCTCGACCAGATTCGGCCGAACTCGGTAGGCGTGGTGCAGCTCTCAGTGCCGATATATGACGGCAATAAAAATAAGAATCAGCGCGTGGAAGCACTGGCGGGCATTCGGGGGGCACAGGCGCGCACCCAGGATACGCAGGCGCAAATCAGGGCTGACGTGCGGCAGGCATTGAATAACCTGGAATCCAGCGCGGCGCGCCACGACAATGCCTTGCAGCAGATCAATCAGGCTACTGATGCTTTTACGCGGGCCCAGTCGCGCTACCGCTACGGCGTAGGCTCCAACCTCGATGTGCTCGACGCGGAAACCTCCCTGGCGCAGGCTCGGCTGGCTCGTTTGCAGGCTATCTACAACTATACTCTCGGTCGATATCAGCTCAAGCGCGCCACGGGTGAGCAGATTTGGTGAGATGGTGAAATGGTGAGTTTGATGTGTTGACGGCGCGGACCACATGAGAACGATAACAACCAGAACAGCAAACTCACTATCTCACTATTTCACTATCTCACCTCCCATGACCATTCTTTGCCCAATTGATTTTTCGGCGGCTACGGAGCGTCTGGTGGCGTATGCGGCGGCGCTGGCGGCCGGTATGGGAGCAGAGCTGCGACTACTGCACGTGCTGGAGCCGCAGCCGACTTTGGCCACGGCGGTATCTGACCTTGACATTGCTGCCCAGCTGGCTCATCATCATGCGGCGGCAAAAGTGGCTGGTGCACAGGTAAGCACCGTCCTCTTACACGGCAGCGCCGCCCAGGAAATAATCGCCGAAGCCCAGCGGCGTCCTACCGACATGATTGTTATCGGGGCGCACGGCCAAACGGGGCTCACGCGGTTTCTGATGGGCAATACGGCCGAGTCGGTGGTGCGCACGGCGCCCTGCGCCACGTTGCTGATGAAATGTCGGCCCGCTGAAAAACTTCGCCAATCGGCTTAACAGCATTTATAAAGAAGGTTGCTAAAAATGCCCCCCAGCGGTCTTCCTCCTAACATTAACCACGCACAACCACGTAATTTATATGGCAACTCCCGTTCAACAAGCTCCGGCCGAAGCCCCGGCTCCTCATCTCGATCCAGCCTATACGCCGGAAACTGAGGCCCCGGAAGGCCGTTCGAAGCGTCCTATCATTCTCATTATTCTGGCCCTGGTCCTCCTTGTGGGGGGCTATTTTGGCTGGCAGCACTACCAATTTGGCCAAGCCCACGAAGAAACCGACGATGCCCAGGTAGAAGGCGACGTGTACCCCATTCTGCCCCGTGTGGGCGGGCCGGTGCTCGAAGTGAAAGTGCAGGACAACCAGTTGGTGAAAAAGGGTGATGTGCTCATTACCTTAGACCAAGCCGACTATCAGCAGCGCGTAAATGCGGCTGAGGCTGCCCTAGCGGCAGCCCAGGCCAACGTAGTGGCCGCCCGCGCCGGCGTGGGCACGGCCCAGGCCAATGTGCGCACCGCCCAATCGACGATTGGCGTGAGCGAGGCCAACCGCGCCCGCTTGCAGAAAGACTTGCAGCGCAGCACCTTCCTGCGCCAGCAGGATATTATTCCGCAGAGTGAATACGATGCCGTGCAGGCTAACTTAAAGGCGACCAGCGCCCAGCGCACCATAGCTACCGACCAGGTGCAGGTAGCGCGCCAGCAGGTAGCAGCCGCCCAGCAGCAGATTGCCGTGGCCGAAGCCGTAGTAAAACAGCGCCAAGCCGACCTCGACAATGCCAAATTGCAACTCAGCTATACTACCATCACCGCCCCCGGCGACGGTATCGTGAGTAAGAAGGGCGTGCAGCCCGGCCAGGTAGTATCGCCCGGTCAGCAACTCATGGGCCTGGTAGCCAGCGGCAACACCTGGGTTATTGCCAACTTTAAGGAAACCCAGTTGGAGAATATGCGCGAGGGCCAGAAGGTAGCCGTAGAAGTTGACGCCTACCCCAATCAGGAGTTTGAAGGCCATATCCAGTCGCTCTCGGCCGCTACGGGCGCCCGCTTCGCCCTTTTGCCCCCCGACAACGCCAGCGGCAACTTCGTGAAAGTAACCCAGCGCGTACCAGTCAAAATCGTCCTCGACAAAGTTGATCCGCAACACCCCCTGCGGGCCGGCATGAGCGTGACGACCACTGTCGCGGTGAAATAGTGAGATGGTGAAATGGTGAGTTTGACGTTCTGGCTAGTGCAGTCCTTGTGTTATTTGCGCCGCCTGAACGTCAAACTCACCATTTCACCATCTCACTATTTCACCTCTATAACACTCACCTCTTCGCCTTCTTGCGGGCGGTGGCTAGTACAGATAGGATTTCTGTATACTCTTGCTCTAAGGTGCTTAAGCGGGTTTTAGGCATAATATCGGCGTCTCCGAGAAGCTCAAGCCAGAATAGTGTCTCATCGGCTTCCTCTACGCAAATGCAAAGCTTGGCATACCACTCGGCCGGTGAGCGTCCTCGGCAAGCTGCACGAAAGTTAGCCGCCACCGACGTGGCAGAACGCAACAACTGCTTGCCCAATACACCTGCCTCGCCCGTGCGGGGAAGCTGCTGAAACAACCGAATGACGCGTAATGAAGCCACTTTGGTACGCACACGGTACGTTTCATTAAATGGCACGTTGGGTATCAACCTCTCTTCCATAAGTGAATAATGTAGTACGATTTCTTACACTAAGTAAGAACATCAAACTCACCATTTCACCATCTCACTATTTCACCTTTCCCTCATGGAAACCGGATTTACCAAGTGGATTATCGTCGTGACCGTAGTCCTCTGCGTCTTGCTGGAGCTGATTGATACCAGCATCGTGAACGTGGCTCTCACCCAGATGATGGGCAATCTCTCGGCCACGCAGCAGGAAGTGAGCTGGGTGGTGGCCTCCTACGGCATTGCCAACGTTATCGTGATTCCGATGACGGGCTTTCTGGCCGAGCAGTTTGGCCGCAAAAACTACTACCTGTTCTCCGTGGTGCTGTTTACGCTGGCTTCTGTAGCATGCGGGCAGAGCACCAACATCTGGGAGCTGGTGGCCTTTCGCTTTATTCAGGGCGTTGGCGGTGGGGCCCTCATGGCTACTTCCCAGGCTATTCTGATTGATACTTTCCCGCCCAAGCAGCTGGCGCTGGGCCAGGCGATATTTGGGATGGGCGTTATTATTGGCCCCACCATCGGCCCCACGCTGGGCGGCTATATCGTGGATAACTACGACTGGCCCTGGATTTTCTACGTGAACGTGCCGGTGGGCATTTTTGCCTCCATCTTCACGGTGCTGTTTATTCGCGACCCCGAGCGCATTAAAAATGCTATTCCGCGGCCGCTGCGCGAGATTGACTGGTCCGGTATTTTCCTGCTGATACTGGGCGTGGGCTCCTTGCAGCTCGTGCTGGAGCAGGGCGAAACTGAGGACTGGTTTGAGAGCCTGTATATCGTCACGTTCACCGTGCTGGCCGTGGTGGGGGTGGTCGGCTTCATTTGGCGAGAATTAACGGCCAAGCAGCCCATCGTAGACCTGCGGGTGCTCACGCGCAGCCGCAACCTGGCCATTGGCGCTTTTCTGTCCTTTATTCTAGGCTTTGGGCTGTTTGCATCGGTGTTCATCTTCCCGATTTTCTGCCAGCGCATTCTAGGCTTTACGGCCGCCCAAACGGGCTATTTGCTGTTGCCGGGTGCTTTGCTTTCAGGCTTTATGATGCCGGTGGTGGGCAAGATGATTCAGGGCGGCATACCGCATAAGTACATTCTGCCGGTGGGCTTCACCAGCTTCTTTATCTTCTCTTACTGGATGAGCATGCGCATCACGCCGCTGGCCGGCGAAAGCGACTTTTTCTGGCCCCTTATGCTGCGGGGTTTCGGGCTGGCGCTACTGTTTTTGCCCATCACCACGATGTCGCTGTCGGGTATTAGCGGGAAAGATGCCGGGCAGGCAGCGGGTCTTACGGGCATGATTCGTCAACTCGGCGGCTCGTTTGGAGTGGCGCTGGTGGGCACGTATCTGGAACGCACCATGTTCCAGAACCGCGTGTCGCTGCTGCCTAATATTTCCCTCTACGACCCCGAAACCCAGCAGCGTCTGCAAGGCCTGATAGGGAGCTTCATGGCCAAGGGCGCCAGCCTCATGCAGGCTCAGCAGCAAGCCTACGCCGCCCTGGAAGGCGCACTGATGAAGCAAACGGCCATCATCACCTATGCCCAGACTTTCCTACTGATTGGCGCTTTCTTCCTGCTGTGCCTGCCATTGATGTTCATGATCAAACGCAACCGTCCCGGTGAAGCCGTCGACCTGAATGCGGCCCATTAGTGGTGAAATAGTGAGTGGTGAGTAGTGAGTAGTGAGTAGTGAGTAGTGAGTAGTGAGTGGTGAGTGGTGAGTGGTGAGTTTTCTATTTGCGCTCATACAAAAAAGCCCCCCAGATCTTTCTGGGGGGCTTTTTTATTGTGTCAATGTGAACGGCAAACTCACCATCTCACCACTCACCACTCACCACTTGCCTACTGATACTGAATGTACAGCGGCTTGGGCGTGAGGGCCAATACCTCTTTGGGCGTCATTAGGTGGGAGTTTTTGGGCTTAATGTCGTACTCGTAGAAGAGCTTGAAACCGGTGTATTGCACGGGCTCTTTCTGAATGTACGCCTTGTAGGAATCTTCCTTCAAAGTTGGGTCGCCCCAGCCGTCCATGTGCATCACGATCTGCACGCGCGGGTCGGTCTTGATGTTTTTGTAGTTCGTAATCATGCCCTGGGTGAAGCGGTGCACGGTGAGCACCTTGGGGGGCAATTTGTTCTCGCTCACGATGCGGGCCAGAAACTTCACGGCGTAGTTCACGTCCTTCGCGTCGAAGGTGCCGATTTTGCGGCCCGGCTTCACGCCTTTGGTCTCCATGGCAAACTCCGGGTCGATGCCCAGGTGCACGATCGGGTCTTTCAGGTAGGGCTCCAGCTTGTGCAGCTCATTTTCCAGGTTGCTCAGGCCCACCTGCACGTCCAGAAACACAATGCAGTTGTGTTCCTTGCCCCATTGGATAACCTCCTCAATAGTGGCTTTGGAGTTCATCAGACGGTATTTACCATCTTTGCCAGCCGCGGCCTGGGCCGTGATGGTTACGTTGTGAATGGCGGCCTGCACCGGAATGCTGGGGTCAGCGGCCTGCCACTCAGCCAGCACTTTGTCAAACTTGCGGAACATCTGATCCTTCGGCTCGCGGCCCAGAATACCCATGCCTTTCGCCCGGATGTTGCCATAAAACGCCACGATGCGCTTGCCGGGCAAAATAGCCCCCGGCAGCTGCCCATTGGCTTTTACAATGGAGTCGGCCTTGAGCGAGTCGCTGCGCATGGCAGCCAGCTTCAGCGCCGCCGAGTCGACGGGAACTGGTTTGGCGGCCTCAACGGAAGCTTTGGCGGCGGTAGCTTCTCCGTCGGTGCGCGTACCGCAGCCGGGCAAGGTGGAGAGAGAAAAGAGGCTTAAGGAGGCGGCCACTACGGCGTGACGCGGCAAAAAAGGTAACAACACTGAATAAAGCTTGATTAGAAGGCCAAAACTACCTGCAAGGTAGGCCATTTCGGGCAGTTACTGTTGCCCCAAACGCAGAAAGGCCCCGACAAAATTCGGAGCTTTTCAAGCGGTTTCCCCTTGCAATAGGCCTTGAAGCGCCGAAGATGGCTACTCCCAAATTCGGCTAGACCAGCTAATTATTTGCTTTTTGCAGCAGCATTCAGTGCAAACTTAATGGGCACTGTAAACCGTATATCAACGGGCTGTCCATCCTTTTTCCCAGGGGTAAATTGTGGCAGTTGTCGCACAGCAGCCAATGCGGCTTCGTCACAACCTGCGCCGATACCCTTCATGATGGCAGCATCTCTTACTCGTCCGTCACTACCTACTGTAAAAGCAACAAAAACATTGCCCTCCACCTTGTTGCGCACGGCTTCGGCTGGATACTGAAGCTTGCTCAGCAGAAAAGTCGTGATATCATCGTTTTTGCCCGTGGGAAACAGCGGCATTTCTTCTACATAGGTATAAAGCCTATCAGCTGGAGGTAGTGGCGGTGCAGGCTCAGCATCGGGTGCAAGCCGTGGGGGCGGAGGGGCGGTGGCACCTGCACATTTTGCGCAGAAGCACGAGTGGCCGGGGCAACCGACTCGGTGGTTCGCTCACAAGCGACGGTAAACGTTAATAAAGCCACCAGCGGCAGCACGAGCCACTGTTTCCAGCGGCGGATGGGGGAAGTTCGGTGAATCATGGCAATGCGACGTAAGGTTTGGGAATGAGAAAAGGAGTGCGCAAACGGAATGGAGAACCCGAGGCGGGTGGCCACTTGCCGGGCCAGTAGGTGGGTGTAAGAATGAGAAGGTGAAGCAGTTTTAGAGAAGGAAGAAGCGGGGCTCAGCGCCGCCGCGTCGGCCAGGTACTCGTGGGTAAGGGTCAGGGCGCGGGCGCACAGGTGCACGAATGGATTGAACCAGAGCACGGCGCGTAGCACTTCCAGCAGCAACCTATCATAGGTGTGGCCTTGCCGCACATGGGCCAACTCGTGGCGCAGCACCTGTTGGGCTTCCACGTTGCTGAGCGGTAAGGTCTCGTCCCAAAACACGACTCGCCCAAACGAGCTGGTTGGCAGCAGACCGTGCGTGTGCACCAGCGTGTAGCCGGCCTGTTTTTCGCGGGGCAGAAAGCGCGTAGTCAGCCACAGCTTGACCAGCCCAAAAAACAGCCGCGCCGACACGGCCAGCGCACCGCCTGCGTAACCAAGCAGCACCCACTGCGACCAGTCGAGCCTGGCGTCGCTACTGAGTCCGCCTACTTGGGCGGTCGGCAGCAGCACGGTTGCTATACCCGGTAGTAGCGTGCCTGAATTTGCCCCCCAGACGCTTGGCCAACTTATGGGAAGCAGCGGCAAGCTCGCCGCCAACAGCGGCCCCAGCACCAGAAACACCCGATTGTAGCCAAAGCTGCGCTCACGGCGCAAGACTATCCGGTAGCAGAGCCACCACACGCCCAGCAGTACCGTACTGAGCATCATCCACTTAAGCAGGCTGATTGGGTTCATCGGAATCGGGAGTTGGAGGTTGGGCAGCATGGCGGAGCAACTCATCGAGCTGCGCGGCGTCGAGGTTTTCGTCCTTCGCAAAGAAGGACACCAGCTGCGGAAAGGAGTTGCCAAAATAGCCCCCCAGCAGCTTGCGCAGCGAGAAGCGCCGGTATTCATCCTGAGCGACCAACGCCTGGTAGCGGTGCGTACGGCCAAAGGCTTCGTGACCCACAAATCCTTTCTGCTCCAGAATGCGGATGATAGTCGAAACGGTGTTGTAGGCGGGTGGCGGCGCCGGCATTTCGGCCACTACCTCTTTCACGAAGGACGGACCGCGCTGCCAAAGCACCTGCATCACTTGCTCCTCGGCGCGGGTTAGTTCAGGGAAGGTTTGCATGGGGAGCTTTTTTGTTGAAATAAATATAAAACTAATTTTTTAGTTAAACAACTAATTTATTAGGTGAATATGCTTTCTTCTTGCTTTCACCCGAAAAACCTGGCTCAGTGAGCATATCGCTTTTCTCAACGGCGGCACGAAATCTTTTGAGCAGAATGGTGTTATGAAGGCAGATTGACCCAATACCTTCCTAATGTCCTTGAAAATTAATAGCCGTCTCTTGCCCTATTTCACTTTCCTTTTCTGGCTGAGCCTACTGGTGGCGCCCGGCTTGAGCTGCACCAAAGAGCAGACGGTGCTAACCGTAGCGCCCGCTGCCCCAGCTGCGCCCATTAGCCCGGTTGCCGGCAACCGCCTGCTGAGCAGCACCCTGATTGGGGAGTACACCCCGAGTACATTGGCGGGCCGCGTACCCGATCTGCCTATCGTCAGTGCCCTGACCAAGTATTCGATTCGGGTATATAAGCTGACGTACACCACGCCTAATACCGACGGCCAGCCCGTGACGGCCTCGGGCGCGGTGCTAGTACCGGTGGCTTCGCAGCCGCTGCCACTGCTGAGCTATCAGCACGGCACTATTTCGCCCAAAGACGAAGCGCGGGCGCCCTCCTACTACCGCTCCGGCGGGGAAGTCTGGACGGCTATATCGGTGCTGGCTTCCTCCGGCTACCTGGTGGTGGCACCCGACTATATCGGGTATGGCGCTTCCAAGAATTTGCCCCACCCCTATGAGCACGCGGCTTCGTTGGCGTCGGCCTCGCTGGATATGCTGCGGGCCACGCGGGAGTTTTGTGAGCAAGAAAAGATTCGACTAAACGATAAAAACTTTCTGCTGGGCTACTCCGAAGGCGGCTTTGCTACGCTGGCGTTGCACAAGCTGATTGAGGAGCAGCACGCCTCTGAGTTTACGGTGACGGCCAGCGCGCCCGGCGCGGGAGCATACAATAAGTCAGCCTTCGCCGACTATATTTTGAAGTCTGATCAGCCGCTGAACTTCCTTAGCTCCTACGTCTGGGTATTGGACACCTATAACCGGGTGTATAACATCAACCGGCCGTACGCCGGTTATTTTCAGGAGCCCTGGGCCACGCAGCTGCATGCCAATCCGTTTGCGAAAGTGCCCGAACAGGCCAGGGAGCTATTCACGGAGCCTTTCCGGGCGGGCGTCCTCAACAAAACCGATCAGCCCATCACGGCTGCCTTCCGCGCCAACGACATCTACGATTGGCGGCCGCGTGCCCCGCTGGCGCTTTTCCACGGTACCGCCGATGATTACGTGCCCTTTTTCAACTCCGAAAACGCCTACAAGGCCATGCGCGCCCGCGGCGCTACGCAGGTAGAGCTGCGCCCCATCCAAGACGGCAACCACTTTTCTTCCGTGCCCCAATACACGCTGGAGGCGCTGGCTTTTTTTGGGGAGTTTCAGGAGATTAACTGATCGGCTTCCGCTTGGCGGGCGGCAGAGCAACGTCGCTTTAACGGGTGGTTCCAGCAGGCCTGCCTTTGATGTATTCACACCAAAAAAGCCCCCGGTCTTTCTTAACAGAGAGGCCGGGGGGCTTTTTTGGAGCGCGTTATTTATCTGTGGCTGAGACTAAAGGATTAGGTTGAAGACGCTTGGCTGCTCCTGGCTGATAATGCCTGGCGCAGCCAAACTCCCGCCAGGGCAGCGAGTCCGCCAACCAGCCCGCCCAGCACGGCCGTCACCAGCACCAGCAGCCAGCCGCTGCCGCCCAGCGGAATCAGCTCCGCTACGCGGTGGCTGAGGTGGCCTTCGTTCTGCAGGTTCAGCCAGCTTGCCAGCACCAGCCAGCCCAGTCCAACCCCAGCAAAACCCGCCCAAAAAGCCCCCCAGCTCCTGCGGCCCAGCCCCAGCGCCAGCGCAAAGGCCACCGGCGTAATGCTCCACCAGGGCAGCACTAGTTGGGCGACAGCAGCTACGATGAGAATCAGCAGAAACAGCTTGAGTGAGCTAGTCATAGAATAGTGGTTGAGGGGAGCCAAAGTACTTAGAAGAGCTCTGGCGTACGATAAACGAAACCATCCATTTTGACGGTCACGTAGAGCGGTGGCGAAGCATCTTGTGTGCAATGATATTGTCATGCTGGATCTGGCGTCCGCTTGCCGAAGCATCTCTACTGGTTACTAATATATAGCATTGCAACGAAGCAGTAGAGATGCTTCGACTCCGCTCAGCATGACCGCCTTTTAAATTTAGCATGCCTGTTTACTTCGCCTGCTCAATTTCCTGCACGGCCTTTTCTACCGCCTGCTTAGCCTGAGCGGCATTGGGGCCGGTTTTTTTGTCTTTTGCTGCTTGGAGCAAAGGAATTATAACTTTGTCGATGCCCCGGCTTTTGTTCTGGATGGTAAAGGCTTTGATGCGGTCGAGACCTTCGTTAAACGGCGCGGGCTCATCGAGGCGGGCCAGCATGGCGACCATACCGCGCAGGATTGTGGCTTTGGTTTGCACACTGCCCGTATCGAATTGGTTGCGAACGTAAGGCCACTGCGCCGCGCCGCCATGCTGGCCGTACACTTCCATGATAGCCGAAGTGAGTAAGCCCATATTGTCCGTTTCAAACGCTTTGGCCTGTGTTATTGCCTGGGCCGGGTTTACTTCCGCCAGGGCCCGCAGCGCGGCCCCCTGCACGGCGTACGACTCACTTTTGAGCTGCTGGGCAAACAGCTTTTCATCGCGCTTTTCCTTGAGCTTGCCCAGGTTCCGTAGGGCCACCCCCGCACCACCGCTTCCTTGTCCGAGGTAGCCAGCTTGCGCAGCGTGGGCGCGGCGGCTTTGCGCAGGGCCGCGTCTTCGAGGTTCAGCGAGCCGATAACCTGCGCGCGCAGGCCGGGGGACTTATCGTTCAGGCCGGCCAGCAGTATGCCGCGGGCCGCAGCCTCGGTAGGCTTGGCCTGCGCCGCAACGACAGCTTCGTACCGATCCACGAACCGGGGGGCATTTTTGTACTGGTAGGCGAAGGCGGCCAACGGTTTGTTGTCGGTTTTCTGCCACACCATCACCTTGTTAGCGTCCACGTTCACCAAGTCGGGCTGGGTGGCCGTGGGGAACTCCAGGGTTTCGGTGGTCTGGCGCAGCACCACGTCGCGGCGCAGAGTTTTGCCCCCCACGTACAAATCAACGGCCATGGGCAGGATAAACGGCGTGCCCGGCTGGGTTTGCTTCACCGTCACGGTCTGCATCTTGCGGGCCGCGTCCCAGGCATAGTCGATGGTCACGACGGGGTGGCCGGGCGCGAAATACCACTGGTTGAAAAACCAGTTCAGATCCTGGCCCGACGCGTTTTCTAAGGCCAGCCGCAGCTGGTGGGCTTCGCCGGTGCCGAGCGCGTTTTGGGTCAGATACTGCTTCAAACCGGCGAAAAACACCGCGTCGCCCAGGTGGGTGCGCAGCATTTGTAGGATGACCCCGCCCTTCTGGTACGACACCAGGTCGAACATTTCCTCTTTGTCGTCATAATAAAAGCGGGCGAGCGGCTTGGCCGCGTCGCGGGGGCTACTGAGGTAGCGGCGCAGCGCGTTGGACCGGTGGGCGTCGGCCGCGTCCTGCCCGTACTTGTGTTCGGCCCAGAGGCCTTCGCTGAAGTCGGCAAACGACTCGTTTACGGTCAGGTTGCTCCAGCTTTCGGCCGTCACGTAGTCGCCGAACCATTGGTGAAACAGCTCGTGGGCAATCACCGACTGGCCGGGGATGTAGGTGTAGTCGCGGTCGAGCATCTGCCGGGGCGTCTGCTGCACGTAGTCGCCGTGCAGGGTGGCGGTGGTATTTTCCATGGCTCCGCTCACGTAGTCACGCACCACAATCTGGGCGTACTTATTCCACGGATACGCCACGCCGAGCTTCTGGGAGAAAAACTCCATCATCTCGGGCGTGTCGCCAAAAATCTGCTTGGCATAGGGGGCAAATTTAGGCTCCAGATAGTAGTCCACGTCTTTGCCCTGCCACTTGTCCTTATAGATCTTAAAGTCGCCGACGGCCAGCATAAACAGGTAAGGCGCGTGGGGCTGCTCCATTTTCCAGGTATCGGTGCGCAAACCCGCACCGGCCGGCTTCTGATTCACGAGCGCGCCGTTGCTCAGCGTCACGTACTTACTGGGCACGGTCAGACTGATTTCCGAGGTCGTTTTCTGATTGGGCCGATCGATGGTTGGAAACCACACCGAAGAAGCTTCGGTCTCGCCCTGGGTCCATATCTGCACGGGCTTGCCGGCCACGGCGCTGTCGGGGTTGATGAAGTACAGGCCTTTGGCATCGGTAATGGCGGCGCTGCCTTTGGTTTTCAGCTCATCGGGCTTGGCCGTGTACTCAATATAGACGGTGTAGTCGGTGCCGGGCGCTACCGTTTTGCCGAGGTTAATGCGCAGGTTTTGCCCGTCGGCGTAGGTGTATTTGAGCGGCTGCTGATTGCTGCCATTTATCAAGGCTACGGTCTTGATATCCATGCCTTTGGCATCAAGGCGCAGGGAATCGGTAGCGTAGGCGTAGGGCTTCAGCGTCAGCCAGGCTTTGCCGTAGGCGTAGCGCTTTTTGTAGTCAAATTGCAGGTCGAGCTTAGTGTGAACCAGAGCGTTGATTTTGGGGGCCGTTTCCTGATAAGCGGCGGGCGCGGCGGCTTGTGGCGAAGGGGCAGGCGTTTGGGCCAAGGCAACGGCCGTGAGCAGCAGGGCTGCTGCGGTAGCGTACTGTTTTTTCATGAAATGGAAAGAAGGGAATAAGGCTGAAAAAAGGTGGTATCCAGGGGAGGTAAAGAAAGAAGTATTGAACCCTTGCAGTCGGACGCAGCGTCTCAAGCATGGTCAATTGGGGAATATTGACTTGCCTCAGTAACTCAAATGCTTTGGCCCGTTCGACACGCAGATCTACTACAGGTGGTTTATAATATTTCTTAATTTCTATTGTTGTGCTAGTTACCTAAAAGTTGATTGCCTTTTACTTCTTATATTTTTACTTAATCTAATTATCCTACAAATTACTCAAGCTTGCAGGCACTTCATCGGGTAGTTTTACCTGCTACCCCGAAACCCTTTGTAGCCTCGTATCCGTTTTGCGCCTACCTTACAAACCGGATGCCTGCCCCTTCTTTCGACCCTTCTCAGCTCACCCGCGACCATGTGCTGCGCGCCCTCCGGCACATCGACCGGCAAGGGCTGAATCTGCCCCCCAGCACCGTCTACGACCTCGTGTATCGGGGCCGACGCTACCCGCCCCGGCCCGTGGCGCAGCTGGCCTACCGCCTGGCCACCGGCCAGACCGATGCCAACTGGCCCTTGCCCGCCGGCGGCCCCACCAACGGCTTGCTGGAGCACCTCGATTTTACGGTCGCCACCAAGCGCCCTAGCCTGGCCAACTCTCCTCTGGATAATGACGTGGCGGCCCAGCAGGCTATGCAGGACCTGTACACCGGTCGGCCCAGCGACTCGACGCCCATTGAAAAGGCGAAGGTGCACAAGCTGGAAGTACACGAGCCCGCCGCCCACTACAAAATGCCCCCCAGCGCGCCCTACGACCGCGCCGCGGCCTTGCAGGAGCTGTTTGTGTCGGAGAAAATGCTGGATGACACGCTGGCGGCTTTGCGGCGCCGGCGCAACCTGATTCTGCACGGTCCGCCCGGCACAGGTAAAACCTTTCTGGCCCGCCGCCTGGCTTGGCTGGAACTGGGCGCCACCGATGCGGGCCGCGTGGAGCTGGTGCAGTTTCACCCCAGCTACAGCTACGAGGATTTTGTACAGGGATTTCGGCCCGATGCGCAGGGCACCTTTCGGCTGACGGCGGGCGTGCTTCTGGAAGTATGCCAGCGCGCCGCCACCGAGCCGGCCAAACCCTATTTCCTGCTAATCGACGAAATTAATCGAGGCAATCTGAGTCGGATTTTTGGCGAGCTGCTGCTCTTGCTGGAAGCCGATAAACGCGGCCCGGCCAACGCCGTGCGCCTCCCCTACTCGCCTCCCGACGCAGCCCGATTTTTCGTGCCCGACAATCTCTACGTCATTGGCACCATGAACACCGCTGACCGCTCTCTGGCCCCGCTCGATTATGCCCTGCGGCGCCGATTTGCGTTCGTGAAAATGCAGCCGGAGTTTGGCGCTCTCCTGCAAGGTTTTTTGGCACAAAAAGGTGTGCCGGCCGCAGTCACAGCGCGGCTGGTAGCGCGGCTCACTGAGCTAAACCAAGCCATCAGCGACGACCCCGACTTAGGCGAAGATTTTCAGCTAGGGCACAGCTATTTCTGCCAGCCCCCGCCGACTCCGCTGCCGCCGATTCTTGGCTAACCCTCATTCTGGAGCAGGAAATCGCGCCGCTGCTGGATGAATACTGGTTAGACCAGCCCGCAAAAGCGGCGGCTCATAAAAAGCGCTTGCTGCGGTAGCCTCACCCCCGGCCCCTCTCCTCGGGGAGAGGGGAGCTAAACGAATAGTTCTACGCAGCTACGTCGGCTCGCGCCTCCGCAACTGCTACCAAGTTAAATACGGTTTATCCTTCACTTAAAACGGTAGCGGTTGCGGAGGCGCTAGCCGACGCAGCCGCGTAGGCCGAGCGCTTGGCTCCCCTCTCCCTTGGGAGAGGGAGCCGGGGGTGAGGCCCACATCTATGATTCCCATCCAGAACCTGTATTATCTGCTTTGCTACGCCTGGAACCGCTTGCCGGAGCAAGAGGAGTGGCTAGCCTCGGAAGCCACGACGTTTCATCGGCCGCTGGAGCTACTGAGCCATGTGCTGCTCACGGGCACGCGACGGCTGTTGCGGCAGGGGCTGCGGCAGGCGTATACCGAGCGGGAAGAGGAGCTGGGCGAGCTGCGGGGGCGGGTGCTGCTGGATGCTTCCCTGTCGCGTGACTTGCTGCGGCGGGGGCGGGCAGTGTGTGCTTATGATGAGTTGGGAGCTGATACGCCGTTTCTTCGGCTGCTGCTCGGGGCAGTAGAGCAGCTGAGTCGGTCGCGGCAGGTCCCTGCGGCTTTGCGCCAGGAGCTACGCGCCGTGCGGTGGCATTTTTCTCCCGATTTGCCCCCCACGCCGCTTAGTAGTCATGCGTTGCGGGCCGTGCGCCGCACCCGCCCTACTGGTCATGAAGCCTTGCTGCTGAATGTGTGCGAATTATTGTACCGCAGTGCTCTTCCCGAGCCGGCCGCTGATGGCCGCACCCGCTTCGTTGATTTCCGGCATGATGAGCGGCTGATGGCGCAGCTTTTTGAAGCCTTTGTGCGCAACTTCTACCGCCTCGAGCAGCGCCGGTATCGGGTGCTGTCGGAAACCATCAGTTGGCAAGCTGCTGCTGACGAGCCTGAGGATCTGAGCCTGCTGCCCGCCATGATTACCGACACCACGCTGGAGGCACCCGACCGCAAAATCATCCTCGACACCAAATACTACCGCGCCGCCCTACGGCCGCGCTACGACCGGCAGCGCCTCATTTCGCCCCACCTCTATCAGTTGTACGCGTATTTGCAGAACCAAATTTCGCCCCCCACCCAGCTGTTGGAGGGCATTCTGCTCTACCCCGCCGCCACCCGCGAAGTGGACCTGCGCTATACGCTCGGCGGCCACCCCGTCCGCGTCGTAACCCTGGACCTGAACCAGCCCTGGCCGGGTATTGCCGCTGATTTGTTGAAGTTGATTGAGTGAGATTCAAAGCCCTGTCATATCGTCTGTCATCCTGACGAAGGAAGGACCTTACCGCAGTTGAACGATTTGTTCTGCCGTGATCAGGTCCTTCCTTCGTCAGGATGACAGATGACAAAAGCAGCTTGGTGTATGATGGTCACCACGCCCTGCAAACGTTTTATTTTCCGTGCATCCCTGGGGGCATTCTTCGTCCTTAAAATTGAGTTTCTCCCAATTTCTCTCTAAACTTAACTTTCCACTCACCTTCCCAAAACCTTACCCTCTTGAAAAGACGTGATTTTGTAGGACTCTCGGCCCTGGCGGCAGGGGCTGTGTTCCTTCCCAACTTCCCTGGTTTTGGCGGCACTTTGGTTAGCCCAGAGCGTTTGCTTGAATCAGTTATGGATGCCGTAGTGAACAAGCGCTTGGCTGATGCGGCCCTGAATGCCGCCAAGTCGGCGGGGGCTTCCTATGCTGATGTACGCATTGGCCGGTATCTAAACCAAAGCATTTTCACCCGCGAAAAGCAGGTCCAAAACATTGCCAGCGGCGAGAGTTTTGGCGCCGGCGTGCGGGTACTTTCTAATGGCACCTGGGGCTTCGCGGCCACGAACACGGTGACCGAAGCGGGCCTGGCCAAAGCCGCGCAGCTCGCGGTGCAGATTGCTAAAGCCAACTCCAAAGTGCAGAAAGAGCAGGTGAAGCTAGCACCAATGAAAGGCCACGGTGAAGTGAGCTGGAAGACCCCAATTCAGCAGAATGCCTTTGAGGTGCCGATTGCCCAGAAAGTAGACCTCTTGCTCGCGGCCAACGCCAAAGCACTAGACAACGGTGCTAACTTCGTCAACTCCGCTCTTTTCCAAATTAACGAGCAGAAATATTTCGCCTCCACTGATGGCTCCTACATCGATCAGGATGTACACCGCATCTGGCCCACGTTTGATGTGACGGCCATCGACCGTGCTTCGGGCAAATTCCGGACGCGGCAGGCGCTAAGTGCCCCCATGGGCATGGGCTACGAGTACATGACCCCCAAGGCCGCCGGCAAGATTGCGGGCCCTGCGGGCACTGGCCTCATCGGCTACAAAGACAGCTACGACATCCTGGAGGATGCCACCCTGGCGGCCAAGCAAGCCAAGGAGAAAATCACCGCTAAATCGGTGGTGCCGGGCAAGTACGACCTCGTGCTCGACCCGAATCATTTGGGCCTGACCATTCACGAAAGCGTGGGTCACCCCACCGAGCTCGACCGCGTGCTGGGCTACGAAGCCAACTATGCGGGCACCAGCTTCGCGACACTCGACTGGAAAGCCAAAAAGCAGCCCTACGGCTCGAAGCTCGTCAACATTGTGGCTGATAAGTTACAGCCCGGCTCATTAGGTGCCGTCGGATATGACGACGAAGGCGTGAAAACGAAGAAGTGGGACATCATCAAGGATGGCGTGCTGGTAGACTACCAGAAGATTCGCGACCAGGCCGCTATGGTAGGCCAGAACGAGTCGGATGGCTGCTGCTACGCCGACTCCTGGGATTCGGTGCAGTTTCAGCGTATGCCGAATGTGAGCTTGCAGCCCGGCAAAGCCAAGCTTTCGGTCGATGAGATGATTAAGAACGTGGACAAAGGCATTTATATCGCCGGCCGTGGTTCCTTCTCCATCGATCAGCAGCGCTACAATTCTCAGTTTGGCGGCACGGTGTTCTATGCCATCAATAAGGGCAAGATTGACGGCATGCTGGAAGACGTGGCTTACCAGACCAACACCCTGGAGTTCTGGAACAGCTGCGCCGCCATCTGCGACGAGTCGGACTACCGTTTGTTCGGTTCGTTCTTCGATGGCAAAGGGCAGCCCTCGCAGGTGTCAGCCGTTAGCCACGGCAGCTCCACCACGCGCTTTAATGGTGTCAATGTAATTAATACAGCCCGCAAGATTGGGTAACGTTTGCCTCAACCCCTAGCCCCGCATCTGCTTTAAGCGCAGAGTCCAGAAGAGAAGGGGACTAGATTTAGGAGAAACTACCCTACTAGTCAGTACTAATTTGCTAGAAAGATTAGAAGCTAGTCCCCCTTCTCCCCTTGGAGAAGGGGCTAGGGGTTGAGGCAATCATTAGGGGGCAAAATCCACACTTCAAAAATCAGTACATCCATACCAACTAATGGCCATACTTTCCAAAGAAGAAGCTCAGGCAATCCTGACTAAGGTGCTGAGCTACAGCAAAGCCGACGAGTGCGAAGTCACGCTCAACGGTTCTACGGGCGGCAACGTACGCTCGGCGCGCAACGCCATTTCGACCGCCGGTGCCGTTGATAACGTGTCGCTAGCCGTAGAGTCACGCTTCGGCAAGCGCTCGGGCGTCGCTACCTGCAATGAGTTTGATGATGCTACGCTACGCCGCTGCGTGCAGCGGGCCGAAGAAATTGCCCGCTTAGCACCTGAGAGCCCCGAGTACGTGCCATTCCTCGGCGCCCAGAAATACCTGGTTCCTTCGCCCGCGGCGTTTGCGGCGGCTACCGCCAACATTACCCCCGACTACCGCGCCCAGCAAACGGCGGCCAGCATGAAGCTGTGCGAGCAGAAGAAATTAAGCTCGGCGGGCTTTCTGAATGATGAGGCTGGCTTCATTGCCAAGCGCAACAGCAAAGGACTCGAAGCCTACCAGCAGCTCACCAACCTGGAGTACTCCGTAACGGTACGCACGCCTGACGGCACCGGCTCGGGCTACGCCACCGCCGATTACAATGACGCGAGCAAGTTCGACGCCGCCCGCCTCACCCAGATTGCCGCCGATAAAGCAGCTGCCTCGGTAGGTGCCAAAGCCATTGAGCCCGGCAAGTATACCGTTATTCTGGAACCCGCCGCGTTGGTGGCCAACACTGATGCTTCCCTGCTGGCGGCGCTAATGGGTGCCCTCGACGCACGGAACGCCGACGAAGGCCGCTCTTTCCTGAGCAAAAAGGGGGAGGAAATAAAAAAGGCGAAAAGCTGTTCGATGAGCGCGTCACCATCTATTCCGACCCACTGAACGCTGAGATTCCGACGCTTACCTTCTCCGGTGATGGCCGTCCGCAGCAGAAAATGACCTGGATTGAGAAGGGCGTAGTAAAGAACCTCTACACCTCCCGCTTCTGGGCCCAGAAATCCGGCGTGCCCGATATTCCTCGCCCCGGCGGCTGGATTATGGAAGGCGGTACGCAGTCGGTGCAGGACATGATTAAGGGTACTGAAAAAGGTATCCTGGTAACGCGCCTGTGGTACATCCGCCCCGTTGATCCGCAAACGCTCTTGTACACGGGCCTGACGCGCGACGGTACCTTCTACATAGAGAACGGCAAGATCAAGCATCCGGTGAAAAACTTCCGCTTCAATGAGTCGCCCATTATTATGCTCAACAACCTGGAGGCCATCGGTAAGCCCCAGCGCGTGGGGGGCAATTTGGTGCCGCCGCTGAAGATTCGTGACTTCACCTTTACCAGCTTGTCAGATGCTGTATAATGAATAATTGGCGGTGGTCTAAAGCGTGGTGATGGTGCCGTTTCAGGTTGAATCAAAAGGAGCTTGAATAGCTTGTTCAGCGCCTTTTTCAGTTGGTCATGCATTAGGCTTATCACCACGCTTTAGACCACCGCCGAATAATTAAATAAGAGTGAGTTCTACTAATTTCACTATTAGAATTCGCTCTTATTTATTTTATTGATATGGAAAACTTAAAATGTTTATTCAGCATAATAGTTAAATACGAGACAACGATAAAATATTTAAATAATCTATTGCAGAGAAGTTTTGCTTTAATAGAGTCTCCCCTATTAGCAAAGAGAGCCGGAAAGGTTCCTGCCATCGACTCAGTTAAGATCGAAAATCATGAGTTTAGCTATAGATTTCATGGTCAAGGCTGCAGATTCGATTTCGAAGAATTAATCATTGAATTCGATTATAGTTTCAGTAATTACGAATACAAAGGTTTTCAGGCTTTCAAACTTTTTCTATTTATAGAAAGCTTTTTACCAGACAGCTCAGACCTTAGGAATGAAATATTCTTTTATGAAACACTTTTGTCATTAGAGAAAAATAAGATTATTAGTAAATACGAAGAAGCTATTGATACACACGAATATACAGTTAATAAAATTCGCCAAACTGTTTGATCTCAAATTTTACTTCATGAAACGACGCGATTTTGTGGGGCTGTCCAGCTTAGCGGCCGGCGCCCTGTTCCTGCCCAGCTTCCCCGGCCTGGGGGGCAATTTGGTGACGCCCGAGCAATTGTTGGTGCCCGCCGCCGACGTAGCCCTGAAAAAGCGCCTGGCCGATGCCGCGCTCAATGCCGCTAAATCAGCCGGTGCTTCCTATGCTGATGTGCGCATTGGCCGCTCCCTGAATCAAGGCATTTTCACCCGTGAAAAGCAGGTTCAGAATATTGTCAGCACCGAAAGCTACGGCGCGGGTGTGCGCGTGCTGGCTAATGGTACGTGGGGCTTTGCCGCCACCAATACCGTCAGCGAAGCGGGCCTAGCGAAAGCCGCGCAGCTAGCGGTACAGATTGCCAAAGCCAACTCCAAAGTGCAGAAAGAGCAGGTGAAGCTAGCGCCAGTGAAAGGCCACGGTGAAGTGAGTTGGAAAACGCCGATTCAGCAGAACGCCTTTGAGGTGCCGATTGCCCAAAAAGTAGATCTGCTGTTAGGTGCCAATGCGAAGGCCCTGGACAACGGCGCCAGCTTCGTGAACTCAGCTTTGTTCCAAGTGAATGAGCAGAAGTACTTTGCCTCGACTGATGGCTCCTACATCGACCAGGACATTCACCGCATCTGGCCAACCTTTAGCGTAACGGCTATTGACCGCGCCTCGGGTAAATTCCGCAGCCGCCAGGCGCTCAGCGCCCCGATGGGAATGGGCTACGAATACCTCACGCCGAAAGCCGCTGATAAAGTAGCCGGCCCCAGTGGTTCTGGTTTAGTAGGATACAAAAACAGCTACGACATCCTCGAAGATGCCACCGCCGCTACCAAGCAGGTGAAGCAAAAGCTGACTGCCAAGTCGGTGACGCCGGGCAAATACGACCTCGTGCTAGACCCCCATCACCTGGGCCTGACTATTCACGAAAGCGTAGGTCACCCCACCGAACTGGACCGCGTGCTGGGCTACGAAGCCAACTACGCTGGTACTTCATTCGCTACCCTGGAATGGAAGGCTAAAAAGCAGCCCTATGGCTCCAAGCTTGTCAACATTGTGGCTGATAAACAGCAGGTTAACTCGCTCGGCGCCGTGGGTTTCGACGACGAAGGTGTGAAGACCAAGAAGTGGGACCTTATTAAAGAAGGTATGCTCATCGACTACCAGAAGATTCGCGACCAGGCCGCGATGGTGGGGCAGAATGAGTCGGATGGGTGCTGCTACGCGCAGTCGTGGAGCGATGTGCAGTTCCAGCGCATGCCCAACGTGAGCCTGCAACCAGGCAAGGCGAAGTTGAGCGTGGACGACATGGTAAAAGGCGTGGACAAAGGCATTTACATTGCCGGCCACGGCTCTTTCTCCATCGACCAGCAGCGCTACAACTCCCAGTTTGGGGGCCAAGTGTTCTACGAGATTGACAAAGGTAAAATCACGGGTATGTTGGAAGACGTGGCTTACCAGACCAACACCCTGGAGTTCTGGAACTCCTGCGCCGCCATCTGCGACGAGTCGGATTACCGCTTCTCGGGCTTCTTCAACGACGGCAAAGGTCAGCCCTCGCAGAGCAGCGCCGTGAGCCACGGCAGCTCAACCACGCGCTTCAACGGCGTAAACGTGATTAATACGGCTCGCAAGATTGGGTAAAAGCCTCAACGAGTGGCCTCACCCCTAGCCCCTCTCCTAAGGGAGAGGGAGACTAGATATTAGTTCTTCTACCTACTTTTTCTAGAAAGCTAGTTTTAAAATTTAGTCCCCCTCTCCCCTAGGAGAGGGGCTAGGGGTGAGGCCACTCGCTGAACGTGCTACTATTCTCACACGAAATTATCAAGACAGCAATGCCCATTCTCTCTAAAGACGAAGCTCAGACCATTCTCAAGAAAGTTCTGAGCTATAGCAAGGCCGACGAGTGTAGTGTTTCGTTGCGCGGACGCAGCAGCGGCAACATCCGCTACGCCCGTAACAACGTGAGTACCGCCGGGGCCACCGACAACGTGTCGCTGGTAGTAGAGTCAGGTTTTGGCAAACGCTCGGGCGTGGCCACCTGCAATGAGTTCGACGAAGCCACGCTGCGCCGCTGTGTGCAGCGGGCCGAAGAAATTGCCCGATTGGCCCCCGAAGACCCTGATTATGTGCCGCTGCTGGGTCCGCAGCAGTATCTCACGCCCGTGGCTTTTGCTCAAAGCACCGCCAGCATCACGCCCGACTTCCGGGCTAAAGCCGCCGCCGACAGCATTGCCTTATGCCAGGAGCGCAAGCTCACGGCGGCGGGCTACCTGGAGGATGGCGCCAGCTTTCTGGCCATGCGTAATAGCAAAGGGCTGGAAGCGTATCAGCAGGACACGAACCTTGATTTCTCCATCACAGTCCGCACACCGGACGGCACCGGTTCCGGCTACGCGGTGGCCGATTTCACCGACGCCAACAAGCTCGATGCCAAAGTCCTCACCAAAATTGCGGCCGATAAAGCGGCTGGCTCGGTGAATGCTAAAGCCATTGAGCCGGGCAAGTACACCGTGATTCTGGAGCCCGCCGCCTTGGTTTCCGACGAAGGCCTGCTTAACAACCTGATGTACTCGCTCGATGCCCGCTCGGCCGACGAAGGCCGTAGCTTTTTGAGCAAAAAAGGCGGTGGCAACAAGTTGGGTCAGAAGCTGTTCGATGAGCGCGTAACCATCTACTCCGACCCGCTGAACGCGGAAGCGCCGGGCAGCGTGTTTGATGGCAACGGGTTGCCGGTGAAGCGTATGACCTGGATTGAGAAGGGCGTGATGAAGAACATGTACTACTCGCGCTTCTGGGCCCAGAAAAACAACGTGCCCGCCACGGCTTTCCCCAGTGGATTCATCATGGAAGGCGGCACCCAAACGGTGCAGGACATGATCAAAAGCACCGAAAAGGGCATTCTGGTAACGCGGCTCTGGTACATCCGCGACGTGGATCCACAAACTTTGCTCTATACCGGCCTGACGCGCGACGGCACGTTCTACATCGAGAATGGCAAGATCAAGCATCCGGTGAAGAACTTCCGCTTCAATGAGTCGCCCATTATTATGCTGAATAATATTGAGGCCATTGGCAAGCCCCAACGCCTGGGGGGCAATTTGGTGCCGCCACTCAAGATTCGCGACTTCACCTTTACCAGCCTCTCCGACGCGGTGTAGAATTCAGATTATTAATGCAAAAAAGCCCCCCAGACCAGTTCTGGGGGGCTTTTTTGTGAGGTGGCTACGCGAACTATTATTTAGTCCCAAAAACGTAGCCTGCTGAAAACTCAAACACCCGATTATACAGGCCGTCAATGCCAAATTGCTTACGCAATTGCTTGTCAGCAGCGTTATTATTAATATCAGTCAGTCCATAACTGAGGCGGGCCGTTAGTAGCAGGCCGTTTTTCAGGTCAGCGCCCAAGCCTCCACACAAACCAAAATCACCTTTATAGTCCGCTTTGACATCCCTGTTTTCAGTAACGAAGCCCTCCCCGTTGGATCCGGAATAATAAGATACTTGGCCCTTATGCCGGGCCGCCAACAACATTCCGAACTGGGGCCCTACCTGGACGTTGATCACGTTGCCCATATAGACTTTCACCAGCACCGGTAGGTTTAAGTACGATAGCTTGGTTTTGCTTTCGAGCGTAACCGGACCAGCCGGAAAGCGGTGGTTAGCACCTTGTTGAGAAAATACCAGCTCTGGTTGAATAGCAACCCGGGTTGAGGGGCGCCACCGCATTACCCCACCCGCCTGAAAGCCTACTTTGTACTCCGATGCCTGATTGAGACTGCCGCTTATAACAGAAAGACTCGGGCCGGACTTAGCACCAAAATGAACCCCTGTTTGTGCTTGAGCAGCTACCACGCTACCTAGCATTGAGGCTAATACGAGAAGATTTTTTTTCATAAAGTATAGACAAGAAAGGAGCAAAATACCCAGTAAGCAAAGTAAATGCCGCGGATTCTGCTCCCTTCTTGTCTATGCTTAATTGTCTCTGCCCAGCTGAAAGCTCACATAGGCCTGAAACACCCGATTCTTCAGCTCCGGGTCGTTGACGCCGCTGATGTTGCGGTAGTCGCCGATGTTATTGAGGCTGGTGGTGAAGCGGCCACCCACGGCGAAGCCCAGCGGCAGCTTGATGCCGGCCCCGAGCGCTACGCCCAGGTCACCTTTTTTGTAGTCGCCGCTGTTGTTGCGGTTAAAGTCAAGGTATTCTCTGGGGCCGGAGCTGGTTAGGTCTACCTGCGTGCGGCCTTCATCCTGCGATGACACCAGGTAGCTGAACTGCGGGCCGGCCTCCACGAATACGGGGCCGATGGTCGCTTTCAGCAGGACCGGCAACGTGAGGTAGTGCAGTTTGGTGTCAAACTCCTCCAATGATTGGTTGCGGATAAGGCTGCGGGCCTGGGCGCCCTGCATTGAATACAGCAATTCGGGCTGCAACGAAATCGGGCCGAGGATCTTGGCCTCATAAAAAATACCGGCGTGATACGAAGTTTGATACTCGGCATTATCGCCGACGTTGCCGCTGAGCACAGCGCGGTTGATACCGCCTTTCAAACCAAGTTGGGCCTGCGCGCTGAGCGCCAGGCAAAGGAAGCTAAACAACAATAGGACAGTGCGTTTCATAGGAAGTTGCAAGTTAGATTAGATGAGTAATACGTAGGATAGTAGTAGTCTATTGCCAAGAGCAGTGTGTTATTTATAGGTGATTAGTTTGCATTAATTAGGCCAAAATCGAAAACGTATTTTAACCTCGTTTAGTTTGCGGGTAGCTGTGCGAGTCGGTAGAAGCCCGTATTTTCCGAGGAGAATTTGCCCCCAGGCAACTTTGTTGGCCTTGCGCCGTCTCTTTTTCGTCGCCTATCAGCTTGTATGCCCGCTCCGTTTACCTTCGTACGACTTCAATACCGTTCCGGCGACTGGGATTCTGTGGATGAGAGAATGCCCACCAATCTGCTTCACTCGCTGATTCAGTATACTACGGTGCCCGTTAATCAGAAAGAGAAAGTAGTGGCCCTCGACAGCCCCGATCTATTTAGCTACCCTTTCTGCTACCTGTCGGGCCACCGGCTGGTGCAGTTTTCGGCGGCTGAAAAGCAGAACTTCACGCAGTACGTGCGCAACGGCGGCTTCGTATTCGTGGACGACTGCAACCATGACATCGACGGACTCTTTGCCCGCTCCTTCGAGGAGCAGATGCGCCAATGCTTTGGGGCCGGCGCACTCAAGAAAATCCCGAAGACCCACCCAATTTATAAGTCGTTTTTCACCTTTAAAGACGGGCCGCCGCCCACCTCGTTCGAGCTCAACGGCTGGGGCGACGACCTGGTTCACGACTATCTGAAAGCGGTGGAAATCAACGGCCGCGTGGGCGTGCTGTACTCCAACAAAGACTACGGCTGCGAGTGGGACTACGACTACCGCAACAAGCGCTGGCTGGCCGAAGACAACACCAAGTTTGGCGTCAACATCCTGATGTATGCGCTGACCGCTTAACCCTGAAAGAACACTGCGAGACACTGCGCCAAACACTGCGAAACACTGCGGGAAATGACGCCTGAACATCCTAGAAACTTCTCCCTGCATGACCGAACAAGAAGTACACCGCCTGCTCGCCAAACTACCACCGCTTAAAGAAGAAATTGCCAAAGTCATTGTAGGCCAAAGCGAAGTGCTCGATGAGGTACTCGTGGCGCTGCTGGCCGGCGGCCACGCCCTGCTGGAAGGCGTGCCGGGCCTGGCCAAAACGCTGCTGGTGCGCACCTTAGCCGCCGCCACCGATATGTCGTTCCGGCGCATTCAGTTCACCCCCGATTTGATGCCTACTGATATTCTGGGCACCGAGGTACTGGAGGAGGACCACGGCACGGGGCACCGCTCGTTTAAGTTTAACGAAGGACCAATTTTCGCCAGCCTAGTCCTGGCCGACGAGATAAACCGGACGCCGCCCAAGACGCAGGCGGCCTTGCTCGAAGCCATGCAGGAAGGCCACGTAACCTACGCCGGCCAGGAGCACGCTTTGCCCAAGCCCTTCTTTCTGCTGGCTACTCAAAACCCTATTGAGCAGGCTGGTACTTATCCATTGCCCGAAGCCCAGCTCGACCGCTTCCTGCTGTATGTGCGCATTGGCTACCCTTCGGAGCAAGAGGAACTAGCCGTACTCAGCGGCACCACGGGCACGGCACGGCCCGAGGTGAAGCCCGTGCTGGGCAGCGCCGATATTCGGCAGTTGCAGCAGCTCGTTCGGCAGGTCAGTTTGAGCCCGGAGTTGCTTGATTTTGTGAACCGCTTGGTGCGCGCCACGCGGCCGGCAACTACGGAGGTGAAGTTTATCAAGGATTACGGGCGTTGGGGCGCGGGTCCGCGGGCCGGGCAGGCGCTGATTTTGTGCGCCAAAGCTCGGGCCTTGCTACAAGGCCGCTTCGCCGTGACGCTGGACGATTTGCGGACGCTGGCGCCACCGGTGCTGCGGCACCGGGTGCTATTGAATTTCAACGCAGAAGCCGAGAACATCACGGCGGATGATGCCGTGGCTGAATTGCTGAAAGCGGTGGCAGTGTAGGGTAAGAGAGCATGTCATGCTGAGCCTGTCGAAGCATCTCTACCACTTCGTTACACCGGTGTTGATTACTAACTCATGTTACGCACGACTTGCTGCTGCGCTTCAAAAAGCGGCTTTTGCTACGCTCAGAAACAGCCTTACCGACTAATGGATGCAGTTGCTGCGTAACATCAGTTACTAACCAGTAGAGATGCTTCGATTCCTCAGCATGACACGCTCTCTCACCTCTCACTTCTAAAAGATGCTGGCTCCTGAAACCCTTCACGCTTTGCGCAACCTACCGCTGGCCGCCAAACAGGCAGCCGAAGGCTTTCTGGCCGGTCATCACCGGAGCCGGCGGCGGGGCGTAGGGATGGAGTTTAGCCAGTATCGCCCCTACCAGCCCGGCGACGATCTGCGCCGCCTCGACTGGCGACTGGCCGCCCGCTCCGACCGCTACTACATCCGCGAGTCGGAGGTGGAAACGAGCCTGATGGTGCATCTGCTGCTCGATGCCAGTGCCAGCATGAACCACCGCGACGACAACGGCCTGACTAAGCTGGACTACGCGCGGCTAGTGCTGGCCAGCATGGCATATCTGGCCACCAATCAGGGTGATGCTGTGGCACTGAGCGTGTTGCGGCCCGAAGGAGTGCAGCATTTGCCCCCCAGAGCCGAATCGCGGCAGCTGCTGCGGCTGTATCATTTGCTGGAAAAAACCGAGGCTGGGGGGCTTTTTCCGTCTACGGCTATGCTGGCTCCGCTCACGGCCCGACGGCAGCGGGCCCTCACGGTGTTTGTAAGCGATTTGTATGAGGAAGAAGCTGAGATGGAAAGCCTGCTTACCCGCCTGCAAGCCGTAGCCGGGGAAGTGCTGGTGCTGCACTTGGTGGCCAATAATGAGCTAACGTTTTCCTACCGCGGTTCTATCACCTTCGAAGACCTCGAAACCGGCCAGATTCTCCAGCTCGACGCCGACCAGCAACGGGCGGCGTATCAACAAAACCATCAACAATGGCTGCGCGCCACGGCCCAGTCGGCTCGGCGCCACGGCTTCGACTATCATCAGCTCAGCACCGCCGACCCGCTGGATCAGGCGCTGCGTGAGTTTTTGCACCGCCGGGAAGCACAGATGTGATGACGCTGGGGGCGTTTTGCTTGACTACTCTATAATTTCAAATGCTATCATCTTCTTTTTTAACTCAAATTAACAAGAACGTCATGCAGAGCGGAGCGAAGCATCTCGCGTGCTGATGCCAGAGTAGTAATCCCACTACCGCTGGCGAGATGCTTCGCTGCGCTCTGCATGACGTTCAACTCGGTTTCTAATCACTAATTCTTACCTCCGCTTTGTTCACTCTTCTCACTCCATCTGCGTTGCTGGCTTTACTGGGGCTGCTGGTGCCCCTGGCCATCCACCTCTGGAACCGGCGACCGGGCCGTACGGTGCAGGTGGGCAGCGTGCGGTGGCTGGCGGCTTCCGCTAATCGGCGCCTGCGCAGCCTGAAGCTGGAGCAGCTACTGTTGCTGCTGTTGCGGGCGGCCGTGGTGGCAGTGCTGGCGGTGGCTTTGGCGGGGCCCGTGTGGCAGCGGCCCGCTCCACCTGCGCGCGGGCAGGTGCTAGTGAGCCCCGATTTATTGACTTCAACCAACCTTCCCACGGTACGCCCGCTAATCGACTCGTTGCGGCATAAAGGCTACGTGCTGAGTCGTTTGACATCAGGCTTGCCAGTAATTACTGAAGAAGAATGGGCCGCTCTGCTGGCTAATCCAGTCGCCGCTGATTCTGCGGCGGCCACCGAATCAGGCTTTTTGTGGGCCCGAGCGGCGCAGGCGGCGCAACGCTTTCCCGAGCGCCCAGTTCACTTGCTGACTCCCGCTCGGCTAGCCGATCTGCAAGGTAGCCGACCCAATTTGCCCCCCAACCTTACCTGGCAGCTCATCCCTACTCCTGATTCCAGTGCCTGGGTGCAGTCGGCCGTTAGCAGCGGACCCGATAAACTGCGGCTGCTCATCGGGCGCAGCGACGAGGAAAAAACCACGTTTCGGGCCACTACTGTGGCGCGGCCCGCCGCTGACGGGCATCTGACGGTACCCGGCTTGCCAGCGCTTCGCTACGCAAATCGCCAAGCCAGGCAGCCCGTGATACGACTAGCTGTGGATACTGCTGCGACGCCCGTGCAGGCGGCCCAGCGGCTAAGAATATATTATGTCGCCGATCAGGCCGAGGATGCGCGCTACCTAGCGGCGGCGTTGCGGGCGGCGGGAAGTGGCCTGCCGGTGTCCCCCGTTATTACCGTTTCAGCCGCGGCACCCGCCCTTACCGACTCCCTGGATTGGGTGTTTTGGCTGAGTGATGCGCCCATGCCGGCTGCGTGGAAATCGCGCGTGACGAAGGGCTTGGTGTGGTGGCAACAAGCTCCGGGGCCGGGCGCGGCAGCAGCCGCCTCGTTTGGCACCGCCGGAGCCGACGCGCTTATCCCAGTTTTGCGCCGGGATACGACTGCTATTTTGCCCCACAGCACGGTGGTTTGGGCCGATGGCGAGGGCCGGGCGGTGTTATCATGGCGGGCGGCGGGCGGCGGGCAGCTTTACCGACTGCACACGCGCCTAAACCCAACCTGGAGTGGATTGGCGGATAGCCCGGCGCTGCCGGCGCTGCTTCTGGAATTGTTGGAACCAGCTACGCCCGCACTGGCCATAGCTCGTTATGATTACCGGACGGTTGCGCCCGCTCAGGTGCAGGCAGCTATTCAGCCAAAGCCAGCCGCAGCCAAAAATGCCCCCCAGAAAGCGGCTAAGCCGGCGGCGGATACGTTCACCGATTTGCGGCCCTGGGCCGTGCTGCTGGCCGGACTGCTTTTTGGCTTGGAACGCCTGTTGGCGCAACGTCGTCCGGTTTCAACCCCTGTTTCTCCCGTATGACACCTTCAACCCAAACTGCCGTAGCGCCCTCCGTGGCTACCTCGCCCGCCCTTCGGGCGGAGTGGCGTCGCTACGCTTTGCGCCGCACGGGAGCCTTGCTGCTGCCCGTGCTGGCGGGGGGCATTTTGCTGGTGGTATTGGCCCGCTTCTGGCCCTTGCCCAGTTGGGTTGTGGGCGGAGCAGCCCTACTTTTAGTAGCCTTGGTCCTCATCCAACTGCGGCGCTACTGGCATTCCGATCTGACACCCGTAGCCCGGCGCCTCGATCGGCGGTTTCCGGAGTTAGAAGACAGCACGGGTTTGCTGTTGCGCGAATCATCGTCCCTGAACCTGCTGGAAAGCCTTCAGCAGCAGCGGGTAAGTCGCCGGTTGGAAGGACTACAAAGCACTGAGAAACCTTTGCTGCCTGTCGATTTTCGGCCGGCGCTGGGCTGGGTGGGTTTGCTGCTGATGCTGGCCGGCTTGGCTTGGTGGCTGAAGCCAACTTCTGACGCCACGGTGGCCGCCGCAGCCCCGGCCGTAGCGCTCAATTTTCCCGAAGAAAAAATCAATCCGGTGGCTCAGGCCGCACCGCGCGTTACCAATACCCGCATCAACGTGACGCCGCCCGCCTACACGCGGCAGCCCGCTACGTCGGTGGCTATGGCCTCTTTCCGCTGTCCTAGTGGTTCCAAAGTGCGTTGGACGGTGCGCGTAAACCGGGCCGCTGATGCTCCGCCGCAACTAGAGCTCGGGGCGCGGCGGGTGGCTTTTCGGGCCGTGCCAGGGCAGGCGAACACCTATGTGGCCGAGCAAACGCTGACCGCTTCCGTGCTGTACCGCGTGCGCTTCGCGGGTAAGGCGTCTGATGATTATGCCATCGACGTGCAACCCAACCAGGCGCCCGTCATCCAGATTCAGAGCCCCAAGCCTTACACCCTCATTGAGTTTGGCGACAAGCCGCAAATCGCGGTGCGTATTGCTTTGCGCGATGATTACGGCTTGAGCCGGGCCCGACTGGTGGCTACGGTGGCCCAGGGCCAAGGGGAAGCCGTAAAGTTTACGGAGACGGTCACCGACCTCAGCGGGCCCTTGCGCGGCCAGCCTGCGCAAGCCACGACCACTCATACGCTCAGCTTGCCCAAGCTCGGGCTCACCTACGGCGACGAGGTGTACTTCTACGTGCAGGCCTGGGACAACGCCCGCGGCAGCACCCGCTCCGACACCTATTTGGTGCAGTGGGAAGACACGGCCGTAGTTGATGGCACTTCCGATTTGGCGATGGGTGTGAATGTGGTGCCGGCTTACTTCCGCAGCCAGCGCCAGATTATTATCGACACCGAAAAGCTGATAGCCGAGCAGCCGCGTTTGTCGGCCACTACTGTGGCAGAGCGCGGCAACAACCTAGGCTTCGACCAGAAAATTCTGCGCATGCGCTACGGCAAGTTTCTGGGCGAAGAGTTTGAGCAGGGCATCGGCGAAACGGCCACCCGCCCACCCGCAGCCGAACAGGATAACCCCGCCACCGCCGAACAAGAGGATAGTAAAGAAAAAGAAGAAGTACACACGGCCGACGACGGCCACGACCACAGCGGCGACAAGTTTCCTTCCGCCCGAGATGTACCCGGCGAGGCCGCCACGGCCGCCCTCATGGAGCCCTACATGCACCTGCACGACGACAGCGAAACGGCCGATTTTCTGGAGCCCGAGGTGAAGGCCAAGCTGCGCGGGGTGCTGGCCCAAATGTGGGAAGCCGAGCTACGCCTGCGTACCAGTCGGCTGAAGGAAGCGTTGCCCTACGAGTACCGCGCCCTGCGCTTGCTCAAGCAAGTGCAGCAGCAAACCCGCGCCTACGTCAAGAAATCAGGATTTACGCCACCCATATTGCCCGAGGCTACCCTGCGCCTGACCGGCGAGATGGGCAACGCCGCCGCCCCGCGCAAGGAGCAGAAAATTGCCCCCCAGGACAATCAACCTGTGGTGCGCGACGCCCTGCGCTGGCTGGGCACTGCCCGCCGGGGTCAGAGGGTGAAGCCCGGCGACGCGCCGGTGCTGGAGCGGGCCGGGCAAGCTTTAGCCCAAGCCGCCCTGCAACGGCCTGGCGCCTACCTCACTGCCCTGCGCGACCTGCGCGGCTTGGTAGCCGACGTACGTGCCAAGCGGCCACTGCGTGTTGAGCTGGTGCCGTCGGTGGAGCGGGCGCTTACCGGCTTGCTGCCCGCTCCGGCGGCCGCGCCCACGCGGGTGCCGACCGCTAACCCGCTGGCTCAGCGGTATTTTCAGGAATTAAGCCGGTAAGTTTTGTTTAAAATTCCCCCCACGCTTCTTTATTACGCGCTGCTTGCGCTCTGTGTGCTGCTGGTAATCGGCTTGACCTGGAGCACCCTGCGGCGGCCTAACCGGCAGCGTCTTGTGCTACGCTTGCTGGCAGGAATGCTAGCCGGGGCGGGGCTGTGGTTTACCGCCTTTCCGCCCACCCGCAGCGTAGCTGGCTCGCAGCACGAAACCATTTTGCTTACCGAAGGCTTCCAGCCTGATACGCTACGGGCCTTACTGCGCCGCCTGGGGCCAGCCACCCGCCTATGGCGTACCACTTCCGTAGCCGGAGCCGACACGGTAACACCAGCTAATCTTCTACAGATCAGAGAGCAACAGCCTAACCTGCGGCGCCTGCACGTGCTGGGTCAGGGCTTGCCGGCTGCCGACCTACCTATGCTCGGTCCGGTCCGCCTGATTCGGCATGCACCACCCGCCCGAGCTGGTTTCCGGACGGCCAACTGGACGCCCCGCGTGGAGCTGGGCCAGCCGGTGCAGGTAGCAGGCTTCTTCGAAAATCTGCCCCCCAGCACTGGTAATGCTACGCCAACGTGGGTGCACCTGCGGGCGGTAGGTGCGCCGCGCGACTCGGTGCGCTTGACTAGTGGCCGGGGGGCTTTTCGGCTGAGTTACGTACCGAAAGCAGCTGGCTTGGCCGCGTATGAGCTGGTAGCGCGGCGTGGGGGGCAAATTTTGGCCTCCGAGCCCGTACCCGTGGAGGTAGTTTCCACCCGCGCCCTGCGGGTGTTGCTGCTGGCCAACACACCATCTTTTGAATTTAAATTCCTGAAAAACCAGCTTGGCACCCGTCAGCACGCGGTGGCATTGCGCGTGGGCATCAGCCGCGGCCTGACGCAAACCGAGTTTCTCAACCAGCCCGCCCACGATATTTCCCGGCTTACGCCCGCCCTGCTGGCCCGCTATGATGCTATCATAGCCGATGTGGGTACAATTGCTGCTCTTTCAGGCGGCGAAATCCGGCAGCTTACCACCGCGTTGCGCACCGATGGGACGGGCCTGATCCTGTTAGCTGATGCGGCTCCGTTGCCGCGCCTTATGCCCGCCCGCGCTGCCTTTAGCATTTTACCCGTGGCTACGGCAGCTTCCGCCCGACCTCAGCCTGTGCAGTGGCCGGGTGCCACTAGCCGTACCACGGCCACGGTACCGGCGACGTTGCGGCCCTCTGCCCACTTGCGGCCGATTGTAACAACGGGTCAGGGACAAGCAGTGGTAGCTTCTCAGCGGGTAGGGATGGGAGCTATGGTAGTATCGTTGCTGCCCGAAACCTTTCGCTGGGCCCTACAGAATGATTCGCTGACGTACAATGCCTACTGGAGCCGGCTGCTCACTGCCGTAGCCCGGCCCGAACCAGCTGCTGCTGCTTGGCGCGTTACCACACCTTGGCCCCGTTCCAACACCCTGGTGGAAGTACAGCTAACGTCGGCCGCTTTTCCTGCCACCGCGCCCACCGTGCAAGGCGCAGCGGGCACGCCCACGCGCCTTGCCCTGCGCCAGGATACGCGCCTGCCGGAGTGGAGCACTGGTCAGTTTTGGCCCGACTCCGCAGGGTGGCACCGCGTGACGCTGGCCAGTAAGGCAGCACATTCATTTTATGTGTTTGGGGGGCAAAACTGGCTCGGTCCCGAAATTGAATTACGCCAGCAGGCGGCGCAAGCGTGGCTGGCTAACCTATCATCTGCTGATACAGCCACGCCTGAAACCTTTAGTCAACCGTGGCCGGCAGCTTGGTTTTTCGGTTTGTTTTTGCTCGGCGCTGGCTTTTTGTGGCTGGAGGAAAAGCTGTAACAGAAAGCAGCTTATAGCTGCGCGGGTATCAGCTCATAGGTTGCTTGGCACTGAAGGTCACAAGATGTGCTTTAAACCAAAAAAGTGCTTAAACATAGTAGCTAACCCAAGTTGCAGAGTAGCCGCGTAGCGGCGCCAGGTTTGTAGAACGGACAGGGAAGCAGATCCAAGTGCTGCGTAGTGGTGCCAGCAACCGCCTGCTGTTCCTGGCACCACTACGCGGCGCTGCCGCACTAGTCCAGCATCGAGGCTACAAACTTGGCGCCGCTGCGCGGCTACTGCGCAACTTGGGTTAGCTAGGAGAATAACATCCGCGTGCCCCCCTGCCCGGAAAAACAATAAGGCCTGCGTACCATCGGCCAGGGAGGCTACTAAGGTCAACTGATCGTGCAGCTCTACAAAATGCTCCAGCGTAAGGCGATTGATCTCATTATCGTCGATGATAATACAAGCTTGTGACGCAGGCGGAGCAGATGAAACAGGTTAAATGGATTTAGAAGCGAATCAACGGTACGAGTAATTATCGCTAACGTACAATCATCTACTTGTATAAAATTTCAAAGTTTATATTACACTGAAAAAATGCAATATTAATTTGTATTTTTTCAGTGTAATACCAGAAGCATGACTTTGATATAAATCCCATAAAAAAAACGGCCCGGCTTCCCTGAATAAGAGGCCGGGCCGTTTGGCAACTAATCGGTTTATGCCGGTAGCTGCGTACTTTTACTCTTGAGTCGTGGTAGTGGTAGTCGAAGTCGAGGTGCCGTCAGCAGGAGCTGCCATAGCCGAAGAGTCAGCCATCATCGAAGTAGAATCGCCCATGGCAGGAGTGGTAGTCTCGGTGCTCATCTCGGTAGTAGTGGTTTCAGTAGTCTCAGCAGGCTTCGACTCGCAAGAAGTCAGGGCAGCAGCGAATACAAAAGCCAGGGCAGATACTTTCAGGAAGTTCTTCATTTTGGTGTTAGGTTTGAAAAATTGTCTAAAAAACGTCCTTCATACCCATTCAGCCAAAAGGTAACCCAGCGGCAGAAAATAAATTTGGGGAGGGTTACCAAGTTCTCCTCTTTGTATTAAAGACCAAAGCGAATGGGTAAGGGTCAACCTTCCTACACTGATGAAGAGTTCGTGGCCGCCATTCAGACCGGCGACGACCGGGCATTGGCACAACTATACCGCCTGCATCTGCCCATGATTTCGCACCTGGTGCTGCAAAACAGCGGCACCGAGGACGAAGCCAAGGACGTGTATCAGGAGGGCGTAATGGTGTTTTATGAAAAGGTGCGCGAAGGCTCATTGGAGCTCAGCTGCCAGATCAAAACCTACCTCTACGCGGTATGCCGCCGGCTATGGCTCAAACGGTTAGCTGAGAAAAACCGCTTCAGCGGACGTCTCGAAGACCACGAGCCTTACCTCGAAACCGGTGCGGAGGAGGATGTAGATCAGGCGGAGGAGCGCAATCAGCGCTTCGCTACCATGGCCGAAGCCCTCAACCACTTGGGAGAGCCTTGCCGGTCGCTGCTTGAAGGTTTTTACCTGCAGGAGAAATCCATGCAGCAACTCACGGCTGAGTTCGGCTATACCAACGCCGACAACGCCAAAAATCAAAAATATAAGTGCCTGGTGCGGCTAAAAAAGTTGTTTTTCACTCACTATAAGGAGGAAGAATCTTTTAAAACTGCGCTTGGTTTCCAGTTCTGGAAGCTCGCTCTGCCCTATGAAAACGGAAGCTGATTATTACGCTTTATTTGATGCTTACCGGAGCGGACAACTGGCTCCGGATGAGCAAGCTACCCTGAAGCGGCGCCTGGCCGCCGAGCCCGATTTGGCCCAGCAGCTCGCTGATTTCGACGAGCTAGCGGGTACGCTGCATGGCTACGGGCAGCGCCTGAAGACGCGCCGCAAGCTACGCGCTATGCAGGCCGCCCTCGACGCGGAAAAGGAAGCCACCGAAGCCGTTATTGAAACCGGCCACCCCACTATGCCAACCATGCGCATTTCGCGCACCGAGCAGCACTTGCGGGAGTTCTGGAGTGGGCACCGCGCTACCATTGCCGTGGCCGCATCAGTTGCGGTGCTGGCCGTATTTGCCACTTTGCTCGGCCTGGAAATGTGGCGCACGGCCCAGCAAAAGCCTTCCCTATACGGCTACACAGTCCTGCGCCGGGAGGTAGAGCGCATCAAGCGCACCCAGCGCGCGATGAATAAAGCGCTTACCCAAAGAGATGAGCCGCGCCCCAGCGAGGAAACGAATCCGGGCAAATTCAGCGGTACGGGCTTCGCCCTCACCACCGACGGCTACCTGGTAACCAGCTACCATGTGATTCAGGGGGCTGACTCCGTGCTGATTGAGAGCCGCGACCGGCAGCGCTTCCGCGCGGAGCCCGTTTTCTCCGACGTAGCCCACGACTTAGCTATTCTACGCATCACCGACCCCAAGTTCACGGGCTTTGGCCGCCTACCTTACTCATTCAAGCGCGGCCTGGCCGAGCTGGGCGAAAGAGTATACACGTTAGGTTATCCGCGTGAGGATCTGGTGTTTAATGATGGCTCGCTGAGTGCCCGCTCGGGTTTCGAAGGTGACACCGGCTTTTATCAGATTTCTATTCCCGTGAACCCAGGCAACAGCGGTGGACCGCTGCTCGATGACCGCGGCAACCTGATCGGTATAATCAGTGGGCGGCAGATGGACGTGCAAAGCGCCGCCTTCGCCACCAAGTCGTCGTACCTGATGCGCCTGGTCGATTCGCTGGCTACGGCCAAGCCTGCGCAGCCGTATAACTTACCTCGTTTCAATCAATTGACCGGCAACACCCGTCCGCAGCAGCTGCGTAAGCTCCAGGATTTTGTGTTCGTAGTAAAGGTCTACGAATAGGAATTACTTAGTTCACTTATTAAAAAGCCCCCCAGAAATTATTCTAGGGGGCTTTTTTACTGCTCAGTTGAGTAAGATGAAGCGGCTGCATTGCCAACAGCTTTTACGTTTAGCTGCTACCAGCATACGTTATTTCGGGCTCCACCCCACGAATATCCGCGAATGAATGTGCTAGGAAAGATGATAATAACCAGCTATTTTTAAAGGTGTTATGATCTTCTTTCCCACTTCCTCGCGCTACTATGAATCGAAGATCTTTTCTTGAAAAGAATGCGCGGGTCCTAGCTGCTCCCACTTCGCCAGCAGCACCCGTGGCACCCTCGCCAAATTGCCTGTCTGTACTTGGCGATGAGGAGCAGATCAGCCCATACGCCAACAAAAAGCTACCTGCGCCTGCCCTTACAACCACCACTGGCCTTAGCACTTACAGCGGCCCGTGGACGGAAGTACAGGCAGCCCATTTGCTGCGCCGCACCTTATTCGGACCTACACGAACCGAAATAATGGCGGCAACCGGGCGGGGCTTGCTACAGGTAGTAAGCGACTTGCTTGCCCCTGCTCCCGCCCCTGTCCCGCCGCTGAATGTAGCCGCCACCGACACCAGTGTGGCCCTGGGCGAAACCTGGGTAACAAAACCCTTTGATCAGGCAGTGGAAGGCGTACGGCGCACCTCGCTACGGTCGTGGTGGATGGGCCAACTTGTAGGGCAGGGCACTTCTCTCACGGAAAAGATGACGCTGTTCTGGCACAATCGCCTCGTTGTTGAGCTAAGTGATATCAATGATGCGCGTTATGGCTACCTGTACACGGCTCTGCTTCGCCAACAGGCCCTTGGCAATAGCAAACAGCTTATCAAGGATGTGACAGTAACGCCGGCTATGCTGCGCTACCTCAATGGCAACCAGAGCACGGCAGCGGCCCCCAATGAAAACTACGGCCGCGAGCTGCTGGAGCTTTTCACCGTGGGCAAAGGCCCGCTCATCGGCCCCGGCAACTACACCAACTACACCGAAGATGACGTGAAAGCCGCCGCCCGGGTGCTCACCGGTTGGCGTGATAATGCCGGCACGCTAGCGGGTTATTATACGGCCAGCCGCCATGATACGGGTACGAAACAGTTCTCGGCGGCCTTCGGGAATCGTAGCATCACCACTGGGGGCGACCAGGAGTACAAGACGCTGATTGACATGATCTTTAGTCAGCCCGAAACGGCGCGCAACCTTTGCCGGGCCCTCTACCGGTGGTTTGTGTATTACGTTATCGATGCGTCGACGGAGGAGCTGGTCATTCAGCCTATGGCTACGCTTCTCGTGCAGAATAACTACGAAGTGGCGCCCGTGCTCCGGGCTCTGCTGACCAGCGAGCATTTTTTGATTCGGCAACTATGGGCTGCCTCATAAAAAGCCCCCTAGACTTCTCCGTGACGGCCTGCCGGCAGCTGCAGGCAGCCTTTCCGGCGGCGTCGAGTGTGGTAGCGCAGTATGGCATGTGGGACTATCTCAATGGGCAAACCACCGTGCAGCAGCAGTCCCTCGGCGACCCACCCAACGTGGCTGGTTGGCCCGCTTACTACCAAACGCCCCAGTTTCACGAAATGTGGATTAATGCCGTGACGCTGCCCCGCCGCAACCAGCTTACTGATTTGCTCATTGGTGCTGGCGTAACGCGCAATGGCTTCAAGCTTGCTATCGACCCCGTTGCTGTAACGCTGACGCTGCCCCCTACCGTTGCAGCCGACCCCACCCAACTCGTAGCCGAATACGCGAAGCTGTTGCTGCCTATTCCGCTGACCAGCACCCAGCTGGCTTTCCTGAAAGACACGCTGCTACCAGGGCTGCCCGACTTTGAGTGGACCGTGGAATGGAACGCTTACTTAGCTGCCCCAACTACGGCGGTCAAAAAAGCCGCCGTGATGACCAAGCTGCAAGCGCTGCTCCGGGCAATGATGGGCCTGGCCGAATATCATCTTAGCTGATAGGTGCTTGGTAGAGTGACTATGGCTCAGCCTACCCAAGCGACTAAGTACCACTCTGCTACCCACTTTCCGTCCCTCTACTCCTTAGGTCATCCCTTTATGAAACGCAGAGATTTTCTCCAGACAACGGCTACCGCGGCAGTATTACCGGCCCTAATGGGGGGCTTTCCTATTGGAGCCTACGGGTACTCGCCCGAGTTGTATGAGCTGACGGGCGGAGTTACGCAAACCGACCGGGTGCTGGTGCTTATTCAGCTTAATGGTGGCAATGATGGGCTAAACATGATTATCCCCCTCGATCAGTACTCATCGCTGATGCGGGCCCGGCCCGATATTGCTATTGCTGAAGGCGAAGTACTGCGCCTGACGGCGGCCACCGGTATTCATCCGGCCATGGCCAGCATCCGGAATATGTATGCGAACGGGCAGATTGGCGTGGTGCAGAGCGTAGGGTATCCTAACCCAAACTTCAGCCACTTCCGCGCCACCGACATCTGGACTTCCGGCTCCGACTCCAACGTCACGATTACTTCTGGGTGGGCGGGCCGTTACCTTGAGGGTGAGTACCCAGGCTTTCCGACCGGCTTCCCCAGCGCTGATAACCCTGACCCGCTGGCAATCAGTATTGGCTCGGTGGTGAGCAACTGCGTGCAGGGACCTACCGTGAACATGGGCATGGCGATAGCCAGCACCTCCTCGTTTTACCAACTGCTCTCCGGGGGCGTCGATACGGCTCCGAATACTCCGGCTGGCCACGAGCTGACCTTTATTCGGCAGGTGGTGCAACAAACCCAAGTGTATACTTCCAGCATAAAGCTGGCCGCCAGCAAGGCCCAGAACTTGTCGGCCCTGTACCCCGCAGCCGGCCAGAACACGCTGGCTGATCAACTAAAGATTGTGGCCCAGCTCGTAGCGGGTGGTCTGCAAACCAGGGTATATGTCTGCAACCTGGGGGGATTTGACACGCATGCCGCCCAAGTTTCCGCTACGGGTAGCACCGCCACCGGTACGCACGCAACCCTGCTGGGCCGAATTTCGCAGGCACTGGAAGCCTTTCAGGATGACTTGCAACGGCTGCGGGTGCAGGATCGGGTGGTGGGCATGACCTTCTCCGAATTTGGACGGCGCATTAAGTCAAACTCCAGCAAAGGCACCGACCATGGCGCAGCGGCACCGCTCATCGTATTTGGCACTAGCGTCAACCCTATTATTCACGGCACCAATCCGTTGCTGCCTACCAATGCGAGCGTGAACGACAATGTACCCATGCAGTTTGATTTTCGCAGCATCTACGCCAGCATTCTGAAAGATTGGTTTTTTGTGCCCCAAACTACACTTAACGCCCTGCTACCTTCCAGCACGGGGCAGCTGCCGTACGTTCCGGTATTGCGTCCCGGCGTGGTAACCGGCACTACCCCGGCCACCGAAGTAAGCGTAGCCGGCTTCAGCGTGTATCCCAATCCGGTACGAGATTACTCAACCATTACCTTTGAGGCCAATGGTGGCCACGTGCAGGTGCTGCTATTTGATATGGTAGGTCGGGAGGTGCTACGCCTAGTAGACCGGCGCTTGCCCAAAGGCGCACAGAAGTTGGAGCTGGACGTGCATACGCTAGCTAGTGGCTCCTATTACTGCCACGTTCAGGAAGGCAGCCGCACCAGCTCCCGGTTGGTAGCGGTGTTAAAATAAAAAAGCCTTAACGGAGTAAGCTATGAGTCCTCAGGACTTGCTTCTTATTGCTAAATAGCCTGTTCAAAGCCGCTTCAGTAAAAACCAATGAGGTAGGGTCAGTAACTGCGCACGACTTTTTGCGTACATGTTTGCCAGTGGCCTAGCCACATTCATGTATCGACCTTTCATTTGTCTCGCTAACCTCCGTTATGGAAAACCAATCACAACTAGAAACTCAGCTGGAAAAAATTCTGCCCGAAGACATCACCCGGACGCTCGAAAGCGCCTACCACGTTATCTTCCAGGGCGACCACGACCGTATTGACGACCTGCTCAAGCACGGAGGAGCATTGTTGAAAAAAACAGCCCAGCGCTTCACCACTACGCAGCTTATCTTGGGTATCGCGGCCATTGCTGCCGTAGCCGTGGTGGTAGTGAATAAGGCCGTAGATGCCGCCGACGACCACGATACTTCGGCCGAGCCCGTGGAAGATAACAAGCCAAATAAGCCAGCCAAGCCTGCCGCTAAGCCGCAGCCTGGTCAGCATTCGTAGGCGTTTAGCTTGCCATAAAGAAAACAGGGATTTTTCCTTGTATCACAAAAAAGCCCCCCAGATAGATTCTGGGGGGCTTTTTTGTGGCTGTCGGCTACGTGGCTGAGCAGTACAGCTCGGCACAAGGAAAAAAATAAATGGAGTATTTAATATAAATAAGCAAATATTTTTTATAATGCATATACGTTTCCTATGTTTAGGATAATCAGTATACCCGACCCAGCCACTCCCACTTTTTCTCACTTCCTATGCCACACAAATACTTACTACTTTTTGGTGCTCTGCTGTTTATGGCTCTAGGCGAAACAGTTGGTACGGTAACTGCCGCGATACAACCTCCGGCCACTTCAGCCCCTACTTTTATTGGGCCCTACGCCAAGCGCAAGCCTATTAAAGCACAGTACAAACACAAAAAAGCCCCTCACCGCCAAGGTCGGCCGCTTGTTCGCACCATCTACTAAATAACCAGCAACAAAAAAGCTCCCCAGACACAATCTGGGGGGCTTTTTTGTTGCTGGTTTCTGTACTGGGTTAGCATACGAACTGGTTGCAGCCTGATGCTGCTACACCACAGCAGCCATTGTGGCTAAAAACCGCGTTACTATTAAGCAGCAGTTAGCACGTCAGGGTCGTTGTGCGCGGGAGAATTGACGAGCGTACTCACTATGTACTCCTGCATCAGCTCGGGGGCGTACGGGCGAAGCAAGTGTTGGTGCTCACCTACTGATACGCCATCGTCGAGCCAGGCCAGCTCCGCTTCCCGGTCTGGTAGTATTACGGGCATGCGGTTGTGCAGGCTGGCCATCAGATCGTTGGGCTCGGTGGTGATAATGGTAAAAGTAGGCAGCACCTCGCCCGTTTCGCGGTCGGCCCACTCGTCCCAGAGGCCAGCGAAGGCAAAGGGCTGCTCGTTGCGCAGCAAAATACGGTGGGGCACCTTGGCTTTTTTGCCCTTGTCACCGGCGGGCGGCGCTACCTGCTGCCACTCGTAAAAGCTGTCGGCCAGCACCAGGCAGCGCTTGCGCTGGAGCAATTGCCGAAACGACGGCTTTTCGGCTAGCGTCTCGGCGCGGGCGTTGATGGGCTTGAGGGCTGTTTTAATGTCTTTTACCCACCCTGGCACCAATCCCCACTGCACCAGTTGAATCTGGCCGGGGGCAGTATTCATGATAATGGGCAGCTGCTGGGAAGGCGCCGCGTTGTAGTTGGGGGGCATTTCTTCGGTAAACCGGGCGTCAAAACGCTCTTCAATAGCAGGAGCCGGCGAGATAAATGTATAGCGGCCGCACATAAGCTGGCAGATAATAAGTGGGAGAAATTCCTTAGCAGGGCATCGGAAGTACTTAGCTGGTTACGCCGGCCCGCGGGCAGAGGTTGTGTAAGCTCCCACCGACGAGTATATGGCTTGTTTAGTAGTTGGGGGGCTTTTTTGCAGCCGCTCAATTCTGGCACGCTACAGCCGCTGCCGTAACCCAAAGCGTGCCCTTAATCAGTACTTCAGCCCCGCCCCTATGGATCAGCCGCTTGCGCTTCGCCTACTAGTCGTTGCTGGGCTGGCATTAGTGTGCTACCGGCTCCTAGCAGTTGCCAATCTGGTCTGGGACAACGAAGGGAGCACCCTATATTCAACGGCAAGCAATTATCTGTGCTGCATCCGAACCAAAGGAGCTAGATGGCAGCGTTTTACCGCGCACTCCCTGGCTTTACGGTTGCTTCTTTTCTTCCAGCTTATAGGTATTCATCAGCTTGAGCAGCACCCCGTTAGTCCAGCCAAACCCGTCTTGTAGGGGGTATTCTCCCCACCAGCTTCCAGACTGGTATTCACCACATTATATTTCTCCAGCAGCTTACCCGTTTGCTGAAATACCCGGCTGTTCAGGCTCACCCAGCGACTGGCAATAGTGCGGGCCAGTTTCCGCTGACGATAATTTTCAAGGCCCCGAATGGCCATGTATTGCAGCGGGGCCCAGGCGTTGGGCGCGTCCCATTGTTGCCCACTACTGTTCAGGGTAGTAAGCAGGCCGCCTGGTTTCAAAAAGTCTTTTTTAGCCCCGATGCTACTTGCCGGGCCTGCTGGGCCGTCGCCAGCTCAAAAGTGAGCGGGAAAACGCCCGCCAGGCTACGCACAGTTGAGCGCCGCCCCTGCACCCAGTTGTAATCCATAAACCAGCCGGCATTTTTATCCCAGCAATACGCCAGAATGGCCTTTTTGCGCCCCGCGGCTTTCTGCTGATAGCTGCGGGCCAGCTCCGGTTTGCCTTGCAGCTCGTAGGTGCGGGCCAGGGTTTTTTCCAGGTTATACAGCAGACAATTCAAATCGACCGGCACCAGATTAATGGTTTGGATGGACGCCAGCTGCCCCGAGTCGTCGAACCAGCGCGTGCTGAAATCCCAGCCGGAGGCCGCCGCCGCGCGCACGTTGCGGTAAAAAGTGGCGGCCGGCTGCTTGCTCTCGCGGGCGGTCGTCACATCTTCCCTATATGACTCCTCGCGGGGCTGGTCGCTGGCATCCCAATAGCGGTTGAGCACCTGGCCGGAGGGCATTCTGACTGCCGTACGGCTGGCTTGCCCAGGGGCGAGCGAGTCGGCGCCGGTCATCCAGTACGCGTACTCGCGCAGCAGTGGCGCCTGGTAGCGCACCACTACCGTGTCGCCTTGGCTTTGCGCCAGCAAGCCAACCATAAGCGAGAAAAACGGCGGCTGGGAGCGGGTAAGGTAGTAGGTCCGGTTGCCGTTGGGCACAAACCCGTACTTCCCGATCAGGTAAGCGAAGTTGTCCAGCATATGCCGGATGAGCGTGGTTTGGCCATCTTCCTGCAGACCCAGCATCGTAAAATACGAATCCCAGTAATACACCTCCCTAAAACGCCCCCCAGGCACAATGTAGGGGTGAGGCAAGGGCACCAGGGACGAAATTTGCCCCCCAGCATCGGCCGGGCGGGCCAACACCGTCCACAGCGTATCGATGTGCGCCCGCAGCCCGGCCCCTACATTGCTCTGATACAGCGTAGTAGCAGCCGTGGGGGGCAAAAAGTAAGTATCGACAAACGCTTTGAGCTGGAAGTCTGGCCTACTCTTCTGCTGCGCATACGCCTGCATGATAGCCGCTGGTGTCTCCTTGGGCAGCGCATCCACGAAGGTTTTGTTGTCGGTATATACGCGGCCCAACTGTACCTCCTCAAACAAGCCCAGATACAGCTGCCGGGGTGAAAGTTGTTGGGCGTGGGCGCTGATAAGCAGCGGAAACAGCAGAAGCAAGAGCAACCGTCTTTTCATAGGAATGGGCGTAATGCGGCAGGTGCTTAAAAAGTACGTAAGCCTAATTATTTCCGCCGGGCCTGATGAGCAACCTCTCCGCCGGGCGGCAAAGCAAAGCGTAAGATACTGCGTATCCTCCTGGGTTGACTCCTACACAAAAAAGCCCCCCAGAATCTACCTGGGGGGCTTTTTTGCGTGAATAATGCAGCTGTTACTAATGGGCAAGTTAGCGCGCCCGTCGCGTACTACTTTGTAAACAAGTGCAGCACCGCGCGTCCCGATTCGCGGAAGCGGCTCTGCTGATTCACGGATGACTCCAGCGCCGGGGAAGCGGAGCCGGGGGCAAAATTCCACCTGACAGGTAATGAGCATCGTTGGAAAGCGAAGCCGGCATTAATTGTATGGCCAGCTCAGTGTAAGCCGAATTGGGCTCCATCTGTAGCGCGGGCTGGGCAGCAACCAGGTAAGGCTCAGCCAGATGCTCATTCAAAATCATCGTGGCATTCTCCTCCAGCGCATAGAGCGACTGATGGCTGGTCGTCTCCGATTTGGCGTACTCCACGACCCGCACGAAGTAAGCCCGGTTTGGGTCCAGGTTTTTGACCATTACCGTATCGGCCTCGCCATCGGCTACCACGAAGCTGCCACCGGCCAAAGCCAATCCTTTGCCAAAGCGTGGATTCGGGGCGTAATCGGTGCCATCAAGGGGAAAGTCATCGACGGGACTATCGGCTTTCATGAGTACTAAGCGGCGGTTGCCGGTGCCATTGGCCCACTTCAGCAAGGTGCTCGTTTTATTCAACGCAGTGCCCGTAAGCTGAGCCGCGTTCTGGTCGGGGCCGACCAGATGATGGGCGGGCCAAGCGGTAGCGCCCCGAACGCAGGCCCAGCCCAGGCGGTCCAGATCAGCCCAGAAGGCGGCATCGTCGCGCCTGGTATTCAGCAGGATAGTCCAGGTGTAGCCTTTTTCAGCGCGCACCAAGTATGTGGCCGTGCCATCGAGGCAGCCGCTGTGCCAGCGGTTGCCGGCGGAGTTTACCTGCCAGCCTTTCGCGTACCGCGCATTTACGGCGGAGGGCTCTACCATCGTGGCGATAGTAGCAGCGCTCAGCAAGCCTGGCTTTTCTGGCGAGCCATCCACGGCCATGAGCAGGCGCGTGAGGTCGCGGGCGGTGAATATCCAGCCGCCGTGGGCGTTCATGGCTTCTACGTTGCAGCCGCCGTAGGCCGCGGGCACCACTTTGCCGGTGCCATAGCAGGAGGCTTGCTGGAAGTGGCTGCCGTACTCGGCTTCGCGCTCCTGCTTATCTACCAACAAGTTGCGCCCCAGGTGAGCTTCACGTACGCCGCTGGGCAGCAGCAGGTGGGCGCGCACCCAGGCCTCGTACGGTTGCAGGGTAACGGCTTCTATTATCTTGCCCAGCACCAAGTAGCCGATATTAGAATAGGCATAGCGGGCTCCGGGCCGAAAGTTCAGGCCTTGGCTCAACATAAAGCGTACTAGGGTGGTATCGCCTACGGGGTTGGGCACGTTCATTACCCTGGCCACATGCTCGGGAAAATCGATGGGGTCGCAGCTGGCAAAACCGTCGCAGCTTTTCTCCCGGTCCCAGCCGGCGCTGTGCTCCAGCAATTGCTGCACCGTGATATCATAGATGCGGCGGTCGTTGATAACCTGCGTGTAATAAGTATCCGACAGGTAGCCCTCCGGCCCGAACGCTTTGTGAGCGAGATCGAGGCGGCCTTCCTCCACCAGCTTCATAATGGCCATCGCCGTGATGGGCTTCGACAAGCTGGCCACCCGCATCAGATGGTGCGGTTGCAGCGGAGTGGTGCGGGCCTGGTCGGCGTAGCCGAAAGCACGGGCGTACACGAGCTTATCGCCCCGGCTAAGCGCTACCGATGCGCCCAGCACATCCCACCGCCGCACAAACTGCTGAATGGCGGTATCAAAGTGGGCGAGTTCGGGCACCGGCACGCCCGTTTGGGCCCCAGCCCGCAACGAAAGCAGCAGTAAAACGAGCGTGTAGAGTTTCTTCAAAAAAGGGAGTAAAAAGGGGTAGCCAACAAGCTCGTTTCTGCCGCAGTGCAGCGCTTGTTGTTACGCCATTTTTATTCCACAATTCCAAGATTAGCGGGTTAATAATCCGATGATAATTATAAATTTTTCATGGTATCAACTAGCCTATTTGTCTGAAAACCTGATGGTATATATTTTAACAAAGACAAGTGATTACATATATAAATTATATTATTCTATGCTTAGCAAGTTATGCCTGAAGTGACATAGCGTTGAGTTCAACTACAGTATCGAAGCGCCACCTTTCAGCGCGATTAGAGCAGACAAAAAAGCCCCCCAGGCCTTGCTGCTGCGCACGTCTTTGGGTAGCTAAATGACGTGCACAGCAGCAAGGCCTGGGGGCTTTTTCTAAGCTATTTATTTTGTAATCGGGGCTGGCTGGGCCTGATGCGAAGGAGTGCCGCCGCTCAATAGGCGCGGCCAGCCATCGTGGTATTCCAGCCGGTCGAGGAGCATGATGCGGCGGGAGTAGCCCTGGTCGGCGTCGATGGCGTCAAAGGTGGGCTGCCGAGGATCGATGGCGTGGTAAGCCAGCCAGTCGTGGCCAGCGCTGTCGGTCACGACGGAGTTGTGGCCGGGCGCGTACCATTGCTTATTGCCTTCCAGCAACATACTATTAGGATTGCCGGTGGCTTGGGGCAAGGTTTCGAAGGGGCCGGTGGCACTGCGCGAGCGCGCCACCAGCACCCCGTAGTGGGCATCGGGGCCACAGCAGTTATTACCGGAGTAAAACAGGTAATACCAGTCATCGCGCAGAATTACCCACGCGCCCTCTATCAAACGCTGATAGTTATTCGGGGCCTCATCCGGTACGGGCTGAATCAGGTCGAGGGCAAGGCTTTGGGGGCAAAAGACACGCGGTCGGGAGCCAGCTCCCGCACTTTGATAGGCCCAAATCCCGAGCCCCAGTACAGCAAGCGCTTACCCGTGGCCGGGTCGTCGAAGCTCATCGGGTCGATATTGATGAAGCTTTCCCCGCAGAGCAACGGCTTACCAATATCCACAAACGGACCGGCGGGTGCATCAGCTACTGCTACCGCCAGACAAAGACCTTCCGTAGCGCCGTTCGGCAACGCCGAATAGTAGAGGTAGTAAAGCCCATCATGTTCGCTCACGTGGGGCGCCCACAGCTTTTGGGTGGTATCGGCCCAGGTGGGCTTCTGCGGCAGCGCATCACCCAGCAGTTCCCAGTCAATCAGGTTGTGGGAGCGCGCCACCTGAATGTTGATGATCAGCTGGCTACGCCACTTGGTTTGGGTGCCATAAGCGTAATAATACCCATCATCGGCCCGGATGATGGTCGGGTCGGGAAAGTCCTCGTTGAGAATGGGATTGGTATAGGTACTGGGGGCATTTTGGCTAGCATAGGGGCAGTGCTTAGGTAAAATAAAGAACTATAGCTGATGGGCTAAGCTCCTTTAAATACGCTGGAAACGCGACAGTAGCCATTGTTTAGGGTTGATGGTTATTATTTGTAGACTGTCATGCTTCGACAAGCGGGCGCTAGATTAAGCATGACAGTCTGTGACTACTTACCCTCATTGTTCGCTCCGTAACCACAATTCTGTTCCGCCTCATTTCGCTTCCGAACCGTAGAGGAACAGCTACCCTTGCTTCCGCACTATGACCAAAACCGTTTTTATTGCCGCCGCCGAGCCGTACAGCGGCAAGTCGCTCGTCTCATTGGGCTTAATTAATATGCTGCTGCGCAAAACGCCCAAAGTCGGCTACTTCAAGCCCATCATCAACTTTGAGCCCACCGAGAAAAAAGACGCCCACATCGAGACCATCATCAGTCATTTTGGGCTGCCGATAACATACTATGACGCTTACGCCTACACTCGCCCGGCGGCTATGCGCCTCGTAGAGGGCGATACGCAAGGCGAGATTATTGACCACATAATCCGCAAATTCAAGGCCCTGGAAGCGCAGTACGACTTTCTGGTGGTGGAAGGCAGCGACTTTCTGGGGGCGGGAACGGCGTTTGAGTTCGACGCCAATATTTCCATTGCCAAAAACCTGGGCGCGCCCGCTATTCTGGTCATTTCGGGCGAGGGTAAAACCACCGCCCAGGTCGTAAGCGCGGCCCTAACCGTGCTGCGCAACTTCGAGGCGCGGGAGGTGCCCGTGCTGGCCGTACTGGTCAATAAAATGCCTCCCAGCCAGACCAACGAGGTCCACCAGCTGCTTGGGGGTCAATTACCGGCGGGCATCGGCCTGACCGTCATTCCCGAAAACCAAAGCCTGCGCAGCCCCAGCATGCAGGAGATTCAGGAGCAACTGGGGGGCAAATTATTGCTCGGCGAACACCTGCTCAGTAACCAAGTCGACAATTTCATCACCGGGGCCATGCAGGTGCCCAACTTCCTGCGCCGCATCAAGGAGAACGTGCTCATTGTGACGCCCGGCGACCGGGCCGATATTATTCTGGGCGCTTTGCAAGCCAATGCCTCAGCTAACTTTCCAAAAGTGGCGGGCATCGTGCTCACCGGCGACATCGTGCCCGACGAGTACATGGTGCGCCTGCTGGAAGGCCTCGAAACCGTAATCCCCATCTTGGCTGTCGCGACGGGTACCTTCCTCACTACCACCCAGATAGGTGCTATTCAGTCGCGCATTTCACCCGATAACCCGAAGAAGATTGAGCTGGCCATCCGCACCTTCGAGCAGTACGTGGATGTGGCCGCGCTGGAAGAAAAGCTGGTCACGTTCCAGCCGGAGGGCATGACGCCGCATATGTTTCAGTACCAGCTCATGCAGTGGGCCAAAAGCCAGCGCCGCCATATTGTGCTGCCCGAGGGCAACGACGACCGGATTCTGCGCGCCGCCGCCCGCCTTCAGCAGCTCGACGTCGTGGACCTCACCATTCTCGGCGACCCGGCCGCCATTACGGCCGCCGTCAACCGCCTGGGGTTGAGCCTCGACCTCAACCGCATCCAACTGCTCGACCCGGCCCACGCGCCGCGCTTTGCCGAGTACGCCGAAACCCTGTACGAGCTGCGCCGCGCCAAAAACGTGAACCTCGACATGGCCCGCGACATGATGACGGACGTGTCGTACTTCGGCACCATGATGGTATACCAGGGCCACGCCGACGGTATGGTATCGGGGGCCGTGCACACCACCCAGCACACCATCCGGCCAGCCTTGCAGTTTATCAAAACCAAGCCGGGCGTATCGGTGGTGTCGTCGGTATTTTTTATGTGTCTGCCCGACCGCGTGGCCGTATTCGGCGACTGCGCCGTGAACCCCAACCCCACCGCCGAGCAGCTGGCCGAAATTGCCATTTCCTCGGCCGAAAGCAGCCTCCGTTTCGGCATCGAGCCCCGCGTGGCCATGCTGTCTTACTCTTCGGGCACCTCCGGCGAGGGCGCGGAAGTAGAGAAAGTACGCCGCGCCACCCAGCTCGTGCACCAGCTCCGCCCCGACCTGCAAGTGGAAGGTCCCATCCAGTACGACGCCGCCGTCGACCCCATCGTGGGCCGCCAGAAGCTGCCCGACTCCACCGTTGCCGGCCAGGCCAGCGTGCTCATCTTCCCCGACCTGAACACGGGCAATAACACCTATAAAGCCGTGCAGCGCGAGACGGGCGCGTTGGCCATCGGGCCGGTGTTGCAGGGATTGAATAAGCCGGTGAATGATTTAAGCCGGGGCTGTACGGTGGAAGATGTGGTGAATACGGTCATTATTACCGCTATTCAGGCTCAGCGTTAAAAGGAAGAACTAATTTAAAAACAATTACCCTCGCTTATATTGAGTCGGGGGTAGTTTTTTCCTGTAAATTTAGATTGTTTATGAAGTTGTAGAAATTAAAAAACGTCAGTTTTAATTAGTTACTAAGGCGAACAGCGACTTGTAGTTGAATACTTAACATCCAACCACAATTTTAATAACAAACTGTTAGGCGCTTTTTATTCACCTTGCACTAAGTCTATAATTCTACCGCTTTCCAGCTTAAACGGACCATCTGCCGTAGGGTCTTCACTTTTCGCATCTTCAATTGCTGCGAAACAGTTGTCAAGGTGTTCTTGAAGTATACTAATATCAAAAGTTTCCCAATACTCGCCTTCGTCGTCAACAGTAAGGATTTCAAAATATGGTTCAATTAGTCGAAGTAGGTCAACAATAAGTATATGAATGCTAATGTCAGCAAATTGAGTCTTACAGTATTCTTGTAAATAAAACTTCTCGTCAAACTCTAATATCAAAGGCTCAGAGTTTTCGTCAGGCTGGATTTGGATGCCTTTAGTGGAACCTTCATAGTTCCAATCCTTTTCGTCTTTAACCCTTTCTAAAATTTTATTTTCTTCCTTAAAGAAAAAATAATCCAACCTATTCAACTCTGCAAATCGCTTAGCTATTTCTATAACGTTGTCATAATTTGTAGGAGAAGAAAGTTGTCCTTCAAAATGTATTGTAACTCCCATAGGTTAAAATTAAATTGCGCTTAACATTTAGATACCCGCTATTGGCGGGTTGCTTGAATAGCGGGTGTTTCTTCTCAGTACGCAAGTAAGTAGCGGGTAGCATACCAACCAAGCCTGCTACTGGGATGCTATAGGCCAGGCTATTAAGTGGAGATGCGGGGTGGGTTCGTTAAGCCACATGCGTATAGATTTTCGTGGTTCTGATCCTACTATTGCTCTTCAATCTACACCAGACGCAAGCAAAAAACCAGTGCTGTCGCCCAACAAACCGCAGCCGATGCGTATGGTAATTACATGAACATCTTCGTCATCAATTCCGGCAGTTCCTCTATTAAATATCAGCTGTTTCGCTGGCCCGCCGAGCAGCCCGTATGTAGCGGTCTGGTCGAGCGCATTGGCCTGGCCGATGCCACCATCACTCATAAAGTTTTCACCGCCGAGCAAGAGCAGGTCAGCCAGCGCGCCATGTCCCTCCCCGACCACGAAGCCGGACTGCGGGAAGTAGTCGCCCTGCTCACTGCGCCGGAGCAAGGCGTCATCCGCGACCCGCGGGAGATTGATGTAGTCGGGCATCGGGTGGTGCACGGCGGCGAGGCCTTTGCCGCTACTGCGCTTATCACGCCGGAAGTGAAGGCCGAAATTAAGCGGCTGTTTTCCCTGGCGCCCCTGCACAATCCGGCCAATTATCTGGGTATTGAGGTGGCCGAAAACCTGTTTCCTCAGGCCCGGCAAGTAGCGGTGTTCGACACGGCTTTTCACCAAACTTTGCCCCCAAGGCTTTCCACTACGCGCTGCCCGCTTCATTTTATACCGAGTTCGGCATTCGGGCCTATGGCTTTCACGGCACCAGTCACCGCTACGTGGCTACCCAAGCCGCTGATTATCTGAGTAATTCAGCAGCCAAAATCATTACCATTCACCTGGGCAATGGCTGTAGCATGGCGGCCGTGCTGGGGGGCAAATCCGTGGATACCAGCATGGGTTTTGGGCCGCTTAGTGGCTTGGTGATGGGCACGCGCTCCGGCGACCTCGATCCTTCGGTCATTTTTCACCTGATACAGGAGCGCGGCTACGAACCGGCCCAGGTGCAGGCGCTACTCAACAAAAACAGCGGTATGCTGGGCCTCACCGGCTTCAGCGACATGCGCGACATTACCAAGGCCCTACTGGCCGGCGACCCGGCCGCCGTGCTGGCCTACGACCTCTACGCCTACCGCATCCAGAAGTATATCGGGGCCTACGCCGCCGCGCTCAACGGCCTCGACGCCGTGGTATTCACGGCCGGCGTAGGCGAAAACGACGCCCGCATTCGCGCCCTCGTCTGCCGTAACCTGGAGTTTCTGGGCCTTCATCTCGATGAAGCGCGCAACGAGGAGCGCAGGAAAGAGCTGCACGAAATAAACCAAGCGGACGCGCGGGTGAAGATCCTGGTTATCCCCACAAATGAGGAGCTTGAAATTGCCCGGCAAAGCGTTGCCTTAGTGCAGTCAGCATAAAACAGCATGTGGATCAACAGGAAACTTATTGGCGCTGTGCCCTGTATGCCCAACGCCTAGAAGCCGCTCAGCCTCAACGATTTGTTTGGCGCGGTATCAAAACAGGGTAGAAACGTGCATTTGCTTCATTGCTGATTCCTCCTTACCACTAGCCTTATGATGTTTTTTGAAGTCGCTCTGATTGCTCTTGCAACTGCTTTGCCAGCTGCCTCTACTGCTCCTAGCAGCGCCTCCGCTTCTGCTAACACCTCCCCGGTAAGTGTAGTCGTGACCGACCTACCTTCTACCAAAGCTACGCTGAAGCTGTACTTCTACAACGTGAAGGAGAATTTTCTGAAGCGGGGCAACTACACGATGCTTAAGTATGTGAAGCCCGCCGGCAGCAAACAAATAACGTTACCCCTCGACCTGCCCAATGGCGAATGGGCTGTAGCTCTTACGCAAGACATGAACGAGAACGACTTGGTGGACCGCAACTTTTTGGGTATTCCTACCGAGCCTTACGCCTTCTCCAATAACGTGTGGCCTACTATGAGGGCTCCTGAGTTCGACGAGTGTAAGTTTCAAGTGAATGGCGCCAAAGTCGTGACCATTTCAATGAAAAAATAACAGCTTGATTTCACATAAAAGGGAGGGCCCACGCTGATTTTACAGCGTGGGCCCTCCCTTTTAAGGTGCTGCCAGGTCTACGATTTAGCTTCCTGATTAGCGGCCAAAATCATCCTGCACGCGCACGATGTCGTCTTCATCAGAAGGTTGCGTGGCATCCGTGTGCTGCCAGATTTCGGCCAGTACGCCCCAATCGTCGAGGCCGACTAGCCGATGACGCTCGCCTTGCTTTAAGGTGATAAGCTGGCCGTTAGCAAAGGTTTTTAACTCACCTTCTTTGTCGGTAAGGCTGGTAACTACGCCCACGGGGCCTTGCAGCACCTTCCACACCTCGGCGCGGCGGTGGTGGTACTGCCACGACAGCCGTTTCTGGGGCGCTACAATCAGAATTTTAGGGCTTAGCTTACCCGAAATGCGCAACTCTTCCACGGCCATGCCATCAAAATAGGCATCGGCAAAGGCTTGTGCCTGCTCTTCATTGATAACAAAAAAGCCCCCCCACGGGCGCGACTGATCTTGCTTATCGATAGCAAAACCCTGTTCCTGTAGTTGCTGCCCGGTTTGCTGAAAAAGGGTCTGCTTTTGAGAATCTGTCGACATAGAAGAAATAGGTAAGAATACGGATACTACGCCTGCTCAAATAATATACCGCTTACAATGCAGGAGTGCAGGAGTAGCTTAATCAACCCGGCGAGCTAAGCTTTTAGGGCTTTTGTTGCTCATTGGCCTGTGAGGCCAGATCAAGCGGCAGCGCTATGTAGAACGTGCTGCCCTTGCCCTCCTCGCTTTCAAACCAGATACGGCCCCGGTGCAGCTCTACGATGGTTTTAATAATGGACATGCCCAGCCCCGTGGTCTTTTCGCCGCGCAGGCCGGGCCGACGAGCCTTGGTAAAACGCTCAAACAAGCCTGCCTGCAAAGCCTGCGGAATGCCAATGCCGTCGTCGGCCACGGTGAAGCGCACGGCGTTGGGTTCGGGTGCCACCGTCACGGTTATATGGCCGCCATCGGGCGTAAACTTGACCGCGTTCGATAGCAGGTTGTTGAGCACCTGCATAAACTTATTGACGTCCAGCTTAATGTAAACAGGCTCCTGGGGGGCAATTAGCTGGAAGTGCTTAGCCATTAATGACTCCGACTGCTCGTAGCTCTCCATCATTTGCCGCGTGCGCTCCACAATATCGACCCGCTCCGTCTTCAGCTCCACGTTGGCCGAGTCCAGAAACTCCTGATCCACGAAGTCGCGGATGAGGTCAACGCTTTCCCGGCAGGTGGTCTGCATAATACGGATCATCTCGTTGAGGTGCTCATTCTGCAATGATCCAACTTGCTCGCCCATGTATTCGGCCAGCTGCTGCAACATAATAAATGGCCCAGCCAGGTCGTGAGAGAGGATTTCGAGGGTAGCGTTTTTCTTGGCGTTGAACTTATCAACGTTGGCCATATACTCTTTCTGCCCGGTAATATCGTCCAAAAAGCCCCCCAGCAAGCGCTGCTCGGGTCCGGTTTGCTGATGGTGAGGCCTTAGCTGAAACCATTGCTCCGTGCCATCGGGGGCAAGAAGTCGGAATTCCACCTCCTTCTCTTCCAGCCGGCCACGCTGCCAGCGCTGCCAGCAATTCACCAGGTAAGGCCGGTCGTCGGGGTGAAGGCGGGCCAGCAGCCCTGGCAGTTCCTGGTTCACCTGGTCGCGGTGCCCGCCCAAGAGGCGTTCGTAAGCCGCATTCACGAATACCACTTGGTTCGCGGCAGGGTCATACACGAAAAAAACCTGGTGGATATCTTCCACTAAGTCCTGAAAAAACGGGACAGGGTCAAGCATGAGAGTCATAGAAGGAGAAAGCTGCCGGCTAGTGTATGCAACGGCCATCTAGGAAGTATTTCCCAATGGAAAGCGGTGAAGGAAGGTATAGGAAATATAGGGCTTGCGAAACGCAATGACAAAAGTAACTGACCTCACAATCCTATTCCCTGGAATACGCAGATCCAATCTGTGGTACACCGCCGGGCATAGCGAGTTACTAGCGCTTGAAACAATAGAGGATGGCTATGTGATTTAATCATTCTAATATGAACTTTACCTTTACCAATAAAAAATAGTTGACTTGGACAGGTAAATAGCTTATATTCAACTAATCGCATAGCTCCTTTATCCGCGCTCCTCCCTATCCACCTTTTGCTATACCACTTCATTTTTATCCATGAATTGACTTAGCAACTTATATGGCCATTATCTCTGGGACGGTACTGGTTGCCGCTCCGCCCACGTTGCATCGCCTGGGCCTGATTGCTGTGCTACATGAAACCTGGCCAGCCCTAACCATTCGTGTTCTTCCCAATCAGGATCAGCTACTGCCGCTGTTGGCGCAGCAGCGCTTTGCACTCGTCATTGCCGACGCTACCCCCGCCGACTCCAGCATCTTGCCCTTGTTGCTACAGCTGCGTACCCAAGGCAACCACCAGCAGCTGCTTATCCTCACAGGGCCGCGCCAGCCGGCCGCCGTGCGCCATTGCTTGGCCCAAACCGGCTACCCCTTGCTCCCGCGCAACGCCACGCCCACGGAGGTGGTCAAGTGCGTCGGCGGCTTACTTAGCACCCTCGATACTACCAGCTTCTACCCGGCCCTGACCAAGCGTCGCGTGGAGCCTTGCACGCCTTTCAGCCGCCGCGAGCTGGAGGTATTGCGCCTGGTGGTAGCCGACTGCTGCAACCAAGAAATTGCCGATCGTCTGTTTCTGAGCGTGCGCACGGTGGAAAGCCACCGCCGAGCCTTGCTGCAAAAGGCCGGGACCAAAACCCTGGTGGGGCTGGTGGTGCAGGCCGTGCGGGAGGGCTGGGTAACGGCGTAAAGTTCAGTGCTGGCACGGAGGTATTACTGGACAATAGAACCCTCATTTATGCAGCTCATTCGCCTTTCCTCCCATTAGTTGCCTTACCATGTTCGACAGCCCGCTTTTCGACACGGCCATTGCACTGGTCACGCTGTACCTGCTGTTTAGTCAGCTGACGCTTTCTTTGGTGGAGCTGCCGGCCGGAGTCCTGAATACGCGCGGGGAGTACCTGCACGACCGACTAAAGGAAGTGCTTGGAACGGATATTCACTCCAAGTTTTATGCAGCCGATACCATTAAGTCAATATCATCGCCGAAAACGGAAAAGACCGTATCCTTTTTTGGCAAGGCATCGTTGCATCCGGCTTACATCAGCGAGACTTTATTCGCGCAAACCATCATTGCCTGTGTGGTTGGGGAAGCGCCAGACGACAGCCAAACACCAATTGCGCAGTTCAAGGCCGGGCTCGATAAGCTGCCAGTTGTTGCTACGAATCCGGTTGCTGCAGAATCTAATTCTACGAACCCAACTCCTGCAACGCCGGACCCTACTTCCACCTTCACAGGCACACTGAGAACTCTTTATGCTAATGCCATCAGCGTGGGGAGTAGTTCTGAGGAACAAAGCGCCGCGCTGCTACGCAATCTGGAATCCTGGTTTCACGATTTCGGCGAGCGGCTAACCGGTCGCTACAAGCGCGATAACCGCAAGTATCTCTTCTTGGGGGGCTTTTTGGTCGCCATCCTGGCCGATGTAGACACGGTACGACTGAGCCGCTTCTTAGCTGATTCCAACAATGCAGAGGCCCGCGCGAAGCTAGTGGCAGCCGGCGTGACCGCAACCCAGGAGCCCGGCCTGTTGGGCTCGATTTTAATTTGAATGATACAGCCCAAGCAAGGCAGTACCGCAACCGAGAGCGAGAGTGGAGCATTTTGCTGAAAACAGCAGATGCCGAACTTAAAAAGACGCTGGCCGCCGTGCCCCAGGTAGGGCTGCCGTTGGGGTATTTGCGGTGGAACAACCGGGAAGTGATACCAGTCGATACCACGACTGTTATTGACTCAACTTCCGGCCAGCCCCGGCGCGTGTACCGCACCCCCTTTCCGGTTACCTGGGCGCCCACTGCCGACGACTACAAGATGCCACCCTATGCCCAGCGGTGGAAGCTGAACGAGGAAACAGGAGCTTCGCAGCTGCTTGGCGACACCATTTTTCTTTTCCCTTCCACGCTTTGGAACATAATATTCAGTTGGCTGCTCACCGCCTTTGCCCTAATGCTCGGCGCCCCGTTCTGGTTCGATACGCTGTGCCGCTTCGTGAACATCCGCAACGTCGGTATTAAGCCCGCGCCAGCTGATAAGAACAAATAGTGAAGCTCTTGCTCCTCCATTAGGGTCACCACTTCTATACCAAAGAAGACCATCAACCAGCTCACTGCTCGCTGAAGCGTAAGCGCTTACGCTTCAACGGCTTTTTCGCTTCATCTTACCTCCTATGAGAAACCTCAAGCTATTTCTGCCGCTGCTGCTGCTACTATTGCCCCTGCAAGGCTGCAAAGTGCCCGACGTGAATCCTTTTGCAAAGGCAACTACGGAGATGACTTCTGCGCTCACGCTTGGCCTTGATCACGCCACCACGCAACTAGGGCTAGCGGCCAAGCAGGAGTTAGCCCCCGAGCAGCGGCAACAGCTGCAAACCCAGCAAAAAATACTGCGCCAGCAGGCAGCCGCTATTCAGGAGGTATTGAAGGCGCTAGATGCCTATTCGGCTACCTTGGTCGAGGTAGCCGATGCCAACCTCAAAGGTCAGGAATCCATTAAAAAAGTAGCGGATGCGATAGCCGGCATCTCCACCGCATTTGGTCCCAGTGTTAGCTTAGGCGTACAAGGAGCGGCGGAAGGCGTGAAAGCAATTTCGGGCTATGTTCAAACTATACGCACCCTCAATTCCCTGAAAGAAGCAGTGCAGCCGGCTGATGCTGCTATTCAAAAGACGGCCGCTATTCTAAAGGCCAACTTCGCTGACCTGGCGAGGATTGATAGCGCGGCCGCCGATATTCAGGAGGTGTTTATCACTGATCAAAACCAGCTTACGCTCCAGTCCTATCAGGACCTGCACCAGCGCCAGACGCTGGCCGATACGATGGTAGCCTACATCGTGGCTTTTGAGAACGTAGCGTATAAACCTGCTACCCCACGCCGGACCCAACAGCTGGAGCAGCTGATGAGGCCAATGAAGGCGGCCGATAAAGCCATTCCGGCCGCTATCTCAGCGGCTCCTTCTGAACTCAGCGCCACGCTTGCACTCCTGAGTAAGCGGGAGGCATTCTGGCTGCAAAGGGCCACCGACGTCAACCGGTTGCAACCGCGCTATGATGAGGTGCAGGCGCAGCTAGCTGCCATCAGAACCGGCACCAGCCAACGCCGCAGCTTATTTACCAAAAGCACCCACTTAGCCCAGGTGTGGGCGCGGGCCCATGGCAGCCTCAAAACGGCCGTGCTGAAAGAGAGTCGCTCCGTTTCTTTTCAGGAAGTAATCGTCGCGGCCCAGGAGCTGAAGGCCTTCATCGACAAGATTGAAACCAACAAGGACTAACGCTTACTGCTATGCCGAACATAGACTGGAACAACCTGCTACTCCTGGCCGAATGGGCCGACGCGCTGATGCAATTGTTGGAGGCGGCCGAAGATGCCATCAAGAGTGAAAAAGCCCCCCAGCGGCAGCAGGTAAATGACTTGCTAAAGCTCTACATCAAAAAATCTCCGGTAAATGCCGGCCCTCTGGATACCATTGCTGCCGCGGCAATTATTGACGTAGACATTGCGGTAATAAAAGACGCCTTGTTCAGAATCGGGCAGCGTAAAGATGAATTACAGAAGCAGATTCAGCTTATACAAGGCGTGACAAAACAAGCGAACAGCAGCGCGAAGGAACTGCGGCTCGATGGCCTTAAAAAGGCAGTAGATCATACCAAGACGGCGTTGGAAAGACTCAAATCCGTCAATGAGGCTTTAGGAGAGCCTAATCCCCGCTTGACTGCTAAAATCAATAAGATAACGTCGGCCATTGACGACTTGGAGGCGGATACATAACTAGCAGCCAAGGTAAGCTAGGTTGTCTGCGCCCCGCGCTTGCCGCGCTGTACTTCGGTTGCCGGTTACGAAAGCTGTGCTTCCGGCGCGTTGCGTGGGGGGCTTTTTTGGTGCGCGGGCCGTGCGGTAGTCATGGAAATGATATACTACCTGACCGCCGCGTGTCCTGTACTTACCCAGAGGTGGAAGCGCACAAAGTTCAGTGCTGGCACGGAGGCGAAGCCGGGATGAATTCCGCAATTTGGCGGCCTCCGCACCCCTGCCAAGCTTGACTATATAACTGGCTATGTTACTCGCGCCTGTATTAAACCACCTACTGCACTGGCGCTCTTCTGTCTGTTTTTCAACCAGTTACTGTTATTGATGTTCGAGGCAACTGCTGGTACTCGCAACATGCGGGGCTGGTAGTTGTGCCACCGGCTAAATAGAGCCCTCAATAGTGGGTACGACAAAAACTTGGCAGATTTATTCTGTCGGCATCCCAGCGTGGATAGGTCAGCGAAGCCGCCAGCCTAGGTACCGTTCAGCCTATTTGCTAAGACCAAGGCGGATCTGGTCATAAAATAGTTCGGCAGCATTGCTTCATGCCCGTGAAAATCAATGGTCCCCACCAAAGACACGATTTATGCAATAGTCGACCTCCTCCATCCCGCTCACCCCAACCCACCGCTTACGCCGCTACGGGAGCTTCTCTAAAGATTACAGCTGGTACCGGGGGGCAATTTCAAGGCCCTGCTTTGCACGGCGCTGCTGAGGCGTGACAGCCTGATCCTTAATTATCTATACTTTCCTAAACCCCTACTCTCATGTTAGACACCCCCAAGCTAGCCAGCACTGAGCTTCCCTCCTATGAGGAAGCTATTACCCAGTATGCCGACGTGCAAGGCAACATCCTCAAAGGGCACGGCCGCGACCACGCCGCCTTCCTGTTTATCGAGTTCGGTCCCGACCTGGATAGCGTCCGCACCTGGCTCCAGGATAGCCTAAACGGGTACGGACCCATCAGCATCACCTCCACGGCCAAGCAGCTCCAGGACACGCTGCGCTTCAAGCAGTTTCACATCCCCGGCGACTTATTTGCCATGCTGCTCTTTACGGCGGCCGGTCTGGAGGCTTTGGGGCAAACCTTGCCCGAAGAGCCGGAGCAGGTAGCCCAGCCGCCGCTGCCGCCCGCTTTCCCACGCGGGATGCGCGCCCCCGAAACCAAGCAGCTGCTAACCGACCCTGCGCCCGAAACCTGGGAGCCCGGCTGGTTTGCGGAAGGCACCACCGACCCGACGTCGATCCACGCCCTGCTTATCCTGGCCGACGACGACTTTGAGCACCTCCAGCACACGGTTCGGGCTGTATCCAATCAGTTCGTTACGGCCGCCGACGCTGACATAATTACGGAAGTAGGCAAAATCCATGTGCTGGAATGGGGCCACGCCCTGCGCAACGACGATGGCAACGGCATCGAGCACTTTGGCTACGCCGATGGCGTGAGTCAGCCGGTGTATCTGGCCAACGATATGCCTAATCATCAGCCGGTGGGGGCCAAAGACAACCCGCTGGCCGAGGACATCGACCGTTGGGACCCCAGGGCGGTGCCCGAAGAATTAGTATTGGTGCCCGATCCGCTGGGTCAGGGTCAGGGCAGCTTTTTTGTGTTTCGCAAGCTGGAGCAGCACGTGCGGGCCTTCAAGGAGGCCGAAGAAAAGCTGGCCCAGCGCCTGGGCTTGGCCGAGGGCGACGAGGAGCGGGCCGGCGCTATGCTGGTCGGGCGCTACGAGGACGGCACCCCAGTGGTGGAGCGCGGCAGCGAAGGGCTTATCAACCCGATTGCCAACAACTTTGACTATAAGCATGATGCGGAGGGTCAGCGCTGCCCTTTCCACGCCCACATCCGCAAGGTGAACCCGCGCCACGAAACCGGCGACGAGCAGGAGCCGCTGCGCCGCCTCACCCGCCGCGGCATTCCCTACGGCGACCCCGCCGAAGCTCAAAAGGAAGACGGCGACACTGTGGGCTTGCTCTTCATGTGCTTTCAGCGCAACATCGCCCAGCAGTACGAATTCATCCAGAAGTTCTGGGCCAACAACGCCCGGTTTCTCAAGCAAGACCCCGCCACCGGCCTCGACCCCATCATTGGGCAGGGCGAGCGGGATAAGCTGCGCTTCAACTACACTTACGGCGCGCCCGGCTGCCGCCAGGCCGTGTTCGAGGAGTTTGTGAAGCTGCGCGGGGGCGAGTATTTCTACGCGCCTTCGATGAGCGGGCTGGAAGCGCTGGCGGGGGGCAAATAAGCTCTTATCCGACTTAGCGTCGCGGCTCAGGCGGCTATAGATGCCGCGCGGCGTAGACCAGGCTCCTTATAATGCCGGACGAATATAAAAAAGCCCCCAGGCGCCGCTGCGCGGCGCTGGGGGCTTTTTTATGCCCGACCTTCTTCCACCAGCCTTCCATAAACAGCTGCTCGCCCGGCGCTCCTACCCGTTGCGGCGCTGGCTCGGCCATCTCGGCGGCGCGCCAGCGGGGTTAGGACCTCCCACAGGGCCGTTTGTAGAAGCTGCTCGGCTAGGCGGGCGCTTTCGCGGATGCGCTGCTCCAGCCCGTCGCGGTACCCCAGTAGTTACTCCAACTTCGCCATGATGCGATGCTGCTCAGCTAAGGTGTTTTTTGCTGACTCTTACGCATCTTCACCCAACCACCCGTTGCCGTAAATTTTCTCGTCCCGGCCACCACTCTTGCCTCTCTGGTAACCGCAGTTGTTGGCCATCAAACTGTAGAAGGCCGTGGGTAGCGCCACTCAGTTCATGGAAAGACGTAGCCACTCTTACACGATAGTCCTCGTCAATGCGAAGCAGGTGCCGGTCGAAGGCGCGATGTAGGGTGGGCGTCAGAGCTAAACCGTTGGGGAGCGTATCGTCGTGGCTCACGGCCCAAGGCACAATGTGGCAGGCGTCGAGCAGCGGATTGAGGGCGGCGCTCTGGATACTTACTAACCTCAGGCCCGAAATGGCGCAGGTATGGTCGTAAGCTTCCACTACCATCCTTTTAAACAAGCTACTACGCACGGCAATATCCAGCTCATCAGCAGCGGCTACGTAGGTGCGGTACACGGCGGCTGGCTCCTCCAGTATCTGCCGCCGAATGGCCTGCACAGCCTGGATGCCGGCAGCGGGCTGGTAGTGGAAGCGTGTTTGAGGAAAGTAACGACTGAGCAAAGTTTGACGCAGCTCTTCGCAAGCAATTGGCTCCCGTAGCAGTTCCCACAGCTCAATATCCAGATAGGCGTACTCAATCGTGTCGCGCAGGCTGCGGAAGCTCTTGACCGAACGCGAAGCGGTAAGCAGCACTTCCATTCTCGGCTGGGTGCGCAGGTGCCAAACCCCGTCGCCGGTGAGATGGTAAAAGGCAAAGAGAAATCGTTGGCTCGGAATAAAGCTGAGGTGCTCAAGTCGCGGCAGATACTACGGAAAGCGGCTAGCAGCTCCGGGGTAATACAGATACAATTATTCCGGATGCTGCCGTCCTCTATACCTTCCAGTACAGCTAGCAGCAGCGCCGGCTTATAGGGAGCTTCTCCATGCTGACGGCTGCGGGCTACGCGCAGTTTTAGGAAGCGGCTGCGGTAGGTATCGAGGAATGGCAAGGGCACGAAGTTGGCGGAAGCAGCGAAGTAATATACTACCAATTAGTCATACACAAAAAAGCCCAACCACCTAAGTAGTTGGGACTTCCTTGTAATCTTAAGCTCATGATTGCAGCTGATTATCCCAGCTTCTTATACCGCACCCGCTTCGGCTCTACATCACCCAAACGCTTCTTCTTGGCCTCCTCATAATCCGAGAAATTGCCCTCAAACCAGACCACTTCTGAGTTACCTTCAAAGGCCAGAATGTGCGTAGCTAAGCGGTCGAGGAACCAGCGGTCGTGGCTGATGATGACGGCGCAGCCGGCAAAGTTTTCCAGAGCATCTTCCAAGGCCCGGATGGCATTTACGTCCAGGTCGTTGGTGGGCTCGTCGAGCAGGAGCAAATTTGCCCCCTGCTTCAGCGTAGTGGCCAGGTGCACGCGGTTGCGCTCCCCGCCGGAGAGGCTACCCACTTTCTTTTCCTGGTCGCCGCCGCGGAAGTTGAAGTTACTCACGTAGGCGCGGGCATTCACCGGCCGACCCGCCAGCAGCATGGTCTCAGTGCCGCCCGAAATCGTCTCGAATACCGACTTGGCGGGGTCCAGGGTGTCGTGCTGTTGATCGACGTAGGCCGTCTGTACCGTGGGGCCCACTTCGAAGGTGCCGGCGTCGGCCTCCAGTTGGTCGGTAATGAGGCGGAATAGTGTGGATTTACCGGCCCCGTTCGGCCCGATGATGCCCACGATGCCGCCCTGGGGCAGAGCAAAGCTCAGGTTTTCGAATAAAAGCTTGTCGCCGAAGGCTTTGGAAATGTTATGGGCTTCAATTACCTGCCCACCCAGGCGCGGACCGTCAGGGATGAACAGCTCCAGCTTCTGCTCTTTTTCCTTCACATCGGCACTCATCATCTTGTCGTAGCCGGCCACGCGGGCCTTACTCTTGGCCTGACGGGCTTTGGGCGACATGCGCACCCACTCCAGCTCCCGCTGCAAGGTTTTCTGGCGCTTGCTCTCGGTTTTCTCTTCTTGGGCCAGGCGGTTCGACTTCTGCTCCAGCCACGACGAGTAGTTGCCTTTCCACGGAATGCCCTCGCCGCGGTCCAGCTCCAGAATCCAGCCAGCCACGTTGTCGAGGAAGTAGCGGTCGTGGGTAACGGCGATTACAGTGCCTTTGTACTGCTGCAAATGCTGCTCCAGCCACAGCACGCTTTCGGCGTCGAGGTGGTTGGTGGGCTCGTCGAGTAATAGCACGTCGGGTTCTTGCAGCAGCAGACGGCAGAGGGCTACGCGGCGCTTTTCACCGCCCGAGAGGTTGCCAATGATGGCGTCGCCGTCGGGGGTGCGCAGCGCGTCCATGGCGCGTTCCAGCTTGCTGTCCAGGTTCCAGGCGTCGAGCTGATCCAGGCGCTCCTGCACCACGCCTTGGCGCTCCAGCAGCTTGTCGAAGTCGGCGTCTTCAGCCCCGAAAGCTTCGTTTATTTCGTCGAATTCTTTAAGCAGCGCTACGGTTTCGGCGGCGCCTTCCTGCACCACTTCCATCACCGTCTTGGTGGGGTCAAGCTGCGGCTCTTGCTCCAGGTAGCCCACCGAGTAGCCCGGCGAGAACACCACCTCGCCCTGAATCTGCTTATCAACGCCGGCAATCACTTTCAGCAGCGACGACTTACCTGAGCCGTTGAGACCGAGCACGCCGATTTTGGCCCCGTAGAAAAACGAGAGGTAGATGTTTTTGAGAACCTGTTTCTGGGGCGGATACACTTTGGTCACGCCGGCCATGGAGAAGATGATCGTTTCGCTCATAGGGAGTTGTGGGGGGCTTTTTTGGATGTTAAAGCTGGTGGGTCAAGCCAGGGGGCTTTTAAGGGTTATCGAAAGGCGGTCATGCTGGATCTGACGTTCTGATTTTAAACAGCTCTCAGTGTTTTATGCCGTTGCAAGCTACCCGTATTGCCCGTGGCCTAACCTTGCGGCGTTGGCTTACGTTCGGTTCAGATAACGCTGGTTAACACTACCGACCTGCCAAAGGTAGGCAGCCTACCCAAAGTTTCCGCCGTTTAAACCCAGGGTTTCACAGGCAGCGAATGTGCTCGCCATCCCGTAAACTTGTAGTCAGCTAATACCGTTTCTTTACCCTTCCGACCCCACCACCTAGCCGCTTTCGCGTTATTATTATTAGTATGGAACCACAAGATCACCTGCTGGCCGAAGCCCGGCGCTACGGCTACGTCGAGGGCGACCAAGTGTGGCTACGCTCGTTTATGGATCTACCAGCCCGCCAGGTTGGACAGGTTAAAGAATCCGCGGATGCTTCGCTTCAGTACTTTGCGCAGCGTTTTGAGAGCTTTCGGGCCAAGGTAGAAGACTTACTAGCCAAGATTGAGGAATCGGAGAATAAGGGCTCTTTCCTGATGAAGGCCCTGCACCTAAAGGAGCAGATGGCTTCTTATGATGCCCTAGGCGACTTCGAGACCCTGCACCACCGCCTTACCGAAGCTGAGGAAGGCATCAAGGTAACCGTAGCTCGCAACCGCGAGAAGAACCTGAACACCAAAATCACCCTGATCCAAGAGGCTGAAGCCCTGCGCGACAGCATCGATTGGCAAACTGCCGGTGAAAAGCTGCAGGAGCTGCGCCAGGCCTGGATAAAGACCGGCCCCGTAGAAAAGCACCTCACTGAGGAACTGGAAAACCGTTTCCGCGAAGCCGTGGATCAGTTTTTCGTACGCAAAAAGGAATTCTTGGCCGATAAAAAGGCCATGTCTAACCGGGTGGTAGACAAGTACCGCGACCTGATTCGCAAGTCGGAAGCCATCCAGAATTCCGAAGACTACGAAGAGACCACTCGCCAGCTCAAGCAATTGCAGCAAGACTGGAAAGAAGCAGGCGGCTCCTTGCCCCGTAAGCAAGCAAATGAACTGTGGACGCGCTTCCGGGCGGCTCACAACCACTTCTTCGACCGTTTGAAGGAACACATCAGCACCAAGCGGGTAGACGCCAAAGACGGCTACATGGACGACAACCTGAGCCGCAAGCGCGCCTTGGTTGCCGAGGCCGAGGCGCTACTCAATCAGCCCATGTCGGCGGCGGTAGCGCGTGCAAAGGAGCTGCAGGCGGCCTGGAAAAAGTGGGCCCGGTACGCGGTGAAGAGTCGGACAGAGTATGGGAGCAGTTCATCATGGCCTGCGACAAAGTGTTTGAGATGAGCGCCCTGGAGCACTTTATCCGCAAGCGCCAGCCCAATGCGCCCGAAGCCGGCTCGCCCGAAGACAAGATAAACGCCCGCGTGCAGGCCCTCCGCGACTTCATTAAGTACGACAAGCAGGAGCAGGAAGTACTGCAGGAAAACCTGGGCAAGCTCAGCGACTCGCCCGGCAATGAAACGTTCCGCAATATGCTGGAAGGAAAAATCAAGGGGTTTGAGCGAAAAATTCGAACAAAAACCGACCTTATCGAGCTATTACGTCAGCGCTTACCTGCTTAGACTGAACCTTACCGCCTTTTTTACGTTGTCGGGAAGCAAATGCCATTGCGCCGCTTTGGCAGGCGTTTTCGGCCGGCCGGGTTTTTGCTCACTGGCTGTTTACAACTTCATTTTGCCCACTTTTTTGTTGCACACCATTATGTATTGGACTCTGGAACTTGCTTCCTATCTGGAAGATGCCCCCTGGCCCGCCACCAAGGATGAACTGATTGATTACTCCATCCGCTCGGGTGCCCCGATGGAAGTGGTGGAAAACCTGCAGGCATTGGAGGATGACGGCCAACCCTACGAGAATATCGAAGAAGTATGGCCGGATTATCCGACCAAGGAAGACTTCATGTTTAACGAAGACGAGTACTAAAACTTAGAAGTGAGTACAGAGAGGTGAGAAGTGAGATTTATTGTTTGATCAGCTGAGCAAGCTAGTCTAATATCCAACGATTCTTACTTCTCATGTCTTCCCTCTCACCGCTCTATATAGAAAATCTGGTTGCGGGGTATGAACAGCGTGTTCTGCTCCGCAACCTTTTTTTATGCGTACCAGCGCCGGCTTTCGTGGCCATTGTGGGGCATAATGGCTGTGGCAAAAGCACTCTTTTCAGAGCGCTAACCGGCCGAATACCCTACCAAGGCAGCGTGCACGTATTTGGCCAAGACTTACGCATGGAGCGCCACCCAGCCGCCAGTGGTTTATTGGCCCACTTGCCCCAGCGCAATACGGTAAGCTTCCCCATTGAAGTGCGCGAATTGGTGGTAATGGGTCGCTTCCGCCACCAGCGCTTCCTAAGTGCCTATGGTCCCACCGATTATGCCGAAGCTGATGCGGGGCTGGCCCGCGTGGGCGCCGCTCATCTCGCTCACCGCGACTTTACCCTGCTCTCCGGTGGCGAGCAGCAGCTAGTGTGGCTGGCTCAATTAGCCTTGCAAGACGCCCGGCTTTACCTCCTCGACGAGCCCACGCAGCAACTCGACGTGTATTATCGCCGCCGGGTTTTTGATCTGCTCCAAAACTGGGTGCTAGAGGCTGGCAAAACCGTACTCTGCATCACCCACGACCTCGACAATTTGCCCCCCATGACTGGCTATCTGCTGAATTTGTCGCTACTGAAGCCAGCGCTGGAAGTGTTGACGCCAGAGAGCGTGTGGGGGGCAAAAGCATATTTGGAAAGCGAAGCAAGCCTGAGCAATGAGCTTGTTCAATAGCTCGTTTTGAGGTTTTGTGTGTTTGTTAATTCCATTTTAATTTTTATCACACATTTGTCGCTGAGAGTAATTAAAATAATTACACTTGCTCAAACAATAAATAACAAATAGTCCGACTATGAAAAGGCTTGAAATCATTGAGTTCCTAAAAGGCTATTCGATTTTTACTATAATTGTTTATCATTTTTCACAAGAGCTCAATCTGCCAAGCCCTTTCGACAACCTTATACTTTTTGGGGGTGCCGGTGTGCATTTATTCATCTTATTGTCTGGCTTAGGAATGTACATATCCCATTTGAATAAACCTTTAACTTATTTTGATTATCTTAAAAAGAGAGTTGTTAAAGTATATGTACCTTATATTGTAGCCATATTTATTATAGCTGCAATCTCATTTTTCATACCTATTTATAAAAACTCTTTTTACACTATTGGAGGTCATGTTTTTTTATACAAAATGTTCGATGAAAGCATCATGTCTTCATACGGATATCAATTATGGTTTATTTCGATGATACTGCAATTTTATATTGCTTTTTATGCATTAATATTTATAGCAGAAAGATTAAGCACAGCACGCTTTATACTTACCTGCTCCGTTATAAGCCTGATCTGGATAGTGCTAGTCGTATCCATAGATAAGTCAGCTGAAAGAATATGGCAAAGCTTTTTCCTACAATACTTGTGGGAATTTGCATTAGGCATGGTCATAGCTGCCAAGCTTGTTAAAAATGATTATAAAATTAATTTTAAAATAAAGCCTATTTATATTTTATTAATAGGCATTGTAAACTGCATAATATACGGCACCTTAGCTCTTAAAGGTGGATATGTAGGGAAAATGATAAATGACGTTCCTTCTTTAATCGGATATTCTTCAATAGCTATTTGGGTATACAAATTAAACATAAAACAGGTAAATAGATTTTTCGTTTTCACAGGGTCCATTTCGTTCTCCCTCTATCTGTTACATATAATAATTTTAATCCTTGCACAAAGGTACCTCAGTACGCTGCCAATGCTTGGTGTCATTGTTATAGCATTAATAGCAACTTATATAATTTCAATTTATTACCAAAAAATGATAAGCCAGGTTTATAGAATAGTAAAGGTGTAAGCTGTATCATCGCAAGCGCACAGTATAAACCTTATCTGCAAGTAGCAGATATAGAAGCCTAAAAAGGTCCGCACTTGGTCGTAACTGATACGCCCCGCTTTCTTGCGAGAAAGCGGGGCGTATTTTATTACCTACGTTACTTTAAAAATCAAAGACCAGGTTAACGTCGCCCTGGCCGGTCTCGCAGCACCTGCCCAATGGAGCGCAGAAACGGCCACGGCGTCACGGAGTTCATCACCTGAAAGTTCTCGACCCAGGAAGTACGCTCATCCAGGAAGTCGAAGATGCGCTCCACTGGGTTATGCTGAAATAACTCGGTGAAAATGTCGCGGGTGGTTTCGCCCCGGCGCTGCATGATATCGAGCAACAACGTGTCGAAGAAACGAAATTGCCACTGGTCGCCGGTAAGATCGGGCGGCGGGGCACCGGTGGTAGCCAGTGCCTCTACCAAGCGGGCCGTGTGCGCCTGAATGCGCTTGAAAGCATAGCCGGTACTCGGCTTGGCCCGACCGGCGCGGGTACCCAAATTAACAATATTTGCCCCCTGACGAGCCGGCAGCGGATGGTCGGTCATCGGAATAGCGCCTACCTCTTCCGCCTCTATATGATAGTTTTTCACGCCGAGCGTGGTAGTCAGGTAGTCGTGCATAGCCGCCTCGTAGGCAGCTTTGGGCAGTAGCTCGCCTGAGAACAGGGTGTACTCAACTAGCGCCCGGCGCTTGCTGAAAGGCAGCACATACATAAAGCGCGGCTCATGGTATTGTGGCCCCCGGAAATCCATAAACTCTACAGTCTCGGGGTCGAATACATCCTGGTCGGTTTCCACTTCCCAGCCCACAAAATGCTGAAGTAGATAGCGGTGCTTATCCGGCTGCTTGTTTATAACCGGCGGGCGACTATCGAAGGCGTATCTAGCTGTAAAATTTCCGGCGGAAGTATGCGCCACCACGCCGTTGGGGGGCAAATTTTCGAGGCTATTGACGGTGGCGCGTACCCGCGTAAACTGTGGAGTAGCGGCCAGAGCGGCATGCACAAACTGGTAGAAATCCAGTCCGCGAATCATCTTGTAGCGGTGGCGGCTGAGTGGGAAAACCTGCTCGAACCCCGGGCTGCGAAAGGCCAGCTGTTGCCATTCGTGGGCCACAATACTGTCAAACGGCGAGGGCGCATCGGCCCAGAACGACCAGGTACGGTCATTCTGGTCTTTAGCGGCTGGCTCCAGCAGGAGCACCCGCTTGTCGCGCAGGTGTGGCTCCTGAGCCAGCGCATACGCCAGGCTTAGGCCGGCGGCCCCACCACCCACTATCAAATAGTCGAAATCAGCTTGCACGGACACAAAAAACCGGCGACGGAAGTATTTCCGTCGCCGGTTCAAATAACGGCTTATTACCTGAGCTTGTTTAGGATTAGAAGTTTGGAGAGAGCAGATACTTAGAATAGAAATCGTCGATGATTTTTACCGCTGAAGCAGCGTCATCCACGATTTGCACCAGCTGCATGTCCTCGGCGGAGATGTTGTGCTCCTCGTGCAGCATCACCTCCTCAATCCACTTAAACATGCCTTCCCAATACCGTGAACCTACCAACACGATAGGGAAACGCCCAATTTTCTTGGTCTGAATCAGCGTAATGGCCTCAAACAACTCATCTAAAGTGCCGAAGCCGCCGGGCATACCGATAAAGCCTTGGGCATACTTCACGAACATCACCTTGCGCACGAAGAAGTAGTCGAAGTTGATAACCTTATCGGGGTCGATGTAGATGTTGTGAAACTGCTCGAAGGGCAGCTCAATGTTGAGGCCTACCGAACGGCCACCTTCTGAGCGAGCACCTTTATTACCAGCCTCCATAATGCCAGGTCCGCCGCCCGTGATTACGCCGTAGCCGTGGCGCACGAGCTTGGCCGCGATTTCCTCGGCCATCTGGTAGTAGGGGTTATCGGGCTTGGTACGGGCCGAGCCAAAAATGGACACGCAGGGGCCAATCTTGCTCATCTTCTCGAAGCCTTCCACGAACTCGGCCATCACCTTAAAGATCTGCCAGGAGTCGGCAATCTTAATCTCGTTCCAGTCCTTATCGACGAACGCGCGCCGGATGCGCTGCTCATCATCGAGCTGCAGGGTGCGCTGGCCGCTGGTTTGCTCCCGAATTTCGCTGATGGAAGTCACCTTGTTGTCGTTCACATTAGGCTGACTGATGGTCTGCCCACTGCCTGCATTCAGGCTTTCGTCGTGGACTTTAGTCCGACTGGTTTTTTTAAGCTTAGTCATTGGTACTGCGTTTTTGAGCCCGCTTATGGGAATTAGCAAGCACTTTTTGGTGCCGCGGGCCCGTTTTTAAAGATAAAAAGAGAAATAATTAGAAGTCTGGCGTCTGAAACGCGCAAATGCCCTCCACCCAAAACAGGGGCGTGCAAGATAGGAGTTTGGCTTTGTTGTGCAAGATGAGGAGCTTATTTGCTCCACCTGTTCTACTTCGAGCGGATGGCAATAACCGGGTCGAGATTGGAAGCCAGGACCGCTGGAATGATGCCGGCCAAAATACCAATGACCACCGATACGGTAAGCCCTAGTGTCACGTTGCCGGCCGAAAGAAACAAGGGCAAGGATTCCTGCGGGATCATCGTAATCAGAAAGACCAGAAAAATGCCGGCCGCGCCGCCAATCAGGCACAGAAAGATGGCCTCGAATAGAAACTGAAATAGGATAAAGTAATTTTTGGCCCCCAGCGACTTCTGAATGCCAATAATGTTGGTGCGCTCCTTCACCGACACAAACATAATATTGGCGATACCAAAGCCCCCCACCAGCATAGCGAAGCTGCCAATAACGGCGCCGGCTACCCCAATCACAGAGAATAGCTTGGAGATAAGCTCCCCAAACATTTCGGGCCGGTTCAGGGCAAAATTGTCTTCCTCGCGGGGTTTAAGACCCCGAATATTACGCAGAGCCCCCTGCAGCTCCGATTCCAGATTAGTGAGATTCTGATCGTCCTCGCGGCCTTTTACGATAATACTGGGCGTTACACCTCCCATGCCGCTGCCATTATTGATAGCAAAAATTTGACTGAACATTCCGAAGGGAATCAGACAGTTAGCATCATTGCTGGGAGTATCGATTAGCTTTTTTCCCTCTTTTTTCATTATCCCAATCACCGTGAATTTGCGCCCACGGGCTGTGAACTCGCGGCCTAGCGCCGAACTGCCGCCAAACAGGTTTTCGGCAATGTCGGCCCCCACAATGGCTACGTTGCGAGCGAGATCCATTTCCTGGGGGGTAAAGTAGCGTCCTTCAGCAATGGGCACTTTTGAAACCTGCTGAAATTCATAGCTCACGCCCTGCAAGTTACAGTCAGTGAGGCTATTGGTACCTGCCTTCAACGTATTACCGCCGGTGTTAGCCATAAGGGCCACACCCATATGGCTATTGGGGTCAAGCGTACGTTCGATAGAGCGAAATTCGCGCTGGGTGGGCACAGGGCGGTTGAAGTATTTCCACCAGGGCTGATTAGGCTCAAACTTCCAGGGCCACTTGCCCACGTAAATCACCTTTTCGCCCAGAAAATCCATGCTCTGCCGGATGTTAGACTCCAGCGAATCGACGACGGTAAAAACGGCGATGATAGCAAAAATGCCCACCGTGACGCCCAGCAACGAGAGAATGGTGCGCAGCAAATTGGATTTGAGAGCTTGCCACGCGAAGCGGAAGCTTTCCAGGGTCAAGCGCAGGGCGAGCATATGGTGAGTTTGTAAGATGGTGAGATGGTGAAGTGGTGAGTAATGAAATGGTGAGTTTGATGTTCTGGCTACACCATTAACGCAGGATGCGCCTTAAGAACGTCAAACTCACTATTTCACCATCTCACCACTTCACCTCGATTCCGGGCGAAAAATAACGATTAATCCGGCCATTCTACGTACTTTTGCCCCCTGAAATTTTTGTTAGCTTCCCTCCTATTGCCTATATCCGACCATGAAACTGTCCGAGTTTAAATTTGACCTGCCCGAGAACCTGCTGGCGCAGCACCCGGCCAAAAACCGCGACGAGTCGCGCCTGATGGTACTACACCGCGATAGTGGCAAAATCGAACACCGTATTTTCAAAGACATCATTGAGTATTTCAATGACGGCGACGTATTCGTAATGAATGACACGAAGGTGTTTCCGGCGCGGCTATATGGCAATAAAGAAAAGACGGGCGCCAAAATTGAAGTTTTTTTGCTGCGTGAGCTGAACAAGGAAAGCCACCTGTGGGACGTGCTGGTTGATCCGGCCCGTAAAATCCGGGTAGGCAACAAATTGTACTTCGGCGAAAGCGACATGGTAGCCGAGGTTATCGACAACACCACGTCCCGGGGCCGTACTATCAAGTTTTTGTTTGATGGACCCGACGAGGAGTTTTACAAAGCCTTGCACGACTTAGGCGAAACGCCCCTGCCCCGCGAGGCTATCACCCGCGATGCTGAGCCGGCTGACAAAGAGCGCTATCAGACCATTTATGCCAAGCACATTGGTGCTGTAGCCGCTCCTTCGGCGGGTCTGCACTTTACCCGCGAGGTATTGAAGCGCCTGGAAATCAAAGGGGTAGAAACTACCGCCGTCACGCTGCATGTCGGTTTAGGCACTTTCCGTCCCGTGGACGTGGAAGACCTAACCAAGCACAAAATGGACTCCGAGAACTTTATTGTGCCTGCGGAGGCTGCCATTGTTGTAAATAAGGCGCTGGATGCTAAAAAGCGCGTTTGCTCGGTAGGCACCACTACCATGCGGGCGCTGGAGTCGTCCGTATCGGCGCACAACCGGCTGAAAGCCAACCAAGGCTGGACCGACCGGTTTATCTTTCCTCCGTACGAGTTCAAAATCGCCAATACCCTGCTCACCAACTTCCATACGCCGGAGAGCACACTGATGATGATGACGGCTGCCTTTGCTGGCTACGACCTTTTAGCTGAAGCCTACAAAGTAGCTATCAAAGAGAAGTACCGCTTCTTCAGCTACGGCGACGCGATGTTAATTCTGTAAGTTAGAAGTGAGTACAGAGAAGTGAGAGGCGAGACTTTGTTGTTTGCCTTCCGCATTGCCCGGCTACCTTTGGTGGCCGGGCTTTTTGTTGCCTCTTCCTCAACTCCTGAATCTCATCTCTCAGTACTCACTTCTCATGTCTGATACCAGGTTTGCTATACTTGTGGCGGGTGGCAGCGGCACGCGCATGGGCGCCGGTCAGCCGAAGCAATTTCTGGAACTGCTGGGCGAGCCAGTATTGCTGCACACCCTGCGCCGCTTCGCCGAAACCAGCCTGGGCGTGCAGCAGTTCGTGGTGGTTTTGCCCCCCGACCAGTTCGATACGTGGCACCACCTCTGCACCCGGCATCAGGTCTCGATTCCGCACGCGGTGGTCGGTGGGGGGCATTCCCGGTGGGCTTCGGTGCGCAATGGGCTAAAACATCTGGCTTCTTATACCGAGGGCATAGTGGCCGTGCACGATGGCGTGCGGCCGCTGGTGTCGGCGACGGTCATTGAAAATACGTATGCTGCCGCTGCTGAGCACGGCGCGGCCATAGCCGCCGTAGCACCCAAAGATTCGGTGCGTGGGCTTTCAAAAGAAGGCTCCTACGCTATGGACCGCTCCCGCCTGCGCTTAGTGCAGACGCCGCAGTGCTTTGAGCTGGAGCTACTGCGGCGCGCTTACAGACTGCCCGAGCTGCCCACTTTCACCGACGACGCGAGCGTAGTGGAAGATCTGCATCCTATTCATCTGGTAGAAGGCGACTATCGTAACCTCAAGATCACGACTCCGGAGGATATGATGCTGGCGGAAGCTATTCTGCGTAGTCGGTAGCGCGGAAATCCGTTCCGCGTTGAGGGCAGCGCGAAACTACGCGGTAGTGGGGTACTGGATTCTCGCTATGCTCGACGCGGAACGGATTTCCGCGCTACTTTCGCCCTCACCTTTTATTCCCACGGTTTTCTCTACTAGATATGTATACCTGCCTGCTCTACGAGGTGCGCGACGGTGTTGCGACCATTACCCTCAACCGGCCCGATGTATTCAATGCCTTCAACGACCCGCAGAGCTACGAGCTGCAAGATGCGCTGAAGCAGGTGGCGCGCGACGCCACGGTGCGGGCGGTGGTACTCACCGGCGCCGGGCGGGCATTTTGCTCAGGCCAGGATTTGAAGGCCGCGCAGGGGGAAGAGAAACGGTCTTTTTATGACTCTCTGCATAAGCGCTACAACCCTATTATCCGGGCCATGCGCACCCTGCCGAAGCCAATTATCGGGCGGCTGAATGGGGTAGCGGCCGGAGCCGGCTGCTCCTTGGCGCTGGCCTGCGACGCGCTGATTGCCTCCACCGACGCCTCGCTGATTGAGGTTTTCATCAATATTGGGTTGGTACCGGACTCGGGCTCGTCGTACTTTTTGCCGCGCCTGGTGGGTACCCTAAAGGCGTTTGAGCTCTGTACGCTGGGCTCCAAAGTATCGGCCGAGGAAGCGTTGCGGCTGGGCCTGGTAAACCAGGTGGTGGCACCGGAGCAGCTCGACGAGGCTACCTACGCGCTGGCGGCGCGCTATGCGGCGGCGCCTACCAAATCCATTGGCCTGATCAAGCAGATGCTGAACAAAGCCAGTGCCTCCACGCTCGACGAAATGCTGGACTACGAGGCGTATTGCCAACAGATTGCGGGTGAGTCGGATGATTACCGGGAGGGCGTACAAGCGTTTCTGGAGAAGCGCAAGCCTCAGTTTCGCGGGGCTTAATTGCATGCATTAAGCTACAATTTCAACCTCCAAAAAGCGCTGCCTTACTGTAATGTGGCGCTTTTGCTTTGGTCCTCGGCTAGTTGATTTCGCAATGACTAACTATCGAGAAAAGCCCCCGGATGTGCGAAAGGCTCTATATTCCATTGTATTTCAACTAGCTCTGATAACCACCTGACGAGGCTACCGTATAGGCAATAGCTAATTTTCAACCGCTTTAACTATTTGTGCGCTATGTCTTCTGCCCGCTTTCTGCTCCTCGGATGCTGCGTTGTATTGGGTGCCTGCTCACCCGATGCAGGCCAAAAAGATCCGGTAGCGGAAGCCAAGTTTCAAAACGAAAAGCGCATTGGCGAGGCGGCCGTGACGGAGCGGCAGGAGCGCGATGCGGAGTTTATGGTAAACGCCGCCAGCAGTGGCATGTTGGAGCTGGAAATGAGCAAGCTGGCCCAGCAAAAGGCTGCCACACCTGCGGTTCGCAACTTAGCGCAACGCCTGGTACAGCAGCATGGGCAGGTAAGCAATGCCCTGCGAAACTTAGCGCAGCAAAAAATCTGGTCCTGCCCAGCGGACTAGGCAGCGACCAGCAAAAACAATATGCCGACCTAAGTGCCCTGACTGGTACGCAGTTCGATAAGCGGTACATAGAAATGCTGCTGGAGGCGCACAAAAATGACGTGGATGCGTTCGAGGAGATGAGCAAAGACGCTTACGATGGCGACATCCGTGGCTTTGCCGCCAAATTCCTTCCCACGCTTGAGCAGCATCAGGAAAATGTAGACACCGTGGAAAACCAACTAGAAGACTTGCCTTAAATTTTTCATTGTTTATCTGAATTTTAACCCATGTTCCATTTCCCCATACACCGCATATTCTCTGTTCTTGCCTTATTCGCTGCTTTATCGCTGGCTAGCTGTGGGGGCAACACCGAAACCCGCACCGATGGCACAGCTGGCGAGGCCGTAATTGGCCAGGAAGAGGCCGCCGAGCAAGGCGGTGTACAAGCCGACGCTACCGTCATCGACAACGAGGAAGGCGCTACCGTTACTGCCGACGCCGATTCGGTTGAAGCTCTCGACAACGACTAACCTTCGGATAATCTGGTTCGTACACTACTAGCTCTGAACTTTTGTTCAGCTGTTTTCTGCCGCTAATCGCTGACATAATAAGTCGAGGATTGGCGGCAGACCTATTTTTTCAAGTTACAAGCTCAACCATTCCACCCCTTTTCTTACCGCTATGAAACGTACCATCATGAGCCTGCTGTTCGCAGGCATGCTACTGGCTACCAGCGCTTGCAGCAACGAAAAAACCGCCACTACTGACACGCCCACTGATTCGGAGGAAGCTGGTGGCAATGCCGGCGACAACTACATGAATGCCGCTACTGACGGCGATGCCGGCGCAACCACCACCATGCCTTCCGATACGATGGCCGGTGGATCGGCCGCGGCGGCCGGCACCGATCCTGGCATGAATGCAAATGGCGCCGACCCGAACGGTCCTATGGCTCCGCACAAAGACGACCCGGGGTTCATGAAGTCGGCCGCGCACAGCGACCAGAACGAGATGCAGCTCAGCCGTCTGGTGCTTGAAAAAGGGGCAACGGGTATGGCCAAAGACCACGCGAACATGATGATCACCGATCATACAAAGTCGACGGCTGATCTGAAGGTTATTGCCCAGAAGAAGAACGTAACCCTACCCACCGACATGGATGCTGAGCACAAAGCCATTGCTGCTCAAATGCGTACGCTTTCGGGTCCGCAGCTAGAGCAACGCTTTATGCAGCAAATGGTAACCGACCACCAGAAGACGCTTAATACCATGCAGGCCCACAAAGCCATGACTAAGGACGCTGACTTGCAAGGCTTCATTACCAAGACCACGCCTGTAATCCAGAAGCACTTGGATAAGTCGAAGCAACACGCTGACATGAAAATGTAAGCAGAAACCTTCCATATTTTTTTACAAAAAAGCCCCCTAGATCATTTCTGGGGGGCTTTTTATTTATCATCCGAAAGCTAATTTTTTATCGGTAGCCAAAGCGGTAGCGCAGCCCCAGGCTGGCACCGCCCCGCAAGGAGTTGAAACTCTGAAAATTGCTGCGCAAATCCTTGGTCATTACCCATTCGCTGGTGGCTTGAACCCGGCGACGACGCCCAAAACCGTAGCTCGCGTTCAGGCCCAAGGAGGCGTGCATCCCAAACGTGCTGCGCCGAAAACCATATTCATCCGTAAGCTGCCCGTTGGTGAATTGCTGCTCCTCATAGCGCACCGATGACCACACGGGCACCAGGCCACCCATGGCGTCGAACTGCACCCGTCGCAGAAAGGAGCGCGTGAGGGAGTAGCGCAGCAAGGCGGGCAGGGCCAGGTCACGTTCTTCCGTATTGCTTTTGCTGGAAAAGCTTTGGGAGTCAGCATCAACGGTACTTGAGGGAGTTTCTATAGTTTGCCGCTGCATGCCCAGCTGCGCGGCCAGGCGGGGACGCAGGTAATAGCCCGCGTAAACGTAAGTTCCCACTATACTCTGACTGTATCCTCCATAGCCACTTCTGGGGGGAGAAACCGTCATTCCACGGTACGGGTTACGCTCCGAGTATCGTACCCGATATTCGGTTGCCCCCAGCTGCACGCCGGCATAGGCCTGCGGCTGTAGCGCCTCATCTTTATCAAAGGGAACGCCCCGACGCGCATATGGAGTAGCTGGCCCGGAGCCGAGCGCCAATCCTACCCGCAAGCTGCCGTTGGCCGCCACCTCCGGCTTACGCAATGATAGCAAGCTGCTTACGCCGACATTGGCATTAAGAAACCCGTAGCGGCCCAGCCGGCGCTGCAAGCCGTAGAGTACCGCCGCGTCTGCTCTTACCCAACGTCCGTTGGGACTGAGAGAATAAAACGGTGTCTCGCGTGCCTGCCGCCCCAAACCAGCACCCAGCGTCGCGGATACGTAGTTTGCCGAGAAGTTGCTGGTGTTGCGGCCCAAGCGCAAGCGTCGCTCCAGGTTGTAGTAGTAGCGCCCCGCTACTTGCGTGCGCACGCTCAGCCCCCGTTGCACGGTGGCAATAGGCGCGGCGCGGTAGCGGGTAAAAGCCGGACTCACCTCGCCCAGTACCGTCCAGCCGGGGCTGCCGACTCGGCGCTCGTAGGCCAAATGCCCCCCCAGACGAAGGTAGTAGGGGCCGGTTCCACCGCTTGACAGGGCAAAGTTGTTCAGCCCCAGCTTCCAGAGGCCGCGGTCTTCCGGTTGCACGCGCAGCGAAGCCTCGGCTGGGGGCGTTGCCACTATTTCTTCGCCGTAGCTCAGGCGCGTGGTGTCGGCGGGAACAGGAGCAGTTTGGGCCGTAGCCCGGAAGCAGGAGCCAATTGATAACAGGCCTACCCAAAGCAGGTGCCGATAGCGGCGGCAGGAATACAAGTAAGACATAAATGGGTGAGACAGGGGTGAATTAAAGTTGAGGCGCGAGGGGCTGCGTTTGCAAAGTCAGAGGCGCGTAGGAGGTGCTCACGCGCACTACCGGGCGCGACGCGGCAGCCGACACGGTCAAGGATGCGCGGCTGGCAGAGCCTTTTTTGCTGGCAGCGTAAGCCGTTGGCACCGTAAGCGTGCCCTGCTGCACGGCCAGCTGATACGCGAATAGCTCGGGCTGCGGCGCGCTGATCATGACCTCCGTGCGGTCGGCTACTACCGTTAGCTTGCTCAGCGTAGCGGCGAGCTGCAGGCGAATGCTCCCGAAGTAGTTGCTCACCGTACAATTGCCCCCCAGCTCCTGCGCCTGCACCGCCGACTTGGTGGCTTCGCAAATAAATTTGGCTTGTATGTTACTGGCCATCAGGTCGGTGTAGCGGGCCGTGACGGTGAGGGCGCCGCGCAGGTTGCGCAGGGCAATCTTGCCGAAGCTCTGCTCCAACTCCTGCTGGCCCGTGAGGTCGGTCAGCTCGGTTTGGCCGTAGGTATTCACTATCTGGATGGGGCTGCCGGCGGGCATCAGCACGGTATATTCAGCTCGCAGGTCGCTGCGTACGGCCGGGGCACCGGCGGGCAGGGTGAAAAAGTTGACTAGGTAGATCGTATTGCCGCTTTGCTGCAGGCGGTACTGGGCCACTGGCAGGTCCTGTTCGGCTACAGTCCGCTCGGGGTGGCGGGCCGTTAGGCGTAGCACCACTTGCACCGTTGGCTTATTCCAGCCCTGCACCCGCACGGTGGCTTTTTCGGCTCGGATGTTCACCGTCGTGCCTGGGGGGCAATTCCAGCTTTGCTCCAGGGTACGCGTCACGACCTGCACTTTTTGCTGGGCCCGCACCTCCGGCGCCAGCAGCCCCAGCAGTGCGGCCAGCAGCCGGAAGCGCAGCCATGTTCGGGATGAAATAAAGAGAAACATCATGAGATAAGGAGTTGAACCAGTTCGCGGGTAACGGTGGCTTTTAGGCTAATCAGCTGGGCCTGTTGGCGCAGCAGCTCCGGCGACTCACCGAAGCGCCGGGCATCCTGACGCAGCTTTTCTTCTTCTTCTTCCAGCTCCGTCAGTTGGGTGCGCAAGGATTTGAACTCTCCCGATTGGCACACCGTGGGCAGCGACGAACAGTGTGCATCGATAAACGCTTGTCCTTCTTGCTCCAGCGGATCCTCCGAAACTAGGACTGCTGAAGGCAGCGGAGCGGCTATTACTTCCTCGCTGAAAGCTACTGTTTCGCGGAGGCCAGAAGCAGCCGCGGGCTCTGTTGTTGGGCGCTGCTGCCACCATACTCCCAATAGTATCAGCACACTAGCCGCTATAGCTATTAGCCGGCGGAGTGTATGAGCAGGCCACATGAGCCGGACTTTAGCCGGTTCCGCTGGTATAGGCGAGGCAGTAGCCGGAGCGCGCTCATCAAGGCGAGCGGCAATGGCATCCCACAGCATTTCATCCGGCTCGTGCGCGGGAAGAGTAGAAACAAGGTCAGAAAGCGCCTCATGGTCCGCTAACTGCCCCTCAATCCGGGACCACGTGTCCAGGTCGGGTTCATGGGTGGGCAGGCTGTTCAGGGCTCGTTGTAGGTTATGCCCACCAGCCTCGGGTATTTTAGGAGTCTGGCTCATGAGTATAGGTAATGTAGTTTGCGTTGGAGCAGGCGCTTGGCGTGATAGAGCTGCGACTTGCTGGTGCCTTCCGTGATGTCAAGCAGTTCGGCTACTTCGCGGTGGGCGTAGCCTTCCACTTCTACCATGCAGAACACGGCCCGGTAGCCCGCGGGCAGTTCGCCGATGGCTTTGTCGAGAGCCTCGCCGGTCAGGTTGTCGTGCCAGGCCACCAGCGGTTCAGGGTGACGATCCTGGTCGTAGACCTCCATGCGCTGCTCGCGCCGCAGAGTAAGCAGAGCCCGCCGCACCACAATGGTTTTGATCCAGGCCCCCAGCGTCGACTGCTGGCGGAAGTCGATGAGGTGCTGGAATACCTCCACAAAAGCCTCCTGCAAGGCATCCTGCGCTAGCTCCCGGTTGTGCCCCAGTATGCGCAGGGCCGTGGAGAACATAGCCGTCTTGTAGCGCTGGTACAGCTGATACTGCGCCTGCCGGTCCTGGGTCAGGCAGGCAGTTAGTAAGCGCTGTTCTTCGGGCGGCAAAAGCAAAGGAGCGGCTGCTAAGTTGAAATTCGATCTAAAGTGTAAAGCTGGGTACAGAAGGTTGGTCCAGATGAAAAATATTTTTTCCGGCCAGCTCATCTGCTGACATCAGCCCTCATAGCAGACAGGTGAATCCATAAGTGCAGGATATAGGTGGTGTAGCGGCGCGCAAAAATTTACTTAAGCCCGACCAACCATTCTTCCGGTTGCCTCCACTCTAGCATACCAGCGAGCAGCTTGGAAGCGGATTAGAAGCCAAGCCGATTTGCCTGCTAGGCAGCCGCTGCACCCTGAAGCCATCGCCATCGGTAACGTCATTTCCTTGAAAGCATACCTGCAGCTAGGATCAGAGCTGTGCACTTACTTCTTATCCTCTTACTCTTTTCTCCCCTACTCTTATGCTGCCTTTATCTACTCTGCGGATGCTAGCGTTTGCCGCCCTTGCCCTACTGGCTACCAGTTGCGACCAAGAAGAAAATGCCCCCCAGCCAACCGAGCCCGTGCGGGTGGTGGCAGCTCCACTCAAAATGCACACCGTCGCGGTGCGCTACTATCTCAAAGCGTTGGGTGATACTTTTCGGCTGCCAACCATCTCCCCCAATATCACGGTAGACTACGAGCGGGTTGTGTCACAAGGAAATTCTGCCTACAAGCTCCTGGAGGCTAATACCCAGCATCATGAACAAACAATCACTTCCGCGCTTAAAGAAGTGCAGTTGGCCTCTATCGTCACTTACCCTGACGTAATCAGACCGAAAATCACGGTCACCATCTGGGAGGAGCAGGCATCACCTGCTGGCTCTGGCATAGGGTATCAGGTACAGTGTGAGTTGTTAATTGATGGTAAGTCTGTGGGAACCACCACGTACGCAACCGTTGCCGGGCAGACTACGCCCCTATTCGTTACTACTCAAGCTGAGGTATTGCATTAGGTTACTACCATCAGTTATTGATAGGACTTACGCACTTAGTAGTAACTTGAGAAAAAGCCTGGCTTTATGGTGACGCAAGCGACTTACATCGAGTACCTGCTTAGTACGCCCCGCAATTATACGTGTACGCACTTGGCCGAGCACCTGTCGCAGGTGAGCCACGATCAAGTGAACCGATTTCTGCGCCGCAGCTCGTTTTCGCCCACGCAGTTGCGCGAGTTGGTCTTGCCCTTGCTCCACGACTCGCCGGAGGCCTTTTTGCTGGTCGATGATAGCGTGCAGGACAAGCGCTACAGTCGCTTCATTGAAGTAGCCAAACGCCAGTATTCGGGCAACGAACATGGCCTGGTCACCGGCATCTGCCTGGTTAACCTGGTCCACAGCAGCGGACAGGCCGGGGATTTTCTGCCCCTGGACTACCGCGTCTATGCCCCGGAGCTGGATGGCCTGACCAAAAACGAGCATTTCCAGGCCATGTTCGCCCACGTCGTGGCGGAAAATAAAATTCAGGCCCGCACGCTCCTGTTCGATGCCTGGTACAGCGGCAGCGACAACCTGAAGCTGATTCAGCGGGCCGGTTGGACGTTTTTCACGACCCTGAAAAGCAACCGGTTAGTGAGTGCCAGCAAAGAGGGGGCTACCAGTCCCTGGCCGACGTAGCCCCGCCGCCGGGTGGGTGGAGCACCGGCTTGGAAGTACGCTTGCAGAAGGTGCCGTTTGCGGTGCGCTTGTTCCGGCTGGTCGCCCCAAACGGCGACATTGAATGGGTCGTGACCAACAACTTCGCCTTTACGCTTACCCAACCGCTGGTCGAGGCCACCACCCGCACCCGCTGGCAGGTGGAAGAGTTTCACCGCAGCTTCAAGCAGCTGACCGGGGCCGAGAAATGCCAGTGCCGCCGTGCCCAGGCCCAGCGCAACCATCTGGCCTGCTGCTACCTGGCGTGGGTGTCCCTGCGCGAGTTTGCCCGATCAACGGCCCAAACGATTTATCAGGCCCACCAGCACCAATGGGCTCCCTACTTGAGCCAGCTGCTCGCCAAGCCCCTCATTCCTGCCCTGCTCCCCGCAAGTGCGTAAGTCCTAATTGAGCTAAAAAAGCCCCCCATGCACTGCATGGGGGGCTTTTTTACTTTTTGTTTGACAGCTACTCATAAGGCTACCAGACGTTATGATAGGACCTTCTTCTCCTCAGCGTACTTGCTCACTTTCAACTCTTCAGCCAAAAACTTACCAGTATAGCCTTTGTTGGTCTTCGCTACCTGCTCCGGCGTGCCCTGGGCCACAATAGTACCGCCGCCGCCGCCGCCTTCAGGGCCCAGATCAATAACGTGGTCGGCTACTTTAATCAGGTCGAGGTTGTGCTCTATGATGAGGACGGTGTTGCCCTTATCCACCAGCTTTTGCAGCACGTCGGAGAGGTGGCGAATGTCCTCAAAGTGCAGACCCGTGGTTGGCTCGTCGAGGATGTAGAAGGTTTTGCCGGTATCTTTTTTGCCAAGTTCGGTAGCCAGCTTTACCCGCTGGGCTTCTCCGCCCGAGAGCGTGGTGGCCTGCTGGCCCAAAGTCAGGTAGCCCAGACCTACCTCATTCAGCACCTGAATCTTGCGAATGATGCGGGGCTGATTCTCGAAATACTCCACGGCTTTTTCCACCGTCAGGTCGAGCACGTCGGTGATGCTTTTGCCTTTGAAGCGCACTTCTAACGTCTCGCGGTTGTAGCGGCGGCCTTTGCAGGTTTCGCAGGGCACGTGCACGTCGGGTAGGAAGTTCATCTCGATGGTACGCAGGCCGGCACCCTCGCAGGTTTCGCAGCGCCCGCCCTTCACGTTGAAGGAGAAGCGGCCGGGTCCGTAGCCCCGGATTTTAGCCTCCGGCAACGAAGCGAACAGGCTGCGAATCTCGGTGAACACCCCCGTATAGGTCGCCGGATTCGAGCGCGGTGTCCGCCCGATAGGCGACTGATCTACCTCAATTACTTTATCAACCAGCTCCAACCCCTCAATGCTGGCGTAGGGCAGCGGATCGCGTTTGGCGTTGAAAAAGAACTGATTCAGAATCGGATACAGCGTATCGTGGATGAGCGAGGACTTACCCGAGCCCGACACACCCGTCACCGCCACCAGCTTACCGAGCGGGAATTTTACGGTTACGTTCTTTAGGTTGTGGCCCGTGGCACCCTTAAGCGTGAGCGTGTTGCCTTCGCCCTTGCGCTTTTTCTTGCGCAACTCAATGTGGCGCTCCCCACTCAGGTACTGCGAGGTCAGGCTGCCCGATTTAAAGATTTCAGTAGGCGGGCCTTCGGCCACAATATGCCCCCCATGAATGCCCGCGCCCGGTCCGATGTCCAGCACATGGTCGGCGCTCATGATCATATCCTTATCGTGCTCCACCACAATCACCGAGTTGCCGATGTCGCGCAGGTGCTGCAAGGCCTTGATCAGGCGCTCATTATCACGCTGGTGCAGGCCAATGCTGGGCTCATCCATAATGTAGAGCACGCCCACGAGTTGGGTACCAATCTGAGTAGCCAGGCGAATACGCTGCGATTCGCCCCCCGACAGCGTGCGCACCGAGCGGTGCAGACTCAGGTATTCCAGGCCTACTTCCAGCAGGAAGCCAATGCGCTTACGCAATTCCTTGAGCAGCTCCCGCCCAATGACGTTCTGCCGCTCCGTGAGCCGCCCCTCCAAACCCACAAACCACTGACTGAGCTGGTTAATGTCCATCACCGACAGCTCACCGATGTTTTTGCTGTCGATCAGGAAGTGCAATGACTCTTTTTTCAGGCGGTAGCCGCGGCACTCGGGGCACTCGCTGGCCTGGGTGTACTCCTGAATCCAGGCGCGGATATTTTCGGAGTCGGACTCCATCTGGCGGCGTAGAAAAGGAATAATGCCCTCAAAAGGCTCGGTGTAATTCGCCTTTTTAGGGTCCGCGTCTTCGTCCTCGGGCATACCGTAGAGCAGCCGATTCACTAGCTCCTCGGGCAGCTTGTCGATGGGTGTGGACAGGCTGAACTTCTGCTTTTTGAGAATGAGCTGAAGCTGCTGAAAAATCCAGATGTCGCGGTACTCACCCAGGGGGGCAATTCCGCCCCGACTGATACTCAGCTTCTTATCGGGCAATACGCTGTCTTCGGTGATTTGCTGCACTTCGCCCAGGCCGTTGCAGGTAGGGCAAGCGCCGTAGGGCGAGTTGAAAGAGAAAGTGTTCGGGGCCGGGTCGTCGTAGGCGATGCCGGTGGTGGGGTCCATGAGAAAGCGCGAGAAAAACTGTGTTTTCTTGGAATCCGGGTCCAGCACGAGCATGGTGCCTTTGCCGTGGGTCAGCGCGTTCTGCACCGAGCCCGACAACCGGAACCTATCCTCAGTTTTCACCACCAATCGGTCGATGACGATTTCGATGTCGTGGATTTTGTAGCGGTCCACCTGCATTTTGGGCGTCAGGTCGAGCAGCTCGCCATCCACGCGCACTTTGGCGAAGCCGAGCTTGGCAATCTGCTGAAACAGCTCCCGATAGTGGCCTTTACGGCCCTTCACGACGGGGGCCAGCACCACCAGTTTTTTCTCGTTGAAGTGCTTGAGAATGTAGTTAATAATCTGCTCGTCGCTTTGCCGGATCATCTTAGCGCCGGTGGCGTAGCTGAACGCCTCGGCCGTGCGGGCGTAGAGCAGACGCAGGAAGTCGTAAATCTCGGTGATGGTGCCTACCGTGGAGCGCGGGTTGCGCGAAGTGGTCTTCTGCTCAATGCTGATTACCGGCGACAGGCCCTCAATCTTGTCCACGTCGGGCCGCTCCAGGCCGCCCATAAAGGAGCGGGCATAAGCCGAAAACGTCTCCATGTAGCGACGCTGCCCTTCGGCATAAATCGTATCAAAAGCCAGCGACGATTTGCCCGAGCCCGAAATTCCTGTGAACACGACCAGCTTGCCCCTTGGAATCTGAACCGAAACGTTTTTCAGGTTGTGTTCCCGCGCTCCGTACACCTCAATGAAAGGCGCCTCCACATCAGCCGCGTGGCCGTTGGCGGCAACAACAGCGGGAAGCTGGGGGGCAATTTCGGGAGCAGGAGCGGGTACGGAAGCAGATGTTTTCTTAGCCATGCAGCGCGAATCGAATAAGTCCGCAAAGGTAGGCAAAACTCCACCCTTTCGCTATTCAGAATAGCTTATTTGCCAGAGGGTTTAGTAGAATAAACACAGATATTGAGGGAACTAAAATCTAATTTTCTAAACCGTCATGCAGAGGCGGAGCCCAAGCATCTCGCGTGCGGTCGTTGTGGTGCGTTCTAGTTGATAGAACGCACCACAATGACCACACGCCAGACGCTTCAGCTTCGCTTCTGCATGACGGTCTGTTGAAAGCGAATTTGAAAAAGACTTCACTAGCGAGCGGCTGGGGGGCAAATTCTTACCTTGCCGCCTGATTTTAGCTTCCCTCCATGGTTTTCAGCAGCACGCTGTTTCTATTCTACTTCTTCCCCGCGTTTCTGCTCTGCTATTACCTGGTGCCGGCCCGGTTCAAGAACGTTGTGGCACTCACGGCTAGTCTCCTATTTTATGCCTGGGGCGGGCTGCATTTTCTGGCTTTGTTCATCGGCTCGGTGGTGCTCAACTTCTTTCTCATCCGCCTAATGGCTGAGGCCGTGGGCTGGCAGAAGCGTATCTATTTGATTTTGAGCATTATTCTCAATGTAGGAATGCTCTTTTATTTCAAGTACGCTAACTTCTTTCTCGAAAATTTTGGGGCTGTACAAAAGGCGTTGGGTGGCCCGGCGCTCACCTGGGAGAAAGTAGTACTGCCCATCGGCATCTCCTTTTTCACCTTCGAGAAGCTCACGTATTCTATTGACGTGTACCGGGGCGTGAATCGGCCGCTGCGCAGCTTCTGGGACTTCATGTTGTACATCATGCTGTTTCCGAAGATGATTGCTGGCCCCATTGTGCGCTTCCATGAAATCGCCGATCAGCTCCAGGATCGGAGCGCCTTCGACACCGTCGACCATAAGCTGGCTGGCTTGTTTCGCTTTGTGGTTGGCTTAGCTAAGAAAGTGCTACTTGCTAACACCTTAGGCCAGGAAGCCGACCGAATTTTTGCGCTCAATCCGGCGGAGATGTCAGCGCCGCTGGCCTGGCTGGGCGCGGTAGCGTACACCTTCCAGATTTACTTCGACTTCTCCGGCTACTCTGATATGGCTATCGGCATCGGGCGCATGATAGGATTTCAATTTCCCGAAAACTTCAACAATCCGTACATCTCGCGTAGCATCACCGAGTTCTGGCAGCGCTGGCACATCACGCTTGGCCGCTGGATGCGCGACTACCTCTACATTCCGCTGGGGGGCAATCGGGTAAAGCCGGCCCGCCTGTACGTCAACCTCTGGACGGTATTCTTGCTTTCCGGCTTCTGGCATGGCGCGGCCTGGAATTTTATTGCCTGGGGGGCATTTCACGGCTTTTTTCTCATCCTCGACCGGCTGGTGTGGCTGCGCATCTCGCGCCGGCTGGGAGTGCTGAGCGCGGTGCCGACGTTTGTAGTTGTCGTAGTGGGCTGGGTGCTATTTCGGGCCGACAGCCTTGGTGGAGCTATGGCTTATTTGCAGCAAATGGTAAGTGGCAGCTGGCAGCAATGGCCCGCTATAAGCCGGGAGTTGGGCCTGACGCTGGTGCTGGCTACGCTGTTTTCCTTCGCCGCCACCTTGCCTCGGGTAAAGCGCTGGGAGGTGAGCATGTTCACGGCTCAGCCTTACCGGGTGCGGCAGGCGGCGGGCCTGAGCCTGCTCACCGGCTTACTGTTCGTACTCAGTGTGAGCTACTTACTAGGCAGCACGTTCAATCCGTTCATCTACTTCAGGTTTTAGCGCGTGCCTACTCCCCGCCCTACTTTACTGAAACGGTTGGCCCTGCTAGGTGCGTTGGCGCTGCTGTTTTTGCCCCCCATTCAAACTCTGCTCAACGTTAAGATTTTTCGGGCGGGCTCGTTGGGCGGCTACGCGGAGTTGGCTCCTAAGCCGGCGCTTACCTGGGCTGGGCTGCGCGACAACACCTACCAATCCGCCCTGGAACGCTACCTGGCTGATCATCTTGGTTTCCGCCACTGGTTTATCCGGCCGCGCAATCAAGTAGCCTACTCTCTTTTCGGCGAAGCCAAGGTGCAGAACGTGCTGCTGGGCAAGGACGGAATGCTGTTTGAAGAATCGCCTATTCAAGCGTATCTGGGGCAGGATTTTGTGGGCGAAAACGTGGTTCAGGCCAATGTCAGCCAGTTGCGGGCCTTGCAGGATACGCTGGCGCGGCGCGGCAAACTGCTGCTATTTGTTATTGCGCCCAGCAAGGCCTCGTTCTTTCCGGAATACCTGCCGGCTAAGTACCGCAACCAGTGGGTGCGCACGTCCAACTACGAGGCCTACGCCCGGCAAATGCGCAACAGCGGCATCAACCTACTGGACTTCAGCGCCCTGTTCCGGCAGTGGAAAGACACTGCCTCCTACCCGCTTTTCACCCGCGTTGGTATTCACTGGAGCGGTTACGGAGCCACGCTGGCCGCCGACACGCTTTTCCGCTACATGGAGCAGCGTGGGCAATTCGACTTACCCGACTTTCACTCCGCCAGCCTGGAAGTGTCGACCACGCCGCGCTACACCGATAATGATATTGCCAAAGCCTTGAACCTCATCTGGACACCGGGCGCCGGGCCGCTGGCTTACCCTAACATCGTGTTTCAAGCCCCCAAGTCCCATCAGCGCCAACCTCACCTGCTGGTAGTCGGCGACAGTTTCGTGTACAGCTTTATTGAATTTTACCCCTACCTCGATTCCCTATTCGCCCAGGATTCCCACTTCTGGTACTACAACCAGGAAGTGGTGTGGCGTAAGCTGGGGGGCAAAATTCAGGGTGAGTCGCAAGTTGCCCTCCTCGACCGACGCGCTCAGCTGGCCGCGCACGACGTGTTTTTGGTGCTATTCACGGAGCACAATCTGGCTGAGCTTGATCATAGCTTTGCAGCTGAGGCCCTTCAGGCCCTGAGCACCCCTTAGGTTTGGCTTCGTTCTTGTCGAGAGTAGGACAATTCCTTCACCCTACAGCCTCTCTCTATGTCTTCACGATTTAAATTTGCGCTTACCGGCGCATTTGCCTTGTTCCTGCTCGGCGTTGCTGAGCCCGCTCAAGCTCAGGTTAATATTAATATCAACTCGCCCTCCTGGGGTCCGGCGGCCCCGGCCGGCACGCAGTATTATTACATCCCTGAGGTAGGCGGCTACTACGACCTGCGCGATAAGCACTACGTGGTGCAGCGTGAGGGCAAATGGAAACGGGTAACCACTATTTCAAATTATAACCCCAACAGCTTTCACCCGGTGGTTATTAACTACATCGGTGCTCAGCCCTGGGTCCTGGTTCGGGAGCATAAAGTGAAATATCCCAAGGCGGGTCATCCGCACGGAATGCCCCCCGGCCAGGCCAAAAAGATGCGTCCGGCGTATCCGGCCGGCAACGTGATTGTGGTGCAGCAGAGTGGCGGCCATCCCGGCAAAGGTCATGGTGGTAAAGGCCACGGTAAAAGCAAACATTAGGTTGGAATCTCAACCTTGAGTAAGCGGCCCTGTTTGATCACCAAACAGGGCCGCTTACGTTATACCTCCTATGAAAACCTACCAACCCATCAGCTGCTCCTTCTACGACGAGCTGGAAGCCCGCGCTACTACCAGTCAGCCCTGCACGCTCACCTACTGCTTGGAGCCCAATACGCCCCCCAGCACCTACCAAGGCATTATCAGCGACCTGTTTATAAAGAATAAAGTAGAGTACCTGCGCCTGCAAGACGGCTTCAAACTGAGGCTAGACGCACTGGTAGCAGTAGATGACAAGGAACTGCGGAATTATTGCTAACTGCAGCTCATCCTGGTGCCTATCTAAGCTTTTGCAAGCGTGCCGCGAAAGCTATATGAGAGACCCTGCGCTTACTCACTTGTTAGGGTATAGACCTAAAAAGTAAGCGCGAGTGGTTCCCCCTGGTAGAAGGCTATCATCTGATGCTTGAAAAAACACTCATACTTAGCCTGCACCAGCTCAGATTGCGCGGTTATTAGTCGGCTGCGCGTAATGCTATACTGCACAGCATCAATGCCTCCCGCCGCCAATAGCTTGGTCGCATAGCGGTGCTCTTCGCCGATAATGGCCTGCTGAAGTTGAAGCGCTTGGTATTTTTTGGCCGCAGCCCTATAGTCCAGCCAGGCACTCAGCACTTTACCTTTAAGCTCTTGGTCTACTTGCTGATAATTGAGCTTTGCCGACGCTACCTCCAGCTTGGTCAGTTGGTCGGTGCTGCGCAGCTGAAAGCGGTTGAAAAGCGGAACATTCAAGGCTAATCCTACCCGGCGGTTCAGATTGTCGAGTACTTGCGTGTTAAAACCCTCGGGCTTATAATTAGACGTGCGCGTTCCCAGTTGGCCCGTAACCGCCAGGCTCGGTTTATAGCTAGCCCGTAGTACCTGTCCAGCATATTGCGCTGCTTGAATCTGGGCTTCTGCCGCCTTCAGATCGGGCATTACTGGCACTGAGGTAGCCAGCACTTCTTTACTGGTGCGCTCCGTCGTTAGCCAGGTATCGGGAATATTGACGGGCTGGATGGCCAGCTCATCTGTCAGTGGCAGTCCCATTACCTGCCGTAACGTAAAAAGCGCCTTCTCGACGCTGTTTTCTGCATAAATAGCTATCAGGTCTTCTTCCGCAATCTGCGCCTGCAAACTCAGTCCATCTCGTTTGCTGAGTACTCCCCTATCCATCTGGGCCCTTACATTTCGGTGCTGCTCCCGCAAAAAAGCCCCCCGCTGTCGGGAGTTTGCCAATTGCTCCTGACTGAGTAGCACCTGCAGAAAAGAATAAAGTACTTCTAGCGAAATACTGTTTTTGTTTGCCTGAGAAGCGTACGTAGCGGCTGCTACTTGTTGATCGCGCAGCTTTACTTGGTAAGAACTAGCAAAGGAGTTAAAGACGTTCAGATTGAAGTTCACGGCCGCCTGATTACCAAAATTGAATTGGTCCGAAAGCTCGTTAGTAGATGGATCAATCAGGAAGCCCCAGTTACCTGTTGTGCGTACCCGGGCATTTACCGTAGGCAAAAAGGCATTTTTGGCCGAGTTAAGCTGCACTATGCTCTTATCCTGGAGCAAGCCGGCCTGCTGAATCTGCAGGTTATGGGTTTGCGCAAAGTCCAGGCACTCGGCTAGCGTCCAGGTTTTTTGGCCCAGAGCCGTATGACCTAGCAAGCAAAGCAGTAGTCCAACCCCGTATTTTTTGGAAGACGCGAGAACAGGTAATTGGCCCTGGCGAAGTAAGAATTTCCAGCCAGCAAGTAGCAGCAACAAGACGTTAGGCATAAATAAGCGTAGGGCTAAAATCGGCTATTCTTCCAAGGCAAGTATCACCTGCTTCACTCCCTCTACTGCTTGCAAAGCCTCGACCAAGGCACCATTGCTACCCGTATTTTTTAAGTTAGCTGAGTAAGAAAACTGCGTCAGCGAGCCACTTTTCAAGGTGGATGCCTGCGTGCTCACCACTTTGTAGCGTTTACAGAAAGACTCCAGAATGGCGGTGTAATCGCTTTCTTTACTCAGCGTAGCCTTGCGAATAACCGTCAGTACAAAGTCCTCTTGGCGGGTGTTAGCCAAACCGTAGGCCATACCAGTAGTAACTATGCCAATGAGCAGGCACCCAACCAAAGCCACTGAATACAAGCCCTCTCCACAGGCCAGGCCAATAGCAAGGGCGAAGAAGAGAAACATAAAATCCTGGGCGCCCTTCATGGCCGTGCGGAACCGGATGATGGATAAGATACCCACCATACTAAAGGCTTGGGCCAGGTTGTCGCCTACTACCATCATCACGAAAGCCGTAATCATGGTCAGCATTACAATGGACTTAATCAGATTGACTGAGTAGCTTCCTTTGCGGAAAGCCAGTACATAGAAGAAGGAAATTAGTAGGCCACAGAGCATGGCCCATAGCGTATTGCCTAGTACTTCCCGAACCGTGATAGAGAAATCGAAAACTGTCTGAACGTCCTGCTGCATAAAATGAAAAGCTCAATCCGAGGTAACAGCCGGTATTTAGTAGACAAAAATTGCTTCTGCCGTGCGGGCTACGTGGTTTCTTAAGGAAATAGGTTGGCACGAAACAGTGGTTCGCACAATCATACCAGGAACCAGGGGGGCATTTATTTCATCAATCAGGGCAGTGACGAAGAATGCCTGCCGGCCATCCACGATCTGGACCGTGTTATCGATACCGATGATTTTACCCACTGCGGTTTGCGTGGTGCCAGTAATGGCTACTTCTATTTTTTGCCCTAACTGGACATAGTTTCTTTCCAGATAATTAATGGGCAGAAGCGCGACGTAAGCGGAGTTATCAGCTACGGAGACCAAAACCTCTTCCGTCGGATTAGCTGCCGCCTTCTGTAAAAGCACGGTCCCCGAAACCGGCGAGACCAGCGTGAGGTCTTTTAAGCCTTGCTGAAGGTGATGAATCTGTTGCTGCAACGACCTAATGCGGGTGCGAATGACGCGAATCTGCTCGGGCTTTCCCCCAGTAGTGGCCGATTTGAAACCAGCCTCGATCATGTTTACATTCAATTCGCGCACGCGCAACATATTTACCGCCAGCTCATAATCCTGCCGGGACGTTAGCGAATCCTGGTGCAGGGCCCCGGCCCGCTCAGTTACTACCTGCTGACTAGATAGCTCCTGCTTAGCTAAGGCCAGCTGGTTTGCCACGCCCTCTACGTCCGCAGACTTCTGCCCTGAGCTAACAAGATCTAACTCGGCCTGCTGCACAGCCAACTCTCCCTGCAATTCCACCAACCGTTCATGATCTTGGTTGGAGTACATGCTGGCTACAGTGTCCCCTTTGCTTAGCTGGGGCAGATGAAATAGCTTCGGATTAAGCTGAAAATTCGCTTGGTAGCCCCGTTGGAATACGGAGGCCGAAAAAGCGCTCAACCGCCCCGTCCGGTTGTCTTTCAGCGTAGAAATAAGATTGCCATTCTGCGCCCGGCTCAACGTCCATTCGCTCACCGGCATCACTAAGCTGGTAGTTTGAATGGTGTAGGGAAGGGCAGCAGGCGTTAGCTCAATGGCCGTGGTTAGGACAACTAATGGGGTCGCCGCCAGGAGTAAGTTTCTTGTTAAGAATGCTTTAACCATAAGAAAGCGGCCGTACGATTAAGCGTCAGCACCAATAAGTATTTTCTTGAAATTATTATATATTACTTCTTGAATAAAATAGACCAACAACTACGCCAAAAACCCGATCAGTGCTTTAGCTTAGATTGTGGATAAATAGGGTAAAATAATAACCTTGCTCTTTGTATCAGGCTACTCCACAGACAGCAGAGCTGGATATGCTCTATGCTTTTGAGTACGACTTAAACTAATAATATACCTCTCTACGTATCTTGCACTATACTCAGCCCGTAGAGCTGCTGTATTACTCCGTAGTATCAAACTAAAATCACTTACTATGAATTTTATATGCACTTGGTTGTGTGCTGATAAAAAAGGGGAAGAAAGTATCTTTCCGCAAACAGGACAGAAATCATCCAGCCAGAGTCATCAAAACATATATTGGCGTTGCCTTACTTTATTTTTTGCAACCAGCAGACGTTTTAATAAAAACGAGAAGCACATCCTTTTTACTAATGTAAAACACCTTCCTGAGGTAGATGGCAAAAACGTAAGCGATTTGCTTACTGAATTACAAGTTGACGTAGTTTTTACTGATTTTAAATACAAAACACCTAAAGGGTATTTCGAAACATTTCAAAATCAGTTTTACGAATTTTCAATTCTTGAATACATAGCCAACAATAACAAGAATGACAATGATAATTATCTGGTATTAGACTCAGACTGTATCTTTCTTAGGGCCACCGACGAATTATTCGTTGAAGCTGGTAATAGCAAGGGCTTTCTATCCTTTGAATATGAGTGCCCTCCGGAGGAAGTAATTAACGGCCTCAGCAAACTGGATATGAAGAAGTTATATGGAGAACTTTTGAATAGAAGAATCAATGATATTCCAGGCTACCATTTAGGCGAGTTTTTTCTAGCCAGCGTTAAGAATATCAACCTGGTGTTTTCAGGATTCCTTGAGCTTTGGCCAGAATTACTACGTCGAAACAGCCTTGGTCTGCCAAAATTTAATGAAGAAGCGCAGACACTGAGCTACCTGTATTATAAAAACGGATTTACGTCTTCTGCTAAAAAAACGCTTTTAAAGAGAATCTGGACAAACCCGGTTTTCTTTAGGAATGTTGAAAAAACCGACACAAACGTGGCTGTATGGCATCTGCCGTCAGAAAAGCAGTTTGGATTAGCTGACTTATACGAAATCTTGATTAATAAACGTCAGGACTTCGGATTTTCTCTTAGTGACGAGCAGTATAGGCTGCTTGCTCAAAATACGCTGGGCATTCCGCACTTGCCGATAGCAATGAGGGCTAAGTATTATGTACTTAGCTATTATCGTGCTTTGCGAAAACGCGCAAAAAAGCAATTAGCGCGCGTGTAAAAGCAGGTAATATGCGGTAAACAAAAGAATCCGCCATAGCTGTTTCACCTTCCTGCCACTTTATCTATGCCGACTCCGATTCGACTAGGCTTAGGCTAAAAGTTCTATATAGTACAAGTACCACAAACGGCCGCTCCTGCAGAAGCGGCCGTTTGTGGTACTTGTTATCAGCCTGATTACTACAGATCAGCGCAGCTTATCAACTCTAGAATTCTGCGTTCTTTGGGAAGCGTGGGAACGGAATCACGTCCCGAATATTAGCCATTCCCGTCACGAAAAGCACCAGCCGCTCGAAGCCCAGGCCGAAACCGGCGTGGGGGGCAGTTCCGAACTTGCGCAGCTCCAGATACCACCATAGCTCGTGTTCTTCCACGTGCATCTGCTCCATGCGGGTGCGCAGCTTTTCCAGGTTTTCTTCGCGCTGGGAGCCCCCAATGATTTCGCCGATTCCCGGAAACAGCACGTCCATGGCGCGCACGGTGCGCTCGTCGTCGTTGAGCTTCATGTAAAAAGCCTTTATATCCTTGGGGTAATCGGTCAGGATAACAGGCTTCTTAAAATGCTTCTCTACTAGGTAGCGCTCGTGCTCACTTTGCAGGTCGGTGCCCCAGTCCACGGGAAACTCGAACTTCTGCTTGGCTACTTTCAGAATCTCTACGGCCTCTGTATACGTGAGGCGCTGGAAGTCATTCTCTATTACGAAGCGCAGCCGATTGAGCAGTTCTTTATCGTACTGGTCGTTGAGGAACTGCAGGTCGTCGGCACATTTCTCCAAGGCCTGGCGCACGAGGCTTTTGAGGAAATCTTCGGCCAGGTCCATGTTGTCCTGCAGGTCGTTAAACGCCACTTCGGGCTCAATCATCCAGAACTCCGCCAGGTGACGGGCCGTGTTGGAGTTCTCGGCCCGGAAAGTAGGCCCGAAAGTGTACACTTTGCCTAGCGCCATAGCCGCTACTTCCGCCTCCAGCTGGCCCGATACGGTAAGGTTCGTTTGCTTACCGAAGAAGTCTTCTTTATAGTCCACGGAGCCGTCGGCGGTACGGGGCGGGTGCTCGGGGGCAAAGTTGTGACCCGAAACATTTGGCCGGCGCCCTCGGCATCGGAGCCCGTAATGATGGGCGTATGCACGTAGTAAAAGCCGTGGTCGTTGAAGTACTGGTGCACGGCAAACGCCAGGGCGTGACGCACGCGCAGCACCGCCCCGAAGGTGTTGGTGCGCGGCCGCAGGTGAGCTATTTCGCGCAAAGCTTCCAGGGAAATACCTTTTTGGTCGTTGCCACGCTTCTGCAAAGGATATTCTTCTGGGTGCGCCGTACCGAGCACTTCTATCTCAGCGGCTTGTATTTCTACCGCCTGGCCTTTGCCCTGAGAAGCTACCAGCTGGCCCCGCACCGATATGCAGGCGCCCGTAGCGACGTCTTTCAACGTCTCTTCCGGAAACTTCTCCGCGTCGGCTACTACCTGAATATTGTGGATGGTGGAGCCGTCGTTCAGGGCGATAAACTGCACATACTTATTGCCCCGGCGGGTGCGCACCCACCCTTTTACTGTTACCTCGCGCTCCAGCTCCTGGCTTTGAAGCAGCTGTTGTATGCTCGACCTTCTGACGGACATCGGACTCGGATTTCTGTGGTTTATAATCTATGGGGGGCAAAGGTAGAGGTTTTCGGTAGCGCAGAAATTCGCGCTGTTCTTTAGCCCTTTCTGACGGGCTCAACTTTTTTACTTCAACCCAAGTAGAGAATACGCTACATTTGAAGTAGTGCCCCATTTAACCGTCGCGGGGGCTTATTGCGATTTCTTTGTATGCAACGACTTGATATGAAGCAGCTTCTTTCGCAGAAGCTGTCTCCCCAACAGATCCAATTCATTAAGCTGCTGCAAATTCCGACGGCGGAATTAGAGACGCGCATTAAGGAAGAGTTGGAAGTAAACCCGGCGCTGGAAGAAGGCGATGAGAATGAAGAGGAGCAGGAACACGACGATGACGACAGCGACAGCGACGAGGATTTTGACGATCCGGACTCCGAGTTCGACAACGACGATAACACCCTCGACGAAGATTTCGACGAGCGCTCGGAGGAGCAGCCCGAAGTGGAGCTGCCCAAAGACGACATCGCCGAAGCGCCGGACAACCAGGATCTGGACCTGAGCGACTATCTCAACGACGATGAGATTGCGGGCTACAAAATGCAGGGCGACGGCCCCGGCGAGGCCGAGGACGACCGCGAAATGCCTCTGGCCGACACGGGCTCTACGCTCATCGACTCCCTTTTTGACCAATTAGGCTTTGCTGATCTGAGTGACAAGCAGCTCGCCATTGGTCGCCAGCTGCTGGGCTCTATCGACGGCGACGGCTACATCCGGCGTGACCTGTCGGCTATTGCCAACGACCTGGCATTTGCTCAAAATATCGAGGCTACACCGGCCGACATTGAGCGGGTGCTGCACATTATTCAGGCCTTCGACCCGGCTGGTATCGGGGCGCGCGACCTACGTGAGTGCCTGCTGCTTCAGCTGGAGCGCCGCCCCGTAGATGACACGGTGGAGGCCGCTGAGCGCATTCTGAGCGAGTGCTACGACGAGTTTACCAAGAAGCACTACCCGCGCATTCAGCAGCGGCTCGACCTGGAAGATGATGAGTTGAAGGAGGCTATTGCTCTGATTCTGAGGCTCAACCCCAAGCCCGGCGGCAGTGGTCCGACGGGCCTGGGCAAGGTTCAGTACATCATTCCTGACTTTATTCTCAGCAACGATAACGGCCAGTTCAACCTGACGCTAAACTCGCGCAATGCTCCCGATTTGCGGGTGGCGCCGGCTTATACCGAGATGTTTCAGGCCTATGATAAGGCGTCGAAGAAGGACCGGAAGATGAAGGAAGCCGTTACGTTTGTGAAGCAGAAGCTCGACGCGGCCCGCTGGTTTATCGATGCTATTCGGCAGCGCCAGCAGACCCTGTTGCGCACGATGGATGCCATTGTGCGCTACCAGCGCGAGTTCTTCCTGGAAGGTGACGAAAGCAAGCTGCGGCCCATGATTCTGAAGGACATAGCCCAGGAAATCAGCATGGACATCTCCACCGTGAGTCGGGTGGCAAATAGCAAGTCGGTGCAAACCGAGTTCGGCATCTATCCGTTGAAGTACTTTTTCTCCGAAGGTATTGCCACCGATTCGGGTGAGGACGCCAGCTCGCGGGAGGTGAAGCATATTCTGAAGGAAATCATCGAGGGAGAAAGCAAAGGCAAGCCGCTTTCCGATGATAAGCTGGAGAAGATGCTCAACGCCCGCGGCTACAACATTGCCCGGCGCACGGTGGCCAAGTACCGCGAGCAGCTCAATATTCCGGTAGCCCGACTTCGCAAGGAGTTGTAGATTTGGGGCGGCTGGGGGGCTTTTTTCACGCTTAACCTACTCAGCTTATGCGACTTCTGCTGCTTCCCTGCCTGCTTTTACTTGCTGTCGCCTGCGACCGGCCAACCAGCTCAACGATGGATTCCACCGATGCATCGCTCCCGGCTGATGGTATAGTTGGCCGATCCGCGGCGCCCGGCACGGGCGCTCCCTCCATAGCGGTGGCTACCGAAGGTCTGGGGGGCATTTATCAGGGATTGCTGCCCTGCGCCGACTGCGCCGGCATCGAAACCGTACTTTACCTCTATCCCGACAGCACCTACATGGAGCGCCGGACCTACTTAGATCAGCCCAAGGAAGGCAACAACGATCAGGTGAGCTCCGGCCGTTGGGCGCAGGTATCGGCCAATCTGGTACGGCTCACGCGGCGCTCCGCCGCTGGCCCCACTGACTACCGCATGCGTCCCCGCGCCCTGCAACAGCTTGATCTGGATGGGCAGGAAATAACCGGCGATTTGGCCGGGCGCTACGTTCTGGCGCAGGTAGGCAACTTCTAGTCTTTTGAATTAGAAGCCAAAGCCACTGTAGCTTAGGGCCCGCAATCCTACTTTCTACTCTGTTGAATAAATCATTGGCAACCGCCCTTTCGCTGGCGTTTCATCCGTTGCTGGTGCCATCCTATCTGTTTTACGTGGTCTGCTATCAGCTGCCCGGCGCGGTAGCGCAGCCTGCCTTGCCCGACCGTTGGATAGTGCTGGCCGTCGTGTTTGGCTTCACTTTTTTACTTCCCGCCTTAGGTACGGGCGCTTTATACTGGTTTGGCCGCCTCGATTCGCTGCTTCTGCGCGAGCGGGCCCAGCGGCCACTACCATTGCTGCTGGCTGCTATCAGCTTTGCGGCCGCTGCCCTCCTCCTGCACCAGCCGCCCTTTTCTCCCCTGCTGAGCCGCATGATGCTCGGCATGACCGTGGCCGTGCTGCTGACGCTCTTTATCACGCTGCGCTGGAAAATCAGTGCCCACGGCGTGGGGGTGGGGGGCTCTTTTGGGCTGTTTTTACTGCTGCACCTTACAAATGTGGCGGGCTGGGCCGGCTTTTGGTGGCTGCTGGCAAGTGCGCTCCTTGCCCTTATCGTCCTCAGTGCCCGCCTGGTCCTTGCTGCGCATACGCCGGCCCAAGCCTGGGCCGGATTGGGTCTGGGAATCAGCGTGGTGATGGGCTTGGTGCTAGGAGTTGCTTTCCTGTAAGTCCTTGCTTTAGTGCTAATGGTTGCGCTTGGTCGCTGCCTGGGCTGGTGTATCTTTACCGACCACCCAACCGTCGTATTCGCCACGCATGTCCCTTTCCACTTTATCGGCTGCCCCTAACTCTATAGAAGCTTTGCTCACTCAATTGCAGCAGGAGCGACGCCGGCGGGAGGAAGCCGAACAGGAGCTCGCCGCCCTGCGGCATGAGCTTGAGGTAGCCCAGGCCAATGCGCAGCGGCATCAGTCGCGGCTGACTGCGTTAGCCCAGAACCTGCAAATGGGCATCATGCTCGTGGACAACGATGGCCGCGTGCTCTTGGTCAACCGCCCCTATTGCAAGCTTTTTGGTATTGCCGACGAGCCGGAAAGCCTGTCTGGTATTACAGGCTTAGAGGTGGCAGTCCATAGTCAGCATAATTACCCTGATCCTGCCGCCCATCTGGCACGGGCCAGAGAGTTAAGAGACGCTGGCCGTACGGTGATGGGTGAGGAAGTACTGCTGGCTGACGGCCGGGTGCTGGAGCGCGACTACATCGTACTCGACGACGTGATGGCCGGCCGGCTGGTTTGCTACCGCGACATTACCATTCGCTACCGCCGCACCGCCCGCGCAAATACCATTTCTCTGTTGGCTCAGCAAAGCCCGAATCCTATTTTGCGCCTTACGCCCGGCGGTGAGCTGTTGTACGCCAACCCGGCGGCATACCAGCTTGCGCAAATCTATAAGCAGGATGGACCCAATGAGTTGCGTACTCAGCTGGTGGCCCTGGTAACGATGGCGCTCCGCACGACTGCTCATCACCAGCGCGAGATAAGCGTAGCCAACGAGCACTATCTGCTTATCGTAGCCCCCGTACCCGGCGAGAGCTATGCTAGCTTATACCTGACCAATATTACGGCACGGCGGGAGGCTGAGCAGAAGCTAGCCCAACAGCGTGAGTTCTACGAAACAGTTCTCAATCAGCTGCCCGCCGACATAGCCGTGTTCGATGCCCACCACCGATACTTGTTTGTGAATCCGATGGGCATTAAGAATCCGGAGATACGGGAATGGATACTAGGCAAAGATGACTTTGAGTACTGTGCTTTTCGCCAGCGTCCCAGAGAACTGGCTCAACAGCGCCGGGCAATGTTCGAGCAGGCCGTACGCGAGCGGAATCAGGTATATTGGGAAGACACAACCGCAAGTCCTGACGGGTCGCGCTACCTCTTGCGGCGCTTTCAGCCCGTTTTTCACGCCGATGGCACCCTGCATCTAATGCTGGCTTACGGCCTCGATATCACGGAGCGTCATCAGGCCGAGGAACTGCACCGCCGCAGTGAGCTAGTGGTGCGCGAGCAGCAGGAGTTCATTCGTCAGATAGTAGATACGATTCCTAATCTGCTCTATGTGAATGATGAGGAGGGGGAAATTATGTTTTCTAATACGGCCTTCGACGACCTTGCCAGCCGTAGCAATCATACACGGGTGCAGGCGAATGCAGAAAATGCCCCCGAATTGTCAGAGGTGCAGCAATTTACTATCCTCAACCGACAGGTATTGGCTAGTCGGCGGGAGCAGTCAGCCGAGATGCCCTTCACGCTGGCCAGCGGCGAGGTCCGTCATTATCAGGTAGTAAAGCGGCCGTTGGTTCGCCCCGAGGGCACCGTACAGGTACTCACCGTCAGCACCGATATTACTGATTTAAAGCGCATTAGCCATATCCTGGAGCGCAAGGCCAAGCAGTACCGCGACCTGATGCAGTACACGCAGGCCCTGATTTGCACCCATGACCTGCACGGCGCTATTCTCTCTGCCAATCCGGCCCTGGCAAGCCTTATGGGTATCTCCGTCAATAACATGGTAGGAAGAACCCTAATGGAAGGCTTAGTGGTGGAAAAGGATAATGAACTGGAAGCGTATCTGGCCGCATTTCGCCAGCAGCGGGAGGTATCGGGTATTGTGAGCGTAAAGCCATTGGGCAGCGCCAACTCGCGCTATTTACTGTATCACAATTGTTTAGTAGCCGAGGCGAGCGAGCAACCTTATGTTATTGCCTACGCGCAGGACATAACCGAGCGCATACTGGCCGAGGATGAGCTACGACGGGCGAAGCTGATAGCCGAATCGGCGGCCCGCTCGCAGGAGAACTTCCTGGCTAATATGAGCCATGAGATTCGCACGCCCATGAACGGGGTGCTGGGTATGGCTGGTTTGCTGGCCCGCACCGACCTGAACACTCAGCAGCGTGAGTACCTCGACATTATTCGCAACTCTGGGCAGCACCTGCTGGGGGTGCTGAATGATGTGCTGGATGTAGCTAAGATTACCTCCGGGCATCTGGAGCTGGAGCGCACCCCGTTCGACTTATGCCAAGCCCTGAAAACAGCGGGCCAAACCGTTGCCTTTCAGGCGGTGGAAAAGGGTATTAGCTTCGAGGTGACACCCCTCCCCTCACCGACCCTATAGTACTCAGCGACCCTTACCGTCTCAAGCAAGTACTACTTAACCTGCTCAGCAACAGCATCAAGTTTACGGATCGGGGCAGCGTTACGCTGGCTTGCCAGCTACTCCATCAGACGGCCAGGGCGGTTACGATCAGTTTTCGGGTGAGCGACACGGGACTGGGCGTACCCCTCCACAAACAGGAGGCGATATTCGCCAGCTTCTCGCAGGCCTACGCCGATACGACGCGCCGATTCGGGGGCACGGGCCTGGGTCTTACTATTAGCAGCAGCTTGGTGCAGCAGCTAGGCGGGCACTTGCTGATGTGCAGTGAACCCGGGCGCGGCAGCACGTTTAGCTTTACACTCACCTTCGAAAAAGCCCCCCAGGGCACTATCATCACTGGCAAAGACGCTGCGGCACTCGAATATGTCGTGGCGGCGGTGCAGGGTATGCGCGTGCTATTGGTGGAAGATAACGACGTTAACCGCCAGGTAGCTCAGCTGGTATTAAGCAACGCTGGAGTAGTGGTAGATGCGGCTCCTAATGGCTCTGCTGCCCTCCGCCTGTTTGAGGAGCAGCGCTACGACTTGATTCTGATGGACATTCAGATGCCCGGCATGAGTGGGCTGGAAGTTACTGCCCAAATTCGCCAGCACGCTGACGCTATCCGGGCACGCACCCCCATTATTGCTCTTACAGCCAATGCTTTTCATAAGGCCAATGAACAGTATTTGGCCGCTGGCATGGATGACTGCCTGACCAAGCCTTTCGAGGAGGCGGAGCTTCTGGAAAAGATGAGCGCGCTGCACCAGGCATATAAGCAGGCTGCTCGCCCCCTGTTCGATTTAAGTGAGCTGTATCAGATGGCGCACGGGCAGATGAACTTTGTGCGAAGTATTCTCGACTCGTTTTTGGGAAATACGCCACCGGTTGTAGCTCAGCTCACCGCCGCCGCCGCCGCTTCAGATTGGGCTCAGGTTGCCGCCCTGGTTCACAAGATCAAGCCGTCGCTTAAAGTATTACATGCGCACGAGCTGCTGGCGCCAATCCGGACCCTGGAAAGCTCCAACGTAATGCCGGAAGAGAGAGAGAAGGCAACTGAACAGCTCATTCGGCTACTACCGCAACTGCTCCGTGCGCTGGCCAAACGCCGGCAGAAGCTCTCGTAAAAACCGGCTGAACGAAACCAGCCCGGAGCCGACCCACTAGAATGGGGTCGGCTCCGGGCTGGTTTCGTTCAGCCAACGACGCAGATGCTAATAGCGCACATCTAACCCGGCTGGTATGACAGGATGCAGGCGCTCAGCTACCCGCTGCACGGCTTGCTGGAAGCGCTCGTAGGAAAAGGGCTTGACCAAGTAATCTGCAATGTTCAACTGGTAGGCCTCCATACCGAAGCTCTCGTAGGCGGTTGTGAAAACTACTTCCGGCGGCTCAGGCAGCAGGCGCATCATCTCAATACCATTAAGATCAGGCATTTCCACATCCAGGAACAGCACATCAACGCGGCGCCCTAAGCTGAAGAAGTTCAGGCCTTCTACGCCGCCTTTTAGGGAAGCAACCAAGTGCAGAGACTTAGTAAGACTAATGCAATGTTGCAGCGTTAACCGATTAACCTCGTCGTCATCAATGATGGTGCAGGTTAGAATGCGGGGGGAGCAATGTCTTCAAGCAACATAACAAAACAAACAGGACAGTAGAAGGGGAGGAAGGTGCTGACAGGTAGTCGTTAAGTCAACCAAATTATCGGCCAGAATATCGGACTCGTCGCTTTTCAGTGGATATAATCCAACCAAGCAGCAAATTGATTGGAAAGTATCAGTAAATCAGGCGAAGCCCTACAATTCTCAAACAATTAGTGCGCTTTTTCACGAAATGTACCTTGATTAGCACTAAAGCGGGTTTTCAGCTTCTGGAGGAAGCAGGCGGCTTTGCTATTAGGGAGCTGTATTGACTTTGGGGGGCTTTTTTACAAATGGGCGTCAGGCTAAGCTGGAAAGCGCATCAATCTTTTCCATTTCTTGTCGTACCATTTCCTGCACGACGGGCAAATCATAATCGGCTTCGGTGTGGATATGCGGCATGAGGCGCTGCATAATGCTTTCCTGCCGCTGCCCGTTGGCCCAGGCATCCGCATAAGGCGTGTCCGAAAATGTGACCTGAGCATAGAGCGGCAGCCACTGATCGGGATACTGAGCCGAAATCTTGCTTTCTATTTTCTTTTGGAGCAGAAAGCGCGGGTCGGCTACCCGGTCGCGCATCTCCTCGAAGTTATAGATGGCCAAATCAGCCATAGCGTCGGCGTTGGGCTTGCGCTGGCGCTGAAACTCGCTGAATACCATTTGCCAGTCCTCGCCATACTGATTGAGCAAAGCATCCAGCACGCTGCAATCCTCGAAGCCGGCGTTCATACCTTGTCCGTAGAAGGGCACGATGGCGTGCGAGGCGTCACCGATCAGCACTACTTCATCCTTGTGTACCCACGGAAAACACCGAACCGTAATCAGAGAGCCAGTTGGGTTTTGAATGAACTCCTCGGCCAGATTTGGCATAAATGGCACCGCGTCAGGAAATTTTTCCTGAAAGAAATCCTGAACCTGCGCAGGTGTTTCCAGGGAGGTAAAAGACTCCTGTCCTTCGTAGGGAAAAAATAAGGTACAATTAAAGGAGCCATCGAGGTTAGGCAGGGCAATCATCATATACTGACCACGCGGCCAGATATGAAGGGCATTTTTCTCCAGCTGCCACTCGCCGTTGGGCCCCGCTTCAATGGTCAATTCCTTGTAGCCATACTCCAGGTAACTCTGCGAGAACTCGTAGCGGTCTGTTTTCTGCATGGCACCGCGCACGGCCGAGTAAGCGCCATCGGCCCCAAACAGGCGCCGAAACGGCAGGGTTTGCTCCTGATCGGTGAGCGTGTTGTGCATTTCCAGGCGTCGCGCGCGCAAATCGACGTGCTGGCAATGCTCATTAAAGTGCATACGGATGCGTGGATCGGCTTCGGTCAGGTCCAGCAGCGTACGGTTCAGGCCACCGCGCGAGACGGAATAAATAGCCTGGTTTTCGCGGCCGTAAGGCTGATGCGTGAGGCGGCCCTGCTGATCATGCATTACGCGCCGGTACATCGGAATGGCCACCTGCCGCACCTGCTCGCTGATGCCCACGCCCTCCAGCGCCCGCCAGCCTCTATCCGACAAAGCCAGATTAATAGACCTTCCCTCCAAGGCCCCACTCAGGCGCGGATCAGCGCGCCGCTCGTACACATCCACTATGTGGCCGCGCCGCGCCAGGAACAGTGCCAGCAATGAGCCTACCAGTCCTGCTCCCATAATGGTGCAAGGCGATAAATCGGTGGCAGTAGCCATAGCGGCGGAAGAAGGCGTACCCATAAGCAAAGAAGCTGAAAGCCGGCAAGTGAAGCGACGGGCGGCAAAAGTACTCGTTTACGACCTATTTGGCCCGGCAGACAAACGAATGTGCCAGAACAACCGCTGGGGGGCAATTATGCTTTCCCGGGTGGCTGATTACTCGGCCTAAATAATACGCCGAAAAGTCAGATTCAAACGCGCATCCACCGGGCGGGCCGTTTTGGGCAGAGCGTGTTGCCAGCGCTGCTGCGTGGGTCCGCGCATGACTAGCAAGCTGCCGGGGGGCAAATCCAACCCAACAGGAGCATACGGAGGTGTGCCAGCGCCAGGCCGCAACCGAAAACGGCGGGTAGCCCCCAGACTTATGGAGGCAATAACAGGGTTTGGGCCCAGCTCCGGCTCGTTGTCGGCGTGCCAGCCCATGCTATCCTGGCCCGTGCGGTAAAGGTTGAGCAATACGCTGTTGAACTCCGCCCCTGTGGCGTGGCTTACCTGTTGGCGCAGATGCTGCAAGGCCGGAGTCCAGGGCTGCGGCTCCAGGCTTAGACCGGAGTAGCGGTAACGAGCGGCCGGGTCGCCGTGCCAGGCGGTGAGGCGGGGCTGCATCACCTCTTTCCCAAACAGCTTGATGGGCTCGTGTCGCCACGAAATAGTATCGCGCAGCTCCTGAAAAAGCTCTGCGGCGGCGCTGGGGAGCAAAAAGCGCGGATTGAGCAGCACTTCGGCGTCGGGTAGGGGCAGCAAGGTAAGCAGCACAGCGATTATCTATGACGTTGATAGAGCAATGCCTCGCAACGAATTATTGCCCCGGTAGCTTGCCGAGAAACTTAGCCAGAAAACTAGCCGCCCATAAGGTCAGACCAATTTTTATGGCTGCACAAATGATAAACGGCAACAGCCAGCTACGGCTCTGATAAGGCGTAGCGCCTACGTAGCGGGGCCAAAACCAAAAGATATACACCACAATGGCCGGCAGATCGAAGAAGGCGCCAAACCATGGGTTTAGACCATAGCGTTGCACGACCCAATTTAAAATCAGGCCGCCGACGATTAAGTAGGCCACTATAAATAATACCAGCCTTACCGTAGCCCCGGTCCGCTTGAGGGCGCGGAAATTTAGCGCTAACAAAGCACCGCCTGCCAACATTGAGAACACTACGGAGAATAGCGTGATGGTACTGGGTGAATACAGGGTTGGTCCCGTTTCCGCGGCTTCTTCGGCGGCGGTGGCATCCACGGCTCGCTGCTGCTGCTCAGTTACCTGAGCGGCCTGCTTTTGAACTTCAGCCTCCAGCTCCGGGCGCAGGTGGGCATCGTCGGGGTGACGCGTGCCGCGCCGGACCAGCTCATCGAGCGCCGCCAGCACGGCATCTTCGCGGTACTGGGTGCGGCCGCTCACATACTGCTGAAGTTCAGCGAGGGTTTTGCGGCCCATTTTGGCCACGTAATCTTCGGTCATCTTAGTAATGAAGGACGAGAGGGCTGAGAAAAGGACAGCCACAAACTCCTCTACGTAAATTCACTCCAAAACGAACAGCTAACGCACCCTTTCTGCCCACGCAGTCAGTAGTTCGCCCACGCGTTGCACCTCCCCAAAGGTGTTGTACAGCGGCACCGGCGCCAGCCGAATCACGTTGGGCTCGCGCCAATCGCCAATTACTCCGGCCTCTGATAAGTAGTCGAACAAGCCGCGGCCGTCTTTGTGCACGAGCAGGGAAAGCTGGCAGCCGCGGGCCTGTGGCTCGGAGGGCGTAATAATTTCGAGGATACTGGGGGGCAAATTCAGGCCGCGCAAAACAAACTCCAGATAAGCCGTGAGCTGCTCACTCTTGCGCCGTAGCTCCGCAATACCACCCGCTTCGTCGACCAAAGCCAGGGCTGCGCGGTGCATAGCCAGCGCGATAATCTGTCCGTTAGCCAATTGCCAACCCGCTGCTCCCTCCATCGGCTTAAATCCTTTTTTCATCTGGAAGCGCTCGGAAGCATCGTGGCCCCACCAGCCCGCCAGGCGCGGCAGGTCGGGCCGGTTGGCGAAGCGCTCGTGCACAAAGGCGCCGCTCACGCCGCCGGGGCCGGAGTTTAGGTACTTGTAAGAACACCAGCAGGCAAAGTCTACGTCCCAGTCGTGCAGGCGCATGACCAGATTGCCGGCCGCGTGCGCCAAATCGAAGCCTACCGTAGCGCCCACCGCGTGCCCAGCTTGGGTAATGGCCTGCATATCAAAGGCCTGGCCCGTATAGTAATTAATGCCCCCCAGCAGCACCAGCGCCAGCTCATCGCCTATCTCCTGAATCTTAGCTTCAATATCCTCGGTGCGCAGGGTTCGTTCGCCGGGCCGGGGCAGCAGCTCCACAATGGCCTCATCGGGCGCGTAGCCGTGCAGCTTCACCTGCGACTCCACCGCGTATTGATCAGAGGGGAAAGCGCCTCCTTCCATCAGCACCTTATAGCGCGTAGCTGTGGGTCGGTAAAAGGAAATCAGCAGCAGGTGCAGGTTGGTAGTCAGGTTGTTCATCACAATGACCTCCAAGGGCTTGGCTCCTACCAGTCGGGCCGTAGAGTCGGCCAGGGTTTCGTGGTAAGGCATCCAGGGCGATACCCCGCGAAAGTGCCCTTCCACGGCCTGCCGTTCCCACGATTCCAGCTCCTGCTCAATAGCGGCCCGCACGGTGCGCGGCTGCAAGCCCAGGGAATTGCCGCAGAAATAAATACTGGGGCCCCCATCGGGAGCGGGCGGAATATGAAACTGCTCGCGGAAGCGGCGTAGCGAGTCCTGGGCGTCGAGGGTGGCGGCGAACTCGGGGGTGGCTTGGAAAGTGGTCATCGGAAGCAAAGATAGCCACAATGGGTTTGCTGACCGACACCAAATAAGCTGCCGCTAGGCAGGCACTGGTGTCGGCTTCTCCATCACCGTTCCGCAGTTGCTACAGGTACGCAGCTTCTCCGATTGCCAGAAGCGGTTCATGATGGGGGGCAATTGCTGCACGATATCCGTGATTTCGGCGTACTCCTCGTGCAGCTTGGTGCCGCAATTCTCGCAAAACCACAGAAATCCATCCAGCTCGCCGGCCGTGCGGTAGCGCTCCAGCACCAGCCCCACGGTACCGGCCGGGCGCCGGGGCGAATGCGGTATGCCGCCCGGCAGCAGAAACATCTCGCCAGCCCGCACCGGAATATCCACTGGCTTTCCGTCCTCAATTACCTTAATAACAATGTCGCCCTCGATCTGCAGAAAAAGCTCTTCGCCCTCATCGTAGTGGTAGTCTTTGCGGGCGTTGGGGCCGCCCACTACCATCACGATAAAGTCTTTATTATCCGTAAAGACCTGCTGATTACCCACGGGCGGCTTTAGCAGATGACGGTGCTCATCAATCCACTGCTGAAAATTGAAGGGACGGGCAAGAGGCATTTTTTAATAAAGAATTAAGAATGAGGAATTATCAATGGGAAACGAGGAAGTTATAGGACGACAATTCTTCCTTCCTCATTAAAATCAATAGGTCAGGCACTGGCCTTCCGTTTACTCTTCGCCTTCTCCGCTGGATAAGCCATGAAATAATAATTGAGCGACTTCTCGAACTGCTCCACGAACTCCGCATGCGTGAAGGCCGGCTGCCGGGCCAGCCACCGCGCCATCGTGGACACATGTAGGTTGCCAGTGCCCGTGAGCAGCTCATACACCTGTTCGGGTCGGGTGCCATAGTAATCGGAGGCGCCCAGGCCGTGCTCAAAAATGATAACGGGCCGGCTCTGCTGAATGGTTTTTACCGCGCCCTGCAATACTTCCAGCTCCGCCCCCTCCACATCAATTTTTATCAGGTCGATGCGCGTGTCGGGGGGCAAAGTTTGATCAAGCGGCTGTTTGCGCACCGTAATCAGCGTGTCAACTTCGTCGGCTTTGTCGTATTTGCGCTTGACAAAGCCACTATAGGCCGGGTTGGTGAGCACGTAGTTGAAGGAGGTTTCGCCGGTCACATTGCTGAGTCCCAACTGAAAAAAATGGCAGTTGGCGTAGCCCGCGAAATGGGTAGTCAGCTTCTCGTATAAATCCGGAATGGGCTCAAAGCCAAAATGTTGGCCCTGGGGGGCATATTTAAGTATTAGCTCCAGCACTTCGCCCTTATGGCAGCCCACATCCACGCAGTTTGCCCGCGCATGACACACAGCATGCAACACCCGCTCTGTATCGCGGTCGTATTGCTGGTTTTTAGTGAAAGCAATAGGTAAACGTTTTAGAATCTTTTTGGCCAACTCCTTCATGAAAGGGCTCTGAAACTATCGTAGGTAATAAGTAGGGGGCAAAAGTACGCAACTATGCCTTGCGTGCTTCCACTTACTCGTTTGGGATGAAGCCAACAAGCTACAACTTCGATATAGCCCTAATACGTTATTGGATGTATTAAGTCTGCGGCCGCCGGACGGTTACTCCGGCCACAACCTTCTGCCTTCGCGGTACCGCCTCTCTTAGCTCCTTCGCTTCGGTAAAGCGCGATACCTTCTCCATCCGTACCCCTGTTTACAATGAGGCCCCCACCCTTACGCAAGTATTGAATCGGCTGCGCGAGCTGGAGCTGATGGGAAATATTCAGAGGTTACAGCAGTGAGCCTTAAGGCTTCTGGTAGGAGTGAATGGTTTTTGGCTCCATCTCCAAAGTGGCTTGGGTAGTAGCTGAAAGTGTAAAACACACAATCAAAAACATTCCATAAGCAGCTACCAGTGGAACAACTTTCCGCGAGCGGAGAAACTGTATTCCGATAGTATTGCCAAAGCAGGCAATAGCTAGTAGCACCGCATGCAGACCAATAAAGAACCGACACTCTATCACCGTTGGGATTGCTACTAAACTAGCTACTATTAACGCGGCTACTACCAACGCTGACCCAATTCGCAACCGGTACCAGTATTGCCCGATGGTTAGTATAGCGACGAAAAGCGCTGAGTAGTTGATTAATGACAGCCAAGAAGCGGAGGAATGCACCTTTGATACATATGGGCTTGTGTAGAGTATATCTAACCCATTGAAGAAATGGCGGGCATATAGGGCCATCATGTCCAGTGGCTGCTGTCTGACAAAACGTACATAAGCTGGATACGAGTCAAGGATAAAGCCTCCGTAGCGTATATAGTTCAAGAAAGAAGCCTGTGTGCCGCCACCATTGCGCAGATGTATGGCGTGTCCTACCCGATCACCAAAGATCATCTGTGGCTCAGCATACTCTTTTCCAATATTCGTCTCGTACCGCTGCATCAGGATACCTGCATTCAGGTGCCACAGGTATAAGTTTTTATTTCCCTGCACTTGATATTCGTTGGTCTCACTGCGTACTAAGAAGCTATTTGATTGAAAGTTATGCTTATTGATTAGAAGCTGCGGCAGCCCTACTACTATCCACCCAAGCACAAATAAGCTCAGGCGTGCGCTCACGCCAAGCGAAACTACGCGCCCAGCAGCCACGCTGCTCTGTTGCCATAGTAGCACAAACAGGAGAGGAGCCGTGATTATGTAAACAGGACGAATGTATAAGGCGGCGGCAGTGAACATTCCAGCGATAAGCGCATACCATAGAGGTCGGGGACCATAGGCCAGCAGTATGCCCGTAGCTAATACTAGCAGCCCCGGAAAATCACTGAGTACAAAATTGAAATGGTCCCGCCACAACGCGAAGCAAATTAGAATAAAAGCCAGCCGACGCCCTGGCGTCACTAGCCGGCCGGTTACGCGCTGCCATAGCAGCGGAAATACTACTCCAAATAAGAGACCTGCCTGGAGCGCGCCGAATAGTTTGGGCGCCGCCATTACATCGGTAGTGAACACATTGCGCGTGAGCAGAACAGCTGGATAGTAGAGTAACGGCAGTAAATACCCGCGCAGCTCATTATTGAAATTATAAAAGGAAAAGCTTCTTGTGCCCTCAACATCGAAGCTGCCAGCCAGCTGCCAATAGACAGCCGAATCGTAATGCTGCTGAGAATGGCCCGATGTAAATACGTGCACCAAAAACAGCAGGAAAGCAACTAGAAAGAAGGCTGTGTGGCTGTACTCCCGCTTCAAGAGGTGTTGAGCGTAAGAGCGCGAGCTAAGCGTGGAAGTATTCATGAGTAGAGACTATAACTTCAGCTATTGCCGTAACGGTGGCAATAGCTGCTTCTTATTCGATTTTGTATAATGCAGTCCTTCACAAAAATTAGGTGGCACCATTCTACCCAAGCTAATTAATCCAGACGCCCTGAACGAAGAGCGTGTGCAGATAGATCAGCAGCAGCAGGTTAGTGAGGTATAGACCGGCGGCAATTTCCCGGTGCCACGGTACCACGCCGGAGCTTACGGTGAGGTAAGTCAATACATAAAGTAGCAGCAAGGCAAAATAGACAGCGGCTTGCCCAGGGTAAAAACTATTGAACTGCCATAGGCCGCCCAGCCCACAAACTATAACTAGGCTAACAACAAGCACAGCAGCGAGTAACCAACGCTTCTGCTGGAGGGGCAAACTCCAGGTATACCACAGCAATACAACAAAGAAAGGCGAAGCCAAAACGTATCGGGCAAGCCCCACCAGGTCCCCCCTTGATAAAACAAAATAAAGAACCCAGCCCCAACGCAATAGCCAAGGGAGAATAGCACCGCCCGCGAAGTAAATGTGGCGCCTTTATGTGCCTTACTAAGCCCGCTGATTAACCATTTGATTCCCAAGACTAAGCAACCAAGCAGGCTACACAAGGCTATTAGTAGCGCAAAAGCATCGAGCCACAAGACATTGATGCCTGCTGAGCTATGAAGGGGCAATTCGGGTAATCGAAACGTATGCTGCCAGAGGGAGTGTACTTTATAGAAGGCCCAAGCGTCACCATGGCTCTTGTACTGAGCCACCATTACAATACCAACAGCGCTAATTATAGTTAGCACGCCGGCCGTAATGCGAAACAAGCTCTTATACCAGGGCTGCGTGCCCCACCAGAGTAGCTCAGCAAACAGATAAGCAGGAATAAATAGGGTGGCCGCGGAGCGGGTAAGGCAGGCTCCCAACAGGCCTACAATCACTAGCCAATACTGGTGCCGGTGCAGTCCAGCTAGTAAAAAAGCCCCCCACAAAATAAAAAAGGCTTCTGAATACGGCACCATCGTAAAAAAAAGCATGGGCCCGGAAAGGACTACAAAGAGTTGGCGGGCCGATAAGTGAAAAGCCCAGGCGATGATGCCCATGCCACCACAACTGCAGACAATATTCAACGCACTTATCCCCGTTGCACTGAGGCCGGTTAGCCGCCATACTACTGGTAGCAAGGGGAAAAAGGCATTAATACCGCTCGCCGCGTCGTCGTAGCCAGTTTGTGATACCCGGTAAAACAGGCCGGCATCCCACGTAATCAACTTCTCATTGGTCGGCAATTGCTGAATAATCCCGAAAGTGTACAGGACCGTGTAAGCAGCCAACACTAGACCCAGGTGCACTACCAGCACTGAGCCGATAAGCGCAATACGGTTGTGAGAAATGGTTCGTGCCCAGCTAATAGCCGATTGGAGAGCAGGCGATTTAAGCGGTAGCATTAGCGTAGTTTTTCCACAAACAGGTCATCGAAATAAAACTTGTAGTGATAGCTCCACTGCCACAAATAGATTTTTACTTGATCCGTAGCCTGCATATCGGGCGGCAATACATGGGTCTGATGCACCAACTGCCACTGCTTGTAGCGCTTTACTACGTCGTTTAGGGGCTGAATTCGGTAATAAATCGTTTCGCCATTGCGCTCCACCTGCACCACCAGCGCCGTATGCGAGCGGCCATGCGGCAGCCACAGCCAACCGCCTACGCGCATTCGCTTAGGGCTTGATAACTCCGCCCAGCTTTTCGTAACGGTTGCCGCATAGTCGGCGGTTGCCAGCATTTGGGTAGCCCACCGGCCAGAATGCGCGACTGTATCTGTTAGCCACTCGGGCTCTGGCTCCACTACCCCGTGCACGTCCTCGTATCCCATCTGCAAAACAATAGCTGGGGATTTTGACTGACAACTACTTAAGGCAGCAAAAGCCAGACTGATACTGACCGCCATACAGCGCGCAGCTAACTGCCTTATTCTTGATTTGAAGAAAGAATACGCGGGTACAGCCACGGTATATACTATAGAGAAGGTCTTGAAGAATCTGTCACCTAGTCGGCAGAGGTTATGTGCAAATCGTCAAGGAACACAGGTTGCGGGGCGGCGTTTCCCCACATATATATCTTCAACAGATGGTTAAAGGCAATAGTATCAGGCATAACCAGATCAGTCTCTACTTTTGTCCATTTACCAGGGATGCCGCTTTCGAACAAATCCACGGCCTGCCAGAATACTCGCTCGTCAGTGGCCGGATTAATAACCTCGACCACAAGTTGTGCTCGCGTGGCAGCCTCCTTTTTCACCCAAGCCTGCACGTGTAGCTTGCGAGGCTTAATGGCGGTAAGCTCGCCGAGTGGGCACATAAATGTCATTCCGTACTCCTGCCCGCCGCCAACAGTAAGCGAGTAGCGCCCGCTGTGCGCTTCTTTGTTACTCAATAAGCCCGCAGTATTATCAATCCAGCCTCTTAACTCATCGAAGTTGGTATCTATCAAGGTTTTATCATTGGCAGAAGCCTCCCAGCCAGAGCCGTCGCAGTTGAGTAGCAGTAGGCTGCTGAGTAGCAAGGCTAGAGAAGCTGGAGCAATACGCATTTTATGATTTCTATTATTCGTAAACTTTATGGGGGATTTTTAGGGTTCAACGCTGAGCGTAAGGTCATCCAAGTAAGCAGGGGCCGTAGCCGTGGCGCGCCACAGATAGATTTTCACCTGATCTGCTGGGTTCAGCACCGCTGGCATGGTCAGCACCTGGCTTATCTGCCCCCACGCATTTACCTCACTGATATCAATCTTCTCGTAAAAAGCGGTGGTCTGGTCGGCACGTGTAATTTGGAATACCACGGCGGCCGCGCCGGGAGCCGTGAGTTGACCCCAGGCCGTGAGGCGCACTTTGTTAAATCGCTTGGGCGAAAGCCGATATAGTTGGTTGATATAGGTTAAGCTGAACTCCGTACTGGGGTCTATTTTGATGGAATAACGCCCGGTATGGGCCTTTTCCTGAGTCAAGGATGGGTTTTCGGGTACCCAGCCCTCCAGGTCTTCAAAGCTCGTATCGACCAACACCCGACCGGCAGTATTCGCCGAATTTTTCTCGCTGGCATTCTGCGAACAAGCGGTGGTCAGCAGCACGAGAGCGAGCCCAATAGCCAAATGGCGCATAAAAAGGGGATAGTGATAGCAGATGTAATCTGCAACAAATATAGCCGGCGGCGCTACAACTACTGCGGGAAGCTATGGTCGCAATACCGTAGTTTTGCCCCCACAGCTGTTATTTATCTATTTTACCAATCAGGTAGGCAGCTTGCTTGAATCACTGATAGCGCTCTGCTTCTCCGTATGATTATATCTCGTCGAAACGCGCACTGGCTGGGAATGGCTGGCGTTGGAGTAGTTGCCACGGTGCTCCTGGTTGCGCTTTTCTCCTTTGTACTGGCCAATCCAAACGACTACTTTTTCCTGCCGGCCGGCGATGGACTTCAAAGCTATTATGCCACCGCTTATTATGCTTTCTACGATACTGGTCACCACTTTAGCGGGATGAACTATCCGTTTGGGGAAAACTTTACTTACCCCAACCTGCAGCCGCTGATAGCGGCAGGCATCAATCTGCTGCAACGCCTGGGCATACCCGCCGCCGAGCACACGGTGGCCATCACCAATCTGTTGGCCTTGCTGGCTGTATGGGCAACGCCCTTAGTGGTTTACGCCATTCTGCGACGCTTGCGCATGCCGGTTTTGTACGCCGGCTTGATGGCTTTGCTGATCGGATTTTTATCCCCTCAAATTCAGCGCCTTGGGGGGCATATGTCACTTAGCTATCCCTGCTTCGTACCAATATTGTGGTATTGTATTCTGCGCATGCAGGAAGCACCCAATCAACTCCGCTGGTACGTCATTTTTGGCGTCAGCAGCCTGCTCATGGGGCTTGTGATGGTGTATTTCCTGGCCTGCGGTTGCTTTTTTCTGCTGGCGCATGTACTAGTGCTCAGCTTCCAGCGGCCCCGCCCACTGGCTATGCTTTGGCGCATGACCCTGGCTGCCCTGCTACCGTTGCTGCTTTTTCGGGGCTGGCTGTGGCTTACTGATCCTACTACCGACCGGCCGCCTAACCCCTACGGCTTCCTAGTGTACATGGCAACGCCCAGCGGAGTCTTTACGCCAGCTCTTTCACCCCTGCGCGAGGTGTGGGCCGCGCTGCTGCCCACCGGCGATATCAGCTTCGAGGCCATGTCTTATGTAGGGTTGGTGGCCACGGGTATAGCGCTGGTTTCTATCTTCCGGGTGATCCGAAATGTGTGGAAGCGCCGCAGCCACGGGCTCCGACTTCGCCGGGCTATGCCTACTCCATTGTATACGGGGCTGTGGGCCGCAGGCTTGCTGCTGCTGTTCTCATTTGGGGTGCCTTTTATCTTTCCCTGGTTCTCCGGCTTGGTAAAGTATCTGGGGCCGATAAAGCAGCTGCGGGCTTTGGGGCGCTTTGCCTGGCCTTTTTACTACGTTTTCACCACGTACGCCGCCTACTACCTGTTTCGCCTCTGGCGGTATCAGCGCCAACACGGCGTGTCGCTGCTGGCCTTGCCCTGGCTACCGCTGCTCCTGCTTATTTGGGCCAGCGAGGCTTGGATAAACGTTTCAACCAAAGCGCGCGAAGTAGCCCAGGGAGCCGGTGCGCGGGCTTTTATGGATCGGGACAATAACCTTTTGGTTAACTATCTGAGTTGGGCTGGCCGGGTGCCGAGCGACTTTCAGGCCATTCTGCCGGTACCTTACTTCAACAATGGCAGCGACAAGATTGCCCTGCCAGGCTCCGAAGCTTCCATCGCCGAAACGCATCGTTTATCCATCGCAACGGGCCTGCCCCAGCTTTCAAGCTACGTGTCGCGGCCATCCGTAGATCAGGTGCTGCGGCACGTGCAGCTATTAAGCAGTCCGCTACTAAGCAAGCCGCTCGTGCGGCAATTTCCCTCCGATAAGCCCTTATTGCTGTTGGTAGCGAACGGCGTGCTGTCGCCGGCGGAGCAGCGGCTGGTGAGTTTGGCCCGCCCCCTCGTCGCGTCGGCTGATGTCAAGCTCTATGAATTACCTCTGGCCGCTCTGACTGCCACTACGCGAGTCCAGGAGCGGGCAAAGGCGGCTACGCTGCTGCCTACGCTGCCGATTCGGCCTAGTGGGCTGCGCGCCACTACTTCAAAAGGCGTAATGCTCCAATCTTTTGCTACCAGCCCAGACCGCCGGGGCCGGCTTGGCGCGGGCGCCTTTTACGAGCCTGATTGGAAGTTTTCTGTCTTATATGATGGCCCCGTGCCAGCCCCAGCCGATACGGGCCGCTATGAGGTGAGCGTGTGGATGAACGGCAAAATGCCCGAGGGCTACGGCAATATGCAGGTAAAGCAGTATGCGAATGGCGCGCTGGTAGACCATCAGGTAGCCGACGCCCGGCATAGCACCGAAATAGATGGCGACTGGGTGCGGGTAGCCGTACCAATACGAGTGAAGCCGGGCACAGACCGGTTGGAAGTCTTATATGATAACAGTGAACTTCTAGTTGATGACTTCCTTATCCGGCCCTTGGATACTGATGTATATTGGTTTGACAATCAACGCCGACTGATACTAAACGGCTATTCCTTAGAACCTTGAGTTCGCTAACAAACGTTTCTGCCCTGACCAGAAGTTGTAGTAGTTTTGCCCGATCATTGGGATATTATTCCTTGCGCCCCTATCACGCCAGTCCAACAACCCTAGTTGCTTAAGCTGCCTGTTCTTTCCTCACTTGCTTATGGATCTCTCTATCATTATCCCAATTTTCAACGAAGAGGCTAATATTCCGGCCCTGTATAAGCGCTTACGGAGTGTTATCGATTCGATGGGTGGACAAACGGAGCTCATTTTTGTGAATGACGGCTCCCAGGATAAGTCGCTGTTGCTGATCAGGGAGTTAGCGGAGCACGATCAGCGGGTGCGCTACATTGACTTCAGCCGCAATTTTGGGCAGCAAAACGCGGTAGCTGCTGGCCTGAACCTCTCTACCGGGCTGGCCGCCGTTATTATTGACGCCGACTTGCAGGACCCACCGGAGCTGATCCCTGAGCTGCACCGCAAAATGCAGGAAGGCTACGAAGTGGTATATGCCAAGCGGCGGCGGCGGGCAGGCGAGAGCATATTTAAGCGCATCACCTCCAAGCTGTTTTATCGAGTGATGGCTAAGCTCACCAACATCTCAATTCCACTGGACACCGGCGACTTCCGCATTATTTCCTACAAAGTAGTAGACGCGCTGCGCCAGATGCCGGAGCACAACCGGTTTTTGCGAGGACAGATTTCGTGGATCGGCTACCGTCAGACGGCTATCGAATTTGACCGATCCGAACGCGCTGGGGGGCAAACTGCCTGGACGTACCGTATGATGCTGCACCTAGCCATCGACTGCCTGACGGCTTATTCCGAAGTGCCCTTGAAGGCGGCTACCGTAAGTGGTTTTATCGTTTCCGGCATTGCTTTCCTGGTTATACTTTACGCCTTCTGGTCGCGCTTCCTTGATAACACATATCTCCCCGGCTGGACTTCGCTTATGGTGAGCATCCTCTTCCTGGGTGGGGTGCAGCTTATTGCTATCGGTATTATTGGCGAATACATCGCGCGCATTGGCGCTAACGTCCGGCACCGGCCGCTCTACATTATTTCTGACACCAACATCCCCACGGCGCAGCCTCAGACCCCAACGTCGGCGGGTCCTACGTACGCGGCAGGCAGCTACCAGCAGCCCTATGTTGCCAATAAGTAGCTTCCAACTCCCGTAAGGCGAGGCTACTTTATTTTCTCCAGCATTCGCTCTAGCTCTTCCAAAATCGTTTCGCGAAAAGCCAAGGCTTCGGTTGCATGGCGGCCGGTAGTGGTTTCGCGTAGGGCTACAAACGGGATATCATTCTGGTAGCGAATGCCAATGAGGACGGCGCGCTTATTGGCCGGCACGTTACGAAAGGCATAGCCTCCTTCTTCTGGCTGACCAGCTACCAGGGTTTTAGCTTCCCGGAATACGAGGTACACGCTGGTAGCAGGGTCAGTATCGGCGGTGGCCATAAGGTCGGTGGCGGGGTTGCCGGTGGCGTGCCACACCCGGTCACAGTTGAGCCAGCCAAGCTGGGCGCTGCTGAATAAGTAGCGGCCGGTGGGCTCTGCTTTAAAGCTAGGCGTACTGGGGGGCATTTCTTCTGCTAACTCCATCTTTGAGTCAGCGATGGTTTCGGTACTGCTGGCGCTATCAAGCGACGTGGCCAGCCCGGCGTGGAAAGCAAAGCGCACGGGCAGCACCATTTTTACTTTTACGGCTTTCCCGGCCTGCAAACCAGGTTTCCAGCTGCCCGAAGTCTGGCGCAGCACACGCAATAGCTCCTCGTCGCAGCCGTCGCCGAGGCCCCGCACAATCTTGGGATTCACCACGCGGCCGGCCTCATCCACCACGAAAGCAGCGAAAACCAGGCCCTGGGTTTGGTTAGCGATAGCTTGCTGGGGATACCGGATAAGCTTATTTATATCGGCCGGGCCTTTACCGTAAGCGGGCATTTTTTCAGGCTCCGTATAGAATTTATCTTCAACTGGCTCGGCCTCCGGGGCCAGCGCTACCCAGCGCAGCTGCTTACGCCGGTCGCCCAGCCCGCGCGAAAGGCGCATTCCCGGTTGGCGGCGTGGGGCAGGCATATCAATCTGAATCGTTTGCCCCTCAGCCACTTGTAGCGGCTGTCCCTGTGCCGACGCCTGCACCAGCACGATGCCGCCGGTTTCGAGCAGGTCGTTGTTGTCAGATACGGTGGAGAGGTTGGAGAGCAGGATATCAGCCATGGAGTAGCACTCCTTCAGCTCGACCCATACGGGGCCACGGACCGGAACCTGGCGCTCCGTTACTAGTGAGCCGGCCGGAATTCGCACAATGGTGCCTTCGCGCCCCTGTACTTCACTGGCTTGCGTAGGGTCAATGCGAAAATACTCGCTGGCTTTCAGCGTAATATCATGCAGCTCCGCCTGGGGTGGCGGTGGTACGCCGGGGGGCAATTTGACGGTGCCACGCAAGCTCCGCCGGCTTAATAGCGGTGCATTGGGGTTCGTGCGCCTGGCCAAGCGGTGCCACGAGCCAGAACTAGTATCCAGCGGGGTAGCCGCCGGAATGGTATCCGAAAAATCCTCGGCCTGCGCCAGCTCTGGCGCCAGCGCTTCGATGGAAGTCGGCTTGTCGCGCTGACATCCGCTTGCCATCAATAGCAAGCCAGCCAGGCCGAAGATTTTTGGTATGCGAACCATTGGAAAAAGCAGCTTATAAACAACGAGAAAAGCATAGGATGACAAGGGCTATCATCCTACAAAAAGCCCCCCAGACAACCTATTACAGATTTTTCAGTATAAAATCCGTCATCTGGCGGTAGAGGTGCAGGCGCGTGTTGCCGCCCGAAATACCGTGGTTGCGGTTGGGGTAATAAAGTGTCTGGTAGTCTTTGTTGGCTTTCACGAGGGCATCGGTCCAGGCCACGGAGTTCTGGAAATGCACGTTGTCGTCGCCGGTGCCGTGTACGAGCAGGTACTTACCCTTCAGCTGCTCCGCAAATTGCACGGGCGAATTATCGTCGTAGCCGCCGGGATTTTCCTGGGGCGTTTTCAGGAAACGCTCGGTATACACGGTATCGTAGTAGCGCCAGTTGGTAACGGGCGCTACCGAAATACCGGCCTTAAACAAATCGGCCTCCTTGGTCATGGCCAGGGCCGTCATATAGCCGCCGAAGCTCCAGCCCCAGATACCGATGCGCCCTTTGTCCACGTAGGGCAGCGTGCCTAGGTATTTGGCGCCTTCGCCTTGGTCGATGGTTTCGAGCTTGCCAAGGTTAGCGTAAGTGCTTTTCTTGAATTTTGCCCCCCGCGCGCCCGTACCACGGCCATCCACTGATACTACGATGTAGCCATTCTGAGCCAGCATCTGATGCCAGAGGTAGTTGGTAAATGCCACGCCCCCGCCCGAGTTATCGAGCACGGTTTGGGAGCCGGGTCCGCCGTACACGTGCATGAGCACGGGGTACTTCTTGCTGGGGTCAAAGTTGGCGGGCTTGATCATCCAGCCGTTGAGCGTAGTGCCCTCACTGGTTTTGAAGTCAAAAAACTCCACTTTGCCGAGGTTATACTGGCTCAGGGTTTGGCGGAGGGCGGCATTGTCTTCCAGCACTTTCACCAGCTTGCCGTCCTGGCCGTTGCGCAGGCTGACGGTGGTCGGCTCGCCCGCTACGGAGTGATAGTTGAGATAGTAGCGAGTATCGGGGCTCATGTTCACGATGTCAACCCCACGCTCAGCTTCGCCCAAGCGGTTTTTGCCTTTGCCCTTCAATCCCACGCGGTAAAGGTGGCGCTGCAAGGGCGAGGCCTCGGTACTGGTGAAGTACACCTGACCGTTTTTCTCGTCGAGGCCTTCCACCCCAATTACTTCCCAATTACCTTTCGTAAGCTGCCGTACCAGCTTGCCCTTCATATCGTACAGGTAGAGGTGGCGGTAGCCGTCCTTCTCGCTGCTAAAGATGAATTGCTTACCGTCGTTGAGATAGCGCAGGTCGTCGGCCACGTCTACGTAAGCCGGATCGGTGTCGGTGAGTACCACTTGGGTTTTGCCGGTAGCGGCGTCGGCGTGCAGCAGTTCCAGCTTGTTCTGCAGGCGGTTCATGCGCTGAATGCTGAGCAGATTGGGCGTTTTGGTCCAAAGCACCCGCGGAATGTACTGGTCGGCGACGCTGCCTACGTCCATTTTGGTGGTGCGGCCGGCGGCCACATCGTGTACCGATACGCTTACTATCGAGTTTTTCTCGCCGGCTTTGGGGTACTTATAGCGGTAGTCTTTGGGGTAAAGCGCGCCCCACTCCTGCATATTGTACTCGGGCACCTGGCTCTCATCGAAGGTGTAAAAAGCCACTTGGCGGCTATCCGGCGACCAGAAAAAGCCCTGGGCGAAGGAAAACTCCTCCTCGTACACCCAGTCGGCCGAGCCGTTGATGATTTTGTTCACGACGCCATCGGTGGTCACGGCTTTTTCCTGCATCGTGGCCAGGTCAACCACAAACAGGTTATTGTCGCGGGCGAAGGCGACGCGCTTGCCGTCGGGCGAGAAGGTGGCGTAGCTTTGTTTGCCGCCGGCGCTGAGGGGAGTCAGCTTCTTGGTGGCCCGGTCGAACACGAAATAGTTGGCCTTGGAGCTGCGGCGGTAAATGGGTTCTTCAGCCGTCCAAAATAAGATTTTTTGCTCGTCGGCATTGAAGCTGTAACCATCTACGGCTAGTGGCTCGTTGCTGCCGGCCACGCGCAAATCCTGGGCAGAAACCAACGTGCTAACGGGCTTACCAGTAGTCACATCCGACTGTATGAGGTTGCCGCCATCGAGAGCCGAATAGTAGCGGCCGTCGCGCATCCAATTGAAGCCGGGTACCGAACGAGCCCGGAAGGTGGGCTTGGACCAAATATCTTCGAGGGTAATGGCTTGTTTTTGCTGGGCAACGGCCTGGGGGGCAATTTGGGGTACTAAAGCAAGACTAGCCGTGGTGAGCAACAAGGCCAGCCCGAACGAGCGAAACTTCATAGAGTGAAATAAAATGACGGCGGAGTTATGTGGGTTAAAGGTATTCAATAAATCAAAGAGGTGGTAGAATTTGGACCCTGGGGGGCAATTTGGATTAAAGTAGCCGACGCCATCCCGCCAGTTGCGTACTAGCTTCTGCCTTAGGGGCGTTAGCATTCGCCCACCATCCCCGACCTTTGTTATCTATGCGTCTGTCTTTGTTTCTTCTGTCGCTGCTGAGCGTGCTGGCAGCCTGCACTTCTGAGCCCGGCTCGGGCCCACGAATTGACTTTGTTGGTAACACCCGCTTTGTGAGCAACAATCGCCTCGTAACGGCTCCCGGCGATACGCTTTCCACGCGCATCTTCGCCGACAACCGCGACTCCGCTAATGGGCCCCTGCTTCAGCGCCTGCGTATCACGGTGAAGTATGAGCCCCAGTCGAGACCCTTTGTCTACGCCAGCCCCTACGACCTCGGCGAGGCCCCCAAAGACAGTGTGGTCTATCTCGACTCTTTGCTTATGGTTCACAAGTTTGCCTACCAACTCACCTTTGGCACCCGTACCACTTCGGGCCGCGAAACCTGGCGCTTCGAGGTCATCGATGCTGATGGCAACAAAGCCAGTCGTCGTTTTCAGCTCACAACCCGCAAAACCGATTCGCTGACTGCCACCTACCACGAGTACATTGCCCGCCTGCAAGCGCCCATAAGTGTGCGTGCGCTGAGCTTTCTGGACCTGGGTGCCGGCTTACTATTCCCGAACACCGCCGTTCGCACCAACCCAAACCTTCAGCAACGCATTGACTTGCTGTATTTTCCCTCGGCTGGCAACGCTCCCATTCTTGTTACGCCCAGGGATGAGCTGTTTGTCAACAATAACATATTAGGCGTAAAGGCGTGGCCAGCGAAAAACATTACGGTGCTCAAGCAAACGCTGCTTGCTCCTACCAGCTTTACTGGCGCAACCAGTCCGCAAGCTATTATCACGGCTTTCGACAACGCACAGAACACGACTATTACGCGCTCCAGAGCGCTGGCCCTCAACCAAGTGTATGCGTTTCGGACGGCCGGGGGGCAAACTGGCCTGCTACTGGTAGAAAAACTGCCTACCTCCGACCGCCCGACCGTCGATTTGCGCGTGCGCGTCACGAAGTAGCCATAAGGTACGGCTGGGGGGCAAAATTTTCTGGTTCATTAAAAAAAGCTGCTCCCATTTAAGGGAGCAGCTTTTTTACGCGGTAGCTACTGCTGGCTAGAAAGTAATACCAGCGGTTACTGAAGTAGTGAAGCGGCTGGCTTCCACGGCAATCACGGGCTCATTTCCTGAGTTGAGGGTATAGGCCCGATAATACTGGTTACCTGTGTTATACACACCAGCTACATCCAAGAAGAACCTATTCTGGCGAATGCCAAGGCCACCGGTGAAGTAGTTCTGGGTGCCATCTAGGCCACTACCTTCATACGGGCTGCCATAGCGGGCGTATCCTAGCCGAAAGCGGAATGCATTATAACGGGCCTCGCCACCGATGCGCACATTCACTGTGGAGCGGTACAGGGCCGTAATGGCGTCATTTTGCGAACTGAAAGAGCCAGAGAGTCCAGTTTCAGAATCATCTCTCAACCGTGCGCCGGGATAGTTTACATATTCCAGGTCGCCGCTTAGAAAACCATACTTGCCGATGAGCACTGCCACGCCTCCTGATGCCCGGAAAGGCGTAGTCAGTTGGTAGCTGAACTCGCCGCTACTCGAAGCCGACCCATCAGAAATCCGGTCGATGACCTGCCCCGTTTCGTTAACGAACTCAATGGGTGGCGTGAACTTCGTGGTGAGGGAGGTACTATAGGTATCATCGAGCTGCATGAACGTAGGCGTTTGGACGGAAGCCCCAACCCGCACTTGGTCATTGGGCCGATAAATGGCCCCCAGCCGCGCATTGAAGCCATTACCCCGCGTTTCGAGGTTATCGCGCAGTGTCAGACTCACGCCGCTGTTCGGGTTAGTACCGAACTCGCTGAATTCGCGGGTTTGGATGAAGCGCGTATTCACAATGCCAATGGCGCCTCCGATATAAATCTTATCCCGGTAGCTGGCACCATAGCCGAAATCAAACTGAGTTTGCGAGCCTTCGTTCACCACCGTTTCCTGCTGCTGGATGGGGCCATTGCGTGGCACCGTTACAATCCGCTCAGCCGTCCCCGGCCCATTATCCTGAATATTAGTTAGATAAGCGCCGTAGGCTAACCCTTCCAGATCCAGATACTCGTTATTGTTGTACTGCTTGACAATATCATCCAGCGTCTGGGGCAGGGAGCCGTTCAGGAGGCGGGGCTCGCGGAGGCGCTGAAAAAATGACTGATTATCCTGAACCGTGCCCGAATAGCGGAAGCTCGTGTTAAAATCATTTACTCGGTTCAGGCCCACGGCAAAGGCTCCGGCCCGCCAGTCTGAGGTGTTATCACCATCGGGGCGACGGTTCACAAAAACGGCCCCCAGGCTTGCTATCTGCAAACCATTGCGTGACTCCGATAGTTGGGAACCGGTGCCTGAAGCAGTATTACTGCCAATACTCAGGCCTGGCGTGAAGCTCACTTCCGACTGTTGGAAAAGCCCCAGACCAGCTGGGTTACTTACTAAGTTTCCGAGGTCAGCGCCCACGGCTACATTGGCTCCGCCGATACCCAGCGTCCGGGATGTGCCCCCGAATTGCAGCTGCGAATACCGTAGCGCATCCGTTTCACTTTGGGCAAAGGCGTGGCTGGCCCAACCCAAAAGGGTCAAACCAAGCCAGTATTTCAGGTTTTTCATGAAGGAAAAAAGACAGTTCGTGTAAACGAGCGTGCGTAGATTCTTGAGCTTACGCTGTTGCCTTAGCGAATGCGTCCCCGACTTCCACCGCTGTTGCTCCCGCCACTATTGCTGGGGCTCGATGAAGGCGCGGAATAGGATTCCGAACGCGAAGGCTGTGAATACGTCCGGGTTGAACGCTCCGATGTCGAAGACTCAGAGCGCTGCGGGCGTGATACTTGCTCACTCGGTGCGGTGCGCATCTCCCGCCGTGAAGGGAAAGTCCGAGTAGTCTGAGAAGGCGAAGAAGTACCATCATTCGAAGCCGGCTCTACCGTGCGCCACCGCCGAGGCTGGCTGGCACTGGTAGCCGATTCCGTGACCACACCGGGCTGCGAAGGCTGCGTAGTGGGCTGCGACGTGTCACCCGACGAGTTCAGAATACGACCACGGCCACGGCCGGCAGTAGTGGGAGCAGGTGCGGCGGAGCCATCCACCACATTGCCACCCCGGCTGCGGGTAGACATTACAGGGCCGCTGTTGGACGGCCGGTCTAAAGTGTATGCCTGGCTGCTCCGGTCGCGGCGCGGGGCCACATTTGCATTGCGGCGGTTATCCGTATAGTTGCGGCTATACCCACCACCGTAGCCCAGACCGCCATAGCCTAAGCCACCACCATAGCCGTAACCACCCAGACGGTTATAGTAGCCATTGTTGAAACCATCATAGTAGCCGAGGCCATAGCCGCCACCGTAGCCATATCGCCAAGGGCGCGACCAAGGATTGCCGAAGCCTAATCCAATGTTAATGAAATTACCACCGCCAAAAGCGTAGGGGCTATAGAAAGGATCGTAGAAGCTACCATAGGGCGAGTAAGCGCCGTAATAAGCATTAGACCCATACCAGAAAGGATCGGTATACGCTAAATCGTAGTAGCCCAAGCCTGTGCCCCGATAAGGTTGATGAAAGCGGCGAATACGTGTCGAATAGCCATAGTCCTCATCATAGTACTCTGATGAGCCACCACGAGCGGCTGATGACGAAGCATTCCCATTATAGTCAGGATTGGCCGCCTCATCGGTTGTGGCTTCGTATTCACCTTCCGCAGGCGAGGCAGATGCCGCTGAGGCCACAAACGTGGTTTTATCCTTGGAAGTATAATAAACACCGTCGCTCTCCGTGGAGGTGAGCGCCGATGTGCCAACGCAGCCCCCGAGCGTAAGCAGGGCCAAAGCGGGCAATAAGGCTGGGAGGAAATTTTTCATGTTTGCTGGCGCGAAAGTGTGAACCAAGAAAGTAGATAATACGGGTAACCTAACAGGACCCACGCTCTTCTCCGCTAATGTAGCGGACTGCTTGGGTTTTAATAACGTAATTTGCCCCGAAACGGTGCCTTTTGTATTGTCAAATGTTGTACCAGAGTACGAACAGATTTGCTTATTTAAAGATACTCCAAAAATGAGTAAAAGTTTGCCGAAGCGGAGCGAAGACTATTCCCTGTGGTACAATGAGTTAGTAAAGCGCGCCGGCCTCGCCGAGAACTCGGCTGTACGGGGTTGTATGGTTATCAAGCCATATGGGTATGCCATCTGGGAAAAGATGCAGCGCCAGCTCGACGATATGTTCAAGCGCACGGGCCACGAAAACGCTTACTTTCCGCTGTTTGTGCCCAAAAGTTTGTTTGAAGCCGAAGAAAAAAACGCGGAAGGCTTCGCCAAGGAATGCGCCGTAGTAACGCACTATCGGTTGCAAACAGACCCCGACAATCCGGGAAAGTTGCGCGTCGATCCGAATGCCAAGTTGGAGGAGGAATTAATTGTGCGTCCTACCTCGGAGGCTATCATCTGGAGCACCTACAAAAATTGGATTCAGAGCTACCGCGACCTGCCCCTACTCATCAACCAGTGGGCCAACGTAGTGCGCTGGGAAATGCGCACGCGCCTGTTTCTACGCACCGCCGAATTCCTGTGGCAGGAAGGTCATACGGCCCACGCTACGGCCGAGGAAGCCCTTGCCGAAACTCGTCAGATGCTCGACGTGTACGCCGAGTTTGCGGAGGAGTGGATGGCGCTGCCGGTGGTGAAAGGCGTGAAGACGGAAAATGAGCGCTTCGCGGGCGCCCTCGAAACGTATTGCATCGAGGGTTTGATGCAGGATGGCAAGGCTTTGCAGGCAGGTACTTCCCACTTCCTGGGGCAGAATTTTGCCAAAGCCTTCGACGTGCAGTTCGCTAATAAAGAAGGCGGCCTGGAGTACGTGTGGGGCACGAGCTGGGGCGTAAGCACCCGCCTGATGGGCGCCTTGGTTATGGCGCACTCCGACGACGACGGCCTGATTTTGCCCCCCAAGCTGGCTCCTATTCAGGTGGTCATCGTGCCCATCTACAAAACCGGCCAGCTCGAGGAGCTGAAGGAGCGCATCCGGCCGATTCAGATGGGCTTGCTGGAGCGCGGCATCAGCGTGAAGCTCGACGACCGCGACACGGAGCGTCCCGGCTTTAAGTTTGCCGAGTGGGAGCTGAAAGGCGTGCCCGTGCGGCTGGCCATCGGTATGCGCGACTTGGAGAACGGGACAGTAGAAGTAGCCCGCCGCGATACCAAGGAAAAGCTGAACCTGCCGCTCGCCGACATCGTGAATAACATCGATCAGTTGCTTCAGGACATCCAAACCAACATTTATCGGCGCGCCCAGACCTTCCGCGAAACCCACACTACCCGTGTGGAGAGCTACGAGGAGTTCAAGCAGGTGCTCGATGGCCCTGGCGGCTTTGTCGTAGCGCATTACGATGGCACGTCCGAAACGGAAGAGCGCATTAAGGAGGAAACTAAAGCCACCATTCGCTGCCTGGCGCTTGCCGAGCCTGATGAAGATGGCATCTGCATCGTGACTGGCAAGCCCAGCACGCGCCGCGCCCACTTTGCGCGAGCTTACTAGTAGTATTATCTTCGCTTAAAAAAGCCCCCGCTAGTTGTAGTGGGGGGCTTTTTTACTGTTTGTTCTACTAGTTGCCAGACCCAGCCGACTCAATAGCAGTGATAAGCTCCTCATCTGAAAGATCTTCCATCCATTCTTTATTAAGCGCTAGCCTCACTGTTTGGGCGCCGCCGCTGGGCGTACAAACTACTGTCACAGTTCCATCTTCTGATTCGGCTAGCTTGGTGGCTTGCTCGGCGGTTTTGCTATCGAGGCCGGCATAGGCTTGCACACAGGTCCAGGTGGTATTTGAATGGTCGGTTATTTCACGTTGTTTCATCATGCCCCAAATACGAAAGCGCTGGGCAGAGGGTGGGTTGGCTACCCGAAAAAGCTATCCACCCGTGTACCAGCCTTCGTGGCTGTGGCTCTTGTTTTTGTGTATATTTAAGAACACATCCAACTTCTCTTTTTATGGACTGGCTTACTGTTGTTTTACTGTTGCTTTTTGGCTTGCTGTTTTTAGTAGTTGAGGTACTCTTTATTCCGGGCACTACTTTGGTCGGGCTGATCGGCTTTGGGTTGCTGGTGGTGGGCGTATGGCTGGGCTATCGTGATTTGGGTTCTACCGCGGGCCACTATGCGCTGTTGTTTTCAGTGGTAGCCGCGGGAGTTATGCTGTATGTGGGCCTCCGACCGAAAAATCTGCATAGGTTTGCCCTCACCGATGTGAATGACAGTCACGTGCGGGATGTGCGCCGCCCCGATGTACAGCCCGGCACTACCGGGCGGGCTCTATCGGCGCTACGCCCGGCCGGTACTGTCTTATTTGGTGATGATCGGCGTGAAGTCGCCACGCGGGGCGAATTTCTGGATGCCGGCACCCCCGTGCGCGTTCTGGGCATCGAGCAGAACCGTATTATTGTAGAGCAAGCATAACCTTTAAAGCAGTACCAAGCTTAGCTTTAGAAAGCCCCCCGCCTGCTTTTTCCTTGTTTCACTTACGCCTAACGCCCCAACTTAATGGAGTTTCCCTTCGTCCCGCTTGCCATCGCGGCGGTAGCTCTGCTGGTCTTTTTATACTTCTTTCCTATTGGCCTCTGGATTACGGCTATTTTCTCGGGCGTGCGGGTCAGCCTGTTTCAGCTGGTGCTCATGCGAGTGCGCAAGGTGTCACCCACGCTCATCGTCAACTCTTTGATTACCTCGACTAAGGCTGGTCTGGAGCTGACTGCGAATGATCTGGAAACGCACTATTTGGCTGGCGGCAATATTCCCAGCGTTATCAAAGCGCTTATTTCGGCTGATAAGGCCAATATCCCGCTCACTTTCAAGCAAGCTACTGCTATCGACCTGGCCGGCCGCGACGTATTCGAGGCCGTCACCACTTCCGTAAATCCCAAAGTCATTAATACGCCCAACGTGGCGGCGGTAGCGCAGGATGGCATTCAGCTTATTGCCAAAGCCCGCATTACGGTGCGCGCCAACATCACGCAGCTTGTAGGAGGCGCGGGTGAAGAAACCATTCTGGCTCGTGTAGGTGAAGGCATTGTAACCAGTATCGGCTCGTCGCGCTCCCATAAAGAGGTGCTCGAAAACCCGGATAAAATATCGAAGCTGGTGTTAAGCAAAGGCCTGGACGCAGGAACGGCCTTCGAGATTCTCTCCATTGATATTGCTGACATCGACATCGGCGAAAACATCGGTGCCAAGCTGCAAATTGACCAGGCCACGGCCGACCTGAAAGTGGCCGAAGCTAAAGCCGAAGAACGCCGGGCTATGGCCGTAGCCGTGGAGCAGGAGAACCGCGCCAAGACGCAGGAGGCCAAAGCCCGCGTAGTGGAGGCCGAAGCCGAGATTCCGAAAGCTATGGCCGAAGCGTTCCGCAGTGGCAACCTGGGTATTATGGACTACTACAAAATGCGCAACATTCAGTCGGACACCGACATGCGCGACTCCATTGCGAATCCTGGGGGGCAAAGTAGCAGCAGCAAGCCCGGCCGCGACGAGACCCGTCAAAGCTGATAAGCAGCCGCACCAACCAGCGCTTTTGCCGTATTGTTTAGTATAAAGAGCCACCCAGACACTTCACGTTCGGGTGGCTCTTTGCTTTATAATCCGGCAGTGCTGCCTGGGCAAGCCTACTCTTCCTTATTCCTGCGGCAGCTCTCTATTAAAATGGGCTTTCAGAATATCGTTCACCTTTTCCTTTGTCAATGGCTTATTCAGGAAGCCCGCAATGCCTAGTTGCTGCACGCGCGCCACATCGCGCGGGTGCAACGAGGTGGTGAGCATAATGATGATGACGGGCTCGTTAGGCGTAAACGGAAGCTGGTCGTAGGCCTCCAGAAACTCGAAGCCGTTCATCACGGGCATGTTCACATCGAGCAATACCAGCGCCGGGCAGTTGGCCTCCCGACACTCCTTCTCAAACAGGGAAAGTGCCTCCCTGCCATTCAGGGCCGTAAGCAGCTTCTCCGTCATGTTGAGCCCTTCCAAAAGCCTCTGATTGAGAAAGTTATTAATTCGGTCGTCGTCTACTAAGAGGGTGCAAGAAATCTTATCCACAGGCAGAGGTAATATTGGGCGTTCAGCGTAGGAAAAGCGTGTCTTTATTGCTGCTTCAGACAATCAAATGCCCTGCTTGTGTAGAGATACGCTGGTTTTTCGTTTTTAATTTGAAGTACGGCTACTCGCTGAAGTAGACGATAAAAGTAGGATCATAGTTTAGATGAGCCTACAATCTCATAATCTCCAAACTTCAAATTCACGGTTCTCCAGAACCTGATGTCACACGTCACTACGAGAATTGCAGGCCACAAAAAAGCCCCCCAGCAGACTGGGGGGCTTTTTTGAAAGGGAAGTTATAGATAAGCGAAACGCTACTTCTTCGTAATCCTGAATTCCACCCGCCGATTGAGGCGGCGCGTTTCTTCCTGATCATTGCTGCCTACGGGCTTGCTGCCCCCAAAGCCTTCTGTGGTGATACGAGTGGCAGAAATGCCCCGCGCCACCAGGTACTTTTTTACCTCATTTACGCGGTCCAGGCTCAGCTTCACGTTCAGAGCCGGGTCGCCTTGGTTATCGGTGTGGCCTTCCAGCCTGATTTCCATATTCGGGTACTCCTTCAGAATCCCGATCAGGCGTTGCAGCTCCGGGTATGAGTTCTCCCGCAGAAGGAACTTGCTCTGGGCAAAGAAGATGTTGGTCAGCTTGATGGTTTGCCCCACCGTAAACGGAATCAGATACAGGTCCTGCGTAAGCTCGGTGTACTTCTGCCGGTCGGTTACGTCGATATTGTCGCTCTCGGAAATGTAGTTGGCCGCCTCGGCGCGGTAGCCATAGTGCGCTCCTGAAGGCAATACAATCGTATAGGAGCCATCTACGGGACTGGTTTCTGCTACGCCCAGCTCTTCGCCGGTCAGCAGATTTTCATAGCGAATTTTGGCGGCAACGGGTTTTTTGGTGGTTGCATCCAGTACGCGACCCCGAACCAGGGTTACTACCTCCGGCCGAAACTGGGGCGTGAGGCCAATGCGGAAAATATCGCGCGAGCCTTCTGTTCCATTGCGCGACGATACCAGGTAAGCATCGTCTCCCGCCGCCGACACGGTATAGTAAGCGTCGAAGTCAGAGGAATTGATATTGGAGCCCAGATTACGCGGCTTGGTCCAGCTAGTCCAGGTGTCGTCGAGGCGCTTGCTGTAAAAAATGTCGCTTTTGCCGTAGCCGCCATGGCCTTCCGAAGCGAAATACAGGGTTTTGCCATCGGCAGCCAGGAACGGTGCAAACTCAGCCTTCTTGGTATTCACCGAGGTACCCAAATTGCGAGGCTTCTCCCAGGTTTTACCGTCGCTCTTAAGCAAGCTTACGTACAAATCCTGCTCACCCTGCCCATCTTTGCGCTCTACCGCCATCAGCAGCTCCTTGCCCGATGTAGCGAGATAGAAGTCAACGTTTTCGGGGTCATCGTTATAAAAATCCTCCACCACCATCTTCATCGGCTTTGTCCAGCCGGTGGGTGTACGCCGGGCCATGCTCAAGCCTTTCGGATCAAGTGAGCCATCGGGGTTGTAGACGTTGATCAACACTACAGCATTACCATCCGATGAAACCGACGCCAAGCCATTGGGGCCGGGCGTGTTAATTGGTCCTCCTATGTTCTTGGCGGGGTTCCACAACTTGGCTGCGGCATCGCGCAGCGTGCTATACCACACGTCCTGCACATCTTCTCTGCCCCCCACATTCTGCGGGCTTTCCTGACGAGCGAAAAACAACGTCTTACCATCAGGTGAGATAACCGGGTGGGTATCAACGTATTTTGAATTGATCGCAGGTCCCAGGTTCACCATCATCGAATCGGCCGACACGCCGTTATCATCTGCGGGGGTCGTTTTGAATTCCTCCTTCACCATAGTGGCTACTACGTCGGCAATACCGATGGCATCAATCTGATTCACGCCATTCACCTTGAGCGTGTTCATGGTCACAATCACGCCAATAGTCCGGTAAGTGCCCGGCTCAAAAGTCACTTGCAGAGAGCGAAACAGCTCCGGAATAGGGCCCGGATTTTTGTTTTCATATACCTGGTGCTTGCCGCCCCGCGTGTCGACCAATTCAATTTTAGTAACCGAACCAGGATTGAAATTTTCCACGACCGTCACCTGGCGGGCAATCAGCGACTTGCTGAAGCGAATTTCAACAAACTCCTCTTTGCCTTCCTTTTTGGGAATCCAGGCATCGTTGCTTACCTGGCCGAGCGGCTTGGCATTAGGCTCACCTAGTACCTTCTCGGGCGAAAAGGCCTCTTTCCCCTCAGCCTTCTGCGACGATACTTCTACTACTTTGCTAGCCCATACAGCATGCTGAGCCTGAGCCTGTAAGCTTAAGCCCAGCACAACTGCCAACGTCAAAAAACACTTATAAATACGCATACTTAACATCAAGAATATTGGGAGTCAGCACATTCGACCCCTCCTTAGCTTCGTTTTTCGCCTAACTACAATCTTAGTAAAATCAGCAAGCTGTCCAGTTTGCGAAAGCTAAGCCAAAGCTACTCACTGTGATGGTAATGGAGTATTTTTTAAACTATGACTTTATCCTTATAAAAGGGAGGCACAAGGCATTAGCGTCAAAAAAGCCTGTTTACGAAGTGTAAACAGGCTTTCTTACCAAGAGCCAAGCAAGCAGCTACAGCTGTTTAGGGCTGAAGAGTAAATGTGCGGGTAACAGAGTTGAAAGGTCCGGGAATAACGGTACCATTCGTATCGACCAACTCCAGCTGTACGGTGTTTTGGCCGGCCGGCAAGCCTTCCATCATATATGGCAGCCATTGGTCCAGCATAAACTCAGTCCCGTTGATGGTAGCGCGTACTTTGTTGCCTTCTGGGCTCAGCGTCGTATTAACCAGATAAAAATCCAGCATTACCTTCTTGGTATCGTTGCCCGAATAGGTGTCTTTGGGCCGGCTATAGAACATGTGGGGAGCCGCCAGATCGGCCCCCAGCGGCGTTACGGGTGCTGAGCCTACATTGATTAGGCGCAAGTCGTAGGCGCCACGGTGCTTGAGGCTCTCATGGTAGGAGCGCGACAAAAATGAAAGCACCACGTGCTGCCCATCCGGGATATTCTTGGTAAACTCAGTCGTGTAGTGCGCGGTGTAGGGCTCGTTATCTACGATATTATGAATGTGCTGGCCCTGCTGCGAATTTGCCATGTGCTCGGCATGCACCCCACCGGTCATTTTGGTAAGCTGGAAGTTGCTCAGGTCGTAATCAAAAGCCACTGCGCCGGAGGCAAGCATATTGCCGGCAATCGGCGACTTCAGCCGCATCTGCGACTCCGGGTATTTAGGTGAGTCATTGAAAGGCGTCAGACGAATACCATTCTTTTCTATGCTGGACAAACCGCCCGGAGTCGTATTCTCCGCTATAGTTTGAGCCGCGGTTTCGGTTTGCTGACGGGTTGTGTCGCAGGCTACGATGCTCAGTAACATGGCGCCATTAAGGAGTAAAGTTGATGCTTTCATAATGAAAAGTGGAATAGTACCAAAAGAGCCGACTATCCGGTCTCGTTGAGCTACAAAGATGACATTTGATTTTTGAGTACCTTGCAGGATACGAAATGATTGCTCAAAAGTATCTTCATTTTCCGCTATGGACCCAACATTGCTGGAAGAAATTCCATCCCTCGACCTAGCCGACTTCCGGTCGGGCGACCCGGAGCGCAAGCAGCGCTTCGTTCAACAACTCGGTGATGCTTACCAAAGCATCGGCTTCGTGGCGCTGCGTAACCACGGCTTAACCGAAGAGCAAACCACCCAGCTCTACGCCGACGTAAAATCCTTTTTCTCACTGCCTGATGAGGTCAAGCAAAGCTACGAGAACCCTGCGCTGGCCGGCCAGCGCGGCTATATCGGTAAAGGGAAAGAGCACGCCAAAGGCCGCAACACCGGCGACCTGAAAGAATTCTACCACGTAGGCCAAGAGGTAGATGACGCGAACGACCCCATCAAAAACGAGTACCCGGACAATATCTGGCCGAATGAAGTACCCAGCTTTCACCAGACCACGCTGACCACCTACAAAACGCTGGAAGCGGCGGGTAAGGACGTATTGCGGGCTATTGCTTTGTATCTGAATCTGCCCGAAAATTATTTCGACGATAAGGTGCGCAACGGCAACAGCATTCTGCGGCCCATCCATTATTTCCCCATCGAGAACCCCGACGCGGTGCCGGCCGATGCCGTGCGGGCCGCCGAACACGGCGACATCAACCTGATTACGCTGCTCATGGGAGCCTCGGCCGACGGCCTGCAAGTATTGCGTCGGGATGGCAAGTGGATTCCCATCACGGCCCTGCCCGACCAGATTGTGGTAAACGTGGGCGACATGCTCCAGCGCCTGACCAATGGCGTACTTCGGAGCACCATTCACCGCGTGGTCAATCCGCCCCGCGAGAAAATGAATTCTTCGCGCTTCTCGGTCCCGTTCTTCATGCATCCGCGCTCCGAGATGAGTTTGGCGGCGTTGGAAAGCTGCGTTACGCCCGACAATCCTAAGCAGGAAGAAGATATCACGGCCGGCGAATTTCTTAATGAGCGTTTGATCGAGCTTGGCTTGAAGAAAAAGTAGCCGTTGTTGTCAGCTAGTATCTGGTAGCCAACATTTTTGAGGTAAAAAAGCCCCCCGGTATTTTTCTGGGGGGCTTTTTTCTGGTAATACCGTATCTTTTCTTCAAACTATGAAGGCCTTCGTATCTGGCTGTTAAAACTACCAAGCCCAAAAAAGTGGAAACGGAAGAGGTCAGCTTGGTTCCCCCACCCCGGCGGAGCGGTAGCCGCACCAAGCGCGTACGCGGCATTATTTTCCTGAAGGATGTGGCCGTGCTGGCTCTCACCACTTTCGGTGGGCCGCAAGCGCACCTAGCCATGATGTTCCGCCTGCTGGTAGATAAGCGGCGCTATCTCACGTCGGCTGAGCTGATAGAAATCACGGCCTTGTGTCAGATTGTGCCCGGGCCCTCCTCCACCCAAACCATTACTGCTATTGGCTTTCGGCTGGGCGGCCCCAATCTGGCTTATCTCACGCTGCTGGTCTGGATGACGCCCGCCGTGACGTTCATGACCATTTTTGCGCTCAGCATCAGCTATTTAGACCCTAGTCTGGTAGCTCGACTGGTGCAATTCGTACAGCCGATTGCTATTGGCTTCGTGGCTTATTCAGCTTACAAAATCGCCGAAAAGGTAATTCATACCAAGACCTCCGTAGCCCTGATGGTGTCGGGGGCCATGTTGGCTTATTCCTTCCAGCTGCCGGCCGTATTGCCTTTGCTATTGTTGGCTGGGGGCTAATTACGGCCTTTCGCTATAGTAAATTGCCTGAAGTGCAGCACAAGCAGCCCCTACGCGTTGAGTGGGCCAATTTTATTCTTTGGCTGGGTGTACTCATTACCGCGGCCGTACTTGGCCATTACACGCGCTGGCTACCCGTGCGGCTTTTTGAGAATTTTTACCGCAACGGCAGCCTCGTATTCGGGGGCGGGCAAGTATTGGCGCCGCTGCTATTTGCGGAGTTCGTGGAGTTCAAGCGCTACCTCACGGCCCCGGAGTTTCTATCGGGGCTGGGGTTGGTGCAGGCTATGCCGGGGCCTAATTTTTCCTTTGCTTCCTACATCGGTGCGCTGGCCATGCGCCGGGAAGAGGCCGGTGTAAGCGGGCAGCTATTGGGTGCGCTGGTAGCTTCGGCGGGTATTTTTCTACCGGGCACTTTTCTGATCTTCTTCCTGATTCGCTTCTGGGACCAACTCAAGCAGTACCGGGTGGTGAAAGCGTCGCTGGAGGGTATTAATGCCGTGAGTGCCGGCCTGGTGTGGGCAGCTACCTTTCTGCTTTATCACCCCTTGCCGGATACACCCGTTAATCTGATACTGGTAGCCGCTACGTTTCTGCTGCTGCTGTGGAATAAGATCCCGTCTTATGTTATTATCGGCGCTGGATTGGTAGCTGGCGCTTTGCTTTAACATTGCTCTGGCAGTCAGCTAAAAAGCCCCCAGAATTATTCTGGGAGGCTTTTTAGTGGTTGCTTCTGCGAGTTTACTCTTCCAGCATCTGCGTCTCAGGCAAGCGAATCAGGTAATCGCCATAGCCGCTTTTGCGCAGGGGCTCGGCTATTTTGCGTAGCTGATCAGCCGTTATAAACCCTTGCCGGTAAGCAACCTCCTCGATAGAGCCGACCTTCAGGCCCTGCCGATGCTCAATTACGCGCACAAACTCTGAGGCCTGCATCAGGCTCTCAAACGTACCCGTATCCAGCCAAGCCGTGCCTCGGCCCAGAATACCAACCTTCAGCTTACCGCGGCGCAGGTACTCCTGGTTCACGTCCGTGATTTCGTACTCGCCCCGGGGACTGGGTTTTAGATTGCGAGCAATCTCAAGCACTTCATTATCATAAAAATACAACCCTGGCACCGCGTAGTTGCTTTTCGGCACTTTCGGTTTTTCCTCGATGCTGAGGGCCTTCTTATCAGCATCAAACTCCACGACGCCGTAGCGCTCGGGGTCATTTACGTGGTAGGCATACACCACGCCGCCGTCGGGGTTGCTGTTGTTCTGCAGCAGCTGTTCCAAACCTTCGCCATAGAAAATATTATCGCCCAATACCAAGGCGACTTTATCATCACCGATAAAGTCGGCGCCAATTACGAAAGCCTGCGCCAAGCCGTTGGGCACTTCCTGAATGGCATATTGGAAGTTGCATCCCAAGCTAGTGCCGTCGCCGAGCAGACGCTTAAACTGCTCTTGGTCGTGGGGCGTCGTGATCAGCAGGATGTCCCGAATTCCGGCCATCATCAAAATCGATAGCGGATAATAAATCATTGGCTTGTCGTACACGGGCATAAGCTGCTTGCTAACGGCCAGCGTGAGGGGATGCAACCGAGTGCCGGAGCCACCGGCGAGGATAATACCTTTCATTGGTTAGTCTTGCTAAATATCGAAGAAAATCTCTGTGGAGGCACTTAGAGTGCCTAATTGCTTTCGCGAATAAACGCTTGGTTTGCTTTAAACCACGCCAGTGTTTGCTGTAAGCCTTCCCGAATACGAATCTGAGGATCGTAGCCAAGCAGGTTTTTGGCTTTTGAAATATCGGCCAGTGAGTCGCGGATGTCGCCGGGACGGTCGGGGCCGTACTCGGGGGTGATGTCGGAGCCGGCCTCTTCCTTGAGAATATTAAAAAGGTCGTTAAGCGACGTGCGGTCGGCGACGGCAATATTGTAGACCTCATTCAGCGCCGCCGGATTGGTGGTTAAAGCCGCTCTGATGTTGGCCTGTACGCAGTTTTCGACGAAGGTAAAGTCGCGCGTCTGGCCGCCGTCGCCATTCATGCGGGGGGCTTTTCCCTGCAAAACCGCGTCAATAAACAACGGAATTACGGCCGCGTAGGCACCGTTTGGGTCTTGCCGGGGGCCAAAAATATTGAAGTAGCGCAGGCCGATAATGGGCAACCCGTAAGTTTTACCAAACACGTCGGCGTACAGCTCATTCGCGTACTTGGTCACGGCATACGGCGACAGGGGCTTACCGATGCGGTCTTCTACCTTGGGCAGGTGGGGCGAGTCGCCGTAAGTGGAGGAGGAGGCGGCATACACAAAACGCTGTACGTTAGCCTCTTTAGCAGCCACCAGCATATTCACAAATCCCCCTACGTTCACATCATTACTGGTGATGGGGTCATTAATGGAGCGCGGCACCGAGCCTAGCGCAGCCTGATGCAACACCACATTTGCCCCCCGGCAAGCCGCCCGGCACACCTGCGGGTCCCGGATGTCACCTTCGATAACTTCCAGCGCGGGGTGCCCCTCAAACAAACGCACGTTTTTGCGGAAGCCATTGGAATAGTTGTCCAGCACCCGTACACGCCCGGCGCCGTACTTCAGCAGGTACTCGACCAGATTGGAGCCAATGAAGCCAGCTCCGCCCGTCACCAAAAAGGTTAGGTTGTCAAGTGGCTGGTCGTGGAAGGGGGTTTCGTACACGTTATCGAGAAAATGAGGAAGGAAAGAGGAGCCACTACCATGCTGTATACAGATCCTCTTCCAACATTAATTACTGTATTGCTGCTGGTAATAGTCCTGGTAGGCGCCAGTGGTCACGCGTTCCAGCCACTCGGTGTTCTCCAAGTACCAGTCTACGGTCTGGGCCAGGCCTTGCTCAAATGTGACGGAGGGTTTCCAGCCCAACTCATTCATGATCTTGCTGGAATCGATGGCGTAGCGCAAATCATGGCCGGCACGGTCTTTCACGAAGGTGATAAGCTTGCGCGAAGTGCCGGGGGCCTGACCGGTTTTCTCATCGACCACATCACAAAGCAGATGAATCAGCTCCAGGTTCTGCCACTCGTTTACGCCCCCGATATTATAGGTGTCGCCCACTTTGCCTTTATGGAATACCGCGTCGATGGCCGTCGCATGATCTTTTACGAAGAGCCAGTCGCGCACATTTTCGCCTTTACCATACACGGGCACCGGCTGCTGAGTGCGGATGCGGTGAATAGCCAATGGAATCAGCTTCTCAGGAAAGTGGTTAGGGCCGTAATTATTCGAGCAATTGCTCAGCTTTACTGGCAGGCCGTAGGTGTGATACCAAGCCCGCACAAAGTGGTCGGAGCTGGCCTTGGAAGCGGAGTAGGGTGAGCGGGGGTCGTAGGAAGTGTCCTCCGTGAACATGTCAGGACCCATTTCCAGGGAGCCGTATACTTCGTCGGTGCTTACGTGGTAGAACGTTTTGCCCTCATACCCCAGCGGTTTCCACAGGTTTTTGGCCGCGTTCAGCAAATGAACTGTCCCGAGCACATTGGTTTTCACGAAAGCCAGCGGATCGGTAATGGAGCGGTCCACATGCGACTCGGCAGCGAGGTGAATCACCGCATCGGGCTCCTCGTGGGCAAACAGCTCGTCCACAAACTGCTGGTCGGCAATGTCACCTTTTACGAAGCGATAATTAGGCGCATGCTCTATGTCGCGCAGGTTTTCAAGGTTGCCTGCGTACGTTAGCGCATCCAGATTAAGTATCTGATACTCCGGGTATTTGGCCACAAATAGGCGCACCACGTGCGACCCAATAAACCCAGCCCCGCCGGTGATAATAATTTTCATGTTTTCAATGGGTGAATGAGTGAATGGGTAGATGGGTGAATGGGCGGATGAGGGTACTTCAACATTCATCGGCCTATCCACTCATTCACCCATTAGTTTTTGCTGCCACTTCCAGGAGCTGGCCAAGCTCTCTTCTAGGGTGGTTGTGGTCTGAAACCCTAACACCTGGTTAGCCTTCGTTACATCGGCATAGATGGCCGGAACATCGCCGGGGCGGAGAGGGCCGATAACGTAATTGAGTTTCTGGCCCGTGGCCCTCTCAAACGTCTGTACTACTTCCAGCACGCTGTTGCCGCGGCCGGTGCCCACATTGAAAGTTTCAACCGCCTCGCTTTCCCCCTTCAACAGACGCTCCACGGCCACCACATGCGCCTTCGCTAAGTCTACCACATGGATGTAGTCACGGATGTTGGTGCCATCGGGCGTGTCATAGGTATTGCCGAAGATGGTAAGCTTCTCCCGAATACCAGCCGCCGTTTGGGTCACAAAAGGCACTAGGTTATTGGGTATGCCCAGGGGCAGCTCGCCAATCAGGGCCGAAGGATGGGCGCCGATAGGATTGAAGTAGCGCAGCAAAATGGTGCGCACGGCACTATTAGGCGCAGCTACTACATCACGCAATATGTCCTCGCAAACCTTCTTGGTGTTGCCGTACGGCGAAGTGGCCGGCTTGGTAGGCGTTTCCTCCGTCACGGGCAACTGATCAGGGATGCCGTACACGGTGCAGGAAGAAGAAAACACCAGGTTCGACACCTCAAATTCCCGCATCACTTTCAGGAGCGTGAGTAAGGAGCCAACATTGTTTTGATAGTAAGCCAGCGGCTTCTGCACCGACTCGCCAACGGCTTTGTAAGCGGCAAAGTGGATGGCACCGCGCACGTCTTTTTCGTGCGCAAAAACCTCCCGCAGAGCTAGCTCATCAGCGCAGTTGATGGCATAGCACGTAATGCTCATACCCAGAATCTCTTCCAGCCCGAGCATCACCGACTCGGCAGAATTGCTGAAGTTATCCACAATAATGGGTTGATAACCTGCTTCGTACAGCTCCACCACCGCGTGGGAGCCAATGTAGCCAGCGCCGCCCGTTACCAGTATTTTCGTTCTTTCCATGTCTGAATAGATGAATAGGTGATTGAGTGAATGGGTGATTGATGTAGAGCTGAATGTCCGGCCATTCACTCATTCGCCCACTGATCTTACAAGCTCCAATAGTGCAGATCCTGCATCTTGCTGCGATACAAGCCTTTAATATCAACCAAAATGGCGTTCTCGGCCGTGATGGCCTTGAAATACGCCTCGTTCTTGTCGAGGTAGGACTTGTGTCCTACGGCTACAATGACGGCATCATAGTCAGTCCGGGTTTCTTCAGCGGACGTAAGGCGGAAGCCATACTCATGGTGTAGCTCGTCGGAGTCGGCGTGGGGGTCCACGATGTCCACATTCACCGAGAAGTTTTTCAACTCCTGAATTACGTCGGCTACCTTGGAGTTGCGAATGTCTTCCACGTTTTCCTTAAAGGTAGCGCCCATCACCAGCACCCGGCTTTTGGCTACATCTTTCCCTTGCTTGATTATCATCTGCACCGTTTTGCGGGCGATGTAAGCTCCCATATTATCGTTGGTACTGCGCCCCGAAAGGATAACCTTAGCATCAAACCCTAACTCCTTCGCTTTGTAGGTCAGGTAGTAAGGATCGACTCCAATGCAGTGGCCACCTACCAGGCCGGGCGAGAACTTGAGGAAGTTCCACTTGGTGCCAGCCGCTTCCAATACCTCATAAGTGTTGATGTTCATGCGGTCAAAAATTAGCGACAACTCATTCATCAGCGCAATGTTGACGTCGCGCTGGGTGTTCTCGATAATCTTGGCGGCTTCGGCCACTTTGATGCTGCTGGCCCGGTGTACACCGGCTTTCACCACCAGCTCATAGAGCTTGGCAATGATGTCCAGCGACTCCTCATCGCAGCCTGCTACTACTTTGATAATGCTGGTCAGCGTGTGCTCCTTGTCGCCGGGGTTGATGCGCTCGGGCGAATAGCCCACCTTGAAATCCTGGGGAAATGACAGGCCCGACAGCTTTTCCATTACTGGAATGCAGTCTTCCTCGGTGCAGCCAGGGTACACGGTGCTTTCAAACACCACGTAATCACCCTTTTTGAGCACTTTGCCCACGCTGGTTGAGGCGCCCAACAGAGGCTTCAAATCGGGCATGGCGTGTTCGTCGATGGGCGTGGGCACGGCTACAATGTAGAAGTTAGCCTCACGCAGTACTTCCAGCGAGTCGGTGAACGTGATGTCGCAGCCCTCGAAATCCTGGGCCTCCAGCTCACCGCTGGGATCTATGCCGTTGCGCATCAGGTCGACGCGGGCGGCGTTTATATCAAAGCCGATAACGCTGAGCTTGCGGGCAAACTCAAGGGCGATAGGCAAGCCCACGTACCCGAGACCGATAACGGCTAGCTTGGCTTTTTTCTGAAGTAATTGCTCGTACACAGGGAGAGGAAATTCTAAATATTAACTTATTAATTCTGGATTGAAATAACAGGTAGCACCTGATTATCAAAGGTTAATTCGTACTGCGCGCCGGTTTCGGGGCAGGTCGCACGGTTGTTTACATCGAACGTAAGGCGGTGACCAGCAGGACTCATCCAGCCCTGGGGGCGGGCCGGATTGCCATATACCAAGGAGTAAGGAGCCACGTCGCGGGTTACTACGGAGCCAGCACCTACAAAGGCGTACTCACCGAGCCGAACCCCGCATATAATGGTAGAATTGGCCCCCACGCTTACGCCGCGCTCCAGCACCGTTGGCTGGTATTCGTGGCGGCGCGGCACGGCACTGCGCGGGTTGCGCACATTGGTGAATACGACAGATGGACCCAGAAAAACGTCGTCGGCGCACTCTACGCCCGTGTACAGGCTCACGTTGTTTTGCACTTTCACGTTGCGGCCCAGGCGGACGCCGTCAGCTATCATCACGTTCTGACCGATGGTGCAATTGTCGCCTAGCTCACAGCCCGCCATCAGGTGGGTGAAGTGCCAGATGCGACACCCGGCGCCAATGCGGCAGCCGTCGTCGAGCACGGCGGTAGGGTGAGCAAAATAAGCAACCGTATCAGTCACGAAAGCAGATAGCTAGCTCGGCAGGCCGCCGATTTTGAGCCCGCAAAGGTAGGACTTTTTACGTTTGAGAAATTTAAGAGGGCAACTTTGAGAAGTTCTGATTCCGCGAGCGAGGGTATGCTTACGCGCCGAAAACCCCGCTCGCCATGCGGTCTTTACCAAACATATCCTGCTGAATTTGCCCCCCGCGTACCCTAGCTCCGCGAGTAGCTTGAGGACTGCCTCCGCATACTGCTCGTTTATTTCGAAGTACAATTTGCCCCCCGGCCGCAGCAGTTCCTGCCCTAGCTCAGCGATGCGGCGGTAGAAAAGCAGTGGGTCATTATCAGGCACAAACAGCGCGGTAGCAGGTTCGTATTCCAGCACGTTGGCCCGCATTTGGGGCCGCTCACTCTCCAGCACGTAGGGCGGATTGCTCACCAGCACCGCCAGGCTGTGGGGGGCAATTTCGGTTGGCGTGGCTCGCAGAATGTCGACTTGCTGAAACTCGACGCCCGGTGCGTAGCGGGCCGCATTGCGCCGGGCCACGGCCAGCGCCTCAGCCGAAATATCTATTCCTATTACCCGCGCTTCCGGCAGCGCCTGGCTGAGGGCAATCGGAATGCAGCCCGAGCCGGTTCCGATGTCCAGAATAATAAGCTGGGGGACATTTTTCTGTTCTTTACTGATAAGCATCACCAGCTCTTCGGTTTCGGGGCGGGGAATGAGCGTGACGGGCGTTACTTCCAGCTCCAGACCGGCGAAATGCGCTGTGCCCAGTACATATTGCAGAGGCTCATGACGCAGTAGCCGAACCTGGGCGGCTTCTATCAATTGCTCCTTCTCCGGCGGAACCAGCTCGGTGGCCTGCATACGGCGCTTCAATGGAGTCAATTCCAGGTAATGCTCTAGCATCTGCCCGGCAATAGCAGCGGCTTCTTGCTCGGAATAAATGCCCCCCAGCTCGGCGGTGAGGCGGCATGTTAGCTCCAGGATGATCATACGAAGCGGGGTTTGTACCTTCGGCCATAAAGCTACGTTCCTCCCACCCCGTATGCGTGATTTTGATGAACTGATAATGCGCCGCGCCCTCGATTTGGCCCGGCGGGGCTTAGGCTATGCGCGCCCCAACCCTGTAGTTGGCTGCGTGGTCACCCACCAGGGCCGTATCATCGGTGAAGGCTGGCACGAGCGCTACGGCGGTCCGCACGCCGAGGTAAATGCCCTGGCGGCCGTTGCCAACAAAAGTCTGCTGCCCGAAAGCCGCGTGTACGTGACGCTGGAGCCCTGCGCCCACTTTGGCAAAACGCCGCCCTGCGCTGACTTATTGATTAGCAGCGGTGTACGCGACGTGGTAATATGCAACCTCGACCCAAACCCACTGGTAGCCGGCCGGGGCATCGACAAGCTGCAAGCCGCCGGCGTGCGCGTGGAAACGGGCGTGCTGGAAGCGGAAGGCCGGTGGCTGAATCGGCGCTTCTTTGCTTTTCAGGAGAAAAAACGACCTTATGTAATCCTGAAATGGGCCGAAACGGCCGACGGACTACTGGCCGGACGGTTTTATCAGCCCATTCAAATCAGTGGCGAGCTAGCCCGCGTGGCGGTGCACCAGTGGCGAGCCGAGGAGCAGGCTATCCTGGTCGGTACCCGCACGGCTCTGCACGACAACCCAAACCTGAACGTGCGTGATTGGCCCGGCCAAAACCCCGTGCGCGTAGTCATCGACAAAAACCTCAGTTTGCCCCCCAGCCATCATCTGCTGGATGGCCGGCAGCCGACCTTGGTCTACACCTACCGCGAGCGGGCCACCCGGCCCAACATCGATTACATCAGGCTGCCCGAAGCGGAAGACTTATTCCCCTGCATTTTAGCCAATCTATTTGAGCGTCAGATACAATCGGTGCTGGTGGAAGGCGGCCCTACCGTGCTGACGTCTTTACTAAAAGATGGGCTGTGGGATGAAGCGCGCATATTGCGCAGCCCCAAAACCCTGGGCGCGGGCATTGCTGCCCCCCAATTGGGCATCAGGCATTTGCACGAACAGGTAACTCTCGGCGATGATATGCTGTTTATTTATCATCATTATCGCACATAATAGGCCTGCTACCGGCAGATGTAGAGCCGTCAATATGCGTTTACTATATCTGTTGAGGTTGTTTAACGGCCGGACACAGGTATGCGTCTCTACGACCCTCTAATTGACCTTACAAGCAACTTCCCGATTTTACACTCATGGCTGAAGAACTCCTTCTCGACCTCACGCTCACCAAAGCCGAAAAATACCGTCAGCTCCTGCCCCAAATAGAAGCCCTAACCGCTGGCGAACCCGACCTGATTGCCAACTTGGCCAACACGATGGGCGCTTTAAAGCAAGCTTTCGGCTTTTTTGGGTGGGCGCTTACTTGGTAAAAGACGCTGAACTGGTACTCGGGCCTTTTCAGGGACCCATTGCCTGCACCCGTATCCGACACGGCAAGGGCGTATGTGGTACCAGCTGGGCCCAGGCTCAGACGCTTCTTGTGCCCGACGTAGCGCGCTTTCCCGGTCATATTGTGTGCAGCAGCGAGTCCAAGTCGGAAATCGTGGTGCCGGTGCGCAAGGATGGAAGGGTAGTCATGGTACTTGATGTCGACAGCGACCAGCTCAACGACTTTGACCAGGACGACCAGCAGGCGTTGGAACAGTTGGCGGGGCTAATGGCAAGCTGGTTTTAAACACGCAATCAGTATGCGCAAAGTCGTGCTTTACATAGCCGCCAGCCTCGACGGGTACATCGCCTCACCCGACGGCTCAGTGGATTGGCTGCCAGCTCCACCGCCAGACGAAGACTACGGCTATGCCGAATTTCTTGCCACTGTTGATGCCACGTTGCTGGGCCGCACCACCTACGAGCAGGTGCTTACCTTTGGTGAATGGCCTTATCCAGGGCTTACTAATTACGTTTTTACCAGTAACCCTCCCGCCAAACCGCCGCATCCATCCGTCAGATTTGTGACGACAGACACAGCCGCGTTTGTTGGAGAATTGCGGCAGGAAGCAGGCGGCACCATCTGGCTAATTGGCGGCAGCAAGCTTGCTGCACCGTTGCTGGCCGTAGGGCTAGTTGATGAGTTGATGCTATTTGTCGTTCCGAGGCTATTAGATGAAGGCATTGTGCTGTGGCAGGCTCCAAAACACGCACAGCCGCTTAAGCTGCTCCACAGTCATACCTGGCCCGACGGCATGGCACTGTTGCATTACCAGCTAACCAACATTGAATAAAAAAGCCCCCCAGAATGATTCTGGGGGGCTTTTTTAAATATAAGAGCTTGTATGAACAAGCTAAAAAAGACTTGGCGTTTGCGTTTTCAACTGGGCAATGACTGTTTCGCCGCCCTTCACTTTATCCCCGAGCTGTACTCTCAATTCGGTGTCCAGAGGCACGTATATGTCGACGCGGGAGCCGAACTTAATAAAGCCGAACTCTTCGCCCTGGCTTACTTCGTCGCCTTCGCTCACGTACCATACAATGCGGCGGGCCATAGCGCCGGCAATCTGCCGGAAGAGCACCATAGGGCCAGCTTCCGACTGCACCACAACCGTGGTACGCTCGTTTTTGGTGCTGCTTTTGGGGTGCCAGGCAACTAGGTAATTGCCAGGATGATACTTAAAATAGCGCACCACACCCGATATAGGGTTGCGGGTGATATGCACGTTGATGGGCGACATAAAGATGCTGATCTGCTTGCGCGTATCATCAAAATACTCAGGCTCGTGTACGTCTTCGATCACGACCACTTTGCCATCGGCGGGGGCAATGAGCAGATCTTCGTGGGTGAGCAGGTTGCGATAAGGACTGCGGAAAAATTGCAGCAACAGCAAAAATGCCACTGCCGATGCCCCTACAAATATAAAATTGAAGGTTTCGTTGCGACTATTAAACCGGAACAGCAACAAGTTAACGGCTAGCAAGGCCAGCAGCGTGAAGAATAGTATACGTCGTCCTTCTTTGTGAATCTTCATAAATCGCAGATTAGCTGCGCTGACCTAAGACTGAACTCAACCGGCAAAATGCGCGGCTATGGGGGTTCAGTTAATCAAACAGATAAGGAAACTGATTTAGTTGCCAGGTTTAGTCACGAATGTACAAAAGCCTGACAAAGATAGCCCGGACCAAATGGTCCGGGCTATCAGGTAGACAGTTTTACAACTATTCTGTTTGCATACGCACAATTCAGCTGCTTGGTCTATTAACCAAGGAAACCGACACTGGCATATACGCGCTTGAGCTTAGTAGCCGCCGCGGAACTTGTACGTCTGGGCTACTTTATCGATAGCAACTATATAAGCCGCGATGCGCATAGGCACATTATATTTCTGGCTGGTGGCATACACCTTCTCAAAAGCATCATTCATGATGCGCGCAGCGCGCTCAATCACCATGCTCTCGCTCCACTTGTAGCCCAGGCGGTTCTGCACCCACTCGAAGTAAGATACGGTAACGCCGCCGGAGTTAGCCAGAATGTCGGGCACTACCATGATACCCTTGCGATTGATAATATCGTCGGCGCTGGCCGAGGTGGGCCCGTTGGCACCTTCCACGATCAGCTTCGCCTGAATCTGCTCGGCGTTGTGCTCCGTGATTACGTCCTCTACGGCGGCGGGCACCAGCACATCTACGGCGCTGATCAGCAGGTCATCTGGGTCCATGGAGGTAGCGCCCGTGTAGCCTTCCAACCGGCCATTATGCGCGTTTTTGTAGGCAATGGCCTCGTCGATGTTGATGCCTTCTTCGTTCCAGTAGGCACCGCTGATATCGGATACGCCCTTGATTTTCACACCTTTCTCGCAGAGCAGCTTTGCCGCCCACGAGCCTACGTTGCCGAAGCCCTGCACCGCTGCCGATGACTTGGTGGGGTCCATACCGAGCTTTTTCATGGCGGCAATGGCCGACACCATTACACCCCGGCCCGTAGCCTCTACCCGGCCCAGCGAGCCACCCATTACCAGCGGCTTGCCCGTCACGACGGCGGGCGAAGTTGCGCCCGTAGTCTTGGAGAATTCGTCCATGAGCCAAGCCATTTCGCGCGGACCAGTACCCATATCGGGGGCCGGAATGTCACGGTCGGGGCCAAATACATCTTTCAGCGCCAGCGTGTAGCCGCGGGTCATCCGCTCGATTTCACCGGCACTCATCTTCGTTGGGTCGCAGATAATACCGCCTTTGGCTCCGCCATAGGGAATATCGACTACGGCGCACTTCCAGGTCATCCAGGCGGCCAGGGCTTTTACCTCGTCGAGGTGCACGTGCATGTCGTAGCGGATACCGCCTTTCGACGGGCCCAAAATCGTGTTGTGCACCACGCGGTAACCTTCAAATACCCGAATCTGGCCATTGTCCATGGTCACAGGAATGTTGACGATTACCTGCTTATCAGGTGCTTTCAGCACGTTATAAGTTGATTCGTCTAAACCCAGAATCTCAGCCGCGATGTTAAAGCGCGACATCATTGATTCCAGCGGATTTTCGCGGTCCACGATAGGGGCCGGCTCTTTGTACACCGTGGTGACAGCCATAGAAGAGGGAGGATTGAGAAAGGGTGGGATTATAATTGGAGGCGCATCAAGGCCGGGTGGAGCCCTAAATGCCCCTTGTGTTTGGGGTGGTCAAAGGTACTAGGTTTGCGCATACGCTAAATAAACCGCCGTGGTGCTTCGCTGTGCAATAATTGCCCCAATCCAGATGCTACGCCTCGTTTAAGACGTGGAAACAGGTTTTAGCTCCACAGCTGAAAACCGTGGAGACTTTTAATTAACTTATTGAAAATTAGAGGTATATAAAATATTTCCAGGCATTAATCCTCATAAACCGAGGAACATACTAACTAAGACCCCTACTCTATTAATAATTGCAGCAGCACCAGCACCGGCAGCACCAGCAGCAGGGCATCGAACCGGTCGAGCAACCCGCCGTGGCCGGGCAGAATCCGGCCGGAGTCCTTTACGCCTACACTGCGCTTTAGCATCGATTCGGCCAAGTCGCCGAGCACGCCAAATACGGCGACTACAGCGGCGGCCACCAGGCGGTGCGCGAGGGGCATATCGGGCAGCAAATAGCCTAAGGCCCAGCCCATAACCAGCGTGAGCAGCGCGCCGCCAATCCAGCCTTCCCACGTTTTGCCGGGCGAGATGTTGGGGGCCAATTTGTGCTTGCCCATAGTTTTGCCGGCGATGTAAGCACCCGTATCGGCGGTCCAGACGAGGAAAAGCAGAGCCAGAACCCGGCGGTAGTCATAGCCTTCTTCGGTGAAAGCCAGCACGCTGAGCAAACTCATCGGGATGCTCACGTAAAACAAGCCCAGCAGATTCACCCCAATGTTGCCAAACGGGTTCTTAGACCGTGGCCAGAGGATCATTTCCCGCAAAATCAGCAGGACTGGTATGAGGACTAGGCTACTAAGCAAGACCCGTTGAACCAGAAACCCAAAAGAGTAGTAGGCTACTGGACTACCCGCCGCAGTATCAGCGTTATAAATCTGAATGGCAGAATTGCCCGCCGTATTGTAGTGACCGGCTCCTGCTATTAAGTGCACCCCTATGAAGAGCAGCACACTTACGCCTACGCCAATAGCCGCGACCGGCGCGTAGCCGGTCTGGCGCATCATACGGTAAAATTCGAGCAGCATTTTGGCCTGCACCAGGGCAAAGAACACCGCGAAGCTCCACGCGCCGTACCAGATGCAGCCGAGTAATAGGGCCGCTCCCAGGGCCCCGAAAATAACGCGTTGCGCGAGGTTGGACATCGGCTTCTTGCCCGGCGGCTGGTCGGTCAGAATCGGTTCGGCTGGGGCGGGCGTGGGGGGCAAAATAGCGGGGCTAATTAAAAGGTGAAGCTAGGAAGCCGACTTGTCATTATCGACCTCGATGCCCCGGCCGCTAAGCGTGTGGCGCTCCTGCGGAACGGGAGCATTGGCGGCGCGCACGGCTACCCCGGTACTGCCAATGGTGTGGACTTCGGTGGGCTCGGCGGTGGGGGCCATTTTTTGATATAAATGATAGAGTATTCCAGCGGTGAGTAAGGCCGAGATTAGCACGAGCGGCCACGGCAGGCTTTCCGTCGAGTCAGGATTGAAGGCAGCGGTAGTCAGGGCACGCTGCTGCACTAAGTACAGCAGCAACAGCTGAAAGGCATTCTGGGTGAAATGAGCCGCCATGGGCACCAGAATATTACCGCTCCAGGCGTACAGGTAACCAAAGATTACACCCAGCGCCAAGCGCGGAATGAAGCCAAAAAACTGGAAGTGAATGGCGCTGAAAATAGCCGCCGCCAGCCAGATACCTACGTGGTGACTGCCCGTCCAACGCACTAGGTTGCGCTGCACTACTCCCCGAAATACCAGCTCCTCGCTAATGGCGGGCACAATGGCAATAACGAGCAAGGCCACCAGCAGGCGCGTAACGGAGTTGAACTGCGTGAGCGACTTGGTCATGGCTTCCGCCTGATCTTCCAGCTGCCGGGCCCACGCTTCAAAGCCTTGCATGAAAGGCGGGAAATGCATCTTGGCATTCCACTCTACCAGGCTCGACATGGCAGGCAGGCTGACGATGACGAGCACCCCGGCCAATAGCAGCCATTCGGTAGGTGTGGGACGGCGGGGGGCAAAATAATCGGCCCAACGGTAACCCTGCATCCAGGCCAACACCAGGGCCGAACCGGCAAAGCCAATAAACAGCGTCAGTCCCTGGCTGAGCATAAGCAGTGCCCACCCATCGGGGTGCGAGTTGGGCTGGCGCGTCACGTTGCCCATTTCCAGCAAGCCGATGCCATAGATGCTACTGGCCAGGACGGCAATGAAAAAAGTAGCTATGCACAGCGCGCCCACCATCAGGCCAACGAGCAAGAGCAGGGTCAGCAACGGGTGCAAGCGACTGGACACGAAACCTTTCATTGGGGTCAGAGTGTAGAGGTGGGAGCTTAGAGGTGAGAGGTGAGACGTTGTTCTATTTCACTGACGTAGAGCGAAAGTCTCACCTCTCACTTCTCCGTACTCGCTTCTAAAGAAGGGAAGTGTCGTAAATTTGCGCAAATTCCTTTAACCGCCTACTTGTGGTACACATCCGCGACTTAGCTCTGCCCGATTTCCCGTTGCTTTTGGCTCCTATGGAGGACGTATCCGACCCGCCTTTTCGGGCCGTATGCAAAGCCAACGGGGCCGATTTGATGTACACCGAGTTTATTTCCTCGGAAGGCCTGATCCGCGACGCGGCCAAAAGCCGGAAAAAGCTCGACGTATTTGACTATGAGCGGCCCATCGGCATTCAGCTTTTTGGCTCCGACGTGGCAACTATGGGTGAGTGCGCCGCCATCAGCACCGCCGCCGGCCCCGATCTGATTGATATCAACTACGGCTGCCCCGTGAAGCAGGTAGCCTGCCGGGGTGCCGGTGCCGCCCTGCTGCGTGACATTCCGAAAATGGTCGAAATGACGTCGGCTGTCGTGCGTAATACGCACTTGCCCGTGACGGTAAAAACCCGCTTGGGCTGGGACGACGACACCAAAAACGTAGAGGAAGTAGCCGAGCGTTTGCAGGATATTGGCATTGAGGCCCTCACCGTGCACGGCCGCACCCGCGCACAGCTTTATAAGGGTGAGGCCGACTGGACCCTGATTCATCGCATCAAAAATAACCCGCGCATCCACATTCCCATTTTCGGCAACGGCGACATCGACTCGCCCGAAAAGGCGGCGCTCTATAAAGACCGTTACGGCGTGGATGGCATTATGATAGGCCGCGCCAGCATTGGCTACCCCTGGATTTTCCGCGAAGTGAAGCACTACCTGGCTACCGGCGAAAAGCTAGCCCCACCCACGATAGAGGAGCGCGTGGCCATGTGCCGCATGCATTTCGAGAAGAGCATCGAGTGGAAAGGTCCTCGCGTGGGCGTATTTGAGATGCGTCGCCACTATGCCCAGTATTTCCGCGGTCTGGAAGGCGCCAAGCAATGGCGTAGTCGCCTCGTAGATGCCGAGCAGCCGGAAATCATTCTGGAGATTCTGGAGGAAATAGCCGCCGCCGAGCCCGTGATGGTCGGAATGTAGCGCGAAGCGAAAGCGAAGCAATAAAGGCGGTCATGCTGAGCAGCGCGAAGCATGACGTCCTCTTATTATTCTTTAGAAAAGCCCCCCAGCACGCCGTTTAATGCCTTCTTCTACTACTGCTGCTCCGGCAGCTACCATCGCGCCTGTCCAACGTATTTCAGCCTCGGCCTGGGTGTTGCTGGTTGTACTGGCCTGCATCTGGGGCACTTCCTTTATTTTGATGAAAAAGGGGCTGGAGGTTTTTTCAGCGTTGGAACTGGGCGCGACGCGGGTGAGCATTGCGGCGCTGGTGCTATTGCCGTTTGGGCTGCGCCATGTGCGGCGCGTAGAGCGTGGCCGATTTAAGTATCTGCTGCTAAGTGGGGTGGTGGGCACGTTTATTCCGGCCTTCCTCTTCGCGTACGCCGAAACCAAGCTGGCCTCGGGGCTGGCCGGCGTACTCAACGCCCTGACGGTGGTATTTACACTGCTGGTGGGAGCCTTATTCTTCCGGCAGCGCATCACACCCATGCGCGCGTTGGGCATCGGGCTCGGGTTTGTGGGCACGGTGGTCCTGATGGGCCTGGGCGGTAGCGGGGGCTCGGCTACGCCTACTGGTTTGGGTAATGCCTGGTACGGCCTTTACATTGTGCTGGCCACGATGGGCTACGGAGTCAGTGTGAACGTCATTAAGCATCATTTGCAGGGCATGTCGTCGCTGGCGGTTACCAGCTTGCTCCTCTTGCTTATCGGTGGGCCGGCGCTGATTTTCCTTTTCGGCTTTACTGATTTTCTCACGAAGCTTGCCTCCGTACCCGGCGCGTGGACGGCTCTGGGCTACATTGCGCTGTTGGCCTTCATGAGCACGGCCGTCGCGATGGTGCTATTCAATAAGCTGATTCAGGAGTCTACGGCGCTTTTTGCCAGCTCCAATACCTATCTGGTGCCGATTGTGGCGCTGGGCTGGGGCGTATTGGATGGGGAAACCATCAACCTGCTGCACTGCCTGGGGATGGTCATTATTCTGGGGGGCGTTTTTATGGTGAACAGAGCGAAATAAACTGCGCTTAAGCCGCTGGTTTTATTGCCTTGGGTAGCACTAGGCAGTATTTCTAGCACCTCTCACTACCAGCCGTGGCGCCACACCAACAGCCCTAGCATCGTGAAGGCTGCAAGCGCTAAGCCCCACGGCCAGTTCGCTTTTATAACGCGCCGCCACTTAGTCGATTTATGTCTGCTTTTCCGCACTGCTTTTGGCATAACAGAACGTACGTACCAGAGGTTAGCGGCGGATTTTATGCCTATATTCTATGCTCTGGCACCTGACAAACAACTAGGCTTCAACTACTAAGAGCGCGTTGGGGATTTTGATTTTCGTGTCATGCGGAGCTTGTCGAAGCATCTCTACCGCAATGGTAATCCAAACGAAGCGGTAGAGATGCTTCGACAAGCTCCGCATGACACAAACAGCATGTTTGGCAAATTCCTAAACACGCTCTAAAAAGCCCCCCAGAAGTCGAGCTGAAACCAACGGTGCGTGCGCCCGCCCCGAAACTCCGGCGAAACCCAGGTAGCCGACGGCTCGAAGCGTACCCCACCGTAGGCGAGCACCAAGCCGCCGCTCCCTTGCACTACACCGCGCTTTAGCTGGCTGGCTTTCAGCGTATAAGGATTGTGGCGATTAAGCATTCCGCCCTGCATCGTAGCGTTGTATCCTACTACTCGTCCTTCCAGGCGGCCTTGGGCATACATCTGAAACTTTTGCCCCCCAGCTCGTCCGGCCTTTGAGCTTACACCCAGGTTGCTGAAATACGGATTCATCCTGCCTGCGCGCACCAGCAAACCGCTGGCTGCCAGCGTGTTTAACGTCCCAACAGAGGCCCGCGCCGTACCAATCAGCTCGGCAAATCTGCCCCCCGCGGCCAATTGCTTTTCGACTGCCACCTGATAGCCCAGCACCAGGTCGTTTTGCACCTGAAAGTCCCAGCCCCGCGGCGTGGGCGCATCCAGCAGCTCATGTACTTTGGTTTGAAAGCCCTTGGCCCCGGCGGCTGGCCCGATAAAGCCCAGGTCGAGGCCAGCGGTGAGTCGCTGCCGCCGCTGGGGCTGATTTGCAGTGCGATACAGCGAAGCATAAATGTAGGAAGCATATGGCCGGTCGCCCACCCGGATAAAAGCATCCTGTATTCGCAGGGGCGTAAATCCGTCGTAAAACAGCTTTATGCCATGGTAGCGCACCGCGGCCATTTTGCCCCCCAGCAGGATTTTATTCACCGGCGACTTAGCCAGAATGGGCAGCACCACATTCAGGGTCATCCCTTGGGTAAAGTAATAGTCAGTCTTAAAAAAGGCGTCGTTGGCGAAGGAATAGGCGATAATACGGTCAGGGCTGAGAGTACTACTGTCGGGGGGCATTTTTTGGGCCCAACTCGTTTCAGCGATAGTAAAAATCAGTAGCAAAGTGCTTAGCCAGTAGCGCATAGTGCATTACGTACGCAGCCCGCTGGCTATGTAGTTTGACGCTGGTGTGTGCCGGTAGCGTAGCCGCGAACATACGTACGACTTTAGGCAGCCTTCTTCAAGCCCAGCTTGCTATGCTTGTAGCCGTAGCCAAAGTACACGCCGAGGCCCATCACCAGCCAGGCAAAAAACAGCAGCCAGTTGCTCACGCCCAGCTGCGTCATCAGGTACAGATTGGTGAGCAGGCCCAGCACCGGCAGCAACGACAGCCGGTTGCGGAAGGAAGCAATGCTGAGGTACACGCAGAAGCCCAGGAACACCAGCATCGGGATGTAGTGGCGGAAGCCTTCGTAGCCATCGTCGCCGCGCACGGCCCGACCGAACTCGGCTACCTGCTCGCCATTATAGGTGAGTAATAAAATGCCCCCCACGAGTACTACGAGCGGTACGAGGAACTTACCGTTGAGGTAAGGCACCTTGAAGCGCGCTTCGGAGGTGCCGCGCGGATCAATTACCAGAATGCCGCCGCATACCAGCGCAAACGCAAACAGGGTACCGATGCTGGTCAGGTCGATTACTAGGTCCATATTGAGCAACAACGCCGGAACCCCCACAAACAGGCCCGTGACGATCGTGCTGAACGAGGGCGTTCGGAAGCGTGGGTGTACGCGGGCAAACACGGGGGGCAAAAGGCCATCGCGTGACATCGACATCCAGATGCGGGGCTGCCCGATCTGGAACACGAGCAGCACCGAGGCCATGGCAAAAATGGCACTTACCGCCACCAGGCCCGCCAGCTTCGGCAAACCCACTTTGGTAAAGACAAAAGCCAATGGGTCGCCTACGCCTAGCTCTTTATACGACACCATCCCAGTCAGTACCAGCGTAATAATCACGTAAAGGACGGTGCAGATAATCAACGCATAGATCATGGCGCGGGGCAAATCGCGCTGCGGGTTTTTGCACTCTTCGGCCGTCGTGCTGATGGCATCGAAGCCGATGTAGGCGAAGAATACCGCCGATACGCCTTTGAGTACGCCGCTCACGCCGTTGGGCGCGAAGGGAGTCCAGTTGCCGGTGTTCACGTAGAAAACGCCCACTACTATCACCACCGCCACCACAATAAGCTTGAGCAGCACCAGCAGATTGGAAGCGTTTTTTGATTCCTTGATGCCTACATATACCAGGCAGGTAATGAGGAACGTGATGCCGAAAGCGGGTAAATCAATAACCAGGCGCAGGGAATCCGAGATTTCCGGTGCGGTAATCCAGGTTTGATAGCCGGCCATATCGGCGGGCGAGGCTTCGGTGAGCGGCCGGCCGGCCAGCATCAGCTCCAGCACGTTGTGGTAGCCCTGGTAGGCGCTCTGAAAACCCATACTTAAGTAAGCTGGCACCTCTAAGCCAATGCCTTGCATGAGCCCGGTAAAGTAATCGGACCAGGAAATAGCTACCACGATGTTGCCCACGGTGTATTCCATAATCAGGGCCCACCCGATAATCCAGGCCATCAGCTCCCCGAATGAGGCGTAGGCATATGTATAAGCCGAGCCGCTAATGGGAATGGTAGCTGCAAACTGCGCGTAGCACAAGGCCGAAAACGCGCAGGCAATAGCCGTGAAAACGAACAGCAGCGACACGGCCGGGCCACCGTCGTGGCTGGCATTGCCGATGGTGCTGAAAATACCGGCCCCAATGACGGCGGCAATACCCAGCGCCGTGAGGTCGCGCACGGTGAGGTTGCGCTCCAAAGCACCTTCTTCCGTACTGCCGGGGTGGGCGGCCGTATCGACGGGCAGGTTTTGCAGGATGGTGGAAATGTCTTTACGACGGAAGAGGGAGGAGAAAGAACTCATTCGGAAGGTGAGAAGCAGAAGGTTTGGGGGGCAAAAGATAAAGAATATTGCGTCGGGGCTGCATAACCTAGCTACTCAGCCGCAGCGCGGCGATGGATTTGTAGAAGTTGGCTTGCTTAGATGGCTAAGGCCGGGTAACGGCGACAGAGTCGTCCAGCGTTTCTGTCGCCGCTACCCGGCCTCCGAATTAGAAAGCTTATTTACTACTACAAACCTATCACCGCGCTGCGGCTAGGTAATTACTTGATATAAATTATTATTTCCTCTTTGTGTGGAATCGGGCGCAATGCGGCATCAATGGGGAAACTCGTAACCGCCATTGCTATGTCGTACCGCCCTATTATCACCGTTCCGCAGCCCTGCCACGAAAACTGGGCTCAGATGACGCCGGCCGCCCAAGGCCGCCACTGCGCTTCCTGCGACAAAGTAGTGGTAGATTTCTCGCGTATGACTGATGCCGAGGTGGTTATGTGGATGCAGCGCCAGCAGTCGGGCCGTGCCTGTGGACGCTTTACTACGCAGCAGCTGAATAGGCCGCTGCTCATTCCGCCTACTCCAGCACCACGTTGGCAGAAATGGGCGGCCGCGACGGTGGCCTTAGTCGGGTTAGAGTCGGGAGTAGCGCCCGAAGCCCAAGCCCAGCGCACTATTCCGACTGAGCAGCATGTAATTACGATGGGAATGGTAGCGGTGCCGCGCCGTGTGGAGCCGTTGTCGCTCAAGCTTTTACCGCCAGTAGTTCGGGGTATGGTGCTGGACTCCGCTACCCAACAGCCAATGCCAGGTGTCACTGTCCTTATAGCAGAAACCAACGTGGGAGTCAGCACTGATGCTGATGGGAAATTTGAGTTGATTCTTCCTGAAGAGCTTCGCGAAGCGAAAGTTGTCAAGTTGGTATTCAGCTCAATAGGCTACATCAGGCAAGAGTACTTCATTAATCCAACTAGTTCTGATGCAATTAGTGTTACGCTTGCACCTGACACCAAAATGCTTTCAGGTGAAATGATTGTCGTCGGCGGTTACTATGGGGCACCTTGGTACAGCCCGCGCGGCCTGTGGCGCCGGGCAGCCGGGCTATTTCGGCATCACTAAAGCAACTTTCAGCAAACCTTTTGCCCCCCAAAGGCATTCTTTGGGGGTATGAGAAATTTTCTGCTACTCTTTCTTTCGCTGTTCCTTGCTACTGCCTGTACGCTTAAGCCGACCAACAAATATGATGTGTTTACGGAGCGCGCGCAGTTGCCCCAGGAGGAAGCGCCTCACCTGCGCAACTCTCTGGAATGGTGGTACTTCACGGGCCATCTGAAAGATAAAGCCACGGGCCAAAGCTACGGAGTGGAGTATGTGTTCTTTCACTTCAACCCCACGGGCAAGCAGGATTACCAGATGGTCAACTTCGCCCTCACCGACCCACAGACCAAGCAATTTCGCTACGACTATAAAGTAGAACGGCTACCCAAGCTGCTCCCCGCTACTCTTCCCCTGAGCCTGCAAATGCGGAAAAAGGATGAGCGCTGGACGCTCACCGGTCAGGAAGGCAAGTACCACCTGCAAGCCCGCATGGCTGCCCACGCGGGTACCGCCGTGAATCTGACCACTACGCCCGCCAAGCCCATTCTGCTGCACGGTGGTACCGGCTACGAAAACTACGGTAACGTGGCCCGGGCCGGCTACTACAGCTACCCTCGCCTCGCGGCCACTGGTACCGTTGAAGTTGATGGTAAGCTGCGGGAGGTGGAAGGCGAGCTGTGGTACGACCGTCAATGGAACTGCAACTCCGTGACCACGAAAGACCTCGGCTGGGATTGGTTTTCCGTGCAGCTCGATGAGCCACGGGAAGAAATCATGGCCTACCAGCTTTTCAATAAAACAACCGGCCAGACAGTAAGCGGAGGCTCGCATTTTGGCCCCCAGGCCCAAAACAGCCACCTCGCCGCCGAAGATTTTCAACTCGAAACCCTCGACTATTGGACTAGCCCAAGCTCTAAGCTGCGTTACCCCAGCAAATGGCGCCTGCGCGTGCCCAGCCAGGGCTACGACCTTACTATTGAGCCAGTTATTCCCGATCAGGAACTGACGCTAAAGCTGCTGCCCGGCATTAAGATGAGCTATTGGGAAGGCATGTGCCGTGTATCGGGCACCCACAGCGGTAAGCCAGTAACCGGTAACAGCTATGTGGAAATCACCAACCGGAAAGAAGTGAAGCTGCAGCGGGCAGCACCGGCGAGCAGCGCGGCCACGAATGCTATTACGCGCTAAATTGTTCTAATAGCGCCTCAACCCCTAACCCCTTCTCCAAAGGGAGAAGGGGAACTAGCCTGTGGCTTTTCTAGAAAACTAGTTGTCTGCTAAAAGACTAGAACTAGTCCCCCTTCTCCCCCGGAGAAGGGGCTAGAGGTTGAGGCGCTACTCCCCATTCAGCACCACTCGAAACGTGGTACCCTTACCTACTTCCGACCATTTTACAAATAGTCGGCCTTGGTGGTAATTTTCAATAATTCGTTTAGCCAGCGCTAAGCCTAAGCCCCAGCCCCGCTTTTTGGTAGTGTAGCCGGGCAGAAAAACCCGGTCGAGCTTGCTTTTGGAAATGCCCTTACCGGTATCGGTGATGTCGATGGCAATCTGGGACTTATTACGAGCCGGGCGGCGCAGATGAATGGTGATGCTGCCGCGCCCATCCATCGCGTCGATGGCGTTCTTGCAGATATTCTCGATCACCCAATCGAACAGCGGAATGTTGAGTTTGGCCGGCGTGTGCGTGGGTAGGCTGGTTTCAATCTTAATCACCACTTTCTTCGATACCCGGCTTTGCAGGTAAGCAATGGCGTTCTGGGTAACCTGCAGAATATTTTCATCCTTGAGCACGGGCACCGAACCAATGTTGGAAAAGCGCTCTGTGATGATTTCCAGGCGCCGTACGTCCTTGCCCAGTTCCTCCACAATGGGCTCGTCCCGAAACCGCTCCGAGTCCTTCAGGTAGGTGTGCCAAGCCATCAGGCTGCTCAGGGGCGTGCCTAGCTGGTGAGCCGTTTCTTTGGCTAAGCCTACCCACACGCGGTTTTGCTCGGCCCGACGCGAGTAGCTGAAGGCGAAGTAGGCAATGACGCCCAGGCAGGCAATGATAGCCAGCTGCACCAGCGGATAGTAGCGCAGCTGCGTGAGCAGCACTGAGTCCTGGTAATAAATATAGTTGCGCAGCCCGGCCGCGTACTCCACCACAATAGGCGGATGCTGGGCCTTCATTTTCTCGATACGCTGGCGCAAAAACCGAATCGACGCTTTCTCCGACATACCCTTCGGCAAGTCAATATTTTTGGTGCCCTGAATATTGCCTTGGTCATCGGTGAAAATGATGGGGATGGTGGTATTGGCATCAATGATCTGCTCCTGCACAAACACTAGGTTGGTTTCCTCCTCGGTGCTAATAATATAGCGCTGGGCCTTGGCATACAGGTCGATCTGCTGCTGCTCGCGCTCGGAGAGGCGGCCAACCAGAATATTGGTGTAGATAACCGTAGCGGCGGCAATGAGTAGGGCACCAGCCAGCACTACAAGCTTAATACGGGACTTCTGATCGTAAATCGGTAGCAAAGGCGGAAAAGCTGTAAGGCAAAAAAGCCCCCACGGGAGGCGCGAAGAACCACAAACGCACGAGCAACGAAGATACGTGCCCGCGCCCGATGCAGACGATTTCACCCCAACTCAGGTTCCACGGTTCTGCTTCGCAGCAGGCTGCCACACGAATTTTTCAAGTTTATATAAGGCCTAAAAAGCCCCCCAACCTAGCTATAAGCGTTTTGACACGATACTTTACGTATAGTCGAACCACCACGGAGTATTAGCTGTTTTTACACTAGCGATTTCCGCCGTATTTTTGCCCCCTGATTCTCGCACTAGCACCAGCTATGCTCCACCCATTCAAGGCTGTCAGCCTGTCTTTCAAGAAAGCACCCCTAGCAATTCGGGAGCTCATTGCATTAGACGAGACTGCCTGCCGCCGCTTCCTACATACGCTCCATCACGACCTGGGTCTCAGCGACCTGCTCGTGCTGAGTACCTGCAATCGAACGGAGGTATACTACGCCGCCGACTACGACCACAGCACGGCCATCATCACGGCTTTGGGCCACCTTAAGGGCTTACCCGAGAGCCACGCCTACGCGTCGTACTTCGATGTGCTCGACACCTACGAGGCGGCCGTTCAGCACCTCTTCGAGGTAGCCATGGGCCTTGATGCCCAAGTAGTAGGTGACTTGCAAATCAGTAATCAGGTAAAGAACGCCTACCAATGGACGGCCGATGCGGACGCCGCTGGTCCGTTTCTGCACCGCCTGATGCATACTATTTTCTTCACTAACAAGCGCGTTCAGCAAGAGACCAGCTTCCGCGATGGAGCCGCCTCTACCTCTTACGCCACGCTGGAACTGGTAGAAGAGCTAACCGCCGACGTTGCTAACCCACGCATTTTGGTGGTGGGCTTGGGCGAAATTGGGGCTGATGTCTGCCGCCACCTCGGCGACAGCAACCTCTTCACCAATGTTAGCATTTGCAACCGTACCCGCACCAAGGCCGAAGAAATAGCCCTAGAGTGCGGCCTACGCGTACTCGACTTTGAAGACTTGGTAGCTGGGCTGAAAGATGCCGACGTGGTTATTTCCTCTATCAACCGCGACTCGCCCTTCTTCACCACCGATATGGTGGCGCGCCTCGACGTCCTGAACTACAAGTTTTTCATCGACCTCTCGGTACCCCGTAGCGTGGAGGCAGAAGTAGAAAACGTGCCCGGCGTGCTGGTGTATAACATCGATGCTATCCATAGCAAGGCCAGCGCGGCGCTGGAGCGGCGCTTAGCCGCCGTGCCACAGGTACGCGCTATTATTACCGAAAGCATTGCCAGCCTCGCCGACTGGACCAAGGAAATGCTGGTGTCGCCCACTATTCAGAAGCTGAAGAATGCCCTGGAGCAGATTCGGCAGGAAGAAATGGACCGCTACCAGAAGAAAATGGCCCCCGAAGAAGCCAAGCGCATGGACGAAATTACCCGCTCCCTGATGCAGAAGTTTCTGAAGCAGCCTGTGCTCCAGCTAAAAGCAGCCTGCAAGCGCGGCGAAGCCGATCAGGTAATTGATACTATCACGGAGCTTTTTGACTTAGAAAACCAGCCGACAACAACTACGCTGTAACGCGAAGCGGTGCTTCGCTCGTTGAACACTAACAATTGGGGTATTCTTCAGCGCCAGATGCTCAACGAGCGAAGCACCGCTTCGCGTTACACGAAAAAAGACCGCCAATAGCGGTCTTTTTTCGTTTGGTTCCGTTGCCGAAACCGGCAATTACATGGATTCGCAGCAATCCTCGAGTGAATCGATCACGTCGAGCAGCTTAGGAATGGACAGGGAGTAGTAGATCTTAGTACCTACTTTGAACGACGACAGAATGCCGCGGTCTTTCAAAGTAATAAGGTGCTGAGAGGCAATGGCTTGGGGCAAGTCGAGCGAACGGTAAATCTCCGTTACGGTCATCTTGTCCTCTTTACCCAGCAAATCCACGATTGCGAGGCGTTTGGGGTGGGCCAGCACTTTCAGCATTGCGGCAGCCTTATCTACTTTCTTGGATTCTACACGCGCCAGCAGTGGTTTCATATACTAGTACAAAGGTGGAAAACTTAGGGAGAGAATAAGGATCATACGATATTCTATACCTGCAAAGTTCCTTTGAAACGAACATGGCGCTGAAAAGATTTGTCAGTAACCGAGTTTACTGTGGTTTTACTCACAAAAAATTTGGTTATAAAAGCTTATTTCTGACCGCTAGCATGGCTCTACTTACCTTTGTGTCATATTTTCCACTCTATCTATTTTATTGTATTTCTGATGAAAGACCTGCTGGCCAAATTTGAAAATAAGCGTCCCGAAATAGTTTTTGAATGGAAGGACGCCGAAACGGAGGCCGAAGGTTGGGTTGTCATTAACTCCCTGCGGGGCGGAGCTGCTGGCGGCGGCACCCGCATGCGCCTGGGTCTGGATAAGCGTGAGGTAGAGAGTTTGGCCAAGACCATGGAAGTAAAATTCACGGTATCAGGGCCGGCCATCGGGGGGCAAAATCGGGCATCAACTTCGACCCGCAGGACCCGCGCAAGCGCGGCGTGCTGGAACGCTGGTACAAGGCGGTTATTCCGCTGCTCAAGAATTACTACGGCACCGGCGGCGAGCCTGAACGTGGACGAAATCCACGACGTAATTCCCATCACGGAGGACTACGGCCTCTGGCACCCGCAGGAAGGAATCGTAAATGGCCACTACCGCGCCACCGAGCCGCAGAAGATTCAGAAGCTGGGGCAGTTGCGCCAGGGCGTGGTCAAGGTAATTGAAGATGCTGCATTCACGCCCAGCTTAAGCCGCAAGTACACCGTAGCCGACCTTATCACTGGCTACGGCGTGGCGGAGGCCGTGCGCCACTACTATGAGCTCTGGGGCGGTGAGCTGGCTGGTAAGCGTGCCCTGATTCAGGGCTGGGGCAATGTAGGTGCCGCGGCAGCCTACTATTTGGCCAGCCAGGGCGTCCGTATTACGGGCATCATCGACCGGGCCGGGGGCTTGCTGAATGAGAATGGGTTTTCGCTGGAAGAGATTCGGCAGCTGTTCCTTGTTAGAAAGAATAACACGCTTACCGCCAGCGGCTTGCTTTCATTTGAGGAAATAAGCCAGCGCATCTGGTCGTCCGGGGCCGAGATATTTATTCCCGCCGCCTCGTCCCGGCTGGTTACGCGGGGGCAGGTAGAGCAAATGCTGGCTGGTGGCCTGGAGGTTATTTCCTGCGGAGCCAACGTGCCGTTTCAGGACCCCGAAATCTTCTTCGGTCCCACCGGCGAGTACGCCGACCAACACGCCTCCGTCATCCCCGATTTCATTGCCAACTGTGGCATGGCGCGGGTATTCGCTTACCTGATGGAGACCAACGCCGAAATCACCGACCAAGCTATTTTCGGCGATACGTCACGTGTTATTCGTCGGGCTTTGGAGCGAACTCGCCAGCAGGGCGACGACCGTACGGCGCTGGCCCAGAAGTCGTTTGAGATGGCCTTGCGGGAGCTGGTATAGTTTGTTGACTGTCCGCTAAAGAGGACAATCATATTTTGCAATATCATGACTGTCAACGAATTTCTTCAGTACCGATTTTTCGGCAACAACATTGGCACTTACCTCGTGTGCGGGGCTATTCTGCTGATTGGATACGCTTTCAAAACGTTGTTGTCAAGGCTGCTGTCGCGGATACTGTTTCGCTTCCTCCGCAAGCAGACCGAGGACGTAAGCGAACGGCAATTTCAGGCTTTGCTTATCCAGCCTATTGCAGTCGTAGTCTTTCTGCTGACCATTTTCCTGGCCTTCAAAGTGCTTGATTATCCGGTTCGCAACTCTGATCTGGACAAAAGTGAGCACTGGGTAGAGCTAGTTATTTTTCGCATTTACCAGATTGGCTTTATCACGGCTATTTGCTGGGTTATTCTGCGCCTCATCGATTTTTTCGTGCTGGTGTTCAGCCGCCGGGCCGAGATTCTACCTTCCCGGCTGAATAATCAGCTTATTCCTTTTGCCAAGGACCTGCTGAAGGTGTTTGTGATGATTATTGCCTTCCTGATTATTCTCGGGAAAGGCTTTGGGGTAAACGTTACGGCCTTAATCGGCGGCTTGGGCATTGGCGGCCTGGCGGTGGCTTTTGCGGCCAAGGAGAGCCTCGAAAACCTGATTGCCTCGTTCACCATCTTCCTCGACCGCCCCTTCAATGTAGGCGACCTAGTGACCGTGGGCGGCGTAACTGGCACCGTTGAGAAAGTGGGTTTCCGCAGTACTCGCTTGCGCACGGTGGAGAAAAGCTACGTTACGGTGCCTAATAAGTCCATGATTGACAAGCCTTTGGACAACCTTTCTCTGCGCACGGCACGCCGCGTCAACTTCACGCTTACCATCAGCCACGAAACGACCAGCGACCAGCTGCGCCGCATTATTGCCGATGCCACCGCCACGATTCGTGCCCACCCTCTTACCACCGACGAGGTGCAGCTGCAGTTTACAGCCCTCACGCCCACGGCTAAGGAAGCCGCCGTGCAGTATTTCGTCGAAACTAATAGCTATGATGAGTTTTTGGCGGTGAAAGAGGAACTGAACTACGCCATTGTGGAGGCTGTGGAGCGCTACGGTGGGAAGTTTGCCAATATGCTGGCCAGCAGCCAACTACCTGTTGACCGCCTACAAGGTCTCGAATCAATTGAGCAGCCCGTACTGGGGAAATAACAGCCACTTAGCATATACCTTAAGTTTACAAAACAAAAAAGCCCCCCAGAAATATTCTGGGGAGCTTTTTCTATGTAAGGATATAACCGGCTAGTTCTAACGGCCGCCGAGCAGACCACCAAGCAGGCCGCCCATGCCGCCGCCGCCACCCAGGAGGCTGCCGAGGCCACCACCACCGGCGGAACGCGGTGCTGAGTTAGGGCGTCCGCCCAAACCACCCAGAATAGACGTGAGCGAGCCTAAGCCGCCGCTGCCTACATGTGAGCCCTGCTGCGGATACTGCTGACCGCCACCGCCCATTACGTTGCCCAGCAAACCGCCGCCGAGCAAGCCGCCCAAAAGGCCACCCATGCCGCTGCCCATACCGCCCATCAGGCCACCCATGGAGCTACCGCCCATCAGGCCGCCCAGGCCACCACCACCCATCATACCACCACGGTTGCCGCCGCCCATTACGCGCGATAACACCATGGGGGCTACTACGCCCAACAGGCCACCCATCAGGGCTCCTTTTGGAATACCAACACTTGAAAGCTTATCCGTAATGCCGCCAAAGAAGCCTTGCTTGGCAGGGTCATTCGGATCATGGGGCACTTTTTCGGCTTGGTCAACCACCTGCTCCAGCGCGTGCTGCTGCTGCTGATTGATGCCCAGATACGACGAGATTTTGTTGACCATTGCCTCCTCGTCGTTGGAATACGCGCCGTCGGCGCGGGCAAAACTAATCAGGTCGGTTACCAAGGAGAAGCGAAGCTCACTGCCTTTTAAGGCGTCCAGATTCTGCTGTACGGTACTGTTGCTGGCGTCCTGGGCGGCGCTTACTACTTGCTGGGTAGCACCACTAGAGAGGCCGGCTGCCTGAGCGAGCTGCTGCAAAAACTCAATTTCAGCGTCCGAAGCCTGGCGGTCGGCTGAGGCCAGACTGGCAATTACACTTAGGTAAGCCGTTTTTTCCTGTTCGGAATAGTTCTGCAATACTTGATTGTCATTCATAGCGGTTGTGTTTGGAAGGAAAGGAAAATACCGATACCCTTAACGCACTCTATCTGGAAATGTTGATGCTCAACTGTCTCCTAAGAAAAACCCTAGTACCAGAAGCTTTTTTACTTCCAACTAACAGCAAGGAAGTCAAAAATCGAAATATTCGTCCGGCTGCGGCTGAGTTGGCTTCTTCGCAGGCTTTTTCACCTCAAATGGCTTGCGCGCCTCAGCCGGCCGGGTAGCAGGCGTGGAAGCAGGATCAGGCGCCGCAGCTGAACTTTCCAGCAACTCGCCCAGATTGGGCCGAGGACCGCTGCCCGGAGGCGTTGCGGCGGCCCGGTTGGCCTGCGCCCGCGCCCGATCATAGCTTACCTTGAAGTTGTTCTCGTCGCCCTGAATCGCCAGCAGCAGGTTGGGACCGATAGTACCATTTCCCCCTACTGAAGCCCGATGCAACAGCCCCGGCAACACCGGAATCGAGAGGTGATAGTCCATCTGCTGATCGAAGGTGTGGGTGCCCGTAACGCGGATAATGGAGGCCGTGCGCACGTTCGAGCGGATTTCCATTTCTGGCATATACACTGTCCGGCTCTGAATGTAAAAGTTGTTGGTGAGCTCCGCGAAGCGCAAATGCCGCAGCTGTTCCCGGCGGGCTAGCATGGAGAGCTTCTGCAACGGCTCAAAGTCATTGAGCTGACCATCACGCACCGTAGCTCGTACTTCGGCCTCCATACGGTCGGTGAGGGGCGTCAGGCGGCGGTCGAAGTATAAGTCCGACTCGCCCGAAGCCGTGAGGCGGCCACGCAGGTGACGAGCCGTAATAAACTTCTGGCCGAAGTCCTCAAAGACATAAAACAGGCTGTCGAGCGGCAGCTGCGAGCACGCCATCGTGGTATGCACCTTCAGCAAGTCGGGCTGGCGCGCGTCGATGCTACCCTGAATACTAGCTTGACCCCCGGCCGCCGCCACACTCAGCGTTGGCGAGGAAATAACCTGGTCGCGCAGGCGCACCGTGCCGTTCAGGTCGCGCCCCCGAAACCGCCGAAACTGAACGCGGCCCACCTTGGCTTGCACGTCCAGAGCCAGGTTGGGCGCTACATGAAACTCATATTCCGAGTGCCGGCCGGGCGTTTTACCCGTTGGGGGGCTTTTTGTGAAGCTGCGTCAGCCAGCTGTGCACTTAGCAGCTGGTCGAAATCCAACAGCCTGGACTCCACATCAGCTTCTACTAGCAGCTGTTGGCGCGGGAGCAGCAGCCAGCCCAGCGCGTTCTTAAACAGGCCGTTTAGCTGAAAGTCGGAGCGCCCGATACGACCTTTAAAATCACTGACAGCCACATCGTTGCGGCGCAGAATAAAGTTGCCGCTCAGGCCCGTAAATGGCTGCGCGAAATCGCGTAGCCGCAGGCTCACGCCCCGCAGCGTCAGGTCGCCGCTAGACTGCACCGCGGCGGCCGCCGGTTGGGCCCGAAACGCTCGCAAGTTGCCGTTGAAGCGCACCGCCAGCCGCGCATCGCCACTGGCTTGGCGTACCGCCGCCACCGGATAGAAGCGCAAGGCCCGCGCCACGTCTAGGTCAGCTTTTAAGTCGAGCTGCACCGTTGGGTCGTCGAAGTTATGATAGCGCAAATTGCCCCCCAATGCGCGCCCGTGCAACGTACCGCGCACCTGCCGCAAGGCCAGCGTAGACGTGCGCAGTGAACGTTTTTCCCCGTTATCGAAGGAGCCGGTCAGGTAAACGTGCTCCACGGTTTCGCGGTACTCAGGGTGATAAAAGGAAGCATCGCGGCAGCCAAACTGCACGTCTACCCGCGGGTTGCTGGTAGCAGACATGGCCCCGCGCACCGTACCTCGAAAATAAACCTCTCCCCGGCTACGGTAAGCGCTTAAGTTGCCAGCCAGGCGCGCGGGCAGCAAAGCCACCACCGATTGCACGTCGGTCTGCTGGCCTTCTAAACGTAGGTCCAGTTGCGTTGCGCCCCCATAACCGACCGTACCAGCCACACTATAGGTAGCTGGCCCAATGCGCAGCTCAGAAGGCTGAATGGTAACCCTCCGTCCTGGCCGGTCAATGGCTATCAGCGTTTTAAGCGTTAATTCCTTCTGCCGAAAATACGTATCCTGACCTAGCTCGATAGCCTCGATGCGCGCCCTGCCGTCAGCTTGAATATCAATAAGCGCGTCAGTCACCGAAAGCCCCGCCCGTAAGTCGTGGGCCCGAATAGTGTGGCGCTGGCGCCGGGCGGCGTCGTCGTATATTACCAGTACGCGGCGTAGCACGATTCGCTCCAGGTCAAAAGCGAAGGGCTTATCACCGGCTGTGTCCAGTGAATCGGCGCGAAAGACATCCCAGTTAGGTTGACTTTGCGCGTCGTAGCGCACTTGCACTGTTGCCGAATCCAGCGTCACGGCGCGAATGTGGTAGCGCCCGGCTACGAGGTCCCAAACATCGAAAGCACAATACAACCGCCGGGCACGGGCCAGTGCCACGGTATCTTGGGGCAACGAGCCGCCTACTACCACATTCTGCAGCGTCACGGACACTCGCGGAAACTGGTCGATCAGAGAAAGATCTATTTCACCTACTTGCACAGGCGTACGCAGGTGCCGGTTAGCTTCCCGCACAAACAGCGCAATGATGCGCTCCTCCCCCAGCCAGATTCCCAAAATGCCCCCCAACAGCAGCAAAATGCCCCCCAGCAGGGAGTACAGAAAAAACTTTTTTAAACGAATCAACAACCGAAATTTTCTGGTAGTGAAACAGTTGAGAGGGTTTTGGGTCCCTCTCACCAAAAATTATAGCCCGAAGGTCGCGGTTTTTTTTGCGTATTCGAAAATGACCTGCCATATTTGCCATCCCAAACGGGAACAAAGGGAGATTAGCTCAGCTGGTTCAGAGCATCTGCCTTACAAGCAGAGGGTCACTGGTTCGAACCCAGTATCTCCCACCAAAAGGACAGTCGGCAACGGCTGTCCTTTTTTGTTTTTCTACGTGCTTGAATCAGATTTATATGCTACAGCCCGTAAAAAATCAATATTTTCACTCAGTTTAGTGGAATTTTTATAGTAAAGTAACCTGCTGAAGCGTATAGCGTATTCAGCTTGTCTTTACGGCAGCTGTGATACTGCTGAGTTGCTCCATTTCCATCCATCTCGCTACCATGAAAAATCTGTTCCATATTACCCTCCTGTTGTTGCTCGCTGGCATTTTTACTGCTTGTCCTAAAAAGAGTGACCCAGATCCAGTTGACGCGAAAACCACCTTGCTGATCAACAAAGACTGGCGTGCAACGGCCGATGTTAGTGTGACCACAACTAGCGCCGGCGCTACCACAACTGTTGACAACTACGCGGCATTAGCCGCTTGTGGCAAGGATGATTTCATCCGCTTCAACGATAAAAATGTCTTGGAGATAAATGAAGGCCCCAGCAAATGTGCCTCTAACGACCCACAAACGGCAGCTGGCACCTGGAGCTGGAACGCCGACCGCACGGTCATCACTTTTACTGAGCCGTGCTTGTGCCCGAACTTCCCCTCTACGCTTAGCGGGGCCGCTGATTTGACTTCTTCGACCTTGGTTGTTAAGCAGACATCGACCAGCAACGGTGCAACTACTGTTCGTACAGTTACTTATGGGTCTATCTAAGGATCTTGCCCAACTGTAGCCACAAAAAAGCCCGCTTCACTCGTGAAGCGGGCTTTTTTGTGGCTACAGTTGGGCATTTCAACAAACAAATCTGTCCAATCTCTTGCCTGGCTAGCTATTAACTTGCGCCGCCATTGTAGCGGCTGTCGCACTCTTTATGCCTGATCTGTTTCGTTTTTACATCTTCAAAGTGGGTAGCCGGTGGATTGTGGGGGGCTTTTTTCTGGCAATACTTGGGCTGGGCATTTGGCTGCATGATGATTACGGAGTCTCCTGGGATGAGCCGAACAACCACCTGAATGGACTAGTGAGTGTAAAGTACGTCGCCCAATTAGTAGCGCCGACGTTAGTGGCACAGCAGCCAGGTAGCCACCTGATTCCCGACATAAAGGCTTTTAAGGACAGCGACCACGGGCCCGTTTTTGAAATTCCAGTCGCGCTATTGGGCTATTTAATCGCTCACGACGACTCCCGATCCTTCTATCTACTACGGCACTTCTGTGTATTTCTGGTATTCACGCTTGGCGTATGGGCTTTGTATCGGATCGGATCAGCTGTTTTTCAAGACTGGCGCTGGGGTCTTCTCGCCGCGGCTATGCTGGTGCTTTCCCCGCGCTTCTTTGCCGAGGCCTTCTATAATGGCAAAGACATCGTGTACATGGCTTTTTTCACTTTAGCCATGTACACCCTGATTGAGTTAATGGCACACCCTACTCCTGGCCGGGCTATCATTCATGGATTAGCCACGGCGCTGGCTGTTGATATAAGGGTGCAAGGACTTCAGCTATTCCTATTTACGGCGCTGTTGTTATGGATGGAGTCCCGAACCAGGCATTCTACTTCCGCTTATACGCCGCAGCATTACGCCAAAATCGGGCTATGGTACGGGGTATTTGCCGTGCTTGGCATTGTAGCTGGCTGGCCCTATTTATGGTCCTTATCGTGGGCTGACCTCTGGCAAGCGCTGCCGCGCATGGGCCGCTACCCGTGGCCCTTTACCAACTTGTACTGGGGGGCATTTTTACCAGCTAATCAGCTGCCCTGGCACTATATCTTAGTATGGATCAGTATTACTACCCCCGTGCCTTATACTATGGCGGCATGTTTAGGTCTATCAGCGTGGGTGCTGGCTTTGCGCCAATCATTAGTGCAAGCTACCGGCCGGCTTCAGCTGCTGCTGCTCCTGTGGTTTCTGGGGCCCTTGGTGATAGTTATCCTATTTAGAACCTCGCTCTATGAGAGCTGGCGCCATCTTTACTTTATATACCCGGCATTCTTACTGCTAGCAGTACAAGGTGTACGCATCTTAGTTGCATCGGTAAGGCAGCAACGGGGGTTAAAGCGCACTCTGGCGCTAGTGGCGTTGGGCTTAGGCGGCCTGGAGGTTGCCCGTACAGCCACCCGAATGGTGCTTTTACACCCTTATCAGAATGTCTATTTCAGCTTTCTACCTGCCTCAACGGCTGAGCGCTTGTTTGAGCGTGATTACTGGGGCTTGGCGTATCGCCAGGGATTAGAATGGGTACTTGCTCGTGACTCAGCCGCTCAGATTTCTATTCAGGTGCCGTTTCACTATCCTCTTTATAACAACTCTTTAATTTTGCCCCCGTTGAGCGTGCGCGTATTCGGTATGTCCCCAATGCCGGTGCCCGTTACTTTATTACCGCTTACCGCTGGCACCCCCAAACCTACGCCGATAGCGTGGGGCAGGAAGTTTACGTTATTCGGGCTGAAGGCATCAAGATACTGTCTGTGTTTCGCCGTCCTTAGGAGGCTGGCTCTATGGAGATTGAACTGAACTGGGTCGGCGGTTTCCATCTTGGCATGTTGGCTCTTATCCGCTCTATCGGAACCCAAATTTCTAAAACACACGTTACGTACCGCAAGCTTTTTGACCCTAACCGAGCCTTCGAGCACAGCATGATAATCAGATAGCGAAGTACTAAGCCGATTGTCTGAACAGCGTATCGAGCGCCAGCACCTGTGGCAGTAGCAACTGCTGGTCGTCGTTATACACAACATAATCGGCGCGCTGCACCTTCTCCTCCTCGCTCATTTGCTTGTCTACGATAGCTAGAATATCAGCAGCAGTACGATGAGGGTCGCGGCGCAATACGCGGGCCTGCCGCACTTGCTGGGGGGCAAAAACGGTGATAATACGGTCGAGTTGCCGGTAAACGCCCGACTCGAAGAGCAAAGCCGCTTCTTTCAGCAGATACGGATGCCCCGCTTGCTGCTGCGCTGTCGCCCAGGTTTCAAAGTCGCGGCCCACATGCGGATGCACCAAGGCATTAAGCTGGGCTAGCTGCGCGGGGTCAGAGAAGGCGACGCGAGCCAGATACGCTCGATCTAGCTGGCCCGTTTCACTAAATGTCTGAGAGCCAAAGGTGGTCAATAGCTCAGCTCGCAGACTCAAATCATTGGCCATGATCCATTTGGCTCGATAGTCAGAGTCGTAAACAGGTGCGCCCAGCAGATGAAACAACCGGCAGACAATGCTCTTCCCCGATCCAATCCCGCCGGTAATACCGATCCGCAGCATCCTCATCGAACCCGTGAAACGCGTACGGCAGACGTTTTGATAAGCGTGCCGCGGGCTAAGGTAGGCGCTTGTACGAGCATAGGTTCCAAGCTAGAATCGGGGGCAGTTAGTTTGCGGTAGTTCAACATTACGCGCAGCTCCTGCAGATTCAATTGGGCAGTATCTTCGGGAAAGCACTGCACCTCCACGGTTACGGTAGCGGGGAAGAACCGGAACTGCTCCCCAACCGGAAAATTGTTGAGCTCAGGTACTACCTGCACGGGCACCGTGAGCAGGGGGCGCAGCCGCAGGCGCACCTGGATTTCCTGCACATTGGTTTCGACTGAGGCCGGCCCGCCGATTGGTACTATAATGGCGCCGTCGCTGCTACCGGCCGGCGCCTTGGGCAAATGCACGGGGTAAGGGCTGGACAGGCGATTCACAGTGCGGGACGGACCCCGAAAAGCAATGCTTTCGGGCACAAAGCGCGCCGCGTAGGGCAAAGCGGAACCATCAACATCGGGGCTGAGCGCTAACGGCAGGCGACGTGTTACCAACTCATCAAACTCTACCCAAAGCGTATCGGTCAGAATATAATTGAACTGCATGCCTTCCATAGCCGCCTGAAGCGCCGGCTGCAATGACCGGCCCGTGACAAAGCGCGTGGCCGTGGGTACGCGGCTTATGGGCACCTCCGCCGGCTTCACATCCAGCATCAGGCTTTTGCGCAACAGCTTCCAGCCGCGCCCCGTCACGTTTACGGCTACCTCGCTGGGAAGCGGCTGCACCGGTATATAGCGCGTCGCGTCGTAGCGCCAGGTCAAGGGGTAAGTAATGCGGGTAGAATAGGTTTTATTCAGCGCATTCAGCAGCCAAAACGTGGAGGCCGCCACAAAACAAACGGTAACTGCCCGCCAGTAGCTACTCTCCTGCCCGTAAAACGGGCTGGTGAACCAGCGAACCAGACGGGCAGCACGAGTGAGCGGCAAAGCGGTATAGTTAAGGCAATTATAGCGTTGTTACGGGAGCCTTCGCACCTGGAGTTACCTCCCGCGCAATGGCACTACGATCAAACTTGAGGCGGGTGCCCCGGTCTACTTCTACAATTACCGACTCTTCGTGCACATCCACGACTTTGCCGTGCAGGCCACCAATAGTAACCACGGTAGCACCTTTGGTCAGCGACTCGCGGAATTTACGCGCCGTGGACGCCCGCTTCTGCTGCGGCCGGATCATGAAGAAATACACCACGGCAGCAATAGCTACCGGAAACAGAAACTGGGTAATGCCCCCCGCCGGGGCTTGCAATAAAAGCGTGAGGAACATTGGAAAGGTGTTGGGTTAAGGAGAAAATACCGCAGCCACCAAGGTAGCCGGCAGCAACGCACGAGTCAGCAAAAATAGCAAGAGCGGCTTGCGGGCCGCCCTTGCTTATCGTTTTATTGAGCTAACGGTCCGTTCTGGCCGTCAGGCAGGATATTGGTACGAATAGCAATCTGGGTGATAGTAGGCTGCGTGTTGGCCCGAATTGCTATCTGCTTGTTCTGAAGGCCAGTTTTGCCTTGACTATCAAACTGCACGTCAATGGTGCCTTTGCCACCGGGAGCAATGGGCTCTTTGGTCCAGTTGGGCGTGGTGCAACCGCAGGAAGCCGTTGCGTTTTCAATCAGCAGGGGGCTCTTTCCGGTGTTGGTGAAGGCAAAGGTGTGCTTTACCACCTCACCAGGCTTAATATCGCCGAAGTTGTGCTCGGTTTCGGCGAAGGTCATCACCGGCGCGTTGGGGTTGGGCGCTTCGGTTTCGCTGGTTACGTTGGGGTTATCAACTACCGGGCTGGCCGTAACTTCAGCGGCGGTAGCGGCGGCGTTCATGCCGGCGGTGCCTACGTCAGTGGAACTACTACTGTCGCAAGCGCCCAGCAACAATGCAAAGGCGAACAAGGAGGGAATCAGGGTACGTTTCATGGAGTTGGTTAGCAGACCGTCCTATTTGGACAGCCTAAGTTCTTCGTTTTCAATTAAAAAAACTAAAACAGGTGAATGCTATGCAGGGTTCCGGCACCTGGCACCCATCTGCCCCTGTTGAGGCGCATAAAATTAGGTGCTGGGGGGCTTTTTCTACTTTAAATTATCAATTACGGCCTGGGCAAACTCGCTGGTCGAGGCTTTGCCCCCCAGGTCGCCGGTGCACTTCTCTTTTTGCATCAGCGTGGCATCCAGGGCAGCTTCGAGGCGGTCGGCGTGCGTGTGCTCGCCGAGGTGGTGAAGCATCATCAGGGCCGAGCGAAGCAGGGCCGTAGGGTTAGCTTTGCCTTGGCCGGCAATGTCCGGCGCTGAGCCGTGCACGGCTTCAAACACGGCCATATCGTCGCCGATGTTGGCGCCCGCTACCACACCCAAGCCGCCTACGAGGCCGGCGCAAAGGTCAGACAGAATATCACCGAAGAGGTTAGTAGTCACGATAACATCAAACTGCTCGGGCTTATTAACGAGCTGCATGCACATGTTATCGATGATTTTCTCCTCAAACTGCACCTGCGGAAACTCCGCCGCCGCTTCTTTGCAGGCGTTGAGCATCAAGGTGCCGGCCATCTTGATGATGTTGGCCTTGTGCGCCAGCGTTACCTTCTTGCGGTTATGCTTGGCAGCATACGCAAAGGCGGCCCGACAAATCTTGCGCGAACCCGCTACCGTAATGCGGTTCGTAGAATCAGCAATGCCCAGGCGCTCATCCCACGTTTCCAGGCCCGAGTACAAGCCTTCGGTATTTTCTCGAAACAACACGATATCAATGCCTTCGTAGCGTGTCACAATGCCGGCATTGGTCTTAGATGGGCGCACGTTCTGATAGAGGTCGTATTTCTGGCGCAGCGACACGTTGATGCTGCGGAAGCCTTTGCCGACGGGCGTCGTGATGGGACCTTTCAGGGCCACGCGGTTTTTCTCCAACGAGTCCAGCAGCGCCTGCGGAATCAACTCGCCCGATTGGTCGAAAGTCGTTTGGCCGGCGTTCTGCTCTTCCCACTGCACGGGTACTTGGGCGGCACTAAAAATATCTGTAACGGCCTTCGTGATTTCGGGCCCGATGCCGTCGCCGGGAATAAGGGTGATTGTATGCATTCTATTGATCTACTGATTGTTTGATGTGCAAATGTGCCGTAAAACGAATCGGCATTTTCAGGTAAAGCGCTGTAGCTACTTGGCCGCGTGAAATGCGAGTGTGCTGATGCGCCTCGATGGAAAACCATCCTAAGCACATCAGCACACCGTCAAGTCAGCGCATTACCTAAACCGTCTTACGGGAATTAATCTGGTTGATGAGCTGATCTACATCGCCGAGCAGCTGCTCCGCTTTGTCTTTGGCTTCGCGAATTACTTTCTGCCCTTCCGACTTAGCCGTGGAAGGGCCGGCATCTACCCGGCTCGTCACCAGGCTTTCGGTAAGATCAGCCAGTACCTCGCGGTACTTTTCGAGCTGATAACTAAGCCAGCTGCGGGTTTCGCGGCCTTTTTCAGGCGCGTACAGCAGACCCAAAACAGCTCCGGTAAGGGCACCGCCCGCGAAGCACACAAGGCCGGTAGTGGTTTTGCTACCCATATTTTTTGGAGAAGTGAGAAGTGAGAAGTGAGTATAGAGAGGCGAGAAGTGAGACATGCGCTACCGTTAAGTACGCAAACACGTCAAATGAGATATAAAGCTTAGCTGACAACTGGAGAAAGTCTCACGTCTCACGTCTCACGTCTTTGTACTCATTTCTAAAAAACTACTGATTATCGAGTAAGCCGCGACCCGACTTACGGATAGCACCGCTAGCCGTCAAATCCTGGGCCAGCTTATCCAGAATACCGTTAATGAACTGCTTGCTTTTGGGCGTGCTGTAAATTTTACTGATTTCGATGTACTCGTTGATGGTCACCTTCACCGGAATGCTGCGGAAAAGGTGCATCTCGCAGAGGGCCATTTTCAGCACAATCTTATCGAGTTGGGCTACGCGCTCGACGTCCCAGTTCTGCACCGATTCGGCAATTAGCTTTTCGTAGCGCTCGTCGTCGGCGAGCGTTTGCTGATACAGGCTTTGAGTAAACTCCTTGTCCTCGGCCCAATTGGCTGAAAGCGCCATGAGCTCCAAGTTCTCATCGGCTGCCTCATCCAGCATCTTCAGGGTTTTGACCACCAGGTTTTTGACCACTGAGCGATTTTCTTCCCAATTTAGGTCGGCCTCATCCAGTTGGGTAGCCAGGGCGCCTTCCTTAAACACGAAGGTTTTGTACAGGTTCTTCAGCGCCTCCTGGTCTTCGACATAATTGCCCCCCGGCGCGGCCAGATACGCCTGAAACTCGGCATCCTGCTTTATTTCCTGGCGCCAGGCGGTGCGCAGCGCCTCCATTTCCTGCTCGCCGTTCCACTGCAGCTTACGCCGAATGGTGAGGTCCTGCAGCTGCTTGTTGCCCACGAGCTTCTCCAGCACCTGGTTTTGCTCAAAGCGAGTAGTATCAAGCAATGCTTCCTTGGACGGGGTAAACCGCCGCGCTTCCCGGTCGCGCTCCTCTTCCATCACGCGCAGCAAAGCCGTCAGCAGATTCAGCAGATGAAGGTATTGGTCGTGAATACTTTCAGCGGCGTGCAGCATTTGCCCCTCAAAGAAAGTTCCTTCTTTCTTGACCTGCTTTTCGTAGAAGCTGATGGCATCGGCCACGGCCTCGTTCACGGCAGCATCTTCGATTTTTTCCGGTTCGGCTTTGGTCTTGTGCCATTCCTTAAAGATGACCTCCGCTAGCTTGCGCCGGCCCTGCAACACCTTACGGTCCTGGGGTTCGGGGGAAGTGAGATCGGGGGCGAATTCCTCGGCAATGCGGTCATTGGCCAGCAGAAAATCTGACCCTACTGCCTGATGGTAAGCGTATAGGGCCTGCATAACCTTGATGCGAAGCGAGCGACGATTGAGCATTTGTTCTAGAAGTGAGTACAGAGAAGTGAGAAGTGAGACTTCTGCCGCCTCTTATTGATTAGGTAGTTTGATCGTTTAGGGATTTTTTCAACCCATGTAGCATGCGCTGCAATTCTTCTATGCGGCCACACATTTCTTCCGTTACAGAAGCGTTGATATAGCCAAAAGATTCAGCCAATAGAAACTGTGTTTCCAATTCGTAAGATGAGCCGTTGGAAATGGACAGGAAATGTTGAAACTTTTTCACTGAATTTCGCCCTGCGCCTTCGGCTACGTTTGAAGGAATTGAGACTGCTGCCCGGCGCATTTGTGAAATCAACCCAAATCGCTCTTCATTTGGAAAGTCAGCACAGGTTACGTAAGTCAGACGTGCTACTTCCATTGCTTTTTGCCAGACTTTAAGTTCCCTGAACCGGTGCTTCATGTGTTTAGAAGTGAGATATGAGAAGTGAAAGGTGAGACTTTAAACTTATCTCTTCTTAAATATGCTTGAGGCGAAACAAGCAAAAAAGTCTCACCTCTCACTTCTCATATCTCACTTCTCTTAATAAGTTGATTTTACCTTGCCTAATGCAGCAATACGTTGCTCAGCCTGGCGAATGGCGGCTTTCTGAGGATGAGTACCCTCCTGCTCCGCCTTGTTAAGTACCTCGGTGGTGAAGTCGTAAATCTTTTCAGTCTGGCTAAGGGCTGACTTGCGGCTACCACCAATTACCTCGGAGTAGACATTAATTAGCCCCCCAGCATTGATGAGAAAGTCGGGCGCGTAGACGATGCCGCGCTCTACCAGCGCCGGGCCATGCACGTTCTCGTCCTGCAGCTGATTGTTGGCGCAGCCCGCAATAACACGGCACTTCAAACGGTCAATCGTGTCATTATTGATAGTAGCACCCAGTGCGCAAGGCGAATAGATGTCTACGTCCTGATCGTAGATTTCATCGAGGCCTACGGCTACCGCGTTGTACTTGGCAGCCATTTCCAGCTTGCGGTCCTCGTAGTAGTCGGTCAGCACGATTTTGGCGCCTTCCTTAATGAGGTGCTCCAACAAATAGCCCCCCACGTGGCCTACGCCCTGCACCGCAATGCGCTTGCCAGCCAGACTCTCCGATCCGAAGGCCTTTTTGGCGGCGGCTTTCATGCCCATGTAGGTACCAAAAGCCGTCACGGGCGAGGGGTCGCCGGAGCCGCCCATGCTCTCGGGCAGGCCAGCTACGTGCTTGGTTTCCATGCGGATATACTGCATATCCTTGGTCGTCATCCCTACGTCTTCGGCCGTGATGTACTTGCCGTTGAGGTTCTTTACGAAGCGGCCAAACTTGCGCAGCAGGGCTTCGGATTTTTGCGTTTTGGCGTCGCCGATGATGACAGCTTTGCCGCCGCCTAAGTTCAGGCCCGAAATGGCTGCCTTATAGGTCATGCCGCGTGAGAGACGCAGCACGTCATTCAGGGCTTCTGCGTCGGAGGCGTACTCCCACATGCGGGTACCGCCCAAGGCCGGGCCCAGCACCGTATTGTGGATACCGATAATAGCCTTGAGGCCAGTCTCGTGGTCATGGCAGAATACGACCTGTTCGTGTTGATGCTCGGCAATCTGACCGAAGACCGAGGTATCGGTCAACTCCTGGATTTCAACCATGCGGGACAAAAAATTAAAAAGGGTGGGTGGGAAGGTAAAATGGGTGGAAAGCGGTTGTTGTATCTTTGAGGGCAAGACGAAGCTCCAGTGTGGTGAATCGTTGTGGTCGTAACTACCGTTAGACGTACGACGAATTACTGAGCTGGAGCTTAGCATTACCCCTCAATTTGGGGGCAAAAGTAACCCGATTTTCTGATTTTGCCCCCCAGCCGTCGGGCTTACACGGTTCGGCGGCCTCCTTCGCTTACCCATTCCAACCCCTCGACCTGTGCGCGCTCTTGCCTCTACCAATAAGTATCTGTACCGCTATAAATGGCACTTCCTGGGCGGCGTGCTATTCGTGGCGCTGTCGACGCTGCTGGCTATTTTTCCGGCCCAAATCGTGCGCTACGCCTTCGATTTGGTGAATGAGGGCATCGACTTATATCACCTTTTTGCCGGCACGCAGGCGCAAAGCGGCGTGTATGAGCTGTTTGGGCGCAACGTGCTGCTCTATGGCCTGCTCATCGTGATTATGGCGCTGCTGCGGGGCATTTTCCTGTTCTTTATGCGCCAGACGCTAATTGTGATGTCGCGGCGGGTGGAGAACGACCAGAAGAACGAGATTTTCCAGCACTACCAGTCGCTGCCGCTGAGCTTTTATCGTCGTCACAACACCGGCGACCTGATGTCGCGCATCTCCGAGGATGTGGGCCGCGTGCGCATGTACATCGGGCCGGCGCTTATGTACTTTATGCAGCTAGTCATTCTGTTTGTGCTCATCATCCCGCTGATGCTGATGGTGAACGTGAAGCTGACGATTTATACGCTTTTGCCCCTGCCCATTCTGTCCATCAGCATTTTCTACGTCAATAATCTGATTGAGCGCAAGTCCGACGAGATTCAACGTTCCCTCTCCAGCATGACCACTTTCGTGCAGGAGGCATTTTCGGGTATTCGGGTGCTGAAGTCCTTTGTGCGCGAAGAGGATTCGCACCAGCAGTTCACCGCAGCCAGCGACAATTACCGCGAGAAGTCACTGAGTCTGAACTTCGTGAACTCCCTGTTTTTCCCTTTGATTCTATTCCTGGTGGGCTTAAGCACCATTATCACCGTCTGGATTGGCGGGCAGGAAGTTATTCGCGGTACTATCAGTGTGGGTAGCATTGCTGAATTTCTAATCTACGTGAACCTGCTTACCTGGCCCGTTACGGCGCTGGGCTGGACCAGCAGCCTCGTGCAGCGGGCGGAAGCTTCGCAGGCGCGCATCAACGAGTTCATGCATCGGAAGACGGATATCATCTCGCGTCAGCATGTAGAGCGCGACATTCGGGGTGATATCGTATTCGACAACGTGTCCTTCACGTATCCCGACACGGGTATCCAGGCGCTTAAAAACGTCAGCTTCCGTATCCGGCCCGGTCAAACGTTGGCGGTTATCGGCAATACGGGCTCGGGCAAAAGCACCGTGGCTGCCCTGATCTGCCGCCTCTACGACGTAACCGACGGCAGCATTCTACTCGACGACACCGACGTACGCGACTACGCCCTGACGTCGCTACGGGAGCAAATCGGCTACGTACCCCAGGATGTCTTTCTGTTTTCTGACTCCATCCGAAACAATATCAACTTCGGCCTTGAAAACCCGACCGAGGAGAGAATGCTGCAAGCGGCCAAAGACGCCAACGTGTACGATAATATCGTGCAGTTTCCGCTGGGCTTCGATACCAAGCTCGGTGAGCGGGGCATTACGCTATCCGGGGGGCAAAAACAGCGCGTCAGCATTGCCCGCGCCTTAGTCAAAGAGCCCAAAATCCTCATTCTGGATGACTCGCTTTCGGCCGTGGATACCAACACGGAGAATGCCATTCTGGGTAGCCTGCAACGCATTATGGCCAACCGCACCAGTCTCATCATTTCCCATCGGGTATCATCCGTGAAGCTGGCTGATGAGATTCTCGTTCTCGACGACGGCCAGATCGTGCAACACGGCACCCACGCTGCCCTGATGGCCGATGCGAATGGCCTCTACCGTGCCCTCTACGAGCGCCAGTTGCAGACGGAAGAAGTGTAAGCCTAGCGCTACAAGTTTGTATCAAACAAAAAAGCCCCCCAGAGTCGTCTGGGGGGCTTTTTTAGTATGTTGATTCTTATTGACCAAGCATTACCCGGCGCATGCCTTTGCGCTCGCCAGCGGTGCATTGCACAATATAGTAGCCAGCAGGTAAGCGACTTACGTCAAGCGAAGTTGGCTTATTGCCCACCATCATATTGCGGGTCAGCACGGGCCGGCCTTCGCCGTCGTTTATTTCTACGCGGGTAGGGCCGGCGGCGTCAGTGCGCACAATCAGGCTCTTGGTCAAAGGGTTATTATCCAGGCTTACCTTAAGCGCTCCGGAAGAAGCGGCTGGTGCTTCCATCTTATCGGTTATCAAGGAGGGCGCACCAGCGGGCACGGTAGCATCGGCTGGCTTCTCTACTACAGCAGCAGAAGCGACTGGCGCGGAGGTAACCGGCGCGGCTGACTTAGCAGCAGGCGTAGCAGCGGTTTTCGTTTGGGCTTGTGTCGGCACTGTCAGTAAAATGACCATTCCTAAGCCCAGCAATACAGTAAAGTTTTTCATGTGCATCCGAAACGAAAGAGATAAAGTCAATATCCTGTAAAAGTATAATACAGTTGGTATTCTTCTATTCTAATTTTCCTCTTTACAACTGCATTCTATTCAGGCTCAACTGATAAATAGATATTACCCCATCTGCTGGCAAGGGGCTTCTTCTTTTCATCAAACTTTTCAGTTTGTGTTTGGGAAGTGCTTGGGCAGCTTTATCAGTTTTGGCCACAAATTTTATCCTTCCGAAGATTGTGCCAAACCCAAATCGTGTCTTATCTTTGCAGCTCAATACCATCGGGGTGTAGCGTAGCCTGGTATCGCGCCAGCATGGGGTGCTGGAGGTCGTAGGTTCGAATCCTGCCACTCCGACAAAAACAGTTCGCTGTTTAAAAGAAGCCTTCGAATTTCGATTCGGAGGCTTTTTTGTGCGGTAAAAGGAAGGCTTGGTGCCTTATATGATACCTCTAATGGGGTGTAGCGCAGCCCGGTAGCGCGCGTCGTGCGGGACGATGAGGCCGTAGTTCGAATCCTGCCACCCCGACTTAGCTTAACTCTCTAAAAAGCCCCCCAAATATTCTCTGGGGGCTTTTTCGTGTTATAAATAATATTATATGCTATATACAATATGCAAGTCTGGTTGCGTTCTTTGCCTGTTTGGTATTGCCCTTTTTATCTATTCACCCTTCTTTAACCTTCTGCATGAAGATATTTCTTTTTTCTGCCCTTCTTTTAGGTGTTGCCACATCGGCGGCACAGGCCCAAATCAGCAAAGGCACCGCGCTATTCGGCGGCGGCATCGGGTACGGAAGTTCTACCTCTAAAAATACTCATGATAACCCATCAATCCCAGTTAATCAGCGTGAGTTTGAAACGACTAACCGCAATTTCAGCATAAGCCCCAGCAACGGCTTATTCGTGGCCGAAAACTTAGCGCTCGGCCTCAGCGTTGGCTTCAACTCTCATAAGTACACATCCCCTTATTACACAGGGCTGTCGTCTAATACGGTGGAGCGAGTTTCTAAATCCAACTCTTTCAGAGTAGCACCCTTCTTGCGCTATTACTATCTGCCGACAGAGAATTTTGGCTTTTATGGTCAATTATCGGCTGGGTACTATCACCAACAAAGTACTCAGGAAAGTGATGAGCCGGGCTTTCTCACGCAGAAGCATAAAGGCAATGGAGCTTTTGTAAATATTACGCCGGCGCTGGTTTTCTTCCCTACCAACAAGCTTGGGCTGGAACTGACAATGGGGAATATAGGCTATAGTAGTGCCCGCTCCAAACCTGATGATTTACAGCCAAGTCAATACGGAACGGAAAGCAAGGATTCAAGCTTCGGGGCCAATTTCGGTTTGAGCAGCCTGACGCTGGGAGCCTCCTACTACATAGGTCGCCAATAAAACGATCATTATACCAAGTAAAAAGCCCCCCAGACATTCTCTGGAGGGCTTTTTTATGCTCTTAGCCTATTACTTCACTACCGCCAGCACTTCCACTGGCCCGGTGTCCGGAAATTGCTCCACGTATACCTGACCGAGCCCTAATTTCTGTTGCTTTGCGTATTCTTTAATGCCACTGTATAGCTTGCCGGGTGCTAGCATGTAGCTGGCCTCCAGGCGAGCCTGCACTACTCGCTGCCCGCCGCTAAATGTGCTGTAACGGTAGCCGGGGGCAAATTCTGCGAAACCGTATCCGCTACGATAAGGCCGATAAAGGCTTTCACCGTGTCGCCGGCCGCTTCGGGATCATTGTAATAGATATTGCCTAGTATTCCCTGAAGGTGGTTTTTCTCCTTGTATTGTTGCGCCTGACGAAATAAAGGTCCAAACTCATCGCCTTGGACGGGACCATTGTAATAGCGACCAGCCAAAAAGATGGGTTTCGCAGTTGTTATCACCACTACTTCAGGCTGGCGAAAGCCTCCCAGATACGCATACACGCCGGCCAGAACAAGTGCCAAAGAAAAACCGATAAGCCAGAACCAACGCATAGTTTAGAAGTCTGAGGTGAGAAGCGAAAAATTAGAAGTGAGATGTAGTTAAGACTTGGTTCTCCTGTCTCACTTCTCGATTCTAATTTCTAGGCTTACGTCCTTGTACTGCATCTGATAGAGCTGCTGATAGAAGCCGCCGTGGCGCAATAGCTCCTCGTGCGTGCCCGATTCCTTGATTTCGCCCCGGTCGAGCACAATAATGCGGTCGGCTTTCTGAATAGTGCTAAGGCGGTGCGCAATAACCAGCGAGGTGCGACCTTCCATCAGCTTATCAATCGCCTCCTGAATCAGCTCCTCCGTTTCGCTATCCACCGAGGAGGTAGCCTCGTCCAGAATGATAATGCGCGGCTGATATACCATAGCCCGCACGAAGCTAATCAGCTGGCGCTGACCTACCGACAATGTGGCCCCGCGCTCCATGACGGGGTAATGGAGCCCGCCCGGCAGGCGCTCAATAAAGCGACGGGCACCCACTAAATCGGCCGCTTCCCAGATTTGGGCTTCGGTAATGTCCTTGTTGCCCAGCGTGATATTGTCGGCGATGGTGCCCGCAAACAGGAACACATCCTGCAATACCACGCCAATGTGCTTGCGCAGCTCTTTTAGGTCGAACTCGCGCAGATCGTGGCCATCGACGCGGATAGTGCCTTTGTTTATCTCGTAGAAGCGGCTAAGCAGGTTAATGATCGAGGTTTTGCCCGCGCCGGTAGCGCCCACAAAGGCAATGGTTTGGCCCGCTTTCACCTCAAAGCTGATATCGCGCAGCACGTACTCTTCGTCGTTGTAGGCAAACCAGACCTTCTCGAACGCTACATCGCCACGGATAGCAGCCGGCGATAATGTGCCGGTGTCGGCAATCAGTTCTTTGCTGTCCAGCAGCTTGAGCAGACGCTCCGTGCTTACCAAGCCAAGCTGCAAGGTGTTAAATCGGTCGGCGATTTGACGAATTGGCCTGAAGAACAGCGCGTTATACAGAATGAACGCAATAAGAGCACCCTTGGAAATAGTGCCTTCAATTTGCCCTTGCGCGGCGTACCATACCAGCAAGCCCACGCCAATGGCGGCCAACACTTCGGCCACCGGAAAATAGATGGAGTAATACAACACTGACTTCACATTGGCCCGCGTGTGTTCCTGGTTGATAGCCTTGAACTTGCGAAACTCGCGCTCCTCATTATTGAAGATCTGTACCACATTCATACCCGTTAGGTGCTCCTGCACGAAGGAGTTCAGGTTAGCCACCGCCGTACGCACCTCCTGAAATGACTGCTTCACCTTCTCCTTAAATACATACGTGCTGATAATCAGGGGCGGAATCACGGACAGGCTCACCAGCGTCAGGCGCCAGTCAATCCAGAACATGAAGCCCATGATGAACAGCAGCTGCAAAATGTCGCCAATCATCGCCGCTAGCCCCTCACTGAACACATCCGACAAGGTCTCCACGTCGGAAATATTGCGGGTTACCAGCACCCCGATGGGCGTGCGGTCGAAGAACTTAAGGCGCAGATTTAGAATGTGTTGATATAGATCAACCCGAATGTCGCGCACAATGTACTGGCCCAGCCAACCGCCAAAGTAGGTTTGCAGATAGCTGACCAGCGTGTGGGCCACCAGCAGTACCAGCAGTAGCGTAAACATCTGATTCACGCCCGTCAGGTCGCCCTGCTCGATGCTGCGGTCCACCATTTTCTGGATCAGAAAAGGGCGCAACGTACCTAATGCGGCCGTGGCTACCGTCAGGAAAATCAGGAAATAAAATATCCGCCGGTAGGGCCGCACGTACTTCATCAGGCGGCTTAGCACCTGCCAGTCGAAGATATTGCCGGTTTTGGTGGCGGTAGTTGTTTGCTCCACAGAGGGTTTTTTAATCGATACAGGGTACTAATGTCAAGTAACCACACTCGGGCGCTGGAGGTTGCAAATGAACGATGTCATTCTAAAACCAGACCGCCCCGCTTCACCAGAACGTCATGCTGAGCACAGCGAAGCATCTCGCGTGCTGAGGTTGGAGTAGTAATCCTACTAAACACGCGAGATGCTTCGTTGCCTCAGCATGACCGCCTTTTGGGATGGCGTTTAAGAACTCAACACAAAGTACGGCATTCCGGTAGGCTCTTCCGCTGCTACCAATTCCGCTGGATACTCTACTCTACTCAGAAATAATCCTTTCGCCACGGCAGCGCCGCTTGCCGCAATACGGCTTTGGGCGTGCAGAATATGGCCAAACTCTTCCGGTGTCAGTTTGCCACGCCCTACGCTTAGCAATGTGCCCACCACCAAGCGCACCATGCCGCGCACAAACCGGTTGGCCCGAATGCGAAATACCAAACCGCCCGGAACAGGATGCCAGCCCGCCTCATAACACACACAGATGTAATGATTTTCGCCGCCTTTCACTTTGGAAAAGCTGGTAAAATCGCGGGAGCCGACGAGGTAGGCAGCGGCAGCATTCATAGCAGCTAGGTCGGGCGCACGGTCGAGGTACAGGCTTTGGTTAACGCCAAACGGATCGGGAATGAGGCGCACGAAGTACTCGTAGGTGCGGGCTTCGGCATCGAAGCGGGCGTGTGCTTTGTCCGGCACAGCGTGCAGACGGCGCACGGCAATGTCGGGGGGCAATGCGCGGTTGAGACGATAAAGAATCGTGGTCTCATCGAGGCTGGGGGGCAAATCGGCGTCGAAGTGGGCCACCTGGTGGCTGGCGTGCACGCCCGAATCGGTGCGGCCGCTGCCCAGCGAGTATACGGGCTGGCGCAGCACCTGCGAGAGGCACCGGTCCAGTTCCTGCTGCACGGTGAGCGTGTTGGGCTGCACCTGCCAGCCGTGGAAGCGGGTGCCATCGTAGGCCAGATGAAGAAAATAGCGCATGTTAGCGGAGGCTTTAGCGGGCGCAATGCGCTGTCGGAAACCGTTTAATAAGGACGTAAGCTACTGCCTACGCTACTTTACGGAGGCGTAAAGCAGGGAGTCCATGGTTTGGCCGTCCTTGGTAATACTCTTGCGCAACCGTGCTTCCAGCTCATACCCAGCTTTTTCCAGCACGCGCGCGGAGGCTGCATTCGGAGCAAATACCACGGCGTACAGGCGGCACAGGTCAAAGTTGGCAAACGCGTACTCCGTCAATGCCCCGACAGCCGCCGTTGTGACGCCGCGTCCCCAGAACCGTTGCCCCAAGAAGTAGCCGATTTCCGCCGAACGCCGATTGACATCCTGCTTAAATAACACGCTGATGCTGCCCGCCGCTTCCTCATCCACCTCTATACACAAGTGCACATCGGTCATGCCTTCCGGGCTTAGTACAAAGCGCAGATGGTGTTCAGCCTCGGTGAGGGTGTAGGGATTTGGAAACCGGTCGCGCAGGTTGAGCCAGATGGCGCGGCTGCTGCCGTGCGTGCTCAATGCCTGGGCATCGCTTAGCTGCCAGGGCCGCAGCCGCGCCCCACGCACGGGTAATTCCAATGTGGGGCGCAGCTGGGCAGCAGACATAAGGCTGGGGGGCAAATCAGATCTTCTCGTAAATTACTGCCGCACCCTGCCCGACCCCTACGCACATGGTAGCCAGTCCGTAGCGTACACCCTCGCGGCGCTGCATTTCGTGCAGCAGCGTAGCCGTAATACGTGAACCACTAGCGCCCAGCGGGTGCCCAATAGCAATAGAGCCACCGTTCACGTTTACTTTTTCAGGGTCAAGCTCCAGATCACGCATGCAGGCAATCGACTGAGCAGCAAACGCTTCGTTCAGCTCAATCAGATCCATATCATTCATGGTCAGGCCCGCACGCTGCAACACCTTCTGGCTGGCTGGCACTGGACCGAGACCCATAAAAGCTGGATCAACGCCAGCCACGGCGGCGGCTACTACGCGGGCCAGCGGCTTGAGGTTGTAGCGTTTCAGCGCTTCTTCGCTCACCACAATCACCCCGGCCGCACCATCGTTGATGCCCGCAGAATTGCCAGCTGTTACAGTACCATCCTGGGGTTGAAAGGCAGGCTTGAGTGTGCCCAGCTTCTCAATAGTCGACAAGCGCGGTGGCTCATCGGTGTCAAACAATGCCGCATCACCCTTAGGGTTGGACACGAATACAGGCACGATTTCGCGGCGGAAACGGCCTTTCTCGTTGGCGCGGTGGTATTTGCGCTGCGAGTTGAAAGCGAATTCATCCTGCTCCAGGCGAGTGATGCCGTACTTGCGGGCTACATTCTCCGCCGTTTCGCCCATGGCATATGGGTGATGCAGCTTCGAGAGCTTTTGATTGACAAAGCGCCAGCCGAGAGTGGTGTCATGAGCGGTAAGCTCCCGACCAAAGGCAGTTTCCGACTTGGCCATTACGAAAGGCGCACGGGTCATGCTCTCGGCACCACCGGCCAGATATACGTCTCCTTCCCCGCAGCGCACGGCCCGCGAAGCATCAATAATGCTTTGCAAACCCGAAGCGCACAGGCGATTCACGGTGTTGCCGGGCACCGACGCGGGCAAACCCGCCAGCAGACCAGCCATGCGGGCCACGTTGCGGTTGTCTTCGCCGGCCTGGTTGGCGGCACCGATAATGATGTCTTCTACGGCCGCCTTATCGAGGGTCGGATTGCGGCGCAACAGCTCACGCAGTACGTGGGCGGCGAGGTCATCGGGGCGGACGCTACTGAGCGCACCGCCAAATCGTCCGATTGGGGTGCGGACGGCATCTACTATATAAGCACTTAGCATTGACTTGAAATGCGGTTATTACGGTCGTTGTTGGCTACTTTTGCCGGCCCGTAGGCTTCGGCAATGCGGCATGAACCGTCAAACCACAAAGATGATACAAAGAATCCAAAGCGTGTTCCTTCTTTTGCTGGCCCTGGCCATGCTGAGTGTGCTAGTGCTGCCTATCTGGAGCAAAACCGACTCACTAACCGGCCAGGAAGTGGTGCTGTCGGCCTATAGGCTGGCTTTTACACAACCTCAGCCGGGCTCGCCAGCCCCAACACCCACGTATCCCATTGCTATTTTAACATTCGTTTCGGCGGCGGTAGCGGTGTACGAGATTTTTCAATTCAAGAACCGTTTTCGTCAGCTTAAGCTAGGTTTAGCCAACTTTCTGCTGATTGTGGCTACCATCGGGGCGGGCTTCTACTACTCCGGGGTAGGCGAGCAACTGCTCAACATCAAGGTTCCCGGCGAGTTTGAGGCCGGCTTCTACCTACCTACCCTAGCCTTGCTGCTCAACGTATTGGCCAACCGCTTCATCCGCCGCGACGAGCAGCTCGTGCGTAGCATGGATCGGCTTCGGTAAGCAACAACGTGTTAACCACAAAAAAGCCCCCCAGAACTACTCTGGGGGGCTTTTTTGTAATTTGATTAAACTATCTATCGGCCTCGGTTTCTTTCCACAAACCCCTCCAGCTCACGGGCACTGGAGCTGAAGCGAAACACATCATAAACCCGGTAGAAGTTCTGCCGGTCGGCCACGGCGGGGTACGCATATTTGGCTAGCTCCAGCTTATCGCCATCGAAGTTGAACTGCGTGAGCAGGTGACGCAAATCATCGGCCCGAATACCCGTCTCGCTCAAGGCCTGACGAGCTACGATCAACTTGTCGCTATCAAAGGAACGAGCTGCCAAAGCTTGCGCCAGGGCGTCTACATCCTGTGGCGTCATTACCTGATAAGCACCGGGATAGACCGTGCCCGGACCGGGAGAATACGAGCCGTAGGGGTCGATAGGCGCGTTGGGCTCCCGGCGGTCATCGTCGTAAATCACGTCATCAGGATACGCCCGCCGGCCGGGTCCGCGCCCGAGGCCGAGCGGTACGGCTGCTACTTTGCGCAAGGCCGGCGCGAAGCCATTGCGGGCAATCAGCACGTAGCTGGTTTCCAAGCCGGGGTCCAAGAACACGCGTGTGCGGTAGTTGACGGCCCGGCCGTAAGGCGTCGGAATCCGAAACTCAGCCCAGTGAAAGCCAGGCGTAAGCCGGTCGATGGACACTTGGCGCACGCCGCCACGGGTCAGCGGTTGGCCATCAAACACCAGATGAAACGGTACGCCGCGCTCGGAGGCAAAATTGACGATAACCGGTGCCGCACGCAGCTGGGCCGAGAGTAGCATCAGCAAACTGAAGCTCAGAAGTAAGGCCTTTTTCATGAGTGAAGAATGTGAAAGCAATAGGGATGCCTCCGATTAGATACTTAAAGCCAAGTATTATGCCATTTTGAATATACTAAATCCTATTCAGTTTTACATTGGAGGTAGTCATTTAATTATCAACACATTATAAGTTGGGCCTTGCTTAAAGAGCTTTATTATGTATCCCTGACCATGTATTCAAGGGTTCTGCCAGCACCATCGAAATATATAACAAAGCACTAAAAAGCCCCCCAGAGCAGTTCTGAGGGGCTTTTTAGTGGACTTACAGCTTATCTACTCTCATTCGGCGATGCGTGTCACTTTGAACTCAGTGCGGCGGTTGCGCTGGTGCTCCTCCTCAGTTTTGGCGTTGCGCACTACTGGTTGCGTTTCACCATAGCCTTTGGCCGTAATGCGCTCTTTAGCAATGCCTTTCGAGATAATATAATCGACGGCCGACTGGGCACGGCGCTGCGACAAGCTGGCGTTATAGGCGTCTTTGCCGCGCGAGTCAGTGTGGGAGCTTAGCTCAATGGTAATTTTGGGGTTGTCGTTCAGGGTTTCTACCAGCTTATCCAACTCAATGGCGGCATCGGGCCGAATGTCGGCTTTGTTGTAATCGTAGAAGATGTTCTCAACTACAATGGCCACGTTCTTCACGATTTTATTGAGCGTGAGCGTCACAGGGATCCGAATGTCATTCACCTGTTCCGGCAATTTATCCTGGGCTGGCATTTTACCGACCGTTGTTACCGACGTACGAGCTGTAAAGTAGCCGGACCGGTCGGCCACCAGGGCATAAGCAGTAGCCGAGTCAAGCTTGAAGCTAAACTTGCCATCAGGTCCAGTGGTGGCCTCCAGAACCTTACGGTTGCCATTGGCAAAAAGCTCCACGTTTTCGACGGCCACGGGCTTGGTAGTGCCGGTATTGGTATCGCGCTCCAGTAGGGTGCCATCAACGAAGAAGTTGACCAGCTTGGTGGTGTTGCGGCGGAAGCGGTACAAATCGTCGCTGCCTTTGCCACCAGCGCGGTTAGAGGAAAACACACCCACATTCTGCGCCGTGAAATAGGGGGCAAAATCGTCGCCACTGCTATTCATGGGCGCGCCCAGGTTGCGCACTTTGCTCTTGTCGACCACAAACACATCCAGCTTGCCCAGGCCGGGATGCCCATCAGAGGAGAAAAACAGCGTGCCATCGGGGGCAATAGCGGGGAAGCTTTCGTTGCCCGGCGTATTGATTTCAGGACCAAGGTTTTCGGCGGGGGCAAAGCGGCCATTAGCAGCTATGGTGGCTTTGTAGAGGTCGGTACCACCTTCGCCGCCTTTGCGGCCGGAAGCGAAGTACAGCGTCTGGCCATCGGGGGAGAAAACGGGCGAGAAATCGTCGGTGGTGCGGTCGTTGATGTTGATGAGGGCCGGTTCGCTCCAGGCGCCGCTGCGGTAATAGGAGGCCCAGAGGTCGACGCTCAGGTAGCCCTTTTTCTTGCCGCTGTTCGAGCGGGCAAACACGACCATCTTACCATCCGGGGCATAAGTGGCGCTGGCCTCGTGCATGTCGGCGGTGTTGAAAAGGGGCTCCAGCTTGCGGACGGTGCCGCCAGTCATCTTCTCCGCATCCTCGAAGCGAATGGCGTACAGGTCGTTGAATCCTTCCCCATTGCCCAGGTATTTTTTCCCATCCCGGCCCGAGGCAAACACGATTTCCTTGGTATCCGGAATCATGGTGGCGCTAAAGTCCGATGACTCAGAGTTTACCTGATCAAGTGCCTGAATTTCATCGCGCGTTGTCTGGGCGGAAAGCTCTTTGCTTAGGCGTACGTTTTTGGCTTCAATTTCGGCCCGAGCAGCCAAAGCGCGGTTGGTGCCTAGCTTCACGTAGTCATCAAACTGAGCCGCTGCCTCATCGTATTTGCCGTTGGCTTTTAGTGCCAATCCGTAGTAAAAGCCGGCATCAGCATTCTTCAATCCTGCTCCTACAGCCATTTTATAATATAGCTCGGCCTGCTCGATGCGGTTGGAGAGACGGTATGATTCGCCTACCCGAAAATTACTCTGGGGGGCATTTTTGCCCCGCTCCGCCTGCGCTTTGTATAAGGCAATGGCCGTTTCATACTCACCGCGAGCAAAGCGTTTGTCAGCTTTCGTCCCGGATTCGGAGGTCGCGCAGCCGCTCAGGCCCAACGCAGCCACAGATCCGGCGGCAGCCCATACAATAATAGAATTCTTCATAGAAGGAAGGCAGTAGGAAGGTAAGGCGCTCGGCGTAGACCAGTAATGCTGTTATGCCTGGCAATAATACTAAGTTTCGGCAGGAATAGAGCCGTAAGTTTAACGCTGAGGCGAGGCCTGAAAGTATTTGGCCAGCCAAGTCTGGGCGGCAGGCGCGGGCCACGCGGCCATTAGCTTGCTGTGCTGGGCAATGGTATTGTCGAAGTAGGGCGTTTCGGGCTGGAGCTGGCCGGCAGCTACCGCCTGACGTAGCTCACGACGGTCGAGTAATTGCACCTGACCATCAACGAGAAAGGACAGGTGCGACTTTTCCAGCAGGCTTATGCCCAGTTGCCGTTCCAAACTTTGTACAAAGCGCACGGAGGCATCAATAGAGCAGCCACTTGCACCAGCGACGGCTTCATCGAGTCCCAATACCAAAAACTGCCCGTGCCGAAATGCCGCCGAAGCGCGCAGCATGCGGCCGTGACTGGTCCACTCGGCCGCGAACTGTGCCAACGCGGGCTCAACAGCTGCTAGCTCTACCTTCGTAAGCGGCCGGTCGGCCTGATAAATCCAAACGCGGGCGCTGGGGGGCAATTCTTCAAACGGAACGAACATAGAGGAGGAGCTTAGGACCTGGAAATACGCGCGATAACCATACAAAGAAACAGCCTCGCCGGGAAGTTCCGACGAGGCTGTTTCGAATAAACAAAAACGCCATTAAGCCCAACGCTAGGCGTTCAGTCCTTCAGCACTGGCTATCAGTTCCGCCAAATCGAAGACCTGCACATCCGACTCGCGCTCCTTGTTCTTTACGCCGTCGCTCATCATGGTCATGCAGAAAGGGCACGATACGGCAATAATTGCCCCCCGCGTGTTGGCGCGTGGGCTCGGCGTAGCGCCGGCGTTACCGTCTTCCACGCCGCGCGTTTGCGCCAGCGCCTGAGCGTCACCATCAAGGGTGAAAAGGGCTTCCTCAGTGCGTTCAATGTTGACTTCTTTGTTGCCGGGCTCCGCTTCTTTCCACATCTGCGCGCCGCCAGCACCGCAGCAAAGGCCATTGGCGCGGCTCCGCTTCATTTCTACCAAGTCGGCATCAAGAGTAGCCAGCACGTCGCGGGGCGCTTCGTAGATGTTGTTGGAGCGGCCCAGGTAGCAGGAATCGTGGAAGGTAATGCGCCGACCTTTAAACTCGCCGCCGCCCGCTACGCCTACCTTGCCTTCGTTGATGAGCTGTTGGAGAAAGGTGCTATGGTGAATCACCTCATAATTGCCCCCCAACGCCGGATATTCGTTCTTAATCGTGTTGAAGCAGTGCGGGCAGGCCGTCACGATCTTCTTAATCTGATAGCCATCCAGGGTGGTGATATTCTGCATGGCCTGCATCTGAAACAGAAACTCGTTGCCGGCGCGCTTGGCCGGGTCGCCGGTACAGGTTTCTTCCATGCCCAGCACGGCGTACTTAATGCCTACGTGCTCCAGAATGCGTACGAAAGCACGAGTTACGCGCTTGTAGCGGTCGTCGAAGGCGCCGGCACAACCCACCCAAAACAGAATTTCGGGCTGCTCGCCGCGGGCAGCCAGATCGGCCATGACGGGAACGGTAACTTGACGTTTGGCGGTTGGAGTGATTTGCTCAGCCATTTGGTTGATTGATTTTTACTATTGAACGTCATGCTGAGCCTGTCGAAGCATCTTGCGTGTTGACGTAGGATTACTAATCAGAATAAACACGCGAGATGCTTCGTGACCTCAGCATGACCGCCTGATGTTGTGTTCTTTTTATGCGGTTACTGACTCCTTTTCAGCCAAGTACAAGTCATCAGCCCAGTTAAACCGATCCGAGGGTGAAAAAGCCCACGGAGCGCCGTTGTTCTCAATGTTAGAGAACATGGTGTTCAATGACGCCGGCGCGGCCGACTCTTCCAGTACCAGGAAGCGGCGCATCTCAATGATAGACTCCAGCGGATTGATATTCACCGGGCACGACTCTACGCAGGCGTTGCAGGTAGTGCAGGCCCACAGTTCCTCGGGCGTTACGCGGCCTCGCAGCAGCGTATTTTGCTCCACGTCAATTTTCACCCGCTCAGTGCCTTTGCTTTCGTCGCCGTAGATGTTGGGCTGAAAAATTAGCGGGGAGTTGTATTTCTCCTCCATCCGGTCGCGGGTGTCCATGATAATCTTGCGCGGCGAGAGCAGCTTACCCGTGATATTGGCCGGGCAGGAAGCCGTACAGCGTCCGCACTCGGTGCATGAATAAGCGTTGAGCAGGTTAGTCCAGGCGAGGTCTTCCACGTCTTTGGCCCCAAATGAGGTAGCTGCCAGCGCCGAGCCGTCGGGGCCTACCGGTGGGGCGGGCACCTCATAGCTGGGGTCCATCATGGCTTTCACCTCGTGAGTAATGCTATCCACGTTCGAGAACTGCCCCTGCGGCACCAGCCGCGAGTAGTACACGTTCGGGAAAGCCAGGATAATGTGAAAGTGCTTGCTGCTCGGCAGGTAATTCAGGAAAATCAGAATACCCACGATATGCGCCCACCAGCCCGCTCGCTCCAGAAAGTGCAGGAAGTTCAGATCGTTGGGGAAAATGCCTAACAGTAACGAGCTAACAGGAAATGAACCCGGCATCTCCAGGTTTTGCAGGCGATGCCACTTCAAATCAGAGGTGTTCATGACAAACAGCGCCACCATCAGCACCACTTCGATATAAAGAATCATATCAGCGTCGATGCGGGGCCAGGCACGCATTTCAGGCCCGGAGAAGCGGCGAACCTTCTTCACGTTGCGCCGCCACCAGAAGGCGATAACTGCTAAAATCACCAGTGCACCCAGGATTTCGTTGGTAGCCATCAGTACATCGTACACCGGCCCCAGAAACTGCAAAACACGGTGCGTACCGAACACGCCATCAATCACAATCTCAATCACCTCGATATTGATCACCAAAAACCCTACGTACACTACCAAATGCAACAAGGCTGGCGTAATGCGCTTGAACATTTTCTGCTGCCCAAAAGCTACCAGCAAGGTTTTCTGCAGCCGCTCCCCGATATTGCCCGACATATCACGGTCGCGGCCCACGAGGATGTTGGCGCGGATCTTTCGCGCTTGCCAGGCAAACAAGCCGAAGCCAGCAATGGCCACAAGTAGGAAAATGATGTTTTCGATAGTCACAGGAAAGCAGTTGGGTGGTAGGTTGGACCGAAAATTACTCGTTATGCCTAACAAATTTAAGGTTTTGAGCGAAAACTTTTTTAGTGTAAGTCTTGCAGCTTGCTTTTGGTTTACTACTTTTGCCACTCCTAAGTCGTAAAGGACCAAGGAAAGTTGGTAACGTAGCTCAGTCGGTAGAGCACAGCACTGAAAATGCTGGTGTCGTTGGTTCGATTCCAACCGTTACCACCAGAAACCCTCTTCGCGAGTTGCGAAGAGGGTTTTTTGTTTCTAGTGTAAGCAATATAAAATACGGTTGGGGTTCATTTTATCTAAAGCTACTATGATTCCATAGTCAAAACGCTACTTCTTGCTGTCCTTGAGCATCAAATTGTGGTTGCCACATAGCCCTATAGTAAGCAGTACGCTAAATATTTACTTCCTTATTCTCCTATTTATTCAAATTAATATAATAATTATACAAATATTATAAATAAAATAGAGTGAATTTTATTTCAGCAAGCATTATATGATTCTACAAACAAAATCGGCCGCTTAATCGAGAAAAAGAGAAAGCTTGAAATGGTCTTATTAGCTGTGTAACTATGGAACACGGACTACCTTAAAGCATTCAAAAGCATTATGGAGTTGGAGAATTTTTTAGGCAGGGCATTATGAGAATGGTAGTACCTACAAATATTTTGTACCAGCCTCATCAATGTGTGAGGCTATTGAGGCTTTTGTGCACTAGCATTACTAATACGTAGCTGCTACTTCTAAACCTTGCGGCGGCTGATCAATTCATCGTATAGGCCAAGCCGACCGTAGCGCTGTTGGCCTTGGTTAAAAGTTTGGTACAGAAGTTAAGTGAGCATCTGTCAAACAGGGCGGCCACACGATAAAATTGGTTCTTTGGTCCGAGAGTCAGATTTGGGTTTATAGCATGCTTACTTTTAGCGCTTGCCTACTCCAGGGCAAGTAAATGATAGAACAGGGTTATGGTGAAGCTCGCTCCTTTGCAACCGGAACACGTTGCGCACTTTTACACGTGGCTCCGCGACCCCGAAGTCATCGAGTATTCGCTCTCGGCTTTCCAACGCATGAAGACCACGGAGCAGATTGACCAGTGGTTTGCGGCCACCTTACAGCAGGCGAACACCCTGAACTTAGGTATCTATTTGGAGGAAACCAACGCATTGATTGGCTATGCCGGCCTCTCGGGTATTTCCATAACGAATCAATCGGGCGAATACTTCCTCTTTATCGGCGAGAAAGCATCGTGGGGGAAGGGCGTGGGTACGGCAGTAACGAAGCAAATCGTCCACATAGGCTTCACCAGCCACCAACTCAATCGGATTATGCTCACGGTTTCCGAATCGAATACGGGCGGTTTGAAAGCATACACGAAAGCTGGCTTTGTCGTGGAAGGGCGTCTACGACAGGCTGCTTGTCGACAAGGCGTATTTCACGATAAAATTGTGATGTCTGTGTTAAAAGCAGAATGGAAGCCGCAAGGCGCACAAGGGTACTAGCACCGCCGAGACGTTAGTGGGAGGACGTTCTTCGCATTCAAGTGCGCTATTCGCCGACCGATGGGAAGCTATTCCAATTACGATTTTTGGCCTACACTTTTATCTGCATTCATAGGGTTAGGACTTACGCAAAAGGGGTAAATTGAGCAAAAAAGCATGAAAGTCACGGCTCAGCTGTACGGGCAGTTTCTGCTCAGCAGCCAGGTGAAGTACACGGGCACCTACCGGGCCGAGCATCTGGCGGGTTTGCAGCACGATAACGTGCAGTACTTTCTCAAGACCACGCGCTGTACGCCCCGCCAGCTCTGGCAGCAGGTGCGGGCCGAATTCGTGGGCAGCGAGCGGGGCTACGTGCTCTTCGACGAGACGGTGCTCGACAAACGCCACAGCCAGCGCATCGAGTTGGTGCGCCGCCAGTACTCGGGCAACGCGCACGGCATCATCAAAGGCATTGGCCTGGTCAACTGCGTGTACGTCAACCCTGACTGTCTTGTCCTAAAATGAGTTGACCATCAATCCCCCGCAGATGGAACACTTATTTCTCTTTCGCAAGCAGGCGCATGAGCTGAAAATGCGCCAGATGGTCGAGGAAATTAACTTCGGCCGCCACACCATTGAGTCGGCGATGAGCCAGTACCAGGTGCTCACTCGCTCGACCGTCACCAAGTGGGTGGAACGTGTCCGGCAAGAAGAGCAGGCACGTACCCACGCCATGGAAAACACGCCGAAAAAGCCGCCCACCACGCTCGTCGAGCAAGTGGTGCAGCATGCCGATGCACTCACTGGTCAGGTCAAGCAATTGCAGAAACAGCTCGAACAAGCCGAGTTGCAGGTGCTCTACTACAAAAACGTGATCCGGGTGGCCGAGCAGGAGCTGGGCCTGAGCATCGAAAAAAAGTCCGGTACCAAGTAGTCCAGCTCCTGCGAGTCAGCTGCCCGCACTTTTGCCTGCGGCGGGTCAGTGGGGTACTTGGGTTTAGCCGGCAGGCCTACTACCAGCACGAAAATCGGCACTTCACCAGCGAGCAGCGGGAACAGTGCGTACTGGACCTCGTGGCCGAGGTGCGAAAGGACCATCCGCGCATGGGCGGCAAGAAGCTCTACTACCTGCTGAAAGAGCAACTGGTCCGTCAAGGCATCAAGTTAGGCCGGGATGCCCTGTTTGACTTGCTGGCCGCGAATAATTTGCTCATTCGGCGGCGCAAGCGCAAAACCATTACCACGTTCTCCCGGCACAAATTCCGTAAATATCCCAACCTGATTAAGGACCTGACGCCCTTACGGCCCAACCAGGTCTGGGTAGCGGATATCACCTACTGGTTTACCGAAGCCGGCTGTTTGTATGTCTCGCTGCTCACCGATGCCTACTCGCACCGTATCATGGGCTTCGCCGTAGCCGAGACGTTAGCCACGGTCCACTGCCGATGCGCGCTGGAAATGGCGCTGCGCCACATTACCAAACGGGCGGGCCGTCACCTGATTCACCACAGTGACCGCGGCATCCAGTATTGTAGCCAGGAATATCTGGCCCCCTTGGCGGCCTGGCACGTGCAGGTGAGCATGACCGAAAACTCCGACCCGCGGGAAAACCCGGTGGCCGAACGCATCAATGGCATCCTCAAGCAGGAGTATCTGAGTCACCAGCCGGTACGCTCCCTGGACGAAGCGCAGCAACACCTCGAACGGGCGGTGTTTCTCTACAACTACAAACGCCCCCATCTGAGTTGCAACTACCAAAGCCCCGATGAAGCACACCGCAGCTGGGGACCGTTGGAGCGGCGCTGGAAAAACTACTATAAACCACCCGTTGCTAGCGAACCAAAAGTCAGTAATTTTAGGACTACCACCGAAACGGTCAACGCAGGCCCGGACTACCACTAAACGGTCAACTTATTTCCGGACGAGACACCAAGGCCGCTGTTTCCTATTGAAATTATAAAAGCCCCCCAGATTTACTCCCACGTAAGCTGGGGGGCTTTTTTGCTTTCTTCAGGAATTACGTTTTAAGGACAACTCTGCTGCTGGGCTGCACTAGCAAAGCTATAGCCTAGCCGTACCGCCTGCGTGAAGGCCACGCACGCTTCGGCAAGCTGGCCTTGGCGCTGAGCCACGCGTCCCAACAGATAGTGCACCTGGCCATTCGTAGGGTTAGCGTTAGCTACCAGCTGATAATCTTGTTGAGCGCGGGCGTAGTCGCCGAGGCGGTAATGAGCCAGGCCCCGCAGGGTGAGCGCATAAAGCGTAGGGGCCCTGCCCGCCACGGTACGCTGCCGCAGGCCAGTACTCAGGTCGCGGACAGCCAAGCTAAACTGCCGTTTGGTGAGCAGCCGTAATTCGCCTCGTAGTATCCAGGCGCCTGCCCGCGTCGAGTCCAGCGTTACCGCCTGGGTTAATAGCTGATCGGCCAGGGCGGACTGCTGGTTGCGCGCTTCGTAGCGACCCAAACGGTGCAGAATAAAAGCGCGGTCAGCGGGGCGCGTGGTATGGGTCAGCGCGGCGCGATAATCGTTTTGGGCAACGGCCGGCTGGTGATAGATCAGCTCCGTGATTTCGGCGCGGCGGCGGAGGGCCTCCGGGTAGTCGGGCTTGAAGTGCAGAGCCTCGGAGAAAAAGCTGTGGGCCGTGCTCCACTCTCCGTCGGTGTAAGCGCGCAGGCCATCGTCATAATTTCCCACGGCCGTGACGTGGTCCATGGTCACTTTCACCGAAACTATAAACAGCACGAATAGCCCAATGAACCCAGCCGTGAGCAGATAGTCTCGGCGCGTGAACTTCCGGCGTTTCGGGATAGTGCGATAGTGGCGCTCCGCCGACCCGGCTGGGGGGCGCGTACGCATCGGGGCGGGCGGGGGCGGCATCGGCACGCCATACACGCGCTGGCCCTGCTGACGATAGGCCTGCTGCTGGCGCTGCACCTCCTGAACGTGGGCAGCGCGGCGCAATTGGTGGTCGTAGGCGGCCCGGCGGCCCGCATCAGACAGGACTCGATAAGCGGCGTTTACGGCCTTAAACTGCTCCTCAAATCGGGGGCTACCGCCGTGCTTATCGGGGTGATATTGAATAGCCAGGCGCTTGTAGGCCGCTTTTATGTCGCGGGCCGACGCCGTGGTTCCGACACCTAAGACTTGATAATGATTCTGACTCAAAACACGGCAGTATAGGGTAAAAGTAATTCATTTTTCAGACACAAACCCGCCTTTTTCGTATGTGCAAAAGGCTTGAAAAATCAGGTACTACGCGCATTTTCCGGCCCTCGACCTACTAACACCCTTCTTTCCATTCAACCCTCTGCCGTATGGCCTTTGACGACGACTCTAAAACGCCCCCCAATGACAGCCTGATAGGCAACCTGAAAGGCTACCTCGATACACGCATTGATCTGGTGCGCCTCGAAGCCCAGGAGAAAGCCAAAATGGCTTTCGTGGCTACCGCTCACGGTGTCACGATGGGCATAATTGGGCTTTTCTTCTTTATTTTCCTTAATGTTTTCATCGGTTTAGCGCTCAACGAAGCCCTCGACAGCTCCTTTTGGGGCTTCGGGATAGTGGCCGGCTTTTACTTGGTGCTCCTGATCATCTTTGTGGTTGGAGTCGATAAGAAGCTGTTTCAGGGCTTGGCCGATAAGACACTGGACAACACGATTTACAAATCAGATAAGCGTAACTAACTCATGGCAGAGCTACACAACCCGTTATTCGAGGACGAAAAGGAATTTCTGGAGCGCCAGAAGCTCGAATACGAGCGTGCCCTGCTGGGCGACGTAGACCAAATCAAGGAGAAAACCCAGGAGGTGGGCAAATACGCCGCCATTGGGGCAGGTGTTCTGGGAGGCATTTGGCTGATTTCTAAAGCCTTCAGCAGCCGACACGACTCAGACGACGAGGATGATGACGAAGGCTACGAGGAATTTGAGGACGACCGCTTGGCGCGAAAGGCGCAGAAGAAGCGGGAAAAGCAGGAAAGGAAAAAGAACAAAAACGCTCATCGGGCGTCTTATGTTTCCAATCCGGCAAGGCACGAGGCGAGTGGCCAGCATGTTGGCGATGACTACGGATTTGGCGGCGGACATCAGTTTGACCGCGGTCAGCAATACGCGGCAGCCGGTCGGGCCGATCTGGCGCCTGACGTGTACCACGCTTCCGCTGAAACCGACCCGTTTCCTCCTCTCGCCTACGATGACGCCCGCCGCTTACCGGTTTCGGCGTTCGATACTAACCAGCAGTTTGGTCACAAAGAGCCTACCATGGTAGCTTCCGTGTTGCAAAACTTTTTGCAGTCGGATACGGGCAAGCTACTGATGGCCCAAGTAACTGCCGTTTTGATGGCGTATGTGGCCAAAAAAGTCGGTGAATATTTGCCAGTGAACAAAAATTCCGACCTTGCAGACATTCCGACGGTAACTGTTATGGAGCCGGAAACGAAGGACATCGACTTTACTTATCACCACGACGACGCGGATGCGCCACAGCAGTCTCTATGAAACGCTTAGCAACCGCCGCCAGCGCGGCCAGAAATCTCTGGCTGTGCTCCTCGACCCCGACCAACTGGACGAGGCCGGGTGTCGGCACTTGCTAGCGCTGAGCGAGGCTTATCCTATTGATTATTTTTTTGTGGGCGGCAGCCTGGTGATGAATACTCACCAGGCGTCGCTCATTTTTTATAAAAGCGAACAGTACAGTACCAGTGCTGCTGTTTCCGAGCCACAGCCTGCATCTGGATATCCAAGCCGACGGCATCTTGCTGTTGTCGCTGATTTCGGGCCGCAACCCCGATTTTTTGATTGGCCAACATATAGTCGCAGCACCCTTGCTGAGGGCTAGCAACCTCGAGATTTTGCCTACTGGCTACATGCTCGTGGATACGGGCCGGCAGACCACCGCTAGCTACATGAGCGGTACCACGCCCCTCCCCTACGATAAGCCCAGTATTGCGGCCTGCACGGCTATGGCGGGCGAGCAGCTAGGGCTGCGCCTGATGTACCTTGATGGTGGTAGCGGTGCTATGTATCCGGTAGCGCCAGCCATGATTCGGGCGGTGCGGGAGGCAGTGGAGGTACCTGTGATAGTTGGTGGTGGCATCAACACCACCGAGAAAGCCCAGGCGGCTTTAGAGGCCGGCGCCGACGTTATTGTAGTTGGTAACCAGATTGAAAAAGCCCCTCAGTTTTTAGCCGAGATGTCTGGAGTTATTCAAAACTTCAACGCTGTCCTGGATACTGTGTAACGCGCGTCTTTGAAAACAAAGCCGTTTGCTTCACATCAAAAAAGCCCCCCAGACTAGGTCTGGGGGGCTTTTTTGAACCGGGAAATCCGTGATTAGATGTTCATTGCAGATTCGCGGCGACGCATCTTGCCGGCGGGAATCCCAAACATCATCTTGAAGCGACGACAGAAATAAGCCGTGTCTTTGTAGCCTACTTCCTTACCAATGTCGCGGATGCTCTTCTTGGTCGTACGAAGCAGGAATACGGCGCGCTCCATGCGCTGGTATTCGATGTAGTCTTGGGGATTAATGCCGGTCAGCATCTTAAAGTACTGCCCTACATAGTCTTCCGACACGTTGGCCACGCTCGACAGCACCTTATTCGACAAGTCGCCCCCGATGTTCTCCTTGATATAGTTGAACAGGTCAATGAGGCGTGGGTCCTTGAAGTACGTGCTGTTGGTTGCCAACTGCTCCACAAACATCTTGTTCTTCAAGATATAGCGCACAATTTCCACCACGATATTCTCGGTGTAAATAGTGATGAGACGCTCACGACCAGGCAGTTCCTGCAAACTCTCCTCTACCACCTTGATGACCAGATTAGCCAGCTTGGAGTTATTGGTAATCAGGAAAGCCGGCACGTCCAGCGAGGCGAAGAAGTTCACCGAGTCAAATACCTTAGCCTCAAAACTTACGTGGCTATGGCTTTCTTCCGCGTCGCCAATGAGGTCGAGGTCGGAGTTGGAATGGAAAAATTTGTCCTTATTGCTGATCAGGTCGTCGTTGGTAATCAATTTGCCCCCTGAGCCGCCGTAGTTCACTTTCGTAGCCCGACCGCCCGGAATGAAGAGCATTTCACCTTCCTCTACTGCTTGTTCCTCATCGCCGAAAGCAATGTGGCCTTTGTGCAGCAATATCAGATTGTTACCAACATCATAATAATTGCGCACCGTAAACGGCTGCTGCAATACCAAGTTCTTCGCCTTGATGTAACGTACACCAAGCGATTCAATTACTTTATTGTAATCTTCCATATTCGGGGATGTTTTGGGTAGGGATATATAGGGAGCCGCACAGTCGTCTAAACGTAGACAATGCAAAACAACATATAAAAATTCACAAAAACGAAAAACCCAGTCATTTTATGACTGGGTTTAATGCAAATAATCTGAATTTTAAGCTATGAACTTCTTATTTTAATAATTCCCGCGAGATTACAATTTTCTGAATCTCGGATGTTCCTTCGTAAATCTGAGTGATTTTGGCGTCGCGGTAGAAGCGCTCTACGTGGAATTCCTTCACAAAACCGTAGCCTCCATGCACTTGCACAGCTTCTGCGGTGGCATCCATCGCTACCTTGGAAGCAAACAGCTTAGCCATAGCCCCCGATTTGGTGTAGTCTACGTGATTGTCCTTGTCCTGGGCAGCTTGCAGGCAAAGCAGACGGGCCGCGTCGATATCGGTAGCCATATCGGCTAACTTGAATTGAATAGCTTGGTGCTTGGAGATTTCAACCCCAAACGCTTTACGCTCTTTCGAATATTTCAGCGCCAGCTCAAAAGCTCCCGAAGCAATACCCAGCGCTTGGGCCGCAATACCAATACGCCCCCCGGCCAGCACATGCATGGCGAACTTAAAGCCAAAACCGTCGTCGCCAATGCGATTTTCCTTGGGCACCTTCACGTCCGTAAACATGAGAGAGTGCGTGTCGGAGCCGCGAATGCCCAGCTTATTCTCTTTCAGACCAACCACAAAACCGGGCGTGTCTTTCTCTACGATAAGAGCGTTGATGCCACGATGCTTTAGCTCAGGATTCGTCTGGGCAATAACCAGATATACAGAAGCTGTCGAGCCGTTGGTTATCCAGTTTTTGGTGCCATTGAGCAGATAATGGTCGCCCATATCCTCGGCGGTGGTGCGCTGCATGGTGGCATCGGAGCCCGCTTCCGGCTCGGAAAGGCAGAAGGCGCCAATGATTTCGCCGCTGGTCAGGCGGGGCAGGTATTTCTGCTTTTGCTCTTCGGTGCCGTATTTCTCCAGGCCCCAGCATACCAGCGAGTTGTTCACCGACATGATAACCGAACAGGAGGCATCTACTTTCGAGATCTCCTCCATTGCCAGTACGTACGATACGGTATCCATGCCGCCGCCGCCGTACTCGGGGCTGACCATCATACCCATGAAGCCGAGCTCACCCATTTTCTTGATTTGCTCGGCGGGAAACTTCTGGTGTTCGTCGCGCTCAATAACGCCGGCCCAAAGTTCGGATTGGGCAAAGTCGCGGGCAGCCGCTTGTACGGCTAGTTGTTCTTCGGTGAACTGAAAATCCATTCGTAAAAAGCTTGGGTGGGAAACTAGGGTGGAAAGTTAAGTACTGGTTCGGCAGAGGAAGGCAAATTACGCTCATTCAGGCGTCACTTAGCTACCTACATAACCGAGCTACTAGCACAAATGTCTGGCTTAAAATGCAAAAAAGCCCCCGGTCTTTTTGGGGGGCTTTTTTGGTATCTGAATGTACTAAAGCCAATTGCTTTTCAGGGTTAGCTGCGGCTGCGCCCCCCATGAAAATACTAACGTAATAAAGCAAAGTAGCCAGGGAGCTGAGCGCCGCTACCACATAGGTCATAGCCGCCCACCAGAGTGCATCTTTAGCCATAGCATGCTCAGTAGTCGTCACGATGCCGCGCTTGTCAATCCAGGCCAGCGCCCGCTTAGAGGCATCGAACTCAACTGGCAGGGTGACGAAGGAGAAGAGCGTAGTAAGCGCGAACAGCGCAATACCGATACCCAGCGGAATCATGGATGTGTTGATCATGAACACACCAGCAATGAGAACAAAGGGCATAAAGCGCGACACCGCGCTCAACGCGGGCACCATAGCGGAGCGGAACTGCAACATGCTGTAAGCGGTGGCGTGCTGCACCGCGTGGCCGCACTCGTGGGCGGCAACGGCAGCTGCGGAAGCCGAACGCTCTGCATACACGGCCTCGCTTAGGTTTACCGTTTTATCAGCGGGGTTGTAGTGGTCAGTAAGGCGCCCTTCGGTAGAAATAACGCGCACATCGGTAATACCGTGGTCGGCGAGCATAAGCTCCGCTATTTGCTTACCGGACAGGCCCGATTGCAGACCTATCTTGGCATATTCAGAGAACTTGCTACGCAAGCGCCACTGAATCAGCCCGCTTACAACCATCGCCAGAATGAGGAATAGATACATGGGCTTGAAGAGTAAAGTAAAGGTTAAGAAGGAAGCTGCCGTATGCGCTCCACGATCCGCGTGGTACTGTAGCCAGCTACGAGTGGTACGGTGAGTACCTGCCCGCCATTGTTTAACACCAATTCGTGGCCGACAATTCCACTGATTGCGTAGTCGTCGCCCTTCACCAGAATGTCGGGCTTAATCAGCTCAATCAGGGCAAGCGGCGTGGGCTCATCGAACAGCACTACGGCATCAACAAACAAAAGGGACGCCAGGATGCGCGCCCGTGACATTTCGTCCTGTAGCGGCCTGCCCGGCTTCAGGCAACTGACAGAAGCGTCGGTATTCATGCCTACGACTAAAGCTCCACCTAAGTGGCGTGCCTTCTCCAGGTAATCTACATGACCCAGGTGAAGCAGATCGAAGCAGCCATTAGTGAAAACCACTGGGCGGCCTTCGGCCCGCCATTGCGCCAGCAATGGTCCTAACTCGTTTCGGTCAACAATCTTATCCTTGCTCCACATCGGCGGGTGTAGCTACGGCCAACGACGCTGCACTGCGGCGTGCTATCCGGCCTGATTTTACCATACTTAATACGAAGCTGATTCCGCCCATCAGGACGACTAATAAGGTTTGAGACCCGTGCACCACCAGCGCGTAGGCAATGCCGGCTTCCTTTGAAACCCCATATACGAGCAGTGTGGCTTGCACCAGTACGTGAAACACCCCAATACCGCCTGATACCGGCGCCGCCATCCCGAATGCCCCAAAGGTCAGTACTGCCAAACCAGCCACCATGCTTAGGTTGTAGGTTTCGGGGAAGGCGGAAAAAGCCAGGTAATCCATTAAATAATAGACTAACCAGGTAAAAATGGTGTGCAATAAAAATATCCCCTTATTCTCGAGCTTCAGCACGCTGAATACGCCTGATAACAGCCCCTTTGCCAGACCCACAATACGATTGAAGAACGCATTCTGCCGCAGCCGTTCCAGATTCCTGAACAGCGCGTAAGCAGTCAGCAGCAGCAGCACTAAGGCAATGGCGGCAATAGCCAGCAAGGTAGTTCGGTGGGCAGCAAACGATTCATAATTATCAGTCAGCAAGCTCATTACAAACGACCAGAACTTGTCAAACTCCAGCAGTAGCGTGGCCCCCAGTAGTCCCAGCAGCATCAGCACATCAATAACGCGCTCCGCAATGACGGTACCCAACGATACCTGCACGGGCACGCCACTGCTGCGACGCAGCACGGAGCAGCGAATTACCTCGCCCATGCGTGGCAGCACCAGATTAGCCAGGTAGCCCACCATCATGGCATGATATACATCCCAGTAGGAGGCTTTGTGGCCGGTCGGATCTAGCTGCATTTTCCACCGATAAGCGCGGCTCAGATACCCCAATACTGACAAGACCATGGTAACGAACAGCCAGAAATAGTTGGCCTCTCGCACATATTCGCCAATACGGCTCAGATCCTGTCCGCGCACTGCGTACCACATCAGCAGCCCCGACAGGGCCAAGAGCAGTCCGTATTTAAGTATAGTCAGCAGTTGCTTCATAGTGTATTTACCTTAGCATGAGCGCATAGTTGTCTACAGTAAGCAACCATTCGCTTCTTCGACCTATACCAGCCGATTATGCTGATCGGGGAAAACGAGCGTGGGCTTATGGGCGCGCGCTTCCGCAAAGTCGATTAGGGCGTAAGAAAATATGATAACAATATCTCCGACGGCCACGCGGCGCGCGGCCGGACCATTCAGGCACACCATGCCTGCGCCGCGCTCTCCACGAATAGTATAAGTTTCGAACCGCTCCCCGTTGTTCACATTTACTACGGTCACTTTCTCGTTTTCTACCATATTGGCCGCGTCGAGCAGGTCCTCATCGATAGTGATACTGCCAACGTAATGCAGCTCGGCCTGCGTGACTTTGGCGCGGTGGATTTTAGACTTTAGAACCTCGATATGCATGAAGAATAATGCAAGTGAAATAAGGGCGGCAAAGATAGGGATTCGGTCCTGAACGCTTTATCTAGTCGCTCTCCTTATGAACCCATCAGCTTATTACAGCTCGCACAAAAAAGCCCCCCAGGCTGCCTAGTATTGCTACTAGCTTGCCTGGAGGGCTTTTTAAGCCTTTCTACGTGATTAGTTCGTCGGCATTACAGAGATTGACGTGTCTAAAGCGCGAAGGGCAGTTCCAACCTCGGCTGGCTCCATTTTACCACCGTCTTTACCAGCAATATATTCAGCTATACCAACAGCGGGCGGTGCACTAGTAAGAAATTGTCTATCAATCTGACCTCTGCTAACCAAGCGGCTATACACAGCGCAACTTCCTGGCCCTGAATCAATACTTGCAATGGTTGGAGCGTTTGCGCATCAACAACTTCAAAATATTCCACTTTGATGGCTTTCTCAGCCGCCAGAAAGGTCAGCACTTGTTCCTTTATAGTAGTTATCGGTTGATTTTGCTCTACTAATTTCTCTCCCAATTGTAGCGCCGCATAGAGTTGGGGGGCAATTTCCCGCGCTTCGGCGGGCAAGCGCCGATTGCGTGAGGACATTGCCAAGCCATCGGCCTCGCGCACTGTTGGGAAGCTGATAAGCTCTAGATCAAATGATAAGTCAGCCACCAACTGGCGAATAATGGTGATTTGCTGCAAGTCCTTCTGGCCAAAATAAGCCCGATGAGGACGGCTCAGATGGAAAAGCTTGCTTACTACCGTAGCCACTCCATTGAAGTGGCCTGGTCGGTGCGCTCCTTCCATTACTTGCTCCAGAGAGCCAAAATCGAAGCGCAGTTTACTAGGCTGCGGATACATTTCCTCCACTGAGGGCAGAAATAGCACTGTGCAGCCAGCCGGTTTGAGCAAAGCAGCATCCACTTCGGGCAGGCGCGGATACAGCCGAAAATCGTCAGGACTGTTGAACTGGGTCGGATTCACGAAAATACTGACTACTACTACGTCGTTTTCAGCGGCAGCGGCCTGTACCAGCCGCAGATGGCCATCGTGTAATGCCCCCATAGTAGGCACTAAGCCAATGCGTTGACCATCACGGCGCCATTTTTCAGTTTGGGCTTGCAACGCGGCGGCCGATTGCAGTATCTCCATAAGGTAGAAGGCCTGAGGGAAGGACCCGCAGGTGGGTTTTATTGAATTTCCGCTTAAAAATGTTTAATTTTGTGCATCCAAAACTATTGCCTCTTACTTAATCACCTCTACTAACCCGATATGTCCAAGTTGAGAATACTCTATGCTGCCACGGAAATCAATCCGTTTTTGCAGACGACCAAGGTAGCGGAGTTTCTGCGGATGTTGCCGCAAGGCATGCAGGAAATGGGGATGGAGATCCGCATTTTTGTTCCCCGTTTCGGTATTATCAACGAGCGCAAGAACCGTTTACACGAAGTAGTGCGCTTGTCGGGGATCAATATTGCCGTGGGTGAAGAGGAGAAGCCATTGATTATCAAGGTGGCTTCTATTCCGAATGCTAAGCTTCAGGTTTATTTCATCGACAACGAAGATTATTTCCACCGTAAGTCAGTGTTGGTGGACAAAAACGATAAGTTTCACGCCGACAACGACGAGCGCGCCATCTTCTTTTGCAAAGGTGTGCTTGAAACCGTGAAGAAACTGGGTTGGGCGCCGGACATCGTTCACTGCAACGACTGGATGACCGGCCTGATTCCGATGTACCTGAAAACGACTTATAAGAAAGACCCTATTTTCAAGGACGCTAAATCGGTATTTACGATTTATAACAACGAGTTCGCGCACAAATTCAGCGGCGACATCATTGAGAAAGCCAAAATGCTGGACATTGATGACAAAATGCTGGCCGCGCTGAAATCAGCCGACTACGAGGGCTTTATCAAAGTCGGGATGGATTATGCTGATTCGGTAGTAAAATCTGACGAAGATTTCAGCGACAACATGAACGCTATGTTCACCGAGTATGCCCAGAACACCCAGAAGAAGTGCATCGGTCAGGTGGGCGCCGACGAGAACCTATTGACTTCTTACTACGCGCTTTATAATGAATTGGCCAGCTAGCGCCTTTCGCCTCACCGCGACCCTCTGCTTTTCCGCCGCCTTCCTGCTGACTACCAGCTGCGACGATCCGAATGACATTCGGGTGGATCCGCCGGATACGGCTTCTCTTACTACTGACTACAGCGAGTTCAAGGCGCCCGTAGCTACGATTTTGCAAGACTCGCTGGAAACGCTGAAAGCCGACAACTTTTTGGTTGGACGGATCAGTGATGCAGCCCTGGGTACTACTACGGCCCGCTCGTTCCTGAATTTGCAGGTGAATATGCCCGCTGATTCATTGCCCGCTAAGTTCGTCGGCACCGTGCTGGACTCGACGGTGATGGTCATGAGCTTTGACCAGGTGTACGGTACAGCTACGCAACCCTTGCGGTTCAATGTATCTGCACTTCCGCAAAAACTTGATGATCGGAGCAGCTATAATGCGAATACCGACCTGCCCATAGGTCAGGCTATCGGTAGTAACTTGGTTGGCGCGCTCAAGACTCGTCGGGAGCGCGTTACTCCTGCTTCAACTACCGATACAGCTACCAGGAAAATAAATGTGCCCGTTCGGCTGGCACTTTCGCGCCCCGGACAAACTCCAGCTTTGCTAGGGGGCGTTTTTTCAGGTTTGCAAAACGAAACCTTCACGCAGACCCAACTGGATGCTCTCTGGAAAGGCGTAGCCGTTGCGCCAACCAATGAATTCTCAGGTACGGTCGTAGGTTTTAATCGCTCCAACGAGCTGCGGGTAGTATTTTATTACCATGATGGGACTGCCCCGAGGAAGTGGCGTTCCTATTCCGTTTACTTTGGCAGCCCGCCCCGTGGTGCCGGTGAGGCCACTACCAGTATTAACCTGAATGCGCCGCGCTACTTCACTCAAATTATCAGTGACTTATCGGCCGCGGGTCCTTTTGCGCGTCTCACAAACGGGCAGATGGCAGTACCGTCTTCAGAAGCCGGTGGCATTAGTTATGTACAGGAGGGTATCGGTTTTGGCACGCGCCTGGACATTCCCGCGGGCCTTAAAGCGCTGAAAGATCGGAAGGACATTGCTATCAACCGAGCCGAGTTGATAATACCCATAAAGCCATTTGCGACTGCTTTGTTTCCATTGCCTCGGCGGCTTTATCTCTATGAAGCCAACGCCAATAACCAGGTACTACAGAGCTTGGTCAATAATTTTCGGACCGACCGGGTAATACTGGGCGATAGCATAGGTGGCCAAGGACAACGGGTGGAAGCCCAGGCTCGCGTCTACGACTTAGGGAATAACAGACAATATTATAGCGTTCTGATTACGAATTACGTCCAGAGCTACATATACAGCCAGACGGATGCTACTCGTCCTGCCGCGCTTATCCTCTCCCCTACACTTCGGACCCGACCCACTCTTACCCTCAACCGGGCTGTACTCGACGCCGACAACATCACGCTCCGCGTCTATTATTCTAAATTGCGCTAGCAATTTGCCCCCCAGGCGGCCTTAGCGCGTCGGCACGCCCTTTGTGCCGGAAGCGGGCCGTCTTTTTCTTTCAAAACTATATTTTCTGACGCGCTATGTGCGGAATCGTTGCTTACATCGGCTATCGTGAAGCCTGCCCTATTATTATTAAAGGCTTACGCCGCTTAGAATACCGGGGCTACGACTCGGCCGGTGTGGCCCTGCTCAATGGCACTCTGAATGTCTATAAGAAGAAGGGAAAGGTGCAGGAACTCGTTGATTTCATCAAGGAGAAGGACACGCACGCTCATATTGGCATGGGTCATACGCGCTGGGCCACGCATGGTGAGCCCAACGATGTGAACGCTCACCCCCACTATTCTACTTCCGAGCGCATCGCCATTATTCATAATGGTATTATTGAGAACTATGCTGCTCTGAAAATCCACTTGCAGCAGCAAGGACATGTGTTTCAGTCAGATACCGATACCGAAGTATTTGTTAATCTGATTGAGGAAATTCAGAAGCAGAACAGTTGCTCACTGGAAGAAGCGGTCCGTTTGGCTCTGCACGAAGTAGTAGGTGCTTATGCTATCGTCGTACTGAGTAAGGACGCCCCAAACCAGCTGATTGCGGCCCGCAAAGGCTCGCCTTTGGTAATTGGGGTTGGCAAAGACGAGTTCTTCCTTGCCTCTGATGCTACGCCCATCATTGAGTACACCAACGAAGTAGTGTATGTGAATGACTATGAGCTAGTCGTGATTCGGGATGGCCAGCTGGAAATTCGCTCGAAAGAAGACGTCCATCAGACGCCTTATATCCAGAAGCTGGAGTTGGAGCTGGAAAGCATCGAGAAAGGTGGCTACGAGCATTTTATGCTGAAAGAAATCTTCGAGCAGCCTCGTTCTATCCTCGATTCTATGCGTGGCCGACTGGAGTTGGAAGCTGGTCATTTGAACATGGGCGGCGTGCGGGCTTACGAGCAGAAGTTTGTGAATGCCCAGCGCATTATTATCGTGGCTTGCGGCACTTCCTGGCATGCCGGATTGGTAGCAGAATACTTGCTCGAAGACTTAGCGCGCATTCCGGTAGAAGTAGAGTACGCGTCGGAATTCCGCTACCGCAATCCGATTATCTCGGAGCGTGATATTGTTATTGCTATTTCCCAGTCGGGCGAAACCGCGGATACGCTGGCCGCCATTGAGCTAGCGAAGAGCAAGGGAGCCACAATTTTTGGTGTCTGCAATGTAGTGGGCAGCAGCATTGCTCGCGCCACTGATGCCGGAGCTTACACGCACGCCGGGCCTGAAATCGGCGTAGCTTCCACTAAAGCCTTCACGGCTCAGGTAACGGTGCTCACCTTACTAGCCATGATTGTAGGCCACAAGCGCGGCACGTTATCCGATGTGAAGCTACGTGAGCTGATGGTGGAGCTGAGCAACATTCCCGCGAAGGTAGAGCAAGCCTTATTGCTCGACACTGAGATTCGGCAGATTGCCGAAATCTTCAAGGACGTTCCGAACTTCCTTTACCTGGGCCGGGGCTATAATTTCCCCGTAGCTTTGGAAGGAGCACTCAAGCTCAAGGAAATCAGCTATATCCACGCCGAAGGCTACCCTGCCGCCGAGATGAAGCACGGCCCCATTGCCCTGATTGACGAGAACATGCCAGTGGTTGTTATTGCTACCAAAGACAGCTCCTACGAGAAGGTGGTTTCCAACATTCAGGAAGTGAAAGCCCGGAAGGGCCGCATCATTGCCGTGGTAACCGAAGGCGACCAAGTAATTCCGGCTATGGCTGAGTTCGTGATTGAAGTGCCCGCTACGAGTGAGGTACTGATGCCGCTCGTTTCGGTAGTACCCTTGCAGTTGCTCTCCTACCATATCGCCGTGCTGCGCGGCTGCAACGTCGATCAGCCCCGTAACTTGGCCAAGTCGGTGACGGTCGAGTAGTAAAGTAAAAATCCATTATTGCTAAAAAAGGGATGCGCTTCGCATCCCTTTTTTAGTACGCTATTGGTACTAGCTCATGCAGTTTACGCTCTCAAAACAATATGCCTGGCCTGTTGGGTTACTCGGTTTTTCCTTCCTGTGCTTGCTGCCTTTTCTGTGGCTAACGGCCTATTGTCATCCCTACTTGGATGACTATGAAATTACGTTGCATATTAAAAAAATAGGGTTTGTAAACCATATAACGTCTACTCACCTTGATTGGTCTGGCCGGTTTTCTTCCTCGCTTGCCACCGGTCTGCATCCTTTTCTCCATGCCGGTGTGAGCTTGAGTAACTACCGGCTCTATGTGGGTGGTGCCATTCTGTTGCTGGCAGGTAGCACTTATGGCGTAGCAGCGGCTCTGCTGGCCGGAGGCTCAGTGCCGCTACGCACCAAGCTAGCGGCTGGGAGCGTGCTGCTTAGCTTGTTTTTGCTTTGGCTGCCTAATCCTACTGAGGCCTTTTATTGGTTTATCAGTACACTAGCCTATATCCTATCCTGCATTCTGAGCGCGGCGCTGCTGACGTGCATCTGCTTGCTTTTAGTGATTCAGCAGCCCATTGCGCGCGGCTTTCTTTGGGCAGGCGCCGGGACGCTGGCTTTTCTTATTCCGGGATTTTCGGAAATAACTGCTTGCCTGGGCCTGACGACTACGCTGTTGCTGCCACCGCTATTGGTGCGTCACCGCCAACTAAAGCTTGGGTGGTGGGCACTCTGGTTAGCGGCTGGCCTGGGCACCGGGCTCATGCTTAGCGCCCCAGGCAACTTTGCCCGAATGCATGTGATATTGGGGACAACAGTCATTGACCCGGCGCACGCGGTATTCTCCGCTACTATTGCCACTTGCTACACCTTCATCAACTGGCTAGGTACAGGCCCATTGGTTATCGCCAGCGTTTTAGTGATGCCGTTCTTTCAGAAACTGGCTGATAATCAGGCGGCACCTATCCTGCACCGCCTCACGCGGCACGTATTGGTCTGGCCCGTTTTCATGATAGGAGGACTTTACGGCAGCTACCTGCTCACTTACTTATCCATCGACGTTCCACCACCCTTACGGTGTCGCAATGTTCTTTACTTTTTCTTTATTATAACCTGGTTCATAGCCATTTATGGTTGGGTAGCGTATCGTTTGCGGCGCGGCCAGCGGGCACCGGTGCTTGCGGGGCCTACTCGTTTGCTCCTACTTCTGCTGGCTGGGGTGCTGCTGTGGAGCGACCATGATGTCGCGCTGAGCCGCATCCACGTAAACCGGGGCCTTAATACGGTATTCACCGCTTATCGCGACCTGCTCGATGGCTCTGCGGTCCGCTACGATCAGCAGCAGCAAGCCCGCTACCGCCTCCTGACCGGGCCCACCCCCGATGTGCTGCTGCCCGCCCTGACGGCGCAGCCCAAAAGCATCGAAGGCCGGGAATTCTCTACTGACCCGCAGTGGTGGGGCAATGAAGGTTGGGCCAGAAGTTTTGGCAAGCGCACTATTCGGGTAGTGCCGGCCCGGTAAGGGACACGCACGAATTTCTGCCTCTGGGGGGCAATTTTAGCTCGCTAGCACAAATGACTCGCCGCGTAAGTACATAGTTTTTAGGAGCGGGCACACTTTGTAGCGTTCCTCGTGCGTATCCTGCCACATAGCTTCCAACACCTCATACACCCGACTTATCCCTATCAGATTGGCCCACTCGAACGGCCCGCGCGGGTAACTGGTGCCCAGTTTCATGCTCTTGTCAATATCCTGAATGCTGGCCGTGCCTTCCTGCAAGGTGTAGCAGGCCTCATTGATAATCATGCAGATAACCCGCGGCGTGACCAGGCCCACGCGGTCCTGTACCACACGGTAGTCAGTGCCCAAGGCAGCGCAAGTTTCGGCGAGCTGGGGGGCATTTTCGAGGTTATAGAGGCTGACTTCCAGCAGCGGCCGATTCAGCAGGGTCGGCAGGCCGCAAAAGCCGAAGAGTGTCGCTTTGGGCTTCTTATTATTCTCATGAGAAACAGCCCCGCTTAATGAATCAGTGGAAGCTTCAACAAAGACAATCTTACCAACTTCATCAAACATTCGCCAAGCCCAGACCGACCCAAAGTTTAGTACGACATCACTAACAGCAGATGCTGCTTCAACTTCTTGCTTGATTGCCGGCCACTCATCCGTTGTTTCGTGTTCTAGTTCGATAAAACTGTACTGATGGTCGGAACCGAACTTGCTCTTCAACTCGGTTGCCATATGGCCACCATCAATAATCAGCAGGTGCATATTTTCTCGTAAGTTTCGGCTTAAAGATACCTTCCTTCCTCACAACCCCACCAAAATGCCCCCCACCATCATCTACTCCCCCGACGCGCCGGCGCCCATCGGCCCCTATAGCCAGGGTATTCAGGCCGGCAATACCGTGTACGTTTCGGGCCAGATTGCCCTGGATGCGCACACCGGTCAGCTAGTTGGCAACGGCGACGTGACAGCCGAAACCCACCAGGTAATGCGCAACCTGCAAGCCGTGCTGCAAGCCGCGGGCCTCAGTCTGCGCGACGTGGTGAAGTGCAGCATCTTCGTCAAAGACCTCGGCCATTTTGGCCTTATCAATGACATTTACGGCAGCTACTTCGAGGCCGACTACGCGCCCGCCCGCGAAACCGTAGAAGTTAGCCGCCTGCCCAAAGATGTGCAGGTTGAAATCTCCTGCGTAGCCGTTCGAGGTTGAGAAGTAGGCAAAAAGGCAGTTATGCTTCGTTGCCGGACGCCAAATTCGGCATGACCGCCTGATAATTTTTTTAGCTACTTAATCAGATGAAAGAGCTTGGTCCAGGATTATTTCTGCTGGGCTTACTGTCGCTGCTTCTACCCTTTCTGGGCATGAAATCTATGCTGCTAACTTGGATAGATCAATGGGGCACCACCATAGCCTGGCTCATTCGGGGCGGTATCACAGTGCTAGGACTCGTGCTCTACCTAGCCTACCGTAACCGCGACTAAGCACAGCTTTACCTGGTTAACTACCTAGCTACAAAACCGCCTGAGCCAGCCAGCAACGGGCGGTTTTGTCGTACCTTCGCGCCGCGTTTTTTAGTCTGAGCGCGACTATTTGTTTGTATGGAAAGAGAAGTTCGGGTGCGATTTGCGCCCAGCCCTACGGGGCCGCTGCACATTGGCGGCGTGCGCACCGCGCTGTATAATTATCTGCTGGCCCGCAAACTGGGGGGCAAAATGCTGCTGCGCATCGAGGATACGGATCAGAATCGCTTCGTGCCTGGTGCCGAGAAGTACATCATGGAAGCCCTGCATTGGGCAGGTATCGTAATTGATGAAGGCCCGGAGCAAGGTGGGCCACATGCCCCCTACCGCCAAAGTGAGCGAAAGCCGATGTACCGGCAGTATGCCCAGCAGCTTATTGACAGCGGGCACGCCTACTATGCCTTCGATACGCCCGAGGACCTGGACGCCATGCGCGCGCGCCTTACGGCTGCTAAGGTGCCCAACCCGCAGTACAATGCCATTACGCGCAACCAGATGCGCAACTCGCTTACCTTGCCCGAGGATGAGGTAAAAGAGCTATTGGCCAGCAACACGCCCTACGTTATTCGCCTCAAAGTGCCCCGCAAGGAAGAGGTACGCTTCCAGGATTTGATTCGGGGCTGGGTCGTGGTGCACTCTTCGGCCATTGATGATAAGGTGCTGATGAAGTCGGATGGGATGCCGACCTACCATTTGGCCAACATCGTGGATGACCATTTGATGGAGATTACCCACGTTATCCGGGGTGAGGAGTGGCTGCCCTCGGCGCCGCTGCACGTGCTGCTGTACCGCTATTTGGGCTGGGAAAGCACCATGCCGCAGTTTGCCCACTTGCCGCTGCTGCTCAAGCCCGATGGCACGGGCAAGCTCAGCAAGCGCGACGGCGACAAGCTCGGGTTTCCCGTATTTCCGCTCGAATGGCACGGCCAGGATGCCGAAACCGGCGAGCCAACCGTGAGCAGCGGGTACCGGGAAAGTGGCTATTTGCCCGAGGCATTTATCAATTTTCTGGCGTTTTTGGGCTGGAATCCCGGTTCGCAGCAGGAGCTGTTTACGATGGACGAGCTGATTGAGGCTTTCTCGATTGAGCGCGTGAGCAGGTCACCGGCCCGCTTTGATCAGAACAAAGTGCGCTGGTACAACGAGCAGTACCTGCGCGCCAAGCCCGACACGGAGCTGGCGCAGTACCTGCTAGCCGCTTTGCGCGAGCACAACATCGAGTGCTCAGAGGAAAAAGCTGTACTGATTGCCGGCGTGATGAAGGAGCGCGTGACGTTTCCCCAGGATTTCTGGCGCGAAGCGCAGTACTTCTTCCAGGCCCCGACTACGTATGATGAGCAGGTAATTGCCAAGAAGTGGAACGCACCTACCGCCGCCGCGCTGGCCGAATTTGCCCGTGAGCTACCTGATTCTTCCGATGCCTCACCCGATGGAATCAGAGCGCTGCTTACCCAGGTACTCGAACGCCAGGGTATTAAGATTGGACAGGTACTACAAGCACTGCGCATGGTGATAACAGGCGTCAGCGCTGGCCCCGACCTGATGGCGACGATGAGCATTATCGGTGCCGCTGAAACGGCCCGGCGCATCGAAACGGCTGTGCAGCAGCTGCCACAATAAGGCAAGAGGAGGGGCGGCGTTCTTTGCTGTCGCTACTTTCCGCATCCACTACAGGGGCCGCGCCGTATTGCTACGGGGCGGCCTTTGCGTTTTGGAGCAGGGTGCTGTGACCTAACCCACTGAAAACGGACGACGAAATGGCTAAGAAACCCGTCAAAAAGAAGAAAAACGACCCGGAAAAAAAGCTCGGGTTCATAAAGAGTTGGATGGCTTTGAAATAAAGGTCAATCCGCTAGGCGAAATAACCTCGACCTACACCATCGAAGAAGTGAATCAATTTCTGAATCGGCATGTGCGCGACAAGAAGCTGGTGAACCGCGATGGACAGTTTGGCGAGAAGATTGAGGAAGACGAGGAGTTTCCGCTGGAAGAAGGCACACCGGAGCCGGAAGAGTCGGAGGAAGAATTTATGCGCCGCACGAGCCGCGAGGCCAAAAAGCCTAAAAAGTCAACGGCCGGCGCGGCGGATGACGATGAGGAAAGCATCCCAACCACGGAGTCACCAGAGTAAAAAAGCCCCCCAGACTATTATTGGGGGGCTTTTTTGTGCCAGAACACTGCAGTCCTCTGCAGGAACCGTCGTTCAACGAATTTAGCCCGCAGAGGGCCGCAATGTTCTGATTGCATTTGCTAAGCCATGAGAATCAGCAATCATAGCATTTCACTATACTTGAGAAACTTTTGCTCTTCCCTCTTTCGCTATGCAATCTCACGACGTAGACTACCGCATTCTGGGCAACGATATTCAGGTACTCGAAGTAGAACTCGACCCGAATGAAACCGTCATTGCCGAAGCCGGCGCGATGGTGTACATGGATGAGGCCATTGCTTTCGAAACGAAGATGGGCGATGGGTCGGAGCCGGATCAGGGATTGATGGGTAAGCTTTTCTCGGCCGGGTCGCGCCTGCTGACCGGGGAGTCGTTATTTATGACGCACTTTACGCATCGCGGCGGCTATGGCAAAAGCCGGGTGGCCTTTTCGGCGCCTTATCCCGGCACCATTATCCCACTTGATTTGCGCACTCTCCCGCAGGGATTAATTGTGCAGAAAGATGGTTTTCTGGCAGCGGCGCGAGGCACTAAAATCGCTATTCATTTCAACCGTCGCCTGGGTGCGGGCTTTTTCGGCGGCGAAGGCTTTATCCTCCAAAAGATTACTGGCGATGGCAAAGCCTTTATTCACGCCGGCGGCACCGTCATCGAGAGGCAGCTCAACAATGAATTGCTGCGCGTTGATACGGGCTGTGTAGTCGCTTTCGAGCCCAGCATCGACTTTGATATTGTGCGGGCTGGGGGGCTAAAATCGATGATTTTTGGAGGAGAAGGGTTATTACTGGCCACCCTGCGCGGCACGGGTAAAGTGTGGATCCAATCGATGCCCGTGAAAAAACTGATTCAGGCGCTTATGCCTAATGGCGGGAATGCCCGAAAGGAAAGCGGCGGTCTGTTAGGTAGCTTTCTTGAGGAATAAGCTCCGCTTGTAAGGTCGTGCTTTCGCTATCGAGACAGACTCTTGGCTCTATACTATTGCGCGGGTTTACTAACCGCCGCTAAAGCTGCGTGGCTATAAAGCCGATGCTGATAACTAATGTGCAAACCAATACGCCAATAAGCCCCATGGTTAAGATGGCACTCAGCGAAGAAAGCTCACCTTTATCAGAAGTAGAGTTGCGGCGGGAAACATAGGGGCGGGAGCGGGTAGTAGGGGCGGGCACAGTGTGAAGTCTAATCGTTTGAGATTTGCACAAAGTAAATACTCGCGTAATATATCAACAATAATGCCGTATGAAATAGTTATATCTCATCTTTATTTACGCCCATTTTGCAAATACCTAAAGGCTTCTCTCATAAGCGCGTTATCAGAAACGTAACTAAAGCTTTCTAACAGACTGCAGCTTGCCTGTATTGTACGTTTCTACTTTCTCTGGTTGGCCGCTGGGTGAGTACGAAGTCCAGTCGCCCAGCCAGTAGAAATGAGCGTTGGTGGCGTCAGTCTCGAATTGTGCTTGTCCACGTTTTGCCACCCGGCCATTGGGGTGATAGTAGGTAATAAGCTGCCGACCAGCCGGCCGACGCAAATAAACCTCCTGCCGCTCAAGTAGGCCCGACAGACCATAATATCGCCAGCGCCCTACTGGCTGACCATGCTTGAAACGCCCTTTGGTACCTATTTTCTGATATTGCTCATCATAATAGGCGTTCCAGCGGCCATGCCGCTCACCCGTCCGGTCGTACTCATTAAGCGACCAAAATCCGATGGGTAGCCGGTTGCGTGAGGTAGCAGTAGAGGCTGAGCTAGCACAGGACGAGAGCCATAGCCCCAAGGCTACAATCCAAAGTTTCTGACACATGCGAGTAACGGTTGAAGTAAAGCGGAGTAACGACAACGCACTGCACACCATCAGGAGTTTCACCTGAAGACGTACATTTCTTCAACCAGCGTATACGGGTTTAGTTACCTAGTGCTCAGTCTATAAAATACGCAGAATTTCGTCCAGCAGCTCGCGCGAGTTGCTCAGGCGGGGCACTTTATGCTGGCCGCCGAGCTTGCCTTTGCTGGCTAGCCAACGTTCAAACGTGCCCGTCGGTGCTACCGTAAGCTGAGGCGGGGCCAGAGCCAAATCGCGGTGGCGCTTGGCATCGTAATCGGAGTTTAGCTGGCGCAGGGTTTGGTCTAGCACAGCGGCAAATTGGTCGGAGCTGGGGGGCGTTTTTGTGAACTCGATAAGCCATTGGTGGCCGCCGCGGGAAGTGGCAGAGGCATCGAAGTAAATGGGCGCGGCCGTATAGTCGCGGACGGTGGTACCTGTGGCCTGGCAGGCGGCAGCAATAGCGGCATCGGCGTTTTCAATCACAACCTCCTCGCCGAAAGCATTCAGGAAGTGCTTGGTACGGCCAGAGATGCGTATCCGATAGGGCGAAAGGCTAGTAAAACGCACCGTGTCGCCAATCTTGTAGCGCCATAGCCCAGCGTTGGTGCTGATTATCAACGCGTAGCTGCGCCCTAGTTCTACCTCCTCAAGCTGAAGCGTGCGCGGGTTTTCTGCCTCAAACTGATCAGCCGGAATAAACTCGTAGTAAATGCCGTGGTCGAGCAGGAGCAACAGGTCTTCTGAATCAGCCTGATCCTGTACGGCAATGTAGCCTTCGGAGGCATTATAAATCTCCAGGTAGCGCATACACTCCTGTGGTATTAACTCCTTGAATAGCGCCCGGTACGGTCCGAAGGCCACAGCGCCGTGCAGAAACAGACGCAGATTGGGCCATACCTCCGTAATGTTATCAGCCCCGGCCAGGGCTGTCACGCGACGTAGCAATAGCATCATCCAGGTGGGCACGCCGGCGAGCGTGGTCACGTTTACGTGCTGCACATGGTGCGCTATGCGCTCGATTTTCTCCTCCCACTCATCCAGCAAAGCAAGCTCCAGCGGTGGAGTGCGCAGAAACTCGGCCCAACGAGGCAAATTCTGCATAATGACGGCCGACACGTCGCCGACGCGGGAGTCGGAATTATCGGGGCGAAAAGGATTGGGGCCGTGCGTGCCACCCAAGGACAAGATTTTGCCCCCCAGTATTCGCTCCGACGGATACAGCGCCGTAGCCAGAGCTGTCATGTCGCGGCCGGCGCGGTAATGGCCCGCCTCCAACGATTCGCGGGTGACAGGAATGTACTTACTGCGCGCATTGGTAGTACCACTGGATTTGGCAAACCACGTTACCTGGCCAGGCCACAGCAAGTCGGGCTCGCCCTGTAATACGCGCTCAATAGCCGGGTACAAGTCTTCGTAGCTGCTTACGGGCAGCCGCTGGGCCAGCTCACGGCCATCAAAGGCATCAGCGAAGCCGTAGCGCTGCCCCCATTCTGTGGCCCGCGCCGTGTACAGCAGCCCGCGCAACAACTCGCGCTGCACCTCGTGGGGGTGTTGGCGAAAGTGGTCAATAGCCGTCAGTCGCCTTTGTACCGCCCAAGTGAGAATGGAGTCAATCATGGCGCAAGAGGTAATATGGAGCGGGAAGTGGACGGATAGTTACAAACAAAAACCCTCTCGTATCAAGCTGCACCTGATGCGAGAGGGACAATACTACCTGCGCTTATGGCTAGATCTTCCGCTTGTACTCGAAATGCTTGCCTAAGTACACGCGGCGTACGGTTTCGTCGGCGGCCAGCTCTTCGGCGGTACCGGCTTTGAGCAATTTGCCCTCAAATAGCAGATACGCCCGATCCACGATGCTGAGCGTTTCGTTCACGTTGTGGTCGGTGATGAGGATGCCGATATTCTTATGCTTAAGCTTGGCTACGATGCCCTGAATTTCCTCTACGGCAATAGGGTCAACGCCGGCAAAAGGCTCATCGAGGAGCACGAATTTGGGGTCGACGGCCAGGGCGCGGGCAATTTCGGTGCGCCGCCGCTCCCCGCCGGACAGCACCCGGCCCAGGTTTTTGCGCACATGCGTAAGGCTGAACTCATGGAGCAGCTCTTCCACTTTATCACGCTGCGCTTTTTTGGGCAAATCCGTCATTTCCAGCACGGCCAGAATATTTTCCTCCACCGTCAAATCGCGAAACACGGACGCTTCCTGAGCCAGATAGCCCACCCCGCGCTGGGCCCGCCGAAACATGGGCAGCTTGGTAATATTTTCGTCGTCGAGGTGTATGGTGCCCGAGTTGGGCTTCACCATGCCTACTATCATGTAAAAACAGGTGGTTTTACCAGCCCCATTCGGCCCCAGCAAACCCACGATTTCGCCCTGCTCCACGGTCACGCTCATGTCGTTGACCACGGTGCGGGCCTTGTAGGTTTTGATCAGGTTATCGGCGCGTAGAATCATGGGGTAAAGGTAGGACGGTTGGCGGGGTTGTAGCGCGGAAATCCGTTCCGCGTCGAGCGGAGCGAGAAATAGACGTTAGCATACGCTTGCTTCTCGCGCTGCTCGACGCGGAACAGATTTCCGCGCTACAGTTTACGCTTTCGGGGCGAGCAGTTGGGTGCGCAGGGCTTGCTGTGCGGGCGTGGGGGCAGGGCTGGCTTCTACCACGTTGGTTAGCTCTACCTCAAACTCCTGGGGCGTGGCCTGGCGCTCCTGGGGGGCTTTTTGGTCTTTGGACTGGAAACGCACCTTCACCGGCGCGGCCGACGTGGGCTCCACCAATGGGCGCAAAAGCTTTTCAGCATTCGACATATCCAGCTTAGTCCCGTTCACGGCCAGAATCACGTCGTCGTCCTTCAGACCGAACGCGTTCTGATCAGGAGCAGTGGAAGCCACTTTAAACTGTTGCTTTTCGGTGTCGTAGCCAAAGCCTAAACGGCCGAAGGCCAGCGCTTTGCTTTGCTCCGTAGGAGCGTAGCGCCAGCCGATTTTAGCAAAATACTCGGCGTACGGCAGCGGCTGACTGCCGATAACGTACTGATCGAAGAATTGCTGAAGCTGCGGGTTGGTGAGAGCTACGATTTCCGGGATCAGCTGGCTGTCCTCGAAGGAGCGCGTAGGGCCATATTTCTGGCGCAGCGTCAGCAGCACGTCGCGCAGACTTTGGCGGCCCTGGCTTAGCTCCTGGATGCGAATATCGAGCAGCAGGCCAATGAGCGCGCCTTTATCATACACGTTCTGGTACATATCCTTGTAGGGTGGCACGAGGATATTGCGGCTCATTTCCGTGAATGACACATCCTTGAACTTCGAGGCATTGTCGATTTTCTCCTTCATCTTTTCCCGGAAAGCATCAGGCGTTACCAGGCCGCCGCGCACCTGCACCAGCTGCGCGAAATACTCTGTTACGCCCTCGTACAGCCACAAGTGCTGCGACATTTTGGGGTCGCGGAAGTCAAACTCGCCGATTTCGCGGCTATGGATGTTCAGCGGTGCCAGCATGTGCAGAAACTCGTGCGAGGCCACTTCCTGCACCATGCTGCGCAGGCGCGCTGAGTCGGGAAACTCGGGCAGGAAATACACCGAGGAGTACGAGTGCTCCATAGCCCCAAAGCCGCCGTCCTTGCTGATCAGTGGGGAGCCTAATGCCGGGAAGTACATCAGGAAATGGTACTTCGGCACGGGCATTTGCCCAAAAAACTGCGTCAGCGCCTCCGCCATTGGGCGCATAATCTCGCGCACATCAGCGGCCTTTATCTGCCCCGTTTCCGATACGACCGATACGCCAATGCGGGCACCACCGGTAGCGAAGCTGGTTGTGTCGGGGCGGCTATAAAGGATTGGGCCGTCGGCCAGATCAACGTAGTTGGGCGCGGTAAATACATCCTGGGTGGGCGTCGGGGCCTTTTTTTCCAGGGAAGTAGCGCCGTACAGGTCGGCGGGCTTGGCCACGGTTACCTGGTAGGGGGCCATTTTGTAGCCCTCCAAGTAGCCATACAGCCCATAGTGGTTGAGCACGTAGTTCTGGCCCGCTTCGAAATTGGTGCCGCCTGGCTGGAAGATATAATCGTCGCCCTGCTTGGCATCCCAGGTATCATCAACCAGGTATTCAAGGCGAGCCAAATCTTTTGCTTTGTTGATGACAAACAGGTTAGGATTGGGCTGCGTGACTTTCAGGGCTTTGCCTTTTTTATCGAAGGCTTTGAAGTTGGTCACAAAGCGGCCGTAGTCTTTTTTGGAGTAAGAGCCGGGCACGACCGAGGGCATCACGTAGGAAACCTGCGACTCTTTCACGGGCGGCGTATTTACGACTACGCGCACCTGATCATTTGCTACATTCTGTAAATCGACGGCAATCTGATAGCCCGCGGAAACTGGCTGCTGAGCCTGAGCCGCGACGGCGGCCCCTAATCCAAGCCCGAAGGCAAGACCAAGAATTTTCATGCAATAAGAATATCGGGGAATGAAAGGAGCGGTTAAAACGAGCGCGCAAGTTATACATTGCGCTTCGCGAATTCTGCTCAACGCAGAATAGCCGGGTCGGATTCCCTAACCTGTAGTTTGGCGCTGATTGCGCCCTTATTTTGCCCCCCAGAATGGCCCGTTTTTCTTCTGCTAGTCGCTATGTGCTTGGCTTTCTGCTGGTGGTGGCCGGAGCGCTGCATTTTGTAGCGCCGGCGCCTTATGTGCGCATTATGCCGCCGTATTTGCCGACTCCGCTCCTGCTGGTGTACCTGAGTGGGCTGTGCGAAATCGGGCTGGGACTCGGGCTGTTTTTCCGACAAACCAAGCGCTGGGCGGCCTGGGGCACGGTAGCTTTATTTATAGCCGTGTTGCCTGCCAACGTGTATATGGCGCAGGCCAATGACACCTTATTTCATTTGCCGGTGTGGCTCGTGTGGGGCCGGTTGCCCTTGCAGCTGGTGCTGATTGCCTGGGCATGGAGCCACACGCGGATGTAGCGCGAACTTTAGCATTTGGCAGTTCGCGTATCGTTGAAGAATAAGCTAGGAGCATTTTCACCACGGGCAGTAACAATACGCGAACTAAAAGTTCGCGCTACATTCCGAGACGTTACTTTTGCCCCCCAAGCCCTCTGCTCCTCTATGGCAACTCCTGTATCCTTTTCTACGCGCTGGCGGCGCTTCGTGGGCCATGCCGCCACGCTGCCCACCGTGTATATTACCCTGACCGTGGCCGCTACGGTGGTGCAGTTTTTGAAAAGCAGCAATCTGCCTTACACCAACTACAACAACTACATCATCTTCCGCAACGCGTTTTATCACCTGTTGCAAGGCCAGGATATGTACATCCTGCACCTGGTGGAGCAGTACGATTTGTATAAATACAGTCCCACGTTTGCCCTGCTGATGGGTCCGTTTGCTGTATTGCCCAATTTTATAGGACTGCTGGGCTGGAATGCGTTGAACGCCGCCGCCCTGTACTGGGCCGTGCAACAATTACCTACCATCGACACCAGAGCCCGACGCGTGGTGCTCTGGCTGGCGGCCATCGAGCTGCTGACATCCATGCAGAATGCCCAGAGCAACGGCCTGGTGGCTGGGCTTATCATTGGGGGAGCGGTGGCGCTGGAGCGTGTCCGGCCGGGAAGAGCGGCGTTGTGGCTCTTGCTGAGTGTATTCGTGAAGCTGTTCGGATTGGTGGCTTTCGTGTTGTTTTGGCTGTATCCGCGCCAGCGGGTGCGTTTCGTGCTGTGGTCCGTTGGACTGGGAATTGTGCTGGCGCTGCTGCCGCTGCTGGTAGTGCCGCCCGCTGAGCTACTGACCCAATACCAAAGCTGGGGCCGCATGCTGGCCGCCGACCATTCGGCTTCCTTTGGCTTATCGGTGATGGGTTGGCTGGAAACCTGGTTCGGATTTTTGCCCCCCAAGACGGCCGTGGTGCTGGTGGGGGCGGCGCTGTTTTGCTTACCGCTGCTGCGCTTTGAGCAATACCAGCACGCGGCATTCCGGACGGGGTTACTGGCGGCGGTATTGCTGTGGGTAGTCGTGTTTAATCATAAGGCCGAGTCGCCCACATTCGTTATTGCGGTGGCGGGCGTAGGGCTGTGGTGGAGCTTACAGCCCAGCCGGCGCTGGCCCGATCTGGTGCTCCTGTGCAGCGTCGTTCTGTTCACGGTGCTCTCCCCTACCGATCTGTTTCCGCGCTTCCTGCGTAAGGCGTATGTAGTGCCGTACGTGCTCAAGGCGGTGCCCTGTATCTTCGTTTGGGCGCGCCTGACGGTTGAGCTCCTAACCCGCGATTTTGCCCCCCAGCTTACTTCGGCCCCCGAAGCACCTGCTACGGCGGTGCCTGCCGCTTCTCTTTCCGTTTAGCTTTATCCCTTTCCTATGCCCCCCGAATACGCTCAATTATTAATGAAGCTGATCAAGTATGGAGTGGTGGGGGTTTTTGGGGTTGGGGTTGATTTCAGCTTGACTTATCTGGCCAAAGAGAAGCTTAAACTGAATCCATACGTGGCCAACGCTATTGGTTTCAGTGTGGCTACCTGCATCAACTTCTTCCTGAACCGCATGTGGACCTTTCAGAGCCACGACCCGGCCATCCTTGGTCAGTTCGGGTATTTCGCGCTGGCGGCTATCATCGGATTAGGTCTGAATACCCTGCTGCTACGCTGGCTGCATCAGCGCTGGAAGGTGCCGTTTTACGTCGCTAAGCTGGCTTCCACGGCCGTAGTGGTGATCTGGAACTTCGTGATTAACGCGTTTTATACATTTGCTTAATCAGGGAGCGAACTTTACTCTTCCCAGCGGATGTCCTTTACCCGCAATTGCAGGCTTTTCACGCCCCGAAACTCGTTCATCTCCACGGTATAGCACACGCTGAACGGCTCGCCCTGCATGATGCGCTCGTGAAATTCGCCCAGCCCAAAGCCGATGGCATCGATGGTGTAGTGCCCATCCTGAGTGAGCACCAGCTTCAGGTGCGAATTGCCGACAATACGCGCCGAATGGGGCACCACGTACACGTTCCGCGACTCAAATACAGGGTTGGAATTGCCCGGCCCGAATGGCTCCATTTGCCGTAGCAAATTGAAAAAGCCCGGTGTCACGTCCTTCAGCTTTAGTACGCCGTCAATCTCTACGGGCGGAATCAGCTGCTCGGGCAAAATACGACCGGCAACAATGCGCTCGAACTTTTCGCGGAAGGCCGGCACGTTTTCAATAGGCATGGTAAGGCCGGCGGCGTACATATGCCCCCCAAACTGGTCGAGCAGGTCGGCGCATTCTCCTATGGCTTCGTGCACATCAAAGCCTATTACGGAGCGGGCCGAGCCGGTGGCTTTGCCGTCGTTGCTGGCCGTGAGAATGATGGTGGGGCGGTAATACTTATCGAGGCAGCGCGAGGCCACGATGCCCACCACGCCCTTGTGCCAATCCTGCTTGAAGAGCACCGTGGCGCTGGCCGTGCGCAGCCCCGCGTCGTCCTCAATCATTTGCAGCGCCTCTTTGGTGGTGCTGGTGTCGAAGCCGCGGCGCTCCTGGTTGGTTTTATCGACCACGCCAGCCTTTTCCTTGGCTTCTTCCTTGGATTGCGCCAGCAGCATGGCCACCGAGCGTTTGGCGTCGCCCATCCGGCCGGCCGCATTAATGCGAGGAGAAAAGCCGAACACCAGACTCGTAATATTCAGCTCATTTACCCCCAGGCCAGCCAGCTCGCGCAGGGCGTCGAGGCCGGGGCGCTGGGGACGCTGGGGGTCATTGAGCAAGCGTAGTCCATGATAGGCCAGAATTCGGTTTTCGCCGGTGATGGGCACGATATCGGCCGCAATACTTACGGCCAGCAGATCGAGCAAATCGTGGAGGGGTTCCTCATCCAGTCCCAAATGCTCACCTAAGGCCTGCATGAGCTTGAAACCAACGCCGCAGCCCGACAACTCTTTGTACGGGTAGTCGCAGTCGGTGCGCTTGGGGTCGAGCACAGCCACGGCGGGGGGCAATTCCTGGCCGGGTAAGTGGTGGTCGCAGATGATAAAGTCGACGCCGCGAGTATTGGCGTAAGTCACTTTATCCACCGACTTCACGCCGCAGTCCAGCGCAATAATAAGCGCATAGCCGTGCTGAGCCGCGTAGTCGATGCCGGTCTCTGATACGCCGTAGCCTTCCTGGTAGCGGTCGGGAATGTAGTAATCGATGCGCTCGGGGCCGAAAAGCGGGAGCAGGTAGGAGTACACTACCGCTACGGAAGTTGTCCCGTCCACGTCGTAGTCGCCGAAAACGAGCACTCGCTCTCCCTCGTGCAGGGCGCGCACTAAGCGCTCCACAGCACGGTCCATGTCGCGCATGCGCAAAGGGTTGGGAAGCTCCTGGAGTACGGGCCGGAAGTAGGCGCGGGCTTCCTCAAAACAACTTACCTGCCGCTGGCAGAGTAAACTGATGATGGCCTCGTTTACGCGCAACGCGTCGGCCAGCTGCCGCACGGTGGCGGGCTCAGGCACGGGCTTGCGAATCCATCTCTTTTCCATACTACTCGGCGGGCATCGCCGAGAGCCGGCGACGACTCCAAAAGTAAGCAGAAAAACCGCGTCCCGCCTACGGATACGTATTTTTGCCCCCCAACCGTTTGTCTCCGCGTTTTATGAAAAAGCTTCGTGCCTTCTACCAGCACTACCGCCAATACATCCTCACCGATGGGCTGATGTACTTGGTTTTCATCCTGTTCATTGCGCTGCTGTTTGTTTTCTTTTCCTGAAGGCCTGGGGGCGCAGGTTGTATAAGGCTGCTTAGGAATCCGGGGAAGGTATATAACCCAAGTCGCGGATTATGTAAGTGACTATTGCTCAATTTCTCAAACGGCTTCTTCCTAAAAAAATAATATTATAGTAATTTTTAGTTTTGTTAGATCAGCGGCTATATTTAGCCCAATATATCTTTATAAAGGTGTTCACCCGTAGGCCGGTGATTTCCTTTGCTACCGCTACCGCGCCTACCTGCCCCTGTTGCTACTTCCCGAGGTTTATCTGCTGCTCCAGCGGCTGAAGAGGGCATAGTATGGTCTTCGCAGCCGGGTACGGGCGGCAACCTCATTGTTCTGTTCTGTTTTGGTTAGCCTCTTTGAGGTGCCGGGGCAAAGCGTACCCCAGCGTGCAGCCTGATAATCACACTTCATTTTTCATTTATACAGTACGCGTTATTCTCTTTTTTTCATTTCTTATCAATTTCTTGTTTTATGAAAAAACTTACCTTACCCCCCCCCATTTTTTTCCTGGCTAAGCGCCCGCTCCGCTTCCTGGCGCACGTACCCACAACTTGCCGTCCGTAGCGGTGCTATGGCCTTGCTGCTGCTACTCGGGGCCTGTGAGAAGCCCGACCTGGAGCCGGGTGAAGCCGGTGTCGCTGCCGCCAGCAAAGCGGACCTGGCTGGCAAGGGCAAAGACAATCCCTTCACGGTAGAAGTGATGCGCAAAGCCCTGAAGAATCTTCAATCCGGCAAAGCTGATGGCAGTTTTTCCACGATGGTTATCGAGGCGCCCACCCATACCTACGTGCGCTTCAAGCCCGCCGACACCGATCAGCTGGCTGACCTGGAGGCCCTGGGTTTGCAGCTTTCCTTCGAGCCCCTGGACGAGACGGCCGCCGCTACTACGTTCGTCGATTACTCTGCGACCGAGATTCCCTGGGTGTACAGCGCCGTGCCCTACGGCGTGGAACTGCCCTACCACATTCAGCGTGAGACCCTGGAGAACCTGTACCTGTTCAACGAAGACGCGGGCGACCAGCAGGATGACCCCTGGGAGCCGGAGCCAGATCCGAACTGCCCGCGTTGGGATTCCAACTGCAATTGTTACGTTGACTGCGAACCCTTTATCGTGGCTCCGTCCAGGCGCAATAATACCAAAGCCGCTACGGAGCAATTAAAGAAGGCTGGTATTTCACCCCTGGCTCTCTATAATGAGGCCATGCGGATTACTGGCCATAAGGAGGAGATAATCGGGGAACCCGCGCCGGGGGAGATTATGATTCAAGCTACGCGCTATTATCCGAGCGGTACAATTCGGGTGCAGGAAAAAGCGTTGGACACCAATGTGCCCCTACGGCGTGTGAATGTAATTGCCCGGCGTTGGTTCAAGGTAGATGACGATCTGACGGATGATAATGGCTATTTTTTTATCAATACAGGCTACCGGGATAAAACTCAGCTATTTGTCGAGTTCAAGAATACGCTCGCCACTACCCGCGGCTTCACTAGAAACTCTCAGCCCTGGGACATCATCTTGCCCATTCGCTCCGTTCTGGGAACGTATGAAAAAAGCCAGATGGAAGGCATGAGCTACCCGTATCTATATAACGCCAACGCCGATAGTAAAAACGCGCTAACGTGGGTGGCCGCCACTACCTTCAACGCGCTGGTCGATTCGCATACCCTCTCCGCGGCGCGCGGCATTTCAGCGCCGGTAAGCGGTCTAAATATTTGGCTGTCATCTATCGTTGTTCCGAACGCTTCCACGCCTATGCTGCGCCGCATTGCTGCTACGTCGGACGTTTCCAAAGCACTTGACTTGTTTTTGGCGGGCCTCAGCGGTGGTAGGGCAGTAGCCATCAAGAAAGTGTTGCAACGCCAACTGCCGGATATTACGTACCGTTACGGTGGTAGTGACTACGGCGCTACCCGTGAAAGTGATGCTGTAAATCGCACTTTCTACCACGAGCTAGGCCATTCCCAACACTACGGGCAGGTCGGTAACAACTTCTGGACGGCCTACATCGCCTACGTGTTGAGGTATGGAAACGCGGATAATCCTTACGGGCAGAAAACGGACAATGACGCGAGTAGAATTGCTATTAGCGAAGGATGGGGCAATTATGTGGAGCGCTTGTTTATCAGGGATAAGTATCGTAGCACTGTTCCTGATTTGGCTAATGATGCTCTCAACGAATTGGAGAATCAAGTTCCTTATGATTCCGACCCTAATGGCTGGTTCGTCTATGGTATGCTCCACGATATGACTGATGTAGGAGAGCCTTTTACAGGGGTAGTAGACAATGTAGATTCCTTCAACGCCGCCACCGTATTTCGCGGTCTACAACCGCAGGCCAACTCCGTGCGGGCCTACGAGGAAGTAATTCGTGTGCAAAACAATAATTTGCAGGCGCCACAGATGGGCCAATTGGTTGCCTCCTACCTCTGGTAATGAACATTTTTAATTATCTCTCGCTTGCCGCGCTCCTATGCACGGCCGCTTGCCGGAAGGAACCGGCACCCACGTTTCAGGAATTGTTCTTTGAAATACCGCTCACGATGCGGCCCGCAAGGCCCACGATGGCAATAGGCGATACGCTCTGGCTGGAAGCCAACTACTCCGACTCACTGCTGGAGATTCGCAGCGGGCAACGGTATCGCCTGCGTCCAGAAGATGGAAAGCCCCATGTCTTTATCAGCTTTATGGAACTGACTGGTCAGCCCGAACGCCAGCGCAATTTCGCTAGTGCATTTCAGGTCATTAACCAGGTGGGCCGCATTGCCAATTTACAGCAGACGGCGGGCTCCTTTGAGCCGATATATCAAGATGGCCGCTACCGCATCAAGATTGGGCTGGTGGCGGTTAAGACTGGTATTGCCAGTATCACGGTGAATCTTAATTCTGATCCCTCCAATCCTTTTGGCCGTCAAAGCGATCTGTCCTTTTTGGAGGTGGGGGAAGACGCGAATGGACGCAAGATACGGCCCATACTAGGTAATATATACTATGTCATCAATGAGGGCAACACTAATTTTGAGTTGTTTCAAAAACATAGTCAGCCCATTTCCACGAGTCCCAACACGCAAGAAGTTACTATGTATTACGAACAAAAAAGCACATTTAACGTCGTAATCAAATAGCAAAAAGGTCCTACCTGTCTCAGGTAGGACCTTTTAGTAAATCATTACCGCCATTACCATGACCCTACGATTCCGCTCCCTTCTCTTCATGCTACTTGTACTCAGTTTGTCAGCTTGTAAAAAAGACCCTGCTCCAAATTTTGTGAAGGTTTACTTCGAGGTCCCTGTACGGATGACCCCCATCAAGGACACCCTTGGCCAGGGAGATACTTTGTGGCTGGAAGCCGATTACTCCGACTCCCTGTTAGAAATTCATACTCAAAAACGCTTTCGGGTGCGGCCCCAAGACTTGGAGCCGGATATAGCCGTCGGCTTTTTTCAGTTGCTGGGGGCGGGAGTGCCAGAAACCAGCTTCGCTAATGCTTTTACATTTGTGAACCAGCAGGGAAGTATCAGCGATATCTCGGCGACGTTTGGCATATTCAGACCGGAATATACCGGCACTCGCCACCAAGCCAGAATTGGGCTGTTACCGGTTAAAAAGGGAATAGTTAGCATATCTTTTTTGGCAAATTTCCGCTATGCTCAATTCGAGAAAGGAGACAACCTGCCCTTTATTAATTTAGGCCTTGACAGTAATGGACGAGCACAAACGGCCGTGCTGGGGGGCATTTATTACGTGATAAATCAGGGTGATACTAATTTCAAAATACAGCAGCAGCACCGCCGCACGTTTTCTACCGATCCTGGCGCGCCGGAGTCTACGCTGTATTATGAGCAGAAAAGCACTTTTACCGTTGTGCTGAAGTAGTTAAAAGGTCTCGCCTGAATTCAGGCGAGACCTTTATTTTCGTCTACCCATAACTGAATTACCGGTGATAATTCAAGGCCAAAATAATAACTTGCGGAGCTTTGCGATAGAGCAATTAGTTGCGTCTTACCGGTGGTAGCTATGTACAGGTATCTGCTTATCCCCTGCTTCCTACTTAGTTTATCGGCCTGTAAGAAAGAGCCACCACTTAATTTTGTGCAGGTTTTCTTTGAAGTTCCTTTACGGATGACCCCCACTAAGGACACCCTCAACCAGGGAGACACCTTGTGGCTAGAGGCGGACTACTCCGATTCTTTACTGGAAATTCGTAGTCAGAAACGTTTCCGGGTGCGGCCCCAGGACCTAGCGCCGGATATAGCGGTTGGCTTTTTTCAGTTGCTGGGGGCGGGAGTGCCAGAAACCAGCTTCGCTAATGCCTTTACATTTGTGAACAAGCGAGGGAGTATCAGCGACATCTCGGCGACGTTTGGCACATTCAGACCCGACTATACCGGCAGTCGCTACCAAGCTCGAATTGGGTTGATTCCTGTTAAAAAAGGCGTCGTAAGAATATCTTTTCTCACCGATTTCCGCTATGCTCAATTCGAGAAAGGAGAGAATCTGCCCTTCATTAATTTAGGCCTTGACAGTAATGGACGAGCACAAACTGCTGTGCTGGGTGGCATTTACTACGTCATTAATCAGGGCGATACTAATTTTAAGTTACAGCAGCAGCACCGCCGCACCTTTTCCACCGATCCTGGCGCGCCGGAGTCTACGCTGTATTATGAGCAGAAAAGTACTTTTACCGTTGTGCTGAAATAAATAAAAGGTCTCGCCTGTAGGCAGGCGAGACCTTTTATTTTCGTTTACCCAAAACTGAACCGCCTATGATAATCCAAGCGCAAAACAATGGCTTACAGGCTGCGCAGATGGAGCAGTTGGTCACTTCCTATCGCTGGTAATGATGCGCGGCCTGACTTTTTTTCCTTGTTTTGCTTGCTGGTGCTGACGGCGTGCCCAAAGGAGGAGCAGCCCCAGCTTGCGGACGTGTTATTTATTTTTCCCGTCACCATCAAGCCCGTGCAGGAGAGCATTGCGCGCGGCGATACGCTGTGGCTAGAAGCTTCTTATTCGGATTCGATGCTGGAAGTGCATAGCGGGCGCAGGTTTCGCCTTAGTCCGCAGGATATCGATCCTCGGCTAGCCGTTGGTTTTTTTGAATTACTGGGCAAGGGTGTTCGGCCTAGAAGCTTTGCCAGCGCCTTTACTTTTGTCAATAAGGTGGGCGGCATTTATGACGTGCAGCAGACGTTTGGCACCTTAAAACCGGTATACGCTAACAATCGCTTTAGCTTTAAAGTTGGTGTGATTCCTACCAGGCAGGGCGTCGTCCAACTTTCGCTCTTAGCAAGTTTTTCTAAGACCCCCTTTAAGGACAACCCCATATTGCCTTTTATTCAATTACCACCAGATAGCAATGGCAACGCGCAGGTGGCGATATTAAAAGGAATATTTCCGGTTATAAACGAGGGCGACACCAATTTTCATTTGTACAAACAATATGGCGACCCCCTCCACCCGAGATAAATAATTCGCTAGTAAATAAAATTTTTACTGAAAAGAGCAACTTTAACATTATTGTTAAATAGAAGCAAAAAAGCCCCCGCCTACGTTAGGCGGGGGGCTTTTTGCTTTACGAATTATCCCCGCGCAGCTTGCGAAATCGCTTGCGGGCCTCGGCCACGTAAATGCTGCCGGGATACTTAGTCAGCACCTGATTGTACAACTCCTGGGCTTTGGCCTGATCCTTCACGTCTTCCTCCATAATGGTAGCCGTTAGGAAGAGAGCATCGTCGCTGAGCACGTCGTATTTGGGGTTGCCGGTAATGCGGCTGAGGGTCGTAATTGCCCCCTGATAGTCGCCAGTGCGGCGCTGAAGCTGGCCTTTGAGGTACCAGGCGTCGTCGGTGAGGGCGTGGCCGGGGTATTTCTGCAAGAGGTTATCGAGGCCCTTCAAGGCTTCAGCCAGCTTGTTCTGGAATACGAGCTGCTCCACGGCGGCGTAGTCGCGCAGAGCCACGCCGGACGTGTCCTGGGCCGTATTATCCGTGATAAGCAAGCTGAGCTGCATGGCATCGTTGGCGATTTCGCGGCTGGTGGCCTGCTTGAGGATATCAAGGTGGCTCTGGGCCAGCTTGAAGTTGCCGGCGTAGTAGTTCAGGCGGGCGTTGCGCAGCTTGGCATCGTAGCCCACGGGCGAATCCTTGTGCGTTTTTTCCACCTGCGAGTAAAGCAGTGTCGCTTCCCAGGGCTCATTGCGCAGCAGGTAGATATCAGCCAGGTTGAGTTTGGCGTCGTCTACCACGTTCAGGCTGGCGCGGGGCATATCGATTACCTGCTGCAATAGCGTCATGGCTTTGGGCTTATCGTCGAGCTGAAAAGCGTAGAGCGTAGCCATATTGCGCAGCACGGGGGCCGTTTCGGGGGTGCGGCCCAGCTCAGTCAGCACCTGCTCGTACTCGGTAATGAGGCTGCGGATTTTGGCTACATCCACCGGAAACGTATTGCGCACCTGCTGCTCACGGGTTTGTACCAGGCGCTGCCGGGCCACCGGGTAAAACGGCCCTTGCTTATGCTCCCGAATCACATATTCGTAGCCGGCAATGGCGCTTTCGTAGTCTTTGTTGCGCTGGGCAATAGCGGCCAGGTCCAGCACGCGGCCACCTTCGGCGCGGGCGCGGCGGTCAAGCGCCTTGGCCTGCACCAGGGCCCCGGTGAAGTCGCGGCGCTGCACTTGTAGCCAGAGCAGCAACTCGCTGTACACGGCCTGGTCGGGCTGCTGCTGCACGTTGGTGAGTAGTATTTTTTCCAGGGCCTCAAAGTCCTTTTCCTCACGCAGACTGTTCTGGAGCATGTTGCGCACGAAGGGCAGCTGCCGGTCGTCGTCGCGCAGCAGGCGCAGGGTTTCGGCCATCAGGGGGGCATTTTGCCCGCTCTGGGTGTAGAGCTGAATGAGCTGGGGGGCAAATTCGGTTTCGTTGCCGGCCAGCTGACGGCCGCGCAGGTAGGTTTTCTCGGCCCACTCCGGCAGCTTGCGGTTCATAAACTCCGTGGCCACGGGTACTACCTGCTCAGCCGTCAGCTGATTTACTACCCGCTCGTACTGCTTGGCGGCGGCTGCCTCGTCGCCGCTGGCGGTGTAAATGCCCCCCAGCAGCACGCCGTAGCCCAGTTCCTTGGGCTGCTGCCGCACCGCCTTCTTCACTAGCTTCTCGGCGTTTTTATGGCGCTTCAGGCTTTGCAGGGCGCTTACGTAGTCGGGCAGGACGTTGGGGGCTGTTTGCTCGTCGGCGCGCAGGCGGGAGAAGAGAAACGCGGCTTTCTCGTTTTCGCCCTTGCGCACGTACTCGCGGGCCAGGGCAATATCGCCGTCCTCTTGGGCGTGCAGGGGCGCGGTGAGCAATACGCTTAGCAGAACTAAAACAAAGAAATGAGGCTGACGAAGATTCAGGAACGGCATAGCAACGGATACAAGACGTGTGCAAATAACTGGTTACGGGCCGGTTTCATTTCATGAAGTACAATAAAAAAGCCCCATTGATGCAATGGGGCTTTTACTCAATTCATTGAATTGCCTCTACCGAAAAGCATAGCGCAGCCCCAGTCCTACGGAATAATAGCCCAGGGAACTCGTATTCGGAGGGGCTGCTATGGAGCGGGGCAGCTTATTTAATTGCGTGTCGAAAGTGAGAGCCAGCTTCCTGCTCAGCCCGTAGCGCAGTCCTACGCCGGCCGTAAGGTAGGAGTCTGTTATTTTATTATCAACAGATTCGCTCTCGATGATGACGCCATCTCTGCCTAGCAAGCGGTTGTAGCGATACCGAGAATGGACCAGGACAACGCCTCCAATAAGGTCGAATTTAAGGCGACTAGCGGGCTTAGTCACCGTATACCGGGCTGTTAGCGGCAGATCGGTTGTCCACCAATTGGTTTCAAACTGAATGGCCGGATAGCCTGGTATCGGCGAAATAGTAGATCCTGCGCTACTTTCCCTATGCCGATAGCCAGCTCCTAACTGCACAGCTAAGCGCGGGGAAATCTGATAGCCAACCTGCACATGAACAGGGCTTACAGCTACTCCCTGACTACCGCTCGGATAGTCAAGCAGATACTGATGGGCACCCACTTGCAGGCCCACGTAAACTTTGGCGGGCGTATCCTCATGCTGTTGAGAAAAGACGGGATGAGTTAGCAGACCTGCAAGAATCAAGGTAACTATATGGCGGAGATACATCAGGGTTTTTGTTTAATCAGGCTTACTCTTAACTGATGTTACGCGGCATATTAGTCGATTGCTTGGAAAGGATGTTTCCTGAAGCAGCAATAGCTTCTTTCTGAGGCAGAGGTGCAGTTGCCGCGTAACATCAGCTCTTAATATTAGTCAAACAGATGGAAAAGCACCTGCTCTGTTGAAGGCTGGTTTCTTTCAACCATCAAATCGAGCAGGTGCTTAGTCTACCGAAAGCTGTAGCGCAGGCCTAAGCCAACTGAATAGTAGCGCAGAAAGCTTCGATTATCAGTCTGCACATCACGCGTTAGCTTATTTAACTGGGCATCAAGGCTAGCATCTAGCTTAGGACTCAGCCGGTAGCGTATTCCTAATCCTGCCGTCACATACGGATCTAATAAGCTTTCATCAACGTGAATATCTTGCGTAATAACGCCGTCTTCCGTGATTGTCAGGTCGTAACGGTACCGGGAGCGAACCACAGTAACCCCACCAATCAAGTCAACCTTAAAGCGATTCGTTGGCTTCCTAGTTAAGGTATATCGCGCTACTAAAGGTATATCTACCGTTTGATGGCTTTGTTCGAATCGCCCGGCTAGCTGACCAGTTGTCGGGGAAGCAGCGCCGCCAGCACTCCGCTCCTGTCGATAGCCAACGCCCAACTGTAAAGCTAAGCGGGGGGATGTCTGATAACCGACCTGTAAATGCGCAGGCCCTGTGGTTATTTCATTATAGCCGCTTTGGTAATCCACCAAATACCGATGCGCACCCGCTTGTAAGCCCACATAAAACTTGGAGGGCGCATCCTCAATTTTTTGCGCGAAGACTGGTTGACTTAAAACAAGAAGAAATAAAAACGCAGGTAGGTACCGTAGACACATATAATTTTTGATTGAGTATGATCTTACTAATAATTGAAAAAGAGAAAAACTCTACACGATTTCAAAGCTATTACTTTATAGTATAGAGCCAGATTAATTTTTAATGGTTGCACAGGTACTCCCGCTCTTTTAGAAGTATTTCCAACAAAAAAGGGTCGCTGACGCGACCCTTTTTCACTTACCTAATAGCGCTCAATTTAAAAGAACTTCGTGCGCTCGTCTTTGATGTTGGCATTAGCTTTTACAGCTTCATAGGTGGCACCATCGGTGCGGGCGGTGCGCTGCGAGGCAAGCTGCTGACGAATGGCTTTCAGATCGGCGGGGGCAGCGGCGGGCGTGATGCTCACGGGTTCCACGATTACTACACCTTGCTCACCCTGGATAGGCGCTGACTTCTGGCCGGGCTTCAACCCAAGTACTTTACCGACAGCTACTGGCTCAGCGCCTAAGCCCTGAATGATGCCGGAGCTGGCAACTACGTCGTTAGCCGTTTTCACCTGGGCTTGCGAACCGTAGCCAGCAGCAATCTGCTCCAGCGTGCCGGTTTTGCCTTTCAGCTTCTCCATAATCTGTTGAGCCTTCAGCTCGTTGCGAACCAGGGCCGTTAGCTCAGGCCGGATGCTGGCTACAGCAGCCGGGCCTTTGGTGCGCTCGCCGGTGAGGGCAGCAATCACGTATTGGTCGCCGATTTCGAAAACCTCCGATACATTACCGATTTCGGTTTCCGGTCCGCCCTGGTTTGCACCATAAGCCCAACGCACGATGGCACGCGCACCCTGCAGATTGTTCACGGCCTGATCACCGCGGCCGAGACCTTTTGCTTCCTGCTTTTGCAGCGACTTATCGGCGGCTACCGCTTTGCGGAAAGACTCTAGGTTGGTAGCCGCGCCTTTCAGCTCCTGCGCTTTCTGGTAAGCCGCCTCACGGGTGCCTTCGCTCGGAACTAAGTTCTTCTGTACAGCAGCTATTTGATACGTTTGGCTGGTTTTAGGAGCCGTAACCTTGATAATATGGTAGCCAAAAGAAGTTTCTACTGGGTTAGGCAGCAAGCCAGCAGCAGTAGCCCCGAAAATAGCCTTCTCAAACTCAGGCACCATGCGGCCTTGCGTAAACCAGCCCAGGTCGCCACCGGTAGCGGTCGTACCATCAGTTCCGTACTGACGGGCCATAGCGGCGAAATCGGCACCGCCTTTAATCTGAGCTAACACATCCTTTGCCTTAGCAAGCGCGGCAGCTTTGGCTTCGGGGGTTGTGTTTTCGGGCTTGATAAGAATGTGGCTGGCGCGGGCAGCGGGCTGCGTACCGGCTTTTTGGCCGGTTACTTTGAAGATCGAACTCACGCCATTCTCGGCGTAAGGGCCGTACACCTGGCCTACCTGCAACGGCAGTTGCTCACGGAGCTTCTCGGGCAGATCGGCGGGCGAAACGTAGGCACCGCTGTAAGGCTGGTCGGAGTTGAGCTTAGCAAACAGTGAGTCATTAGGAGCCGTGCGGAACTGAGCAGTCAGCTGATCAACAGAAGCACGTACGGCGGCGCTGTCTTCTTTCGAAGCCGTTACCGGAATGGTCACATACTCAATGTCACGACCGTCTTCCACCTTGTAGCGGCCTTTGTTTTTGTCCAGATAAGCCTGCAATTGAGCGTCTGTTACTTTCACAGACGAATCTGAAACTGAGAAGTACGGTACGATAAGGTAGCGGATATTGGCGCGGGTGTTCTGAGCTTCGTGGAAGCGCTTGGCCTCGGCCGACGTTACGTAGGTGCTTAGCTTAAGCAGGTTGTTATATTTCGAAGCCAAGCGGTCGGGGGTCAGACCGGCTTCAAAATTCCGCCATTGATCCTGCGCCTGGGGGGGCAATTTGTCGAGGTTGCGCAGGTACTCAATCACCTTGGTGCGGTCGAACTGGCCAGTTTGTGGATCGGAGAAAGCCTGACGAATGCTGGGATGCACGTTGCGACCCTGCACCATATCGTACAGCTCGTCCTCGCTTACTTCCAGGCCCAGCGCATCAAATTGCTCCTTAAAGGCAATGCGATAAATGGTCTGATTCCAGGCCTGGTCGCGGAGGTAGCCAAGGGTATTTTCGTCGGGCTGGCGGCCCTGCTGAGCAATAAAAGCCTGCTTGGCCTGCTCGAGGGTATTATTGAAGTCGTTCAGCTCCACTTTTTCGCCGGATATCTCCCCTACCGTATTATCGTTACGATTGAAGATGCGGTTCTGGCCCGAAATCAGGTCGCCGCCGATAATGAAGAGCAGCAGGCCAATGACGATGGCGCCGACAGCCCAGCCCGATTTTTCTCGAATCGTGTTAATTAATGCCATGTACTTGAAAAAAAGCGCAGTATAGAAAAGTGGAAAGAGTCGCAAAATAACCAGAATCCGTCGGACATTCAAAGCTTTGTGCCAGAATGCCCCCCAACGGATGGTTGCTTAGCGGCGGCCTTTTTTGCGCGGCGCGAGGTTGCGCGGCTGCGATTTGGTGGGCGCAGACTTCGTTGGCGTGGTTGGACCCGGTGTTTCGGCTTTGGTTTGGCCGAGGTAGCGGTACCACATCATGCAGGCAAACGACACCATAAATAGCCAATAATTGCGGGAAATGGCGTCCAGACTATTTGATAGAATCGTTTCGTACACGCCAATGACTAAGGCTACTACCGCCACCGAAAACAGCACGGTGCGCCCCAGAGCCTTGTCAAATTGAAAGTCCATGCGGTTGTTTAGGTGTAGACCAACGGGTTAGGTCGGCGATTTGTGCTAGTTGCTGAAAAAGCCCCCCAGCCAATAAAACGGTTGTTCAACAGCTTATGAACTGGCTATTCGCTACTGCGTTACCGGCGCTTCCACGGTGAAGATGCCAGCGGGCTTGAGAATTTTGTAGCGGGAGAAATCCTGGTTAGCCGTCAGGCCGGTGCCCGTCAGAATCTCCGTGGGAGTTTCGACGCGTACAAACTTCTCGGTGTAGATGGTAGCCTTTTGCTTGTCGTAATACAGCTCCTCGGAGTTCATCTTCTGCTTTTTCTCCTCGTTGCTTACCCGCACGTCATTGCGTACCAAATAGAGGTCCTTGGCTTTATCGTACCGCCCGTACTTGCCTTGCAGGGTGTTGACGATGCTGCCATCCTTTGAATAGAACGTCACTTTCATACCCTTGGGGTACACTTGGTCGCCGGTTTCGAATTGCTGCGACACCGGAGCCGTAAGCTTGATTTGCAGCTTAGCCGAGTCACTGACCAGCATAGTCACGTTGGTAGCTTCCAGTAATGGCCCATTATACATTACCTTCTTTTTGACCTCGGCGTCATTTTTCTGGCAGCCCGTGCTTAAACCGGCTACCACCAAAATGCCCCCCAGGAGCTTCATCCAACCACGGCCAAGCATTATCATGAGCGCACCTTGGTTACTCAATGCGCCGCTTGATAAACCAGCGGTTATTGAGCGTTAGACCCACCTGCACCCGCACATATTCTTCGCGCACGTTGCCGTTAGGGTTTGCCACATTGGGGTCGGTGTTGCCGCGCTGCCCGTAGGTGAAGGCCAGGTTCATGCTGGCGGCATCCAAAGGCGTTGCCGACGGCACAGGCAAAGTGAAGCCCCAGCTTATGGCCCGGTCGTAGAGCGTTTGATCAGCCGGACGGTAAGGCAGCTGCGCGGCGCTGATGCCAGCGCGGTAGGTTACGCGCTTGAAGTAGCTATCTACGGAGGTCGGATCGGGGGTATATTCGCCCCCCAGACCTACGCGTACCGTATTATCCAAAACAACTCCGGTAGTGGGACCACCAGCGATACCAAAGGAGCGGAACTTCGACCATTGCTGATGAGCCACGTCGAGGTTGGCGCTAAAGTTTTTGTTGTTGTCGATGCTGATGCCTAATTGAGCCATAGCGGGCACTCGGGCCTCACCCTTTTGGCTGTCTTCCAGCTGAATACGCTCTAGCTGGTTGCCGGCCACATCTTCGCGGTCCAGGGAAGTGTTGCGCACACCGTTTATGCTCGACCGGAAGGTATAAACGCCCCCCAGGTTATAGTTGAGCTTGCCACTGATGGTGCCCCGATAGTGCGCCGCGCCCCGAAAGGTGAAATCGGAGTAGCGTACGTGCTCCAGCAACACCACACTGGCTAGCTGCGAAACATCAGTGACATCGGGTGGTGCCACCTGCGTAGCTACGCGCTGATCGATGCTACCAAATACGTACGCGGCTGTACCGCCCACCGTCAGGCCTTTAGCCACCCGGTACGCCTGGCCTATATACGCCTCTGATAAGCCACCTTCACCCTGATAGCGCTTGAGTACTCGCGTGCCAGCGGGCCCGCTGGCTACGGTTTCGACTACGTTGCTCTCATAATCGACGGCGCTATAGGGCTTCAGGCCCACTGCGCCGGCCCAGCTTTTGGACAGTGGCACGGCAAAGGCCAGGTAGCCCAGCGTACCACTTCCGTCGCGCTGGGAATTTGTTTGGTTACGAATGGTTTTGATTTGTCCATTCACGGCCATTTCGTAGGTAGTACGAGCCGTATAATAGAGCAAGGCAGGATTCAGCTCGTTTATATGGACGCTGTTGGGGGCAGCCAGACCGACACCTCCCATTCCTTGCTGGCGCACGCCGCCCGTATTAAGATTGGCATCGCCCAGGCCCAGGCGCGAATACGGCGAGTTGCCGAGCCCTTGTCCCTGGCTTTGCGGCACTGTGGCCAAACCCATCAACCCAAAACCGACCAGGCCGGCTAATTTATTCTTCCACATAGTCAATGGTATGCACCAAAATTCGGTGAAGCCCGAGCAGCACGAGTTCGGGAATTACAAAGATAGGGCCTTTGAGCCGCGATTGAAAAAAGGCTGCGTCGCCGCCCGCCAGGAGTACACCTAAAGCGGGTCGCTGAGCCCGGTACTGATCAAGCATTCCGTTAACCTCTGCCACTGCCCCATTAAGCACCCCGCTGCGAATAGCTGATTCTGTATCAGTACCCGTGAGCGGAATCTCGGCCATCAGGTTGGGGGGCATTTCCAGGTACGGCAGCCGGCCCGTAAACGTGTGTAGAGCCTGAAAGCGCAGCCGCAGCCCTGGCGCAATGCTACCGCCCCGAAACGTATGCCCGCCCTCTACCCAGTCGCACTTGATGGCCGTACCCGCGTCGATAATCAAAGAGTCGCGGCCCGGCCGGAGCCACGCAGCTCCTACAGCCGCCGCCAGCCTATCGGCTCCGAGGGTTTGAGGCGTGGCATATCCATTACGAATAGGCAAAGGCGTAGACGCCGGTTTAAACTCCACTATTTGCCCCGGAACCCGCGTGCGCAAATCAGTAGCCCACGCATCTGTTGGCCCCGCCACCGACGCCAGAATAACGTGCGTCGGCTTCCACCGCTCCACGACCTTACTTACTTGCTCTGTAGTCTGAGCAATGGCAGTTTCACGTAACACATTGTCCTCGAAGCAACCGTATTTTACGGTGGAATTGCCGATATCGAGAGTGAGGGTGCGCATGAGAACAGGGCTTACGTAAGGCGCGGGCTAAGTCAGTTCTTCTTGGAAAGAAATAACCGATCATAGCGGCCATCAAAGCAGTCGGGAATAATTGGGCAAGAAAGCTGAATGCAGCGGGAAGGGCCAAAAGCAACGGACGCCCTACCGACTTTGATTATGAGCCGGTAAAGCGTCCGTAGGTTGCTTCTTACAAGAAATACTTCAGGCGAATAACTTCCTTCTCGTTCAGATAGCGCCACTTACCACGGGGCAGGTCTTTTTTAGTGAGCCCCGCATACTGCACCCGATCCAGGGAGACGACCTCGTAACCTAAGTGCTCGAATATGCGGCGCACGATACGGTTGCGACCAATGTGGAGTTCCACGCCCACGAAGTGCGCATTGCCCGCTACCACGGCCACATCGTCTACTTCCGCTTTCCCATCTTCCAGCTCAATGCCTTCGGCAATCTGGCGCAGATGTTCTTCGGTAAGCGGTGTGTTCAGCTCTACCTGATAGATCTTCTTGTTCTTGTGCGATGGATGCGTGAGCTTCTGGGCTACCTCGCCATCATTGGTGAAAAGCAGCAGACCAGTCGTGTTGCGGTCCAGGCGGCCTACTGGGAAGATGCGCTCCTTCGAGGCGGTAGCCACCAAATCCATTACCGTTTTGCGCCCTTCGGGGTCATCGGTGGTGGTAATGAAGTCTTTCGGCTTGTTGAGCAGCACATACACCTCTTTTTCGCGCTTGAGGTTGGTTTTGCCATACTGCACCGTATCCGTGGGTTGTACCTGGTAGCCCATTTCGGTAACTACCTCGCCATTCACCCGAATTTCACCGGCGGCAATAAGAGCATCCGCTTCGCGACGAGAGCAAACCCCAGCATTAGCGATGTAGCGATTCAAGCGCAGCGTGTCGCCAGCTGAATCGTCTTCCTCACGCCGACGCTTGTTGCCGCGGGTTTTATCTTCTTCGTAAAATTTCAGGTTCTTATAAGCAGGAGCCTCGCCGGGCACCTCGTCGCGCTTAGGCTTGTCGGCCCGGTTGCTGCTGGCATCGCGTGCCGGCCGGTTCTCGGGCCGCGCCGGACGCTCACCAAAAGGCCGGGCGTCGCGGGGAGCAGAGGAGCCAAAGTCGCGGCCACCAGCGTTGCCCCGGTCACCGGTGCTGCGGGGGGCAAAATTGCCGCGCTTATCATCCGGGTTGCGGTTGCCAAATCCACCTTCGCGTCGCTGATCATTGCGGGGGCGAAGCTGCCCCGGTCTTCGTCGCGGCGTGGTTTGCCAAAGCTGCCCTCGTTGCGGTCGCGCCGCTCGTAACCACCTTCCCGACGCTGGTCGTCGCGGTCAGCGTCTCTGTCTTGGGGGGCATTTTTAAAATCGAAAGGCCGCGCCGGGCGTATTGGCCGGTCCGGACCCGATTCGTCGGTACGTGCGTCGCGGCGAGCATCGGGCTCGTACGGAGCTTTAGCAGGCGCAGGCTTGTCGGCCTCAAAAGGATTGACCTTGTTAAATTTTCGGTTGCGCTCACCCGCCCCACCGCGCGGTACGGCTAGCTTGCCTTCCTGCCGGTAGGGCTGGCCGGGCCAGTTGGCCTTAGGCTGATAAGGCTGCGCAGGCCGATCATCAGCGCGGTCACGGTCGCGACCAAAGCCACCTTCGCGGCGGTCGTCAAAGCGACGGGGCGCGTCACGATCAAACGAGCGAGCGGGCCGCTCATCATTGTTGCGGTTGAAAGGCGGCCGGCTGTTGTTATCGCGCCGGGGGGCAAAGTTGCCGCGCGGCCCGCGGTCTTCACCCCGGTTGAAATCACCACCAGTTGGCCGCCTGTTTCTATCGCCAAATTTGCCCCCTGCGTTTCCTCCACTAAAACGACCACCACCGGCATTATTACCGCCAGTGTTGGGTCGGCCAAAAGCGGGGCGCGAGGGGAATTCGCCTCCACGCCGGGAGTCGTTACCATCCCGATTGGCGGGACGGTCTGAAGATTTGCGGAAGCCCTCGGAGCCGCCCGTGTTACCGGAGGGGCGAGAGTCGTTGCGGCCGTTGCGGCCGGCGTTAAAATCAGGTTTGTGCTTTTTGCCCATGGTCGGGGAAGTAAGTGCCGTATCGCTACGGTACGGTTATAAAGTAAATATCGCTAAATAAGGCGAGGTGATGCTAACACACTAGTCAGCAAAACAGTGCCCGAACCTGCGCCGCAACCCTGCTGTGGGTAGCCGGTCGCAAGTCCGGGCAATTGTGTAGGTAGCAGGAAAGCTATTAGTCGCGCCGCGCCATTTTGGCCTCAATGGAGTGTTGCGTGTGCGGCACAGCTCGCAGGCGCTCTTTCGGAATCAGTTTGCCAGTACCAATGCACACACCATACGTACCGTTCTTGATGCGTACCAGTGCATTCTCCAACTGCTGAATGAACTTCATCTGGCGCGAAGCCAACTGGTTCATACTTTCCTTTTCGGCTGTATCAGCACCATCTTCCAGTACCTTCGAGGAAGAGGCTGTATTGTCGGTACCCGAATCGTTGCGGCGGCTCAGCGTTTCTTTGATAAATGACACCTCCTTACGGGCAGCCGTAAGTTTGTCCTGGATGATTTCTTGGAACTCCGCTAGGTCTTCTTTGGAGTAGCGTATGGTTTCTTCACTCATGTCAGCTTAGAAAAGTAAACTATTGAATGTGAATTGATTAGCTAACCTTTTTCAAAATGAGATCAGCTTGATACCTCCCCTAACACTGGCATAACCCATTGAGTTGTTAGAAGTAAAATTGCTACAGGGAGTTACGACTTTGGTATTCTAACGGATTCCGCTGGTGCATTTGGCCGCAAAGCTACGCTTTTGTACGCTAATTGACCACAATACATCCATATTGCCAGTAGGCTGGCCTCACGCTCGAATCAAAAGCCAAGCATCTGAATAGCGGCTACTGCCGCCTCTACTCCCTTGTTACCATGTTTGCCCCCCGCCCGGTCCCAGGCCTGCTCCAAAGTATTTGTTGTTACAAGACCGAAGATGACAGGCTTGTTATACTTCAATCCTACGTTGGTGATGCCGTTAGCTACTGCGTGGCAGATGTAGTCATCGTGCTTTGTATCGCCTTTAATAACCACTCCCAAACAGATAACAGCATCAATCTCTTCATGCTGGGCCAACAACTGGGCACCTAGTGTCAGCTCAAAGCTGCCTGGTACTGTATTGCGAAAAATATTGTCGGCCTGCGCGCCGTGCTTGAGCAAGGTCTCATAAGCGCCGGCGCTGAGGATGTCCGTGATTTCGCGGTTCCACTCGGCTACTACCAAGCCAAAGCGCTTTTCGGCAATGTCAACGAAGTGGTCGGAGTTATAATCACTAAGGTTTTTTAAAGCGGTTGCCATGAAGCACAGATTTGCAGGATGGTTGTCCTGCACAGATCGGCCTGAAGTTGCCCATTCTGTGAAGAGACATCGTAAATGAACACTGGATGATAAAAGGCAAAGGACGGTATAAAACCGTCCTTTGCCTTTTATCAAGTTTGCCTAACCCGCAGGATTTACGGACTCGCAATGACTACTTACCAGCAATTGCCTGAACGCGGGCCAGGTACTGCTTGGCTTCCGTAACCTCAGTTGCGTTCTGGTACTCGTCTACAATCCGAGTGTAGGCTTTGATCGCACCATCGTAGTCTTTGGCAAGCTCGCGGGCCGTAGCTTCTTTCATCAGGTAGCCAGGCGAGAAGTACTCGTTGGACTTGTAGTTGGCGGCTTTCTCATACTGATCAGCTGCCTCTTTGTACTTGTTCAGCTCCAGGTAAGCATCACCCGTTAAAGAGTAAGCACGGGCTTGCACCAGTAAGTCGTCCGAAGTGAAGTCTTCCAGATAATCGATGGCATTTTGGTATTTACCATCTTTCAAGGCAGCTACACCAGCGTAGAAATTAGCCAGGTTGGCCGCTTGGGTACCGTTGTACTCGGAAGTGATGGCAGCCAAACCATCGTATTGCCCGTCGCCTTTGAGCGCTTTGTTCAGCGAGTCAGCCTCCCAATAGTTTACCGCCTGATACATGGCAGCCTGGCCCTTTTCATTCTGGGTAGTGCGCCAGGTATAGAAAGCGAAAGCACCAACTACAGCCAGCACTACTACAGCCAGCAAGCTCAGCAAGGCCGTTTTATTGCGTCGGACAAAGTCTTCCGACTCCACTAGCCGGGTGGCCAGCGCGTCGGGGTCCTCCATCAGCGGATGCTCGGTAACACCCTCCGTGATGGGTTGGTTTGGATCTGCGGGTACCTCCGTCCGCTGGCGAGCATTAGGAGAATTGCGCGTGTAGGGAATCTTCGACATTATGGGGGGCAAAAAGCAGCCTCACGGCTGGAAAAAGTCGACAGTTAGTCGCGGATATAAGGATAGTCCTGCTGCACGTACACGTCTTTGTATAGCTCGTCAGCAGTAGGGTAAGGGGATGTTTCAGCAAACTCTACGGACTCATTTACGGCCGCTTTGATTTGCTCATCAATGGCATTCAACTCGTCTTCGCTGGCCATGTTGTTCGTCAGAATAGTATGACGGACGGCCTCGATGGAATCGCGCGAGCGGTAGTCTTCCAACTCTTCTTTGGTACGGTACTTAGCCGGGTCACTCATGGAGTGGCCCTTATACCGGTAGGTTTTGAACTCAAGCAGCGTAGGACCTTCGCCGGCGCGAGCGCGCTCAGCGGCTTGGGCTACGGCCTCGTGAACATCTTCTACGTTCATAGCATTCACCGGGAACGAAGGCATATCATAGCTTTCACCCAGCGTGTATAGCTCCGTTACGTTGGAGCTGCGCTGCACCGCAGTGCCCATCGCGTAGCCATTGTTTTCGATAACGAAGATAACCGGCAGCTTCCACAGCATGGCCATATTGAAGGCCTCGTGCAAGGCACCCTGACGCACGGCACCGTCGCCCATGTAGCAGATGCAGAGGTTACCGGTCTTGTTATACTTTTCAGAAAAAGCAATACCAGCACCCAGCGGAACCTGGCCGCCCACGATGCCGTGGCCACCCATGAAGTTCACTTCTTTATCGAACATATGCATGGAGCCACCTTTGCCTTTGGAACAGCCAGTGGCCTTTGCAAATAGTTCAGCCATGATGGCATTGGGTGAGGTTCCTAATGCCAGCGGATGGGCATGGTCGCGGTAAGCGGTAATCCACTTATCGTCTTTGGTAAGCGCCGACACGGCACCGGCCACGCAAGCTTCCTGCCCAATGTACAGGTGACAGAAACCTTTGATTTTTTGCTGACCGTAGAGCTGCCCGGCCTTCTCCTCAAACTTGCGCATGAGCTGCATCTGCTCATACCACTGCAGGTATGTTTCTTTAGGAAACTGGGGCTTGGCAGGCACGCTAGCCTTTGGTGCACCGGTAGCTGCTTCAGCCTCCTCGTTGGAGGCCGTCATACCTGAGTCAGGCTGGTTTACCGTTTCGGTAACCGACGCTGCGTCGTTTCCGTTGGAAGTGGCTTTCGGGGCTGCCGCTTTTTTAGTTGACTTAGTCGCTTTTGAGTCAGCTTTTACTTTCGTCTCCGCCATCGTGCTTTCGGTTGTTCGCGTTTGGGATGCGAAAGTACGCAAAAGGATTGCAATTTCGAACCGGATGATTCTGGAAAGCCTACACCTACTGTTCTTTAAAAACTACGACGAAGCTACGTTGGCTTTCTCGCCCCATATCAATTGCTTCGTCGGCGACAATGGGAGCGGTAAAACCAATCTGCTCGATGCCATCCATTACCTGTCGCTCACCCGTAGCGCTTTCGCTACTGCCGATACGCAAAGTATTAAGCAGGATGCTGAGTTCTTTGTAGTGAAAGGCCGCTTCCAAACGCCCCCCGCCGACGCCGACACCATTCAATGCAGCTTACGCGTGGGCCAAAAGAAATTAGTTACGCGCAACAAGCAGGCGTACGAGCGCATGGCCGATCATATTGGCCGTTACCCGGTGGTGCTCATTTCGCCCTACGATACTGATCTAATTCGGGAGGGCAGCGAGGAGCGGCGCAAGTACTTCGATAGCCTCATCTCCCAGCTCGACCATGACTACCTGGAGCTGCTAATTACTTACACCAACCTCCTGCGTCAGCGCAATGCTCTGCTGAAGCTAGCCGCCGATGGCCGTGGCTATGACCGGGACTATTTGCTGGTGCTCGACGAACAGGTAGTGCCTGCCGGTATCCAAATCATGGAACGGCGCCAGCAATTTCTAACGGAGTTCACTCCCCTCTTTCAGCGTCATTATCAGCAACTCGCTGATGGTCGTGAGCAGGTAACGCTGCAATATAAAAGCCAGCTATCCGGTGCCGATTTTGCTCATTTGCTCCGCACCAACGAGCGGCGTGATATTATGCTCCAGCGTACTACTATAGGACCCCACAAAGACGACTTCACTTTTCTAATGGATGAGCTGTCAGTAAAGGGCTATGGCTCCCAGGGCCAGCAGAAGTCGTATGCTATTGCGCTAAAGCTTGCCCAGTTCGAAATCTTTGCCAGCCGCAAGCAGCACAAGCCCCTGCTCCTCCTAGATGACATCTTCGACCGGCTTGACGAGAAGCGCATTACCCGTCTTATGCAGCTCGTGGCTGAGCATACCTTTGGGCAAGTCTTTCTTACTGATACTCACTTAGAGCGCACCGACCGGATCTTGGCCAATATCTCCGAACAGGTGGCTCGATTTGAGGTGCAGAACGGCACCGTTAAGGCTCTCTAGCTGGTCTTGATGACGTACCTTTGCCAACACCTGTTTTTGCCCCCCAACGGCTACCTTGCCACTTGGTTCGCGCATTAGTGTATTATATTCCCTTGAAAAAACCAAGCACTTCCGACAAGTCGCGCCAAGCTGATATTGTCCCGTTGAAGGATGGTATCAAAGCCTTGCTGAAGGCTTACCGCTTACAGGGTAAGCTAAATGAGGTGTTCGTCGTGTCGAGCTGGGAGCGCATCATGGGCAAGGCCGTGGCACTAAAGACCCAGGAGATATATATCAGCAATGGCAAGCTATTCGTGCGCCTTAGCTCGGCCCCACTCAAGCACGAGTTGGTCATGGCCAAAACCCGTGTCATGGAGCTAATCAATGATGAGGTTGGCGAGACCGTTATTAAGGAGGTTGTCTTTCTATAGGCCGTCCTGGCTACCCTTGTCTAGTCGTTCTTGCGTAATTAGGCTTTCTCATCTTCGCTCGCCTTTGCATAGCTCTCATTCTCCCTTATAGCTACTAAATGTTTTGGGTACACCTTTAAAGCAATAAGTGCTTTAAAGGTGGTGTATGACATAGAGAAGAAGAGCTGCAAAATTTTGTTGCTGCTCGCTTATGCCCAGCTCATCTTTGAATCGAATCTAATCCTGGTCACGGTATGACTGCTGCAGTAAGGCTGCCATTTAACGCGTCTTCAAGCTCAGTCATATTCTGTCCAGTGGGGGGCATTTCCATTTAATGTGCTCCCGATATTAGCGCATACTAGCTGGGCTCAGTCAGAGCTTTTTATCCTTATGCTCGGCTCGCTTGCAGGTACATATTTCCTAACCCTTTCCTATGCCTACCTCCCTCCTCCCCGACTTCCGATTGGTATCCCACTCACGGGTAACGCTCACCGAGCTTATGATTCCATCCTATGCCAATCTGGGGGGCAAAATTCACGGTGGCATCCTGCTCTCACTTATGGATAAAGTGGCTTATGCTGCGGCCGCTAAACACGCCGGCACCTACTGCGTGACGGTGAGTGTAGATGGCGTAAACTTTCTCCAGCCGGTTGAAGTAGGCGAGCTGGTATCGCTGCTTGCTTCCGTTAATTACGTGGGTCACACCTCCCTTGTAATCGGCATCAAGGTCATTGCTGAAGACGTGCGAACCGGTTCTGTGAAGCATACCAATACCTGCTATTTCACGATGGTTGCCAAGGACGATAATGGCCGCCCGACTCCCGTGCCAGGCCTGATACTGGAGACGCCAGATGACACACGGCGCTTCATGGAATCTATAAAACGAAAGGAGCTTAAAGCTCAGTTTAGCGTTGAGTTCGATAACGCTCGCTCCATGTTGGCCGTGACTCAGCAGCTTGATCTATTACACGAGGAGAACTGTCAGTTGGGCTACTAGATCTGCTCCAATTTGATACATCCCGTACCGTACAAATATCCGCTAATTAAGCCCCAATACACGTTCGTAACGACCACATGTTTCACGTGGAACATATTTGTTACTTCGGCCCATACACTTTTAATAGGAGCTCATTATAGGCTTCTAAAAGGGCTATATACTTAGCCTGAAGGGTCATAAGCTGCTTATTGGGGTCGGTTTCCATCTGCTGTAACGTTACAGAACGTTGCGTTACACTACTTGTAACAGGCATACTTGGTGTAGCAGATACAAATGGCAATACAGATTGCTGTAACGATGTAAAGTCTTGGGAAAAATCGTGTGTAATGATCTCTCCGACTTGTTTTACGAAACCGTAATCAAGTGTTTCTTCCTTGAACTTGCGATAAATAGTCGGACGTGTAATACCCAGCTCCTCCACGATGCGTGTGATGGAAATACCACTGTTTTTGATGGCATCTTGAAGGATTTTGCCCTGGTGCGGCATAAGTAAGCGTTATGTATTGATTAGTTTGTAAAGGTGTCAAATATGTTTCGTATGTACAAATACAAACGTAATTATAGACAGTTACATCAAGTGTAAATACAATACAAAGATACACCTTGTAACGCGTAACAGTGTACACTTTACACGGTTTGTGTAACGAACGCTGCCGTTACAGCATATGTAACACGCACCTGTAATAAACCCAAAAGCCTCCTTATATAGGGCTAGAAACAAGTTTTTAGTCTTTGTACAATCGTTACAAGAGCTTAATAAGCTAGAATCAAACGCCTGGTATAAAAACCGGAAGCTTGAGTGCGATGAAGTAACGTGCACAGACCAATGGACAAGTGTGCATTCATTGCTTAACGCTGCAACAGCTGCAGCAACCGGTCTGGATAATCGGTGGTGATGCCGTCGACGCCCAGAGCGAGCAGGCGCTGCATATCGGTGGGCTCATTCACCGTCCAGGGAACGAGCCGTAAGCCGCGGGCGCGGACTTCGTCGCGCAGACTTTCGTCGACGAGCTGATAGTGGGGGCCGTAGACAGTGGGCACAAATCCGAGCTCTTGCAGGTGCTCGGCGAAGGGGCGCTGGTCTTCTACCAACAAGCATAAAGGGAGGTTGGCGGCCTGGGTCCGCGCTGCTTGCAGCACCCGCTTATCAAAGCTCATGAGCGTGGTGCGCGGGGCAAGGTTGGCAGCTCGCACCTGGGCCAAGACAAGCTCCACGAAGCGCAGGGGCGAAGGGTGAAAATGACCATCGCCGGCCGAGCTACTTTTTATTTCGATACTGAATTTTGGAAGCGGCCGACCGAGCTGACGAGCATATGCATTGTTAACCGAAACCACCTCCTTAAGCAGCGGTTTGTAGGCGGGCTCCGACAGTTGCTCGGGGAAGCGCGGGTGTTGGGTCAGGCCGCAGTCGTACTGCCGGATGAGGGCGTAAGGCATCTGAAAAAGATTGTGTCGACGCTCAGCGTCTGCCTCAATGGGCGCCCCTTCCTTATCGCGACAAATAGCGGCCGACATCCAGGGCTCATGCGATACCACTACCTGCTCATCGACCGAAATTACAACGTCTAATTCCAGTGCATCCACTCCCAACTCCAGCGCGTACCGAAAGGCCGGCAGCGTATTCTCAGGTCGAAGGCCACGGCAGCCACGATGACCATGAATTTCTGGGTGAATGGAGCTTCTGGGGGGCATTTTTGCAGCATTGGGAAATATAACTACGGATTTACCGTTAGCTAGGGGATCAAATAGGCTATTTGATCCCCTAGCTAACGGTAGGTAGAGAGGAGATGCAATATTTTGCGTCTCTACCTCGTGTTAGCGGCTCACAGCCTAAGTCGAACGGCCTCTCAGAGGCAAAACACTTCCCAGCGTGGGCTGTAAGCGACTGTAGCTTTGTCTGGGCGTAGTGGCATAGTAGTGCACACGAGGTATCAGTGCCGGCCGCGAAATGAGGTAATTTTGCCTTGTCTGATTGCCTCGTCACTCTCTACTTATCTTATGAAGAAAGCGCTGTTGTTTGGGTTGCTGATTGCTCTTGTAGCTGGCGGCTATTGGTACTATCGCACCGTGGTATCATCAAGTCCCCAATATTCTCTGGCGCAGGCGGCTAATGCTGTGCGCACCCACGACGTAGCCACCTTTGAGCGCTACGTTGACATTAATAAGGTGGCCCGCAACCTGGTGGATCAGGTAGCGGCCGAAAGCTCAGAATTGCAAGGGCTGAACATAAACCAGGAGATGCTGCAAAGCGCGCTGCAGCTACTGAAGCCCCAACTGGCTAAGTCGGCGCAACGGGAAGTGCGGCGCTTTGTGGAAACGGGCTCCCCGGAACAAGCCGCCGCTACGGCTCAGCCGATGGGCGGTATGAATCTGTCGGTGTTGGGGTTGGCAGGCCGGGTGATAGGACCTAACCCTCAATTCAAAGGCATCAAATACGTAAATGAGCAGGATGAGCAAACCTTGGTAGGAATAGAGTTCACCCAACCCCAATACGACACGACGCTCGTGGTAGAATTGAAAATGCTAAACCAAGGCGACTACTGGCGCGTGACGGAGATTTCTAATACTGGTGCCCTCATCAAGCGCACCGCACGTTTAGAAAAGCAAAGGCTACTGGAGGGCAAAAAGTAATTTCTTACTTCCCCTTTATTTACATAGTCTTCAACTATTAAGCTCTGAGATCAACGCATAAAAAAGCCCCGGCACAGCTTAGTGCCGGGGCTTTTTTATGCGTTGATCTCAGAGCTTATTTACGGCCCGAAAACAGGAAGTAAATAATAGAGCCCAGGAAGGGGAAGAACCAAATGACCAGACCCCAGATAATTTTCTTACCAATTGACCAATCCTGCTTGATGAGGCTGATAACGGCAAACACCGCCAGCGCCAGATAAATGATACCAGCAATAGTAGTGGTGCCATCGCTACGACGACCGGAGCAGCTGCTAAGCAGGAGAGACAGTGAAAGAGAAAGTGATAAGGCCGCTATCGGCAGACGTTTAGTTAAGGTGAGAAGCTTGTTCATAGCAGGTGAAGTTGGAGGGGGAGATGTGTTTGAAAGATTCCCTTTACGCACCTGCCGAGGTAATAGATATGATTATGCTTATTTATAATCGTTAACTATTTGATAATCAATTAATTAAATAGGTAAGCTTGTACTTCATTCCAGAAAATAGAAGCTGATTCGGGCACCAACGCCAGCGTGAGCAGAATACCGTAGAGTGCCCCATAAAAGTGAGCGTCGTGGTTGATGTTATCGCCTTGTTTGCGGCCTTGATAGTAGGAATAAGCTAGGTATAGTACCCCGAAGATGACGCCGGGAATGGCAACCGGAATAGGGAAAATGTAGATGCCGCCCTTGACCGGATTAAAGAGAATGGCCGAGAAAACCACGGAAGCCACCCCACCCGATGCACCCAGACTGTGGTAATCAGGGTCATTGCGGTGGCGTATGTAGGTAGGAATATCCGACACAATAATGCCCCCGAGATACAGCAGCAGGAAGCGCCAAATGCCCCCCATCGGACCGAACACCTGCACGAACACATCCTGAATTAATTGCCCAAAAGAGTAGAAGGCAATCATGTTAAAGATGAGGTGCATCCAGTCGGCGTGCAGGAAGCCGGAGGTGAGGAAGCGGTACCACTCGTTGCGGCGGCGCACCAGAAAGGGCGTCATGATCCAGCTCTCGCGCAAGCCAGGATTCGACCAGGCGTATAAAGAAATGCCCCCCGTCAGGATCATGAGGGCGAGGACGACGTTCAGATTCAGCATTAGAAAACAGAGAAGTAAAAGGAGAAATAAGGGAAGCCGCATTGTACGGCTTCCAGGCGCTTTCGTCGGCTTTAGCGGGTGGAATCAAGTGCGCTGGGGGGAAAAATGCGCGGAGCGAGCCTGAATTGGGCCTAAAATCAGGCTTTAGCTTTCGCGGGCCATCAGCTCCAATGCCCACTGCCGCAAGATAGCCTTGCGCTCGGCCGGTGCTCCCATACGCTCCAGGTGCTGGAGGGCATCCTGAAAGTAGTCGTTGATCAGCGCTTCCGTTTGGGAGCGGATATCGAGCTGGTCGTACACTTCGGTAATCGCCTGCACCTTGGCGGCAGCGTCGGCGGTGGGTTGGCCGAGGTGCCGGGCCAGCACGGCTTGCTGGGGGGCTTTTGCCTGAGCCTGGGCCGTGAGCAGCAGGAAGGTCTTTTTATCTGACACGATGTCGCCGCCCACGCGCTTGCCGAAGGTGGCCGCGTCGCCGTACACGTCGAGCAAGTCGTCGCGGAGCTGAAAGGCAATGCCTACGTCGGTTCCGAACTGGCGCAGGTGGTCGGCATCTTCGGGTGAAGCGCCACCCAGTAGGGCACCTAGCTCCAGGCAGAAACCAAGCAGCACGGCCGTCTTCAGCCGAATCATATCCAGATACTGCTCAATGGTAACCTGCTCATTGGTCTCAAAATCCATGTCCCACTGCTGGCCTTCGCAGACCTCGGCCGCCGTCTGGCTGAACTTGCGCAGCACTGTTGGTAATAGCGCCGGTGGCACATCCAGGAACAGCTCGTAGGCCTGCACCAGCATTACGTCGCCGCTCAGGATGGCTACGTTTGCGTTCCACTTCTCGTGCACCGTAGGCTGGCCCCGACGCAGGGGCGCCTGGTCCATAATGTCGTCGTGGAGGAGGGTGAAGTTGTGGAAGACCTCCGTGGCCAGCGCCGGCCGTAGCACGGGGTCCAGCTCATCGGTGAAGAGGTGAGCGCCCATGAGGGTGAGCAAGGGCCGGATGCGTTTGCCCCCCAGCGCCATGATGTAGCGGATGGGCTCGTAGAGGGCAACTGGCTGCTGGCCGTACTCAAGACTAGCCAGGGCGGCGGTTATTTTTTGCGTGAAATCAGTGGGGCTCACAGGGGCAAGATGTGTTGGGGCAGGCAAGGTACGGACGTTGGGCCTCATCCACTCAACGAATGGCCTCACCCCCGGCCCCCTCTCCAAGGGGAGAGGGGGAGCCACACGCTCGGCCTACGCGGCTACGTTGGCTTCCGCCTCCGCAACCGCTACCGAATGGTTTGTTCCGGTAGCAACAAAAAAAGCCCACGACTTACTGTCACGGGCTTTTCCTATTTAAAATACCTTCGTTCTACTGCGTGGTAGCAGTGTCTGAGGCGAAAGCCGAAGGGTCTGCGCTGGCCGAGCGTGCGGCTCCCCTCGCCCCTTGGAGAGGGGGCTGGGGGGTGAGGCTCCTAGCGCCGGCGCTTACCGCCACCACCCGGACCACCACTGCTTTTACCGCCTCGCTCAGGCCCACGATCTGGCCGACGGCCACGCCCGCCTTCCTCACGGTGGGGAGCATCGTTGCGGCGCTGCGACATGGGGCGCTCATCTACCAGCTCAAAGTCGATGGTGCGGTCGAGAAGGTTAGCCGCTTTAACAATGACTTGCAACTCGTCGCCGAACTGAATGATACGCTTGCTGCGCTGGCCTACTAGACGGTAGTTGTCCTTGTCCAGCTCGAAGAAGTCGCCGGGAATGTCGCTCACGCGGATCATGCCTTCGCACTTATTCTCCTCCACTTCCACGTACATGCCCCACTCCGTGAGGCCCGAAACCACGCCCTTGAACTGCTCACCGACGCGGGCCGCCATGTACTCTACCTGCTTGTACTTGATGCTGGCACGCTCGGCATTTGCGGCCAGCTTTTCGCGCTCCGATGAGTGCTTGCACTCTTCTTCCACTGGCTCGACTTCCACGTTTTTGCCCCCCTGCAGGTAATGTTCCAGCAGGCGGTGCGCCATCATATCGGGGTAGCGACGGATGGGCGAGGTGAAGTGCGAATAGTGGTCGAAGGCCAGACCGAAGTGGCCCAGCGGTTCGGTGGTGTACTTGGCCTTGGCCATCGTCCGGATAGCCAAGGTCTGAATCACGTTCTGCTCGGGCTTGCCCACCACATCTTCCGACAGGCTGTTCAGCTCGTTGCTGAGCTTCTTGGGGTTGTCTAGGTTTAGGTCGTGACCGAACTTTTTGGCAAACAAAGCGAAGTTTGCCAGGCGGTCAGCGTCGGGCGCATCGTGGGTACGATACACCATGGTGAAGCGCGGCTTGGTCTTCTTTTTCTGGAACACGAAATCGGCCACCTTGCGGTTGGCCAGCAGCATGAATTCCTCAATGAGCTTGTGCGCATCCTGGCGCTCCTTCACGTACACACCCACCGGCTTGCCGTTTTCATCCAGCTGAAATTTTACCTCCTGCGTTTCGAAGCCAATGGCGCCTTTCTTGAAGCGCTGAGCCGAGAGCTTTTTGGCAATGTTGTTCAGGGTATTCACCTCCTCGGCAAGGTCGCCCTCGCCGGTTTCGATGCGCTTCTGGGCGTCGCCGTAAGCAAAGCGCCGGTCGGAGTGAATGACGGTTTTGCCAAACCACGAGTCGTAGAGCTTGCCGTTTTCGTCCAGCTCAAACACAGCTGAGAAGGTCAGCTTGTCTTCATTCGGCCGCAATGAGCATAGACCATTTGACAGGCGCTCGGGCAGCATCGGAATCACGCGGTCGACCAGATAAACCGACGTCGCGCGGTGGCGGGCTTCCCGCTCCAGCATCGACTCGGGCCGTACGTAGTGGGTCACGTCAGCAATGTGGACGCCGATTTCCCAGTGGCCATTTTCCAGCTTTTGGATGGATAGCGCGTCGTCAAAGTCCTTGGCGTCGGCGGGGTCGATGGTGAACGTGGTGATGTCGCGGAAGTCGCGGCGGCGGGCAATTTCGTCCTCCTGAATGCGGTCCGAAATGCCTTCCGACTCTTCTTCTACATCCTGGGGAAACTCAAATGGCAACCCGAACTCCGCCATGATGGCGTTGATCTCGGCTTCGTTCTCACCGGCCTGTCCAAAGGAGCGCACGATTTCGCCCACTGGCTGGCGGCCGGGGTCATCGGGCCACTGCGTGATGCGCACGAGCACTTTCTCGCCGCTACGGGCGTCGTTGAGGCCTTCGTGGGGCACGAATACATCGAAGTACATCTTGCGGTGGTCGGGCGACACGAAGCCGAAGCCGGCGTTCTGCACCGTCAGCTGGCCCACTACTTCCTCTCGCTCCCGCTTGAGCACTTCCACCACGTCGCCTACGGGGCGGCCGTCGCGCTCACCCCGCAGCCGCACGCGCACGGTGTCGCCGTTCATGGCAAACTTCAGGCGGTCGGTGAAGACGCGAATGTCGTTTTCACTTTCCTCACTTACCACGAAAGCATACTTGTTGGTAGCCAGCGCCACCTTACCGGTGATAACGTCGCCGCCCGAGCCGCCGGCCCGCTCACGAGAGCGTTGGCGGTCATCGCCGGGAAAGTCGAAGCCAGCATCACGGCGGCGGTGCACTACGGGGTCCTGGCCAAACTGAGCCTCAATGGCCGCGCCATCCGGGCGGGCTTTGCCCCCCGGTTGTGGCCGCGCTCGGGGCGCTGACCAGCGTCGGGCTGCACGCGGGCAGCGGCAGGGTCGGTGAGGCGGTAGTCGTCGTTTTGGAGGTGGGTAAGCTGGTTGGATTTGCGCAGGGCTTTGAGGTGATCAAACACCTCGTCGCGCTGCTCTTTGGTGGTCACGCCCAGGCGGCGTGAGAGTTGACGATAGGAGAATACTTTGCCGGGGTTGTCGGCAAATACCCGGAACACTTGCGTTTTGGTAACGGGGGTAACGGCGGCTTTTTCGCCGCGGGCAGCTTTCGCGCGAGGGGCGCGGGGAGCTGCGGATTCATCTTGGTTCTTCATTCGAAAAGAAGGTGCCGCCCAGTGGTTGTCGTTTTCGCAGGCGGCCAGCTATAAGTAGGTTGGAGTATACGCAGGTGCGTTTCTCCGGGGTTAAGTCAAAAGTCAGAAGTCGCCCGAAAGGCGAGTGAAGGTGGGCGGAAGTACGTATTTTCCGCTCCAAAGTAAATACTACGGAATATTAGGGTAAATAACTATTTACTGTGGATAATGATGGGTTATGTAATTGTTGCGAGGTGGCAGTTTGGCGAATCGTTGAGTGTAACGCGAAGCGGTGCTTCGCTCGTTGTTTAGCAGAATAAGTCGCTCCAAAAAGCCCCCCAGCATTAGTCGTTCAACGAGCGAAGCACCGCTTCGCGTTACATCCCAGCGGCTAGGTTGGGGGCTACTTCCGCCGCCCGCCGGGCCTGGGCTGCCCGAATATCAGATGGCTCATCTTTAGGAATGGCGCTGAGCAGAGTGCGGGTGTACTCGTGCTGGGGGTTGGCATACACCTCAGCGGCGGGTCCGCTCTCCACAATCTGGCCTTTGTTCATCACCAGCAACCGATCCGACATGAACCGGGCTACCGACAAATCGTGGGTGATAAAGAGGTAAGTAATGCCAAAGTCCCGCTTGAGCTGGTTGAGTAGGTTCAGTACCTGCGCCTGCACCGACACGTCCAGCGCCGATACCGACTCATCGCAGATGATACACTTAGGCTGCAACGCCAACGCCCGCGCAATACAAATGCGCTGGCGCTGTCCGCCCGAAAACTCGTGCGGATAGCGCAGGTAATGCTCCTCGCGCAGCCCTACGGTGCGCAGCAACTCCATTACCTTAGCCTTCTGCTGTTGTTTGGTGCCGCCCACACTGTGTACCTGCATGGGCTCGATGATGGCCTCGCCTACCGTCATCATCGGGTTGAGCGCCGCGTAGGGGTCCTGAAACACCATCTGGAACTCGCGCCGCCGCCGCCGCAACTCGCCCGCCGGCAGCGTGGCCAGGTCAGTGCCTTCGAACAGAATGCGCCCCGCCGTTGGTTCCACTAAGCGCAACAACGCTCTACCCAAAGTCGTCTTGCCGCAGCCCGACTCGCCTACCAGCCCTACCGTCTCGCCGGGGTAGATGTCGAAGCTCACACCATCCACGGCCCGCACGTACTCTTTGGTCCGATTGAAGAGGCCTTTGCGAACGGGAAAGTGCACATTTAAGCCTTCCACTCGCAGCAGTACCGGCCCGGTTTTTTTGGCTTGCTCCGAGCCGTTTTCAGCGGCCAAAAAGCCCCCCGAAACGGGTTCCGAAATAGTAGTTTCTAGGGCTACTTTTAAGTCAGAAACGGGCGTAAAATGTTCCCCGTGGAACATTTTGGGGATTTCGACCGGCAAATTCTCAGTAAGCGCAGGCACCTTATCTGGCTCAACACTAGGAGCTTCAGGCTGCGGAGCGCTGATTTCGGTAAGCTGGCCGGACGCGTCTTCCGCCATAAAATCGGCTACAACAGGCAAACGCTGCTTGCCCACGGAAAGCTTGGGCCGGCAGGCCAAAAGCCCCTTTGTATAGGGGTGCTGGGGATTAGTGAAAATATCGAGCACGCGACCCTGCTCTACCACTTTCCCCCGATACATAACTAGGATGCGGTCGGCAATTTCGGCTACTACTCCTAAGTCGTGGGTGATGAAGAGAACGGCCGTATTATTCTGGCGGCGCAGGTCGTCGATGAGCTGGAGCATGCGGGCCTGCACCGTCACGTCGAGGGCGGTGGTGGGCTCGTCGGCAATGAGGATGGCGGGGTTGCAGGCCATGGCCATGGCAATCATTACCCGTTGTTTTTGCCCCCCGGATATTTCGTGCGGATACGCTTTGAAGATTTTCTCGGGCCGGGGCAGCTGGGCGGTGGTAAACAACTCGATGGTGCGCGCTTCGGCTTCTTTGGAGGACAGTGACGTGTGCAAACGCAGAGCCTCCACCACCTGCGCCCCGCAAGTATGCACAGGGTTGAGCGAGGTCATCGGCTCCTGAAAAATCATCGAAATCTCGTTGCCCCGCACCCGCCGCAGCTGTTCATCGGAGAGTTTCAGCAAGTCCACTTCGCCCAGCTCCTCCGAATGAAACCGCGTCTGGCCCGTCGTTACGCGGCCGGGGGGCATTTGTATCAGCCCCATCAGCGCCAGCGACGTCACCGACTTACCCGAACCCGATTCGCCCACGATTGCCAGCGTCTCGCCCCGGTGCAGCTCAAACGACACGTCATTCACCGCCCGCACGTCGCCGCGGTGAGAAGTGAAATCGATGGTAAGATTAGCGACGGTGAGGAGAGGCTGCACGGAGTGGCTTTAGGTTGAGTGTAGCGCGAAGCGGTGCTTCGCTCGTTCTTTAGTGTTTAACGAACCAGAGTCAATGCCAAAAGCTCCCATCCGTTATCGTTCAATGAGCGAAGCATCGCTTCGCGTTACAACTGCACATGCTCCGTAGACGTCGGCTCGGTGTCGCGGGGCGACATGACGGTTTTCGTGGGCGAATCTTCGTGCTGAAAGAACTTGCTTTGATTGAGCAGAATAAGGGCCACACCAATGAAAATAGCCGAGTCGGCGATGTTGAAAATGGGCCACAGCGAGAGATGAGAACCCCCTATTAGCGGCCAGCTCATGGGCAAAAAGCCTTCGTACAGGTCAAGGTAAATCATGTCGATTACCTGCCCGTGCAGCCACGGTGTGGGCGCTTCGAAAGGGGCGTTATTATAAATCACACCATAGAACATCGAGTCGATCAGGTTGCCGATGGCACCGCCCAAAATAAGCCCCCCACAGGCCAGCAAACCGGGGTGGGTGAGCCGAAAACTGTGCTTGTAAATGAGGTAGGCAATAAAGGTGACGGCCACCAGGCGGAAGCTGGTCAGGATAACCTTGCCGTAGGGCGCCGGCAACTCCACCCCGAAAGCCATGCCCGGGTTCAGGGTGTAATGGAGCTTAAACCAATCACCGATGAGCGGAATTTCACCCGGCATTCCCGGCTCCATGTAGGCGTGTACCGCCCATTTCGAGACCTGATCGATGAGAATAACCAGCAAGGCCAGCAAGTAATATTTCCAGTACTTCATTCTTGTGCTAATAACGCTTGAGTACAAGCTCCGGGGGGCATTTTGTGCCGGTTTGAGCTTGCTTAATGGGATTTTGAACGACTTTAAACGCACCCTGCGATGCTTTGTGCGAGGTTATACCAACCGAGCTTTTTGCGGCTCGGTTGGCTATTCACTATCAAGCAGTTACTACCTCCAGCTGAGCCGGCACGCTGTAGTCGTCAAACTCCAGCGTCACACCGCCCGTCAGCTCCGGATTGAAAGTGAGCGAAAGCGCCTGGGTTTCGGTTCGGATATAGTCGCCGAAGAACTGCACGGCAGCCGCCAGATCGGGCTGCTCGCCGCCTAGCGTGATGCGGATTTTGTCCTGCACTTCCAGGCCACTGTCTTTGCGCAGGTTTTGCAGACGGTTCACCAACTCGCGGGCCACACCTTCACGGCGCAGCTCGTCGGTCAGGGTCACGTCGAGGGCCACGGTGAGCGGACCGTCGGTAGCGACGAGCCAGCCGGGCAGGTCGTCGGTGCGGATTTCTACGTCGTCGGGGGCCAGATTCAACTGCTCCCCTCCTACTTCCACGGCCAGCGTGCCGGTCGCTTCCAGCGTGCTGATTTCCTCGGGCGTCATCTGCTGGATGCGGGCCGCCACGGCTTTGAGCTTCGGGCCATATTGCTGACCCAAGCGCTTGAAATTGGGCTTCACCGACTTCACCAACACACCGCTCGTATCGTCCAGAAACTCCACGTGCTTCACGTTTACCTCGGCACAAATCAGGTCTTCAACCAATCCTACCTGGTCGCGGGTCGTGTCGTTCAGCACCGGCACCAGAATGCGCTGCAAGGGCTGACGCACTTTCAGCACCGACTTTTTGCGCAAAGAATGGGTCAAAGAGCTGATGCGCTGGGCCAGTTCCATACGCTCCTCCAGGGCCGTATCGATGCGACGAGTATCAGCTTCCACGAGCAGCGTGAGGTGCACCGATTCAGGAGCCAGCGGCGTGTTATTGGCCAGGGCTTCCTGACGCATACCGTCGGTCATGTTCTTGTAGAGCCACTCGCCGAAGAAGGGCGCGATGGGCGCCATCAGCTGCGAAACGACCACTAAGCATTCCTGCAAGGTCTCGAAAGCGGCCTTTTTATCCGTGGTCAGCTCGCCTTTCCAGAAACGGCGGCGCGAGAGCCGCACGTACCAATTAGACAGCTGATCGGTGACGAAATCCTGGATGGCGCGGGCCGCTTTGGTCGGGTCGTAGTTGTCATAATGCCCCCTGACTTCCAGAATTAAGGACTGCAGCTTCGACAATACCCAGCGGTCCAGCTCACTTAGATCGGTGAGCGGAATACGGTCAAACTCGCGGGTGCGGAACTCGTCGAGGTTGGCGTAGAGCGCGAAGAAGGAATACGTGTTGAACAGCGTGCCGAAGAAGCGGCGCTGCACTTCCGTTACGCCGGCGGGGTCGAACTTGAGGTTGTCCCACGGTGGCGCGTTGGCAATCAGGTACCAGCGCGTAGCATCGGGGCCAAATTGCTGGATGGTAGCAAACGGATCGACGGCGTTGCCGAGGCGCTTGCTCATCTTCTGTCCGTCTTTGGCTAGCACCAACCCATTGGCAATCACGTTTTTAAACGCTACCGAGTCTTCCAGCATCACGCCCAGGGCGTGCAGGGTAAAGAACCAGCCGCGGGTTTGATCCACGCCTTCGGCAATGAAATCGGCGGGAAAGTTCTTCTTGAATTTCGCTTCGTTTTCGAGCGGATAATGCCACTGGGCATAGGGCATGGCGCCACTGTCGAACCACACGTCGATGAGGTCAGTTTCGCGGTACATGGCCTGGCCGGTGGGCGACACCAGGAATATATCATCCACGTAGGGCCGGTGCAGGTCAATTTGCCCCCCAGCCGTCAGCGGGTTGTGGGTCATAATCTCGGCGGCCACGGCCTTATCAATCTCGGCGCTTAGCTGGGCAATGGAGCCGATGCAAATCTCCTCCGAGCCATCCTGACTGCGCCAGATGGGCAGCGGCGTACCCCAGTAGCGCGAGCGGCTCAGGTTCCAGTCGACCAGGTTTTCGAGCCAGTTGCCGAAGCGGCCGGAGCCCGTGCTTTCGGGTTTCCAGTTGATGGTTTTGTTGAGCTCGATGAGGCGGTCCTTCACCGCCGTCGTCTTGATAAACCAGGAGTCGAGCGGGTAGTACAGCACGGGCTTATCGGTGCGCCAGCAGTGCGGATAGGTGTGCTCGTACTTCTCCACTTTGAAGGCGGTGCCATCCCCTTTCATCTTGATGGCGATGCTCTCATCGAGAGTTTTGTAGTCGGTGCCCGTCTCGTCGTGGCCGTCGTAGTTTTTCACCAAACGGCCGCCAAACTCACCCATCTGCGGCACGTAGCGGCCCGTGCGGTCCACGATGGGCGTCAGTTTGCCTTCCGCATCCGTCACCAGCAATGCCGGAATGTCATTGAGCTGCGCTACCCGAAAGTCATCGGCGCCGAACGTGGGCGAAATGTGAACAATGCCGGTGCCGTCTTCGGTCGTAACGAAGTCGCCGGCAACGACACGAAAGCCTCTTTCTTCGCCTTCAAACGGTGTAAAATCAAACAGGCGCTCGAACTTGATGTCAATGAGGTCAGTACCCGTGAACTCAGCTTCAATTCGCCAAGGCAATGCTTTGCCGGGACCCAAACCATCAGGATAACTTGCCCAAGGAGCCGTTGCTCCTTTATCAGTAAAGTATCGGTTGACTAGAGCCTTTGCTAGTACAACTCGAATAGGTTCGCCAGTATATGGATTGAATGTACGTACCAATACATAAGGGATATTTTTCCCTACAGCCAATGCGGTATTGGCTGGCAGCGTCCATGGAGTAGTTGTCCAAGCTAAGACGAAAATTTCCGTCTCATCTGCTTCACCACCTAAGTAGTCTAGATAAATTTTGTAATTCAAAGGCAATTCATCGCCTTTCACAGCTTTCATTCCAGCTTCAAACAGCTTCTCTGAAGCCTCGTTGCGAATCACTTTAAACTGCGCGACAATAGTTGTGTCCTTCACGTCGCGGTAAGTGCCGGGCTGGTTTAGCTCGTGCGAGGACAGGCCAGTGCCAGCCGCCGGTGAGTAAGGCTGAATGGTGTAGCCTTTGTACAGCAAACCCTTATCGTAGAGCTTCTTGAGCAGCGCCCAGCAACTTTCGATATACTCCGGCTCGAAGGTGATATAGGGGTCGTCGAGGTCAACCCAGTAGCCCATTTTCTGAGTCAGGTCGTCCCACTGCGCCTTGAAGCGCATCACGGTTTCGCGGCAGCGCTGGTTGTAATCGGCAATGGAAATCTTCTTACCGATGTCCTCCTTCGTAATGCCCAACTCCTTTTCAACTTGCAGCTCAATGGGCAGACCGTGGGTATCCCAGCCACCTTTGCGCGATACTTGCTTGCCCAGCAAGGTCTGGTAGCGGCAGAATATATCCTTTACCGTCCGGGCCATTACGTGGTGAATGCCGGGCGCCCCATTGGCCGACGGCGGACCTTCGTAAAACACGAACGTGGGCTGGCCCTCGCGGGTGCTCACGCTCTTCTCGAAAATGCCGTTTTCCTGCCACCATTTGAGGATGTCGGTCCCGACCTGGGCGTAGTTGAGCGGCTGTTTGTATTCGGTGTATTTCATGTGATGGTATTGTCGTTCTGGCGGGGACCTCATCCCTAGCCCTTCTCCTCGGGGAGAAGGGGACTAGTTCTGAAATGATAGAAGACTAGAATTAAAGACGCTAAAATTAGTCCCCTTCTCCCCGAGGAGAAGGGCTGGGGATGAGGTGATTATTACGCTTCCGTACCTAACCGCTTCACCGTCATACGGCTGAGGTTGAGTTCGGAGTCATCGTCTTCCTGGTGATAATCGTCGTCGTAGTGTTGAAGTAAGGATTTGTCGATGGTTTCGTCCTTGCCGTGCTCAAAGGTGACGAGCAGGCAGGGCAACAGAATGAGGTTGGAAAAGTTGGTAATCAGCAGGCTCGCCGACATCAGCAAACCCAGGGCCTTGGTGCCGCCAAACTCGCTGAAAGCAAACACGCTAAAGCCCAGGAACAGGGTAATGCTGGTATAAATCATACTAGTTCCCGCTTCCCGCAAGGTAGTACTGATAGCAGCCCTCACTTTTCGCCCGTTCACGGCTAACTCCTGCCTGAATTTGGCCAGTAAGTGAATGGAATTGTCGCCGTCGATACCCAGGGCAATGCTGAAAATAAGAGCGGTGCTGGGTTTGAGTGGAATACCAAAGTAGCCCATCAGGCCCCCCGTCAGAATGAGCGTAACCAGGTTGGGCAGTAACGCGAAGAACACCGCCCGCAGCGAGCGGAACAGAATCAGCACAACCAGCCCTACCAGAACGAAAGCGATTATAATACTCTCTTTCAGCGTGTTAATCAGGTATTCGTTGCCTTTAGTAAAGAGAATAGTAGTGCCCGTCAGCTTCACCGTCATCCCCGAACCGTTGAAGATCTCCTGAATCTGGGGCTGAATCTGGCGGTTGATCAGGGTGTCGAGGTTGCGCGAGCCGATGTCCGCAATCTTGAGGGAGATGCGGGCCCGCTGGCCCGTGGAGTCGGCGAAGGAGCGCAACAGCTTATCGCTCATCGGGCCGTTGGCCGACCCTTGTCCTCTGGACTGGGCCAGATACCGCAGGATGAAGTTCCGCTCCGAGTTATCGGGGAGGCGATAATACTCGGGATTGTCGTTGTAGAAAGCCTGGGTCGAGGCTTTCAGGAAGGTAACGATGCTGACCGGCGACGAGAGCACGGGCTGGGTGCGCAGGAATTTCTCCAGTCGGTCAATCTTCTCCAGGTTCTTAGTCTTGAGAATTCCCTGCTTCTTGCCCGTGTCAATCACGATTTCCAGGGGCATAATGCCGTTGAAATGCTGCTCAAAGAACTTCAAATCGCTATTGACGGAGCTTTCCTTGGGCAAATCATCTACCATATAAGAGACGGATTTGATCTTTGTGATGCCCAGCAACGACAACGCCACAAGGCCCGCTCCTATCAGGTACACCGTGCCGCGGCGCTCCAATACCAGGTGCTCGAAGAACTCCAGCAGCTTGGTCAGGGGCTTGGCATCCAGGTGCTCCAACTGCTTGGGCGTAGGCGGCGGCAGGTAGGTAAATACGGCCGGAATAAGGATAAAGGAAACCAGAAAAGCCACGAAAATATTGATCGTGGCAATCAGCCCAAACTGATACAAGATGGCGATATCAGTGAAGCAGAACACGAAAAAGCCGATGGCTGTGGTCGTGTTATTCATCAGGGTCACCAACCCGATTTTGCGCACCACGCGCGTCATGGCCAGGATCTGATTACCCGACTTGCGGTAATCATAATGGTAGCGCGAGAGCAGATACGTACAGTTGGGAATCCCGATAACAATCAGGATGCTGGGAATCAGGCCGGTCAGCAGGTTGATTTTGTACCCAAAGAGTACCATGGTGCCCACGCACCATACCACCACCACCAGCACCACCAAGATGGGGAAGATAACGGCGGCCCAGGTTCGGAAGAACATGAACAGGGTAGCGGCCATCATGAGCACCGTGAGCAGCACGAAAAACTTCATTTCGGCCGCCACTTTCGTGGTCATGGTGGAGCGCACGTAGGGCAGACCCGCGTAGTGCAGCCGGATGCCCGTTTTCTTGCTAAACGCCTCCGCGTGGCCCAGAATCTCGTTCATCACGGCCTGACGGCGCGAGGAATTCAGGTACTTGGGGTCCATGGTGAGAGCCAGCAGTGTGGCGCCCGTGGTGGGCGAGATGAGCTGGCCTTTATAGAACTCCACCCGATTCACTTCCCGCATCAGGCTGTCCAGCTCGCGTTGGGTTTCGGGGGCTTTTTGAAAAATGGGAATGGCCTTGAACTGCTGCGTAGCCGTGTCCTTGCGTAGGGCCAGCACCTTCGATACCGACAGCACGCCATTCACGCCTTCTACTGCGGACAGCGTGTCGGTGAGGTTGCGTAGCTCAGTGAAGTTGCCCAGCTTATACACGCTGCTGTCCTGTAAGCCTAGCACGAGCACGTTGCCGTCTTCGCCGAAGGTTTGCTTGAACTGCTGGAAGTAGACCACATCCGGGTCATTCGGACTCACGACCTGGGCAAAGTCGTAGGTCATTTCCACGTCTTTGGCTTTCCAGACCATAAATACGGTCATCACGGCTATGAGCAGGATAAGAATCCGCCGCTGCTTGATGACGAAAAGCGCAAGAGAGCTCCACATAGGCCGTTAAAATGCAGCAAAGGTACGGAAAGCCGAGTAGGTAGTAAGCCTATAGCCACTCAAACTGCAGCTGCCCCAGGCAACTGAATAGCACGCATTTGAATCTTTCAACTTAACAATTTGTAAACACAGACAGCTCGAATGCCGTATTAGTCCGACTAAAGCAATTTTTGCCCCCCAATGCCGTTTTGAAGTCTGGTTCGCCAGCTTCCCGCTTCCATGATTTTGTACCAAACTCCTACTGTTTCGCTTGCTTACCATGCTGCTACTGCTACCATGCAGCTGCAGTATGCGGCGGCCTCATTGGCGGAAACGTTTGATAAAGTATATCAGCTGGCCCTCGAAGCTATGCACAATCTGGGGGTGGATAAGTTGCTGCTGGACCTGAAGCGCAACGCCCCACCGACTGATGAGGACGAAGAGTATCTGCTGGCGCCCATCATGCGCCACTTACCGGCTCATTCGGCCCGCCCGATCTTCATAGCGGCTTTGCTTTCGGAGGGCCAGTACCAACACCAGCTGAGCTGCTACTCCCCTTCCTTCGACCGCACATTTGCCCCCCCGCAAGTGGAGTTCAATTACTTCACCTCCCGCCGCGAAGCCACCGATTGGCTGGGTGATAATTAGACCGTTTCGAGGTGAGTGCTATACACGCGCACAAGTCGGACGTTGGGCTGGTCTAATGCCGCCAATACTTGTGGCCAAATCTCGCCCAGAAACGTGCGAAACTCTCGCCGCCGCATGTTGCCTACACAAATGCGAACTACCCGCGCCGCCGTATCCGTTAACGCCCGGTGGTCAAAGTCAACATCCTTAGTAATGAAGCTGTTTAGGAAGTCGAGAGAACGTCATGCTGAGCTTGTCGAAGCATCTCTACCGCTTCGCTAGAGTAGTTCAACGAAGCGGTAGAGATGCTTCGACAAGCTCAGCATGACGTCCCAGCTTACTTTGGAGGACTTCCTAAACAGCTTCAATAATAGTCAGGCTCCTCTCCAACGCATATTGCCAAACTTGGGTATCGCGCCATGTTGGGTCCGGCACAGGTTCATAATCAGCTGATTGCCAGAGTATGGAACGAGAAGACAGGTTGGCGTCAATCAGAAATTTGGGCATCACAGTAGCTGAAGTGCTGGCTCACCGAGAGCGAGTGACGCAAACATATAAGGCTGTTTCAGCGCTGGAAAATACATTAATAGTTACTAGTGTAGCTCACCGTAGAACGGCTTTTTAATTTCTAAAAATGCCCCCCAATTCTTTTATCAGGCTGCGTAGCTCACAAAGTTTTGCCGGGCCAGATTCTCTGCGGCAAAGTGAATACAAGCCAGAATATCCTCCCGGTCAAGGAGTGGATATTCGTCCAGCATGTCTTCCACGGTGTCGCCAGCGGCCAAAAAATCCAGAATCGTGGCTACGGTAATGCGCATTCCACGAATGGTTGGCCGTCCATTGCATAAGTTCGGGTCAATCGTAATTCGGTCGTGGATGTATTGCATGACGGGGTAATTATTTACTAGCAAGATAATAAAACTCGCGCCGTACTTCTTTATCAGAAATACGGCGCGAGGCAGACTCAGGTAAGCAAAATCAACTTACAGCTTCTCAAAGATTCGCTTGAAGCTGACGGCCTCGCCAATGTAATTGCGCAGCTCGCTGATCGGCATGCGGGTTTGCTCGCGCGAGTCGCGGTCACGCACAGTTACAGTGTTATCCTCCAAGGTCTGGTGGTCGACGGCAATGCAGAACGGTGTACCGATGAGGTCCTGGCGGGTATAGCGCTTCCCGATGGCGTCGCGCTCCTCGTACACGAGGCGGAAATCGTGGCGCAGCTCATCGAAGATTTCGGTGGCTTTTTCGGGCAAGCCATCCTTGCGTACCAGCGGAAAAATAGCGGCTTTCACCGGAGCCAGGGCTGGGTGCAGGCGCAGCACGGTGCGGGTTTTGGTTTGCTGCTGCTCGCCCTCCCCTTCCGTGATGGTTTCCTCAGTATACGCCTGGCACAACGTGGCCAGGAACAGGCGGTCGGCACCCACGGAGGTTTCCACTACGAAAGGCACATAGTTGCCGTACGCCTTGCCGTTCTCGTCGAGGTCGTTGTCGAAGAACTGCTGCTTTTTGCGGCTCAGGGCCTGGTGCTGGGTCAGGTCGAAGTCGGTGCGGGAGTGAATGCCTTCTATTTCCTTGAAGCCGAAAGGGAACTCAAACTCGATATCCACGGCCGCGTTGGCGTAGTGCGCCAGCTTCTCGTGGTCATGAAAGCGCAGCTTCGCGGCGGGCAAACCCAGAGCTTCGTGCCAGCGTTTGCGCGTTTCTTTCCACTGCTGGTACCATTCCATCTCAGTGCCAGGGCGCACGAAGAATTGCATTTCCATTTGCTCAAACTCCCGCATGCGGAAGATGAACTGCCGGGCTACAATCTCATTGCGGAAGGCCTTACCAATCTGGGCAATACCGAACGGAATCTTCATTCGCGCCGACTTCTGCACGTTCAGGAAGTTCACGAAAATGCCCTGAGCCGTTTCGGGCCGCAGATAAATCAAGGTTGAGTCGCCTTCCACCGAGCCTACCTGCGTGGAGAACATCAAGTTGAACTGACGCACTTCGGTCCAGTTGGCAGTGCCCGAAACTGGGCAAGTTATCTTCTCATCAATGATGAGCTGCCGTACGCCGGTCAGATCTTCGGCCGTGAGCAGGCGGCCCATGTCAGCAAGCAACATATCGGCGCGCACTTTGTCGCCGGCGTTTTCGTATTGGGCAGCTTTTTCTTCTAATAAAACGTCGGCCCGGTAGCGCTTCTTCGAGTCCAGATTATCAATCATGGGGTCGGAGAAGCCGTCGATGTGGCCGCTGGCTTTCCAGGTGAGCGGGTGCATAAAAATAGCCGCGTCGATGCCCACCACGTTTTGGTTAAGCTGGGTCATGGCCCGCCACCAGAGCTGCTTGAGGTTGTTTTTCAGCTCCACACCGTTGGGGCCGTAGTCATACACAGCCTGCAGGCCATCGTAGATTTCGGACGAAGGAAACACGAAGCCGTATTCCTTGGCGTGGGCCACAATGTCCTTTAGCTGGGTATTTTCGAGAGAGGGTTTCTGCGTCGGGTTGCTCATGCGGGCAAAGATAGTTCGTTGAGTTAACTGCGTAGGCGGAAAATGCAGATTCGGGCCGGGCCGCCCGCCATCATCGGCGGCTGGGGGGCAAATTTGCCCCCCAGCCGCCGGCGTAATCTTTTCCAAGGCTGAGTTAGCCGCCCACCCGGCCCCTTGCGTATCGGGGCCTTTACGCATGCTGATGTCGCCCACAAATTCGCTTTCTTCGGCTTGCTTATTACTGCCGGCTAACAACCTCCGGTAACAATTTGATAATCTTGCCCCGTTTTTGGTGGCATTACCTTTGGGCGCCCATTTTTTTGTACCTATTTCCCCTCCTATGTTTGGCTTAGAGCCTCAAGTGTTACTGCTGCTGATGCTATGCTTAGTAGCAGCCTGCGCCTTTGAGTTTGTCAATGGCTTCCACGACACGGCCAATGCCGTCGCGACGGTCATTTATACTAACACACTGCGCCCGTGGGTAGCCGTTATCTGGTCGGCTTTCTGGAATTTCATTGGTGTATTTTCTGGTGGCATTGCCGTGGCCATGGGCATCGTGTACCTGCTACCCGTCGAGAGTCTTGTCGACCAAAATGTGTATCACGGGATTGCTATGGTGGGGGCACTTATTCTGGCGGCTATTATCTGGAACGTGGGCACCTGGTACTACGGCATTCCGGCCTCTAGCTCCCACGCCCTAATCGGTTCTATTCTGGGCGTGGGCATCGCCTTTTCGCTCCTGCCCGACTCGGGCGGGGCGGCTGTAAACTGGAGCAAGGCCATCGAAACGGGCGTGGCTTTGCTCGTAGGGCCACTGTTTGGCTTCACGCTTACTATTCTGCTCATGTTTTTGCTGCGCCGCTTCGTGCGCAACAAAGCCATCTTCCGCGAGCCCCACAAGCGCAAGCCCCCGCCCCTCTGGATTCGCCTGATTCTGATTGCGACCTGTACGCTGGTGAGCTTTTTTCACGGCTCAAACGACGGGCAGAAGGGCGTGGGTCTGATCATGCTGATTCTCATCGGTATCGTACCCTCTTTTTTCGCCCTCAATGATGATCTGAACCCCCTGGATATGCGCAGCTCCCTGGCCCGCATCGAGCAGGTGGTAGCCAAGGTAAATCCGGCAGAGCTAAGCGCTGACGACCGCAAAACCCTCACCGATATTCAAACCCAGACCGCTTCTCTGGATCAGGTTTTCGCGGGTAAGACCAGCGTGCGGGATTTGCCCCAGAATGCTCGCTTCGAGATTCGCAAGGCCATTCTGTTGCTCGACAATCGCACCAAGAAGCTGCTGGGCAGCGAGCGGCTCAGCCTCAGCTCCACCGACCAGGAAATTTACCGCACTGGCGTCACCGACCTGCGCTCCTACACGGATTATGCCCCTTGGTGGGTGCTGCTGATGGTGTCTACTTCCCTGGGCATCGGCACAATGGTGGGCTGGGAGCGCATCGTCAAAACCATTGGCGAACGAATCGGCAAGGAACACCTGACTTACGCGCAAGGGGCTTCGTCCGAGCTGGTCGCGGCCACGATGATCGGGGCCTCCACCGGCTTGGGACTAGCCAGCTCTACTACTCACGTGCTGTCGTCGGCTATTGCGGGTTCCATGGTGGCCAACCGTGGCGTGAAGAACCTTAACCCCCAGATGGTGCGCAACATTGCCCTAGCCTGGGTGCTCACGCTACCTGTCACGATGGTGCTGTCGGGAGCCCTGTTTTTGTTCTTCCGAGCTATCCTATAAAGGTCTGATTATCTTGAATAGAGCCAAAAAAAGCCACCCTCCAGGAGGGTGGCTTTTTTTGATTCGTCTCTTATGGGAATAAATGTGAAAAAGCTACTAGTGGCATTTTTCAATGATCATTTTGTGTTAAATATCGAGACAGCAGTGAGTTATCCACTTTTCCACAGGGGTAGATGGGTATTTTGTGGATAACTACCTGACTAGCTTGGCCACTGTACTTCCAGATCGTCGGATATAAACACCCCGAAGTTGACGAACTGCAGTTCGTCTTCATCGAAGTATAAGTCAATCATCTCCTTCTCGTAAGAGAGGCGCACTTCGCCGGTTTCCATACGCTCCATTTCGGGATTGCTATACCCATGCCGACTCATTAGCTCCTCAATGGCAGCCTGGCTTTTGCCCTGAATTGGCTCGCCAAACAAGCGCAAGCCCGGATGATCGGTTTCGATGCAGCTGAGGCGGTAGTCGTCTTCACGGTCGAAATAAAGGGAGTAGCCTTCCTCCAGGTAGTTCCAGGCCTGATGCTCGAACTCGTCGTCATCCTCCGACTCTTCAATTTCTTCGGGCTCGCCCATCAGGGCGCGCACCTCGTCCATGGAGGCTCCAAATTTCAGAGGACCCATGCCGGTGCCCAGGGTGATTTCGTTTTCTTCCATGCTGGTTGGTTGGTCAGGCTTAGTCATAGCCGTAGGGTGAGGTCTAAGTTTAGCTAAAGGTAGGAATCTGCGGCTCACTTGCCGTAGCGCGCCTGAAATTCGGCGCGCTGCCGCTCGTACTCGGGGTGGTGCTGGGCCTGGTCCCATTTCTGTTTGAATATGGCCGCCGCCGCCGCCTTTTCGGGGTCTTCGGGGGCGCGGGGTAGCTCGGCGCGGCCGTGGGCGCCACTCTGGCCTTTTTTATCGTCGGGCACTGGCCCATCGTACTTTTTGCCACCCTTATGATTGGCGTAGCGCCGGGCCCTTGTGAAGCCCATTTGTAGAAACTTGCGCGCCATATCAGCACCTACAAAGTCCTCGTCTTTCAGGTAAGCCAGAAACAACTCGTAGATACGCTCCGAGGATTCCTGGGCTATTTCGGGCGTCCGAAAGCGCCAATGCGGCAGTATTTCCGATTTATATGGCTCAACTAAAAGTACGCCCTGCTCGCCTTTACCCACGCGGTACAGCTCGGGCTGCTGCCGAAAATTGACCTTTTTGAAATCGAGCGAGTAATCGAACGGCATATTAGACGCACGGAAGCTGAACTGCTGTATACGCGAGAACCGGTGGATTATGTTGGGGGCTTTTTTTGAGCACCGGCCGATTTATCCACAGGGTTAATAACTTTTTAAAAGAGATTTTAAGAAATTTTTTTTAATCCCCTACCATTAGGGCTGTGCATAAGTTGATAAGATTTGAGAGTTATAAACAGTGCTGAAAACTTGTGCACAAGCTTGGGCTTATGCACCAGCTATCAACAGGGTGTGTGGATTATAAGTGACTGACTGAAAACAGCTTATTGACTTTATTCACAATCCACGACGTTATCCACGAATCCACAATTCACACGAGCCAGGCAGTGTGGATTAGGTCTTTTTCGGGGCGAAGTTGTCCACCCTTATCCACAGTCAAACGGTGCTGTGTTGGCTGCCAGGCGTGCAAAAAAACTTGTCCTCAATTTCTCCACGAGTTATCCCCACGTTACGCCTGTATTATCCACAGATTACCGACGTATGGATAACCCCGTGGATAACCTGGTGTATAGCTTGTGGAAAACCATAAAAAAGCCCCCCAGTGCATCTGGAAGGTAATTCATACAGTGTGGATAGGTTGTGATGGAGTTAGCGCCCGTATTTCGAAGCCTGGTAGCAAGCAGCTATAACGCGGCAACTCAGGAAGCGGCAGAAAAGGCAAATCAGAATCGAAGGCTGCGCTAAGGAAGGCTGTACTGCATTTGATTCAGCAGCTTTCCGATAGCCAGCAATTGCGCTAAGCTCTGAGGGGAGCCTACACACCGCTGTGCCTGATACAGCTGGGCAGATGGCCACCATACTAAGGATGCTTGGTCCGAGAAGGCGCTTCTTTCAAAAAGAAAGGTTTTCTTCCTGCTCCCAGTTTGCGCGTACTTCGAGCTTCTTCGGAAACAGGTACACCGGCTCGGCGGGCACCCGAAACTGTGGGTCGCCGCCCCGCCAGGTACCGTTGGCATCGGCATCAATCAGAACGCGAATCTGGTAAGAGCCGGGGGCAATATTGCTGAATACGTAGCGGTTTTTCGGATTGTCCAGCACAGCTACGGGCTGAAAACTGTCGTTTATCAGCTGAATTTGGTAGCGCGTGAACTTGGTTTGAATAGCGCCGGAAAGCGTACCCGTCGGCGACTGCTCAGAGATGCGCAGCCGCAACGGCCGCAATCCCAACGACTGACCCGTGACGCTGGTAATGGCGGTGCTATCGAGGATGATGGTAGCCGTTTTCCGGGACTTCAAATTCAGTTTAAGCGTCAGGCGTGCGCGGTCAGGGCTCAGCGTACCATCCTGGGGCAGGCGTAACGCGCGGCGGGCCGTCGAGTCTTCTACCAGCGTGCCAAAAGGCTGGTTGGGGGGCAAAATAACCGGCTCATTGAACAGAAACCGGACCTGGCCCTGCTGATACACTTCCTGCGGATTGCCTTCGACCGTATAGGCTGGCCCGCGCCGCGCCGGCGCGTTGCCCTGAAAACGGACGTTGATGGTATCGCGGCCAATGTTGCCCACGCTGTCGGTAGCAGTTAGTACATAGCGTCCTTCTGTAACGGCTTTCGTTTTGTAAAGCACCACCGACTTGCCCTGGTCAGTCACCTGCAAGGCATTGTTTAGCTGATTCACCACCTCGGGAGAAGCGGTTGCGCCGCCTTCAGGCAGCGGGGCCAGCACGGCTTGGCGGACACCCTCGTTGTAGCTCACCTTAAACTGCGTAGGCGCGCCCTGCCGGCCGGTGGCCAAGGGGCGGCGGGCATCGGGCCGCACCAGCACTAGCGCTATGGAGTCAAGGCCGGGGGCCACGGTAACCAAATCGGATAGGTAGGCTATCTTCTCCCCTTCCTCGTAGCGTCGGGTGTTGTTTTTGTCTTGTAAAGCAAACAAACGGTAGCGGCCCTCCCGCAGGTTTTGGAAAGCGTACTGCCCATTTTTGGTGGTGCGCGCCAGATAGTAGGGCTTGCCCCGACGAATGTTGGCGGTATCCGCTTCGGGGTAAAGAATAACCGAAATATCCTCGGCCGTCCGCTTGGTAAGCAGGTCCGTGACGCGCCCGAATACCCGGCCCGAATCAAGAGTAGCACCCGTGCTGAAGCTCAGCATCACGTTGGGAGCTACATTGCTCTCCGTAATATCCGTAATGGCTGGGCCGAAGTTGAACGAGTAGGTCGTGTTTTTATCGAGGGGCTGTTCGAAGGTGAGCGTAATGCCACCCTTGTCTTCCCGCACTTGATATTTATTCTCATCCGGAATAACGGGCGCAATAATGAGGTTCTTCTGCAAGTCCTTCAGCTGCACCGTCTCCGAAAACTCCAGCCGAATACTGCGCTGCGACACGTTGCGGGCGCCCTGCTCCGGCGAAGTACGCACCAGCTTGGGCGCCTCCAGATCTTTGGGTCCGCCTTGGGGTGAGCCAACTGACGCGCACCCACTTAGTCCACCTCCAATTCCCAGTAAAAACAGCAGACCAGCACGTATAGACATCAATGGTGAAGTGGTGAGATGGTGAAGTGGTGAGATGGTGAAGTGGTGAGATGGTGAAGTGGTGAGATGGTGAGTTTGATGTTCTCGCACCGCCGACCACACTAGGGCGACAACCAGAACCTCAAACTCACCATTTCACCACTCACCATCTCACCTTTTAGCAGCTACGTAAATTAAGCTGGAATATTGCCCCTCGTGCTCGGAAGCGTATTGATTGGATTTATAGCCGGCTTTGAGTACGCTTAGTAGTCCACCATTTCGCTCGGCGCGGTGCTTTTCACTCAGCATGCTCACGTAGTAAGCATCCAGGGGCAGCGGCAGCGTTTCCCGCACCACCAGCTTATGCTTTTTGAGCAGCTGGGTCATGGTTTTGGGACTGAAATGGTACAAGTGGCGGGGCACGTCGTAGGCAGCCCAATCCTGGCGGTAGTGCTGGGCGTCGAAGCTTTCCACGTTGGGCACGGCAATCATCAGCACACCATCGGGCTTGAGCAAGCTGATAAGCTGCTTGAGCGTACCGGTCAGCTCGTGTACGTGTTCGAGTACGTGCCAGAGCGTAATAGCATCAAACGACTCAGCAGAAAAGCCCCCCAGATCGTCCGCGCCAATGGGCTGGCCTACGCGGCGCGTGGCCTCTTCCCGGGCGCGGGCATTTGGCTCTAGGCCTGCTACCTGCCAGCCATTTGACTTGCAGGCCGCCAGAAAATGACCGGTTCCGCAGCCGTAATCCAAGATTATTCCTTTGCGGGGGGCTTTTTTATTCAGCAAGGCCACCTTGCGCCGCATGGTAAAAAATCGCGCGACTTTGTAGGCCTGGTTGATGACGCCCTGGGCTCCGCTGTTGTGCGACACGTACTCGTCCGACTCGTAGTAGCGCCCAATATCGGCCGGGCCGGGCCGCGGGTTCGTGAACTGAAAGCCACAGCTCTCGCACTGCACAATGGCAAAACTCTCCTTGCTGACCGACTTATCTTCTACTACCAGCTTGTTGCGAAACTCGCTTTTGCCGCACACCGGGCAGGCTAACAGACGTTCGTAGGACACTGAATGCAGATATTAGAAGTGAGAAATGAGAAATGAGAAGTGAGAAGCAAAACCCATAGTAGTGCTTAGTCAGGGGAATTAGGCACCCTAATTTTCTGGTAATGTCGGCCGAGTTTGGTGCGGGCTTTTTCGAGGGAAAACTGCCAGTTGACCGTGGCCCGGCGCTCATTTCGCTCGGCTACACAAGCGGCCACGTGGGCGGTGAGCTCGTCCTGGGTGGGGATGCGCTGGTGGAGACACTGGCGGGCAATGGCCGAGAGTTCAAGTTCGACCATGTTGAGCCAGGAGGCATTTTTGGGCGTGTAATGGAGCTCGAAGCGCGCGGCCAGGGCGCGGGCCTGCGCGGCGGGCAGGTGCTGGTAAAAGACGGCATCGGTGTGGGTGTTGAGATTATCCTGCACTAACACGATTTTCTCCGCCTGCGGGTAGGCCGCCGCCAGGCGCTGCATAAAACGGCAGTAGTCCGCCCCGGTCCGGCGGGCGGAAACCTCGACCAGGCGCTGGCCGGTTGCTGGTTCAAAAGCGGCCAGCAAACAGGCCGTGCCCTGGCGTACATAGGTGCTGCTTTCGCGCCGGGGCCGGCCGGCTTTGGCGCGCTGGCCGTCGTGGGCGGGTTGGGCCGGCACAGGCGGCAGCGGCTCGACGGGCTGGCCGTGCAACACGCAGGGCCGCTCATCGAAGCAGACAACGGGAAAGCGTGGATCGTGGGCCCGCTCGTAGACGGCCAGCACGTCTTCCATCCGCGCCACAAAGGCCGCATTCACCGCCCCCAGGCACCAGTGCTGCTGGCGGTGAGGCTGCAATTCGTTTTTGAGCACCTGCGCCACTGTTTCGTGGGAAATGGTTTCCACCAGGGCCAGTTCCACGGCTTTGTCGGCCAGCAAACGCAGGGTCCAGCGGCTGTGCCCCACCGGGGCCTGGGTGCAGGCCAGGGCCGTGATAGCGGCCCGGTCTGCCCCGTCGAAACGCCGCGGGCCGCCGCTCCGTGGCGCTTCACTGAGGGCGGCTTGCCAGCCGCCTTCTTCGTAGCGGCGGCGGAGCTGACTCACCGCCTGTCGGCTTAAGCCCACGGCTTGGCCGGCGGCCTGCTGGCCGATACCGGTGGCCAGCGCCAGCAGGGCCTGGGCGCGACGCACCGCCCGTACCGACCGGCGACCAGTGCGCGTAAAATTTTCGAGGGCGGCTTGGTCAGCAGCCGGCAGGGGAAAGGGAGTGATTGGACGGGCCATAGATTCCCAACGCTAACCCGCTTGTTTTGTTAACCAATCCCCCTGACTAAGCAGTAGTATGAGTCTCATTTCTCACTTCTCATTTCTCACTTCTAAGAAATTATTTGCCAAGATAGACCATCAACACCGAAATATCGGCCGGCGACACACCGCTAATGCGGGCGGCTTGACCAATAGTTTCGGGCTGCACGCGCAGTAGCTTCTCACGGGCCTCGTGCGACAAAGCCGGCATCTGCTTGTAATCCAGGCGGCCCTGAATCACGAAGTTCTCCAACTCGCCCACGCGGGCGGCCTGCAAGTGCTCCTTCTGAATATATGATTCGTACTTGATGGTAATAATGGCCTGCTCCAAACTATCGGGCTGATACTGGCCCAGCTCCAACGCCAGCGTGGGCAGGTGGCGCGTGAGATGCTCTAGCTCCACGTTGGGCCGGCGCAGCAGGTTTACCGCCCGCGTTTTCTCGCTGATAGTAGCCGAACCTAGCTCCGTGAGCAGCCCGTTTATCTCCGTCGGCTCAATGGATTTCTTCTGCAAATACTCAATTACCGCCGCCGTTTCACGCTGCTTTTGCTCTACGCGCTGCATACGCTCCTTCGAGGCCAGACCAAGTTCGTAGCCCATGGGCGTGAGGCGCAGGTCGGCGTTGTCTTGGCGCAGCACGATGCGGTGCTCGGCGCGGGACGTGAACATGCGGTAAGGCTCGTCGGTGCCTTTGTTTACGAGGTCGTCGATGAGCACCCCGATGTAGGCCTCACTCCTTTTCAGAACGAAAGGCTGCTTGCCGTGTACCCGATTGTGGGCGTTGATACCAGCCATCAGGCCCTGGCAGGCTGCCTCCTCATAGCCCGTGGTGCCGTTGATCTGGCCCGCGAAATAGAGGTTGCGCACGCGCTTGGTTTCCATCGTCAGGTTGAGCTGAGTTGGTGGGAAAAAGTCGTACTCAATGGCGTAGCCGGGCCGGAACATCTTGGCATTCTCGAAGCCCGCAATCTTGCGCAACGCCCGGTACTGCACGTCTTCCGGCAACGAGCTGCTGAAGCCGTTGATGTACATTTCCACGGTGCTGCTGCCCTCGGGCTCCACAAAAATCTGGTGACGGTCCTTGTCGGCAAAGCGGTTGATTTTGTCCTCTACCGACGGGCAATAGCGCGGCCCCAGACCCTTGATACGGCCTTGGAACATCGGCGACTTCTCGAAACCCGTGCGCAGAATTTCGTGAACTTCTGGGTTGGTATAGGTGATGTAGCACGGCCGCTGCTTGACCAGCGTAGGCGTGTCGAGGTAAGAGAAGCGGCCGGGTATCTCGTCGCCGGGCTGCTCCTCCATTTTGGAAAAGTCCAGGGAGCGACCATCCACGCGGGGCGGCGTACCGGTTTTCATGCGGCCGGCCTCAAACCCTAATTCAATAAGTTGCTCGGTGATGCCGGAGCTAGCTTTTTCGGCGGCGCGGCCACCGCCAAACTGCTTCTCCCCAATATGAATCAGGCCATTGAGGAAAGTGCCGTTAGTCAATACAACAGCTTTGCCGCGAAACTCCACGCCCAACGCCGTGCGCACGCCAATTACCGTCTCATTCTCAACCACCAAGCCAGTTACGGCTTCCTGCCAAAAGTCCACGTTTAGTGTTTGCTCCAGAGTCAGGCGCCACTCCTCGGCGAAGCGCATCCGGTCGCTCTGGGCGCGCGGGCTCCACATGGCCGGCCCTTTTGACCGGTTCAGCATTCGGAACTGAATCATGGTCTTGTCGGTCACGATGCCACTTTGCCCCCCAAGCGCGTCTACCTCCCGCAAAATCTGCCCCTTGGCCACCCCACCCATTGCCGGATTGCACGACATCTGGGCGATGGTGTTCATGTTCATCGTCACGAGCAGCACCTTGGAACCCAGATTGGCAGCCGCGGCGGCCGCTTCGCAACCCGCGTGGCCGGCTCCTACTACAATGACATCATATTCTTCTTGCTGAAACATGGCTGGGGAGTTGTTCAAAGACGAGCAACAGATAACGCTAGTGAATTGTGCCCGACGAGTAATTATTCAAGAATCTGCGCCTCAACGCCGATAATCTGCTGATTAATTAATTCCTGCCGAGACTCAAACTGAGGTGCAACAAGCAAAGCGAATTTTCCTGAAAAAGTGTGACTCTGGACCATTTCAATCCTGCTGACTACCAGTATGGCTCCGCTTTCGAAAAACAACTGATTGCCGGTAGATACTTCGCCATTGATATCGCCAGATAAAAACCATCCACGACCAGTAACATGGAAAGCTTCCTGTACTGCAAATGTGCCGACTTGCTTTTTCATTTTACTAAACTAAAAACCGCTTCCACGCTAGCGGAAACGGTTTATATTTCAAATGAAAATGTGGTCTAACCCGTTCAGAACGTGCGCAAAGATAGGCAGTAATCCTCTTTTACGCGCATGGCCGTCTGGCTCAGCAGGTCTTTGTCCTGATAGCCCAGCAAGTGCAGCATGCCATGAATCATGACGCGGTGCAGCTCGTCGCAGAAGGGTACGCCCAGCTGCCCGGCGTTTTCGCGCACTCTATCCACACTGATAAAAATATCGCCTTCGATGATGTCTGAGATATCCGCGTTGTCGAAGGTGATAACGTCGGTGTAGGTGTCATGGTCGAGGTACTCTACGTTGACGCGGTGCAGATACTCATCGGAGCAGAAAATGTACGTGAGCTGCACGATTTCGTGCTCGTGTACCTCAGCTATGCGCTCAATCCAGCTCGTCAGCGCCTCGGCCTCGGCCAGCTCGAACTCTACGTCTTCTACAATAAACTCAATGCCGTGTACCTCGTGCGACTGCTCGGGCAGGCCGTTGTTCATTTCGTCCTCAGTACCGGGCGGGTGTTGGTTCATGCCGCGTTATGATCGGAAGATAGCGTATCGGAGCCCGAGGCTTCCAGATCGGAAGTGGGAGCTAACAGGAACGTAAGCTGCACATTGCGGCCTTCTTTCTGAAATTCCACTTCATCGGCGAGGTGGCGAATCAGGAAGATACCACGGCCCCCTGGGTTTTCCAGGTTTTCAGGAGCAGTAGGATCAATCAGGTTGGTATAGTCAAAGCCGTCGCCCTGATCCTCAACCTCAAATTTGATGCGGTCGGGGGCTATTTGGAGCGACAGATAAACGTTTTTATCCTTATCGAATTTATTGCCGTGGCGAATGGCATTATTGACGGCTTCCGTAACGGCCACCATGATGTTGCCATAGATATCGTCCTCGATTTCAAAGGTTTCCTTCGAATTGTCGATGAAGCTTTCTACCACGCGAATATTCTCAACAAGCGAAGGAATCTGTATTTTAACCTGCTTCATAGTAAAAGTAAGAGGGAGGGCAGCAGCAGTAAAAGTAGCGAGGAGCTACTTCATTTTCTGAAAATATTCACTTACCTCACGTTGATAGTACGGCGTAAGGGCAGGTGGTACCGTGCGGAGTAGCTCGGTTTGCCGCTCTTTTTGCCGCTTATATTGATCAAAAGCGGGTGGAAAAACGGGTGACTTCGCTTGGGCTGTTTGCGCTTCACGCTTGTCATCAAGGTCCCGCTCCCGAGCCGATTTCTCGGCCTCCAGCAAGCGAGTCAGGATCTGGCGCTGGCGCATAACAGTCTCCTCCGTCAGCCGCTTGTTTACGAGGTCGGTTTCGGTTTGTTCCATTAATTTTTTTAGGTCGCCGGTGCCGCCCTGGCCTTCCTGGCCTTTGCCTTTTTGCCCCCCAGATTGCTGCTGCATTTTGTCCAGCTCTTTGAGGGCCTCGCGGAGCATTTGCTGCTGGCCCGCCAGCTTCGCCAGTTCCTCTGATAATTCGCGCCCCTGCTTACCGCTCTGCTGCAACTGCTGAATCTGCTGATTGAGCTGTTGCTGCATACGGCCCATCTGACCTTCGCCGGCCGCCTGGCCTTTCTTTTTCTTCTTGCCCGGCTTGCCATCGCCCTGCTGGCTTTGCTGACTCTGGCGCTGCTGCTCCTGCATTTGCTGCAGGGCGTCGTTAAGCATCAGAGCAAGGTTGTTCATGCTCGTCATGGCCAGCTGCTGGCTATTCGTGGCACGGGGCACGTTGCGCTGCCGAATCTGGTTCAACGACTCATCCATTTGGTTGTTCATTTCCCCTACTTCACGGGTCACGAAGCTCTGGATCTGAAATACCTTTTTAGCCAGCGCGTACAGCGAATCCTGCACAATGGCCGCGTCGTCCTTGAGCTTGCGCTGAGTCTGGCCAAGCTGCACGAAGCGCGGGTCCGTCTGGTCCACCTGGCGGAAGTCTTTCATCAAGCCTTCCTGGTCGAAGCTGATCTTGAGAAGGTTTTCAAGGATGTCGCGCAAGCTGTCAATGTTTTCCTGCTGCTTATCCCCTTCCTCTTCTTCCTGCTGCTCACGCATCTGCTGGGCCATTTTCTGCATTTTTTGCCCGGCATCCTGTTGGCTCTGGCTGGCCTTCTGGTTCTGGTTTTTGCTGAGCTGCTCCTGGCTGTCCTGCATTTCCTCGTCCACCTGCTGCTGCTGATCTTTCATCTCATCGGCGCCATTCTCACCGTCGAGTTGGTCGTCGAGCTTTTTTAGGTCCTGGAGGTCTTTTTTAACGTCGTTAAACTCCTGCTGCTTTTCGGCCTGCTGCTTTTGTAACTCCTGCTGCTTTTGCTGCTGCTGGGGGCCTTTTTGCTGCGACTTATCGTTCTGCTGGGTTTGCTCAGCTAGCTGCTGCTGCTCTTTAGCCAACTCTTCCAGCTTATTGATGGCGTTTTCCTGCTTTTGCTCAAACTGGAGTTGCTTGAACATCTCCAGGGCCCGTTCCAGCTCTTTTTGCAGGGTATTTTCCTTGTTTTCGAGCTGTTGCAGCAATTTCTGCATTTCGGGCTGGGTTTGGTCTTGTTGCTGCTCCAGCAGCTTTTGCAGCTCCTCGTATAGCTTCTTGGTTTCGGGGTCGAGCAGAGTTTCCATCAGCTTTTCCAACTCTTTGGCCTTTTCCGCCATTTCCTGGCTTTTAGGATCAAGCTGTTCCTCGCGCTGGTTCATCTGCTCAAACAGCTTCTTCATCTCGGCCAGCTGCTGATCCATCTGCTGCTTTTGCTCCAACATATCCTGGAGCTGCTTGCGGTCCTGGAAGTTCAGCTCGCGCTTGGTTTTAAGCTTGTCCTCAGTTTTGGCCAGCTCCCGCTCCAGCTTCTTCGACTGCTCGGCCGACTTGCTCATCTGGTTCTGCACCGACTGCGACTGGGCATTTAGCTGCTCACGCAACTCCTTGCGGGCCGGCAGCCGGAACTCTGAGCTGCGCGTGCGGGCACTTTTAGGCCCGTTCACGCCGTCATTATCCCACACCTGCACAAAGTATTCGAGCCGGTCGCCGGGCTTCATGTCAAGGCCAGCCAAATCCCACTGGTAAGCGTAGGCTTGCGCCGGACCACCTTGCAAGGGCAGCGCCCGCGTCTTATAGCCCGTGTTGGACTTAGGGCCCGACGTGACCCGATAGTTTAGCTGCAAGCGCGTAAACCCATAGTCATCGCGCAAATTGCCCCCCAGCGCCAGATAACGTAAGGATGTTGTATCAGAAAATGCTTCCAGAGTTATCTCTGGCACCTGATCAGGAATGGCTGTGATTTGGTACTGAATGGGGTCGCGGTTAAGGCTGGCTGCATTGCGCAGGCGCACCGCATATTCCTGGCTGCGCATCACCCGCCGCGTGGCCTGAAACTGGTCGTTGGCAACGGTAGCTGTTACCGTTTCATCGGGGTTTTTAAATAGCAATTGCAGCTCATCGGTGGCCGTGGTGGCGAATTCCCAACGCACGGTACTACCTTCCGGCACCGTCAGGTTGCCGCTGTTGCGGATGGTTTCGGCGGGCTTGCCGAGATAAGTAGGATAAGAAACGTGCACCGCGAAATCGCGCAGATCGGGGCGGGCGCGTACGGTCAGGTCGTAGTCGGCGGAGATAAAGCCCGCGCCGGCCAGCTGAAACTCGGTGCTGCTTTGAAGCTGCCGGAACTCATAGCTGTAGCGGTTGCCGCTGCCGGGCTCCTTGGTCAGGCGACGCTCGCGGCCGTTGTAGCGGATGGTAATTTCGTTGGGCAAGGCCTTGCCCTCTATTCTTACCTGCAGCTTAAAGTCTTCGTTGCGAAAGGCTTGCAGGTTCTTGTTTTCAACAACAAACGCAAACGGAGCGGGTGGCGAATATGCCCGGCGGTAGTTCAGAATGCGGCCCGTACCCTGCACAAACAGGCTCGGATACACGAGCAGCACCCCCAATACGATTGCTGCCGGCACCGCTACATACTTCCAAAGCGGCCGGCTTTGCTCGGTTATCTTAATGCCTTCGCTGAACTCAAGGCCGGTAAACTGAGCCGCCCGCTGCTCCAAGCTAGCCGCAATCAGCGCATTCTCGCGGGCCTGTCCCTGCAATTGTAGCGCATTCAGTAGCTTATCCTGCACCTGTGGGAATAGCTCACCCACGCGCTGCGCAGCCTGTTCGTCGGAAAGTAGACGTCGCAGATTGGCGAGGGCCGCCAGGGGCTCCCAAATCCAATGCATGAAGGTGTACACCACCAAGCCCAAAAAGCCGAACAGCAAGCCGCCCCGCACCCAGGTAGGCAAGTACAGGAAATACTCCAGCAGGCTCAGGACCAAAAATAACGTCAGCAAAAGCCCCCAGCCACCAGCGCGCCGCGCACGAGCAGGTTGAGGTAGAATTTACGCTTAAACGCATCCAGCTGTCCGAGCACCTGTTGCAGGGCCGGCAAGCGAGTAGTGGTAGTTGCGTTGATTTCTGACACGGATTCTTTCTTCACAAAGTGTAAAAACGCCTTTCCAGGCTGAGGAAAGGTACGCGTTAAAGCCGCGCATGACCCGCTCCACTGGGCTATTTCGGAACGACAACCGCTGGGGGGCAATTGTTCCAAGATAACGATGCACCAAGCTGAAGCTTACAACTGTTGCAGCTCGACTACGGCTGGGCAATGGTCGGAGTGCACCACGTCAGGCAAAAGACCAGCACTAGCCAGGCGCGGTTGCAGGGCGTCATCTACCAGCAGATGATCGAGGCGCCAGCCCACATTGCGGGCGCGGGCCCCGGCCCGATACGTCCACCACGAATAATGCCCCCCAGTGTCGCCATGGTGGTGACGAAAGGAATCGGTGAAGCCATCGGCCAGGAAATCGGCAAACCAGCGCCGCTCCTCGGGTGTGAAACCCGTACTGTTTTGGTTAGCCTTTGGGTTGTGAAGATCTATCTCGCGCTGGCAGCAGTTGAAGTCCCCGACAATGATGAGGGGCGGCAGCGCGGGGCGCAAGTCGCGCACATACTGGCGAAAAAAGTGCAGCCATTCTACCTTAAACGCCTGCCGCTCAGGGCCGCTGGTGCCCGAAGGCATGTAGGTGTTCAGCACCGAAAAATCGTCGAAATCCAGCCGCAAAACCCGCCCTTCACAGTCGTAGCATGCCGTGCCCGAGCCAACGGCCACATGATTAGGCTTGTGCTTGGAAAACGTAGCCACACCACTGTAGCCAGGTTTGGCCGCCGGATGCAAGTACGCGTGGTAGCCCAGCGCCTCGAAGCCCGACACGTCGAGCGGTTCGCGGCCGGCTTTTATTTCCTGGAGGCAAAGTACGTCGGGCGCCGCCTCCCGCACCCAGTCAAGCAAGCCTTTGCTCAAAGCCGAGCGCAGGCCGTTGACGTTATAGCTGATGATCTTCAAGGGAAAATATTTAATGGCTAAATGGCTAGTCGTTCCATCACATCGTTGAACGATCAACCATTTAATCATCCAGCCATTTAGCTTTCATCTTTCATCCACTTATCAAAATACTCCAGAATGTGCCACTTCAGCATGCGTTCCTGCTCTTTGAGGTTAGCAAAAGGCACGGGCTGCAAGAGCTTGTAGTGCGGCCAGCCTTCCTCATCTACGCGTTCCAGCTCGTAGTGCCCCGAGAGGCTGAAGAGCATGCAGGTGGCAATATGCATGAGGTCCTGCTTCTGCTCTTTAGTAAACGGGCCCGCACCCTGACCGAGTTCCTGCACACCAATTAGTAGTAGCAACGCGTTCAGGTCCGGCTTTTTGCCAAACCGCTCCTTCATCTCATTCATGAGTTGCCACCAGCGGGCTTCAAATTCAGCCTCGGTTTCCTGAGCGTCCATACTTATGCGTCGTGGGCGTGGAGAGGAGCAGCTGTTACGGCTTCCTCTTTTAGGGCTTCCCAATACTCCACGGCCCGCCGGAAGTGCGGAATCACGATGCTGCCGCCGATGAGGTTAGCAATGGCAAACACCTCATAGATTTCTTCGTCGGTAAGGCCTTCTTCGTGGCATTTACCTAAGTGATATTTGATGCAATCATCGCAGCGCAACACCATAGAGCAGGCCAAGCCCAGCATTTCCTTGGTCTTGACGTCGATGGCACCGGCTTGATAGGTATTGGTGTCGAGGTTGAAAAAACGCTTGATGACCTTGTTGTCGGCGGCCATGATCTTTTCGTTCATGCGCTCCCGGTAGTCGTTGAATTCGGTGATGAGACTCATATTAGGTGGAGGAAATAAGTCAGAAGTGAGAATCTATAACACGAAAGTAGGCAGAAAAGACCCGCTTATTTGCTAGGTATTGCGAAGCCGGCTACCTTACTCGTCGCTCGATTTCTATCATTTTGCTATTCTGGCTATGCGTATTGTTCGGTTGTGGCGTGTTGGCCTGATGGTATTTCTGGGAGTCACTTTCTTTACTTCCGGCATGGCTAAGCTGTACGCCGGTCACTACTTTCCGGGCTGGATTGGACCCGTATGGCTGATTGAGAAGCTGCAGGCCTATCAGTTGGGTATGTACGCCGCCTTTATTGCGCTTAGCCAGGTTGTGACTGGCTTCTTGCTGCTTACGCGAAGGTTTTGGCTACTGGGAGCAATAGCGCTGATGCCCATGCTCCTAAATATTTTGCTTATCACCATCTCGCAGCAATGGGGCACTACGTCATACTTGGTAGGGGTTCTATTGTTGATGAACCTGGCTTTACTGTTGTCAGAATATCCACGTTTGCGGGTGCTTTGGGCCGATGAAGCCTATACTCCTCGTCTTACAAGCCAGGTTAAACATACTTTGACCGGTCACCTGCTTTGGTCATTGGGCTTAGTGTTAGTAATAGCCGCCGTTTTTGTTTCCTACCAGGCGCTAAGCGTTAGTTACTGGCTGGTGGGAAGTGGCCTACTGCTGGCCTGGCTTAGCCCGTTAGTTGACCGCCGGCGAAGGGTGGCTACGTTTTTGCCCCCCGGCGCTTCATGATTCGTACCGCGCTAGCCGATTTTGTTTCTCTGATCTTTCCGCGCGTATGCCTGGCTTGTGACGAGCCCTTAGCGCGCGGCGAAGACCATATTTGCACGGGCTGCCGCGCGCAATTTCCCTATACCGATTACCACAAATTGCCCCCCAGCGAGAATCCGGTGGCCCGCAAGTTCTGGGGTAAGCTGCCCGTGCGTTATTCCCTGAGCTATCTGCGTTTTTTGCGGCGCGGTCGGGTGCAGCATTTGCTGCATCAGCTCAAATATCAGGGGCAGCGTGATATTGGGCGCGTGTTAGGTCGCTGGTACGGTGCTGAGCTTGCCGACCATGGCCTTGCCACGGAGTTCGATGTGATTGTGCCTGTGCCTCTGCACCCGCGCAAGCTGGCCAAGCGCGGCTATAATCAGTCGGATACCTTCGCCGAGGGATTGTCCTTGGGCCTACAGGTGTCGTGGAATGCTACTACGCTATGCCGCACCGAGCATACTACTTCCCAAACGCAGAAAAACCGTGCGGAACGCTGGCAAAACGTAGCGGATGTATTTAAAGTAGCGCATACCGCCGACGTTATGAATAAACGCGTACTTCTTGTAGATGATGTGCTGACTACGGGCGCCACGCTCGAAGCTTGCGCGGCTGCCTTGCTGGCCGCTGGCTGCAGTGAGGTTAGCATTGCTACCATTGCCTGCGCCGAGCACTGATCACAGATTACGCGGATTTTTGCGCTGATGCCGCTGATTCGAATGGCTTGTATTGCTGCCGACAGTTATCAAATACTATAAAGCAAAGAAGGCCACTCCCAAGAGTGGCCTTCTTTGTACTGGTTGCTTTAATTAATTGACGTCAAAATCAGCGGCATCAGCGCAAAAATCTGCGTAATTTGTGATCCTTACTTGTTTGAGCCAGCGTTGATCATGGCGCAGCGGAAACCGATAGCAGCCGTAGCTGAGTCTTCAGCCATGAAGCGACGCGTGCCAGGCGACAACCAATATGCTACGTCCTTCCATGATCCACCTTTGTACACGCGCACATGGTCGTCGATGAGCGACTGGTAGCCTTTCTTGTCGTAGCCGGTGCTGCTGCCGTTACCTGATTCGGCGGGGTCAAGGAAGCCGTTGCGGCGGAAGGGGTTCAAATCTTCTACGTCCTCAAACGAGAGCGGACGATAAATATCCTGTACCCACTCGTTTACGTTACCAGCCATGTTATACAGGCCGTAGTCGTTCGGAGGATAGTTATAGATGTACTCCGTAATCATGGCGCCATCGTTCAGGCTACCGGCAATACCGGCATAGTCACCACGACCGCGCTTGAAGTTTGCCAGGAATTGGCCCATCTTTTTGCCATAGGGATTGCGCACCTGACGACCATCCCAAGGGTAAATACGCTTGTTCTCCTGGTTCTCGTTGCCAACTTCCTGCGTTCCGACAAGGGCCTGAGCCGCGAATTCCCATTCAGCCTCGGTAGGCAGACGATAGTTAGGCAGGGTGTTGCCATCTTCGATGGAGGGCTTTGCAGCGCCAGCACCTTCAGCTGCATCAGCGGCCTCATCAGCAGCAGCGTTCTTTTTGCTGCGGCCAAATAAGCCGCCGCCCTTCTTCTTGCTAGAGCCACCACCACTTGCTAAGGTCTCATTCACCTTAGCAGTACGCCAAGTGCAATAATCATTGGCTTGTAACCAGCTAACACCCACTACAGGGAAGTAGCGGAAGCCGGGGTAGCGCAGATAGTAATCTACGTAAGGATCATTGAAAGATAGCTCACGCGCCCATACGGTCGTGTCGGGCAGAGCCGACTGATAAAATTCTTCAGCCGAGTCTTTGCGAGCAAAGTGCAGGTACTCCAACCAGTGAATGTTAGCTACTTCGGCCTCGTCCATGTAGAACGACGCGATAGTGACCGTCCGCTCCACGTTGTCGCGGGTCATGGCTACGTCCTCTTCGGCCGAGCCGAGTACCGTACGGCCGCCTTCAATGAAGATCAGACCCGGACCTTCTGGAATACCGGCGTAGTCGGATACCTTCATGCCCTCTTCGGTGTTGTACTCGATGCCCGTCGTGGAGCTGTACTTACCAGGTTTGGTGGCGGTCGGCGCCCCTTTACTGCAGGCAGCCAGCGCGCAGGCTCCCACGATGGCAAAGCGTAAGTATTTGGAAAGATTCATGATGAAATAGAAACTACCTGAGAGAAAATGAGTTAGAGAAGGTAATTTGACGCAAGGTACTTATTTGTACTGTTGTTTAGAAGGCTGGAACCGGAATGGCTTTGAAGTTGCGGTGCCGCAAGCGGCGCCAGGCATCCTCTATCCGGTCAAAATTGCGGACGCTGACCGAAAGTTCATGCGCGCCACCCAAATCGACACTAAAATCACTCAAGCTGACATCGTAGCTGTAGCCGAAGCGAAAAACCCCGGTGCTTATGCCGGCAATAGCCGCGATGATCTGCTGCGGTTGAGGAGCGCCGGGCAGCGGCATTCCCCGATACACGGCTCCAAGTGTAATGGGCGAAACGGTACCATACAACCCAACTTCCGCTCGCTGCGAGCCACCCTGCCGGGTGTAGCCGGCCGTACCGGTCAGGCTAATCTCACGAGTTTTGATGGGAGTAGAGGTGCGCACGAAATAATGTTTGTAACCGGTATTAAAGTTCAACCGCATCGGCAGCTTCGTTTGGGTAGCAAACCCCAGATCTGGCTGATTTAAGTGGTGTGCGGCAGCTCCTATCCAAAACCGTTCCGTATATAGTAAACCTCCCACTCCAATGGTCAGATAATTTACCGGATCCACGTCCAGCGTCTCTGCGGTGGGGTTTCCAGTGAGGCCTTCATCCGAAAGCTGGTCGCCAAAAACAAGGTTTCCGTAGCTCACGCGCTGGTTTCCGTAGCTAGCCTGCAAGCCCGCGCTTAAACTTATGTATTCGGTGAGGCGAGTGTGATAAGCATACAGGCCCCCGACCTCAAAACGCGTGTAGCCGACGGAACCCGTGCGGTCGTAGTTGAGCAAAAAACCGACCGCGCTGCGTTGGTTCCGCATGCGGTAGTCGGCGGCTAGCTGACTGGTTTGGAAGGTGCCGGCTAGGGTTGGGAATTGATTTCGATAGTTAAGTGAGACACTATAATCGTCGAGCAGGCCGGCAAAAGCCGGGTTGGTGTGCAAGCGCGTAGCGTAGGGCTGCGAGAAGTACAGGTCTTGGGCCTGCACAACGGGGTGCAAGCCAATACTACAACCTACTATCAACACTACCGGCGCCACAAAGCGGCTCCAAGTACAACGAAGCCGCTGGGGGGCAAAAAGGAAAGTAGAAGTAGACGCATAAAGAAAAACACTAACGCGCCACCCACCCCGTTTGGTACATGGGACCTGGGTGGCGCAAGAAGATAAAAGGCAATGTTGCCCAATAAAGTAAGTAAAATGCCCGTGGATCGAATGGTAGTCTCAGCGGTGCCCATCCGGCTAACATTGCACTATTTTTGCCCATTCAGGATTTAAAATTCAGGTAGCACCCGTTTCGACGGCCGTGCCGTGTCCCGAACTTGTACGCTTCTCCTGTTTCAAAGCCTCTTACTCATGCGTAAATTTTTTGTTGGCCTGCTGGTATTGTTAGTGGTGCTGGTGGCCGCTGTTGCCCTCGCGCCGCTATTGTTCAAAGATAAGATCAAGCAAGCCCTGGATCGGCAGCTGGCGGAGCGCGTCGCGGCAAAGGTAGAATACGATCCGGCCAATGTAAGCTTAAGCTTATTCCGCACGTTCCCCGATCTGGCGCTAAGCATCGATAAGCTGCGCATAATCGGGCAGGATTCGTTTGCCCGCGATACGCTGGCTTACCTGCCTGCTTTTCGGGTAGGCCTGGATCTGATGAGTGTCGTGCGGGGCGAGCAGATCAAAATTAAGTCTATTCAGCTCGATCAGCCCGATATCAACTTGCGGGTACTAAAAAGCGGGCGCGCCAACTGGGATATTTTCCTCTCTGATTCTACCCTGGCCACCCAAGGCAAAGACACGAGCCAGCTGAGCATTGCAATAAAGGGCTGGGAAATCGTGGGGGGCAAAATGCGCTACGAAGACCTGACGATTCCCTTTGCCATGCAGGCCCACAACGTGAACCACACCGGCTCGGGTGACTTCACGCAGAACGTGTTTGATATGGTGTCGCAAACTACGGCCGACCGTTTCACGATGAACTACGCTGGCACGGATTATTTATCCAATACCAAGCTCAACGCCGACGTGACCATGGCCATGGACCTGGACAAGATGTTGTTTACGTTTAAGGATAACCAGGTACGCATCAATGACTTTCCGGCCAGCTTTGCCGGCACCATCGCCATGCCCCAGGATGATATCGACTTCAACCTGACCTTTAAAGCCCTCGAAACTGATTTTAAAAATATCCTGAGCATCGTGCCCGGCGTGTTTACGGAGCGCTTCAAGAATATCGAGACGGGGGGCAAAATGGCGTTTGATGGCTATTACAAAGGCACCATGAACGACGTGAAGTCGCCGGGCTACGGCGTGAATCTGCAAGTCAAAGACGGCATGTTTCATTACCCCGATTTGCCGCAGGCGGCCCGCAACATCAATGTGGATATGGTGGTGGATAATCCTTCGGGCTTCACCAACAACGTGAAAGTGAACGTGAAGCAATTTCACCTCGACTTAGGCAAAAACCCCGTGGACGGCACCGTAGCCATCGATGGTCTGGAGCCGATGCGCGTGGATGGTCGGGTAAAAGCTAATGTCGATTTGGCGGAAGTAATGAAGGTGTATCCGATTGAGGATTTGCTGCTCAGGGGGCAATTATTCGTGGATGCTACGGCCAAAGGCGTCTATTCAGCCACCCAAATGCCGGTAGTGCAGGCCGCTATGCGCCTGACCAATGGCTACGTAAAGTCGAAGCAGTTCCCGGCGCCCATTGAAAACCTGACCCTGAACGGTACCGTCACCAACACAACGGGCAAGCCCAACGACACGCGCCTGAATATTCCGCAGTTCAAAATGCTGCTCGATGGCGAGCCGCTGGAAGGCCGCCTGGCTGCCCAAAATATCGACAAGCCCATCTTCGACACCGACGTGCGCGGCACCGTGGACCTGACCAAGCTAACCAAAATATTCCCGCTGGAAGGCATGACCGTAACCGGGCGCTTGAACGGCAACATCGCCGCCAAAGGCAGCATGGCCGATATCGAAGCCGAGCGCTACCAGAACGTAGTTGCCTCGGGCACGGTGAATGCCCAAAACGTAACCTATAAAAGCGCTGATTTGCCCCAGGGCGTAAAAGTGACGCGCGCCACGGCCACGTTCAACAACGACAAAATCGTGCTGCAAAACATGAGTGGCTTCGTGGGCAGCTCCGACATTGCCGCTTCGGGCACCATCAGCAACTATATGGGCTACTTGTTTACGCCGGGCCAGCCCCTGCGCGGCAACCTGACGGTGAACAGCAACCGCTTCAACGTGAATGAGTGGATGGTAGATGAGGTAACTGCCAAGCCTACTACCACCGCCAAAACCGCTGCACCCGCCCAGGCCCAGGGCGTGCTCCAAATCCCGAAATACTTCGACCTGACCCTGAATAGCACTGTGGGCCAGGTGGTGTACGATAACCTCAAACTCGACGACGTGAAGGGCACCGTAGTAGTCCGCGACGAAACCGTGCGCATGGATGGGCTGAACTTCAACACGCTGGGGGGCAATTTTGCTACTACCGGCAGCTACAGCAGCAAAGATTTGCAGCATCCCAAGTTTAACCTCGGGCTAAACATCAAAAACCTGAACTTCCAGAACGCTTTTCAGGCCTTCAACTCCGTCAAAACCCTGGTGCCCCTGGCCGCCAATTTGGAAGGTATATTCTCCACCAATTTCAACGTGAGTGGCGAAATGGGCCCGGATATGCTACCCGTGTACAGCTCCCTTACCGGCAAAGGCTTGTTCGAAGTCGTGCGGGCCGCCGTCAGTGGCTCCGAGGTGATGGACAAAATCAGCACCCTCACGCAGTTTCAGGAGCTGAAGAAGTTTGCCGTCGAAAACCAAGACGTGGCCGCTGAAATACTCAACGGTAATTTCATCGTGAAGCCGTTTGACGTAAACGTGGGCCAGATCAAGATGACCGTGGGCGGCTCCAACAACGTGAACGGCAACCTTGAATACGTCACAGCGCTGAACGTGCCCACCGGCAAGCTGGGCAACCAGCTCAACACGCGCCTCACCGCTCTTACCGGCGTTCAGAACCTACAGGGCACCGACCGTGTGACCCTCGGCCTGACTATTGGCGGCACTGTCAAGAATCCGCAGGTGAAGCTAAACAGTGGCAGTGTGAAAGCGCAGGCCAAAGACTTGGTGCAGAACATCGTGCAGGCGAAAGTAACCGATGCGAAATCACAGCTGCAAGCCCGCGCGCAAGTAGCGCAGGACAGCCTACAGCGCGATTTGGCCCGCCGCCAACAAGACCTGGAGGGAAAAGCCCGCCTCGAAATCGAGAAAAAGCGCCTCGAAGCAGAAACCAAGCTCCGTAGTCAGGCCAAGGATAAGCTCAACGGTATTCTGTTCGGCAAGCCCAAAACCCGCCCTACCGAGCCAACCGAGCCAGCCAGCACTGAGCCCACTCCCGCCGATACTACCGGCGCAGGTAACAGGTAATAAATAGCAGTGCTATTTCCTCCTCACAAACTGCCCCTTATCAATTGCTGGTAGGGGGCTTTTTTGTGCTTATAAATATGCAAGGGAATAACCAGAGGGCTTTGCCTTCAATATAAAAGCATATTTATTTCTTATGGATATAATAAAAACAATAATCATGGCTTGAATATAGCTAGTCCGTTCCGCAACGAATTAAGCCTTTTTCCTTCCCTCTTCCTCCGTTTTCTTTTATGAAAATATCTCACTACCTGCCTATTGCATTACTCGGTGGCCTTACGTTGGCAAGCTGCGCCGATGATAAAAGCACTGCTAATGCCACCAAGCTGCAAATCAGCCTGACGGATGCGCCCGGCGACTTCCAGAAAGTAATGCTGGATGTGCGTCAGATTGAGGTGCATCTCAAGGATGAGCAAAGCACGGACGGCTGGGAATTACTGCCTTTTTCCCCTCGAACGCTAAACGTGCTGGACTATGTAAATGGTCGCTCCGCCCTGCTGGTAGATACCGACTTCGAACCCGGCGACTTAAAAGAAATTCGCTTAATCCTAGGCCCAAACAGCACCGTCATGACCCGTGACGGGCAGACTTATGACCTGAAAACGCCCAGCGGCCAGACTTCCGGCGTCAAGCTGAAGCTGGATAAGGCGACCCTGCGGGAGCGTGAAACCTTCCAGCTGCTGCTCGACTTCGACGTAGCTAAATCTATCGTGCAGCGCGGCAGCTGGCGCCCCGGCAACGACAAGAAGGAGCGCTTTCTGTTGAAGCCGGTTATTCGCGTTATCGCTCAGGATATTGCTGGCGGCCTGCGCGGCACTGTTACTCCGGCCGCCTCTTTGCCGCAGATCCTGGCCATCCGCGCTTCTATCACGCCTGCCGATACCTTTAGCACCTCGGCCGATGCAGCGGGTGGCTACCAGTTGAGTAGCTTACCTTCAGGGGTTTACCGCGTGGAGTTTTTTCCCACTACCACCGCGCCAACTAACCAGCCTGCCTACAAAAACGTGGTTCGTACCGACATTACCGTTACCAATAACCAGATAACTGAGCTGGGTCAGACCAAGCTGGATTAAGTTTAGCTTCAACCCAAAAAAGCCCCCCAGACGTAACCTGGGGGGCTTTTTGTTTTTAAACAAGACGTTGGTAAACCGAATCTGCGCTTACTTAGCGCTAAGCGCAGATTCAAGAGTCTGTACCAGCTCCAGCAGTTCCCGTTGGGTCGATTGAGTTTTGTCGTGGGCGTACCAAGTGTGAAGTTGAGTGGCGAAGTCTTCAAAAGATAGATTCTGGCTTTTCAACTCCCGAAACATGGCCTGCACCGGGACCGGACGCGGGCCCCAGGTCGCGGCTTCGGCGAGCGTATCAGCGCGCAGCACAAGTAGCTTGGGAATAGAACGGCCCCCATCGGTGAGGTAACGGTCCATGAGGTCCAGATTCTCGTCGCGCAACAGATACCGTGACTCCAGCTTCCCATTGCTGGCTTGCACAATAGCTTCGAGTACCGGCACGATCTGGGCCGCGTCACCGCACCAGCCTTCGGTGAGCGTCAGCCACACATACCTGTTTTGCAGATTAGCCAAGGCCTCGCGCAGCTCGGGCAGCAATACAATGGTTTTATCAACGCGCCGCATACGCTGCACATTCAGGCGGGCATACTGCAAAATCTGCTCAGTTTGGTTGGTGCCGGTGGTAAGATTTTGAGCCATCAATTCGTCGATAAGCTGACGGTACGTGGCGTAGGTATAAGCAGAAGCCAGGCGCTCGGGGGCCAAAACCGGAGATAAGGGAACTGACATAGAAACGAGCAGATTTGTAATTAAAACAACAGGTGGTCGTGCTTCGACAAGCGGACGCCAGATTCAGTATGACGTTCTATTTGGATATCTTATAAGCTTACTGTTTCCTGAGCGGAAAGCTCGCGGCAGTACGTAATAAAATCGGTGTTGATGGGCTCTAATCCATTGTCACGCAGGCGCGTAGCTACTTGGCCGCGGTGGTAGTTGGCGTGCACGTGCACATGGGTCAGCACATCCGATACCTGGCTCACGTAGGCATCACCCACGGAATTGGTGTAAGTAATCATGCGGTACAGCTCAGTATCATCGGCGGCCTGAGCCATCTGCAGCAGGCGGTCAGAGGTTTGAGCGTGCAGCTGGTGCAATCCTTCCAGCGTGTGCTCCTGCCACACTTTCACCGGGCTCTGCGTGTCGGTGAGGCGCGCAATCCAGATAGCCTGCGCGTTTAGCACATGGCTGAACAGGCGCAGGGCCACGGCCGGAATTTCGGCGCCGCCCGCCACTGCTTTATCCAGATGAGCGAGCAGCGTATCATTGGCCCATACATTATAAGCGGCCAGTTTTTCGATGGTGTTAATCATGGGTGTTAAGTAATAAAAACGGATAAGAAATTAACCGTAGGCCTTCGTAATCAGTAAATTGAAACACAGCAAGTAACCTTCGAGATATGCTGTGCTACCAAGGACGACGAGCAAATTTATCTGAAATCAAGTAGCTCAGTCTACCGCGGATCTTGCCAAATAAGTCTTTCGCGCGCCCTCTTTTGAAGAAAATCCGAGCATCTGCCGTCTCCCTTGCCTGTAATACCACCATCAGGCTGGCAGATAACTTCGCCATCGGCGGCGTAAAGCGTAGTGAAAAAGTCGCAGCAGGGCGCCGTTTCATAGTACACCACCTGGTCGTTGTAGAGGTAGCGGAATACTTGTACGGGCGGGTTGGCGGGCTCCTCGGCCAGTATTTTTTGAATACGCTCCTTAAGCCAGACTGGCCGCCCTGTGGTATCAACTATGGAAGAGCGAACGGGGGTAGGCATCACTGTATTGGCGCTGGTAGGGGCGGGGGTGTTGTTGCCATATACGCTGCCCGTCACGGGGGCATCGGTGGGGGTGGTCACGTTCACGCCGGTCTGACAACCCACTGATAGTAAGGCTGTCACCGATAGGGAAGCAAAAAGTAAAGCAGAGCGCATGATCATTTAACAGTTATCATTTAACAATTAACAGGCAGTTGTCCTGCGCTCATTGCGTGGCCTGATTTCTCACCAGAGTGCGCTTAATTCGACAACGGTGCTTACGCTGCCTCCCGGTAATTGTTCAGCATAGCCTGCTGAGCGCTAATGGCCGGACGTTAAATGGTAAATGTTAATTGTTAAATGACAGCAGTCGGGGGGCAAATATGAGCGCCCCCACTACTAGCGCGGCCAGCGCCGCCAGCAAAACGGCCCCCGCAGCTACGTCCTTGGCCTTACCAGCCAACGGATGATATTCCGGCGACACCAAGTCAGTAAGTGCCTCGATGGCCGTATTGGCCAGCTCCGCCGTCCAGACGGTGCCGACCGCCAAGGCCACCAACGCCCACTCCGTTCGGCTGATGTTAAAGTAAAATCCCAACCCGATTACAACCACCGTCGCCAGTGCGTGAAAGCGCAGATGCACCTCCGAGCGTAGCGCCGACGCCACGCCGCGGAAGGCATGCCCGAAGCTGTCGGCGCGGCGGCGCAGCAGGCTGCGTGGGCTGGGGGGCAAATCAGCCACGGTTTTCAAAATCCTTAAAGGTGGTGGCGCGCAACTGCTGCCATTCCGGCTTCAGGACGCTGAAAATCACGGTGTCGCGCCGCCGCCCGCCCTGGGTGTAGCGGTGGCTGCGCAGGGTGCCCTCTTCCGTCGCTCCCATACGCCGCATCGCCGCCTGCGACTTCAGATTATCGGCATCAGTTTCCAGCTCTACCCGCTCGCAGCCCAACACGTCAAAGGCGTACCGAAACAGCAAGTGCTTCGCCGCCCGGTTCAGGCCGCTGCGCTGAAACCCCGTGCCCACCCAGGTATAGCCAACAGACAAGCGCCCATCTTCCAGATTGATATTGTAATAGCTGGTGCTGCCGGCTACCTGATTTGTTTGCTTGTCAAAAAGGAGGAAGGGGTAGCGCTGCTGCGACTCCCGGCCTTGTAGCGCCGCCGCAATGTAAGCCGCCAGACCGATGCGGTCGTCGCCGCGAGTAAGGGTAAACTGCCACAGCTCAGGGTCGAATGCAACGGGCTGCAGAACCTCAAAGTCGTCAGCAATCAAAGGGCGCAGCTGGGCCCGGTTATTTTCAAGGATAATGTCTTGGGCGAAATCCATAGAGACGGTAGATGCGTGAAAGACAGCCCTAAAGATGCTGGAAAAAAGGAAAGCCACCACGCTCACACGGAGTAGCGGCTTTTGGTAAAGTATACGTTGCGCTAAAACCCCAAACCTTGCAACAACAATTTAAACTCAGCAGGAGGTAAATGCCCCCCACTAGCCTGTGGATGACCATGGGCGAAGTTGGCAGGCGGCGTAGCCCCAATCCGGGCAAACGCCGCCCGTAGCATATCCGGGATATGGAGGTCGCGGCTGGCGGCGCGCCCCGAAATGGCCACTGCCCCATCCGGCAAATAGCCCAGGTTGGCACACGGCACTACTCTGTCCGGCAGGCGCTGAATCCATTGCTGGGCCACGAGCGGATGAATCTGGCAGGGCGAATTAATAGTGATAACAGCCACAGGCGCAGCCTCCGGGCCCTTGGGCGGAAACCTGGGGGGCATTTTTCGGGCAATAGCCAGCGCGGCCGCCACTTCGGCCCGGTAGGCGGCCAGCGTAGAATCTTGCGCTAAGGCACGCGGATTATCATCGTGCAGCAAATACTGTAAGGGCAAATCCAGGTCGAAGGCGGCGGCGCGGCGGGCCGCATTACACATGGCTACCGCTTCCTTGAGCCACTTGGCGGTATGCTGCTTTTTGGTTTCGGACAGCGGCGGCCACGGTGCCTGGTCGCCCAAATCGGAGAGAATACCGATGGCCGCCACCCAGCGCAGGTCTGTTATGTCGGTTTCGGTAGCTAGCAGCTCATACGCCAGCCAAGCCGAGCAAGGCACCGGTTCCAGGCCGTAGCCCGTGAGCACGGTGCCACCGGCCGGCGGCTGGCCTTCGGGAATGTGATGATCCACGTAAAGCACGGGCACGCCATCAGCTTCCAGCGTGCCATTTTCATGCACGCCGAGGTCGGTGACGATAAGCGCATCAGGTTTCAAATCCAGGAGCTTCTCACGCACCACAGGTGTTAGAAAGGCGTTTTCACCCTTGCCTGACGGCAAGACTTCTACTTCCCAACTGGCATTAATCCGGTTCAGCCCACGCCCAAATAAGCCCCCCGCAGCCAGTCCATCCGCGTCAAAGTGGCAAAACACGACAACGCGGCCAGCATCGGGAATCTGGTCAAGAAAGGCACGAAAGGGGGCAGCAAATTGAGGATAGGCAGGCATGAAAACAAGATGTAACGCGAAGCGGTGCTTCGCTCGTTGAACGGCCGACGCGGGAAGAAAGCCCCTAGCGTTAGTCGTTCAACGAGCGAAACACCGCTTCGCGTTACATCCTACTTAATCTCGCCTACCATGTCCTCCGGCTTCAGCCACTCGTTGAATTGCTCTTCAGTCAGGTAGCCGAGCCTCAATGCAGTCTCCTTCAGCGTGCTGCCTTCGCGGTGAGCCGTTTGGGCAATTTCGGCGGCTTTGTAGTAGCCAATGTGCGGATTGAGGGCCGTTACCAGCATCAAGGAGCTATTTACGTGCTTCTGAATATTCTCCTCAATAGGCTTAATGCCTTCCGCGCACTTGTCATTAAACGACACGCACACATCCCCGATGAGGCGGGCCGAGTGCAGGAAGTTATAGATCATCAGCGGCTTAAACACGTTCAGCTCGAAGTGGCCGTTCATACCACCGATGTTAATGGCTACATCGTTGCCCATCACCTGCGCGGCCACCATGGTCATGGCCTCGCTCTGGGTGGGGTTTACTTTGCCGGGCATAATGCTGGAGCCGGGCTCATTATCCGGAATATATAGCTCACCAATGCCGGCGCGCGGGCCGGAAGCCAGCAGCCGAATGTCGTTGGCAATCTTCATTAGCGAGGCCGCTACCGTTTTCAGCGCGCCGTGTGCTTCTACGATGGCATCGTGGGCAGCCAGGGCCTCAAACTTGTTTTCAGCTGTAACGAAGGGCAGGCCCGTCAGGTCGGCAATGTGCTTGGCTACGTTTTCGGAGTAGTGGGGGGCGTATTAATGCCCGTACCTACCGCCGTGCCGCCCAAGGCCAGCTCCGACAAGTGCGCTAGCGTATTTTTGATAGCCCGCAGGCCATGGTCGAGCTGCGATACGTAGCCCGAAAACTCCTGACCCACGGTCAGCGGCGTGGCGTCCATAAGGTGAGTACGGCCAATCTTTACTACGTGCATATACTCCTCCGACTTACGCTTGAGCGTGTCGCGCAGCTTCTCAATGCCGGGCATGGTCACTTCCACCAGAATCTTGTAGGCCGCAATGTGCATGGCCGTGGGAAAAGTGTCATTCGAGCTTTGCGACTTGTTTACGTCGTCGTTAGGAGCCAACGCTTTCTTCTCGTCGCTGAGCTGGCCGCCTTGCAGTACGTGGCCGCGGTAAGCTACCACCTCGTTCACGTTCATGTTGCTCTGCGTGCCCGAGCCGGTTTGCCACACCACCAGCGGAAACTCCGCGTCCAGTTTGCCCTCCAGAATCTCATCGCACACGCGGCCAATCAGCTCAGCTTTTTCGGCCGATAACACGCCGGCGTCGCGGTTGGTGAGAGCGGCCGCTTTCTTCAGGTAAGCAAAGGCGCGGATGACTTCCTTGGGCATCCGGTTGATATCCTGAGCAATGCGGAAATTATCGATGGAGCGCTGGGTTTGGGCGCCGTAGTAGGCGTCGGCGGGCACCTGTACGGGGCCCATGGTGTCTTTCTCGGTGCGAAAATTCATGAAGCGGAAAGCTAAAGGTGGCTGATTGGTTCGAGGCAGTAAAAGTAAGAAACCTGGGAGCAACTGTCTGCCCCTTTTACTTCACTACATCCAGCCAGCCTTTTACGCGCGGGGTGCAAAACCGCTCGTTTTCGAAGGTGTAGTAATACAGCCCGGCCGGCTGCCCGGCGGCGCTCCAATCATTGGCGTAGCTATCAGACGCATATACTTCTTTGCCCCAGCGGTTATAGAGGTGCAGACGCGTGCCGGGCTCAATGCCCATAGCCTCCGATGGCTTGAACACGTCATTTTTGCCGTCACCATTGGGCGTAATGATATTGGGGGGCAAAATGGGCCGCAGCAGCGTCACGTTCACCGCTTTTTCAGTCACGCAGCCGCTCTGCGTAATGCGCACCGTATAGCGCCCCGAAGCGGGAGCCATAATACTGGCCGTTGTCTCCTGGGTCGACCATACATAGGTGCTGCCCGGCTCAGCGGTGGTGCGCAGCCGTATTCCGCCGGCCACGCAGCCCGTCGTGTCGGGCGTGAGCGTGGGCGCAGCCACCAGCCGGACAATTGTACTGTCGCGGGCGGTGCAGCGGCCGTTATCTACGACTACGAAGTACTTGCCCGGCTGGGCAATGTTGATGCTGGCCGTGGTGGCGCCCGTACTCCAGCGGTAGGTGTTGCCAGGGCTTGCGGCACTGATAGTCAGTGGACTACCTGCGCACAAAATCAGGTTCTTGGGCAGCGTTACGGTAGGCTTGGCCTTCACGCGCACAAACACTACTGTTGAGTCGCGGCCCGTACCACCACAGGTTGTGTTAGACGACAAAACCGATAACTGTACCCGGTAGCGGCCCGGCGCGGTGAAGATATGCGAAGGCTGGCGGGCAGTATCCGCGGGGGTGCCATCCCCAAAATTCCAACGATAACGCAGCTTGCCCGCGCCCATACTAGCGTTGGCGAAGGTGATGGCATAAGGCGCACAGGCCGAATCGACGGCCGCAATGGCCGCTTGCAAGGGCATGCTTGTGCCCGCGGCGCCCTGGTCAATCTTAAAAACCAGCATATCAAGCGAGCCGCCAGTGCGGTTGAAGGGTGAGTAGGCCGACGGGGTAGGGGGATAGATGTTGTTCGTGCAAAGGACCTGATAAAGCCGCCCTTGCGGATCAAAGCGGTGCACCGCACTGTGGGCGTGCGCGCCACTAGGGCCAAAATAGGATCCGAATAGTTGCTGGGTAGCGTTGCGGCCCAAAGTCAGGGTGTAGTAGCCGGCGCTGGTATTGTTGGGCAACGCATTCACCAGGGGTAAGCCCGATGTGCTGGTGAAGCCAGCGGCATAGATATTTTCGCAGGCATCCAGCCCGAAAGCAGTTGGCTGAATAAAGCCCATAGCTGGTCGGGCCGTAAAGCGCAGCTCGCGTAGATCCGCTGATAGCTTGGTGATAAACGCGGAGCCGGTGCTGGCCGATACGGCGCCCGGCGTGGCGGGCAAGGTGCCGTTAGTGGTACCAAACAGGTACACCTCATTGGCCTTATCTACCAGAAGGTTGGTAATGTTATCGGAGCTATTGGCCGAGCCATAAAAAGTAGAGGCAACGAGGCCCGTGCCATCGGCTCGTAGGCGAGTAACGAAAGCATCGCCCGGCGCGCGGTATGTCGGTACCAGGGCCCCTGCCGTAACCGGAAAGTCGGGGCTGGTGGTGGCGCCGCCTACCAGGGGTTCACCCGTCGGGGTGACGCTGAGGGCGAATAACGTTTCGGAAGAATTGCCCCCCAGAAAGGTGCTCCAGTTCAGACTGGTCAGGTTCGCATCGAAGCTCGCCACAAACACGTCCTGGCCGCCGTTCAGCGTCCGGTCGTAGGCCGTGGCGCTGACGGGAAAATTGCCAGAAGCGGTGCTGCCGACGAAGTAGAGCGCACCCGTGTTAGCTAAGGCCAGGTCGCCGCCCGCTTCAGGGCCATCACCACCGAAGTAAGTAGAAGCAAGTAAAGCCGTGCCGGTCGGGCTCAGTTTGCTGATAACCAAGTCAATGCCCCCGTTGAAGGTTGGGTCGTAGGCTGAAGTGACGGGAAAATTATTGGATAAAGTTTGCGTTAAAACATACAGCTCCCCGGTTGGTGAGGTAGCCAGGCTGCGAACTTCGTCGTAGCCACTGCCCCCCAGGTAAGTAGCGTAGAGCAGAACCGAGCCGGTGGGGTTCAGCTTGCTGATCGCCACGTCATTACTCCCCCGAAACGTAGCTTGGTAGGCGCCCGGCGTAATGGGGTAGCCCGTTTGCTGCGCCAATCCCCCCGTATATATGTTGCCTTCCTTATCATAGCTCGCTGTTTCGCCCCACACCGACCCTACGCTGCCCGAGTACGTACAAGCCACTACCGTTGGGTCGATTACGAGGGGCCGCTTGTGGTCGTAGCCGGCCGGAAACTCGTAGCGTACGGTGCTGCCTGTCAGCTGGTAGCGGCAGGCCACGGTCTGGCGCGCACCATGCGCGTCGGTTTGGTAGGCATACGGTTTTTGCTCCTCTACATCGGTCACGGAGGTGCGCACGAGCAAGGCCCCATCGGGCCGCAACGTGAGGCCCAAAGCTCCCCGGTAACGCAGCGCAACAGGCGCCGGGCTGGCCCCGGCCGCAATAGTAAAATCGTATTTGAGGTTGCCCGCCCCGGTACCGTACACCCGTAGCCCTACCCCCGGATAAAGCGCCGGATACTCAACAGCGCCAAACGAGCGGGCATTACTGGCCCAGTGCGCGGGGTCGTTGCCCAGGAAGTAATTGTGGTGCGCCGCCTGAAGTTGCTCTCCCACGGGAGCCACAGCTGGCCGCGCGCCCACAAAATCGACGAATACGGCGTGGCCACGAATGGCGGTGGTGGGTAGCGGCGGGTGCGGCGTGGCCGAAGTAGTGGCGGCCTCGTAGTCGGTGTGGGCTTTAGCTAAATCGGCGGTGCTGTGCCAATCGTACACTAAGCCGCTGGCGTTCAAATAAACGTCGCCGCCCGGCACGCTGGCCTTAAAGCGAACCGCCGCCGGCCACTGGCTTTTATTCTCGATAAAAGAAACGCTGGCTTTCCGCGGTGAATTTTCAGCGGCTAACTTGTTTGATAACAGGCATAGGAGGGCAACTACCAGTAGTCGCCAACCAGGAGTAAAAAGGGACATTCGCACGCAGATGAGGGAGGAGTACTATATATGAATTAGCAAAGAAACATTAAGTCACAAACTTTGCCAATGCCACCCTTTTCGTTAGCCGCCGCGTATAACGCTACCCGGTTGCCCGACAACCGCCTACGCTCTTTTCCACCTCCAAACGCCCCAGCTATGAGTAGCATCAAAAAAGTAATTGAAGTACTGGCCAGCTCCGACAAAAGCTTTGAAGACGCCCTCCAGCGCGCCCTCACCGAAGCCAGCACCACGCTCAAGGGCATTCGCTCTATCTACATCAAAGATCAGAGCTGCAAGGTGCAGGACAACAAGATTGTGGAGTACCGCATCACGGCCAAAATCACCTTTGAAGTACTGCACAAGTGGAACGCCGGTGCCGTAGGCAACGCCGAAACCGTGCAAGCCGAAACTCCCGGAACCGGCGGCGGCACTCCCGACTACAGCCAGGTAGAAATAAGAACTCAGCCCGATCTGCCCCGCGAAGTAGAGCCCGGTGGCAGCGCCACCACCCCAGAAAGCGGCGGCGGCTACAGCGGCTAGGAATTCTTTGAAAGAATAAAAAAGCCCCCCAGAGCTGCTCTGGGGGGCTTTTCTGTGCGACGCAGCGACGCATATCAACATTGGCCAGTAGCAGTTATGCGTCGCATTACCATTTACCCAAACTTATCGAAGCACTAGATAAAAAATTACGGAAGTCGAAATGGTACTGATATGCGCACTTGCTGGGCGGTGCGGCGACCACCTGTAATACCCGGAAACCAAGCCGGACCTTCGCGCACCAGGCGCATGGCTTCCGCGTCGCACTCCTTGCTAAGGCTGCGCACCACCGCCAGATTCTCAATGGCTCCGCTGGGTGTCACGGTAAATTTCAGTTTTACAGTTCCTTCGATTCGATCCTGAAGGGCTTTTTCGGGGTATTCCAGCTCCTTTTTTAGATACTCGTGGAAAGCCAGTAAGCCTCCAGTAGGCGTGGGCGCAACGGCTGGAGGCGCAGGCATTTTGCCTTTCCGCGTCACCACTACTTCGCTGAGACTCTTGGCATCGGTGGCCAGCGCCAGCGTGAGCGGAGCACTTGGGTTAGTTAGTTTATACTCACGGGTTTGGTAGCCAATGGAGGCGATGGTCAGGATCGATTGGCTATCGGTTACGGGCAGCGCGAACGAGCCATCAGCCTGCGTACTTACGCCTTGTTTGGTACCCTTCACTACTACTGTCACGCCGGGCAGTCCTTGGCCAGATGCTTGGTCGGTGATGCGTCCTCGAACCATGCTCATGCTTGAAGCCGGAGCACTGTTGCTAGCCAAAGACCGTGTATTGCTACTGGGGGGCATTTTTGCTGCTTGCTTACTGGCCTCGGAAGTAGCGCCAGCGGCTGGGGCAGCAACACGGGCAAGGGAAGTGCGCGCCCGGTCGGGTGGGAGAGGGGCTGAAGCTGTAGCCGCTGCCGGAGCTTCGGAAGTGGTGGCCACATCTGGTTGGGAAACGGTGTCGGCTGCTACTTTATCTTTATTGCTAAAGGTTTCTGTCCTTATTGCTGCTATATCAATGCCGGCCGGTGCAGCAGCTCGCGCAGGGCGAGTACGACTAGGTGCTTTTTGGCGGACGGAAGCCGCCGCCAGCGACGGCGCGGGCCGGGTTACTTCGGATTCTGCCGCATTAGCCGCTGCTATCTCCGCGGGTGCCGGCTTCGATTCCATCGCCTCCAATTCCGGTTTGGGCTCCGCTGGCGTTATTGCCTCGCGTTGCGCCGATGCGCCGACTTCCTTGCTCATCACAGCCGCCACCGGCTCCGACTGCGCTTCGGTTTTCGCTTGATTCAGGCGCCAGCCGACAATGCTGGCTATGAGCAACAAGAATGCGCCGGCCATTTGCAGCCAGGGCCAATCTGCCGCGGACTTGCGGCCGGCGTCCTGCGCTACGCGGGTGCGCAGGCGGCTTTGCAGGTCCGTCAGGCTGTGGTCAGTAGTCGCGGCGTCGGTCATTTCCAGACCTTCAAGAACCTCCGCGCAGCGCTGACAGTCAAGCGTATGGGCCTCCACGCGATGCTGGGCGGCCGGCGCGAGCGTACCAGCCACGTACTGTCGCAGCAAGGCCACGGGCAGGTGCCCGCCGGGTTCGGCAGACGAGAGTGGAATAGGTAGCTGGTCAGTGGGCCGCATCGGGAGCAGAAGATTCTAAGTAACGTTTGAGGTTGCGCTTGCCGTTTTGCAGATGACTTTTCACCAAGCCCAGCTCGAAGCCGGTGATAGTGGCGATAGTACGATAACACTGCTTTTCGAGGTAAAACAGTTCCAAACATCGTCGCTGACCGGGCGGCAGCTCGGCTAGGGCGAGTTCCAGCGCTTGCAGGCGTTCTTCGGTCAAAGCGGCTTCGTCGGGGTCATCAAGAGGTAGATGCGCGGCCACCGCCGATTCCATACCCGCTGCGTCGGGAAAGTGCAGCACGAGCGCGCCGCCATCCGGGCCAGCGCTCTGTCGGGCGCGCAAAATCATCAGGCAGTGATTGCGCGCCGTAGTATGCAGCCAGGCCGGAAAATTATCGACCTCATGCCGCCGCAGACTTTCGACCAGCTTTTCAAATAGCTGCATCACCGCGTCTTTGGCGTCGTCCTCGTCGCGCAGGTAGCGCCGACAAATAGCCAGCACCACTACCATATGTCGCTCATACAAAGTGCCTAAGTCGACTACGTCGCCGTGCTGCCGGTAGCGCACCAACAGCTCCGCATCGGATAGCGCAGCGGGCAACTCAGGACGACGGCGTTTAAAAAACATACAAGGCGGAACGACCAGCGAATGAATTGGGAAGCTACGGGTTGGGGGGCAAAGTTTCGCTTTTAAGCTTCGGACGCGCCGCAACGCTATTTAATTCGACCAACCCGTATGGAATCCAGCCAAAGTCAGCATCAGGGTAATAGTTATACCAACTCATTTGTGCAATGAACTATCGATACCTCTTGCTAGCCGCCGGGTTGCTAGGCTCTGTATCAGCCGCGGCCCAGACTACCCCAACGTCAGCGCCGCCCACCGATACGCTGGCTGCTGCTGCCGAGCCGTCCCAACATACCACAGCGGTACCATTGCCCTGGTGGTTACCCACGGCCGCGCAGTGCGCTGAAATTCGGGCGCTGGAAGCTAAGGAGGCACCTGCCCAAGCTGTCCGCCGCGAAAAACAAGTGCAGCGTCAAAGCAAAAAGCTGAGGAAGAAGTATCCACAAGCGACGGAATAAAGCCCGTGGTTTGGTGCGCGTGGCGGCTTGTCTCAAGGGTGCACGAAGCAGTCAGTATAAGCGTTAGGCCGCCGAATAGCCAGGTTGTAAATGCCTTGTGGCCGATCAATAAAATCAGAAAAATTCAGCTAAAACTTGTTTTCCTGCCTGGCTTTCTTCAGATTTGGGCAGCTAAACGGCTACTTTCTTCATGCGCACGGTCTCCACTCGGTATTATTTTACCTGCTATTATTTCTACGCCACCGCGTAGAACCGAGGCCGCTTGCCCCACACCAACCCTGACCAACCAAGCGCCTTCGGACCCCCGAGAGGCGCTTTTTTTATCTCCTAAGTATTCTCCGATCATGCAGTTCTCCGCTTCTTTCACTTACGGCTTCTATTATTTCTTCTACCGGGAGAAACAGGGAGTCTTTTATAATGCTTAAGTGAAAGAAGCAACAAAAAAGGCCCCCTGCACCCCAGGGGGCCTTTTTTTATATTACGTAGTTTACTTCTCACCTCATGAGGCCAACCATCGCCATTCAGGGTTTCGCTGGCAGCTTTCATCAGCTAGCTGCCCACCAGTACTTCGGCCCCGAAACCGCGGTTACGCCCTGCGCTACCTTTGCTGAGGTGGTGCGGCAGGTGGCGCGTGGTACGGCGGCGGCGGGCGTGATGGCGATTGAGAACTCCATTGCCGGAAGTATTTTGCCTAATTACAATTTGCTCCAACAGTCGGAGCTGCGGGTGACGGGCGAGGTGTACCTGCCCATTCGGCAGCACCTACTGCTGCTGCCCGGCCAAACCCTGGCTGACTTACGCGAAGTGCATTCTCACCCGATGGCCTTGCTCCAGTGCGCCGATTTTCTCAACCAACACCCTGATTGGAAGCTGGTTGAAACCGAGGATACAGCGCTAAGCGCTCAGCGCATCCGCGAAGGCCACCTGACCGGCATAGCCGCCGTAGCCGGCCAGGCTGCCGCCGAGCTTTTTGACTTAGAGATAGGAGCGGCTGATATCCAGTCGGTGCCGGAAAACTACACGCGCTTTCTCATTATTAACACCCCCAAAAAAGCCCCCCAGCCGACTACGGCCAACAAAGCGTCGGTGTATTTCCACACTTCCCACATGAAGGGCGCGCTGGCGCGGGTGCTCAACAAAATCGCCGACCACGACCTGAACCTCTCCAAGCTCCAGTCATTTCCCCAGCCCGGCCGCGCCTGGCAATATTTCTTCCACGCCGACCTGGAGTTCGATCACGCCGATCAGTTCCACGAAGTACTCCGTGACTTGAAGCCGTTAACGGAAGACCTACGAGTGCTGGGGCTTTATCAGAGAGGAGAAGTGAGAAACTAGAAATAAGAGATATACTTCTGTAAATAATGATGATTAAGCCATTTAAATGATTTCCTGCCAGTAATCATCGTTCGGCTCCTCCTCTCTTTGGGACTCTGCGCTTAAAGCAGATGCGGGGCCGGGGGGTGAGGTCCCACTGCCGCGCCACCAGAACAACATCAGCAACGATACGCGAAGCGGAAGCTTCGCGCTACAAACGCGCTACTCCCATGAATATCTCCACCGCCGACCGCCTCCAGCACACAGGAGAATATTATTTCTCCCAAAAGCTGCGCGAAATTGAGGCCATGAACCAGGCGGGCGCCGCCGTTATCAACCTGGGCATCGGCAGTCCCGATTTGCCGCCGCATCCCAGCGTAATCGCGGCCCTGAGCACGGCGGCTGAGCAGCCGAACACCCACGCCTACCAGGGCTACCAGGGCAGCCCGGCCCTGCGCCAGGCCATGGCCGAGTGGTACCAGCGTGCTTACCAGGTAGAGCTGAATCCAGCCAATGAAATTCTGCCTTTGTTAGGCTCTAAAGAGGGCATCATGCATATTAGCATGACGTTTCTGCAAGCCAGCGACGAGGTGCTGATTCCCAATCCGGGCTACCCCGCTTACCGCGCTGCCGCCCAGCTCAGCGGTGCCACGCCCGTCGACTATGACCTGGCCGCCGCTACCAACTGGCAGCCCGACCTCGACGCCTTGGCCCAGCGCGATCTGAGCCGGGTAAAGCTCATGTGGGTCAACTATCCGCACATGCCCACCGGTGCCCCCGCCGATATGGCGTTTCTGGCGCGCTTGGTAACTTTCGCGCAGCAGCACCACATTCTGCTGGTCCATGACAACCCGTACAGCTTCATTCTCAACGACAACCCGCAGAGTTTGCTGGCCGTGCCGGGCGCCAGAGAAGTGGCCCTGGAACTGAATTCGCTGAGCAAATCGCACAACATGGCCGGGTGGCGCGTGGGCATGCTGGTGGGCCGGGCTGAGTGGCTGCAACAGGTACTGCGCTTCAAGAGCAACCTTGATTCGGGCATGTTTCTGCCGGTGCAGCGCGGCGCTATTGTCGCGCTGGGGCTGGGGGCTGAGTGGTTTGAGCAGCTGAATGCTACCTACCGAGCCCGCCGGGAACAGGTTTTCAACCTGCTCACCACCATCGGCTGCCAGTTTGATCGGCAGCAAACGGGCTTGTTTGTCTGGGGGGCAATTCCGGCGGGCTACGCCGATGGGTACGCCCTCAGCGACGAGCTGCTGCACCAAGCCAAGGTATTTATCACGCCGGGGGGCATTTTTGGCAGCAACGGCAACGACTTTATTCGCGTGAGCCTGTGCCAGCCTGAAAGCGTGCTGGCGGCGGCGCTGGAGCGGATTATCACAGCGCGAGCCTCCGCAGCTATTTCTCGCACGATGTAGAGACGCGACACTTCGCGTCTACACGTTAAACAACACGAGCCGCGCAGTGATAACAACATCAGCAACGAAAAGACGCGAAGTGTCGCGTCTCTACATTTTCAACTAAAGAAATGATAGTCACCGTTATAGGTATTGGTTTGATTGGCGGCTCCTTAGCCCTGAGCCTCAGGGAAGCTGGCCTGGCTACCCACATCATTGGCGTAGACCAAAGCTTCGAAAACCAAACGAAAGCCCTGGCTCTGAGCCTTGTCGATGAGGTAGCTGACCTCGCATCGGGCATCAGCCGCGCCGACCTGATTGTGCTGGCCGTGCCCATGGATGCCATGCTCACGCTGTTGCCCCAGGTGCTGGACTCAGTAACTGAAAATCAAATAGTTATCGACGTCGGCTCAACCAAGCAAAAGCTGCTAGGCTGCGTCGAGCAGCACCCGCGCCGCGCCCGTTTTGTGGCCGTGCACCCGATGGCCGGTACCGAGTATTCGGGACCGGAAGCGGCGGTGTCGGGCTTATTTGAGGGCAAAACGCTGGTCATCTGCGACGCCGAGCACAGCGACCCGGCTGCCGTAAGTCGCGTGGGGGGCATTTTTGAGCAAATCGGGATGCGGCTGGTATATATGGGCGGCGCTGCCCACGATTTGCACACGGCTTACATCTCTCACATTTCGCATATAACCTCTTTTGCGCTGGCACTCACCGTTTTAAATAAGGAAAAAGAGGAGCAGCAAATATTCGACCTCGCCAGCGGCGGCTTCGAGTCGACGGTGCGGCTGGCCAAAAGCTCGCCGGATATGTGGGTGCCTATTTTTCGTCAAAACCGCCTCAACGTGCTCGATGTACTCAGTGAGCATTTGCGCCAGCTCCAGCACATGAAAGACGTGCTGGAACAGGAGGATTACCCCGCTTTTCATCAGCTCATCGAGCAAGCCAATCTCATTCGTAAAATCTTGAAATAATGGAAAATACCCAAACAAACACCACGTCGGCCGCCGAGCTTACCCGCAAGAAGCCCCTGCTCATCTCCGGCCCGTGCAGCGCCGAAACCGAGGAACAGCTCCTCGACACCTGCAACCAACTAGCCCAAACCGGCCGCGTAGATATGCTGCGCGCCGGCATCTGGAAGCCGCGCACCAAGCCCGGCGGCTTCGAGGGCATCGGTACCAAAGGCTTGCCTTGGCTGCAAAAGGCCCGCGAGCAAACCGGCTTGCCCGTGATGGTGGAAGTGGCTACGCCCAAACACGTAGAAGACAGCCTGGCCTTCGAAATGGACGTGCTCTGGATTGGTGCCCGCACGACCGTGAACCCATTTTCGGTGCAGGCCGTGGCCGATGCGCTGCGCGGTATTGACGTGCCGGTGTTCATCAAAAATCCGATCAACCCCGATGTGGAGCTGTGGGCCGGGGCAGTGGAGCGGCTGGCCAAAGCGGGCGTGAAGCAAATTGGCCTGATTCACCGCGGCTTTTCCAGCTACGGCAACACGGAATACCGCAATGCGCCGCTCTGGCAGCTTCCTATTGAAATGAAGCGCCGCATGCCCGAGCTACCCCTCATCTGCGACCCCAGCCACATCTGCGGCCGCCGCGACCTGCTCGCCGACGTGGCTCAGAAAGCCATCGACCTCGACTTCGATGGCCTGATGCTGGAGTCGCATCGCGACCCCGACCAGGCCTGGAGCGACGCCGCCCAGCAGGTAACGCCCACCAACTTGGTGGTCCTGCTCGATAGCCTCATCTGGCGCCACGAAACCACCGACAAGCAGGAATTTCTCACGGTGCTGGCCACGCTGCGCGACCAGATCAACCACATCGACGACGAGATTATGCAGCTCATTAGCAGTCGCATGGCCGTAGCCGAGAAAATCGGTACCTACAAAAAGGAGAACGACATCACCATCCTTCAACCCAACCGCTGGAATGAAATCCTAGATCGTGGCGTAAAGAAGGGCGCCAAACTGGGCCTCACCAAAGATTTCATCCTCAAGTACTTCGACGCCATTCACTTGGAATCAATCAACCGTCAAAACCGCGTGATGAACCCCCACGACGACGTCAAGTAAGGCCTGGGGGGCTTTTTGCTTGAAAGGAGTATGGTTAGCAATGTACCAACAGCGCTTGGAAGTAGACTAGCAAATCACGGAGTTTACCGTAAGACCATCTCCTAGAAGACGGTCATGCAGAACGCAGTGCAGCATCTCGCGTGCAGTCGTTGGGATTACTACTCTCACATCAGCACGCGAGATGCTGCACTGCGTTCTGCATGACCGTCTAATGGATTGTTAATGGTTAGTTACCTTTCAGGTGAGGCCTTGTTTAAGCGATACTTACTTTATAAACGCCATTTCTAGTGGATAAGCGAGATTTCGATGCCGTCGTGGTTGGCGCCGGGCCGAATGGGTTGGCCGCGGCCATTACGCTGCAACAAGCCGGCCTGTCGGTGCTCATTCTGGAAGCTAAAGAAGCTATTGGCGGCGGGCTGCGCTCGGCGGAGCTGACATTGCCCGGCTTCGTGCACGACATCGGCTCGGCCATTCACCCGCTGGCGGCGGAGTCGCCGTTTTTCAAAACCTTGCCCCTCGCCGAGCACGGCCTACAGTTCCTCACCCCGCCGGTAGCCGCCGCGCACCCCTTTGATACCGGGCGGGCGGCCACCCTGGACAACTCTTTGGCCGATACGGCGCGGCGACTGGGTCCCGACGAAAAAGCGTACCGTCAGCTAATACAGCCCATTGTGCGCGACTGGCCGGTGCTGGCACCCGCTATTCTGGGCCCGTTGCGTATTCCCAAGCACCCGCTGGCTATGGCTCGCTTCGGCATTGACGCGGTTACCTCGGCCACACTGCTGGCCAAGCGGTTTCAGACGCTGGAAGCGCGAGGCTTGTGGGCCGGCATGGCCGCGCATGCCATTCAGCCCCTTACCAATGTCACTACCTCGGCCATCGGGCTGGTATTGATGGCCATGGGGCACGTGCGCGGGTGGCCGCTCCCGCAGGGCGGGGCGCAGACAATAGCGCGGGCGCTGGCTTTCTATTTCGTGTCGCTGGGGGGCAAAATTGAAACAAATGCTCCTGTTAGCTCCCTAAATCAACTGCCCTCCACCCACGCCGTACTTTTCGACGTAACGCCGCGGCAGCTACTCCAAATCGCGGGACACACTTTTTCGCCGCTCTACCGCTGGCAGCTCGAGCGCTACCGCTACGGCATGGGCGTTTTCAAAGTCGATTGGGCCCTGGATGGGTCAATACCATTCACCGCGCCGGAGTGCCGCGAGGCCGGTACCGTCCATCTGGGCAACTCATTGGAGGAAATTACGGCTTCCGAGCAGCAAACCAGCGAAGGTAAGCACCCCGAGCGGCCCTTTGTGCTCCTGGCCCAGCAAAGCCTTTTCGACCCGACCAGGGCGCCCGCCGGCAAGCACACCGCGTGGGCCTATTGCCACGTGCCCAACGGCTCCCGCGTTGACATGACCACGGCCATTGAAAACCAGGTAGAGCGCTTTGCCCCCGGCTTCCGTGACCGAATACTGGCCCGGCACACGTTTAATACGAATGAGCTGGAGGCGTTTAACAGTAACTTGGTAGGCGGCGACATCAACGGGGGCCTGCTGAACGTGACCCAGCTCTTCACCCGCCCAGCCCTGCGAGCTTCACCCTACCGTACTTCCACAAACGGCATTTATATCTGCTCGTCCTCCACGCCTCCCGGTGGCGGCGTGCATGGTATGTGTGGGCATCACGCCGCCCTACAGGCCTTGCAGGATGTGTTTAAGCGCCAGCCAGCGCCGTTAGTGGCCTCGTAAAGTTTAAGGAAGCTTCACCCAACTCGACAGTTAAAACCCTAGCGGTGACGAATTCCGTTAACCACAAAAAAGCCCCCCAAGATGCTTGGGGGGCTTTTTTGTGGTTGTTGAAAGAACAGGTAGAAAGGTCAGAAAGAAAAGTTTACTGACGCTTTAATCACGCGGTTCTGCGCGTCGAAGCGGTTGCTCTTGTCCAAGGACGAGAGGCCGTAGTCGTAGCCGGCACTCAAACCCAGGCCGCTGTCGAACTGATAGCCTAAACCGCCAACCACCCCGAAGTCCAGCTCCCGGAATTGATTGCGCACGTCGAAGTCCTGTTTGAAGGCAGAGAAGCCTAACGCGCCCGCTTCCACCCGCACTTTATTGCTGACTAAATAAGAAGCTTGAGGACCGGCGTAGATGTATAAGCCGCGAGTCAGGTACGCCTTGGCCAATACCGGCACGTCGATATAAGCCATACGGGCGGTGGCGGTTACGCGGGTGTTTAGAAAGTCGAACTGCTCAAAAGGAACGCGCCCTGAGAGTTGGGTGCCTTTTTCGGAGTAAATCAGGCCGGGCTCAATAGCGAAGTGAGTACCCAGGGGTAAGGTGGCGTATAAGCCAGCGTGGAAGCCAGGCCGCATTTCTTGCGTCACGGCGCCGTTGGTTAGCTCAGCTACGTCCAGCACGCTTTGCACGGCATCACCCGACCAGTCAGCGACGTTGACGCCGGCCCTCAGGCCAAAGCGCACTCCCTGGCTAGGAGAAGCAAGAGTAGTAGTCGTAGAATATTGCTTCGGACGGGGCGCCAACGGCGCATTGTAAGGCTGCCGAACCTGAGCTTGGGCCCCGAAGCCAGTAGAAAGGAGAAGAGCAAGCGCGGCCAGGCGACCGCAAAGACGCAGATTTTTCATATCCAGGAAGTAGTAGAGAAGAAGAAACGAAACGCTGCTATTCGCTACGTGCACTTCGGAATAGCTGAGCGTTGCAAGGTAGTGTTGCAAAACCGTGCCAATCACTGCGTTACGCAGTCTTTATGGCTGTAGTATTCTGATTTATAGCCAATTAAAAATCAGAATATGAACATGCAATCTCGGCTATACTTCTTGGCCTGGTCCCAAAAATTATCTGTAAAGTGATTTGAAGTCCATAGATTTTAATTTCCTGGACCGCTCTGGCAATGCTGGCAATCTGCCCCCCGCCTACTGCTGCGGAGTTGATGCGAGCAATTGATCAATCACGGCGAAAGCCGGATTGTTGGCGGGGAGGGCCTGCACCAAAAACTGGCGCGCCAGCACAAGCTGATTATGCGCCTGGAGGGCATTTTTCTGGTCGAGGTACAAGTGGCCCAGGTATAAGCGCTGATAGCCCTGAGCCAGCGGCTCCTGATTGGGCACCGCGGCTTGCTCCGTGAGAAAGGTAATCAGGTCGGATGCCTGATTATTAGCTACATACAACTCGAGCAGTTCGCGGTAGGTGTTTTCATCCTTGGGCGCCAGCTGGTAAAGCTGATTGGTGAGCCGCGCGATTTCAGGCTTGTTGTTGCCTTTGAGAGCGGCCAGCAGCTTAGGCTTTACCGTCGCCAGCTCCGTTGGGTCGATGGGCTCAGGGTCGGCGGAAGCGGAAGCAATAAGGGGCTTCGAGCGGGCCGAAGTCTTGAGCGGTTTACCTTCCGCCTTGCGCTTTATCTGCTCCTCAATATCGGCCAGCATGTAGGCGGCATCGGATTTGAACTGCTCATCCTGGTACAGATTCATAGCTATGCGCACCTCGTCCCGCGATTTTTCCAGCTGCTTAAGCTCGAGCAGGGAGTAAGCAAAGTGGTAATGAGCGTCGGGAAAATCCTTCTTTAGCTGGATAGAGCGCCGGAAAGGCGCTACCGACTGAGCAAAGTTGCCGAGGCGCTCGTGGGCATAGCCCAGGGCGTAGTAAGAGAGGTAGTCGCCGTAGCCGCGCAGGTGAGCCACTTCATAATGCCGGACCATCAGAGCAAAAAGCTTATCCTCACCCTTGGCTTTCTCGGCGCAGTCGCACTGCTGGGCACTGAAGTAGTAGTCGCCCAGAGCCTTATCCAGCTTATAGTTGGTAGGGTTGCGCCGCTTGAGGTTGAGCAGGGCCGTCTCGATGGGAAAGCGATACGCCGAGTCGTAGGAGCGCTGGGCGCGCATTTGCTCCAGCGTTTCAACCAAGGCCAGATCCTTCATCGAAAACGTTTCATACTCGCGGGTAGTAATATAATACGACAGAGCAATTTCCTGTTTGCGCAGGACCACGGCCGGCCGGGTATTTTGGCGGTCAAACTGCTGGAGCAGGGCAAAGGCTGAGTTGTATTTGCGCTGAGCTACCAGGTCATTGGCCTGTTTTAAGGCAGCTGATTCAGCTTTGTCGGTCTGGGCCGAAGCGGCCGTGAGAGTCAGCAGGAAAGCGAGAAAAAACGAGAAGACGGAACGCATGAATAGAGCGGGAAAAATGAATGTGGCAGCGAAGCCCCGCCGAAGATACCGGGTTGAGAAATAATCCTGACTTTCGCTAACGTTTTACTGTTCCCGTTTATGCTATCGTACGCTTTACTCAAGCCCCTGATTCAACTGGGGCTGCGCGTTTTCTTCCGCCGCATTGAAGTGCGCCACCGCAAACGGCTACAAACTCCGGGGCCACTACTTATCGCCGCCAATCACCCGAATACGCTCATGGACCCGCTGGTAGTAGCGGCCAATCGGCGCGACTCAGTGGCTTTTTTGGCGAAGAGCACCTTTTTTAAGGGGCCATTTATGAAGTGGCTGATGGCCCAAACCAACTCCATTCCTATCTACCGCCGCCAGGATACGGAGGGCACCGACACTGCCGCCCCGGTAAGTCCCGCCGAGCTGGCCCGCCGCAACGAAGCCACGTTCGGCCGCAGCTACGACTACCTCGATCAGGGTGGCACCATCATGATTTTCCCCGAGGGCACCAGCGTAACCGAGCGGCGCCTGCGCCCCCTCAAAACCGGGGCCGCCCGCATAGCGCTAGGCGCGGCGGCGCGCCATGACTTTAAGCGGGAGGTGCAGATTTTGCCGGTGGGCATTAATTATTTCGACCCCAGCCGGTTTCGCTCCGATGTGCTGCTCAACGTGGCCCTGCCCATTCAGGTAACCGACTATGCGGCCCTGTACGCCCAGGACCCCATCGCGGCCGCCGATGAGCTGACCGAGGAAATCCGGCGGCGGCTGGAAGAAAACCTGGTCATTACCCGCGACGCGGCCGAGGACGAGCTGGTGCAGCAAGTGGAGCGCACCTTTGGCGAACACCTCGCCCCCGACGATGAAGAAACGCTGTATGACAACTTCGAGCTTAGCCGCAACTTGTCGGAGGCTATTAGCTACTTCGAAAAACACGACCCCGCCCGCCTACAGGAAGTGCGGGAAAAGCTGAATGAGTACCTGCGCGAGCTGCAAGCTCTGCGCCTGACCGACGAGTCGTTAGAGTCGGGCCATAAAGGCGAGCGGTGGCTCCGGGGGGCAAAAACGGCGCTGCGGCTGGCGCTGGGCTTCCCCGTGTATGTGTACGGCGTAGTGAACAACTACCTGCCCTACCGGATTCCGTCGGTGGTAGCCCGCCGCGCGACGAAGGAAGTAGAGTTTGTGGCCCCTATTCTGATGGTAACGGGCATGGTTACCTTCAGCCTTGCCTACGTCGCCCAGATTGCTCTCGTGCAGCACTTTGTGCAAGACTGGCGCCTGACTACGCTCTACGCCCTGAGCTTACCGATTACCGGGTTTTATGCCCTTTATTACTGGAATAATCTGCAAGCCCGCCGCCAACGCCTGCGCGTGCTACGCCTGTTTCGGCAGCAGCGCCCGGCGGTGGAGAAGCTGTTGCGTCAGCGGGCCACTATTGTGCGGCTGCTGGGTGAGGCGCGGGCGGCGTACCTGGCGGGCCTGGAGCTGTAGCGCAAACTTTTAGTTCGCGGGTCGTGGAACGAGGATAGTTGAAGCGCTTTCTAACAAAGACCGTAACGATACGCGAACTAAAAGTTCGCGCTACACGCGCTCAAAACGTGAATTTGCCCCCCACGCCCAGCGTCAGCACATCCGTCACTTTCAGCCCCGATAAGTTGGTTGCTAAGCTCACTACGTACAAGTCATTGGTGCCCAGCTCATAATACAGTGACACCGCCCGCGGCCGGCCTGTTGCGGTAGGCTTCAGTCCGCGCGTGACCCGCCCGCCCACAAAAGCCCCGAAGCGCACCGTGGACGACCACCAATAGTAGCCATCGTAGTATTTCTCGTCGCGGGAGCGGTTGAGCGTGCGTGAGGGCGTGTAGTTTACTAAGCCGCCAAAAGACAGCGGATGCAGCCGCCACGCCGTATTGCGGAGCGTAATCGTGTAGGGCGTGTACGTGGTTTTGAGGGTGAAAATGCCCAGGGCTTCGCGGCCCGCGTAGCGCCGGGGCACGTAGCCAGCCAGTACATCTACGTCGAGGCGCTTCCGAAACAGGCTGTAGCCTACGCCGCCACTCATCATGCCGATGCCGCCGGCCGTTTGCAGTACAGCATGTTGTGGCACGTACCACCGCCGCGCCAAAAGTGTCGTGGCTGCCGAATCAGCCGGGACTTGGGCCGCCGCAGGCAATGCAGATAGAACCAGCCCAAAAAAGCCCCCCAGAAGTAGAAGAATACGCATAGCTAAAAGGCAACTTTTTCGAGCTTAAACTGATCGGCGCCCCACACGGTCAGAATCACGTATTGGCGCTTCTCGAAAGCAAAGGAGTTGATGTAGGTAACGCCATCCGCGTACGGCTCGCCGGTGCTGAAACTGTGGGCGTGGCCGTTGAGGTGGAAGAGCAGGCGGGGGGCTTTTGCCAGCGCTTCGGTGTAGGGTTTCACCAGCGCGGGGTCGAAGTCCTCGTTGGTGGGCGGCACGTGGCACAGCACGATTTGGCGGCGTACGCCCACGGTATCAGCGAGCTGCTGCTGGAGCCAGCCAATGTCGGGCACGCGCCCATTGAAGCCATATTCGCGGCTGTTGGTGTCAATGAGGATGAAGCGGGTGCGGTCGTAAGTGAAGGTGTAGTTCAGGGGGCCAAATATTTCCTGATACGCTTGCCGGCCATTGGCTACTTGGTCGTGGTTGCCAATTACGGTGAGATAAGGTACGGTTAGATGGCGCAAACGGTCGTTCACCCACTGCATCTCGCGGCGCAGGCCAAAATCGGCGATGTCGCCGGCCACCAGCAGGGCCGAAATACCGCGCTGCCGGTTCACACTTTCCACCAGCGGCCCCGCTTCATCATAAAACCGTTGAGAGTCGCCCGTAAACACAAAGCGCAGCGTGTCGCCGCCAGTCGGCTTCGGCTGGGCTTGCAGGCGCGCCAGATTTTTGGCCGTCAGGTCGCGGTCGGCGGCGGGAGCGCGCACGTCATTGGGGCTGAATTCAAACAGCTCGCAGCTGGTGAGCAGTAGTGTAGCCGCCGTCAGAAGCATCAGCTGACAACTGCGTATCAATAAAGTAAAAATCATCAAATCAACGGATTGCCCTTTGTTGCCTGCTTATTCATCCAGGTATTCGTGCACAAACTTAATAGCCATCGAGCCTTCGCCCACGGCCGATGCCACCCGTGCCATGGCGCCCACCCGATTATCGCCGGCGGCGAAGATGCCGGGCACGCAGGTTTCGAGCAGATACGGCTCGCGGTTGCGCTTCCAGGCAGCCGCGAAGCGTGGGTCACCAACCAGGTCGCGCCCAGTGAGCATAAAGCCGCGCTTGTCGCAGAGGATAATGTCCTGGACCCACTCGGTGCTGGGTTTGGCCCCGATAAAGACGAACATGGCGCGCGCCGGCCGCACTTCTTCCTGCCCCTTATTTATAATAACTACTTCCTCCAGATGATCCTGGCCGCATACTTCCTTCACCTCCGCAAAGGGCAGAATCTCAATATTTTCGGTTTGCCCAATCTGGTCAATCAGGTACGCCGACATAGAAGCCGCCAAACTTTCGCCCCGAATTAGAATAAACACACGGCGCGCATACGTGGCCAGATACATGGCCGCCTGGCCGGCCGAGTTGCCGCCCCCCACAATGTAAACATCCTGCTGGTCGCAGGAACGGGCCTCGGTGCGGGCCGCGCCGTAGTACACGCCGGCTCCGCTGAGGTGATGCTCGCCGGGCACGTTCAGGGTGCGGTAGCTTACGCCGGTGGCCAGCACCAGGGCGCGGGTGCGTACCTCGCTGCCATCGGCTAGGGTCAATACCTTGTACTCGTCCTGCAGGCAGAGGCTGGTGACTTCCTGGGGGGCTACTATTTCGGCCCCCAGGCGCACAGCCTGAGCCCACGCCCGGTGCGCCAGCTCGGCTCCGCTCAGGCCCGTGGGGAAGCCGAGGTAATTTTCAATGCGCGAGCTGCTGCCAGCCTGTCCGCCCGGCGACCCGCGCTCAATAACCAGCGTTTTTAACCCTTCCGAAGCGCCGTACACCGCCGATGCCATACCCGCCGGTCCGGCCCCGATTACGACTACGTCATAAAGCTCGGCCGAAGCTTTCTGCGATAAGCCAATTTTGAGCGCCACTGCCGCCCGCTCGGGTCGGGCCAGCGCAGAGCCATCCTCAAACACGACCACCGGCAAATCGGCAGGGGTGAGGCCAGTACTTTGCAACAGCGTGTTTGCTTCGGGATTCGTTTCAAAATCCAGCCACTGGTAGGCCACCATGTAGCCCGCCAGAAAGTCCTTTAGCTCATGCGAAACCGGCGACCATTGAAACCCGATCAGCCTAAGTCCCTGAAAGCGGGGCTTGTAGTGGGCTTGCCAGGCGGCCAGCAAATCGCGCAGCGTAGGATAAAGCAGCTCCTGAGGTGGGTCCCAGGGCTTCAGCAGGTAATAGTCGAGGTGAGCATTGTTGATGGCCCGAATGGCCGCCTCGGTATCGGCGTAGGCCGTGAGCAGCACCCGCTTGGCATCCGGAAAAATGCCGCGCGCTTTCTCCAGCAGCTCCACGCCTTCCATTTCGGGCATGCGCTGATCGGCAAGAAGTAACGCCAGCGGCTCGGCGCGAGTGGCCAACTCATTCAAGATTTCCAATGCCTCCGGACCCGAGCTGGCCCGCAGTACCCGGTAGTCGCGGCGAAACTCGCTTCGCAAATCCCGGTCGATGGCGCTGAGCACCTGCGGATCATCATCCACAACAAGGAGAACTGGTTTTTTCATAGCGGTGAATAGGCTGAGAAGAGTGTGGATGCCTGATGAGTGCTAGTATAGTGGACGAACTAATGATTCATTTGCTTGAAAACGAATCATTTAAACATAGCTTAATCGCGGCTCTGGTGGCTGTGGTACTACAACTTTTCCTGTCGTGGTACCACTATCGTTGAACAACCTAACACAGCGAACAACATCAGCGACGATAGTGGTACTACTACTTTGGAGTCGTAGTACCACGCTCCTAAAAAAAGCCCCCCAATACTTACGTAAGCGCCGGGAGCCACACGCTAAACTCGGTGCGGCCAGGCACTGAGTTAACCTCCAAACGTCCGTCGTGGCTGCGTACGATACGTTGGGCGATGTCGAGGCCCAGGCCGGAACCGGCGCCCGCTTCTTTGGTGGTGAAGAAGGGCTCAAAAATATGATTGAGCACCTCGGGCGCGATGCCCGAGCCGTTGTCGATGATGGCCACGCGCACAAAGCCGCTTTGCAAGTGGGTACGCACGGTAATCTCGCCCCCGCTGGCCACGGCGTCGATGGCGTTATCGAGCAGGTTCGTCCACACCTGGTTTAGGCTACTGACCTGACCTCGCACCACCGGAAGCTGGGGGGCAAAATCGCGGATCAGCTGAATTTTTTTGTCGCGCAGCTGGTGGCCCAGCATCGTGAGTGTACTTTCCAGGCCGCTTTGTACATCCATCGGAGCACGGTCGGTGGCGCGGTCCATGTGGGAATAGGTTTTCACGCTGGCCACTAAGGTGCTGATACGGCCGCCCGCCTCCTGCACATCCCGGATCAGGCGCTGCGTGGTGAGCTGACCTTCCAGCCAGGCAAACGCGGCCGGTAGCGCCGCTTTGGGTAAGTTGGCGGCTACCGGAGCCAATATATCCTTTGTTACACCCGCTTCCAGCAGCCCGGCCGCGAGGCGATACCCGTCGGCTACGCCTTGCTCCTCAAGCCAATCGGCCAGATCGTCCTCATAGTCAGCGCACTCCAGCGCCGACATTGGCTTGGCAAATTGGGTTGGGTCGGTGGCTAACCTGGTCAAAGCCGACAGCGCTTCGGGGGTAGGACAATGCCGGAGCAAGTCGAGCAGCTGCCCAGGCTTGGCGGCCGCGAGGTCGTGGAGGGCCTGCGCGGCGCGGGCAATAGCGGCGGCGGGGTTGTTCAGCTCGTGGGCCAAACCGGCGGAGAGCTTGCCCAGTGCCCGTAGCTTGTCGTCGCGCTCCTGCGCGCGCGCTTCGTCGCGGGCCCGGTCGCTCATCAGGGCTACCAGGCGCTGGATCAGCTCCGGACTGACGCGCTCCAACTCGGGGAATAAGTCGCGGTGCAGCGCAAATGCGACAATGGGCGCGGTAGCTATGGCATAGCCACCCACCACGCGCAGCCTGGAATAAGGCAGTACCCCCGTCACCTGCCCCGCTCCAACCCGGAATAGCGGCTCACGATTACCGTTGCGAACGGCAAAAAACTGTACTTCGCCCTCCTGCAGGGCTACCATGTATTCAGCCGGGTCGCCGGGCTTAAAAATCACGTCGTTAGTCGCGTACTCCCGCCGCTCGCCATGGTCTAGTAGCCAGTCAATCGTCTCGGGGGGCAAATCGGCAAACACCGGAATGGTGGCCAGATCAGTAAGGGGAAGGCTAGCCATAGCAAAGAGACGGTAGGGAGAGAAAAATCGATCAGTAACAAGCAGAACCGAGCCCGGGTTTGCAAAGCCCGCCCGCAACCTGCTGGGGGGCTTTTCTGAATTAGCTAAGCTACGTAAAAGCCTGACGGTCTGATGCTCAGTCAATACCAGGAAAGCAAGTTAGCACGGCTGCTCTTTCCTCTGCTTCCGCTGTTGCCGCGACCTTGCCCGCTGAGCCCCGGCAAATCCCGATCTTGCCAAACTTTTCCTTCCCACCGAGCATTCTATAGGTTCATCTGACCTGACTTCATGGCCAAAATCAAAACCCTCTACTTCTGTCAAAAATGCGGTGCTCAATCCGCCAAGTGGATTGGCCGCTGCCCTTCCTGTGGGGAGTGGAACACCTACGTGGAGGAAGTAGTCGAAAAAGAAAACAACCAGTCTACTGGCTCCTGGAAGCCGCCCACGGCTTCGCCCGGCGCTAAAACCAGCGCTAAGCCTCGCCCCCTCGGCGAGATTCACTACGAAGAAGAAGCCCGCATCGACACCCACGACGGCGAGCTAAACCGTGTGCTGGGCGGTGGCCTCGTGCCGGGCTCTCTGGTGCTCATCGGTGGCGAGCCGGGCATTGGCAAAAGCACCCTTATGCTCCAGATTGCCATGAGCTTACGGCAGCTCAAAGTGCTTTACATCTCGGGCGAGGAAAGCGAGCAGCAAATCAAGATGCGCGCCGAGCGCCTCGGCGACCAGCACCCCGGCTGTTACATTCTCACCGAAACAAATACCCAAAACATCTTCCGCCAGATCGACCAGCTCCAGCCCAACGTGGTGGTGGTCGATTCTATCCAAACCCTGCAATCGGGCCTCGTGGAGTCGGGAGCGGGGTCAGTGTCGCAGGTGCGTGAGTGCACGGCTGAGCTGCTCAAGTACGCCAAGGAAACCGGCGTACCCGTACTGCTCATCGGCCATATTACCAAGGACGGCTCCATTGCCGGCCCCAAAATTCTGGAGCACATGGTGGACACGGTGTTGCAGTTCGAGGGCGACCGGCACCTAAGCTACCGTATTCTGCGCACCATCAAAAACCGCTTCGGCTCTACTTCCGAGTTGGGCATTTACGAGATGCAGGGTGCGGGTCTGCGCCAGGTGTCCAACCCTTCCGAAATTTTGCTCAGTCAGCGTACCGAAACCCTAAGCGGCATTGCCATCGGAGCTACTTTGGAGGGCAATCGGCCTTTGCTGGTAGAGGTACAGGCTTTGGTGAGCCCTGCCACTTATGGCACGCCCCAACGCAGCAGCACCGGCTTCGACTCCAAACGCCTGCAAATGCTGCTGGCGGTACTCGAAAAGCGCAGCGGCCTGCGCCTGGGGCAGCACGACGTGTTTTTAAACATTGCCGGCGGTCTGCGCCTCGAAGATCCCGCTCTTGACTTGGCTGTATGCGCGGCTGTGGTTTCCTCGCTCAATGACATTCCCCTCAGCGGCGAAACCTGTTTAGCTGCCGAGGTAGGTTTGAGCGGAGAAATACGGGCCGTAAGTCGGCTTGATCAGCGTTTGTCAGAATCTGAAAAGCTTGGTTTTCAGGAAATGTACATTTCGCAGTTTAATGCCCGAGGATTAGACTTAGGGCGCTTTGGCATTCGGGTACACCCGGTTGGGAGGCTAGATGAAGTATTAACAGGGCTGTTTGGGTAAAAATTTAGGCATGCTTATAGCTGGGAATAAATGGCTAGGCGCTGCTGCTACTCCGGTAAAATACCTTTTTGCCTCTTCTAAGGCAGCCTAAAGAGCTTTTCGGCGGCTTAGCTTTATAATTTCAAAGTCGTACCCTGACAAGATGTTACGAAAAAGTAAGCCGCGATATTGGATTTTATAGGTTTTTATGCCTTATCTTTGGGTTGAGAATTGTCTTATACCGAGAATATACTGAATTGATTCACTCAATCAGTCATTAGTATTTAGCTAAGTATTCACCACGAATCCCCCGTGTTGTCGATTGCCTACTACATGAATTCTGCTTCGAACAAATCGCCTTTCCGTTTTCTGCTTGGTCTGCTGACCGTTGCGCTGTTAGCGCCTGCTATAAGTAGGGCTCAGGGCACCGTTGTGCTTACCGGTAAAGTAAGCAGCCACAAGACCGATACTATCGCCGTTTCCTTTCGCGAGCATCCACTTGACGCGAAGGAACATATCACCTACGCGCGCCTCGATAGCAAAGGGGAGTTTCGGCTGGCGGTGGCCGTGCCCGGTCCGACTCGCGCCGACCTGGTGTACGGCGACGACGTAGCCGACCTCTTTCTGGAGCCTGGCAATACTATCGAAGTGCGTTTCAAAGGCAACGATCTGGCGTCCAGTATTAAGTTTAAAGGCCCTGGTTCGGAGGCCAGTAACTATTTGGTTGAGCTGGATGAGCAGTTTATCGAAAACGACGGTTTTCAGGTGCTGCCCGATAACATCATGCTGTATGAGACCGGCTTCCTGTCTTTCCTGGATTATCGCCGCAAGGCGGAGCAGAAGTTTCTGGATGGCTACGCGGAGGACAATCAGGTGTCGGCCGCTTTCAAGGCCTACGCCCAAGCGGAGATTGACTATAGCTACGCCAACGACCGCCTCACCTTTCAGGATCTGCGCGAGCAGGTAGTAGCCACCGAAGGCCGCCTGAAAATGACACCAGAGTACTACAGTTTCCTCAACGACGCGACGCTCATCAACAACCCCGGCGCCGCCCAGAGCGAGCAGCATCAGGAGTTTTTGCTGAACTACATTCATCACACGGCGGTGGCTGCCAACCATCAGCGCACCGACCCCGATTTTTACTGGGTATGCTATGATCTGGCCAAGAAGCAGCTGACGGGACCGGCAAAACCCCTAGTGATGGGCCGTATTCTGCAGGAGTCATTTCGGTTTGGCCATGTGAAGCAGTCGGCTGCTATGCTGACCGACTTTCGCAGCGTAGATGCTAAAAACGAGTTTTATCCGCTGTTGCAGCGCGATTTTGAAAGCCACAAAGCCTTTGCTATTGGCGCCCCGGCCCCCGATTTCAAGCTCCTAACGGTGAAGGGCGACACGGTTTCGTTGCGCGACTTTGCCGGCAAGCTGGTGTATCTGAACTTCTGGCGCACCACCAGCGGTCTGAGCCTGCGCGACCTGCCTTATGCCCAAGACTTAGCAAAGAAATTTGAAGGCAAGAACATCGTGTTTCTTAACATCGCCCTCGACGAGAATGACCCAGCCTGGAAGCAGCTGGTAGTAAGCAAGAAGCTACCGGGCGTCCATGTACGGGCGGCGGGCGGCTTGCGCTCGACGCTGGCGCGGGCTTACGCCTTGCAGGAAGTGCCCTCGTATTTTCTGCTGGCAGAAGACGGCTCTTTCCTCAATACCAAGCCCAAGCGCCTAAGCAGCCACGCGGCCATCGATGAGATTAAAGAGTCGTTCGGGAAAGCTTCTACGTATACCAGTGCCCTGCCCGTAATAGGCGATAAATAAGCTGAACCAATACAAAAAAGCCCCCCAGATTAGATCTGGGGGGCTTTTTTGCTATCTAGTTAACAGCTAAGCGGCCCGGAAGCCGGTGGCTTGCTTGATAGTGCGCTCGGCGCCGGAAGCTGGCTCGGCGTAACTATGGTCGCTCACTTCAATGGAAAGCCTCTTACCCAGCAGCTGCTTGGTGTCGAGGTCTTTGCCGCCTTCGGCATGAATGCCAACGGCTGAGTAAAGGGAGAGTAAAATGGGCATGGCCGCCGCCGAAGTGTAGAAGCGCTGGGTCACGAAGCCGTCTTCGTTTTCCATGCGCGCCGCGAAAAATGGCACTTGCTGGTGCTCGCTGGTGCCTTCTTGAATATCAGTAATCTCTACTACGTGGCGCCCATCGGGCAAAAAGCCTTTTTCCTGGCCTTTTTCAACTGGAATTTTCATGGCTTGCGCATCAGGGTTAGATATTGATTAACGGCAGGGTCGGGGTGAGGTTTTAAGAGATGGTATAAAACCGCTGTGATATACTTATTTATTTGTTCAACAATAAGATGTTCAGTGTGTTGTAAAAGAATGACAACACTTTCCTTGCCTTCAAAGTAGTGATTTGGCTCAAGCTATTTCCACCTCGATGGGCAGTTATCTACCGGTTTTATCTCCACTCCTCACTCCCCGATATATGCTAAACAAGCTTACCGGCTGTTGCCTCTTGGCATTGCGCTTCCTGATCTTTTCGGCCTGCGACCAGTTGGGGCTGGAGGACTGACGAGGCAAGAAGGCAGCCTCTGGTCTGCTGGAAATACAAGAAAGCCAAATTGTTACGAACCGACTTCGCAGTTTTGCCGTAGGTTCTACCGGCACATTTTCTGGTTCAGCTTTCCGCGCCAGCGGGTTCACTTTTCTTCTTTCCTATTAATCCACTCTTTACTACCTAACCAATGCTAAAAAGACTCACTTCTCTCTTTCTCCTAACCGCCGGCCTGGTCTCTTTCTCCGCTTGTGATCAAGCAGATTTAGAGGAGTTCATCAAAATAGCGCAGCCGGCCCCTAGCACTAAAGTAAACCTGACGGCCGTTCTGAACAGCAGCCAGGAAGTACCCACAAACTCTTCTGCGGCCACCGGTACTTTTACAGGAGTTTATGACAAAAACACCAACATATTAACTTACACGGTAACCTATGCTGGACTGACACCAGTGGCTGGACACCTGCACCGTGGTATGCCTGGTATGAACGGCCCCGTAATTTTCCCATTTCCGCAGCTCACCTCCCCCGTCACCGCAACGGCTAATTTCACCGAAGCCGATGAGGCTTTATTGCTGAACAATGGTTTTTATGCCAATCTGCATAGTGCTGCATTCCCCGGTGGCGAAATTCGGGGTGATATTAAGGTGAAGTAAGGCTCTGTTTTTCTTAGAAAGCCCCTCATACGACAAGCGTGGGGGCTTTTTGTGCTTCAGAAGCGCTGCCGAAACTTTGGGGAGCGTTTTTGCTTGGGCATTGCCGACCTTTGCCCGCACCATGGCCTCTACGCTCACCGACGCGCTTAACCTGCTTTCCAAAACCACGCCCCGGCGGGCGCTGAATACTGCGCAGGTGGTAGGAAGCTACGCCCTGAGCAAGCTAACCGGCCGGGCGCACCATTGGGGGCTGCCAATGGCTTTGTCGTTTGAGCCGACTACCAGTTGCAACCTGCGCTGCCCGGAGTGCCCCAGCGGGCTGCGCTCCTTTACCCGGCCTACGGGTATGCTGCCCGACGAGCTGTTTAAGCGCACCATCGATGAAGTAGCGGCGCGGCTCTGGTACCTGATTTTTTACTTTCAGGGCGAGCCTTATTTGCATCCCCATTTTCTGGAGCTGGTAAAATACGCGGCTGACAAGGGCATTTATACCGCTACCAGCACCAACGCCCACTATCTCAACGACCAGAATGCCCGGCGCACCGTAGAGTCGGGGCTGGATCGGCTGATTGTCTCGCTGGATGGCACCACGCAGGAAACCTACCAGCAGTATCGCGTGGGGGGCAAAATTGACAAAGTACTGGAGGGCACGCGCAATGTGCTGCGCTGGCGCAAAGAGTTGAAATCGAGCACGCCGCGCGTGGTGTTTCAGTTTCTGGTAGTGCAGCCCAACGAGCATCAGATAGAGGACGCCAGGCAGCTGGCGAAGCAAATGGGCGTGGACGATGTGTGGTTCAAAACCGCCCAGATCTACGATTACCAGCACGGCTCGCCCCTCATCCCGACCATCGACTACTACTCGCGCTACGAGAATAACCAGAACGGCACCTGGAGCATCAAAAACCGCCTGCTGAACCATTGCTGGAAGATGTGGCACTCCTGCGTCATCACCTGGGACGGGTTGGTGGTGCCCTGCTGCTTCGATAAGGACGCCGAGTATCGCCTCGGCGACTTATCCCAGCAAACCTTTCGGGGATTATGGCAGGGGCCAAAATACCGGCAGTTTCGCGCTTCCCTGCTCAAAGGCCGCGACCAGATTGAGATGTGCCGCAACTGCACCGAGGGCACCCGCGTGTGGGGCTGAAGCCGCTTTTCTGGTTCGTACTCACCCGATTCTGCGAGGTAACATAGCAGATTTGAATAGAAACGCGTTAGATGTCAATAAAATAACCTCTATTCAGTTGAGCGCGTTGTTACTAGCATAGCAGCCCGCTCTGGTGGGCTTTCCGTGTGTTACGCTTCTGCATTTCATTCTATGCTATTACAAGCAGTATTTGCCCTGACTTCTGATTTTTCAAATACGTTTAGCCTCGTCACTGATAAGCTCATTGCCTGGGCCGAGCAGTTTGTGATAATGCTACCCAACTTGGTGGTCGCCGTCTTGCTGCTGACAGTAACCATTTTTGCCGCCCGGCTGCTGAGCCGCTTCGCCACCCGCTTTCTGCCGCGCGTATCGCACAGCGTCACAATTAATAGCCTGATTTCGACGCTGGTGTATTTTGTGGTGTTGCTATTTGGGCTGTTTTTCGTGCTGTCGGTTCTGAACCTGGACAAAACCGTGACCTCGCTGCTGGCTGGCGTTGGTATCATTGGCTTGGCCTTGGGTTTTGCTTTCCAAGACATCGCGGCCAACTTCATTAGCGGCATTATCATCGCTATTCAGCGCCCGTTCAACGTAGGCGACGTGATTAAAACCAACGATTACTTCGGTGTCATTGAGCGCATCCGGCTGCGCACCGTAGACCTGCGCCAACCCACCGGCGAGCTGGTGCTGGTGCCGAACCGCAAAGTGTTTGAAAATGCGCTCATCAACTTCTCCGTCAATACCATGCGCCGCGTCGATCTGGACTGCGGCGTGAGCTACGATTCCGATCTGGAGCAGGTGCGCGAGGTAGTATTAGAAGCCGTGCAGCAAGTGCCGCACCTGGTGCGCGAGCGGGCACCGGAGGTCATGTTCACCGAATTTGCCGACAGCGCCATCACATTTCAGCTCCGCTTCTGGATTCCTTACAAGCGGCAAGTCGACTTCGTGGGGGCCAAAAGCGCTGCCATTATGAGCATCAAGAAAGCCTTCGATGAGGCCGGTATCAATATTCCCTTCCCTATTCGCACGCTGCATGTGCCGGGCGGAGTCGCTTTGCCTATTGCGCTGCAAAATGAAGAAGTCGACACGGACAGGAAAGCATAAGTAGCAGCGAGTACTGTCTACAGTCAAAAAAGCCCCCAGAACTATTCTGGGGGGCTTTTTTGACTGTAATGTTTTCTTACTTGTGGTCCTTCCGAAGATTTTTGCCTAAGTCTTCTACCTGCTTAAAAAACTCCATGTTATCGGAGTCACCCGCTGGGCCATAAGCCGAGGCAATCGTGCCCCGAGTACCGTCGGTGCACTCAATAGCGTAGAGGATGGACATATCATCAGGGTCGCTTTCACCTTCGAAGCGGTAAAAATCCACGATGGTCACGTCTTCGGGGCCATAGCTGATAGTCTCGGAGCTAAAAGGGCGCAGGCGGCCATCGGCGACCCGAAAATCTTCGGTAAAACCGTCTTTGGCCAGCTTCTGTTCTACCATAATCAGGGAGCGTTCTTCTTCTTTATCTTGCATAATCAGGGGGCGTTTGGGAGTGGAACGGTGCGGCAGAGCAGGGAACAAAAAAGAACCCCGTGCCGACTATACGCAGTAGGCACGGGGCGAGGTTGTCTGAATCGACACTACAGAAAGTTATTTACTGGGAAGGGATTCAGCTTTCAGCGCCGCCGCTTCAATGGTGCGTTGCAGCCGATCTACATCAATGGTACCGCAGGCGCCGCCGCAGCCCTTGGCGCAGCCCGTCGTGCCGGGGGAGAAAAAAGCCCCCAGAATATCCGGCCCACATAAAAAGTGGCCGCCAGAAACAAAACGCCGATGAGAAAATATTGGAACAGCATAACACCCACAAAACTACGCAATCCGAAAAAAGTTTGGCGCTGGCGCTGACTACTTCCAGTAATCGCCAATAGTTTGCTGCATCTGGCGGTGTATCTGGCCGTTGGTGGCTAACACCTCCCGGCCAAATATGGGGTCACCAGCAGTCAGAAACTGCGTGACGTGGCCGCCGGCCTCCCGCACGAGCAGCACGCCGGCCGCTACGTCGTAGGAGTTGATATTGAACTCAAAATAGCCATCGAAGCGGCCCGCAGCTACGTAAGCCAGGTCCAGCGCCGCCGAGCCGACGCGGCGAATCCCGTGCGTAGACTGCATAAATGCGCCCATGATTTTCAGGTAGGCGTCCAGCTTGTCGAACTTGTAGTAAGGAAAGCCCGTGGCCAAAAGCGACTCATGTAAATCGGATGCGGTCGATACATGAATCGGCTTCTCGTTGCAGAAAGCACCCGCGCCTAGCGCCGCGCGGAAGCACTCATCCTGGTTTATTTCGTACACCACGCCCACCACTAGCTCGTCGCGGTGCATGAGCGCCACGCTCACGCAATACGCGGGCTGGCCGTGAATGAAGTTAGTCGTGCCATCGAGCGGGTCGATGATCCAGTTATACTCCTCGGTCCTTTCCTTGGCCGCCGTGCCTTCTTCCGTGATAAAGCCCGCTTCAGGCAGGAGCGCGTGCAGCTCGTCGACTAATTGCTTTTCACTCCGCTGATCGACGTACGAAACCATATCGTGCAAGCCTTTGTGCTCCACGCTGGCTAGGTCGAAATTGGCCGCTTCCTGGCGAATAAACTGCCCGGCGCGGCGCGCTATATCCGCTACTTGCAGGCTTAGTGAGTTGAAATCCATAGGTTGAACAGATGTCATGCAGAGCGCAGCGAAGCATCTCGCTCGCGGTCGTCTGATTACTAATCCTGCGTCAGCACGCGAGATGCTTCGCTGCGCTCTGCATGACGGATGATTGGTTAAACTATTTTTTCGGCCCCGAAAACCGACGCACGAGCGTGAAGCCCAGCAGCAATCCGGCCAGCACTTGCATCGTCGGGCCAATCAGCTCGCCGTGACGCACGTAAAACGTTAGCTCGGAGTTAAGTTGCACGGTAGCGCGGCTAGCGGCGGGTACCCACCAACCGGTCTGAGTCGTGATTTCGCCTTTCTGATTAATGAAGGCCGAAATGCCCGTGTTGGCCGAACGCGCAATGGCCCGACGGGTTTCGATGGCTCGCAGGGTAGCGTATTGTAGGTGCTGCTCGTGGCCGGGCGAGTCGCTCCACCAGCCGTCATTCGTGATGATGCCCAGCAGTGTTGCCCCATTCTGCACGTATTCGGCCACGAAGTCGCCATACACCGATTCGTAGCAGATGAGCGGACCCACCCGCAATGAGGAGTCGGTGGGAGAGCGAAATACGGTGCGCTTCGTTTGGCTGCCGTAGCTGCCCACCGTGCCACCCAGATCAATGTTGGCGATGAGCTGCGTGAGGAGCGGTGGTACTTTTTCCACGCCCGGCACGAGGCGGGATTTGTGGTAAAAAGTAGCCGGTGTGCTGGCATTGGGCAGAAAGGCAGCCGTATTAAACACATCGAAGTAGCCCGTCTCGTCGCGGAAGCGGGCCGTGATGGTGGCCTTTTCCTTGCTCGGATACGCTATTAGAGTAGTAATACCCGTTATCAGCTCCAGGTTCGGGTGCTGAGCCAGCATGGCCCGTACGCGCTGGGTATTGGGGTTGGCATCAAACTGGTTTTCCCACTGTGCCTGATCCAGCGAGGTTTCGGGCCATAGCACGAGGCGGGTTTTGGAGGTCAGGTTTTCGGTAGTGAGCGTAATGAGCCGGGTAACCTGCGCCTCAACAGGAATGAAGTTTGACGCCCCCTGAAATTTCTCCTGATAGGGGTCAATATTCGGCTGAATAACCAGAACCTCGGCTGGGGGGCCTTTTTCCTGATAAGCCGCCTTAATAAAGTAAGACAGCATAATCGGCAGCAAAGCGGCTAACACAGGTGCCAGCCAGCGAGCGGCAAAAGGACGACCTGGCAACGATTCACCGGGGCGGAAAGTAACGTCGCCGGCAAGGATAGTAGCTTTGGGGGGCGTTTTGGCTTTAAGGCTAAACAAAGCCTTGAACACCAAAATATTCACTACCCAAATCCAGACGGAGCCGCCTAGAAAGCCGGTGTATTCGTACCACTGCACCCAGCTATTGGCCTGGGCAAAGCCGTTGCCGAGCGTCAGCCAGGGCCAGGTGAGGTCCCAGTGCAGGTGCAGCTGCTCGAAGGCAATCCAGTAAACGGGCAGCGACAGGTAGCCCAGCGTAGGACCCGCCAGCTTTTTGGTGTGATAAAACGCCATAGTAGGCAGGCACATCAGCAACGCGTTCAGCACCACGGCCGCAATGCCGCCGCCCAGGGTGCTGTAACTCACCCACCAGGTGGTAAATGCATTCCAAAACACCAGCGTCAGATAGGTGTAGCGAAACACCTTCCAGCCGCTCGCGCCGCGCCGCGTAAGCAGCTGCTCCATCCGCAGATACGGCACCCACCCCACGAGCAGCAGCAGAGCCATGCCAGCGGGGTGTACGGGCCAGCCGGCCCACAAAAGCACGGCGCTGAGCAGCGCCAGCAGCGAAGGTTGCCAGTAGGCCCACCCCGCCAGGGGGCGCGGAGCCGCGGCAACGGCCGGGCTATTCTTTACTTCCTTGAACGACAACAACGATTTCTCCTTTAATGGATGAACGACCCGCAAAGTTGGCTGCCAGCGCGGGCAGCGTACCATTTACGGTTTCCTCAAATAACTTGGTTAATTCCCGGCTCACCGACGCCTGCCGCTCAGGGCCAAATACCTCAGCCAGCTGCTCCAGCGTTTTCACAATTCGGTGCGGCGATTCGTAGAATATCAACGTGCGGGTTTCGGTGGCCAGTTCCCGCAGGCGGGTTTGGCGTCCTTTTTTAACGGGCAGAAACCCTTCAAACACAAAGCGTTCGGCTCCGAAACCTGACTTGAGCAGGGCCGGCACAAACGCCGTGGCGCCCGGCAGACACTCTACTTTTAGGCCCCGATTCAGGCACTCGCGCACCAGCAGAAAGCCCGGATCAGAAATGCCCGGCGTGCCCGCATCCGATACCAAAGCCATGCGTTCGCCTTTTTCCAGGCGCTCAATCAGACGAGCCACGGTTTGGTGCTCATTGTGCAGGTGGTAGCTGAGCAGCGGTTTTTTCAAACCCAGATGCTGCATCAGGCGGCCGCTGTTGCGGGTGTCTTCGGCCAGCACCGTATCTACCTCGCCCAGGATGCGAATGGCCCGCAGGGTGATATCCTCCAGGTTGCCGATGGGGGTGGGCACGAGGTATAGAACAGTGGTCGTAAAGGCTTCGTCGGGCATAGTTGCACAAAGGTAAGTTGACGCTTCGCTTAATGAAAAATGAGCAATGAAGGTCGTCCGCTAATACATTCTTCATTGCTCATTGAGCGCAGCGTAAATCCGGTCGATGGCTTCCGCCAAGCGGTGGTCGCGTTTGGTGACGGTATTGCCCGCATCGTGGGTGTAGAGGCGAAACTCGACAATGTCGTACATATTAGACCACCACGGATGATGATCCTGGCGCTCCGCTTCGGCGGCCACGGCCGTCATGAAGGCGAAGGCGGCCTTGAAGTCGGGGAAATGGAAGCTGCGGGTGAGGGCGTTATCATGTTCGGTCCACATGGGGGGCTTTTTTAAGGAGATGATATTCGAAAAATAAAACGCTCGACACGACCGCCTTTTACTCGCTGTAAGTCACGCTGTTTCGGTTCAACTTAAACCAAAATTCGCAAACCAGAGTACACTTTAAAGTAATCCACCCACGACTTTAAACGACGCTTTCTATGGCCATTGATCCTAATAATCGTCCCGTGCGCGTCATCAATGACGACACTACTGAGCAGGAGTTAGCTGCCGGACACATCATTCCCGATGCCGATCCACCCAAAAACGAAGCTGCCCGCGGCGGGTTTGGCAACCGCGACGGCAAAGAGGGCTATGGTACAGATAGCGGCAGCGGCAATACATCCATTTCGGTGAACGAAGATGCAGATAAAGTAGGCCACCCCGGCGATAATATGCTGACCACGGAAGAAGGCCGCGACGAGCGCGCCGACCAGGATATGCCCGACCAGGACCTGCCCAGTGCTGACACGGTTCGGCGGCCACCTTCCCCGTCGGAAAACAACGCTACTAAGGCCCAACGCACCCTGCACGGCGCCGGCGAGAGCGACGTAGATGGCATCCGCAATACCCTAACCAAGGATGACCACGATGTGTCTACGGTGCAAGATAGCCCGGCTGGTCGGGCTACGCCCGAAACCAACGCTGATCTAAACGACCCCAACGCCCAGGAATCGGGCATCCTGCGGGGCGAGTAGACCAGATTATCGCCCCTGTTTTATCATCTAACGCATTGAAATCATGGCAAAAAGCAATCAGCAGTCCCAGGAGAACAAAGGCAATCCAGCCGGCGATGGCCAGTCCAAAGGCGACCCGACCAGCACCCCCTCAACAGCGGCGAGTTGGAGCAGCGGCTGGCCGATGAGTACACCGACGATGGGCTGGACGAGGTGCCGCCTCACCTGACCAACAACCCCAACCGCAACCTCGATAAGACGGACCTGGACAACACGCCGTATACCTAAGCCGTCCGGTGTCTCTTTTTTAGGCTTAAAAAGCACTTCTTCCTGCGAAGAAAGTGCTTTTTAGGTTTCAAACAGGTAAGATTTGACCGCCCGGCACCGCTCAGCGGGCCGCTTGTCCGGGGTATCCCCACTATCTATTTTTGCCAACAACCAGCCTGCTCTCATGGCCCGCTACGCCACCACCGATCTGCACGGCTGCCTGCACACCTTCCGCTACGCGGTAGAAACGAAGTTGCGTCTGCGCCCTACGGATGAGTTGTACGTGCTGGGCGACTACGTAAATAAAGGTCCCGATAGCCGCGGCGTGCTCGATTACCTGATGCAGCTGCAAGCCGCTGGCTTTCAGGTATACTGCTTGCGCGGAAACCATGATCAGGAGCTGCTCGATGCCGCTCATGGCCGGGCTTCCGTCACCTGGGCTTCAGCCGATGACCGGGCATTGACGCTACAAAGCTTTGGGGTAACAGAGGCAGCCCAGATTCCTGAGCCCTACCTCCACTGGCTCGATGCGTTGCCTTACCAGCTGGATATTTCAGGCTTCACGCTCGTTCACGCTGGCTTCGACTTTCATTTGCCCCCCAATGAAATGCGCCAGGATTGGAACACGATGCTAAATACCAAGCAGTTCGTGTTTGATGCCTCGCGGCTGCAGGGGCGGCGCTTGCTGCATGGCCACGTTCCCACGCCCACGGCTGAGGTCCAGCGGCGAGTAGATGTCCGGCAGGGAGCAATTGGCCTCGATACGGGCTGCGTCTACCGCCACAATCCGGAGCTGGCTCACTTAGCCGTGCTGAACCTGGACACGTTTCAACTTGGGCTTACTCCTAATCAGGAGGAGCCGTACCCGATAGCGCGCCGCTGAGCAGGCGAGCAGATCAGGGTTTTGGAGAAGAGTCATCGGTTAATAAATCAACCACCAATAAAAAAGCCCCCCAGCTTCATAACTGGGGGGCTTTTTTATTGGTCTTGCAGTACGTTGTCGTGCAGGACAAGCTGGGCGTCTTCCCGGTACGGATTGTTAGGGTCGTCGGCTACCTGCCGCAAAATAGCGCGGGCCTCAACGGGGTGCTTATTGCGCCAATGCACCATGCCCAAGTGATATAGCGCCTTGCCGGCCAGCGGAGAGTTCGACTGCTGACTTACGCGGCGCAGGTAAGAGCGGGCGGCCGTGGCCCGGTCTTGCTGAAGCAGAAAAATGCCATTGTAGTAGAGTAGCGTATCCTGGCCCACTTGATCGGGGGAGAGGCGCTGCAAAATGCGGAGCGCATCGGGGTAGCGGCCCGCCTGATATTGGTGCATGGCCTCGGCTAGCAAAGGCCGACGACTGATGCTGGGGTCATCTTCCGACAAGCCCATATCAGGCTGATAATAGCGGCTCCAGGCGGCAGGTGCGTCCGCTTCGCCTGGGCGCAGCATCAGCCAAGCACTAATGCTTACCAGAATTACTCCCATAATGGCGAGCAGCCAGCGGCGGGAGCGGCGGCGGGTGGTAGCCGGACTACGCTGTACTCTGGTTAGGGCTTGCTGGCGCTGGTCTAAGCTTTGATCCAGCGCCTGAAGCTGCTCCTGCAATATCTCATGCCCGGCCGCCCAGCGCAAATCGGCCGTCAGCTGCTCGTAGGCCTGGTGCGCCTTAAGCAGCTCAGGGTTTTCGAGCATGCGTTCCTCAAAGGCCTCCTGCTCGGCCGCCGAAAGCTGCCCGTCAGCGAAGCGCTCCATATCTTCCAAATACGGGCGTAAGTCGAAGGACGACGTCATAGAAGAGGTGGAACTTTGAACCAAGGCAGCGCGAAAAGCTAGAGAAGCATGAGGAATAAGACGTGAAGGCCGCTAAACAAGAAAGGGGCCAGCATCCGGTTAATTGTCGGTAGAGGGTAGCGTTTGGTGATCAGCGTCGGGGGTTTGCAGAGCTACTTCGTAGAGCTTACGCAGGTAAGTAGCTTTCTGAATACGAGCCACTACAGCATTAGGATAGCCCATTTTGCCGGCTACTTTCTCGAAGTTATAGCCCCGAAAATAAAAGTAAGAAAGTACCTGCCGACAGTCGGCGCCCAAGGCATGAAATGCCCGCAGCAAGTGCTGACGCCGGTTGGCTTCGGCCTGGGGCAACCGTTCAGCGGTGGCTTCATCGAGGCGCTCCCGGGCCATATCATAAATAAACGCGCGCAGATCGGGGGGCATTTTGGTCAGGCGCCCATCGGTGGCGCGGTCATAAAACTCCAGCAATACGGCCCTCAGCGTGGCATGAGCGGTGGCGGGCTCCTGTTTATAGTGCCATTTGGCCCAGCGGGCAAAATGGTCGCGGTTCTGCTCGTAAAAGGTAATCAAGGACTTCTGGTTGCCCACACGAAGCTGGGCCAGAAGTTCGGCGAGGGGCGATACCATAGAAGTGCTCACGTAGCGTAGGGCAAGTAACGAGGAACAATCGACATGCGGAAGAAAGATCCCCAGTTTGCCGGCCACTTATTAGTAAATTGCTGGTACGTGCTACTGAACATTGCCACTAGTTGTCTATTTATTGCTAAATGATTCACCCCTACCTTTGAGGCTATGGAAACGACCACAACTACTCTCGCCCCCGATACCGTGCTGTTCGACCTTATTCGTAAGGAAAAAGAGCGCCAAACCCACGGTCTTGAACTCATCGCCTCCGAAAACTATGTATCGGAGCAGGTGATGCGGGCGCAAGGGTCTATCCTCACCAATAAATATGCCGAAGGCTTGCCCGGCAAGCGCTATTATGGCGGCTGCGAAATTGTAGACCAGGTAGAGCAGCTGGCCATTGATCGTGCGAAGGAGCTCTTTGGCGTGGAATGGGTGAATGTGCAGCCCCACTCCGGCGCTCAGGCCAACGCCGCCGTGATGCTGGCCATCCTGAACCCCGGCGACAAAATTCTGGGCTTCGACCTAAGCCACGGGGGGCATTTGACGCACGGCTCGCCCGTCAATTTCTCTGGCAAGCTGTATACGCCTTCTTTTTATGGCGTAGAGCCCGAAACGGGCCTCATCGATTGGGAGAAGGTAAAGGACACGGCTCGCCGCGAGCAGCCCAAACTCATCATCTGCGGAGCCTCGGCTTACTCCCGCGACTGGGACTACAAGGCCCTGCGCGAGGCCGCCGACGAAGTAGGCGCTCTGCTGCTGGCCGATATTTCTCACCCCAGCGGCCTGATTGCCAAAGGCTTACTCAATGACCCGTTTGAGCATTGTCATATCGTAACTACCACCACCCACAAAACGCTGCGCGGCCCGCGTGGGGGGCTTATTTTGCTGGGCAAGGACTTCGAGAATCCATTTGGCCTGAAGACGCCGAAGGGAGAGCTGCGGATGATGTCGGCGCTGCTCGACTCCGGGGTGTTTCCCGGTACGCAGGGCGGGCCTCTGGAGCACGTAATTGGTGCGAAGGCGGTTGCCTTTGGCGAAGCTCTCACTGATACCTATGCCGACTATACCCGCCAGGTTATCCGAAATGCTAACGCGCTAGCTACGGCCTTCACAGAGCGCGGCTACCAAATTATTTCGGGCGGCACCGATAATCACTTGATGCTGATTGACTTGCGCAGCAAAGGTCTCACGGGCAAGCTGGCCGAGAACACCCTCATCAAAGCCGATATCACCATCAATAAAAACATGGTGCCCTTCGACGACAAGTCTCCCTTCGTGACGTCGGGGATGCGCATTGGCTCGGCGGCCGTCACCACGCGCGGCCTCGTTGAAACGGACATGACGCGCATCGTGGAGCTGATTGATGATGTGCTTATGCACCACGCCGACGAAACGCACCTCAGTCGGGTACGTGGGCAGGTAAACGAGTGGATGCAAGCATTTCCGCTGTTTGCCTAGCCGAAAATCAGCGCCGATGAGCGAACCGGGCGTGGGTAAATAATTAAAAAGGCCCCCTATTCCCATAGTTTTTGGCCAGACGCTATCTAGGCAGCCAAAAACTTCGTACGTCTGGCGCAAGCACTTCGTCGCATGTGCGCTACCTTCTTCATTTTATTAATCTAAGCATCAGTGGATCAGACTAGTATCCAAGCCGGAACGCGGCCGGCCGAGCATCCGGAAATGTCTTTTATCGATCATCTGGAAGCCCTGCGCTGGCATATCATTCGCGCCGCTATTGCAATCGTAGTGTTCACGATTGGGGCTTTCTTAGCAAAAGACTTTCTCTTTCACGACCTGATTCTGGGCCCTTCGCGCCCCGATTTCTGGACGTACCGCATGTTCTGTGAGTTCGGGAAGCTCGTACACGCCCCCGACCTATGTGTGGACCCCGTCACGTTTGATATTCAGAACCGCCAGATGAGCGGACAACTGACCATGCACATCAGTAGCTCGTTTATTGTGGGGCTGGCAATGGGTTTTCCCTATACGTTTTGGGAAATATGGCGCTTTGTAAAGCCGGGGTTGTATCCGCACGAGCAGGCTAACTCAAAGGGCGCGGTATTCTTCGTTTCGATTCTGTTCATTTTAGGCCTGCTGTTTGGCTATTACATTGCCGCGCCGCTGAGCATCAACTTCTTAGCTTCCTATCAGCTCGACCCCAGCATCGAAAATCAGATTGACTTACAAAGTTATCTGAGCACACTCACCACGATGTCGCTGTCCTGCGCCTTTGTCTTTGAGCTGCCGATGATCGTGTTTTTCTTAGCCAAAGCCGGAATTATTACGCCCGAAATCATGCGTATGTACCGTAAGCACGCCATTGTGGTAATTCTTGTTGTAGCGGCCATTATTACGCCTCCCGATGTCTCGTCTCAGCTTATCGTTACCATCCCCATCTTGCTGCTGTATGAGGTGAGCATCAATATTGCCCGCATCGTGCGGCGTAACAGCCTCAAAAAGCTTAATGCTGATTTAGTGGCCAATAATGGCCAGAGCTAAGCGGCTTACTAAGCTTTATCATTCATAAACTGTCGTACAGCACCAACATGAAAGTCGCTATTGGCTCTGACCACGCCGGATTTGAGTACAAGCAGATGCTGGCCAAGTGGCTGCGCGAAGCGGGCCATGAGGTGCAGGATTTCGGCACCCATTCGCCCGATTCCGTCGATTACCCTGATTTTGTGCATCCATTAGCCTCGGCCATAACGGCCGATGAGTTCAAGCAGGGAATTCTGGTCTGCGGCAGCGCCAACGGAGTATGTATTACCGCTAACAAGCACCGCGGCATACGAGCGGCCATTGCCTGGGAGCCCGAGCTGGCTTCCTTGGCCCGCCAACACAACGACGCCAATATTCTGTGCGTGCCAGCCCGCTTCGTGAGTGAGGACGCCGCCCGCGCAATTACGGAGAGGTTTCTCACCACCGAATTTGAAGGTGGTCGCCACCAAACGCGCGTCAATAAGATTGATTGTTAGCTGAATGGTTAAATGGCTGGGGGCTAAATGGTTGTTTTACTGGCGTTGAATATGTGGTCAGAACGCACAACCATTTAACCATTTATTTCAGCTGATATACGCGCGGCGTGCTAGTCGGCTGGTAGCGCCCGAAGATGGCGGGCAGCTTGTAGCGCAGCTCCGGCAGCAATCCTACCTCATCAATGAGGTAAGTCGGGGGCTGGGGGGCAAAATTCTGCGCTAACCGAAAGACGGCGGCATACTCGTTCAGGTGACCGAAATCAGCCTGGGCTAGTCGCCAGTCGAGGTAAGGCGAGGCGAGGCTGTTTTGCACGTAAGGGCGCCGGTCGGGGCCGAGTACCAGAAGGCGCTGCCCCTGCACGGCCGTATACGCCGGGTGCGGCTGCATGGCATAATTGCTTTCGGCCGGAATCTGAACCAGCTGCTCCAGCCCAAGTACGGCACGGTAGCGAACCACCAAAATGCCTCCCAATACTACCAACAGCAGCACATCGGGCACCCAAGGGCGGGGGCTTTTTGCCACAGAAATAATCCGAAATAGGTGAGCGGCGGCAAGGCCAGCACCAGCGTGCCGGGAGCTACACCGCCGCCGGCTGCCATCATCAGTCCCGAAGCCAGCAGCCAAACCAGCATCAGCTGCCGAAATTTTACCTGAAATACCAGCCCCAGCGACGTAGTAAAGGCGCGCCCCAGCGCGAGCAGCAGAATAAAGCCAGGCAGAATCAGAAGCCGCAGCTGCACCCACAAGGGCAGCCCATCGGTGCCAGCGACCAGGCCTTGCAGCGTGGGCCGCAGATGAAATTGTACGAAGCCGGGAAGGCTCTCGGTGTAAAGGAAAAAGGTGGCGACAACGATATACGGAAAGAAAAAACCGCACAGCAGCAGCAAAAAGCTACGGAAAGAGTTAGCGGCGAAGATGATAACGGCAAATAACCCTACCAGCAGGAACAGCGCCAGCGGCAAGTAGCACAGCGCGGCCAGCCCCGTCAGAAATCCGGCCCGAAACAGGCGGCGGTTGTCGTAGCCCTCGCGGGTGGTAGGCAACAACGCGCTGACTGCTACCACAATAAACGTGTGGCCCAGTAGCAGCGGTGAAAGCGTATCGAGCTCGGCGGTGGTGCTGGCCACGAGCAGATAAGTGAGGGCCGCCACGTAGCCTCGTTCCGGATGAACATCGGCGCGGTTGAGTACCAGGTTGAGCCGCAGTGCCTGGAATAGAAGCAGCGCCAGGGCCAGTATTCGATAAAGCCACAGCGGCCGGCTAGCTACCAGGTCGAGGGCGGCGAAAACGACGGCCGCCAACGGAGCCGTGCTATCGTACAGGTCGTGGTAGAGGAGGGCGCCCGCGTGCATCCGCTCTCCAATCAGCAAAGCCCGCAGCTCGGCCGCCGTAAGAGGCACGCCCAGCCAGAGCAACGGCAGCCGAATGGCCAGCACCAGCACCAGCAGCGTGATCAACCGGGTAGAAAGCGGACTTTTAAAAAACGCAGCAAGGAAAAGCGTGGGCGAAGGGTTTAGGTAAAAGGCAGCCAAAAGCGCTGAACCGAATACTCAATCAGCTTTTGCTGCGTAAAGCTAGAACGAAAGCGCATGGAAGGCTCCATGTGGCCCCCCGGCTTTGATTATTGCCTTGCATTTGAAGTCTGCTACCGGAGTATGAACTACTGATTACCTAAATCTTACCTTTGTCGGCTATTATGGAAAGTAAACGTCAGCAAAAATTCGCCAGCTTGTTGCAACAGGATCTGGCCGCCGTCTTTCAACGCGACCTGCCTCACCTGTTTCCCGGTTTGCCCCCCGGCATCAGCACCGTGCGTGTATCCCCCGATTTGGGCGTGGCCCGCGTGTACCTGAGCCTGCTATTGGTGAAAGACAGTGAGGCCATGCTCCGCGACATCCGCGACAATGCCAAAGCCATTCGCCAAGCCTTAGCCAAGCGGATTCGCAAGCAAGTGCGCGTCATACCGGAGTTGAATTTCTTTCTCGATGACAGCGCCTCGTACGCCGCGCGCATGGATGAGGTAATCAGCACCCTGCATATTCCGCCCGTGCCTGCCTCCGACGACGAAACTGATACGCCGCCCGAGAGCAAGCGCCCTAAGCTATTTGCCGACGAAGACGAATAAAAAGTGAAATGGTGAGATGGTGAAGTAGTGAGTTTGACGTTCAACTTGCGCACTGAAACCATGAAGCTCATCACCTCACCACTCACTATCTCACCACTCACTATTTCACCATTTGTATTACGACCCGATTAAAAAGTCGCTGGGGGAGGTGTTTAACCGCACGCCCTGGCTGCGCCGCCTCTTCTACTATCTGCTCGATTTGCTGCTGCTGCGCACTTGGCATGTGCATCGCGAGTTGCGGCAGTGGGCCAAAGGCCGCACCGATGAGGCCCTGAATATTCTTGATGCGGGCTCCGGCTACGGACAGTATACTTACTGGCTATCCGGGCTGAGTAAGAAATGGCAGATTCTGGCCGTCGATGTGAAAGACGAGCAGATTGCCGATTCCAACCGCTTTTTTCGCCAAATCGGTCGGGTGAATGTGCAGTTTGCCGTGCAGGACCTGGTACTGTATCAGGAGCCGAATACGTTCGATCTGGCGTTGTCGGTGGATGTGATGGAGCATATTCTGGAAGACGTGGAAGTGTTCACGAACATTCACGCGTCGCTCAAAGACGGCGGTATGCTGCTTATTTCCACGCCCTCCGACCAGGGCGGCTCCGACGTACACGGCGACGACGAAACCAGCTTTATCGAGGAACACGTGCGCGATGGCTACAACATCCACGAGATTCAGCAGAAGCTGCGCACCGCCGGCTTCGACCGCATTGAGGCGCAGTACAGCTACGGTGAGCCCGGCCAGATTTCGTGGCGGCTGAGCATGAAGTACCCCATTCTGATGCTGGGCGCTTCCAAGTGGTTCTTTGTACTGCTGCCGTTCTATTATCTCATCACGTTTCCGTTCTGCTTAATTCTAAACTGGGTCGATGCCAACTCTAAGCACGATTCGGGTACGGGTCTCATCGTGAAAGCCTGGAAATAGCCCCCCAACGCATCACCTTTCCGCGAAGCAGCGTATCTTGCCTGACCTATTCACTTGCTAGCTGCGCTGTCCGCCTTTTTTACCTATGCCTGACAAAAACGACTTCTCGGAGCTATTAGCCGAAATGCTGTTGCGCATGGATCGGCAGAATGGACACATCCAGCAGACCAACGAGATTCTGCGGACTGTTGTGGATGTGCAAGGCCGGATGCTCAATCAAATGGAGCTGATTTACACGAGTCAGCAGGAGTTTAAAGCTCAGCAGTTAGGCTTCAATGACCGGCAGTTAGGCTTCAACGCCCGACAGGAGCAATTCAACGCCCGCCAGGAGCAATTCAACGCCCGCCAGGAGCAATTCAATGAGCGGCTGGTAACTTTTGTCGAGCGACAGGAGAAGTTTAATGAGCGACAGGAACAATACAATGAGCGGCAGGAAGAAGTAAATCTGGGCTTGCTGCACGAGCTGCGCGCCATCCGAACGGATGTGCGTGAGGTAAAAGAGATAGTGCTCAATAACCATGAGGAGCGCCTGCGCCGCCTCGAAGAATTCATGCGTCGCGCCAGTTAAATCCTTGATAAGCTCCGCTTTTATTCCCCGTTTGCGCTCCGCATGAACGTTTCGTTGCTCATAGCCCGGCGTTACTTTTCGTCCAAGAAAAAGCGCAACATCATCAGCATCATCTCCAACATCTCCATGATTGGGGTGGCGGTGGGCACCATGTCGTTGATTATTGTGCTGTCCGTGTTCAATGGGCTGGAAGACCTGGTGCGTACGCTCTACGGCAAATCCGACCCCGATTTGCTGATAACGGCGGTGGAAGGGAAGTCATTCGGGGTAAACAACACCCTGCTCAACCGTCTGCGTACCGCGCCCGGCGTGAGTCTGGTGACTGAAGTAATCGAGGATAACGCCCTGCTCCAGTACCACGACCGGCAGATGGTGGTGAAGATGAAAGGCGTGACCGGCAATTATTTCGCCCAAACCAATATCGATTCGTCCATCGTGGAGGGTGACCACCGCCTGCGCCGCGCCGGCGAAGCGTATGCCCTCATCGGGGCCGGCGTGCAGCACGAGTTGAGCATCGCCCTCGACAACCGCTTCTCACCCCTGCGCCTGCTTTATCCGCGCAATACGGGCAAGCGCACGCTTTCCATAAATCCCGAAAATGCCTTTTCCGAGCAATCTATTCTGGCGGGGGGCGTTTTTCTGATTGAGCAGCAAATCGACAACAGCTACGTGTTCGTGCCCCTCGATTTTGCCCAGGAGCTGCTGCAATACGGCAACCGGCGCACGTCCTTGGAGGTGCGCGTAGCTGAGGACTACCCAGTGGGGGATACTCAAGTCGATATTCAGCGCCTGATTGGCCCCAAGTTTCGGGTGCTAAACTCCGATGAGCAGCACGTAAGTCTGCTGAAGGCCATCAAAGTAGAGAAGATGTTCGTGTTTATCACCTTCGCCTTCATCCTGCTTATTGCCTCGCTCAATATCTTCTTCTCGCTTTCCATGCTGGTCATCGACAAGCGCAAGGACATTGCCATTCTGATGGCTATGGGGGCAACCAACCGCACCGTGCGCAATGTGTTCCTGCTGGAAGGCGCCATTGTGGCTTTTGTCGGCGCCATTGTTGGACTTGTTCTGGGCATGACAATCTGCTGGCTCCAGCAAACCTTCGGGCTAGTATCCATGGGTATGGCCACCAGCGTCGTCGATTCTTACCCGGTGAAAATGCAATCTTCTGACATCGTACTGACGAGTATTGCCATCATTATTATCACCATTGCGGTTTCCATCCGACCTGCGCTGAATGCCTCGCGCCTCGACGTACGCGAAAATCTGTAACGCCGGAGACCATATCAGAGTATGCACACTATAAACCCGCCGGAGTGCTATAACCGCCCGGGATGTAGTCTGTGCTTATCATAATTAGTGACAGATTATACTTCGCTTTTCGCTAGAAAAGTTAATATTTGATGTTTGTCATTGATTTCTACGCCGTTGTCGGCGCTGATTATGAAGGTCTCTACGTCGCAGCCGTTTCAAATTGTTTATTCGCTGCTCGAACACGAATACTTAGGCTATTTATTTGAGTCCTACGTGGTGCAGCGCAATCCGCGCGGCCAGCTTACCCTTCAGCATCAGACGGTTTCGGTTAAGAATGCCCCCGAGTTTGCCGCCGGCCTCGACGCAATCGATTTCGAGCTGATTGCCCTCACTGACCAGGTTCAGCAAGACTGCGTCATCAAGGAGTTCTGGCCCAAAAAGACCACCCCAGCCGATTTCTTCTTCAAGATCTATGATCCTGACAAGGGAGATAAAGGCTTGCAGGAGCAGATAGCCCGCTATGTGCAGGAGCGCATGGGGCAGATTCTGGCTCGTCTGGGGGGCAAATGGGTCTTTATTATGGGCAAAGACGGAGAGCCCACCTGGCACGAAATAAGTATGGCCGAAGAGCCTGCCTCGGTGCTTTTTCACTTTCGTCGCAACGAGGATAATACCCACTATTTCCCCACCATTCAGTTCAAGGGGCAAAAGCTGGATTTTCAGTTTAAAAACGCGGTAGTCGTATGTGCCCAGCCCGCGTGGCTGTTGGTCAATGATGTGCTCTACAGCTTCCGTAATGACGTGGATGGCAAGAAGCTGCAACCCTTTCTGAATAAGAAGTTTATCGTCATTCCACGGCAGGTGGAAGACAGCTATTTTCAACGCTTCGTGGCCCCGCTGGTCGAGTCATTTGACGTGCACGCCCGCGGCTTTGATATTCGCTCGGAGCGCTACGTAGCTCGGCCTCAGCTTACCTTCTCCGATGTGCCGGGTGTGTTGGTAGTGGCAGAGGAAACGCTGCCGCGTAACGGCGCCCGGAACGGAAATTTGCCCCCCAGCGCCACGCCTGCTGTTTCTTCCGGCCATATCCACTTCGATCTTTCCTTCCGCTACGGCGACCACACCGTGCCCAACAGCTTCGATAAGCGGGTGAGCGTAAAGCTGGAAAAGACCGCCGACAGCTACATTTTTCATCGCCTCATTCGCAATATCGACCACGAGGAGGCCATGATACAGGAGCTCGCCGATCGGGCGCTGGAGGTGCGCAACGGCCGTGCGGTGCTCGAAAAAGCCACTGCTTTTCGCTGGCTCCACAGCCACGCTGAAGACCTGTCGCGGCTGGGGTTCACCGTGCAGCAGAGCACCACGTCGGGCAAAGACTACTTCATCGGCGCCATTACGGTGGAGGTCGGCATCACCGAGTCCAACGACTGGTTTGATGTACACGGCACGGTGCGCTTCGGGGAGTTCGAAATCCCCTTCGTGAAGCTGCGCTCCTACATTCTGGGGCGGCGCCACGAGTATCGTTTGCCCAACGGGCAGATTGCCATCATCCCGGAAGAGTGGTTTTCGCAGTACCTGGAACTGTTCGCGTTTTCGGAGGAAAACGATAATACGCTTACCCTGCGCAAGCACCATTTGGCGTTGGTCTCGGACCTGCAAAACGGCAATCTGGCCACCGTTACCATGTCGCGGAAGCTGGAGAAGCTGCGCGGGTTCGAAATAGTAGAAGAGCAGGCTATGCCGGTTGGTTTTCGGGGCAAATTGCGGCCGTACCAGAAGGCAGGCTACGATTGGCTGCACTTCGTGAAAGACTACGGCTTCGGTGGCTGCCTGGCCGATGATATGGGCCTCGGCAAAACCATTCAAACCCTGGCCTTGCTACTTCAGCGCAAAGAAAGCGGCGACAGCTCCGGCTCGGCTTCGCTGCTCGTGATGCCTACCTCGTTGGTTTTCAACTGGATGAGCGAAGCCTTTAAGTTTGCGCCCAGCCTGCGCCTGCTCATCTATACCGGCACCTACCGCGACAAAAACGTAGAGCAGTTTTCCGACTACGATGTAGTGCTGACCAGCTACGGCATCGTGCGCCTCGACGCGGAGCTACTCAAAACCTACAAGTTCGATTACGTGATTCTGGATGAGTCGCAGGCTATCAAGAACCCTTCATCTACTACTTCGCAGGCCGTACGCGGGCTGCACTCGCGCCACCGGCTTATCCTGACCGGTACGCCCGTCGAGAATAGCACCATGGATTTGTGGTCGCAGATGTCGTTTATCAACCCCGGATTGCTGGGCTCGCAGGCATTTTTCCGCAAGGAATTCCTAAAGCCCATTGAAAAAGGCAAGGACGAAACCCGCACCCGGAAGCTTCATGCCCTTATCAAACCCTTTATCCTGCGTCGTCATAAAGCGCAGGTAGCCAAGGAGCTGCCGGAGAAGATAGAGCACCTCAGCTACTGCTCCATGACGGACGAGCAGGCCCAGTGCTACGAGGAAACCAAGAGCTTCTACCGCAATAAGATTCTGCGCAATATCGAAGAGCACGGCACGGCCAGCACGCAGTTTATGCTGCTCCAAGGCCTTACCAAGCTGCGCCAAATTGCCAATCATCCGCGCATGGCCGACGAAACCTACGAAGCGGAGTCAGGCAAGCTACGCGAAGTAGTGCGCATGATTCGTAGCGTAGTAGCCGAAGGCCACAAGGTGCTAGTATTTAGTCAGTTTGTGAAGCATTTGGATATTGTGCGGGCTTCTTTGGACGAAAAGCAGATCGAGTATGCTTACCTCGACGGCAACACGCGCGACCGGTACAAGGAAGTAGCCCGCTTTCAGGAAACGGAAGATTTGCGCGTTTTCCTTATTTCGCTTAAAGCCGGTGGAGTCGGCCTCAACCTCACCGCCGCTGACTATGTATTTATCCTCGATCCGTGGTGGAACCCGGCGGTGGAGGCGCAGGCCGTTGACCGGGCCCACCGCATCGGGCAGCAGCGCACGGTGTTTACCTATAAGTTTATCTCGAAAAACACCGTGGAGGAGAAGATTCTGGCTCTACAGAACAAGAAAATCCAGCTCGTGACGGACCTGATTTCCACCGACGAGACGATTATCAAGCGCCTGACCAAGGAAGATATTGAGGAGCTACTGGGGTAGCTTTATATAAAGTGCGCTTATATCCATTGGGCGCGTTAGGCTACCCAACCAGGCCCAACGCGTGCAGACCGTAGCCAAGTATGGCCCCGCCCAGCACCAGCCATGCCGAGTTGATCTTATACCGCAGCAGGAGCACCACGCTGATCACAACAAGCGCCACCGTGGGAGCATCCACAACGGCGGTGCGGGCCAGCGTGAACGAAACGGCGGCCATGAGTGCCCATGAAGCGGCGTTCAGCCCGTCGAGGAAGGTACTGGCCAAAGGGAACTGGCGCAGGTGCTCCAGCAGTGGGATGCTCAGGCTAACAAAAGCGAAGGCCGGCAGAAAAATGCCCCCCGTAGCCACTAGGGCCCCGCTCCAGCCCAGCAGCACGTAGCCCACGAAGGTGGCGGTAGTAAACACTGGCCCTGGCGTAACCTGCCCCACCACTACCGAGTCGAGCAATTGCGCCTGACTAAGCCAGTGGAAGCGCTGTACCAGGTCGGCATCAAGGAAAGCCAGCAGCACGTAGCCGCTGCCGTAGAGCACCGAGCCGATTTTGACAAACGCCAAAAATAAAGGCCCCAGCCCCAGCGGCGCACTGCCAGCGGCCTCACCCGGCTTTAACCCAAAGACCAGGGGCAACAAGGCCAGTGCCGCCACGGCTCCCATTAAAAGCAATAGTGCCGGGGGCACCCGCTTATTTTCCAGCGTTGGCCAGCGCAGGGCGCCCATCGCCACCCCGGCCCCAAATAGGAGCAGTAGCTCATTTACACCTAACAGCGCCAGCGCCAGACCGCTGCCAGCCAGGAGCTGCAATGTTCTGGTTTTGAGCGCCGAGCGCCCCAGACTCCACAGTGCCTGCGCTACCACCGCCACGATAACCGGCTTCACACCATAAAGCACGCCGGTCAGGGCCGGCAGGGTGCCGAAACGCACGTAGGCCCAGGCAAAGGCCATAACGATGAGCATGGCTGGCAGAATAAAGCAGCTGCCCGCCACCAGCAGCCCCGCCCAGCCGCGCCGCTCGTAACCAATATGAATAGCTAACTCGGTAGAGTTGGGGCCAGGGATGAGGTTGGCGGCGCTTAGCAAGTCCAAAAACCGCTCTTGGGTAAGCCAGCCCCGCCGGCGCACTACTTCTTCCTCCATCATAGCTATGTGCGCCGCGGGGCCCCCGAAGGCAGTGGCGCCCAAGCGCAGAGACAACAGCGCCAGCTCGCCGAGAGTGGTGGCACCAGAGTCACGCATGGGTTCCCCGTTGCAGGTGCTCACTTACTGACTAGAATATATCGTTGAGCAGCAAGGTCATGCAGATAATGATGTTAGTAGTGGTATGATAGCGTTGAGGCAGACATGGCAATAACGGAAATATAAGGGGAGAGGTACAGTTGCTATAAAGCTTGACCGCTGGCAGCCATTAATTATGGCCGAGTCCTAGCCTGCCGAGACATAAGCCGGCCGCTTTTTCTCTTCTTCTTTGTTTTCTTCTTAACTATCCGTCTATGAATCGTAGAAATCTGCTGCAATGGCTGCCTCTCGCCATTCTGACCCTCGTTATGCTCACCGACCTGCGTCCTATTGTCTTGGGAGGCATGCAGCGCGGGTTGCTGGCCACCGGGCTGTGGAAGCCTGAGCTTCCGACATTAGCTACTGCCACCGTCGCGCCAACGGATAAGACAACGTCCGCAGGTGACATGATTTACCCTCACAATCTGTCCTTGGTTACGCTGGGGGGCAAAAATGTCAACTTGAGTGAGTTAAAAGGAAAGGTGGTATTTGTGAACTTATGGGCCAGCTGGTGCCCGCCCTGCGTGGCCGAAATGCCAGGCATACACGCTTTGTACAAGAAGGTGGATAAGTCGAAAGTCGCTTTTGTGATGATTTCACTCGATGAAAAACCGGAAAAGGCGCGGGCGCTGGTCCGGCGGCGCGGCTACACCTTCCCGGTGTATTTTCCCGCCGCCCCGCTGGTGACTCCATTCAATTCCCGCGCGATTCCCTCTACCGTTATTCTGGGCCCCGATGGGCAGGTAGCCGCCCGCCACGACGGCATGGCCGACTATGATACCCCCGAGTTTAGAGCGGCGCTAGAGAATTTATTTGTTCCTACTGGCTAAACAAAGCATTTGAGCTTTCAAAAGCATAGAATAATAGCTACAGCCGCCGACTATGCGCTATGAAAGGCTCCAGGCGGACGCGCAACGAACGGGGCGCCGACTGCTCGGCCTCGTCTGGCAGACACTTTACTAACTCAGCAAACTGCGCCGCCGCCAGCAGGTGGCCTGCCATACCCCAGTGCGGATATTCGCGCCGTGCCCGATGAGAGCGCGTCACAACGGTTACCTGCTGGTGTCGGGTATCGACCTGAATGCGAGCAAACAAGTCGTCCACCTCTTTCTCCGCTCCTTCCAATATCTGGGCAAAGTGCTCACTGTCATAGAATAAGGCCCCCGTAATATGATGGACCGAGTTGAAGTTGCGGGCGTGCGTAATTAAGGACTGCATCTCCTCCGCACTCAAGTGCGCCACCGCTCGGCTGACATAGATTAGTTGGTAGAACATAGCGGCCCGCGCACAACAGGGCTTCGCCACTAACCACGGCTGGGGTTGCGTTTGGGTAGTAGAAGATACAAAATCGCTTGCACTTTCTTCTCCTGCAACAGCACTTGCGCGGATGCTTCTGGTAGCAAGCTGAACGGGCACTAGCAATAAATCAAGAAAAAACCCGGACCTTGCATCCTGCGTTGATGTGTTGCAGAGGGCAAATTTGCCCCCCAAGAGCCGGCAAACAAAGCATTCTGGCGTCTAAGCCAGAACCTGAATGGATCTGCCAGAGGCCTGCCAGCACCTAAGTAGCGCCGATACTGTGTGTGATGTGCCCGTGCAAGGATCACCAAACCGGGTCGTACGCCCTCAAAAGCGCTACTATTCGTAAAAATGATAATTTAAATTGACCATACTGACCCTTTTTTGTCAGTCCTGACGTTAGCAGTCTATGTCTACTTCCATTAAGCGCCCACGGGCGCGCAAACCCGTTGAAACTACTGGCCCTGCAATGTCGCACGCCGACCATCTGATTTCCTTGCACACGCGCGAGCAGGGCAAAACGGTGATGTACAAGCAGGATGCTTGGGGCCATGTTGAAACGCGCTTCGTGCGCACCCAAAACGTACCCGTTTGGGAAGCTAAAGGCTTCACAGTTCGCTAAAAAGCAACTTTCTCCCCAACCTGGCTTCCTGATTCTGTTATTGAACCAGTAAAGCATTGTATAATAGCCTGCACTCCTAAAGTGCGGGCTTTGTCGTGTTAGGCTGTGTGGAAAGGGCTGATTTGTTGGAAGAAGATTTGGTTATAAAAGGATAAATAAAATAAGCTGGGGGGCTTTTTGGCTTTCCATGCTAGTTCACGAAATATAGCTTTTTGCCAAGCGCCGCTTACCTCGTTCGCGGTTGCGCCCCTCTTGTGGCCGGCTGCCGGTATGAAAAAATAATACGCAGCGAGTTAGGTTTTGCTTCTGGCGCTGGTAGGGTTTGCGGGCCCCGATTCGGGCATGCAAAAAGTGCGGCGATTATCCCGTAATATAGGAATGACTCGCCATCACCCTGCAAGGAATGCACTACACTACCTCGTATTTACCTGCTTTATGCTCTTCAAAGCATATAAATCCACCTGCTAAGTCATTAACACGCTCTAAGCATGATACAGGGCCTCATTTAAAGCTGTCATTGTATTTACGCCGTTTATTTGGCGTGGAGTAGCGCTTTTTGCGCTCATGACTCAGGAAAGATACGTTCTGCTTCCGTACGGCTAACCCAAACTAATCTTGCTTTCAAATCAAGTCCCACCTCTGTGCGGCGTAACTGGATTACCTCACTTCATCTTCAGCACTGTCGCCGCTAACAGGCAGTAAAAAAAGCAAGTTAGCTAAGATAACTAAGCTGGCTAGCCATTCGAAGGTGCGGGAAATAGTTGCGTCATATCAGGATGAAAACAGGGAGTGTAGGAAGCCACCCAAGGTGCTAGTATGGCCGAATTGGCCCGAAAGGGTCGGTTGGCGGTGGCCTTCATCACTATTCAGACATTGCCTTGCACAAACTTGACTAACAGTGCGTAGCTTTACTAAAGCCGGCTAACAGCCCTTTCCTTTTAGCAATAGATAGCCAGCCGGCTTCGTTTCTTAAGGACGGCGGGCAGCACTCCTCTTTATAGGTACCTGCTAGCCTGTCCGCCTACTTATCTGCTCCACTATGCCCGTAAAGCTACCGCATCCCATACTATCCAGTACCAGCGCTTTTTCTCAGCATACTTCTAAGCCCGGTCAGCTGGCTCGCGTCAGCAGCCGGTACTCGGCTGGGCGGGTGCGAACGGTGACTAATTGGCTGCTGACGTTGCTGCTCTTGCTGCTGAGCGGGGCGGCCACCACGGCCCTGGGGCAAGCGACGCCCGCCCCTGAGTGCAGCGATGATGAGAAGTTCATCAACAACTGGTATTTCGGCCAGCGCGCGGGCCTGGACTTCAACCAAGCCACGGACTCTATTCAGCCCGTGGTACTAACTGATGGCCGGATGGTGGCGCCCGCCGGCTCCGGGGTGATGTCGGATCGTAATGGTGGGCTGCTCTTCTATACTAACGGTGACACCGTCTGGAGCCGCGACCACAATATTATGCCCAACGGCACCGGCCTGGGGGGCAATGGCCTCGGCACCGACGGCCCTTTGGCTATCAAGCTGCCGGGCATAGTAGCGCCGGGCGCCCCCACACGCTATCTTCTCTTCACTCAAGATGCGCAGGGTGGGCCCAAAGGTCTAAGCTACTCGGAAATTGTTATCCCCGTTGGGGGCCAAGGTGAGGTGGTAGCCGCCACCAAGAATGCGCCCCTTACCATCGGTACGGCCGAGAAGATGACGGGCGTGCTGCACAAAAACGGCTGCGATATCTGGATAATCGTGCACGGCTGGGGAAATGGAACCACCAATGCCGCGAATCGCGGCGACTCTTTTCTGGCTTACCGTGTGACGCCGGTCGGCGTACAGCCCACACCCATAATTTCAACTGTTGGAGCCCTGCACGCGCCGAGCGTGGCGGCCCAGGGCTACCGCGGCCAAATGAAAGTATCACCCGACGGCGAGCAGTTGGCTGTGGCCCGCTTCAGCGAAACCCTGGGCGACAACAGCAGCACCGTCGAGCTGTTTGACTTTGATGCCGAAACGGGCGTGGTCAGTAACCCCCAGATTCTCGACAGCGGGGCGGGGCGCTACTATGGTGTCGAGTTCTCACCCAGCCGCAGCCGCCTCTATGCCACCGTACAGAATCCGCCTCAGCTGCTGCAATTTGATTTGAACGCCACCGACATACCAGGTAGCAAGCAGATTATTCCCCTCAATCAGAATCCTCCGGTCAATCTGGGCTCCATGCAGGCCGCTCCGGATGGCAAGATTTACGTGGCCCGCGAAAACGCACCTGCCCTGGGCTTTATCTCTTACCCCGATTCGCTGGGGGCAAAAATAGCCTACGCCGACGACAGCCTGGCGCTGAGCGGGCGTCGTGGCGGGTTGGGGCTGCCTAATTTCAACCAAAGCTCTTTGCTGCGAGTCGGCATCGGGGCTCAGTCTACGGCTTGTCTGGAGATATCCTTTCGGGCCAGCTTTGCCGTTCAAACCCCCGATCTGGTGTACGCCTGGACTTTCGGTGATGGTACCACCTCAACTGCAAAAGATCCCGTCCACACCTACCCTGCGCCCGGCGACTACACCGTTACGTTGCGCATCACCAATGACTGCTTTTGCCGCGAAACCCGCGGCATTATTCGGGTGCCCGGCGCGCCCACGCCGGGCAGCGTAGGACCCGACCAGACGCTGTGCGCCGGGGCTACGCCGGCACCAATCACCAGCACTGCCCCGGCCGGCGCCGGTACCGGGGAGTTCACCTATCAGTGGCAGTCGTCGCCGGACAACGCCAACTGGACCGATATTGGCGGTGCCAACGCTCCGGCTTTCACGCCGGGCCCACTCAGCGTCACGACCTATTTCCGGCGGTTGGTTACCTCCGGTTTCTGTGCCCCCCGCACCCCCACGGCACCTATCACCATCACCGTTCTCCCGGCTCTGACGGCCGGCAACATCGCCGCCGACCAGACCGTATGCGCCGGCAGCCCCGTTGCGCCGCTCACAAGTAGCGCCGCCCCCACGGGCGGCACCGGACAGTTTACTTATCAGTGGGAATCTTCGCCGGACAATACCACCTGGACAGCCGTTCCCGGTGCCACCGGCGAAACCTTTGCTCCTGGCTCGCTGGCGGCTACTACTTTCTTCCGGCGCCAGGTACGCTCTGGTCCGTGCGCCTCGCTATCCAGCACCGTTACGATAACCGTGGTGCCCGCCCTGGTGCCCGGTACCATCGCCGCCGACCAGGCGCTGTGCGCCGACGCTACGCCTGCTCCCCTCACCAGCACTGCCCCGGCCACGGGTGGCACGGGCGTTATTGGTTACCAGTGGGAGTCCTCGGCGGATAATGTAAACTGGATACCTATTGTCGGGGCCAACGAGGCAACGTACGCGCCAGGGCGGCTGAACGCTACCACGTATTTCCGTCGCCAGGCAAATTCGGGTACCGCCTGCGCCGCAGCCTTCTCCAATGTCGTTACGATAACCGTGGCGCCGGCGCTAACAGCCGGCACCATTGCCGCCGACCAAACTGTATGCGTCGGCAGCCCCATTGCGCCGCTTACCAGCACGGCCCCGGCCACGGGTGGCGCCGGCACCCTTACTTATCAGTGGGAGTCGTCCGGAAATAACGCTATCTGGACGCCCATTGTCGGCGCTACCGGCGAGACCTTCGCACCGGGCCAGCTTACGGCCACTACCTTTTTCCGCCGTCAGGTAAGCTCCGGCACCTGCGCTCCGGTCTTATCCAATGTTGTGACCGTGACCGTGGTGCCTGCCCTGACGGCTGGCAGCATAGCCGCCGACCAGGCGCTGTGCGCCGGCGGTGCCGTCGCGCCGCTCACCAGCACCGCCCCGGCCACGGGCGGCACGGGTGCCATTGTCTATCAATGGGAATCGTCACTGGATAACTCCACCTGGACGCCTATTGGCGGGGCCGTTGAGCCTACGTATGCGCCGGGACAATTAAGCGTCACCACATATTTCCGCCGCCAGGCGAGTTCGGGCACCGCCTGCGCCCCAGCCTTCTCCAATGTCGTGACCATCACCGTGACGCCAGCGCTATCGGCCGGCAGCATCGGCACCGATCAGACACTGTGTTTGGGCGCTACCCCCGCCCCCTTACGAGCACCGCCCCGGCCACGGGCGGTACCGGCGACTATAGCTACCAGTGGGAATCATCTGGAGATAACGCCATCTGGACGCCCATAGTGGGCGCCAATGGCGAAACCTTCGCACCCGGTTCGCTCACGGCTACTACCTACTTCCGGCGCCGGGTGACATCGGGGCTCTGCGGGTCAACAGTTACGGCATCCGTGGTTCTGACGGTGTTGCCAGCACTGAGCGCGGGCGGCATTGCGGCCGACCAGGATATTTGCGCGGGCGCCACGCCCGCTCCCCTCACCAGCACCAGCGAGGCCGGCGGTGGCACGGGTACATTTGCTTACCAGTGGGAGTCCTCGGCGAATAACACGAACTGGGGGGCAATTCCGGGCGCTACCAGCCCGACTTTCGCACCCGGTCCGCTCACGGCCACCACCTACTACCGGCGTCGGGTAACGTCGGGCACCGGCACTTGCGCCACGCAGGTTTCTAATGCCGTGGTGGTGCGGGTGCAACCGGTAGTGACGCCCGGTGTGAGCTTGGCGGCTCCGCCCGTGCAGTGCCCCGGCACTGCCCTTACCTTCACGGCTGTAGCGACAAACGCAGGCCCCGCGCCTACTTTCAGCTGGTTTGTCAACAATGTAGCCGCCGCCAGTGGACCCACGTTCACCAGCAACACCTTAGTAACCGGTGACCAGGTACGAGTGGAAGTGACGCCCACGGTGGGGCTGTGCAGCACTGGTCCGGCCGTGGCTACGGTCACGGTGACGCGCACACCCACGCCCGCGCCTACGCTGGCAATTGCCGTGCAGCCGGGTGGGCCCGTTTGCCTGGGCGCACCGCTCACGTTCAACATAGCGAGTGTGACGGAAGCCGGGCCAGCTCCCGAGTACCAGTGGCAGATCAACGGCAACGACGTGGCCGGCGCCACGGGTCCGGTCTTCACCAGCACGACGCTACGCGAGGGCCAGACCGTGACACTGCGCCTGCGCACGATCAACGTGTGCGGGCAGCCCGTCACGGCCGTTTCCAATGGCGTAGCGGTCCGGATTCAACCACCGGTTGACGTGGATGCCGGCCCCGATAAGGAGATTCTGGCCGGTACATCGGTGATATTGGAAGGTCGCGCTGATGGCACTTACCCCGTGACATGGACGCCAGCACTGGGGCTGAATATCCCGGCCAACAACCCGCTGCGTCCCCTGGCCTCGCCCACGGTGACCACAACCTACACTCTCTCGGCCGGGGAAGGTGGCTGCGCCGACAGCGACCAGGTTACGGTAACCGTGCGCCCACCTATCCGCATTCCCAACGCCTTTACACCCAACGGCGACGGTCGCGACGACACCTGGCAGATTGAGTTCATCGAGCAATTTCCCGACAATACTGTGAGCGTCTTCAACCGTTGGGGCAATCAGATTTTCTCGGCTAATAACTACAGCCGGGCCAATGAGTGGCGCGGCGACATTAACGGCCAGCCCGCGCCGGTCGGCACCTACTATTACGTCGTCGTCACGAAAGGCCCGCTGGGCAAGTCTTATAGTGGGTCGATTACGATTCTGTATTAACTAAACATCATGCTGCGCTTGTCAAAGCAGGAGCATCTGCTTCTCAGACAGACGATTAAGATAATACCTGTTATGAAAAGAGCTTTAACTCTACTGCTGTTCCCGCTGCTCCCGCTGCTACTGGCCGCCGCGCCGGCCTGGGCCCAGCAGCAGGCGCAGTACAGCCAGTACATGAACAACAATTACATCCTGAACCCCGGCGCGACCGGTGTGGAGGATTATATCGACGTCAAGTTCAGCTACCGCACCCAGTGGACGGGCCTGGAAGGGGCGCCCAAAACCTACTACGCCAGCGCCAGCTCCTCGCTGGGCAAGTGGCGCTCTACCAGCAAGCGCACTCTCCGCGACCTGCGCCGACCGTTTCACGCGCTGGGGGGCATTGTGTATAGAGACGAGACCGGCCCCACGAGCCGAACCGGTGCCTACGCTTCCTATGCTTACAATCTGGTGCTGAGGCCCAACCTCCGGGCGGCGCTGGGCGTGTCGGTGGGCATGCAGCAGTTTGCCGTGGATGGGCAGAAGCTGCGATTCTTCGACCCCACGACCCAGGCGGCCAGCGCCGCCTCGCGGGTGCTGGATGGGTCAGTGGGCCTGTGGGTATACAGTTCGGATTTCTACGTGGGTGTATCGGGGGCGCAGCTGCTGGGCAATCAGCTCAATTTCTCCTACGGACCTAATACGGTAGGTGAGGGCGCGCCTGGCAACTCCCTGAAGCGGCACTACTTCGCTACGGCCGGGGTGCGGGTACCGCTCAGTAGTGATTGGTCGCTGGTGCCGTCGGTGCTGGTAAAGGCCGTGAACCCGGCCCCGCTCTCGCTCGACATCAATGCCAAGCTCAAGTACCAGGATCTGCTGTGGGCCGGCGTATCCTGGCGCGCCTTCGACTCGTTCGTGGGGATGGTGGGCTTCAGCTACGAGCAGCTCACGGTGGGCTATTCCTACGACGCTGGTCTCTCCGAGCTGACTGGCTACCACGGCGGCAGCCATGAGGTACTGGTGGGTTTGCGGCTGAAGAAAAAAGCCCAAGTGGTGTGCACCAATCGGTTCTGGTAGGGCTTACCGTTAATCGGGCAAGCTCCGGCCTGGCAGTTGAAGTTATTTTAAGCGAAGAAAAAGCCCCCCGCAACCTAAGCCCTCAGTAGGCTGTTTGAGGTGGTATGCACCTCACCCTCCGCACCCGCGTAGCGCAGCCGCCCGCTCAGGTTATGGCCGGTTTCACCCGCGAGCTATTTCTGCAACTGGCGCCCCCGTTCCCTCAGATGCGCCTGCACCGCTTCGATGGCAGCCGCCGCGGCGACCAGGTAGAAATCGAGCTGGCGGTTGGCCCCATCAGCCAGCGCTGGACCAGCCTGATTACCGACGATGGTGTGATGCCCGGCGGTACGCATTATTTCATTGACGAAGGACAAAAGCTGCCCGGCCCGCTGCGCTTCTGGCGCCACCGCCACCTCATGCAGCCCAGCCCTGAGGGCGGCACCGTTATTATCGATGCTGTCGAATTCAGAACAGTCTCGCGGGTGCTGGATGCCCTGCTATATCCGGTGATGTGGGCGCAGTTTGCCTGGCGCCAGCCTATTTATCGGCGGCTGTTTCGGTGAAGAATGCTTTGGCTTTAAGGTGGGGCTGTAAACGTTTATTTCTACCCTTTCTCGCCTTCACCTTATCCGGCAACAGCGCGTCGAGCAGGCGCTGGGCCAGAGGCACCAGGGGTCAAAAAGGAGCACGCCCGGCAAGTTGAACAAAATGTGGGCGTGGGCAATCTGCCGCTCTACGTTAGCCTGGCCGGCTAGCTGCGTAACCAGTCCGACGAGGGCATCCAGAAAGATAATTCCGAATGTGAAATTCAACGCATAGCAACTCTAATGAAGAAAGAATTTCGTTAGAGTAGACAGGCTGGTTGCGGGGGAGTATTAGCTGAGTCCTGCTTCTGGCAGCCCCTTATAAAGCAACGTTGAAGGTGCCCCGAGTAATCGTTTTTGTCCGGGGCGTGCTACCTAAATTACTCGTGCCTATAAAGGTAAAGGTGCCCTTCATAACGGTCGCCGTCAGGGTGGAAACGGTAATGGAGCCGCTGGTCGAGCGGTAGAGGCCGTCGCCGGAGTAAGCCGCATACACGTCCCAGCTGTTTGGAGTCAGCGTATAGGTACCCAGACGTCTGGGCATATTCAACACCATTGACGCGCCCCCTGGGAGGCGTCCACGCTCCCACTGACCTCAATATCGGGGCCATTCGTGGTCTGCTGATCGAAGACCGTTGACATGGTTTTGTTATCAACGGTCCAAGTGAGACCCATCGGGGCGGCGGGTGTCGGGTCTTGGCGGGAGCAACCAGCCAGGGTGGCCAGCAACAGTCCCATTGGTGCAGCAGTCCGGAAAAAGCGCTGAGAAAACGCCATATTAGAGAAGGGTAGTGGAATAGTGAGGAGAAGTATCGAATCTAAAGAAAATTAATGCGAGTGTTCCATCCTAGCAATTGCCTGACATTTTAGCAAAGTGGCACTTGTCGGCGGCGACGTAATATAATTCCGCACGGCTTCACCAGTGCCGGACGCGCTGCTATACCCCATCATGTGGGCGCAATTTGCCTGGCGCCGGCGTATCTATGAGCGGCTGTTTCGGTCAGCAAAATGCCAATTGCCTAAGCTGGAGAAACTTGGAGCGCTTTATTGCTGTTCTTTTTCGCCGTGGCTTTATCTGGCAGCAACGCGTCGAGCAGGCGCTGGGCCAGCGGTACCAGGGGGCAAAAAGGAGCACGCCCAGCACATTAAATAAGACGTGAGCGTGGGCAATTTGCCGCTCTACGTGCGCGTGGCCGGCTAGCTGCGTAACCAGTCCGACGAGGGCATCAACGAAGATGACCCCAAGCGTGATAGTCAGAATATTAAAGCTCAGGTGAAATAGCGCCGTTTTTAAGGCTGCCCGGCCTCGGCCAACGGTGGCCAGCAGGGTGTCGGAGCAGGTGCCCAGCTCGGCCCCCAGCATCACGGCTACTCCGGCGGGCAACGTCATCAGGCCTTTGGAGGCAAATTCCACCACCATGCCCACCGTAGCAGATGACGATTGAATCAGGAAAGTGACGCCAGCCCCTACCAACAGCCCCTTCAGCGGACTTTCGAGACCCTGAAGCCAGTCGCGGAAGGCCAGGCTGTCTTTGAGCGGGGCGGCGGCTTCACCAATGAAGTAAAGACTGAAAAACAACAAGCCAAAGCTGAACAACGCCCGGCCGGCCGTGCGCACCTCTTTGCTTTTGCCCAGCATCAACAGCAAAAAGCCGGGCACCATGACCACCGCCGCGTATTCGCCCAGGTCGAAGGCGTACAGCTGACTGGAAATGGTGGTGCCAATATTAGCCCCCAGCACCACGCCCAGCGCGTGCCGAAACGTGAGCACCCCGGCGCTGACCAGCGCAATAACGATAATGATAACGGCCGAGGACGAATCGAGAATCACCGTGACCACGGTGCCGGTCAGGATGCCCATGAACAGGTTGTGGGTAAACTTTTGAAGCAGGGTTTTGGCCCGCTCGCCCACCACCGAGCGTAGGGCCAGCGACAGGCGATTGACGGCGTATAGAAACATCACCAGGCCGGCCGCTACCAGCAGCATGATGTGTCCTACTTGGATATCGTTGGTCATTTTGCTAGCGCTTTGAATACCATAATACGCAACTAGTGAGCAACTTCGTAGCTAAAGCAGGTTAACAAACTGTGTCCATTTCAAACAAAAAGGGGCACCGCAGGCGGGGATAAGCGCCTGAAATGCCGACCTTTGCGGGCTCGTTTCTCCCCCAAGCCACCTGTATGCCTATCATCGTCACCCTCAAACCTGGTAAAGATCAATCCCTGCGTCGCCTGCACCCGTGGGTGTTTTCGGGCGCCATTGCCCGCATGCAGGGCCAGCCCCAGGAAGGTGAGGTAGTGATAGTGCAGGCCTCAAATGGCGAGCAGCTGGGCGTGGGCCACTACGCACCGGGTTCAATTGCGGTACGTATGCTGGGTTTTGGCCCTGAAGCCACGGAACCCGATGCTGCTTTTTGGGAAGGGAAGCTGCGCAACGCGTACCAATTGCGCCAGCGCCTGGGCCTTACGACTCAGGGAGAAAATTCGTTGCAGCAAGTTGCTGAAGGTGCTGAAAATGCCCCCCAGTCTGCAAAATTCAGCGCCACCGACGTATACCGCTTAATTCACGCCGAGGGCGACGGGCTGCCGGGCCTGATTGTGGATGTGTACGGCGACGTGGCCGTACTGCAAGCCCACAGCGCGGGTATGTACCTGGCCCGGCCGCAGATAGCCGAGGCGTTGAAGGCCGTATTGGGCGATAAGTTGCGGGCCATCTATGATAAAAGCGCCGAAACCGTGCCCGCCAAAGCCGCCCCGGATGCTCAGAACGGCTACCTGCTGGGCAGCTCCACCGGTACCGAGCACCTGGTGCACGAAAACGCCCACCCATTTGCCGTAGACTGGGAAACGGGCCAGAAAACGGGCTTTTTCATCGATCAGCGCGACAACCGCGACCTGCTGGCTCGCTACTCGGCCGGCCGGCGCGTACTGAATACGTTTTGCTACACGGGGGCTTTTCGGTGTATGCGCTGCAAGCCGGCGCCACCCTGGTGCATTCCGTGGATAGCTCCAAGCGCGCCATCGAGCTAACCGAGCGCAACGCGGCCCTCACCGGCCTGGAGGACAAGCACGCCGCCTACGCCCAGGATGTGTTCACGTTTATGAAAGCCAGCGAGGAGCAGTACGACCTCATCGTGCTCGACCCGCCAGCCTTTGCCAAGCACCTTTCGGCCCGGCACAACGCTCTGATGGGTTATAAGCGCCTGAACGCGGCCGGCCTGCGCCGCATCGCGCCGGGGGGCATTTTATTTACCTTCAGCTGCTCGCAGGTCGTGAGCCGCGAGCTGTTTCAGGGCGCGGTGCTGGCGGCAGCCATAGAGGCGGGCCGGCAGGTGCGGGTGCTCCACCACCTCACCCAGCCCGCCGACCATCCGGTAAGCCTGTTTCACCCAGAAGGCGAGTATCTGAAGGGACTCGTATTGGCGGTGGAGTAGGCGAGGAGAACATAAGGTCACTAAGACAAAGAAGAAGCTGGAACCAGCCTGAGCTGGCGCCTGACTTCAGCCGCCGTGCAAAGCCGGAGTCATAACACCCCAAATATTCTTGGAGCGTTGTGACTTTGGCTTTTTGCTCTGTTAGGTGCGCTGGGGGGCTTTTTCATTGGCTTGCTGCTTCCAGAGTACCCTGTGGCATAGAAGGGAAATCGAGGAAAATGGTTAGCCAGAACTCGCCACTAGATTAAGTCGAAGGCGCGCGCGTACTGCCCCAGCTCGAAGGCCGAGGTAGTCTGCAATTTCTGGCGCAGGTTGCGCCGGTGCGTGTCCACGGTTTGAGGCGAGAGGAACAATACCTCCGCCATTTCTCCTGAGCTCTGACCCCGGCAAATGCCGGCCAGCACTTGGCGCTCCCGCTTGGTGAGGGCCGCAAAGCGGGCGGCGTGGGCCCGCAGGAAGGCGTTTTCGTCCAGCAGCCGCTGCACTTTCGTCGTGATATGGCTGTCGGGGTCGATGACGCAGGACAGGCAAACGGTGAGCAGGGGCTGGCCGTGCTGACCCTGCAGCAACACTCGGGCCGTACTCAAATGCAACTCAAAGCGGCTCTGCGGGCCAGTGCGCACCTGCTGAAAGAAGGTCACCGCGTAGCTGGGGTCATTGCGCTCCAGCAGCTCCACGACCTTAGGTACGTACTCATGGGCTTCGTCGGGATTGAAATAGCGGGCGTAGTACTCCTCGCCCAGCGCCGTCACCTCCGCTTGAGTGGTGCCCAGCTGCCGCAGGCCCCGGCCCGACATATACAGCACGCGGCGGCAGTCGTCGTTGAGGATGATTACCACGCCGGGTAGGGAATCGGCTACGGCGGCAATTGCTGCTAGGGTCTGCTGGATTCGCTGCTCGTCGGTCATGGTAAGCTGGAGGGTGGGTACACGGGAAAAGTAAATAGCTTGACCGCGCTTTTTAGACTAGAGCGGGAATGATTATTCTGCTGATTCTCTGCCGTTAAATATCGGGCACAGAAATACAATATACCTACTATTGGGTATATCATTAATTGGCGTTGATATAGTACTTTGGGGTGACTTCAATTTGGAGCTTATCTCCCTATATATGACAACACCCCTACGCCTGCGTTGGCTGCTCTTGCTGCCGGTTCTGTTTTGGTTTGGCTGCGAGAAGAGTGGCACTGAGCCAGCCACACCTTCACCGGCGCCGCCCACTACTCCAATTCCCCCACCGGTGATTCCAGTGCCGGTGACAGCGCCGTTTATTCCACAGCGGGTCATTGATATCTTAGATAGCTTACCCAGTCAGCAGGTCAGCATGAAAGACGTGCTGCTGGCCCCCGGTGTAAGTGTCACCAGCTTTCTCGCCGAATATGACCCCGCGTTTATCAAGCTCTTCCCCGCAGGAAAAGGGATTGCCGAAACAAGCAGAGTCACCGTGGGCGAATTGCCGGAGGCAGTGCAAAAACGATGGCTTATTGCTCACATGCTGCAAGTTGGAGCCAACTTTATTGATGGCTCCGCAGCACTTCCGGCCTGATGAAGAACCTGATATGCCCGCGCAGACCAGCTTAGGCTATGTATTCGGTTCCAAGCAGATTGCTACTCGGAAGAGTGCCGAGGAAATTCGCTTAGCCGGCCAGCCACCTGTTACGCCCGCGCTGTACTGTACGGAAAAAATACGTGGTGTCGACTGTTCAGGCTTTATCGGCCTAATGGCAACCAATGCCGGTCTTCCCACTATGATTGACTATAACGCAGCCCAGCAATTTAATGCAGATAACTGGAATAGCGCGTTGCAAGCCACAAAAGGCAAGGCTAGTGACCTAAGTGCTCTAGAAGCCGTTAAAAAGACGGCCACCGAGTTACCAAAGGAGCAACTGCAGGTAGGAGATATTGTTTTCTGGACGGATCCTGCTAGCGGTAGTGGCAATATAGCCCATACCGGCATTGTCCTGCGGCAAACAGGGGGTAACTTACTAATCTATCAGTCCAATGGAAGTAATACGGCTAAACCAGCAGAAGACGCCGTCGCAGCAGTACCCGCGACCCCTACCTCACCGGCTAAGCCAGCTATACCGGCGAAACCGGCCAAGCCTTGCTCTCTGAACTATGGACCAACCAGGGGGCCTAGAACAATTACGGTCGCTGGAATTAATTCTAGTTTGGGCACACTCCGATACATCGGCGCTATTCGCTTTGAGGCCAACCTGGATTACAAGCTGCAAATTGGTAACTACAATCCTAATTATGACTTAATTACCTCCCAAGCAACTTACAAGGAGAAGGACAAGCTCACAGTCCCCAACTTTATGAGCCAGATGGTGCGCTTGACGCTCGATGACAAGCCTGTGAAAGTTGGGCCGTTTGGGTTACCCTGGCATGCGTTGCAGTTTGGTGCGACTCCTGTTTCCGCGGTGGATATCAATAATCCCTCCTATGAAGTGAAGATTTGGGATGCTACCAACAATCGGGAGGTCATCCTCAAGCTAGATGTTACGCTTTCCAATAAGGCTTATGCGCGCATCGTGGGGCAGACGATCAGCTGTGACTACGGGAACTTTGGTAAAAGCGCGGGCAAGCCTCTCTCGCCTATCGCACTCAAATTTGGGGCAGACGGGAAGTACACGATGACCTTCGGGGATGGCAGTAATGGGGGAACCTACAACTGGAGTTTTTCCCTACACCATGCTTACATTTATTACGTTTGCTCGGGTGAGGCCATCTTAAGCCTGCAGGCGGGCGTTATTCGTCTTGAACAAGGCAAAGTTGTTACCCCCAATTATATATCTATTTATGACGATAACTCGGTCGGTGCCTCCGCAGCCTGTAAGGATGGAGTCCATACCTACGTGTTGAACTGAGTATAGGGGCTTATTTTGAGGTGGTCTGGCTAAGCTGGACAAAGTTGGGAAATGGTTTAAATGTGAGTTTCCGCGCGCCGGGGGGGCAAAATAGCCCCCCGGCCGAGTGGCAGCGTTCGACATTTTGGCAGCTGATTTCGACAAGCGGCCGCTGATATTCTGATAAGGGCCAAGAAGCTTAGTCGCAATGAATTTTATCTGTGGCGTAAAATCTTGTCATACTATGTCGTATATTTACGTCATACTTCATAGTTGTACCATGACATACGCCAAAACCACCGCCTTTACCGAAGAGCAGCAACAGCTAGCCCGCGTGGCCAAAGCCTTGGCCCATCCAGCGCGAGTAGCTATTATTCAGCTGCTGGCTTCCAAGAGAACCTGTATCTCCGGCGATATCGCGGCCGAGCTGCCGCTTTCGCGCACTACGGTTTCTCAACATCTGCAGGAACTGAAGGCGCTGGATTTGATTCGGGGTGAGATTGATGGCCTCACCGTTTGCTACTGTCTTAATACCGAGCTGCTGCGCCAGGTGTACCAGCAGTTCACTGCTTTCTTCGTCGAGGCTACCGCGGCCGATGCGTGCGCGCCGGGTAGCGCCTGCTGCTAAACATTATTCTACCACATTTTAAGCTTTTCAAACCTATGGAAACCACCGTTTTCCCCCGGATGCACATCTCGCTGTACGTGTCTGACCTGACCGCTACGGTCAACTTTTACACGGCTTTCTTTGGTCAGCCGGCCGCCAAAATCCGGCGCGGCTACGCTAAGTATGTGCTGGATAAGCCCTCGTTGATTATTTCTTTCGTGGAAAACCCCGACCGCGTGGCCAGTAATTTCGGGCACCTGGGCTTTCAGGTCGAGACCGTGGAAGAGATGGAGCAACGCTTGGAAGTGGCGCGCAAAACCGGCCTGCTGCCCCGCGAAGAGATGGGCACCAGCTGCTGCTACGCCAAGCAGGACAAGTTTTGGGTAAACGACCCCGACGGCGTGGAATGGGAAGTGTATTACTTCCACGAAGACGCCGAGTTCAACGACCCGCGCTACCAGGAAGAATACGACCAGGCCACTGGCAGCAATAGCCAGTGCTGCATCGCGCCAGCCGCCAAAGCCGCGCCGGCAGCCGAGGAAATACTGACTACCGCGCCTATGGCTTTCACGCTGGTCGACGCCACGCCGGCCAACTCTGCCGAGGCGTCCTGCACGCCCGGCGGCGGGTGCTGCTAAAAAAGAGTGTGCCTCTGCTGGCTAGTCCTGCTTTCCGCTGATTTACTTTCAACTAGCTGACTCCGGGGGGCTTTTTCCTGCCCTTCTGACCATTATTACCGCATGAAACCAACTTCCACTGCTCCTTCAAGTCCTCCGCCCGAAGCAGTAGCCCAAAAAAGCTCTCCGGTCTCGATAGAGGACTGACGCTCTGGATCTTCCTGGCTATGGGGCTGGGCGTAGCGCTGGGCTACCTTGTGCCGGGCGTAGAGCGGGCCGTGGATTACTTCACGGTGGGTACTGTGAATGTGCCCATTGCCATCGGCCTCATTCTGATGATGTATCCGCCTTTGGCTAAGGTGAAGTACGAGCAGCTGCCCACGGTTTTTAAGAACACCCGCATTATCGGCTTGTCGCTGGTTTTGAACTGGATTGTAGGGCCGCTGCTCATGTTTTTCCTGGCTATCTGGCTGCTGCCCGACAAGCCCGAATACATGATGGGGCTGATCCTGATTGGCATTGCCCGCTGCATTGCGATGGTGCTAGTGTGGAATGACTTAGCCGACGGCAGCCGCGAGTACGCGGCCGGCTTGGTCGCTCTGAACTCCATTTTTCAGGTGCTGTTTTACTCGGTGCTGGCCTGGCTGTTTATCACGGTGCTGCCGCCTTATTTCGGGCTGAAAGGCTACGCCGTGAACATCGGCATCTGGGATATTGCCCAAAGCGTGCTGGTGTATCTGGGCATTCCGTTTCTGGGGGGCTTTTTGTCGCGCTACGTGCTGCGCCGGCTCAAGGGCGACGCCTGGTACGAGCAGGTTTTTATTCCCGCCATCAGTCCGATCACCCTGATTGCCTTGCTGTTGACTATCGTAGTCATGTTTAGTTTGAAAGGCGAGCTGATTGTGCGCATTCCGCTGGATGTGCTGCGTGTGGCGCTGCCGCTGGCTTTGTACTTCGGTATCATGTTCGTCATCAGCTTTGCCGCGGGCAAGTGGCTGGGGGCCGATTATGCCGAAAATGCTTCCATTGCTTTCACCGCCACCGGCAATAATTTCGAGCTGGCCATTGCCGTGGCCATCGGGGTGTTTGGCCTGAACTCGGGCCAGGCGTTTGCCGGCGTTATCGGGCCGCTGATTGAGGTGCCGGCCCTCATTGCGCTGGTCAATGTGGCCTTCTGGTTTCGCCGTCGCTGGTACGCGGGCCGCACGGTGGCGGCTCAAGCCTAGGCACTCGTTAATTCCTTCTTCCTATGTCTGATAAGAAAAACGTGCTGGTGCTGTGCACCGGCAATTCCTGTCGTAGTCAGCTTATGCACGGCTATCTAACTCAAAGTCTGGGCGAGCAGGCCAATGTGTACAGCGCCGGCATCGAAACGCACGGCGTTAATCCCAAAGCCATTCAGGTGATGCAGGAAGACGGCGTGGACATAGCGCACCACACCAGCAACCACGTAGACGAGTACGCGGCCGTGCCGTTCGACTACGTCATTACCGTCTGCGACAACGCTCGCGAGGCCTGCCCGGTGTTCCCGTCGTCGGCCACCAAGCTGCACCACAACTTCCCCGACCCCGCCAAAGCTACCGGTACCGCTGACGAGGTCATGAACCAGTTTCGGGCCGTGCGCGAGCAGGTGAAAGCCTATGCTCAGGATTTTGTACGCCAGTATTTTCAGTAGTTCGTCTACTCCATAAAAATGCCCCCTAAGTCTATACGACGGACCTGGGGGGCATTTTTATGTGTTTGTTACGCCATTTACTCAGCGGCGAAAAGGAAACGTACCAAGACCTTCTTCCATCAAACGCTCCGTAAGGCGGCCAGCCGTGGTAGACGCCAGCAGAGGGGTAGCCCGGCCATTATATTTCCAAAGCAGCTGCCCCTCAAGGTCATATAAAGCCATATCCAGCATCACTTCGCTAAATGAAGTAATCGCCGGGCTGGTGCTGGTGCTGGTGGCCGTAGCCGCCGCGTCGTTGTAGACGTTGACCGTAGACGGCGCTACGGAATATGGAATCTGGGTACGGTGGAGCCGGGTGACGAGCAGGGCTTCGACGCCCCACTGCCGGGCCAGCGGCAGGATGTTGGTCAAAGAAGCTTCGCTGGATGGTAGCTGGCCTTGGTCAATGTTACGGATAACGACAGGCCGGCGGTGCCCCTGCTGCAACAGCATAGAGTAGAGCATCTGCTGAAACATAGCAGCCTCGCCCGTGGTGGAGGTCGCTACTTGCTCAGCCCTCGATACCTCGTTGCTGTTCACCGTCAGATAGATAGGTAGAATGGCGATGGTACGGGGACGTTGGTGGGCGGCGTGCAGGGTTGGGCTCGTATAGGTACGAAGGGAGTGGCGCAGCCGGTGGACAGCAACCAGCAGAAAATAACAATCAGGACCGCCCCTAAAGCTCGCCCTCTCATAAATTGAATGGCCACCATGATGAGAAGAAACTAGAAGAAGGAAATATTTTATTGCACATAAAACTACTATCATGCCGGAATGGTAGTACAAGCAAACCGCATTTACTTCGCGTTTCTCATTCCTGATTTTTAGACCTGATCTGCTTGAAACAACCCGCCGCCATCATTGGAGCCGGCATTGCCGGTATTGCTACGGCCGTGCGACTGGCGCTCAAGGGCCACGCCGTCACGGTATTTGAGGCGCAGGAGTCGTTTGGGGGCAAAATGTATCAGTTTGAGCTGCCCGGCGGCTACCGCTTCGATGCGGGTCCGTCGCTGTTCACCCTGCCTCAGCTTGTCGACGACTTGTTTCGGCTGGCCGGCCGCGACCCGCAGGATCATTTTCGCTACGAGCGCCTCGACCCCATAACCCATTACTTCTTCGCCGACGGCACCCGCCTGAAAGCCTGGGCCGACGAAGAAAAGTTTGCCGCCGAAATAGAAGACAAGCTGGGCGTGCCAGCCGCCGATGTGCTGAGCTTCCTGCGTCGCAGCGCCTCCGCTTATGAGGCCACGGAAAGCACTTTTTTGCATAAGTCTTTGCACAAAGCGGCCACCTACCTCAGCCCGGAAGTACTGCGGGCCGTGGCGGCGCTGCCGGGCCTGGGCCTCACGGGCACCATGCACCAGCGCCACACCAAAGCCTTCAACGATGCGCGCCTGGTGCAGCTCTTCGACCGCTTCGCTACCTACAACGGCTCCGACCCTTATCAAGCGCCCGCCACGCTCAGCCTGATTCCGCACCTGGAGCACGGCATTGGCGCTTTTTATCCCGTGGGGGGCATTTATAGCATCGCCCAAAGCCTCGTTGGCCTGGCCGAAGAGCTAGGCGTAGAGTTTCGCTACAACGAGCCCGTCGAGGAAATTCTGACGGCGAAGGGCCGCGTAACCGGCGTGCGCACGCCCCTGAATGTGTACAGCTTTGGCTTGGTAGTCAGCAACATGGATGTGGTGCCGACCTACCGCCGCCTGCTGCCCAAGCAGCCCGCGCCCGAGCGCACGCTTAGTCAGCCCCGCTCGTCCTCGGCGCTTATTTTTTACTGGGGCATCGCCCACGAATTCGCGGAGCTGGACCTGCACAACATCTTCTTTTCCCAGGATTATCAGCAGGAGTTTAAAGCCATTTTTGAGCACAAAACCGTCAGCGCTGACCCGACGGTGTACGTGAACGTGACGTCCAAAAAACGCCCCCCGACGCGCCCGTGGGCCACGAAAACTGGTTTGTGATGGTGAACGTGCCCCACCATCAGGGCCAGGACTGGGACGCGCTGATTGCCCAAACCCGCCAAGCGGTGCTTGCCAAAATAACCCGCACCCTGGGCATTGCCGTAGAGCCCCTGATTCGGGCCGAGCGCGTCTGGGACCCGCGGGGAATTGAGGAGCGCACGTCATCCTTTGGCGGCGCATTGTATGGCAGCAGCTCCAATAATGCACTGGCCGCTTTTCTGCGGCATCCCAATTTTTCACGCCAACTCGATGGCTTGTACTTTTGTGGCGGCAGCGTGCATCCTGGCGGCGGCATTCCGCTGTGTTTGCTGTCGGCCAAAATTGCGGCCGAACTAATCAAAAGCTAAGAACTCCCTTCAACTTAAGATCGTCAATCAGTCTCCGAAACGTTATGCAGAGCGGAGCATCTCGTGTACTGACATCTGATTACTAATCTAACGGCGCGAGCGAGATGCTTCGCGCTACTTTGCATGACGTTCTATTGAATGGTTTATCTTAATTCCGAAAATATGCGTTCTTCCAGCTACTGCTAAACTCCATTCAGAACGCTTACTGATAATTTCCTCCTCTGTGTCTTTTTCCGAATCCACGCAAAGCCTGCCCATCGCGCCGCCTACGGGCACCGACCCAGGGCATCGCCGGTTGCGCATAGCGCAGGGCATTCTGCTTCTGTTCCACGTCACGGGCTTCCTGGGCTTGGCGCTTTCCCAGGACCCCAGCTTTTTCCTGCAATTCACCCCGCTCAATCTGCTGCTGACGGCGGCTCTGCTGCTGGCTTTTCACCCCGACCGCAGCCCCACGTTCATCTGGTTTAGCCTGGTGGTGATGGTGGTGGGCTTCTTTGTGGAAGTGGTGGGCATCAATACGGGCTACCTCTTTGGGCAGTACAGCTACGGCGATACGCTGGGCATAAAGATGCTGGGCGTGCCCTTGCTGATTGGGGTAAACTGGTGGATATTAACCTATTGCACCGGTATCCTGGCCCGCTATCTGCCGCTTCCCAGTATCGGGCGGGCAGTGGTGGCGGCCCTGCTCATGGTGGGCCTCGATGCCTGTATTGAGCCCGTGGCCGGCCCACTGGATTTCTGGCAGTGGCAATACGACCTGATTCCGCTACTCAATTTCAAAGGCTGGTTTGTCATTTCATTCATTCTGCAGATCTATTTCAACCGCACACAGTTTGCCAAACGTAATGCACTGGTGCCTTTCGTGTACCTGTTACAGCTGCTGTTCTTCTTCGGTTTAGGGTTGGTTAAGTAAAGAGGTAAATCTCTAAAAGCAAAGTATTTACGTGTCGGGAATGGCGCTTGCTCAGCGCCTGTTTTCCGCTATTATCCTATGATGCAATCCTTTAAGAGCAACCTGCTGAAAGAGGCTCAGCTGGTGTTTGCACGCCTCGGCGTTAGCCGCTTGTCTGAAAGCGAATTGATCGAGGCGCTCCAGGTAGCACCGGCCACTTTTTATGGGATGTTCCGGGGCAAGGACGACCTGGTTTTTCAGGCGATGCAGCACGATTTGGAGCGGCAAAAGCAGGAGCATACGGAGCTGTTCGCCAATTTTTCTTCGCCCGTAGAGCGAATGATGGCCCTGCACGCGCATGGCTTTCACGAGATGAACAAGGTAACCGGCAACAGCTTTCTGGAAATCCAGCATCTGCACCCCAAAGCCTGGAATATGCTACTCGATCATCTGGCCAACTACTCCTACCCGCAGCTGCGCAACCTGATTCAGGAAGGCGTACTGCAGCAGCAGTTCCGCCACGATATTGATATTGAACTGGTTACCAAGATTATTATGCAGCAGATGAACATGGTGTTCAACCACGAGCTGTTCCCGCCCGACCAATACAGCCGCGCCGACGTATTTCGGGGGGTGTATTTCTACTACATCCGCGGGCTTTGCACCACGGAGGGGCTGCGCCTGGCGGCCGCGCAATTTCTGAAGCTTTAGAAAAAGCCCCCCAATCAGTGGTGGGTACCGGTAGCAGCGCACTGAAGCCCCCTAGTGACTTAACCCGTTCATATGCAAAACATTATCTTCTTCGGCGACAGCCTTACGGCTGGCTACCAGCTACGCGCCAACGAGGCCTTCCCAGCCCTTATTCAGCAGCGCCTCGACTCGCTGACGCTGCCTTACAAAGCCCTGAACTACGGCGTGAGCGGCGAAACCACGGCCGGCGGCCGCCAGCGCGTAGCGAGCGTGCTGGCGCGCCAACCGGTGGATGTATTTGTGCTGGAGCTGGGGGCTAATGACGGTCTGCGCGGCATTCCTGTGCGCGAAACGACTCAGAACCTACAGGAAATCATTGACCTGGTAAAAATCAAGCACCCACAGGCCAAAATCGTGCTGGTAGGCCTAGAGTTTCCCTTTGACCTGAGCGCCTTTGGCAGCCACCAGTACGGCCGCTACGCTGCCGAATTCAAGGCGTCCTTCCGTACCCTGGCCGATAAAAACAACGTTGCCTTCGTGCCCTTCCTGCTGCAAAATGTGCTGGGCGTGCGCGCCCTGAACCTGCCGGATGGCGTGCACCCCAATGCCGAGGGCCAGAAGATTCTGGCCAACAACGTGTGGGCCGTATTGCAAACGGTTATCAGTGTCTGAATCGCGGATTTTGCAGATTAGTCGGATTGCCCGGATTTCGGTGACGATTACTTTCTGCTAGATACGCCGCTTGTATTGAGTAAAAAAGCCCCCCAGAACTGCTCTGGGGGGCTTTTTTTACTAAAACTGGGTGATTAAAGCGGAATCGTCACCAAAATCCGGGCAATCCGACTAATCTGCAAAATCCGCGATTCAGACTTTATACATCAGCTCGTAATATTCCGTGGCCATGCGGTGCGACTCAAACTCGGGCTCTACCTCGCGCATGCCGGTTTTTACCAGCTCCAGGAATTTCTCGGGCTGGTCGTAGTACAATGGCACTACTTCATTTTCGAGCACCGTCAGCAGGCTGTCGGCCTCGAAGTCGTCCTTGTCGTGCTCGGGGCGGTTTAGGTCGGCGTGGGGGATGAGGAAGCCGTTTTCGCCGTGGCGCACAAATTCTGGTATCCAGCCGTCGGCGATGCTCAGGCTGGCGCAGGCGTTCATGGCGGCCGTCATGCCGCTGGTGCCCGACGCTTCGCGGGGAAGCGGGGCGTGTTGAGCCAGATATCCGAGCCCTTCTTCATCGACGCCGACAAAGCCAACTCGTAGCCAGTGAGTACGGCGCAGTTTTTCAGGGGGCGGGTCTGCCGGATGATGTCGTTGAAAAGGTTGATAGCGCCGTAGTCTTTCGGATAGGGCTTGCCAGCCCAAATTACCTGCACAGGTCGATCAGCGTTAGAAACCAGCTCCTTGAAGCGCTCAAAATCACGCAGAATCAGGTCGGCGCGCTTGTAGCTGGCGAAGCGTCGGGCCCACACCACGGTCAGGGCATCAGGGTCTAGCAGTGTGCCGGTTTGGTCGGCTACGATGTCAAACAACTGCTTTTTCAGCTCCCGCTTGCGGGCCTTCAGCGCCACATCGTCTTTGGCTTTTAGGGCCTCATGCAGCTGCTGGTCGCGCCAGTAAGTGCCGTTTTGGGAGTTGGTGATAGGAATAATAGGACAGATGCCCGCATTCTTGCCCCACATCTGATTGGCCACAATGCCGTGCACTTTCGATACAGCATTGGCTTTGCGCGCGAAGCGCAACGCGGTGAGCGTGTAGTTCAGGCGGTCATGCTCCACGCCGGCCACGCGGGTTATTTCCTCGGCGGGCACGTTGCCGAAGAAGCTCATTTTAGCAAGCAGCTTCACGTCGTGCTCCTCGTTGCCGGCCAGCTCGGGCGTGTGCGTGGTGAATACCAGGCGCTTCTGCACTTCCTCCAGCTTGCGGCCGTGCTTATCGTAGAGGTAGAAAGCCAGCGGCAGGCCGTGGCCTTCGTTGAGGTGGTAGGTGTCCACCTTCACGCCCAGCTCATCCAGCAGCCTGCCCCCGCCTACGCCCAGCAGAATGGACTGCGCCACACGGGCGGCCGTATCGGCGTCGTAGAGGTGATGGGAAATGGTGCGTGAGATGAAGTCGTTCTCCGGAATATCGGTGGTGAGGAAGAACATAGGGGCGGTGCCGAAAGTATCAGGGGCCAGATACATGGCCTTCACCATCACCTCTGCATCATGAATGACGATGGGAAATACGAGGCCCGTGTCTTCCAGAAATGAGTAGTGCTTCTGGCGAAAGTCGGCGCGCATGGTCTGGTCCTCATTGCGGTCCTGGTCGTAGTAGCCAAACGACCACAGAATACCGATACCAACGAGGTTTTGCTTGAGCTCATAGGCCGAGCGCATGTGCGAGCCGGCCAGGAAGCCCAGGCCACCGGAGTAGGTTTTGAGGGCTTGATCCAGGGCAAATTCCATGGAGAAATACGCGGCCTGGGGGGCAAATTCTGGGGCGGGCGTGTAAGAATTAAAGTTAAATGCCATAAGGGGAAAAGTCGGAATGAAATGGTAGAGGCGGGCTAAGCCCGGCCTTTGCGGCGGCCAAGGTCAGCATTTCGTTTCAAAAAAAGCGGGAGCCGAATTAATTATTCGGCTCCCGCTGGTTAGGCGGATATTGGATTACTGCTGTTGAGACTTTCTGGTTGTCATGTTGAGCAGAGCGAAGCATCTCGCTCGCTGATGTGAGCTTAGTAACCAGACGTCAGCACGCCAGATGCTTCGCGTTGCTTTACCTGACAAACGATTTCAGGGAATAGCTTAGTGATTGTGCTTCAGCTTCTTGAGTTTCTTATGTGTCTTCGCTGAAGTATAAAACTGACGCTTCACCGCTGTACGGATCAGGTAGAAGTACGGGTCCTCTCAGAAAACGGAAAACATAGCACGTTAAGGCGTAAAAAGTGACCCCAGGGGCTGGAGTTTGCCCATCGTGCGTTCCATCAGCTAGTGCAGATATATACTGTGCCACTCACCCAAAGCGTAGGATGACAGGCATCATAGTTTCGAGCTTTGCGCGCACGGCTAGCTTATGTCGCTTGGCGCTAACCACCTAAACCACCCGTATCGCCCTGCGGCTGGTTTTCAATGGTGCTGGCGGGCTTATGGGCCCCCAGAAACCAGGAGAGTCCCAGGTAGCCCACGCGCGTTTCGTATTTGGTTTGAATGTCGGCGGCAAGCCCGTCGGCCGCGAGCTGCGTGTACTGGCGGCGCGTGTTGAATACGTCGCTCACGCGCAGGGTCAGCGCCGCCCGGTCGCGAAACAGGCGTTGGCGCAGGGCCACATCCACCCCGTACACAGCCAACAAGCGGCCCTGCGGCACCACCAGCGGGGCCCGGTAGTTGCCGCTGAGCTGCACGGCCAGGGTCTTGGTCGGGCTAAACTGGTTGAGCAGATACGCCGTGCCGGTGAAGTTGGCCCGGGTGCCATCGCCGGTAAAGCTGGCCACTTGATTGCGGTAGTAAGAGCCGTTCGCCGTGAGTTTCCACCACTTGGTCACGGGCTGCGTCAGCGAGAGTTCCAGCCCGTAGCTGGCCGTGCGGCCAAAATTGGCGTAGCTGGTGCGGGCAATGAAATCGGGCTGGCCGCTGCGGCGGGTGGCCAGGGTATCGATGGTGCGCAGGCTCTGGATGGACTGGCTGGCCAAGCGCCCGAACAGGGTCGTGTTCAGCGTCGTGGCGCGCCAGGTTAGCTGGTGACCCAGTTCCGCGACGTGCCCGTACTCGGGGCGCAGGTCGGGGTTGCCCACTACGTAATTGCGGGCATCGGAATAGATGGGTAGCGCAATGATTTGCACAAAGTTGGGGCGGTTCACGCGGCGCGAGTAGCTGAGTTGCAGGCGCTGGTCGTGGGGCAGCGTGCGCGCCACCGTTGCCGAGGGGAAGACGTTGAGAATCCGTTGGCGGACCGCGCCCGTGGGCAGCACCTGGGCGGAGAGCCCCGTAAATTCAGCCCGCAATCCGGCCTGGTACTCCCACACATCCGATTTGTGTTGGTAGGACCCGTAGGCCTGCGGAATGAGCTGCCGGTACTCGAAGCGGTACGAGCCCGCTTCCTGCCGAACAAATTCGCCCCCCGGGGTGGGTTGCACCGCATAATCGGCCGTGCCGGGCGTCACCAGGGCGTCGGTCTTGACGCCCGCTTCCCAGCGCCGCTTCTTGTCCAGGGGATGCACGTAGTCTACCTGCCCCGAAGGCATCTGAATGGTGACGTCGAGCAGTTGCTGGCGGGCGTTGCGCGGGTAGCGGGCCGGCCCGTCCAAGACGCGCTGCTGGGTCGTGACGGTGCCGCCGTCCAGGTAATACGAGGCACTGGCGGTTAACGCCCGGCCAGGGGACGCGGCCCAGGTGTGCCGGTAAGTACCCGAGACCCGGCCGCCGTACAGGTTTTCGGCCTGCGTGTTCTGGTTGCGCAGGCGGAACGAGGGGTTGGGGTCCTGGGCGAGCCGGGTGGCAAAGGCCTGCGTGGTGCGAAAGTCCTGGGCGTAGTACTGGGCCGTGAGCGTCAGGCGCTGTTCGTCGGTGAGGGCGTACTCTGCCCCCAGCCGTAGGCTGTAGTTGGTTTGCTGGCGCGTACTGGCGCCCGTTTGGTCGGTGCGGTTGGTGCGGCCGTTTACCGTGGCGACCTGCCGCAAGGCCGAGCTGCCACGGAACCGATTGCTCAACCCGTCGGCGTTGCCAGAAAAGGTGAGTTTGCCGACCTGCCGGTTGCCGCTGAGCGACGCCGTGTACTTGTTTCGGGTGCCCACCGTGGCCAGCGCGTCGCCGTTCCAGCTGGTCTTGGTTGGTTTTTCTGCACCAGGTTGATGATGCCCCCCGTGCCCTGGGCCGCGTACTGCGCGCCGGGATTGGTGATGACCTCAATGGTTTCGAGGCGGCTGGCGGGCAGTTGGTCGAGGCGCAGGTTGGGGGGCGCGGGCTGGCCGTCGAGGTAGAGCGTGACGCTTGCATTGCCCCGCAAGCTGACTTGCCCGTTGTCGTCCACGGCCACCGAGGGCACTTTCTGGAGCACGTCCGCCGCCGTACCGCCCGCGCTGTTGAGGTCTTTGCCCACGGTGAGAATGATTTTACCCAGCTCGTGGACCAGCGCCGCTTTTTCGCCCTGCACGACCACGCTGCCGAGTTGCACGGCCGCCGGCGCCACCAACCACTCCCCCAGGCGAACTACCGGAGCGGCAGCGTCCAGCGTGGCCGGTCGGCGGGCGGACTGGTAGCCCAGCGCCTCGGCCCGCACGAAGTACCGGCCCAGCGCGAGGTTGGTCAGGGCAAAGGTGCCGTTTTCAGCGGTTTGAGTGTTACCGATTAGGGTCGAGTCGGACAGCCGCAGCAGCAAGACGTTGGCAAAGGGCAGCGGCTGGCGCGTGCCTTGGTCCAGCAGCCTACCGGACACTTCGCCCAACGACTGGGCGAATAGCGTACCGGGCAACAGGCCGGCTAACATCAACCCGAGACACCCCAACCACCGCGCCACGGGTAAGCGTAGGGAAAGACAATGCCGCCACTGCGCCGCTAATTTGTCACCGTTTTTCATAACTACTTGATTATTAAAGTTAATTTCAATACAAGCTACCAGGCAATACCTAGTAAATTGAGCAAAGGATGCCGCTTGATTCATGGGGATTGAAGTTAATGTGACACGGGAAAAAGACGCGGCTGGGGGAACAGTATCCCCTGGCCAGCCGCTAAAACTGCGGTCAGGGACACCGAAAAATGACTGGGCACTGAAGCATTGCGCGGTACTACTTCGGTTGGCGCCGCAGGAAGAGGTAGTAGGCCAGAAATCCAAGGGCCGTGCTGAACAACAGGATGATGACGGAGTGAAGGCCCAAGGGCAGGTACCGGCTGCACAGCGTAAGCCCCGTGCCGGTACTGAGGAGTAGCGCGACCCACTTCACTACCTTGTTTTGCTCGTCCTGCGGGCGGGGCAGCAGGCGCTCGACAATACTTTCCGAGGTAGCGGCCGCCACTATCTGCTTTTTCAGCAGGTAGTTCAAGACCAGTTTTACGGCGGCCAAGACGAAATTGCAGAGCAGGAAAAGTCCCACCACGGGCAAGAAGACCCGACGGGCGAGTTCCAGCGCGTTGCCATCGAGGACCGGTACCAGCGCACCAGCACTTTGGGCCGAAGCCTTCCAAGAAGTCACGCAGAAAAGCAGAAGCAGCCAAAAACGTTTCATAGGTCGAGCCGGGTGGCGGTACCGGATGAGACCGGCCAGCGCCGGTCATGTTGCAAAAAAATTAAGACAAAGCCAGCAGGCTCATTTGCCGGCGATGCCGGGCCAGCAGCTCCAGGCACTGGCCGGCCATGAGGAAGCCGGCTACTGCCACCAGCCCGGCCCCTAGCCCGGTGAACAAGCTTTGGAAAACCGGTACCAGTAGGCCGCCAAACAGGGCAAGGAACGTCACCACCACTCCCAACACGAGGGCGGCCACGCCACTGAGTACCCAGGGGAAAGCGGGTTTGGCCTGGGGTAATTGTGCCAGGACCAGCGCTGTAAGGTCAAAAGCAAAAGCCGGCTGCGGCAGTCGGGCCGCCGCCGTAAACAGGTGTTGGTAAGTAGCGACCCGGCCCTGGCACAGGCGGCAGGTGCGCAGATGAGCCGCCTGGGGGGCAGGCAGCGTGGGGGTGGATTCGGCCGCCTGCTGGAGGTCGCGTTCGGAAAGATGGAGCCTAGTCATAAGTCGTCGCGTTGATAAGTAGCCAATAGGTGTTGCTTTAAGAGTTTCCGCGCCCGAAAGAGGTAGTTTTTCACGGTTCCGTCCGGCAAGGAGGTTATCTGGGCGATTTCCTCATAGCTCAATTCCTGCTGGTGGTACAAGGAAATCAAGGTGCGGTAGAGCGGGGGCAGCTGCTCGATGGCCGTGCCCAGAATGCTGGCCAGGTCTTGGCCAAAAAGGACCATTTCGGGGTCGTAGTCCGTACCAGCGACCGGCGCGGGCGGGGCTCTGCGGCCCTCTTCCGATGGGTCATCCGGCGCTTGTTCCGACAGGTCCACCAGCACTAGCTGCTTCTTTTCCAGGTAATGAAGGCACGTATTGTAGGTGATTTGGCCGACCCATGTGGAGAGTTTTGCTTGAAACTTAAACCCGGCTAAATTCTTGAAAACCTTCAGGTACACTTCCTGCGCGACATCCGGGCGGTCGGCGGGATTCCGAATCATCTTGAATACCAGCTGCGTCACCAGCCCTTCCGTGCGCTGTACGAGATGCCCGAAAGAGGCGGTGTTTCCTCCTAGCACCTGCGCCACAAGCTGCTGGTCGGTCGCGAGGGGGTAGGCAAGTAGCTCATCTACGAATGAGACCGGTCAGCTGGAATGATGTTGCACAAGGGCATTTTTCGACTGCGGTCTGAGGAGCCAGTTCAGCCGAGAGGTATCCAGCCTACTCACTAGAGGCACCGGGCCCCTTAACGTGCTATATTTTCCGTTCTCTGAGAGAGCCCCTTAGCAAACGGTGGCGAGCGGTAAGAGTTGGCGCTATACGGGTAGTCGCTGGCCCAATAGCTTGTTCTAACTAACTCATAAATAGGATTTAGTAACTAAAACATAATTATGACATACTGCTGTGCCCGCCGGTAAACCAATACTTTTACCCGACAATACTTCTTTCCACTCTTATCCCGTCTATGAAACTATCCCGCGTACTCACTGCCGCGCTGCTGGCTTTATCTGTTGCCTGCGCCAAAGTAGAAGACCTCAGTCCGCAGGCTTCTACCGTCACGGCCACCAGCACGCCGCAGGACGTCAGCTCGGCCGGCTTCCCCGAAACCTTCGAGACAGGCACCAAAACCGCCTACACCACCGGCTCAGTCACGCTCGGCTCGGGCTCCTGGACGCTGAGCGACGCGCTCATCGGCAACACCACCGCCGACCGTAAAAGCGGCGCGCAGTCGGCGCGGGTACGCAACCTGGGCATCGTGGGCATGAACTTTAATGTAACCACTGGGGCCAGTACCGTAAGTGTAAGCCACGCTGTGTACGGCACCGATGGCGCCAGCACCTGGGAACTATGGAAATCGGCCGATGGCGGCAGCACGTACGCCAAAGTCGGCAACACCATTACCACGAGCAGCACGACGTTGCAGACGGTGAGCTTTACGGTAAATCAAAGCGGTAACCTCCGTTTTCAGGTCCGCAAAATGTCGGGCGGTACAAACCGCGTCAACTTCGATACTATTGACATTCAGCAGTACAGCACCACCACCACGCCGCCACCCGCCACGGGGGGCAAAAAGTTCTTGTTTGACGGCTCGCACGGCGAGCTGGCCGGCAATGCCGACTGGGTGCTGGACGTAGAAAACGGGGTGGCCGTGCGCTATCCGTCGCCCGCCCAAAGCGGCATCACCAGCACCACCGCCGAAACCTACTGGACGGGCGCTATTTCGGCCTGGGGCGTGGCTTTGGCCAAGCTAGGCCACCAGGTAGAGCAGCTTCCTGCCGGCGCGGCCCTCACCTACGGCAACACTTCCAATCCGCAGGACTTAGCCAACTACAGCGTTTTTGTGGTCGATGAGCCCAACATTCTGTTCACGGCAGCCGAGAAAACGGCCATCGTGCGTTTCGTGCAAAACGGCGGCGGCCTGTTCATGATTTCCGACCACGATATCTCCGACCGCAACAACGACGGCTACGACTCGCCCGACATCTGGAATGATCTGATGGCCAATAATTCGGTGCAGGCCAATCCTTTTGGCTTTAAAGTAAACTTGGACAACTTCTCCGAAGACAGCCGCAACGTGCGCGTATCCAGCACCAACCCCATCCTGAACGGCTCGCAAGGTGCTGTTAGCCAGTTGTCCTTCCATAACGGAGCCAGCATGACGCTGAACCCGACGACCAACTCCACCGTGCAGGGCCTGATCTGGCGCACCAGCTCCACCCAGGGCAATAACTTAGCTATGGCTGCCTCCTGCACCTTCGGCACCGGCCGGGTGGTAATTATCGGCGACTCCTCGCCGGCCGACGACGGCACCGGCTCGCCCGGCAACACCGTGTACGACGGCTGGGGTGAAAATGTAAGCCACCCGCGCCTGCACATGAATGCGTCGCTGTGGCTGGCTAAGCTACAGTAGCCCATCGTTTCAGATTACTTAAAAAAAGCCCCCCAACTTAGGTTGGGGGCTTTTTTTGATGGTGGTCCCAGCCCTATGCTCCTAGTTCGCTTGAGGCGGGAAGTGCAGGGAGTGGGACCACCATAAGGGTACTTTTTCGAATGTGCTTACCTTGCTCACCTACTCACTTCCTATTCTTCTTTCCCATGAAATCTTTTCGCGTCTTGCTCCTGCTCGCGTCCGGTTTGCTGGCGGCTAATACGGTTCCCGCACTGGCTGCGCCCGAGGTCGCGTCTACCACTGCATCGAAGAAAAAAGCCGGCCCCATCACCCGCATAGATCCCACGTTTTGGTGGGTGGGCATGAAGAATCCGAAGCTGCAATTGCTGGTGTATGGTCCAAAAATTAGCGCCAGCAAAGTCAGCTTGAAATACGCCGGCGTGAGCCTGGACGGCATACAAAAGCTGGAGAATCCGAACTATCTGCTCGTTAATCTGACCATAAGTCCCAACACCAAGCCCGGCAAGCTGCCGCTGGAGTTTGACGGCGAAAGAAAGATTAAATACGAGTACGACCTGCGCGCCCGCAGCACGGAGCCCGGCCGTATTCAGGGCGTTACGAGCGCCGACTTCGTGTACCTGCTCATGCCCGACCGCTTTGCCAACGGCGACCCCAAAAACGACGTGGTAAAAGCTACCCTCGTCAACCGCGTGGCGCGCGACTCCATGTATGCCCGCCACGGCGGTGACTTGCTGGGCATCGAAAACCACTTCGACTACCTCAAAGAGCTGGGTGTCACGGCTATCTGGCCTACGCCCGTGGTCGAAAACGACATGCCTAGGGCCAGCTACCACGGCTACGCCCTCACCGACTACTACGCCATCGACCCCCGCTACGGCACCAATGAAGACTATGTGAACTTCGTGCGCAATGCCCACCGCAACGGCCTGAAGGTAATTCACGACGTGGTGCTCAATCACATGGGCAGCAAGAACTACCTGTACCTCGATCAGCCGGCCAAAGACTGGTTTCATCAGTGGCCCACCTTCACGCGCGGCAACTACCGCGACGGTACGGTTAATGACCCTTACGCCTCGGCCGAGGACCGCAAGCTGTTCAATACCACGTGGTTTGATACCACCATGCCCGACCCGGCCCAGGAAAACCCGCTGGTAGCTACGTACCTCATCCAGAATTTTCTGTGGTGGGTAGAATACACCGGCCTCGATGGCTACCGCATCGACACGTATCCATACTCGGAGCCGGGCTTTCTGATGAAATGGGGCAAAGCCATTCAGGACGAGTACCCGCAGCTGGGCATGTTTGGCGAAACCTGGGTGCAAGCCGCCGAAGGTGTAGCGCAACAAGCCTACTGGGCGCGCAACGCTTTCCCGCCCATCAATGGCTTTAAAAGCAACCTGAACGGCATCACCGACTTCATGCTGTATTATGCCATTCAGGAGGCGCTCAACAAGGAACCCGGTTGGTCGGAGGGCATTTCGAAGATCTACTACACGCTCCAAAGCGACTGGCTCTATGAGAATCCTGACCGTAATGTTCTCTTCCTCGACAACCACGACCTGAGCCGGATTTTCTCGGTGCTGGGCGAAGATGTGAGCAAGCAGAAAATGGCTCTGACCTGGCTGCTCACCTGCCGCGGCATCCCGCAGCTCTACTATGGCACCGAGATTTTGATGAAGAACTTCTCCAATCCCGACGGTCTCGTGCGCTCCGACTTTCCGGGGGGCTTTCCGGGGGATAAAGTGAATAAGTTTACTGCTGCGGGCCGCACAGCGCCTGAGCAGGAGGTGTTTACGCTGGTAAGCAAGCTGGCTAACTACCGCAAGGCTCACCCGACTTTGCACAGTGGCAAGCTTATGCACTACATCCCGGAAGACGGCGTGTACACCTACTTCCGCTACAACGACAAGGGCGAAACGGTGATGGTAATGATGAATGCCACCAAGCAGGAAAAAGCCGTGGCTGGGGGGCGTTTTGCGGAGCGGTTGAACGGGTTTTCTTCGGCGGTGAATGTGGTTTCGGGCGCGACTGTTCCAGATTTGAAGACCCTGCGCGTTCCGGGGCAAACGGCTTGGGTGCTGGAGCTTAGGAAATAAGTTCTTCTGTTTTTTAGCCCGCAGAGGGCGCTGAAGTTTACGCAGATGACGCAGAGGCACGAGAATGACGTTTCTTATTTGATAAGGAAAGCCGCTTATACCATTCATACAACCCTGGGGCCGGGGCTGCTGGAATCAGTGTATGAAACGCTGCTGTGCCATGAGCTTCGGAAGCTTGGGCTTGATGTGCAGAGTCAGGTTGCGCTACCAGTTGTGTATGATGGTTTGCAGTTGGAGAATGGGTTTCGAATGGACTTGGTAGTAGAGCATAAAGTTGTAGTCGAGTTGAAATCAGTGGAAGTCCTGCTGGAAGTCCATCATATGCAACTACTAACCTACCTGAAGCTATCTGGACACAAGCTTGGTCTGTTGATAAACTTCAATGTGCCGTATATTAAGAGTGGGATCTTCCGTAAAGTCAACGGCTTACAAGAACAATCAGCGTCATCTGCGTAAACTTCAGCGCCCTCTGCGGGCTAAAAACGTCAGAACAACATGACCGACCTCACCGATAAAGTTGCCATCGTCACCGGGGCCAGCCGGGGCATCGGCCGGGCTATTGCCTTGCTGCTGGCCATGCAGGGGGCAAAAGTGGTGTGCGTGGCCCGCTCCACCGACGACCTGCTCGATGTGGCCCATAAAATAAACGGCCTGGCCGTCCCCGCCGACATATCCGACGAGGACGACGCCCAGAACGTCGTTGAAGTGGCCCTACGCCACTTTGGCCGCCTCGATATGATTATCTGCAACGCCGGCGTAGGCAGCTTCAACCTGCTCGAAAACGTGGAAGCCGCCGAGTGGGACCGTATGTTCAACGTAAACGTGAAGGGGACCTTTCTGCTGTGCAAGGCCGCCGCGCCTCACTTTAAGCAGCAGGGCTACGGCCATATTATCGGTATTGCCTCCGACGTGAGTAAGCGCACTTTTGCCACGGGAGCGGCCTACGGAGCCAGCAAGTATGCGCAGGATGCCGTGCTCGGCGCCCTGCGCAAAGAAATGCGCCCGCACGGCGTAAAAGTCAGCACCATCTATCCGGGCCTGGTCGATACCTACTTCAATGACTCCCACCCCGGCGGCCCCGAAACTGAAAAAACCCACCTCCGGCCGCTTGATGTTGCTCAGGCCGTGCGCTACATCCTGGAAGCCCCACCCCACGTAGTCGTCGATGAGCTTATGCTCCATCCACTTACTCAGGAGTGGTGAAGCGGTGAAATGGTAAGTGGTGAGATGGTGATTTTGTCGTTCTTGCTACTACAGTCCTTCCAGTCCACGCCGCCAGAACGTCAAACTCACTACTTCACTATCTCACCTTATGCACAAACTCCTTCCTATCGCCGCTTGCGCGTTGGCTTTGACGGCGTTCAAGCTTTCTTCCTCGACATTTCCTGCCTCCGTGACCGACTCTACTACGCTACCGGACCCCAATACCACCGACGAAACTCCGCAGGATAACAAGCTCGTTATCTATCAGTTGCTGCCCCGTCTGTTCGGCAATAAGAAGGCCGTGAACAAGCCCTATGGCACCAGCGCTGAAAACGGCACCGGCAAGTTCAATGACATTACCGTGCCTGCCCTCCAGGCCATACGCGAAATGGGCGTTTCCCATGTGTGGTACACAGGCGTTATCGAGCACGCTACCATGTCCGACTTCACCAAGTTTGGCATCCCGCTCGACGATGCCGACGTGATAAAGGGCCGCGCCGGCTCGCCCTACGCCATCAAGGACTACTACGACGTGGACCCCGACCTGGCCGTGGACGTGACCAAGCGGATGCAGGAGTTTGAGGCCCTCGTAAAGCGCACCCACGACAACAAGCTCAAGCTCATTATCGACTTCATTCCCAACCACGTAGCGCGCACTTATAAGTCGGATGCCAAACCGGCGGGCGTGGTAGATCTGGGTGAGAAAGACGATAAAACCAAGGCATTTGCCCCCCAGAACAATTTCTATTACCTGCCCGGCAAAACATTAGTAGTGCCCAAGGCTAACAATCCCTTAGGGGCAGCGCTGGGACCAAAAGAAGACAAGAAGTTTGCGGAGACGCCGGCCAAAGCCACCGGTAACGATGTGTTTACGGCCGAGCCCAAAATCGACGACTGGTTCGAGACTATCAAGCTCAACTATGGCGTGGACTACCAGCAGGAGCGCAAAACGTATTTCGAACCCGTGCCCGATACCTGGATAAAGATGCGCGATATTCTGATTTTCTGGGCCAAAAAAGATGTGGATGGTTTCCGCTGCGACGTGGCCGAAATGGTGCCCGTGGAGTTCTGGGCCTGGGTAATTCCGGAGGTGAAAAAGGTGAAGCCCAGCCTGGTTTTTATTGCTGAAGCCTACGACCCCAAAGTATACAAGCGCTACCTCGAGCAGGGCAACTTTGACTTTCTCTACGATAAAGTTGGCCTCTATGATGGGTTGCGCCGCCTCATGCGCGGCGAAGGCAACACGGACGACATCACCAAAGTCTGGAAGGAAGAAAGCCGGGGCTTTAGCTCGCACATGCTGCGCTTTCTGGAAAACCACGACGAGCAGCGCATTGCTTCCTCCGAATTTGCCACTGATCCACGCACCGCTATTCCGGCCATGACGGTATCGGCCACCCTCGCCTCTGGCCCGGTCATGATTTACTCGGGCCAGGAGGTAGGGGAGCCCGCCAAAGGCGTAGCAGGCTTTAATACCGGCGACGGCCGCACCACTATCTTCGATTATTGGGGCGTGCCCGAACACCAAAAGTGGATGAACGGCGGCAAGTTCGACGGCGGCCGACTCAGCGCCGAGCAGCGCCAGCTCCGCAGTTTCTACTCCCGCCTGCTCAACCTCACTTCCAGCTCCGACGCCATTCGCCGCGGCAAGTTTTATGAGTTGCAGGACGCCAACAACCTGAACAAAGAGTATGATCAGAAGCGCATATACAGCTATCTACGCTACACCGACAAGCAGAAACTGCTGATTGTGGCCAACTTCAGCCGCGACAAAACAATGCAGTCTACCATCGTTATACCTAAAGAGGCGATGGCCGCTATGGGCCTGAATACGCAACAGCAGTTTACCTACACCGACCTGCTCAACGAAGCGCCCCCCACCAACAGTCTATACCTGACTTTGGCCCCGCTCAGCGCCTACGTGTTTGAGATTAAGCCGAAGCAGTAACGAAACCGTTAATTCTGTGAAACTTCCCGGTTAAATAATCCCGATATTCGCCTCCAGCACACGAATTTTGCCCCCCATGACCCCCGATGAACGCCTCGACCAACTCGAACCGCTACTCTCCGAAGCTTTAGCGGTTCTGGACCGCCACACGGCCCAACTCAAGCAACACACGGTTATCCTAAACCAGCACACGAGCTTGCTGAACCAGCACACGGGCTTACTGAACCAGCACACGGGCTTACTGAACCAGCACACGAGCTTGCTGAACCAGCACACGAGTTTGCTTACTCAACTTAATACTGCTGTGATCCAGCAAAGCGATAATATCGTTTTCATGCTGCAAGAGCAGGTAGAAGTGAAAACGCAGGTGGCGGACGTGCAAGCCGCCCAAGCAGAGATAAAAGCCGACCAGCTGACTATTAGAGTCGATGTGGTGACAATTAAAACGGAGCTAACAGGAGTTCGGATTGAACAGGAGAAAGCGAAAACTCAGCAAAATGCAATACATGGCAAGCTGGATTTGATTCTGGAGAAGCTCAATAGCTCGGATAAATAGGTTTTGATGGCAATGACCTAACTCACCTACTTGCACTACTCGGCAGCAGAACCGCTCAGCGTAAGAAATAGCCTACTTTATCCCAGTAAAAATCGTCGTGGTTCACGCGACTATTTTTGGGTCCGAGGAAAGTCCGCTCCCCGGCCGCGTCTGTCTCTCAGGCGCGGCCGGCTGCGTTTTACCCTGATTTTTTGTACCTTTTTCGCCCTTACTCCCAACCCCACCAAAACTTCCCCTTTATGGCCACCAGCGTCGTCGCCCCGACCAGCAGTACCCGCGAAAAACCCCGCCTGAGCTTCTGGCAAATCTGGAATATGAGCTTCGGCTTTCTAGGTATTCAGTTTGGCTTTGCCCTCCAGAATGCTAACGTAAGCCGCATCTTCGAGACAATGGGGGCCGACGCCGACAACATTGCCTTTCTGTGGCTGGCCGCGCCCGTGACGGGCATGCTGGTGCAGCCGGTCATTGGCTACCTCTCCGACCGCACCTGGAGCCCGCGTTGGGGTCGTCGTCGGCCATTTTTCCTCGTGGGGGCCATTTTAGCCTCGCTGGCTTTGCTGACCATGCCCAACGTAACAGCACTGTGGATGGCCGCTGGTATGCTCTGGATTATGGATTCTAGTATTAATATCAGCATGGAGCCTTTCCGTGCGCTGGTTGGCGACTTGCTGCCTTCTGAGCAGCGTACGATGGGTTTTGCGGCCCAAACGTTCTTTATTGGGGTGGGCGCGGTAGTCGCCTCATCGTTGCCGTGGATGTTTACCAACTGGTTTGACGTCCCGAATACCGCCCCCGCCGGCCAGATTCCGCAGTCGGTGAAGTACGCCTTTTATATGGGCGGGGTGGCGTTTTTTCTGGCCGTGCTCTGGACGGTGCTGCGTACGCGCGAATACCCACCCGAAAACATGGCGGAGTTTGAGGAGGAAAAATTACGCAACGCGGGCTTTTTTAATGGCGTGCGGGAGTCCTTTGCCGGTATTTTTGCCATGCCCAAAACCATGCGTCAGCTGGCGCTGGTGCAGTTCTTCTCGTGGCTGGCTTTGTTTTCCATGTGGATTTATACCACGCCTGCCGTTACCAGCCACATCTACGGCACCACCGACGCCACCTCCAAAATATACAACGAAGGCGCCGATTGGGTGGGCATCTGCTTTGCCGTGTATAATGGCGTATCGGCTATTGCGGCGCTGCTGCTGCCCAGCATTGCCCGCCTTACCAGTCGCCGCTTCACGCATATGCTCTGTCTGGTGGCGGGCGGCTTGGGGCTGATTTCGATTTATTTTATCCAGAATCCTAACCTGCTGTTGCTCTCTATGGTGGGCGTGGGTATTGCCTGGGCTAGTATTCTATCGGTGCCTTACGCTATGCTGGCCGGCGCACTGCCCGCCAACAAAATGGGCTACTATATGGGTGTATTCAACTTTTTCATTGTGATTCCGCAGGTAGTAGCCGGCTTGATTCTGGGCTTTTTTACCAAGACTGTATTTGAAGGCGAATCCGTGTACACCCTCGTGCTGGGGGGCATTTCCATGATTATTTCCGGCCTGCTCACCCTGCGCGTGGATGACGCCGATGACATTCGCATTCCCACCACAGAGCCAGTTACTCTCGATACTCCTGCCTACGACGCACCCGTTCAAACCGACCCACGGCTATAATAATACTTTTAAAAAAGCCCCCAGCGACCATATCAGGCCGCTGGGGGGCTTTTTTGTGTTTCTAAAGTTGAGGACAGCAATGAAACCCGCCATAGAAGCTCCGTATTAGTACGTGAATAACCGCTTTAAAATCAGCATTTACCCAGCAACGCTAACCCCAAAATCGGCCGTATTCCTCTAGAGGATTTAGCCGCGTTCCTGCCCTAAGCAGTTGAGTGCGGCCTACAGATCAAAAAAGGTAGCTTATGGTAATTGCTTGGATTTTCTTTGGGTTGTTTTTCGGGTTGTGTGTGCTCATTTTACTCCGCGTGCTCCGCGTACAGCCCATTCCACCACTTGGCGCGGCACGGCCGAAAGTGAGTATTCTGATTGCCGCCCGCAACGAAGAAGCTATCATTGAGCGCTGCCTTACTTCGCTTACCCAACTCAATTACCCGCCCAAGCAGCTCGAAATCCTGATTGGCGACGACGCTTCGACGGATAGCACGCTGGCCGTTGTGCAACGCTTTATTGCCGATAAGCCACAGTTCAGGTTGCTTCCCATTCGACAGCGCCTGGGTACGGCGAAGGGCAAAAGCAATGTATTGGCTCACCTGAGCCGGGCGGCCACCGCTGATATTTTTCTTATTACGGATGCCGATATGGCGTTGGCCCCCGATTGGGTCCTGACCATGCTGGCCGCGGCTCCCGCCGGCGTGGGCGTCGTGACGGGCGCTACCACCGCCAACGGCAGCTTATTTGGCCGCTTGCAGGGTCTCGATTGGCTGTTTGGCCTGAACATAATTCGCTTGCTCACCGAAATGGGTCAACCCGTAACCGCTGTGGGCAATAACATGCTCGTCACCCGCGAAGCCTACGAATCGATTGGGGGCTACGAGGCACTGGCATTCAGCATCACGGAGGACTTACAGCTGTTTGCCCAAATCGTGGCGCAGGGGTGGGGCTACCGCAACCTCATGGACCCACGCACGCTGGGCGTGTCCGTGCCCCAACCGACGGTGCTGCACCTGCTGCGCCAGCGCAAGCGCTGGATGAGAGGCGCCACGCGCTTACCCTGGCAGCTATCCGTTATATTCGGGTTGTACGGCATGTTTTATATGGTGCTGTACTGGCCGGGGTTAGTTACTCCCGGACTCATTATCAGCGTATTTACCGCCAAACTTATTCTGCAGACCTTATTTCTACACATCACTTTGCGTCAGGTTGGGCACCGCGAGTCATTAGCCGTACTGCTGCTATATGAGCTATACTTGACGGCAATGTCGGTGGCCGTGCTGACCTATACGCTGTGGCCAAGCTATATTCAGTGGAAGGAGCGGCGCTACCGCTGGGCTGAGGGCTAAGCCTCTGATTTAGCCAGAAACCCGCGCTGGGGGGCAAAATATGGGCGTCACAAATCAGGCTACGTGTGCGTGCAGCCACTGCTGCGCTGGCTGCTCTTCGGTGAAAACCCGAATGGCAGCGCCCTGCTGTACGCTTATCGGATACGTGGGCTCCAGCGAGGCAAGGCGCTCCCGGATCAGCTCGCTGTGATAAGGCACGACTAAGTAAGCGATGCGGCGCGGAGTATGAGGCAAAGCAGCCCCCATTTGAGTTCGAAAATCAGTTAAAACCCAGGCAAAATCCTCCGCCGAGGCCAGCCCGCGGCTGCGCAGGTCGATCTGCCAGCGGCCCGAGCCGGCCGTGCGCGCTAAGTGCAGCGCCGCCGCGTAGCCCTGCCGATGCTCCTCCGTCGATACCGGGCGCACCCAGCGCAGAAAAAGCACCTGTAAATCGGGCCGGTAAGAGAGACGCAGAAAGTTGAGGTCGAGGGAAAGCATAGTGCAAAACAGCTTGCGAAGATACCGGCGTATCCGCGCTTATTGGCTGTTAATAGCATGAAGCGGCTAAAAAAGTTATGCCCCGCAGCTAAGAACTTTTCCACACCCGCTTTAGCTAACTAGGCATTTTCTGAATCAGTCAATATAGAGGCTGAAATACAGAAAGTTATGGGCAAAATGCCCCCCAATGAGCTGACCTCTGGGGAATATGGTAAAAAACAGGTAATCTTGGATCAGAGTACGTGCGTCCTAACGGTACGGCACTGTGTCTTTGCTCACCCATCCCTTTTCTCACACGCAGTAGAAAGTACTTTTTATGACCCCAAAATCATTTTGGCTGCTGGGCCTGGGCCTCACACTGGCGCTGAATCCAGTAGTGGCCCAACAAACCCCGGCGCCTAAGAAAACAATGAAGCCAGCGGCTGCTACCGGCGGCACCAAGCTAGTAGAAAAAGTGACCCGCAAAGGCTCCGAGCTGGTTATTCCTTATGAGAAGTACCTGTTGACGAACGGCTTAACGCTGCTCGTGCACGAAGATCACAGCGACCCGCTGGTACACGTAGACGTGACTTATCACGTCGGTTCGGGGCGGGAAGAGATTGGGAAGTCGGGCTTCGCTCACTTCTTCGAGCATATGATGTTCCAGGGTTCGGATAACGTCGCCGACGAGCAGCACTTTAAAACCGTGACGGCTTCAGGCGGCACGCTCAATGGCTCCACCAACCGCGACCGCACCAACTACTACGAAACCGTACCCAGCAATCAGCTCGAAACAGCCCTGTGGCTGGAAGCTGACCGCATGGGCTTTTTGCTGGATGCGGTAACGCAGCCAAAGTTCGAAGTACAGCGCTCAACCGTGAAAAATGAGCGCGGCCAGAACTACGACAACCGCCCTTACGGCCTGGCCGGCGAGAACGTATCTAAAAACCTGTACCCTTACGGCCACCCCTATTCCTGGATGACCATTGGCTACCTGGAAGACCTGGACCGCTCGGACGTAAACGACCTTAAGAACTTTTTCCTGCGCTGGTACGGCCCCAACAACGCCACGATTACCGTGGGCGGCGACGTGAAGCCTGCCGACGTGGTGAAGCTAGTGGAAAAGTACTTCGGCTCTATCGGCCGCGGCCCCGCCGTGGAAAACGTAAAGCTGCCAGCGCCGAAGCTGACCGCCGACCGCTACGTGAGCTACCAAGACAACGTGCGCTTCCCGATGCTGCAAATGGTATTCCCAAGCGTGCCGCAGTATCACCCCGATGAGGTTGCGCTTGATGCGTTAGCCGAAATTATGGGTCAGGGCAAAAACTCTTTGATTTATAAGAACCTGGTGAAGAACCAGAAATCGGTGCAGGCTTCGGCTTCTAATCGCTCCTCGGAGCTGGCCGGCGAGTTCAATATTACCGCTCTCAGCTTTCCCGGCAAAGGCCTCGACAGCATGGAGGTACTCGTGCGCCAGACCCTAGCTGAGTTTGAGAAGACCGGCGTCAGCGACGAGCAAGTGCAGCGCTTTAAGTCGAGCACGGAGGCACAGGTAGTCAACAGCCTGGCGAGCGTGAGCGGTAAAGTATCGCAGCTGGCGGCCTATCAAACGTATACCGGCAACCCTAACCGGTTGACCGAGGAGCTGAAGCGCCTGCGGGCGCTTACCAAGGCTGACGTGGTGCGGGTGTACAACCAGTACATCAAAGGCAAAAAAGCGGTAATACTCAGTGTAGTGCCCAAAACGGCCCCCAACCTTCTCGCCAAGGCGGATAACTACACCATTTCGAAAGAAGGCTACCAGGCTCCGGCTGATATCTACAAAGGCCTGACCTACGCCAAAGCTACCGATACCTTCGACCGGAACAAGCAGCCGAAGAGCGGTGCTAACCCCGTGGTGCAGGTGCCGGCAGTATGGCAGGACCAGTTCCAGAATGGCCTGCGCGTGATGGGTACCCGCAACACTGAGATTCCTTCGGTGACCATGCTGCTCACTATTCGGGGTGGCCACCGCCTGGAGCAGGCCGACCCAGACAAGGCTGGTATCGCGTCCCTGACGGCGGCCATGCTCAATGAAGGCTCGCAGAAATACACCGGTGAAGAGTTCAGTGCCGCCCTCGACCGCCTCGGTAGCACCGTACAGGTGATAGCCGGTGAGGACAACACCACTGTGTACGTGGAGTCGCTGACCAAGAACCTGGACCAGACGATGGCCTTGGTAGAAGAGCGCCTGATGCGCCCCCGCTTCGATGCGGCCGATTTTGCCCGTATTAAGAAGCAAACCGTGGAAGGTATTGCTAACCAGAACACCCAGCCGGTAACCATCGCCAATAAAACCTACAGCCGCCTGCTCTACGGCCCTGGCGATATTATGAGCGTGCCCACCAGCGGCACTCAGAACTCGGTAACTAACCTCACGCTCGACGACGTAAAGCAGTTTTATGCCAAAAACTACGCGCCTAACGTGTCGTATCTGGTAGCCGTGGGCGACGTGGAGCAGAAAGCGTTGGTGTCGAAGCTGGGCTTTTTGCAAAACTGGGGCCGTAAGGACGTAGTTATTCCCGCCAGCACGCCAGCAGCCAAGCCAGAAAAAACGAAGCTCTACTTCGTGAATAAGGACGATGCCGCGCAATCGGAAATTCGTATTGGCTACCTGGCCCTGCCCTACGACGCAACGGGTGACTACTACAAGGCGTATCTGGCCAACTACATTCTGGGGGGCGCTTTTAACTCGCGCATCAACCTGAATCTGCGTGAGGATAAAGGCTACACCTATGGCGCCCGCTCGGGCTACTCGGGCTCGCGCTACAAAGGGCCATTTACGGCCGCAGCCGGCGTACGAGCTGATGCCACGGCGGCCTCGGTGAAGGAATTTGTGAAGGAAATCGACGACTATCGCAAAAAGGGGATTACCGACGAGGAACTCGCCTTCCTGAAGTCATCGGTTGGTCAGAACGACGCGCTACGCTACGAAACTGGTCAGCAGAAAGCCGCTTTCCTGGGCCGTCTGTTAGAGTATGACCTGAGCCCCAACTATTTGAAGGAGCAGCAGGCGATTCTGAAAAATCTTACCAAAGAGGACGTGAAGGCCAGCGCGGAGAAATACCTGCCCCTCGAAAGTATGGTGATGGTCGTAACCGGCGACCGGAAACAGCTGCCCGAGCTACAGAAGCTAGGCTACGAAATCACGGAGCTTGACCTTGATGGCAAGGTGGTAAAGTCTGATATATCGGCTTCCTACAACGTGGTAGCTCCTGCCGCTGCCCCAGAAGCCGCTCCTGCCGCCACCGACAAGAAGGCCAAGCGGAAGATGAAGACCGACGACGGCAAGAAGATGAAAATCAAAGAGAAGAGCGAGAAGACTAAGTAACCTCGCTTTCTGGATTGCCATTTAAAAAGCCCGGTTCCGCATGGAGCCGGGCTTTTGTGTGATTAAAAAGATCAGGTTTCTTCGTAACACCTACCTTGCGGCCGATAAGCTTCGCATCACCTGACATCGTGTCCCTATAACAGGAGTATATAAGCCAACAACATGAAGAGCTCGTGCTTATAAACCTCACTATGCTCTTTACTCGCCACAGTGGCTGACAATCCGGAAGAACTTACGCGTTTCGAAGAGTTATTTAGGCGCAATTATCCGCTTCTTTGTCAGCGCGTTCAGCGAATCACGCGCGACTTAGCTGTGGCCGAGGATATTGTGCAGGAGGTATTCGTTAGTTACTGGCACAGCGAACAGCGGCCGACCATCGAGAACCCGGAGGCGTGGCTTTACAAAGTTGTTATCAATAAAGCGCTCAACGCCGTCAGTGTGCAGCAGCGCCGTAGCGTGCTGGCAATACAGTATGGCGCCCAACAAACCCTCACAACCAGCTCCGCCGACCAAGCCCTGCAATTGGAGGAACTGCAGCTCCAGCTGGAGCAGGCTCTTGCTAGGCTGCCGCCCATGTGCCGGAAGGTATTTTTACTGAGTCGCTACGAGGAGATGAGTCACCAGGAGATTGCCGATTTCTTAGGTATCTCGCCCAACACCGTGGATAATCACATCAAGAAAGCACTGACCATTCTTCGGCAGGCGTTATTGAGTTGGCTGCTCTTGTTCCTGATTAGCTGAACAAACAAGGGTATAAACTATGGTGGGGGGCTTTTTAGAAGGAGGTAATAAGTTTTTTGTAGAGCGAGTAGCGGTGCGGTGACTTTCACTGGTCATTGAAGCAGAAACCACCTAGAATGTCTTCCTCTGCGCAGTAGAGAAGAGGTGGTGGTTTCATCAACCCTTTACCATCTACTCATTTGGACACCTACTACTGGGATCTGGCAGCCCGTGAGTTCGCGAATAAAGCTACTGCGGCCGAGCAGCGCGAACTGCAACAGTGGCGCGCCGCACAGCCGGCCAACGAGGCATACTACCAGCAGCAAAAAAGCTTTGGGAGAAAACTGCGCCACCCATCGTCGGGGTGGTAAACACTGATGCCGCCTGGCAGCAGGTAAGTGCTAAGCTCCAAGTACAACCTGCTACTGAGCCCCTACCGGTTGCGAAGGTGATACCGCTGTACTCGTATGCGATGCGGATTGCGGCTTCGGTGCTGCTGCTGCTGGGCATTGGCTGGTTCGCGTATGCCTCCTTCTTCTCTGGCCCCACCATGCAGGTAGTAAAATCAGGGGAGAAACGATTGGAAGTTATGTTGCCGGATAGTAGCCGGGTATGGCTCAATGAAGGCAGTACCCTCACTTATGCAGCCGAGTTTGATGAGTTGGAGCGCTTGGTGAAGCTAGAAGGAGAAGCTTTTTTTCAAGTGCGCCGCAATCCTCGGCAGCCGTTTATTGTCGAAACAGGGCCAGCCACAACAAAGGTGCTGGGTACTTCTTTCAATCTGCGGGCTTACCCGGCTGCCACGATGGTGGAGCTGACAGTGGCTACGGGCAAAGTAGCATTCACCGGTGAGCAGGGCGCCGCAGCTATTGTTACTCCGGGTTACGGGGTAGTGCTGGAGAAGCAGACTAATCGGCTTACTAAAGTACGCGTGGCTGATGAAAATGCCTGGGCCTGGCAATCGGGGCGGCTACAGTTCGCGGGGCAGCCGCTGAGTGAGGTTTTGCCGGCGCTGGAACACTATTATGGCATAACGCTCCGGCTCTCGGATGAGGCATTGGCAGACTGCCGCTTCACGGGCACCTTCAATCGTGCGCCACTAGAAGAGGTGCTGCAAGTATTGGAAGCAACCCTGCAATTGCGCTATACCAAGCCGGCCGCGCAGGTTTATCAGCTCCAGGGCCCCGGCTGTAGAAAGCGCTAGTCAAGTTATAACAGGTTTTTATCCCTTTATGAGAAGACATCTTCTGTGTGGTTTCATTGGCTGGATAGCCGTGATATTCTCGGCTTTTGGCCAAACTTCACCGTTGGATCTACAGGTATCAGTGAGGGCTACTGATAGCTCAATCCAGCAAGTGCTGAGCGACTTGACGGCTACCTACCAGCTCCGCTTTTCCTACGCGCCCGATCGGCTGCCCCTGCAACGAAAGGTGAGCCTGCAGGCCGAACAGCAGCCCTTGCGCCAAGTGCTGGACCAGCTATTTCAGGGCTCCGGCATCCGTTACCGGCTCATTGGCCCCCAGATAGTGCTGCAATTTGCCCCCCAACCCGACCCAGACAAGAGCAGGAAGACAATAATCATTAGCGGACATGTGACCGATAAAACCTCTGGCGAAGCCCTAATTGGCGCTAGCGTACTGCTGGCCGGAGATTTGGCGAACGGCGTCAACGCAAACACGTACGGGTTCTATTCGCTGCGCTTGCCTACTGGTCCGGTGCGGCTGCAGGTGCGGTATCTGGGCTATGCTCCGTTGGAAGTGCTGCTGCCTAATAATCAGCGTGATACGGTGGTTGCCTTATCGCTCCAGCCTCTGGCGCGGGAGCTGGCCGAAGTGCAAATACAGGGCGAACAGGTCACCAACCTGGAGCAAGCCAACCGGCTATCCTTGCGCGGTACAGAGCTAAAGCAATTGCCCCGCCTGATGGGGGAAGCGGATGCCGTCAAAGCCTTGCAGCTCCTGCCCGGCGTGCAGGCCGGGCGCGAAGGCTCCTCCGACTTGAGTGTGCGCGGCGGTGGCCCGGAGCAGAACCTGGTATTGCTGGACGGAGTGCCGGTTTACAATGTGTCGCATCTGCTGGGGACTTTCTCTGTTTTCAACCCCGATGCCGTCAAAAGCGTGGATCTGATCAAAGGCAGCTTCCCGGCCCAGTACGGCGGACGGCTATCCTCGATGGTTGATGTGCGGCTGAAAGAAGGTAACAATCAGCAGTTTGGCGGGGAAGGGGCCATTGGTCTGATTTCATCCAAGCTGCTGTTGGAAGGACCCATCAAAAATAAGAAAACGTCCTTTCTGGTAGCGGCACGGCGCACGTATCTCGACTTGCTAACGACAACGGCCGCATTGCTTAGCGGAAATAAAGACCGCACTAACTATCATTTCTATGATCTTAACGCCAAGATAAATCACACATTTTCATCCACGGACAAGCTCTACCTGAGTTTGTATGGCGGCCAGGATGGATTTGTTAGTAAAAGCAGTGCGCTCGATCAAATCGACAACCGGAAGTTCAGGATGCGCTGGGGTAATGCTACGGGGGCTCTGCGTTGGAATCATACGTTCAGCCCGCGATTGTTCAGTAACGCTACGCTGATCTACAGTCGCTACCGCTTTAGTCAACAAACCAGCAGTGAGCTGCAACAAGGTGACCGCCGCACGAGGCTGTTTTCTGATTATTATTCCAATATCACCGACTGGGGGGCAAAAGTCGAGTTTGACTTCTACGCGAATGAGCGCCACAGCATACGGTTTGGGAGCAACTACACCTTTCACACGTTCGACCCCGAAGCTTTTAAGCTGAAAACAGACAGTCTGTCGTTTACTTCCAATTCCTTCTCCCGCATCCGGGCGCACGAGGTATATGCCTACGCGGAAGACCGTATCCAGCTTACGAAGCGGATAGAGGCCAGTATTGGTTTGCACGCCTCGGGCTTTGGGGTGAATGGCGCCTTTTATACTTCGTTGCAGCCACGCCTAGCGGTGGGCTACACGGCGGGGAGCGGCTTTAGCGTTCGGGCCTCGTACGTGACGATGGCCCAGTACCTGCACTTGCTCAGTAATGTATCCATTGGTACTCCCACGGATGTATGGGTGCCCTCAACTGATAAAGTGAAGCCCCAGCGCTCCTGGCAGACTACGCTGGGCGCGAGCAAACAGCTGGGGCCGCAGTGGGTGCTAACGTCCGACCTGTATTATAAGCAGATGCGCGGGGTGACGGAGTTTAGCAACGGGGGCGATTTTCTGACCGAATTTCTTAGTAATGGTCCGGCAACCAACTTTGCCTCGCTTCTCTCAGCGCCCTATGAGACGCGCCTGGTGAGCGGCAAGGGCTGGAGCTACGGCTCGGAATGGCTGCTGCGCAAGCACCAGGGCAAAACTACGGGGTGGCTGGGCTACACGCTGGCCTGGTCGTGGCGGCAGCTGCCGGGCATCAACTTCGACCGCAAATATCCTTACACCTACGACAGTCGGCATAGCTTCTCGCTGGTGGCCAACCACAAGTTTACCAATAAGTTAAGCGTGGGCGCTAGCTGGGTATACCGTACGGGCTTTGCTACCACGCTACCCCTGGAAGACTACAAAGCCTATAACGAGCCTGTTTACCGGCCGGGGGGCAGTTCACCTTTCGTGGAGACGGTGTATCGTTTCGGTGAGCGCAACAACTACCGCATGAATGCCTACCACCGCCTGGATGTAAGCCTGACCCACAGCAAGAAAAAGAAGTGGGGTGAGCGCACTTGGAACGTATCTGTGTACAACGCTTATAATCACAAAAACCCTTATTACGTGTACTTGAGCAAGAGTGGCAATTACAGTGGAGTATCCCAGTTTTCGCTATTCCCCATTCTGCCCTCGTTCAGCTACGGCTTTACCTTTTAAAAGACGCCATGAGAACCTATAACAACATACGCTATTGGCTGCCTCTTCTCGGCGGGTTGCTCGCAGCCTGCGAGACCATAGTTGAGCTTGAATTACCGACCCCGGAGCCGCGGCTGGTGGTAAACAGCGTGGTGAATCCCGATAGCGTATTCATGGTAGAAGTTAGTGCCAACCGGGGGCTTTAGTTACTCAACCTTACACCCTGATAACGGAGGCTACGGTGCAAGTGTACCAGGATGGACAATACTGGGACGACCTGACCCATGCCGGCAAAGGCCGCTACCGAAGTGCCAAATTTCCGCAGGCACTCCGGCAGTACGAGATAAAAGTAACGGCTCCCGGCTTTCCCGGCGCCAGTGCTAGCACCACGCTGCCAGCGTTGCCTAGCATAACGGACGTAAAAGCAATTCCCATAGCTTCTACTTCAAATAGTATAGATGCATCCGTGGACGCATCCTTTGTGCTAATCGATAATCCGGCGCAGGAGAACTTTTACTACGTGCAAGCATACACGCCTGATTCGAGCATATTTACTAATCTAAAACCCTATAACCGCTCGATAAGCGTGAGCTTCCTTTCTCCCGCGGAGGAAGACTTTTCGATGGAGGACCGTTATTTTTTTAGTGACCGGCTCTTTAATGGCCAATCACTTCAGGTTCGGCTGAACCTAGACATCAGCCATGATAAAACGGCTTACGTGCGCGTGGCACACATCTCAAAAACCTATTATGAGTACGTCCGGACCCTGCGCAGGCAGACTTACGCGGATGTTAATGCTACGCTGGCCGGCCCAGTGCCCGTACCGAATAATATTCAAGATGGCTTCGGCTTATTCGGAAGCTATGCAGCTAGGGTAATAACTGTCAGGCCTTGAGTAGGCCCGTTTCAAAATCGGACTTGCAACCCGAAACGCGACAACAGGCAATAATTGATAGCTGTAGTAGATGAAACACCACTTCAAAAGTCAACCCGCCAGTAGCAGCTCTGCCACTTCGCGCCCTGTGGCCAGGGCCGCATTCTGCGAAGGGTAGGCCGCGTAGTCGCCACAACGATACAAGCCCTCAGCCACCCGCAATTCCTGCCGCGGCGCCTGCCCCGCCGCATACACCGGTAGCGCATACGGAATATGATAGGTGCGCAAATGCTGCCACTGGGCCGCTTCAGAGCCAAACCAAGCCGTCAGTTCCTGGCGTAAGCGCTCAGTGAGGGTCTGCTCGTCAAGGCCGTGCTCGCCGTGGGTGCTCACCGATACCAGTGTGCGACCCTGGGGGGCATATTCGGGTGCTATATCGCTCGGAAAGCTGACGTTGTGGGCCAAGGAGTTGGGAGAGGCATTCAGCCGCAGCAAACCATCGCCGCGGCCGGGGGAGCGGTCGGCGGCGAAGTAAGTGCAGGTAGTGCGCCGCCAGGCTAACGCTGGAGCAGCGTGCGGGCTGGGGGGCAAAATGCGGGCAGCAGCCTCGCCGTCGGTGGCAACTACTACGGCGCTGGCTGCGAGAGTTTCGCCACTCATGAGCCGCACAAAATTGCCCCCCACGGCTTCCACAAGCGTGTTCAGCCGCACACTACCCGCAAGCAGGCGAGCCGCCAGCTGCTCGGGTATTTGCTGAATGCCGCGGGCCGGTACCACGGCTTCGCCAATGACAAATTGTTGAAATACGAACTCGAAGAAATTGCTGGCCGTGCTCAGAGAACGGTCGAGGAAAACGCCACCGAAAAAGGGTCGGAAAAAGCTGTTAATTATCTGTTCACTCCAGCCATAGCGCCGCAGAAAGCTGAGCGTATCGGTGGCGGGTCGCTCCAGTAGCTGCTGGCTCGTTTGGGCGCGCACATCGAGCGCCAACTGCACAATTCGCAGCTTATCGGTAAGGGAGCCAATGGGCGAAGTCAGAGCTGAAAAAGCGGCTAGTGGCTGCTGCAAAGGGTTTTGCAGGGTTGTTTCTCGGCCATCGGCCAGGCGAATCACGGCCCCGGAGCGGAAGGCCTTTAAGTCGGCGGCACTATAATCAAGCAGGCGCTCTACTTCCGGATAGCGCGTGAGCAGTACCTGAAAACCCCGATCCAGCCGGAAGCCCTCGGGCGTGATGTCAGTACGAATCCGGCCACCCACGGCATCAGCGGCATCCAATACCAGTACCGGCCGACCGGCGCGGTGCAGGTAATTGGCGCAAGCCAAGCCGGCCAAGCCAGCTCCGACGATGATAGTGGGCGCAGAAGTAGACATAAGTTGTTGAAAAGTAATGCTGGAATTTGCCTGTAAATGTCCCGCCGCCCTCAAAAACAGGGCGGCGTGGTACTACCAATTCCGCGCAGCGGTTGGTGGTACCACTATTGTTGAACGGTAACACGTGAGGTCGTTCAACAATAGTGGTACTACGACTCCTTCAGTCGTAGTACCACACCCACTCCCCGAAATTTACCTAAAACAACTTGGGGCGGGGCTTCATGATTTTGCGCGTCTTCATGGTATAAAACTCCGCTACGCCGGCCCGCTGCAACTGTACTCGCCACACGCCCATGGGCTCACCCAGCCGAAACCCCGTGGACTTATCAGTCGGGTACCGCTGCTTGATTAGCGCGTAATCGGCGGCGCTAATATCCTTGCCTACCTGCCCATGACAGCGCAAGCACTGTTTGTTATCAAGAATAATAGGGCGCTGGTAGTTAAACTGCTCCGTATTTAGCCGACTCACGAGGCGGGTGGTATCGGACTGAAGCTGGCTGGGGGGCAATTTGGCCTGATTCTGTGGGTTGCGGGCCCGCTGGCTCAGGCGGCGCGGCGTGGCTTCCAACACCTTGGCCAGCGAATCGACGGAGCCAAACGTTTCGGGGCGGCAGTAGGGGAGGGCCACCGCCACCCCACCCTCGGCCAGCTTTTCGGCCAGCACGCGGCGTAATTCGCGGTCGGCGTGGGCGGTGAGCGAGTCGCCGGCCCAGCGGGTGGCGCGCAGCAGGTCGGCGGGCATAATGCGCTTCACCGTCATGTTTTCCAACGTGATGGCGATTTTGTTGCCGTCTTTGATGTGCTCAATCTGGTCGGAGCTACAGGCACTGAGCAGTCCGAAAAGCAGCAGAAAAGCTCCGGCGAGCGGGCGATAAGCGTAACGCATGAGGAAAAAGTAAATCGACACAGCAAAGAAAGGATAACCAGCGCACTAACTACCCGCCACCCCGCCTCCATGTTTCGCCGGCGCTTTTACCGAAGCAGAAACTCCTGCAAAGCAGCATACTCAGGCTCCAGCAGTATACTGTGCTTGGTCCTGCTTAATAAGCCCCGTACGGCTTCTGGCACCAGCACCGCCTGTCCGATTATCGGCTCTACCACTTCCGGAAACTTTACTGGGTGCGCGGTTTCCAGAAACGCCCCTTTTTCTGTGGGATGCTCCCGCAAGTGGTCTTCCAGTGCAAAGAACGCCACCGCGCCGTGCGGGTCCAGCAGATAGCCCGTTTCCTGATACACGCGCTGAATAGTGGCCGTGGTCTGCTCGTCAGAAACGATGGCGCCACTTACTACTTGGCTGATGGCGGCGTGACGCTGCTCAAAAAGCTCCAGAATCCGGCCGAAGTTGCTGGGGTTGCCGACATCCATGGCATTAGAAAGCGTGACAACGGCGGTACGCGCCGTGAAAGTGCCAGTGCGCAGATAGTCGGCCACGGCTGAGTTGGCATTGCAGGCCGCCACAAAGTGCCCGATGGGCAGCCCCGAGGCGTGCGCCAATAACCCCGCGCAGACATTGCCGAAGTTGCCGCTGGGCACCGCCACTACTGGGGGGCTTTTTTGCGTCCATTGTTGCAGGGCGTAGCAATAATAAAACTGCTGGGGCAGCCAACGGGCCACATTGATAGAATTGGCGGAGGTAAGCTGCCGGTGCTGGGCAACCAGCGGATCGAGAAAAGCTTGCTTTACGAGTCGCTGGCAGTCGTCGAAGTTGCCGCGCACTTCCAGGGCCGTAATGTTCTGGCCCAATGTGGTCAGCTGTAGTTCCTGCAGCGGGCTTACTTTGCCCGATGGGTACAGAATAACTACTTCCACGCCTTCTACGCCCAAAAATCCGTCGGCCACGGCCCCGCCGGTGTCGCCGGAGGTAGCCACCAGCACCGTTACGGGTTCCCGCTGCTGCCGCGAAAAGTAGCCCAGGCAGCGACTCATGAATCGCGCGCCCACATCCTTAAAGGCCAGCGTTGGCCCGTGAAACAGCTCCAGCGCCGCTATTCGCTCCGTTACGGGCACCAGGGGAAACTCGAAATCCACCGTTTCGGCGCAGATGCCGCGCAATATATCTGCCGGGATAGTGTCGCCTACGTAGGGCCGGATGACCTCAAAGGCTACCTCCGCCCGCGGCATTGTGTTGAGGTTATTGAGCAGATCTGAGGAAAACTTTGGAATCTGCTCCGGAAAGTATAGTCCGCCATCCGGGGCCTGGCCGGCAAGGGTAGCGGCCTGAAAATCGACGGACGGGGCTTGCTTATTGAGACTATAGTAACGCATGATATTGTAGATAGAATGTAGCCCGAAGCGGCGCTTCGGTCGTTGCGTCAGGTTTACGGCTGCCTCATCTTGTGGCCCAAGCACCGCTTCGGGCTACTTGTCCTACTGCTTAAATCGCACTCCAACGGGGTTAATGGTGCTGACGTGGATATGAAAGTCAACGCTCATCTTCTCATATACCGTCCGCATGGCACTGGCCACCGCGTGAGCCGTAGATTCGGTTTCGCTCAACATAAAAATGGACGGCCCCGAGCCTGAGATTCCCCCACCCAGCGCCCCGGCTTCCAGACTACACGACTTCACGGCCGCGAACCCCGGAATCAGAATACTGCGAACCGGCTCCACAATGACGTCTTCCAGCGAGCGACCAATCAGCTGGTAATCTGGCTTTAAGAGCCCGGCTACTAGCCCAGCCACATTGGCCCACTGCCGGATAGCGGATTTCAGCGGTACCTCCTGCTTCAGAATCTGGCGGGCATCGGCGGTGCGTACCTCTATCTGCGGATGCACTACCGTCACGTGCAGCGGGGGCGCCGACAGCAGCACCACATCCAGCGGCTCAGTGGCGCGAATAAGCGTGACGCCCCCATAAATGGCTGGCGCAATATTATCAGCGTGCTGCGCACCCGAGGCTACCTCTTCCCCAAACATGGCAAACCGAACCAATTCCTGCTGCGAAAAAATGCCCCCCAGCAGCTTGTTGGCACCTACTACGGCTCCTGCCGCGCTGGCCGCGCTACTCCCAATCCCGCTGCCCGGCAAAATGGCTTTGTTGATGCGCACCTCGAAGCCCGTGCCCGCCGGGGCCGCTTTCAGCAAAGCTAATAAGGCCGCCCCCGCCACATTGCGCGCTGGTTCGGTTGGCAGATTGAAGTCGTCCTCATGCACAATTTGTACGCCCGGCTCATCGGTGAGGCGCATGTGCATGGTATCGTAAGGTGCTTCCAGGGCAAAACCCAGAACATCGAACCCGCACACCATATTGGCGACAGTAGCCGGCGAATACAATGTCAGAAAATCGGAAGTAGGCATAAAGAAAGAGAGTAATCCCAAGCTGTGGTTTGGGCGTCATGGTGATGTAGCGCGAACTTTCAGTTCGTGTTTTGTTGGGTCATCGTTAATAAAAATGCCCCCCAGTTATCATCGTTCAACGAAACACGAACTGAAAGTTCGCGCTACATTGCCACGACGCCCAAACTACAGCTTGGGATTAAGCCCGCGCGGCCCGGATGATATCAGCGAAAACGCCTGAGGCTGTGACATCAGCGCCGGCGCCGGCACCTTTTACTACCAGCGGCTGCTCAGAATACCGATTGGTGAAGAAGAGCACAGCGTTGTCTTTGCCCTGCAATACATAGAAATCGTGGCCCGGCGCTACGCCTTGCAGTCCAACGCTGGCCTGCCCATCGGCGTAGCGCGCCACAAACTTCAGCCGCTGGCCTTGGGCCGCGGCCGCATCATAAAGACTGCGGAAGTGTGCTTCGTGTACGGCCAGTTGCTGATAAAACGCTTCTACATCGCCTTCCAGGCAGGAAGCCGGCAGAAATGATTCATTGTGAATATCAGTCAGCTCCATTTCCTGACCAGCTTCTCTGGCCAGAATAAGGATTTTGCGGGCTACATCAGTGCCGCTCAGGTCGAGGCGCGGGTCGGGCTCGGTGTAGCCTTCGGCTTGCGCTTGGCGAACTACGTCGGCGAAGGGAACCGTGCCATTGTAGTGGTTAAAAACGAAGTTGAGTGTGCCCGATAGCACCGCTTCGATGCTGCGCACCTCGTCGCCGCTGCGCAGCAGGTCGTTGAGCGAGCCAATAATGGGTAGACTAGCACCCACATTAGTTTCAAACAAAAACTCCGCGTTGAACTCCCGCGCCAGCGCTTTCAGGTGGGCATAGTTCACATATTCTGAGGAGCAGGCCACCTTATTGCAGGCCACCACTGCCACGCTTTTTTCCAGCAAGGCAGCATAAATTTGGGCTACATCGGCGCTGGCCGTGACATCTACGAAGACCGTGTTGCGCAGATTAAGCTCGTGCAGCTGCCGAACCAGCTCCGATAAATTAAGCGGCTGCCCACGCTCCAGTGCCTCCTGCCAATTGCTAAGCTCAATTCCTCCGTCTTCCGTCAACACAAAGCGCTGACTATTAGCCAGCCCCACCAGGCGCAGGTTCAGTCGAAGCTTTGCGCGCAGCCATTCCTGTTGACGAGCCAGCTGTTCCAATAATTTGCCCCCCACGTTGCCCACACCCGCCACAAACAGGTTGACCTGTTTAGCGGTAGCCTCAAAAAATGCCTCGTGCAGCACGTTAATGGCCTTGCGCACATCGGTAGCCCGAATCACGGCCGAGATGTTGCGCTCTGACGAGCCTTGAGCAATGGCGCGGATATTCACGCCATTCTGGCCCAAGGCGCCAAACATGCGCCCGCTGATACCGGGATGATTGCGCATATTGTCGCCTACCAGGGCTACAATAGCCAAGTCGTTTTCGCAGCGCAATGGCTCTACTTTGCCCGCCGCTATTTCCGAGGTGAACTCTTCATCAACAGCCTTTTGGGCTAGCTCCGCATCGGCCGTGCGAACCGCCACGCAGATAGAATGCTCCGACGAGCTTTGGGTAATAAGAATCACGTTGATGCGCTGCTGGGCCAACGCCCCGAACAGCCGCCGCGAGAAACCCGGAATGCCTACCATACCGCTGCCTTCCAGGTTGAGCAGAGCTAATTGAGCAATGCTTGATAAGCCCCGAATCACGTCTTTATTGGCCGGCGGATTCACTTCTACCAGCGTGCCGGCGTCCTGGGGGGCAAATGTGTTCTTGATCCAGAGCGGAATGCCCTGGGTCCTTACTGGCTGAACAGTAGGCGGATACAATACCTTGGCCCCGAAGTGTGACAGTTCCATGGCCTCTTGGTAGGAGATGCGCGGGATAGGCCGAGCGAGCGTCACCAGGCGCGGATCGGCGGTCATCATGCCGCTCACGTCCGTCCAGATTTCTAATCGCTCCGCCGCTAGTGCTGCCGCGAAAATGGCGGCTGTATAGTCGGAGCCGCCGCGCCCCAGCGTGGTCGTAACGCCCTTCGCATCGCTGCCGATAAAGCCCGGCACTACATAAATCGGGCTTGGCTGCGTCGCCACAAATGCCTGAATCTGCTCGTTAGTAGTCTCGCTATCTACCGTTGCGAAGCCGTGGCGCGAATCGGTGCGGATGAGCTGCCGACTGTCTTGCCAGAGGTGGGCAATGCCCTGCGCTTTGAGACAGGCCGACAACAGCCGCGACGACAATAGTTCGCCAAAGCTCATCAGCCGGTCCAGCGTGCGGTCGGATAGCTCGCGCAAGGCAAAGATGCCGTCGCAGATGCCGTCTAGCTCATTGCAATGCGTTTTTACTAAGCTCAGAACCGCGCTTTGGACGGAGATGGGCAGCAGCCCCCGCACGGCTTCCAGATGCCGCCCCTCCAATAGTTGCAGCCGCGCCCGGTATTCGTCGGAGCCAGCGGCGGCCAGGCGGCCCGCTTCTATTAGCGCGTCGGTGGTACCTCCGAGTGCCGATACCACCACCACGGTGGGCGTTTGCTGGGCCGCCTTTTCGACGAGTTGCGCGACGCGCTGAAGGTTGGCCGCCGTAGCCACCGACGTGCCTCCAAATTTGAGAACCTGCATAAGACAGAAGCTAAAGGACATGAAAAAGCCCGTCGGGACCGGCTTGGCTTCTGGTCAGGAAGCGGCCGGCGACGGGCTGCGAAACATCAAAACAAGGAGAGGTAGCGCAGCCCGTCTAGCGGGTTGTGGTACCTGTTGTGTAGCCAAAGATGGGCGCTGAAAAAAAGCCCCCCAGAGCGGGAAATAAGCAGTTCAGACTAAAAAGTGCGGTCATTGGTGCAGACTTACGACGGTAAAGTAGGGATTTTCTGGAAAGGATAAGTTCTGATGAGATCTATATCCTTGGAAAAGAAGTGGGCTAGTGCCCTGTCGCCGCGCAATGCAACTTGCCGTGCGCAGGACCTGTTTGTTTTCAGTACCTTTGCACTCCCAATATAATTCTCTGAAGGCAAGATGCTAGAAAAACTGGAGGCCATTCGCCTACGCTACGAGGACGTGAATGAGCAGCTAATGCAGCCCGAGGCGATGAGCGACATGAAGCGCTACAAATCCCTCAATAAAGAATACAAAGACCTTGGCCGCATAGTAGCTGAGTATCGCAGATACCAGGAGGTGCTCTCTAATATTGAGGGTGCCCGCGCAGTTATATCCACGGAAAAAGACGAGGATTTCCGCGAGATGGCCAAGGCCGAGCTCGACGAGCTGGTGCCCGAGCAGGAGCGCCTGGAAACCGTTATCAAAGACCTGCTGCTGCCCAAAGACCCGAACGATTCCAAGGACGTAATCATGGAAATTAGGGCCGGTGCCGGCGGCGACGAGGCGGCCATCTTTGCCGGCGACTTGCAGCGCATGTATATGCGCTACGCCGAAAAGCAAAACCTGCGCATGGATCTGATTGATGCTACCGAAGGCACCAGCGGCGGCTATAAAGAGATTATTCTGTCGGTGAAAGGCGAGGACGTGTACGGCAAGCTCAAGTTTGAGAGCGGCGTGCACCGCGTACAGCGTGTGCCCGCCACTGAAACGCAGGGCCGCATTCATACTTCCGTTGCTTCCATCGTAGTGATGCCGGAAGCAGAGGAACTAGATGTGGAAATCGACATGAACGACGTGCGCAAGGACCTATTTATGTCGTCGGGTCCTGGAGGACAGTCGGTTAATACAACTTACTCAGCTGTGCGCCTGACCCACTTGCCCACGGGCCTGGTGGCTCAGTGTCAGGACCAGAAGTCGCAGCTCAAGAACTTCGATAAAGCGCTGCAAGTGCTGCGCTCGCGCATCTACGAAATAGAGCTAGCCAAGAAGAACGAAGCTGAAGGCGCCCAGCGCAAAAGCATGATCGGCGGCGGCGACCGTTCCGACAAGATTCGCACGTATAACTACCCACAGGGCCGCGTAACGGACCACCGCATTGGCTACACGGTGTACAACCTGGCCAGCGTAATGGAAGGCAACATCGATGACTTTGTGGAGCAGCTGCGCATCGCTGAAAGCGCCGAGCGCCTGAAAGAGGGAGTATCGTAGCCTCAATCTGGTCGTTCAACGAAGCCTCACCCCTAGCCCCCTCTCCCGAAAAGAGGGGGAACTAGCCCTAGTACTTTAATAGAACGCTAGGTTTCTAGAAGCACTAGAAACTAGTTCCCCCTCTTTTCGGGAGAGGGGGCTAGGGGTGAGGCTTCGTTGAACGATCTATTCCATGCGCTTATTTCTTCCTATACTGCTCATTCTAATCAGCTTCGCAGCCCTGCTGCCGGGCTGTGAGCCCAAGGAGGAACTCGTAACGCGCGACACTAGCGCCCGCCTGGAGTTTTCGGCCGATACGTTGCTTTTCGACACCGTATTTGTGCAAACCGGCACCGTCACGAAGCGTCTGTGGGTATACAACCGCAACCGGCGGGCCGTGCGGGTGGAGCAAATCAGCCTGAAAACCGCCAACTCACCTTACACCCTGACAGTTAGCGGGGCTGCCGGGCCATTGGCTCAGGATGTGGAAATTCGGGGCCGTGATAGTTTGCTGTTGCTGGTGAAGGCGAAGCTAGGACCAGGAGCCGAAAACACGCCGTTTCTGGTGGAAGACCAGGTGCAGTTTCGCACCAATGGCAATGAGCAGCAAGTAGCGCTGGTGGCTTATGGGCAGAATGCCTACTTCCACACGGCCGAAACCCTAGCCTGCAACACCGTGTGGCGGAATGATAAGCCCCATGTCATCTATGATTTTGTGCGGGTTGATGCGGGCTGCACCCTTACTATAGAAGCTGGGGCCCGCATTTACGTGCATGCGGGGTCAGGAATTGTTATCAAAGGACGGCTGCTGGTAAACCCCGATTTGGCCCCCAGTGAGGAATTGAAGCCCAATGACCCCCGCTTCGTGCGCTTCGCCGGCGACAGGCTCGAAGCGGCGTACAATGAAATCCCAGGCCAATGGCGCGGCATTCAGTTTGATGCGACGAGCCAGGGCAATGTGGTTCGCTACGCCGAAATCAAAAATGCCGGATTTGGCTTGCTGGTGTTTAACCCCGAAAACCGCCAGCCCCGGCCCAACGTGCTGGTGGAGAATAGCATTATCCGGAACATCTCCGGGGCCAGCCTCAACTTTGCCAGCGGCAGCGCCAGCTTCGATGGCGCCGGTATTCTAAGCTTTTCCGGCGATTTTACCTTGCGCAACTGTCTGCTCACCAACTGCGGCGAGTTTGCAATTCGGGGCTTGCAGGGGGGCAATTTTGCCCTCAATTTTTGCACTGTAGCCAACTATACCCCCGGCTTTGTGCGGCTAAATCCTTCGCTGGTTTTCTCCGATGTGCTTACGTTGGCTAACGGCCAGCCTGGCCCATCGGTGTTGCCCACGGTCAGTATTTTGAATTCCATTATTTGGGGTGATAAGCTAGACGAGCTAGGCTTTGAAAACGTGAGCCGCTATGCAAATCAGGTTACCATTCGCAATAGCTTACTGCGTACAGAAGCTAGCACAGCCACTCAACTAGGGTTTGACGGCACTGGCACCAATAACATCTTTACCGACCCGAAATTCATCAGTACGCCCGGCCGGCTCCGCGGCAACCGGTTTGACTATCGCCTCGATACGCTTTCACCGGCCAGCAACCGGCCCGTGTTTGCGCCTCTGCTCACCCGCGACCTGCTCAATAAGCCCCGTGCGGCCGCCACTCCCGACCTGGGCGCCTACGAGCGCCAGAATCCGTAGTTTGTTTTATGATCTGGTTTCAGAAACGTCTGCGCCTGCCTGCTGTGCGGCGAGGCTTCCATCTCATCACCGACCTGCTCATGGCTGAATTGCCGGAGTTGGAAGGCATTGAGGTCGGCACGGCGCACTTTTTTATCCAGCATACTTCCGCCAGCCTAAGCATCAACGAAAATGCTGACCCAACGGTGCGGCAGGATTTCGAATCATATTTTAATCGGGTGGCGCCCGAAAATGCCCCCTATTTCCGCCACACCCAGGAAGGCCCCGACGATATGCCGGCTCACTTGAAAGCGGCACTTCTGGGCACTACCGTAAGCGTGCCTATCACCGGTGGGCGGCTAGCTTTAGGAACGTGGCAGGGAATTTATTTGGGTGAGCACCGCAATGATGGTGGGCGTCGCTGGGTAGTGGCTACGCTAATGGGTAAGGCTAGCAAATAACGGCCGCTCAAGAGAAATCTCCAATAAAACTATCACTAAAAAAGCCCCCCACTAGAGCAGTGGGGGGCTTTTTCTGAATAAGTAGAAGTTTCGGGTTGATAGTCTTAATGCTGCCCTCGGGCTTGCGCTTCAGCTTCAAGACTTGCGCGTTGCGAAGCCAGGTTTTGCCCAGTACTAATCCAGAACACGCCCGGCCGCCGAATAGCGCAACGTGTCGAACAGCACCAGCTTTTGTACGCCTTTTACCTGATAGTCAGACAAGCGGCCATCGGTGGTGTGCATTACCACGCGCTTCTGGGAGAAGAACAGCGGATTATCCTGCGTGAGTGTGGCCGTAATTTCCTGGGCAACTGCCGGACTAGCCGCAGCCGACAAAACTGTGATGCGCTCCACCGAGTTGTCGATGCCTGTCTTGCGGCTGTAAGTACGTAGCAGCGTCTTGTCTTTGGCTACCGAGTCGACGGCATAGGCACCGCGCAGAGCAGGTTTGTTGATGTCAGCCTGGTAAAAGATCTGCAGTTCCTTGCTCCACTCTACTTTGGGCACACGGGTAGTTTCTATTTGCCCCCCACGCAGCACCACGCGCTTTTCCACCGCCGGATTACGTCGTGTCAGCTCTCGGGTTTGAGCATCCAGAAAAGCCTTGATATCGAAATACATAGGCTTGCGCGCCTCCTTCTTCGGAACAGGGCCCACCGCTTCAGTCCCACAGGCCGAAGCAAGTGCGAGTAACCCCAGCAGCCAGAAAGCCTTACGCATTAGCAGGGCTCGTGGCAGCGGGTTGTAGCAGCGACTGCCCCGTCATGACAGCCGGTTGCGCTATACCCATGAGGGCCAGCACAGTAGGCGCGATGTCGCCGAGCTTTCCATCAGCGAGTATACCGCGATAAGTAGTGTCAGCTAAAATGCAGGGTACCAAATTGGTCGTGTGCGCCGTATTGGGCGTGCCGTCAGGATTAATCATCATGTCGGCGTTTCCATGGTCAGCAATTATAATGCAGGCGTAACCGCTGGCAAGCGCGGCCTCTACCACGTCTTTCGCACAGGTATCTACAGTCTCCACGGCCTTCACGGCTGCCTTAAACACACCAGTATGGCCCACCATATCGGGATTGGCGAAGTTGAGCACTATAAAATCGGCTGATCGAGCTTGTAGCTCCGGCACTAGCGCGTCGCGCAGGTCGTAAGCACTCATCTCCGGTTGCAAGTCGTAGGTAGCTACCTTAGGAGAGGGGCGCATAATGCGGGTTTCGCCGACAAACTCCGTTTCGCGGCCGCCAGAGAAGAAAAACGTGACGTGCGGATACTTCTCCGTTTCGGCAATGCGAATCTGGATTTTGCCCGCTGCGGCCAATACTTCGCCCAGCGTGTCGTCCAGATTATCCTTCTCAAAAATGGCCGTCACGCCCGTAAACGTGGCGTCGTAGTTCGTGAGGGTGAGATAATGCAGGTTGAGCCGGTGCATGTTGAAGGCATGAAAATCCTGCTGGGTAAGCGCTTGCGTAATTTCCCGGCCCCGGTCGGTGCGGAAGTTGAAGCAGATAACCACGTCGCCTTCCTGAATAGTGGCAATCGGTTGGCCATCAGCGCCTACCTTCACGATGGGCTGCAAAAATTCATCCGTCACGCCTTCCTTATAAGAGTCGAGCATACTCTGAATCAGGTTTTGCGACGGCGTGCCTTTGCCGTTTACCAGCAAGTCATACGCTACTTTAATCCGTTCCCAGCGGTTGTCGCGGTCCATGGCGTAGTAGCGCCCCACAATAGTGGCAATCTTGGCGCTATTCCGCTCCAGGTGCTTCTCCAGGTCGTTGACGTAGTTTACGCCACCTTTCGGGTCCGTGTCACGCCCATCAGTAAAGGCGTGAATGAACACTTTGTACACATCGGCGTCGTGCGCCAGCGTGCAAAGCGCTTTAAGGTGCTCGATATGCGAATGTACACCTCCATCGGATAGCAACCCCATGAAGTGCAGGCTCTTACCGTTGGTGCGAGCGTACTCAAACGCCTTTTCCAGCGCGGGCACCGTTCCCAGTTTCCGCTCCCGGATAGCTTTATTGACCCGCACTAGATCTTGATAAACCACGCGGCCGGCCCCAATATTCATGTGGCCTACTTCCGAATTGCCCATTTGCCCATCAGGCAAGCCCACGGCCTCACCGGAGGCCTGAAGACGGCTATGGGGAAAACGCTGAAAAAGGGAGTCAACGAAGGGAGTCTGAGCAGCATCAATAGCCGAAACAGCTTTGTTTTGAGCCAGACCCCAGCCATCCAGAATAACGAGCAACACTGGTTTGTTCATACATGCAAAGATAAGGGTAGGGACCCTAACCCTAGATTGTGTTCTTTCAGGATGTTTTCAATTATCTTAGGACTGGTGCAAATTAGTGGAGGAATAAACCAATTTATTGCCTATTGGCATAGTTTTGGAGTTAACTCTTTCGTACTTTTCCTTAGTATGAAACGCAACGTTTTTCGGGTTTGCCTGCTGGTTTGGCTAGGACTGCTCTCCATTGCTAGTTACGCACAAAGCGAAGCTTTTGGGGCCGTTCGAGGCGCCATTCGCAATGGCTCGGCCCAGGAATTAGCTTCTTACCTGGGTGCGAAAGTAGAATTGGGCTACGACGGTGATAAGCAAAGCTACAGTGCTGCTGAAGCCGAATTGGTTCTCAAAAACTTTTTCACCAAAAACCCTCCTACCGCTTTTGAGTTTATTCACCAGGGAAGCAGTAATGAGGGAACAAAGTACGCTATTGGTAAATACACGGGCAAAACCGGTACTTATCGCGTGTTCGTGAAGATGAAGCCCGGCAGCGGTTCGCCTACCATCGACACAATTGATTTCACCCAAGAATAACGGCTGGCCAATCTGCGTATTATAGCCGAACAAAGAATTTTTTATATGAAACGAATACTACTCCAGTTCTGCGCCATTGTATGGTTTGCTTTGCTGGCTGTTGGAGTACAAGCCCAAGGGGAGTCGCTGGGGGCCGTTAAGGGGGCAATTCGCAATGGCTCGGCCCGCGACCTTTCCCAGTTCTTTGGCCCCACGGTAGAGCTAGCCTTCGATGGCGATAAGCAAAGCTATAGCGCAACGCAGGCAGAGTTTGTCATGAAGGATTTCTTCGCCAAGAACTCACCTGCCAGCTTTGAGTACGACCACCAAAAAACCAGCGCCGAAAGCATTCAATACGCCGCTGGCAAGTACATTGGCAAGACAGGCTCTTACCAGGTGTTTGTGCAAATGAAACCTATCGGTGGTGCTTTAGTCATTGATTCCATCAATTTCACGAAAGAGTAGAGTTTAAGATAGTCGGCTCAAATGCCGAGCTTCATTCATACATTTCAAACCCAGTATCCAACTGATGCTGGGTTTTTGCTTTAGGATGAGTTCACCCGTTCGCAGGGTACAATACACGATAGAGATGTTAGGGCAGAGGCTTTGTCAGGGGCTTTTTCTATTTTTGCACCGTGCAAAACGCTCCCTACCTCACGCCTGAAGCTATATCCACGTTTATCCGCACGGCCCTGGCCGAAGATGTGGGCGACGGCGACCATTCGTCCCTCGCTTCCATCCCGGCGGATGCTCAGAATCGGGCGCATTTACTAGTGAAAGATGAAGGCATACTGGCTGGTGTCGCACTGGCTCATCATATTTTTCGCGCTGTGGACCCTGACTTGCGGGTGGAAGAATTGCTGAGTGATGGTGTCCGTGTTCAGGTAGGCGATATCGCTTTCCGGGTGGAAGGCCGTTCCCAGAGTATTCTGACCTCTGAGCGGCTGGTGCTCAATTGTATGCAGCGCATGAGCGGCATTGCCACCCACACGGCGCATCTGACCAGCCTGCTGTCTGGCACCCGTGCCCAACTCCTTGACACGCGCAAAACCACCCCTAACTTTCGTCTGTGCGAGAAATGGGCCGTACTTATTGGTGGAGGTGTGAACCATCGCTACGGCCTGTTTGATCAGATTATTCTGAAGGACAACCACGTAGACTACGCGGGCGGAATTCGGGCGGCTATTGAAGCTACACACACTTACTTGAAGCGTACGGGTCGCCAGCTACCAATCGAAATAGAAACCCGGACGCTGGCCGAAGTGCAGGAGGCACTTGATACGGGCGGCATCGACCGCATTATGCTCGACAATATGCCCCCCAGCCAGCTGCGGGAAGCGGTAGCGCTTATTGGGGGGCGTTTTCCTACCGAGGCGTCGGGTGGCATTACGGAGGACACGATTGCCGCAGTGGCCGCCACGGGTGTCGACTTTATTTCCGTTGGTGCACTTACTCATTCGCTTAAAAGCCTGGATTTGAGCTTAAAAGCGTATTAAATGAGTGAATGGGTGAATGGCCGAATGAGTGGTTGTTCAACAAAAAATATTCACCCATTCACTCAGTCAACCATTCAATTATTCATTTCAATGCAGCAACCAAATCAACGGGGCTTCCGGCAGGCGCAAGGAGCCGCGCCGCTGGCCATCCGTACCAAGAAATACCAGCTGAACACCAACACCTATACCCGCATGGCCATGACGCAGGTGTGGAAAAAGGAGTGGTGGTATGCCCTTATCCCGCTGGCCATCGGGCTGTTGCCAGCCCTCATCTGGCCCTCGTGGTGGTGGGTTGGGCTAGCAGTACTGCTGACCGTGCTGTTTGTATTACTTCGCTCGGCCCAAATTACAAGCGTGACGCAGATGGAGCAAAGCAAGCCACTTTTTGAGCGTTTTAACTATGAGATTGACCAGCGGCAGATTCTGCTGCGCCTCAATGAAAAGCAGGGTATGAACCTAAGCTGGGACATGATTGATCGGGCCCAGCGCGATGTCGAAGGCTTCACCATGTGGCTGCGCCCCGGCCAGGCGCCCGATGAAATAGCTGGCTGGCGCCGCTGGATTGCCCGCACCTTCGATGTGCCTGTATTCTTGCTGCTGCCCCTGCGTATTTTCAATTCGCCGAATGATATAAAGCTGTTTGATGCCATGCTGCGCCGTAAAAACCTGCTGCCCACAGCACCAGCATCGGCCGCCGATGCGTCGGCGGCGTAACATTTGCCCCCCGGTATCGGTAATCCTTGCGTAGCTGAATGGTTTGCTGGCTGCCTGTTCAGATGAAGCAGCCAAGCGATTCCTCAGCCTTCAACCCTCAAGCTCAACTCAGTTTAACTTTATGAATAAGAACCTGTTGCTCGCTGGCGTGGCCAGTCTCGCGTTATCAATGACTGCCTGTAGCAGCGAACCTTCTGCCTTCCGCCCCGACAATCAAGTGTCGACTGATCTGGTAGCGCCCGGTTCACGTTCGTCTGACAACTTCGACCAAGGCACGGCTTACGAAACCAACCAGGCTAAAGGTGCCGCTATTCCGAAGCCAGTTAGCTCGGCACTAGAAGGCATTAATGGCAAGCCCAAGCCTTCGGCTGAAGCCAGCATCTCGGCTAACGCCGAGGAAGCAATGCGTACGAACAGAAAAGAGGAAGCCGCTAAAATCAACGCTAAGCCCAGCCAAGCCGATACTATGGCAAATGGTAGCGAGATTCAGCGCTAGGTTACAGATGGCTTAATTTTAAGGACTTAGAAGTAGCCGCCGTTAGCGTTATGCTGACGGCGGCTATTGCTTTAGCTGGCTGCCATAGTATTGTAGGGGGGCAAATTGCTGGCTTACGACAACGGCCCTGACTGGAGATTAACAGAAGCCAGACAATTTATCTGTAACATTGTTGCAAATATTGCCGGCTAGTGTCTTCCAGCGGCAATGACTTAGCAGCAGGCTTTTTCTTTTATAACATTAATGTTGCACCCTACTACTGAGTGGTTTATTAGTTGGTTTGACTCGCCTTATTACCACTTGCTTTACCGCGACCGTAACGAGGAGGAGGCTAAGAGTTTTATAAATGCTTTGCTGGGTCATCTGCGGGTAAAACCGAACGCGAAACTGCTTGATCTGGCTTGCGGTAAAGGCCGGCACTCTGTGTACCTGAGTCAGAAAGGTTACGAGGTTACCGGGGTCGATCTGTCGCCGGAGAGCATCGCTTACGCCCAAGGGTTTGCGCATGAGCGCCTGCACTTCCATGTGCATGATATGCGCAACCCGCTGCCGTTCGGAGCGTTCGATTTCATTTTTAATCTGTTTACCAGCTTTGGCTATTTCGCCCAAGAGACGGAAAATATAGTAGCGTTGCGCTCCGCGGCAGAGGCATTGCGACCGGGGGGCAAAATGGTGATTGACTTTATGAATACCGAGCGCACGCTGCGTGAGCTGGTACTTGAGGAAAAGAAAACCATAAGTGGCATCACCTTCCACATCGCCCGTCGTCTCGACGATGGATTTATAGTCAAAACGATTCGCTTCGAGGATGCGCTTGGACAGGAGCAGCGCTTTGAAGAGCGGGTTCGGGCCCTGGGCCTGAACAATTTTGAGGAATATTTTCAGATGGCGGGCTTGCGCTTAGCCGAAGTGCTGGGCGACTACCAACTAGGCCCGTACAACCAAGCACTGAGCCCGCGCATGATTTTTATAGTGAAGAAATAAAGTTGGTGAGTTAAATAACAGGCCGGCTGTAGCCGGCTGGTTTATTTAACTTCATCAATGCCTACCTAATCAACACATTATCCATGTGGATTGCCGTTCTGCTGCTATTTCTGACCGTGCTGGGCGCGGGCCTACTCACTCGCCTGCTGCCCACGGCCCGCACCAATTGGATGAAGCCCTTGCTGGCTTTTAGTGGGGCCTATCTGTTCACGCTCACTATCACCCACTTGCTGCCCGAAGCCCTACTACTAGTGCCCAACAATGAGATGCACCGCATCGGATATTATGTACTGGGGGGCTTTTTCGGGCAGTTATTGCTGGAGGTTTTTTCGCAGGGCGTTGAGCACGGCCATATTCATCACGACACGGCGCATGATGGGCAGGTACCATTTCTGCTGTTGTTCTCACTGGTAATTCACTCTTTTCTGGAAGGCAGTATTCTGATTAAGCAGCCCGAAGCCACGCCCAGCAACGAGAACTTTTATGCTATTCTGGGGGGAGTGGCCCTGCACCACATTCCGGCAGCTTTTGCCCTGATGGCGGCTTTACTGTTGCGCCTGCACAGCTTTAAGCGGGCCTTGCCGTATCTGGTGCTGTTCGCGCTGGCCGCGCCCATAGGCATCGTAGTTAGCAATTACGTCGTGCTGGAGGAACTGATGACCGGCGGCTTATACGCTGCGCTGCTGGGCTTGGTAGCGGGTAATTTTCTGCACGTATCCACCACCATTCTTTTCGAAACCAGCCCGGAACACCGTCTCAATTGGCCTAAGCTTGGCGCTACGCTGGCCGGCACGCTGCTGGCGCTGGCAATTGATGTTTAACTTAAAAGGCAGCTACATATCTACCAGCGGCCCAGAGTTGTTCAGGTAATACTCCAGTTGAGCCACGCGGGCGCGCTGACGAGACAGCTCAGTTTGGAGTTCCAGCAGCCGACGACGCATGGCCAGTACAAGATCGATGTTTTCCGCATTTAGGCCTAGCTCATGGTGCAAGCGGGCTAGCCGCGCCAGATGATCGAGCTCGGCACGGAGGGTGTCGGGCGCATCCGCGGGGTGCAGCAGGCCCAGCTCCACAAGCTCATGTAAGTCAGGTTCGCTCAGGCCGTAACGCAGGGTGCAGTCGTGGAAGGTAATCGTGATAAAGGCTGACGTTTCCATAGCAGATAGTGAATAGCGAGTGGCAATAGCAAAGACTAACGATTATCAGGAAGCTTCGCCCCGAAGCTGAGCCAACTGTTGAAAAAGCTCTTTCTCTTTATCCGTAAGGTTTTGCGGCAAAGTCAGATTCAGCCGCAGGTATAAGTCGCCGAATTGGCCGGGCTGCTTATAAATTGGAAAGCCTTTGCCCCGCAGACGCAGGCGCGTACCGTTCTGTGTGTCAGGCTTTACGTTAATCTTAACCGGCCCCGATAACGTCTCGACTACCTGTTGCCCGCCCAGCAGAGCCGTATAAATGCTCACCGGAACATCCATCGTGAGGTCGGCACCATTGCGGGTGTAGCGCGGATCGGGGGCTATGCGCAGGGTGATGTAGAGTGAGCCGGCCGGGCCGCCGTTGTTGCCAGCCGCTCCCTGGTCGCGCAGCCGGATGGTCTGCCCATCTTCGACGCCGGGCTGAATGTTGATGCGCAGCTTCTTGCCGTTTACGGTGAGCGTACGCGGGCCACCCTCGTAAGCTTCGGCTAATGTTAGTTCCAGCTCGGCCTGGTAGTCATGGCCCGCGCTGGCCCGTGCAGAATGCCCCTCAGCGCGTCCAGCGCTGTTCATATCGCCAAAAATGGAGCTGAAGAAGTCGGAGAAGTCGGTGTTGCCGAATGGGTCGCCGCCGCCGGCTTGGCCGTAGCCGCCATACCCACCGGGCTGCCCGTACTGCGACCAGTCAAAACCGCCCCCGCCGGCGCGGCCCGCCCCGGCGGTTTGTTGGTAGCGCTGCCAGTCGGCGCCTAGCTGGTCGTATTTGCGGCGCTTTTCCCCGTCGCTAAGCACTTCATGGGCCTCATTTATCTCTTTGAACTTGCGCTCAGCTTCCGCATTGTTGGGGTTCACGTCAGGGTGATACTGACGCGCCAGCTTGCGGTAAGCCTTCTTGATCTGGTCGGTGGTAGCCGTTTTATCCAGTCCCAACGCTTTGTAATAATCCTTGTAGTCCACTTTGTGAATTTATGGCGTATGAATGCTGAATTTTAAAGACATGAACTGCTCTGGCCTCTGAATAACGCCTTTCGCATGTGGGCACCTTGATTAAAATTCAACCTTCACCAAGTTGCCTATTTTTTCAGCGGATCGTGGCCCCAGTTCATCAGGGAATACCGCCAGCGCGAGTGCTCTATGTCCTTTTCCGGTCCCTGGGCTAAGTGCCGGCTAATGTAGGAGTAAACCTTGTGCATGTGCGCCTCGTCGGCCTCCGTCAGGTCCGTTTTTTCTTGTTCAGTAGCTCAATAATTCGCTCGCCCGACTTGTGACCGATGCTGGTACCGTCGCCGCTGTCCTGCCCCACCGAGTTGGACTCCTCCGTGGCAAGCCACTTCTCTAGCTCTGACGCGGTCATGTTCACTCGCGCCTTAAAATCGGCGTAAATATTGTTTGATGCTTTCTCAGTTGCCATAGGAATAGCTGATGTAGAAAAGAGAAATAATGGCCATACCGATGGCTCTTTTCCTGTTCTAACGCGCTCAGCTTAAGCCGGGTTGCTCGCTTGTTGCTGTTGCCCAGTTGGCGATTGCTTGTTGAATTCGCTTCACTTATTACTCCCACTCTCTATCCCTCTTCCAGTATGAAACTACGCACTGTCGCGCTCCTGGCTCTGGCCTTAACTACGAGTGCCGTAGCGGCCTCGGCCCAAACTAAACTGCCGCCACGCAGGGCAGCCGCTGCTCCTCGCCCTAAGCCCGTAACGCCCGGCGTCGCTACCATGAAAGATGGCGCTATGCTGAAGGAGGGCAAGGTATTGGTAACCCAGATGGGCCAGACTAAGGCACTCACGCAGGAAATGAGCCTCACCAATGGCACCAAGATCACCCCAGCCGGTAGCGTGGTGACGGCGGCTGGGGTCAGCACCCAACTCCAGGAAGGCGATATGGTTTCGCTGAGTGGTCGCCTCACGACAAGTGCTCAAAAAGCCGAGCAAGACAGCCTTCTTTTAGTGAAGAAGGAAAATCTGAAAACGAAAGGCAAAAAGAAGAGATAACCTGCACAAATTCCCAAGCGGCCGGGCGGCTCAAACCATAAAGGTCTGAGCTGCCCGGCTTCGTTTTAGACTTGCGTGTAGTCCAGCAAGATCAGCGCGGCCTCGGCATCGTCGCGGGCTTCTACTACTTCATCCATTACGTACTGGATTTCGGCCTCGGTCCAGGCCTGGGTTTCGGCGGCTTTCACGAAGGCGGCCAGCGCCACGAAGCGACTTGAGGCCGCAGGTACAGTCCAGCGCACTTTTTTGCGGATTCTCATGCGAGACAAATAGAAAAATTAGGTTAAAAAAGCCCCCCAATTAGCGCGAGGAAGCTTTCTTGACCACTTTTACCTGTACCGGCACTACGCCGGCGTCAATCAAATCAATTTTGCGGGCGGCCTTGCGCGACAAGTCAATGATGCGGCCTTTCACGTGCGGGCCCCGGTCCGTCACGGTTACCTTTACTGAGCGGTTGTTGCGCGTGTTGGTCACGCGCACCACCGTGCCGAAAGGAAGTGTATTGTGGGCCGCCGTCATCTTATTGGGCCTATATACGGTGCCGCTAGCCGTTTTCCGGCCATTGAATTTGTTGGCGTAGTAGGAGCCCTGACCGCTCTGGGTGAACGTATTGGCGCCACCGGCGCAGGCACTCAGCAGCCACGGTAAGCTTAGTAGCCAGCAAAAACGACGAAAGAAAATGGGAGGCATAAGTAAATATAAATGACACCAAACCAGAGCCTACACTTACTCTGGCTTTTCGGGAATACGTAAGGCCAGCAGCTTGGCAAAGTTGCCCTGAAATACGTTGAAGTCGACCGGGCCGCGAATACCTGGTACGTGCGATTCGTCGCTATGCTGCCAGATAATCCATTTGTCGCGGGGTAGGAGGGGCTTTTCTACTTCGTAGTGCGCCAGCCACAAGGGATACTGGTCGAAGTGACCAGCTAAGTGGCGCTTATAGAAGTTATAGTTGGTATACAGAATGGGGCGCACGCCGTAGTGGCGCTCTATCAGGCGCAGCCAGGTGGCTACGTTGCGCCGCATCACGGCTACATCGTGAAAGTTAGGCGCTTCCACATCAAGTACGGGGGGTAAATCGCCGGCGGCTAGCGGTACGTTGCGCACAAAAAGGTCGGCTTGCTGAGCGCCGTCGTAGTTGGGCTGAAAGTAGTGGTAGGCTCCGCGGTAAATGCCGACGGCGCGGGCCTCGCGCCAGTTGCGCTGAAAGCGTGCGTCGCGCAGCGTAACGCCTTCGGTGGCTTTAATAAACGCAAAACGCACCTGATGCTCCGCCACTTCCGGCCAGTCGATGCGGCCCTGATACGACGAGACATCAATGCCGTGCACCGTGTAGCCGGTGAGCAGCGGGGTTTTCTCGCGGCCCGTCAGTTGATGGGCGGTATAGGTAGCATAAGTGCGCCGGGCATACCGATTGATCTGGCGCCAATACCGCCCGTAAAAAGCCAGCGCAGCCAGTAGCAGGGCCAAGCCAATGAGCAGGGGCAAGCGCCGCCTAGGAGCAGCGGGTCGGCGTGAGGCAGTAGGGCGTCGTCGGGGTCGGTTCATGAGCGTGGCCATCGCAAAGGTAACGCACTTACGTGCCTGGCTCGTACCTAAGCTAGCGGTTGCGGCGCAGAAAAAAGCCCCCGCCAGCGTATGTAGCTCACCAATCCCTGCTTTTCCCGACCTTTCGCTTCTTAACGCTCCGCCCCATGGCCACTTCACATCCCTCCGACGCCCGCGACGAATCGGGCCACCTCATCCGTGAGCTACACGGCATCACCCTGGCCCAGATTCTGGAATATCTGGTGGCTCATTATGGCTGGCCAGGACTAGATGAGCGCATTCACATTAATTGCTTCGCCGTTGATCCCAGCATCAAGTCCAGCCTGGTGTTTCTGCGCCGCACGCCCTGGGCACGAGCGAAAGTGGAGGAACTCTACATAAAAACCCGCAGCAAGGAGGTGTTGAGCAAGAAAAGCTGAGTGGGGTAACGCTGGGCAGTTGTCTTCTAACTTCTCATATGAACGTCATGCAGAGCAGAGCGAAGCATCTCGCTCGCACCGTTAGATTAGTACTCCGGCCAAACACGCGAGATGCTTCGCTCTGCTCTGCATGACAACCGCAAGTTGTTCAATGGCTGCAAAGGAGATGCTCTGCCTGATAGGCCAATAGACGAGATCGATTATTCAATAGTAGCTTACCAAAAAACAATGGCTGACGTTTCGCAGAAATCGGGTTCCCAGGCGCTGCTGATTGGCTTCGTGTGCTTTGTAGTATTTGAAGCCGTGACGTACTACGTCCTGCGCTTTGCCACTTCGGGGCTGGGTATGAGCGACCAGTACCAGCCCGACAATACGATTGTCAGCAACTGGGTCAAAACCGTAGTGTTTCTGCTGCTACACCTGCTGGTGATAGTGGTAGCGGTGCTCGTGCTCAGCAACCGGCTGCCGCGCCGGTATCGGGGGCAGGTGATGGGTTGGTTTTACTTGGCGCTGGTTACCGGGTTTTTGCTGCTGATTCCGCTTTTCGATTAAAACCAAAAAAGCCACTGCGGTTACGCAGTGGCTTCAGTGAAAAGGTGTCGGTCGGTCCCGACGTTATAAGCAACTAAGCGGAGCCTAGCGCAATTTGATATCGATTTCGCGGCGGCTGGCTGAGTCCTGGAACGGAATGCGGATGCGCAACTCATTGGCCTCATGCACGGCGTCGATGCGGTCGAGGTCGAGATTAGCGGGCAGATCCAGCGTTTGAGCAAACAGCGGCGCGCTCATGTTGTCGCCCTCTTCGTGGCGGTAGTCGCAGTACACGGTCAGACGGTTGTTGTCGAGCAACACGTGAAAGTTCTCGGGGCGCACCGAAGGCGCCGCTACCCGTACCACCACACCCTTGGCCACCTTATCGACGCGCAGCTGCGCCTGGGCCGTGCCGCCGCCCAAGGTGTTGAGCAGGTTAAGCTGGGGGGCAATATTGCGAATGAATTCTTGGCTTATCAACTTCATGGTCAGGTCTCTTATCTTGATTGTGATGGACTTATTTCAAACGATGTACCAACCTCTATTATACGTCACTAGCGCCGGGTTTCGGCCAGATTGACGCCTCAAAAGCAGTCTGAAACCCATTTAAACGGCCATAGTGACAGGTAAAAGCGGTGTGCCTAAGCACAACTTTGGGCTCCTTCCAACCATGGCTTGCGTCGCTGCCGTATAGAATACTTTGTCGTACAGCACCAATTAGACCGTATGCAGCTCCAAACGTTTAATACGACACGTACCGCCCGCTACTATTGTGTGGGCGAACCCGGCCCGACGATTCGTCACGTCTGGTTTTGCCTGCACGGCGAAGGCCAATCCGTTGCCGACTTTGCCGCCCAGCTCAGCAACCTGGTCACGCCCGAACGCCTGCTGATTCTGCCCGAAGCCCTGTCGCGCTACACGTTGTCACCTGCTCCCGATGGTACGTTGAGCACGGGCGCTACCTGGTTTGCCGCCTCCGACTTGCTGCCCGACCTCGCTGACCTCACCAATTACCTCGACTCCCTGGCCGAAACGATTCTGGCCGCCTGCCCACCCGAAACTCCCGTTACGGTGCTCGGCTACGGGCACGGCGCGGCGGCGGCCTGTCGCTGGCTGGCCAGCAACCGCATTACCTACGACCGCCTGATTCTATATGCTGCCATCTTCCCGCCCGAAATCGACCGCCGCGCTACACTAGTTGGGCTACCTGAACGTCCCGTGAACGTGGTAACTACCACCGTGGAGATGTACACGCCCGAAGTTGCCGGCGAAGGGCTCGTGCAGGATTTGCTCGATGTAGGCCTCACGGCGCAGCTTAGCTATGTCGCGGAAGATGGCCTCACGTTAGCAGCCCTGGGTGCCGGCGCCGAAACGATAAACTACGAGTCAAACCCTAACCCTACGGAATAAAAAAGCCCCCGAACAGCTCAGGTGGCTTTTTTATGGAATACAACAACTACAAAGCGCTGATTTTGAGCTTTTATTCTTTCGGAACTGCGGATCTCATTCGAGTCGTTGTAGGATAGCATTGAGACCTCGAAGCCCGGCGGCGCAGTTGGGTAGGCAAATTGCTTATGTCCTCACCTTGGAATACCTACAGCGTATCGTCGCTTTGCTCCAGCAGCTCCATCTGCCACCGTATCTGTTTCAAGGTAATTGGGTAAGAAATTCCGTTCCTAATGCTTTGATATACCGCCTCGAACAGATGCATAAAGTCACCTTTCGGCGCAGGATAAGAATGAGTGGTCAATTGACCATCGGCAGTAGCTAAGGTGAGAATACCCTCCTGGCCGGGCGCTTCCAGGCCGTAAGCAGCGTCCTGGGGGGCAATTCCTTGCTGAAGCTGGGTTTCCTGCACATCGGTTCGGGCCTTGCTGAAGCTGCCCTGCGTGCCATGCAGCACAAAGGAGGCTTGCGGCTGAGCTACCAATAGGCTACTGGTCAGAAACACCTGCAAGCCATTGGGGTAGTGGAGGTGAAAAGAAAAGTAGTCAGCTACCTGCGAACCGGGACGGAATATGCCGGTAGTCTTGCGGCTGAATGAAGGTTTGCCAAACAAGCTAATGGCCTGATCTAGTAAGTGCGGCCCCAGGTCATACACGAGCCCACTGCCCGGAATCGGAGTTTCCTTAAAGGCCTTCGTGTTTAGGGCCATCTTATAGCGGTCGAAGCGAAAGTGCACCTCAATGAGCTGCCCGAGCTGACCACTTTCTATTACCTGCCGCACGCTCTGAAAATCACTGTCCCAGCGCCGGTTCTGGTAAGCCAGCACTTGCCGTTTCATGCGCTGCCCGAGTTGCTCTAATTCCTGTACTTCGGCCGAAGAAGTGACCAGCGGCTTCTCAATCAGCACATGCTTGCCCGCCTTCAATACTTGCCGGGCCAGATCGAAGTGCGTGTTGCTTGGCGTATTTACTACTATAAGCTCGATTTTAGGGTCTGCAAACAGAGCCTCCACGCTGTCGTAGCTGATAAGATCTGGGTAATCCTGCTGCGCCTGCTTCTGGTGGCGCTCCGTTACGGCACGCAGGGTAAATCCGGGGTGAGCAGACAAAAACGGCGCATGAAAAACCTTGCCCGACATGCCATAAGCCAGCAGGCCGGTTTGAATGGGGTTCGTTGTCATAGTAGTCAGAGAGTAAGCATAAGCAGGCCCCATAGTTAGTCGATAGCAGCGACAAACAATCTAAATGAGCTGACTCATACTCAGCTAAAGCGAGGTAAAAGGAATGGGTATTCTTTAAAATAATTCTTGCATGAATCCAAAAAATAACATAGCTTATTATCTATCTTGTACACAGAGTGTTAAAAATTCGGGCCAAGGATAGCTCGACAGCTGTTGTTGGCAGAATGTTTGCCGAAAGGAGGTAGAAAGCGCTAAACCAAATAATATTTGCTGCTTTCAACTGACGCTAAAACCTTAGTCAGTTGGCTGACGAGAATCAAATCAAAGAGTTTAGATTTATAAGAAAAGTACAGCTGAGTAGCACGACTGTATCTTACCCGCAAAGAAAGTTCAGTTACGCTGCCCCTCACCCTTTCTGATTCTGGTGCTTCCAGGCTAATGACTACCCAAGGTTATTGGCCTCCGCAATACTTTTCCGGTCTGTTTTTTCTGCTTCACATACGCTGAGCAACCGCTCAGGGTACACATACCGCTCGCAAGGTTTGGGCCACCCGCCCGTCAAAACCGGGCCTTTCCAGCGGCCGAGAGAATCAATTTCCCACCCTCTTTTCTCCAGTTGTGTCTTTCGATCTAGAAACAGGTGCCCCTGATGCCAGTTCGCCCAGCGAATGGCCTCACCCTTACCCCGTAGCTATCCAGCCGGTGGTAAATACTGCGCCGTTAATAGAGGCTGCCCCCGCGGCCATCTACGATAAGCTTATTCTGCCCGGCGACTTCCCCGATCCGACCATTACCAAAATTGGTGATACGTATTGGGCCAGCGCCACTTCGGCCGAATGGGGGCCAATTTTCCCACTGCTCAAGTCCACCAACCTCGTCGATTGGGAAGTCGTGAGCTATGTATTTCCGGATAAGCTGCCCGAGTGGGCCGACTCCAACTTCTGGGCTCCAGAAATCAGCCACGAAAACGGCAAAACCTACATCTGCTACACGGCCCGCAAAAAAGGCAAGCGCGGCCAGCTGTGCGTAGCCATTGCCAGCGCCGATGACCCCGCCGGTCCCTACACCGACCACGGGCCACTGGTGGGCCAGCGCATGGGCTCCATTGATGGCTTTCCGCTACGCGACGAGAACGGCGTGCTCTATATGGTGTGGAAAGAGGATGGCAACGCCTTCAAGAAAGATACCCCGATCTGGGCCCAGCGCATGAACGAAAGCCGTACGGCGTTGCTAGGGAAAAAGAGGAGCTATTCCGCAACACGGAGAAGTGGGAAGGCTGCCTGGTGGAAGGCTCAGCCATCGTGCGTCAGGGCGAATACTTCTATATGTTTTACGCGGGCAACGGCTGCTGCGGCAAGTGCTGCAACTACGCCACCGGCGTGGCACGCTCCAAAAGCTGCTCGGGCCGTGGGAGAAATGCCCCCAGAACCCCATTCTGACCAAAAATAAAACTTGGAAATGCCCCGGCCACGGCACCGTGACGGAGTACGAAGGCCGTTGGTTCCTGCTGCACCACGCCTACTACACCAATAGTCACGAGTTTGTGGGTCGCCAGGGCCTGCTGAGCGAGTTCACCTGGAACGCCGAAGGCTGGCCTGAGTTTGTGAATAGCAGCCCCCAGGCGGAGCCGCTGCGCGATTTGCGGGTGCTGAACGTGGATGACAGCTTTCCCGGCAACCGTCTGTCGGCGGCCTGGCAATGGCCGGTCAGTGAGCAGCCCACGGTAGGCGTCAGCGACGGTCAACTACTGCTGACGGCTCGTTCTACGGGTCTCGGTGCCTTGGTTGCTCAGCGTACGTTTACGGCCACCTACAAAGCGGCCACCACGCTCGATTACGGTGCCTTGGCGCCCAATACCTACGCGGGCTTGGCTGCTATCGGCGACCCAAACAATGCACTGGCGCTGGTAGCGGGCAACGGCCGTCTTCAGCTGTGGCACATGCAAGGCAAAAAGCACCTGACCTTAACCGAAGTAAAGCTAGAGAATTGCAAGATGCTCAGTTTGCGCCTAGAGGCGTGGGGCGGCAGCCGTTTCCGCTTCGCCTTCAGCACGGATGGCGGCACCACCTGGCAGCCCGTCGTGCTGGATAGCTTTGCGCTGAACGGCACGTATCTGCCCCCCTGGGATCGGGGCGTGCGCATCGGTTTGCTGGCTCAAGGCCCCGAAACCGCCACCGTAGCCTTTGATAATTTTGCGCTGCGTAACTGCCGCTAATATGTAGTCTTATTATAGTTGTATACGTTATAATTTTATAACAGGACTTACGCAAAAAGGGGGCGTAGGCTTGTAGCGCGAAGCTTCCGCTTCGCGTATCGTTGAACGGAATCAGTTGATACTCAGCCACGATACGCGAAGCGGAAGCTTCACGCTACATCCTTAGTGCGTAAGTCCTATATAAGTTAAAAAAGCCCCCCAGCACCAAGTTGGGGGGCTTTTTATTGCTATAAATCGAGATAGTAAATACAGTTCCTGTCCATCCCATTTGTGGCCGGCCCGGCGAAAATGGCAGGACCTAGCCTCTAGACTCGCGTCATAGTTTTTCCCTTACTCATCTTCAAAGTTTTCGGCAACTACGTTTAAAGCCCAAACCCAAACCGCCGTACCCACCGATGCTAATCATTCGTCGCGCGAGCACTGAGGACTTAGCCAGTATTCTTCAGCTAATAAGGCTTGTCGTGCCGCTGATGCACGCAGCCGGCAATTATCAGTGGGAAGCCTCTTACCCCAATGAAGCAGTGTTTCGAGAGGATATTGACCAGCAGCACCTGTGGGTAGCCGAGCTGGGGGGCAAAGTCGTGGGCGTAGCCGCTCTCACCACCGACCAAGACCCCGAATATGCCCAAGCCGATTGGGATGCCTCGCTGCCCGCCCTCGTAACGCACCGGCTGGCCGTAGATCCCGCCGCTCAGGGCCAAGGAGTGGCCATAGCTCTGCTCAGGCAAGCCGAGCAGCTAGCCATCGGGCAAGGCCTGCCCATGCTGCGAGTCGATACCAATTCCGAGAACCGCGCCACGCAGCGACTTTTCCCCAAGCTGGGCTACCGCTTTGCTGGCGAAATCACATTGGCTTTCAGACCCGGTCTGCGCTTTTTCTGTTATGAAAAGCAGGTAGTAGCTGTGAATAAAAAAATGTAGCTGCCTAAACAAATCGAAAAGCGTGCTTTTGAGCAATGTTTGGGCTTATATTCATACACATGAGATTTATTATATTGATAATGAAATTGTTAAATAACATTGGGGTAATGTAGGTCTAGCATAGGGGTAGTACTTTTGCATTAAAGTATTGTTTTTTGCTTGTATACCCCCGCCCCCTTCATGAAGAACTTTTTACGCGTAATAGCCGCTTCTCTTCTGCTAACGCAGAGTGCAGTAGCCCAGCAAACCTTAACAACATCACCGTTTCGGGAAAATTTCGACAACATTGGCGGGGGCTTGCCGACGGGTTTTACGGTTCGCACCGGTGCTACGACTACTATTTTAGGTACATCGGTTGCGCTGACGACTGCTGCGACCAACCGCAATAACACGGCCGGCGCGTTTAAGAATTTCGCCTCCGCTACTGACTTGGGGAGTGCCGCCACTACAGCTGAGCAGGCTGGCACCACCAACCGGGCCTTGGGCGTCCGGCAGACGGGCACATTTGGCGACCCCGGCGCAGCCTTCGTTTTTCAGGTTGATAACACCATCAACAAAACTGGCTTCGGACTAAAGTTTAAGCTTCAGTCGCTTGATGTCGTCCCGACGCGCGTCACTACCTGGCGCGTCGACTACGGCACGGGTGCCACCCCAACCTTTACGGCCGCGGCCGCGACGGGTACCCTGCAAACCGGTGGTGCCACGTTCAGCAACAACGAAATCAACGTTGACTTTGGCCCAAACCTGAACAACTCGGCCGAAACCGTCTGGATCCGTGTCGTGACGCTGACCGCTACTACGGGCGCTAACAATCGGCCTAGTTCGGCCATCGACGACTTTGAGCTAAGCTGGAGCAATGCTGCTACCGGCCCGCCCACGCTGGCCATCAGCCCGGCTGCGCTAAGCTTTGGTACGCAAAATACTGGCACTGTCTCCGCTGAGAAGTCGTTCACGCTCACCGCCTTCAACCTTACCACCGCCGACGTGCTAGTAGCCACCGCGGCCCCTTTCGCGGTAGCCAAAACGCCAACTGGCCCCTATGCTACCTCCCTCACTTATACTGCCGCTGAGCTAAATAGCCGCAACACACCAGTGTATGTGCAGTTTAGCCCCACCACTAACGGTCCGGCCCAGGGTACCGTTACCACTACGGGCGGCGGCGCCGAAGCTCAAACCGTGAGCCTTTCAGGTAGCGGCTTCGACCCGAACGTGATTACCAAAATCAGCGCAATTCAGGGGGCGGGTGCGAGCCTCGCGCCCGGACGATATAATGTGGAGGCCATCGTGACGGGCGTGTATGCCACGCTCAATCCGGGGGGCTTTTATATTCAGGAAGAAGATGCGGACTCCGACGGCGACGTGAACACCTCCGAGGCCATCTTCGTGGCCCAAACGGGTGCTTCGGTAGCCGTGGGCGACAAGGTAAAAGTGACGGGCACGGCCCAGGAAAATGACGGCAGCCCGTCCTTCAACCAGGGGGTATTTGCTGCTCCCACCGTTACGGTTCTCTCATCGGGCAATGCGCTGCCCTCCTTCACCACGCTGGTAAATACCACTTATTCAGCCGCCCAAGCAGAGAAATACGAGGGAATGCTGGTGCAGTTTACCGGTCCCCTCACCGTTGCCGACGCCAGTCGTGTGAAGCGGTTTGGCGAGCTGAAGCTGTCAGCTAATGGGCCCGTATACCAGCCCACGCAGGTAGTAGACCCCAACGATGATCCGGCCGCGGGAACCACCAGCGCCGGCGTCACCAACGTAGCCGCCGTGAAGGCCTACGAGCTGGCCAATACCAACAAGACGATTGTACTGGACGACGGCAGCGCCGCCACCAATCCATTGCCCACGCCCTACCTGGATGCGACGCTGCAAACCGTACGCGTCAACAGCACCGTGTCGAATGTGAAGGGAATTTTGGGGTACGGCTTCAGTACGTATCGCATTCAGCCCCTGGCGGGCGCGGGCAATGCTCCCGTGGTATCGGTAGCCCGGCCCGCCGTGCCTGCTTTCGCCAAGCTCGATGTGAAGCTGGCCAGCTTTAACGTGCTGAATTATTTTAATGGCGACGGTCTGGGGGGCGGATTTCCGACTGCCCGCGGGGCCCGCACCCCGGCCGACTTCGCTCGGCAACGCAGCAAAATCATCAAGGCCCTCACGGAAATGAACGCCGATGTAGTAGGTCTGATTGAGATTGAGAACGATGGTACTGGCCCCAACTCTGCTATCCAGGATCTAGTGAATGGCCTGAACACGGCACTGGGGGGCAATATTTACAGCATTATAGACGATGGCGCGACCGAGCAGCGCGCCATACCTAACCTGAGGCCTGACTTTATCCGGTGCGCAATTATCTATAAGTCGGCCGCCGTAAAGCCGATTGGTGGCGTGATGCTTAGCCCCGATGAGGTGTTTGATCGTCCGCCCATCGCGCAGGTATTTGCCCTCACGGCCACGCCCGACACGTTTACTTACGTAGTAAATCACTTCAAATCCAAGGGCAGCGGCTCCGGTGTCAATGCCGACCAGGGCGACGGGCAAGCAGCCTCCAATAGTGACCGCAAGGCCCAGGCCCTGGGTTTGCTGAATTTCTTCACTACCACCGTCATTCCGGCCGGCAACAATAACATAGTAAGCGTAGGCGACTACAATGCTTATTTTGAGGAAGACCCGTTGGATATTTTCCGGGCTGCGGGCCTGACCGTTACGGGCTCGCCTACATCCGTGTCGTACGTGTTTGATGGACAGAGCGGTGCCCTGGACCACGCCGTGCTGTCAGCGGCCGTGGCCCCGCTGGCAACCGTGAAGAAGTGGAACATCAACGCCGAAGAGCCCGAGTTTTTGCAGTACAATATAGCCGGTGCCGACACGGACGTGAATAGCCCCTTCCGCTCGTCTGACCACGATCCGCTGCTTATTGCCCTCGATTTCCCGACCATCATCCAGCTCTCGGCCTTCACGGCTACGGAGTCGGGCAACAAGATTAAGCTGGCCTGGACGGTGCGGGAGCCTACTACCCGTGAGTTTGTGGTAGAGCGCTCCCAGGATGGCAAGCTGTTTCAGGAAGTAGCTCGCGTACAGGCGAATAAGAAGAACGATCCGAAGGCGAGCCTGTACTCAGCTATGGATCATAACCCCGTTGCCGGCACCGCCACCTACCGCCTCCGCCAGCTGGATGCCGATGGCACCAGCATTTACTCGGCCACGGTAGCCGTTACTTTCACAGGTAATACCAAGCCCGGCGATAATTCGTCTCATGCTTTGGTAGTGCATCCCAATCCCTTCATTGGTCGGTTGAACATGGAGCTGACGGGCAAAATGGCCCCCCAGCAGTCATTTCACCTGGAGCTGGTAACTGCCCAAGATGGTCGTCCGCTACTCTCGCTGGAAGGTGCCCTACCATTCCTGCAAGAGCAGCTCGGCACCCGTTCCGCACAGCTGGCCCCAGGTATCTACATTCTGCGCTTGGTGAGTGCCGATGCCGTATACACTCAGCGCGTAGTAAAGCAGTAAGTGTCAAACGGTTACTGCGGCTATTTCTGTCGCAGTAGTTTGCTCAGTGAAAAGCCCCGTTGGAGAACGGGGCTTTTCTGTTGCCTTTCAGATACCGCCCGGTTAAACTATTTGATATATAAATACGATATTTTCGTAGTATTACGAAAATATCGTATATTCGACTTATGGAAAGATTAACGCAACCCGAAGAAGAAGCCATGCAAGTGCTGTGGCAGCTCAATGGCGGCTTCACGAAAGATGTACTGGATTTGCTGCCCGCGCCCAAGCCGCCCTACACCACGCTGGCCTCCACCATCCGTAACCTGGAGCGCAAGGGCTATCTGCGCAGCGAGAAGCTCGGCAACTCCTACCGATTTGCCCCCCAGATTGCCGCCGAGGAGTATCGTAAGCGCTTCATGAGTGCCTTTGTGAGTGAGTACTTCAAAAATTCCTACAAGGAAGTAGTGTCCTTTTTTGCCAAAGACGAGAAGATCAGCGCTGAGGAGCTGAAGGAGATTATCGGCATGATTGAGAACCGCCAAGACAAGGACTGATGACGGCGCTGCTTCTTTATCTGCTGAAGGCAAATGGGGCGCTGCTATTGTTCGCGGGCCTGTATTATGTGGGTTTGCGGCGGCTCACGTTTTATAGACTGAACCGGGCCTACCTGCTGTTTGCGCTGCTTTTTTCGGCCTTGTACCCCGCGCTGGATATAGCGGTCCTATTTGCCCCCCACAAGCGCCTAAGCGGTTCGTTGCTCACAATGGTGCCTAATTGGTCGGGTAATCTGGCTGCGCCAGCTGTGCCTCTGCTGGGCTGGTCCGACGCCTTGGTTGCCCTTTATTGGACGGGCGTAGCGCTGATGAGCTTGCGCCTGCTGGGCAGACTGTTCTCGCTCTATCACTTGCACCGAACAGCCGTGCCCCAAATGGTAAATGGCGTGCTGGTACGATGCCTGCCGGGGACCGGGAGCCCTTTTTCCTTTGGGTCAACTATTTACTTAAACCCTAAGCACTGCCCCGCAGCCGAGCAGCCCGCCATTCTACTGCACGAGCGGGTGCATGTGCGGCAGTGGCACACCCTGGATGTACTGTTGGCGCAGGTGGGCCAGGTGCTGTGCTGGTTCAATCCGGCGGCGTGGTGGCTGGGGCGGGCCGTGCAGGAGAACCTGGAATTCCTGACTGATGACGCGGTGCTACGCGCTGGCTTAGTGGCTTCAAAAGAATATCAATACATCTTACTCCGCCTCAGCGGCCTGGCATCGGGCGCCGCGCTGGCCAATCATTTCACGCTTCTCACCCTCAAAACCCGGATTACCATGATGAACAAACCTTCTTCGGCCCGCGTGCATTTGGCGCAATATGCGCTGGTGCTGCCGCTTGCGGCTACGTTGCTGTTAGCCTTTGCTCCATCGCGGGCCGGGCAGTCAGCTTCCTCCGGCCCAGCAACCGCGCAAGCCGATGGCGTGAAGTATTATCTGGATGGGCAGCCCACCGTGCAAGCCGCGGTGGAAAAGCTGAGTACTACCCCCGATGCCATCGCCAACGTGCGAGTGCTGAAAGGCGAAGCGGCCCAGGCGCTAACGAATGATGCTGCCGCAACCAGCGTAGTAGCAGTGACAACGAAGGTCAATGAGCGGCTGCCCGCCGTGCAAGCATTGGATGCTAAAATCAGCAGTTTGCTGCCGGAAGCAGATACCAAACCCGAGGAGAAGGCGGTTCCCATCAGCAATCTGCATCCGGAGGCGCTGGCTTATATCACACAGCGCTTTCCGGGGCATCGCCTGATCGAACTGCTTGAAATAAAGGAAGGTAGCACGAGCGTGGTGCGGTATAAAGCTGTAATTGCCCAGGGGCGGCGGCCCAAGTATGTTGTGTTTGACACCCAAGGCAAGGCGCTCGGGAGCTTCGATGCAGCCGGCAAACCACTGGCAGAGTAAGATGCCGCCACGGAATCGTTTTAACTAAAGCTTAAGATTCATTTACTCTCATTCTTATCTACTTCTCATCATGACAAAAAGAAAGAAAACCGTTGTTAGCCGTGTAGCCAAGTGCTTGTTCGTTAGCCCATTGGTAATTGCCGTGAGCTTAACTACAATTGCTCCCGCCGCATATGCAGCCGCGCCAACTGCCGTAGCGCAGAGCGCCGTAGGGTTGCCCGATGCCGTGCTCTATTATCTGAATGGGCAGAAAGCCAGTAAGTATACTATCGAAAATCTAGTGCCTGAGAGCATCGCCCACCTGAATGTGCTGAAGGGGCTCAGCGTGCAGCGAATACTAGGCGATGTGCCTGAGCAACAGGCCATTCTGGTTACGACCAAAGGCAATGAAAAAGCCGCGGCTGTCGTGGAGTTGAATAAAAAGCTGAATCGTAGCGTCGTTCTCGCTGATAAGTTGCTGCTTATAGATGATAAGGAAGTAACCCGCGCCGAATTTGAGCGCCTGCTGCCAAGCCAAATTCAGCAAATAACCGTTCTGTCGCCGGAGAAAGCGGTGGAAGCTTATGGGGAAAAAGGCAAAAACGGCTCGGCGCAGATAACGACGAAGTAGCCGCTTTAGCCAACCCCGGAACTGGCCCGCCGCGTAAACGGTGCTGTCACTCACCCGCCCGCCATGCCGCTCCACCGCCTTTTAGCCGATAAGCTCAGCAAGACGTACGAGCCATCTGCCACGATTGATGATGTGTTCAAAGGTCACGACGTCACCTTTGTAACCAACGAAAATGGCGAGCCCGTCACGCTGTTCATCGGCAAGCGCCGCCCCGATGGCGTGATCATCGGCGAGCGGTACAAGCGCACCATCAAGCGGACGCCGGGCAGCGCTCAGGTAGCATCCAGCCACTGGGACCTAAAAGGAAAATCGCACATCTAAAAAAGCCCCCCAAGATGTTTCTGGGGGCTTTTTCGTAAGAACGTCATGAGAGCAACGCGAAGCATCTGGCGTGCTGATGGTGGATTACTACTCCCACTACCGCGAGCGAGATGCTTCGCGTTGCTCTGCATTACCACCATTTTGAGTAAGGCTTTTGTTGAGAAATTATTGCCCTTTCCAACTGCCGAACTTGCCGGCGCGGTAATCCTGATACGCTTGCTGAATTTCGGCATCTGAGCTCATCACAAACGGGCCGGCCGCCACGATAGGCTCCTGAAACGGGGCGGCGTGGCCAAGCAGCAGCACTGCATCGGCGAGAGCTTCAATCTTTAATTCGTCGCCGTCGTAGTTGAACTCCAGCAGGCGGCGCGCTTCGGTTTGCTGGCCATTTACGCTCACTTTTCCGCGAATGGTGTAGAAGAAAATGGTGCGCTCGGTGGGAATAGTTAGCTCTAATCTGCCCCCCGCCTTCATTTCCACGGTGGCCAGTTGAATATCGGTGAGCGGCTGCATGGCCCCGGCCGTGTCGAACCAGTTGCCCGAAACAGCATTGATAACCACCCGGCCCTCATTCTGCACAAGCTCTGGGATATCGGCTTTTTGCAGACCGGTGTACTGGGGCTCCGTCATCTTGTGTCTAGCGGGCAGATTTACCCACAGCTGCAAAACCTCCAGGTCGCCGCCCGTGCGCTTGAAGGCGGGCGACGATACCTCGGCGTGAATCAGGCCGCTGCCAGCCGTCATCCATTGAATGCCACCAGCCTCAATCACGCTTTCGTGGCCGCCGGAATCCTGGTGCATAATGTCGCCGGCCAGAATAAACGTAACCGTCTCGAAGCCCCGGTGGGGGTGAGGACCGAAAGGCAAACCCCGGTTGTTGGGGCGGTACACCTGCGGGCCGTGGTGATTCAAAAACAGAAAAGGATCGAGGTGGTCGACCGATTGCGTGGGCAGGGCCCGGTAGGTAATCAGGTCGGCGATAGGGGCGCTAACGGCTTGGTGCTGCTGCTTGATGGTGCGCATAAGCTGGGGGGCAAATATCAGTTAGAGTTGCCGTCACTGAGGCGGTGGCTTTTGTGGAGGAATACCAGTTGGCCAGCCAGATAGTTTTCGGCGGGCTACCCAAGAGCTGAGCCAGCTGCACGACCAGCACGACGCCCGCGCCCCAAAAACGACGGTTTCACGCCTGAGCAGCGCTTTTTCCTGTCGTGGGGACCCAGCTGCGCCGCACCAACGTCCGGCCTAAAGCCCTGCGTCAGCAGCTGCTCCCCGACTCGCACTCACCGGGCCAGTACCGCACCATCGGCCCGCTCCTGAATATGCCCCAGTTCTACGAAGCGTCCGGCTGCAAGGAAGGCCAGAAAATGGTGTGCGTTGCAGCGGATAGGGCCAAGATATGGTAGCCGTTTTCAATGTTGTTTCTTGCCTAAAAAAGCCCTCCAGATATTGTCTGGGGGGCTTTTTTAAATTATCAGGCAGTAATGCTCTATCTGGTAGCCGCTCAGCGGAGCATCTCGCGTGCTGAATCTTGTCAGGCTGAGGCACGAAGCATCTCGCGTGTTTTGTTTGATTACTAATTCTATGACCGCGAACGAGATACTTTGCGCTGCGGACGCCAGATAGGGCATAACGTTCTACTGAGCAGCCCCCAAATCAATCAATAATGCGTCGCAACAGCTTACCTTCGTCGTTTAATACATAGCATTATGGCTTCTGAAAAGCTCGCCGATCTACTGCAAACCACTTACCGGCCCGACCTCAACCTGTTTGTCGGGCGCTGGGGTTACCAGCCGGCGCCGGAATTGCTGCCCCGCGCTTACGAGCACCTGACCCACAATGCGCTGGCTGCTGGCTGCCGCTACTGGCTGCAGGATATTCGGCGGCGCGCCTTCAACGACCCCGATATTACCCGCTGGTTGCTTACGGAGTTCTTCCCGCAAATGGCAGTCAAGCTGGGCGGGCGCCTGTATGTAGCTTACCTGACGGGGCCCACCCTGCTGGAGGCTATCAGCAACGGACCTGATTACGTATTACCCAGCGCCTACCAAGATAAGCCCTTCGTAATAGCCTTTTTCAGCAATGAAGGCGAAGCGATGCAGTGGCTTGCCCAGGAGCAAACCCGCGGGTTGCGGGCATGAGCCTGGAGTGCAGCCACCGGCTGGCAGCAGCGAAATAGGGCGTGCTAAGGTCGCTGGGGGCTTTTTTCTCGATGATTTGCTTTGCCACCTCTACCAGCGTCTTGCCCTGGTAAGTAGGTGAAGGCGCCAGCGGATACAGCGTTTGGCCCTTGCGGGCAATGAAACCCGCTTGCAGGCCCGCGTGCAAGGCGCCCGTAATATCCCAGCCGTGCGCCGCAACCAGAATAGCGCCGGCTGGGTCGGGGGCGCCGGCCTGGCGGGCTGCGGTGTGGTAAGTGCCCAGGTACGGCTTGTAGAGGCGCTGATCGTCCACGCTTAGGCCCTGCTCAAAATGCTGGATGATATCGGCGTAGCGCAGCTGCTCATCCAGCACACTGCGCGTAGAGTTGGTGAACGCCACCAATGAATAACCGGCTTTGGACAGCATTTTCAAGCCTTCAGGCACGTCTTTATGCGCCGGCAGCTCGGTCATAATCGCCAATAGCTTGTGCTTGTCGGCCGATTTCAAGGCTTTTTCCTGCAGCATAGCGGCCGTCATGTCCAGGGCCGCGTCGCCGATGGTGCGGAAGTCATGGTAATGATTGGTAACCGTATCTACCAAGGAATACTGGAGCAACAGCCCGAACCATTGGTGGAAGGCTGCCTTGTTGTTGAAGGCCTTGATGAGCGCATTTTTCAGCTTGCTCATATCCAGCAACGTTTCGTTTACGTCGAAGAGAATAACCTTAGAATTGCCGGTAGAACGGGGCTGCTGCATAAGTGAATAAGGACTGGCTAAAGGGACAAGTAAGCAAGAATACGTAGCAGACCAATTCACAGACCGCGCCTATCAAATTTTTCTGTGGGGCGGAGTAGCAGAACAGGACGTCTTACTTCTGCTTTCGCAGAAACGCCCGGGCGGTCCGAAAATACTGCTCCGGCACTTCCCAATAGGCCTTATGAGACGCATTTTCAAAAACTACCAGCTGCGAATTGGGGGTTTGCTTCTGGAAATAAGCTACCGTGGCGGGCGCGGCCTCATCGTAGCGCCCGCATAGGTAAAGCACTGGCAACGTGAGCTTTTTGAGGTCGTTGGCGCGGGAGTAGTTTTTCAGCGAGCCAGTAGCCTGCGCCTCATCGGGGCCCCACATCGTCTCGTACACCTGCGTCCCGAAGCCGGGGTTGGGCGGCATCGGGCCGTTGCGGAACAGGTGTTGCCGGTTATAAAGCGTCACAGCTTCTTTATAGGCCTGTTTGCTGGGCTCATCCGTGGCGGCATAGAGGCGTACGGCCCGCTGTTGGGCCGGCGGCAGCTGGGCAATGTAGCGCTCCGCATCCTGCACCCAGCGCTTGGTATCCAGTAGCGGGCTCGAAAGAATGACACTGACTACGCTGGGGGCTTTTTGGTGAGTAAATATTCCGCAGCCAGCGTGCCGCCCCAGGAGTGACCCAGCAAATGCAGCTTCGGGTAACTCAGCGCCGTCACTACCTGCTCCAATTCGATTACAAACCGCTCCATAGTCCATAGCTGCGGGTTGTCGGGCCTATCCGATTTGCCGCAGCCGAGCTGGTCATACAGAATAACCGGCCGCTCATCGGCCAGCGCCGCAAAGCCCTCGAAGCTGCTGCTACTTGAGCCCGGCCCGCCGTGCAGGAGCAATAAGGGAATACCCGGCTTGTCGGCTCCTATTACTTTGTACCAGATTTTGCCCCCCGGCACGTCGATATAGCCTTCTTTCATAGGTGGTTGGGCCTGCGCGGCAAACCCCAACACCCACAGAACGGTGGCTAATACCAGCTTGCAACGGGTCTGGAGCAAATGCTTCATATAGTTAAAGAATAGGGCGAAGGTAGCACCGGGCTAAACTTGCACAATGTTCGGCAGACGAGGCGGTAGCACCGCTTATTCGTACATGTCTCGTGGGTCGGCGGCGGCCAGCTCCACCAAAAACTGCCCGATGTTGGTCGTCACCGCTTCCAGAAACGCTTGCCCTTTTTCAGCCGTCGCCTCGGCGGGGTCGCCCACGCCCGTATCCGCCGACACCTTGCTCCACTCGCGCTGCGCCCACGCCCAGCCCTGCCGAAAAGCTTTGACTTTAAATTGCTTGGCAGCGCCGTCGCCGGCTTCGGCCAACGGGCGCACCAGCTGGGGGGCAATATGCAGCATAGCGCTGGTTTCCATCGCGTCGGCGTGGTCGCCGGGGGCGGTGAAAAACTGGCTGCGGTCGGCGGCCTTAAACCAGTTGAGTGTGCAGAGAAATACCTGCGGAAACTCGGCCTGCAGCTCGCGCAATATCTGCCGGAAGTCGTTGCCGCCGTGCCCGTTCAGTACCACCAGTTTCGGGATTCCCTGCCGGGCCAGCACCTGCACCATGTCGCGCAGAATGAGCAGCTGCGTGCTCGGGTTCAGGTTCATATCGAGCGTAATATCCAGCTGACCCGTGTTTACGCCGAATGGCACCGTGGGCAGCACCACCACTTTTGCCCCCCGGTCCCAGGCTTTGCGCGCCGCTTCGGCCGCCACATAGTCGCACTGGTAGTTGTCGGTGGCGTAGGGCAGGTGGTAGTTGTGCGCTTCAGTGGCGCCCCAGGGCAGCACGACTACGTCATAATTCGTGTCTTTGACTTGCTGCCAAGTGGTTTCGGCTAAGATGTAGGGGCGGGAAGTCATGGGAAGGAAAGTTGAGTAAAGAATATGATTTATTGTAAAGCCTGCCGCACCTCGTAGGCCGTTATTTGGTGTGGATAATTGGCGTAGTAAATATTATCCTCATTCAAGCGGTAGCCAGCGGCCAGAGCTTGCTGGGCGGCGTTCAAATATTGCTCTGTCAATTCGTTATTGCCCTGTGCGCGGTGCGTCAAAGCCAGATAATAGTTGGCTTCCGGGTGCTGCTCATACACTTGCAGACATTGCTTCAAGTAAGTTTTAGCCAACTCATATTGCTTCATTTCAAAGTATAAAACGCCGACGTAGAACAGCGTATTAAAATGAACACTGCGTTTGCCGTCCGCTCCTTTCTGAATTAAAATATCCTTTTTGAAATTAGCTTCGGCTTGCTCGTAGCGGCCTAGCTCCAGGTTACATAAGCCCTCGAAAAATGAGTGCGTATGATCCATTTCCAAGCCGTTGGGGGTCAGCTGCGCGGCTTGTTGAAAATCCAGGATAGCACCTTCGTAGTCCTTGGTAAAAATGCATTTGAGAAAACCGCGGTACGCTATCCATCGTTTTGGGTCCAGCGTTACTGCTTTGTCTTCCAAGGCAAACGCTTGCTCGTACTTGCCATCTTTTATGAGCGGCACAGCTTTCTGCTGATAGGCCCTGGCAATGTTGGGACAGATAGCAATCAGGCTGTCGCAGTATAAGGTCCAGTTGGGGTGCAAATAGCCGTATTTGTGCGCGCCGTTATCCAGATATCTGGTAATCAGGCTGTCCTGGTACTGCTGACTGGTGCACTTATCCACCGGCCCCTCGTATGCCCCCGATTGACAACTATTCAGGCGCGATATAATCAGCAGGCTAAGGAACAACAGCGACGACTTGCCCATCTTTTATTTTAAAGGTTAAATACGCGAAATAGTTAATTGGTTCGCCCGGAGTTTTGGCTGCCTGCCACTCTGTGAGGGTATTTAGGAAGCTATATAGCTCATTAACCAACTCTTTGCGAAAGTGAAATTTCTGGTAGTTGGCATCCGTCTGAAGCACCTGCACCCAGGGTTGCCGGCGGCCTATGCAGTCAATCACAAACCGAAACGTGATGTAGCCATTGCCCGCGTACACTTGGTTTTTCCGATGTAGAAACGCCCGTGTCTCCTTCAGCAGCGTCGCAGAACTACGGGGATATTTGCCATCCACGCTATAGTAGCGGGTGTAGCCCACCTTATCGCACACCGGGTGACGGGTAGTGGTAGTGTCCATGTATTCCCCGCTGGGAAGAACGAAGTTCTGACTTATGCCAGGCAAGCCAATAACCAGGAAAAGAGCGACCAGAAAATACTTCATGAATCAGCTATTGTATAAGTCTTGCAGTCAATTAGTTGTGCTAATAGCAAGCGGTGGGAGAGTAGCTTGCCAAGCGCGAAGCTCCTCCACGCTTTTTCCTTCCAGCGCCAGCAGCGCCTCATAGGGGTTGCCTTGCAGTTGGAGCAGCGTAGCAAAAGCAGGTTCCGTTTTCAAGCCTTGTTCCTTGAGTTGACGTACGGCCGCGCGCCACGTTTCGCCCCCGGCTTGCAGCACCAGGTCTTCCACCACCATATGCCGAAAAGCCTGCTGGCGCTCCGTAGGGCAATCCTGCCCAAAAACCTCTACTACAAAGTCCTGATACTGGAAGGAGCACACCACCGACGGGCTCTGGTTGAGTAGCTTTTGGGCTATTACAAACTCCGGCAAGTGCGCGTACTGCGCTTGGAGCAGCTGGGTGAAACGCGCCGTCTCCGCCGAATCTACGTCACACAGGATATCCAAATCGCTGCTGGCTATGTCGATGGCCAGGGGAATGGTGCCGGCCAGCGCCGGGTCGAAAGTACGCAGCGTGTTAAGTATGCCCAGGCTTTGCAGGGCGGCGTAGGCCAGTTGCTGGCGCGGACTGCCAGTAAGTAGATAGCGCGGGTCTTTCCAGTTTCTCATGCTGCCTGCAAGAAGAAACTTTTTAGCGAGTGTAGGAAGCAACTAAAGCCTCCTTAGTATATGGCTGGGCTAAGGTAATTTTTTCGGTATGCCAGATGAGGATAACCAATGGCTAAGCAACAATCGGGGGGCGTTTCACTAACTGGAAGCAGCAGGTTTACCGCCCCACGGAATACGTCTTGCGCTGCACGCCCACGCCCGTAATCTTCACTGATTTCCAGCCCGTAGGCAAAGTGCTTTTGGTTTGCGTAATGCCGTTAGGCGTAATGTTTAGCCCCCCAAAACCCATCAGCACGGCCTGCAAAACGCCCCCCGCGCCGGTGGCAAAGTAAGGATTAGTGCCGCCTTTGGTTTCGGCAATTACCCGGAAGGGTGGCAGCAGATTCGGCTCGTAGGCGTCTTTAAACCACAGCCGGGCCTTGTCGCTGTCGCCCAGGCGGGCGTAGAGCAGGGCGAAAATGGCCTGGGTCATGGCCGGTGTGCCTTCGTTGGGGACGCGGGTTTCGTAGTAGGCCAAATCTTTTTTGATTTGAGCCGGCGCGGTAATTACGTTCAGCGGGTAAGCCAGCAGATTCACGTCGCCCTGCTTGATGCCTTCGCCCTTGTAGGTGGCGTGCTCCTGGGTGGTGCCGTCGGCCATTTTCAGAATTGGGATATTCTGGGCCACGTGCAGCCAATCGGGGTTAGCGCGCAGGCCGAGCAGCTTGGCGGCGGCCGTAGCGTTGCGCAGATTCACTTGGGCGGCGGCGTTGGTGAAGGCGTCGTTGTCCACGTTTTCGGCCCATTCATCGGCGGCCACCACGTTCTTGATGTCGTAGTGACCGGGGCCGTTGCGCTCCACCCGACTTGCCCAGAAGTCGGCGGTGGCCGAGAGCATGGGGTAGCCCTTTTCGCGCAGCCATTCCTTGTCTTGGGTTACGCAGTAGTACTGCCAGGCGGCCAACGCCACGCAGCCCGAAATATGGTGCTCAAACGGCCCGCTCAAGGCCCAGACCGGTGTTTCCTCCACGCCCGTATCGGCGCTTTCCCAGGGATACATGGCGCCCTGGTAACCATGGGCAAAGGCATTGCGCCGGGCCGGTTCCAACCGCCGGAAGCGGTACTCTATCAAGGACTTAGCGATTTCGGGGTGCATTACGGCCAGCACCGGGAACATCCACACGTCGGTATCCCAGAAAACGTGGCCGTTATAGCCCAGCCCCGACAAGCCCATCGGTGAGGGCGACAAGTCGGTGCCGGCCCGTGAGAAGCTGTACAGGTGGTAGAGCATACTGCGCACGTCCTGCTGGGCCTGGGCATCGCCCTCAATCTGTATATCGCTCTTCCACAGCTCGTTCCAGGCCTTGGCATGAAAATCCAACAGGCGCTCTTTGCCTTCGAGGCGGGCAAAGATGGTCAGGCGCTCGGCCTCATTCAGCGGATCGTCGTGGTGGGCGGAGGTGATGGATGAGCCGGCTACGGCGTAGTTATAGGTTTGCCCGGCGCTCAGCTTTTTGCTGAATTTCATCAGGTGCATATTGTTGTCCCACATCTCATGAATAACCCGCGGCTCCTGCCCGTGCGCTTCCCCGAACAAAAAGCTATTGGAGGCACAGAGCAGCAGCTTGCCCGTGGGACTTTTGGCCGAGGAAGTAAGCAGGCTCAGCGTGACGTGGGGCCGGTCAATCTCGTTGTAGTAGTTCTGGGCATCACGCAGGGCATCCGGGGTCTCCATCACGCTGGCGGCGGTCAGGGCCACGTCTTTTTTGGCCGTCACCGTTACGTCCGCCAGCACCGTGAAGGGCAGGTGGCGCAGGGCATAGTGGGTGTAGGTGATGGTGGCTTTGTCCTGGTAGTCGAAGCTGGTGGTGAGGGCGGCGCGGCGCATATCCAGCTCCTGGCGGAAGTTGGTCGCGTCCTGGGCCGACAGCCGGCGGCCGTCCACTTCCAGGTACATATTCAGCAGGTTGAAGCTGTTGAGAAAGTTGCTCACCCGGCCCCGGCCGTACTGGTCGTAGGCCCCAGCCAGCACCACGTTTTTGACCTGAAACGGCGCGGGCGAGGACACGATGCCAATCATGCCGTTGGCCACCGTCACGCCGTAGTAGTTGCTCGGGTCAATCTGGCTGGCGGCGATGCGCCAAGGGTCGGGCTGGGCCAGGGCGGGGGGCAAAAAAGTCAGGCAAAGCAGCACCAAGGCGCATACACCGACTGGCAACCGCTGGGGGGCTTTTTTTGAGCGTTGGGGGGCAAATTTTGGCATTTGAAAAGGGGGAGGGACGGGAAGAAAGGGAAACTGGTCGGCCATAGCCTGGCTTAGCAGTCCAAAGCTCAGCGCAACGGCACGACCACGGCCTGCCAAGGCAGCAGCGCCAGGGTCGCGGCCGGGGTGAAGGTGGGATAGTTGTTAAGCCAGGGCTGCCCATTCAGCTTTAGATTGGCTGGCATAGCCCAAGTGCGCTTATCGGCGGAAAAGTTGAGCACTACTAGCACCTTTTCTGGTCCCAGGGTGCGGGTGTAGGCGTAAATGTGGGGGTTGGCCGCGTCCAGCAGCTGATACTGGCCATACACCAGCACTTTATGCGAGCGGCGAGCAGCGGCGGCCCGGCGGAAATAATGAAGAGTGGAATTGGGGTCCTTTTCCTCAGCCGCTACATTTATTTGTTGGTAGTTAGGGTTAATCTTCAGCCAGGGCTTGCCGGTAGTGAAGCCTGCGTTAGCCGTGGCGTCCCACTGAAACGGTGTGCGGCCGTTGTCGCGGGCCGTGATTTTCTGCGCCGCCAGAAACTGCGGCAAGTCCTCGCCGGCTGCTTTCAGCTGCGCGTACAGATTGCGGGTTTCGATGTCCTGATAGTCCTCGATTTTGTCGAAGCGGATGTTGGTCATGCCTAGCTCGTCGCCGCCGTAGTAGTAAGGCGTGCCGCGCATGGTAAGCAGAAAGGTAGTCAGCAGCTTGGAGGAGGCCGTGCGAAACTCAGGCCGGTCGTCGCCCCAGCGCGTGACCATGCGGGGCTGGTCGTGGTTGCCTAGATAGATGGTACCCCAGCCTTTTTCCGCGAAAATTTTGTCCCACTTCGTGTAGATATCCTTGAACTCCAGTAGGCTGTAAGGACCGGGGGCGCGCATCCGAAACTTGCTGCCCGCTACCAGGCCCACGCCCATGCCCTCGAAGTGATAAAGCATATTCAGCTCGCGGCGGGCGGGGTCCACGTAGTCCAGCGCGTCGGCTTGCGTGACGCCCGCGCCCTCGGCTACGCTCATCACGTTGTACTTGCTGAGCACCTCGCGGTTCATCTCATGCAAGTACTCATGCCGGTACGGGCCCTGGGCGTAGTAGCGGCCGAAGTCGACGTGGTACTTGGCCGGCACGGGCGGGAAGGTCGTGTCCTTGGAAATGAAGGGAATCACGTCCATGCGAAAGCCGTCGATGCCCTTGTCGAACCAGAAGCGCATCATGCTGTAAATCTCCTGGCGCAGCTTGGGGTTTTCCCAGTTCAGATCGGGCTGCTTGCGGGAGAAGTAGTGCAGGTAATAGGCCTTGGTGGCAGCGTCGTAGGCCCAGGCGTCGCCTTTCACGTCGAAGAAGCTGACGCGCTTGTTGGGCACGCCTTTTTCTTCGGGCCACCAGTGATAATAGTCGCGGTAGGGGCTGGTACGCGCGCTTTTCGACTGCTTAAACCATTCGTGCTCGTCACTGCTGTGGTTCACTACCAGGTCCAGCACCACCTTCAGCCCGCGCTGGTGCATGCCTTTGAGCAGCTCATCAAAGTCCTGCATGGTGCCAAAATCCCGCATGATGGCCCGGTAGTCGGAGATGTCGTAGCCGTTGTCGTCGTTGGGCGAGGCGTAAATCGGGTTCAGCCAGATAACGTTCACTCCCAGGCTCTTAATATAGTCGAGCCGGGAAATAAGGCCGCGCAAATCGCCTACTCCGTCTCCGTTGCTGTCTTGGTAGCTGCGCGGATACACTTGGTACACGATGGCCTCTTTCCACCACGTCTGGTCTTGCTTTTGGGCCATTACTGGAGCTGGGGGCTTTTTTCTTGCCGCCGGCCTGTGCCCAGCCGCTGCTCGGGTAAGTCAGGAGCAGCGCCGCGGCTACTAAGGCCAAGATAGTTTTCATGAATATCAGTTAAGGCGCGGACTTTATAGAAGCAAAAGCAGACCGCTGATTGCTGCTGAATAGTAGTAACCAACGGCCTGCTTATGGGCTGACGAATGCTAATGGGGGGCTAATATCCCGGATTCTGGGTGATGTTAGAGTTCACATCCACCTGAGTCTGCGGAACGGGATAAATCAGGTACTTCGGGGCGCTCACGGGCTTATCCTTGCGGGCCTGCAGGAACTTGCCGAACCGAATCATGTCCTGCCGCCGCCACGACTCGCTGTACAGCTCCCGGCCCCGCTCGTCGAGCAGCACGTCGAGGCTGAGCGAGGGTAGAGCGCCGGCAGTGCGCGAGGGGTGGGTCCGCAAGGAGTTAACGATGGCCAGCGGCGTAGCCCCAAAACCTCCGGCGTTGGTGGGCGTGCCGCCCCGCAGGATAGCCTCGGCCTTCATCAGCAGCACATCGGCCAGCCGAAAGGTCACGTGGTCATTTTCAGCACCATTGCCCCCTCTGGCCTCGCTTATGTAGTCGACGGGGTATTTTATGGGCCGAATGCCCTTGGTTTCGAGGTCGGCGCCGGTCTCAAACAGGTTGATTTCCTTGGTGAAAACCAGTGGCGCGCCGCTTCGCGTGGTGAGTGGGGCATCAGTGATAAGGTTATACTGCTGGCCAATGAGAAAGCCGACATTGATGCGCCGACCCGGGTTAGCGGGGCCGCCGGCTACGTCGTAAGCTATACCCCGGCGCTTGTCGGTGGGCCCAAACAGGTCATATGACTCGGCCGTAGCGGCCGGGCCGTTGTAGCCGTCCACGGGCCGCATGTTGTAGTGCGAGACGAATTTCCATAAGTCGCGCGTGGGGCCGCTGTTGCCGAAGGTATTGGCCTGGGTGAAGATGTTCTCCCGGCCAATCGCCGAGTTATTGGGCGCGAAGTTGTCGAAGTAGTTGTCCGTGAAGGAGTATCTGCCGCTGTTGATTATTTCATCGGCCAGTTTAATGACCTGGTTCATATCAGCCGCGGCGAAGGTCGGGGCCGCGCGGTTGGCATACACGCCCTTGTTGAGGTAGCACTTCATCAGCAGCACCCTGGCCGCGTCTTTGGTGGCGCGGCTGACGGGGGCGTCGGGCAGGCTGGCCTGAATGGCGTTCAGCTCACTTACAATGTAGTCGAGGGCCTCTGTCCCCTTGCGCACCCGCGCCAGCTCGCTCAGGTTCTCGCCTGGCTCCCGATAGAGCACCTGGTCGTAGAGGTCGAGCACCAGGAACATCGCCCAGGCACGCAGAAACCGGGACTCAGCCGCCTGTTGAGTGGTAGGCTCGAAGCGCAGCAGGTCGGTGGAGGCGTAGATGATGCCGTTGAGCTGGGTGTAGGTTTCGCGCACCCGCTCGTTATTGGCATCCCAGGTATGGTTGTAGAGCTGCCGCCACTTGCCGTTGTCGTCCCAGTCGGGTCCGCGGGTGGGCATGACGCGGGCATCGGTAGACACTTCCTGGAGGGCAAACACGCTTACGTGGCCCTGAATGGGGTCGCGCTGGGCATTATAGACGCCCTGAAGCAGCGACGTAAGCTCGCCGCGCCGAACCTGGTCCTCCGTAAGCTGTCCCTCCAGCGTTTCGTCAAGCTCACAGCCGGTGGCCACCTGTAGCAAAGCCAGAACGGCAGCCGCACAGGCAATCTTGGAGTATCTCATAATGAAAAGAAATTAGAGGTTACAGATTGAAATTAACGCCGAACGTGAAGGTGCGGGCGCTGGGGTAAGGCAGGTAGTCAATCCCGATAGAGGGCACCTGGTTGGCCCCGCGCTTCACGGTGTTGACTTCCGGGTCAAACCCATCGTAGTCAGTAAGTACGAACAGATTCTGACCCGTGATATACACGCGGGCACCCTTCACGAAACTGCCCACATCGCCAAAGGAGTAGGCGAGCGTCAGGTTAGACATTTTCAAATAATCGCCCTTTTCCAGGTAACGCGTAGTGGCCGCCGACGGGTTACCGGTTGCTTCCTTGATAGGGTTTTCAAACGTGGAGACGGCAATATTTTTACCCGCTCCTATCTGGCCCACGTTACCCACCGCGTTGAGCGTGTTGTTATAGATGTATTGGCCGAATACACCTGTCATGTTCGCAACAAGGGATAATTTGCCGTAGCGGGCGTTGGCGCTCAGGCCCAGCAGCGTGCGGGGATTAGGACTGCCTGCATAAGCTATTGCCCCGAACTCGTTGGACAGGCCATTTTCGTTGAGGCCATTGTACTGAGGCAGGAAGAAGGCATTAATAGGGCGTCCGTTGGTGATGAGCTGCGACAATGCCCCTGACAGGCCTTGCCCGTTAATGGCTCCGGTCGGAATGGCGGCTCCTACCAGGTCCGACACTTCGTTGCGAATGAAGGTAGCGTTGACGTTGAGGCCTACTTCTACTTGCTCGTTGCTTACCAGCGTGGTTCCCAGGGCCATCTCCACGCCTTTGTTTACAATCTTAGCGTCGAGGTTGTCCCAGCGAATGGCCGCGACGGATGGCCGGGGCTCTCCGGGGGTAGTCGGAAACAAGATGTCGGTAGTCGTTTTGTTGAAGTAATCAGCCGAGAAGGTGAGGCGGTTGTTGAAGGCCCCGATATCAATGCCCACGTTGAACTGGGCATCTGCCTGCCACTTCAAATCATCATTCGCATCATTGAGCGGCGACTGGGCGCCATTGTTATCGAGGGTGTAGCGAAACTGGGCCGCGCCGGCCGGGAACTCCTGGTTGCCCGTGAGCCCGTAGCCGGCCCGCAGCTTGAGCTGGGTGAGCTGCTCGGCTGGAAAGAAAGCCTCCTGGCTCAGGTCCCAGGCCGCGGCAAACGAGGGAAAGTAGCCCACCCGGTTGTTGGGGCCGAACTTAGTGCTCTCATCCCGGCGCAGCGTACCGGTCAGTACATAGCGGTTCTTAAAATTGAGAGTGGCCCGGCCAAAAACCGATTGCAGCTCCGACGATGGGTCAAAGAAGGAGGACACCAGGCGGTTGCCGGCGGCCGAATACTGAATGTAGTTAGTATAATCGAGGCCGAAGTTCCCAAAGCCCCCTTCATCGCGATTACCAAATGCATTCACGTTGGAGCCTGAATTACTAAACTTCGTGTATTCGTAACCCAGCAGGGCGTTCAGGTTCAGATCGGTGGCTACCGGCTTGTTGAAGGTAAGCGTGTGAACGATTTGCTGGGTCGTCAGCTCGTTGTTGCTGATGGCAGCAAAGCCCTGCCCTTCAATGCCGGGATAGTTTATCAGGCGCTGATCAATGGACGTGCGCCGCTCGCCGCTGTTGTAGTTTACGCTCATCAACAGCCGGTATTCGAGCCAGCTGGTGAACTTATACGACGGCGCAATACTAGCCAGAATGGTGTTTACCCGCGAGTCGTCGTTGTAAAGCTCCTGGGCTGCCAGGGGGTTCACCACGTCGCCGGCCTGAATGAAGAGTGAGCCGTCGGGGTTGCGCAGAGACTGGGTAGGGTTCCACTGCAAGGCCTGCCCGATGAGGCTGCCCCGGAAGCCGGCGTCGGTCGTAATGTTGGCCAGCTCTTCGCGGAACTGGCTGGTCGCGATGTTCACATCGACGCCCAGCTTCTTGCTTTCCAGAAATTGCAGGTTGGTGGAGAGGTTGGCGCTGTACTTCTTAAAGCCGGTTTTGCGCACTATGCCATCCTGATCAAGGTAGCCCAGAGAGAGGCGGTAGCGGCCGGTTTCACCGCCCCCGCTCATGGCCACGTTGTAGTTTTGCAGGTAGCCGGTGCGCAGAATCTCATCCAGCGCGTCCACGTCGCTGCCCTTGTCGTTGGCCGCTGGCACCCCGTAGTAGGTTATGGCCTCCCGATACTGGCCGGCGTCGAGGAACTCGGGCTGGCGCAGCAGGGTCGAGAAGCCGGTGGCGGCACCTACGCTGAGGGTTGGAGCGCCGGTATTGCCTTTTTTGGTGGTGATAAGCACCACGCCGTAAGCGGCCCTGGAGCCGTAGATGGCTGTGGCCGAGGCATCCTTGAGCACCGTGAAGGTCTCGATGTCATCGGGATTAAGGAAGTTGAGTGGGTTGCTGTCGGCTCCGCTGCCCACGTCGGCTGAGGCCACCAGGCCGGGCCGGGCCGTGCGGCCATCAAGCGGTACGCCATCCACCACGTACAGGGGCTGGCCGGTGCCGGTTACCGCCGAGTTTCCCCGAATGCGGATGGTAGACGGTCCGCCGGGCTGGCCGCTGTTGTTGCTCACCTGCACGCCCGATACGCGGCCCTGAAGCAATTGGTCGGGCGAGGTGAAGGTGCCTTTGTTAAAGTCCTTCTCGCCAATGACCGCCACGGCACCAGTCAGATCCTGTTTCCGCGTCGTACCGTAACCGGTTACTACCACCTCATTCAGTTGCTGGGCATCTTCCCTCATCGTTACCTGCACCGAAGACTTGCCCGCAATATCAACCTGCTGCGCGGTGAAGCCGATAGAGGAAAAAGATAGAGTCGTCGTCGCCTCGGGCACCGTTAGCTCGAAAGTGCCATCGGCCCCGGTGCTGGTGCCGGTAGTAGTGCCCGGAATAATGACCGTAACGCCGGGCAGGCTGGAAGCATTGGCGTCTGTCACCTTGCCGGAGATTGTCCGGGTGGCCTGGGCCTGACTCAGGAGCGGAAAAAGCAGGAGTAGAATGCCTGACGTCAGCACCCGTAGCCACGTGGGCAGGCTTCTGCCAGTCAGAAGGCCTTCTGCTGGCTCATCCAATTTGTACCGTTTGTACCAGTTGTTGTCCATGAGTGAAAAAGTGAAATGGTGAGAATCTTAAATCATCCAGTCTCGGGCTTACCTACCGCAACCGTTTCTGTAAGAAATGCCGCGGTAGCTACTGCTTGACTAAATGGAACTGAGTAAAGAGAATGTGCTAAAATGTTCGGGACTTAGACAGGTGTATTTGTGAACTCGTCCGTCAACCCCTGGGGGGCTTTTTTGGGCAGACGCAACCCCTGCTGATTTATTAGAAACTAATCAACTTTCAAAGCACTGAAATTCGACAGCGTAAACTCTAACTAATTAAAGAAAAGACGCTTATTAAGCTGCCTCAGTCAACGCGCTTAGTGGGGCTGCCTATGGGTAGGTGAGCACCGACCCTGGGCGGCTCCCCGCGCTACAGGGGAGGTATGAGAGAAACAATGGCAGAAAAAATCGATTGCGCGAGAAACAGGAAAAAGTGTAAAATCGAGGAATCCATGACTAAGGCACCGTTGGTCTACTCAGGTCGGTCAGGCGAAGCGTGGTCAGTTGGGCCGGGCCGCCCTCAGCGGTCAGGGTAATGCGGCCGGCGTGCTGCCGGGGAAAAACCAGGTCCGTCAGGGTCGTTTCGCCGTTCTGGGCAAACACTTCTACCACCGACTTATCTACCAGCATGCGCAAATGCAGCTCCCCGTTTTGTAGAGGTACTTTGGCCGTTTCGAGGGTAGCGGCGAACAAGGGGTTGAAGCCCACGTTGCCGGACTGGGTACGGTCGAGGGTCAGGGTCTGCTGGGCCACGTCGTAGCGCAGGGCCGTGCGCTCGGTCTGGCTCTGAAGCACGTTGAGGGTAACCACCTTCGCCGCGCCGGGCTTCACTGTCAGCTCCAAATCGTACGATTCGCCCCGGAAAGGCACCTCATAGCCAGTCGCACCGGGCTTCAAGGGCTGATTTTTCACGTTCACGGCTTCCTTACCCAGCGTGCGCAGCTCGGACACGGGCTGCTGCACCAGCGTGAGGCCGGCAGCTGTTCGGCGCAGGCTCAACTCGCGGGGCACGGCGAAGGAGCCGCGCCACTCGGTGCCGGTGGGCACGTCGCGGGCGTAGGCCCAGTTGTTGGTCCAGCCCACCAGAATGCGCCGGTCGTTGGGGGCGTTATTAAAGGTGACACCGGCGAAGAAGTCCTTACCATAGTCAATATAAGCTGGCTCGTCGTAGGCTTGGTCGGGCATAAATTTCTTGCCGTCGAACTGTCCCAGAAAGTACTGCTGCCCCCGAAACTGCTCGGTGGGGTTGCCGGAGGAAATCAGCAGCACCCATTTGGTGCCGCCACCCGGCACGGGTAGCTCAAACAAGTCGGGGCATTCCCACTCCCGCACGGTATCTCCGGCCCGGCCCCAGCGGCTCAGAAAGGTCCAGCTTTTCAGGTCCTTTGATTCGTAGAGGTACACCAGCTGCTGGTCGGCCTTTACGGTGGCCATTACCCACTTCTGCTGGGGTGCGTACCAGAACACCTTGGGGTCGCGAAACTCCTTGCTGCCGATGTCAAGTACGGGGTTGCCGGCGTAGCGCTGCCAGGTTCGGCCCCCGTCCTGGCTGGTGGCCAGGTTCTGGTGCTGGGCCACCGTTATGCCGCCCCGCTCTACGTGACCCGTATAAAAGGCTACCAAATTATCTGCTTTAGCGGCTGGAAACAGCTTTGATGTATTGTCTTTATCAATTACGGCGCTGCCCGAGAATATCATAGTATTGCTACCATCGGCCCCCTTGTACTCCGTCAGGGCTACGGGCAGATGGGTCCAGCGCAGCAAATCGGGGCTAGCGGCGTGGCCCCAGCTCAGGTGGCCGGGGTTGGCGCTGAAGGGGTTGTATTGGTAGAAAAGCTGATACTGCCCATTACTGTAAACCAATCCATTCGCGTCGTTAATCCAGTTTTTAGGCGCTGTGAAGTGATACACTGGCCGATAAGGGTCAGTGACGGGCACCTGCGCCAAACCAGGAAGAGCGCTAAGCAGGACGAAAGCGAATAGAAACGTTCTTTTCATGCAGGTGGGGGGCTTTTTTGGGCGGATAAGGGGCAAACAAGTGGTAATCAGGCGGCGGCAACCATGGCCCGGATCTGGGCTTCGGAGATGGCGGGCGTCGCGCCCCGGCAGGTGGCTACCAGCGAGCCGGCCGCGCAGGCAAAGGCCAGGTAGTCAGATGGGGGCTGTCCGGCCAGCCAGCCCCGCAGCAAGGCCGCCAGAAACGCGTCGCCGCTGCCGATGGTGTCCTGCACCCGCACCGCAATGCCGGGGCTGCGGTAAAGCTGGTTTTCCACCCACAGCGCGGCCCCTTCGGCACCCTTCGTGACGCACACGGCTTGCAGCTGAAAGCGCTCGGCCAGCCAGCGCAGGGCCGTCGCTTCGTCGGGGCTAACACCAAACCAGTCTGCTATTTCGGCTAGCTCGTGGTGGTTGAGCTTTACCATGTCCGCTTGCTGGAGCAGGTAAGTAACCACGTCGCGGGAGTAGTGCGGGGGCCGCAGGTTCACGTCGAATACCTTAAACGGGGCCTGTTGCAGCAGCCGGTACAGAGTTTCGCGGGCGGGCGGGTGGCGGGCGGCCAGACTACCAAAAACAAAAGCTTCAGCAGTTTCGGCTAGTTGGCTTAACCCGGCATCGTAGCGGATGTAGTCCCAGGCCACGGGCTTCACTATCTGGTAGGTCACCTCCTGACTGTCGCTCACGTTGGCTTTCACCACCCCGGTCAGGTGGGTTTCGCCACGCTGCACGTAGCGCGTGCTGATACCTTTGGTTTCGACGAAAGCCAGCAGCTCAGCCCCCAAATCGTCGTGGCCTACCCGGCTGATTAGTTGCGCGTCCAAGCCGAAATTATGCAGGTGCACCGCTACGTTGAGGGGCGCGCCACCAGGCTGCTTGCCCGTCGGCAGCACATCCCAGAGCATTTCTCCAAAGCAGGCGATTGGCATGAGTAAATGAGTTGTTTTAGGTCTGGTTGATTTGGAAAAGAACGTCATGCTAAGCGCAGCGCAGGGGAGTCGAAGCATCTCTCCCGCTTCGTTGCAGCGAATCGAAAGCACTCACCGTAGAATTTTACTCTCGTGGTAGAGATGCTTCGACTTCCCTGCGCTGCGCTCAGCATCACGTTCTCTTACACTCCATTATCATTAGTGCATAACCAGCGTTTTCTCCATTTGCTCCAGACTGCGGCCTTTGGTTTCGGGCATAAAGCGCCACACGAAAATCAATTGCAGCACCATCATGGCGCAGAAAAAGGCGAAGGTGTGGCCGCCGCCCAGCTTTTCGGCGAAGTAAGGGAAGGTGAAGGCAATGACGGTGGCCATCACCCAGTGCGTGGACGAGCCCAGGGCCTGACCTTTGGCCCGCACGGTGTTGGGGAAAATCTCGGAGATAAACACCCAGATAACGGCCCCCTGCGAGAAAGCGAAAAAGGCGATGTAGACGAAGAGCAAGACCGGCACCAGCATGCCCCCAAACTGCTGGGTGTAGAAGGCTCGCGCCACCAGGCCCAGCGTCGCAATCAGGCCAAATGAGCCGACGAGCATGAGGAAGCGGCGACCAAACCGGTCGATGACGTTGACGCCTAGCAGAGTAAAGATGAAGTTGACCAGCCCGATGCCGGCCGACGAGAGCAGAGCCGTGTCCTGACCCAGCCCGGTCATCTCAAAAATGCGCGGGGCATAGTAGATGATGGCGTTGATGCCCGATACCTGGTTGAAAAAGGCAAAAGCTACGGCCAGCAGCACTGGCGTGCGGTACTGCATTGCCCAAAGCGACTCGTTTTGCTGCGCCGCGTGGTTTTGGGAGGTCAGAATGGCGGCTACGTCGTCGTCCACTGTAGCGGGGCTGATGACGCGCAGCACCTCGCGGCCGGCGTCTAAGTGACCGTGGAGCAGCAGCCAGCGGGGGCTTTCGGGCACTCGAAACAGGAACATCAGAAAGGCGATGGAGGGCACGGCCTGTACGCCCAGCATCAGCCGCCAGGAGTGCTCGCCCGCGTTGGCCAACAGGTAATTAGAGAGATAGGCGATGAGAATACCCAGGACGATGTTGAACTGAAACAAGCCCACCAGCTTGCCCCTGGAACGGGCCGGCGAAATCTCTGAGATGTAGAGCGGGGCCGTCACGGAGGAAGCGCCCACGCCCAGCCCGCCCAGAAACCGGAACACCATAAACGACACCCAGCCCGGTGCCACCGCCGCCCCCACCGCCGATACTAAATAGAGTACGGCAATCCAGCGCAGGGTTTGGCGACGACCCAGCTTGTCGGAGGGAATACCACCAAAAATGGCCCCCAGCACCGTCCCGATGAGGGCAATTGAAATCGTGAAGCCGTGCTCGAAAGCTGAGAGCTGCCAAAGTTGCTGAATGGCTTTTTCGGCCCCCGAGATGACGGCCGTATCAAACCCGAATAAAAAGCCCCCCAGGGCCGTAACGATGGACCAGAAAAGTACTTTGCGTTGGAGCATGAGAAGCGCTACTGAGACGTTTTCCCAAAGCTGAGCTTATTCATGGCTACTGACTTGCTGCTTTCTTTCAAATAGTTATACGATTCCTACAAGTTTCTTATTATGTGTTAAGCGCCTGTTAACCAATTGCTTGCGTGTAGATTTTACTTTGCTGCTATGGGCAGCTCTTTAGTAATCCGACACAACTTGCAAAAATCCGTCAGTGCTGGGCGGGGGTGTGCAGGGCTTTGTACTCGGAGGGCGACACCTGGTACTTGCCCTTGAACAAGGTAGCGAAGTAAGAAGGCGAGGAAAACCCCGTCTGGTAGGCGACCTGTGCAATGGCGCTGCCCTCTTGCAGCAGCAGCTGGCGCGCTTTGGTCAGGCGCAGGCTCTGAATATAGTCGGTGACGCCAGTGCCCAGCAGGGCTTTCACTTTGCGGTAGAGCTGCATCTGGGATACGCCTAGGCTGCGGGCAATGTCGTCCACGCTCAGGGCGGGGCGGTCGAGGTTGGCCTCGATGATGGCGGTCAGGTCGGCCAGGAACTTCTGGTCTACGCGCTGCGGGGCCACGGTAGCCGTGTCCACGCTCAGTTCGCGGCGGAAATGCTCTCGCTGCTGGTCCCGGTTGCGCAGCAGCGTACGCAGGCTTTCGAGCAAAAAGGCCGGATTAAAGGGCTTGGTCAAGTAGAGGTCGGCCCCGGCCTGTACGCCGGCAATTTGCTGCTCGGGCGCGTCGCGGGCCGTAAGCAGCACCAGCGGAATGTGGGAGGTACGCCAGTCCCCTTTAAGGGCGGTGGCTACTTCCAGGCCGTTCAAACCGGGCAAGCTCACATCGCACACTATCACATCGGGAATGGTTTCGCCGGCCAGGCGCAGGCCGGTCGCGCCATCGGCGGCTGTACTTACCTGAAAGTGAGGCTGAAGCTTCTGTACTAGAAAGTCGCGCACCTCCTCGTGGTCTTCAATCACCAGCACGGCGGTAGCGGTGCGGGCCGGGGCGGTTTCGTCGGCAACTGGCGCGGCCGGCTCGTCATCGTCGAGCAGGTTGGCCGTAGCGGGCGTGTGGGGCAGGACCGCCGCCGCGTCGAGGAAAGTAGCCGGCTTGGTCAGGGGCAGGGTCACGTCGAAGGTGCTGCCCTGGCCCGGCTGGCTCCGAAACGTGAGCGTGCCTTCGTGCAGGCGGGTCAGGCCGTCGGCCAGGGCCAGGCCCAGTCCCGAGCCGTTGGCCGAGGCCTGACTTCCCTGGTAAAACCAGCCCATAATATGGGGCTGATCAGCTTCGGCGATACCGCGCCCGTTGTCCTCTACCCGCACCCGCACGGTGTTATCTGCCGGCCGGCGCTGAATGCTGACTGTAATTTGTCCCCCATCGGCCGTGTATTTGAAAGCGTTGGAGAGTAGGTTGGAAAAGACCTTATCCAGAATATCGCCATCAAACCAGAGCGTAATGATCGGCTCGGCGGGCAAAAACCGGAAGGTGATGTGGCGGCGGTGGGCGGTTTTCTCAAACACATCCATAATTTCGCGCACGAAAACGACCAGATTGCTCTGGGTAGCCCGCACGGCCATCTTGCCCACGTCAATCTTGCGAAAGTCGAGAAGCTGGCTCACAAGCTGAAGCAGGCGCTGAGTGTTGCGGCGCACCAGCTGCAAGTCGTGGCGCTGGGTGGGCGTCAGCTCGGCCGGACTGGTGAGTAAATCTTCCACCGGCCCCAGAATAAGGGTGAGCGGGGTGCGCAGTTCGTGCGAGAAGTTGGCGAAGAAGCGCAGCTTGGCTTCTGAGGAGCGGCGGGCTTCTTCGGCCAGGCGCTCAATCTGGTTGTGCTGGGCGCTGATTTCGGCGTTTTGCTCCTCCAGCGTCCGCCGAATGCGGCGAATGCGACGCAGGGAGCGCCAGGCCAGCGCCCCCAGAGATATGGCCCCCAACAGGCTGATTAGCAGCAGGTACACCGTCGCTTTCTGGCTGGCGTACTGGCGCATCTGGGCTTGCAGCCGCAGCTGCTGCAACTGAATATCCCGGCGCTGAGTGGCCAATTGCTCGGTTTGGGTACGCATGGTGCTCACGTTGGTCGAGTCAATTATCATGGTGCCTAGCACGTTGTCCTTCTGGAAGGGCTCGCGGCGCAGGATGCGCAGGGCCGTGCGGATGGCTTCTTCGCCCCCGGTGGGATAAAGCAGTGTGGCTTTCAGGACGCCGTCTTCCACCAGCTGTAACCCGTTGCCGGGCCCGGACAGGCCATCTACGCCGATGATGCGGATACGCTGGGCCAGGCCTAATTCGCGCGCTACCTGATAGGCCGCGCGCGCCATGGGGTCGTTATGGGCAAAAATCAGGTTCGTTTCGGGGTGGGCGCGCAGTACAGCTGGCAGACGTTGGAGCACCGAGGCTGGCTGCCAGTCACCCTCCACTTGAGCTACCATTCGCACGTCGGGGTAAGCCGCCAGCGCCTGCCGGAAGCCCAGGTCGCGGTCGGTGGCGGGCGAGGAGCCGGGCGCGCCCAGAATCTCCAGCACTTGGCCGCGCCGGCGCAGCAGCTGGGCAGCGTAGTGTCCGGCCGTGCGGCCTACCTCTAGATTATTGCCTCCTACGTAAGCCGTATACAAGGGCGAGGTGGTGCGCCGGTCGAGAATTACTACCGGAATGCCTTGGTTGTAGGCGGCTTCGGCCAGGGCCGTTAAGGGTCCCGACTGGTTAGGAGAAATCAGCAATAAATCAACGCGTTGGCGAATCAATGCGCGTACCTGGCGTCGTTGCAGCTCGCTGTCGTTGTGGGCGTCCAGCATCTGAAACCGCACATTCGGATGAAAGCTTAGTTCTTTCTCCATCTCTGCCAGCATAGCCCGTCGCCAGGCATCATTCGTCGTGCATTGCGAAAACCCAATCCGGTACACTGGCTCCTGGGCCGCTGGGGCGCAACCGACTACCCCTGCCCATAAGGAGATAATCAGCCATTTATACCACCAAAGAGTAAGGCGTAAAGTGCTCAAGTAATGAGAATTTGCCGCAAGGAGACCTAGTTGATTAGCTGCGCTTATGAACTAAGAGAAGAACTCAGCTATGCTTGTTAAGTTAAGTTTTAATTAACTGCTTTTACCGCAACCATAAAGTTAAGAGCAACGGCAGCCGCAGGCGAGTACGCAGCACTACGGAGCTGAAGCTTTTCTCTAAGAGCCTGAAAACTTATATAAGTGCCTGAATATCAATTTAACAGTCTCTTGAATTAGAGATGCTTCGTCACCCTTTGCTGGCTGGGTGCTTCGCGGTAATGACCTCATCCGTTACTTTACGTAGACAAGCCACCCTCCTGCACTCCACCCCTCCCACCCATGAATCAATTCCGAACTGAACACGATTTTCTTGGCGAACGGGCCATACCTACCGATGTCTACTACGGCATTCAAACCCTGCGCGCCCTCGAAAATTTTGATATTACGGGTATTCCCCTCCGGTCAGAGCCGTTGTTTGTGCAGGCCCTGGCCTACGTAAAAAAAGCCGCCGCCCTGGCCAACCGCGACCTGGGCGTGCTTGACCCTACCATTGCCGAGGGCATCGTGCGGGCCTGCGACCGGGTGGCGGCGGGTGAGTTTGATAGCCAGTTTACCACTGATATGATTCAGGGCGGCGCGGGCACTTCGGTGAATATGAACGCCAATGAGGTGATTGCCAACGTGGCCCTGGAGCTGCTGGGCAAGCAGAAAGGCGAATACGATTTCTGCCACCCCAACAACCACGTCAATTGCTCGCAATCTACCAACGACGCGTATCCTACGGCCTTTCGCATTGCCCTGAATAATAAGCTGGTGGGCTACAGCCAGGCGCTGGGACAGCTGGCCGATGCTTTTGCCGAAAAAGGCACTGAGTTTCGCAACGTGCTCAAAATGGGGCGCACCCAGCTTCAGGATGCCGTACCTATGAGCATGGGCGACGAGTTCAAGGCCTTTGCCACCAACCTGCGCGAAGAATTGCTGCGCATTGAGGACAGCCGCCATCTTATCAGCGAAATCAACATGGGCGCCACCGCCATTGGCACCAGGGTAAACGCGCCGGCCGGCTACGCCGAAGCCGTGACGGAGCAGCTGCGCCAGATTACGGGCCTGGACCTGGTACTAGCCGGCGACCTGATTGAGGCCACCTACGATACGGGCGCCTACGTGCAGCTATCCGGGGTGCTGAAGCGGACGGCGGTGAAGCTCTCCAAAATATGTAATGACTTGCGCCTGTTGTCTTCCGGCCCGCGCACTGGTCTTAACGAGATTAACCTGCCGCCTTTGCAGCCCGGCTCCAGCATTATGCCTGGCAAAGTGAACCCCGTAGTGCCGGAGGTAGTCAACCAAACCGCTTTTTACGTTATCGGGGCCGACCTCACCGTGACTATGGCCGCCGAAGCGGGTCAACTCCAGCTCAATGTGATGGAGCCGGTTATTTCCTTTGCCTTGTTCACCAGCATTTCCTACCTCACCCGCGCCTGCCACACCCTGCGCGAGAAATGCGTGGTAGGCATTACGGCCAATAAAGAGCACACCGAGCAGCTGGTGCGCAATAGCATCGGTATTGTAACTCAACTGAACCCCGTGCTGGGCTACGAAACCGCCGCTGAAATTGCCAAAGAAGCTCTCCGCACCGGCAAGTCGGTGTACGACGTAGCCGTAACCGAGCGGCAGCTGCTGACCCAAGCCAAGTGGGACGAGATATTCACCTTCGAGAATTTAATTAGGCCAAGCTTTATTCAGTAACAGCGATAAAAAAGCCCCCCAGACTCTCTCTGGGGGGCTTTTTTCAATCTTACTGGATACCTTTCTACGGGTTCGTGGACCACATGCCGGCTTCTTTTATGAATACCCGTCGATTCAGCTTGAGCTGCGCAATGATGAGCTCGGCCAGATCCTCGGGCTGGGCAACTTTGTCCGGGTTGCCATCGGTGAGCTTGTTGTTGATGGCCAGCTCGGTAGCTATAGTGCTGGGCGTGAGGGCCGACACGCGGATGTTGTGCTTGCGCACCTCCTGCATCAGCGACTCGGTAAGGCCCATCACGGCAAACTTCGAAGCGCTGTAGGCGCTGGTGCCGGCTGCGCCGCGCTGCCCGGCCGTAGACGAAATATTGATAATGTCGCCGGTCTGGCGCTCTATCATCTGGGGCAATACAGCGCGGGTAGCGTAGTACACGCCCATCAGATTTACCTGAATAATGCGCTCCCATTCGGTAGGGTCGAAGTCCAGAAACTTGCCGAAGGTGCCGATACCAGCGTTGTTGATCAGAATGTCAATGGGGCCAAGCTCCTGCGCTACCTGCGCGGCGGCAGCTTCTACGGCGGCCCGGTCGGTGATGTCGGCGGCTACCACGGCCGTTTTGCCCCCCAGGGCATTTATCTCAGCGGCAACGGCCTGTAGCTGCGCTTCGGAGCGGGCCAGTAAGCCTACGCGTACACCTTCCTGGGCCAGCGCTAATGCTACGGCGCGCCCGATGCCTTTGCCCGCGCCCGTTACCAAAGCGACTTTTCCTGCTAATGATTCCATAAAATTTCAGCTAAAAGAGAGTACTACACGGCATAACCACCGAAGCAGGCAGGTGTTTGGTTGCCTCAGGTAAGTGGTTGGGTGATCGGACGAGTAATAGATGAATTGACCCGCGTGCAGTTATTCACCCCACAACGTAAGCCTCACGAAGCCTATAGAACCCTGACATAAAAAAGCCCCCCAGAGCTGCTTTGGGGGGCTTTTTTGTTGGTGTTGACTATAGTTAGATTAGCTCTTTGGCAAACCGCTCCAGCATGATGATAGGCTCATCTTTATACATAGTGCGATGGTATTTGCGGTACCCAAACTTCTCGGCTAGGCGCAGGGAAGCGCGGTTGTCGGGGTGAATGATGCACACGGTACGCGCGCCCTCAAAATGCGCGTCGCCCCAGGCAATGGCTGCCTCTACGGCCTCGGTAGCATAGCCCTGGCCGTGCCTGTTGGCGGCCAGCACCCAGCCAATCTCGGGTATGCCGTGGCATTTAGGCACGATGTCACGCTTGGGGTCGGCAAACCCGACCGCTCCGATAAAGGCGCCCGTTGCTTTTTCCTCAATGGCCCAGAATCCGTAGCCCATCAGGGCCCAGTGGCCGATGCTGCGCAGCATGGTGGCCCATACTTCCTCCTCCACCATCGGCCGGGCAGTTAGGTAGCGGTAAAACCTGGAGTCGGCCCACATGGCCACATACTGCTCAAAATCGGTGGGTTTGTACCCGCGCATAACCAGGCGAGCGGTTTTCAGCACCGGTACCTGGTGAAGGGGAGGAGTGAGAACTGGGGTAGGAATTGACTCCATAGAGTGCAGTTAATATTGACGCGCTGGCTAAAGTAATAAGCGCGAGCATACCGATACCACCTGCCCCTCGGGCGGTGGGGTGAGCCAGGCGTGGCCCGATGCATGAACCGCCCGCCGGACAACGATAACGCACCGCGCCCCCACGCCTTTTCAACCGCGCACTTATAGGGGCTTGCTACCTGGTTCAAAACTGAACGCCTTGTCCGGTACCGAACATTTTCTGGTATGAAAGCTTAGCTTGTGTTTCGTGTAAATAGCTGCATTATAATAACTTATACAAATGGCATGGCTGTTGGAAATGTACCTATAGCTCTACAATTCAACTGTTCATAACCGCACACGAGCTGCTTTTTTTCGCAACGGGTTTGGCAAACAACAGAGGGATTATAGAGGAAACCAGCTGCTGCCAGGCAGCACATTTGGTCTTGCCTCCATCATTTCCAACCCCAAACTTTTTATCATGAAAAGCTCATTCACCTCCTCCTTCGCCGCCCGTTTGGCCTCCACGCCTGAGTCAGCTCAAGCCCGGCCGGGCTCCTCTCCTCTGGGTTATTTGCGCCGGTTCACTTTGAGCGTGCTGTTGTTTGGCGGTGCTCTGTTTGCCAGCCCGGCAGTGGCGCAGCAGCAACCCGTGACCGTGGACAAAGTAGAAGCCGCCGTCTTTCGGGTGCGCACCCAGAACCTAGCCAAGCAGCATGGACAGGTGCAGGTTTACAACCGCGCCAACGGCCAAAAGCTATTCGACGAAACGTTCGACCAATCGTTTTATTCCTGCCGCCTAAGCTTTGAGAATTTGCAGCCCGGCAACTATCTGTTGTGCCTGAAGGTCGGGAAGGACAGTTACCGCTATGCTTTGCGGGTGCTGTCAGATGGCACTAACGAAGAGGTCGCCGTGCGTAGCGTGAAGGTTCGGCTGGGCAGGAAAAGTCAGCAGGTGGCGGCCCTCGACATGGTAGTACCAGTCGCGGTAACTCCCGCGCTTGCGGCTAATGGCACTGGACTATAATGTTCACGCAAGAATGGCACACAGCAAGAAAGCCGCCCAGATAGGGCGGCTTTCTTGCTATAAACAAACTTTCTGCAAGCTTACCAGGAGCCACTGTTGTCGCTGTTATCATCGAAGCCGCCACCACCGGTATCGTCGGATGCAGTGTCGTCGTAGGAAGAGGTCTCATCGGCCGAGAAGTAGTCGGGCTCGGAGTTATCGGGCAGATTGGAAAAGTAATCCGGAGACGATTCGTCGGCGCTGTTTACGCCGTCCAGGGCCGGGAAGCCAGTGGAACCAGCGGCACCACCAAGCCCGGCGGCCGCAGTAGTAGTTGGGTCAAGGTTTTGGGGCGACGTGTTGCCAAGACCGCCCAGGTTTTGGCCAGGTTGGTCGTTGTGCCCGCTGCCGGCCATGCGGTTGCCCAGGTAAGCGCCGGCCGCAGCGGCTGCACCTGTTGCCAAAATACCCCCCATGTTGCTGCCTATGCCTCCACCACCGCCTCTGTTCGGGGAGTTGGTGCCCAAAAAGTCGGGGGATTGTTGGGGCGCGGGGCCGCGGTTATAATTGCCGGCCGGACCCGTAGGCCGGTTGTTGCCCGCCGATTGAGTACCCAGGAAATCGGGCGTTTGGTTGGGGTTTTGGTTGGAATAAACAGTTTGGGGTGCGGCCGGCGTTTTGCGTCGAAATAACCGCATCACCAGCCAAAGTACCCCGCCAATAACCAAAGCTCCGATGGCAATGGTACCGATGCCCAAACCCGGAGACGAAGGCTCGGCCGACGATACGGCCGGCCGATAGGGTTCGGAGCCCGGATCAGAAGCTGCTGGCAGCTCATTGTTCAGGCTCGATTCATTCGTCGTGATTCCTGAGCCTGCCGCAGCACCCGATGCTGAGGCCGCGCCTGGAACCGCCGCAGTAGCTGCCTGCTGCTCACCCTGGGGGGCAAATTTCGGGTTTGCGGCCTGCATCAGCGTGTTCAGCCCGGAGCGCAGACCCGCGAAGTAACGGCCCTGCTTGAAGCTAGGAGCCATGTCCTGACTGATAACCCGATTGGTCAGCTCCGGCGTAATCTGAGCGCGCAGGCCGCTGCCCGCCTGAATCGTGACCTGGCGCTCCTGTCCGGAAAGCAGCAGCACAATACCGTTGTTTTTATCGCGCTGACCTACGCCCCAGGCTTCGCCCAGAGCCCGGCCGTAGTCGGCCACCGTGCGGCCACCCAGCGTAGGCACCGTCACGACGACAATCTGGGTGCCGGTGCTGTCGGCGTAGCGCCGCAGGCCCCCTTCCAGGGTTTTGGCGTCGGCCGGGGAGAGGAGCTGCGCTTGGTCGGTTACGAAGCGAAAGGGCGTAGGTCGGGGCGGCAGCCCATCGGTGGGCTCCTGAGCGCCCCTTACCGGCCCGCTCAGCCCCGCCGATACGAGCAGCAGGATGACAAATAAGAAACGATGCATGGCGCAATAGATGAAGTGGGAGATCAGCACTATTTTGCCTTCTACGTCGCTTCCTGGCAAGTGGCTGTTACTTCTTTGCGCTAAGCCTGTTACCCGTCGGCAGCTGTGGGGGCTTTTTTCCTGCAAATGCTCGGCCTTCCAGCGCATGGCCGTCAGCACGCGGGTGTGACCACTGGGATGATCGAAGAAAATAATTTCCTCCCACGAGCTAGGGTCGATTTTACGATACTCCGACAGCTTCATGGCAATGTTGGCGAAGCCGTCGGGCTGGCGGGCCGCGTTCAGGCCAAACACGTCAGCTTCCTGCTCCTGGGTGCGGATAATGGTATTGAAAGCCGGCGTGGCCAGAAACGAAAATACCCCAAACAATGCCACTACCAGCGGCAACCCACTCACATCGGCGATGCTGGCAATGCCCCAGCGCAGCCCGTAGCGCCCAATCAGGCGATGAAAAGCCCAATCGACAAACCACAGGCCCACGCCAATAATCAAGACCAGGAAGATCAGCATTTTGGGAATGTGGTTGAGCACATAGTGACCCAGCTCGTGGCCCATCACGGCCTGTACCTCGGCGGGCGTGGAGCGGTTGAGCAGGTTATCATTAAGCGACACCCGGATGGTGCTGCCCAGGCCGCTCACGTTGGCGCTGATGCGCTTGCTTTGCCGGGAAGCATCGACGAGATAGACGTTGTCGGCGGGTACGCCGTTGGCCCGCGCCATGCTCAGAATCTGGTCGCGTACGGGCCCGGCCGGCAGTGGCGTGTACTTGTTGAACAAGGGTGAGATAAACACCGGCGACACAAATACCTGCACTACCAGGAAGAAGGCAATAATGGCCGTGCCCCACACCCACCAGCTCCGACCCGTGCGCCGGATGGCCGCGTACAGCGCCAGCAACACCAAACTCCCAAATACCAACGACAGCGCCAAACCCTTCAAATCATCGGTCAGCCACTCGCCGAAGCTCTGGTTGGATAAGCCGTACTGATGTTCGCGGAAATAGTCGTCGTAGAGGCTTAGCGGAAAGTTGAGCAGGTAAGCCAGCAGTAGGTACAGCGCCGCGTACGCCAGCGTGGGCAGCACTTTGCCCGGCAGCCGCACCGTCCAGCTTTTAATAACCCTGGAAAGGCCCAGCACCAGAAAGATAGCCGCTACGCCCAGCGCATACACCAGGTTCCACACTTGAAGCCAATAACCACCCTCAAAGTAAGCGTCGGAACTGGCCTTTTGAGCCGGCGTGAGCGTGTTAAGGTAGTGCTGAGTGGCGGCCTCAATGTTGAAAGCGGCAACCGAATCGGCTACGGCTGCCGGAGCGGCGAGAGCCGGGACCATGAGTAAGCCCAGGGCCAGCGTTGGCAGGAGAGTTCGTTTGTAGAGAAGCACCATAGACTTAAAAAGAAGTTGAGATTGGGTTAGACACTATTTGCCTTGGAATACAAAGAGAAGAGCGCAAGTAATATAGAGTAATTGCAATTTATTTGCTTTAACCCCACCATCCCTTTTTGCTAAAAGCCAGAAGAGGAAGATCGACAAACTGAACGGCTACAAAACAATAGCTCCAAATAGATAGAAAAAATACTATGAAATCTGGGATTATCTTTATTATTTAGATGTAACAAGCTGAAAGACAGGCATTTTGATTAGAAAAACCACATTATCTTTCTTCACTCCAAACCTCAACCGCCATGAACTACAAACGCTACCTCCTGAGTGCTACTATTCTGTTGGCCTTCACCACCGGCTGCAACGACATTGATGGCCTCGATGATCTGGTGGCTTCTACGCGCCCTGTTCTAACTACTGCTCTTCAGGCTCCCATTGGCATGAGCGTGGATAACAAGGGCCGCGTGTGGGTAAGCGAAAGCGGTACGGGCAACAACGATGCGCGCGTGGTGGTCGTGAACGGTGCGGGGCAAGTGTACCCCGTGTTTACCGGCTTTGGCTCGCAACGGCTCCCGAATGGGGAACTGGGCGCTTTGGGGCACGTGCTCTACCGCGACGGCATTTTGTACATTCTGGGGGGCTATTCGGGCCGGCTCTACCGAGTCGATGTGTCTGCGTACAGGACTGGCGACCCTTCCCGCCCCGCCTCCAGTCTGACCTCAGAGGATATCGGCACGTTCGTGCGCTCCCAGAACCTCTCCAACCCCATCGATTCGAACCTCTACAACATGGCCTTTGGTCCCGATGGCAACCTCTACATCACCGATGCGGGGGCCAATGCCATCATCAAGCGGGATAAGAACGATGGGGCGCTCAGCGTATTTGCCCGCTTCCCCAACCTCACGCCCCAGACCCAGCCCGTGCCCACGGGTATCGTCCACGATGGCAGCCGGTTCCTGGTTAGTCTGCTCACTGGATTCCCCTTCGCCACCGGCACCGCCAAAATAATGCAGGTGAGTAATAGCAGCGTCGTCAGTGACTACCGCACGGGCTTCACCACCCTCACCGATATCGTGTTATCCAATAACAACACGCCCATCGTGACCCAGTACGCGGAGTTTGTATTTGCGCCGCCTACCGTGGGCTTCCAGCCCAATACCGGCCGCGTCGTCAGCGAAACGGGTACCACCCTGCTCGGCGGTCTCGATCAGCCCACCGACATCGAGCGCATCGCCGGCAACACCTACTATGTATTAACTACCGGCAACGGCACGATACGGCGCGTAACTTTTTAAATGAACCTTATGATCGGTGCTTTCTTGAGCTAAGAACGCAGAACGCCCAGCCAATAGGTTGGGCGTTCTTGCTTATGGATAGGTCGCAGGAGCAACTATACTAAGGAAAAGGGTACCATTACGTTAGGCAATAGGCCGTCCTGCAGAGCAGAACGGCCTAGAAAAGAACAGTTGTCTCCACGCCATTAATAGCCTGCTGAGGGCAAATTTTACGAAGCTGCTGCGGCCTCGTAGGGAAGCCCCAGAATCCTGTCAGGAGGCTGAGCGCTGATAAGGTGAGCGCCCGGTTTCCTCTACCGTTTCACTTAACGGCAATGGTGCCTCGCAGTACTGCGGCCGGCGTGCAAACAGGTCTCAGCATCGCTGGGCGTTTATACGGATAAACACCGTAGAAACGCCTATTTATATAGCTTTCATACCGGTTGTTCCGTACTCCAAAGCATACCTAACCAATTACTTATATCTGACGCTATGGCAAACGAACAGCTGAAAACCCTCGTCCAACAGGGTTTGGCCGCGCTAAAGGCAGGCAGCAAAGTTGCAGAGGGCGCAACCGCTGAAATACAGAACGACGCCCGCAACCCCCAGCTCAAGCAGGCGCTCGAACAAGGCAACGAAACCGCGAAACAGTGGAAGGAACGCATCGAGCGGGCCCTGCAAGAAGCCGGTGGCGCCGGTGAGCAGGAGAATCCCATCCTGGAAGCCCACTACGAAGTCAGCAAAAAGATTCGCCAGCAGGCCCCCGACGATACCTCCCGCGACCTCGGCATCATCGCCGCCGGCCAGCTAGCCCTTCACTATTGGATTGCCGCCTTCGGCACCTTGCGCACCTACGCCGGGCAAGTTGGAATGAGTCAGGCCGAGCAGGACCTGCAAGCCTGCCTGGACGAGGCCAAGCAAGCCGATGAGCAGCACACGCAGATTGCAGAGCAAATCATGGGCGCGAGCTAATCACTACCGTCACAAACACAAAAGGCCCAACCTTGCGGCTGGGCCTTTTGTGTTTGTGACGGTAGCAAGGAATTTTACTGCAGAAAGTCTCTCACCACCAAACGAACGCACGATAAGAGTTGCTCTCATGCAGCGCAACGCGAAGCATCTCGCGTGCGGTCATTTGAGTAGTAACTCAACTAACAAGACGGTCATGCTGGATCTGGCGTCCGCTTGTCGAAGCATCTCTACTGGTGACTAATCTCAATGCTAGTGCAACGAAGCGGTAGAGATGCTTCGACAAGCGGATGCCAGATCAAGTATGACAAATGCTTTGGCAACGATTGCACGCGAGATGCTTCGCGCTGCGCTGAATGACAACCTAGAGTAAGACCACCTGACAAGAAGAAAGCCCCCACGCCGCCAAGCACCGTCTGGGGGGCAAATTTCTTAAGCTGTGCCTCGTAGCGAAGCCACAGAATCTCGTCGGGGCGCTGCTCTACGCTGAGCAGCCTGAAGAACGTAGCTAGGCCCGGCGAATCGCCCTGCTCGAAAATGGTGGGCGAGGTGGGCGCTTCATCCACCACGGGGTAATGCAGGAGGCTCAGCTCATCGATCAGGCCGGCTTTGAGCAGGGAGCCGTTCAGGTGGCCGCCGCCTTCCAGCAGGATGGTCTGGATGGGGAATAGCTCGCCCAGCTTGTTCAGGACCAGTGCAAAGTCGATTTCCTAGGCGCCGCCGAACAGGTACGAAACGCCTTTCTCGCGCAGGTAGGCCAGGTATTCGTTGCTTACCTGCTCGGTGAGGATGCTGATGATGTGGTCGTCGCCGATGGCGGCCGATTCCCAGCCTAGCTTCCCGTGGGCATCGACGGCCACGGCAAACGACTCGGCGGCGTGCTCGGCCACGAAGTCGGTGCGGGGCAGGGGGAGGCTACGGGCTTCAGGTCGGGGGCCAGGCCGTGGGTGAAGTCCTTTTCCATGGTCACACGCCCGCACAGCCAGGCCTGGGCCTCAAAGGTGGCGGCTGTCGTTTCGTACTCCTTGGTGTTGGGCGAGTCGCCCCAGCGGCTGAGAATGGTGCGCCCGTCCAGGGAACTCATCATGTGGCAGATTACCCGAGGTTTCATAGGTAGCAGGAAGATGTACGTCTTGCCATACGTAATGTGAAAACCTAACTGCTAGTCATTATCGGTGAATCACCAGCTGCTCCCGTGATAACTCCAGGTAGCTATGCCATTGCAGGGTCTTTGTTAGCTCTGGCAGATGCCGGCGGAACAGCTCTACCAACTCACTGGTGCTGATGTTGCCGGTAGAAACCAGCAGTAGCTTGTAAGGGCGACCGTGCAGAATGAATGTGTTCACAAAGTCGGCATCCTTGGTAATCACGATGCGGCTCTCACGCGCCGAGAACTCGTTGATGTAATCGTCGGAAGTGTGGTTGGCTTCCGGCAGGTTGAGCGTATGAAGCGCGTCGAAGCCAGCTTCGTGGGCGAGCCAACGCGCCAGATGTTTCGGCAACTGCGCATCTACCAATACTTTAATCAGCGGCGGCGCCATTAAGAAGCCAGGCGATAGAAGGTCTTGGTTTTAAGCAGTTCCGCAGCGTAGGCTTGGCAAGCGCGCAAGTCATCTACTTCCAGGTCTTCGTAATCAGCCAGGATTTCGGCTTCTGTCATACCCGAAGCCAGCAGTTCCAGGATGTTTTGCACCGGATAGCGCAACCCGCGTACGGTGGGCTGCCCGTGGCAGATAGCGGGGTTGACGGTAATACGGGAAAGTAAATCAGCCATAGAACCAAAGTACGGATTTTCTGAAAGCGGTGTGGTTCCGGCTTGCCGCTGATGCGGCAGTGGAGGTAAAACCTCTACTCCGAAGCTGGTCACGAGCTATAATCTACAAACTTATAAGCTCGCGCCAATTAGTGAAATTTAATACAAATTATCGCGAATTTTCATTTTGAACACTTCTAGAGTGGGAATGTCAGTATAATGCTTGGATAAATTATTGTGTAAAGATTTTATGTTATTGTCATCTTTCATATCAGTTATGAAATCTTCATAACTGATTGAGAAGTTTGGACGCAGTCTTTTGCAAAGAACATAAATTTGTCTTGAAAAATGGGGTCCTATATTTTTGTTGTTCGTTTCAATTAGTTCTTGTTTGAAAAAATTAAAATCTTTCGATGTATTCCAGTGCATATCAATAGCGTTTTTATGTAGTCTTTGCAATCTATTCTCTTGGAATAATAATTCGACAAAAAGACGATAGTCTTCAGGTACAGATATATCTTCTTTAATAAGTTCATCATATACCTCTCGGAATTTATATTCACTATTAAATAAGAGCCTGTTGAAAATTAGCATTTGCTAATGCTTGCTTCCCTAAAAAGGGCTACAAACAGCCTGTTTTCAAGTAGCATGTCTTGAGGTGGACAACTCAAAAGTGCCTCCAACGGCGTTTTTGAAACATCAGATACATAGGGAGTATCTAATTTTCAACAGGCTCTAAAGATTTATTGAAAACTTCATACTTCATATATATGCTATCATATCTTCTTCTATTAATTTGGTTGTCGTCGAATATATTTAATAGGATAGAGTCATTATTATTCGATATGTTGAATTTTCTGATAATACTTTTTGCTTCATATGCTGGTATATCATTTCTTATTTTGTTTTTGCTTTTCAATAAACTGTAAATCATTGATTCTGTACTGTTCATTGTATAGTGAACTGTTTTTATGGGTTGGTTATTCTCATCAAAGAATGTGTTATTATCACTCTGTTTATATCTGACTCCTACAATACTAAATGTAGAGTCTAGTGCAAAATCGGCTCTAATTAAAAGCTTATTATCTCCGTTTGGTTTGACTCTATATTTGTGTTCTATATGATAAGAAGGTGTAAGCTGATTGCTATATATAAGTAGAGGGCCAAAACTTACCTCTTCATAACTAGCGGGATCATTCAGATTGTTAAGTAAATACTCATGCACAGCTTTTTTAACTTGATTATTCTTGTTCTTACCACAAGAAGTGGCAATGCATATTATAAGAAGAGCTGTTATGTATATAAAGTTTTTCATGCTACCATTTATGAAAAGGGAGAGGTAGTGCCTCTCCCTTCATGCCATGACAATTCGATTATCCTACGAGCCGCAGGCCTCGCAAGCGTCCGGATTATCCAACGAGCAAGCCATGTCCGAAGCATTCTGGGCGGCTACGTTCAGCGGCTCCAGGGTCTCGGCGGCTTGTTTCTGCACCGCAGAAAGTAAGCTGCCTCTCCGGCATGCTATGGTAGTGAAGGTACGTGGTTGGTTATGCTTTGCAAGGGCTATCGAACAGAAAGACCTTCTTCGGTTGTTATGGACGAAACCTTTCTGGTAACTTTACTTACTTCAACCCCGAATCTGGTTCTACTATGGCATCTCTCACCACTGACCTCCACGGCGCTGTCACGAAAGTACAGGTGGAAGTGTTGCTCGTGCTGGACGATAGCGGCCAGTATGTGGCCTACTGTCCGGCGCTGGAGCTCTCCTCCTACGGCGATACCGAGGACGAAGCCCGGCAGGCCTTTGAGGAAGCCTTACGCTTCTTTGCCGCCGACACTGCCCGCCGGGGCACTCTCGACCAACTATTGCTGGCCTTTGGCTGGCGCTTGGTAAAGAAGCCTATGGCCGTATACGAGCCGCCCCGCTTGCCGCTGGAGTTGCTGAATGCGCCCGTCCGTTCTCGTCGCGTCCTCACCGAAGATATTCTGCTGCCTGCTTAGCAACCGTGGCTAGCTTTTCATGAAGAAAGAGCCTTTCCATCATGGAAAGGCTCTTTTTTATTCTTCGTTTTTCCTGCGCCGCTTCCGCGCTGCACGGGCCGCTTTCGGATTGGCTTGTTCCGCCAGCAGCGTATTAAACTCTTCCTTCGTGACCACACCGGACAGCTCCAGCGTCACTAAGTTGGTGTGCATGTGCAACAGTGGAATATCTCTGTCCTTCTCCCGAATGGTAACCGTGCGAAGCAAAGTCTTACCGGAGCCGGCCGGAAAATCCCAGTGCTGATGGCTGGCCTCGGTACGAATGTGTACCAAGCCCAGCACTTTCAGCAAAGCCACGTACTGCTGATACGGAATAGATTTCACGGTTTCTTTTTACCCAACGCCTTATGAGTCACTACGTTCAGCGGCTCGGCGGCTTGTTTCTGCACTTGTTACGAAGCTTGCTTCAAATCAGCGTTGGGGGGCAATTTGCCAATCTTCTTTAGATAAGTTAGAAACTCCTGTTTCGTCAACGGACCAGTTACGCGCTGGACATTCCACTGCTCATCGGTCAAACCGTTCATGGACAGCTTAGCCTTCTGCGACAAATCGTCGGATGACGGCTGATTGGATGGTTGCATAGTCGGGCAGTTTTACGTCTTCAATAATGAGGTGATCGTCAGTCCCAAAGCTAAAAGAAACTGCTAGAAACTTCCGGTACTTAGTGAACGCCAGCACCTCGCAGCGCCGGTCGTTCAATAAGTAAAACCAAGAGGGATCAGGTAGTTCCAGAACCTCCTCTATTTCGTCCATCTGGATATTTAAGCTGTGGCACCAATTCCAATTTACTTTGCCAAAATCAACCTTGTAGCCTCCAAACATTCCTCTACGACCCGCAAGCCTCGCACCCTTCCGGATTATCCAGCGAGCAAGACATATCCGAAGCGTTCTGGGCGGCTACGTTCAGCGGCTCCAGGGTCTCGGCGGCTTGTTTCTGCACCGTGAACTTGATGGCGTCGGCGGCGGCTTTGGTGCGCAGGTAGTACATGCCGGTTTTGAGGCCCTTCTTCCAGCTGTGGAAGTGCATGCTGGTGAGCTTGCCAAAGTTCACGTTCATCACGTGCAGGTTCAGGCTCTGGCTCTGGCAAATAAATGCCCCCCGGTCGGCCGACATATCGATAATGCGGCGCTGGGAGATTTCCCACACCGTCTTATACAGGTCTTTGATGTGCTGCGGGATGCGAGCGATGTTCTGCACCGAGCCGTTGGCGGCAATGATTTCGTTCTTCATCTGCTCGTTCCAGATGCCGAGCTTGATGAGGTCCTTGAGCAGGTGCTTGTTCACCACCATAAACTCCCCGCTCAGCACGCGCCGCACGTAGATGTTGGAGGTGTAAGGCTCAAACGACTCATTGTTGCCCAGAATCTGGGCGGTGCTGGCCGTGGGCATAGGCGCCACCAGCAGGGAGTTGCGCATGCCGTGCTCTATTACCTGAGCGCGCAGCGCTTCCCAATCCCAGCGGCCCGAGTCGGGCGTCACGTCCCAGAGGTCGAACTGAAACTTGCCCTGGCTCATGGGCGAGCCGGCGAAAGTCTCGTAGGGGCCATTTTTCTTGGCCAAATCCATGGAAGCCGTGCAGGCCGCGAAGTAGATGGTCTCGAAGATGTCCTTGTTCAGGCCCGTGGCTTCGTCGCTCTCGAAAGGCATCCGCAGCGCAATAAACGTATCGGCCAGCCCTTGCACGCCCAGCCCGATGGGGCGGTGGCGGCGGTTGGAGCGCTCGGCCTCAGGCACGGGGTAATAGTTGATATCAATAACCTTGTTCAGGTTTTTGGTAGCGTGGTACGTGACATCGTACAGCTTCTGGTGGTCAAACACCAGCTGGCCCTTCTGCTCGCCTTCCTTCACGAAGCGCGGCAAGGCCAGCGAAGCCAAGTTGCAGACGGCAATTTCGTGCTCGTCGGTGTACTCCATAATCTCGGTGTTCTTGGTAACCAAGCCGTTCACCGTCCAGGAGTGCTCCTCCGAGTCCACGATGAGGCAGTAGGCGTCTTCGTTGGGCAGACGCTCCAAGCGCTCAAACGTGGCGTGCAGCTTTTGCTTGTAGCCGTCTTTAGTGAGGTTTTGTAAGTACGTCGCGTTGCCACGATATTCACCTAAACGCGTAGCCCGCTCCGCGATGCGGCAGCCTTTAATGGAGGTAAGCAGCAGGCGGTAGAGCGGCTGGCACTCCGCCATCGCGTAGCCACCGCGGCCATCAGGGAGCAAGCGCGACGACGCGTCCCGCATTTGCGTAAGTGAGGCTTTCACGCCAAAATTGGCCCACAACAGCTGCACTTCTTCCAACAATGACTTCTTGACCGAAGCCAGTGAGCAGGTCGTGATTTCGCCGGCCTGCACGGTGCCGTCGGCCATATACAAACCTTCCAGGTAGCGGGAAACCGTCTTTTTGCTGCCTTTCCACACGAATTCCGGTACGCGCAGCTTGCTGGCGCGGGTAAAGCCCAGCGTCTCAAAAATGCGGAATAGAATGCTGGACGAGAGGCGGTATTTGGTGCTGTTATCCTGCGTGGCGCACAGCCGGAACTTCGGCCGCTGGGCGGGAGCGTAGGTAGCGGCGTGCTCGTGGCCAGTGAGGCGCGCGTAATCCAGGAGGCCATCGTATTTTTCAATCACGCGCTCTACGGCGGCTTCAATTTCCGAGCGTAGCCCTAGCGCGTTATCCCAAATATCAATGAAGACGTTCTTGTTGCCGAAGGTGCCGTCGCCGGCGATGAGGCCGGCCAGGAAGGCTTCGTCCTCAAACTTGCCCTGGCCCCACAAGCCTTCGATCTGCTGAATGCTGAGCTTGTCGCCTGCTTGCAGTTCCTGGGCTTCGCGCCAGCCCACGTTTTCCACCCATACTTTATGGTCGGGGGTTACTTTGTGGGTGTAGCCTTCCTGCGTGATGATGTTAACCATCTCGGCATTAGGCCGGGGCAGGTACATCTCCGAGGCGGTTTCGATGCGCTCCCGACCCACGACCAGACTCTCGGTGCCGTCGGCATACAGCTCGCCGATGGTAAGCATTCCTTTATTGGTCGGTACACGCTGGTCGGCGGCAATGCAACACAGGTTCGACGACTTGATGGTGCCCAGGTTCTGCTGGTTCGACTTGCGGTTGGCCGCGTCCTTGAACAGCATGTAGGGCGTGCCGGTCTCGGTCTGGCTTTCCAGAATGGCAAACCACAGCTCCTGCGCCTTGATGGTCTTGCGGCCGCGGCCTTCCTTCTCGTACTTGCGGTACAGGCGCTCGAAGTCCTCACCCCAGGCGTCGCCCAGGCCGGGGCACTCGTTGGGGCACATTAGGGTCCAGTCGCCGTTGTCCTCCACGCGCTTCATGAACAAGTCGGGCGTCCAGAGGGCGTAGAACAGGTCACGGGCGCGGTTTTCTTCCTTGCCGTGGTTTTTCTTCAAATCCAGGAAGTCGAAGATATCAGCATGCCAAGGCTCGATGTAGATGGCGAAGGCGCCTTTGCGCTTTCCTCCCCCTGGTCCACGTAGCGGGCCGTGTCGTTGAATACCTTCAACATCGGGATGATGCCGTTGGAAGTGCCGTTGGTGCCCTTGATGTAGGAGCCCGTGGCCCGCACGTTATGAATGCTCAGGCCAATACCGCCCGCCGACTGCGAAATCTGGGCGCAGTTCTTCAGCGTGTCGTAAATGCCCGAGATGCTGTCGTCCTTCATGGTGAGCAGAAAGCAGTTTTCGACCATTACGCCTTCCACGCAGTAGGAATGGTCGTCGGCTACTCCCAGCGTGTACACGAATTCGGGCTGGTCGCTACGTTTGACTTTCTCGCTGATGCGCAGAAACTTCTGTCCGTTTATCTCCTTTATGTGCGATGAATGCGACTCCTTCTCCCGCATCCGCTCCAGGCGATTGTCCGTGTACTGCTTGTACACGTTGGTCAGCAGCACCGACTGCTTGGGCAGCGAAATCCGGGCAGTGCGGGCCGTGGCTCCCTGTTTGATGGCTTGCGCCTCAGAATAGGAAACCTCCATGCCCACGTTGCGGCACAAGGCAAAGATTTCCTTTACCAAACCTACATTCGACATCGTAATGCGCACGTCGCCGCATGGGGTTACGCACCCGTCGGAGGTGGTCAGGCCCTCCATAAACGCCTGCACCATTGGCGCGTCCCAGCGGTACATGAGTGGGGAAAGCTTCTTGCCATCGAACCGCTTACCAAACTGCTGGTCAAACAGCTGACCTACTACGTGGGAGCTTACGCTGATGCTGACCGTGTTGGTGCTGGTCGGGGCGCTGACGGCTGCCTTCACCCCAAAAACCTCTTCACAGAGCGCCGTGATCCGGCCGATCAGCTCGTAAGCTTCGTGGTGGGCCGTGAAGCCAATGCCGCGCACGAACTGGTGGGTTTTCTGGGCGTTGCGCCCCAGCATGACGTGGCCATCGCCCAGCCAGACGCCTAGTAAAAAGGCAAAGTCCTTGTTCACGCGCACCCGCCGCTTCACGGGGCTGTGCTTGCGCGAAACCCGCACCGCCGTATCCGTGGCGTTGAGCTGGTGGCCCCGCTCCCACACGGACCGTGGATACAGCCAGTCCTCATCCTGCTCTATTTCCAGCTCAATGCCGCCGTAGCCGGTAGGCAGGCTGTCGGCCAAATCCAGCTCCTCGGGCACGTAGGCCTCGGTTTTGTTGGGAATAGCCACGTAGTCGCCTTCGCGCAGGGCTTCCGTAGCGTTCCACTGCGGCTGCTCGCCCCAGCCCAACTGCTCCTTCGTAACCGACCAGAAGCGGTGGTTACCCGTAACCGAAAGCGCGGGCGAGCCGAAAGCGCGGAGCTTGTAAAGCTGTCGGCCGTTGAGCGGATTTTTATGTAGCTGTACTACGGGCTTCACGTTGCCACGGTGGGTTACAACCAAATCGCCAATTTCAACTTCCTCAATATCCTTCACCCCCGCGTTCACGGTAAAGACTTTGGTGCCGGCCGCGAAGCACGACGACAACTGCGGCTTGGGCGAGCCGGCGTTGAACAGGGTAGGCGTGGCGTGGGTAAACCACCGCTCGCTCATCAGCTCGTAGGTCTCAATGGCCGAGTCGATGTCGTCCTTGTGAATGCCGATGGCCACGCGCATGAGCATATGCTGGGGCCGCTCCACCACTTTGCCATCTACGCGCAGCAGGTAGCTGCGCTCCAAGGTCTTAAACCCGAAGTAGTCGTAGCTGTAGTCGCGGTCATACAGAATGGCCGAGTCGAGGGTAGCCGCGTGCTTGTGGATAACTTCCCACACGTCTTTGGCAATAAGCGAGGCGTTTTCGCCCGTCTTGGGGTCCTCGTAGGTGTACAGCCGCTTCATGGTGCTGCTGAACGACTTACTCGTGACCTTGTGCAGGTTGCTCACCGCGATGCGGGCCGCCAGAATGGCGTAGTCCGGGTGCTTGGTAGTGAGTGAGGCGGCGGTTTCGGCCGCCAGGTTGTCTAGCTCAATGGTCGTCACGCCGTCGTAGATGCCATCGATGACCTTTTTAGCCACCTCAATGGGCGAGACATACACCATGTTGAGCCCGTAGCAGAGCTTCTCGATGCGCGCCGTGACTTTGTCAAATTTCACGGATTCGCGCCGGCCGTCGCGTTTAATTACCAGCATAAGCGTGGGTGTTTTGGTAGTTGGATATGAGTTTGCCGGCTCAGCCAAGAGCAGGCAGTTGGGTCAGGAAAGGGAGGTAAGCAGCCGTAGGATGCGGCTAATCGTTGCGGAAGATATTTCTATCTATTGGGTAGGACAAGACTTATCAACAGAAGTTATCCACATAGTCCTAAAATATGGCGCTGGGGGGCAAATTTGATGGGTGGCGCTAGGGGATTGGTGCTAAATTTTGCTGGGCAAATTGGGTTGTACTGTTAGGGGAAATTTGGTAGAGATATTCAACGATTGGCCTCACCCCCGGCCCCTCTCCCAGGGGAGAGGGGGGACTAGCTCTAAACACTATATTTCTAGAAAGCACCACTAATCTAGAAATACTAAAAACTAGTCCCTCCTTTCCCCTGGGAGAGGGGGCTAGGGGTGAGGCCAATCGTTGAGCAACAAAAAAGCCCCCCAGCCAACACTGGAGGGCTTTCTTATTAAGAATCAACAACTTAAAAATCCTCGTCCAGCGAGAAAGCATTCTCGGTACGCTCGCTCATCACGCCGGCTTTCTGGTACTCAGCCACGCGCTTCTCGAAGAAGTTGGTTTTGCCCTGTAGCGAGATCATCTCCATGAAATCAAAGGGGTTGGAGGCGTTGTAGATCTTGCTGTAGCCCAGCGACTCAAGTAGGCGGTCGGCCACGAACTCGATGTACTGCGCCATGTTTTTGGCGTTCATCCCGATCAGGTTCACGGGCAGTGCATCCGTCACAAACTCCTGCTCGATCTGCACCGCGTCGCGGATGATGCTGTGCACGCGCTCCTCGGAAAGCTTGTTCTGGAGGTAGCCGTAAAGTAAGCAGGCGAAGTCGCAGTGCAGGCCTTCGTCTCTGGAAATCAGCTCGTTGGAGAAGGTGAGGCCGGGCATCAGACCGCGCTTTTTGAGCCAGAAGATAGAGCAGAAGGAGCCGGAGAAGAAAATGCCCTCCACGGCCGCGAAGGCGATGATGCGCTCGGCGAAGTCTTCAGAGTTGATCCATTTCAGGGCCCACTCGCCTTTTTTCTTCACGCACGGCACGGTTTCGAGGGCGTTGAAGAGGCGGTCTTTCTCCTTGGGGTCTTTGATGTAAGTGTCGATCAGCAGCGAATAGGTCTCGCTGTGGATGTTTTCCATCATAATCTGGAAGCCGTAGAAGCAGCGTGCTTCGGGCATCTGCACCTCCTGCATGAAGTTCACGGCCAGGTTCTCGTTCACGATGCCATCGGAGGCGGCGAAGAAAGCCAGCACATGGGAAATGAAGTGCTTCTCGTTGTCGTTGAGGTTTTCCCAGTCTTTCTGGTCCTGGGAGAGGTCGATTTCCTCGGCGGTCCAGAAGGAGGCCTCCGCCTTCTTGTAGAATTGCCAGACGTCGTCGTTCTGGATGGGGAAAAGCACGAAGCGGTTGGGGTTTTCGACGAGCAGAGGTTCCATAGCAGATAGCGTATTGAAGGTGAAACGCGACCAGAAATATGATCGGCTTGTGGTTTGCCAACCTAGCGGCAAACAGAAATGTTTGGGCCGGCTTTAGATAAAATTTGACCGGTTATGGGATCAAATATAAACCCGGCAGCCGGCAAAATGCCCCCCGAAAATCATTTTCTTCGGTTAAATTTTCTTCGGGCTTACGGATCAACTATTGGAAAGAAATTTGTGGCAGCGGCCTAAATTGCCCCCAAAACGCCCGAATTTTGAATACTTATCAACATTCGGCCTGTGGACAATCCAACTTATCCACAAAAAGTGTATTCGCGTGCCCGGTGCGCGCTTCTGTAAGTCTCCCGATAAGCTTGGCAGAAATTCGTTTCGAACAGCCGACCAAATGAAGACTAAAGAGTTAGGTTTGGTTTTGAATCTTAAACCTGTTACTTTTGCCTTCCCATTTTTAAAACACGCGAGACGCCGATGTACGCAATCGTCAACATAGCTGGCAAGCAGACCAAGGTCGAAGCCGAGAAATTTGTTTATACCCACAAACTAGCCGGCAACGTCGGAGACGTAGTTGAGCTGGGCAACGTGCTCCTGACCGACAATAACGGTTCGCTCACTATCGGCGCTCCGTTCCTGGACGTGAAAGTGAAGGGTACCATCTTGGCCCAAGTAAAAGGTGACAAAGTATTGGTGTTCAAGAAGAAGCGTCGTAAGGGCTATAAGAAGCTCAACGGCCACCGTCAGGACTACACCAAAGTAATGGTCAACAGCATCGGGTAATTGAATTGACTGATTGGTTGCTGGGTGGGAATACTATTCAACTCGGAATTGCCATCAGACAAGACAACACCCATAACGCACAACACATACAACAATGGCACATAAGAAAGGCGTCGGCTCATCTAACAACGGCCGCGAATCGCATTCTAAGCGCTTGGGCGTGAAGATCTTCGGCGGTCAAGGCATTATTGCTGGCAACATCATCGTTCGTCAGCGTGGCACCAAGCATCACCCCGGCCAGAACGTGGGTATCGGCAAGGACCACACCCTGTTCGCTATGGTCGACGGCACCGTGCAGTTCCGCAAGGGCCGCATGGATCGTTCGTTCGTATCGGTAGTGCCCATTGTCAGCGACGCCGAACTGACCGAAGCAACTGCTGCTTAGTCTGAATCACTAGTTGGTTGCTCTCCACAGATTTCGTGGAGAAGATGAGACAATCAAAAAGCCCCCCAGATTTGCCTGGGGGGCTTTTTTGCGTTCTTGTTGTTGAGTTGGGAATAAAATTAGCTCAACCGGTACAGTACTGGCTTGCTTGGGCTGGCATCCAGCTCCAGACTGGTGATCTGTAGATTAAGCAGATATAAGCCGTCTTTCAACTCATCGGGCACGAAAATTAGCTCGGTAATAGTACTGCTGCGCCGGGTATGATGCGGGTATTGCCAAAAGGCATGATGAGCAAGCAGCTGGCCGCCGTCTTCCTCCCGGTCTACGCTGGGAAGATCAAGCAGAAGGTGCTCGATGTGGTGTTCGGCCAGATACTGGGCCAGCGCCGGCTCTATATAAGTAGGATTAGTGCCGGAATACTGGCGCGTACGCTTGGCCTTATGATTGGGCAGCGTCCGCAGAATAATAGCTTCCGGCAACACCTCAGAGTCCGGAAAAACGCCCCCCAGCGCCGACTGCGCATCTGCTAGCATGATTACCTGGTTACCATTCGCGTGCTGGCGTGGCTCGACGGAAATAAGTTGTGCCACGAATAAAAAGCGGCGCAGGCAGCGGTTGATAGTCGCCTCCGGATCAGTGGAAATGTGTCCGTAGCACTCCGTATGCGTACCGTTGCCGTGGGGTGTAAGGTGCACTCTCTTATAATTGGTGCTACCACCCTCGGCCACGCTCCCCACAAAATCACCCACCCGAATCGTGTCAAACTGCACTGACTCAGCCCAAAAGCAATTCACTTGATTCGGGCCGGGTGCCAGCGTCAGCGAAATATCCAAAGGTGCGCTGGGATCAAAGGAGAAGGTATGGCCCTGGTAGGGGTAGGTGGCGAGCATCAAGTAAATATAAAGTGGTGTAGCTGTAGGGGCGGCTTGCAGCCGCCCGTTTTCACGGTTGCAGGCGACTACAAAAAAATGATTCGTACCAAGCTAGTGCCACTAATTCGGACATGGATGGGACGTTCCTACGGGCGGCTGCAAGCCGCCCATACATTACTCGTAGCCTGTTGTTGGCGCAGCAAGTCATTCAGAATATGGCTGATTTGCTCAGCGTGTGTGAGAACCATAAAGTGGGTGCCGCCGGGAATAAGATAGTCGATGGGTGCAGAAGAAGGCGGAAAAACCCGGTCGCGGGAGCCCAGAATCTGCACGCAGCTACCGACGCCGGTGCTGTCCCAATGCAGCAGGCGCTTGATAGCCCAACTGGTATAAGCCGAGTCCATATCGCGCAGAATAGCCTTGAATACCTGGTATTCCAGGTTGTCATCAATACCAAAATACCAGCGCCCCGCCCACGGAAAAAGCTTGAATAAGGGCGGCGGCACCAATTTGTACACCCGCGTAGCCCGAATAAGGCGGAGCAGGGAAGGCAAGCGGTCAGCATTTGGAATGCTGGACACCAGCACAGCACAGGCGCGAGGCCGAATGCGGCAGATTTCTAAGGCTACTGTTCCTCCAAATGATACCCCGACTATAAAGCAAGCCTGATCTTTCGGAATTGTCGCCGCCATGCGCCGCGTATAGTCCGGCAATGGCTCATCGCCAATCGGCTTCAGCCATTCCAGCACCTGAGATGGTTCGCGCAGTAAGGGCCGTAGCTTACGAAAAACACGCTCATCAGCTCCAAGACCAGGAATCAGGTAGAACATGGAGTGTTTAGAAAGGTAAAAGGGCGTTTAAACTAGTACTGAACAACTACTTAAAACCAGAACGTCATGCTGACGAAGGAAGCATCTCGTGTGCTGATGTTGCCATGCTAATCAACAAAGCGAGCGAGATGCTTCCTTCGTCAGCATGACGTTCTTTTGTTGTATTTGTCTCGCCTAAGAAAAAAGAGGTTCTTCAACTCTATAACCGACAATACCAACACCTACGGTTCCAGCCGCAGATACACACCTTCCAGGTAAAAGATGTTGTGGGGGGCAATTTCTGCGTCATCGTCCTCGCTTTCGTCTTCCTCTGCGCCCTCTTCCTCCTCGCCTTCATCATCGTCATCTACCAATGTAGCCGGATAAGTACAGGCCAGCTTCATAGCCACGTTTAGGAGAGGTACGGGGGGCTTTTCTTCGGTGGTGTACTCCAGCAGGCAGGGCCACTCCGTGACGGTGGCCAAGGCGTCGGCAACTTCCTCCTGTAAGGCCTCCGCCCGCTCGCCCGCCAGTCGTAGTAATAAATCCAGCGCCGGGAATTGCAGGCCTAAGTGAAAGAAATGCAGATTGTTATCAAAATAAGTAGTCGCCCAGACGGTCACGTCGTCGGTGGTGTCAAAGACGATGGCGGTGATTTGAACGTGCTCGACAAAAAAGTCGGCGTCGTCAGCGAGGGCATCAATCAGGCGTTCCATAGGCACAGATTACGCTGATTTTGTCGATTTAGCCAAGGTCCTGAAATAATTCCAGGGTGATGTGGTCGGCAAGCAGTTTACCCTGATCTGTCAGCACCAAAACTTCATTGTGAAGGGTGGCCCAGTTGTTTTGCTGCAAACCATGCAAGTAATCAGCACGTTGAGTGCGCAAATCGACGCCAAATTCCTGCCGTAGTAGGGCTAAATCGCAACCGCGAGCGGTGCGTAAGCTCGTCATTAAGTATTCGTTGGCGCGGTCGGTAGGAGAAAGTAATTCGCGTGTCGTTGGCACTTCGTCCTGCTCTAACAGACTGGTTACGTAGCGCGTATTGTTCGCTACGGCGAACTCCCGGCTTGCTCCGTTGAAGGAATGGGCGCTCGGCCCCAACCCCAGGTAAGGCACGCCACGCCAGTAGTTCGAGTTGTGGCGCGACTCCCGGCCGGGGCGGCAGAAGTTGGAAATCTCGTACTGCTGATAGCCGTGAGCGGCTATTTCTGCCAGGAGCAATTCAAACTGCCGGGCCACGAAGTCGTCGGGCGGCGGGGTAAACTGCCCTTTGCGCAGGCGCCGCCCAAACACCGTATCGGGCTCAATAGTAAGCGCATAACAGGATAAATGGGGGACTTGCAGCGCGAACGCCGCCGCCATATCCTGCTCCCAAATGCCGTGATCCGGGGCGGGCACGCCGTAAATTAAATCTACCGAGATATTCTCAAAGCCCGCGTCCTGGGCCAGCCGCACGCACCTTGCTGAATCGGTAGCGGAGTGGGCCCGATTCATAAGCCGCAAATGAGGTTCGTGGAAACTTTGCAACCCGATGCTCAGGCGGTTAATGGGCGAAGCGGCCAAATCACGTAGCTTGTCGGCGGTAAGGTCGTCGGGGTTGGCTTCGAGGGTGATTTCGGCCTGGGGGGCAATTTTAAAGTGCTGGTGAATGGCCGCAAATAAAGTATCCAGCTCGGGCCCCGTTAGCAGCGACGGAGTGCCACCGCCGAAGTAAATAGTGTCGAGCGTGGCCTGAGGCCCGAGGTATTCATGGCGCAGCTCCAGCTCCCGCACCAGTGCTTCTACCAGCCTGCCTTTCAGCGCCATAGAGGTGCTGAAATGAAAGTCGCAGTAGTGGCAGGCTTGTTTGCAAAAGGGGATGTGGAGGTAAAGACCAGGCATTCGGAAGAGGAAGGGGAGCGTACCGGATAACAGCCCGAACTGTGTAATTAGTTTAGCTCAGTTCTTTCTGATTAATCGGCAAGCTACCTAAACCCGGATTCCTCCTCGCTTATTTACGCTCCAATACCTCATCAATCAGGCCGTATTCTTTGGCTTCATCGGCCCGCAACCAGTAGTCGCGGTCCGAGTCGTCGTGGATTTGCTGGTAGGTTTTGCCAGTGCGTTCGGCATAAATAGCGTAGAGCTCCTGGCGCAGCTTCACCACTTCGCGGGCCGTAATTTCAATGTCGGCCGAAGGGCCTTGCACGCCACTTGAGGGCTGGTGAATCATGACGCGGGCGTGGGGCAGGGCCGAGCGTTTGCCCAGCGCGCCGCCCGCCAGCAAAAAAGCCCCCATCGAGGCCGCCAACCCCGTGCAGATAGTAGCCACGTCGGGGCCCACATACTGCATAGTGTCGTAGATACCGAACCCGGCGTATACCGAGCCACCGGGCGAGTTAACGTAAAGCAGAATGTCCTTCTTGGCATCCGCGGACTCCAGAAAGAGCAACTGAGCCGTGATGATGTTGGCAATCTGGTCATCCACCGCGGTGCCCAGAAACACGATGCGGTCCATGATCAGGCGGGAGAATACGTCAATTTCGGCGAATCGCGTAGGGCGCTCCTCAATCACCGAGCGGGTCATGTTCGTAATAAAGTGGCTGGTCTGACCTTCTATATGGTGCAGGTACTGATCAACGCCCAGGCCGCTCAGGCCCTGGCCTTTGACGGCAAACTTGCGGAATTCTTGTTTCGTCAACATAAGTACAAAGGCTAAATAGTAGGCACACAAATCTTCCGCGCACAGGCTACCTTGTGCGATAAGAAGTGAGGAGCGGAATGAAAATTGGCTCAGCCAGAAGCACGGCCACGTAGGCGGCGCATCAGAAAAGAGCATAAACTGGCCGCGGCCGTCTGAATCCAGCTACCACGGCGCGGGCCATACAGGCGCTGGTGAAGTAGGGCCAGCTCGCGGCGCAATTGCTTTTGACCAGCCAAGAAAATTCCTTGGTAGAGCAGGCGCTGCGCGTCCATGTCAGCACGCAAATCGGTGTCAAGTAGCAGCTGCACCTCCCAACTAGCTTGGTCAAGCGGCGGCGAAACAGCCAAAAGCTGCTGCTCAATCTGTTGCAGTCGCTCTAACTCTGGTCGCATAGTGTTAGTAGGCTAATAGTTCTGCCCGCAGGGCTCGCACTGATTTACGCAGCCGCTCCAGACACTTAAACTTTTGCACCGTTGCCGAGCGCACACTCCGGTAGTGATGCGTGGCCGCAATCTGCTCCAAAGGCTGCTGGAAATAGTAAAAGGAAAGCAGAATGCTCTTACACTTCTCGCCCAGCTGCTCCACATACGCCAGCACCGAAAACGCCTCTTCCGACTCGGGCGTGACCAGCGCCGTATCATCGGCCGCCTGCATGTCCTCCGGCCACTCCATAGCAGGCTGCCGGTGGCGGCGGCTTAGCTCTTGCCGCCACAGGTTCCGACTAATACTCACCAGATACGTGCTGGCCGAAGCCGTCAGAACCAACGTGCCGCCCACGGCCTTTTCGTAAAACACAACCAGCGCATCATGAAATACATCCTGGGCATCCTGCTCCGTGCCGCCTAGCTGCTTCACTTGCCGCCGCACCATCGGAAAAGTGTGCCGGTAAAGCTGGGTAAGCGTGGCTTCACGATCATGCTGCAATGCCTGCCGAAGCGCGGCTGTTGGCATTGTCTGGGATGGAGGCTGTGGTTTCATGGGAGCGAGCAGTCTGGTGGTTAATCCTTTTTCATCGCAAGTATCACCCTCCGTTAAGAAAGAAAGTGAAGCTCAGGTTCTTATAATGGTTTCTTGCTAACACAAAACCAGCAGTAGCTAAAGGCCGCACTTTCAGGTGCTAGGTTGCTTTTAGGGAAGCTCCTGAAATTAAGTGCTACCGGTCCCCGTTCTTTGCCCCAATGGTTGCCCGCGCCCTCTTTCGCTGTGTGTTAAGTCTGCTGCTGGTCGGCTGGTTGGGCGCGGTACAGGCGCAGATAACGCCCACCCCAGCCGCGCCCGGCCAGCCTGCCTTGCAGACGCCGCCGCTGCCCCCGGCCCGCTCCGATACCAGCGCCGCGCGGCTGCGCAAACCATTTCGGGGGGCAAAATTCATCCAGCTCAGCACAGAGGAGGCCGACCAGTCCACGCTGAGACGCTACCGATTTCGCCCCAGCGCCCCCGACTCGCTCGCCGCCCTGCGCACCATCCGCGACCTGGTACTGGCCCTGCAAACGGACGCTTACCTCACTGCCTCGGCCGACACCATGCGCTGGAGTCGCGACACGGTGCAGGTGCGCCTGCATATAGGCGAACAGTTCCGCTGGGCACGGCTACGCAATGGCAACCTCGGCGACGGTCTGCTCACCAAGGCTGGCTACCGGGAAAAGTTCTTTCGCGACCAGCCCTTTCGTCCCCAGGAGTGGGCCCAGCTCCAGCAGCGCGTACTGGCTGAGGCTGAAAATCAGGGTTACCCTTTGCCACCGTGCGTCTCGATTCCGTGGCTCTCACCGGCTCCGATATTGAAGGCCGCGTGGTGCTCGACCGCGGCCCTGTCATCGTATTCGACTCCTTGCAAGTGCTGGGAAATACGAAAACCCGAACGCAATTCCTGCTCCGCTACTTACAGATTTTTCCTAACCAACCCTACAGCCAGCAGCGCGTAGAAGCTGCCGCCCGCTTGCTGCGCCAACTTCCGTACCTGCAGGTAAAAGCCGAGCCCGAAGTACGTTTCGCGCAAGGCAAAGCGCGGGTGTACTTGCTCCTCGACGACCGTCCCGCCAACCAGTTCGACGCCATTGTAGGCGTGCTGCCCAACCCAAACCCCGGACCGGGTCAGAACAAAGTGCAGCTCACCGGCGACGTGACTATTAACCTGCGCAACATTCGTGGTGGGGGCAAGCAGCTTGGCTTGCAATGGCGCAAAGTAGACGCCGCCTCCCAGCTTCTGGACGCCCAATATGTGCATCCCAATTTCTTTGGCTCACCCCTGGAGCTGGGGGGCAATTTTAACCTCTACCGCCAGTCCGACGCCTTTCTGACCTTGCGGCCTCGCCTGCAGGTTACGTATCCTACGGCGCGGGCCGGGCGCATCAGCTTCTTCACCGAGTTTCGCAGCTCGCGTCTGCTCTCCGATTCCACGTTCCGGGAGTTCACCGCTTTACCCGAAAACATCGATTCTGAGTACACCTCCTACGGCCTCGATTATTCAAAAAATACGCTTGATGACCTGTATTTTCCGCGTCGGGGGGCTTTTTTAGCGGTCTGGCCGCCGTCGGCAATAAGCGCATCAGCAAAAACACCGACCTCAACGACTCGCTTTATACCCGCTTGCCCCTGCGCTCCACCCAGGTTACCCTGGGCGGCCGCGCCGAGTACTATTACCCAATTGGCCGCAACGGTGTGCTGCTGGGCCGGGTGCGGGGCGAATCGTTGCTCAACGACCGGCTGTTTCTCAACGACTTGTTTCGCTTAGGTGGCCTGGCTACCCTGCGCGGCTTCAGCGAATTTGCTTTTTACGCCAGCTCTTACGCCGTTGGCACCCTGGAGTACCGCCAGTTCACCGGCCCCGATTCCTTCGTATTTCTCTTCGTAGATCAGGCTTATTTGCACCGTAAGCTAAATCAAGCTACCAACGAAGACGTTCCCACGGGGGTAGGGGCAGGCATCAGCTTTCGTACTGGGGCCGGCCTTTTTCAACTGGTTTATTCTCTTGGGCGTTCGGAGCAGCTAAATCAAAAATTGGCGCTCAATGCCTCCAAAATTCACTTCGGTATCACCAGCCGCTTTTAGAATCAGGCTATCAATCATGACTTTGCGAGAGAATAAAACGGCTGATTATCAGTATAGAAGGCTAGAAAAACAACTTTTTACAACTCTACACCATCTAATTCCGAAAAAGCCTCTTACATTTGCAGAACCAAACAGTGCGGGGTGGAGCAGTTGGTAGCTCGTTGGGCTCATAACCCAAAGGTCACAGGTTCGAGTCCTGTCCCCGCTACCTTAGAAGAGGCCCTTTCCTGATAGGAAAGGGCCTCTTGTTTTTTCGAGGGTACACACCCGTTTTCTGTGTGCTATAAGCCGCTAATGTGTAGCGTAATCTTCACCGGCGTACGATTTCACCAAGCCGAAATTCCGTTGAATAACTAGGCTATCAGGCTATCCGCACTAAGTGAACGGTTATTGACTGGTACACGAATTTCACGGTGTAAATCACTTCTGATTCTTTACCTATCAAGTCAGAACGGGGCTGCTCAACGGCTCCTACCCCCTTAAGGCCTGGGTATTGAGCGGTGGGAAACGTGTCAACTCTACGCCAAGAGCCGCGACGAGGCAGAGAGGAACGTGGTCATGCTCGTTACCGCCACCTGGACCCAGGTTAAAATTTCCAACATTCAAGTCACCAACGGGCGGTGCGGATGCTTCCGCAGGCCGCGCCTAAGCGAAGAAGCAAACGCACTTCACTCTGCGCGTGCTCCGGCATTACGCGAAGTACGCTGCTGACCGCCTTTCAGGCGCATACTCGTGGGCCTCTAAGTGCACCAGTACTTGATCAATTGTCAATTCCCCGTGCACGAAAGCCTCAAGCAGTTCGTGCTGGTAAGGTCCTGGCGTGAGAAAGGAGCATGAAGGGAAGCAGAGCGCTAACGAGATTGCCAAGCGATGCGCTTGGCGGGGGCTTAAGGGTGAGGTGACACGCATGATCAATTCGTATAATTACGGACTGCAAAGATCGACAATACGTATTTTTCGCACAAGCTGAACCAAGCCGCAATTTATACGGGTAGACGCATGCCATCGCTGCCGATGGAACCGCCCCCTTGCAATAGTAGCGTATACATAAGCGAAGGAGGAAAGTCGACCATAAAGGCCGGGGTGGAAAAAATATTAAGTACTACTGCCACGAGTAAATCACAGTGGGTACTTCTACTTATCCCAAGACAATACCGGGCCAAAGTCATCTACATGAGGAGTTTGCTCTCAAATCCACGGGTTTAGGCACCTTGGTCAGCCGGACCCGACAGGTAGCTTAAGCCATTAGGTGCGATGGGCACCATACTCCAAAAGATAGCTATGTTGCGTGCGGCCCCCACCCAGCGGAGCATTTTGCTTGTCAAATGAGCTGGGAGGAATACGGAGAGTAAGAGCCCAAGTAAATCACGGGCATAAATGATCTTCAGTGCCTAGGCAGTACTGTTACTTCCACTGTGCAACCAGCAATTAGGAGTAGCTCGAAGCAGCCTCCGGTTTGACTTTTATTAAGACCAACTCACGTCCCTTAATCATCCGAAGATAATCCAAGGTTATCTTTTATATTCCTGCGTTTTGAGAATTCCTATTGAAAGTGTTTTCGGTAACGTTTGCGATATTTTTATTTGAAAATTAAGCTTATTTGCCAACGTCTATAAGAAAGGCAATCGAGACTTGTAGTGTATATTCGGATACCGAAGCGCGAAAAACCTGATAGCAAATACCTGCTAGCTGAACAGGATAGATAGTTGTTGAGGTCCTTGTAAATTGAACTTTATCGCGTATAAGAGTTGCGCTTCCTGCGCCAGAATACCCCACTTTTTAACCTCATTCCACCCATGAAATACCTGCTCGGCTATGATATTGGTAGTTCCTCCATCAAAGTAGCCTTAGTCAGCGTGGATACTGGTAAGTGCGTGGCCAGCGTCACGTCGCCGAAGAAGGAAATGGAAATCACTGCGGAGGCGGTAGGCTGGGCTGAGCAGCGGCCGGAGCGGTGGTGGCAGGAGGTAGTGAATGCTACCCAGGAGCTGAAAAGCGAGTACGGCTTCAATGCGTCGCTAGTGGCGGGCATCGGCATCACCTACCAGATGCACGGCCTCGTGCTGCTTGATAAGGCCGGCAAAGTGTTGCGCCCCGCCATTATATGGTGCGATAGTCGCGCCGTAGATTTTGGCAATCAGGCGTTTGCGGAGCTAGGAGAGGAGTATTGCCTCCAGAACTTCCTCAATTCGCCCGGCAACTTCACGGCCTCTAAGCTCAAGTGGGTGAAGGAAAATGAGCCTGCTATCTACGAGCAGATCTATAAAATTCAGCTGCCCGGCGACTACATCGCCTACCAGCTCACGGGCCAGATGCAGACGACTGTTTCTGGTTTATCAGAAGGCGTTTTCTGGAATTTCCGGGAGCAGGCCATTGCCCAAGACTTGCTTGATTATTACGGCATCAGCCGCGACCTGCTTCCCGAAGTGGTCGATACTTTTGCCCCCCAGGGCCAACTCACGCCTGAAGCCGCGCTGGAACTGGGTTTGCACGCGGGCACGCCCATCAGCTACCGCGCCGGCGACCAACCCAACAATGCCTTCTCACTCAACGTATTGCAGCCCGGCGAAATAGCTGCTACGGCCGGCACCTCAGGCGTCGTGTACGGCATCACCGACGCGCCCGCCTCCGATCCGCATTCGCGCGTCAATGCCTTCGCCCACGTAAATAGCACGCCCGAGCAGCCGCGCAACGGCGTGCTGATGTGCATGAACGGCACCGGCATTCTGAACAGCTGGCTGCGCAAAGTAGTAGGCGAAATTCCTTACGACCAAATGAACCAACTGGCCGCGCAAGCGCCAATTGGGTCGGAGGGCCTGCTGTTTTTGCCCTTCGGCAACGGCGCGGAGCGCATTCTCGAAAACCGCTCTACCGATGCTGAGCTGCGCGGCTTGAGCTTCAATATCCACTCGCAGGCCCATGTGTTGCGGGCGGCCCAGGAGGGAATTGTCTTTGCCTTGAACTACGGCATGGACACCATGCGGAGTATGGGCGTACAAGTACAAAAGGTGCGTGCCGGCAACGCCAACATGTTTCTGAGCCCGGTGTTCCGCGAGGCTTTCGTGAATACCGGTAACGTGACGCTGGAGCTTTATAACACTGACGCCGCCCAGGGCGCTGCCCGCGGGGCCGGCATCGGGGTAGGAGTGTATGCCAGCCCAGCCGAGGCCTTCGGGGGCCTAGAACGTATTCTGACGCTGGAGCCCACGCCGGAGCTGCAAAAACAATATCAATCGGCCTATGCCCGCTGGCATCAGGCTCTTACTCAACAGTTTCTTTCACACACAACTACCCAGACAAATGTCGTCCAACACACTTTCTAAGACGGAATTTTTCAAAGGCATTGACACTATTCGCTTCGAAGGACGCGAGTCGGACAATCCGCTGGCCTTCAAATGGTACGACGAGAACCGCGTGGTGGGGGGCAAAACGATGAAGGAGCATCTGCGCTTCGCTGTTTCGTACTGGCACACCTTCACCGGCACGGGCGGCGACCCATTCGGGCCCGGTACCAAGCAGTTTGCCTGGGACCGGCACCACGAAATCATTGGCCGGGCCAGGGATAAAATGGATGCGGCCTTTGAGTTTTTTACCAAGCTTGGCACACCTTACTACTGCTTCCACGACATCGACCTGGTAGACGAAGGTGAATCTCTGCAAGAGTATGAGCGCAACCTGCAAGCCATTGTTGACTACGCCAAAGCGCATCAGGAGGCCAGCGGCGTAAAGCTGCTCTGGGGCACGGCCAACGTGTTTTCCAACCCGCGCTACATGAACGGCGCCAGCACCAACCCCGACTTTGCTGTGGTGGCGCACGCGGCTACGCAGGTGAAAAACTCCATCGACGCGACCATCGCGCTGGGTGGGGAAGGCTACACGTTCTGGGGTGGCCGCGAGGGCTACATGACCCTGCTGAACACCAATATGAAGCGGGAGCTCGAACACATGGGCCGCTTCCTGGGCATGGCTCGCGACTACGCTCGCAAGCAGGGCTTCAAAGGCAAGTTCTTCATCGAGCCCAAGCCCGCCGAGCCTACCAAGCATCAGTATGACTTCGACGCGGCCACGGTTATCGGCTTCCTGAAAGAATACGGCCTGGACCAAGATTTCATGCTGAATCTGGAAGTAAACCACGCCACGCTGGCCGGCCACACCTTCCAGCACGAGCTGCAAGTAGCCGCCGACGCCAGCATGCTTGGCAGCATGGACGCCAACCGCGGCGACAACCAGAATGGCTGGGACACCGACCAGTTTCCCAACAACATCAACGAGCTGACCGAGTGCATGCTCATCATTCTGGAGCACGGCGGCATTACGCCCGGCGGCATCAACTTCGACGCTAAAACGCGCCGCAACTCCACCGACCTGGAGGACATTTTCGTGGCCCACATCAGCGGCATGGATACGTTTGCCCGCGCTCTGGTAACGGCCAACGATATTCTGGAAAAGTCGCCCTACCGTAAGTTCCGTACCGAGCGTTACGCCTCATTTGACGGCGGCGACGGCGCTGCCTTCGAGCAAGGCCAGCTCACGCTGGAAGACCTGCGCCGCATCGCGCACGCCTCGGGTGAACCTGCTATGCGCAGTGGTAAGCAGGAGTGGCTGGAAAGTATTATCAACCAATACATCTAAACTGAGTAAAACCAAGCTGGCTGGCTGCTTAGGATGCAATCCGGGCGGCTGGGGGGCTTTTTATTCTAATTGTAGCGCCGTATGGTTGAGAAGCAGGTATTCGTAGAAGAACAAAGTGTAAGCACTATCCGACTGCTGTCGGCAGATATGGTGCAGCGGGCTAATTCCGGGCATCCGGGCTTGCCGCTGGGGGCCGCGCCTATGGCATACGTGCTGTGGTCGCGGTTCTTGCGTTTCAACCCCCAGGACCCCGCCTGGCCCGACCGCGACCGGTTTGTGTTGTCGGCGGGACACGGCTCGGCCCTGCTCTATAGCCTGCTGCACCTATACGGCTACGATCTGCCGCTCGAGGAGCTTAAGAACTTCCGGCAGCTGCACTCCAAAACCCCCGGTCACCCGGAGTCCAACATCACGGCGGGCGTGGAAGTAACTACGGGCCCGCTGGGCCAGGGCTTCGCCAATGGCGTGGGCATGGCCATGGCGGAAGCGCATTTGGCCGCGCTGTACAACAAGCCCGGCCACGAGGTAGTGAATCACTACACCTACTCCATTGTGAGCGACGGCGACCTGATGGAAGGCATTGCGGCCGAAGCTGCTTCGCTGGCCGGCCATCTGAAGCTGGGCAAGCTCATCTACCTCTACGATGACAACGACATCAGCCTCGACGGGCCCACCAATCTGTCCTACACGGAAGACCCATTGATGCGTTTTGAGGCCTACGGCTGGCACACCCAGCGCGTGATGGACGGCAACGATCTGGACGGAATTGAGCAGGCCATCCGCGCGGCGCAAGCCGAAACGAACATGCCTTCGCTCATTTCCATCAAGACCATTATTGGTTTTGGGAGTCCGCAGGAAGGCACCAGCAAAGTGCACGGCAGCCCGTTGGGCGACGAGAATCTGCGCAAAGTCAAGGAGTTTTTTGGCTGGAATCCCGACGATTCGTTCATCGTACCCGCCGAGGTGCGTGAGCATCTGGCTGAGCCCGGCCAGCGCGGCGCTCAGCTGCAGCAGGAGTGGCAGCAAAAGTTTGAAACCTACCAGCAGCAGTTCAAGCCCGAAAGCGAGCTGTTCCTGACTTCCTACGCGAGTGAGCTGCCCGCTGGTTGGGACGCGGAGCTGCCAGTCTTTACGCCCGCCGACGGCGCTTTTGCTACCCGCCAGGCCTCGGGCAAGGCGCTCGGGGTGTTGAAGAAAACGATTCCCTTCCTGTTTGGCGGCTCTGCCGACTTGGCCAGCTCCAATGAAATGCCCCCCGGCGGCGACCTGAGCTTCCAGCCGGGCAGCTACGAGAAGAGCAACATCTGGTTTGGGGTGCGCGAGCACGCCATGGGCGGCGCCCTCAACGGCATGTCGCGCCACGGAGGCGTGCGCGTGTATGGCGGCACTTTCCTCACCTTCTCCGACTACATGCGGGGGGCAATTCGCCTCACCGCCCTAGCCGAATCGGCCGTGACGTTTGTCTTCACCCACGACAGCATCGGGCTGGGCGAGGACGGACCCACGCACCAGCCGGTTGAGCAAGTGGCCGCGCTGCGCACCATTCCCAACATCATCGTGCTGCGCCCCGCCGATGCCAACGAAACCGTAGAATCGTGGCGCGTGGCTATGACCAAGCCGGCCTCGCCCGTGGTGCTGATTTTGTCGCGCCAGAAGCTGCCCACCCTAGACCAGGAGAAGTACGGCTCGGCGCGCGAAGGCGTGGCCAAAGGCGCCTACATTTTGAGCGAAGCCGACGGCGGCAAGCCCCAGCTAATTTTGGTTGCAACCGGCTCGGAAGTGTCATTAGCTATGCAGGCGCAGCAGGAGCTGCACAAGCAGGGCGTAGCGGCGCGAGTGGTGAGCATGCCGAGCTGGGAACTGTTTGAGCTGCAGGACAAGGCCTATCAGCAGCAAGTTTTGCCCCCCACCGTGCGCAAGCGCGTCACTATTGAAGCCGGTTCGCCCATTGGGTGGCACAAGTACGCGACCGACGAAGGCACCGTCATCAGCATGAACCGCTTCGGCGAGTCGGGCCCTGGCGAGGAAGTGATGGCCTTTTTTGGCTTCACGGTAGAAAATGTGGTGGAGAAGGCCAAAGCCTTATTAGTAGATAAGCCCGCCGAAACTGAGCCCAAAGAAATTCTTTCGTAAATCTCAATGACTACGCTGCACCTGACCCAAGCTGGCGAAGGTCTTTGTAGAAACCGACGGCTATGTATCAATGACGGCTGAACACTGCAGCCAGGCCGCGAACGGCAGCAGCGTAAAATGGCAAACCGTTTTTTCAGATTTGGGCCGCACGCTTTCGGGTGTAACGGCTTTCCCCAGAACTATTCGGAGCCAGACGCCTAGCGCGGCAACAGTCCATAGCTGGAGTATCGAATGCAGCCGATGGGCAGCGGCCCGGTAACGGTGCAGGCATAGCTGGTCCCACGCGTTGGATTTCACGACTGCCATAGGCTTGCGCTATGCCGCCCCTTCGATGATGAAGTGCCCCAACTCGTTACCTGCATACCGGCCTGAACCGTCTTTGGCGCGTTGCTGGAAAAGCTGATTTTAAGAAGCTTAGCTCTGCAAGGATGCCTGTCCAAAGTGGGCAGGCTTCTTTTCTGGTGCACGAAGCGAGGAATTTGGCTGCACCATTAGCTCAACGGAAAACCTGGATAGACTTACTGATCGGGCAGACGGGCTCTGAGGCGTGGCTACGCGGTAACATGCCCTGAATTAGCGCTTGCCAGAGCAGGCTTTGAAGGAACAGGGCACGTTACCACAGTGCCAGTTACTCCCTTACAAGCAACGGGGGGTAGTTGCGTTTGCTGACCTATTGCTTCAGAAAGCAAACACAGTAGATTTGTTCATAATTCGATAGTGAGTTCCGGATAAATTCTATTCACAATCAGTAGTATAGCGTCGCGTTCCTCCATGTCTGGTGTTAAAGTATTCTTTCTATGTCTTGCCTGTCCGCTTTCCATCATGAGCAGCCAGGCGCAGAATCGCGCTGGCTCCAAACCTCCCGACACCTCGCAGCAGCAGCAGCTCACTGTCCGCGTCGCCCTTCCTTCCTCCGTGGGGCTTATCAGAGATTATGCTAGTATTCTTTTGTCGAAAGAGGATGACAAGGTAAAAAAGCTCACCACCCGGCGCCGGCCGCGCACCAGCAATCCAACAGTTGTTTTTACCGTTCCGCTTCCCAAAAACTGGTTAACCAAAAAGTTAGCGAAAGATGAGTAGCACTATTTCCCACTAAGCTGAACCGCTCCGACAAGCTGGCATGCAAATAGGTACTCAGTAGCTTAGCAAGCAATGATCCTCTTGCTTGCCAGTTTTCTTACTGTTTCAGAACAGGCTTCCTCTATGAAATTTGATGGCCAAATAATAATTAGCATTCTGCTGGCCCAGCTGCTGGTGGTGCGGCTCTTGCGTAGGTTTTTTGACTTGCCCAAGCGCCGGCCTCATTTGGATAAGCTGCTGACTTGGATTTGGGTGCCGGGGGTGGGGCTGGGTATTATTGACCTTCTTTTCAACTTTGGAAACGACCAGCTCGACGAAGTGTACATGCTCTTCGTCTTTGGGGTAGTCATACTGGTAGCGACATCGTTGCGAGACTACCGCCCGGCCCGGACACTGTTGCTGGCCGTAGTGCCGTATACCCTGTACTCCGCCATTGAGCTGTTGCTGGCGGTATCGGATTGGAAGCTGGCGGAGGACTATGAAAATGCCTTCGACGCCTCGCAGGGCTTTACGGTGATATGGATGATCACCTTTGTGCTGATTGCCCGCAATCAGAAAAAGCACCTGGAGAAAGAACGGCTGCTACGCGAGGAAGAAGAACAAGAAAAATACCGCATCGCGGCCCAGAACGCGGAGCTGGAGCGGTTGGTGGCCGAACGCACGGCCACGCTTACCAAGCAGACGGAGGAGTTGCGCCAGGCCCTGACCGAGCTGAAAACCACGCAAACCCAGCTTATTCAGGCCGAGAAGATGGCTTCATTGGGCGAGTTGACGGCTGGTATTGCCCACGAGATTCAAAACCCGCTGAACTTCGTGACCAACTTCTCGGATGTAAGCGCGGAGTTGATTACGGAGCTGGAGGAGGAAAAGCGCAAGCCTACCCGCAACGCCGACCTGGAAACCGAGCTGCTGATTGATCTGAAGCAGAACCTCCAGAAAATTACGCACCACGGCCAACGGGCAGCATCCATCGTGAAGGGCATGCTGGAGCACAGCCGGGCCAGCACGGGTGAGCTTCAGCCTACCGATATAAATACCCTGGCCGACGAATACCTGCGCCTGGCGTATCACGGCTTACGGGCTAAGGATAAAACCTTTAATGCCACTCTCTACACCAACCTGTATCCGGAGCTGGGGCTGGTGAATGCTATTTCGCAGGATATAGGTCGGGTAATGCTCAACCTCTTTACTAATGCCTTCTACGCAGTTCAGAAAAAGAAAGAATGCATGCCGGAAGGCTACGTGCCGACAGTGAGCGTAAGCACCCGCCGCACGGAGGCCAGCGACGTAGAAGTGCATGTGCGCGACAACGGCATGGGGATGCCGGCCAATGTGAAGGATAAGATTTTCCAGCCCTTCTTCACCACCAAGCCCACGGGTGAAGGCACGGGCCTGGGCCTGTCGCTGAGCTATGATATCATTACCAAAGGCCACAACGGTTCGCTCACGGTAGAAAGCCAGGAAGGCGAATACACCGAGTTTACCATTCGCATACCCGGCTGATAGAGCGCATCAGGTGCACTCTTCCTTTGTTAGCTTTTCATTCATCATGATGGCGGCCAGCGAACCTTCGGCGGCGGCCAGAATAGCCTGCTGCATCCCGGTCGTCGTGTCGCCGGCGGCATAGAGGCCTGGCACCGAGGTTTGCTGCCTTTTATCCGTCCACACGGCTCCTTTGCTGTTGAGGCGACACCCCAGCCGCTCGGCCAGATTGGTGCGCTGATGCTGGTGCGGGTGCACAAACAGCGCCTCCCGCACCAGCTTGTCGCCGGTTTTAAAAAGTACGTGGTGCAGACCTTCGCCCTCGGTGCCTTCCAGGCGTTCAATAGACTCTTCCCGCACAGCAATACCTTGCTTTTGCAGGCGCTGCCAGGCTTTTTCTGAAAGGCCCCCCGGACCATCGGTGCACACCACCACGTCCTTCGACCACCGGCTGACGAGCAGTGCGAGGCCCGTAACGCCTTTTCCCCGCCCGTAAACGGCTATGGCCCGGTCGCGTACTTCCCAGCCGTGGCAGTACGGGCAGTGCAGCACGCCACGTCCCCAGAACTCGCGCATGCCATCCAGAGGGGGCAATTCGTCCTCCACGCCCGTTGCCAGCAGTACTTTGCGCGCCGTTATGGTCCGGGTCCGGCTGGCTGCCGTATCAGCTACGATGGTAAAGCCTATATCGCTTACAGTCAAATCGGTAACACGCAGGGGGCACACTTCTACACTCGGATAAGCGGCCAGCTGCTCTAGACCTAGGCGCAGCAGCTCACTGGGTTGCACCCCGTCGCGGGTAAAGAAGCCCCACACCGCGGGCGAAGGATCATTGCGCGGTGCGCCCCCATCGCACACCAATACGCGGCGTAAGCAGCGGCCCAGCACCAGCGCCGCGCTGAGCCCGGCACTTCCGGCGCCTATTATAACAACATCGTAGTCGGCAGCAGGCCGAAGGCGGCGCGCGGCTTTGGGCAGAGGTACTGAGGCAGGCATAAGAGACGAAGGATTAAAAGCCCTATACCAAAAAAGCCCCCCAGCGGTTAGGCCGGGGGGCTTTTTTACGTAAAAAATTGGTATTAATACGCTACTTCTGCTTTACCAGCCGCTGCGTCAGATTCGTGTTGATACCTTGTATGCGTATCAAATACGTACCCGCTGGCAACTGGCTCACGGCGAGCGGCTGATGCAATCCACCGGCTACCTGCTGCGTCATCAGCGTACGACCCGTCATATCGACCAGCATTACCGAGTAAGCCCCGGCAGGCAGTGTGCTCAGGTCGAGGGTAGCGGTAGTGTTGGCCGGGTTAGGATACAGCGTTACCTGTGCAGTCTGGGGGGCAAAAGTAACCGTGCGTACCGGCGAGAAACTCTCCTTACCATCAGTATCTACCTGGCGCAGGCGGTAGTAAAGCTGCTGGCCAAAGCGGCCGGCACCTGCATCCACAAAAGAGTACTGATGGGCGCTAGATGTAGTACCATTGCCTTTCACCGTGCCCACGCGCTCGAATGCAGTGCCGTTCACGGAGCGCTCCACGTCGAAGTGGTCGTTGTTTTTCTCCGAAGCGGTAGCCCAGGTCAGTAAGGCATTACCAGTTTGAGCAGTAGCTTCAAACTTGACCAACTCTACGGGCAGCGGCTGATTTTGACCAATGAGAATACTACCCGAGAATTCTGAGGTAGCAGTGCCATTCATAGTAGCAGTGGCCGTCAGGCGGGCGCCGTTGGTAGTAAGTGCCGTGCGCTGGGCTGTAGTCAGGCTGCTCATCGGAATGCTGAAAGCAAAGCGCGGCGCGTTCGTTTCGCTGCCTTGGTCCAAGCCGTTGATGAGGCCTGAGTAAGTGCCAACTTTAGCATCCTGATCCGTAATGCTAACGCTGGTTCCGGTAAAGCCCTGCGCCATGCTGCCGCCTTCTAAGGCAGAGAATATATACGTCTGGCCCTGCCCGAAGGCCAAAGCATTGCGGTCGGCGATAAATAGCTCGATGGTGCTGCCCGCCGGGGCGAAGCCCGTTATTTTGAGGCTGCCGGTAACTGCGTCTGTCACCACCGCCTGGGTGAGGACCGGGAAGTTGAGGAGGCCGTTTGCGCCGCTGGCTGCGGTTTTGCTGTCGGCGTTTTTAGTGGCGCCATCGCCGGTAACCCCAGTTGTTCCCGTTGCCGAGAGGTCGATACCCAGGTCGCCGTTGCCAGAAATACTATTCTGAGTGAAGCGGTTGCCGGAGGTAAGAGGAGCGGCTACGATACCATCACCGGTGTTATTAGTGATAATATTTTGACTGAGTGTATTGTCGTTACCTACGATGATAGTAATACCCGCGCCGTTGTCGCGGATTGTGTTGCCGCTGATCGTGTTGGTATTATTGCTACCGCTGAGAAGTTCAATACCGTTGTTGCGGTTTTTGCTGATGGTATTGCCAGTGATGGAAGCATCAGCAGTGCCTCCTAGTAACTGAATACCGTCAGCACCAGTGGTCTGCGTTGAACTGCCAATCACTACATTATTCGTTATCACTGCCCCGTCAGAATTACTCAAACGAATCCCAATCGTATTACTCTCTGTTATCGTCACATCCGTTACCGTCGCGCTAGTTGCGGTGTTCAGGTTCACAGCGGCCCCTTGTGCGATGCTAACGGTATTGGTGCTATTTCCTTTGGCATTACTAAAACCCAGCGAAGCAATACGAGCTGATGCACCTGTGACTGTTAGTCCGCTAAAGAGCTTGAAATCAATAATCACTTCCGGGCCGGTAGTTGTTCCGGCTACCGCGGGCACGTTATTGCCAGTAACTGCCGTTTGCCGGGAACCGTCGAGCACCGTGTTATTATCTGTAATAGAGGGTAGTGCCGAGGCAAGCGCAATAGTGGCGGTTTGCGCAGCCGTGTTGAAACCACCATTTACCCCGCTGCGCAAACCAGCCGGAACGTTCGTCGTGCGACCATCACCAATCATGAAGATGGAAGTTTCCTTGCCGGCTAGGAGGCCGGCTTGCGCCAGATTTGTGTTAGCCAAGGCGTTAGAGTTAATAATAAACTGCCGCAACGACCCTTGACCAGCATCATTGGTATTGCTGATAACATCGAAATTGAAGCCAAAATCGACATTCGTAACAGCAGCCGTAGTCGTAGCTGTGGTGGGTACCGATACAGCAGCCAGAGAGTGAGCAGTCGTTGTGGTACCGTTGATTATCTGGTTCAAAGTCTGGGTGCCGCTGCGAGCGGGGCCATCCGCCTTGCTAGGTATTTGACCACCAACCAAATTAGTCTGGTCATAAGCAAAGGTCTGAACAGGCACCAAACCCGTCGCTGCGGGCGTTCGCACCGAAGTAAAACCAGTGCTGGATACTACCCGCACGGTGTAGGAGCCCGGCTGAGTTATAGAGAAACTATAGGTACCATTCGTAGTCGTGGTCGTACCAGCAAAACCTCCGTTTGCATCATATAGCTCCACCGTTACGCCGCCGCGCAGAATAGAAGCAGTGGTAAAGCCGCTATTCATGGCCGAAGTATTAGCCGTCGCGTAGTCCCGGCCCGCGCTGCCACCGTAGTTCACATCTTCGAAGACGCGGCCACTAATAGTCGTATTGATTGCGGCTGGTGTAAAGATCTCACGCCAGTCAAGCTCGGGCGTGCCCGTTATATTCACGTTCGGGAACGACTGCGGCGTCTGGTTATTGGTGGGGTTGGTACGGGTAGCGTCGTTATCAAAGGCGTCATCCAGGCCGTCATTATCAGCGTCTAGGCCGGAGGCCGTTTTCTCAGCTACGCCGTCGTTGTTGGTATCCCAGCCTTCTACCGCGTCGGTGCGTGAGTCATTGTCCGAGTTCAGGTCGCGGTAGTCAGGTAGTGTATCACCATCGGTATTAGTGAGGGGTACCGCTACGCCGGCCGTAACTGCGCCACCGGGCGTCAGGTCATACCGATTATCAAGACCATCCAGGTCAGTATCAACGCCAGTAGGAGCCCGGTAAGCGGCCGAAGCTTGTGCCTCAATATTATCCACGATGCCGTCGTTGTCAGCATCAATATCCAGGTAGTCGGGCCGGCCGATGTTGTCAGTGTTGGTCAATGGCAGTTTGGTAACGCCACTCTCCACCGTAGTTTCAGCTGCGTCCGGCATACCGTTGGCCCCCACGCCCGTGCTGGGGAAGCGCGAAAGCGAAGCGTTGTAGCCAGTGGGTTCTGCGCCGCCGTTGGCCTCAATAGCATCCGGAATTCCGTCGCCGTCGGCGTCGATATCCAGGAAATTGGGGCGTCCATCCAAATCAAGGTCATACACGTCGTTGACGCCATCACTGTTGATATCAACGAAATTCGCCTCAAAGGCATCCAGGTAGCGGGGCACGTTGTTGGTCGTGATGAAAGCCGGGTCTACCCCGCCGCTTTCGGCGATGTTGGTGATGCCATCGTTGTCCTGATCAATATCGGCCACATCCCCTATGCCGTCGCCGTCGGGGTCGCACAGGTAGCTGAAGATAAATAGCTGCGTTTGCTGCTCTGTATTGCCGTAGGTGTAGGTATTAATCAAATAGTTGTCGCCGGCATCAACTTTGGCGTCACCTGCTGGGCCACCCCAGGCATGAACGCCGTTACGGGAGCTAACCCCCGTTAGCTCAACGAATGGAGTGGGAAATTTAGCGGGCCTAGCAGCTTGTAAGTTGCTGTCATCCCAGTACAGCACGTCGAAGCCCTGCGAGCCGGGCCGCACGTTCTGAATCCGGAAGCCGTCCAGGTTATTCTCCGCGTCCAGAACCGGGAAGTTTACCGGCGCGATGGGCGAGACGTCATTTTTGAATGTCAGCGACACCGGTGTGCCAGAAACAACCACCGCGCCTTGTCCATTGCGACCGTTCCACTCTATGCGGGAGTTGCCCACCGGAATAGTTTGCGTAATCAGTACGTCGGTACCGCTGGCTTGGTAGCCCGGCACGCCATCAAGGTCAATTATAATATTGACCTTGCCGCCTAAAGTGGAGCGCAGGAAGAATTCCATAACGCCGCCCGTGCCGTTGCAATAGGAAGCAGTCGAGACTATCCGCAAGTCAGGGTCAGCGGCGCTGGGCCATACCTGCGGGTCTGGGTCATTCACGAAGCTCAAGTACTCGGGGTAGTCAATGGCTGTCGTCTGGCTTTTGGTGGTAGAGAGAAAGTCATTGGGGGTAACCAGCGCGGGATCAGCTCCCTTACTGTTGGCCACGAATCGAAAGAAGTTCTGCGGCGCCAGGCCCGCCAGCTCAAACTTTTTGACAAAGTATTTGCCCGGCTCTTTCGGGCTGGGGATAAGCGGGTACATGTTAAACTCAGCCGAAAAGCGGCCGTTAATGTCGCCAGCCGAGAAGGCCCATTGCTTGCTGAACAAGCGGCCAGGCTTGGTAACGCCGGCGGTCGTCTTTACCGTAAAGTCCCAGAAGTCATACACGGAAAAACGTTCACCATCAGCCATTGCATTTTCGCCCTGCTGCACAAATTCAAACCATACATACTGCGTGGTGGTGGTGGTGTTGCTGTAGGAAAGCGGCGAGTACCCATTAACTGGTAAGCCCCCGACTCTGGGCCCGACGCGATTCTGCACGGTATCGGCAATAACGCCCGCTTGATTGGTCAGAAGAAGGGTTTGTCGGGCTGAGGCGGAGTCGCGATAAAGCTTTGTTATGTTGCCTAAAGTTCCTGCGCCAGTTCCATCATTGCTCCAGCGGGTGCTAATAATAAGGTTTCCTTGGTTAAGATTCCCTTGGGCATGAGGCGTGCGATGTACGCCGTAATAGACGGTCTCTCCGGGCTTCACCAGCACATACATACGCTGATTGTCGTTGTAAACACCACCGTTCCGCGTAAATCCGGATGGCTTTAGGAAGGCTCTGGATGCTGCACTCCCACTAAAGTTGGCGTCGTGCGATAAGTAGCCAGAGCGCGTGTTATTCACATCTGTTAACGCCAAGTTTGGGTTACGGTTGGGGGTAAGCTGCCTAGAGCCTTCTGACCGGGCACCAAAAGGAATTAGTACTAAAATTAGGAATAAGGACTGTACAAGTTTCTTCATGAAAAGATCTAAAAATCCGATATGAGAGTCAGACGCTAAAAAAGGGATAGCTTTATATTATATCAATCAAATATGTTGCCTTAATTATTGAGAATAAGCCTATTTTCGATGAAACACACTTTTTATTGGCCGTATATCTGACAATTGTATAATGCTTGCAAATAATTAGATAGAGTAACGAGTATAATTTAAAATGATATAATTATATTTTTTTAGAATCGATAAAAGAATAAGTTGAACTGTTTAAATTGAAAAATCAATAACGAGTGTACGCTATAAAACATAACTAATAACTACAGCAGCATGTCTTACTTCGCAGGATGAATAAAGGCGCCTTTTAAGTCACGAAAATGCTTTTTTAGTCAGTGGTAAGGCTGTCAAATATTTCGGTTGATATAGGTACTGTGAAAAAAACAGGCGGCAGCTGAGAGGAAATCTTCCCCATCAGCTGCCGCCTATCTACTTAGGACTTACGCAGTTGAAACAAAAGAACTGGATAGCCAAGCAGTTACGGTAGGTATAAAAGCTGCTCAAGAAACTTGAAAAAGCCCCCCAGGGGCTGTAAAAGCGGTTTGGTAAAAGCAACTGCGTAAGTCCTACTACTATTACTAACTGTTTGACTTCGTTCAGGTCAGTATACCTGGCTCCTTTTACTGGTATCAACTAGCTCTTGCAGCTCACGGGTGAAGTTAGTTGCCTGCGCCAGCTCTTCCAGATTCAAATGCAGCCGATACTTCCAGAAGTGCTGCGGATTGGACGGAACGTTAATCTGCTCCTCCTGCGGGTTTTCGCGGCGCAGGCCAACATCAGTAGCCAGCAAATCCTGAAGGGGAAAAATAGCCCACATGGCGGGTGAATGCAGGTGTTGCACCAGTATTTCGCGGGCTACCCAAGGTTCGCAGTACTGGGGGGCAGATTCGCCCTGATGACCGAGTAAGTCCTCGAAGAAGCGCTGGGTAAGGTCGCGGTCTTCTTCCCACCAGCCGCGCAAAGTGCTCATATCGTGTGAGCCGGGACTGACAACGGACAGGTAAGGCGCATGCATGGGGTGGCCGAACTCTACCTTGGGGTCGGAGGGCATGCGCTGGATGTTGAGGCCCAGCATCCCCAGCTCACGCATCACGCCCGGCACGGAGGCGGGCACCATGCCCAGGTCCTCGCCGCAGATGAGCATGTCGGTGGCGTAGCGTACGGGGGGCAATTTTACCAGGCCCTGGCGCCGCCAGAAATCCTCGTGGCGACGGAAGAAAAAGTCGTTGTAGATCTCATTGATCAGATGGCGATTATGATCATCCAGCTCCTTAAATGATGTGCTCAGATACACCGTAATGCGCGGGTGGTAGAAGTCAGGCTCGTCGGCGGGCACAAACAGCACCTCGTTTACCAACCGATACAGGCCCGTGCGCAGCCAGCGCAGGTGCTCGGCATTGTTTGGATCTGCGGCAATTCGTTGGTCAAATAATGCCTCCATCTGACGCTGGGTGCGCACGTAGTCTTTGAGGCGGATAGCGCCGTAGCCGGCATCCTCCATAAACTCATCGAACACGGCCTGGGCCTGGGCGTGGAAGATGTGCTGGAGCATGTGCCAGCGGATATACGGCTCGCACAGGCGGCCATAATCAAACCAGCCCAGGCGCTGCTCAATCTCGTGGCGGTGCAGGGGTAAGGCGGGCGCAAAGTGCCCCAAAAGACCTTCCACCGAATGACCCGGAATTTCCCAGATGCGGAAAAAGCCTAGGATATGGTCGATGCGCAGCACGTCGAAGTAGCGGGCCAGGTGGCTCAGGCGGTTGCGCCACCACTGGTAATTATCCTCGGCCATGCGCTCCCAGTTGTAGGTGGGGAAGCGCCAGTTCTGGCCCGTAACCGAGAAATCATCTGGCGGAGCGCCGGCCTGGCGGTCCATGTGGTACAGCTCGGGCTGAGTCCAGGCGTCTACGGAGTGGCGGTAGATACCGATGGGCAAATCGCCCTTGAGCACCACGCCGCGCTCACGGGCGTATTCCACGGCTTCGCGCAGCTGCTTATCAAGGTGAAACTGGGTGAAGAAGTGCAGGCCGAACTCGTCGGAATCGGGCTGGTCGGGGGCCGTAAGCTCATCAAGATTCTGGGGCGTTTGAAACTCGGCGGGCCACTGCTGGAAATCGGCCGTGCCAAACCGGTCACGCAGGGCCGAGAAGGCGGCGTAGGGCACCAGCCATTCATTTTGCTCCACCAAGAAAGCTTTAAAAGCGGGGTCGGCGAGGAAAGCAGTCTTCTCCTGCTCATACAAGCGCTTGATGAACTTCCATTTGGCTTCCATCACCGGCTCATAGTCTACGAAGTCGCGGGCATTCAGCTCCTCGCGCAGACGGACTAGCTCGGTGCGGTCAGTGGCATCAGCCAGCTCCGCGATACCATCCAGGTGGAGGTAGAGCGGATGCAGGGCAAACACCGAAATGGCCGCGTACGGGTACGAATCGACCCAGGTGTGGGTGGCGGTGGTGTCGTTGATGGGCAGAATCTGCATTAGCTTCAGGCCCGCTTCTGCCGACCAGTCGGCCAGCATCTTCAGGTCCGAAAATTCGCCTACGCCCAACCCCTGCTTCGTGCGCAGCGAGAAAACCGGCAGCGCCAAGCCGGCTCCGCGCCAGTTGCCGGCCGGGTAGCGGAACCCTTCATCGGCCCGCACCCGCAGGGTGTTAGCGGGCGTGGGGGGCAAAATTACCCGGTCGTCGCCGGTCTCCAGATGAATGATCTGGCCGGTTTGCGGGTTGCGGATAGCGTACTTGTATTGGGTGTTCTGATCGGGCTGCTCCAAGGTTACTTCAGCGGTCCAGGTAGGGTACTGCTGGTCGTCGAGAATAACGGCCCGACTCGCATCCCAGGCGCCCAACGCTTCATCGGAGCCCAGAATACAAATCTGGTGGTGAGGCGCTACCCGCGGGGCCACCAGCTGAAACCGTACGGTGCCGGCCGAAGCATCGGTCAGGGCTCGCGAAGCGGTAGGGCTTGCAGGAGTCGGGTGCGGCCCCCGACGAAACAAGGCTTTGGTAAAGGCGGCCGTGTGCAGCTCATTGTCGGGCTCGGCGGGCGCGCGCCAATAATCTTCTACTGTAAGGCGAGGAAAAAGCCTTCCAGAATCAGCTACAACCCGGTTTTGGCCCCATTCCCAGTGCTTGCTGCCGTCGCGCTCATCGAGCAGCACATACTTGTACTCGATGGGGAGAGGGTGATCAGTCGGAACGCTGATTTCCTGGGTCCACTGGCCCGTGCGGGCAGCGTAGTGCAAAAAAAGCGCGTGGTCGAGGTTCCACTGGCCCAGGCTGGGCTCGGAGCCGCAGACCGCGATGCGCTGGCCGGGCTCGGTGAAGTAGGGGAGAGAGAAGCGAATAATCATTCGAAGAAATCAGGATGGGCGCGAAAGATAAGGGTTACCAGGGTTTCTGCCGTGCTCTCATAGCTACCTATCTAAGCTGGCAAGGTTGGGATAGGCTTGACCTTTTAACAAAAGTTTGATAATCTAAATCTATATACTTAAATAGAGTACTTAATTGAATAAGTTCTAGTATTTCTTTATTTAAACATACTAATGAATCCCAAATGATGAAAATTCCTACACTCGCCAAGTGGGCCATGGGCGTCTTGCTGGCATCGTCGCTGAGCAGCTGCGAAGACATACTGGAGAAATACTTTCCAAAGCCTACCCCTACCTTTCCATCACTGGGCCTAGACATTCCCTTCTACGCGCTATCAGGCGGTACGACGCTGGATGCGTATTCGACCAAGGATCCGGCTACCCGTACTGCTTCAGTGGCTATTAAGGGTTTGCAAAGTGGCGAGCAGATCCTGGCTATTGACTTCCGGCCGGCCACGGGCCAGCTTTACGGAGTGAGCAGCGCGAGTCGCCTCTACGTCATAAACCAGAACACGGGCGTCGCTCGCGTAGTTGGCGCTGGGGCCTTCACGCCCGCGCTGGGGGGCAATTTGGTGGGCTTCGACTTCAACCCTACCGTGGACCGGATTCGCCTCGTGACCAGCACGGGCCAGAACCTGCGGCTGAATCCCGAGACGGGCACGGTGGCCACCACCGACGGCGCTATCAACGGGGCGGCGGGGGCCACCGTCACCGGGGCGGCGTACTCCAACAATACGGCCGGCGCCACGACGACGGTGCTCTATGACCTGGACCCTACGACGGATCAGCTCTATCGCCAGAACCCGCCGAATGATGGCACCCTCGTACCGGTCGGCAACCTGAACCTGAATATCACGGGCGACGGAGGCTTCGATATCGATGCCAAGACTGGCACATCTTTGGGCTTGTACACCGTCAATGGCAACCCTACTCTCTTCACTGTGAACTTAACCACGGGCGTGGCGCGGCCCTTGGCCCGGTACAGGGCGAGCTTGAATTATTCGGGAATTGCGATTCCTACGCGAGCTGTGGCCTATGCCCTGGGTGGCAGCAGCAACTCGGGCACATTGTCCATTATTGATCTTACGAATCCTGCCGCCTCGGCTACCATTAACAAACCAATCACAGGGTTGGGGCCAAACGAATCGTTTATTGCCCTTGACTTTCGTCCGGCCACTGGGCAGCTCTATGCTTTAGCCGTGCAAAGGGGACCTGCTCCGGCTCCGCAGGGTGATAACCGGCTGTACACAATCAACGCGGCAACGGGCGCCGCTACGCTAGTGGCTACCTTAAGTGTTCGAGTAGATTCTGACGACCCAGGCTTTGACTTCAATCCTGTCGCGGACCGCATTCGCGTTGTGAGTAGTTCGGGCCAGAACCTACGGGTCAATCCCATAGACGGCACGGTCGTCGTAGATGGCACTCTCAATCCAAGCGACAAGGGCATCTATGCGGCCGCCTACTCCAATAACTTTGCGGGCGCAACGACTACTACCTTGTATGTTATAGGCCGAGTAGGCGTAGGGAACGGGCGGGGGGCTCCCGCTGTCGCGACGCTTTACCAGCAAACGCCGCCTAACGATGGCACCCTCGTAAGCATCGGTGATTTAGGCATACAGGCCGTAGCGAGTGGTACTTTCGATATTGGCGGCACCAGCAATAAGGGCTATGCTATGCTAAATATCTTCGGCTCTACCGACTTGTATGCTATCGATTTGACTACGGGTAACGCCCCGCGGCTGAATGAGGGCGGCAACTACAATATCGTAATTCCAGGGCTGAGAGGATTTACCGTGGGCTTAGGCTTTTAAGAAGCCATTTGAGTGAACAGGGATATGGTAGAGACGTACTAGTCGGCGTCTGGCCGTCTGCGCCGTTCGTGCTTCCTTCCAGCAGGTTCCTGCAACCACGAGACGCCAACCAGTGTGTCTCTACACCATTTCAGCGGCCCAAAACTTACTTCAACCACCTTCTAAGGTATCCTAGGTGCTTTAGTTGAGTATCAAAACAAAGCCCTGGCTGATAAGCCAGGGCTAGTGTGTTTTAAGGAGTAGCTAAGCTCGGTGTATAGCCAAAGCCTCTTTAGCAGTCATAACCAGCTTGTACTCCTTTATGTAGCAGGTGAGGGACGGCAATAACTACCACCATAATAACATCCGAATACTGTAGAGTTGCGTAAGGCGTGAAACGTCTTCATTCAATTCTTTCTTCTTTCCATCCTATAATCCCATTGGAATGCTAAAAACCTCTTCCCTCGCCAAGTGGGGCGCGGCTGTCCTGTTAGTATCCTCGCTCACGAGCTGCGAGGACATCCTGGAGCAGTACTTCCCCAAGCCCACCCCCACGCCACCCACCATCCCTACCTTTCCGCCCTTAGGCCAGGACATTGCCTTCTTCGCCTTGTCGGGAGGGACCCGGCTCGATGCTTATAATACAGGCAACGCGGCCACCCGTACCAGTTCCGTCGCTATTACAGGCTTGGGCAGTGGCGAAACCTTATTAGCCATCGACTTCCGTCCCGCCACGGGCCAGCTCTACGGCGTGAGCAGCGGTAGCCGTCTGTATGTTATCAACCAGAACACGGGCACCGCGCGGGCTATTGGTGCGGGTGCCTTCACGCCGGCCGTGCAGGGCAACTTAGTGGGCTTTGACTTCAACCCCACCGTGGACCGCATTCGCTTGGTAACCAGCACGGGCCAGAACCTGCGCCTGAATCCCGAGACCGGCACCGTGGCCGCTACCGATGGCGTGCTCAACGGGGCGGCGGGCGCTACCATTACCGGCGCAGCTTATACCAACAATGTGGCTGGGGCCGAAACGACGGTGCTCTACGACCTGGACCCGACTACCGATCAGCTCTACCGCCAGGACCCGCCTAATAACGGTACGCTCGTACCCGTCGGCAACCTGAGTTTGAACATCACGGACAACGGCGGCTTCGACATCGATGCCACAACCGGTACAGCCCTGGGCTTGTACGCAGTCAATGGTAACCCCACGCTCTTTGCAGTCGATCTGAGCACCGGCGCCGCGCGTTCCTTAGCGCAGTACGCGGCCAACCTGAACTACAGCGGCCTGGCTATTCCTACCCGGCCCGTGGCGTATGCCGCTGGCTATTTCAGACAGCCGTCGAGGGGAGCAGCAAACGAGTTATCTATTTTTGACCCCACCAACTTATCTGATCCTACGGCTGCCGCGAGAAAGTCCATGGGGCTTGCTCCCAATGAAACAGTGGTAGGATTGGATTTTCGTCCCGCCACGGGCCAGCTCTACGCACTGGTAACGGGCGAAGGCGGCCCCTACAGGGATGGCACCATTTACACAGAAAGTACTCGCCTGTACACCATTGACCTAGGTACCGGCCGAGCAACGCGCGCGGCTGATCTGAGCGTCCTCTTACCCTTTGGGCAGGCCTACGCCTTTGACTTCAATCCCGTGGCCGACCGGATTCGCATCGTGACCAGAACGGGCCGAAACCTGCGGGTGAATCCAGCGGACGGTGTAGTCACTGAGGACACGCCCATCAATCCGAGCGGCGCGACGATTTTTTCAGTAGCGTATACCAACAATTTTGCCGGCGCCACGAGCACCACACTGTACGCGGTGGGCGCGAACATTAGCGCGAAGCTCTACCAAATAAACCCGCCGAACGCGGGAACCTTGGTGGAAGTGGGGGACATCTTCCGGACTTCGTATCTGGATATTGGCGGCACCACCAATACCGCCTATGGATTCACTACTCAAGGCGAGACCTACGTTGTGAACAAGATTGATTTGGCGACGGGCGCTAGCAACACCATAGGCCGCTTTAGCTTTACGCCTGGTATTGACGGTACCGCTTTTGCCATCGGTTTAGGTTTCTAAGTTATCATCCGGTGATATACTTAAAGCCCCAGCTCCTATGCTGGGGCTTTTTTATGAAAAGTGCTTTTAGCAGAGAGGTGCGAATAGAAGCCTTACCAAGTCCGCCGCTACGGCTTATCAGTTTGCAGGTTTCGTGCTTCCCGCTGCATCAGTTGCGATACATAGCGCGTTCTACTACCAAAAAAGCCCCCAGCCAACCCCGCCCCGCCTTTTTTCGTTGGGTGATACTGAACACTTTAAGCACAACTGAGTTATCAAATCCTTGCCAACGTACGTTCGCCGCATCCTCTATGGTATTCTGGGGCTGCTGGCTTTTGTTGTCCCACTGGTAATTCTGGTAGTGGTAGCGCTGCAGTTTCCGGCCGCTCAGGACTTTGCGGCCCGCAAAGCCAGCAGCTATCTGCAAGATAAGATTGGTACGGAAGTACGAATCGGGAAATTCCGCACCGACTGGCGCAACGCCATTTCCCTCGACGATGTGTACCTGGAGGATCAGAAGGGTGATACGCTGCTGTCTGTAGGGCATTTGGGCGTCAATATCGACTTGTGGGCGCTGACCAAGTCGCAGATTAATGTGAAGTCGGTGGAGCTGAACGACGGCACCGTGGGCATCACGCGCACCCTACCCGACAGCACCTTCAACTTCGACTATATCACGGCGGCCTTTGCCACCGGCGACACCACCACGGCCCCGGTAGATACCGCCAGCGCGGGCTTCCAGTACAATATCGGCGATGCCCGCCTGACCAATATCCGCCTCACCTACGACGACCAGGTGGAAGGCATGGCCGTGAAGACGCGCGTCGGCGAACTGGGCGTGAACATGGACGCCGTGGATGTGGACGCCTCTACTTACCGCATCGACCAGGCGGTGCTGCGCAATACGAACATCACTATTGTGCAGAGCAAAAATGCCCCCCGGACACGGCCGTAAGCGAGCCGCTGGAGTTGGAGTTGGGTCTGAACAAGGCGTTGCTCGACAACGTCAGCCTGACGTACAAAAACGCCCCCTCGGCTCAGTACATCGATACGCGCGTGGGGCAGGCCGAAATCACGGCTGATAACATTGACTTAGCCAATGCTCGCGTTGACCTAAATACGTTGCGCCTGCGCAACACCACCTTCGCCTACGCCCAAAACGAAAACGTGCCGACAGAGGAGCGCATCATCAACCCGGCCGAGGCGGTGCGCGACTTGAATGAATCGGTGGAAAAGGCGAGTGGTGAGGAAGCCAGCTGGGTAGTTACGCTGAAGCGCTCCGACATCAGCGGCGTGGACGTGGCCTTTGATAACTTCGACGAGCCCGCCCAGAAAACCCGCGTGCGGGGCATGGACTACAACCACCTCAAGTTCACGGATTTGATCCTGAATACGGAGAACCTGTTTTACTCCGAAAACCGCACCACGGGCCGCATCGTGAATCTGGCGGGCAAGGAGCAAAGCGGATTTGAAGTGGAAAGCGCTACGGCCGATGTAATCTTCGACTCGGTGCAAACCCGCCTCGACAACCTCGACCTGATTACGCCCCACACCCGCATCCGCCGCACCCTAGCCTTTGGCTACGAAAGCCTGGATGCGCTGGCCGATACCACCCAAATCGGGCAGATTAGTTTGGAAGCTGATCTACGCGAAACACGCCTCGGCTTTCGCGATATTCTATACTTAGCTCCCGACCTAGCCAGCACGCCGCCCTTCACCACGGGGCCCAATCAGTCGGTGCTTATCAGTGGACGGATAGATGGGCGCGTGGGCGACTTTCGGGTGCAAAACCTGGATGTGGTCGGCTTCCGCAACACCGTGCTGCGCGCCAGTGGTCGCATTCAGGGCCTGCCCGAAGTGGACCGCCGCCTCTACACTAACCTAAATATTGCGCAGTTTACCACCACGGCCGCCGATATCAAGAGCATGGCTCCGGCCGGCACTATTCCGCCCGAATACCAATTGCCGCCGCGTATTGCCGTGTCGGGTACTTTTCGGGGCCGACCAACGGCGATGGTGTTTGACACCAATCTGAAAGTAAATACCAGCTTTGGCAACGCAACGGCCGTCGTAAATATGGAGCCCGGCCCCGTCGGACGGGAACCTATTACGGCCAGCTTCTCGGTGCAAAACTTCAACGTGGGGGCCATTTTGCGCGATCCTACTATTGGCCGCATTACGACCACCGGCCGGCTGAACGCCCGCGGCCTCAACCCGGCTACTATGCAGGGCCGTTTGGTGGCCGATGTGCAGCGGGCCCAATATAATGGCTACACCTACCGCGACATCGCGGCCACCGTTGATATCGACCGCAACCGCTACGTGATTGCCGCCGAGAGCAAAACCGATCCCAATCTGAATCTGGATCTGCTGGCTACCGTGAATCTGCGCGACGCCAACAACCCGAGTTACGAAATTAGCTCACTGAACCTGCGGGGGGCAAATCTGACGGCGCTGGGCTTCTACACCGGCGGCGACTTGCGCGTGCAGGGTAACCTGACGGCCAACCTCAGCGGTGCTGACGCTAACTCCATCAACGGTACCTTCTCGGGGCAGAATGTGGTTGTTGTGCGCGATAATCAGCCTTTTGCTTTCGGAGAGCTGGAAGGTAAAATTGTGCAGCAGCCCGGTCGCTCGGCGGTAGATATTACCTCCGATATGTTTACGGTGAAGCTGGACGGCAATACGCCTCTGGGTGACTTGGCAACGGTGTTGCAGCAACACATTGACCGCTACTTCGATCTGCCTGACGTGCGCTACGTAGCGGGCGGTCCGGCGCGCAATTTCACCTTCGATGTGCGCGTGCTGGAGCCCCGCCCGATTGCGGCGCTGGTGCCGGGCCTAACCAAAATCTCGCCTTTCAACCTAACCGGCGGCTTTGATAGCCGGGATGCAAACCTGACGCTGAACAGCCGCATTCCGGTTATCGTCTACAGTGGATACCGGCTCGATTCCACGCAGCTTACTATTGCTTCTGACCCCCAAAAGCTGGACTATGCGCTGCGGATGCGTCAGGTCAGCCAGGATACCAGCCTACGCCTACCCAACCCCAGCGTGACCGGCAGCGTAGCCAACAACCAGGTGGCTACCAACGTGCGTATCGCGGAATCGGATAGCGCCCAGCTGCTGAATCTGGCGGGGGTACTGCAAGTACTGAATCAGGGCGACGCATACGCGTTCAGCTTTGATGAAAACCTGGTGGTAAACAATCAGAAATGGACGGTAGCGCCCAACAACCAGGTGCGCTACACGCTGGCTTCGGGGGCCATTCGGGCCGAGAATGTGCGTTTAAGTCAGGGTCAGCAGTTTATCGAATTGCAGACGTTACCGGGAGCTGAATATCCGTTGCAGGCTCGCCTGGGTAACCTCGATTTGAATATGCTGGCCGTGGCGGGGGGCTTGCAGGATTCCTTGGTAGGCGGCACGCTCAACGGGCAGGCGGTGGTGCGGAGCCTCGGCCAGCCGCGCCAGGCGTTCACCGCTGATATGATCCTGAGCAGCTTTGCCTACAACAAATCGATCATCGGTGACCTGTCGTTGAATGCTACCAACCCCACCGCCGACCGCTACCAAGTGGACGCTCGGCTGACGGGCGGCCCCAATAACAACGAGGTGCGCGCCACCGGTTATTATCTAGCGGCTGGCACCTTGGATATGGCCATCAACGTGGCTCGCCTCAATCTGAATACGGCCGAGCCTTTTGCCCTCGGCGAAGTGCGCGAGATGACCGGCTACCTGACGGGTAATTTTACGGTACGAGGTACTACAGCTGCCCCCGAAGTGCGAGGTACGCTCACCACCAATGACGCCGGCTTTACACTTACCCAGCTTGGCGCGCCTTTCACTTTGCCCGACGAAAGCCTGATTTTCGATGAGCAGGGCATTAAATTCCAGGACTTCACCATCCTGGATTCGCTGAACAACAAGGCGGAAATCAATGGCTACGTGTACACGCAGAACTACATCGATGACTACCGCTTTCAGCTGCGGGCCGTAACCAATGACTTCCTGGCAGTGCAAAGCACCCAGCGCGACAACGAGATATTCTACGGCAAGCTGCTGGTCGATTCGGACACGCGCATTACCGGCAACCTCACGCTGCCGCGCATCCGCACTACGGCCACGGTGGTGGAAGGCTCTAATTTGACCGTAGTGGTACCCAATGATGAGGCCGTGGCCGTGGAGCGCGAGGGCATCGTGGAATTCATCGACCTCAGCGCCCCGCTCGATACCATGCTGGCCCGCCAGGCGCCCGTCGATTCGGCCCAAACGGCGGAGGGCTTCGATATTGCCGCCGTCGTCACCGTGACCGACGAGACACCCTTTACCATCGTTATCGACCAGGCCTCCGGCGACAACCTGCAAGTGCGGGCCGCGGGCACTTTGAACACCGCCATCGATCCGGCGGGCACCATCACGCTCAGCGGCCGGCTGGATGTGACGGAGGGCAAGTATGCCATGTCACTGTATGATCTGGCTTCGCGGGAATTCGACATCGCGCCGGGCAGCTCTATTGTCTGGAGCGGCGACCCCTACAACGCGCAGACCAACGTGACGGCCATTTATAACGTGCGGACGGCCCCGGCTGAGCTGCTGGCTGGTCAGGGCGAAGCGGATGAGAGTCTGCAAGCTATTGGCCGCAACCAGCTGCCTTTTGAGGTACTGCTGAAAGTAAACGGCGACCTGCTCAAACCCGTCATCAGCTTCGATATTCAACTACCCGAAGACGCCCGCACCCAGCTGCGGCCCCAGATTGAAAATCGCCTGGCTCAGCTGCGCCAGCCCAGCCAGACCGACGAGTTGAACAAGCAGGTATTTTCGTTGCTGGTGCTGGAGCGCTTTTTGGCCGCCAATCCTTTCGAGTCGAGCGGGGGTAGCCTGGTGGCGGAGCAGCTGCGAGGCAGCGCCAGCCAGGTGCTTACCCAGCAACTCAACAAGCTCACGGGCAGCTACCTTTCCAACTTAGGCGTGGAGCTGGGCGTAAACTCGCAGGCTGACTTCTCTTCAGGCTCGGAGAAAACGCGCACCGATCTGAATGTGGCCGTGCGGCGTCAACTTTTCAACGACCGCGTAACCGTGCGCCTGGGTACTGATGTGCCGTTGGCCGGGGGCAACCAAGCCTCCAGCGGGCAGCAGAGTGTAAGCAACTTCGCCGGCGACGTGAGCATTGAATATGATATTCTGGCCAACGGCCGCCTGCGCCTGCGCGCCTACCGCAACAACGCCTACGGCGACATTGATGGACAATACGTGCGCAACGGCGCGGCTCTCATCTACCAGCGCGACTATCAGAACCTGGCCGAGCTGTTTCAGGGCATTGATAAAGACGTGAAAGAAGAGCGCAAGCAAAACCGCAAACGCGAAAAAGAAGAAGACAAAGCTGCTAAAGACTCCGTGCAAACCGTGGCTACGCCCCGGCGCGAAGCGGGGCGCCTGGCCCGGCGCCAGACTACTTCGGGTCGGTAGTTTTTTGTTCGAACGTCATGCAGAGCATTCTGCGCATGAAGCAGCGACAAAGCATCTCGCGTGCTGACACTGGAGTAGTAATCCTACTACCGCGAGCGAGATGCTTCGCTCTGCTCTGCATGACGTTCTTTTATACATGACGTTCCATCTGTTTGCTCACGCCATCCAACGCAAATCCGTGCTTTCTACGACCTACACCTTTCTTTTCTCTTCAAAAAAAGCCCCCCAATGGCGGCTGGGGGGCTTTTTTGCCCTGCTGCTGGTACTGGCCGGGTGCTCTGGCACCAAGTTTATTCCCGAAGGCAGCAGGCTCTACACCGGCAGCACCGTTACGATTAAGTCGGAAAGCCCCGTTCCGAACGAATCGGCGCTGACCACGGAGCTGGAAGCGGTGATTACGCCCAAGCCTAACACGTCCATTCTGGGGCTGCGGCCCAAGCTTTATTTCTGGCACATGGGCGAGGGCAAGACCAAAGGCCTGGGCAAGTGGCTGGCCGATAAATACGGCGAAGAGCCCGTACTGCTGAGTGCCGTGGATACCAACAACGTGAAGGGCTTGATGACCAATCGTTTGTACAACAACGGTTATTTCAAGCCCGCGGTCAGCAGCAAGGTAAAAGTGAAGGACAACACGGCCTCCGTTGACTACGTGGCCACGGTGGGCAAGCCATATTTGATCAAGGAAATCCACTTCCCCGACCGCGACACGCTCCTCGACCGCGCCATCCGGGCCACGGAGCCAAACTCGCTGCTGAAAGTAGGCGACCCGTACAATCTGCAAACCATGATAAATGAGCGGGTGCGCATTGACGCGGCGCTCAAGAATCAGGGCTATTACTACTTCAACCCCGATTATATTCTGTTTCAGGTAGACAGCACCCTGGATAATGAGGCGAATGTCTACCTGAAAATCAAGGGCACGATTCCGCCCCAGGCTGCCAAGCCTTACGTTCTTAATCGGGTAACGCTGAACACCGACTATACCCTTTCCGATACCACCGAAGGAGCTAAGGAGCCTTTCATGTTTCGGGGCTACCGGTACTTCCCGGACGAGGAAGTATTTAAGGCCAAAGCCATTACCAACGCCACCTTCATCTACCCCGACAGCATCTACCGCCGCCGCCGCTCCGACCAGACGCTGAGCCGGCTGATGAGCCTGGGCACCTTTAAGTTTGTGGATATCCGCTACCGACCGGCCCGCAACGCACCCGATTCGGCTGCGTATGGGCAGCTTAACGCGCTGGTGCGCATGACGCAGGTGCCCAAAAAGTCGCTGCGGGCGGAAGTACAGATGAACGTGTCCAACATCTTCACCGGGCCGGGCGTGGTGGTGCAGTTTCGCAACCGCTCCGCCCTGCGCGGCGCCGAGCAGCTATTGATTAATGCGCGCGCCTCGTTTGAAACCGGCAATGGCATTCAGTCGGGCGTTACGTCTACTACCATCGGGGCCGATGCGCAGCTGCTGGTGCCGCGCCTGATTACGCCCCCTTTCAATATCCGCTTGGTCAATTCGGATTTCCAGCCGCGCACCTTCTTCAATGCGGGCTATAAGTATGTGCTGCGTACCAATTTTTTCCAGCAGGATGTATTTAATCTCGGCTATGGCTACAGTTGGAAAACCAAGCTTACCAACGAGCAGCAGCTTCAGCCCATCAACATAGAGTTCTTGCGCCTGGCCAACACCGACACGGCTTTTGATGCTTTGTTGGCGGAGCGGCCGTTTCTGGCCAATAGCTTCCGGCAGCAGTTTATTCTGGGCAGCAGCTACAGCTACACCTACAATCAGCAGGTGCTGGAGCAGCGCCGCAACCAGATTTATTTCAACGGTGGTATTGAGCTGGCCGGCAACCTGGCTTACCTGACCCAGAGCCTGCGCGGGGCTCCGCAGAATGAGTTTGGCGACTATAACCTGTTCGGACAGGAGTTCGCGCAGTATACGAAAGTCAATCTGGAGCTGCGCAACTACTACCGCATCTCGCCCGACCCGACCAGCGGCAACCGCTTTGCTACGCGCTTATTAATTGGGGTGGGCGTGCCGTACAAGAACTCCGAGGCGCTGCCTTACCTGAAGCAGTACGGTATTGGCGGCCCCAATAGCGTGCGGGCCTTCGCCGCGCGGGGCATCGGGCCCGGCACGTACCGCTCCCAGGACCCGGAGGACGTAACCAGCTTCTACGACCAGGTGGGCGACATGCGTCTGGAAGCCAACATCGAATACCGCCACGACTTGTTTCCCTATGTGAAGGGTGCGCTCTTCGTGGATGCCGGTAATATCTGGCTTATTAATGCCGATGCGGACCGACCCACCTTTGACGCGAACGGCCAGCCCGACGGCAAAAACGGCCAGTTCAAGTTCAATAGCTTCTTTAAGGAGTTAGCCGTGGGTGCCGGCGCGGGCATTCGCATCGACGTGCAGTTCTTCGTTATTCGCTTCGATGCTGCTTACCCGCTCATTTATCCGTTTGAGAATTCAACTTTCCAAGCGCCTAATGGGGATGTGTACGATAAGCTGGATTCTGGCTTTAAAGCCGTGCGTTTGAATATTGGTATCGGCTATCCGTTCTAGCCTCACCTCCCGTTGCACACAACAAGTCACCGCTATATAAAAAAGCCTCCCAGAGATGATCCGGGGGGCTTTTTTGGTGCTCAACCCAAGGAGAAAGATTGAAATAAACAGATTATTTATTGCTTATCAATAAATTTTTATTGTAATTTATGTACAATAGTTCATGCAAACGACCATGAAAGCAAAAGACAAGTTTATCCTGACAACCGTGCACGTAGTGTTCTGGGTTCTGTTTATCGGCTTGTGCATCAAAACTGGTGCCCTGCTCATGGCCTTTCTGGTGAGCCTGTTTGTTAATCCGGAAGGGGCGCGCAACCTCTACTCAGGGCTCAACCTATTCGACCTTTACCGGCTCGATACCCGCTACTACACTTTTTTGGTGTCGCTCATGATTGCCTTATCCGGCCTGAAGGCTTATATCGCCTATTTGGTCGTAAAGATTTTTTTGCGATTTAATTTCACGCATCCCTTTGATGCCAACGTTTCCTTTTTGATAACGAAAATCAGTCACGTCGCTTTGGGAGCGGGTGTGGTGGGGTTGCTGGCCAACGGCTATGGCGACTGGTTGATCAAAAAAGGCGTGTCCCTGCAACAGGAGTGGGGCAGCAGCGAGTTTTTATTTCTGGCCGGCGTGCTGTTTATCGTCGCGCAGGTATTCAAACGCGGGGTTGAGTTTCAATCCGAAAACGAGCTAACCGTCTGAGCTATGCCCATAGTCGTGAATTTGGACGTAATGATGGCCAGGCGCAAGATGTCTTTGAATGAGCTTTCCGAAAAAGTTAATCTAACCTTATCCAATCTCTCCATATTAAAAACCGGCAAGGCAAAAGCAGTCCGCTTCAGTACGCTTGAGGCTATTTGCCAGGCCCTGAACTGCCAGCCGGGGGATATTCTGGAATTCGTGGAGTAACCGACGTGGCACGGGCTTCAGCCCGTGCCACGTCGCGGCCATGAAGCTGCGCTGGTACCACCACTTACTGCCCCCGTTACATAAACTTAAAATTCCACAAAAGCCCCCCAGACAAGTTCTGGGGGCTTTTGTGGAATTTTATAGTAGGCTGGAAAGCTTACGCTTCCACTGCCTCGTGCGCCATGACTTTCTCCGCCGCACCGTTAGACACGGGAGAAGGCACCACCGTTACTACCACGTACTTAGAGGTGGGCGTATTGCTCACTTTGGCTACGCTGGAAATGGGCACCAGTGGGTTTGCCTCGGGGAAGTAAGCGCAGACATTGCCTTTCGGAATATCATACGGCACGACCACGAATTTCTCCACCGTGCGCTGCTCATTCTCAAAGTGACTGGTAATGTCGATCAGGTCTTTGGCTTTGAGGCCGCGCTCGGCCATGTCCCGCTCGTTCATGAACAGTACGCGCCGCTCGTTGTGGATGCCGCGGTAGCGGTCGTTATACTCGTAGATGGTCGTGTTGAACTGGTCGTGGCTGCGCACGGTCATCAGTACCAGCTGGCCGGGCTCCAGCGTGTGCTTCTCCAGAGTGGTGGTGCTGAAATTGGCCTTGCCGTTCTTGGTCGTAAACTTCCGCTCCCGAGGACCGTTGGGCAAATAAAATCCTCCCGGCTTGCGCAGCTTCTCGTTGAATTTCTCGAAGCCCGGAATCACGCGGGAAATATGGTCGCGGATAACGTCGTAGTTGCGGGTCATGGCTACCCAGTCGGTGGTGGTGCGGTCGCCGAGGGTGGCGATGGCCATACCGCTGATGATGGCGACTTCGCTGAGCATCTCACCGGCCAGGGGCACCAGAATGCCCTTGTTCTGGCTCACCACGCCCATTGAATTCTCGCAGGAGGTCATCTGCAGGCCCGACTGCTGCATGTCAATATCGGCGTGCGTGAAGCAGGGCAGCAGCAGGCTGGTTTCGCCCGTCACGAGGTGGCCGCGGTTGAGCTTTGTGCCCACGAATACCGTCAGCTTCTGGCGGCGCATTCCTTCGGCAATCATCTCCGTGTCGGGACCGGCGGCCAGCAAATTGCCCCCCAGGCTGAAGTAAACCTTGGTTTTGCCCTCCCGCATAGCCTTAATGCTCTCTACTACATCGAGGCCGTCTTCACGGGGAGCTGTAAACTGGAACTCCTTTTCCAGCGCGTCTAGGAAGCCGGAATGTACCCGCTCCCAGATGCCCATCGTGCGGTCACCCTGCACGTTGGAGTGCCCACGCACCGGGCAGGTGCCCGCACCGGGCTTGCCAATGGCGCCTTTCATAAGTTGCAGGTTCACGATTTCCTGAATCGTCTGCACGCCCTGGCGCTGCTGCGTGACGCCCATGGCCCAGCAAGTGATAATCTTCTGCTTAGGCGCGATGATGTTGGCCGCCTCCAGCAGCTGTGCCCGGCTGATGCCGCTCTCCGCCTCAATATCCTCCCAGCTGGTGTTGCGGATATTCTGCTCAAACGACTCGAAGCCCGTAGTGAACTCTTCAATGAAAGGGCGGTCCATGACCTGGCCGGGGTTGCGGTCTTCCGCTTCCAGCAGGTGCTTCATAATACCGCGCAGCAGGGCCATGTCGCCATCCACCCGCACTTGCAGGTAGAGGTCAGTGATTTGCGTGCCGTCGCCAAGCAAAGCGCCCAGCGCCCGGAGCGGATTCATGAAATCCTGAGGATTTTTGAAGGCTACCAAGCCAGCTTCAATCAGCGGGTTAATGCTGATGATCTTGGCCCCGTTGCGCTTGGCCTTTTGCAGGGCCGAAAGCATCCGTGGGTGGTTGGTGCCGGGGTTTTGACCAATAATCAGAATGACTTCGGCCTCGTGAATGTCGTTGAGCGTGACCGATCCTTTGCCCAGTCCCAGCGTGGGGCTGAGGGCTGAGCCGCTGCTCTCGTGGCACATATTGGAGCAGTCGGGCAGGTTGTTGGTGCCAAACTGGCGGACGAACAGCTGAAACAAAAACGCTGGCTCGTTGGGCACTTTGCCGGAGGTATAAAATACGGCTTCGTCGGGCGAGGCCAGCGCGTTCAGCTCCCGGCCGATGATCTGGAAAGCCTCCAGCCACTCGATACGGGTGTAGTGGTCGGCGCCGGGGCGCTTGACGAGCGGATGGGTAAGGCGGCCGGCGTTGTTTTGGTCGCGGTCGGTCATGCGCGAAAGGTCGGCCAGGCTGTGCTGGGCGAAAAAATCCGGCCCGGCGGCTTTATCGTCGGCATCGGAGGCGGCGGCTTTGGCCCCGTTTTCGCAAAATTCGGCCACGGAGCGGTGCTCATCCGGATCGGGCCAGGCGCAGCTAGAACAGTCGAACCCGTCTTTCTGATTCATCGCCAGCAGTACTTTAGAGCCGCGATTCACGCCACCCTCGCCCCAGCTGAACTGCATGGATTTGAGTACGGCCGTGACGCCGGCCGCCACCTTAGCCTGGCCTTCCAGGCGCAGACCCGTCAACTCTTCGGGGGGCTGGGCCAGAATCGGGAACAGGTACTTGGCATTGGCTACTTCGGGGGCCGGAATGTGGTGAGTTGGCGCGTCGGCGCTGGCTTCGTGCTCCACTTTGGTCGGATTATCGGCGTTCGGAATTTCGTAGTCGGGCGTGGGAGCTGCGCCCTGGTCGGGCCGCTCCCCACTCTTGGGGGCGATGCTGGCGGCCTGCTCGTGGATTTTGCCGGCTTTGCTGGGATCGGTCTGGGGAGAATCTTCCATGGGGTGAGAGAATAAGCGGTGTAGAAAAGTGTGGGAAGGCAGCGACCCGAACTTGCTGAAAGTCAATGCTCAGTTCTTACTCAACCAAATTAAGTAATTATTGGTTTTTAATCACTTTCAGGCCATGAAGAAGGGCCAATATGTTCGGTTAGGGCGGAGGCGTTAAGCGATAAAACGAATTAAAATAACCGTGTCAACTACTACGGACTGCTGCTTAATGACGGCAGTCCAGATCCTTTTCTATTAAAACGGTGAGCGATTGAGTATCGGTGAGCAGAAGCGTAGCCGAAAGCCCGTTTTGGTCCGTACTGGTCCACTGGTTGGCTAGGGTGGCGGGCACCTTTACGGTGATGGCCCCGGCCCCGTACGTCACCCGAAAATGCTCCGTTTCTACTCGTTCCAGGGCGTAAGTTAAGGTGTCGGCAGCAGTAGGGCCCAGCGGCAGCACCGCCGCTACCCGACCAGCATCGGTAAACTGTTGGACCTCCGCTTCGGAGAGGCGAAGGCGAAGGGAGCTGTCTTCAATGCGAAGTTTCATAAGGAGTCGGATTTTCAGAGCCCGGCGCAGCCGGGCCCGCGGGGGTGGAACCGGTACGAATGCGCCATTCCCCACAATATACGTTGTAGCGCCCCTGACGAACGAAACCGCAGAGCGTCATGCCAAAGTTTTGGGCCGCCTGCACCGCCAGCGAGCTGGGCGCGCCCACAGCGGCCATGATCGGGATGCCAGCCACGGCGGCTTTCTGCACCAACTCAAACGATGCCCGCCCGCTCACCAGTAATACCGAGTTATGCAAGGGCAGCTGCTCCTGCAGCAGCGCGGCACCAATTACTTTGTCCAGCGCATTGTGCCGCCCGACATCCTCCCGCAGAATGAGCAGCTCACCTTCAGGCGAAAATAAAGCTGCCGCGTGCAGGCCGCCCGTTTGCTCAAACAAGGCCTGCGCCGCCCGCTGCCGCTCCGGCAGCTGATGAATGACGGCTGCATCTACGTGGGGGGCATTTTTGGGCAGCACCGGGCAGGAAGCCGCATGCACCGCGTCGATGCTGGTTTTGCCGCACACGCCGCAGCTGCTGCTGGTATAAAAGTGCCGCTCCAGGCGCGGCAAGTCAGGAGTAGCAGCAGGAGCTAGCTCGGCCCGCACTACGTTTTCGCGCTCTTCCTCTTTCTCTACATCCGGGCAGTAGATAATGCCCTGCAAATCCTGACGGCCCCGAATGATGCCTTCGGTGAGCAGAAAACCAGCGGCTAGCTCAAAGTCGTGGCCCGGCGTGCGCATGGTAATCGACAGCGTGCGGTGCTCGCGCTGGCCGCTGGGGCCGTAGCCGATCCGAATTTCCAGCGGCTCTTCGGCGGCCAGCACATCGGAGGCTACCACCACGTTCTGGCCCTGCACCTTGTGCACGGTGACGTAGTCGTAGCTGGTGGGGGGAGGAAGGTTTTCAAGTGACAACTAACATTTAACAATGAGCAATTAACACTTACGAGAAGAAACCTTTGGCTCGAAAAACAGAAGCTAACGAGTATAGGTGAGTGAAATGAATAGTACAGGAGCTTATCCATTCTCTTAACTTTATTAGAACGGCGTAGGTTTTACGCACTATCCGTTGCTCTCTGCTCAGTGTTAGTTGCTCAGTGTTAAATGTTAATTGAAAATGCTCACTCAAGAAGACCGCCAACGCTACCGCCGCCACTTGCAACTGCCCGAAATAGGGGAAGAAGGCCAGGCGCGGCTGCTGGCCGCGCGGGTGCTGGTAGTAGGCGCTGGCGGCCTGGGCTGCCCGGTGCTGCAATACCTGGCCGCCGCGGGCGTCGGGACGCTCGGCATTGCCGACTCCGACCGGGTGGAGCTCAGCAACCTCCAGCGCCAGATTCTGTTCGGCAACGCGGATATCGGTCAGCTAAAAGCCGAGGCCGCGGCCCGCGCCGTAAAGCGCCTCAATCCAACTATCAAATGCGAGATTCACGCGCAACGGGTAAATCGCGCCAGTGTCGAAAAGCTGGTGGCCGCCTACGATCTGGTGGTAGATGGCTCCGATAATTTTGCTACCCGCTACCTGCTCAACGACGCCTGCGTGAGCACTGGCCGGCCACTGGTGTCGGGGGCCATTTATAAGTTTGAGGGCCAGGTATCGGTGTTCAATTACCAAGATGGGCCTACTTACCGCTGCCTGTTCCCAACTCCGCCTTCGGCCGCCGAAGCGCCCAACTGCGACGCCACCGGCGTGCTGGGCGTGCTGCCCGGCCTCGTTGGCTGTGCCCAGGCTACTGAGGCGCTCAAGGTGCTGTTGGGGCTGGGTGAAGTGCTGCGCGGCCGGCTCTGGGTGTTCGATGCGCTGAGCTTCCAGTCGCGCATGCTGCGCTTTCCGCGCCACCCCGAGCACTCACTACTCAACCTCAGCACGGCTTCCCCCGCCGATTACGCGGAGCTTTGCTCGCCCACGCCAGTGGCCGTAACGGCCCAGGAGTTGGCGGAGCTGCTGGCCTCCGAGGCACCCCCGTTTTTGCTGGATGTGCGCGAGCCGGAGGAGTACTACCGCTTTCATTTGCCGGGGGCCACGCTTATTCCGCTGGGCCAGGTAGTAGCGCGGGCCGGCTTGCTGCCTCGCCATCACCCTATTGTAGTATACTGTCACCACGGCGGGCGGAGCGCTGCGGCTATTACGGAGCTGCAAACCAAAGCCGGCTTTACCAATCTGCAAAACCTGACGGGGGGCATTCATGCCTGGGCATTAGAGGTTGACCGCACGATGCCACAATACTGAGGGAAAAATTCAGAAAATATTAGTCTATTAATGCGTCCGTGCAGTAATAGCATTGGTTGCATCTTTGACCCCACGCTACCAGCTATGTCCCACTCTGCCCCGTTGTCTACCACCACGCGCACCATTGCTTACCGCCCCGATCTGAAAATTTTAATTGTGCGCTGGCATCAGGATGCTGCCTTGTCAATCTTGCAGGCCGATTACCAAGCCATGTTGGAAGTAGCTGCCGAGCATAACTGCGCCCGTTGGCTGCTGGATGTGCGCCGGCGCGAAGACACCGATCCGCAGCTCAGCGCGTGGGCCAGCACTACCTTCTACCCCCAGGCCGCCACCCGACTACTGCCCCAGCGTCTGCACTTAGGCGTACTCAACTCCACTTACATCTACGACCGCTTCCGCAACGACCCGGTGCATCAGCAGTACGTGGCGTATATGCTCGCGCCGGAGCGTCCTTTCCTGACCAATGTTTTTGATGATGAAGGCGAGGCCACGCGCTGGCTGCAGAAGGCATAGGGGTCGTCAGCGTAGAGTTGCCGTTACCTGCCTAAGCTTCCTTTGTTAAGATTATAGTTACCATAAATGCCCCCCAGCATCGCTCCGACGCCCCGCCGCATTCGTTTTGACCGCAATGAGCTGGCGGGAGCCTTCGGGGACTTAGGCACCGATCTGCCCCTGCTTATTGGCATCATTGCGGCCTCCAATGTTGATAGCGCCAGCGTGCTGGTGATGTTTGGGCTGATGCAGCTGTTTTCCGGGTTTTGGTACGGACTGCCGATGCCAGTGCAGCCGCTGAAAGCATTTGCAGCTTTGGTTATTGCCCAGAAACTGCCCGGCAACGTCATCTTTGGCGGTGGGCTGGCCATTGGAGTGGTCATGTTCCTGCTCTCGGTGCTGGGGCTGATTGATGGGCTGGCCCGACTGGTGCCCAAGCCCGTGGTGCGCGGTATTCAGCTGGGGCTGGCGTTGCAGCTGGCTTCGCTGGCGCTCAAAGAATATGTGCCCGCCGATGGACTGGGGGGCTATTTGTTGGCCGCCGCCGCGTTTGGCGTCACGGTGGCGCTGCTCGGCAACCGGCGCTGGCCGGCGGCTCTGCTGGTTATTGCGCTGGGAGGCATTTATGCCCTGGCTTTCAAGCTCGATCTTACCTCTTCCTACGCCGCGCTGGGCTTCCATTTGCCTGCCTGGCACACGCCCAACCGCGCCGATGTCCTGACCGGCGCCCTGCTGCTGGCCCTGCCCCAGATTCCGCTGTCCCTGGGCAATTCCATTCTGGCCACCAAGCAGGTCCTCACCGATTTCTTCCCCGAGCGCCGCATCACCGTCCGCCAAATCAGCTTCACGTACTCGCTGATGAACCTGGTCAATCCGTTTTTTGGCGGTATTCCGGTGTGCCACGGCTCGGGTGGGCTGGTGGGGCACCACGCGTTTGGGGCGCGCTCCGGCGGCTCGGTTATTTTGTATGGGGGGCTTTTTTTGGTACTGGGGCTATTTTTCAGCCAGGGCTTCGCCCAGATAGTGCAGATATTTCCTTTACCTATCCTCGGCATTCTGCTCTTATTTGAATCCCTGACCCTGGCCGCTCTTATCCGCGACCTGACCAACTCCCGCACCGATTTGCTGGTGGCCTTGCTGGTGGGCCTGTTGTGCGGCGGACTGCCCTACGGCTATCTGGTGGGCCTTGTGGTGGGTACGGCAGTGTATTATGCCATGCAGCGCGGCTGGGCAGGCCTGGGCAAGTAAGCTTCGGCTTTCCGCTGCTCTCAACTGCAAATACACACAATTGTCCAGGGTGTGTGGACTGTCAACCTTGTGAGGTCGTTATGCTGACGAAGGAAGCATCTCGCGTGCTGATGCGAGAGTAGTAACCTTACTACCGCGAGCGAGATACGTTCTTTTAGCAACTGTCCACACCCTTCACGACTACGCCGGCATCGACATTTTTCGCTTCAGCGAAGACGGCAAAATTGTGCCGCCTGGCTCAAAGAATAACGGAGGTTCTAGCGGCTACGGCGCACTCAGAATGCTGCTGATAGTACCCTCGCTTTTGCCGTAGCCGCGATAATCGAGCATAAACACGTCGTAGCCCAGGCAGGTGTACACGGGGGCCACGTCGCCCCAGCTGGCCAACGAGCCGGCATTGCCGTGCAGATAAAAGACGAGGCCTTTCGGGGCTTGCGTAGTAAAGAGCAACCCGTGCAGACGGGCGCCATCGGCAGTCGGTATCCAGCGTTCCTCGAAAGGCGTGGGGAAAGTAAAGCGGTAGGTGGGGGGCAATTTCTGCGGGAAGAACAGCAGGCTTTCCTGCTTGAGATACAGCAGGCAGCATACCGCCACATACAGCACGAAGACCCCGCCAAATGCAATGAGAAAAAGTTTCATAGCATAGACTTGCGCTGTTTGCTGGTGGCCGGGTAAGTAAGCCACTATACTACGGCAGGCGGCGGAACAGGGTCAGCAGAGGTCCGTAAGAATCGGCGGCAACCTGACGTAACCTTTTATCTGTCAGTAAGTAAGCTTGGAGCCGCATTAAGCTTATTCCTCTGGCTGGGCTCAACCAAATCGGTTGTGTGTCGTTGAGCTTGTTATGAAACGCATCCCTCCATTTCATTCCTTAGTGCGCGGTATCGGAGTCATGGATGTATATCACGACAACGATGAGTGCGCCATTGCCAAGAGCGTAGAAGAACGTTACCGGCTGCCGGGCGTGGGCAAAAACCGAACGCACTGCTCTTTTTGCGCTACTATCAATGAAGGGCTAAATACAAACCGGATAGCTACTCAGAGCTCCCTGCCTCCCCCTCATCAAGCAGACTAATTATCTCATCCAGAGAGAGTTGTCCTGCTATGAATTGATTCAGTAAGTGCTGCTCGCGCTGTGCGGGCGCCAGCCGGGTGTTTTTGGTAAGCGTAAGCGCCCAGGCTACTGCCCGCTCACGCTTATCACGCTGCTTCAAGTCGGAAGGTTGCAAAGGTTTCATATCTGCAATTTCCAACCTCTTTGCCTTCCTTACAAGCTGAACAGGATCTTTGTTTCTTGAAAAAATACTGAAATGCAGAACGATATTACTAGCATAAGTATGCATTAATACTTAGCAGAGCAAGTTGTTTTAGACAAATGCGAGACAGATATGCAGTTAAAATCATAAACTCAACCGTTGCACTAACCGTTGTAAGCACGGCCTTAGAACTGAAATATTAGCCCCCAATTGTCGACATCGACTCGAAGCTGAGCTGATGGACGGGCCGTTGTCGCTCGGCTTCGAAACCATCGGCGGCGCGGTGGCGAAAAGCGTAGATGAGCGCGTCGCGTACGTCTTCGTCGGAGCTGCCACTACGCAGCAAAGCCCGCACATCCAGCACGCCCTGGTCGTAGAGGCAGGTTTTGAGGCCGCCTTCGGCCGTTAGCCGAATGCGGTTGCAGGTGCCGCAGAAAGTACGCGAGTAAGCGGCAATGATGCCGATTTGGCCCAAGTGGCCCGGAATAGCGTAGGCCGTAGCCGTAGCGCCAGCCGGCGTGGGTAGGGCGTGCAAGCCTGGAAAAGCCCCCCGCAGATGCTCACGAATCCGAACGTGGTTCCAGGGCAAAGCAATGGCGCCGTGGCTGCCGCCGTTGAAAGGCATTTCTTCAATAAAGCGCACATCCACGGGCAACTCGCGGGTGAGCTCGGCCAGCGGAATCAGGTCTTCGATGTTCTGCCCATCCATCACCACGGCGTTTATCTTTACCGCAATATTGGTAGCCAGCAGAGCGTGCAAGGTGTCGAGGACCTGCGGCAGCTCGTCGCGGCGCGTAATGCGCAGGAAGCGGGCCCGGTCAAGCGTGTCGAGGCTCAGGTTGACGCTGCGAATGCCCATGCGCACCAGTTCTGGTATATGCGGAGCCGTGAGTACGCCGTTGGTAGTCAGGCTGATGTCTTGGATGCCTGGAATCTGGCTTAGCCGATTCATGAAGGGCACCAGGTCGCGGCGCACGAACGGCTCGCCGCCTGTGAGGCGTACTTTACGCACGCCCAGTCCGGCCAGAATACCGACTACGCGCTCCATTTCTTCGTAGCTCAGCAAGGCGCGCTTGGGCATGTAGTCGATGCCCTCGGCGGGCATACAGTAAAAACAGCGCAGGTTGCACCGATCCGTAACGGCCACGCGCACGTATTCGAGCGGCCGGCCGTGGTTATCGTACAAAATGGATGGAGCAACAGACATAGATAAGGTAAAACGCAGCGGCAATCTATAACGTTCGGTGGCGTAAGCCGGACGGTTTCGGAACAAAAATGGTTCGACGTACTTTGCTTAGGTAGCGCCTCTGCCTACGCTCAATTTACGAACTCACATCTCAACAAATGAAACTTAAGCTTTCTCTTTTCGGCATTACAAAAGAAATCGTCGGCAGCTCGGAGCTAGAGCTAACCGCGCCCGACACGCAGTCAGTGGCCGGCCTGATGGAGCAGCTTCGCACCGATTACCCGCAGCTTCGCAACCTGACCAGCTGCGCCGTGGCCGTAAACAGCGAGTATGCCGCCGATGATTATCAACTGCATGAGCGCGACGAAATTGCGCTTATCCCGCCCGTAAGCGGTGGCTAAATTTCAATTAACAATTAACAGTGAGTAATTAACAATGGCTACGCTGCCTACTTGAAGCAGGCTTATCTAATTGCTCATTGATAAATGTTAATTGATAAATGTTAATTGCTCACTATGCTTATTGAACTCACCGACCAGCCCATCGACGTAGCTGCTGCCATTGCCGCCGTCGAGGCCGACGGCGCGGGTGCCGTAAACGCCTTTATCGGTACAGTTCGCAACCAATCGACTGGCCGGCCAGTGGTGCGCCTGCACTACGAAGCCTACGATGCTATGGCCCTGCACCAAATGCGCCGCGTAGCCGAGCAGGCTCAGGCACAGTGGCCCATGCTCCAGAAAATAGCCGTGGTACATCGAAAAGGCACCCTGGAAATCGGTCATGTAGCCGTGGTGGTGGCTGTATCTACGCCCCACCGCGCCGAGTCGTTTGCTGCCTGCCAGTTTATCATCGACACGATTAAAAAGGTAGTGCCTATTTGGAAGAAAGAAGAGTTTGAGGATGGGCAGGTGTGGGTAGCCGCGCATCCGTAGCCTCACCCCCGGCCCCCTCGCCTAAGGGCGAGGGGGAGCCTGACGCCCGGCCTGCGCCGCCCTGTCGGCTCTCGCCTCCAGGACAGCTACCTTTCTAACTATTGACGATTAAATTGTCCCTATAAAGCAAAAGCCAACGATTACCTGTCGCTGGCTTTTCTTTTTTAAGGATACATGAAATGGATAGCGGTTGCGGAGGCAAGAGCCAACGGAGCCACGTTGGCGGAGCGCCAGGCTCCCCCTCGCCCCTAGGAGAGGGGGCCGGGGGGTGAGGCCAACTCCCGTTGCGCGGCCTCTCGCTCCTCGGGCGTGTTCACATTGCGCAACTCACGGACATCTGGTGCCTTCAAAATGGCTATGTCAGAGTTGATGAGCGCCTTGCGGGGGCACGAGTAGCCTAAGCTTAGAAACCGCAGCAGTGTGGCGTAGCTACTGGGCTCCCAGATGGTGATGAGCGGCTCGGGGAAGTCATTGTGTGGGCTTTGAAAGGCGGTGGCCATCTTGCCGGTTTGGCGGTGTGCTACTAAGTGGTGTAGGGTGCCGGCGGAGAGGAAAGGCAGGTCGCAGGCTACCACCAGCCAGGCCGCGTTGGGATCAAATTGGAAGGCCGACAAAATGCCCCCCAGTGGCCCTAAATCCAGAAAGCGGTCGGGGAGAGGTTGTAGCGTGGCGGGTAACTCTGCGGCTTGGTCGGGGCGGCAGGATACGTGTACATCGGTGCATACTGCGGCCAGTAGCTCGGCAGCGTACTCGCGCTGCTCGCGGCCGTGGTATTGCAGGCGGCCTTTATCGGTCTGCATGCGCTGACTTTGCCCCCAGCCAGCACCAGGCCGCGCAATGGTGGTGCGCTGGCTTGCCACCATTGCTTTATAAATGCGGCAATGCCTTCCGTATCGGCTAGGTTGAGGGCTGGAATTTGCCCAGCGTTAGGTAAATGATTCTTCAGATACTCAGGTAGCTCTTGCTCTGCCGTCATGCGCAGAATGAGCTGCACATCCGTCAGGCGGTCGAGCTTGCGGTCCAGTGGCTTGGCTGGGTCGAGGAGGATGATTTGCTGCTTTGCGCGAAAATGGTTGCCATTTACCAGTACCAAACTCTGGTGAGCCAGCCATTCCAGTTGACTAAACTTATCCATTGCCCGCGGCTGGTCTAAACGCCGAAACTGAATCTTATCGGTCAGCTCGGCCGTGGCGCCGGCTTGCAGCATGGGGCTGGCGCCAGCCGTGTCGTCGGCATCAGCCGTGGCATGGTCAGCGTCCACATAGCCTACACTCAGGGCAGGCGCCAAGTGCGGCAGCAGACGGGCTACCAAATCCTTTATTTTACCGCAAGGCGCACCTAGAATAGCCAGCTCGTGGCGGCCGAACTCGCCAATGTTAGGGCGAGCTAGGGCCGCGTGCTTGGTGCGTGGCTTGGGGGGCAAATCGGTGGAAATATTACTCGTCGACATGATGAAAATCTTTTTTACCGCCGGTCTTCTCGATCAGGCGGGTTTCACTGATAACAATGTTGTGCGACAATGCCTTACACATATCATACACCGTAAGCGCAGCCACGGATGCACCCATCAGCGCCTCCATTTCCACACCCGTTTTGCCGGTTACAGTGGCCGTACATTCAATAACGATGGCATCAGGCGCGGCTACTTCAATTCGCACCTGACAGTCATCGAGACCCAATGGATGACAAAGCGGGATGAGGTCGGCGGTTTTCTTGGCGGCCATTACACCGGCCAGAATAGCGGTCTGAAACACCGGACCTTTACGCGTGGGCAAGTCGCCAGCCTGCACTAGCTGCACAATTTCGGCTCCCAGCACCACGCGGCTGCGGGCCCGAGCCACACGACGCGTAGCAATTTTGCCCCCCACATCGACCATAGACGGTTGGCCAGCAGCATTGAGATGAGTAAGTGAGCGAGAGTCGGACATAAACGGAAAGATATTTTTAGAAAGACACAACGGCACACTTGATTTCTGACTTTGAGCCTTGCAAAAACAATTCAAAGCGAACGTCATGCAGAGCGGGAGCGCAGCATCTCGCGTGTTTAGCTGAATTACCAATTCGATGACCGCACGCGAGATGCTTCGCGTTGCTCTGCATGACCGCTTATTACTAATAAGCAGAGTCGAAAAGTAGACGGCTACACAAAGAAAGTATAACAGCTTTGGCAGCAAACAGGCCGGATAACCCAAATTTACGTTACGCAACCCCAAACGTGCTCCGGTACTTTTCGCCAACTATTGCTCGCTCCTATGATTTCAGTCGCCGAAGCTACTCGTCTTGTTTTAGCAACCGCTCGTCCGCTACCGACTGAAAACGTGCCTTTGCTAGCAGCAACCGGCCGCGTATTGCGCCAAGACCTCACCGCCGACCGTGACTTTCCGCCCTTCAACCGAGTGGCAATGGATGGCGTCGCCTTGGCATTTGAAGCAGTGTCTGGGGGGCAAATTGAATTTCCTATTGAGGCCACGCAGTTTGCGGGTGCGCCGCCGCAGCCTCTCCAGAATCCGCGGGCGGCCATTGAAATCATGACCGGTGCCGTGTTGCCCCCCGGCACCGATACCGTGATTCGCTACGAAGATCTGTCGTTTCAAGTAGTTGGTGGTCAGCGGGTAGCCACTGTGCAGGTGTTGCCCGAGCGAGTAGGCCACAACGTGCACGCACGCGCCGCCGACCGCCGCCAAGGCGACTTACTGGTGCCCGCCGGTACTCGCCTTGGCCCGGCCGAAATAGCCGTGGCCGCTACCATTGGCGCAGCCACGCTGTCGGTTACGCGGCTGGCCCGCCTGGCCATCGTCAGCACCGGCGATGAATTGGTAGACATCAGTGAAATGCCGCTGCCCCACCAGATCCGGCGTTCCAACGCCACGATGCTGCAAGCTGCCGCCCAAGCCGCCGGCGCCACGACCGAAGCGTTTCACTTCAACGATGATCAGGAAATATTGCGCCAAGGCTTGCCCAAACTCCTGAGCAGCTTCGATGCGGTGGTGCTTAGTGGTGGCGTCTCAAAAGGACAAGCCGATTTTTTGCCCGGCGTGCTGCGTGAACTCGATGTCGAGCAGATTTTTCACGAAGTACAGCAGCGGCCAGGCAAGCCGTTTTGGTTTGGGCAGAAGCCAAGTGGGGCGGTGGTATTTGCCCTGCCTGGCAATCCAGTGTCCACCTTCGTGAATTATTACCGCTACGTGCAGCCCTGGCTCCGCGCCTGCCAATCACCCAAAATGCCCCCCACGCTTACCTCAGTAGCTGTGCTGGCTACTTCTGTCAGCTTCCGCCCGCGCCTCACACACTTCCTGCCTGTACGACTCGAAATGACCTCAGACGGTCGTCTGCTGGCCCATCCGCAACGAGCCGGCGGCTCCGGCGACTTAGCCAGCCTGCTCCACTGCGACGGTTTCCTGGAATTGCCCCCCGAGCCGACGGAGTTTCCAGCCGGCGAGGCTTGGCCACTACTGCGGTTTCGTGAGTAACGCTATAAATCCCAAGAGCAAGCAAAAGGCGGTCATGCAGAGCAAAGCGAAGCATCTCGCGTGCTGACACTGGATTACTAATCCCACGACCGCACGCTAGATGCTTCGCTGCCGCTCTGCATGACGGCCTAATTAGCAGTCATATTGCTTGGCATTTGACTTTAAAAGAGCCTACGCAAACACATTAATCACCGATTCTGAGAACCGCTCCATTTCCTCCAGCTGCGGGCTGCACTGCAATAGGAAGAAATCAACGCCGACGGCTTCGTAAGCGCCGATGCGGTCCTGAATCTGGGCGGGCGTGCCGGTGAGGCCGGTGCGCAGGCCGCGGTTCGACACAGAGTAGTCATGCAGCGACACCTGTTGCTCCAGCTGCGTGCCGGCCAGCCACTGCTGGTAGTTGCCGTAGCCCGCAGCAGAGGCCTGCACATTGGTAATGCGGTCCAGCTCGCGCTTCACTTCCTGCTCACTGTCACGCACGATGCTGTAGCCGGCCACCCCAAACTTCATGGGGGGCAAATTCTTTTGCTCACGGCGGCGGCGCATGTCGGCAATACGCTGCCCGATTTGCTCCGGCGAGTCGCCGTGCATTACGTAGCCGTCGCACTGCGAGGAAATCAGATCCTTCGCCGCTTCCGATTCGCCACCGGCGTACAGGAAAGGCTTCTTCGCAGGCTTGGGCTGTAACACGTTATCAGTCAGCTGATAATACTTGCCTTCGTAAGAGAAATGGTCTTTCTCCCACACGTTGGTCACCACGTCCAGCCACTCTTTGGTGCGGGCGTAGCGGTCGTCGTGCTGCTCGAAATGCAAGCCGTACTTGGTCGCCTCATCGCGCCACCACGACGATACCACGTTCAGGGACAAGCGGCCCGGCGCAATCAAATCGATGTTAGCCGCTTGTTTGGCCAGCAAGGCCGGATTGTGGAAAGTCGGCCGCACAGCAACCATGATTTCCAGCTCTTTAGTCGAGGCAGCCAAGGCTGCGGCCGTGCTCCAAGCTTCGAGGGCTGGTGCTTCCTGACCTTTGATATCGTTCAGATACAGCTCCGCGATGAGCGTGAGGCTGTAGCCCCAGTCCTCGCTGCGCTGGGCCAGCTGTTTTACGTAATCCCACGACGTAGGCATTTGCTCATCGGGGACGTTGCGGAGCCAACCGCCGAAAATGGGAAGCCAATAGCCGAATTTCATATCGTGAGGGCGTTTGCGGTGGATAATTCAAGTTGCTGCTCCAGGTAATCCACGAAGCGGGCGTAGGGGTCAAAGCCGACCACGTTCACGGCATCGGCCACGAAGTTGGATAAGGCGTTGATGTCGTAAAACAGGGCCTCACCGGTGCGGTCATCAATCAGATACTCAATGCCACCCACATCAATTTTGGCGGCGGCTACCAGACGCTCCACGGCCTCAATTATCTCAGCGGGCGGCGTGGTGGCTTCCACCTGAATACCTTTTTTGGTGCCTCAGTCAGACAGAAATCGCCGGCCGTGGGCTCGTCGGGTATCTGGCAGATTTCGGCGGGGCAGAGGTTAAAGCTCTCACCGGTAGTATACACCTTCATGGCGTACAAAAACTTGCCATCCAGCGTTTCCACGCGGGTAATATGCCCCCCACGCGGCGTCACGTACTCCTGCACCAGCGCCGTCTGGTCAATGCCCAGATCAATTTGATTAGCGTCTACGGCCGCTTGCAGGCCTTCAGGTGTATCGAAGCGAATAATGCCCGCGCCGCTGCCACCGATGTTCACCTTCACCACAATCGGAAAGCGCAGCTGCTGAGCCGCGTCCACGGCCCGCGAGGTGTGGTTTATCACGAACGACTTCGGGTAGCTCAACCCCAGCGACTCGAACAGCGAGAGTTGACGGGCTTTGTTGGTCTCAATTGCCGTAGCAGCTGAGCCATTGATGATGCGTACCCCAAGTCGCTCCAGATGAGTAGCGAATCCAGCAGTGTGAAAAATGCCTTGTCCGTGTCCGCGCAGGTAGGCCGAAGAGCTCATCCGATTCACCACCAGCGCATAGGGGCTTTCCTTTTCGGCAGGATCAAACAGGTGGTGGGCAGCGTCAATCTTTTCGTAGGCCAAACCGCGCCGGTCCAGCTCCGCAAACAACGGCTTAAACCATTCAGGGTGCTCGTAATAAATGCCGATAGGCTTCTGTAAATCAGACATGTTAAGGTGTTATAGTATTGAAGTGAAAACGGTTGGGATTTGCGCTTTTCCGGCTTTTATGAGGCCGTAGCCCTAAAGGTTGATGAAGACGATGCTGGGGGGCTTTTTCAGTTGAGCAGGCAGAACGCGCTCCGTGAGGCGTGGCTACGGGCAGTAGGGTTGAAAACAGAAAGCGGAGAAGGCCCTATGCGTTAGTTCCAAGCACGAAGTAGCTTAGCTAAAGCGATTTCGGAATTAGTGTATAGATGTAGCGCGAAGCTTCTGCTTCGCGTATTGTTGTTTCGTTGGTAAAAAAGCCCCCCATGAGTCGTTCAACGATGCGCGAAGCAGAAGCTTCGCGCTACATCCTCTACAGCTATTCTAGCTGGCTACGTGCGGGTAACGGAAACGAACAGGAGCACACCAGCCGCTGAAAAAGCGTCAGGCTAATATGCTGGCAGGAAAGGGGAAAAGTAAATCAACAACAACCTTGTCCTACCGGGCGCATACAACAGACAGCTGATGCGAACTGCGCGCAACAGCACTGTTGCGAAGCAACGAGGGGTGAGGAGAAAGCGGAGGTGTTGAAAAAATCCACGGCAACTTGTTTTTATATGGTCAGGACTTGGCACCGTTCCACGGGGGTGGGGGTTGCCGGCGCTTCGCGGAGCCTGTCTCTCTGCGCCTCTTTATAAAAACAATCCTTTGATGGGAAAGAATTGGTAGCACAAATGTACCAACTCGTTTCTTAACATTCCAAATTTGGGCAACAGGCAGTATGTTCTACCTTCACCCGGCTCACCCAAAGCGAATTTGGTTGGTAGAGGTGTCAGCTAAGAAGGAATACGGCAGGTGCTCCTCTACTCGGTCAGGTTTCTTTTATTTCCCTTTTGTTGCGAATTAGTTTATCAGATGTTAAGATAGAGGCCGAAACAGGTGCTTATGATTTGGCATTCACAGACGATTGGATGTACTATCGAATCAGTCTTACTAGAGTGAAGGACAAGCCTTGTGCGTACTTCAAAAACGATCTAATACAGAATATTGAGGTTACAGAGCAAGAGTTCAATCTGGCTAAATACCGTGCGCCTATAACACCGTGCGAGAACGGAGAAGAGGTAATTTTTATGCCAAACGGGAATACGCTACGTTGCTATTTTCAGGATTCAATAGTTCGCATATTCAGTCCTACGGGGGTATTGTTGCGAAAATTACCCTCATCCATAGAGGCAGTAACTGGTATTTATAGCATTGCCCTTGATGCTGATGGCCACCTGTGGACAGTACTGCCGTCTTTTCATCAGGTGGCCCAGTACGAAATTGCTTCAGGGACTAAGCTATATGAACTCGGAGGCAGTTGGGACCCTGGAGAGTTCAACCATCCAGAATACATTAGCATCTACGATGATTATGCTTTCATTAGTGATATGGGCAATTACCGAATAGTCCTGTTAGATACTAGGAAGAAAAGCTTTGGTACATATCGCACGTTTGAACAACCAGTTTGGCAGTATAGACGCTTTAAAAACAAGGAAATTGTGCAGCTAAGTAATGGTATTTATACCCTCTAGCCTATTTTGCACAGCATACAGATACATGTTCCTCTGGGGGCTCCGCCCAAGGTAAAAAAGGTGCAAGGCTAAGCCGCCTGCCTATTTCTTCCCCACTGCCAGAGAGACGCGCCATTGCACGTCTTCCTGCTAAACGAATACATACCCACATTAGGAGGCGCGAAGTGGCACGTCTCTATAAATTCAACCCGTAGATGTAGCGGCCATACGGCGCCTACGAAAGCAGCCACGCCCGCAACCGGGTAAGCAGGCTACCCGATGAGCCAGAAGTTGCTGAAGTCGTTGGAGCCGTATCTGGGTCGTCATCCTGTACAGCTGACATCAGGGCGCTGTGGTCGGAAAGAACCTGCTGGGCGGCTTCCAGATCCTGCTGGCGCACATGGAGCCGTACGCCGCCCGAAATCGGGCCGTAGGGCCGATTCTCGTTGCTGATAAAGCAGACAATGCCAGCCGCTTCCAGTTGATTCTTGGCCAGGTGCGCCGAAATAGAGTTAGCAAACGACTCCAGCAGCACGACCTTGCCCTCAGGTGGCTCGATGAACATAGAAGGTTGAGTTTTCATTAAAACACGCGAAGCACCCGATTAGGTGCTTCGCGTGGTAAAAACTATACGCCGGCCTGTAGGGGCGCGTTGCACGCGCCCGTGGTTGTTTAGTTGTTAATTCAGGTCGTTCAACTAAACAACCGGAGGTCAGCGTTAACTAGCGACGGGCGCGTGCAACGCGCCCCTACTTGAACAGGTCCAGCGCTTTAATAAACGTCTGGGAAACGCCCCACAGCAGCGGTACGCCCACGTAAAGCCAAGCCAGCGCCGTTTGGAGGCCCGACGAAGGTGTAGCATCAGCGTCGGCGGTAGTATTGATTCGATTTTCCATAGGAAGAAAGTTTAGCGAGCAAAGACAGAAAGTAGAGTGGGAATCAGGCGGCTACTTTGGGCGCCGCAGCTTCCTTGTAGTGGTACTTGTCGTTTACGGCCGTTACCAGCATATTGGCAATCAGGCCCACCACCAGCACACCGGCCATCACGTAAAATACCGTTTGATAGGCCTCGGCGCCCGTCAGCCCTTTGTCCTTCTGGCTTTGGTGCAGGTAGTTGACAATCAGCGGCCCCAAAATGCCGGCCGTGGACCAGGCCGTGAGCAGGCGCCCGTGGATAGCTCCTACCTGCATGGTGCCAAACAAGTCGCGCAGATAAGCGGGAATGGTAGCAAAACCGCCCCCATACATGCTCAGAATCACGCAGCACACAATGACAAACAGCGTCAGCGAGTGATTAGCTGCCAGCGTGGGCACCAGCGCATAAAGCAAAATGCCCAGGCCAAAGTAAATCATGTAGGTAGGCTTGCGACCCATCTTATCCGAAGCCGACGACCAAAAAAAGCGCCCCAGCAGATTGAACAAGCTCAGCAGCCCCACAAAGCCGGCGGCAGCGGCGGCCGTTACGCCTAGTCCTTGCCCCATGGAGGCGTCGGAGAAGGTTTCCTGAATAAGCGGAGAGGCCGTTTCCAGCACCCCGATACCGGCCGTCACGTTCATGCATAGCACCACCCACAGCAGCCAGAATTGCGGCGTTTTAATGGCCGTATCAGCGTCCACGTTGGCCGTAGTTATCAGAGCCGTGTTCTTGGTGGCAGGCACATAGCCAGCCGGCTTCCAGCCCTCCGCCGGTACCCGAATTGTGAATACCCCAAACATCATGAACAGCAAGTAGATAGCGCCCATAGTGAGCATGGTAGGCGCTACCCCCATCGGGGCCGAATCTTTAAAGTACGACATCAGGGCCACAGCCAGCGGTGAGCCAATCATAGCACCCCCACCAAAGCCCATGATGGCCATACCGGTAGCTACGCCCGGCCTATCCGGAAACCATTTGATAAGCGTACTTACCGGCGAGATGTACCCGATACCCAGCCCGATGCCCCCCACAAAGCCGTAGCCGAAATACACGAGCCAAATGCTGTGCATAGACACTCCCAGCGCCGAAATAAAAAAGCCCCCTCCAAAGCACAAAGCGGAGGCCAGCATTGCTTTGCGAGGACCCACGCGCTCCAGCCATTTCCCAAATACCGCCGCCGACAAGCCCAACAAGACAATAGCAATGGAAAAGATAACCGCGAGCTGACCAGGCGTCCAGTCTGTAGGGGCGGGCGCATTTACATCACCGCTAATGAGGGCCCCCATTGGTTTCTTGAATACGCTAAAGGCGTACGCCTGCCCAATGGCGAGGTGAATAGCCAGGGCGGCCGGCGGAATCAGCCAGCGGTTAAAGCCTGGTCCGGCAATGGTTCGGCTGCGGTCCAGCCAGGAGGTAGAGGTTGCCATGCAGTAAAGGGAAGTAGTGAGAAATAGGTGAACGGGAGAGTGCTAGGATAGAGTGGAGGCCAAAAATGAGCCTCCGGGGTTGAGAATCAGGAAGGTAGAATTTTTTCTAGCAGATTATCAACCCAACAGCTATAAATGTTGCTAAACAGCTATAGCTTATAGCCCCCAACCTATTGCTCAGCAGGCTTACGACTTAGCCAACCGCGCAGACCCGGCTGCCGACTGGCGCGCAGAAAGCCGGCCAGGCCCTTGGCCATACGCTTAGCCATCTGCTGCTGAAAATCGGGGGAAGTCAGGAGGCGCTCATCGTCGGGGTTCGAGACAAAGGCAGTTTCCACCAGGGCATTCGGGTATTCAGTTGGGCCATTGAGCCCGAAGTTGAAAGTGCCTACGTTGCCAAAGCCCGGCAAGCCCGTAGCCAGCATCTCAGCGTAGAGCGCAGTGGATAGGGGCCGAAACGCCACGTAGCGGTAGTAGGTGCTGGTGCCCCGCACGGCCTTGTTGCCGGAGGAGTTGACGTGAATACTCACCAGCAAATCGGGGTTGGCCTGACGTAAGCGCAGGATTCGGTCGCCGTTGTCTACGCTTACGTCGGCCTCGCGCGTCATAAGCACACGGGCTCCTTTGCGCTCTAGCTCACGCTGCAAACGTTGGGCAATAGCAAGGGTGAGGTCTTTTTCGCGGGCGCCGCTGCCTCCTACGGCGCCGGTATTGGAGCCGCCGTGGCCGGCATCCACAGCTACGGTCAGGCCTCGCAGGCTCATCTTGGCTGGGGGGCGTTTTACGCGAATAGTTAGCACATTCTTCTGGTAACCAATGCTGTAACCCCAGCTCTGGCGGTGGCGCAGGTGCAGCACCAGCCGAAATACGTCGGGCTGCACCTGCTCGTAGTACACGTCGCCGAGGGCTTGGAGGCCGGCGCGCTGGGTTATCCAGTTGGTGTTGGAAGTAGCCCCAAATACGTCGATGACCAGGCGGCTGGGCTCGGTCAGGAGCTGGGAGCGGTAGGGCAGGCGCTCGGTGAGCGGTACGCGCACGTAGTCGTAGAGCGAGTCGCCCTGCACGCTCCAGGAGCCGGTAAGCGAAGCTGGCACAAAGCCGCCAGGGGGCAAAAAACGCACACTATTCTGCGGCACCCAAGCGGTCTGGTTCTCAACTAGTCGCACCCGATACTGGTCGCCTACTTTGCCATTAATATGCAGCACCACCAAGGAATCGAGGTAACCCATTTTAGCTCCTCCTAAGCGGTCTTCGCCCAAGCCATAATTCAGGTAAGCCAAGGGGCCTGTCGTGACGGCGAGCTGGGGGGTATTTTCATCCAGAAAACGCACCTTATGTTGGCTGAACGCCACGGTGCGCACGCTGTCTGGGGTGAGCAGCTCGAAGGCAATCGGCCGATCCAAAAGCGTGTCGCCGGCTTGTACCACGTAGGTGCCCTGATAGATGCCGAGCTGGCCATTGGTGAGCGTAGGGGGCAATTCGATCATCGATTTGCCCCCCAGAAAGGCGGCCTTGGCGCCCGGCTGCCCTTTCAGGCGTACGTGCAGCCGGTCGCCGGGCTGCAACCACTGATCGGCGGCCGGTACGGTTTCGACCGTGTCGATCAGCGGTGCTTGCGCCAGTGCAGTAGTAACTGAGAGCAGCCGCAGCAAAAGTTTAGGTATATCCATGAAGCGTTAGAATGAAAATGGCTTAGTGGAAGCAGAACCAGCAGTTAATAATTGAATTTTAAAGGTTTGCAACCATTTGCCTTCTACTAAGATCATAGCCACAACTGCTGGCCCAGCACTTACGTCCGTGTAGTAAGAGGCAGCTACGGCACAGCGCTACCTCAGTTTCTCCTCCTCCTTATTCTTGTCTACCTCAGTGATGATAAAAACGCTAACCCTAATTGTCTGCCTGCTAGGCTGCGCTCTGTTTGCCCAAGCGCAAGATCAGCCAAAATCACCTATTGAAGCCGGCATCGAAGTAGTCAACTATAACCCATTGGGCAAGGGGCACCGCTACGACAACTCATCCGCTAATACCTCGGCTCAGTGGGTATCAGGCGCGTTTTTTCGGTACACTCCTAATCGGTTCGGGGTGCGACTGGGGGGCAATTTTAGCCAAGGCACTGTGAAGCCCAGCTATGATTATTGCGCCGATTGCCTGGAGGGAAAAGTAACGGACAAGGAACTGCAAGTAAAGCTTGGCGTCCAGTATGCGCCCCTGAAAAAATTCGATTGGTTGTATGTTTTCACCGACCTCTACTACCGCCGCTACACCTCCACCGGAGACCTTACGGGTGGGTTCTGCGGCTGCCTGGATGTTACGGAAACCCGCACTTCCAACGGGATTGGCCTGAATGCCGGCATTGGAGCCAGGATAAAGGTGTTTAAAAACGTTTACCTAAGCCCGGAAATCTACTACGACGTGCTACGAGCCCGTGATGAAACGACGCACCGGGACAACCGCAGTTTCAGCCTCATGCTACCTACTGCCTATCAGGAAACCACGACCATGCACCGCCCCGCCATGCGGCTACGGGCTACGTTTGCCTTCTAGGCATAACATTTTGTGCTTGGAAAACGCTCTGTCAGGCTAAACAGCTACTTGGCGTCAGTAGGGTACAAATGGTTGTACAGCAGACCGGCGGCGGCTTCCAACAGCGGCAAGTCGGTGGTGCGCTCCTGGCAGCGCTGCATATCGTAGTGACAAAGCGTGCCAAATGCCCTGCCCTCACTGTCCCGGATAAGGACCCCGCAATAGGAAACCACGGGCGTATCAACCAGGCCCTTAACGCGCGGATCGGTGGTGGCATCCGTGATTTCCAGCGGTGCCTGCTGACGGCCTACCAAGGCGCAGTAAGTGGCCTCCATCGGAGCGTCGGTGCCTTGCAGCACGTTAATGGGGTCGCGGCGGTCGTAAAGGGCCTCATTGCGTAACTGGTCACCATCGAAGCGAAATACGCCGGTGTAGCGGTGCGGCGTGCGGCTATTCAGGTATTGAAGCGCAGCATGAACTCCGTGCCGCTGCAACAAGGAAGTGAACTCTTCAATATCGTGGAGCACGGACGAATCGGGGGGGAAGCGCTGGTCATAGGAAAGAAAGGTGGCGGCCGGGCAGGACGAAAGAAGCGGAATCAACCCCTGTATGTGGCTGAAAATCTGGGAGCAGAGCTGCAAAGTATCACCTTACCCAAGGTGTGCGAACGGGTTTGTGACAGGCTTCGGCAACGCTTGAAAATATTCTAAAAAAGCTCCCAGCTATAAAATCTGAGGCTTTTTTTTAAGATAGGCAAAATAACCAGAACTGCAATGGGCTTAGCCAGGCGGCAAAAATCATTCTTTCACCGCTTTCCCCAAATCCTTTACATCGCGGCCCGATTCCATGGCTATAAACTCGGCTTGCAGCCCCCGAATACGGAGCTCATCGCGCCCTACTACATCCAGCCGGATTTCTTTGAGCCGGTAGTTGAGCCGCTTGTACACGCTGGTAGCGTAGTCCCAGTCGCGCTGGGTCCACTCGCGGCGCTTGGCGCGGGTCTGGCGCAGCAGCTGCGTGTAGGCCGGCTCAATGCTCTGGGGCGTGAGCTTATCGATGGTGGCGTAGGTGCCCAGCAGTTCGGTGGTAAAGGCTACCTCGGCCGCTGGGTCGAGGGGCTGGCGATTGCGGGCGCGGGCCGTGGCGGTGTAGTCGGCGGCGCGGTCGCCGGCCCGACTAAGCCGGTCGCCGGCGCGGTCGGCCAGGGTATCCAGCTTGCGGGCCTCCTCGCGCACTATCTCTTGGCGCTCGCGGGGCGTAGTATCGCAGGCGGCAAGTAGGAAGAGGAGGGCAAAGGATAAGCCTCTAACTGAAACTAATTGAGGTGAAGAAGTGGTGGAAGCTTTCATAGGTATTTGTACGCGCCAGCCGCCGAGTTAGATATCCGCTTGCTCGCAAATAGTCTCAACCATCAACATGGCAGTACCAGGTTACCTCTACTGCTTAAGCTTAAACGTGAATGGCTGCTCGTGCCGCACTACGACTGCATGCCCATTCTTGCGTGCTGCTATCCACTGGGCCGGAATGGTTCGGCTCACGCGCAGGGCCTCTTCATCGCAGCCACCCCCAATGCTTTGTACCACTTTGTAGTCAGAGGCCCTACCCAGCGTATCTATAGTCATAGAAACCACCACTCGCCCCTGAATATTCTGAGTGCGGGCCTTTTCGGGGTAGCTAACTTTGGTGGTGTACGTAGCCAAGGCTGCATCACCGCCAATAAAAATAGGAGGCTGATCTACGTGGGCGCGCACCCAGGTAGTACCCTGGGCCATCTCGTAGGCCACATCTTCGACGGGCCGAAAGTACACTAGCTGCTTGGCGGAGTGGTCGTAGCGCTGTATCACCACCTGTCGTCTTTCGCGGGTATAGCCATAGTACTCCCACACGCCCACTTTTTCGCCTTTTTCCTGCATCCCGCTTTCCCACTCCGTTTTACGAAGACGTTGGGCCTGCACGGGCGCGCAATACAAGGCAAACAGCACTGCTAGAAGTAGAAGTCGTTTCATAAAGACGCTAAAAAATACAGGGTAGTATAAGAAGGGCAGAGAAGAGAAAATACAAAACTGAATACTAGCTTGATTAAATAATTTATGGATAAAGTCATAAATATAAGGATGACCTGATTTTAGCCCGACGCAGTAATAAACTGCTTTTTTTCCATAAATCAGTTGAATAAGTGGAGTGTTAACTTCAAAAAGTAAACCATTTTGTAGTGGCTGTATAGAAAATATTCTAATACGCGTAGATATTATAAAAAACCGATTTATAGAGCAAGCACCACTATTTATGGATAAAGCTAAGGCCTCACTCAGAATCTGAAGCTGGCAAAAAGCCTCGTATAAGGGCAAAAGAGAAGCTTCCGACTAATCAGACCGGGCCACGTCCGCTAACTAGCGCGGCGCGGCCTGATTTGTCGGAAGCTTCTATAGATAATAGTGCTGAGATTTGGCCCCAAAAAGCCCCCCAGCCAGCGCTTTCCAGCGTTTGGTTATTCCTCGTCGGTGCGGTCGCGCAGGTCGCGTAGCTGACCCTGCAAACCAGGAAAGTGCGGACAGATTTTAGCCAACCTTCGCAGCACGCGCAGGGCACTGCGGTCTTCGCCCAGCATGCGTAGTATAGCAGCCCAGCCCGATAGGGCCCCAAAGTGGCGCGGCTCGCGGCGTAGGGTTTCGGTAATATCGAGCAGGGAAGCGCGGTACTCGCCCCGCATGTAATAGGCAGTGGCGCGCTTGTTCCAGCCTTCGGCAAAATCCGGCTGGGTGTCAATCAAGTAGGTGAAGTCGGCAATGGCACGGGTATAGTCGCCGGCCGACAGGCCCGCATGCCGGCCTCCAAGTGCTTGTCCAGCGCGTGGTCGCTGGTAGTAAGCCAGATTTGCCAGATGCCGCTCTGCAACGCCTCAATCTCTGCTGGCGCTTCCGCCTCTTGCAACCGGGCAAACAGATCGTCTAGTTCAGTTGACATTTATCAATTAACATTTAACAGTTCTGGCCGCCCTCAGATGGCGCCACTTAACCTGTTGTGAAAAGAGCTGACCTATCAGTTTACTGCAAAACCGAGCCGCGCGTTGATGTCAGGTAAAGGGGTTAAATGTTGATTGATAAATGTTAACTGACTGCTGGCTGCCTGTTAAATGGTAAATGTTAACTGATAACTGTCTAAAACAGCTCCTTGGCCACGCGCCGAATCGACTCCGACTTGCCCATGGAATAGTAGTGCAGACAGGGCACGCCGTGGGCCATCAGCTCGCGGCTTTGGTTGATGCACCACTCAATGCCAATGCGGCGCGCATCCTCGTTGTCGCGGCACTGACTCACGGCCTCAGCCAGCTCTTCCGGAATGTTGAGGAAAAACGTGCGCGGCAGCATCGTTAGCTGGCTTTTGGTGGTCATCGGCTTCAGGCCCGGAATGATAGGCGCCGTAATACCCGCCGCCCGGCAGCGCTTCTCGAAGTTGAAAAACTGCTCGTTGTCGAAGAACATTTGCGTGACGATGTACTCGGCGCCGCGGTCCATTTTCTGCTTCAGAAAGCGAATATCGGAGCCGTAGTTGGGTGCCTCGAAGTGCTTCTCCGGGTAGCCAGCCGTGCCGATGCAAAAGTTAGTAGGAAACGTGTCCTCCTGATCCTCATCCAGATAGCTGCCCTTGTTCATGCAGGCCACCTGCTCAATCAGGTCGCTGGCATAAGCATGACCGTCGGGCTCGGGCACAAAGTGCGGCTCTGACTTAATCGGGTCGCCTCGCAAAGCCAGCACGTTGTCGATGCCCAGAAAGTGCAGGTCAATCAGCGCATTCTCCGTCTCTTCCTTTGAGAAGCCGCCACACGTCAGATGCGGTACCGTATCTACGTCAAAACGGTTTTTGATAGCCGCGCAAATGCCTACCGTACCGGGCCGCTTACGCACGGTTTTGCGCTCCAAAAAGCCATTCGGCTGTTTGCGGTACACGTACTCTTCGCGGTGGTAGGTCACGTCAATGAAAGGCGGCTTGAACTCCATCAGCGGCTCAATATTGCCAAACAGATTCTGGATGTTCTCGCCCTTTCTGGGGGGCAAAACCTCGAAGGAAAACAGCGTTTTGCCGTCGGCTTGGATCAGGTGGTCGGTTACTTTCATATAGAACACCAGCAGCAGGCTGGTGAATAGTTGTAGTTGGTCGTTAAGCTCCCCTCCTCAGATGAGGAGGGAATGTTTCAGCGAAGCTGAGACGGGGGTGGTTGAGGGCGTTGTTTAGTTGTTTAAGTGGAGCTTCGTGTTAGTTATGTCATCCTTGACCTAGCGTCCGCTGGCGAAGGACCTTATAGAGATGCGAACGACTAGCGCATCAACGACTCGTTCAGCTGTGATAAGGTTCTTCCTTCGGCACGTCAGATTAAGGATGACAACTAAACAATCAAACAACGACCGCAACCACCCCAGCCGCGCCTTCGGCACGGCGTCCCCTCCTCATCTGAGGAGGGGAGCTTGTTGTTCTTACAGCGCGGTAACGGGTACGCTGGTGGGGTTATAGTTGAGGTTGGGCGAAAGCCAGCGTTCCAGCTCCGCAATCGGCATGTTTTTGCGCTGCGCAATGTCTTCTACCTGGTCGCGGGCTATTTTGCCGAGGCCAAAGTAGCGCGAATCGGGATGCGCGTAGTAGAGGCCGCTAACCGACGACGCGGGGTACATGGCCAGGTTTTCGGTGAGGATAATACCGGTTTGCTGGTCAGCATCAAGCAGTTGAAACAGGGTGATTTTCTCGGTGTGGTCGGGGCAGCCGGGATAGCCGGGGGCGGGCCGTACGCCGCGGTACTTCTCCTGAATCAGCTCTTCCTTCGTCAACTTTTCGTTGGCCGAATAACCCCAGAACTCCTCCCGCACGCGCTGGTGCAGGCGCTCGGCAAAAGCCTCGGCCAGGCGGTCGGCCAGGGCCTTGATCATGATACTGGAATAGTCGTCGTGGTCGGCCTCAAACTTTTCGATGAGCTTTTCAATGCCCAGGCCCGCCGTCACGGCAAAGCCGCCGATGTAGTCCTGCCGGCCCGAATCTTTGGGAGCCACGAAGTCGGAAAAGGCCAGATTAGGCACCTGGGGGGCTTTTTCGCTTTGCTGACGCAAGGTGAAAAACTCGGTTAGCAGCTGCTCGCGCTGGTCGTCGGTATAAACCTCAATCGTGTCGTAGCCGACGGTGTTGGCGGGCCAGAAGCCCACCACGGCGCGGGCCGTGAGCAGGTTTTCGCTGATAACCTGCCGGAGCATGGCCTGGGCATCGGCAAACAGCTTGGTAGCCGCCTCGCCCAGGTTTTCATCCTCCAGAATGCGCGGATAGCGGCCTTTCAGCTCCCAGGTGTGGAAAAACGGCGTCCAGTCGATGTACTCAGCCAGTTCGGCCAGCGGGTAGTTATCGAGCACTTTGGTGCCCAGGAAAGTCGGTTTGGTAATGGGCGCGGTTTCCCAGTCAGCCTTCGCCTGGTTTTCGCGGGCGGCTTCAATGGTCAGATAATTCTTTTCCCGCTGGCGAGCCGCGTAGTCGGTGCGCAGGGTGGTGTACTCATCGCGCACGGCCTGGGCATAGGTGTCGCCACTGGAGCCGAGCAGGCTGGCCGCTACGCCCACCGAGCGCGAGGCATCGTGCACGTGTACCATGGGGCCGGAGTAGTTGGGAGCCACTTTTACGGCCGCGTGCAGGCGCGAGGTGGTAGCCCCGCCAATCAGCAGCGGCGTTTTGAGGCCGCGCTTTTCCATTTCCTGGGCCACGTACACCATCTCGTCGAGGCTGGGCGTAATCAGGCCACTGAGGCCGATAACGTCCACGTTTTGCTTGGCCGCTTCGTCCAGAATGCGCTCCAGCGGCACCATTACGCCCAGGTCCACGATGTCGAAGTTGTTGCAGGCCAGCACCACGCCCACGATGTTTTTGCCGATGTCGTGGACGTCGCCTTTTACCGTGGCCAGCAGGATTTTGCCGGCCGTCTGCCGCTCCGAGCCTTGCTTGTCGGCCAGCAGGTAAGGCTCCAGATAAGCCACCGCTTTCTTCATCACCCGCGCCGACTTTACCACTTGGGGCAGGAACATTTTGCCGGCCCCAAACAAGTCACCCACCACGTTCATGCCGGCCATCAGCGGGCCCTCAATCACCTCCAGCGGCCGGCCAACTTGCTGGCGCACTTCCTCGGTGTCTTCGTCGATAAACTCGGTGATGCCGCGCACCAAGGCGTGCTGTAGGCGCTCGGCCACGGGCAGGCCGCGCCAGGCGTCGGCCACCACTTCCACCTTGTCCTTCTGCTTCACCGTTTCGGCAAAGTCCACGAGGCGCTCGGTAGAATCGGGGCGGCGGTTGAGCAGTACGTCTTCTACCAGCTCCAGCAAATCTTTCGGAATCTCGTCGTACACGCCCAGCTGGCTGGGGTTTACGATGCCCATGTCCAGGCCGGCGCGGATGGCGTGGTAGAGGAAAGACGTGTGCATGGCTTCACGCACCACGTCGTTGCCGCGGTAGGAAAAGCTGATGTTGCTGACGCCCCCGCTGGTGAGGGCGCCGGGCAGATTGGCCTTAATCCAACGGACGGCCTCGATGAAGTCCAGCGCGTAGTTGCGGTGCTCCTCCATGCCGGTGCCCACGGTCAGGATATTGGGGTCGAAGATGATATCCTCGGCCGGGAAGCCTACCTCATTTACCAGAATATCGTAGCTGCGCTTACAAATGGCAATGCGCTTCTCGAAAGAATCGGCTTGGCCGTTCTCATCAAAGGCCATCACCACCATAGCTGCGCCGTATTGGCGCACGGTGTGGGCGCGCTCCTTGAATACTTCCTCGCCTTCTTTCAGCGAAATAGAATTCACGATGCTCTTGCCCTGCACGCACTTCAGGCCGGCTTCGAGCACGCTCCACTTTGAGGAGTCAATCATTACCGGCACCCGCGAGATGTCGGGCTCGGAGGCTATCAGGTTGAGGAAGGTCGTCATGGCCTGCTCGGAGTCGAGCATGCCTTCGTCCATGTTCACGTCGAGCACCTGGGCGCCACCTTCTACCTGGTCGCGGGCCACTTGCAGGGCCTGCTCATAGGCGCCCGTACGGATGAGGCGGGCAAAAGCGCGCGAGCCGGTCACGTTGCACCGTTCGCCCACGTTTACAAATAGGCTATCAGGAGTAATGCCGAACGGCTCCAAACCAGCTAAACGAGTAGCTTTGGGCACTTCCGGCAGCTGGCGCGGCTGGTATTTCTCGGCTAGCTTAGCTAGCTCGGCAATGTGTTGGGGCGTGGTGCCACAACAGCCCCCCGCCACCGTCACGATGCCTTCTTTTAGGTAATTTTCCACCACGGCCGCAAATTCCTGGGCCGACTCGTCGTAGCCGCCAAACGCGTTGGGCAAACCCGCGTTCGGGTACGCTGACACGTGCACATCGGCAATACGGCTCAGCTCCTTTACGTACACGTGCAGCTGGTCGGCGCCGAGGGCGCAGTTCAGGCCCACGCTCAGCAGTGGCAAGTGGCTGATACTGTTCCAGAACGCCTCTACCGTCTGCCCCGAAAGCGTGCGGCCCGACGCATCGGTAATGGTACCCGAAATCATGACGGGTACTACCCGGCCGCCTTCATCAAAGTACTTCTGCACGGCATACAGCGCCGCTTTGGCATTGAGCGTGTCGAAGATGGTTTCAATAAGCAGCGTGTCCGAGCCACCTTCCACCAGGCCGCGCACTTGTTCCAGATAAGCAATGGCCAGCTCATCAAAGGTTACGGCGCGGAAGCCGGGACGGTTCACGTCGGGGGAGAGCGAAGCGGTACGGTTGGTGGGACCTACGGCGCCGGCCACGAAGCGCGGCTTGTGGGGCTCGCGGGCCGTAAACTCGTCGGCTACTTCGCGGGCCAGGCGGGCCGACTCGTAGTTCAGCTCGTAGGCCAGATGCTCCAGGCCATAATCGGCCTGGGCGATGGTGGTGCCGCTGAAGGTGTTGGTTTCCACCATGTCGGCGCCGGCCGCGAAATACTCGGCGTGAATGCCGCTGATAATATCGGGGCGGGTGAGGCTGAGCAGGTCATTGTTGCCGCGCAAAGGCTTGGGATGGTCAACGAAGCGCGTACCCCGGAAGTCCTCCTCCGTCAGCGGATGGCGCTGAATCATGGTACCCATGGCGCCATCGAGCACCAGAATGCGCTGTTGGAGGATGTCGTAGAGGGGGAGGCGGGGCGGGTCGTTTGCATAAGGTCTCCTGCGAATAAAGGCGTTTGTAGCGCCGCCTATCCAGAAAGAGGACCTCGAAATGAGGGCTCCGTACTTATCTTCTTCTGCCCTGGGGGGCAAAATGGGAGTTGGCACCTTGTTTTACTCAGGTTGCCAAGACGTCACAGGGCCCAGTCCCTCGGTCTTTCTGGATAAGTAGCTGAGCAAAGATACAGCAAGACGACGAAAAAAGTTTGGTTTGGTTGAGCACTGGCTGTTAGCGGGAAAGCATCAGCCGCCACAGAGCAAATGTCGCCGCCGAGCGAAATCTATATTCGGCGGCTGGCCCGGCTCGGTTACCAGATGATAAAAGCTTCTGCTAAAAGCAAAAAAGCCCCCCACTCGACAAGGAATGGGGGGCTTCGTATGTGGCGACAGACTGCCTTAGCTAATCGGATGAAATAAACGGCTCCACCGAATTTTGTGCAGCAAGTTGGCGTACGGGTCAATTGAGAGCCAGACAAATACCGCTTTGCCCACTACATGGTCTTCGGGGACGAAGCCCCAGAAGCGCGAATCTTCTGAGTTGTGGCGGTTGTCGCCCATCATGAAGTAGTAGTTCTGCTTGATAACATAACTGGTCAGCGGCCGTCCGTTCTGCTGAATCATACCATCCTGCCAGGTAATGCCCTGGTTGTGCTCGTACTGCGCGATGATTTTGTAGTACAGCGCGGCATTAGCTCTTGTCAGCTTGATGGTTTGGCCTTTCCTGGGCACTGGCAGCGGCCCGTAATCGTCAAGTTGCCAGCCGCGCTGCACCGCACTCGTAGCCGCCGACACGTGGAAGTCGGCCGCATCCGGGAACAGTGAGCCGGCGGGTACCTCGGCCCCAGCTACAGTAAGCGCCTTGACGTAGGGCTGCCGCCGAAAGTACGTAGCGATGGATGCCGGGCAGCTGATGAAGAAGCCTGTTTTCCCGGTTTCTGGATTCGTGACTGCCGCCGGAATGCCGTCAGGCTCCCGATAGTCCACTACGCCTTGGGCGTGCAGGGCTTGGCGTACCTCATCGTTGGGGGAGGGCACCTCCAGGAAGTAAGTTGTCTGGGGCTGACCGGCAACGGCACCAGGTTGGCCGTTAAGAAATACCTGACCCTGATGAATAGAGATAGTATCACCCGCCACGGCGATGCAACGCTTGATCAGGTTGGTGCGCAGGTCGGCGGGGCGCTGCTGCTCATGCGGCACATGGAATACCACCACATCGTTGCGTTGGATGGAACTGAAGCCCGGGAAGCGGTAGGTGGGCAGTTGAATCAGGTCGGAATAGCTCTTGACGTCCCCAACCGGCAGGGTCTGGTGCGTGAGCGGCACCTGCAACGGAGTCTGGGGTGTGATAGGCCCATAGTGCAGCTTACTTACCACCAAGTAGTCTCCGACCAGCAGGGATTGTTCCATGCTTTCGGAAGGAATATAATAGGCCTCCGCTGTTGACCAGCGAAAAAATGAGGCTACCACCACGGCAAAAATCACGGCGTCCAGCCAGCCGCGCGCGGCGCTTTTCGGTTTCGAGGGTTCGGCTACTTGGCCAGAGCGCTTACGAGTAAAAAACGGCATATAGAGTTATTTTAGTAATTGCAGCTCAGCAACGAATAAAGTTGTTGTTCTGGTATTTACTGACTCCTTTCTTGCTGTCTAGCATCTGTTGGTGGCTGTCGAATAACAAAGGCCTCACTCCCTAGCTCCCTTCCTTATAGAGGGAACTAGCGAGTGAGGCCTCTGCAAGGGCATTTGCTCCTCAGCTTAAAGCGCCTTCTTCCGCTCCGCCTGAAACTTCTTCAGCTGCGGGTCAATCACCTTTTTATCGCCTACTACAACGATGGTCATCTCATCGGCGCGGACATATTTCTTAGCGGCGTCCTGTATCTCCTTGGGCGTAATGGCGTGAATATCTTTCACTTGGTTCGTGAGGTAGCTGTCAGGCAGACCGTGCAGATCGAGGAAGCTGAGCTGGCTGATAATGCCGGCGGGCGTGGAGTTGCGCAGCACAAACAAACCCGCCTCGTAATTCTTGATGCCTTCCAGCTCCTCGGCTGTGGGCGCCTCTTTTTGCAGACGCTCCACTTCGTAGACAATTTCCTTGAGTGAATTGCCGGTGTGCTCCGTCGTTACGTCGGCCACTTCGGACCAATCACCCACGCGGTAGCGGGCATTGACGCCGCTGGAGGGAGAATAGGTGTAACCTTTATTCTCGCGAATGTTGCTGGTGATGCGCGAGCCAAAGGAGCCCCCCAGCAAGGAGTTCATCACGCGCAGACGCGTAAAGTCGGGGTGCGTAGGATCGACGACGGGCAGGCCGATAACCAACGTAGATTGCGGTGCGCCGGGTCGGTCCTGCACCATCAGGTCCGTTTTGGTGACGGGCTTGGCAATCTCAATGCGCGGAGCGGGGCCTTTGGTCCAGTTGCTTAGAGAAGATGTAACCGCCTCGCGCATCGCCTTTTCATCAAACTTGCCGGCGGCATATACCGCCGTGCGCTGGGCCCCAAACTGCTTGGTGTAAAAGTCGCGTACCTGCTCCGGGCCATAAGCGTTTATTTCGGTGTCGGTGGGAATGTCGCGGCCATAGGGGTGCCCTTTGTAGAGAGCCATAGTGAACTTCGTGCGGGCCTGAGTGCCGGGCTGGGAGCGCGAGAGGTTGCTTTCGCGCTTAAAGTCGTTCTTGATGCGCTCAATCTCGGAGGGCGGGAAGGCGGGATTTTGCACCAAGTCAGCCATCAGCCGCACCAGCTCCGGGCCATACTCGGATAGCACCGAACCCGAAATCACTGTTTGGTTAGGCCCCACAGATACATCGAGCGAGCCACCCATGCGGGCTGCTTTTTCCGAAATCTGCTTGGCGGAGAGGGTTGTGGTGCCTTCGCGCATAAGATTCCCGACGATGTCGGCCAGGCCATTTTCGTTGGCGGCCTCGTGCACGTTGCCCGCCTGCACGATCATGCTTACCGTTACTTTCGGAATCTCGCCGTAGGGCACTAGCGTGGTTTGCAGGCCATTATCAAGGGTGAATTCCGTCTTGGGGGGCAAAGTGAAGTCGCGGGGCGAGCCGCCAGCGGGGGAGTTTCTTTTTGGGCCAACACTGGGGTGCTGAGGGCGCACGCGGCGCTTAGTAAGCCGATAACTATATTTTTCATGAGGTAATTCTTTGAGTGTAGGGCCGAGCTTCGGCTTGGAGAATCATTGGGGTGTAGCACGAAGCGGTGCTTCGCTCGTTGAACGACCTGGCTGGAGGCTTTTTGCAAAGACTTGTTCTGCTAAACAACGAGCGAAGCACCGCTTCGCGTTACTAGCTTTTCGCCAATGGATTAATCGTGAGAATCGTCCGGTTCGTGGGGCGCAGATACTCGCGCAGCGTTTTCTGCATCAGCTCCGGCGTCACTTTCCGAAACTCGGTTTCCAGTTGGTTTATCCGCTTGGGGTCGTTTTCAAATAAAGCGAAAGTGGCCAGCAAATCAGCCTTCCCGAAGCCGAAGGTTTGGCTTACTTGGTCATACAAGTCGGAGCGCATCTTAACGATGGCCAGGTCCAGCAACTCCTGGCTTACGCCTTCTTTGTCAAGCTTCTGAATCTCGCGGTCCAGCACCGCTACTACCGAGTCGGCCGACACATTCTTATCATATACCAGGCTGCCATCCCAGAGCATGGGCCCGTTGTAGTTGAACATGTTGCCCAGGCCCGAATTGATACCGCCGCTCACCGAGCCCGTGTAGCCGCGCTCCTGCACCAAGGCTTGGTACAAGCGGCTGTCGTTGCCCTGCAATAGAATCTGGTCGAGCAGGCCCATGGCGTAGTACTCCGGCGTGTTTTTGTCGGGCATATGGTAGGCGAATGCCAGGGCAGGCTTGGTGGCCAGCTTGTCGTCTTTGCTGAAGCGCTGCTCCTTGTCCTGGCGAGGCTCCGTCAGGTCTACTTTGGCGGGCAGCGTAGACTTTGGAATGTTATCGAAATACTTCTTAATCCAGGTTTTGGCCTCAGCGGGGTTGAAGTCGCCGACTACGACGAGGGCCGCGTTGTTGGGGGCGTAGAAGGTCTTAAAGAAAGATTGAACGTCCTCCAGGTTGGCCGCATCGAGGTCTTTCAGGTCGCCGTAGAAGTTGTGAGCGTTGTGCCAGTTTTTGTTGGCGTACTGGGGCATATCCAGCCACGGAAAGCCGCCGTAGGGCTGATTGAGCACGTTTACCTTTACCTCGTTCTTCACCACGCCCTGCTGATTGGTCAGGTTTTCCTGGGTGATGTTGAGGCCCCGCATGCGGTCGGCTTCGGCCCACAGCATAGTTTCGAGCTTGTGGGCGGGCACGATTTCAAAGTAGTTGGTGAAATCGAAGCGGGTGGAGCCGTTCAAAACACCGCCATTTTTCTGCACTACCTGAATGAACTCCATCTTGCCCAGATTTTGGGAGCCCTGAAACATCATGTGCTCAAACAAGTGCGCAAACCCAGTGCGGTTGCGGGGCTCGATGCGGAAGCCAATATTGTAATACGCCGCAATGGTGGCAACGGGGGCCGTTTTGTCGGGCGAGAGCACCACCTTCAGGCCGTTGTCGAGGGTGAAATACTCCACTGGCACCTGGTAGGTAGCTACTTTGGCTATCGGCGTAGCCTGGGGGGCTTTTTGGTCGCCGGCCACGCCCGAGGTGGTTTTCTGGCTACAGGAATTCAGGGCAAAAAAGCCCCCCAGACCCAATAGCAGACCAGGAAGTAAGCGTCGTGTTGAAAGCATAAATAGTGGAAGCTGGAGGGTGGAAGGATTTTGGATGTGCTATATTAAGAAAAGCTAAGCATTTATATAAAAGATGCCATTCTTAGTTGAACCGTTGCTTTCCAGAAGCCGCTATTTACTTGCTTACAGATGATGGATAATGGCTTTAAGGGATACTACACAGGTACATATGGCCGTCATGCAGAGCAACGCGAAGCATCTCGCGTGTTTAGTTGAAGTAACAATGCAACATCAGCACGCGAGATGCTTCGCTCTGCTCTGCATGACGGCTATATGTAGAAGCTATACCTCTACCTTCAGCGTGGCGGGCTGCTTGGTGACAACAAATAGCTCACCATGCGGCACAATCGTGATTTGGCCGTACTCCTGCAGCAACTGTCGGTATGCCGCCTCCACTGGGCGCGGATTGCGGTCGAGGTCGTAGAGGCCACAGGCGTTTACGGTGCCTACTTTGCGCGTCAGGCCGATGTCCCAGTCTACCTGGTCGATGAGGGAATACCAGGTGAAGCCCAGCACCGGCACGCCTTCCTGGCGCATTCGCAGGATATTGACCCACTGTTTCCAGAGCCAGGTAGGCGCTTCTTTGGCGTCGAATACGTTGGTTTCGGTGTGCATCACGGGCTTGCGGTAGCGCCGGTAATACTCCAGGGTGATGTTGTACCAACCCAGCACATCCACGCTGGTACAGATTTCGCCGCTGGGCAGAATAATCTTTTCGTTGCGGCCGTAGTAGTCGTTGCCCATAATCTGGTAGCCGGGCGGCTCGCCAGCCATAAACCAGTCGTACTCCTTGCGTGTCAGGCCGTTATCGAGCAGATACGTGAGCACGTCGGCGTCGGGATGGTGGGCGTAGAGGAGGTCCAGAGCCAGAAAACGCAGCTTATTATCGAGCTTGATTTCGGCGCACGGACTAGCCCGCAACTCGTGGATGTACTCCGCCGATTCGCTCTGCACAATGATGCAATCGGGGCGCTGTTCGGCTATTTTTTGGTTGGCCATAATGCTGGCCGCCACCAAGTGCTTCATGGCCGTCACGAAGCCTTTATCAGTACGCAGCTGCTCATTCCACGCCCCGTCTTTGGCGCTCATGCGGGCCGTGACGAAGATTTCGTTGATAGGCGTGTAGTAGCGCACCCAGGGGTAGCGCTTGGCCACCGCCCCGGCAAAGGCCGCAAAGTGCACGGGCAGCTCGGGATTCTGGAAGTTGCCCAGCCAGTCGGGCACGCCGAAGTGCAGCAAATCCAGGATGGGCGTGATTTCCAGGCGCTGCATCTCGGCCATCACCAAGTCGGCAAACTCCCAGTCGTAGCGGCCTGGTCCTTTGTGCATGCTGTAGTACGGCAAGCCGTAGCGTAGCACTTTCAGTCCTAAGTCTTTGACAAGCTGCAAGTCTTTCTGCCAATGCTCATAGTGCCCACACTCGGCCAGCAAGTCGCGGCGGGTGCGGCCATTGTCAATAGTGGGGTAGGAGCACTCAATACCGGTGGCAAACATGAAGTTGCCGGAAGCGCCTGTAGGCAAGCCGCTGCCGTCGTGGCCGCTGGCCCCGCCGTACTGGTCGCCCTCGTAGCCGCCGCTGCCGAACTTGTCTATGATGTGGGTTAAAAAGCCTTTCGCCATGATGAGTTGCTGAAATAAGCACGAAAACTCCCCTCCTCATTTGAGGAGGGGATGCCGAGCCGCAGGCACGGCTGGGGTGGTTAAGGGCGTTGTTTAGTTGCTGATGTTGTTTAATTGAAAACTCAAGACGGTCATGCTGAGATTGTCGAAGCATCTCGCGTGCTGACGTCTGATTACTAATCCTGCTAAACACGCGAGATGCTTCGACAAGCTCAGCATGACGTGCAATTAAACCCCTAAACAACGACCGCAACCACCCCCGTCTCAGCTGCGCTTCGACATCCCCTCCTCATCTGAGGAGGGGAGTTTGATGTTCAACTGTCTCGTTTCCTTTGGCTTTCCAAAAATTTATCCGCCGTGCGCAGGCTCAGTGCCATGATGGTAAGGGCCGGGTTGACGCTTAAGGCGCTGGGAAACACAGAGTTGTCGCAGATGTACAGGTTCGGGACATCGAAGGCGCGGCCCTCGGCGTTTACCACAGCATCGTCGCCGGAGAGACCCATGCGGGCGGTGCCGATGACGTGAGCCGAACGCGGAAACGCCCAGATATCGGTGGCGCCGGCGGTTTTCCAAATGCGGCGCATAAGCTGCTCGGCGTGGCGGTTCATCTTTATTTCGTTGTCGTGGTAAGTGAAGTGCAGGCGCGGCTTGGGCAAGCCGCGAGCGTCCTTTTCCTCGGCTAGCTCCAGGAAATTTTCTTCGTGAGGCAGGCAGTCGCCCAGGATATTGATGCCGGCGATGTGATTGTAATTGCGCATGTAGTCGCGCAATTTTGCCCCCAGAACTTCCGCTCCCGTACTACCTGTCCGGCAAAGGTAACGGGCATCATGCCAATGCTTTGCAATAGATAACCGCCGGCAAAATCGGCATCTGGTGGGCGGTGGGTATCCTCTGAAATAAGCCCCCCAGGAATGCCTTTGTAGGGGCGAATATCCTCTGGGAAGGTGCCCCACACCTGCACGCCAGGGTGAGCCATAAAGTTGCGCCCGACGTGGCCGCTGCTCAGCGCCAACTCATTCAGTAGTAGCAAACGCGGCGTTTCAACGGCGCCGGCGCAGATGAATAAGTGGCGGCAGCGCTGGCGCTGCGTAATACCGTTGTGCTCGTATACCACGCCCGTTACGCGACCTTGCTCGTTGCGCTCAATTTCGGTTACGAAGCAATCGGGGCGGATTTCGGCGCCGTGGGCTACGGCCAGAGGTAGAAAAGTGACGTCCATGCTGGCTTTGGCGCCGGTGCTGCAACCTGCTTGGCAGAACCCCCGGTTGGTGCAAGCCTCGCGCCAGCCCACGCCTTCTTGGTAGTAGCGCGCCGACAGGGCCGCATTGGCCGCCGGCGACGTCTGGATGCCGAGTTGCCGGCACGCCCGCTCCATGAGCTGGGCGGCGCCGTTGAGTGGGAGCGGTGCCAGTGGGTAGCCGCGGCGCCGCTGGGGTCCCCAGGGGTAAGGCGTTGGGCCCGAAATGCCCAAAAAATGTTCCAGCTCCTCGTAGTAGGGCTCCAACTCCTCGTAGCCAAACGGCCAATCGACACCCACGCCGAAGTCGCGGTGCAGGTGGAGGTCGTCGGGGTGGGGGCGGGGCGTATAGGCGGTATAGTGCAGGGTGGAGCCGCCCACGCCGGTACCGGAATTGTTTTTGCCGAAGGCCACGGGGTCCTGGCCCGCCGAAAGGCGCTCATCGTTCCAGAATAGAAACTCCTGGGCTTTTTCGTCGGTGGCGAAGTCGGTTTTGGGGTCGTGCCAGGGGCCGGCTTCCAGGGCTACCACCTTCAGGCCGGCCATAGCTAGGCGCGCTAAAAGCGGCGCTCCGCCAGCCCCTGTCCCGATAACCAGGCAATCAACCTCATCGGTGGGTAGAGGAATTTCGGCGGGCTGCGGCTCGGGTTCGAGAGCCGATTCCTGCAGAATCTGCTGGAGCAGAGGGTCCTGCACCGTAGGCTTCAGCGGATTCAATACTCCTTCTTCTATGATTTCTTCGTCGGGCATGAGGACAATGGGTGAATGAGTAAATAGGTGAATAAGTGGGTAGGCGATAGAGTGATAAGCATCCACTCATTCACCTATTCACTCATTCACCTGGTTCTGGCTCGCGGGGCTCCAACTCATTCAAACCCAGCCGCGTCCAGCCGAGCGCGTCGGCCATGCCTACGTAGCCGATTTCCTCCTGAGCCAGGGGATGGGCGTAGTAGAGCTCGGTAAGCTCGGCCAGCATTTCTTCAAAAAACCGAACCGCAGGCACTATTTCCCACGCTTCACCGGGAGCTTTTCCTTCCTGTACTAGCTGGAGTACTCTAGCCCGGTCGTCGGGGGTGAGGGCCCGAAAATCCTGCTGGAATAAAGCGTGGGCGCTTTGACTAATGCCCCCAGACCTAGCCGATAGGCTTCGCGGTCGGGGGGCATGGTATCGTAGCGCCAGCCGTCGCTGCGGCCTTCGGCGAGGCGTTGGTCGACGCCGGGAGCCAGCTCGATGGGCTCAGGGCGGTCGGGCTGGGGGAAAAGACAATCGGCCACAGCGCGCAGCAAATCATAGGTAGCAGCCTCCAGAAACCGGGGCTCGTAAGGGGGCGCATTAAGGCGAGCCAGAAGGGCGGCGCGGGTAGCCTCGGTTACAAGTTCAGTGTCGAGCAGAGCACGCACGGTACCGTCCGGATAGTGGGGAGAAGTCATGGGCAAAGCAACTGATAAGGGAAGCTACAGGTAGTAAACTGCCTGGAAGCCAAAACTTCCCGCCGCACCCTCGTATTGCGTCAGCGCCTGCTTTTTTGCTTACTGATGAGCTGGGGTTATAGTTGCCGGAAATGTAACCCTAAGCTGGAGCTTGGGGAATCGTTGTTGGTAGCGCGAACTTTCAGTTCGCGTATCGCAGAACGATGCGCTAAGGGCTTTTTAAATAACATCATGCACCGTCAGCAACGATACGCGAACTGAAAGTTCGCACTACTAACAACAATTGCCCAAGCGGGAGTTTGCTGTTATTGGTCGCTGGATAATTTGCCTCCCGTCACGTGCACGAGGCTGCCCGTCATGAAAGAGCCGTCCTGCGAAGCCAGCAGCACATAGGCGGGCGCCAGCTCCTCGGGCTGGCCGGGGCGCTGAAGCGCTACTTCGTAGCCAAACTTCTCGACTTCCTCCAGGGGCATAGTGGCTGGGATATTGGGCGTCCAGACCGGGCCGGGCACCACGCAGTTTACCCGAATATTCCGCTCGCCCAGGTGCGTGGCCAATGATTTGGTGAAAGCGTGAATAGCCGATTTGGTGGCGGTATAATCAATGAGTAGCGGGTTGCCGGTGAGGCCCACGATGCTGCCGGTATTGATAATGCAGTCACCACTTTCCAGGTGCGGCAAGGCGGCCTGCGCCATCCAGATATAGCCGAGAATATTGGTGTCGAAGGTGCGGCGAATCTGCTCCTCGCTGATGTCCTCGAACTTTTCCTGGGCCATTTGGTAGGCCGCGTTATTCACTAGAATATTCAAACCACCCAGCTCGGCGCGGGTGCGGCGCACGGCTTGGCGGCACTGGTCTGGGTCGCGCACATCGAGGCGGAGCAGCAGGCACTTGCGCTGCTGGGCTTCTACCAGGCGCTGGGTTTCCTGAGCGTCCGCGTCGTTTTCGTTGTAGAGCACGGCTACGTCGGCCCCTTCCATGGCAAAAGCCACGGCTACGGCTCGCCCTATGCCCGAGTCAGCACCGGTGATAAGGGCAATTTTGCCCCCCAGCTTATCGGCTGCGCGGTACGTGGCGAAGCTCATGCCGGGCTGCAGGTTCATGTCGGCCTGCTTGGCTGGGTACGGCAGCTTCTGGGCGTGCTTTTTCATGTCCTTGGCCGTGGGATGCTCAATGGGCGTGGGGGCAGCTTTGGTGGGGGGCGTTTTGGCGGAGGTGGAAGCTTTCTTGGCAGGCATAGCAGGGCGAAATGATAGTGATGATCTTACTGTCTACGCAAAATTTGGGCTGGGGTGGTCAGCACTTTTTATTCAAGCTGTAGAGGCGTAACTCTTCTCGCTTTCTTCCCCGGTGAACGGTGAACGCCGAACTGAGACAGACGGGGAGAGGCGAAATGTCGCGTCTCCACACAGCAAAAGCCCCGCCTCGGATAACTCCGAAGCGGGGCTTTTGCTTGGGCAGCCGGAAAGGCTAGTAATTCACAATGTCCTGCTTGGGCGAGGGCTCCGTAGCTTCCATTTCCTCCAACGATGGATAGTCGATGTAGCCTTTGTCGCCGCCGCTGTAGAACGTGGCTTGGTCGGGCATGTTGAGGGCGGCGCCCTGCTCGAAGCGCTCTGCCAGGTCGGGGTTGGCTAGATAGGGAACCCCGAAAGCAATCAGGTCGGCTTCGTTGTTAGCCAGCGCCTCTTCGGCCGTCTCCTGGGTGTAGCCGCCATTCAGAATAAACGGACCGTCGAAAATCTTGCGCAAGTGCGGGCCTACCGGCTCCTGACCTTGCTTAGCGGCCATCATATGCCCTGGCAAGGCCTCAATAACGTGCAGGTACGCCAGGCCAAATTTGTTAAGCTGCTCGGCCACGTAGCTGAAAGTACCCAGCCGGTCGGAGTCGGAAATGCCCCCCACGTTGCCGGTAGGCGCCAAACGAATACCCACGCGGTCGGCACCGAACACGTCGGCGGCGGCCTGCACTACTTCCAGCACGAAGCGGGTGCGGTTCTCTACGCTGCCGCCGTACTCGTCGGTGCGCTGGTTGGAGCCGTCCTGGATGAACTGGTCGAGCAGGTAGCCGTTGGCGCCGTGCAGCTCAACGCCGTCGAAACCGGCGTCTTTCGCGTTTCGAGCGGCTTTCCGGAAGTCATTTACGATACCCGAAATCTCGCTCAGCTCCAAGGCTCGCGGGGCCGGAATTTCCTCCATGCCATTGGCCGTGTAAGCCATTACGTCGGTGGGCTTTACGCTGGAAGGCGCCACGGGCAGTTCACCGTTGTGGAAAAATGGGTGCGAAATGCGGCCCACGTGCCAGAGCTGAATAAAAATACGTCCGCCTTCGGCATGCACCGCGTCGGTTACTTTTTCCAGCCTGCTATCTGGGTCTCCGAGTAAATACCAGGCGTGTTGACATAGCCCACGCCCTGCTGCGACACCTGGGAGCCTTCGGTAATAATGAGGCCGGCAGAAGCGCGCTGGCGGTAATATTCCACCGTAGAGTCGGTGGGCACGTTGCCCTCATTATCGGCGCGGCTCCGCGTCATCGGTGCCATTACGAGGCGGTTGGGTAAAGAAAGAGCGCCCATTTGGAAGGGCGTAAAAAGCTGTTTGACTGACTGTGGCATAAGGATTTCGGTAGTGATTGAGGTAGAAAAAGTTTAAAATGATAAGAGCGATATTTCTCGCCGTGTTTCGCGGGGTTAGCGCAGGGTTACGCAGTGTGCTGACGATTGAACACTGCGTAACCCTGCGCTAACCCCGCGAAACACGGCGAGAAAGCTGGCTGCTTTTAAAGTCGAAGAACAGACTGCTGCCCGCGAAGGTTACCCGCGCGCCACACCCGCCGCCCCGATGGTGCCGTAGCCGCCGTCTACCAGCAGCTCTTCGCCCACCACGTAGCTCGCGTCGTCGGAGGCGAGGAAAAGCACGGCTTTAGCAATTTCATCGGCTTGGCCGGGGCGCCGCAACGGCACCTCGCCCGATACGTGCCCGAAGAAGCCCTCTACCTGCTCAGCATCGTAGCCGGCACGCCCGATAATAGGCGTGCGCGTATAGCCAGGACTAACCACGTTCACGCGGATGTTGCGCGGAGCCAGCTCGTTGCTCAGGTTGCGGGCCAATTGGCGCACGGCCGCTTTCGAGGCAGCGTATAAGGAAGCGCCTGGCATCCCGGCATGAATCACGGCGGAGGCGTTGATGACTACCGCGGCCCCATCGCGCAACAGCGGCTCGGCTTTTTGAATGGTGAAGAAGGCGCCCTTCACATTGATATCGAAGGTCTCGTCGAATAGGGCTTCGGTGCTGTCTTGGAGGGAGCCGCCCTTAAAAACGCCAGCGTTTACGAAAAGAATATCGAGGCCGCCAAACTGCTCCTTTACCTGAGCGTAGAGCTGGTCGAGGTCGGAGAGGCGGGCCACGTCGGCGCGTACGGCTACAGTGTTATCGCCGATAAGGGCGGCGGCTTCGTCGAGCGTTTGCTGGTCGCGGCCGGTGATGATGACGGCAGCGCCTTCCTGGGCAAATAATTGGGCCGTAGCCAGTCCGATGCCACTGTTGCCGCCCGTTACGAGGGCTATTTTGCCTGCTAACTTTTTCATGCTATTGAGGAGTTTTACCTCGGCGCCGGAGTGGCGGGGAGCGTTGCAAAGGTGCCCGCAATAGGATACATTTGTCAAGTAGATACCCAAAAGTAATGCAGGTACCTATTTGAAACTGATGCTGATAATCAATAACTTAAAAATGATGTCTACCGTAAAATTGCCTCCTGTCTGTCCCATTACGGCCGCCCTGGATGTGTTAGGGGGCAAATGGAAAGTATTTATCCTCTCTCATCTCTCGCAGCACGAAACCCTGCGCTTTGGAGAATTGAAACGGCTCATCCCGAAGGTGACCCAAAAGATGCTGGCCCAGCAGCTGCGGGAGCTGGAGGAAGCCGGCCTCATCGATCGGCGGGTGTATGCCCAGGTGCCGCCCAAAGTGGAATACCGCCTCACCACCCACGGCCAGACGCTTTGCCCCGTGCTTCGCTCCCTGCGTGCGTGGGGCGATTTGCACCGGGAGAAGCTAGGAGCAGCCGAGGCTAACTGCTCGGAAGTAGCCGCCGAAGCAGTAGCGGTAGCCGGATAATAAACGGCCGAGGAGGTTATTTCATGGCGGCCTGGGGGGCATTTTGGCCGCTGCATGGGGCGTTTGCGTAAGCAGGCTGTATATATTTTTCAGCGCCGCCTATGTCTTTGCTTGCTTCCCCATCAGTCTCTAAGCTCACTTTTGTTTGCCTGCACTATTGGGCCGGCTCGGGGCGCGAATGGGCCGCCGTAGCAGCCGAACTAGCGCCTGAGTACACTTGCCTCACGCCTGACCTGGGCGGTTTTGGTGCGGCCCAAGGCCCGGCAGGAGGCTATTCAGTAGATGCTTACGCCGATTTTGTGAGCGACTATGTCATTGGGCAGAAACTGAGCAACTATATACTGGTCGGGCATAGCATGGGGGGCAAAATTGCCCTGGCCCTGGCTGCTCGGCAGCCCGCTGGCTTGCGCGGCATCGCCTTGCTTTCGCCCTCGCCGCCTGCCCCGGAGCCCATGACAGATGAGGAGCGCACCGCGTCCTTGCATGCCTACGGCAACCCCGAGGCGGCGGTCCGCACGCTGGCTCACATTACGGCTCGGCCGCTGCCGGAGGCTGTGCAAGCGCAGGTAATCGAGGATAATCTTCGGACGACTCGGGCCGCCTGGGAAGCCTGGCTGCTGCATGGTAGCCGCGAGAATATTCTGGCGCACATGCCGCTGCTCACGGTGCCGGCCGTAGTACTCGCCGGCGACGCCGATGCCGTGATGTCGCCTTCCCTGCATGGCCTGGAAACCCTGCCTCACTTGCCCCCCGATACACCCCTGGAAATTATCGGTGGTGCCGGGCACCTGCTGCCGCTGGAAGCGCCACAGGAAGTAGCCGCGCTGCTGCGGGAGTTTGCCGAGTCGCTGGAGCGTTAGGATTAAAGGATAGCTATGACTGACACTGTAAGCCTCATAAAAAGGCCGTCATGCAGAGCACAGCGAAGCATCTCGCTCGCTTCGTTGGATTACCCTTGCAACATCAGCACGCGAGATGCTTCGCTCCGCTCTGCATGACGGCCTTTAATTACTTATCGGTCTTTTATATTGCTTAACTCACGGTTGTAAGGCCAAGCCCGCCTTTACCCGTGGGTGCTGCTCATTTGGCTGTTGCAGAAAAATCAGCTCGTTCAGCTCGCCCTTGCGCCAGGTTTCAATCATGTCATCGTAGTGAGTCGAGCCGGGGTTGCCACTTTGCCCCCCAGGAAATACACCATAAGCGCGAACCTGCGGCCCCAGGGCTACTACCATGCGCCAGGAAGGCCCGTTGCGCTCCGAAATGGCATTTACGATAGCCGCGCCGCCCCCTACTTCCAGATCCATGCGACCAAAGCCTTTGAGTTGGGCCAGGTGCAGAATATCGGTGCTCTTTTGATTGGCCCAGCGCCAGGCTGGGCCCTGGGGGCCAAATTTGCGCTCCAGCGAATCGGTGGCAAACTGGAAGGACGCCTGCACGAGCTGGGGCAGCGTTTCGCGCTGGGACGTGCGCCGGTCGTCGATCCAGCGGCTGGTATCCTGGAGCAAAAGCAGATTGTTGGTGCGGTCGCGGGGCGGGTAGCGCATTTCCAGGCCAGTGGCGGCAGCCCCAAAATCATCGTCCCAGAGGCGCTTTACCAAATTGCCGTACCACAGGTCGAACACGCTGGGCGCAATGGCGGCAGCATCGTAGAAGTAATTCCAGCTTTGCATGGTCTCGTACGTAGTGCGCTGGGCGGCGGAAAGCTGCGGCGGCTGCACCAAAGCAAGCATGCGCGGCAGCATAAGCTGGGCATTCAGATTCAGGTTATCGAGCTGCAGCAGGCGCAAGCTGTCGGCCGTAGCGCCCTGCATGGTGGCCAGACGCTCATTGATGCGATGGCCCCGCTCCCAAGTGCCGAACGACCAGCCCAGATAATACGGGTAGTCGGGGCCGGCCGGAAACTGGTTGGCCGAGCTGACGAAGCCCCGCGCCGGGTTGCGCACGTGGGGGTTGTGGGCCGACGGAATCCAGCCTTGCCAGTCGTGGGCCAGATTAGTACCATCGAGGATGAACTTGCCCTGATCGGCCCATTTCAGCGGAAACTTACCATTGGGCCAAATGGCTATATCGTTTTGGGCGCTGGCAAAAATGAAGTTCTGGGCCGGTGAAGCAAAGTAGGGAATGGCCGCTGTGTAGTCGGCATAATTCTGGGCCCGGTTCAGGTCATACAGGGCTTTTACCTCGTTGCCACCTTCGTGAGCAGTCCAGCGGAGGGCGTGTCGGACAGGGGTTTGCTTATTGAAAACCTTCTCGTCTTGGTCGTATACAACAGGTCCGTGGTGGGTGTAGAGCACTGTGTCGAGGCGGTCGGGGAGGCCGCGTGCTTTGATGCGCTCTACTACGCGGCGCACGGGTTTCCAGCGGCCGTCGTGCCAGTACTCACGTTTCGTGGCGTCTTTAAATTTGAGCTGATACCAGTCCAGCACGTCGCCTCCTACATTAGTCACCCCCCAGGCTACTTGCTGATTAAAGCCAATAACCACTAAAGGGGAGCCCGGAATAGTAACGCCGTACACATTCACGCCTGGCGCTACCAGCTGAATCTGGTACCAGATGCTGGGCAGGTTCAGCTGCAAGTGCGGATCATTGGCCAATATAGGGAAGCCCGTGGCTGACTTTGCTCCACTTACCGCGAAGTTGTTGGACCCCAAATCGGCGTCTGGTTCCCGCGCCGGCACCTTGTCCGACATGGCGGCCGCAAAGGTGGGCGGCGTAGCCGGTACCGTGACCGGCGTAAAATCCTGGGGCGTGCCTACCGGTACGATAGGGTCTTCGCGAGTTGGGTAGCTGGGAAAAAGGTCGTTGACGATGGCCGGCCCGTACTTATTCAAGGCGTTGGAAAGGCGCAAATCGTCGGAGCGGCCGCTCAGGTCCCAGGCCATGAGCTTAAGCAGCAAGGCGCACTTCAGCGGCTGCCAGGGCTCAGGTTTGTAGTCCAATAGCTTGTATTCGAAGGGCAGCTCTTTGGCCGACAAGCTATTGATATAGGCATTGACACCCGCCGAATACGCCTCCAGCACCGTGCGCGTAACCGGGTCGGCCATCATTACCTCCAAAGACTTCTGGGCCCCAAACGGCAAGCCCATGCGCCGCTGAAACCGGTCGTACTCCAAGGCTTTCTCACCCACAATCTCCGAAATGCGCCCGGCCGCTACGTGGGTCTGAAACTCCATCTGCCAGAGCCGGTCGCGGGCCGTGAGGTAGCCCTGCGCGAAGTACAGGTCGTGGTCGTTTTGGGCAAACACGTGAGGCACGCGTCGGTCGTCGAAGCGTACTTGCACGGGTGCTTGTAGGCCGGATAAAGTCAACTCCTGCTGAGCCGAGCGGTCGGCGGCAACTTCGGCATTCTGCCAAAAGCCCACGAACGGGCTCAAAAATTTGCCAAAAGGCGGCAAATCACCCTGCTTGCTGTTAAGTACCCAGGTAAGCGTAACGCTGATGAGCAGAGCCAACAAGGCTTTTATCCAAGCCATAAGGAACGGTAGAAATCAGGTGAAAAAAGCCCCCAGCGAGTAGGCAGTGGCCGTTAAGTTATGCTGATGCACCCATATAACAACAGCTCCTTACTCCAGGAGAAGTTATGAGCCAGAGATTTGCCCCCCAGCCAACACAAAGAAGCCCGAACCGGCTGCAAAAGCAGACAGTTCGGGCTTCTTCAAAATTATCGTTGAGCTATTAGGCCGTCATGCAGAGCGCAACATGACGCTCCTACCTTACCGGCCGGCGGCTACGGCATGCGCGGTGGGCTCTATCGGCACCTGAATCTGGCGAACCAGGCCCGTAATGCCGCGCTGCTGCAACTGTCGGCGCACGGCCTCGGCCGCTTTCCAGTTCTCAAACTGCCCGACTACCACGCGGTTGAGAGCCTTGCCATTCACCGTTTCGGGCGTAATTGTTACGGCAAGCTTGCTGTTGATAGCCTGAATCTTAGTAAGCTGATTCTGAGCGTTCAGGGCGCTGCCAAAGGTGCCGGTTTGTACTACAAATGCCGGCGTGGAAGCGGGAAGCGTAGCGGGCACGGAAGTTTCGGTGGTAGCCACCACGGGTATTTCCGGGTCGATGGTGTCGTTGAGAATCTCGGCTAAGTCTTCGGGGAGTCCGTGGGACCCAGGGGCGTCGTCTCGGGCACTATTTCGGCCACAACTGATATGGCACCTTGCTGTACAATGCCCAGGGGGCGGGCGGCTATTTCGGCTAAGTCGAGAATACGCTGGTGGCGGAAGGGGCCGCGGTCAGTGACGCGTACGACTACCGATTTGCCGTTTTGGGGGTTGGTTACGCGCAGGCGGGTATTGAAGGGAAGCGTCTTGTGGGCGGCGGTATACTTGTTGCGGTCAAACCGTTCGCCGCTGCTGGTACGAAGGCCTTGGTGCTGAATGCCGTACCACGAGGCCCGGCCGCGCAACACGACAGCTTTGTTGCGGGTGGTTGCTGTGGTAGCCTTATCGTCGTCGCGGAGCCGGGTGGCTTGGGCAGTTTGAGGGAAGGCTAGAGGCAAGGTCAGGAGCAGAGCAAACAGCCAACCGGCAAGAGGTAAGCGGAGGAATCGAATCACACTTTTAGACAATTGGTAAACAGCCAAAACTAGAGCGTCACTTTTTAGGGGTAGAGGATACCCACGAGCGGAAGCTATTATCAAGTATAATAAATTATATTTTTTGAATAAAACTTGTACAAAAATAATTGTACTTAGTCGGGCAAAACTGCCATTTGTGTTTCGTTAAGACAGCCTTTGTATTATTAAAAGAAGGCCTCTGGAGGCTGGAAAGAATGAGATTATCCGCCGAGTACAAAATTTTGTCATTCGGCGCAGAACGACTTGCCAAGGGGGTTGCAAAAGTCGCTGGAATTTGTTACTGGAATAACCCTTTTCACGCGGGCAGTTTTGCCGTACTTTGCCTCATGGATTTTGGCCGTCTTTCCGACCTGCGCGGCGTGGATTTCACGCTTCCTCCCGACCACCCCGAAACGGCCAATCTGCTGGCTCGCGCCCAAGCTATGGCACCGCCTCAGCCCGCCATTTATGTAGGCTGTCCTATCTGGACTAATAAGGCTTGGCTGGGCTCTTATTTCCCGGCGGGTATCAAGGACGCCGACTACCTGCACCACTACGCCCGGCAGTTCAACAGCATTGAGCTGAATACCACGCACTACCGCATTCCCGATGCGCCCACCGTGCGCAAGTGGCATGATGCTGTGCCAGCAGGCTTTAAGTTTTGCCCCAAGATGCCCCAAAGCATCACCCACGAGCGGGAACTGTATAACGCCGACGAGCTAACAACCTCGTTTTGCCGGGCCATCAGTGGGCTCGAAGAACATTTGGGGCTGGCTTTCCTACAATTGCCCCCCACGTTTGGCCCCGAGCATCTGCGCCGCCTGGAGCGCTACCTACTCGACTTTCCGGCCTACGTGCCCTTGGCCGTGGAGCTACGCCACCCGCGCTGGTTTGCTGATGCAGGCCTGCGGGACACCGTATTTGCCTTGTTGGAAGCGCTGAATAAGACGCTGGTAATAACCGACGTGGCTGGCCGCCGCGACGTACTCCATCAGCGCCTGACTACTCCGATTGCCTTTATTCGCTTCAACGGCCATGGCCTCGGCAACAGCGACTACCGCCGCGCCGACGCCTGGGCCGAGCGCCTCGCTGGCTGGCTAAGCGCCGGCCTGCACACCGCTTACATCTTCATTCACCAGAAGGATATCATGCACTCGCCTATCTGGACGCAGTACTTTCTGGAAAAGCTGCGCACGCTTACGGGACTCGAAATTGCTCCCCCGAAGATTATAGTGCAGCCGGTGCAGGGAAGTTTGTTTTGAGGGAGCCGGGGGGTGAGGCCAACCATTGAACGAGCTACGAGGATAAAACAACACTACCGCCTCAGCGTGCTCAAGGCGGCGCCCGAGATAGTAGCGGTGGCGCTGTCAGCAAACTGGTAGTAGAGCTGGGGAATAGTAGCGCCCTCCAGGATCAGCTGGCTTTTATTGCGAATATCCAGGTTGGCCGCGATAATGCGGTTGCTGGGCAGCACCTGAAGGGAAGAGCCACTGCCCGGACTCAGACCGGTTATGGCCCGTAGCAAGCCTAGCCTGTTATCCGTGAGCTTCACGGTGCTGGCGTTGTCTTGGCGCACTAGCAGGCTGTCCTGGGCAAAACCCGATACCGTGACGGCAAAAGACTGGGAAGGATTGATAGTCTTATCGGTCGTTGGCTTGCCCTTCACTGAGTATACCGCGTTGGTAGCCAGAGAAGTAAGCTGCGGGCAGCTGATCATGACGGCGTAACTACGGCCGGAGTACTCCTTTTCCTCGGCGAAAGCAGCGTTGAGGCGCAGGCGCGGCCCGGTCTGCTTTACTTTTATGTATTCGTCGGTGCCCTTGCGCACCCACACGCCGTACGGGCCGGCCGTCACTTTCACGTTCAGAATGCTAGCCGGATTTATTTCCAGTTCATTGAAATCCCGCAGATTTAAGGCCGTAAAGTCCTTGTAAGGATCTTTATAAGTGCCTTTGCGGTACTCCGTTTTTAGCGCCATATTATAGGCTGCCAACGAGGCAAGCAGAAATAGCAAAGCCGTCAGGAGTAATTTATTGCTGGTTTTCATGGGTTAGTTTTGAGTGGGTGCGTAATGCTCGCTCTTGAACTGCTCGTAGCGGCGCTGTAATTCATCGAGACTTATATCCAGCAGAAAAACGTTGCGGAAAAAATCGGGTAAATCCTGTTGCAAAAAACGCTCTTTGCGATGCTGCTTTACTTTTTTAGTGGCGTCGGCGGCCACAAAAAAACCGATGCCGCGCTTATTGTACACCACCTCCTGTTTTTGCAATAATTCGTACGTCCGCATGACCGTGTTGGGGTTTACTTGTAGTTCGCCGGCCAAGTCGCGCACCGACGGTATTTTATAATCGGTAGGCCACTTGCCGAGCATGATATGTTCGCTCACGTAGCTGGCAATTTGCAGGTAGATGGCTTCATTTTCTCTAAATTCCATAGTCTATCCTCCCCGCTTAAATTTGCTTTTCCTTGATTCGCACGTAGGCCGTAGCCCAGAATAAGCAAGCCAGCACAATGGGTACCAGAGCCACTAGTCCTTGCTGCTGCTCCGGCAGTTCCAGGGTGTAATACTCTTTGTTGATCTGGAATGAGACGTCGCCAAAGGGCATCAGCGCCTTTATGTCCTGCTGCAGCAGCGTTTCCAGGACTGGAAAGCTGAGCGCTATTATTATTCCGGCTACCACGAAAAAGGTGAAGGCCGTTTTAATAAAATGCGTTTTGGTGAAGAAAATTGCCCCCCAGATAGCTACCGCGTGGATAAAGGCATAAAAGACGTAGCCCATATACAGCTCCCGATCGGCTGCAAATACGTTTAGTAGCTCCTTTTCATTTCCCTGCCAGTCGTCGAGGCTTACAATTATGCCGACTACCAGATAAAAGCTGGCGGTATATACCACGCAGAATGATAGAAAGGAATACAGCCACCCCACCAAATATTTTTCGAGGTGTGAAGCTGGCAGACTCAGCGCGGCAATGGTCTGGCTTTTATTACCGAGTTGGGAAAATATTCCGCTGGTAAAAATAAAGCCTGCGCCCAACAGGAACAGCACAAAAAATACGCCTTGCTGATCCGCGCTGTAGGGCGAGCTTTGAACGTACGCCACAAAGCCCATGATCAGCGCCATAATTCCCATCAACACGCCAACCGATAAGGCGTATTGCTTCAGGTATTCGACGGTGTGCTTGCGGAACAGCCGACTAAAGCGGCTGAGATTAAAACGATTTTTCATATACCGGCTGATTTAACTGGTGAAGAATGGCTGGTTTGTCGCTGATAAGGGCATTGAAGAGCAGTTCCAGGTCTACGCGGCTGTAGTCGCCGGTGGTGTTGGGCAGGATAACCTGTTGGCCGCGCACGGAGCTCTCCGCATACAGCACGTCTAGCCCGTCGGTGGTAGAATGGGTAGTGAAAGTGAGCCGCTCGGCCACCTCATCAATGACCTGATTCAGCAGAATCTTGCGGTCGTGGAGCACGACCACCGTGTCGATTAGGCTGTCGAGGTCGCGCACTTGGTGGGTGGAAATAATCATGCAGCGCTCCTCCGTGAGGGCCGACGCCATGATCTTGCGAAACTGCACCTTGGAAGGAATATCGAGGCCGTTGGTGGGCTCGTCCATCACGAGCAGGCCCGTGTTGGTGGCCAAGCCAAAGGCAATCATGAACTTCTTTTGCTGCCCGAAGGAAAGCCGGTCCAGAATTGCCCCCCGCGGCACTTCAAACTCCTGCAAATACCGCTGCAGCTCTGCTTCCTGAAACCGGGGATAAAAGCAGGCGGTGTGCTTCACAAACTGTTCGGTAGTCAAGGCAGGTACATATATTTCTTCGGGCAGAAAATATAGGTCTTCGAGCACCGATGGCAGCCGCTCGGCCGCAGGCTGGCCGTTGATCTGACAAGTGCCTGCCTGCGGAAACGCCAGTCCGATCATGTTTTTGAGCAGCGTCGATTTGCCGGCCCCGTTCTTTCCCAGCAGACCATAAATGTGGCCACGCGACAAGGATAAGCTAAGATTTTCGAAGAGCAGATATTTTTTGGAATACCCGAAACTCATGTTGTGAACGTGCACCATCAGGTTATGATCTTAGTGTATTACTTAACTAGTACACTACAAATGTATACAAGTATTTGCCTTTCCCAATACCTTCTAAAACTTTATTTTTTAAGTGGTCTGGGGGGCAAATCTTTGCCTTGTCGCGCCGTTATTGTTCCGAAGATTCTTGGAATCCAAGCTTGCCTTCAGCCCCGGCACAAAGCAGAAAGGGCACTCGACAGTAGAGTAGAGGCTTCCCCAGAAATAAAGACTAGATGCGGACGGTGCAGCAACGACCGTTGCGACCCGAAAACCGTATCTTGGAACTCACTATTGTCAGCGCTTTTCGTTCTCGTTGCTTCGGTATGAAATTATTGTCTTCTCTTCAGCTGGCCGTGGGGCTGGTATTTTCTGGTGTCATTACCCCGGCTTTTGCGCAAACCGTGAGCGTGGCGCCCGAAAGCCATTGCCTGATGCTGCCTCTTGATCCTGATAGCCGGGCGAAGGCCTCAGCACTGGTGGTGGAAGGCGAGGTGCTCGACGCCCGCAGCTTCTGGGATGCCAGTCGCCGCCGCATTTATACCGCCCATCGGGTACGCGTTTTCAAAGTGTTTAAAGGGGCTGCCGCCGCCGAGCTAACCGTTATTACGGAGGGCGGAACCGTGGACCTGAGCCGGCAGGAGCTGACAAATACGCTGCGTCTGTTTCCGGGTGAGCAGGGCGTGTTGTTCTTGTATCCGGCTCCGTTTGCTGGTATTGACGCGGCGGGTCAGGCCTGGGCGGCTTACGGCAGCGAGCAAGGCTTTATTCGCTACGATCTAGCAAAGGCTTCGGCCTCGGAGCCCTTTCGGCAGTACCCGTTGGTAAGCCAGAGCTTTTATGCTGATCTGAAGCTGACCACGGGCCAGCCCACCCTGGAAGTAACCGCCAATCCCGTTCTGGCCGCCGCGCAGGCTCAGCGTGCCCGCCCGGCGTTGGCGGCCAAAGGCACCGCGCCCGTCGTGTCTGGTTTGTCGCCGCTTACTATTGCAGCCGGTATCAACTCGGTGCTAACTATCACAGGGTCTGGGTTTGGCGCTACGCGCGGCACTGGCTTTGTCTCTTTTCTGAACGCTGACGACGGGGGCGAAACCCAGACCCGCGCCCAGACTGCTGACTATATAAGCTGGACTGATACCCGTATTCAGGTGCGGGTACCTTCTAATGGTAACGTGCCGGGCCTGCCCGATGGCACTATTCCGGCGCGTAGTGCTCCGGCAGGTACAGGCCCTGTGCGCGTTACAACAGCGGAGCAACTCGAAGGCACCAGCGGTATCCCGCTCACGGTGTTATATGCAGTGAGTAATGTGGAAACGGAAGGAACCGGTGAAATTGTGCGGCCGGGCCACATCAACCAGAACCGAAAGGGCGGCTATACGCTCCGCTTCGAGTCGGGCTTTGCTGGCAACGCCGCCGCGGTGGCTGCTTTCAGACGGGCTTTGGCCACCTGGCGCTGCCAAACGGGTATGAACTGGGAAATCGGGGCCAATAGCACGAAACGCGGTGCCGAGGATGACGGTGAAAACGTAATTGGCTTCGACTTTGGTACCGGCGACAGCCAGCTACCTAAAGATGTACTTGGGCGTACTACCAGCTATTACGAAGGCTGCCGCATAGGCAGTGGCTCCGTTTATTTCTGGGTTTCGGAGATTGATATGCAGTTGGATACTGAACTTAGTTCTGGAACCTCTTGGCAGTTTGGACCGGGGGTGCCCTCACGCAATCAGATTGACTTTGAGTCGGTGATTGTGCACGAGTTGGGGCATGCCCAGCAGCTTTCCCATGTGATTGCGCCCGCCGCCGTGATGCATTTCGCGGTAGCCAGGGGCCAGCAAAGCCGGCAGATAAATCCGGTGAGTGATATAGCTGGGGGGCGTTTATTGTTGCGTACCCGCAGCTTTGTGCCGCCCGCTTGCGGCAGCGTATCGGCTATGCTGCCCGCACCACTTATCAGCGTAGATGCCAACGCCCTGGCCGGTATTGGCAACCAAGTAAGCTGGACTACCCAGGATGAGTGCTTTTTGCGGGAGTTTGTCATTGAGCGCGCCGCTGATACTACTGCCTGGCAGCCACTGGCGACCGTGCAGCCCGGTAGCGCTGGGGGCCAATACACCTACATAGACCCGACGCCGCTGCCGGGGCGCTCCTTCTATCGCCTGCGCGTACGCCGCCCCGATAATAGCCTGGATAATACGCAGCCACGGGCAGTTACGGCGCTGGCGGGTGGTCCAGCGGGGGAGGGCCTACAGCTTTTCCCCAACCCGCTGGACGAAGGACCGGCCAGCTTACTGTACATAGGAGCCGCCACCGGCCAGCTTACCCTAGATATTTATGATGCCATAGGCCGCCGCCGCCGCACGGAGCAGGTCAACTATCAATCGGGCAGGCCTTTTTCCTGAACCTCACCGATCTGCGGTCAGGGTGGTACATCATACGCTGGCGCGACCAGACGGGCAAGACGGGCTCACTCAATTTTGTGCGCTCCACGAACGACTAAAAGCCAATAAAAGGCCCCCCAGCGGCATCAGACTAACTTCCTGAAGGTGCCTTTTAGCGTTCCAGCAGCATAGCTCCGTACGAATAGCCACCACCAAAAACGGTGATGATAATTCGCTCGCCGGGCTGAAGGCGAGGGTGATAATCGGCAAGAGCAATAGCGGCGCCCGCGCAGCCAGTATTCCCCAGATCCTGAATGTTGGAGATGGCGCGCTCCGGCGCTAAGCCCAGGGCCTGCACCACGTTCTTGGTGATGCGCAGGTTGGCCTGGTGCGGAATCAGGTAAGTCACATCACTGACGTCCAGCTTATTGCGCTCCAATACCTCACTCGTAACGCGGGCCATATACTGACAGGCGTGCGTGAAAACGTCGCGGCCGTGCGGCATAACGATGCCTTTCTCCACGGGCTTGAGCGTGACGGCGGTATCAGCTTTGCCTACGTGGGCAGCGCCCCCGGTGCGCAGGTCTACTATGCGCAAGTCATTGTCAGCCAGGCGCTCTTTGCTGATGAGCAGCGCCGCCGCCCCATCGCCCCAGAGGTGGCCGGCTACGGTATCTTCCTCGTTGTTATAAGCCGTGTTGTGCTCCGATACGATTACTAAAGCTCTGGTGGCCTTGTTCATAGCGAAGTAGCCTTCCACAATTTCCACAGCATTCAGCAACGACGAGCAAGCCGAAGAAATACTCACCACCGGAATATCAGCCACGCCCAGTTCGCGCTGCACGGCGTGCGCCAAGGTATAAATGGTGTCGTGAGGCGTGTAGGTGGCACCGACAATAAGGTCGATGCTATCGGCCGTGATGGCAGGCACAGCGGCCAGCACACGGCGGGTCACCTCAGTGGCCATGGTATTGGTGTTTTCGCCAGGAGCAGCCTTGCGACGCTCCCGGATGCCGGTGCGCTCAATAATCCAGTCGTGGGAAAGTCCGTTTAGGCGGGTAAAATGCTCGTTGTTAATAACCTGGGTGGGCACATACGCCGCTACCTGATGAATGTACACGGGTGGAATGGGGCTGGATGGGGCAGAAAATGAGCGTGCAAGGTACGGCGCTGCTAGAGAATGCGCCATCAAATGAGGCCAGGCCCCGTACTTTGCATCCCCATTTAACGTTCAAACAGCCTTCAAGGGCCGGAGTTCAGCCCCAATAGTTATAAGATTATGATGTTTTACTTGTATACACGTCTGGTTATCACGGGGTTGCTAACAGTAATGGCGCTGGCCGCCACTGGCCAGAAGTACCGTACCGCCGCCGGCCTGCGCGTTGGCCGAGACAATTTTGGGGTGACCGTGCAGCAAAAAGTACTTGAAAGAACCACCCTGGAAGGCATCGGCCTGATAGGCACCCGCGAAGTAAGCGCCACCTTACTGGCCGAGCAGCACTTTGGCCTGCTGGGCAAAAGCTTGAATTATTACCTCGGCGGCGGTGCCCATATTGGCACCCAAAAAGACAATGGTGGCTTCGGTGGCTTCGATGCCATTGCGGGCGTAGAATACAAAATTGCCTTTGTGCCCGTGGTGCTTTCCCTGGATATAAAGCCTAGCGTGGAAATCAGCAGCGACGACTGGTTTCGGTTTCCGGCGGCATTGTCGGTGCGCTATATTCTGATTAAAGACAAAAAAGAGGGCTTCCTGAATGGTGTCTTTGGCGACCGCGACGACCGCCGCCGGCAGCGGGAGCGGGAGCAGAAAAAGCGCGACCGCAACAAGAAAGACGCGCCGCGCCGAGGCTTATTCGATTTTTAATCAGCGCAAGGCGGTCCGCTACAGGATAAATACGCTCATTAGCGCCGACGCCACCATCGCTACTCCCAGTACCAAGCCGTAGGCCACCATCATCAGGAGCACTTTGGCCAGTGTCTTCTGCCAAGACTGCCTAAAGTTGTTGCGTAGCGCCAAGTAGAAATACACGGCGGGCAAGAACAAGAGCACTGTCTCAAACCAATCAGCAATCTTCAGATATCCAAGCAAGGTGTTCACGATGAAGAGCACGAACACGAAGCTGTGGAAGTGAATCGAGAAGATGAGGTGGGAGAGATAGTACTGCCGCTGCCGCCTGTACAGGCCTTTTAAGAGCAAGGCAAACAGCGGCATCAGCACAAACATGACGATGGGCAAGGTTTTGAACCACTTACCGGCTATTTCATTGGGACTGGCATTGAGCGACCGCACCGTTTGGCGCAACGCGAAGCGGCGCATCGTGGTGGGCTCCGCGCCCCGGCTGCGAATGGCCGAGTCCAGCCGGGCTGGGGTAGGGTCTTGGCTGAGATAAAGCAGTTCGGCTTGGCTGAAATTTAAGTTGAAGTAAGAGGTAAGCGGACTAGAGCCGGAATCGGCCACGTACACCTGAAATTGAGGCGAGCGAGCGTTAGCCGCACGGATAGAATCGGCCACTTCCCGTATTCCTTTTTGCTCCAGCAGCTTCTTGGTTGGATCCTTGGAAATGGGCCCAACGCTCAGCGAGAGCAGAAAGAAAAAGATAAAGCTTAGAAAAACGTACAGTCGGATGGGCGGCACATACGGCATGCGCTTGCCCTCCAAAAACCGCTTCGTAAGCTCGCCTGGTTTGAAAAGTAGCAGCTTAGCCGTGCGAAACACCTTGCCGTCGAAGTGAAATAATCCTTCCAGCGTTTCCTCCAGCACATGTCCGGCGGAAAGACTGAGCGCATGATTCTGCTGGCCGCAGCGGGGGCAGAACTCGTTGGGGCGATCGGGGGGAAGGTGTAATGACAGTTGGCGCAAGCCGGGAGTCTGGTAGCAGTATGAGCCATAAGCAGATAAGGGGATGACTAAGCCACAAGCCCCACGAAATTCGGATACAAGTACGAGCTTTTAAATTAACTCACTATATATCTTAACTAGATTTTTATACCACGAAAAAGCCCCCCAGAAATCGTCTGTAGGGCTTTTTTAAAGCTATAATTTGATAAGCTTAGCTGCTGCGCACCCGGCCGCTGCCAGCCGTAGAGGCATTTACTTGGGGCTTGCCGGTCACGTACACGTTGCCGGAGCCAGCAATGCTGGCATCCAGCGTTTTGGTTACCTCCACGCGGCAGTTGCCCGAGCCGCTGATGCTTGCGCGGCAGGTTTCGCTCCGAAAGCCAGGTGCATCTACCTGCCCCGAGCCGCTGATGTGTACCTCGTGGTGGGCGCTGGCCCCCGTCATGGTGATGTTGCCCGAGCCCGAAACCGACGATTTGAGCTTATCGGCCTGTACGCGCGCCAGCTTCAAGCGGCCCGAGCCGCTCACCGATAGGTTGAGGTCGTCGGCCCGGATGGCTTCGGCGGCCGACATGGAGCCCGAGCCACTTACGCCCAACGCCTCAATGGCCGGCATGGTAACGTACACAGTAACTGGGTTTTTGAAGTTGTACGACGACCAGTTGGAGCCCATGCCTCTTTTCTCCTGTTTGGTGCCTACGCGCAGCTTGCCGTTGGTAACGGTCGTTTCCACGTGGGCAAGGTCCTCCGGTGAGGCGTCTACTTCTACCTTTTGCGTGCTGCCCTGGCGCACAACAACTGCAAAGGAGCCCGCTAGGTTGAGCTGGGTAAAAGCGGGCACATCGCGCACTTCACGCGTAGCAGCCACATCGGGGCGAAAGGCCGACAGCACAAACAGCACGGCCAGCAGGGGAAAACAGAACAAGCGTAGGTTTTTCATAGCACTCAAGTCGGCTAAAGGTGAAATGATACCCATAAGATGAGGAACCTATACCTACCGTTGCCTATGTCATGGATTTAATTGGTGGCACCTCTAGAGCCCGCGAGCTTCACCGAACACGAAAAGCCCCCAGAATAATCTGGGGGGCTTTTTAGAGTAAAAGTTAAGGAGCAAGCCCTACTCAAATGCCCGCTGGCATGCTTCCAGCTCAACAGCGGTGTCTCGTTGCAGATAACCCTTGGCCCACGATGCCAAAGAGTCAAGCAGGGGCTCAATGCGTTGCCCTTGCTGCGTAAGCTGGTATTCTACTTTGGGCGGTATTTGCTGGTAAACGGTGCGGGTCACGATGCCGTCGAGCTCCAGCTCGCGCAGCTCCTGAATCAGCATCTTCTCCGTGATTTCCGGAATGGCGCGACGCAGCTCCCCGTAGCGTTGGGGGCCGGGCAGCAAATACGACAGAATAAGGAGCTTCCATTTGCCCCCCAACACATTCATGGTGGTGCGCACGGGGCAGATATTCAGGGTAGTAGGCGGGGTGGAGCCTTGCCACTCTAATTCGGCTTGCTGCTGTTTTGTTGCTTTAGGCATAAATGTTTCAGGCTGATTATCAGTATTTCTAACTAAATAGTAGGCACCGTACTTTTTGGTAGGTACTTGCTAAAAGCGAAGTTAAGAAGTTCTTTTGACATGTCAGACGAACATCGTCGCGCATTATCAGCGCAAGACCAGTACTTAAGATTGAAACAGCACTTTCTATGACTACCTCCAAACACATTGTCGTAACCGGCGCTACCGGCAACATTGGCTCCCGCCTCGTGCATCACTTGCTGGAGCGCGGGCACCGCGTGACGGCCGTAGGCCGCTCGGCCGAAAAGCTCCAGCCCTTGCAAGCCGCCGGCGCCCAAACGCAAGCAGGCGACCTGGCCGATACTGCTTTTCTGACTCAGGTGCTGGGCACGGCCGATGCCGCTTTTCTCATGATTCCGCCTAATGTGGCTGCTCCCGATAATCTGGCGTATCAGGCCGAAGTAGGAGAAAGCATTGCCCAGGCCGTGCGCGCGGCGGGCCTGAAGCGGGCCGTAAACCTGAGCAGCACCGGAGCCGACTTGCCGGCCGGTACGGGCCCCGTGGTAGGCGTGCACCGTCAAGAAGCTCGCCTCAACGCCATCGATGGGTTGCATGTGGTGCATCTGCGCCCGGCCTACTTCATGGAGAACCTGCTGGCCAACCTGCCCCTGATTCAGCACATGAATATCACTGGCTCGGCCATGCGCCCCGATCTGGCATTCCCCATGATTGCCACCCAGGACATTGCCGCCCGCGCCGCCGAAGCTTTCGACACCGACCTGCCCAACCACTCCGCGCATCTGCTGCTCGGCCCGCGCAACTACACCATGGCCGAGGCTGCTCAGGCCATCGGCCAGGCTATTGGTAAGCCCGAGCTACCCTACGTGCCCTTCTCCTACGAAGACGCCAAGCAAGGCATGCTCCAGGGTGGCCTTTCCGAAAGCATGGCTGGCTTGTACGATGAAATGACGCGCAACATGAACGAGGAAAAAGTAATGGTGCACGAGCAGCGCACACCCGAAAACACCACGCCAACTACCATCGAGGCCTTTGCGCAACAGGTGTTTGCGCCCATCTACCAGCACGTGAGCAGTGGCACCCCAGCAGTGGCCTAAGGCACCATCTCTAGTGAGCAAGAGTATTGTCTTAGCTAAGAAAAAGCCCCCCAGCATAGTCTGGGGGGCTTTTTCTAGTTATTCGATAACTCACTTAGCAGCTGTAGGGCCTCGTCGGCGCGGGCGGTGGGCACGAAGAGATGGTCGTGGTAAAAGGCCGACACGGCATTCACGCTGATACCGTGCGCCGCGAGCTTAACCATGATGCGCGCCAGAAACCCAACTGCCTCCAGGCTGGAATGCACATTTAGCGTGATCATCCGGCATGGATAGCTGTGAGGTAGCGCTGCCTGCTCCGCTTGCGCTTTCGTCACAATGAGCGTCAGGCCCTCTGCCTCACGGAAAGTGCCCACCGGCGTCAGCTGCTTCGATACGGGCTGATCTGCGGGTAGCGTGCAGAATACGTACTCCTCCGCCAGCAGTGCCGGCTGCATGGAGCGCAGCAGCTGGTCCAGGTTTGTTTCGCCAGTCATTGTTTGGGAAAGTAGAACGTCATGCAGCGCAAAGCGAAGCATCTCGCGTGCTGATGTTGCAATAGTAATTCTGCGTCAGCACGCGAGATGCTTCGCTTTGCTCTGCATGACGTTCTTGAGGCTTTTTGCCTACTCAACTTGATTAGCAGACTGTCTGTTTTTACCAAATCTTCACCCGCGCCGAGTCGGGCAGATAGAGTTTCTGGCCTGGTTTCACGTTGAAAGCTTCGTAGAACTCTGGCACATCGGCGAAGGGACCGTTCACGCGGTAGCTGGCGGGGGAGTGCACATCAGTGAGGATGCGCTGGGCCAGCACTTCGTCGCGCTGGTGGTTTTGCCAACCCAGAGCATAGCCCAGGAAGTAGCGCTGCACCGGCGTGAAGCCGCCAATTTTCTCCCCTTTCTTATACTGCTCGGTTTTCTTAAAAGCGTCGAGGGCAATGACAATGCCCCCCAGATCGGCAATGTTTTCGCCGGCTGTTGCCTTCCCATTAATGTGCAAGGAGTCGAGCACGGTGTAGCCGTTGAACTGGCGCACAATGCCGTTGACGCGCTGCTGGAAAGCGGCGCGGTCTTTCTTGCTCCACCAGTTGCGCAAGTTGCCGTTCTCGTCAAACTGGCTGCCTTCGTCGTCGAAACCGTGGGTGAGCTCGTGGCCGATGGTGCTGGCTCCGGCGTAGCCATAGATGATAGCGTCGTCGGCGTTTTTGTCTATAAGACTGGGAATGGAGAAAATAGCCGCTGGCAGTACAATCTCATTGTTCGACGGATTGTAGTAAGCGTTATACGTCTGGGGCGTCATTTCCCACTCGGTGCGGTCAACGGGCTTGCCCAGCTTGTTTAGCCGATACCGATACTCCCACTGATTGGCGCGCATCACATTCTGAGCGTAGGAGTCGCGGGCAATTTTCAGGGAAGAATAGTCGCGCCACTTGTCGGGGTAGCCTACTTTCTTGCTGATTTTGCTCAGCTTTACCAAGGCCTTTTGCTTGGTCGAGTCGCTCATCCAGTCGAGTGCCTGAATGTGCTCGCGGAAGGCCACCACCACGTTTTCGGTTAGCTTGTCGTAGCGCTCTTTGGTTTCAGGCGTGAAGTACTCCTTCACAAACTGCTGACCCAGAATTTCGCCCATGGCATCTTCCTCCTCATCCAGCACCCGCTTCCAGCGGGCCCGCTGCTCCTTCTGGCCTTGCAGCACTGTGCCATAAAACCGGAAATGCTCGTTGTCGAGCGGCCGGCTGAGGTTAGACGCGTATGCATGCACCAGGTGCCACTGCAAATAAGCCTTCCAGTCGTCTACCGAAGCCGTTTTGAGGAGCTGACCAGCTTGTTTGTAGAATTCCGGCTGACCCACAATCACGGTGTCAACCCTGCCTAGCTCCATTTGCGTGAGCAAGGCTTTCCAGTCGAGGCTAGGGGTGAGCTTACCCAAATCGGCCACCGCCATTTTATTGTAGTTGGCGTAGGGGTCGCGCAGGGCTTCCAGCTTGCGGGAGGAGCCAGCCAGCGCGGTTTCGAGGCGCATGACGCGGGCGCTGTTGGCTTGCGCCTGCACTGAATCCTGGCCGCTTAGCTGAAACATACGGGCCATGTGCCGGCCATATTCTTTGCGAATGTTCGCGGTGCGGGCGTCCTTGTTGAAGTAGTAGTCGCGGTTTGGTAGCCCTAGGCCGGCCTGGTACAAGTGCAGCGCCATCTGGTCGCTTTTTTTGCTGTCCTGGCCCACGTAGGCCCCAATCAGCGCATTCACGCCCAAGGGCTTCAGACGAGCAATAACGGCCGGTACCTCCTGCACCGTTCGGATGGCGGCAATACGGTCCAGCTCAGGTTTGAGCGGCGCAATACCCTGTTTGTCAATAGCGGCCGAATCCATGCCGGTGGCGTAGAAGTCACCGATTTTCTGCTCGTTGCTGCCGGGCTTTGCGTTGGCTTTAGTAGCGTCTTCGTTGAGCTTGCGCAGGCGGGCGTACACCTCATTCTGCACTTCTTTGCCAATGCCCCACGAGCTTTCGGAGGCCGGAATGGGGTGCTTCTTGAGCCAGGCGCCATTGGCGTACGTGAAAAAGTCGTCGCCGGGCTTCACTGTGGTGTCGGCGTTGGCCTGCAGCAGGTCGGGCTGGCCGGCGCTGGTTTTATCCGACGACTGGCAGCCGTTCAGAGCCAGCAGGGCAACCGGCAGGGCATAAAGCCATTTGCTGGTAGCAAAAAAATAGGTCATAGGAGAAAGAGAGTTGGGCTGAAAAACAGTGGCTAAGCTACCAGTTCCGGGTAACTAATGGTACTACCGACGGTTTAGGCTAGCACAGTGTTGCACGCACGTATTCAATGCGAACTATCAGAGGTGTGGCCGTTGCTAAAGTAACCGTCATGCAGATCGAAGCGAAGCATCTCGCTCGCGGTCGTCGGATTACTAATCCCATTAAACACGCGAGATGTTTCGCTCCGCTCTGCATGACGGTAGGAAAAAAGCCCCCCACAACTTCGGATGAGTGACTTGCGCAGGGTGCAGACTGTCACGGTTATTGTTTCGGCGCGTACCTTGGGATATTATGTCACTGAAGCTGCTTGTTCTGCTCAATTTTGCCCTGGCGGCTTACCTCACCGGCCTTATCTGGACGGTACAGCTCGTGCATTATCCCAGCTTCACGTTTGTCGGGGCCGATAAGTTTGTGGCTTTTCATCGGGCCCACTCCACGCGCATGGGCTGGGCAGTGATGGCCCCGATGGTGGCTGAGCTGGGGCTGGCGGTGTGGCTGGCCTGGCAAGGACGCGCCCTGGGGGCATTTGTTGGTGGAGCTTGGGGCTGGTGCTCCTTATCTGGGCAGTTACTTTTTTCATCTCCGTACCCTTTCACAACCGCCTCGCTCAGGGCTTCGATTACATTGCCATCGATGGGCTGGTGCGCACCAACTGGCTGCGTACGCTGGCCTGGACGGCCCGCAGCTCGTTGCTCGGCTATATGCTTTGGCGCCTGCTATAACCGTATTTTGCAGTGCTTACCCTTGATTTTTACTAGAACCTATGCTTCCGCCCGCCGCCGATTTTTTGCCCGAACTTCAGTTTCAAACCAGCCGCAGTAGTGGGCCTGGGGGCAAAATGTAAACAAGGTAGAGTCGCGGGTAGAGCTACGCTGGCAGGTAGCTGCCTCGCAGTTGATCACCGACGAGCAAAAGGAAGTGTTGCTTCAGAAGCTGGAAAAGCAGCTTACAAGCGAAGGATTCTTGCAGATAACAGCTCAGGAAGACCGCAGCCAGCTTCGCAACAAGGAAATTGCCCTCCAGAAATTCTACGATTTGCTGAAGCGCACTCTGCACAAGCCCAAAGCCCGCAAAGCCACTAAGCCCAGCAAAGGCGCCGTACGCAAACGGCTGGAAACCAAGAAGAAGCACAGCGAGAAAAAGGCAAACCGCCGACTGGATCGGTGATTCAGTGATTTAGTGAGTTTGTCGTTCAACTTGCGCCGTAAGAACAGTTCACTAAATCACCCATTCACTCATTCACTTTAAATCCAACCTTTGCGCTTAAACCAGGAATAGATGCCGATAGAGATGAGCACCATGGCCGCCATTGCCCCCGGATAGCCCATTTTCCAGGTCAGCTCAGGCATGTACTCGAAGTTCATTCCGTAGATACCGGCAATAAAAGTCAGGGGCAGGAAGAAGGCCGAAAACACGGTTAGCACGCGCATGGCCTCATTCGTGCGTTGCGACGACAACGACAGATACAGGTTCATGAGGTTGGTGGCCGCGCCGTCGAGCTGCTGGTAGAGGGTTTCTACTTTCACCTGCAAGTCCTGGGTGTCCTGCATGAGAGTGGTGTCGTCGGTGGCCGACTGGCGACGGAGCATAGTCAGGATGTCGCGGGTAAGCAGCAGGAGCTGTTTGGCGGCCGAGGCTTTGCGTTTCAGAAAGTACAGGCCCTGCAAGGTATTCGGCACCTCCCGCTTCAGAAATATATCCGCTTCGTAGTTGTCCAGCTCCCTGGTCAGCGTGAGGGCCGGCTGCACGTAGCTGTTGAGGGCATAGCGCACGATGTGAATAGCTATTTCGGCCGGCGAATTACATTCCCGGCCGGGGCCGCAGGCTACGTTTTTCAACTGGCTTAGTACCGGGTGCGAGCGCCGATGTACGGTAATTAAGTAATCGGTGGCGTAGAATATGGCAATCTTGGTACTTAGCTCCTGAATGGTGTCGGCCTCATTGTTTTCGGGCGTGACAAATACCCGTAACATGATGAAATTCAAGCCTTCATTGGCTTCGAACTTCGGCAAATGGGTAGGCTCCAGACAGTCGCGCACCAGTGCATCGGGCAAATCATACTGCTCCGCCACAGCTTGGAGCTCATTTACAGCAGGGTTTGTAATATCGAGCCAGTCAAACTGGCTGTCTGTCTGGGTAAGCAGCTGTTCAGTCATAGGCGGCAGAAAGTAATTCGAAGCCAGCGTCCGGTACTATAATGGCTGCGAAGTACTGAATACGGCTTAGAGAAGCGTGCCGCTCAAAAACAGGAGGGCAAACGAGAAGTAAATAACAAGCCCCGTCACATCGACCAGCGTAGCCACAAAAGGTGCCGATGAAGTAGCCGGGTCGGCACCGAGGCGCTTGAGCAGCAACGGTAGCATGGAGCCGCACAACGAGCCCCACAGCACAATACCGACCAGCGAGAAGCCGACGGTAAAGCCAATCTGCCAATAGTATTCGCCGTACTCATTCGGATACAGGCGCGACCAAAGCAGAATACGCAACAGGCCAACCACTCCCAAAATGCCCCCCAGCATCAAGCCAGTGGCCAATTCGCGACGCATGACGCGCCACCACTCGCCCAGGTTCAGCTCGCCCAAGGACATGGCCCGGATGATAAGCGACGTAGCCTGCGAGCCGGCATTGCCGCCCGCGCTGATAATGAGCGGAATAAAAAGCGCCAGCACCACGGCTTTGGCTATTTCTTCCTCGAAATAGCCCATGGCCGTAGCCGTAAACATCTCCCCGATAAGCAGAATTACGAGCCAGCCGGCCCGTTTGCGCACCATGCCCATCAGCGGAATGCTCAGGTAAGGCTCGTCGAGGGCCTGTGAGCCACCAAGTTTCTGAATGTCTTCGGTGTCCTCTTCCTCCCGAATATCCAGAATATCGTCGATGGTCACGATGCCGAAAAGTACGCCCTCATCATTAGTGACGGGCAGCGCCACCCGGTCATTTTTGCGAAACACCTCAATGGCTTCCTCCTGGTCCTGCATGGTTTGGAGGTGCACGAAGCGACGGTCCATCAGCTCGCTCACGCGCTTACCGGGGTCGGCCAGCAACACCTCCCGAATACTGATGTCGTCGATGAGCACGCCGCGGCCGTCGGTGACGTACAGCAAGCTTATCGTTTCCGACTGCCCCCCGTGGCGCCGAATGTAGTCGAGCACCTGCTGCACCGTCCAGCTCTCACGAATGGCAATGTAGTCGGGCGTCATCAGGCGGCCCACGCTGTACTCGGGGTAGCCCAGCAGCTCCAGCGTCACCTTGCGCTCGGGTTCCGAAAGGGTCTGAATCAGCTCCTTAACAAAGTCGTCGGGCAGAAACTCCAGCAGGGCCGTGCGGTCGTCCGGCGACATCTCGTTCAGGATATCCGAGATTTTGTCCTGGCTCAGGTTGGCCAGAAAGTGCCGCTGCACGTCTATTTCCAGGTACTCAAATACCTGCGTAGCCAGCTGCAAAGGCAGCAGGCGGAAAATAATCAGCTGTTCACGTTCCTCCTCATCCTCAATCAGCTCCACCACTTCGGCGGGCTCAAACTTTTTGAGCAGTTCCTTTAATTTAAAAAACTCGCCCTCCTGAATCAGGGACGTAATCTGGTCGGTGGTTGGGTGCTGATTCATGAACGACTAAGAGGAGTGCTTGGCTGCGCCGACCTCCGGTTCGCTAGGCAAGGATGAGTTAGTGAGAATTGGCCCCAAAATTAACCTAAAAAAACGGCCCCATCGCCAGCGTTAGGCTAATTCTGCGGCGGGTCGGGAGGGGCGGGAAACTGAGCGGCGCGCAGCTCCTGGCGGAGCTGGCGCAACTCGGTATGCAGGGCCGCCAGCTGAGCCGCACCGGCCAGCTCGGCTTCGGGGCTTTCAGCATCGCGGCCCATAAAAAACGAGGCCAGGGTGGCCGTGAAGTAGCCAAACACCGCGAAGCCATATAAGGCGAGCAAAAAGCACAAAGTCCGCCCTTCCAGGGTTTGGGGCCAATACTCGCTGCCCAGGCTGGTAAGCAGCATGGCCGTCCACCACAGCGCGTCGGCGTAAGTGCGCAGGCCGCCCTCCACATTATTCTCGAAGGCATACATACCGGCCGCGCCCAGAAACAAAACGACACCCGTAAGCGCGGCCACGTACCCGGCACCACGGCGGCCGAAGCTACCCGACAAGGCTCGCATTCCCCGGTTCAGCGAGCCGACTACTTTCACCAGTCGGAGCCCGCGCACGGCCCGCGTGGCCCGAAACACGCGCACCACCCGCGCCAGCCGAAACAGTCGCAAGGCCGGTACCAGCAAAGAAATGAGGGTGATGACGTTACTTTTCAGAAAAGGCCATTTCTGGGGCGCCAGGATAAATTTGAGGAGAAAATCGAGAATGAAGATTACCCAGATCGTGGTGCCTAATAGCTCCAGGCCCGGCGACAGGCCCCAGATCAGCTCGACGCCCAGCAGAGCCAGCCACACGAAGCCCAGCACCAGCATGGGCGTTTCCAGCCAGTCGGTGAATTGCTGCAAAAGCTCGGTGCGCTCCTGCCGGAGCTGCTTCTTTTCGGGGGAGGGAGTAGGCGCGGAAGACATAGGCAGAGTAGAAACGTAGAAAACTGTTCCTCCATACGCCCTCATCTAAGCCAAGTTGACGTATGCGTGAGGACAAAAAAACCTTTTGCCATTACTTGGCTGATGGTGGAAACCCGTAGCGCTTGAACGGCAAAAAAGCCCCCCAGCTTTGTAGGCGATAATAAAGAATAAAATCCGGCGGCGCCCATCCCGTATTTATTGAGTAACTACTCCTCATTACTGCTTTCTTATGCCCAGAAAATCACCTCTTGGAACGCTGGTAGCCCTGGGTGGCGGCGACGACGAGGCCATGCTGGCCATGCTCACCGATATGCTGCCCGCGCCTACCGCCCCGGTCGAGATTGTGACGACGGCCTCCAGCAACCCCGGCCGCAGCAGTAGGGGCTACCAGGATAGCCTGCACGACCTGGGTTGCCGCTCAGTGCACCATTTGCGGGTAGATGAGCGCCACCCCGCTGATACTGAAGCAAATCTGAAGCACCTGGAGCGGGCCTCCCTGGTGTTTTTTACCGGCGGCGACCAGGAGCGCATTACGGAGTTTTGGCAAAATACCCGCGCCCTGGCCGTGCTGGCCGACCGTTACCGCCACGATGCGGCCTTCATTGTGGCGGGCACCAGTGCCGGCGCGGCCGTGCTGCCCGATTGTATGATTGTGGAAGGCCATGGCGCCCGCTCGCTCACTAAAGGAGGGCTGCGCACGGCCACTGGCTTGGGCTTGCTGGGCGAAGTATATCTGGATCAGCACTTTGCGGAGCGAGGGCGTTTTGGACGGCTGGCGCACGCCGTGGTGCAGCATCCTACGCGCCTCGGTTTGGGGCTGGGGCAGGAGACCGGGATAATCGTGCGCGGCGGCCAGGAAGCCGAAGTGTTCGGCGACGGCGTAGTAATGGTGGTGGATGGGCAGCACCTGCACGACAGCAACCTGGGCCGCATAGGCCGGGGCGAGCCTATTGCCGGGCAAGACCTGCGCGTGCATGTGCTGGTAAGTGGGCAGCGTCTGAATTTGCACAGCCGGCAAGTAGTAGGCAATCAGTAGCGGTTATTGCAAATTTGCCCCCAGTGAATGGTTAGTAGCAAATTGTCAAAAGTTTATCGGTCGCTATGAACTACTCGGCACGCCTACTAATTTGATTGATTTTTCTACTTACATTTAGTCCCATAAACCGCAAATTCTCACTCATTCCTCTTTTTTATGAAGTTAAAATCTCTACTCCTAGTGAGTGGTGCGCTACTTACGGGTACTGCAGCCTCGGCGGGTGGCTATCAGGTAACACTGGCCGGGCAGAAAAACAACGGCATGGGCGGCGTCGGTGTCGGCTTATCGCTCGACCAGGCTGCCATGTTTTACAATCCGGGTGCGCTGGCAATGGTGCGCGAGCGGGGCGTACAAGTAGGAGTTAATGCTACGTTTGCTCGGTCTGCTTTTGTGGCCGAAGGAGGAAACACCCAGCGTGAGCTGCGAAATTCAGTGGTTACGCCCTTCAACCTGTACGCGAGCTTCGGGCCAGCGGAAGGCAAGTTTCGGGCGGGTATTGCGGTGTATACGCCTTTCGGCAGCACGCTGAAGTACGCCGACGGCTGGGAAGGCCGCACGGCTCTTACTGAGATTGAGCTGGTATCTATTTATGTGCAGCCCACGGTAAGCTACGCTATTACCGATCAAATTAGTGTGGGCGCGGGCCTGACAGTATTGGCCTATGGTGCCGTAAACCTGCAGCGCGACGTGCCTTTGCCTGATTCCTTTGGCCATATTGAGCTGGACGGCGAAGCGGAGCGCAAAGTCGGCTTTAACGCGGGTATCCTCTTCAAGCCATCCGAGAAGTTTAGCCTGGGCTTGAACTACCGCTCAAAGATTGATGCCGAGGTGAAAGACGGCGACGTAACCTTCACTGGTATTGATCCTAACTCGGCATTTGCTGCTCGTTTTCCTAATACCAAATTCAGCGCTACGCTGCCCCTGATTGCTACTACCAGCATCGGCATCGGCATTATGCCTACCGACAAGCTCACCATCGGCCTCGACGTGAACTACGCTGAGTGGAGCGAGTACAAAACCCTGGAGTTCACATTTGCTGATCCTATCAACGGTTCTAACACCAGCGTATCGAAGCGCAATTACGAAGATGCCCTCACTTTCCGCCTTGGGGGGCAATATAAGGTGACGGATGGCCTGACCGTCCGCGCCGGCGGTGCTTACGATGAGTCGCCCGTGCGCGATGGCTACGTAACGCCCGAAACGCCTGACGCCAACCGCGTTAGCGGCACCATTGGTGCTTCTTACGCCATCGGTAAGTTGGGGATAGATTTCTCCACTCAGTTTGTAAGCATTGCCAAGCGCAGCCAGACGCAAAGCCAGCTGGTAGCCAATGGCACGCAGGACCGGGTGGCTGGTACCTACAAAACCAACATCGTCATTCCAGGTATTGGCCTGAACTACTCCTTCTAACTCTTTGCCTTGCTTGTATCGATATGATTTCTAAACTGTTTACTAAATCCGCGCCGTTCCTGGCGCTGCTTGGGCTGGCCCTCACTGGCTGTCAGCCTGATCTGGAAGAAGACATCAAACCTAGCAGTGGTACCGCCGACTTCTCGCGCTACATAGCTGTAGGCAACTCTCTGACTGCTGGTCAGGCAGATGGCGGCTTATACCTGGAAGGCCAACTAAACTCCTATCCTAACCTGCTGGCGCAACAGTTCCGTAGCGTAGGCGGCGGCGAGTTTGTGCAGCCTTTGTTTACTGAGGCTCAGCGCAATGGCACCGGCTATCTGCGTCTGACTGGCTTTACGGCCACGGGCAGCCCCATCACGGCACCTGTGAATACGGAATTAGCGCTGCGGGCCGGCGCTACGGCCGCTCGGCCGCTTTACACTAAGTTCACAGACCCAATAAATAACCTAGGTGTACCCGGTATCCGCATGTCGGATATACTGACGCCTGGTTACGGCAGCACACAGGGCAATCCGCTGTTCGAGCGCATCACGCCTGATGCCCAAGCTACTCAGACCTATCTGGCCCGTGTCACGGCATCTAACCCTACTTTCTTTACAGCTTGGATGGGTAACAATGATGTGCTGGGTTATGCGACATCTGGTGGCGCAAGTACTTCGGCAACCAATTCGCTTACAGCTGTAAATACCTTTACGGCCAACAACAACCTGCTCATCGATGCGCTCACAGCAGGTAATGCAAAAGGACTAGTTGCTACCATTCCAGACGTTACCAACATTCCTTTCTTCACGACGGTAGGTCCATCATTCAAGGCTACGCTGCTAACCAATGGTGTACCTGGCTTGGTGATTCAAACCGGAGCAAATCCAGGTGGCGCTACTTCTGCTAACCGTAAGCAGATTGCTACTGCTGACATCCGCGACGCTAGCGGTGTTGGCCGCCAGTTATTTACGCTGACTTCTTCGCCTTTCCTTGGGCTGCTTAATCAGCGTACGGGCCGGGCATGGCGTTTTGTATACGGTCAGAGTGGTAGCCCGGCGGCTGGTTTTCCGCAATTCTTGACTGCTTATGGCATCGATACGCTCCAGACGTTTGGTACCAGCGCTGGTAACCCTATCCCCAGCGTCTTCGTGCTTGACGATGTAGAGCAGGCCTTGGTACGCACGGCTACTACCGCCTTCAACAATGCATTAACAGCTAAAGCCAATGCGAAAGGCTTAGCGGTATTTGACGTGAATGGCTTTTTTGCTCGCGTGGCTACCAACGGCATCATTACCAACGGCGTAAATAATACTACGGCGTTTATCTCGGGTAATCTGTTCTCACTGGATGGCGTGCATCTTACGCCTCGTGGTTACGCTATTGTGGCCAACGAGATGATACGGGTTATCAATCAGCAATATGGAGCATCCGTGCCCACGCTGAATGCGAACGATTATCGGGGCGTTAAATTCCCATAGCCTGTTTTGCAACTAATAAAAAAGCCCTTCTCCTGCACAGGAGAAGGGCTTTTTTATGGGTAGCAGCTGGCTGATACTACGACAGTTGTACGGGCTGTAGTACCGGGGGCAAGGCAGGCGCCGCCTGACCCGCCAGATGCGCAGCAATAACTGCCGCATGGTACCGGCCATTTTCGATAAACCACCGACTGGTATTTAGCCCCCCACACACGGTACCCGCCAGATACACGCCGGGTCGGTTGGTTTCAAACGTCTCGGGGTCGTGCCAGGGAGTGCGCGCCGCGTCGGGTTGGGTATCGATGCCCAGGGCGGCGAGCAGGCTGTAGTCGGGGCGGTAGCCGATGAGGGCGTAAACGAAGCTGGCGGGGAGCGTCTGGGGAGCATTTTCCGTTACCACATCTATCTGGCCGGGCCGGATGGCCTCGATAGTAGTATTAAACAGTGCCTTGATGCGGCCTTCCGCAATCCGATTCACCAGATCAGGTCGAATCCAGTACTTCACTGATTCAGCCAGCGCAGGTCCGCGCACCACCAGCGTTACCTCGGCGCCCGCGCGGGCTAGCTGCAAAGCCGCTTTGGCCGACGAGTTTTTAGCTCCTACTACAATTACCGGCTGCCCGACATGTGCATACGGCTCTTTGTAGTAGTGACTTACGTGGGGCAACTCTTCGCCGGGTATGTTCAGCTTGTTGGGCACATCGAAGAAACCCGTCGCCACAATCACGGAACGTATCTGAATGCGGCCCAGGTTTGTGCGTAGCTCGTATGCACCGGCGTCGCCTTCCAGACTTAGTACGCGCTCGTACAGGCGCAATGGCAGCTTTTCGGCGAAGGCTACACGACGGTAATAATCCAGCGCATCTTCGCGCAGGGGCTTGTAGCCACTGGTCGGAAAAGGGTAGCCACCGATTTCGAGCAGCTCGGGCGTGGAGAAAAACTCCATGTTAGTCGGGTAGCCCACAATAGAATTGACCAATGCCCCTTTATCAATAACGCACACGCGAAGCCCGCGGCGCTGCACCTCAATAGCGCAAGCCAGCCCCACCGGCCCAGCGCCGATAACAACAACGTCGAAGGAGGAATTGGAAGAAGAATCTAGCATAGCCCTCGTTAAACCCTGAGAAATGAAAATTGGTTTGGCGAGCGGAGAATGAAGATTAGTTTATGCTGGAATAAACAACTGAGAATAAGAACGTCATGCTGACGGCAGGAAGCATCTCGCGTGCTGATGCCAGAGTAGTAACCCACCCAGCTAAACACGCGAGATGCTTCCTGCCGTCAGCATGACGTTCTTGTAAGCAGATCAATTTGTCTTCAGTGGTAATTTCTTACTCCACAATCTGCTAATGCGCCTGTAGCCAGTTGCTGCCTGTGCCCACTTCTACTTCCATCGGTACACTCAGGGGTAAGGCGTTTATCATCAGCTCCTTGATGCGGGGCGTGATGTACTCAACTTCTTCTTTGGGCGCGTCGAACACCAATTCGTCGTGGACCTGCAGGATCATCTTGGTGCCCAGCTTTTCCTGCTCCAGCCAGTCGTGGATGCGGATCATGGCAATCTTGATGATGTCGGCGGCAGTGCCCTGAATGGGCGCATTGATGGCGTTGCGCTCAGTAAAGCCGCGCAGGGTCGCGTTGCGCGAGTTGATGTCGCGCAGGTAGCGGCGGCGGCCGAGCAGCGTTTCGGCGTACTCCAGCTCGCGGGCCTTGTTGATGCTCTCATCCATGAAGCGCTTCACGGCCCCAAACTCCTCGAAATAAGCCTCGATAATTTCCTGGGCTTCTTTGCGCGAAATGCTCAGGCGCTGAGCCAGGCCAAAGGCCGAAATGCCGTAGATGATGCCGAAGTTCACGGTTTTAGCCTTGCGGCGCATCTCGCCATCCACGGCTGAAAGCGGCACGTCGAACACTTTGCTGGCCGTACTGCTGTGAATATCAATGCCTTGCCGGAAGGCTTCAATCATAGTCGCGTCCTTGCTGAAGTCGGCCATGATGCGCAGCTCAATCTGCGAGTAGTCGGCCGCGAGAAGCAGGTGGTCGGCGTCGCGGGGCACGAAGGCTTTGCGGATTTCGCGGCCTTTCTCCGTGCGAATGGGGATGTTCTGGAGGTTAGGATTGGTGCTGCTCAGGCGGCCGGTGGCCGTTACGGCTTGATTGAAGGAAGTGTGCACGCGGCCATCCAACTCGCACACCAACTGGGGCAACGCCTCCACATACGTCGAGCGCAGCTTGGTGAGCTGGCGATACTCCAGAATGAGCGCGGCCACCGGATTATCAATGGCCAGTACGCTCAGAATCTCCTCGCCGGTAGCATATTGGCCGGTTTTGGTTTTCTTGATTTTGCCGCCGCCCAGCTGCATTTTATCAAATAAGACTTCCCCCAATTGCTTGGGCGAGCCGATGTTGAACTCCTGTCCGGCGGCCTGAAAAATCTGCTTTTCCAGCTCCGTAACGTAGCCTTGCAGCTCAGCCGAGTACTCGCCCATGGCCGAACTGTCGATTTTTACGCCTTCGAACTCCACGTCGGCCAGCACGGGCACCAGCGGATTCTCAACTTCATTCAGCAGCTTCAGCAAGCCGACTTTTTCCAGCTTGGGCTCAAAAAAATGCTTGAGCTGCAAGGTTACATCGGCATCCTCGCAGGCATAGTCGCTGACCTGGCTGGGGGGCAAATCGGCCATGGTTTTCTGGTTTTTGCCTTTAGGCCCGATAAGCTCCAGAATGGAAACCGGCGTGTAGTACAGGTATGTTTCGGCCAGGATATCCATGTTGTGGCGCATGTCGGGCTCCAGCAGGTAGTGGGCCAGCATGGTATCAAACAGCGGCCCGCGCACGCGCACGTTGTAGTGCTTGAGAATAGTGAGGTCGTACTTGATGTTCTGGCCGATCTTGCCAATGGTCTCGCTCTCCAGGAAAGGGCGAAACTCATCCACAAGGGCCTGAGCCGCAGCGGTATCATCGTGGGGAACCGGCACGTAGTAAGCCTCGCCGGGCAGGTAGCAGAACGACAACCCCACCAGCCGCGAAGTCATCGTGTCCAGACCAGTGGTTTCGGTATCGAAGCTGACCTCCTTCTGCTGCATCAGGAACGCCAGCAAAGACTTGCGCAAAGCGGGCGTGTCCATCAGGTGGTACTGATGTGGCACATCAGCCAAGGTTCGCTTGGTAGTGGGGGGCAAATTTTCCTCATCCTCGTCATCCTCCGCTGTGGTCGTTGTGGCAGGCGCGCCAAACAAAGCAATTTGCCCCCCAGCGGCCGCCCGCCGTGCCCGCGGCGACGGTGTAGAGCTGGCAGCAGCACCGCCGCTTAGCACCCGCGCCGCGAGCTGCCGGAACTCCAGATCATCGAACAAGGCTCGTAGCTGCTCCTCGTTGGGAGGACCCATTTTCAGGGCGTCAGGCTCAAACGGAATGGGTACGTTCACATGAATGGTGGCCAGCTCCTTGCTCATCAGGCCCTGCTCGGCGAAGTTGCGCACATTTTCCTGCTGCTTGCCCTTCAGCTCGTCTACGTGGGCAATGAGCTGCTCCACGGAGCCGTATTTCTGGATCAGCGTCTTAGCCGTCTTTTCACCGATGCCGGGAATACCGGGAATATTGTCGGAAGCATCGCCCTGCAAGCCCAATATGTCCGTGACCTGCTCCACGCGCTCAATCTCGAAGCGCTGGAGTACATGGGACAAGTCCAGTACCTCGGCCGCGTTGCCCATAAAAGCCGGCCGGTAAATCTTTATCTTCTCGGTGACGAGCTGGCAGTAGTCTTTGTCGGGCGTCATCATAAACACCTCAAAGCCCTGGGCTTCGGCGCGCTGGGCGAGGGTGCCAATCACGTCGTCGGCCTCGAAGCCATCCACCATCAAAATCGGGATATTGAAGGCATCAATAACCCGCTTGATGTAAGGAATGGCCGTACCGATATCTTCGGGCATAGCTTGGCGCTGAGCCTTGTACTCGGCAAAACTCTCGTGACGAAAGGTCCTTTTCTGGGCATCAAAGGCCACGCCGAGGTGGGTGGGCTTTTCCTTCTGCAACACCTCCACCAGCGTGTTGGTGAAGCCTAGCACGGCGCCCGTATTCATCCCCTTGGAGTTGATGCGCGGGTTCTTGCTAAAGGCAAAGTGGGCGCGGTAGATAAGGGCGAAAGCGTCGAGGAGGAAGAGTTTTTTGGGTGTTTCGGGGGCGGTAGTCTCGGTCATAGAGGCGAAGATACAAGCAGTAGGTGGGCAAGCACATGGAGTAAACGCACTAGGCTCTGCCGTGTTCAATCAATAATACTCTTCGTAAGCTAAAGGCGGTGTGTTTTGGAGCATGAAACTCACTTTCCTTTTCCCACTTTTCTTGGTTTTATGTGCTCTTAGCGCTCCTGCTCAAATTAGGGCAGCTGCTACCGTTCTGCCGACGGCAGAGCACGCCAAAGAGGTAGCCGCTTCCCAACAAGAGTTGAACGCCGAATATCGTAACCCTGCCGAATCGCCGCTGCCAGCAAAGTGCCAGAAAAATTTAAAGGCCTGTCCTTCTTCCTCATCGATCATTCTGCTCGGGTGGAGGCCCGTTTTGAGCGCGATTCATTGACTGCTCCTTTTGCTATGGAAACGAGCACCGCCCGCCAAAAACCGCTTGCCGGGCGCTATCAAGGCGGGCGTAATGAGTGACCATTAAGGGCATTACGTTGCCAACGTCCACCACCGCTGTGCGTACAGCCTGACATGCGCTATATCTCCCTTGACCTTGAAACCTCCGGTAGCAAGCCCCAGCGCCACCAGATTCTGGAATTGGCTGCTGTGGTAGAAGACACCAAACGCCTAAAGCCGCTGAGCGAGTTGCCTGTTTTCCGGCGGGCGGTACGCCACCCCGAGTATGTAGGAACGGCCGGTGCGCTGGCTTTGAATGCGCGCCTGCTGGAAGAATTAGCACGAAAAGAGCCTAATCCGGAAATTTGCCCCCCAGAGGAGCTGCTCCCTCAGTTGCGCGAGTTTTTGCTGGCTCAAGGCTTTAAAAGCGACAAGCACAGCTGCGTCACGCTGACCATGGCCGGTAAGAACATCGCCTCTTTTGACCTGGGTTTTCTGCGAGAGTTGCCGGGCTATGGTACCCTAGTGCGTGCTGAGCCTGCTATGCTGGACCCCGCCGCGTTTTACCTGAACTGGAAGAAAGATTCTCGCCTGCCAACCATGAGCATTTGTAAGGCCCGCGCACGGTTCGAGGACGATACCGTGGCGCACGAAGCCGTAGCCGATGCTTTGGATGTCATTCAACTGTTACGGCCGTTTTATGAACTGTCGGTGTATCAGCAAGTGGTGGGTTGATTATCTATGCCTCGCAACGATTGACCTCACCCCTAACCCCTCCCCACAGGGAGAGGGGGAACTGGTTCTAAAAAGTCAGATACTAGAAAAGAGAGTTAGAAAAACTAAAAGCTAGTTCCTCCTCTCCCTGTGGAGAGGGGGCTAGGGGCTGAGGTCCCGTTGAACGGGTTAGGGGCTGAGTCTTTACCAGCTACCGCTCGCGCCGCCGCCGCCGGAACTGCCGCCGCCGAAGCCGCCAAAACCACCGCCACCTCCGCCGCCGAAGCCGCCACCAAAACCACCCCCGCCGCCAAATACGCCGCGTCCGCCGCTGAAGTCACCAAAAATGATAGGTGGAATACCCATGCCACCGAAGCCACGACTACGGCGGCCGCCGGAGCCGCCGCCACGGTTGCGCATCAGTAAAAAGAGCACCAGCACGCCGATTACCAGCCAGAAGGTCCAGCCGGAGCCGCTGTCGTCATTGCTACGCTGGCGTTGGTTGGTAGCTGGGTCGGCCTTATACTCGCCTTTGGCCAGCGCAATAAGCTGATCCGTAGCCCGGTTGAGGCCTTCGTAATACTGCTCCTGCTGGAAAGCGGGCACCACGGTATTTGAGATAATGCGCTTCGCCAACGCATCCGGCACGGCGCCTTCCAGACCGTAGCCGGTCTGAATGCGGGCTTTGCGCTCTTTTTCGGCTACCAGAATCAGGATGCCGTTGTTGTTGCCTTTCTGCCCAATACCCCAAGCTTCGTAGAGCTGCTGGGCGTAGTCGGCCAGCTCGTTGTCGCCCAGGGTAGGAACGATTACGACGGCAATCTGGGAGGAAGTAGAGTCGTTGTAGGCGACGAGCTTATTTTCCAGCGCTGCGACCTCATCGGGGCGCAGCATGCCGGCCAGGTCGTTTACCAGCCGGGGCGGGCTGGGCCGGGGGGCAAATCCTGGGCAAGGGCTGGGGGGTAAATTCCGGCCACGGCCAGCCACAGCAGCAAGCAAGGAACAAAGATTCGCCAGAAGGCAGAAGGGAAGGGGTGCCTCATGCGCGCGGGGGCGTCGGTTTGCCAAATGAGATAGAGTCGTCGAGCTCGTTGCGGTCGGTGGCCGCATCGTAGGGAAAAAGTGCTGGAGTTGCTCGCCCACCATGCGCACGCCTTTTTCCAGGCCGGTCACATAGTCGTTGGTCCGAAAGTGCTTGAGCACTGTTTCCTTGGTCGTTTCCCAGAAATCGTCGGGTACGGCCGCGTTGATGCCGGAGTCGCCAATAACGGCGAAGCGGCGCGCTTCCCAGGCCAGATAAAAAAGAACCCCGTTGCGTTGCGCGGTGCGGTGCATATTCAACTCGGCAAATACCTGCGCGGCCCGGTCCAGGGGTTCGGGTGTGGGGCAGGTGTCTTCCAAGTGTACCCGAATTTCGCCTGAAGTCTTGATTTCAGCCTGTTGGATGGCCGCAACCAAGGCGGCTTCCTGCTCCGGGGTTAAGGGGTTCTTCATGTTTCTGACGATTGGTTTTTAGTCGCTGGTTTCCGGCTTCAGGATTTTTCGCCCAAACCAGAAACCAGCGACCAAAACTTAAAACTGCACTGTTGGAGCCTTTTGCGAAGCTGCATCGGCCTCAAAGTAGCCTTTGGCCGAGAAGCCGAACACGCCGGCAAACAGGTTGTTGGGGAACTGGCGAATAAAGCCGTTGTAGTCGTTGGTCATGTTGTTGAACTTGTTACGCTCTACGTTGATGCGGTTTTCGGTGCCTTCAATCTGGGCCTGCAATTCCTGAAAGTTAGCATTGGCCTTCAGCTCCGGGTAGTTTTCTGATACAGCCAGCAGACGGCCCAAACCAGCACTCAGCTGGCTTTGTGCGGCCTGGAATTTCTGAATGTTTTCGGGGGTGAGCTGATCGGCATTAAGCTGCACACTAGTTGCCTTGGCGCGGGCCTCAATAACGCCGGTGAGCGTAGACTGCTCGAAGTTAGCGGCACCTTTTACAGTGTTTACCAAGTTTGGAATCAGGTCGGCGCGGCGCTGGTAGGCGTTCTGCACGTTGCCCCACTGGGCTTTTACCGCTTCATCGCGGCTTACCATGCCATTGTAGCCGCACGACGACTGCGTGAGCAGCACCATCAAACCAAACAAGTAGAGAAAAAGACGTTTCATAGGAGTAAGGGAGAGAGGAAAGATGGTTGTAGTTACGCAGCAAAGAGTAAAACTGCGCTGTGCAAAGTACGGAAACCCGACTTAGCGGTTGTCTTTAGAGTTACTGCCGCACGAATTACTATTTTGCGGTCTTACGCCACGTTTGTCGTTTATGAAAGCTGTTATTCCCGTCGCTGGCATTGGTTCTCGCTTACGACCCCACACCCACACCCAGCCCAAATCGTTGGTGCCGGTCGCGGGCAATACTATTCTGGGCCACATTATCGATAGGCTGGTAGCCGCCGGCGTCGAAGATTTTGTCTTCGTAATCGGGTATCTGGGCGAGAAAATCGAGAGCTATGTGCGTCGTCAGTACCCGCACCTGCGCACCGAGTTTGTGGTGCAGGAGCCCCGCGAGGGCATTGGCCACGCCCTTTGGGTGGCTCGCGACCATTTTCGCCACGAAACCGATGGCATGCTCATTCTGCTTGGCGATACTATCGTGGACGTTGATTTAAGTCAACTGCTCGACACACCCGGTACGGTGCTGGCCGTGAAGGAAGTGAAAACGCCCTCCATGTTTGGGCTGGTGGAGACGGATGCTACCGGCCAGGTGACCAAAGTGGTCGAAAAGCCGCGCATCCCGAAGTCGAATCATGCGCTGGTTGGGCTCTATAAAATTGCCAATCCTGAACGTCTGGCTGTAGCGTTGGAGCGCATCATCTCCGATGAGCAGCGCACCCACAATGAATATCAGCTCACCGACGCGCTCATGCTGCTCATCAACGAGGGCGAGGAAATGACTACCACGCCGGTCGATAATTGGTTTGACTGTGGCCGCAAGGAAAGCCTGCTCGAAGCCAATGCCAAGCTACTCAACCGCCCCGAGTTTCTGGAGCCCCGCGAGTACCCCGAGTTTCCTGATACTATCATCATCCCGCCCGTCAGCATCGGCCGCGACTGCCAGATCCGGCACTCCATCATCGGCCCCAACGTGGCCATCGGCGACCATACCATCGTGCGCAACGCTATTCTAAGCGACTCCATCATTGGCTCTTACAGCGAGCTGCGCTCCGCCGTCATGCAAGACTGCATTGTGGGCAGCGATGCCTCGTTCAGTGGCCTGAATCATAGCCTCAACATCGGCGACAATACTGAAATCAATTACAGCTAATAGTCTGGGGGGCAAATTTGCCCCCCAGCTTGGTTTAGAGCTATTCGGGAAAAGCGTCACGCAAAGCAAAGCGAAGCATCTCGCGTTCTGCTATAAGGTTAGTAATCTAATGGCGCGAGCGAGATGCTTCGCTTTGCTCTGCATGACCGTCCAATTAGAAAACTTTCGATAATATCGACAAAGCCGCTCGCCCCGAACTGGCACAAAAATTTTATGCTTCTCTTAACGTTCCTCCACAACCCACCGGCCCGGCTGGCAGTACGCAGGTTGTGCCCCTGGCCGTTTGCTTCTATTTTGCTTCTATGAATTTGCCCCCCAGATTCCGTTTCCAACCTGCGCTGGCAGCCGTATTACTGCTACTAGCCGGCTGCTACTCCCGCGAAGATGTAAAGACCGAAGGCGACGCCGTGTCGGAGCAGCGGGTCGAGAATGACCTGACCAAGATGCCCCGCGACAACGCCAAAGTCGCGCCCGACATAGGGGCGCCCAACGTGGTGACCGAAACGGATGCTGCCTCTGCCGCACCGCTCGCCCAGGTGAATGTGTTTCTGGAAGTCTCCGGCTCGATGGAAGGCTTCATGCCCAAGCCCGGCGCCGACGCCAGCAATACCCGATTTCAACAGCAGGTCGCGCAGTTTTTGTCGGAGCTGAATAATAGCCCGGCCGCCAGTCGCAAGGTGTATTACCGTATCAAGGAGAAACCCTACCGCGACTCGTACCAGCAGCTCTCCAGCACGGTGCGCGGCGGCATCAAGGAGCCCGCCAGCAGCACCGACATCCCCACGGTGCTCGATACGCTGGTCAGCAACTACTACGCGCCGAACACGGTCAACGTCCTGATTTCGGACTTTATTTATTCGCCGAAGAACACCGGCGCCATTCCCTACATTAAAACCGACATTACCGACGCCATCAGCCGCACCCGCCGTCCCGATATGGCTGTATCAGTCTACGGCTTCACCTCCGATTTTCAGGGCACCTTCTATCCGGCTATCCTCACTGGCGCCCGAAAGGTGCCCAACTGCTGCGACACCGATATTCCGTATTATTTCTGGGTAATTGGCCCCCAGGATGCCGTGCGGCGCTTCGATGCGGCATTGCTGGCGAAGCAGTCGGCCCAGCAGGTGCATTACGGCGTGAAGTATCCGCGCCCGGCGTCTTCCTTGCTAAACAAATATCAAAACAAAGGCAGCTGGTACTACGGCGAAAAAACCGCCAGCAAGCGCGAAGCTGGTGCCACTTATTACACGGTAGCCGTACAGGAAGCCTCGGCCCAAAATCCGGTGGAGTTCGTGCTCGGTCTCAATTTAAGCACCATGCCAGCCCTCTACCGCGACTTAGGCTACTTAAAGCAAAACCTCCAGCTTGTCGGTCAGGATACGGACGCGAAGATCATCAACGTGGCTGCGGCCACCGACCAGACCCGCGCCAGCAGCGGCCCCGAAAACCAATACACTCACTTCGTGAAAGTGCGCCTGACCAAAATGGCCCGCGCCGCGCGTCTTCCTCCAGGTTGTGCTCAACGACGCCCGCCCGGTCTGGGTAAGCCAATGGACCACCCAAAACGACAGCAACATCAACCAAGCGGGTCCCAAAACCTTCGCCTTCGCCAGCCTCGTCGATGGAGTGGCTACGGCGCTGGGAAATGAGCAGCGGCCGCCCGTGTTCCAAATTCCGCTCACTCTCGAGCCGGCCAAGTAACCCCAAGAGATAACTTGGCGACTGGTTGAACGCCCTTAATTGCATCGTTCACACAATTCTGTTGAATCTTTAGCGTTCAGCGAATCCCAACTCAAAGTTATTTGTACATTTCCGCTATGAAATCATTTTTCCGCTTTCTCTACGAACTCATCGGTTCCCCGCAGCCGCCCTCCGAAACGCCCGTCTACCGTGAGGTGATTTTTCCCAACGTGGGCTTGCTGACCATAGCAATTTCACTGGGGTTAGTACTGGTTTTCTATTACTTGATTAACCGGGCTATGGGCGTGGCCACCTTCAACAAGGGCCGCCATTGGGCAATTTTCCTTATTTCCAATGCAATCATCGCCTTCATCATCGCTATTGTGCAGTGCAATAGCCAGCAAGTAGCCGAACACTCTTATGTGTATTGGTTGGCTACGCTAAACGCGGTATATGGCCTACTGTGGTTCTTTCTCTTCTCCGTTATCCTTCGTAAAGGCTCCACCAACGCCAGCACGACTCCTTTTTAATTTAGACATGAGAATGTGAGAAGTGAGAGGTAAGACATTGGTCGACCGCAATGCATAACCAGAACAGAGTCTCACTTGTCATTTCTCATCATCTCACCTCTCCCATATGGCTAAACTCTTTTTATTCGGTATTGGTGGCACGGGCTCCCGCGTTATTCGCTCCCTCACCATGCTGCTGGCCGCCGGCGTACAGCTGCCCAACTGCGACCGGGTAGTACCTATTATCATCGACCCCGACGCCCACAACGGCGACATGAACCGGACGGTGGATATGCTGAAAAGCTACCAGCAGATCTACAACCGCCTGGGCCAGCGTGAGGATGGGTTTTTTCAAACTAACATCAGCACCCTCAGCAGCATTTCGGCTGATACCAACGGCGGCGTAAAAGACACGTTCGTGTTCGACTTCGGTGGCATCAACCAGAGCTTCCGCCAGTACCTGAGCTACGACCAGCTTTCCATCGATTCCAAAGGCTTGGTGGAGCTGCTGTTCACCCAAGATAACCTGGAAAGCCCCCTGACCATCGGTTTCCGTGGCTCGCCTAATGTGGGCAGCGTAGTACTTAATAAAGTGGTCGACTCGCCGGAAATCCGGTTTTTCGCCGACAACTTTCAGGCCGGCGACCGGGTGTTCTTCATCTCCAGCATCTTCGGTGGTACCGGTGCGGCGGGCTTCCCACTGTTGCTCAAAAATCTCAAGGACCAAAACACCCGTCTGAGCAACGCCCGTTACCTACGCGACGCTCTCACTGGTGCCGTGACGGTGATGCCCTACTTTGCTTTGCAGTCGGAGGACAACTCCGTCATTGACTCTAACAGCTTCCTGACCAAAACCAAAGCGGCGCTTAGCTACTACGAGCACAACCTGCAAGGCCTCGACGCTTTGTATTACTTAGCCGACACGCCCGATACGCCCTACGAAAACCAGCCCGGCGGCACGGCCCAGCGCAACAAAGCCCACCTTATTGAGCTACTGGCTGCCCTGAGCATCGTGGATTTTATGCAGTACCCGGATGCGGAGCTGCGCAATGGCGGTCCGCATTTCCACGAGTACGGCCTGGGCGTAGATACCCAGGAACTGAACTTCAGCCACCTGCCCGACGAGTCGCGGGAGCTGATTGCCAAGCATCTGACGCAGTTTCTGTACTTCACGCGCTACCACAAGCAGCACCTGCCCACGGATAAAGCCCCCTACCACGACAACCTGAATCTGGACTATGCCATGCGCAATGAGCCCATCTTCAAGGAGCTGAACAACTTTCTCCACAGCCCCGAATTCGGCGTGGATGAGTGGCTGAAAGAACTGGCCCAGAACCGCCGCGCTTTCCGCCCCTTCGACCTCACCACCGACGACTTCAACGCCATGATTGCCGGCAAGCCCGTGGAGAAAAAGTGGAACGACTTCTTCAACAAAGGCCTCAGTCAGAACTACTTCCTCAACAGCCTCAACGACGCCGCCAAGTCCATCCAGGAGCCCGACAACTTCAAGAAGCTGCTGGCCCTGTTTGACCGCGTGACGGATAAGGCGTTTGAAGAGAAGGTGAAGGTGGTGTAAAGTAAGAACGACAAGCTCCCCTCCTCAGATGAGGAGGGGACGCCGTGCCGAAGGCACGGCTGGGGTGGTTGAGGTCGTTGCTGATGTTGTTTGAGAGAACGATACCAAAGAACGTCATGCTGACAAAAGGAAGCATCTCGCGTGCTGATGTGAGGTTAGTAATCCTGCTAAACACGCGAGATGCTTCGCTGTGCTCTGCATGACGTTCAATTAAACAACGCTCTCAACCCCCCGCTTTGGCTGCGCCAAAGCATCCCCTCCTTACTTGATGCGCAACATCATCTGAGGAGGGGAGTTGGATTACCGATTACCAGTAAATCGATTCTACTCAATAAGATATAAAGGAATGCCCAAAGTCCTTCGCTTACATAATAACGGCTCCCAGCAGGTGCAAGGCTGGCAGAAAACGGCCCCCATCACCAGCACCGAAATTGACACCGTAACCGACCCCACGGGCGGGCGGGCCAAAAACGTGGCCGTGTCCATCCCGACGCCGTTTGCGCGGATGCACTTGTTTGAAACGGCCTTCGATTTCCTGGCCCGCGAGGGGCAGCGCAATCCGGGCTCCGTTTATCACGAGCTGGTGTCGCACTACTGGGACCTGTTTGAGGTGTTGTACAACTACAACCTTTACACCCAGGCCGGCCGCAAAATCACGTTGCGCCGCTGGAATGCGGAGGCAGAGCTGCGCAAAATGCAGTCGGATGAGGGAACACGCTTGTTGGGTGAAACCCTGCGCCTGTTCCTGCAGGATGACCGTTTTCGCGACTTCACGGATATGTACCTCGTATTCTATGAGTCGCCGGACCTGCCGGGCGGACCGCGCTTGCTGGGGGGCACTTCGCCGCTCACTCTGCTCTTTACAGCCCCGACGGTAGCACCGCTGGACCTGGAGCGCGCCCAGGCCAGGGGGCATTATTTCGATAATCAGATTGTGCTGCTGGAAGACCGCTCACCGGCTTTCCGCGAGTTCGTGTACGAGCTGTTTCTGGCGTATCCGCAACTGCAGCGCCGCGAGTTTGCGGGCAGCGTATTCGCTGGCCTCGACCGTAGCCGCATCAACCAGATGCAGATGCAGGGCGAGCACACGGCCCAACGATTTGCCGCGAAGTACCCCGCCATCACCGACTTCCAGGGCAACCTGGTCAGCGTGAAGCACGTGCCGCTGCCCGGCCGCGCCGACCAGTCGGCGGTGATGAGCAGCGACCTGTTTATTCAGCCTACCCGCGAGACCAACACTGGCCGCCTTCGCCCTTTGGTATTGCGCCCCAACCTGACCATGCAGGGGGCAAATTACCTCAACGGTCAGCCCTGGGACGACCGTACGCCCGTACCCTACGCCGACGAGCTGACGCTGGAAAATCGAGTGTTGCCCGGTAAAGGCTTCAAATATCCTTACCTCACGGTAGGCGACTTCCTGGAAGATGCGCTGGTTGAGCTGCCTTATGAGCTAAATACCCAGCGCTTCCACACGGGCAAGGTCACGTTCCAATACGGCGCTGACACCCAGGGCCGGGCGCGGTTTCCGTACTTGCTGCCGCTAAAGCAGAGCTTCTTCGAGTACTTCACCGAGCACGATCTGGCCGAGCTGGTCACCTTTACCATCGACCTGAACCATGTGCGGGTGAATGTGCGGGTACCGGTGCAGGGGGGCGTTTTATCACGTTTGAACGCAGCTACTACCAGAATCCGCAAAACCCCAAGGACGCGCAGGGCCGCGAAATTCCGGAGAAGGGCCGCATCGTGCGGGCCAATATCGGTCTGGGCGTGTTTCCGTTCTACAAGATGCGCGCGCAGCCTGAGTACAACGACTTCTACAAAGTCATGCTCGTGGATGCCGACAACAGCCCCACGATGCTCCAGCGTCGCTATGAGCTTACGTTCTTTGTAGGTGGTGAGCGGCTGACCGACCAAGGCGCCGCCCGCCGCGCCACCAAGTTTGAGCGAACCCAGAAAAGCGTAGCCACGGCCGGCAGTACCTACTACGAAATCACCGGTACTCACTTCGACCTCGCCGAGCTAACCTGCCCGCCCGCTACGCTGGGTGCGGAGCCGGCCCGGGGCCTTATTGTACCGCGCTGGCGCGAGCTGGACCGTGGCACGCGCCGCTTCACGTTTGCCGTGGACTTTGGTACCAGCAACACGCACGTAGCCTACGCTGATGGCCCTTCCGCTCATCCCAAGCCATTCACTATTGGTGAGGGCGACTTGCAGGTGGAATTGCTGAACGCGCCACTGCCCGATACGGGCTATTCGGCCTTCCAGCGCTATATGAAGGGCCCCGGCCAGCTGTTTGATATTCCGCTGATTCAGAACCGGGAGTTTGTGCCCAGCATCGTGGGTGAGCAGCAGTCGGTATATGAGTTTCCAATTCGGACGGCGGTTTGCGAAACCAATTCCTACGCCAACGAGCCCAGCAAAGTGCTGAGCAACATCAACATCGGCTTTAGTATTAACACCGAAACCAGCCAGCCGCCCCAGAACCGATTCGTGACTAACCTGAAATGGTCGGCGGAGCTGGACCCGCAGGGTGTGAATCGAATTGCGGCGTTCTTCAAGGAGATTTTGCTGCTAATGAAGCACAAGGCAGCTCAGTACGGCGGTATTCTGGAAGATACCCGCGTGGTGTGGTTTGCCCCCCTGAGCTTCGATATGTTCCTGCGCAATCAGTTTCAGCAGGTATGGGACGAGGCATTTCAGGAAGTATTCCGCGCCCGCCGGCCCACCCAATGCATTTCGGAGTCGGTGGCGCCGTACTACTACCTCACGGCCACAAACCAGGTGGTGCCCAACCGCGACGAGAATGTCATCAACATCGACATCGGTGGCGGCACAACTGACTTGCTGATTTTCGCGGAGCAAAAGCCTTCCTTTAGCTCATCGTTCCGCTTTGCCGGCGACGACCTGTGGGGCGACGGCTATGCCCGCGTACAGGGCGCACCCAAGCAAAACGGCCTGCTCCGCCTCGGCGTGCAGTACGTGGAAAGCCTGCCCGATTCGGAGCAAAATCAGGAGTACAAAGGCTACCTGCGGGCGGCTCTGCAAAACCCCGATTTCGGTTCGGCCGACGTGACGAGCTTGCTCTTCACCTACAATGAGGCGTTGCGCTTTACGCAGAGTCTGGGCTTAGGCAAAGGGCGTCAGCTGCGGGTGTTGTTCTACCTGCACTACACGGCCATTATTTACCACGTAGCGCAGCTGGTGCAGCATTTGGGTCTAAAAACGCCTCGTTACTTGTGCTTCTCGGGCAAGGGTAGCTTGTATCTGCGCCTGCTCAGCGGGGGCAGCAGCCTGGCAGCAATTGAGAAAATCACAAAGGCTGTATTCTTAGCGGCTACCGGTCAGGAGCCGCCGCAGAACTTCCGTGTTATTCTGGCGGATAATCCCAAAGAGGCAACCACCAACGGCGGTGTTCTATTCGAGGAAAGCGCCACCAGCGCCGCCGACTTCGATAAGATTCGCACGGTGAAGCTCAACGGCGCTGTTGAAGGTGCCGACATTGACACGGCCCGCCTGAAGATTCCTCAAGTCGACGCCGAATTGAAGCAATCGGTAATCGACAATACACGCCGCTTCCTCGAAATCGTGCTCGACAACGATGATGTGGCTCCCCTAATGCGCGAAGTAGGCGTAGACGTGGACCGGCAGAAGGTGAAAGACTTCCTGCTCCGTGAAATTGAGGACAGCCTGAACCTGGGTCTGCACCAGATTGGCCGCAACCTCGGCCAGGGCGAAACGTTGCCGGAAACGCTGTTTTTCTACCCGATGAAGCAGGCACTGTATAACCTGAGCCGGGAGTTGATTTCGAATGGGTAAGCCATCTGAATCATCCTATTGCGATGAGTATGATAGAAAAGTTAGCGCATAAGATGCGTGAGAATCGACTGATGCAGGAAGATGGTCAGTACATTCTATTTGAGGATGCAATAGAAAAGATCTTGGCCGCTAAAAATGTGGAACACATTCCTGTGCTATGTCAAGGGTTCGATGATAAAACCGAACATCATGAAGTGATGTTCGGGCTGATTCATGCGATAGAGTACTACCATACTATTTCTAGCCCACAAGTAGCTACTGATAAATTTGTTGAGTCGATACCGCTCATGCTCCCACATGCTACAGAATGGGCAGAGACTATGCTAAGTCGGTTTCTGCATCGAACCAGTGATGTACAACTCTTACACGCCAGCCTAGAGAGAGTAGAGACACCTACTTGGACAATAATTGCCAAGCTGCTGCATAAAGTAGCTGCTGAGAACCCAGCAGAATTCGAAGCTAAAGTGAAAGAAGTACTTGCTTAAGCAAAAGCCGACAATAACTTACTCGCTGACTTAGTCGACTAGCATTTTCCGCTACCTCTATGATCCTTTCCTACCGCATTATTGCTCTGTTCACCGGTCTGTTGCTGAATACAGTTAGCTTCGCCCAAACAGAGCTAGGCAAACCCACTCTCGACGAAGCCAAAACGCAAATCTGGTGCGCCACGGCCAAGTTTGTATATGAGGATACTGGCGTATCTGAACTTAAGAGCACGTTGCGTTGCGACGGTAGCTTACAGGCGTTTGAGAACAGTATCAAAGCCGACAAGCAGAGTGTATTCAGCCGTTTGTATAAACCACTGGAGCGGGGGGCAATTTATAACGGTCTGGCTACGGATGAGGCGCGGCTGAACAAGCTCACCACTGAAATTATCACTCGGCTTAAAAACCCAGCCCGCACCAACGACCCGGTTCGCATGCAGCGACTGACGGCCCTGGAAACCGGCCTAAAAAGCTTTGTGCAGAACGGTACGCCATTGGGTGATACAGGTGCTGACCTCGTAGCCGAAGAAGCGGCTGATACCGCATCCCTGGCCGACACCACAGTGGACTCCGATGTAGGCGTGGCGCTACCGACCGGCACGAGCGTAAGCAGCCCGCGCACCTACGCTGCGGAAAGCACCATGAGTAAGCTTTTTGCTCCTATTGCGTTGGTGTTCTCGCTATTAAGCTTGGTGCTTTTGCCTTGCAGCGCGGTCATATTAAGGCCCTGAACGCTCGCGCCGAACGTCACCGCAGTGCGCTGGAAGCGGTAAAGCTGGCAATGCCAACGGACAGTCCGAGTCTTAAAAAACTGACGCCCGAGCTACAGCGCGACATCGAGAAATTGGTGGAGCAACGCGTAGCCGCAGCATTGGCTCAAAATAAGACAGCAGCCCAAAATTTGCCCCCAAGCCCTCAATGCAGCCCGCTCCGGCGCGGCTAGTAGCTGTAGCGCCAGCAACGCCTGCGGCTTCGGCGGCTCCCGTCGCTTCGCCAGCTGCTCCTGTGGCCGAGCAGAGCCAGCTGACTCCCGTGACGCCCCCAGCACCAACCTATACCGCACCTGCGCCAATGGCTGAAGCTCAGGTTGCTCCTCCGGTTCTGGTAATACCTGCTGGTCCGCCCGCTGCCGCCCCGCGTGATGACTTCGATAGCTTGGTGCCGCCTGTGCAGCTGCCTACTCCCGCTACCTGGTCGGAAGTGACTCCGACAGCTAAGCAGGAAGACCAGCTGGCGCCTACGCGCTACTATGTAAAAGTGCCGGTGAACGGCGGTTTTAGCGCTTACGACTTGCAGGAGCAACCGCAGCACGACAGCATCTACGAGATAAAAGTAGATGCCCAGCGCCCGGAGCGCGCCACGTTTCGCATTACGTCCAACACCGCCGTGCACGCCTATGCCATCCAAAGCGCGCAATATTCTCTGCGCGAAGCCTGCCGCTACCAGCAGCCCAGTACGCCCGTTTCACGCATTGTGACGGACGAGGAGGGAACCCTGTTTAAAAGCAACGGCACCTGGCAGATTGAGCAGAAGGCCGCTATTCATTTCGAGTAGGAACGTACCTCAACGCATTGCGCGTTGTTTCTTTGTGGTCGTATTCGTGCCTTCATTCCACCGCCGCGTATGCCAAACGCGGCGGTGCGTGTTTCTACAAACTCTTGCTTGATGCTCGAAATCGTTCTTGAAATAATCGTTGTGCTCGTGGTAGTGGGCTTGCAGGTACGCACATTCCTGCAAACCCGCGCCCAGGCAGAGCGCCTTACGCGGCTTTACCCAAGCAAAAACACCCTGCGCGTAGAGCGCCGCCTCATAACGCCAGCGGGCGAAGATTTGCCCCCTACGCCGCCAACGCGCCCGCCGACGCTTACCTGATCGACCTGATTCGGGCGGATGCCGTGCCCGCCGACTTTCAGGAAATCCTGACTGATACCAACGATTATTTACGCCACAATAAAGGCGCGGCGTCTGACTTCGGTATCCTGAAAGATATTTCGGAGCGGCAGTCGCAGGTGCTGCAAAACGAGGTGCAGGCCAACGTGGCCACGCCTTTGTATCTGGGTTTGCTGGGCACGTTCTTGGGCGTAATTCTGGGCTTGGTGGGCATTGCCCGCAATGGGGTAGCCGACGAAGATGCGCTGACGCCCTTCCTTACCGGCGTCCTCATTGCCATGACCGGCAGCTTCGTGGGCTTGCTCTTGACGTTGCTGGGCAATGGCCTGGTGCGCAAGGCCAACCAGCAGCTCGAACAAGGTCAGAACAGGTATTACACATTTTTGCAAGCTCGCCTGTTGCCCGTATTGCACAACGATATGGCCAACAGCCTGTCTACGCTTAAAGGAGTATTGGACGCGTTTAATCAGGATTTTGTAGGCAAAGTCACGCTGTTTGAGCCCATCATCGGGACGCTGACGGAGAACGTGAAAGTGCAGCGTGATTTCCTGGTCAAGCTCAATGAGATTGGGTTTGATAAGATGGCGAATGCCAACCTAGCCGTTTTCGATAAGGTGCGGGAATCGGCGGAGCTGTTTGGTTCGTTCGTGGGCTACCAGCAGCGGCTTAATCAGATGCTGGAGGAAGGCACCGCCACCGCTACCGCCGTCAGCAGTATTCTGGACCGCCTGACGGGCTTTGAGCGCGGTATCAACAACGTGGGTCAGTACATCGGCCAGCACGACAACCTGATTCAGCACCAGCTCGACTTTTTCCAGCGCCACGAAAAGGAAATGAACAACGTGGCCGCCCGCACCGAGCAGTACTTTGACCTAGCCACCGGCCGCCTCACCGACCTCATGCAGCAGCGCCTCAGCTTCCACGAGCGCGACGCCCAACAGGCCTACGAAAAGTGGGGCCAATACTTCCAGCGCCTCAACGAGGAGAACGTATTCGACCGCATCACGCACTACCTGGAGCCCTTCAAAAACCTGGACGCCGAGCAGAAAAACCTCTCCCGCGACGTGACGGCTACCCAGCGCGAGCTGATGCGCAAAATTGAGATGGACTCGCAGATTCAAGCCAAAATTCTGATGGAGCTTTCTGTCCTGAACGAAGTATTGGTAAAAGCTACGGCCAAAAACCGTATGCAGCGCGCCATGGATAGTTTGTTTGGTGGCGTGAAGCCGCAGTAAGCGCATTGTAGCGCGAACTTTTAGTTCGCGTATCGTTGGATGATACTACCTTCCGGCTGCTTATTCACGATACGCGAACTAAAAGTTCGCGCTACAATGCGCTTTAGAAAACGATTCACTAAGCGGGAGCTTGGTGTTACAGAATATTATGCAGGATTCTCAAAACCGCTCTTCCAACGACTTCTTCTGGCCCAGCTACGTGGACCTGATGACGTCGCTGTTTGTGGTGATGCTGGTGCTGTTTGTGTACAGCTTTAAGCTGTTTAAAGACCGCGAAAACGACCTCAAAAAAGCCAATGGCGAGCTGAAAGCCAAAGCCGAAGAGCTGGAGCAAATCACCAAAATTCGGCGCTCCTTGCAGCGGCTGGAAGGCAAATACTTCCGCTACGACCCGAATCTGGAGCGCCACGAGCTGCTGGTGCCGGTACAGTTCAAGGCGGGGCAGGATGAGATTCAGGATGCGTATAAACCGGCTTTGCTGCAGGCAGGCAAAACGTTGCGCTCTGTGCTCAAAACCATTAAAACCGAGAAGCCCGTACGCTACTTGGTTATTGTGGAAGGAATGGCGGCGCGCTACGCCGGCGAGGATGCCCGCAACCGCACCCAAGAGCAGCTCACGTATCAGCTCAGCTACCGGCGTGCTCTGAACCTATTAAACTTCTGGAAACAGAATGGCTTGAATTTCAGCCAGGACAGCAACATTGAGCTTATTATCGGGGGCAGCGGCTTCTACGGCACCGGCCGCTACCGTGGCGCTAAAGAGGGCAACAATAAGCGTTTCCTGATTCAGGTGATTCCGAAGATTGGGCGAATCGGGGGGTAGGGGCAGAGCCTCAAGCAGTAAGCCTGCGGACCTATAAATGCGATTATGTGGAGCAGCGCGCAGGACTTCACCTGCTTCTTAACATTCCATTCTGGCAATGCCCGCGAGCTGTTTTGACAGGCAGACGCTATAACAGCAAGCCCGTCTTTAGTCCGATGAACTTATTATATTACAACAAAACATAGCTTAATATGCTATAATAGAAAGACGGCCGTTATCTTCGGCGCCTCTTCCGCTCCTGTCTACACCTTATGCGCCTTACACCTTATCCACTGCTGGCCCTGCTGTGCCTGGCTTCCTGCCGGTCGGCGGGGCCCGAGTCAAAGTCAGCTACATCTTACTCGGCTAACCCTCGTATGGCAGCCGCTACTCCACCTAGCTCACCCGTGAAATACCCCGAATCCCGCAAGTCCGACCACGTCGATGATTACCACGGCACGCCCGTAGCCGACCCTTACCGGTGGCTCGAAGATCTGGACTCGCCCGAAACCAAAGCCTGGGTAGAAGCCCAGAACAAGTTGACCTTCGGCTATTTAGAGAAGATACCTTTCCGGGATAAGATTCGGGAGCGGCTCACCACCATCTGGAACTACGAGCGCTACGGCGTGCCGCAGGTGGAAGACGGGCAGCTGTATTTTTCCAAAAACGACGGCCTGCAAAACCAAGCGGTGCTGTACGTGCAGAAAAATGCCCCCCAAAGCCAGCCGGAAGTTCTACTCGATCCAAACAAGTTCTCCGCCGATGGCACCACGGCATTGAGCGGCACCTACTTCTCCAACGACCACCGCTATATGGCCTACGCCACGTCGGGCGGCGGCTCCGATTGGCTGAAAGTAAGCGTGCTGGACCTTAAAACGCGCCAACCGCTGAAAGATGAGCTGGAATGGGTAAAAGTGTCAGGCGTGGCTTGGGCCAAGGACGGCTTTTACTACAGCCGCTACGCCGCGCCCAAGCAGGGTGAAAACCAGCTGGCCGGCAAAAATGAGTTTCATCAGGTGTATTACCACCAGCTCGGCACGCCGCAAAAAGCGGATAAGCTGGTCTACGAGGACAAAAAAATGCCGCTGGGCTTCCGCTTTGCGGGCACTACTGAGGATGAGCGGTTCCTCGTGCTCAGCCTCACCGATGGCGTGGCCGATGGCAACCGCCTGGCTGTGCGCGACCTCACCGACCCCAAGCAGGCCAGTAAGTTTACCATCCTTATCAGCAGCTACGAGCACAACAACTCGGTAGTGGGCAATGTGGGGGGCAAATTATTGGTGCTTACCAACTACCAGGCGCCCTTGTACCGCCTGGTGCTCATCGACCCCAAGAAGCCCCAACAGGCCAACTGGAAAACCGTACTGCCCGAAACCACCGAGAAGCTCGACAATGTGGAGCAGGTGGGCAGCCGCCTGATTGCTACGTATCTGAAAGACGCCAGCAGCCAGGTGAAGGTGTACAGCGAAAGTGGGGAGTTTCAGAACGACGTGGAGCTGCCGGCCATTGGTACGGCCGCGGGCTTCGGCGGGCGCCGCGATGCTAAAGAGGTGTATTACGCCTTCACCTCGTTTACCTACCCAACTACCATTTACAAATACGGCCTCGTCACCAAGCAAAGCACGGTATTTCAGGCCCCGAAGGTAGATGTGAAGCCCGACGACTACGTGACCACGCAAGTGTTTTATGCCAGCAAAGACGGCACGAAGATTCCCATGTTCATCGTGCATAAGAAAGGCCTGAAGCTCGACGGTAAAAACCCCACTTACCTTTACGCATACGGCGGATTCGACATTTCCCTGACGCCTTCCTTTAGCGTAGCGCGCATGCTGTGGCTGGAAAACGGCGGCGTGCTGGCGGTGGCCAACCTGCGCGGGGGCGGTGAGTACGGCGAGGCTTGGCACAAAGCCGGCATGACGCCCAACAAGCAAAACGTATTCGACGACTTTATTGCCGCCGCCGAATACCTGTCGGTGCAGAGCTACACCTCGCCCAAGCACCTGGCTATTGCGGGCGGCTCGAATGGGGGCTTGCTGGTGGGCGCCACCATGATTCAGCGGCCCGATGTGGCACGCGTGGCCCTGCCAGCCGTGGGCGTGATGGACATGCTGCGCTACCAGAAGTTTACCATCGGCTGGAACTGGGCACCCGAGTACGGCACCTCCGACAACTACGCGCAGTTTCAGAATCTCTACAGCTTCTCGCCCCTGCACACGTTGAAGCAAGGCGCCGACTACCCGGCCACCATGATTACTACCGCTGACCACGACGACCGGGTGGTGCCGGCCCACTCGTTTAAGTTTGCGGCTGCCTTGCAGGAAAAAGCCGGCGGCGCCAACCCGCAGCTCATCCGCGTAGACGTGAATGCGGGCCACGGGGCGGGCAAAAGCACCAAGCTCCAGATTCAGGAGTGGGCCGACGTGTGGGCCTTTACCTACTACAGCATGGGCCTGAATCCCTACGGAAAATAAGTGCGAAAAAAGCCCCCCAGCGGCTCAGCTTACAACGAGCGGAAGAGGGAATAGCCGCTGGGGGGCTTTTTTCGTACTAACCTTTCGCGGGTCGCGTTGTATCTTGCGGCCCGAAACCCAATTGCCCGCCTTATTTGGCTGTTTATGAAGAAAACGCTTGTGCTCGGTCTGTTGGCCGGCGCTTCCCTGACCCTATCCGTGACCTCGTGCAAGAACCCGGATTATAAGAACATGGATGAGAATGTGGCTGTGAAGCCCCTGCCGCCCATTCCCGCCGCCGCCGACACCACCGGCGGCAAGCTCGACCCCAACGTGCCCCGCGAGATAAACGCCGTCAACGCTACGGAAGATATCAAGAACATGCAGCCTCAGATGTAAGCACGCTGCACTTAATGAAGAATGAAGAATGAGCAATGGCCGCCTGTCGTTGCTCATCTTCGTTTCCGTCATTTCGCCTTACCCCGATTCTTTAGTGGATGAACAGTAATGCGGAAATCCGTTCCGCGCTACTCTCCACATGCTCTAGTGGGCACTAAGTAATTCCTCCGTCTTTATATAAGCGCAGCGTTATGATTCGTCGTGGTACCCGTGCCGATTTGCCCCAAGTGCTGGCCCTTATTCAGGAACTAGCTGAGTATGAGCGTGCCCCGCACGAGGTGACCAACACCTTAGCTGATATGGAGCGCGACGGTTTCGGCCCCGACCCCATTTTTAAGTTTTTTGTGGCCGAAAATGCCCCCCAGCAGATCGTGGGAATAGCGTTGTACTACACCGCATACTCCACTTGGAAGGGCCGAATGCTGTTTCTGGAAGACCTGGTGGTAACGGAGGCGCTGCGCGGTACGGGCCTCGGCAAGCTGCTCTTCGACGCGGTGGTGGCCGAGGCACGGGCTACGGGCGCTAACCGCATGAAATGGCAGGTGCTGGAGTGGAATGAGCCCGCCATCGGCTTCTACAAAAAAATTGGAGCCAACCTCGACCCGGAGTGGCTCAACGGCAACCTCACCGCCGAGCAATTACAGGTCTATTCCTGCGCCCCCGCCGCGGAGGCAGCGGTAGGCAATCGGTGAGTGAGTGAGTGAGTGAGTGAGTGAGTGAGTGATTTTTTGAACACAAAAAGCCCCCTGGATGACTCTGGGGGGCTTTTTCGATAGGGTCGAGAACTGCTACTAGGCCCGTTCACTCACTTACTCATTCACTCATTCACCGCCTAGTCCATGACCTCTAATACGGTTCGGAAGGAAACGTACTGACCGGGAAAGCGGATTTCGAGGTCGGTGCGCAAGCCGGGGGCGGCCACGCGCTGGTATTCTTCGAGCTGCTCCAGGCTGTGGCAGTAGTACTGCGCCGCGTAGGTGACGCCGCCCTCTTCTTCATCGAGCAGGCGGCAAAGCTGACTACGAACAAAGAAACCAGTAGCCATTACCTCCGGCATATGGGTTTCGCGCATAAAAGCCAGCCATTCGTCCGCTATTTCTGGCTCGATGCTGCTGGTTACATTGTAAAGAATCATGATGTAAATGGTTAAATGGCTAAACCGTTAAATGGTTGAATGACTGCTTATTGAATGTCTCGTTGAACAATTAGCCATTTAGCCATACAACCATTTCATTCACACCCGCATAGGGTCGAATTGGAAATTCTGAATACGTGCCTGAATGGTTTTGGGGGGCAAATTTTCAGTGATAGTTGCCTGTACCAAGCCGGCCAGCTCGGCATCGCCGGCGAAGCGCAGCGACAAAATCTGCTTGAGTGAAAGCTGATTTTCCAGGGGGCGCAAGCTCTGGCCTGTGACCTCAAAGTAGCGCTGCCGCACTTCCAGCCGAATCAGGCGGTCCTGCAAAGTAAGGGCATAATGCTGACGTAGCATGACCAGCACGCCCAGTCCTACCACGGCCAGCACCATCAAGGAAAACCAGATACGCGAAATTTCGGAATCGTCGCCGGCTACGGCGGCGTAGCGCCTGCCGGTGTAGAAGGCCATAACGAGGGCAGCCGGCAACAATATAAAGTGATGCAGCGGGTAATAGCGAGCGGTGTTTTTGGTAGGCAGGTCGGCCATAAAGCGTAAATGAAAGGTGAATGTGTAAGCATAAAAAACTCCAGCCTGCGGGCTGGAGTTTTTAAAATTGTAAGCTATTTCCTACGGAAAGAAGCAGGGCTGCAGCACTACTAGTTTGCTTTTGAGCGCTGCCGCTCCGCTTTCATACGGAGCTTCTCGGCCTTCAACTCGGCCTGGCGGGCTTTTTCGCTTTGCTTGGTGGCTTTCAGCTGGCTTTCCTGAGCCGAAATCTGCCGTTTCTGTTCCCGGCGGGTGGCGTTCATCTCCGCTTTCTGCCGGTCCATTTCTTTCTTCTGCTCGCGCATATCGTCGCGCTGATCATCTAGCGCGTCGGACGTTTTTTCGCGCTCCTTGCGCTGCTCTTTCAGGGCTTGCTCATTGGTTTTGAGCGCTTCCTGCTGCTGCTGAATCCGCAGCTGTGCCGTGTCGGCCGTGGTTTGGGCCTGCGCCTGCACCGACTGGCTTAGAAAGGCTATACCAACTAAAGTGAGGATACTCGCTAATTTTTTCATGCTAGAGGAGGAAACAATTGTATAGCCCTCAAACGCTGCCCTATCCTAGAAAGTTACTGGTTGTTTAGGAAACTTCCAGATAATCAAGGTCTTTGCCATAACTCTCGGGCAGGGTGCTCACACTCCAGAAAGCTATCAGCAGCGATATAACTCCCAGCACGGCCGCGCTCCCGATAAGACCCAGTGGCCCAGTGAGTAACTGAAACGTAGGGGCAAGAATTATCACGGAGCCGCGGGCGAAATTGGGGGCTGTAGTAGCTACCGTGGCGCGCAGATTGGTGCCAAACTGCTCAGCCGCGACGGTCACAAATAAAGCCCAAAAGCCCACAGAAAAGCCCAACACGAAGCACACCGTATAGAAAGTGGTAGTGCTGGCCCCGCGCAAGCCAAACAAGTAGGCGGCTACCATAAGCCCGCAGAATACCAGAAACACCTGAAGTGCCCGATTGCGGCTACGCCACATCTGACTGAGGCCGCCGCTGGCAAAATCGCCGAATACCAGTCCGAAATAGCACCAGAATACCGCCAGGCCGGCCGTTACTTCACCCTGCACCCCCAGCTCCCGACCAAACTCCGGGGCCAGCGTTATCAGAATGCCGACTACAAACCACAGCGGCACCCCAATTAGCAGGCACTTAATGTATTTGGCCAGGCGCGGGCCGTTGGTGAATAAGTCCAGGAACCTGCCGCGTACGGCCTCACTACGCTTAGCTTGCTCAAACATGCCTGATTCGTAGACGCTTACGCGCAATAACAGCAAAGCAAGTCCGAGCCCGCCGCCGATAAAGTAAGCGTTGCGCCAGCCAAACCGCTCGCCCACCCAGTACGCCAGCATCGCCCCCGATACGCCGACCGTAGCCACTATCATGGTGCCGTAGCCGCGCTTTTCTTTGGGCAGGCTTTCGGCCACCAGCGTAATGCCAGCGCCTAATTCTCCGGCTAGGCCGATGCCCGCAATAAGCCGCAGCCAGGCATATTGATCGATGGTTTGCACGAAGCCGTTGGCAATGTTGGCCAAGGAATAAAGTAGTATAGAGCCAAACAGCACCGAAATCCGGCCTCGCTTGTCACCCAATATTCCCCACAAAATTCCCCCCAGCAGCATGCCGCCCATCTGCATGTTGATCAGATAAAGCCCTTGGCTGGTGACGGCGGCTTTATCCGTTACGCCCAACGCATTCAGGCTTTGGACGCGCACGATGCTGAACAGAATCAGGTCGTAGATATCCACGAAGTAGCCCAAGGCCGCCACAATTACCACCGCGCTAAACACAGAAGCGGGTTTAGTATTGGGGGGCAAAAGTGGAGCCGGGGCAGCAAGCTTGCTCATGAGGGCGAAAGTGAGGTTAAGGTTTGGTGAAGGTGAATATTTTTTGGGAAAAAGCCCCCAGCTGTATTGAGCGGTTCCGCGCTGGGAAATCTTGGCTGTAACGCGAAGCGGTGCTTCGCTTGTTGAACGACTAACGCAGGGGGCTTTTCAGTGAGCTATGCAGCTAAGCAACGCGAGGCGAAGCACCGCTTCGCGTTACAGCTATGATTCCTTGCGCGCTACTCCTCGCAGCCGCCGTGGCTACCTACCACCGGCACCGTATCCTCTACCTGCACGGTGCAATGGCTGATACCAAACTGAGCCTGCAATGTCGCCTGCAACTCCTTTAAGAAAGCATTGTTAGCACCGCCTGGGCGCACGAGGTGGGCACTAAGCGCGGTATCGCGGGTACTCAGGGGCCATACATGCAGGTCGTGGACCTGCGTAACGCCGGGGCGGGCGAGCAAAAACTGACGCACTGCGGCTATGTCGATGCCGGGCGGCACGGCTTGCAGGCTGAGCTGCACGGTTTCGCGCAGCAAGCCCCACGAGCTGTACGCAATCAGGCCCAGAATACCGAAGCTAATCAGCGCATCCAGCCGTAGCCAACCCGTCCAGAGCACCAATCCGCCCCCCACGACAACCCCGGCCGACACCAGCGCGTCGGTGAGCATGTGGAGGTAAGCGCCGCGCACGTTCACGTCGCCCTTTTGTCCGCTCCGAAACAGCCAGGCGGTGAAGCCATTAACCAGAATGCCGATACCCGCCAGCACCATCACCACGCGCCCATCGACGGGGGTGGGGTGGAGCAGGTGGTCGATGGCGTCCCAAAGGATAATGCCCAGCGCGGCGTACAACAAGGCCGCATTGAGCAGCGCCGCCTGAATAGTGGCGCTTTTCAAGCCGTAGGTGTAGCGCTCCGAGGCCGGCTTTTGGGCCAGACGAGTAGCACCCCAGGCCAGCGCCAAACTCAGCACATCGCTCAGGTTGTGGCCCGCATCGGAGAGCAACGCCGAAGAATTTGCCCACAGTCCACCGGCTGCCTCCACCACTACAAAGGCCAGATTCAGCCCAATACCTATCCCGAATGCCCGTCCGAAGTTGCCGTCGGTGGGGCCGTGGTGATGGTGGTCGTGGCTATGACCGTGCGTATGATCGTGGTGGTGATGGGCCATTTACTGCTTGTATAGTCTACTTAAATATCAGCGGAACTACCAGCTTCACGCTCACATTCCGACCCATATTAAACACGCCCGAGCGGCCGTTTGCTGGATTGAAGGCTGCGTATTTCAACCGGCTCAGGTGGCTTTGGTATCCTACGTTGAAGAGGTTGGTGCCCGTTAAGTAAATAGAAAACAGCGTTTTGGCTTGCTGGTTCACCACATCAGCCCCGATTCCGGCGTTGGTCAGCGTGTAGCTGGGCGTGCGGGTTTCGGTGCCAAAAGCGGAGAAGAAGCGGTTTTGGGCAAATGTGTGCTCAATGCCGGCGCGGGCGTAGAAATTTGCCAAGTGAGTGCCCGCTTTATTGAAGTTTACGCGCACCTCCGATTGGAGCCGGTCGGCGGGGATGAAGGGCAGATAGCGCAGACTGTCGGGCTGGTTCCGCTCCCGGGCGCGCACCACGGAGAAGCTGTTTTCAAAGTGCAGCCAGTCGAGCGGGTGGGGGTGAATGTCGAGGGTGATTTCGCCCCCCAGCAGGCGGGCATCGCCCTGACCATACACGAAAACGGGGTCACCGTCGGCCGAAAGCGAATCGATACCAGTTGCGCTGGGCAGGCGGCGGGGAAATATGTAGTTCTGAATCTGGTTGCGGAAGGCATCGACCCGCAGGCCGACGTGCTCGGTTTCGTAGCTGGCGCCCGCGTCGAGCTGAAAGCTGGTTTCGGCCTTCAGTCCGGGGTTGCCGATTTCGTAGCGAATAGTGCCTTCGTGAATGCCATTAGAGCCTAGCTCAGCAATATTGGGAGCCCGAAAGCCACGGGCCGCGTTGGCTTTTAGTACAAGCTTTTCGGTGGCCGCAAAAGAGCCCCCCACGCTACCCGATACATTCCGAAAAGTGCTCACGAAGCCCGGAAACTTCATTTCGCCGGTTGGTGCGGGTACGGGCTGCTCCTGCTCATTGAGGTAAAGGTTGTCAGCCTCGATGCGGCGCCAATCATAGCGCAAGCCGCCGCTCAGATCGAGCTTGCCAAAGGTCTTCTTGGTGACAGCGAATGCCCCGGCATCGAAAAGCTGATAGGCTGGGATGAGAAATTCGACGCCTTTATTCATGTTTTGCTGCTGCATGCCGCTGGTACCAATGGTGGTGTTCCAGCCGTTCATTTCGGGCAAAAAATAGCGCAAACTGTAGTCTATGGTGCGGAGCTGAAAGAACAGCGACTCCTCGTAGTAGTCGGCTGGGTTGCCAAACTCGCGGCGTAGGTTTTGCTGCCAGCCTACGTTGAGCGTCAAGCGGCTTTGGTTGAAAATAAAATTATTCTCGGTGCCGATGCGCAGATGATTGATCTGCTGGCGCGGCACCTGCAACGTGTAGGTGCGCAGGGCGGCGTCGTTTTGAGGCTCACCTATGATGTTATCGACGCCGCGAGCGACGGGCTTCAGAAACTGCCCCGTAGTGGTGTCCCGGTCGCCTTCCACTAAGCCAACAATCTGATTGAACGTGCTGAGCGTGAGGTGCGAGTAGCCCCAGCTTCTATTCAGGCCAATGTGGCCGTTGCCATTCAGCTCGCGGAAGCCGGAATTGAACACGCGGCCGTCGTAGGGGTTGCGGTAGTTGCTGGCTATTTTGCCGCTATTGCGGACCAGCCAGTTCAGGCCGTTCAGGTTGCCGGCATTCATTGCCGAGTAGCTCAATAAGCTGTTGTTGGTCTGATAGTTAGTGGCTACCGAGCCGATGATCTTGCCTTCTTCCACCGGATCAGGAGCTACAAAGTTTACCACGCCGGCCAGGCCGTCGGAGCCGTAGAGCAGGCTGCCAGGACCCTTAATAACCTCGGCGCGGTCGATGCCCGCTTCGTCGATTTCGATGCCGTGCTCGTCGCCCCATTGCTGACCTTCCTGGCGGGCGCCATTGTTCAGGGTTATCACCCGATTGGCCCCCAAACCCCGGATAATGGGCTTGCTGATGCCTACGCCGGTCGTGATTTGAGAGAGGCCGGGCGTGTGCGCTATGGCATCAATAACGTTAGTGGCCGCCGCCTGATTCAGCTGGCTGCGGCTCACGACGGTGGTAGGAATCGGGGAACGGCGCATCTCCGTGCTCGCCGATACGCCCGTAACCACGACCTGCCCAATTTCGGTAGCCGCCGGCACGAGCGCAACATCAAGCGACTGACCAGTGCCGGTATCGACGGTGCGCACGATGGTAGTGTAGCCTAAGCTGCGCACTTGCATCAGAAAACGCCCTTTGGGCAAGTTGGTGAAGCGGAAATTGCCATCCAGGCCCGTTGTCGTAACCCGGCGTAGATCAGGAAAAAGTACGGTGGCCGATGGGAGCGGCTCGCCGCTGGCCTGGTCTACCACGCGCCCAATGAGCGGAGCGGCTAAAGCGCGGCCAGCGGTTGACGCAGGAGTAGGGGCCGAAGTTTGGGCAAAAATGCCCCCCGATAGCAATAACAGCCCCGCGGTCAGAAGTATACGCGTCATAAGAAGGAATTCAGAGAGCAAAATACGGACTTGCTGTGCTACGGTTGGTATATGAAAAGAAAACACCGGCCAATGACCGGTGTCTTCCCCAGATTCTCCAAAACCAAACCAGGAGAAAAGAGCGGATGACCGTTTGCAGCCGGCCACCCTATGCCTGAAATATTCTTAGCGCACGGCCGTTGGAAAATTCACTTCCACATCGGTATCGCCGGATGTCGGTGTACCGTCTTTAGTGCCAGGCTGATGGCGCAACACAATACGCAGACTGCCGGTGGTGCCCGTTGCATTAGCGGCGCCTGTTACCACCTGGGTTTGCAGGCCGATAGGCAGGTTTTTGGCGTCACGATCGGTGATGGTGACGGCGACATTGGTGCCCGTGGGTGTGAACACGAACAGGTGCTCGTCGCTTTCGTCTTGAATTTCTTTGGTGATGTCCTCGGCGGGGCTTTTTGTCTCGTCGAGTAAGGTAAGGCGGCCGGTGTAGGTCGTATTCGGGGCCAATGTCAGGTTGCCGATGGTGGGGGCAGTGCCGCCGTCGCCGTCCGGGTCGCGGTATTCTACGGTCACGGTATTGCCGCCGGTAGTAGGCGTCAGCACGTAGCGCACGGTTGTGATTTGCTCGTTGCTTTCGTCGGGCGTTGGGCCGTCGCCATCGTCGTCGCAGGAAACAAAGAAAGGAGCGGCCACTAGCAGGCCAATCAGCGACTTGTTGAACAGGTGATTTTTCATGTTTTTAGAAATTAAGAAGTGAGAGATGAGAAGTGAGACAGGCAATGCCAGAGTTGTTAAATGGTAAATGGCCACTATTAAATGTTCAGCGGCACGCGCAGGCGCAGGGTCACGTTGCGGCCCATTTCGGCGGTGAAATAGCGGAAGCGGTTGAGGTAGTCGCGGTAGGTTTGGTTAAGTAGGTTAGAGCCGGCTAGGCTCACATCCAGGGGCAAGCGGCCCAGTCGCACCGTCGCCCCGATTTCGGCTCCCAGCAACACGTAGCCCGCGGGCGGCAACGCGTAGTCAAGCACTTCGGTTGGGATGCGAGTCTGGCGGGCCACACCGTAGGCGCCAAGTTGCGCGAAGCGCTGGCTGAAGCGGCTACCCGTCTGCTCACGCCAATCGTGGCGCAGGCTTAGCTCGGCCCGGTCGGCGGGCGTGAAGATGAGATAATCATTCAAGCGCTGGTCGCGGGCCCGGACCACGGCGGCTTTGCCCGCCAGCTGCCATTGCGGCGTAAGCGCGTAGCTGCCCGACGCATCTATGCCCCGATAGAGCGCATCGGTTTGCTGAAACAGAAACGTGGCTACCACGCCCCGAATATTGAGTGGGGCGGCAGCACCGGCACCTGGTAGATATAGTTCTGAATGTAAGTTTGGTACACGCTCACTTCCCCGTTGAAGCGTGGGTTGTCGTGCCAGGTAGCGGTCAGGCCAGCGTGCCAGGCGGTTTCGGGGCCCAGCGGCGACACGCCGTCGGGCCGCTCTACGTCGTAGCCAATATCAAAGCGGCCGTTGTGTACGCCATTGCTGAAGCGCTCATTAGCGGCGGGGGCCCGACGCGTGAGGCTGCCAGTGGCGCTCAGCGTGAGGTGCGGATCAGCATCAAAAATGCCCCCCAGCGAGGCCGCCGGCGTGGTGTACTGAAAGCGGTCGGTAGCCACGAAGAAGTTGCCGGAGTTGCCAATGGCCCGCTGAGTTTCCAGGTCGCGGCGGTCGAGGCGCAGGCCGGCTTCGAGCTGCCATTGCTTGTTGCGCCAGCGCTCGATCAGAAAAATGCCCCCCACCTTATTAGTATAGAAAGGGATGAAGGGCCGACCATCGTAGCGGTTGCTTTGGTAGGTGCCGCTTAGCCCCACGCTGCCCGCGAAGTTGCCCAGAGGCCTGTGCTCCCACACTAAATCGGCGGTAGTGGTGCGATTGGTGTAGCTGAGTTCGGGGCGGCTGAGGCGGGCGCGGTTGTCGTTGCGCGGGCGGTAGCGGTCATACTCGTCGCGCACGTCGGTTTGGTGGGCTAGCGTAGTTGTGAGCCGACCCGCCGTGCCCGTGCGCACGAAGCCCGAGAGCTTGAGCAAATCATGGCGCACCTGCTGGTAGGGCCGCTCAATAGCGTAGCTGAAATCCTGCGGCACCAGCGGGCGGCCGCGTCCCACGGCCAGGTCAAAATCGGCTTGGTTGCCCAGGTGCGAATCCGGTAAAATGCCCAGCTTGGTGTTGAACTGACTGAAGAAAACCTCTACCCCATAGCCACTTTTGCGCCAGCCCACAGCGCCCGAAAAATCATACTCCGCAAAAGCTGAATTCGGAATAACATAATCGGGCGTGCGCGCTGTGCCGGCGCGTTTGGCCGTGCCCTGCACCCGCCAGCTCAGGGCTGGCAGCTGGCGCACGTTGCCTTCTACCAATCCCGAAACGGCTCCCATGCCATTGTTGCTCATGCCCACCAAATTCAGCTCAGCTCCCGTGCCCACCGAGTCGCGCAGGGGCTTGGGCTGCACCAGCACCACGCCCCCGATGGCATCGGAGCCGTAGCGCACGCTGGCCGCGCCTTTTATCACCGTGAGCTGGGAAGCAATAAATGGGTCAATTTCGGGGCCGTGCTCCTGGCCCCACTGCTGGCCTTCCTGGCGCACGCCGTTGTTGAGAATGGTCACGCGGTTGGAGTGTAAGCCATGAATCAGGGGCTTGAAAATGCTGGGGCCGGTCTGGATGGCCGTCACACCGCTGATCTTTTGCAGCGCTTCGCCGAGGCTTTGTCCACGCGTTTGCTGCAGCTCGCGGCCCGTAATAGTGCCCGTGGCCTGGGGTACTTGCTCGGCTACGCGGGTGCCCTGCACCAGTGCCCCGCGCAGAGCCACGGCCGACGGATGCAGTTTAAAATCCCGAATCACGGCACTGTTCACCCGCACTTCCAGCGTCTCGGGCTCGTAGCCCAAAAACGTGACTTGCAGCCGGTAAACGCCGGGGCACACGTGCAAATGGTAGTTGCCGCTGGCATCGGACGCCACTACTTCCTCGGTATCGAGCAAGCGGACGGTAGCTCCGGGCAGCGGCTGGCGCGACTCGTGGTCGGTCAGGCGGCCGCTCAGAGAAAGCGTGCAGGCCGATTGCGCCCACCCAGCCTGCGGGCCGCTGAGTAGCCACAGCAGCGCCAGGAGCCGGAAGCGGCTTGGCAAAAGAGAAGACATAAAAAGGGAAACCGGGATTAACTGAACCGGCAGCCGCGCCTCTATCAACCCGCTTGGCGGGGAAAGTATAGGGACAGATTTGCCCCATGGAGGGCAAATTCAACAAGAGTGCGGCTGGTAAACGTGGTTAAGCCCGGCTAGGCGGCCCGCGCAGGTGTGCGGTTTGGGAAGCGCGGTGCGCTTCGCTAAAAATGCCCCCCAATACTTCACTGTCCGCAAAAGATACTGCAATGGGCAGCTCTAGGGGCGGTGCTGAGTAGAAGGGAACGTGGTAAAAATGGTCGATCTGGCAATGCTGGTGCTGGGCCGTGAGCAAGGCTTTAGCCTGGGCCTTATCGAGGCGGGTGGCCCGGGCGGGTTCCTCTTGCGTGTGCTCGTGTTGGTGCAAGGCTAATACCCACGCGTCGGGCAGTAGCACCCGCGTAAAGCAGAGCAGCAGCAATAGAGCCAGACGGGAGCGCAAGGTCCGCATTTGCAACAATGTGTCAGAAACAGTGAGGCAAAAGTACGTGAAAAACGATAAGTAGTTGATAAGACACATTTTTAATTACTGTCAGACAACTACAAACGCTACAAAACAAGGTAAGATAGACTGAATAAACACAGGGGTTGATCACCAGGCGCTCAGGATTTATATCAGTTCAGCTTATTAGATTAATTGAAGAAGGGAAATATTTAAATTTTGCTTAAAAAGGTAAATCCATGATCTTATCGGTATGTATAGACTTGCTGTTTTTTCCGAATGCAGAATTAAATAAGATATGAGGTTGCAAACTGTAAATTACTGGCAAGCAATTCGCTACTTGTAATCCTTGCTTTACTTTTAGCATTTTAGAAAGCCTCTCGCTTTTACATTCAAGATGATACTTGCTCAAATCGATTGTCTGCGCGTGCAGTATGATGAATCCTTGTGCCTGCTGCGCTACCAGTGGTACGGTGGAAACCCTTTGCACAGTTTTGCCCAAGCCATGAACTACCTGGCTGACCTGATACAAACCCACCAGATCAAGCGCGTACTCGTGGATATGAACGGCTTGCCCGATCTGAGCATGAAAGAGCAGATGTGGGTGGGCGTGAATTGGTTTCCGCGGGTAGCGGCTCAATCGGTGCAGCAGGTAGCCGTGGTGGTTCCTCCTTCCGCGACTTATAATCAGATGGTAGTAGAAAGCCTGCTAGGGCTTGGCCATCATATTACCCGCTTCGATGTGCAGTTTTTTGCCGACTCGGGCTCGGCGCTGGATTGGCTAACCAGCTCGCCCATTCATATGCTGGCCTTGATGGCTGAATGGCAATCAGCCTCCTAAAAAGCCCCCCAGCTGCTACTCCCGGCACCGGCACAATACAAACGTAATAGTTCGAGAACATTCAGGGCACAACAACTGCCGACCTTTGTAGTATAAAGATATACACCCCAGCTTCTTACCACCCACGCTATGAAAACATTGTCCGCACGACTACTGCGCCGCGTTGTGGCTGCCCTTCGTCCCGCCTCTAAAAAACCAGCTTCAGCCCATGCTGATGCGCTATTTGTGTAGCTGATCCGTAATTGGAGCTTCTCAGCTTTTAAGAATATAAGAAAAGGGCGGCTGAATTCAGTTGCCCTTTTTACTGTGCCATCGCTCCTGAAGTTAGCAGTAATAGGTGTGTCAAACTGGCAGCCGCGACGAGCGTGGAACAGGTTTTGAAATTCGCTGCTTTACGGAATCAGGCCTACAAGTCCTGCAATTCTGTCTAGTTTTCATTTTAAGACCCATTTATTAAGGCGCTATGCAAGAGACAGGTAGTATCTCGATTCACACCGAGAACATCTTCCCCATCATCAAGAAGTTTCTCTACTCCGACCATGAGATTTTTCTGCGGGAGCTGGTATCCAACGCCGTGGACGCCACCCAAAAGCTGAAAAGCCTGGGACAGCTCGGAGAGTTTAAGGGCGAGCTGGGCGAGTTGAAAGTGCGCGTAACGGTAGATAAAGAAGCGCGCAAAATCACCATCTCGGACCGTGGCCTCGGCATGACGGGCGACGAAATCAAGAAGTACATCAACCAGATTGCTTTCTCCGGCGCTACTGAGTTTGTAGAGAAGTACAAGGAGAAGGATGCCGCCGCCAAAGACCAGATTATCGGTCAGTTTGGCTTGGGCTTCTACTCAGCTTTCATGGTGGCGGAGCAAGTAGAAATCTGGTCGAAGAGCTACAAGGAAGGCGCGCTGACAGCTCACTGGACCTGTGATGGCAGCACGGAGTTTACGCTCGAAGAGCTAAGCGGTGAGCACGAGAAAGCCGAGCGCGGCACCGATGTAGTGCTGCACGTAGCCGCCGACTCCGACGAGTTTTTGGAAGAGGCCCGCCTGCGCACCATCCTGACGAAGTACTGCAAGTTTCTGCCCATCGAAATAGAGTTTGAGGGCACGGTAATCAACCAAACGCAGCCCATCTGGACCAAGCAGCCGGCCGAACTGACCGATGAGGACTACACCAAGTTCTATCAGGAGCTGTACCCGTTCTCGGAGGCGCCGCTGTTCTGGATTCACCTCAACGTTGATTACCCCTTTAATCTGACGGGCATTCTTTACTTCCCGAAGGTGAAGGACGAGCTGCAATTCCAGCGCAACAAGATTCAACTGTACTCGCGGCAGGTGTTTATTACCGATGAGGTAAAAGACGTGGTGCCCGAATTCCTGATGCTCTTGCACGGCGTGATCGACTCGCCGGATATTCCGCTGAACGTGTCGCGTAGCTTCCTGCAGGCCGACGCGGCCGTGCGCAAAATCAATACCTACATCACCAAGAAGGTGGCTGATAAGCTGGGCGAGCTGTTCCGGAAAGACCGCGCTGGCTATGAGCAGAAGTGGTCGGACATTGGCATGTTCGTGAAGTATGGGATGCTGTCGGATGAGAAGTTCTACGACAAAGCCAAGGATTTTGCCTTGGTGCAGAACGTGGGGGGCAAATTCTTCACCCTTACCGAATACCAGGAGTTTGTACAGGCTAATCAGAAGGACAAGAACGACCAGCTCGTTATTCTCTATACGACTGATGCCGAAGCCCAGCATGGCTACGTAGTTGCCGCTCAAGACCGTGGCTACGATGTGCTGCAGCTGGAAGCTGTGCTCGATCCGCACTTTATCGGTCAGCTGGAGCAGAAGCTTGAAAAAACTACGTTCAAGCGCGTGGATGCTGATACCATCGGTAAGCTCATCGAGAAGGATGAAACGACCGAAAGCGTACTCAGCGACGACGACAAAACACGCTTGCAGGAGCTGTTTGCCAAAGCCATCAGCAACGAGCAGATGCATGTGCAGGTAGATGCTTTGTCGCCGCAGGAAGCGCCCGTAATTATTACGATGCCCGAGTTTATGCGCCGTATGAAGGATATGCAGCGCACGGGCGGCGGGGGCGGAATGGCTATGTTTGGCTCGTTGCCGGATAGCTACACCGTGAGCGTCAACGCCAACCATGCCATTACGCAGCGGGTGCTGCAGGCCGACGAAGAAGCCGGCCGCAAGCTGGTGCGCCAGGCATTCGATCTGGCTTTGCTATCGCAGAATATGTTGAAGGGTGAAGCGCTAACTGCCTTTGTGAAGCGTAGCACCGACCTGTTGGCCACCGAGTAGTACTAAATAGCACACGTAGTTTTAAGTAGTACAAAACCCGCTGCCTTTACTGGTCAGCGGGTTTTGTTTTTGGTGGAGTCTGCTACAGTGAAAGGGCTACTTTCCGGCAGCCTCGGGGGGCAAATTTAAGCCGGGCACCAAATCAGGTTATCTTTACGTTCGAGGCTCTGAATACTGCCTGTTTCATTGATGCGCTTTTCCTGCTTTTCACTTGTTCTGTTGGTTTTGCTTTGGCTGGCTGCCGGTGCCTGCACTCGCAAAACCGTTTCCTTTAACAGCAAAGCCGATGACCCGGCGCTGAGTGCGCTGTCCGATTCCCTGGTTCAGAATAGCGATACGACCGGTGGGAAGATTGCCAAGCAGGTAACGCTCACTAAAGAGGAGGCGCGGGCTGCCCGCGCGAAGGAAAAAGCCGCCGAGCGCAAGCCAAAAAAGAAGAAGAACATCTTTCTCGGGGAGCCCATCAAGAAGGCCTACGTGAAGTCGGGGGCGAAGGGGCGCAATCAGATTACGGAGCAGTTTTATTACATGCGCACACCCAAACCTATTGATCCGTATGTGCCTACGCGCTACTATTTCGATGCGCGCAAGGGTCGGATTGTGCAGGACAGAGCCGGCGTAGACCCCGGCGACAATAAAGTGCTGCATGGGCCCTACAAGAAAATGCAGGGTGGCAAAATAGTAGAAACGGGCTATTTCGCGGTAGGAGCGAAGCACTTGCGTTGGGAGCGGTTCAATCGGGAAGGCATTCTACTAACCAAGATTCACTACGAGAAAGGCTTTCCGCGCGACGCTGAAATCACGTACTACGATGCGGAGCGTACCAAAATCAAGGAGATAATTCCTTATTACAACGGTAAGCTGGAAGGCGAATACGCCCGTTTTCTGGAAAACGGTCAGAAGGACTGGGATGGACAGTTTGAAAACGGCAAGAAAGTAGGGGACTGGTCGAAGTACTGGGGTTTCCGCAACCGCCGTCACTATCAATACCTCTACGGGGAAACGGGCTACGACCCGGAGGTGAAGGAACCAGTGCTACATAAGGAGTATAACCGAAACGGAGTGCTGGTATACGAGAAAGATAAGCTCGACAAGCGGGACGCCGTTACGGATCGGCCGGGTTCAAAGCGGAATTAAGAGGTCCATTTTACGAACGCACTACAGTATAGCGTACGAACTAATAAAAAGCGTCCTCGAAGTGCTCGATGCAGAAGCCATCGGCAAGCTGAGTAAGCGCCAGAATATCGAAGCGGATGTCGCCGTGCCAGTCTACGTCTTCCTGATACTGATCAGCGGCTAAACGAAAAAGCCGCCGCTTTCGCTCCGTTACGAATTCTTCGGGGTGACCGTAGCGACTGGAAGAACGCGCCTTTACTTCCACAAAAACCAGCAGCGCGTTGCCGCGCTGCACAATAAGATCTACCTCAGCGCGCCGGTGGCGGTAGTTGCGGCAGACAACGGTATAACCTTGCTTCAGAAAAAAATCGGCGGCGGCCGCTTCGCCGGCGTGGCCGAGCAGGTGGCCGGAGCCGGGCATGGCAAGATGGTTGGGGTTGGCTTTGGCGCTTAATATAGTACCTTTGTGCCTTTATTTGAGCGTTTACCGATGAATACCAATCCTGTTTCTATAACGACGGCTGAGTTTTTACCTGCGGCACCTGCTGGGGGGCAGAATCGGCGCGTCATCGTAGAGCGGCTTGGGCTGACTGAGTATGAGTCTGCCTGGGCGTATCAGGAGCAATTGCTGGCTGCTACAGTAGCAACCAAGACGCAAAACCGGCAGGCCGCGGAAGCAAATTTGCCCCCCGAGCCGACTCCCAACTACCTGCTGCTCTGCCAGCATCCGCACGTATACACCTTGGGCAAAAGTGGTAAAGCGGAAAATCTGTTGTTGAGTGAGTCGGAGCTGGCAGCGCACGGCGCAACGTTTCACCGCATCAATCGGGGAGGCGATATTACCTATCATGGTCCCGGCCAGCTGGTTGGCTACCCCATTCTTGACCTCGACAACTTCTTCACTGATATCCACCGCTACCTGCGCGTATTAGAAGAAGCTGTAATTCGTGTTTTGGCCGAATATGGCTTAACGGCGGGTCGCATTGCTGGCTTAACCGGCGTGTGGCTGGACTACGAAGAAAATGCCCCCCAGCCGCGTAAAATCTGCGCGATGGGCGTGAAATGCAGCCGTTGGGTAACCATGCACGGCTTCGCGCTTAACGTAAACACCGATCTCACGTATTTCGGCCATATCGTGCCCTGCGGCATTACCGACAAAGCGGTTACCTCCCTGCAACAGGAGCTGGGTTACGCAGTACCGATCACCGAAGTAGAAAATCGTTTGCTTCCTCACCTGGCAGCTTTGCTGGAGGCTGAGCTATCTGTTTGATTATCGAATGAAAGAAGATATTGTTTTTGATCCGGTAGAAGGAGTTTCCATAGCCATCGTACCCGATAACGATGCCGCTACGGAGGAGGGCAAGCCCGGTTGGCAAGTATATCTGCTCAACCACAATGATTATCCGTTGAGCAACGTTATCATCAGCTCCAATGGCTACGGCACGCTCGAAGACGGTGAAAAGGTGCGAACCTCCACCCTGCGGCATGTATTCGCAGAAGTGGAGCCTCGTAGCACGGTGCCCGTTGAGCCTATCGACCCTGATTTGTTTCACCTTAATAATCAGTACTGGGTAAGCTACTACCGCGGCCCGCAGATCTTCGATAAGAAGTTCATCTTCGTGCCCGACTCTATTGTGCCTGCCAATCTGATTCCTATTGCTCTGCTAGGCCGTGAAGGCGTGCTGCACGGGTAAAAGTTTACGTGCAGACGACTAAGGGCCTGTCCTGTCGTTTGCTTCATCTTCGAGCTGATACGTGATGAATGCTATTGGAATTACGCTGGGGTTGTCGTTTTTGTGGTCCTTTTTAGTGGCGCTGTTTGCGGTGCCCTCCATCATCTACATTGCCCACCTCAAGAACATGCTCGATACGCCCAACGTGCGTACCGTGCATGAGTCGCTTACCCCACGCCTGGGCGGTGTGGCCGTATTTGCCGGCTTTATGTCGGCCCTGACCATCTTTGCTGACCTCACCAATGGCGTTCAACAATTGCTGGCAGGCTGTATTGTCCTGTTTTTCGTGGGGCTAAAAGATGATTTGGTGTCCATTTCAGTTACCAAGAAATTCGTGGGCCAGCTTCTCGCTACCGGTATTGTGATGGTGATGGCTGATATACGCATCACTAGTTTTCAGGGTATCCTTGGCGTTCATGAGTTACCCATTGGCATCAGCTACTCATTCACTTTCTTAGTAATAGTGGGTATCACTAACGCCATCAACCTCATTGATGGCCTGGATGGATTGGCGGGTACCATTGTCAGCATTATCGTTATTACGCTTGGTTACTTTTTCTACCAGTATGGAGGATCTGACTTTGGTAATTACGTGTATGTGTCGATTTGCGTGCTGGGGGCACTTTAGGCTTCCTGCGTTACAACTTTCATCGGGCCACCATTTTTATGGGCGATACCGGGTCGTTGGTGTGCGGCTTTATCGTTTCCATCCTAACCATTCAGTTTATTGAGATGGGTGCCCAGCTAGGTCAGCCATTTGGGGCGTCAGCCCCTTCAGTGGCCGTCGGAATCTTGTTCGTGCCCCTCTTCGATACGCTTAGGGTATTCCTGATTCGAATGATGGCAGGCCGCTCACCATTCTCGCCGGATAAAAACCATGTGCATCACCGCATCCTGGCTATGGGCTTTCAGCAAATCAGCACCGTGATGTTGTTGGGCTTATTGAATTTGGTGGTTATCTTATTCGTTGTCAACTTCGCCGAGCTGGGCAATACGATTCTAATTGCTGCATTAGTGGCCTTTTCAGTGCTGATAAGCATTTTTTTGGGCGTATATCGTAGCCGTACTGCTCAACAGCGAGTAGCTTCTTAAACCGGTGGCAGCCAGAAGTACACATAGAGTAAAAAACAGCGGCTGGGGGGCTTTTCTGCCGCTGGTTCTGCTATTTTTATCTTTAAGTGCCACTGGTGCTGAGTATAAGCCCTTACCACCCGCCCTGCGTTTCGGCCTTTCCCCCGACTGGCTAATCTTCGATGCTCCTCGCAACCAGTTAATTCTTTATCTGCCTGAGTATCATACGCCTGCTACTGCTTATTATCAATGGGTAAGTATTCGGCCCGGCCAAAAGCTGCCCATTACCTTCACTGCTCGCAAGGACCTGAGCATTTTTCTGGATAATCGGCTTGTCTTCACTGCCGCCACACCAGCCTCTTACTCCCTTGATTTAGAGAGACTTTTGCCCCCCGGCACCCCCGCTGGCATGCATTTGCTGTGTATATGGCATCCTACCATATCTCCCGACTTTTCTTCCTTCACCAATGCGCCCGCTGTGCCGGTAGTAGTAACAGGAAAAGTAGAGCCAAGCCCTTATCAAGCTCAGCTTCGGGTACGAGGCCACCAAGGACAAAATGTGTTTCTGTGCTTTCTCTTGCTAATCGGGCTGCTGTACGGTGGTATCCGAGCGGCTTATCAACCCGGTTTTGCACGCATCTACCAGTTCGACCGGCTTCTGGGTAAATCAAATAGCGACGAGGCCTTTTTGACTAAGCCCACTATTACTTGGCTGAATCTGCTGCTGGTATTCGTGTTCTCTCTTTCCTTCGCCCTGCTGCTGGTTGCTATTCACACTAACATTCAGAGTATCGTCATTCTGCGGCGGCTATTCGATGTGCCAGAGTCAGCCATTGTTGTTCGGGTATTGCTTTATGCGGCTTTGGTGGCCGGGTTTGTACTAGGCAAATACCTGTTCCTGGAGCTGATGGGCTACATCTTCGACGTCACTCCTTTGGTAATGGTGCAGTATCGGGAGTTCGTGCGCACCATTTTATTTATGGGCTTGTTTCTACCCATCGTAATGCTGTTTTATCTATCCCTCAATCAGACCCTACCCGAAACGGTTTTATGGATATCCAATGGGGTAGTTTCCTTGATGTTGGTTGGGACAATGGTGCGAGTTACACGTACCCTGCATAGTCGAACATCACTCCTGAATCTACATTTGTTTTCGTACCTTTGCGCCACCGAAGTAATACCCCTTACCATATTACTTAAGCTGATCGTTTTTACGTACTAATATCTTCAAACGCTGGCTTCACTGCCACGTTTTGCCCACTTTCCTATCGCTCCAAAACTACCCATTTACCCACCCTCTATGGCCGAGAGCAAAGACAAACCGGGGACGGGCCGACACGCCAAGCGTATCTCCAGCATTCTTGTCACCCAGCCGAAACCTACGGGCGACGTATCACCCTACTTCGCAATTGCTGATAGATATGGCATCAAGGTCGATTTCCGGGAGTTTATCCAGGTTGAGCCAGTCTCCTACAAGGATTTCCGCAAAGATAAAATCAATATTGCAGAGCATACGGCAATCATCTTTACCAGCCGCAACGCAGTAGACCATTTCTTTCGCACCTGCCAGGAGGCAAAGCTGGAAATGCCCGCCGAAATGAAGTATTTCTGCATTTCCGAGCAAACTGCCAATTATCTGCAGAAGTACATTGTACTGCGTAAGCGTAAGCTTTTTGTGGGTCAACGGACCGCCACTGATCTGTTTGATGTTATCAAAAAGCATAAAAGCGAAAAGTTCTTATATCCCTGCTCCGATATCCGCAAGGATGATCTCCCGGAGTTTATGCGGGCTAATAACTTCAAGTTCACGGAAGCAGTAATTTACCGGACTGTAGCCAGCGACCTCTCAGATCTGACAGACGTAAAGTACGATTGTATTGCTTTCTTCAGCCCGTCTGGAATCAGTTCACTGTTTGTCAACTTTCCTGATTTTGAGCAAGATGGTACCCGCATCGCCGCCTTTGGCCCTACTACGGCCAAAGCTGTGATAGATGCTGGCTTACAGCTGGATATTGAGGCTCCCCATCCCAATGCCCCTTCTATGACGGGTGCCATTGAGCAGTATATCCGTTATCACTATGGGCCTGACGCAGGTAAAGAGAAGAGCCGATCTGACAAACAAAACGCTTAAATCAGTATAACAGAGGCATTTTCATGGGCTGAACCCTCCAACCGGCTCATTTGATGCGCAGACTTTTTTCCATAGATTTGGAATCAGTTACGTAGGGTAGTATGTCCTACTTAAAATCTGTGCTAAAATTGGGTGCCTTTATGAAGAGATCTATACTGGCTGCTATGGTTCTGCTACTGGCAGCCACCAGCACCGTCGTTGCCCAACAGCAGCCGCAATTCAGTCATTACGGGTTTAATGGTATGTTTTTGAACCCCGCTTATGCAGGTATCAAAGGCCAGGGGGAAGTTCTGACTATAGTACGGGAGCAGTACTTTAATTATGGCGGAACCTTCGATCCAGGCGGTAACGATCGTACATTTTTATTATCTGCTTCTATTCCTGTCCGGATTCTGGGCGGTGGCGTAGGAGTAAATATTTATCGTAATACATTAGGCGAAGCTAGTGTTACGACTGCTGCTCTGTCTTACTCAAAACATTTCAAGATTGGGGAAGGGCTATTAGGTATCGGAGCTCAAGGGATATTTAATAATCTGGGTAAAGGCACATACCGGGCAAATGATGCTGATGATCCGAGTGTGCCTTTTGAAAGTTCCGACAGCAAGATTGATGCGGGCGCGGGTATTTGGTATGAGGCTCCTAAATTTTATGCGGGCTTGAGTATTAATAATTTATTAAGGTCTCGTTACCAGTTTCAAACAGAAAGCGGCCAGCGAACAGCATCATATATAGGAGAGAATCACGCTTACTTAACAGCGGGCTACAATATTGAGATTAGTTCTTCCGTTGTTGTAACGCCCACTGTCATTGGTAAGTTGGTCCTACCAGGGGAGTTTGGCGATGATGATAAGTTTACTTTCGACAACAACTCTTTTGAAGTGGGTGCACGGGCAACTTTGCAGGAAAAATATTGGGCGGGCGTAGGGTATCGTTATGGAGAGTCTTTCACTGGTCAACTAGGCATGAGTTTTGCGGAAAGCAACTCGTTTCGTCTTGGTTATGCATTTGACTTAATTGCATTTAATCAAGATGCAAGGGCATTTAGTTCACACGAAATAATGTTGTCCTATCGATTGCCTAAAATGGGGCCGGCTACCCGCCCTGCAATCCGCACACCCCGATATAGCTTCTAACTGACTGTAGCTTTTGTTTGTACTCCACTTATTAAAGCAACTTTATAGAATAGTTGCCTGTTTTGGCGCTATTTTTATGATATGAGTAGGAGCTTTATTAGCTATTTAAATGTTGCCTTCAGCTCGGGCACGAACCTTGCTTATTGTCACAGTAGTTGCTAAGTTTACCAATTGTAAAAATTGTAATCTTTTGGTATCGCCGCCCAACAGTCTTTTTAAACTTCACATGAATAAGTTTCTCAAATTGCCTCTTGTAGCCTTTTCGGCTCTGTTAATGGGAGGCTGTGGTTTTGGCAAAGGACCGCAGGGTGACCTGGTTGGAGCGGAGGATCGTCCAGATTTCAACCCGCAGGAAGTTCCTTTCGGAATGGTTCCTTGCCCAGGTGGCACATTCCATATGGGGCAAACTGATCAGGACATATCAGCTTCTATGGTCAACATGAATAAGCAGGTGACAATAGCCGGCTTTTACATGGATGAGACCGAAATTACGAATAACCAGTATCGGCAGTTTATGAATGCCATCCGGCAGGATTCAATTGATGTGCTGGGCGAGGAGTATGTGATGACGGAGCTTTACCCGGATACTACGGTATGGGTGCGGGACTTCACTTATCATATGGGTGACCCACTTATGGAGTACTATTATACCCACCCGGCTTTTGATGATTATCCAGTAGTTGGTGTCGACTGGTTCGCAGCTAAGTACTTCTGCAACTGGCGCACCAAGCATAAAAATGCAGCTAATGAGGAAGCTGGTTCAGCTCCCACTCCTAACTTCCGCCTTCCTTCCGAAGCTGAGTGGGAGTACGCCGCTCGTGGTGGCCGCGATTTAGCAACTTATCCTTGGGGTGGCCCTTATCTGCGAAACTCAAAAGGCTGTATGCTTGCCAACTTCAAGCCAGGTCGGGGCGACTATGCTAGTGATGGCTATGCTTATACCTCGGCAGTAGGAAGTTTCTTTCCTAACGACTTCGGTTTATATGATATGTCAGGTAACATAGCCGAGTGGTGCGACGACGCTTACATGGAAGCTTCTGTGCCGGTAGTTTGGGACATGAACCCAACTAATCCTGATGATAATGAGCCCCGCAAAGTAGTACGTGGCGGTTCGTGGAAAGACATCGCATATTTCCTTGAAACAGGAACTCGCAACTTCGAATATCAAGATTCAGCTCGTTCCTATATCGGATTCCGCACAGCCATGATTCAAATTGGTATGGGAACTAATCGCCGGTTGAATTAGAGCTTATTAAACATTATCACATTTTACATTTTCATCCATTCTTCATCCTTTCCAACCAACTTTTTTCAATTCTTATTTAAAATGGCAGCAAAAGGCGGTAATTTCTTCTTTGATGTGGTCATGCCCAAAGTTTATGGCATCGGGGCAGCGGTCGTAATCATTGGAGCATTGTTTAAAATTCTGCACTGGAAGGGTGCTGATTTGATGTTGATGGTAGGTCTGGGCACAGAAGCCTTGATTTTCTTCCTTAGCGCTTTCCAACCAACTTCCAAGGAGCCTGATTGGGGCCTCGTATACCCTCAGTTGGCTGAAGGTTATGATCCTTCCACTGGTGACCCGAGCTTCTCGACCAATAACAACAGCACGGGCCTGACTCGCAAGCTGGACGATATGCTGAAGGATGCCAACGTAACGCCAGCCGCTATTTCGTCTTTGGGTGAAGGCCTGAACCGTTTGAGCAATACTACGCAGCAATTGTCTTCGTTGGGTGAAGCTACTAATGTGACGGAAGAATATACTACGAAGGTTCGTACTGCTACTCAGTCGCTGGAGCGTATCACTGCTTCTTATGCTAACACGGCTGAGGCTATGGCTGCTATGTCGGACGCTACTTCCGATGCAAAAGAATACCATCTGCAAGTTCAGAACGTGACCAAGAACTTAGGTGCACTGAATGCAGTCTATGAGATGGAGCTTCAGGATGCTAACACGCACCTCAAGTCCATGAACAAGTTCTATGGCACATTGAGCCAGGCTATGGAGAACCTCACTGAAGCTGGGAAGGAAACTGAGCAGTTCAAGCAAGAGGTTACTAGCCTCACTACCAATCTTCATTCCCTCAACCGCGTTTACGGCAATATGCTGAACGCGATGCGTGCTACCAGCTAGTATTCTTACTACGATAGCCAATAAGGGTTCTGTCCACACAGTTATAGATTAGCAAAATAAAATGGCGGGAGCAAAAGAGACTCCACGGCAGAAGATGATAGGCATGATGTACCTGGTACTGACTGCTCTTCTGGCCCTACAAGTCAATTCAGCGATTTTGCTGAAGTTTAAATTTCTGGATGATAGCTTGCTGGGTGTCAATGAAAAGACTTCCACCGCTAATGCCAATACAGTAAAAGGTATTGCTGCAACCGTACAGAAAAACCAGAACCAGGCGCGTGACTTAGCGGTGCTCAAGCAAAGCGAAGAAGTACGCCAGCAAACGGCCAAGATGGTAACCTACCTTCGGGACGTTCGCGACAAACTCGTAACGTCTACGGAGAATACCAAAGGCAAGAACGAGTACAAGAACATGAGTGCTGAGGATAAGGTAGCCATCACTATGCTAGGTGGCAACCGCAACGGCGCTGCTTATCCGATGAAGGATGAGTTGAACAAGTACTCAGCTTATATCAAGCAGTATGTTCCTAACGCTGGACCACTGGCCCTCGATGCTAAAGAGGATCCAATGGTTATCGATCCAGAGCAGAAGAATAAAAACTTCGCTGAGCTGAACTTCGAGAATACTCCGTTGGTAGCTGCTTTGGCCGTGCTTTCACAAAAAGAGACTGAAGTATTGAAGCTGGAGGCTGACGCGCTAAGTGCTCTCGGAGCAAAAGTTGGTGCTCAAACTATTGTTTTTGATAAGGTTGGTGCATTTGCCAGCGCTGAGTCAAATACGGTAGCTGCTGGTACCAAGTACAAAGCTGAACTGTTCCTGACAGCTTCTGCCAGTACGTTGCGACCCTCTATGACCATGAATGGTAATCCAATTCCGGTAGGTCCTGATGGAAAAGGCAAAGTAGAGTTCACGGCTACTCCTGGTGGGTTTGATGCCGCCGGTAATGCTAAGAAGCAGTGGATCGGTACGGTTCGCTTCAAACAGAATGGCCGCGATACTACCTTCAAAGTACCAGTAGCTTATACTGTAACGAAGCCCGTAATGCAGATTCAATCTGCTTCAGTACAAGCTTTATACTTCAAGTGTGGTAACAAATTGAATGTACAGGTACCAGCTCTAGGTGCTCAGTACAAGCCAAGCTTCTCCGCTTCGGGCGCATCAGTTATTACAGGTGCCAAAACAGGCGATGTAACACTAGTACCGAACTCTAAGCAAGTGACCTTGAGCGTAAGCAGCAGCGGTAACGCAATTGGCTCACAGACTTTTGAAGTGCGTCCAATTCCTAAGCCTGACATTAAGTGTGTAGTTGGTGGCCGTGAGGCTAACGAGAAGCAGGGTACGCCAATTACGGCTGTCCGTAACATGAGCTTGAAGGCTATTCCGGATGCAGGCTTTGCTCAGTTTCTGCCTGAAGATGCTCGCTACCGGGTAACACAGTACGAGATTACGTTGGTTCGTGGTAAGCGTCCGGCTATGCCTGCTCGTACCATCAACGGTCCTGACGCTAACCTGAATGACGTTGTAAACTCGGCTCGTACAGACGACCGCTTGTACATCGAAGTAAAAGAAGTTCGCCGCTTGAACTTTCAAGGGCAACAAGAGGAAGTAAAGGTGTCGAAGCAGTTCAACATCCCGCTCATCTAGCCTCTCTTTCCTGAACTAACCGTCGCTTTTAATTGCTTATTACGGTATGAACAAATTCCTTTCATTCACTGCTCTGGCTGCCAGCCTTACACTGTCATTGACAGTTTCGGCTCAGGAGCAATCCACTACCGCGAGCAGCAACGGCTCGCACCGCCCCATTCCGAACTCGGACATTATGTTCAGCAAGACGATATGGCGGGCAGTTGATTTGCGTGAGAAGCAGAATAAACCGATGTTTTCAGAAGGCAAGGAAATTAGCCGTGTTATTCTGGACGCAGTAAAGCGCGGCGAGATTCAAGCTTACCGTAACGACTCGTTGACTAGCACTTATACCCCTGCTGAAGTTACGGCCAACATGTCGTTTGCAGAGTCGGCTAATGAGTTGAGCGAAGAAGAAAAGGCAGCGGGTTTCACCGAGGCAGACGCTAGCGCAGATGATGGTTGGGGCGCCCCTGCGGCTAAGCCTGCAGCTGGAAAGAGTGCTCCTGCTACCGCTAGTGCGCCAGGTAGCTACGAGTTACGCCCCAAGGATCTGTATCAGATGGAGTTGAAGGAAGATATGATCTTCGACAAGAAACGGTCGCGGATGTATCATGACATCAAGACTATCACCTTGCTAGTACCTTCTACCCTTAGTTCCAATACATCAGGTATTGAAAAGCCAATTGGTACGTTCAAGTATAGTGATCTGGTAAAGATGTTCCGCAACAACCCGGACAAGGCTATCTGGTTTAACCCACAGAATGACGCCCAGCATAAAAATCTGGCCGATGCATTTGAGTTATGGTTATTTAACTCGTACATCGTTCAGGTTTCTAATCCAAGCGATGCTCGTTTGGATGAGATTTATGGTAGCCAACAGCAAGGTATTCTAGCCTCGCAACAAGCTGCTGCTGACCTTATCGAATACGAATACAACTTGTGGAGCTTCTAAGCTTGAGATACTACAACAAAAAAGCCCCCCAGCTACATGGCTGGGGGGCTTTTTTGTTGTAGTATCTATTCGTTTGGCTCCTTTAGGAAAGTGCTAAACCTATTCTGTTGCTTGCTCTTGCTGCTCAAAATAGTTCAACAATACACGCGCTTTGGCTTTCCCTATTTCAGCGACCAGCTCCGCCTCGCTCAGCTCACGGATTTTTTTGACTGACTTAAACCTACTCAGTAGCTTATCAGCAGTTGCCGGGCCGAGTCCCTTCACATCAGTCAATTCCGTTTTGAGCGTTGCCGCATCCCGACGATTACGGTGAAAGGTGATCCCAAAGCGGTGTACCTCGTCGCGCATGCGCTGAAACAAGCGCAACGATTCACTTTTCTTGTCGATATACAGCGGTAAAGGGTCATTGGGAACATAGATTTCCTCCAAGCGCTTGGCAATACCAATGACTGGAATCTGACCCCAAAGACTAAGATCTTTCAAGGCTTTTACGGCCATGCTCAACTGGCCTTTACCACCATCTACAATAACTAGTTGAGGTAGGGAAGCTCCTTCATCCACGAGCCGACGGTAGCGGCGCGTTACGACTTCGTACATTGAGTCGAAGTCATTCGGGCCAACAACCGTCTTAATGTGGTAATGACGGTAATCCTTTTTGCTCGGCTTCGCATTGCGGAAACAGACCATTGCGGCCACTGGGTTGTCGCCTTGAAAGTTCGAGTTGTCAAAGCATTCAATGTGTTTAGGCAGTTCGGTTAAGCGCAAATCTTTTTTTATCGTCTCCATTATGCGAACCTCGTTCAGGTCTTTGGAGCGGTCATTCATGCTTTCCTTCTCTTTGCGCAGATAGAGCACGTTCTTGATGCTCAATTCCAGAAGCTTGCGCTTATCGCCGATTTGTGGGGTAGAGACGGTAATTCCCGGAATTGGGAGAGGAGGCAAAGTAACGTTGGTGAGAATCTCTTTTGAATCGCTCTCAAATTCCTGCCGCATCTGCATGATCAGGGGGAGCAAAATTTCTTCGTCAGTCTCGTCGAGCTTTTTCTGCACCTCCAACGACTGCGTTAAGATGATAGAGCCATTCATGACTTTCAAATAGTTGATGAAAGAACTCTTCTCATTAGAGGCAATCGAGAACACATCAATGTTCGATAGCGACGCATTCACGACTGTTGATTTAGCTTGAAAATCGTCCAAGCGGTCGAGCTTTTTCTTGAGGGTATGCGCGAGCTCATATTGCTGCTCCTGGGCAGCGGCCATCATACGCTCCCGGAAGTAAGACTTCGGAACCGTAAGGTTACCATTCAGAATGCTGCGAATCTGCTGAATATATTGGTTGTAGGTTTCCTCATCCTGTAAGGCTTCACAGGGACCTTTGCAGTTGCCCAAATGGTACTCCAGGCAAACTTTAAACTTGCCGGCAGCAACGTTTTCGGGAGTGAGATTATAGGTGCACGTACGCAGTGGATACAAGGCTCGAATCAGCTCCAGCACCACGTTCATGCCCGTTAAATTGGCGTATGGTCCATAGTAGTGCGAGCCGTCGTTGATCTTTTTACGAGTAGGAATAAGGCGGGGAAACCGCTCATTCGTTAAACATAGATAAGGATAGGTCTTGCCATCCTTAAGCAGGATATTGTACTTGGGCTGATGTTGCTTAATGAGGTTGTTTTCAAGCAAAAAAGCGTCGGATTCGCTGTCTACTATCGTGAATTCGATGCGCTTGATGTTCTTGACTAGCTGTTGGGTCTTCTTGTTATGATCCTGCTTGGTAAAGTAGCTGCTCACGCGCTTGCGCAGGTCCACAGCTTTGCCAACGTAGATAATCCCCTCATCATCGAAGTACTTGTATACACCGGGGCGATGGGGCAACTGACGAATTTGCTCTTGTAGATGGGCTTTGGCAGCCATAAGATGGTAATTAGACGCAGAATGAAAGTCCTCGTAGAGGTACGCAAATGAGTAACACGAAGGTGTACAGCGGAATTTCCAAAACCCACAAAGTAGCTATAAAAACGAAATCGTGGCTGGTAAAGCATACCAGCCACGATCTATACGTCTGTTAAAAACCAAATGGTGTCTTGACGCTTAATCCTCTAAATCTCCTGTCCATTAAGGATGTCAAGATCCGTCTGGTTTAGCTTCTGATCCACTGGAATGGTGTCGCGTTGGCCACCGTAATAACGGCTACAGTCAATTTCGATGCTCAACGGTTGCGCAGGCTTGGGGAAAGGCCCTTTGCTTACTTCCAGGCCCTTATCGCCGTATACTTTGCGCATAAACAGGCCATAGATAGGCAGCGCAGCGCGGGCACCCTGGCCATTGGAGCCATTGCGGAAGTGAATGCTGCGGTCTTCACCACCTACCCACATGCCGCACACCAAGTCAGGAGTAACACCCATAAACCAGGCGTCGGAGTAATTGGAGGTAGTACCAGTTTTGCCCCCCATCTCATACGGAAACTTAAAACCCGTCTTGAGAATGGTAGATGTGCCGCCGCGCTCGGTGGTAGAAGCTTGCAGCATATGCGTCATCAGGTAAGCAGTTTCCTCACTCAGGGCCTCACGGGTCTGGGGAACAAATTCGCGTAATACGTTGCCATTCTTATCCTCAATCCGCGTCACCATCATGGGCGAAGTCCACACCCCTTTGTTTACGAAAGTGCTATAGGCACCACATAGCTCATAGATACTCACGTCGCTGGAGCCAAAGCCGATTGCTGGTACCGCTTCGATAGGGGAGGTGATGCCTAACCGCCTGGCGTACGCAACAATGGTTTCGGGGCCTAGCTTTTGGACCAGGAAGGCCGTAATCGAGTTCATAGACCGCGCCAACGCCTGGCGGATAGTAAACGTGCGGCCTGAATAGCCACCTTCAAAGTTACGGGGCGTGTAAGCTGGCCGGCCTGCTTCGGCTGGAAAAGTGATGGCTAAATCCTGTACTTGGTAACAAGGGGAATAACCTTGGTCGATAGCGGCTGTATATACAATCGGCTTGAAAGTAGAGCCGGGCTGACGAGTGCCCTGCTTTACGTGGTCGTATTTGAAGTACTTGAAATTGGTGCCACCTACCCACGCTTTAATCTGACCATTCAAGGGGTTCATTGCCATAAAACCAGCCTGCAGGTAGCGCTTATAGTACGCCAAGGAGTCTAGGGGCGACATGGTCATTTCCTTCTCGCCCTGCCAGCTAAACACCATCATCTTATACTTCTTGTTCAGATAGTAGTTGATAGAGTCCTTGTTGCCTTCGAAGCGGGTATTAAGAGACTTATAGCGCTCCGTGCGCTTAATGGCATTTTGTAAGAAGTTTGGAATCAGGCGACCCGTTTCATCGCGCCACGGCTGTTGGCCCTTCCAATGCTGCGCAAACAGCTTCTGCTGCTGCTTCATATGCTCAGCCACTGCTGATTCCGCATATTTCTGCATCCGCGAGTCGATGGTAGTATAAATCTTCAAGCCATCAGCGTAAAGGTCGTGTTCGGTTTCGCGGCTCCACTGCAGAAGCGCTTTACTTACCTCCCGACGGAAGTATGGCGCAATACCTTTGTTGGCATTTTCTACATTGTAAGTCAGCGCAACAGGCTTGGCAGTGGCCGTTTCATACGATGCCTGATCAATGTAACCATACTTGCGCATCTGACTAAGTACCCAGTTGCGCCGTGTTTTGGCTCGTTCCGGGTGCTCTACCGGACTAAAGTAAGAGGGCGCATTGAGCACGCCAACTAGTAGGGCCGACTCCTCAAGGGTGAGGTTTTTAGGCTGCTTGTTGAAAAAAGTCTTAGCTGCTACGTTAATACCAAATGCATTAGATCCATACTCATTGATATTCAAGTACATGGTCAGGATTTCGCGCTTGGTATAATTGCGCTCCAGCCGAATAGCCATTATCCATTCCTTGGTCTTGATGATGAGCATGCGCAAGCCGGGCACATGGCTGAGCGTACCATCATTGAGGTCGGCGCGGGTACGGAACAGCACCTTCGCTACTTGCTGGGTAAGCGTACTGGAACCCCGCCGGATGCGCCCCGCTACATAGTAATACGGAACGGCAAACAGGCCCTTTAAGTCGATGCCCGAGTGGCTTTCGAAGCGGACGTCTTCGGTAGCAATCAGGCCATCAATCAGGTTTTGGGGCAGCTCGTCGTAGCCGACTGGGGTACGGTTTTCGCGGAAGTACTTGCCCATCAGCACTCCATCAGCCGAGTAGATTTCGGAGGCCAGCTCGCTCTTGGGGTTTTCCAGCGTTTTGAGGTTGGGCATCCGCCCAAACAGATTCATGAAGTTGACACTCACGGCCAACACATACACGAAGAAGCCAATTAGCCCGAAGCTAAAAAGCATCCACAGGGTGCGCGTGAGGCCCGTGAAGCGTCCCGACCGATGGGGCTTACGTGGCTGAGTTTTGGTTTTAGTGGCAGGAATAGCCATTCTTGAAGAAGATTATAAGCCAGGAACGCGAAATCAAAAATGAAAAGTGTAGTGCTGTGGCGGCCGTTGAAAGCTGACTCGCCCGAGCCCAACTAGTTTCAATTCTTAATTTCTCTTTCGTAGAAGCGTTGGTACTCAGCTAAATCCTTGGTTTGGAGTAGCAGTGGGAGATTATCAATACCGATAACCAGGATTTGGTAACCCGCGCCGCGCAATCGGCTTAGCGGCGACTGCGGCCCGCGCAGTTTGAGGGCGTAACTCTGCGCCGCTTTCTGGACCGGCAATGTTTGTACTACTATCAGTTCGACTGAGTCGCCGAGGGCAGTGGGCTGCACTTGTAAGTTGTTGGCGCGGTAAAAGCGGTTATTATAAGTAGCAAAAGCGGGCGGCAGAGTAGCTAAAGTAGCTGCTCCTTTTGGGAAAATAAGCACCACCGCATGCCCTGTGGCTGGGTTATTCAGGTAAGGAGTAGCGCTCGGCTCAGCCGGAGGAGTAGAATTGCCCCCCACCGGTGCTGAAACATTGGGTTGGGGCTGAGCTGGCATTCTTGCAGGTTCTGCTGCTGGAGCTGCACTAGGTTTGGCTACGACTTCGGCTGGTGCTGATTTCGCAGGCGTTATAGCTGGCTGCCTCACAGGAGCCGCATTTGAAGCCGCAACCGATGGCGCTGGCACTTGTGTAACGGGCACCACTGGCCGGTTTGCCGGGGCTATTTCTACGCGGCGGCGAGTGTCTACTTCACCGGGCCGAAAGGCAGATACGGGGGGCTTTTCCGTCGAGGCTAAGGCGCCACTAACGCTACCCGCTTTATAGTCCTCATACGACTTGAGCAAAACGGCTGCTTGGGGGGCCAATGAACTGCTGGGATAGTCCTTGTAAAACTTTTGTACTGCTGCCTGCGCCGATAGTGGCGGTTGAGTCCGGATAGTAAGTAGCGTGCCAAGAAAAGCCACCCGGTCGTTCAGCCCGTTTTTCGGGTACTGGCGTTGCACTTGGGCAAGTAAGTCCGCTGCTTTTTGGAAATCCTGCTTTTTATAAAAAACAAACGCTGAGTCAACTAAGGCTCCTACCTGTGCGTTGGCCTGCGAGGTACGGCGCAAATATTCCGGGTCACCCACCAAACGGGCGTAGGATGAATTGGGAAACGCTTGGCGTAGCCGCTGGCCATATACTTCAGCCTTGGGGTCATTCTGATCTTTGTAAATTAAATACAGGCTATAGTATACTTCGGGCAAATGCGTGCTGTTGGGAAAGCCCGCTATCAACTTATCGTAGGTCTCGGCGGCGCGAACGGGCTCCCGTAGCTGCTGGTTATAAATGCCCCCCAGTGCGAATAGAGCCTCTTCCACTTGCTTCTGCGAGGCTTGTAGCTGCGGCGCTGTAAGCGGAATATTCTGCCGGTACTGGGCCACTAAACCTCGCTCAAACCCAGCAGCGCCGTTAGTAGCAGCGGAGGAGCCATTCGCAGCATTTCCACTGGTGCTGGCAGTACCAGGATCGGCAGTTGGCACGTTTCCGCCCTGATTAGTAGCAATTGTACCAGCAACCTGGCTGCTCACCCGCCAGTTGTCCTGTAGCTGCCGGTCGCCCCAACGGCGAAGAAACTCTGAGCGGGCCGTGCTCAGCGCCGCCGGATTGTCGAAGTACCATTGGGCGCCGGTGCCTGTATTGGCGAATGCCACCGGATCGATGTCAGGATTGCCGGCGCGGGTCGCGCTGACGCCAGTATAAGCCTGCGCCTGTTGCTGACGAACTTCCTGCGCCTTTTCGGCGGCTACTAATCGGTCGGCTTGCTGCTGGCGGGAAGCAACCTCCACTTTGGCATACTCCGTGAGCCGGGTGCGCAGGACTACCGTATCCAGCCGAGCTAATGCCTGCAGGCTATCCTGTGTTTCGATAATGGTGATTTGTCTGGCAAATTCCTGTAAAATCTGGGCGCGCTCGGCTGTAGCAGCGTACTCAGGCGCCGTGGGGGGCAAATTCTGCACGGCACTATCGTAGTAAGCCGCCGCCAGCTGATACCGCTGAAGGTTGTCGTAGTAGATGCGACCCGCCAGCAGATAGGTATAGGACTTTTGGACCCGGTTGGGCGTCGGAATACGTAATGACTGCTGCACGAGCGCCAGCGCCTCTGGATAGCGCTGCTGACGATAGTCGAGCCGCGCCATCTCATATAGAACCTTGTCGCGGTACTCCTTATTATTAGGGTCCTTGAGTAGCTTGGCAAAGTACTTATCCAGCCGCACCCGGTCGGTATTCAAATCAGATACCTGACCCAGCAGCAGCTTAGAGTAGAAATCCAGCTCGTAAGGCGGATTGCGCTTCAGAATCTGGTTCAATTCAGCATACGCCTCTTTGTCCTGACCTTGGGCCTGATATAGCTGCGCCAGAATGTAACGGGTGCGTGAACGCTCATTTTTGGGCTTGATATACGGAATGGCCTTATTCAGATTCTCAATGGCCAGTTTCGGGTTTTCGGTGAGCAAATGATACTCCGCACGGGTCAAAAACAACTCGCGCGCGGTGCTCTCGCGGCCTTCTTCCTTATCCAGCACATCCGACACAGCCGCAGCATTGTCGTACTCTTTCAGGGCTAAGTAAGTGCGCATGAGCCATATCAAGGCTTCCTGCTTGACATTGGCGTCTTCGCTACTTCCGTTGATATAGCGGAAAGTCTTAGCCGCTTCCTCGTACTCCTTTTTATAGTAGCGCGCCTTGCCGATAACAAGGTAGCTGTCGTCCGTCCAAGCGCTGCCCGCATGGTACTGAAGAGGCAGAGAAGCTTTTTTGATGATATCGTCGAGGTCAGCCGTTACTTTGGTTACCGTTGCCTCGTCGAGGGTAGGGAAGAGGGGCAGGAAACGGTTGTAGTCGTTGATGCGAGCTGCATAAAGAGTAGCCTCCGTAGCGCGCAGCTTTTCACGGGCGAGAAAAAAGCCATTGTCCCGCGCCACGATATTCTGATACGTGCGGCCGACTACTGATTTGCGCTCCGAAGAGCAGGCACCCATGCCCGCCACCAGTAGCAGCAAAGCCAGCGGAATTGAAAACAGCCGAAAGAGCGAAGTAGTAGTCAAAATAGAAATCAAATCAAGGCGGTGGGTTGGCAGTTTAACGCACCCTTGTAGCCGATTCGTTCGGCGAAGCTGGGGGGCATTTTCTTCTCAACGTCGGGCTCCGGGTAAAATTACGGCTTTTTCCCTGCCTCCTTTTCAACCCCACGCAATACTAAGGAATTGCTACCTGCATTTGTGTGTTGAAAAGTCATACTTTTGCCCCCCATCCTACTATTTGTGATGCCTACCCCTGTTCCGCCGCCCGATAAGCCTGCTAACGCCAATCCTGACCGCCTGCGCGCCTTTGCCAAGTATTCGGGGCTAGGGTTTCAGATGCTGGCCATTATTGGTTTGAGCGCCTGGGCGGGCACAGCTCTGGATGAGCGTTTTCAAAATGACCGGCCGTGGTATACCATTGTATTCATGCTGCTGGGCGTATTCGTGGCTATGTATCAGGTTATTCGCTCGCTTACCCGGGATTCATAATGCTCTCGAGTTCATTACTAGTGAAGTATCTATAACTAAGCACCACTCATAAGGCACCACTCTACACCCGATGATTTTCCTGCGTCAGTTTTTCCTTTTTTGCCTGCTTCTGGGGGGCATTTTTTATGCTTTATTCAGTCAATTCGGAGAGGCGGTCATTCATCCGCTCACCATTTACGTATTCGGGTTCTTTGCTCTCCTGACACTTATTACCTACTGGGTCACTTCCCGACTCATACGCGCCAACCCAGATAATTTCATGGGCGCCTATTTTGGATCTATGGTCGTGCGTCTGTTATTGTCAGTAGGGCTGGTACTCGTGTTTCTATATAAAGGAGGCGCCCAAGAGCGCCCAGGGCTATGGACGTTTCTGGGGGGCTTTTTTATCCTGTATTTTCTGTTCGCCGGGTTTGAAATCTGGAGCGTCCTGAGTAACTTGCGCCCGTTTTCAAAACAGGGTTAGTCTAATATCCTGCTCCCACCTAAATTACTCTGAATGAAGCGTTTACTGATAGCTCTCTTTTGCATTCTTTCGCTTCCCGTTTTTGCCCAAGAGCCAACGCCCACGATTGAAGAAGCTACCGACTCGGAAGCCTTCAGTCCCGGCGAGATGATTCTGCACCACATTGGCGATGCCCACGAGTGGCATTTCGCTACTCTTGGCGATGAGAACGAGCACGGTATCCACTTCACTATTCCGCTGCCCATTATTGCTTTCCAGCCCGGCAAAGGACTGAATGTATTTTCCTCGTCGCAGCTCGCGGAGGGCAAAACTTATAATGGCCTGAAGCTGGAGCACGAGCACCTCGTAGTAGAAGACAATGGAAAGGTTTACGACTTCTCTATAACTAAGAATGTTGCCTCGCTGATGCTGAGTGCTGCTCTATTGCTGGGTATCTTTTTTACAGTAGCGGGTCGTTACAAAAAGAATAAGGGTGGTGCTCCAAAGGGAGTACAATCCTTCTTTGAGCCAATTATCATCTTCATTCGTGATGAAGTTGGCAAGAAAGCCATCGGCCCTAAGTACGAGCGCTACATGCCGTATTTGCTCACCGTTTTCTTCTTTATCTGGTTTAGCAATCTGTTGGGCTTGCTGCCAGGTGCCGCCAACCTCACCGGTAACATCGCCGTGACGTTGACTTTAGCGGTCCTGACTTTACTTATCACCTTGTTCAGCTCCAACAAATATTACTGGGCTCACATCTTCGCTACTCCCGGCGTGCCCAAATTGCTGTTACCCATCATGATTCCAGTGGAGCTTATTGGTGTAGTGGTGAAGCCATTTTCGTTAATGGTTCGTCTCTTTGCCAACATTACGGCCGGCCATATCGTGATTCTGAGCTTCATCAGCTTAATTTTTATCTTCCAAAGCGTATTGATTAGTCCTGTCACACTCGCTTTCGGCTTGTTCATCAATATGCTGGAGCTGCTGGTTGCCATTTTGCAGGCATACATCTTCACCTTGCTCACCGCCATGTACATCGGCGGCGCCGTAGAGGAGCATCACCACGATGCTGACCTGCAGATTGGCGGCGACAACTCGGCTACTCCAGCACACGGCCATTAAGCCATTTCATTTACATTCCTCATCCTGATTTTTTCGTTTTTCACTTCCCTCTAATTTTTGTTTTATGCTTCTTTCTCTGTTTTTGCAGGCTGTCAGTGACGTTTCCAATTCGGTTGGTCTAGCCGTAATGGGTGCCGGTATCGGTGCCGGTCTGGTTGCTCTTGGTGTTGGTCTGGGTATCGGCCGCATTGGTGGTAGCGCCATGGAAGCCATTGGCCGTCAGCCCGAAGCTGCAGGTCGCATCCAAACTGCTATGCTGATTGTGGCCGCTCTGATCGAAGGTCTGGGCTTGTTCGCAGTCGTAGTCTGCTTGCTGATTTCCTTCAACCTCTAGAGATAGGGGCACCCGCCTGGGCAGCCCGCTGCGCGTCGCTTCGGCGCACGGCGCGGCGGGCTGACTTGGCTTTTTAGTAGTGAGTATTTAGTAGCTGGTAGTTGGCACTGAATATAAAATCCACCCACTGCATCTGAAGTGCTGCCAGTTTATTAGCGAGCAGCACTAACTACCAATTACCTTTTACTGACTACCCCATACTAACTACCGCTTTATGCCTCCCTTAGTAACCCCCGAATTAGGCCTGATTTTCTGGCAGTTGGTCATTTTTGGCTTGGTGCTGTTTCTGTTGGCCAAGTTTGCCTGGCGTCCTATTCTCGCTTCTCTCAAGGAGCGGGAAGATTCGATCGAAAGTGCTTTACGCATGGCTGACCAAGCCAAGCTGGAAATGCAACAGCTGAAAGCCGGCAACGAAAAGTTGTTGACAGAAGCCCGCCAAGAGCGCGACAAGATCATGCAGGAAGCCTCCCAAATGGCTAATCAACTGATCGAGCAAGCCAAGAACAAAGCGAATGAAGAAGGCGGCCGCATGATTGTGCAGGCCCGCGAAGCCATTCAGAACGAGAAAAATGCCGCGCTGGCCGAAGTGAAAAATACGGCTGCCCAGCTCTCCATCGATATTGCCGAGCGCATTCTACGCCGCGAGCTAGCCGACTCTGGCTCCCAACAGCAATTGGTAGACTCGTACTTGAAGGACGTAAAGCTTAACTAAAGAAGCTAGATAGAGAAGTGAGAGGTTAGACACGAGAAGTACGACCCAACCGGGTTGTTGCGACTTCTGTCAGGTTTCTCACTTCTCATGTCTAACCTCTCACTTCTAAGTAAAAATAATGTCTGAACAACGAGCCGCTTCCCGCTACGCTAAGTCCATGCTAGACTTGGCCCAAGAGCGAGGCAATCTGCCGCAAGTGAAGGAAGATATGGATCTGCTGGCCAAAACTATGGAGCAGAATCGTGACCTCCGTCTCTTACTGCGCAACCCCATTGTGAAGCACGATAAGAAGCTGGCTATTCTACGCGCTATTTTCGGTGGCAAGGTGTCGGAGGTGACGGAGAAGTTCTTCACTATCATCACTCAACACAACCGCGAAAGCGCCCTAGAGTGGGTAGCTACTGAGTTTCAGAGTCAATATGAACACCTCCGTGGTATTCAGGTGGCCCAGGTCACAACGGCCCAACCCCTAACTCCAGCCCTGCGCGAGGAAATAACCCAACTGGTACGCCGTCAAACCGGCCTCCAGAGCATTACGCTCACCGAGAAAATCGACGAATCACTCATTGGCGGCTTTGTGCTGCGCATAGGCGACCAGCAGATTGATGACTCGGTGCGCAACCGCTTGCGCAAGCTGCGCGGCGAGTTTACGAAGAACCCCTACCAACCCCAACTATAACGCATCATGGCAGAAGTACGTCCGGATGAAGTATCCGCCATCCTGCGGGAGCAGTTGTCCAATTTCAAGACCGCAGCCGAACTAGAAGAAGTCGGTACGGTGCTGCAGGTGGGCGACGGTGTGGCCCGCATCTACGGTCTGGGCAATGCCCAGGCAGGGGAATTGTTAGAATTTGAAAACGGCCTGCAAGCCTTGGTTCTTAACCTCGAAGAAGACAATGTGGGTGCCGTAATGCTCGGTGACTACAGCGAAGTTCGCGAGGGAGCCACGGTGCGCCGCACGAATAAAATTGCCTCCATCAAAGTGGGTGAAGGTATCATTGGCCGCGTGGTAAATACGCTCGGCCAGCCCATCGACGGCCGTGGCCCTATTGCTGGTGAAGTGTACGAGATGCCCTTGGAGCGCAAAGCTCCTGGTGTAATCTATCGTCAGCCGGTAACTGAGCCCCTACAGACTGGTATTAAGGCTATCGACGCCATGATTCCTATTGGTCGTGGCCAGCGCGAGTTGATCATCGGTGACCGTCAGACCGGTAAATCAACCGTAGCGCTTGACGCTATCCTGAACCAGCGCGAGTTCTTTGAGCGTGGCGAGCCTGTATTCTGCATCTACGTAGCCGTAGGCCAGAAGGCTTCTACCGTTGCTCAGGTAGTAAATGCCCTCCAGCGTGGTGGCGCCATGGATTACACAGTGGTAGTGGCCGCTTCGGCTTCTGACCCCGCGCCGATGCAGTTCTTTGCGCCCTTCACGGGTGCCGCTATCGGCGAGTTCTTCCGCGATACCGGTCGTCCGGCGCTGGTCGTGTACGATGACTTATCGAAGCAGGCCGTAGCTTACCGTGAGGTGTCACTGTTGTTGCGTCGTCCTCCAGGCCGCGAAGCGTATCCTGGCGACGTGTTCTATCTGCACAGTCGCTTGCTGGAGCGGGCCGCGAAGATCAACGCTTCTGACTCCATCGCTCAAGACATGAACGACTTGCCCGAGAGCATTAAGCACTTGGTAAAAGGCGGTGGTTCGCTAACGGCACTTCCCCTGATTGAGACCCAGGCAGGCGACGTGTCGGCCTACATCCCAACCAACGTAATCTCGATTACGGACGGACAGATTTTTGGAAACCAACTTGTTCAACTCCGGTGTGCGTCCTGCTATCAACGTGGGTATCTCGGTGTCGCGTGTGGGTGGTAACGCTCAGATCAAGTCGATGAAGAAAGTGGCTGGTACACTGAAGCTGGACCAGGCGCAGTTCCGCGAGCTGGAAGCTTTCGCCAAGTTCGGCTCCGACCTTGACGCTTCCACTAAGCTCACCATCGAGCGTGGCCGTCGCAACCTGGAGATCCTGAAGCAGCCCCAGTTCTCGCCCGTAAAGGTGGAAGATCAGGTAGCTATCATCTACGCTTCTACCAATGGCTTGCTGGATAACGTGCCCGTTGAAAAGGTTCGCGCCTTCGAAACGGAGTTCCGTCAGGTAATGCAGACCCGTCACCCCGAGGTTCTACAGTCACTGAAGGCTGGTAAGCTCGACGACAGCATCACCAACGCTATCCGTCAGGTAGCCAAAGATTTGTCGGCGTCTTACGCGAAATAATTTTAGAACTGCATTTCAGCGTCGCTTTTTCCTGTCCTCATGAACAATTACCCTAAAAACAAAAACTCAGGCAACTCATTTTATCGAGTTGTTCTGTTGGTATCAGTTGTTAGTGTATTTGTTCATCGCGAAGGTTTTGCAGAAGGAGTTAACGACTTCTGGCATGCCTTGAGTGGAAAATGCATTACCACTGCTGGACATACTAAATAAGGATTAATGGCTAGCTTAAAAGAAGTCCGCAGCCGCATCATATCGGTGCAGAGCACGCAGCAAATTACCAAAGCCATGAAAATGGTGGCGGCGGCTAAGCTGCGCCGCGCGCAGGATAATATCCTGCGTATGCGCCCTTATGCCCAGCGGCTCAACAGCATTCTGAGCAACCTGACCAGCTCCATGGAGAATGAGGTAGCTAGCGAGTACAGCGTGCAGCGTGAGGTGCGTCGGGTACTTGTTATTGCTATTACTTCAGATCGTGGCTTAGCTGGCGCCTTCAATAGCAATATTTTCAAAGGCGTAAACCAATTGTTGGCTACTCGCTACAGTGCACAGGCCGCGGCCGGCAACGTAACAGTGCTGGCCATCGGTAAGCGGGCGCACGAGTACTTTGTGCGCCGCCGTATGCCGATGCTAGGCAACTACAACCACGTATTCGGCGCCTTATCATTTGATACCGTGCGCGTTGCGGCTGAAGAAGCGATGCAAGGCTTCCGCTCCGGGCAGTTTGACGAGGTAACGATAGTATACAACGAGTTCAAAAACGTAGCAACCCAAATCGTACGTGCTGAGCAATTGCTGCCGCTGGTGCCTGCTGAGGCACCTGTTACGGCAACGCCAGTTGCCAATGTTGACTACATCTTCGAGCCCTCAAAAGAGGAAATCGTACAAACCCTGATTCCCCAGTCACTCAAGGTGCAGCTGTACAAGGCTGTGCTGGAAAGCAACGCTTCGGAGCACGGTGCCCGCATGACGGCTATGGATAAGGCAACTGAAAATGCCGGTGAGCTGTTGAAATCCTTGAAATTGACATACAACCGCACACGTCAGGCCGCTATTACTACTGAGATTCTCGAAATCGTGGGTGGTGCTGAAGCACTGGCCGCGAGTCGTTAAGAGAAACGCATCACAAAAAAGCCCCCCAGACTCAGTCTGGGGGGCTTTTTTGTGATGGTTGAACTTTCAACCAGCTACTCCATCTTAGCATACTTACGTTGAGCAATCTGCTTATCAGGCTTGGGGGCACTAGGATGTTGTTCTAAAAGCTCCAATACATCCTGGGGGGCAATTTCGGTGAAGTCTTTAATGATCTTCATTGGATTCTGAAACTTGTCGGCCTTAACGCTGGTACTTAGACAAATACAGCGCATACCTGCTTTGTAGGCTGACTGCTCACCCAGCAAGGCATCCTCAAAGACAACGCATCGCTCAGGCGGGACACCGAGTTGCTGGGCCGCAGTGGTAAAAGTGTCGGCGTGAGGTTTGCCGCGCTCCACATCTGCTTTGCCCGTAATAGCATCAAATAAGTGGCGTATACCTAGGTGGTCGACGATGTACGCGATGGTTTCGGGGGCGAGCCAGTGCCTAAGGCAATCTTAAAACCGGCCGTGCGGGCTGCTTGTAGAAAAGCAGTGAGGCCGGCTACTTCGCGGCGCTTGTTCCAGTATAGCACCCGGTACAGAAATTCGCGCTGATCGGCGTACTTTTTCAGCTCCTTTTCGGAGGGAGGGTTGCGGAAAACGGTTTTTAGAATGTTAGTGGCGGGCATGCCATTCAGCCTCTCCAGCAGGCGACGGGCATTCGTTGTGAGGCCATGTTCGCGAAAAAGCAACTGGAAAGCGCGGGCCTGGTAGGCGGTGTTATCAATCAGTACCCCATCCATATCAAAGATCAGGGCGTAGTCGGAAGTGTTAGGCATAGAAGCAGGAATAGGCCTTATAAGGGCGTCTTAATCAAATGGTAACCTGCTTCGTGTACGGCGGGTAAGCTATTTAGGCTGCTAGGGCCGAGATTCCGGACGCGGGCGGCTATCTTTGCGCCCGCAAACGCTGGCTTCTGTTTACAACCGCAAAGAGCCAGGCGATTACACACGCTATTGATTTGAAAAAGAGCCTAATACTGCTGCTGTCCTCCATCTTGGTAGTGCCAGCTTTCGCTCAGAAAAAGGTAAGCCCCTTGAGCGCCCCAAATTGGTAGTGGGCATAGTCGTAGACCAGATGCGCTACGATTATCTCTACCGTTACTGGGAAAAATACGGTAATGGCGGCTTCAAGCGCTTGCTAGGCGAGGGGTTTAGTTACGAAAACACCCATTACAATTACGTCCCTACCTATACTGGGCCGGGCCACGCGAGTATTTATACAGGCACTACACCTTCGGTGCACGGCATTATAGGCAACAACTGGTATGTGCGCGAAGCTGGCCGGGCCACCTATGTGACGGAGGATAAGACTGTGCAGTCGGTGGGAGGTACGGTGGAAGCGGGCCAAATGTCGCCGCGCCACATGCTGACGAGCACCATCACCGACGAGCTGCGGCTGGCCACTAACTTTCAGGCGAAGGTGATTGGCATATCAGTGAAAGACCGGGGCTCTATCCTGCCAGCAGGCCACTCGGCTACGGGCGCCTACTGGTACGATGGCGTAAATGGCGCCTTCATTACCAGTACTTTCTACCAAAATACCCTGCCGGAGTGGGTGAAGCAGTTTAATAACCGCAACCTGCCGGCTCAATACCTCGATAAGCCCTGGACTACGCTGCTGCCGATAGCCCAGTACACGGAGAGCACGGCCGATGATGTACCCTGGGAAAGCGCCTTTCGGGGCGAAACCAAGCCCGTGTTTCCGCACGATTTGCCCACGTTGAGCGCCGCCGCACCCGCTCAAACTAAAGCGACCCTGGAAACCGCCGGTGAAAAGCCCCCCGTAGCCACGGCACGCAACCTGGACCTGATTCGCTCCACGCCCTTTGGTAACTCATTTTCGCTGGATTTTGCCCTAGAGGCAATTCGCGCCGAGCAGCTAGGCCAGCGCGGCGTGACAGACTTTTTGGCCCTAAGCTTTTCCTCGCCTGATTATGTAGGCCACCAGTTTGGCCCCAACTCCATTGAAGCCGAGGATACCTACCTACGGCTTGATCTGGAAATCAAACGGTTGCTGGATCACTTGGATAAAACAGTAGGCAAGGGCAACGCCTTGGTTTTCTTATCGGCTGACCACGGCGCGGCGCACAACCCCGATTTCTTAAAAAGTCACCGCATTCCGGCTGGCTCGGTAGGACCTCGTGTTATGCGCGATTCGCTGCAGCGCGAGCTGGTACGCCGGCACGGTGCCGGCAATTGGGTGCTGGCTTACGACAACCAGCAAGTATATTTAAACCGTCCGCTTATTGCTAAGTCCAAGTTCAATCTGCGCCAGTTTCAGGATGAAGTAGCCGATATGATGCTGACGTTTGCGGGCGTCACGCGGGCCATCACGGCCGATGATTTGCAGAAATCGCACTGGGAGAGTGGGATGCTGATGTTTTTGGAAAATGGCTACTTCCCCAAACGAAGCGGTGATGTACTGGTGGTGCTGGAGCCTGGTTGGCTCGAATCCTACGCATATCCGGCAACGAAGGGCACAACCCATGGCTCAGCCGGCAACTACGATACACATATTCCGTTGATATTCTGGGGCTGGCATGTGCGCCACGGCGAATCGCGAGTCTCCACGGCTATCATAGACATTGCACCGACGCTGGCCAGCTGGCTTCATATTCAGGAGCCGGATGGCTGTACTGGTAAGCCACTGGTGGAGGTGTTGCGGAATGACTGACTTTAAACTTTTGCAGACAACTCACCAACGATGGGTGCGTACAACGCACCCCTACATTTTTCATTCTAATGACTCATTTTAATCCCTGGCACGACGTAGAGCGCGGTGATAACGCTCCTAATGTTGTGAATGGCATCATCGAAATCCCAAAGGGCTCGAAGGGCAAATACGAGCTGGACAAAGCCAGCGGCCTGCTCAAGCTAGACCGCGTATTATTTTCGGCTGTGCATTATCCAGCCGCTTACGGCTTCATTCCGCAGACTTACTGCGACGACAAAGACCCGCTCGATATTTTAGTTATCTGTTCCGTCGACGTGGTGCCCATGTGTATCATCGAGGCTAAAGTCATTGGCGTAATGCAGATGATAGACCAGAATGAGGAGGACGACAAGATTATTGCCGTGGCCGCCAACGACATTTCGGTAAATCACTTCAACGACATCGCCGATTTGCCCCCCCACACCTTGCGCGAGATGCGCCGCTTCTTTGAAGATTATAAAGCGCTGGAAAACAAGCAGGTATCGGTGGAGCGCTTCATGGGTCGCGAAGATGCCTACCGCATTATCGCCGATAGCATCAAGCTCTACAACGATACCTTCCCACTAGGGGGCGCTACGCCGCCTGTGAAGCCTCGCCCTGCTGGCGTGGAGCTGTAAAAAGGATATTTCTGTACTGTAAAGCGGTCCGTTGGTGGTTCACCGGCGGACCGCTTATCTTTTTCGGGGCTCCGTCGTATGGCCGTGTATGCCCACCCACTTGCATCACCCGTATGGCGCTGGCTCTATGAGAATAGTCTTTCGCTGGTCGTAACCACTTTAGTTGTGGTTACGCTGGCAGGACAATTTTTTACGAGCTGGTACGACTACAACGATGAGCTGGAGCAACCGGCTCTGGCCCCACTCACGCTGAGTCAGTATTTTCAATCGGGGCATTTTATAGAAGCCACATTTGAGAACTGGGAAAGTGAGATATTGCAAATGGGCCTGTACGTGTCGCTTACCGTCTGGCTGCGCCAACGGGGCTCTTCTGAGTCGAAAAAGCTGTAGAATAAAGAAGAGGTAGACCAGGACCCCGACCCCAATAAACCCGACGCGCCCAGCGCGGTAAAGCGCGGCGGCTGGGTGCTGAAGCTGTATCAGAATTCGCTGAGCTTAGCCTTTTTCCTGCTGTTTATCGGCTCATTATATCTGCACACTTCGGGCGGAGCTGAGGTGTGTAACATTGAGCAGGCGCACACGGGCGAGCCGCAAGTAAGCGTATGGGGCTATATGCAAACCTCCCGGTTTTGGTTTGAGTCGCTGCAAAACCGGCAGAGCGAATTCCTTTCCATCGTTTCCATTGTAGTCCTATCCACTTTTCTGCACTAGAAAGGCTCCCCTGAATCGAAGCCTGTGGACGCGAGCTACAGCGACACGGGTAAATAACGGGGAACCGTACCTTTGGGGTCGGGCGTTGGGTCTTTTTGCCCCCCGCTTGCCTACCCGCTGCCATGCACGATAGTATCGATAAATCGCCGGCCACTGCCACTGCTTCTGCCTTCGCCGGCCTCAAGCGGTGGACCGATACTCTGCTTTACAGTAGCGTGCTGGTATCGGCAGCGGCGGCGGGGCTCACGTGGGCTACCTTTCTGTTCTGGCGGGTCCACATTCCTGTGCGGTTGGGAGTGATGATTTTTGCCGCTACGCTCTTTCTGTACAACATCGACAGCGTACTACCCTACAAGCACCGGCAGCAGCTTATTCTCTCGGGCCGCAAGCTCTGGATGATTCAGCACCGCCGCGAGCTGTTTCTGCTGGCTTTAGGGGCGCTGGCAGTGGCTGGGGGGCTTTTTTGGCTCGATGGCTGGCAACCGCTGACTGCCTTCTTGGCGCATCTGGCCGCTATTTCGCTACTGTACTCCTTGCCCATTGTGCGTATCCGAGGCCGCTGGCGCGCCCTGCGCGATTTGCCGCTGCTCAAGGTTTTCCTGATTGCCTATGTCTGGGCCGCCGTTACCGTCTGGATTCCAGCTCTTTATTTGCACAAAAGCTTCACGGCGCCAGTGGTGCTAATTCTGTTTGCGCGGCGGTTTTTCTTTATTCTGGCGCTGGCTTTCGTGTTTGATATTCGTGACTATACCAAAGACCGGTTGAGCGGCACGCGCACGTTTCCGGGCCTTTTTGGGGTAAAAGCGACTAAAATCCTGGCCCTGCTAGCCCTGGCCGTAGCGGGCATTCTGGTGCCCCAGGGAGTTACGCCGGTCTATCTAGTAGTGCTTACCATCCCGACGGCTCTGGCGGCCTTAATAGTGTGGTACGCCGACGAAACCCGCCCTGACTATTACTTTGCCTTGCTGGCCGATGGGGTGATGCTGGTGCAGTTTATGGCGGTATACTGGGTGTCCTGAGTGGTCCTCAGCTCAGGAGCAGGGGCCGAGTTAAAACGTTTCTTTAGTCGTCAACCCATCTAACGCTGGCCCTATAAACCGCACTATATCCCCGGCTACCAAGCCTGCTTCCCCAGTTTCTTGAGCCGCCAAATCGCCGGCCCGGCCGTGAGCGTAGATGCCAATAAGGGCTGCATCGAGAGGGGAAAGTGCCTGGGCACGTAGCGCGGTGAGAATGCCCGTAAGTACATCGCCGGAGCCGCCCGTGGCCATGCCGGGGTTGCCGGTGCTATTGAAATAAAGGATGCCATCGGGAGTGCCCAGGCACGTATTTGCCCCTTTCAGGATGGTGTAGCAGCTATGCTTTTGGCAGAAATCGCGCAGCAGCTCAAGCCGATGATAGTCGTCGCGGGCGGGGTCAGTGAGGCGTTCAAACTCCTTGGGATGAGGCGTGAGGAGTGAATCGGGGGGAAGTATGCTGAGTAGCTCCCGGTTTTCGGCCAGGATATTTAGGGCATCCGCATCGAGCACAAGCGGTACCTGCGCTTGCTCCAGCAATTGCCGTAATACCTGCTGGGAGGCTTTTTCTTTACCCAGGCCAGGACCAATTCCGATACTGGAGTAAGGAGTAAGGTCAGGCAGCTCGGCTATGAAATCGGTATTCGGATCGGTAAGACACATGGCTTCCGGCACCGCGGTTTGCACCACATCGTAGCCTACGGCCGGCAGGCGCAGGGTAAGCAAGCCTACACCGCTACGCAAGCAAGCCTGCGCGGCCAGCACGGCAGCGCCTATCTTACCCTTGCTGCCAGCCAGCAACAATGCGTGCCCATAGGTGCCTTTATGCGCAAAACGCGCCCGCTTCTGTAGCCGTCCAGCCAACAATGCGGCATCAATGAAGTGAAACTGGGCAGCTATTTCCTCAATAAACTTCTTGTCTAGATCAATAGGCAGCACATGCCACCGGCCAATATACTCGGCATTTTGGGGTAGCAGGAAAGCCAGCTTTGGCAGCTCGAAGCTCACCGTGTGCCGGGCATGCACTACGGCGCTACCGGCTGGTTGGGGCGCATCAGAGAAAAGGCCTGATGGTAAATCAACTGCTATTACGCGGGCCTGAGCGGCATTGAGATGGCGCACTACGGCGGCCGCTACACCTTCCAGCGGACGCGTCAGGCCGGTGCCAAACAGCGCATCAACAACGAGGGCGCCCGCCGGGATGGGGGGCAAATTTGTGGCTGCTAGCTCGGTAACAATTACCTCGGGGGCAATTTTTGAAAGTTTTTCTGAAAATCAGCTGACCGTTTATCCGCAGGCAGCAAGCCAACATGCACCGTATAGTCCCGTCCGCAAAGTTTGCGGGCTACTACCAAGCCGTCGCCGCCATTATTGCCGGGGCCACAGAGAATTACTACTTCACCTGCTTCCTCGGGCGACTGCCGGTCGGTGAGCCAGTCGGTGAAGGCAGTGGCGGCGCGCTCCATGAGGGCTTCGGAGCTGATGCCTTCGGCTTGAATAGTAGCCTGGTCGGCGGCGCGGGTTTGGGCAGCGGTGAGGATTTTCATGATGTAGTTATAATAGTAGGACTTACGCAGTTGCGGTTGAGGAACGGCTTTTTTCGCCGCTGGGGGGCATTTTTACGTCCCTGAAGCGACGCTTGCTTCTTCAGTAACTACTTGATTACCAGAATGCTTAATTTCAAGTGCGTAAGTCCTAAATAGATTATCTTGCTGATGACTAAACTGATGTTAATTTCACTTATAGCAGTTTCGCAGCTGGTGTATACATTTGCTAGTGGTAATGGCTGATGCACAGTATATTACATCCCGAAATAGGTGCACATCGTTCGTGAAAATGCTATAGTGACTATGCATAAATATGCAATCTGCTTGTTGATTATCATACTGACCGGATGCTCCGGTGAAAGGACTGAAACTACTGCTTACTCCTCTTCATCAGATACTGAATCGTCTTTTGCTGAAGTACCGGCTGCCGACTCAGTGCAGGTTAGGAATGAAATCGCTCCGCAATCGGTAGTAATAGCTCAGATACCAACTAGTCTGCGTCTGCCAGGGCAGCTTCTTGAAGCATGGCGCTGGCAGGATATTAATGGTGAGAATCTGCTTGTCGTTTTTCGTACGGTGTCCTTATCCAAACAGCAACGAGAAGCAAAAGCTAACCCTTCTCTGCGCCGTGACTCTAGCGAAATAGAAGAAATGACAGATTTTGAACGCACGGCCCGCCTCACAGCGAAACAATACTTATATCAGCAAGGCAAGTACACAGAGATATGGAGCGTACAAGATGCCGTAACTGATTGTGCATTAGACATGACGCTAAGGTTGCGACCCGGCAGCACGGCTATAACCGATCTGGACCGCGATGGCCGGAGCGAGACCAGCCTCATGTACGCCCTAGCGTGTCGAAGCGACGTAAGCTCTGCTACTCTAAAGCTAATCATGCGAGCTGGCGCGGCCAAGTATGCTTTGCGGGGTTCCACGGTAGTACAGTATGATTCGGTTCCTGCTGACCAGCGCCAACCGGCTCCTCCCTGTTGCGTTGAGAATTTGAGCAAAGCCCAGCGAGAGAGCGGTAACACCGCCGGCTATTATCAGAATGAGGCCGATTTTCGGGCAGCGCCACCCGCTTTTCTAGCATTCGCACGACAGCACTGGCAAAAATTTAGTATTGAAAAAATGGATGATCACGAAGATCTGTAAGGAACCGAAAGATATTTCTAGTAGTCGCTTTATCATTGAGTAAACTTCCCCCGCAACGTTTGCGTTTTGGTTGAAATATCCTGACCCAACCCCAAGACCATGCAAACCTGGAACGACGTTATTCGCCTTGCCAATAATGGAAATACGCCCCCGAGCGCCGCGTAGAAAAAACCGCTGCTGAATGGAAGGCCCAACTCACCCCCGAGCAGTACCACGTAACGCGCGAGCACGGCACGGAGCGCGCCTTCAGCGGCGAATACTGCGAGGCCCACGAGGCAGGTCTTTATGCCTGCGTGTGCTGCGGCACTCCGCTTTATGACTCACGCACTAAGTTCGAATCGGGGACGGGCTGGCCGAGCTTTACCCAGCCGGTGCAGGAAAACGCCATCAAATACAAGAAGGACACGAGCTACGGCATGACCCGCGTGGAAGTGCTCTGCAACGTGTGCGACGCCCACCAGGGCCACGCATTCCCGGATGGCCCGGCGCCCAGCGGCCTACGTCTGTGCATCAATTCGGCCAGCGTGCAGCTCGTGCAGGAGCCGCAAAAAGCGTAGTACGGCATTAGCAATAGTGCTTAAAACGAAAAGCAGTTACCCTAAATTGGGGTAGCTGCTTTTTTGCGTCTGCGCCACCGAAGCTGCTGCCGAAATTATCGCGATTTTTGCACCCCTCTCGGCTGTTTCGCGTTGAGTTACAGAGATTCCATCCACTTTTGCCCCCACCCACCATGTCCTTATTATTCACTGATTTTGCCAGCTGGGAAGCCCACTGCGCGCGCACCGACGAGCCGCTTTACCAGCCCGTGCTGGCTTACGAAATCGAGCAGAAAGGCCGCACGGAAGAAGAAATATGGGTCGGTGTGCAGCGGGCCTACGACGTGATGCGCGAAGCCGTGCACACCGGCCTCACCGAGGACATGACCTCGCGCTCAGGCATGGTAAACAATGGGGCCAAAAAGATTGCCGCTTCGCCCGTTACGGTGTTGTCACCCGAGTTTAAGCAGCTTATTACGAGGGCCTTAGGTGCAAAAGAAGTAAACTCCTGTATGGGTCGGGTGGTAGCCGCGCCCACGGCGGGCGCCTCCGGTATTCTGCCCGGCGTGCTGGTCACGCTTCAGGATTTGCATAAGCTGAAAGACCGCTCCATTCACGAAGGGCTGCTGGTAGCGGCCGGTATTGCGCTCATTATTGAGCAGAATGCCTCGCTGGCGGGGGCGGTGGGTGGCTGTCAGGCCGAAACAGGCAGCGCGGCGGCTATGGGTGCGGGCGCAATTGTGTACTGTCTGGGCGGCGACGTGGAGCAAACGTTCGCGGCCGTCGCCATCACTATTCAGTGTATGCTGGGCCTCATCTGCGACCCGGTGGCGGGCCTGGTGGAGGTGCCGTGCGTGGTGCGCAACGCCTCGGCGGCGGCCATTGCGTTTTCTTCGGCCCAGATTGCCATTGCCGGCGTCAATCCGGTTATTCCCGTCGACCAGTGCGTGATGGCCCTGGGCGAAGTAGGCCAAAGCATGGAAACCCGCTACAAGGAAACGGCCCTCGGCGGCCTGGCCAATACACCACGCGGCCGCGAAATAGAGCAGCGCGTACTGGTGCAGGATATCAACATCTTGCCCGATGAAGTCTCGCAGTAAGGATCGGGGGCGGCGCACCGGCCGGCCGGCCGCTCCATTCCATTACAGCGACTTCAACACTGGAGCCATCGTGAGCTTACCCATAAATTCTACGGCTGTGGCGTAGCGGCCGCGCAACTCTCTGTACTGCTGCCAGGCCTCGGCGCGGTTGGGGTGCAGGACCAGACCTTGCTCCGCTAGCTGGTCGCAGGCTTGCTCAAACTTAGCGCGGCTGGCTTCTTCGATAGGGTCGTTGTCGGGGAGGATGTCGTTGGCCTCCGTTCGTAGGTCTTCATTAAAGAAGCGATACACCCGGTTCATCGACAGGCAGCCGGCCTTAAACGTTACCTCAACCTGTGAATCACGCGAATCCTTAACCGCGCTGAACATCAGCGCGGCCGTGTCTAGGATTAGCGTGGCGGTCGTCACCCAGGAGCGGCCGGGCTGCGGCGAGCGGAAAAACGAGAGAACGGGCAGCGAAGTATGACTTTCCTCGATTTCCACAAACCATTCCTCCCACAGCTCCCATTGCTCCGTATCGTCGTGCAGGGAGCCGGTGCGGTTCAGCCACACGAGCAGGGCGCAGGCTGAGGGCGGCGTACCAGCCCGCAGCTCCACCCGCGCCACCACGATTTCGCGCCGCGAAAAGGCTTGGTAGATAGTTGGTAAATAAGAGATAAGCAGCGTTAGGAGCAACAGGCCAATGGTGGCCTCGGCAAAGGTGAAAACGGTGACTACCGGGCCACGTGTCTTGTGGGTGCCCAGCGTAAGTAACGAGCTGCCGCTCAGCTGATAGCATTCCAGTAAGTCTCCTTCGCCCTGGCCCCAATAGATAAGCGTGAAGCCTGCCGAAATAACGGTCAGCCACACGATAGGCAACGCCACCAGCGCCACCGGCGCGTAGTGCGCCTGCACCTGGTCGCGCGCGCCAAAGGTGGTGCGCAGTGAGGTCAACCAATCGAAAAGCAGCCGCAGGCTACGGAACACGTAGCCATTGAGCTTCACCACTTCGTTGCGCGGCAGCACAAAGGAGCGAATGGCTGCCGATAGGGTGGTAATAATTAAAACAACCCCGACCGCGAAGGCCAGTACGTGCAGTGTTAAGTCGAGCATACTACAAAAAAAGCGACTCCCTTAGGGGTCGCCTTTGTACTCATCTGCCATGAAATAGGTTGGCTATCAGCCAGGCAGAGCAGCTACTGCCGCTCCTTCCACATCTTGTTAAACGACTTAGGCGCTACTTCCAGCGCGTCGCGGCGCTTGTTCCAGCCCACCTGGCTTAGCATGCGCATCAGTACCCAGTTTTTGGCTTTGGCGGGTAATAGGTTCAACAAGCGGCGGCTCTTCATGGTGCGCATCCAGAGCTGAATAGCAATGCGCTCCTCTTTCTCCGTATGGCCTTCCTCCACGCTCTGCTGGCGGTTTTTGAGCAGAATATTGTGAATGTTAATCTTCACTGGGCACACCGAGGTGCAGGCCCCGCACAAGCTGGAAGCGTAGCTCAGGTGCTTGTTCTCGGCCATGCCCGAGAGGTGGGGCGTAATGACCGAGCCAATGGGGCCGGAATAGGTGGCCTCGTAGGTGTGGCCGCCGATATTCTTATAGACCGGGCACACATTGAGGCAGGCGCCGCACCGAATGCAGTGCAGAGCCTCGCGCTTGTCGGGCTGGGCCAGCAGGTTGGTGCGGCCGTTGTCGAGCAGGACCACGAACATCTCATCGGGGCCATCTTTTTCCAGCGGCTGGCGCGGGCCCGTGTAAATGGTATTGTACACCGTGACCTGCTGGCCGGTGCCGCTGGTGCTGAGTAGGGGCCAGAACAGGTTCAGGTCCTGCATGGTCGGAATGACTTTCTCGATGCCGACGATGGCAATGTGCGTGCGCGGAAACGTGGCCGACAAACGAGCGTTGCCTTCGTTCTCGGTCACGGCTACGGCCCCGGTATCGGCAATCAGAAAATTGCCCCCCGTGATACCTACTTCGGCTGATGTATACTTGTCGCGCAGCAAATGGCGGGCAGTAAGCACTAGCTTCTGGGCGTCGTCGGTGTGCTCGATGCCCAGGTGCTTGACGAAAATGGCAGCAATATCGGCCTTGCTCAGGTGCATGGCAGGTGTCACAATGTGGTAAGGCCGCTCGCCGTTGAGCTGCACGATGTACTCGCCCAGGTCCGTTTCCACCGACTCAATACCGTTTTTCTCCAGAAACTTGTTGAGGTGAATCTCCTCGGTGGTCATGCTTTTGGCCTTCACCACCGTGCGGGCGTGGCGGCGGGCCATGATTTTGCCAATCTCATACAAGGCCTCCTCCGCGTTCTGGGCCCAGATAACCTTGCCGCCGCGCTCGGTAAAGTTGCGCTCAAATTCCAGCAAATACTGGTCGAGGTTGTTAATCACCTTCGCCTTCAGATACGACGCCCGCTCCCGCGCCAGCTCATGGTCGTAGTACCAGGTAAGGCCCGTCTGGACGGCCGCGTTGTACTTGCCAATGTTGAAGCGAATTTTGCGCCGGTGCTCTAAATCAAAGGCTTTGGACTCCGAATCGGCAAGGAATTGAATGACTTTAGTCATGGCGGCAAAAGAGTAAGGCAGTAACAACCTAAGATGGTAGAGTAAAGTTACGGTTTGCGTCGTTCAACGAGGGCCTCACCCCCGGCCCCCTCTCCAAGGGGAGAGGGGAGCCTGACGACTCGTTCTGCGAAGCACCAGCTCAGGCTGGTACTTCTACCGCTTTTACTAAACAGATACACTTACTTCGGTAGCCGAGCGTGAGGCTCCCCCTCTCCCTTTGGAGAGGGGCCGGGGGTGAGGCCCTCGTTGAACGAAAAAGCCCCCCAGAGAAACTCTGGGGGGCTTTTTCACCAACTAAAAAACTAAGGCTTGCTCGAATCGACAACGATCCGATTGTCGCGGTTGGCCAGCTCCCAGGCAGTATAAAACACCAGCTGAGCGCGCTTTTCCATCTTTGGAAACTCGATTTTCTCCACCTCGTCGCCGGCGGCGTGGTAGTCGTCGTGCACGCCGTTGAAGTAGAACGCCACCGGAATCTTGTGCTTGGCAAAGTTATAATGGTCGGAGCGGTAGTAAAAGCGGTTAGGATCTTCCGGATCGTTGAAGCGGTAGTCCATGTCGATGTTGGTGTACTTCTTATTGGCCGCCTCGTTGATGGCGTGCAGCTCCGATGAGAGCTTGTCGGAGCCGATAACGTACACGTAGTCGCCTTTGCCTTCGTGCTCCTTATCGGTGCGGCCCACCATGTCAATGTTCAGATCAGCAATGGTTTGGGCCAGCGGAAACACCGGATGATCGGTGTAGTATTCCGAGCCAAGCAGGCCTTTTTCCTCGCCCGTTACGGTCAAAAATAAAATGCTGCGGCGCGGACCGTGGCCGTCCTTTTTGGCTTGGGTAAAGGCCTGCGCCATTTCGATAACCGAAACGGTGCCCGAGCCGTCGTCGTCGGCACCGTTGTTCACCTCGCCGTCGATGATACCGATGTGGTCGTAGTGCGCCGATACCACCAGCAGCTCGTCCTTCTTATCGGTGCCTTCCAGGTAGCCCAGCACGTTTTCCGTCGTGAAGTCTTCCAGCTTCTTGGCGGCGTTGATGCTGACCTTCGCCGGCTTGAACGTAGCTGCTACGGGCTTGCCGGCTTTACCTACTGACGTTTGGTATTGGGTAAGCGCCGCGGCGGTTGTACCCAGCATTTTGCCCCCACGGCCGGCGACACGAAGAACATGGCTACGCGCGGATTGGCCGAGGTGGGTGCTTCTTTAAACGTGATGCTTGGCCGACTGATGTAAGGAGCCATGCGAGCGGCCAGCTTCGGAAAGTTGCCGTTCGGGTCCGTATCAATAAAGAAGACGCTGCGGGCACCCTTTTGCGTGGCCATGGCCGCTTTGGCGCGGTAGTCGGTGCCCCACTTGCTCGGAGCGCCATCTTTGCCCAGCACGGGCTGCTTCTGCGCATTCATTGGCTCTCCCAAGAGAATGATCAGGTCTTTGCCTTTCACGTCGCCCAAGCTGGCGTAGTCGGAGTAGCCTTCCTGCTCGATGCCGTAACCGGCGAATACGGGCTGAATAGCGGTTTCCTGCTGAAAGGGCGAAGTGCCAAACCCGTAGAAATCGGTCAGCCACTTATAGGTCTGGCCGCCTACTTTCAGCGTAGCACCATCGGCCCAGGTGGAGCGCACCATGGTAAAGTGTTGCAGGTACGGATTGTCGGAGCCTTGCACGGGTCCGGTCAGGCCAAGGTCCTTAAACTGCTTGCTGATGTACTCAGCGGCCATTTTCTGACCTTTCTCCCCGGTTTCGCGACCCTCGTAAGCGTCGGAGGCCAGAATGGTAAGGTGCTGACGCAAATCAGCCTGCGTGATGGTGGGGCCGTAGGTAGCGGCCCAATCGGTGGTGGCGGCAGTAGCGGCGCTGGGTTCGGCTGCCTCTTTGGTCGGGGCTTCCGTCCGCTGCTTGCGCTTTACTTTGACTTTACGCTTGGTGGGCGCATCCTGGGCTACGGCGGAGGTAGCGCAGCAGGCCGCCAACAGCAGGGCGTAGAACGTATTTTTCTGCATGGGTTGGAAAAAGTGAATGAATCAGGAAGGGAATGACGCAGGAATAGTGGGAAAATTGCCTGGTGGCAAGGCAAAGCGCCAACTTTACCCCAGGTAAATGATTAAGCCTTAATAATAAGCACCGAAGCATAAGCCGCCACGCCCTCTTTTCGGCCCACAAAGCCCAGTTTTTCGGTGGTGGTGGCTTTAATGGAGATGTCATCAGCCTCAATGCGCATCACCTCGGCCAGCACGCGCTGCATCTCCGAGATGTGCGGATTCACTTTAGGCTGCTCCAGGCAAATAGTCGAGTCGATGTTGCTGATGGTGTAGCCGCGCTCGTGGAGCAGGCGTACTACCTCGGCCAGCAGGCGCTTGCTGTCGATGCCTTTGTACTGCGGGTCAGTGTCGGGGAAATGGAAGCCGATGTCGCGCAGGTTGGCCGCGCCCAGTAGCGCATCACAGATAACATGGATGAGCACATCAGCGTCGGAGTGGCCCAGGGCGCCGTGGGTATGCGGCACCTGGATGCCACCGAGCCAAAAGGGCAGGCCCTCCCGAAGTTGGTGTACGTCGTAGCCGAAGCCGGTACGAATTTTCATGGAAGCAAAAAAAGAGTCGAAGAAATGAAACGATGAGCAAGGTACGCCAAAGTCGAAAGGGAGCTCGTCGCCAAAAGGCTGGGGGGCAAATCTGCTTCGACCTAACGTAAAAAATGAGAATTGCTCTATTTGTTATTGGTATGCTAGCTAGTTGATCGATACTAATAACGAGCTGTCTATTAGAGCATCTGTTGCCATAGCGCGGCTACGCAGTGTTACAACTCCGGAGTTGGTGGGGTGATGCGGCCCGTTATGTCCGCCAGCGACTGCGGCCGTGAGCCACTGAAAATGGGGTAGTGAAATGTATCTAGCTTGTGCAGCAGCTGTAGCAGCAGCAGCTGCTCCACTTTGGTCAGGTCGCCGGTTAGCAGCCGGGCAACCTGTTCCATGCGCTCATACATCGGAAATAAGAGCTGCAGACCAGCTTCGGTCATGTACAACAGCTTACTGCGCCGGTCCGTTTCGCTGGGCTGCTCGGCTACCAGGCCGCGGTCGAGGAGCCGCCTGATGATCTGGGTGCCGGTCGTGGGCTCGTGGGCGTTTTGGGTAATTAGCTCCGCTTTGGTCAGGGGTGCGCGCGTATGCAGTGTGGCCAAGTAAGCAAAGTCATCGAGCGTGACCAACGGGCTATCGGCCAGCGCCAGGCGCCCGTACATTTTGGTGTAGCGGTAAAGCAGGGCCAGCAGCGTTCCGATTTCTGATTCGTCGGTTTCGTGGGCGTGGCGGGTGCGCCGGCCGGCCAGTGCTGGTACGGCCTCCGAGGCTTCTCCGACGCGCGCGGATAACCAGCTGGCAAACGCCGACAGGGTAAGGGGTTTGGGACTCCTGGAATTCTCGGGAGCTTGGTATTCAGCCACCATCCCCAGCAGCTCTTGTAGGAAAGAAAGTACACGCATAACGACCAGCAAGGTAATACATCCAGGCAATGCCAGCAGCTAGATACTGCCTTGAGGTGGAGCTACGGCATGATGCTCATGAGTTCACTGTCCGTTGTCATTTGCCGACTAAGCCAACTGTTTTGTGAGAATACAACCGCCAAATGTCTGCCATTATACTACTGCCAGTTTAGCCAAGCAGCACTCACGCTTACAGATTAATCCTTTCTGTAGTAGTTACCTCCCCTAATAATATACATAAATGAATTAAAAAATTAGCCATATTATACAATAATGTATTAAATTTGGTTGAAATAACCACTACTTATTATGTACCAGAACGAAAAGCACTCGCTTGCTCCTCAATCTTCAAGCTACGCAGTCAGATTCTTAGCCACATCTGGACACTGGGTAGTGTCTGGTTGTCGTACACCGGTATCGGTTTAGCACGCGCCCACGACCGTCGTATTTTGCTTTCTATGGTACCGCTGGCAGCTTGGGCCACCTATGCCAGCTCCCTCACGTGGTACCAAGTACTAGCCAATCCAGACCCATTATTTGGTACGAGGGCGCTACTTCAACCTATAGCTGCTGCCCAGGAGCAGGAAACAATGAAAACTCAACAGACTCAAGTGTGAAGTGGCTATTTTAAATGAGATAGGCTAAAGCCAAACTAGTCTTATCTACAAAGGTCTGGGGGCAAATTTGCCCCCCAGAAAAAAAGTTGGCGCTTAGTAAAGTAAGTGAGGGTTACCTGCGTCTTTCCATATGATAAATAGCCAAGGAAAAAATATCATAAAAAAGTAATGGAAACTTTGGATTCAATAAAAGTTTCCTGCGTATCTTTGGGCCGGAATTATGGAAATCAAAGACCGCATCTTACAATCAGCCCAGACGCTATTCATGCGCAACGGTATCAAGAGTGTATCGATGGACGACATCGCAACGCACTTGGCCATGTCAAAGAAGACTTTATACAAGTGGTTCGAGAACAAAGATCAAATTGTGCTGGGCGTGCTGCACTACCACCTGGCCCAGGAGGAAGGGGAGTGCTGCCAAATGGCCGAAAGCGCTGAAAACGCCCTGGACGAGCTGTTCAAGATGATGGAATGGAGCCAGAAAATGATGGCCGACATTCACCCCTCTATCTTTTATGATCTGCAGAAATACTATCCTCAGGCCTGGAATCTATGGTTGGCGCATAAAGATGAATTTATTCTCTACCGCATTACGGATAATCTGCGCCGCGGCATTGCCGAAGGCCTCTATCGGGCCAACCTGGATGTGGACGTACTAGCTCGTCTGCGCCTGAATCAGATTGACCTCGCCCTGAACCCGACGGTATTTCCCACCCGCAAGTTCAACCCGCAGAAAGTCGACCTTATCTGTCTCGAACATTTTATGCTGGGCGTAGCCTCGCTCAAAGGCCATAAGCTGATCAATGCGTACCGTCAGGTGACGGAAGAAGAATAAGAAGAACGTTTCGCTTACTGCTTCCCGCTTATTATGAAAAACTCGCTTCGCCTTCTAATGCTCGCCTTGCTGCTGAGCTTTCTGGGACTGCACCAACTACTTGCCCAAACACCCTCCACGGGCCAGTCGCCGGCTTCTAGCGCGCCCATGGCGCTGAGCTTACAGCAGGCCATCAACTACGCCTTGCAGAACAAGTCGACCCTGCAGTCGCAGCGCCTCAACGAGCAGATTGCCTCCGCCCAGGTGAAGGAAGTAACGGCTAGCGGTTTGCCCCAAATCAACATCGGGGGCGGCGTGACGGACAATTTTAAGCTCCAGCGTCAGCTCGTGGATTTTGGTGCTTTCGCGGGCGGTCCCGGCACGCTCGATGGTACCACCCTCACGCCCGATCAGCTGCGCAACGTGGAGGGCGGGCAGAGTGTGGTACTGGCGCCCACCTACACCGAAGTAGAATCGGCCGGGCCGCAGCCGCTGGCATTTGGCTTGCGCTACCAGGGTAATGCCGCCGTGCAGGTCTCGCAGCCACTGTTCAACGCTTCCGTATTTCTGGGGCTGAAAGCGGCCAAAGTATACGAGAAGCTAGCGGTGCGTCAAACCCAGCAAACGGAGATTGATGTAGTGGAGCAAGTATCAAAAGCATACTACAGCACGCTAGTGGCTAGTGAGCGGCTACAGCTGCTCGCCCGCAACGTGCAGCGTCTCGATACGCTGCTGTACCAAACAGAGCAGACCTTTAAGGAAGGCTTTGTGGAAAAGCTGGACGTACAGCGCTTGCAGGTACAGCTCAATAACCTGCGCATTGAGCAGCAAAACGCTACCCGCCTGATTGATCTGAGCGTAGCCCTGCTTAAGTTTCAGATGGGCCTCGACCAGCGTCAGGCCGTCAACCTCACCGACCGCCTCGACGCGGCCGTGGTGGATGCCGAGCGCAACCGCCTGCAAAGCGCCGGCAACGAGTTCGATTATAGCCGCCGCGTAGAGTATCAGGTGCTGGAAACCCAGCGCGACCTAGCTGCCCTCGACGTACGCAACCGCCGGGCGGGCTATCTGCCCTCGCTTAGCCTCACGGGCTCCTACGGCTTTATCGGCTCTGACCCACGCCTGGGTGGGCTACTCGATTTCCGTGGCCCTGATGCCCGCATTGCCTCGCCCAGCGGGCGGCAACTTCTCAATCAGAACTGGTTTGGCTTCGGCAACTATGGCTTGTCATTGCAGATTCCGGTATTCGATGGCTTCCGCAAGCGTGCCTCTATTCAGCAGGGCAAGCTGGCTCTAGAGCAGGTGCAGAAGGGCTTCACCACCCTGCAGCAAGGCATCGACCTAGAGCGCCGCCAGAGCGAGACCAGCCTGCAAAACACGCTTGACGTGCTGGCTAACCAAAAAGCCAACCTCGAGTTGGCTACGGAAGTAGCGCGGGTATCCAAGATCAAGTTTCAGGAGGGCGTAGGCTCTAACCTGGAGGTAATTACGGCTGAAACCGATTTGCGCCAGGCGCAAACCAACTATTACACTTCGCTCTACGACGCGCTGGTAGCCAAAGTCGATTTCGATAAAGCCGCCGGTACGCTGTATCAGGCCAACAAATAAATATAGCGGCGGCTGGGGGGATTTTTGCTCCACTAGTGCACAAAAAATGCCCCCCAGCCGCCCCTTTTTCATCCCTTCAGTTAGTGAACCGCTTCTCCTCATGAAATACAGCATCACTCCCGCTATTCTTGCCCTAATGCTGCTAGCTGCCTGCGGGCAGAAAGATCCGCAGGCTGAGTTGGCCGCGCTGAAAAAAGAACAGGCCGAAAATCAGGCTAAGATTGCGGCTTTGGAAGCCAAAGCCGGTCCTACTGATAGCGCCGCTACTGCCGCCACTGCTCAAACTGTACCGGTATCGGTACTGAACGTGAAGCCCGCCGACTTCAAGAGCTACCTGGAGGTGCAGGGCCGCGTCGATTTTGATCAGAATGCTACTGTGTCGGCCCGCTCGGGTGGCTCGCTTACCAGCCTGCGCGTGCAGCGCGGCGACCGGGTCCGTAAAGGCCAGGTGCTCGCTACCATCGACGCAGGCGTATTGGAAGCAAGTATTGCCGAGCTGCGCACGCGCCTGGACCTGGCCCGCGTGGTATACGAAAAGCAGAAGCGCTTGTGGGATCAGCAGATTGGCACCGAAATCCAGTTTCTGCAGGCCAAGAACAACTACGAGGCCTTGCAGCGCAACCTGAGCACCCTCGGCCGTCAGCGTGAGCTCTATAATATAACGGCGCCCTTCGCCGGCACCGCCGACGAAGTAATGCCGAAGCTGGGCGAAGTAGTAGCACCTGGCACGCCGGTAGTGCGCCTGGTGAGCGGTACGGGGGGCAAAATTCTGGCTGACGTATCGGAAAGCTACTCGGGCAGCATCAAGGCCGGCGACAAGGCCGTGGTTGCCATTCCCGATCTGGGCAACCAGGAGTTTCCGGCTACCGTGCGCGTGGTCAGCAGCTCTATCGACCCGACCAGTCGCACCTTCACCACGGAGCTACGCCTCGATAGCAAGTCGCAGCTACAGCTACGCCCCAATATGGTAGCCACCGTGCGCATCCTGAATTATAATCGCCCGAACGCCACGGTAATCCCAGTTGACCTGGTGCAACGTGACGAGCAGAATAGTTATGTATATGTGGTGGAGCAAAAGGGCAACCAGCCGGTGGCTCGCAAACGCGTCATCCAGACCGGTGCCACTTATAATGGCGAAGTGGAAGTCACCAATGGTCTGAGTGCCAACGACAAAGTTATCTCAGCAGGCTATCAAAATATCAACGAAGGACAGGTAGTAAGCCTATAAAGAAGACAGAATGACAAGCACCCCTCCTCAGATGAGGGGGGACGCTTTGGTAAAGCCAAAGCTGGGGTGGCTAAGGTCGTTGTTTAGTTGTTTAGCTAAGGTTGCTGAAAACGATAACCAACCAAAATTGCCCCCCGCCCCTCGTTCAACACCATAACCACCCCAGCCGCCGCTTCGCGACGGCGTTCCCTCCTTAGTAAGGAGGGGAATATCGTCCAAATCCGCAAACCCATTCATCATGCAGGACGTCGAAAAAGAATTCAAGCCAACCAGCTGGTCTATTGATAATAAGACCAGCATTTACATCCTGACGCTGATTCTGTGCATCGCCGGGGTGTTCACCTACATCAAGCTTCAGAAGGAGAACTTCCCGGATATTGTGGTGCCGCGAATTATCGTGGCCACCATTTACCCTGGTATCTCGCCGGCGGACATGGAAAACCTGGTCACGCGCCAGATTGAGAAGGAGATTAAGAGCGTGAACGGGGTGAAGCAGATCAACTCTACCTCCAACCAGGACTACTCCGTCATTGATGTCGAGTTCAACACCGACGTGGATGTGCAGTATGCCAAGCAGCTCATCAAGGACGCCGTGGACAAGGCCGGCAGCGAGTTGCCCACCGACTTGCCCAGCCCGCCGAGCGTACAGGAAGTGAGCTTTTCGGAGTTTCCGATTATGAACATCAACCTGGCCGGCAACCTGTCGCTGAGCCAGCTCAAGCGCTACGCCGACGATTTTCAGGATAAGATTGAGGCGCTGCCTGAAATATCGCGCGTGGACATCGTGGGAGCGCTGGAGCAGCAAGTAAACGTGGACGTGGACCTGACCAAGCTGCAAGCCTCGCGCCTGAGCTTTCAGGATATTACCCGTGCTATTCAGGGCGAAAACCTGACTATTTCGGGTGGCTCCGTGGACGTAGGCACCCAAAAGCGGGCCGTGCGCATCGCGGGTCAGTACGAGCGGGCCGCCGACATCGCCGACATCGAAATCAAGAACCTCAACGGCTCGGCCATTCGCCTCGGCGACATTGCTACCGTCACCGACGCCTTCAAGGACCGCGAAAGCTACGCCCGCCTCGACGGCAAGCCCGCCGTCACGCTGAACGTCATTAAGCGTAGCGGCGAAAACCTGATTGAAGCCGCCGACAAGATTCACGAAATCATCGAAGAGTCGAAATCAGGCCTGCCCACCGAGCTGGACATCACCGTAACCGGCGATACCAGCAACGATACCCGCGTGACGCTCAATGACTTGATCAACACCATTATCATCGGCTTTATCCTCGTGACGCTGATTCTGATGTTCTTCATGGGCACCACCAATGCCTTGTTCGTGGGCTTGTCGGTGCCGATTTCCATGTTCCTGGCTTTCCTTTTCCTGCCGGTGCTGGATTTCTCGCTCAACATGATCGTGCTCTTCAGCTTCCTGCTGGCCCTGGGCATCGTGGTAGACGACGCCATCGTGGTGATTGAAAACACCCACCGCATCCTGCACGACCGGCCCGATTTGAGCACGGCCCAGGCCGCCAAAGTCGCGGCGGGCGAGGTATTCGTGCCCGTGCTGGCCGGTACTTTGACCACAGTCGCGCCCTTCGTGCCGCTGGCTTTCTGGCCGGGCATTATCGGCAAGTTCATGTTCTTTCTGCCTATCACTCTCATTGTCACGCTGATGTCGTCGCTGGTGGTAGCGTTTATCATCAATCCAGTATTTGCGGTGTCCTTTATGAACCGCGGCGAGAACCTGGCCGAGGACAAGCCTTCCAAACTGACTAAAGGCTTTTTGCTGGCAATGGGCGTACTGGCGTTAATCGCCGGTATCGGCTACCTGGCCGGCTCGCCTTTCGTGGGCAATCTAGTGCTGGTTATCATCGTGCTTTGCTTCCTGGATCGGTTCGTATTCGTGCACGGCATTGCCTGGTTTCAGCGCAAGGCCTTGCCCAAATTTCAGAACGGCTACGGCCGCTTGGTGCACTGGGCCATTCATCACCCGGCCCTGGTAATGGGCACAATGGTACTTCTGTTTGTAGGCTCGATTATGGGTGTAATCACTCGTAAGCCGCAGGTGGAGTTCTTCCCCAAAGGCGACCCCAAATTCATCTACACTTACCTGCGAATGCCGGTGGGCACCAAAGTAGCCATCACCGACTCTATCACGCGGGAGCTGGAAAAGCGGATTTATACCGCCATCGGCCGTAACAATCCCGACGTGGAATCCGTGATTTCCAACGTGGCCATCGGGGCCGATGACCCGCAGGACGCGGCCCGCACGGCGCAATCGCATCTGGGCAAAGTATCGGTCGCTTTCAAGGAGCTGGGCGAGCAGACTGGCCCGAAAACCGGCACGTATCTCAGCAAAATCCGCGAAGCGGTGAAAGGCATTCCGGGGGCTGAAATCGCGGTGGATCAGGAGCAAAATGGCCCCCCGGTGGGTAAGGACATTGCCATTGAGATAGCCGGCGACAACTACCAGGACCTGGCCCGGCTTTCCAAGAAAGTAGAGCGCTACGTGGATTCGCTCAACATCGCGGGCATCGAGGATCTGCGCACCAACTTGGAGGACCGCAACCCTGAAATCGCGGTGAATATTGACCGGGCGCGAGCCAACCGCGAGGGCATCAGCACGGCCCAGATCGGCCTGGAAGTGCGTACTGCCATCTTCGGCTCCGAGGCCAGCAAGTTCAAGACTGCCGACGACGAGTACCCGATTCAGGTGCGCTACGCCGAGCCGTTTCGTTCCAACGTGGACGCCCTGCTCAACTCCCGCCTCACCTTCCGCGATGGCTCAGGGCAGGTGCGGCAGGTGCCCATCTCCTCGGTCGCCGACCTGACCTACGGCACCACCTACGGCGGCATCAAGCGCAAAGACCTGAATAAAGTTATTACCATCAGCTCCAACGTGCTCAGCGGCTACACCGCCCCCGATGTGGTGGCCCAGATTCAGCAGGCGTTGGAAGCGTATCCCACGCCGGCCGGCTACACCGTCCGTATGGGCGGGGCCACGGAAGACCAGCAGGAAACCCAGGATTTCCTGGGCGTAGCCGGTCTGCTGGCTATCGGGCTGATCTTTATGATTCTGGTAACGCAATTCAACTCCCTGAGCAAAACCATCATCATCCTCACCGAAATCATCTTCTCGATTATCGGCGTGGCGTTGGGCTTGGCGCTCACAGGCATGAAAATTAGTATCGTGATGACGGGCGTGGGCGTAGTAGCGTTGGCGGGTATCGTGGTTAAAAACGGCATTCTGCTGGTTGAGTTCACCGATATTCTGCGTTCCCAGGGAATGCCTTTGCGCGAAGCTATCGTGATGGCCGGACGCACCCGCCTCAATCCGGTGATTCTGACGGCCACGGCGGCCATCTTAGGACTTATCCCATTAGCAATTGGCCTGAATATTGATTTCTACGGTCTGTTCGCCCGCTTCGAGCCTCATTTCTACATTGGAGGCGAGTCGGTGGTGTTCTGGGGGCCGCTAGCCTGGACCATAATTTTCGGGCTTAGCTTTGCAACCCTTATTACCCTTGTCGTAGTCCCTGTGATGTATTTGCTCAATGAACGGCTCCGCGCTAAGATTACCGGCAAGGACCCTGATGCTCCTGTAACGCCCCCCGCCGACGCGGAAGAGATTCGCGCCACTCGCCCGCCTGTTTTGGCTGAAGCTTAAACTTTAGACACGAGAAATGAGAAGTGAGACGTTGACTAGCTGCCCGTAGTAAACTAAATCTCACTTCTCAGGTCTTATAGTCCTCTTTTTGTATACCTCCCTTTTTATGATTTCCTCATCTACCTCCGTCCCTTCTACCATCGAGCAGCAAGTGCTGCGCATCATCAGCAAGCGTAAGGCCATCAAGCCCACGCGCCTGCGTATCGGCAGCAACCTGAGCCGCGAGCTTGGCTTCGACACGGTTGATGTAGTGGATATTATTCTTGAGCTCGAGCGCAGCTTCAAAATCACCATTCCCGACGAAGTACCTTTGAGCACCGTAGGCGATTTCGTGAGCTACGTAGCTTCACATACCTCTCAAATTCGGCAGGTAGCGTAGGTTGAGCTTATATCATAGCACAAAAAAGCCCCCAGCCTATGCTGGGGGGCTTTTTTGCGTTTTAGAAGAACGGTGATTAGCGTACGTTGCCGCCTGTATCGTTCGGGCTGTCGTTGCGGGTGCGGCTACCGTCGGTGTTGTAGGTATCGTCGGCATGGGGCCGCACGTCGGTCTTAGGCTCCGTATCATTGGGGCCGGTCAGGCTGGGATTTGGGTTGCTGCTATCAGGGGAAGAAATGCCTGAATCGGTGCGTGACTGCGAGTGAGCAGAGCCAGCCGCTGGATGATCTAAGTCAACAGTGCCCATACGTTTAGCCGACTCCGGCGCTTCTACGCCTCGGTCCAGGGTATGGTCGGGGGAAGTCTGGGGGGCATTTTGCGGCTTTGGGCCCGATTCAGAAGTGGTGCCATCGGTTGAAGTCAATGATACAGCCGCGCCGGAAGGGCTATCTACTGGACCGCTGGCGTGGGCCATAGCTGGCCGCGAGTGCTCCCAGGCCACGAAGTGGTCCATCTCTTCTTTCAGTTTCGTAGTAAACCAAGCTAGCAAAGCCACGTCGTCGAGCAAGCCAATCACCGGAATAAAGTCCGGAATCAGGTCAATGGGGCTCAGAAAATAGATGAGCACCGCCACCGCCGCTACGATAGTAGGCGCAGGTATACCCGTGTACTCACCCGATACGGACGTGCGAACCAGCCGAAACAGCACCTGCAAGCTTTCCCAAGCCTCTTGGGCCAGCGTACCTAAATCGTTCTTCTCGCTGGCTTTCTGATAAGCGTCGTTTAGCAGCGTCTTAATGCGCAGGGGCTTCTTTATATAATCCTCAGCTTTGCCAAGGAAGGTTTTGAAGAGGGGAGAAGAGGCGATATTCTCGCCCTTGGGGTTCGGAGTATTCATAGGTAAACAAAGTTGAGAGTAAACTGCTGCCAGCCCGCGTCGGGCTGGTGCTCGCCTGTTCTATACTGTTACCGCTCAAAATGGTTTTGGCTCGGCAGCCCCACCGTAGGCCACAAAAAAGCCCCGTTCCGAAGAGCGGGGCTTCATGTCAGGAAAACAGTTGGCGGCCAGTTAATTAGTCTCAACGCGGCCGGCCGCGTAGAAGTTGCGATTATAATAGCCTTGGCGTAAGGAACTTACCATAACGCCGCCGCTGGTAGCTGAGTGGGCAAATTTGCCGTCCTTCAAATAGATACCAACGTGGTAAATGGGCTGGCCGGGCCCGCGACGGAAAAATACCAGGTCGCCCTCCTCTATGTCAGTCTTGCTGATGCGCTTCACGCTCTGAAACATGGAGCGGGAGCTGCGCTGGAGGGTAATACCGTAAACTTCTTTGAATACGCGACTTACAAAGCCGGAGCAATCGGTGCCGCGGCGGGTACTGCTGCCGTAGCGGTAAGGGGTGCCGAGCCAGTCGGTGACGGTGCGGAGCAGCGCCTTGTTCTCGTCGAAATCAAGCTTGAGACCGAGGGTCTGCGCGTAGTAGTTATACGCCAGCGAATCGCGGGAACTAGCGGCCGTGTGGTCGGCGGGCGGAACCGGCGTATCCGGCGTCCAGGAGGGAAAAGGGAGGCTTCGGCAAAGACTGGGGCCGGAGCGGTGCTGGGTTCAGCAGGTGTACGGTCGTAGAAAAAGGAGAGGGTAAGCGAGGCAGCGGCGAGGCAATAGAGAAGGCTATGTTTCATTGTCCGTCGTAAGGGAGCAAAATCGATTTTCGGGCGTAGCCGCAAGCGGCGAAGAAGTGGGTCGTATGAGCGGAAAAGCTGGACTGTTAGTCCGAAAAAAGGTGGTTAAAAAGGAGCGTATGGGGGGCAAAACCGACCGATTGTAGCCAGCCTCATAGGTTAAAGCTAAGCCATAAAAAACCCGGCATCCAAGTTTTGCCCCTCAATAGGCTCAAAAAACATGTTATAAGATAATTTTGTGGTAAAAAGATTATAGCTGAGCCATGACTATTCCTCCTCCGTTTGGCGTATAATACGCCGCTACAATATTTGCCATGAAGCCGCCCCGAATTATTGAGAATTCACCTTTTGCCCGCATCGCCCGCATTGTGCTGCAATCGCGAAGTGTGGCCATGGTTTTGGGCAACAGTATTCACCTCAGCGGAGCCACCCGCGAGCAGTTTTTGCAAGACCCATATTGGGTAGCCCACGAGATGTGCCACATCCGCCAGTTTCGGGAGCATGGCCCAGTGCCTTTCTTATGGAAGTACTTGGTCGAATCGGCCCGAGTGGGATACTTCAACAACAGGTTTGAAGCGGAAGCCCGCCTTGCCGGTCGCCTCGACGCTCATCTTTATGCCGGCGAAGGCCCCCTTCCCGACCCCGAGCAGATGCACAAGGGTGCCCGCGGATAAGTCTGTACCATCAGAATTATTGGTTGCTGGGGGGCATTTTGCCTCTAAGCCCAACAAGTACGAAACCGTGCTATAGCGCGGCAAGTCGGCCACCGTCCGCAACTAGCGTGGTGCCATTGATGAAGCTGGACTCAGCAGCGGCCATAAAGCAAATGGCGGAAGCTAGCTCCTCGGGGCTACCCACCTGGCCAGTTATCTTTTCGCGGCCACTTTTCACATTAGGGTTGTCCCAAAGCATCGGCGTATCCACGGCACCAGGCGCTATAGCGTTGATGCGGGTTTGGGTGTGGGCAATTTCCTGACTAAGGCCGCGCACAAATGCTTCGATGGCGCCCTTGCTGGTGGCGTAGGGCACTACATTAGCCGTGGTTTGGTGGGCATGTACCGAGCTGACTGCCACGATACTGCCTTGGTGCATGTGCGGCAAACAGAGTTGGCAGAGCCGAAATAATGCCCGCACATTCACATTCATCAGCGCATCCCATTCTTTGGGGGGCAAATCCAGCAGAGGCACATAAGTCATTTCGGCGGCATTGCTGATGAGCACATCTATTCTGTGCCAGCGAGCCAGCGTACGGCGTACGGCAGCCTGAAGGTGAGCATCTTTGCCCACATCAGTCCGCACAAAAATGGCCTCACCACCGCGCGCTTTTATTTCGCGTACCACTTCACGACCCGCTTCAACGCTTCGCCCTAATATAGCTACACAACCGCCCTCACGCCCTAACTGCACGGCTACTGCCCGCCCAATGCCCGAAGTAGCTCCGGTAACGATGCATACCTTATTCTCGAACCGCTTCGACATATAAGCTGGGCTGGGGGGCTTTTATAGGAAAAACAAAAGAGAGGCTGCTGCCTTTCACGAAAGAAAAGCGGCAACCTCTCCCAATTGTTCAGCTTATGCTAAGCTGGGGCCAGTGCTATTTCTGCTCTTCAAACATCTTGCGCATGCCCGCAGCCACCAGGTTATCAGGTGTTATATTGCTGAGCATGGCCTGAATCTTATTGGTAATGCCCGAAATAACCCGCATCTCTCCGTTCATCAGGGCGGTGTAGCCATCTTTGGCCACGTCCTTCGGGTTGGCGAGGCTGCCTTGGGCGGCGTTGGTGTCCTCGGCGCCGGCCCGCTCAAAGAAATCGGTGTCGGTAGCGCCGGGGCACAGCGCCGTAACGGTCACGCCCGAATCTTTTAACTCATTATATAAGGCCTCCGAAAAGGACAGTACAAACGACTTGGTAGCCGAGTAAACGGCCATGTTAGGCGAAGGTGTGTAAGCAGCCGTGGAGGCTAGCTGCAGAATCCGGCCTTTGCCCCGCTCTTTCATGTCGCGCCCGAAGAGATAGGTTAGCTCCACCAAAGCGGTAATGTTGGTTTGAATCACGGCCACGTTGCGGGCCGCATCAGCTTCCAGGAAAGGGCCGTACTCGCCAAAGCCCGCGTCGTTTACGAGCACATCTATCTGCAGGCCGTGTTGCTTTACGGCGTCGTACACGCGCTGAGCAGCCTGAGGCTGACTCAAGTCTTGGGTAATAAGCGTAGGCTCCAGGTGGTGAACGCTGCGCAGATGATCGGCAAACTGCTGCAAGCCGTTTAAGTCCTGATCAACCAGAATAAGTTGGTATTGATCCTTCGCAAATAGGTGGGCCAGCTCCTGACCAATGCCACTAGCCGCCCCCGTAATGAGAGCAACGGTCGAATTAGATTGATGAGCCATAAAAGTTTGTTTTTAGGGTGGTTGTTAAGAGCAGTGTTTGGCTAACTTACTGATGCCTATGAATGAAGGTTGCGACTCAACTGCCGGAAAAAGTATTGCTTATTCGCAACCCGGCTCCGGGGAAATACGATATAGAACCTAGTGCGACCCGCCGGTTGCACGTAACTATTCGCTCTATCACCCTCACCTCATTATGGAAAACAAGCCCAATCAATCCAACACCGGATCTACTCCTTCTTCTACTGGCGCAAATGCGGGTAGTTCTTCCCAAAAACCTGCTTCGGCGCAAGGCTCGGCTGGTAAATCATCAGGTGCTGCCGGTTCGGCCAGCACAGCCGGTGGCGGCTCGAATGACTCGGATAATCAGAAAAACGACCAAAATCAAGGTCAAAGCGGTCAGGAAGGTGGTGCCATGGGTTCAATAAAAGACATGGCTGACCAATTTGGTTTGGGCGATAAGCTTAACCAAATCCAGATCCCCCAATCTGTAAAAGACCTCAGCAGCAAAGCAACTACGCAGTTTAATAAGCTGAGCACTACCCAACAAATAGTGGGCGGTGCCCTGCTCATTGGTGGTTTAAGCTGGCTGGCGTTGCGCTCCAAGAGCAGCGACAAAGGCTACAAGTCATACAAAGGCAAGAGCGGTAAAAAAGGTAAGTCAGACAAATCAGCTTACCGCGGTTCTAGCAGCTATGGCTCCGGTAGCTATGGTTCAGGCTTAAATAGCTCTGGGCCTGGTTCGAGCGGCAGCTACGGTTCAAGCGGTAGCTACGGCTCCGACTCAGGTTCGGGCAGCTCCAACTCCGGCTACCGTCCGGCTCCAAGCAGCGGCGGTTCCAGCAGTAGCGGCAGCAGCTACCGTTCAGGCAGCAGCAGCGGTAGCGACTATGGCTCTTCCTCGGGCAATCAGTCAGGAAGCCAGTCGTCGGGCTATCGTGGCGGCATGGGCAGTGGCTCATCCAGCTCATCCGATTATGACAGCAGCCTGTAAGTAAAAGCCCCCAGGGCCCAAAAAAGCCAGACGTTAGAGCGTCTGGCTTTTTTGGGCCCTGGGGGCTTTTCTGGGCGCTTTAGTTTCGAATAAATGAGTTTTGCTAAAGGATGGATAGAGTGAAAAGGTTGATTATGAACAGATTAAAAAATTTTATCTCAACTATTCATCAACTCGACGGTTGTAGAATCACTTACCGCATTTTTAACATCCAACCTTTAGCTATGAAAAAGAAACTGATCATCCTCGGTGCAATCGCTCTACTAGGTACTAGTGGCATTGCTACGGCCCAAACAATGACCTCGACTCCTGCGGCTACGACCAGCGCAACTTCTACGAATAAGGATTTGGCCGCCAGTGCTGCTCTATCTACTGAGCATAGCACGTTATTAGCTGCGCTAAAGGCTGCTGGCTTGGCCGAACAGGCCAAAGCGAAAGGTCCGTTCACCGTGTTTGCCCCGGATAATGCCGCTTTTGCCAAGCTGCCCGCCGGCACGGTAGATAATCTGCTCAAGCCAGCCAACAAAAAGCAGCTCAGCAAGATCCTGACCTATCATGTGGTGCCTGGCAACGTAATGGCCGCTGATTTGAAAGATGGCCAAACCATCAAAACGGTTCAGGGTGAGTCGCTGACTGTGAGCCTGCAAGGCGGCACTGTCACGATTCGCGATGCAAAGGGCGGCTCGGCTACCGTGACCACCCCCGATATCAAAGCCACTAACGGAACGGTGCATTCCATCGACGCCGTATTGATGCCAGCTAAGTAGGCATTCGGTTTATAAAGTGAAAAAGGGCCTGCTTCCACGAAGCAGGCCCTTTTTGGTGCTACTGGCTCAGCGTTAGCCACCCCGGAATATGTTGGGGCGGCTCTACAATGCTACCGGGTTGTATTTTTACAACTTATCACTAGCCGAACGAAACTGCCAGTGCTAGCGCTTATTCGCTTACGTTTCCAAACCCGTATGTCCGCTGCCGATTCTGCTGCTACCCTGCTGGCCCAACATGGTCTGCGTCAGACGCCTGTCCGACAGGCCGTTCTGCGAGTATTTCTGGATAAAACCTACGCTCAGTCCAGCCATGATCTGGAACAAAGTCTGGATTCCAACACTGACCGCATCACCTTATACCGAACCCTGAAAACGTTTGAGGAAAAGGGGGTTATTCATCGCGTTATCGATAACACCGATATTCTGCGCTACGCGCTGTGCTCCCGCGAATGTGCCCCCCACGCGCACACGGATGATCATGTGCACTTCAAGTGTTCTGCCTGCCTGCACACCTATTGCCTCAATCAGGTGGCAATTCCGGTGGTTGCATTGCCGGGGGGCTTTCAGGCCACATCGCGTGAATACCTAATGACGGGGCTATGCCAGCAGTGTCAGTAGCAAGCCGGCGCGCAGGCCGTAGGTGCGGTATTTCTCGTTAGTTCTATGAACTTGCGCTTACTCTATCTATATCTAGCCTGGCTCCTGTCTGCGTCGCGCTGCCCAGAAAGCCGACCTTAGTGTCTTAGCCTCTATCATGTTTGAATTGCCCGCGCCGCTTTCTGCCCCACGCTTCTCCCCCGACGACCTGTTTCAGACCTTATTTGAAGTTTCGCTGAGCGGCGTTTTGCTCCTGCGTCCTCTGTACGGGCCAGATAATGGGTTAGTAGACTTCGCGCTGGACTATCTCAACCCCGCCGGTCAGCGAATCCTGGGTTTGCCGGAACGGCCTGAAGACACGTTGCTTAGCCGCTTTCCGCATACTGTGGCCGCTGGCACTTGGGCATTTTACCAGCGCGTGTTTGAGACGGGGCAGACGGAAGCATTCGACATTAATTACCAAGCCGATGGCTACGACAATTACTTTCGCCACGTGGCCCAGCGTAGCGGCGAGCGGCTGGTAGTCAGCTTCACCGACACGGCTGATCAGGAGCGCAGCGCCGTGGAAGTAGCCCTGCGCGAAAGCCAAGCCCGCGAGCGGGAAGCATTGGCCCAAGTAGAAACCCAGCGCCAGCAGCTGGACACGCTGTTTAGCCAGGCGCCGGCCTGTATTGCCCGACTTTCGGGGTCAACGCACGTTTTTACCGTGGCTAATCCGCTTTACCATCACCTATTTGGTGGGCGGCAGCTACTGGGTAAAACCATTCGGGAGGCATTGACGGAGCTGGAAAGCGAGCCGTTTTTTGGCCTGCTCGATGAAGTGTACCGCACCGGCGAGACCTTCTACGGCAACGAAATCCCCATTCATTTTTCCCATGCTGATTACGAAGGGGCCAACCCGCGTTATTTTAACTTTATCAACCAAGCTACCCGCGATGCCACGGGCACGATTGATGGCATCCTCGTCTTTGCCTATGACGTGAGCGAACTGGTGCTGGCCCGCCAGCAGATGGAACAAGACGAAGCCAAGCTGCAGGAATTGAACCAGCAGCTAGCAATTACTAATCTGGAGTTGGCAGCTGCCACCCATCAAGCGGAAGTTGCCAGAGCCGAAACTGACCTCCAGCGCCAGCAATTGCACACGCTGTTTATGCAGGCCCCGGCGGCCATTGCCAGCCTCACTGGTCCCGCGCACATATTTGAGCTGGCTAATTCTCCGTACCAACAGCTATTTGGCGGCCGACCGCTGGCGGGCAAACCCATTCGAGAGGCGTTACCGGATTTGGAAGGTCAGCCATTTTTTGGGCTGATCGACGGCGTCTACCGCACTGGTGAAACCTACTACGGCAATGAGGTGCTGGCCTACCTTGACCAAACCAATTCGGGCCGGCTCGACCCAGTGTATTTCAACTTTATCTACCAGGCAACCCACGACGCGGCCGGCGCGGTAGCAGGCATCCTCATTTTTGCTTACGACGTCAGTGAACAGGTGCTGGCTCGCCAACAGGTGCAAAACCTGAACGAAGAGCTGGCCGCTGCCAACGAGGAGCTGGAAGCCCGCGTGGCCCAGCGCACGCAAGCCGTGCAGCATGCTCAAGCCGAAACCGAAGGGCAGCGGGCTCGCCTTGAGTGCCTGTTCATGCAGGCCCCAGCCGCAATTTGCATCCTTAGTGGACCGGACCTGGTGTATGAGTTGGTCAATCCTGGCTATCAGCAGCTGTTTCCCGGTCGTCAGTTACTGGGTAAACCACTTTTGACGGCGTTGCCGGAAATAGCTGGTCATGCGGTGTACGCTACCTTCCGTCGGGTCTACGAAACGGGTGTTACCCACGAAGAGCACAGTATTCTGGTTCCCTTTGCCCGCCCCGGCGATGGGGTGCTGGAAGACCGCTACTTCAACTACCTCCAGCAGGCCCGCTACGACGAGCACGGGCGCATTGATGGCGTGCTGGTGTTTGCTTTCGAAGTAACCCAGCAAGTGCAGGCCCAACAGCAGGCCGAGCGTAGCGAAGCCCGCTTCCGGCGGCTGGCCGAAACTACGCCCATGATTGTGTGGGAGGCAGATGCTCAAGGGCATACTACGTACCTAAGCCCACACTGGGAACAATTCACTGCCGCGGCCAATGGCCAGGGCCTAAACTGGAAGGAATATATTCACCCCGAAGACCAGGAGCCCTTTGTGCAAACTTGGCGGGAGGCCGTACGCACACAGCAGTTCTTTCAGGCCGAGGCACGCCTGCGCATAGCGGCCACTGGCGAATACCGCTGGTATCTGGACCGGGCCGTACCCGTGCGCGACACAGCCGGCGCAGTAGTACAGTGGGTGGGCGCGGCCACGGATATTCATGAGCAGAAGCAGGCCGCAACGGCTCTGCAACGGCTCACCCGCAAGCTGAGCAAAGCCCGCGACGAAGCCCAAAGCCTCAATACGGAGCTGAGCACCGCCAACCAGCAGCTTACGCGCACCAACGTGGACCTGGACAACTTCATTTATACCGCTTCCCACGACCTGAAAGCTCCTATTACCAACATTGAGGGCCTACTACATGCGCTGCAACAGCAATTGCCGGTCAGTGGCCAAGATGACGATGTGAACTTCATTTTGTCGTTGATGCAAGGCGCGGTTGACCGTTTCAAGACAACCATCGACCATCTTACGGAGGTATCGAAGCTGCAAAAGGAACACGATCAGCCCGCAATAACCATTGATCTGGCCGAAGTTATTGAGGGAGTGCGCCTGGATTTAATGTCCCTGATGGAGCAAGCTGAGGCGCAGTTGGAGGTAGATGTAGAAGCCTGTCCTACGCTTTCTTTTTCCAAGAAAAATCTGCGCTCGATAGTGTATAATCTCTTGAGCAACGCTTGCAAATACCGTCACCTCGACCGCCCGTCCCAGGTGCACATTAGCTGCCGTACCGAAGCAGAGTACGACGTTCTGGAAGTGCAGGACAACGGCCTGGGCCTCGACCTGACGCGGGAGCGACAGCTGTTTTCCATGTTTCAACGCTACCACACCCATGTGGAGGGCTCCGGCATTGGCCTGTACATGGTCAAGAAGATAATTGAGAACGCGGGGGGCAAAATTGAGGTAGAAAGCCAGCTCGGGGTGGGCTCCACCTTCCGCGTATACTTCCGGCGCTGATTTTTAGAGTTCCAGTAGCGTGCTCAGCTAGAAAAGCACGATAAGAAAAAAGCCCCCCAAGGCGCGTCGGCGACTTTGGGGGGCTTTTTTACGGAGAGCCTCTTATTGGACTCGAACCAACGACCTGCTCATTACGAATGAGCTGCTCTACCAGCTGAGCTAAAGAGGCGTCTGCTGAACAACCGTAGTTGCTCAGGCCAACAAAGATAGGCAGGTGCTGGAAACTTGCGCAATGCTGGGGGCTTTTTTCTAACCTCAACCGCTGGCAGAAACCGGGCAACGTGCCGTTGCGCTTATGCGTTTGGGGAAAAGCATCCGGTCCCAATAGCTGGATTTAGTTTGAATTTGACCCCAATACCAGATGAAATCCGCAACCGTATTACGCGCCTTGGGTAATGGCTTTGTGGGCGCCGTCGTGCTGACGGCTGTGCACGAAACCGTCCGCCAACTCATCCCCGATACCGCCCCGCGCATGGACGTGCTGGGTATGCGCGGCCTGCGCAAACTGCTGGGTAAGGCAAATGCCCCCCAGCCCGACCACGACACCCTGTTCAACCTGACAATGGCTGGCGACCTGCTTTCCAACGGTTTGTACTACAGCTTGGTAGGTGCGGGCAAAAATGCATGGCAACGAGGCGCCCTACTCGGCTTAGCGGCGGGCATAGGCGGCGTGGTACTGCCCGGCCCGATGGGCTTGGGCAAAGCTCCCAGCAACCGCACGCCTCAAACCAAGCTGATGACGGTAGCCTGGTACCTGATTGGTGGGCTGGCTGCGGCGGGCGCGGCGCGGGCAACGCGCAAGCGCAGAAAGTAAGCTGCCGTGCGTAGGGCTGCTCAGTTTAGCGCGTCTACGTAACCGGACGTGCTACCTTTGCCGCCGCTATGGTAAAACAGCTCCGCAAATTATTGGTCCAGGCCCTCGGCTTCGAGCGCTACATCCGTTTCGTGAGCCGCGTGTATCTGGGACTGGTGGGCGCGGGCTGGGGGCGGGCAAAATACCCCGAGCTGTTCTTTCTGGAAAAGATTATCAAGCCCGGGTTCGTGTGCCTGGATATTGGTGCTAACCTGGGCTATTACTCCGTGGCCTTATCACGCCTGGTAGGAGCGGAGGGCAAGGTTCTGGCTGTAGAGCCCATTCCGGATTTTCAAAAAATCTGGCGCGACAATGTCCGCCTGAGTGGCCACGACAATCTTACGTTGCTGCCTTACGCCCTTGGGGGGCAAAATACCACCGTGCAAATGGGCACGCCCGAGCGCGATGGTCTGCTTCACCACGGCATGACTAAAGTAGCAGCCTCCAACCCCCACGAAACCTACGCCCGCACCTACGAGGTGCCCATGCGCGTGCCCGATGAGCTGCTGGCTGAGTTGCCTCGACTGGATTTTGTAAAATGCGACGTAGAAGGCTTTGAGCACGAAGTATTTCGCCACTTGCAGGCCACCTTGCGCCGCTTTCAGCCCCTTATCCAAACGGAGCTGAATGGTCTGGAGAACCGGCAGGCCGTGGTTCATTTGCTGGCGGAGCTGGGCTATAAACCATTTATGCTGTCGGCGCGTTCTGAACTTGTAGCCTGCTCGGCTGAGCAACTTACCAGCGCCGTCACGGCCGATTTTTACTTTCAACCCGTTTCCCCGCCTTCCCGCCCATGACCAAGTTCCTCCTAACCCTGCTCATCATTTCGCTGCTCGTGCGCTTCGTGCTGCCCGTGGTGCTGCGTTTGGTAGTGGGCATGTTCATCAAAAAACAAGTTCGCCGCTACGGTCAGCAGTTTGGTCAGGCGCCTCCTTTCGGGCAAGCCTCGCCGTTTGGGCCGCCGTCCGGCCCCGCGCCTGCTCCCGGCGAAGTGCGCGTAGAGTATGCGCCACCGCAGCCCAAAGCCCGCCCAGAGACCAAGTTTAATGGCGGTGACTACGTGGAATACGAGGAAGTGAAATAAACTTAGTGTATCAAATGATTTCTGCCAGTGGCATAGCTATCTGGTTGATAAAGTGGCGGTTTTCCCACTGCAAGGCTCTGTTAGTAGGGAGTGCTAGTTGGTACGCTCGTGTTTTGTTTTTTAGAATAAATAGTTCGTCTTGCTGAAAGCTGGCGAGCAATAGAGTGTTTTTAAATCGCTATGCCCCACACTAATTCTAGCTCGCTTGTACCGGCCAACGACCCGCAACGCCTACAAGCCCTGGCTCCTTACCTGGTACTTGGCACCGCACCCGACGCCGTCTTTGATGAGGTAGTTCGCCTCACGGCTAAGCTGTTCGATGTGCCCATTGCACTGGTATCGCTGGTGGAAGAGAACAGCGTTTGGTTTAAAGCCAACTTTGGCTTAGCCGGCACTGAGCGCGTGACCCGCGACGAGAGTATGTGTTCGGTGGCCATTTTGCAGGATGATACGACCATATACGAAGACCTGCTTCTCGCGCCCTGTGAGCTGACCAAGCCAGATATAGCAGAGGCACTGCGGCTCCGTTTTTATGCCGGGTATCCATTACGCAACGCGGAGGGCTATAATATTGGAACCTTGTGCGTGATTGACCGCCAGCCCCGCATACTTTCCATTACCGAGCAACTGCGTCTGCAAGCATTAGCGACCGTTGTGATGAAGCTGCTCGACCTGCGCTTGGCATTGAAAAACCATCTTCCGCACTCTAGCGCCACGTGGCTACAACTCTACCATCATCTGGATGAATCGCTCACCCGCCTGAACACCTTAGCCGAGCTGGCCCGGTGGGAGGAGTCGCCGCACACGCCCGCGGCGCTCACGTATCAGCAATCTATTGAAGAAGAGGCTGATTTAATTACTCAGCTATTAGACAAGCAAATTACTGAGGCTCTGGCCACCGTGCTTGCCCTGGACAAAAGCGAAGACGAGGCTTGATTTGGCTGTCGGACTCGTTGGTCTACCTTGCTGTTCGATCATAGAATAGCTTCTTCTCAAAAATGCCCCCCAGCTTCCCCGGTTTAAAAACCATACGGCTGGGGGGCATTTTTATGTCTATAAAAATCGTTCGGCTACAACCACCCACTTCCCCGAATAAAATAAACGACCTACCTTCGGCGGGCCTTGCCGGGCCCTGGGGGGCTTTTTGGCCGTTACTCGACTCCTTCTTTCGCTGATGACTACTGTTTCTCCCGTTGCCGTGCCCTTGTGGCGGCGGATGCTGCCGCACCTGCTGGCCGTGTTGTTTTTCCTGGCGCTGGTATTCGTATACTTCTCGCCTTTGGTGCTGGAAGGTGAAACGCTTGCCCAGCACGACATCGTGCAGTTTCGCGGCGGCTCGCAGGAGGCAGCCACCTACCGGGCCGAAACAGGTGAGGAGGCGCTGTGGACCAACTCCATGTTCTCCGGGATGCCTACTTATCTCATCAGCACCCGCTTCCCCGGCGATTTATCCACCTATCTACACCAGGTTTTTACCCTGAATCTGCCGGCGGTAGTAGCCAACCTGTTTCTGGCGCTACTCTGCGGCTATATCCTGTTTGTAGTGCTGGGCGTGCGGCCTTTGGTAGCGGTGGTGGGAGCTATTGCCCTGGGCTTCACCAGCTACAACCTCGTTATTCTGGCCGCTGGGCACAATACCAAGTCATTGTCTATTGCTTACGCGCCGCTGGTACTGGCGGGGCTGCTGGTCACGTTTCGGCGCAACCGCTGGCTGGGCGCGGCTTTGTTTGCTTTGGGCCTGACCATGAACGTGCGCTCCAATCACTTGCAAATCACCTATTACCTGCTATTGCTGGTCTTGGTATTCGGGGTGGTGGAACTGATTTATGCCTTCCGCGAAAAGCGCTTACCCGACTTTCTAGGACGCACTGCTCTGCTAGGCGCAGCGGCATTGCTGGCTGTAGGCGTCAGCTTTGGCCGTCTCTATGTAACGGCTGAATACGGCAAGTATTCCATCCGCGGCCGCTCTGAGCTTACGACGCCTTCGCCCGGCACCCCAGCCGCCGCTGCTTCCGATGATGCTCCCGGCGGCTCCGGCCTCGACCGTGACTACGCTTTTGGCTGGAGCTACGGGGTAGGCGAGACTATTACCTTGCTTATTCCCAACTACTACGGTGGTGCCAGCCAGGGTGCGCTGAGCGAAAACTCGGCCACCGGCAAGGCACTTACCCAACTCGGCGTCCCACCCGTGCAGCTGCGTGATTACTTGAGCCAGTTGCCTTTGTATTGGGGCGCCCAGCCTAGTACTAGCGGCCCAGTGTATGTGGGCGCGGTGGTGTGTCTGCTGTTTGTGCTGGGGTTGTTTGTGGCGGATCGTCGTCTGCGCGTCTGGTTACTGGCAGGCACTATCTTGTCAATTGTGTTAGCTTGGGGTAAGAACTTCGAGACCTTTAACTATCTGATGTTCGACTACTTCCCTGGCTACAACAAATTCCGGTCAGTGAGTATGGCATTGGTGATTGCGCAGCTGGCTATGCCTTTGTTGGCCGTCCTGGCTTTGGCCCGCGTGCTGCGTGCTCAAAGCACGACTTCGGTGCCAGTAGCGGGTCATCCGGCGCTTTCTCTTCCCACTGCCGACTCAGCCGAAATATCCGACCTCAAGCGCAAGCTGCTTTACGCCGTGGCCGGCACGGCTGGCCTGTGCGTCCTGGCCTGGCTGCTCAGCCTGGGCGCCGATTATGCGTCTCCTATTGATGCGCAATTGCAGCAAAGCGGCTTTCCGCTTGATGCTATTCGCGAAGATCGCGCTAGTCTGCTCCGGACCGATGTGCTGCGCTCATTGTTCTTTATTCTGACGGCGGGGGGCGTTTTGTACTTCTTTTTGCAGCGGAAGCTTTCCGCTACGGCCGCGGCCGCCGTCATGGCTGCGCTCACCCTCGTCGATTTATGGGCCGTAGATAAGCGCTACCTCAACGACTCCAACTTCCAGCGCGAAACGATTACGCAACAGTTTGTGCCAACTCCTCAGGATCAGCAGATTCTGCAGGATAAGGACCTTAGCTACCGGGTGCTGAACCTAAACAACCCCTTCAACGAAGCGAATACTTCCTATTTCCACAAGAGCATCGGCGGTTACCATGGGGCGAAGCTGCGCCGCTACCAGGATCTGATCGAGCGTCAGATTTCGCAGAACAATACGCAGGTGCTCAACATGCTGAACACCCGCTACCTGATTACGCCCCCAACCCGCAAACTAATCAACCCTCTCAGGTACAGCGCAACCCTGCTGCGTTGGGTAACGCCTGGTTTGTGAGCGAAATCCAAAAAGTGCAGAGCCCCGACCAGGAAATTGAAGCCCTCAGCAACTTCAATCCCGCTACCACGGCCGTAGTTGATGCCTCGAAATTCCCGCTTACAAAAACGGCCTACAACGCCGCCGGCTCCACCATCCGCCTGACTAAGTATTCGCCCAATGCGCTGAAATATCAGGCCAATGCCACCCAGGATGGCTTTGCTGTGTTCTCCGAAATCTATTATAAGGACGGCTGGAACGCGTATATCGATGGTAAACTGGTGCCGCACCTCCGGGCCAATTATGTGCTGCGAGCCCTGCCCGTGCCCGCTGGCCAGCATACCATTGAGTTTAAGTTCGAGCCCCAGGCCTACGTCATTGGCAACACAGTGTCGTTGGTGTCGTCCATAATCTTGATTCTTGGCTTAATAGGTGTGGCTTTCTATATCTGGAGAAAGCGGCCAGTGCTGGCTAATCAAGATTTGGTAGCGGTGTAACACCAACCGAAGGAAAGCGCAGCTTAGCTCCCGCTTGGGAAATCATTAGGGTGTAGCGCGAACTTTTAGTTCGCGTATGGTTGAACAACAGCAGTTAGGGGGCTTTTTTATCGATTGGTTTAATCTCAGCAACGATACGCGAACTAAAAGTTCGCGCTACATCCCAACGGCCGCAACCCTGGCCCAAGCCGGAGCATGGTAATACACTTATGACCCCTGCAAAGCCGCTGATTCTCCAGGAACTAGACGAACCTGCCGCTCACCATCGGGGCATCCGGCTGATTTTGCTCCGCGATGATTTGACGCACGCCGAGCTGCCGGGCAACAAGTGGCGCAAGCTCAAGTACAACTTACTGGAAGCCCGCGCCCAAGGCCACCACACGCTGCTTACCTTCGGGGGGGCTTTTTCCAACCATTTGGCGGCAGTAGCGGCGGCTGGCCGTTTGTATGGTTTCCGCACAATTGGGGTAGTGCGGGGCGAGCCAACAAGCACCCTGAACCCTACGCTAGCACAAGCCGTAGCCGATGGTATGGCTTTGCGCTATATCAGCCGCGATGATTACCGCCTTAAGCAGGAGCCGGCTTTTCAAGCCGAACTGCTGCGCCAAATGGGACCAGCCTATGTATTGCCCGAAGGCGGTACAAACGAACTCGCCCTCCGTGGCTGCGCCGAATTAGTAACCGAGCTGAGTGCGCAAACTTCCTTCGATGCGCTGTGCGTTGCCTGTGGTACTGGCGGTACACTGGGGGGCATTTTGAGGGAGCTAACCTTGCAGCAGCAAGCCATTGGCGTGGCTGCTCTAAAAAACGGTGGCTTTCTGAAAGACGATATTGAAGCATTAACAACTGCTGCCGGTCAGTCGCTGACAGCACAATGGTCAGTGCAGACGCAGTATCACTTTGGTGGGTACGCCAAGTTTTCGCCGGAGCTCATGCTGTTTATGCAGCAATTTCACCATTGCCACGGCGTGCTGCTCGACCCTTTGTACACGGGCAAGCTGTTATATGGAGTTCTGGATTTACTAAATCAAGACTACTTCGCGGCTGGCAGTACCGTGGTGGCGGTGCATACGGGCGGGCTGCAAGCCTGGGCTGGCTTTCGAGCCCGATTTGAGAAGCGAAGTGAATGGTGGCCAGATGTAGCCTAAAGAGCTGTCTGGAAATGATAACTCAGCGGCGAGAATTAAAAGCCAGCGAATCTTTGTTACGACTCAACAGTGCCTTAGATGAACTGGCAACGTATTCAGGCCAGCTATCTGATTCGTTTTCTATCTCACTCCTTTCCCTCACTGAATGATCCGCTTACTCCGCCGCTTATTGCCATTGTTGTTCTTAGTGGGGCTAGGCTGGTTTTTATGGGAAAAGGTGCAGCCCACGCTGGCTGAATTGCAGAATCCGTTGCGACCCACTCCGCAAATCACGGTAACCCATAACACGGTGCTGACTAAAGTAGAAAGCCTGGGCCGCATGGAACTAGTGCGCTTCCGCTTTAAAGATGTGGTGGAATATCGCAAGAGCAGCTACCGCTTTTTGCCCGATTCCAAAGTAGCTCTTATCGTGGCCGGGGAGGCGGTAGGCTGCCTCGACATGACTAAAGTGCGCGCCCAGGATGTTGTGTTTGAGGGCGACTCAGTAATAAGATTGGCCTTGCCAGCGCCCGAGCTGTGCACCTGGCGCGTCGACCACAGTCAGAGCAAAGTGTTTAGCACGGAGAACTCGTTTTTTCAGGACGCCGAACTCATCGATGAAGGCTACCGCTACGCCGAGAGTAACGTTCGGCGTACGGCCTTGCAATCGGGCATCCTGCCTCAAACCACCCAAAACGCAGAGAAAATACTGCGCCCTATGCTCGAAACCATGACGGGTCGCCGTGTGGTACTAACCCAGCAAATGGCCCCGCCCCAGCGGCCTGCGAAGCGCTAGGTGGTGAAGAGGGGAAGTTGTGAGATGCTGATTTTTAGATTCTTGCGGCGCAAACCGCGCAGATGGCGCAAACCGAACATTAACCTCACCATTTCACAACTTCACAATTTCACCTCTCTCCTGCGTCGTCTGGCCCGCGTGTAGCCGCTCGGGCACTTGCTCCAGAATCAACTCACGCAGATTAGTAAGTAGCTGGGTGCGGACAAAGCCGTGATGTACCACTAAGCTTACTTCGCGCACCGGCTCGGGAGACTCGAAGCGCTTTACCATGGGGTTGTCATCCGCCTCATCCAATACCGACAGCTCAGGTACCAGCGTATAGCCATTGTTGCGGCGTACCAACTCCTTTAAGGTCTCAATAGAGCCGCTTTCATACGTGTACGGGTGTATGTCGTCCGATGGAGCGCAAATAGTAAGTACTTGATTACGAAAGCAGTGGCCTTGCTGTAATAACCACAAGCCTGTACCCGAAAGGTCAGCGGGGCGTAAAGTTGCGTGCGCATACAAAGGGTGCGATTCCGACACATAACCCAGGAAGGGCTCTTCCAGCAAAGGCACTTCGCGGAGCTGCAAGTCATTGAGAGGCGTGATAAGAAGTCCTATATCAAGCTGGTGAGCTTTGAGCCGACGGACCAATTCTTCTGATTGCATCTCCTCTACCCGCACCCGCAACTGAGGATGACGCTCAGCCAGGGTTACCAAAAATAAGGGCACCAGATACGGGGCCAGCGTTGGGATAATACCCAGCCGTACATCGCCCACCAATTCGCCTTTTTCCACCTGCACCACTTCACGAAGCAGCTGCACTTCGCGCAGCACATGGCGCGCCTGCTGAATTACTTTAATACCCACGGCGGTAGGCTCTAAGCGCTTTTTCTTGCGGTCGAACAGAAGCACCCCCAACTCATCTTCTAGCTTCTGGAGTTGCATGCTGAGGGCGGGTTGCGTTACGTGACAACTGTTAGCGGCCCCCACAAACTGCCGGTGCGTGTCGAGCGCAATAAGGTATTCAAGCTGTTGCAGATTCACCGTCCGAAGGTAAACTATAAGCGTTGCTTATACTATTATCAAAACAAATGATTTGATTTATACTTATTACAACAGCATCTTTGACAGTAATTATATAAGATTGTCTCTCGAAACATCTCGTATAAGTAGTCATCACCTAAACAAAGCTTTCCTATGGACCAAGACCAAAATCCCACGTCCGGCAACGGTACGGGCACGGCCGTCACCGGTGCGGGTACTTCGCAGGACACGCGCACGGCGGCCGGCGAAAACGCCCAAACGCTGACCACCCGCCAGGGCCATCCCGTTACCAATAACCAGAATTCGCGCACCGTGGGCAACCGCGGTCCTGTGACGCTGGAGAACTATCAGCTGCTGGAGAAAATCAGCCACTTCGACCGGGAGCGTATTCCGGAGCGTGTGGTACACGCCCGTGGCGCTGGCGCTCATGGAGTGTTTGAAGCCTACGGCAAAGTAGGTGATGAGGCAATCAGCAAGTATACGCGAGCTAAGCTGTTTCAAGAGAAAGGCAAAGAAACGCCCGTATTCGTACGCTTCTCTACGGTAGGTCACGGCGGACACTCGCCCGAGACTCTACGAGACCCACGCGGCTTCGCGGTGAAATTCTACACCGAAGACGGTAACTGGGACCTCGTAGGCAACAACCTGAAGGTGTTCTTTATCCGTGACGCCCTCAAATTCCCAGACCTGATTCACTCGCAGAAGCCTGATCCGGTGCACAACCGCCAAACCGGGGAGCGCATCTTTGACTTCATCAGCAACACGCCGGAGGCCATGCACATGGTGAGCTTCCTGTTTTCGCCCTGGGGTATTCCGGCTAACTACCGGCAGATGCAAGGCTCGGGCGTAAATACCTATAAGTGGGTAAATGCGCAGGGCGAGGCTGTATTAGTGAAGTATCATTGGGAGCCGCTGCAAGGCATCAAGAACCTGACCCAGCCTGAGGCTGAGAAGATTCAAGCCAAGAACTTCAACCACGCTACTCAGGACCTGTTCGACCACATCAAAGCTGGCGAATTCCCGCAGTGGGAGCTATGTGTGCAGATCATGAGTGACGATGAGCACCCAGAACTCGACTTCGATCCGCTCGACGATACCAAAATCTGGCCCCAGGATCAGTTTCCTTTCCTGCCTGTGGGCAAAATGACGCTGAACCGCAACCCTGAGAACTACTTCGCCGAGGTAGAGCAGGTGGCCTTTGGTACTGGTGTGCTGGTAGATGGTCTGGACTTCTCCGACGATAAAATGCTGCAGGGCCGGACGTTCTCGTACTCCGACACGCAACGGTATCGGGTAGGTACTAACTATTTGCAGCTGCCCATCAATGCGCCTAAAAAGCACGTAGCGACCAATCAGCGCGATGGTCAGATGACGTATCATGTTGATTCGGCTCCTGGTCAGAACAACCACATCAACTACGAGCCCTCATCGTTGAATGGTCTGAAAGAAGCCCCTCGCACGCACCCCGATCATATGCCTCGCTACGAGGGCCGCCTGATTCGTCAGAGCATCGACCGCACCAACGACTTCAAGCAGGCTGGTGAGCGGTATCGTCTGCACGAAGATTGGGAGCGTGAAGACCTTATCACCAATATGGTTGGCGCCCTTGCAAACGCTGCTCAAGTTATTCAGGATAAGATGATTGAGCTAACTGGCAAGTGCGACCAGGATTGGGGCCGTCGCTTGGCAGAAGGCCTTCAGCAGGCCAAAGCTGGTGCGCAAGGTGCTACTCAGGCCAACGAAAGCAAGAGTGCCCAAGCGGTAGAGCAAGCCGAAGAGCGGGCTCACGTAGCTCAGCCTTACTAGGGCTAAGCAATAGTTTATTAAAAAAGCCCCCGCATGTGCGGGGGCTTTTTTGTTGGAGTAGAGTAGTAGCGTTATTCGTCTTCGTCGGTCTTTTCCTTGCCTAAGTCATCCAGCGCCATTTTTATTAAATCAGATTCATAGCCTTTGCTGGTCATGAAAAGCTGGAGCTTTTGGCGGCGCACCCGCACATTCTTTTCCTTTTCCTGGCGGTCTTTCTTTTCCAAAACATCGATTAGGTTTTGGTAGTACTCGTCGCCGTCTATCTCTTTCATCCCTTCCTTGATACAGTAGTCGGAGATGCCTTTAAACTTGAGGTCTTGCAGAATGCGGCGGCGGCCCCACTTCTTCAGCCGGTATTTACCGCGCACAAAGCTCTTGGCGTAGCGCTCTTCGTCCAACAGCTTTTCCCGGCTCAGGCGAATAATGATTTCCCCGGCTTCGTCCTCAGTAAGGCCATAGCTGCGCAGCTTTTCTTCTGTTTCCTTGAACGTACGTTCCTGATAAGTGCAAAAGGAGGCTATTTTCTGAAGGGCTTCCGGGGGCGTATAAAATTTCTTGGCGGGCTGCTGCATGCGTTGTGAATGGGGGTTTAGGTACCTATACGATTTAACTCAGCCTAAGCACAAAAGAATCAAAGGTTGGGTTGAGTACTGGCTGATTTAGCTCCGAAGCGCATATTGTACAACACTACCGAGCCCAAAATAACAGCGTAGGCAATAGCCTGTAAGGTGGAAGCAGCCTCGTTGAAATAAAGAAAAGCCAGCAGAAAGCTTACTACCGGATTTAGATACATCAGAATACCCACCGTGCCCGAAGGCAGCGTATTCAGGGCGTACAGGTTCAGAAACAGCGGCAGCACTGTGAATACGGCACTCAGAATAGCCGTCATCAGTAGCAGATGAGTGTCCTGAAAACCAGCCAGGGGAGAGGCGCCCAACAAGCTGGCAGTAGGCAGAATAAAGGCAGCGGCCAAGGAAAGCTGCACCGTGAGCAGTACTAGCCGGTCGTAGCCTTGCAGGCGGCGCTGGGTGATAAGGTAGAGAGCGTAAGTGGATGCCACTATCAAGCTCATAAGTAAAGTGCGCGCCGAGCCCGTGCCCAGCAAAGCGCAGCTTAAAGCGCTCAGCCCAATGGCCAGCCACTGATTGCGACGCAGCTTTTCGCGCAGCACCAGAAACCCCAGCAGGGCTGTCAGGATAGGGCAGATGAGGTAAGCAAAGGAGCCCGCCTGCACACTCACATTATTGATGACATAAATAAACAACAGCCAGTTGGAAGTAAGTAAAATGCCCCCCAGCAAGGTGCTGCCGGCCACCCCGCGCCGCTCACCCACCGGCGCTTTCCGCCACTTATGCCATGTAGCCCGCACAGCCGAAATGCGAAAGAGTAGGTTGATGATTAGTAAAATGAGCAGGGAAATCAGCACCCGAAAGAACAGAATCTGCCCGCTGGAGTAACTGGTGAGCGTACGGAGCGGAATCGGGAAAAACCCCCAAATAAGAAAAGCCGCGAGTGCGGCCAGGTGGTAGCGAGTGAGTTGCACAACGAAGAAACAAACGGTAAAGACCGCAAAGATACCACACGCCGTACCTTTGCTCCCCATGCTGTTCTTCTCCGATTTGCCCGCTCTCACCGGCGGCACCTTGCTCCAAACGCCCCCCGATACAAGTCGCGTGCAGCATCTGTTGCTCGACAGCCGGCGCGTGGGACAACCGGCCGGGTCGCTGTTTTTTGCTATTCGTGGTGCCCAGCACAACGGCCACCGCTACCTGCCCGACCTTTACGAGCGCGGCGTGCGCCTGTTTGTAGTAGATAGAGCAGACGAGATTCCGGGGGGCAAATCGGCATTTCCTGAAGCTAGGTTTTTGCTGGTTCAAGACAGTTTAGCCGCTTTGCAAGCACTGGCAGCCTGGCACCGTCGGCAGTTCGATATTCCGGTATTTGGAATTACGGGCTCCAACGGCAAGACCATTGTAAAAGAGTGGCTGTCACAGCTACTGGGCTCCGATGAGCTTATCTGTAAAAGCCCGCGCAGCTACAATTCGCAGGTGGGCGTACCCTTGTCGGTGTGGGAGCTGAACGCGACGCACACGCTGGGTATTTTTGAGGCTGGTATTTCGGAACAAGGCGAAATGGCCAAGCTCGCCCATGTTATTCAGCCTGCGCTCGGCATCTTTACCAACCTCGGCACGGCTCACGATGCGGGCTTTAACTCGGCGCAAGAGAAGGTAAACGAGAAAATGCAGCTTTTTGAAGCTATAGACACGCTTTTCTACTGCCGCGACCATGAAGCCATCCACGCTGCTGCTCAGCAGATGCTTGGTCCGGCCCGCACCTTTACTTGGAGTCGACAGCATCAGCAGGAGGCTAATTTGAGCGTCACGGTAACAGAGGCCAGTGCCGAGCGCACGGTGGTACGTGTAAATCTGGCCCGTCCCTGGCTTGAGGAGCATACGTTTACCTTGCCCTTCGCCGATGAGCCCTCGGTAGAAAATGCTTTGCATTGCTTAGCCGTGCTGCTCTGGTACGCGGTGCCAACCGCCGAGATTCAGCGCCGCCTCGACCGGCTGCTGCCCGTAGCCATGCGCTTAGAGATGAAGCAGGCGGTCAACGATTGCTACGTTCTCGACGATACCTACAACAACGACCTGGCTGGCCTCACTTTAGCCCTCGATGCCTTAGCCCGCCAGCCTCGCCGCGGACAGCGCACCCTCATACTCTCCGACGTGCTCGAATCGGGCTTGCCAGCGGAGGAGCTGTATGCTCAAATTGCGGCCCAGCTCCCTGCTCATGGTGTGGGGCGCATTATAGGTATTGGTCAGGCTATAAGCGCGCATCAGCATTTATTTGATACGCTCTGGGGGGCATTTTTTGCCACTACAGAAGAGTTCCTGGCCGCTTTCCAGCCTGAGCAGTTTCGCCACGAAACGATTCTGGTGAAGGGCGCCCGACGCTTTGAATTTGAGCGTATTGTGGCGGCTTTCCAGCAAAAAATCCATGGTACGGTACTGGAGGTGAACCTGGATGCGCTGGTACACAACCTCAACTATTATCGCGCCCGACTCGCGCCCGGTACCCGCCTGATGGTGATGGTAAAGGCTTTTGCTTATGGCAGCGGCAGCTACGAAGTGGCGAATCTGCTCCAGTTTCATCGGGCCGACTACCTGGCCGTAGCGTATGCCGATGAAGGCGTAGAGCTGCGGCAGCACGGCATTAGTCTGCCCATTATGGTGATGAATCCCTCACCCGACAGCTTCCAAAAACTGCGGCAGTATCATCTGGAGCCTGAAATCTACTCTTTTGAGCGCCTGCACGATTACCTGCTAGCGGCTCAGGATCAGCCGATGCCGGCCATCCATCTGAAGCTCGACACAGGTATGCGGCGTTTAGGTTTTGCAGAGGAGGACCTCGATGAATTGTGTGCACTATTACGAAAAAAAGCCCCCCAGCTGCGTGTAGCGAGTCTTCTCACTCATCTGGCTGGCGCCGACGAAGAGCAGCATAACGATTTTTCGCACCAGCAGCTAGCGGCCTTCCAGCGGATGACGCCGCTAGTGGAAGCTGCTTTAGGCTATACCGTATTGAAGCATGCGTTGAATTCCGCTGGCATTATACGGTTTCCAGAGGCTCACCTAGACATGGTGCGCCTGGGCATTGGCCTTTACGGAGTAGAGGCCTCAGGTAAGGATTCGGCGGCACTGCGCCCAGTCAGCACGCTGCGCACGATTATCTCTCAAGTCAAAAAATTGCCCCCCGGTCAAACAGTTGGCTACGGACGTCGTGGCGCCGCCGCCGACTTTGAGCGGCGTATTGCCACGATAGCTATTGGGTATGCTGATGGCTATGACCGGCGCTTCGGCAATGGAGTGGGCGAAGTAGTGATACGCGGTGTAAAAGCCCCCATTTTGGGCAACGTCTGCATGGATATGTGTATGGTAGATGTTACCCGCATTCCCGATGTGCAAGCCGGCGACGCGGTGGTAGTATTTGGCGAGGAGATGCCGCTGTTAGGGCTAGCCTCTCGCATTGGCACCATCCCCTACGAGCTACTAACGAACGTGAGCGAGCGAGTGAAGCGCATATTTATAACGGAATAATTTGACCCAGCTATTAGAGCTTTATCTATCATAATAATTACTTGGAATAGTTTAATAAGATTAAATGGCTAGTAACAGCATAACGAATTAAATATAAGCTTGAGAGTAATGAGTTTTTGAAGCACAATTTGTTAATGAATACTTGATTCTAATTCTCAATTAGTAGTTTCTGGCTATCATTATAGATACTATACTAGCGCGCGAGTAGCAATATCCTAAACGAATATTCAGGTTAAAAAACAATTGCGGGTTCTTGGTTTGAGTATAAAATGGCATTGAGACCAGAAAAAGTTTTTTTCTGGTCTCAATGCCATTTTATTGTGCCTCTGGTGCATGTTTTGTGTAAGGCGAACATTCCAATCTGCTGTGGTGATATCATGCGTCTTTGGCTTACCACGCACTGATCTCAAACTTCCTTTTCTACTCCTCACTCCCTGTTGCATGAATAAAATTATCTACTCGTCTTGTTTAGTCTTCTGGCTGGTTATTGCACTCTTTATAGCAGTTCCGGCTCGTGCAGCAGCTCCCGCTTTAGATGGCTTATGGAAAGGACCTTTGCCCGTGCCTGGAGGCCAATTAGAAGTTGTATTTAGAGTAGTAGCCCTTACCGGAGGCTCTTTCTTTGCTACGCTAGATGTGCCGCAACAAAAGATCAGCCAGATGGCGGTCAGTGTAGAGGTGCGCGGCGATACCATCGTATTTATGGCCCCTGAAGCGGGAAGCCAGTTCATGGGATTGGTTTCGGCCGATGGTAAGGCGTTGACGGGTACTTGGCAACAGCCCGGCTACCAGGTTGCCTTAACTCTTGGCTATACATCGGCCCCAGTAAGCACTGCTAAAACTGCCCGGCTCACGCCTCCTTATCGTGAGGAGGAAATAGCTGTGACTAATACCGAGGCCAACCTGACCTTGAGCGGTATGCTCACGATTCCGGCCGGTGAAGGCCCATTCCCTGCTGTCGTATTGATTTCGGATATGGGACCGCAAGATCGGGACGCCGCGGTAGGCGACTACCGGCCCATGGGCGCGCTGGCCGACTTCCTTACCCGTCGTGGTATCGCAGTGCTGCGCTTTGACGATAGAGGAGTTGGAAGTTCGGGCGGTGACTATAATGAAGCTACACAAGCTAGCTTATTGACTGACTTGCAAGCCGCTATGCGCGCATTGCGCAGCCGCCCCGAGATCAATGCGGCAAAGGTTGGCGCTGTCGGCCACGGGGAAGGTGGTAACCTTGCTCTGCTGGCCGCCGCACAGGAGGAAGCTCCCAATTTTGTGGTTACGATGGCCGCCAGCGGCTTATCGGGTCGTGATCTGGTGTTGCAGCAGCAAGCCGATTTGCATCGCTCTTTAGGCGCCAGCCCAACGCAAATGCAGATAGGGGTTACGCGCCGCCAAGCTATCCTGGATGTTATTCGTCAGACGCCTGATAATACCAAAGCTCAGCGCTTAGTAGCCATTATGTTGAGAGAAACGAATCCGTCTATCGACATGGCTACGGCTAAAGTTAGCGCTAGTTTGCTGACTACGGATCGGTACCGCTATTTCCTGGACTTTAGTCCTGCTGATAAGCTGCCAAGTGTGAAGTGCCCCGTATTACTGCTTTCTGGTACTGCTGACACGTACATTGAAGCCGACCTTAATCTTAATCTATTGCAGAGAGGTCTAAAAAGCAGCTCTTCTGTCAATAGCCGCAAACTGGTAGGCGTGAATCATATGTTTCAGGCCGACCCATCACAGTGGACAATCGTAAATGGACAGCCACATCCTACTTTCTCGCCTCAGGCCCAGGAGGCCATCCGGCAGTGGATTGTAGTGCAGGCCACAGAAAAAGCGAAATAGAGTAAGCACAACAGGCATCTATGAAGGCGATAGGCTAGGTGAACCGTTATGGAGTCTTGTGCGTAGAACAGGGCTCCACAACTTTTACCTGCTATGAAAAAGACTCTGTTTACGATTCTCAGTGCCGCTACCCTGCTGGCTAGCTGCGACAACCTGAAAAATCCGGCCACCAAAAATGAGCCCGAAGAAGCCACCGCCGATACAGCGGTGGTTTATCGTGAGGGCCAGGAAGGCCCTGCTGTGGCCGTTGCTGAAGGCGATTTAATTGATACGGACGCGCTGAATCTGCCCGACGTTGATTTCCCGGAGGTCAATCTTGCTGACGTATCTGTGCGCGGCAACGACCAGTACAGCGTGTACGGCCTGGAAGAAACGGTACTCTTTGATACCGATAAAGCCACCATTAAGCCTACCGCAGCAAAAGCGTTGGAACAGATATCGGCTTCTATTGGGCAGCGTTCCGCTGGCAAGCAACTGCGCATTATCGGCCACGCCGATGCGCGCGATTCTAAGGCATACAACAAAGAGCTAAGCGAGCAACGGGCTGAAGCGGTGAAAAACTGGCTGGTTCAGAACGGTAAGATTGAAGCCTCCCGTTTGGCTATCCAGCCCATGGGCGAGTCGCAACCCGTCGCGTCCAATGCTACGGCGGAAGGCCGTCAGCAAAACCGCCGTGTTGAAATTGCCGTGCTCAACCAGTAGCGCGTAAGTACTGAGTCTACAACCGGATTCACTAAAAAAGCCCCCCAGACCAAGTCTGGGGGCTTTTTTAGTGAATAAAATAATGATCGAATAAAATAGAGTTACTTAATCATGTCTACTTCGGCCTTGATCATAGCGTTGTAGCGCAAGCCGCCCGCACCCGACATGGTCATCAGGGTCCAGCCTTTGCCGAGCGTGTAGCTCCAGGTCCGGCTTTCTTTGAACTCGAACGTCGGCCGCATAATCTGACCATAAGGGGTATAATTGTCGTCGAAGTTGGTGGTATAGAATTTGTCGCCGCTTACAATCCATTCCATCGCGACATAGAAGCCTTCATCGGGCGCCACGATGTTGTATTGAGTCAGATCAATGGTGAACCACTGTCCGCCGCCCGGCGCCGACACGACTACGTTTTCGGTGAGCAAGTCGGAATTGGGCGAGCTGTAGTTGCCGTCGGGCGCGTAGATGCGCACCCGGAACGGCTCGCGGGGGAAGCCATGCTCCCCAATGTAAAAGGATACGGAGCGCACATTACCCAGCTTCTTGCCCTTTTCGTTCTTTACAAAAAATGCGTACTGGCTACCAGGCATGCCCTGAATCATACCGTCGCCGGGCGTATTGGAGCGGGCGCCCAACTTTAGGTCTTTCACTTTGCTGGCCTGTACTTTCACTTCGGCCAGTTCATAGACCCGTTTAGAAACCTCAATTACCATGTCGGCTTGGCTCGCGCCGCGCTTCACCAGTACAGCCTTACGCTCGTAGCCCAGGGCCAGAACGATCAAGGAGTCCTGGGCATTTTTGGCAGGGCCGTTCATCTGGAAGATGCCAATCTCATTGGTAAGAGCACCGCTCTGCTCCTCTTTCAAACCGATGGAAGAGAAGGGAATGGGCTCTTTCGTCTTCTTGTCGATAATTCGACCAGAAAGCCGGGTTTCCTGAGCTATGCTGAGCGCTGGAAGCAGCAAACAGAAGGTAAAGGTGAATAGTACGCGTTGGAGCATAAAGTGAGATTTACAGACCGGGAGAGAAGTTTGTAAGCGAAATAGGGCTGTGGGAGGGGTAAACAGACGCTGAGGTAAGTCTGGCGAGCGTCGTTTCATATAATTAGAGACCGATTTCCAGGTAGAGACCGGCCTTGGATACAGCTTGGCAAGGCCAAGCCTTACTTGTACATATCTACTTCGGCCTTAATCATGGCGTTGTAGCGCATACCATTATTAGCTAAGGTTATTAAGCTCCAGCCGCGTCCGATGGTATAGTTCCAGGTCCGGCTCTCCTTGAATTCGAACGTCGGCCGCAGGATTTGACCGTAGGGCGTATAAGTATCCATGAAGTTGGTAGTGTAGAACTTGTCACCCGTCACGATCCATTCCATCGCGACATAGAAGCCTTCATCGGGCGCCACGATGTTGTATTGAGTCAGGTCAATGGTGTACCAGGCGCCGCCTTTTATAGCCGACACGACTACGTTTTCGGTGAGCAGGTCGGAGTTAGGGGAACTGTAGTTGCCGTCGGGCGCATAAATGCGAATGCGGAACGGCTCGCGGGGGAAGCCATGCTCACCGATAAAGAATGACACGGTGCGTACTAATCCTAGTTTCTTGCCTTTGTCATTCTTGACATAGAAGGCATATTGAGTACCAGGCATGCCCTGAATCATGCCATCGCCGGGCGTGTTGGAGCGGGCACCCAATCCGATGGGCTTCACCTTGCTGGCTTCAACTTTGACTGCGTTCAGTAAATAGTCGCGCTTGGGCACTTCAATGATGATTTCATCCAGGTTCTTATCGCTTTTTCTTACCAGAATAGCCGTGCGCTTAAAGCCCAGTGCCATCACAATCAGCGAGTCTTTCTGGTTTTTCTCTGGCATAGCTAGCTGAAAGAAGCCGTATTCATTGGTCAAAGCGCCTACCTGCTCTTCTTTTAAGCCGATAGAAGCGTATTGAATAGGCTCCTTCGTCTCTTTATCAACTACTCGACCTGAAATTCGGTCGGCCTGTGCGAAGCTGAAATAAGGCAGCATCACAGCAAAGACGACGAAAGAAAGTACACGTTTAAACATAGTAAAAATGAGTAGTTGTACCCCAAAACTACAATGAATGTGCCAATGTCATCCCTGTTTTCCTTGAATAGTTATACCTGTGCAATTTTCTGATGGAATAATTCTAAGCTGGTCTAAACCCCTTCTTAGTAGTAGTTGAAGAAAACCATCTTTTGGCCGAAACCTAAATGGGGCGTACCTTTGTTTGAATCTTGTCTAAATAACCAATTCTGCCCGTGGCTATCCGTTCTACTACCGCTGCCGCTATGACCCAACGTAGTGTGAAAGACCTTCGTCTGGGCGAGAGCGCGACGATTTGCTGCCTGCAGGATCCCGAAATGGCGTTGAAATTATTAGAGATGGGCTGCATTCCGGGCACGCAAGTGCGCCTGAATAGCCGTGCCCCGTTGGGGTGCCCCATCACGCTGGTACTAGGCGACGAAGATTATACGCTTTCGCTACGAGTAAGCGAGGCGGCTACCATTTTATTGAAAAACTAACCGGCGCGGATGGCTCGCCTGGCAACTATACCTACAGTGTCCGCTCCGGCGGCCGTCGCCTCAGGCGTTGATAGCATACCTGTGCCTCACTCCCGTCGTGGGCTGACGCGCATTGCCTTGGTAGGCAATCCTAACTCAGGCAAATCTTCGCTGTTTAATCAGCTCACGGGCCTGAATCAGAAGGTTGGCAATTTCCCAGGTGTGACGGTTGACCGCAAGACCGGCATCAGCCAGCTCACGCCCCAGCACCGCGCCGAGATTATTGACTTGCCAGGTACGTATTCGCTGTACCCGAAAAGCCTGGACGAGAAGGTTATCACCGACTTGCTCTACGACCGCGAATCGGCTCAGTACCCCGATTTCGTGGTGGTAACGGTAGACGCCTCCAACCTGCGGCGCAATCTGTTGCTGTTTACTCAGCTCGCCGATTTGGGCTTGCCCGCCGTATTGGCTCTCAACATGATGGATGTGGCTGAGCAGCACGGCGTGCACATCGATATCGTTGAGTTGCAGCAGGAGCTAGGCGTTCCCATCATTCCTATGAATGCTCGTAAGGGCATTGGCGTGGCAGCCCTTAAGATCGTAATGGCGCAGCACCTCGATGCGCCCACAGTGGGCTTTTATGAGCCTGATGAAGAGCTGCTGCCCATGATCCGGCAGATCCGGTATTATTTTGATCTGCACAACGATTATCTGGCGCTGCACTACGCCCATCAATTCCGGCACATCAGCTTTCTAACGCCCGATCAGCGGCAGTACGTGCAGGAGTTGGTGGAAAAGTATGGCTTCGAGCCGACCGCGCGTCAAGCGCAGGAAACGATTGCCCGCTATGGGCGCATCAATGAGATTCTGCTCAACGCAGTATCAGTGACACGTACCGAGCGCAATGAGCCGTACAGTAATAAGCTGGACAAAGTCCTGACCCACCGGGTTTGGGGCTACCTGATTTTCTTTGGAGTGCTGTTCATGATGTTTCAGGCGGTATTTGCCTGGGCCAGCTACCCCATGGACCTGATCGATCAGGGCATTGCGCTGATCAACTCACTCATTCAAACCAACTTCAACGGGCCGCTGATAAATCTGCTTACTGAGGGAGTTATTGCTGGTCTGGGGGGCGTTTTGATCTTCATTCCGCAGATTGCCTTGCTGTTTGCTTTCATCGCGGTGCTGGAAGAAACGGGCTACATGGCCCGCGTCACGTTCATGATGGACCGCATCATGCGCAAGTTTGGGCTGAACGGGAAGAGTGTGGTGCCGCTCATTTCGGGGGTAGCCTGCGCTGTGCCGGCCATTATGAGTGCCCGCACCATTGAGAACTGGAAAGACCGCATCATTACCATCTTCGTCACGCCACTGATGAGCTGCTCAGCTCGGATTCCAGTGTACACAGTGCTCACGGCCTTGGTTGTGCCCGATGAGAAAGTGCTGGGCTTCTTCAACTTGCAGGGCGTGGTGCTGATGGGTTTGTACTTGCTGGGCTTCCTGTCGGCCATGTTTTCGGCCCTGGCTTTGAAGCTGCTGCTTAAAACGCAGGAGCGGAGCTACTTCATTATGGAGTTTCCGGTGTACCGCTGGCCACGCTGGAAAAACGTTGGTATTACTATCGTCGAGAAGGTAAAAACCTTTGTATTTCAGGCCGGTAAAGTCATTGTAGCCATTTCGGTTATTCTGTGGGTGCTGGCCTCGTATGGTCCGGGCAAGTCGTTGGAGCAGGCCGAGCAGCGAGCGCGTGCTACCGCTGCTGAGCAACAACTGTCACCTGAGCAAACTGACAACCGAATTGCTTCCGAGAAACTTGAAAATTCTTATGCCGGATTGTTTGGCCGAACCTTGGAGCCAGCTATTCGTCCTCTGGGTTTCGATTGGAAAATAGGTATTGCCCTAATCACGTCTTTCGCCGCCCGCGAAGTATTTGTGGGGACCATTTCTACAATCTATAGCGTAGGTCAGGACGCTGATATGCGCACGGTGCAGCAGAAACTAGCCGCCGAGAAAGACGAAAATGGCCAGCCATTTTTCACGCCGGCCCGAGCATTTTCGCTGCTGGTCTTCTATGTATTTGCGATGCAATGCATGAGCACGCTCGCGGTTGTATACCGCGAAACCAAAGGCTGGAAATGGCCTTTGATGCAGCTGCTCTACATGACAGGTTTGGCCTATGTGTCTTCACTGATAGTGTATCAGGTGTTCAAGTAGCAGCTAAGTAGCGCGAAGCTTCCGCTTCGCGTACGAGCAAAGCGAGTAGGCGGTACCGCGTTAATTGTGTCAGCGCGTGGGAACTCGCGGTGCGCGAAGTGGAAGCTTCACGCTACTTCCCAAGTAGAAATACGGCTGGCTGCTTGTGGATCTCGGGTAGCTTGCCTTTCCAATCGGCTACGGTATGAGTTTGCACAAACTCGTTGGGCGCCGTGAGGCTGGCGGCAATGCACAGACGGGTTGTAGGCTGCAAATGCGCCAACAGATCATCCAGCAGCGGCATATTGCGGTAAGGCGTTTCAATAAAAAGCTGGGTTTGATGCTGCATAGTAGCCGCGCGCTCCAGCTGTTTTAACGCTGCGATTCGCTTTGCTTTTTCAATGGGCAAATAGCCGTGAAAAGCAAAGCTCTGCCCGTTCATGCCCGAGGCCATTAAAGCCAGCAAGAGCGACGACGGCCCTACCAACGGCACCACCCGAATACCTAGTTGGTGCGCTACACGAACCAATTCCGCGCCCGGATCGGCCACCCCAGGACAGCCTGCTTCCGATAGTATGCCCGCATCCTGGCCTGCTGCTACGGGCTGCAGCGCCGCTCGGATTTCCGCTTCCGAGGAGTCTTTATCAATCACCGTGAAGCGCAGATCTTCGATTACGTGCGCTGGAGCAACACTTTTCACGAAGCGCCGGGCAGTGCGGGCATTCTCTACCAGAAAATACGAGAGCGCGGCCACGTGCGTAGCTACCTGCGCCGGCAGCACCTGCGCGGCCGTATCATCGGCCAAAATAGTGGGAATAAGGAAGAGGACGCCGGGCAAGAGAAGGTAGATTAAAGGTCAGGTACGAGCGGGTAACAACTTAACCTTGCATGAAGGCGTTGACCAATTCAAACACTTTATCCGGGGCTTCGGCGTGGAGCCAGTGGCCGACATCGGGAATGGTTTCGACCTGAGAATTGGGGAAAAGCGCCGGAATAACGTTGAGCTTATCCTCCGTCGTGATATAGTCCGATTTGCCTCCCCGAACGAATAAAGCGGGCTTCAGGAAAGGCTGGGGGGCTTTTATCTCGGCGCCAACATGCACCATTTGAGAGGTTAGAGCATCAAGATTGAGGCGCCAGGCAAAAGAATGATCCTCGCGACGGTAAAGATTTTTTAGCAAAAACTGCCGCACCGAATCCTGCCGGATGTGCTCTGACATCTGCTCATCTGCCTGCTGGCGACTCTCCAGATTTTCTAGTTTCACGGCGTGTAGGCCCGCCAAAATGCTGTCCTGGTGGAGCATATCTGAGAAGCTGGGCGCAATGTCCACTACCACCAGTCGCGCCAGAAAATCGGGGTAATCGAGGGCGAAGCGCATGGCTACTTTGCCCCCCATGCTGTGACCGAGCAGGGTAGGGGAATCCAACTGAAGCTGGACGAAAAGCTCCCGCACGTCCTCACTCATCAACTCATAGGTGTGCTCTTCGGTGTGGGGCGAACGACCATGATTGCGCAGATCAACGGCAATAACCCGGTGGTGATCTGCCCAGCGCTTCGCCAGGGTTTGCCAGTTATCAAGGGTGCCAAAGAGGCCGTGCAGGATAACCAGCGGTGCGCCCTGGCCCTGTTCGCGGTAGTGTAATTGCATAGGTAGCGAGGTTCAAATCTTTTGGTAAGCAAACGCGTTCGGGGCTGATGCGTTGCGAAGGCGGTAACTCAGGTCCAGCAAAACCAGCGCTGTCGGTGCTCTATAGGCGTGTTGCGCAGAAATTCCGTCAGTGGGGCAAGGTTGAGCAGCAAAGATGTAAGCGTGAGTACTTCGCCGGTTTGCAGGTGCAGACGCAGGAAGTCGTAGTTGCTCCAAAACAGCCGTTTCGACTTGCAGGTTACGCGCTCCACGCGCACCAGCTCGCTTTGCCGGAACGGAATGCGCACGCGGCCCTCATATACTTCCAGCCGATTTTCCTTCGGATCAAAAACCAGCGTGGTGTGCAGGTTGCGGGCGTAATACTGCGCGTGCAGCAGCAGTGCCGGCATTGAAAAGCCCAGCAGGACGGCCGCCAAAGCCAGCAGCAAAACCGCTTCGTGGCTGGCTAGCTGGCTGGAGTAGAAGTAAAAGCCCAGATTGGGCAAGCCGACACCTAGGCACAGCAATGGCCAGAACAGCAGGTAGAATTGCCGCAAGAACGTGGGCCGATATACTTTACTTTTCTGGGAGAAAAAGCTGGTGATAAAGCGCAGTCCAAAGACAATGGCAAACACGACCACCCCGATTTCCAGTAAGGGCCGCAGTATCTGAAATACCTTCACCGCCTACTGAACCTGAATCCAGGCCTCGCCCGGCGTATGTGGCCGCAGCGTGCCAAAGGATTGCAAGTCAAGCCCGTACTGCGCAAAAATGCCCCCCACAGCCTCGCGGCCTTCGGGTGCCACGCACACCAGCAAGCCGCCCGACGTTTGCGGGTCGCAAAGCCACTGGCGCTGCTCGTCCGTTGCCGGCCCGATCTTATGGCCGTAGCTGTCCCAGTTGCGGAAGGTGCCGCCGGGTACTGCTTTTTGCTGCCGATACTCTTCCGCTTCCTTCAGCAAAGGCACTTTATCGAATTCTATTTCGGCCGTCAGGTTGCTGCCCTCGCATACTTCTGCTAAGTGCCCAAGCAGGCCGAAACCAGTTACGTCGGTCATGGCGTGCACGGCGGCCAGCTGCCCCAACTCGTAGCCGATTTTGTTGAGCTGCATCATCTGTTGGGGGGCAATTTGCTCGTGCTCGGGCCGCAGAATAGCGCGCTTTTGCGCCGTGGTCATCATGCCCACGCCCAACGGTTTGGTGAGGTACAGCTCACAGCCCGCCGTGGCCGTGTCATTGCGCTTGAGGTTGGCAATATCAAGCATGCCCGTCACGGCCAGGCCGAAAATGGGCTCCGGCGAGTCGATGCTGTGGCCGCCGGCCAGCGGAATGCCCGCTTCGGCGCAGATGCTGCGGCTGCCCTCAATCACGCGGCGCGCCACTTCGGGGGGCAATTTATCAATGGGCCAACCTAGCACGGCAATGGCCATAACCGGCCGTCCGCCCATCGCATACACGTCGCTGATGGCGTTGGCCGAGGCAATGCGCCCAAAGTCGTAGGCATCATCTACAATGGGCATGAAAAAGTCAGTGGTACTGATAATGGCCTGACCGCCGCCAATATCAAACACGGCGGCATCGTCGCGGGAGCTGTTGCCGACCAGCAGCTTATCGTTTTGGGGCTGTGGAATGCTGGTGTGCAGAATCTGGTCGAGCACTTTTGGAGCAATTTTGCAGCCGCAGCCCGCCCCATGACTGTACTGAGTGAGGCGAATTTGGTCAGTTTCTTCGAAGATCATAGGTTCAATAAGGATGTTGCTGTAGGGCTTCACAGTTTACTCAGGCCTTTGAATTACGCCATGCCCTTGGAAGCAAATAGCGACTGCGCCACGACCGTTTTGGCCGCGGCCCGCACCAACTCCGCATTTACTACCGGGTCGCAGGTGTCAGACGGAACGCGCACGATAGTGCTGTTGATTTTGGTGTTTAACCCGTGGCCGTAGGTTTTGTCATAGTAATCGAGGGCGAGGTCCACCATTTTCTCCATGTCGCCCACTTCGATGGCCGCCAACGCTTCCTTCGTCGCCAGACCGCCCAGGCGCTTGCTGATGCGCTGAATGGCCCCGGCCAGCTCGGCGGGGTCTTCGCGGCCATACTCAGCAGCTAGCTTGCTGGTGCGCACCGCCCGCGGAATGTCGAGGACGATGAGCGGCGCGACGCGCATCTGCTCGAAAAGCGGCTTCGGAATCGTCACGCGGCCGATGGCCAGGCTCTCGTCTTCGAACCACGGTACGGCGCTGGGGGGCAAATCTGCCAGCGCAAAGGCTAGCTCATTCTCGAATTGCTCGGCTGTAGGCTGGGCGGGCAACCCTATGCTGCCAAACGATGAGCCTTTGTGACTGGCTAGGCCTTCCAGGTCAATAGTGGGCTCACCCTGACGGGCTAACTCGTGCAGGACATCGGTTTTGCCGCTGCCCGTCAGGCCGCCAAGCACGAGTAAGGGGCGCGGCTGGGTAAATTGAGCCAGCGCCCAGCGGCGGTAGTCTTTGTAGCCTTTATCCAGCAAATGCACTTTAAAGCCAGCCAGCTCCAGCAGCCACAGCACGGCGCCGCTGCGCATGCCGCCCCGCCAGCAATGCAGACGTACCTCCTTCTGGGGGGCAATTTTCTGGGCCAGCTTCACCATCTGGCTCATCTTCGGCCCAAAGAAATCCAGCCCGATGTGAATGGCTTTCTCCTGACTGATCTGCTTGTAGGCGGTACCAATGCGTGCCCGCTCCTCATCCGTAAACAGCGGCAAGCTCACGGCCCCCGGAATGTGGCCGTGGGCATATTCTACCGGCGCCCGCACATCCAGAATGGGCGCGTCAGGCGGACCTTGCAGAAAATCGGAGAGAGAGAGACGGGGCATAGATGAATGTAACACCAAGCTCCAGCTTGGTAAATCGTTGAATGACGGATAGCATAAAGTCGGCTTATGGCACGACTGGGCAGCCAAGCTGAAACTTGGTGTTACTGCAACTGCCGCCGGTACAGCTGAATTGTGTTTTCCAACCCGAAATAGAGCGCATCACATATCAGCGCGTGTCCAATGCTTACTTCTTCCAGGCCGGGTAGGTTCTGCTTTAAGTAAGCCAAGTTGTCCAGGTCTAAATCGTGGCCAGCATTCAAGCCGATTCCAAGCTCCTGGGCCAGAATAGCCGTCGTGCGGTAAGGCGCAATAGCAGCGGCCGGGTTGGTGCGATACTGCTGCGCGTAAGCCTCTGTATACAGTTCAATACGGTCGGTGCCGGTGCCTACGGCAGCCTTCACCATCGCTGGATTAGGGTCGAGAAAAATAGACACCCGGCACCCCAGCGCCTTTAGCTCCGTCACAACGCCCAGCAGATAAATCTGATGCTCAATGGTATCCCAGCCTGCATTGGAGGTAACAGCATCGGGCGCGTCGGGCACGAGCGTCACCTGTTCGGGACGCACTTCCCGCACCAGATTGATGAAATCAGGGGTTGGGTTGCCTTCCACGTTCAGCTCAGTGGTCACAATCCGTTTCAGGTCGCGCACGTCCTGGTAGCGAATGTGGCGCTCATCGGGCCGCGGGTGCACCGTGATGCCCTGTGCCCCGAACCGCTCACAATCGCGGGCCACTTGCAGCAGATCGGGGCGGTTGTGGCCGCGGGCATTCCGCAGAGTAGCGATTTTGTTTATGTTTACACTAAGCTTGGTCATACTATTTAGACTATTGCTGAGGCTATTTTTAGCAAGCTATCAAAGATAAGAACGCCGCACCGCATGCTTACCAACTTCGACTTCCGTGACGCTAGCCTCTTCCTTTAATTATCGCCCGGCCCTATTGTTTCTCAGCTTGGCAGCGACGCTGCTGCTGATCGAGCGGCTAGTGGTGCTTTTGCCTGCCTTTGAAACCCAGGCCGCGCTGCCCGCCGCCGTTACCCTCGATTTGGTGGTAGGTATTCCAGCCCTGTTCTATTGGCAGGTAATACGACGCTACCGCTTACCTGTTATTACGCTGGTCGCGGCTTTTGGCGGCGCGCTGGCCCTGAGCTACGTATTGATCCCAAAAGCGCACCAGCAGTACCTGAACTGGGCTAGCCACGGCATCGTGCTGGCCGAAGCCCTACTTGTCGTACTAGCTTTTACCAAGCTGCGCCGCATCGCGCGAGTGTACCAAGTGGCGACCGAGAAAAGTGCCGACTTCCTGGAAAACCTTACGACGGCCATCACTGCTACGCTGGGCAAGTCATTTAGTCCGCTGGTATCTGAAGTGGCCTTATTCCGCTATGCAGTGCTGGGCTGGGGGGCAAAAGTGGAATACCAGGTTGGGCAAAGCGCTTTCAGCAGCCATCGTGACTCCGGCTTTGGCGCCCTTATAGCAACTGCTTGCTTATTGTCGGCAATAGAAACCGCAGCTGTGCATTTGCTTGTGCAGCCCTGGAACCCAAGCATAGCCGGGTTCTTATTAGTGCTCGATATGTATACGCTGCTATTTCTGTTGGCTCACCTGAATGCCGTGCGGCTACGTCCAACTCTGCTCACTCCCGACGATTTACTGATTCGGGTTGGGTTTATATGGCGAGTGCGTGCGTCGCGCCAAAACGTGGCTTCAGTCCAACGCATTTCTGATGTTCCAGCTGCCAGCTCAGAAGTGTTGAACGCCGCCAAACAGCTTATTACTGTTCCCAATTTGTTAATCACTTTCAGGGAGCCCGTAACGGTAGCCGGGCTCTACGGCATCCGGCGTACCGTGCATAGCGTGGCGTTGTACGTAGATGCACCCGCCGAGCTTATCCAAAACTTGCTCCCTGAAGACGACATCAGCTAGATACAATGACGCTTTCCTTACCGTGGAAAGCCGTAATCTTGCACCCTAAAATCCTCTTACTATGGCCCTGAAAGAAACCATCGACGCCGCTATTAAGCAGGCAATGCTTGCCAAAGATAAAGTACGCCTTACGGCTTTGCGCAGCATCAAATCGCAGATCCTGCTGGCCGAAACGGCTGAAGGTGCCCACGGCGCGGCCCTCACGCCCGATGCCGAAATCAAGCTGCTCACCAAGCAGGCCAAGCAGCGCCGCGAAGCCGCCGAAACCTACCAGAAGCAGTTCCGCTCCGACCTCGAAGAAATTGAGCTGGCCGAGCTGACTATCATCGAAGAATACCTGCCGCAGCAACTCTCCGAAGCTGATGTGGTGGAGCGCCTCGTCGATATTATCCAGCGAGTAGGTGCTACCGGCCCCTCCGATCTGGGCAAGGTAATGGGTGTTGCAGCTCGCGAGCTGGGTGGCCAAGCTGATGGCCGTATGATTTCGCAGGTTGTAAATCATCTATTGAATAACACAAACGCGTAGTTTTTAGGTAGGGAGCAGCTTAAAAGTTGTTAAGACCCGTTTCCAGTTGCTTACTTCCTGCTTTTTAGCTGTTCCACAGATGTCTGGTTTCGACCTCTTTCTGCTTTTGGTGGTGGGCGTGGGTGCAGTGAAGGGGTTTCGGCGGGGCTTGGTGCTGGAAGTCGCGTCGCTACTAGCCTTCGTTCTGGGCGTAGTAGGCGGACTGAGCCTGCTCAATGATGCGATTCCGCTGGTGCGGCATTATGCGGGCGAGGCTTTCGGCCTGCTCCCCATCGTGTCATTCCTGCTGGTGTTTGCTTTGATTGGGTGGGGAGTTCATCTATTGGGCAGCTTCGTGAAAAGTGCCGTGCATCTCACTCCGCTCGGCCTGCTCGACAACTTGCTGGGCGGCGCGGCCGGAGCCTTAAAGTGGATACTGGGCTTAAGTCTGCTCCTGCACGGCTTAGGCTTAGCTGGCGTACATCTGCTCTCGCCCGCCCTGACCGGCGACTCGCAGGTGTTGCCCGTTGTACGTCAGGCCACTCCAGTAGCCTTGGAGATGGTGGGTCTTGTACTACCATTTGCCAGTACTCTGTTGACCCGTTTGCGGGCGGTATTTTAATTAATGAGTGAATGGGTGAGTGGCTGATCATTCACTCATTCGCCCATTCACTCATTCACTCACTTACCCGGTGCGGCTTCTTCTGCTCGATAACTTCGATTCCTTTACCTATAACCTGCTGGACTACTTTCAGCAGTTGCAGGTGCAGGTGCAGGTTGTGCGCAACGATGTGCCCTTGGTGGCCATCGAGGCGCTTGACTTCGATGGAATCGTGTTGTCGCCGGGGCCCGGCACACCGGCCAGAGCAGGCGTGATGCCCGAAGTACTGCAAGCGTATCATCAGCGGGTACCGATGCTGGGCGTATGCCTGGGACATCAGGCGCTGGGTGAATTTTTTGGGGCTAAGCTCCAGCGCGCCGTGCGGCCCATGCACGGTAAGGTTTCAGAAATCGAAATTGCCCCCCAAGAGCCCTTATTTGAAAATTTGCCCCCCAGGCTGATTGTCACCCGTTACCACTCCTTAGTAATCAATGATTTACCCGAAACGCTGGTGCCGTTGGCCCGAACTACGGATGAATATCAGGAGATAATGGCTTTGCGTCACCACTCTTTGCCGCTCTACGGCGTACAGTTTCACCCCGAAGCGCTACTGACGAGTCATGGTCTGGCGTTGCTCGGCAATTGGGTCAAGTGTTGTATCATTGCAAAGGACGCTCGGTCGGCACCCGCCGCGCCGGCGTCGGCCCGCTGAGAAGCTGAGACGATGGAATTGCAGATTAAGGAAAAGAACGGATTTCAGTACGTGGAGGAAGGCACCGGCGAGGTGCTCCTGCTCCTGCACGGCTTGTTTGGCGCCCTGAGCAACTGGCAGGACGTCATAAGTGATTTCGCGCGCGACTACCGCGTCATCATTCCGATGCTACCGATTTATGAAATGCCTCTGACCAAAGCCGGCGTTCCTGGCTTAGTAGGATATGTAGAGGAATTTGTATCCGAAATGGCTTTAGACCAGCCCTTTACCTTGCTTGGCAACTCATTGGGCGGGCACGTAGCGCTGGTGTATACCCTGCACAATCCACAGCAGGTGCAGCGCCTGGTGCTCACGGGTAGTAGTGGTCTGTTTGAAGACTCGATGGGCAGCTCCTTTCCGAAGCGGGGCAACTATGGCTTCGTGCAGCAGCGCGTGGCCTATACCTTCTACGACCCTTCGTTAGCGACCAAAGACTTGGTAGATGAGGTGTTCGATGTCACAAACTCGAACATCAAGGTGCTGCGTATCATTAATATAGCGCGCTCAGCTCAGCGCCATAATTTAGCCAAAGACCTGGGCCGTGTTCAGGTGCCAACCCTTTTGGTCTGGGGCCTGAACGACACCATTACTCCCCCGATAGTAGCCCACGAGTTTCACCGCCTCATTGCTGGCTCCGAGCTGCATTTTCTGGACCACTGTTGTCACGCGCCCATGATGGAGCGCCCCGTGGCCTTCAATGCCCGGCTCCGTCAGTTTCTGCATAGTACCAAGCGCCAGTCGGTCGTTAGCTCCGTATCATAGAAGGCAAACCGCTTTTCTGTTTGCAACCCGGAGCCAGCTCAACTAAACAAAGTTTGCTCCTCGGCGCTTGTTTGCCGTTTGGTTCGTAGCTTATCCACGTTTACTTCCGTTTCTCAGCCTACACATGCATTTTATGCTTGCCGAAGAATTGCTCAACCATATGATTCCGGCGCTACAGGTGACGGACTCGACTGGGAAGGCTACCAAATGGCTGGAAGAGTTTCACGTAGGGCAGCTACCCGTCGTTGATAACCGCCAGTACCGTGGTCTTATTACCGAATCTGATCTGCTGGACTACGACCAGACGGAGGAGTTGCTCAGCCAACTAACGCTGGGCTACGCCGACGTGCATGTGCAGCACGATCAACATTTCTATAATATCATGGAAATAGCTATCCAGAATAAAATTCAGCTTGTGCCCGTCCTCGACGAGCAGCGCGAATACATGGGTGTAGTGACGGTAGGTGATACGCTGGCCGCGCTTGGCCAAATGCCCATCGCCGTGGGGCAGGGAGGTATTTTAGTGCTTTCGATGGAGGAGCGCGATTATTCCCTCACCCAAATCAGCCGGTACGTAGAGGAAAATAACGCTAAAATTCTAAGCGCCCACGTTGCACAGGATGAAAGCGACCCGTATAAAATCCGGCTGACGCTGAAGCTCAATACGCCCTCACTTACCCGTATTGTGGCTACACTAGAACGGTTTGGATACGTTATCACCGCTCAGTTTAGTGGCGCTACCGATGTAAGCGAGGGCGAGCAGGACCGCTTCGATGCTCTCCTGAAGTACTTAAGCCTTTAAGCGCTGACTACTTATTTGGCAGCGATAACTCTTTGAAGAAAAGAGAGTTGTATTAGCAGAGAATGATAGCTCAACAGCCGGCTGCCGCAAGCTCAAAGCTATTCTTAGCGTTGCGGAACGAGAATTGCGCTCCGCCCGATTCTCCATTTTTACTGTTACCTGCTTGAGTCTGCTCGCCTGTTTACTTTCCTTACTGCTGGGCAGCAGCATTTTGCCCCCCAGACCGGTCCCTAATTCCGTAGTACGCGCCCCCATTGATAGTTTGCTGCAAGCACAATGTCCGCAGTACGCTGTAGTGCGCGTGGGCACTATCTTATTTGCGGGCAACGAGGTTACTAAGGAAGTGGTGTTGCGCGCTGAGTTGGACTTTCACGAAGGTGATACGCTAAACGCTGCTACGTTGGCCACTCGACTGGAAAGTAACCGCCTACGGCTATTCAACCTGCGGCTGTTCCACAGCGTCATTCAGCAAACGGTTTGTCGCGATGGCGAAATAACGGTGCTGTTTGCGGTGCAGGAACGGTGGTACACCTTTCCTATTCCGACGCTTTCGTTCGCCGAGCGCAATTTTAACGCCTGGCTTGACCGCCCCGACCGCTGGCGCCGGGTCAACTACGGGCTGTACATGGTGCGCAAAAACTTCCGGGGCCGCAATGAGGAAGTGCGCGCCAATGTGCAACTAGGCTTCAACCGCCGCTACGAGTTGTTCTACGAAGCGCCTGGTTATGGTCCGCGCCGCCGCATCGGCTTCGGCGCGGGCGTCTCGTATGCCCGCACCCGCGCCCTCGACTATGCTACCCTTCGCGACCGGCTCGTCACGTTTCGTCCCGAAGATGGGTTTCCGCTTATGCGCCAGTATGGCTCATTGGGTCTACGCTGGCGCCAATCCGTGCAGCGTTTCTCTGCCTTGGATGTGGCTTATTACAAAGAGCAGGTCTCTGATTCTGTTGTTGAGCTCAACCCTGTGTATTTTCTCAGCGGTTCGCAGCGTGAATATTTGGAGCTTAGACTCACCAGTACCTTGAATCAGCGCAATACATTTGCTTACCCCCTTACTGGCCGGTTTGCCCAGGTGGCATTATCACATCGCATTTTCCTGACGTCCGGTAACGCTGATTTTACCACGCTTTTAGGTCGCTATGCGCAATATTTCGCGCTGGGGGGCAATTTTTACTACAACTTCAATTTGCAGGGCCAGCTACGGCTTGCTCAGCGTGTCGGCTACGCCGATAATCGAGCCCTTGGCTACGATGCCCATGTGCGGGGCTACGATGCCTATGTCGTGGACGGTCGGCATTATGGATTAGCGCGGCAAAGTGTGTCTTATCGCCTTTTCGATGCCGGCAAAATCAAGCTGCAGGGTATCACTAACTCTAAGATAAACAGCTTACCCTTGGTTATTTATTTGAATACCTTTACCGATGCTGGGTATGTGCTGGCCCGTACAACTATTCCCGATAACAGATTGCCGAATCAATTATTAGGGGCAGCGGGAGTAGGTTTGCACTTCGTCACCTACTACGACCGGGTACTAACGGTGGAGTACACCCGCAATGGCCGAGGGGAAAGCGGGTTTTTCTTTCGCACCGATTTTCCTATCTAAACTCTATCCCGACGGTTTGCCGCAGGTTACTCTTCTGTTATGAAAATCGCCATAATTGGTAAGCCTCTCGACGATTCTACCTTGCCTTTCGTTCAGGCGTTGCTGGATGATCTGGTAGCTCGTCAGACTGAAATTCTTATTGCTGGGTCGTTTCACACCTCACTCTCTTCTAAAATTCGCTTGCCCGACGACATCACGGTTTTTCAGCGTGATGACTCTTTGCGAGGCGTACAATTTATCCTTAGTATCGGTGGCGATGGCACTCTGTTAGACACAGTTACCTATGTAGGAAGCCTGCAAATCCCAATCCTAGGTATCAATACTGGTCGGCTTGGATTCCTGGCTACTATTACCCCTGAGCGGATAGCGCAAGCTATGGATGCCTTATATAAAGGTCATTTCGTAATCGAGGAACGAAGTTTGATTCGCGTAGAAACAGATCCCGATGTTTTCGGGAAAGTCAATTTTGGCCTCAACGAATTCTCTATTCTCAAGCGTGACACTTCGTCCATGATTGTGGTGCATACCTATATTGACGGCGAATATTTAAATTCTTATTGGGCAGACGGTCTGATTGTGGCTACCCCAACAGGCTCTACCGGCTATTCTTTGAGCTGCGGGGGGCCCGTAATGTTGCCGCAAACCAACAATTTCATTATTGCGCCCGTATGCCCGCACAACTTAAATGTGCGCCCCCTTATAGTGTCAGATCGTAGCGTGATTTCCTTCGAAATAGAAGGTAGGAGCAATAATTTCCTGCTTTCGCTCGATTCTCGCTCGGTGCCGGTGGAGGCCAATGTACAGATTGCCGTGCGGCGTGAAGCTTTCGGGGCGCGGCTGGTAAAATTGAATCACGTTAATTTTCTGACCACCTTGCGCAGTAAGTTAAACTGGGGTCTGGATCGGCGTAACCCTACCGGTACGCCCGTATAAGTGAAAAGCTATTTATAATATTTGTTTTTAAAGTTCATTACAACCCCTACTTTTGTCGCTGACTGCTATTGTGCCTATTGGCTAATCCGCTTTCTCAAAATCCGATATTTCTAACCCCGGCTTGATTATGAAGCATTTCTTTACCCACACCTTAGCTGTGTTGCTCGTGCTTGCACTGGTAGCCAATGAGGCAAGCGCTCAGCAGTTTAACAAACGGAAACAGTACAATTCCGTAGGGGTAAGCCTGAACGCTATGAACTATTTCGGTGATATCGTGCCGAAGGCTAGTGTTCCTAGCTTCCGTTTCGCAGCTACGCGGCCTAACATCGGTTTAACTTTTACGCGCCGTTTTGCCCCCCGGATATCTGGTCGGGCCGGTCTGTCGTACGGCCGTATTACCGGCGACGACACGAAAGCTGCTGATCAGAATGATTCGGATGCTAAGTATCGTTACAACCGTAACTTCGCTTTCCGCAATGATATAGTTGAATTGTCGGCCATCGGTGTTTTCGATCTGATTGAAAACCGCAACACCTACGTGAAGCGTCCTGATTTTGTGCCGTATGTGTTTGCTGGTGTTGCTGCCTTCTATCATAATCCTAAAGGTTTGGTAAAAGACAACGGCGCAACATCGGGTTTAACTCCTGGTGACTATGTAGAGCTTCAATCGCTGAAGACAGAAGGCCAAGCGAAGGGCTATAGCAAAACCCAGATCTCCATTCCATTTGGTGGTGGTATTCGCTACAAAATCAATAAGGACTTTGATATTGGCTTGGAAATAGGCTGGCGCAAAACATTTACTGACTACATAGACGATGTAAGCGGTAACTTTGCTGCTGCCACTGACCTAAATAGCGAGGCTGCCCGGTATTTCGGTCGTAATATTACCCTCCGCACCGATGGTGAGTTTGCTCAATTCAATAATCCTGGTGAAATGCGTGGCAAGCGCAATGAAGACGACTGGTACATCGTTACTGGTATCACGCTCAACTATGTTCTTCAGCCACGCGTGAAGAGCCCTAAATTCCGATAGCTAATAATATCTGGCTGTCTATTCCACTTAAGAGTCAGTCTGATGTTGCATTCGATTCTCCGCGTAACACTCCTTACTTGCTTTGTGCAAGTAGGGAGTGTTTTTTTTGCCTATTCTGTCAAGGCTCAAAACACCAGCGAGTTAGGTGTTGGTATTGGGGGATTGAATTATAAAGGCGAACTCTCGACTAACTATCAATTTGAAAACAATAGGCCAGCTCTGACTATTTTTTATCGAAAAGATATTTCCGTGCCTATTACGCTGCGGGGGGCATTTACAGGTGGTATGCTCCAGGCCAACGACGAGAATGTACAGGGCGTAAACGATGCGACTGCGCCGTTGAATAGTTATCGCCAAGCTACCATGAAGGGTGGGTTGGCTGAGGTGTCGGGCATAGTGGAATACAACTTTTTTAATTACCATAATCGCAAGGATAAGATCCACTTCACGCCTTATGTGTTCATTGGGATTGCTGGATTTTACGCCAACACGAAAACAACTTTTGAGGGCCAAGGATTTAATATTCCAAACACCAGCGGAGCTATGCTGGGTGTTGCCATTCCGGTGGGGGCAGGAGTAAAGTATGCATTATCTCCTCGTTGGAACCTGGGGCTGGAAGCTGGAGCACGCAAAACGTTTACGGACGAATTAGATCATTTAAGCGACGAGAACGCGTTTATTGCGAATCGTCATACCAATGACTGGTACTTCTATAATGGCGTAAGCGTATCCTATACGTTTTATAAAATTTATTGCCCCGACTAAAGCGCAGAGGCGTAGTGCTCATTCAGACGGAAGGCAAATGCAACCATTTGCGTAACTTGCAGCCTCTTTACGCAAAAAATAGCAATGGCCTCTCGGTCCGAAGTTGACTCTCAGAATTTACCTGCCCACGTAGCCGTCATCATGGATGGTAATGGCCGCTGGGCTAAGCAAAAGGGCGGCCTACGCATTTTTGGTCACCAAAGTGCCATTACGGCTGTGCGGGATACTGTAGAAGCGGCCGCCGAGCTAGGTATCGCATACCTGACGCTCTATGCGTTTTCGACTGAAAACTGGGCTCGGCCAGCTTATGAGGTGACAGCCTTGATGCAGCTACTAGTACATACTATTCGCCAAGAAACACCAACTCTACTCAAAAATGGTATTCGACTGGAATCTATTGGGCAGATTGATAGTCTGCCAGCATCCTGCCAGCGGGAACTAGCTGAAGCGAAGGAATTGACCCGCGCTGGCACCCGTATGACGTTGGTACTGGCTTTAAGCTACAGCGGGCGCTGGGACCTGACTCAGGCCATGCGCCGCATTAGCGAAGAGGTGGCCGCGGGCCGACTGGAGCCCGCCGCTGTAAACGAGGCCACGATAGCCCAATACCTTGCTACGGGGGGCATTCCTGACCCCGAGCTGCTTATTCGGACGAGCGGAGAGCAGCGTATCAGTAACTTTTTGCTTTGGCAACTGGCTTATACTGAACTTTATATCACCGATTTGTTGTGGCCTGACTTTCGGCGCGAACACTTCTACGATGCCATTCAGTCCTATCAGCGCCGCGAGCGCCGTTTTGGCAAAACCAGTGAGCAACTAACCGTTTCGTAAGTATTTAGAATGATTGCTTCTCTTAATAAATTTATCAGGCTGTTAGCCCTCGTCTTGGCGCTTGGAATAGTTGGTGTTGAACAGTTGCGGGCCCAAACGCCTGCATCAGCACCTGCCGAGCCTCAGCGCTATGAGCTGGGGGGCATTACTATCAGTGGGGCACGCTATCTGGATGCAAACACGCTGATTGGAATAACAGGCTTGAGGGTCGGCGACCCTGTAACAATTCCAGGAGAGGATATTGGGAAAGCGATTCGCCGCTTATGGGAGCAGGGCATCCTCGGTGATGTGAGCGTGTCTATTACCCGCATAGACGGGCAGCGCGTTTTCCTCGATTTCTTCCTGAGTGAGCGTCCTCGCCTATCCAAGTTTGATTTTGTGGGTATCAGTAAGGGCCAAGGCGATGAGCTACGCGATAAAATTAAGCTTATTCGGGGTAAGGTGGTTACGGATGCCTTGTTGAATAATACCCGCACCCAAGTGCGTAAATTCTATACAAACAAGGGTTTCTTGGACGCCAAAGTAAATATTACTCAAGTGCCTGATTCGAGCTTGTCGAATAGTGTGGTACTAAGAATTAAAGTAGATAAAGGCGATAAAATTCGTATTCGCGATATCGCATTTGAAGGCAATGAGGCCTTTTCTGATGGAAAGCTCCAAAAGAAGCTGAAGAAAACAAAAGCTAAAAAGTCGTATAAGCTGCTTACTGCAGGAAAATTCCAGCGCGCTGAATACGAAGAAGATAAGCTGAAGCTGTTGGAATTCTATAATGCGGAAGGCTACCGGGACGCGGTTATCGTTTCGGATACTCTCATCCGTCAGGAAGACGGCCTAGCTTTGCGAATTACAGTAGACGAAGGACCAAAGTATTACTTCCGTAATATCACCTGGAACGGCAATTATCTGTATGATGATAAGACACTGGCTTCCGTGCTAGGTATTAAGAAGGGCAGCGTTTACAATAAGGAGGAGCTCGAAAAGCGCATCAGCTACAACCCTACGGGCCAAGATGTGCAGTCGCTCTACATGAATGACGGCTACCTGTTTTTCAATATTGATGCGGTAGAAACCAAAATTGAGGGCGACTCTATTGACTTAGAGATGCGAATAAGCGAAGGTGTTCAGGCTCGTATCAAAGAGGTGAACATTGCCGGCAACACCAAAACCAGCGACCATGTACTGCGCCGCGAACTGCGTACGCTACCGGGCGACAAATTCAATCGGGAGCTGTTGATTCGCTCGCAGCGGGAGATATCTACGCTAGGCTATTTTGACCCGGAAAAAGTAGGCATTAACCCGGTGCCTAATCCCGCTGAAGGCACGGTAGATATTAACTACACGGTAGTGGAAAAGCCTTCTGACCAGATTACGCTTTCGGGCGGCTGGGGTGGCTTTGCTGGCTTCATTGGTACGGTAGGATTGGTTTTCAATAACTTTTCGCTGCGTAAAGCAGGGGATTTTAGTAACTGGAAGCCAGTACCAGCCGGTGATGGCCAGCGATTGGCTTTGAATATTCAGGCCAATGGATTACAGTATCAAGCTTATTCTTTTTCCTTCACGGAGCCTTGGTTGGGAGGACGCAAGCGTAACTCGCTGACTTTTAGTTTGAACAAAAGCATTCAGCGTGCAGGGCAGGCCCTGGACGCTAGCACTGACCGATATATTAAAGTTAATAGTGCTTCTCTTGGCTTAGGCCGCCAGCTGCGGTTCCCTGATGACTACTTCACGCTGACTAACTCGCTATCAGTTAGCCGATATGATCTAAACCAATATCAGGCTTTTGGAACAGATTTTTTCCCTAATGGCACCGGTATCGCAAATAATATCACGCTTAATACAACCCTGTCACGTAATAGCATCGACAATCCGACCTACACTCGCCGTGGTTCGTCACTATCGCTTAGCTTGAACTTGACTCCTCCTTATTCGGTGTTTAAGGGTGCACATCCTTCTGTGAATGAATGGGTTGAGTTTCATAAGTGGATGTTTGATGCTTCATGGTTCACACCTATTGTGGGCAAGCTAGTATTAAACTCACGAGCACACTTCGGCTATATTGGCTCTTACTCCGACCGGCAGATAGGACCTTTCGAGCGATTCAAGATGGGTGGCGCTGGATTGGGATTTGGCGGAGCATCCAACTTCTTGATTGGTACCGAGTTTATTGGTTTGCGAGGCTATGGTGACCCCGGCGACGCGACTGCCATTCCGACAGCCCGGCAGTCATCCAGCGGGGGCGTGGCTTACAATAAATACGTAATGGAGCTGCGTTATCCAGTATCGCTCAACCCCGCAGCTACTGTTTATGTCTTGAGTTTTGCGGAAGCCGGTAATGCTTTCGATCAGTATACCGACTACAATCCTTATAAGCTTTATCGCTCGGTAGGAGTAGGTGCCCGCATATTTATGTCGGCATTTGGCTTGCTCGGTTTCGACTACGGTCTGCCGCTGGATACGGTACCTGGCCAGACTAAAAAGGAAGGTATTTTCCATTTTATTATCGGCCAGCAGATTCGCTAATTCATCATAGTTAGCTAGGTTCTTAAAGTCGTTGCCATGAAAAAGCTACTTTCTTCTCTTGTCATTGTACTAGCAGGATTGCTAACGGCTCCTGCTTCTCAAGCGCAAAAATTCGGGTATGTAGATTCCGAATTTGTGATGGGCAAATTGCCGGCTTATGCGGCTGCTCAGCAGGAGTTAAATACGCTGTCTGGCAACTGGCAAAAAGATATCGAGAACCAAAAGAAGGATCTTGATAAGCTATATCGCACTTATCAGGCGGAAGAGGTGTTGCTAACAGAAGCTGCCAAGAAGAAGCGGCAGGATGAGATTCTGAAAAAGGAACAGGAGATTAAAGCGTATCAGAATAAGATTTTTGGCTTCGAAGGGCAGCTATTCAAAAAGCGCCAGGAATTAACTAAACCTGTTCAGGATCAAGTGTTTGAAGCTATCGAACGGGTAGCTAAAAAGAAGCAGCTGGCGATTGTGTTTGATAAGGCTGGTGATCTGACTATGCTTTACACCAATCCGGTCCATGACTATACTGAATTTGTACTGGAGGAAATGGGTTTGGCTTCTGAGGAGAAAAACCAGCCTGGTACAAAGGGCTCAGTACAAACGGTAGAAACGCCTGCTACGCCCACCGATGGGGCAGACGCTGAGGCTACTGATGCACCAACAACAACTCGTCCGGCACCGCGCACTCGGCAGCCAGCTCAGCCGGTAAAACGAAAAAACTAACTTTGACTTTTTAACTTGCAACTTTCCTTTTAATGACCACGATGAACAAAATCCGCTTTGCTTTGGCCGCGGCCGCCCTTACTTTCACAACCGCTACGACTGCCCTAGCTCAGGCTCCGCTAAAGATCGGATACACTAGCGTGGACTATGTGCTTAGCCAGATGCCCGAAAGCAAGCAGATTGAGTCAGATCTGAAAGCATACAGCTCTCAGTTGGAAGCTCAGCTAAAGAGCAAGATTGCCGATTATCAGACGAAGGCTGAGGCATATCAGAAAGGAGCTAGTGCTATGACTGAAGTTGTGCGCGCCGATAAGGAGAAAGAATTAACGGGTCTGCAGGGCTCTATTCAGGAGTTTCAGCGTAGCGCCGACAACTCACTCCAGCAGAAGCAACAGACGCTGCTGAAGCCAGCTTTGGATAAACTGCAAAAGACGATTGATGCCGTAGCCACCGAAAACGGCTACACGTACGTGTTGAATTCGGATGGTGCCAGCCCAGTACTGTTGCACGGCCCTAAAGAAGGCGACATCTCCGATATGATCCTTAAGAAAATGGGCGTAACGCCAGGTGCTGCTCAGGCCGCTGCTGCTGCTCCGGCTAAGACTACGCCAGCTGCGCCAGCCGCTACGCCAGCTAACAATACAGCCAAAAAAGGCAAGAAGAAGTAAGCCTTTCTTATGCTACCTATCAAGAAAGCCGGAACATGATGTTCCGGCTTTCTTGTTTTCGAGAACTTGTTATCATCAGCATTCTATTCGCTTATGCTTACTGAAAATTTGCCCCCCGATGATCTGCCTGACGAGGATATCAGCGAAGGTGGGGATGAGATGTATGAACACCACCGTATTCAGGTAGATCGGGGGCAGGAGATGCTGCGCTTAGACAAGTTTCTGCTGCATCGGCTTTCGCATACTTCCCGCACCAAGATTCAGAATGCCATTCTGGCCGAAGCGGTGCAGGTGAATGAAAAAGTGGTGAAGGCCAGCTACCGGATCAAGCCGCACGATATTATCACTATTACGCTGCCGGAGCCGCCCCGCGAGTTTAAGGTTATGCCCGAGCCCATGGAGCTGGATATTCCTTACGAGGATTCGGCTCTGTTACTCGTGAATAAGCCCGCTGGGCTGGTTGTGCATCCGGCTTTTGGTAATTGGCAGGGCACGCTGGTAAATGGACTGGCGCACCATCTGCAGAACTTGCCTACTGGCCGCAACGGCGAAATACGGCCGGGTCTGGTGCATCGCATTGATAAGGACACGTCGGGCTTGCTGGTGATAGGAAAGTCGGAGTGGGCGATGACGCACCTCTCGCAACAGTTCTTTCACCATACTATCGAGCGCTCGTACCTGGCGCTGGTCTGGGGGGTCCCGAAGGAGATGGAAGGTACGATACGGGGCCACGTAGGCCGTAGCGTCAAAGACCGGAAGGTACAAGCCGTATTCCCCAACGGCGAGCAGGGAAAGCCGGCGGTCACGCATTACAAGGTGCTCAAAACGTTCCGGCACGTTGCGCTTTTGCAGTGCAACCTCGAAACGGGCCGAACACACCAGATTCGGGTACATATGAAGCACATTGGCCACCCGCTGTTCTCAGATGCTACTTATGGCGGTGATAAAATACTATATGGGCAGCGTACGGGCGCCTACAAGGCCTTCGTTGAGAAAGCCTTCGCACTAATGCCTCGGCAAGCGCTGCACGCCAAATCTTTGGGCTTTGAGCACCCCGACACAGGTCAGCATTTACACTTCGAGTCAGATTTGCCCCCAGACTTTACGGCTGTCTTGGAGAAATGGGAAAAGTATGCTTCTGATGAATTAGCATGAACTAAGCAGTACTAGCAAACATAAAAAAGCCCCCAGCATACGCTGGGGGGCTTTTTCGTTAAGCTATTACAGCGAACTACTTCTTACGCTTCGTAATCTCGTCAATGGCAGTTTTAGCCTGCGCATCAGCTGGATCAAGGACAATTACTGCCTGCCAGTAAGGGAGCGAAGTAGACTTTTCGCCTTTCTGATAGTAGTAGTAACCTAGATACTTATTAGCCTCGACTAATCCATCTTTGTATTTAGTAGGATCGTTCGCTTTAGCTACCTCAATGAACTTCTCATAGTGAGGCTTAGCGGTACCTTGCTTGGATTCAGGGTCCAAGCCGAAGTTAGCGCGAGCACGCATCAAGTATACCGGCACGTACGTAGGGCGCGCCGTTGCTACTGCGCTATACAGTTTATCAGCCTCTGCGAACTGCTTGTTCTGCTCATAAGCACGGGCTAGATAGATTTGGTCAGCTAGTTCAGGGGTAGCGCCTTGAGCGGCAATTTTAGCCTGATAGGTGGCAATAGCCTTTGCATAATCTTTCTTAGCTAAGTAAGCCTGCGCCAAGTCATTCTGCAGATCACCAGCCTTATCTGGGTTAGACTGAATAGCCTTCTCGATAATGGCAACGCCTTCGTCCGTGCGGCCGGCACCCATCAGCATTTTGCCGTAGTACACATTATCCTCGGGGATAATCTTGTTGGCAGGAACCATCTTCATGTATTTATCCATCGCTGGCAATGCCAAGTCGTTCTGCTTGTTCTCGTAGAGAGAGTAAGCCAGCAGACGGTTCATTGTCAGGTTATTCGGATCATTCTTCAATACATTTTGTATCTCAGTCAGAGCCTCTGGATATTTACCTGTCAGGTATAGGAAGGAGGCGTATTTAGCGTTCGTGCTGGGCGTCTTCTCCGCCATCGACATGTACTTCTGAAAAGTAGAAAGCGCTAAGTCATACTGCTTAGCGAAGTAATACATTTCAGCCAGGTCACGATAGGCAGGAGCGAAGTTCGCGTCAAGGCTGATTGCCTTCTCGAAAGAAGTACGAGCTTCGTTGAAATTGCGCGAACGTACATACAACTGGCCTTTACGGTAATTAGCTATTACCGAATTCGGGTCCACTATCAACGCCCGGTCGTAGCTGCCCATTGCTTCGCCACCACCATTCTCAGACTTCTGATAAATGTCGCCACGGGCTATCATCAGCCCCAGATCATCTTTGCCTTTGTTAGCCGTTTGCGCAGCGTTTACATAGGCTATAGCCTTGCCGGTGTCTTTAACGTCGGACTCAGCGTAGGCTTGGGCAATCATTTTTAAAGTGCCAAAAGCTTCCTTTTTCTTGGTGGCTTTAACGGCTTTGTCAAACTGATTTGCCGCCTCTGCTTCATTGCCCTTTGCCAGCGCAGCACGACCAGCGGCTACCAATGACATCGGGGAATCCGCATTAGGCGTGATTTTGCTGAAGTAAAAAGCAGCTGAATCAGGCATTTCCCGCATCTGATACAGGCGGCCCAACTCGTACATCGCCTCGGGCGATTGGCCTTGACGGAGCAGTGCTGCGCGGGCTTCATTATAGCGCTCCAGTTCGAGTGACTTTTGGGCGGTCTGCGCACTCTGAGCGAAAGCGGCAGAGCCGGAAACCGACAAGGCAACGAGGAACGAAATCTTCCAGGGCTTGAAGTTCATGAGCAAAAGGGTTAGTGGAGAAGGGTGAGTAAAAGAATTAAAATCTACTTGGTCGAAGTCGTTACGATGCGGGTTTGGCCGGTGGCCGGCATCAGGCCCGACTTCAGAATAATCAGCTGGCCTTTGGTGCCAGCCACAAAAGAGGCAAATCCGCTGCCTAATCCCGTGCGCGCCTCGCGGTTGATAACAAACAGCTCGCGGCGCAAAGGATACGTCTTGAGAGCCAGATATGCCTGATACGGCTGCACGTAGTCGTCGGGTGATTTTGGGTTGTCGAGGGCACTAATGCCTACTACCCGCACCTTACGCAGAAAGCTCTGCACCGACGAATCGTCACGGTCACTTATCCAGTTGGCTCCCACTACGCCGATTGCGTCGGGATGCGTAGCAACGTAATCAAGGAGTTCCGGGTTCGATTTTGCCGCGAACACGCGCTTCGTTAAAGGCGTTCCTTGCGTTATCGAATCCTGAACATAGCGGGTAGTGCTGGAGCGGTTCGCATCGAACACTACATTAATATCTCCCAATCCTTTTTTGCCGCTTACTTGCGCCCATTTCTGGGTTTGGCCAGTGAAAATTGCCCGAAGCTGGGTCATTGTCAGCAGCGAGTCAGGGTTACTAGGATGCACAATGATAGCCAAGCCGTCAGTAGCAATCTTGGTTACGCGGGGAGTGATGGTTTGCTGCCTAAAGGTTGCTTTTTCAGCATCGGTCAGCTGCCGCGATACAACTACGGCACGTACCTTATCCGCCATCAAATCCTGCATGACGGCTTCTTCTGGCTTATAAACTGCCGTGACAGTAGCCGACTGGTAGAGTTTCTGAAAGGTATCAACCTGCGACCGCACGATAGGCTCAAACGTTTCATCCACGCTGATATTGAGGCGGCCGCTCGTAGGCGTGTCTCTGTCAGCCGGATTTCCTTGGTTGCAACCTGTGGTGAGTAAGCCGGTGAGCAGAAGCAAAGCGCCGGCCGCTCGCCAATTAGCGCGCAGAAGTGTCATTGGATTTCTTGAAATGTTGCTGATAGGTGCGGATAAATCTAATAATTCCGTAGAGGACAAAAACGCCCCCCAACGTGCGTTGTACAGTCGGCAACAGCGAAAAAGCCTCTGGTGAGGCAAACCAAAGAAAGATGCCCAAGCTGATATAAGCTAAGGCCATAAACAGCGAAAAGTAGCGCATCACATTAGTAGCGCCACGCTTTCCTAAGCGTTCATCCGTAGTTTGGCGGTTCAACATAAGCGTGATCCAACGGGGAAAAGTAGTCAGTTAGTGCCTTAACGTATAAATGTATGTAGATTGTTCGCCTCACGGCCCAAAATATATATCATCCCGGATATTTTGAGGCCGGACAAGTACAGAAAATCCAGGAGGCGCAATTTTGCCCCCTGGATTTTCTGTCTGGTAAGAAAGCTGCATTTCTTGCTGATTTCAGCCTGTTTGTTGCTGCAATGGTTTACTGGTACTGGAAGGTAATAGGCATTGTGTAGCGCACCGGAACTGCATGGTCGTTTTGGCGGCCAGGCGACCAGGGGGGCATTTTGCTTATCACGCGTATTGCCTCTTCGTCCGTACCATAACCTAGCCCTTTAATGACGGCTACATCAGAGATAGAGCCATCGGCATTTACCGTGAAGGAAATATAGACCCGACCAGAAACTGCGGCGCTTGCCGCTTGGCTCGGGAAGCGCAGGTTGCGCTGCATATAGCGGCGCAGTGCCTCCGGGCCACCCACAAAGTCAGGCATTACTTCTGCCGTTAGGAAGGGCTTCGTAATTGCGCCCGCGCCCGTCTTGCCCGAATCAGTACCTGCGCTTGAAATGTCGGTGATGACGCCTGTATTATTCCCTGGAATGGCGACTGGACCAACAACCGCCCCAGGCGTGGTTGTCTCACCGATAACCTTTTGCATTGAGATGGGCTTTGTGACCAGCTCATCTGGTACCACTCGCGAAATCACATCAGCTGGATTTGCCTTTGTCACTACCGCTCGTGTTGGGGGTGGTGCAACCGGAGGCGCTATAACTGCCGGGGGTGTGGGGGCAAAATCGTAATAAGCTCAAGATCAATAATGCCTCGATCTGTGGGTAGAACAGCATCGGCGACAGTTGGGGAGAGGCGTTGCACCAACATGGGAATGCTAAACAGCACCAAGCATAGCGCCAGCGCAACGGCCAGAGCCGTAGCCAAGTGCCGATTGTAAAGCCGACGCAGCAGATAGGCGCCATACGCTTGGTTGCGGCCATCGAAGACGATGTCGTCGAGGGTGGCGGTGAGCAGATTGAGGGTTTTCATGGGTTGTATGGGCTTAAAGGTGAAAGGAGGCCGCAACGCGCATTACCCAAGCCATATACTATCTACTTCTCATCACTTCTGCTCTGGCTTTCGAACTCTCAACGCTCTATATATTTCAACTAGTATGCATGCCGACAAAGATATTTATGCAAACAAAAACCCCAAGCAACACAGTGGCTGCTTGGGGTTTTAAGCTTCGAGAAACAAAAGTATTACTTAATAGCGAAGGTTACCGGAACAGTAAATGATACGCTTACTGCGCGGCCGTTCTGCTTACCGGGAGCGAACCTTGGCAGGGTTTTCACGGCGCGAACAGTTTCCTCGTCGCAGCCGGCCCCGATGCCTTTGGTGATTTTCACATCTGTTACCTCACCTTGTGGGTTTACGGTAAAGTTTACGAAAACCTTTCCCTCTACTTGGTTACGCAGTGCCAATGCCGGGTATTTGATGGCTTTTTGAATAGCACCAACAATAGCATCATTACCACCAGGGAATTGCGGCATTTGCTCTACATAGGTATACACTTTCGTGTCTACCACTTCGGCTACTGCTGCATTGCCATCACCTTCCAAGCCGCTTAAGTCCACCTCGTTGGTGTTACCTTTTACCGTCACGGTAGCAACCACCTTGTCCTTCAACTCATCCTGATCCGGAATTTCTTCCTCCTTTACTACCTCTTCATCTTTTTTGATGACGGGAGGCGTAAACTTAATCGTGGAGAGCTTTGGTGGTGGTGGTGGTGGTGCCTCTGGTGGTGGTGGCGGCGGTGGCGGCGGTAATGCTTTATCCAGTGGTGGTGCTTCCATCAACTCATTCACCTTCAAATTTTTAGCGTCTTCCTCTGCTCTGCTACCCTCAAACATGCGGGCAATGATAGGGAAGCTTACCAGAACCGCGAAGATGGCGATGCCAATGAGAAGAGCACGGGTTAGGTGCTTGCTGTACAAGCGACGGAGTACGAAGGCTCCGTAGGCCTTATTGCGACCTTCAAAGACGATGTCGTCGAAGGAAGCACGGGCCAATTGCGTGTTATCCATCATAGCCCTGACTTGCTTATAAGTACAGTGTCGGCTGGTGCAATATCCACCAGCGCGTATTTCTTCTGGTTTGTGATGTTCATCTCATCCAGAATGTCAACCATGTTCTTGTAGACTGACTTTCGTGCTGGCTTAATCAGCACTACAGTATTCGGATTACGACGCATCCGATCAAGTAACACTTTACGAACACCGGTAGCACCATAATTAGTAACCTGCAACTCAGGCTTTACATCATCAGCCAATAGGCCTTCGTAGTAATATACCTTGTTAGCTTCACCCAAAATTACCGTCATCGCATTAGACGATTTAATTTCAGATGGCGGATCATCAGGTTTTGGTTTTACCGGCATCGTTACCTGCATTACGTTCGGCTTATTGAACGTAGTCGTGAGCATGAAAAAGGTAAGAAGAAGAAAGGCCAAATCAACCATGGGAGTCATGTCGATTTTGGTCGACATTTTCTTGGCCCGTTTCTTCCCGCCTTTTCCGCCGGAGTCGGCTTGTTGTTGAATTTCTGACATTTCGCTGCGGCCGGTTAGTTACTAACTAATGTTTTGGGCTTCATCTCCAAATCAGTAATCAAGTTAAAGCGGTTAATGTCCTTCTCCTGCATGTACTTGATTAGCTTTCGAACCGTCGGTACATCCGCGTTATTATCGCCTTTGATGGCGATATAAACCGGCTTTCTGAAGAGCTGTTGGTTAGCAGCCCTTCCCTGTATTACCCAATCAATAATTTGATTGTTCGTGGAGTCAGTTGGGATACCCGGCTGCTGAATTTTCTTCACTTCTTCCTTGTCGCGGTCGAGCAGAGAACCAAGCTGCTGAATGGGTACACCAAAACTGGTCATTTGGCCGAAGCGCTTCTTTTGCTGGGGAGTAAAGGAGATGCCATATTTAGCACCTACTTTTTCCAGCATCAAAACCTTCGCAGGCTCGCTGTCCAGTGCAAAATATGTTTTGCCGTCTTTATCGACCGAAAGAGTAATGAGGTTGGTATCGGGCAACTTGAGGTCTGAGGTAGAGGATGGTGTATCCACCATAACTACTTCCTCGGGGGCAAACTTGGTGGTGAGCATAAAAAATGTCACCAGCAGGAATGCCAAGTCCACCATCGGGGTCATATCCAACGAGGGGGACGTTCTATGGGGTTTTACTTTAGGCATTTCTGGCTTTGTTAGTTTGAATTCAGAAACGTAGGAACCCTAGGCTTTAGTGCGTTAACCGCAACTTATGCCGTGTAAGTTTCTTTTTCGCCGTGCTGAGCGGCAAACGTCTGAATAATGCTGAAGCCAGCCTCGTCGATGCTATAAGTCAGCTCGTCGATTTTGCTTGTAAAGAAGTTGTAGGAGATGATGGCCAGCGCGGAGCCAAGAATACCCAGAGCCGTGTTAATCAAAGCTTCCGAGATACCGTTTGCAAGTGCTGTAGCATCCGGGTTACCAGCTTGTGCCAGAGCCGAGAAGGCCTTGATCATACCAGCTACCGTACCCAACAGACCTACCAGCGTAGCGATAGAGGCAATCGTAGAGATGATAACCAGATTTTTCTCCAGCATCGGCAATTCCAAGGCAGTCGACTCTTCGATCTCCTTCTGGATTGACAGGATCTTCTGGTCTTTGTCCATACCACGCTCACGCGACATTTCCTGGTATTTCAGCAGTCCGGCCTTTACTACGTTAGCTACCGAACCTTTCTGCTGATCGCAAACCGCCAGAGCGCCGGTGATGTCGTTCACATTCAACTTCTGACGGATCGAACGCACGAAGCTTTCGATGCTCTTTGTACCGCGGGCTTTACCGATAGTCAGGTAGCGCTCAATCGAGAAAGTGATAACAAGTAAGAACAGCGTGAGCAGGATAGGTACAATAAAGCCCCCCTTATACACGATGCCGAGGTAGTTACCTTCGATTGGGTTGTTCTCATTATTACCGCCCTGGAAGTTGGCGCCATTGCCAAACACGAACATGTAAATAATAATAGAGACTACAAGTGCCAACGGAATTACGATGGCGGCGAACGCTGATCCGCCTTTTGCTTCTTCTTGCGGAGCAGCGGTAGCGGCAGGCCGCACGTTCTTGTTCATGGCATTCTTCTGTTCCATTGTGCCGGAGAATTAGGGGGTTGGTAGTGAAAGGTTGAAGCGGTAAAGGGAGAAAATGAATGGGGTATTGGGTGAAAAAAGAATAGCCTAAAGACGGCGGCAGCCCCGCTCACCCGCATATTTGGCCCCCACTAATGGGGATAAAATATGGGTCTGCTCGTGCGCGGAGCCTGGTTTCTCAGAAGGTCTATGCTTGGCAAACCTAAATAAAAACCAGCGCGCCGCCAAATGAAATATGGGTTTAAACGGTTTAAAACGGTGTGCGGCTTAAAAAAGCTATTTCTCGCTATTCACGGAAGCAGAGGAATTGGGTAAAGTTTTAGCTCTTTCCCAGTACGTGTCCATTTCAGCCAGGGTTAAATCAGTGAGGCGATGCCCATCGCGAGCGGCTTCCGTTTCAAGGTACTGAAAGCGTTGAATAAACTTGCGATTAGTACGTTCTAAAGCTTCTTCAGGGTTAATTCCGGCGAAGCGGGCAAAATTTACGAGCGAGAATAATAAGTCACCAAACTCGCTTGCCGCCCGCTCTGAGTCAATAGAATCAGCGTTCTGGGGAGCAAATTCGGCTCCGAACTCGCCTAATTCTTCCTGTACTTTCTCCCAGACTTGTGCCGGCTCTTCCCAATCAAAGCCGGCACCGCGGGCCTTTTCCTGAATGCGCATGGCCTTCACCAGCGCCGGCAATGATACGGGCACTCCACCCAGCACCGACGTATTTCCTTTTTCTTTCAGCTTTAATTGCTCCCAATTACGCTTCACGTCCTCCTCATCTGCTACCTGCGTATCGCCATAAATATGCGGATGGCGAAAAATCAATTTTTCACATTGGGCATTCAACACATCGGCAATATCGAAGCGGCTGCTCTCAGAGGCTATTTTTGAGTAAAAGATCAAGTGCAGAAACACATCTCCAAGTTCCTTTTGCACATCCGCTAAGTCGTCGCGCAGGATGGCATCGGAGAGTTCATAGGTTTCTTCGATAGTGAGGTGCCGTAAGCTTTGCATGGTTTGCTTACGGTCCCAGGGACATTCAGCGCGCAGGCGGTCAAGCACATCCAGTAGACGGCTGAAGGCTGCTAATTGCTCAGGTCGGCGGTAAGGGAAAGGCTTTTCCATTAAATCAAATATACGGTTCCTTTCTGCATAGAGTAATGATTGCGCAGGCAAGAACGCTCGATCATCAACTTTGGGAAAAGAATTAAGGACTAAAAATTGTCGTTGCCTTAAAACTACTTTCATAGAGAAAGCAGCGCGTTTGTCTACTTTTGCGACTTAAAATAACCATTGCTTGTGGCACTAATAAAATCAATTTCGGGTATTCGGGGCACTATCGGAGGCGCGGCGGGAGATGGGCTTACACCTATCGACGTAGTAAAATACGCAGCCGCTTTTGGCACATGGGTGCTGGATACCACGCAGAATAATACGATCATTATTGGCCGTGACGCCCGTATTTCGGGCGAAATGGTAAGCAAGCTGGTAGCCGCTACTTTACAGGGATTGGGTATCCATGTAATAGACCTGGGCCTAAGTACAACGCCTACTGTAGAACTCGCCGTGCCCGCCAAAAAAGCAGGTGGGGGTATCATTCTAACTGCTTCTCATAACCCTAAGCAGTGGAATGCGCTGAAGCTGCTCAATAATAAAGGCGAGTTTATTTCTGACCAAGACGGGCAGCAAGTATTAGCCTTAGCCGATGCCGAGCAATTTGACTTTGCACCGGTAAACAAGCTGGGGCAGTACAGTACTGATTCCAGCTTTCTTAAAAAGCACGTGAAGGCCGTGCTGGCCTTGCCGTTAGTAGACGCAGAAGCTATTCGAGCGAAAAATTTTCGGGTGGTAATTGACTGCGTCAACTCCAGCGGTGGTCTGGCAGTGCCAATGCTACTGGAGGCGCTGGGCGTTGAAAAAATCGAGAAGCTGCACTGCGAGCCCACCGGCGACTTCGCCCACAACCCCGAGCCATTGCCCGAAAACCTGCGCGATATCGCACGGGTACTCGAAAAAGGCAGCTACGATCTCGGTATTGTAGTTGACCCCGATGTGGACCGCTTGGCGCTGGTGAGCGAAAACGGCGAAATGTTCGGCGAAGAGTACACCTTGGTGGCCGTAGCCGATTATGTGCTCAAGCAGAACGGCGGCGGCAACACCGTTAGCAACCTGAGCAGCACTCGCGCCCTTCGCGACGTGACAGAGCGACTGGGGGGCAATTATGCCGCCGCCGCTGTCGGCGAGGTAAACGTGGTGAATATGATGAAGCAAACCAACGCCATTATTGGTGGGGAAGGCAATGGAGGCATCATTTTCCCGGAGCTGCACTACGGCCGCGACGCGTTGGTAGGTATTGCTTTGTTCCTGACCCACCTGGCTAAATCGGGGTTGACGATGACTCGTCTGCGGGCTTCTTACCCCAGTTATCACATCTCAAAAAACAAAATCGAGCTGACCCCCGACATTAACACCGATAAGATTTTGGAGCAAGTGCAGAAGCGCTACGCCAAGCAGCCCATCAACACTATCGACGGTGTTAAAATAGAGTTTGATAAGGAGTGGGTACACCTGCGTAAATCCAACACGGAGCCTATTATCCGCATTTACGCTGAGTCAGATTCCAATGCCACCGCTGATCATTTGGCGAACAAGATCATCGGCGATATCAAAGAGATTCTCTCAGCTAAAGCATAAAAGTAGACATGAGTACGGAGAGGTGAGAAGTGAGACTCTTTGTACTTTTTGGCCTTGCATGAGCCTCCGACGAGTCTCACTTCTCACCTCTCCGTACTCACCTCTTAGCACTCATGTCGCAGCAAGCCGTTTATTTCGATAATGCCGCTACCACGTCCCTCGACCCTGAGGTACTGGAGGCTATGATGCCGTTTCTGCAAAATCACTTTGGCAACCCAAGCAGCATTCATGGGCATGGGCGACAGGTACGAGCCGCTATCGAGAATGCACGCAAGACCATTGCCCACCTGATAAATGCGGCACCCGCGGAGATTTCCTTTACTTCGGGCGGGACCGAGGCCGATAATTATGCTGCCTTCGGAAGTATTCGCACATTGGGGCTGCGCCATGCTATTACGTCGCCTTTGGAGCACCACGCCGTGCTGCACACGTTACAGGCCTTAGAAAAAAGCGGCGATATCCAACTCAGCTACCTGCGCCACGATGAGCGCGGCCGCTTAGATTTGACGCATCTGGCTGAACTGTTGGCTACGCACCCACGCTCTTTCGTCAGTCTGATGCACGCCAATAATGAGATAGGCAACATTAACGACGTACAGGCCATTGCTGACATAGCTCAGCAGCATGGCGCAGTTTTTCACACGGATACGGTGCAGACTATGGGCCATTACCGCCACGATGTGCAGCAGCTTAAAGCGCACTTTCTGGTTGGGTCGGCTCATAAGTTTCATGGGCCGAAAGGGGTCGGATTTCTTTACACCCGCTCCGGTACGCAGGTCAGGCCGCTCATTCACGGCGGCGCCCAAGAACGCAACGTGCGAGCCGGAACTGAGAATGTCTACGGCATTGTGGGGCTGGCTAAAGCTTTAGAAATCGCCTATCGGGATATGGTGGACCACCAGCGCCATATTCAGGGCCTAAAAGACCTGTTTATAACCTCTCTGCGAGCGGAAATCGAGGACGTGCAATTCAATGGAACTTCAGCCGAAGCCAACCAAAGCTTGTACACCGTACTGAATGTGAGTCTTCCACCATCAGATATAAACGAGATGCTGCTCTTCAATCTCGATATTAATCGAGTGTCGGTATCAGGGGGCTCGGCGTGTTCGAGCGGGGCCAATGCGGGTTCTCATGTGCTGAGCGCGCTGAACTGCGACCCCAACCGCGGAGCCATCCGCTTTTCTATGAGCAAGTACAATACGGTAGGAGAAGTGAAATTTGCCGTTGAGCAGTTGGCTAAGATGTACCGTAAGGTAGCGGTGTAAGTGCTGCCGGGGGCTTTTTTACTATATTCTGCTTTCCTTTTACTGCAACACTACTATACGCATTCCACCGCCATTGCTTGAGCCGCACAGGCTTGGTAAGCGGCTACCGAATCGGGGAGAAGCTGTTGCCAGAGCGTGTAATAAGCGCCGCTACTTTGTAATAGCTGTTCGTGCGTACCCTCTTCTAGCAATTTGCCGGCCGCCAGCACCACTATTTTATCCGCGTGCATCACCGTGCTCAGGCGGTGGGCGATAAGCACGATGGTCTTACCGGCCTGCCGCAACTCGTGCAAAGTGCGCTGCACGTACTGCTCTGAAACAGTGTCCAGGGCCGACGTGGCTTCGTCCAGAATCAGAATTTCCGGGTCGCGGTAGAGGGCGCGGGCGATGGCTAACCGCTGCTTTTGCCCCCCAGACAGCCCCGCGCCCCGCTCGCCCAGCAGGGTAGCAAACCCGTTGGGCAGCTTTTCCACGAACTCCAGAATCCCTAGCTGCTGACAAATGCCGATGATGCGTCGGATGTCCGGCTCCGGGTCGCCCACGGCAATGTTCTCGACGATGGTGCCGGTGAATAAATCAATCTGCTGGGGCACGACGCTCACCACGCGGCGCAGACTCTCGGGGTGCAAATGGCGGATGTCCAGCTCGCCAATCGTTATCCGACCTTCACTGAGCGGATAAAGGCCTTGCAACAGCGAAAGCAGCGTGGTTTTGCCGGAGCCGCTTTCCCCTACGATGCCGGCAATCGTGCCGCGTTTTATATGGAGGTTAAGCTTTTGAAACACCGTGCCGCGCGTGTTGTAGGCAAACGTCACGTCGTGCAATCGAATGTCGCCGACCAGCTCGGGCGTTAGCTCGGTCTTGTTTTCCAGGGCTTCGCGCTCCAAATCAATAATCTCAAAGAGCCGGTCGGCGGCAATCAGAGCATCCTGGATGCTTTTGTTGGCCCCGATAAGGCTGGTCGCCGGCCCGGTGAAGTAGCCGATAATGGCATAAAACGACAGCAATTCGCCCGGCGTCAGTTCGTTAGCCAGCACGAAGTACGAGCCGACCCACAGCAGCCCAATGCGGAAAAATTGCGACACGAATTCCGACGCTGAACCGCCCACAATACTTTGTCGACCCGACTCATACACCGTCCGCAGCAGGGCGATAAAGCGGCTTTCGGTGCGCTCACTGGCGAAGCTTTCCATCCCAAACCGCTTGATGGTGCCCATCGCCGTCACCTACTCTACCAGCTGCGCTTCCAACTCCGCGCTCTGCTCCATCAGTCGGCGCTGGTAGCGGCGATTCAGGCGATTTTGCACCCAATAAATGCCCCCGTACAGCGGCAGAATAGCCAGCATCATGACCGCCAGCTTCCAGTAGTAAGTGAACATCAGCCCGAAGGAGAACACCACGATAAACCCGTTCACCAGCAGATTCAGGGCCACGTCGTTCACGAAAGCCCGGATTTTTACCGCGTCGTTTACCCTGGAAATAATCTCGCCGACCCGCATCGTGTCGAAAAACGTTTGCGGGAGTTGGAGCAGGTGGTTGTAGTAGCCCAGAATCAGGCGGGCGTCAATCTGCTGGCCGGTCTGGAGGGCGAACAGGCTTTTCATGGTGCCGATAAACGTCTGAAACACCAGTAGCACCAGCATCCCGACGCTGAGCAGATTCAGCAGGTTGCGGTTGCCGTCGGCCAGTACGTGATCCACGATTTTCTGCACGTAGATGGACATAGCCAACCCGAGCACGGTATAGAGCGCGGCCCCGAATAAGGCTTGCGTCATGACGGAGCGGTGGGGCCGCACGAGCTGCCAGAACCGGCCCAGCACGGAGTTTTTGTGGTCGCCGGGCTGGAAGGAGGTATCGGGCAGCAGCAAGAGCAGCACCCCGGTCCATTGCTGCTGAAACTCCGCCAGCGGTACGCGGTGCAGCTTGCCGTCGCCGGGGTCCATGTACGTTACCCGCTGCGGCGTGACGCGGTAGATGACCACGTAGTGCTGAAGCTGCTCTTTCACCACGACATGGGCAATGGCAGGCAGCGGAATCTTGGGCAAGCTCTCAGCGGTGCCTTTCACGCCTTTCGCTTGAAACCCGAGCTTAGTGGCCGCTTTTACCATGCCCAGCATATTGGTGCCGCGCTGATCGGTGGTGGCGTGCTGCCGGATGCGGGCCACGGGCAGCAGCAGCTTATAGTGCGCCGACACCGAGGCCAGGCAGGCGGCCCCGCAGTCAGTAATATCCCGCTGCCGGACTTTGATAGCGTTGCGCATAGACAAAATAGAGCACGAAGCCGCTTCGTGCTTTTTGAAGAGAGAAGTTTTTAGAATTCGAAAAGCGATACCTGTAAAAAGGCGGTCATGCTCATCTGGCGTCCGCCTGTCGAAGCATCTCTACCGCAACACTAATCTCAATTAGCTTGGCAACGAAGCGGGAGAGATGCTTCGGTTTCTCAGCATGACAATATCCTGGCAACGAAGCGGGCGAGATGCTTCGTGACCTCAGCATGACAGTACTACTGCAATGAAGTGGTAGAGATGCTTCGACTCCGCTCCGCTGCGCTCAGCATGACCGCTAGGATCATAGTATTTCCTATTAATCAACCCCATTCTGCGTCGGATTCAGCCAGTCATCCGCCTTGTCAAAAAGCAGCTGCCAGAGGCTGCGGCGGGCCAGCAGAAACCGGCCCCGCACCGTCATGCTCTTGCGCAGGTTGCCCCGGTAGCCGTTCTTGAGCTGTAGGTAGGGCCGGCTCAGCCGGCAGCGCACCTTGAAAACCGGCTGCTGGTCGTTCAGCAGCACGAAATCACGGCCGATGTCGGTTATTCGGCCTTCAATCAGGCCCCACTGATTATAGTCGAAAGCATCTATTTGAAAGCGCACGGGCATCCCGACGCGCATAAAGCCGATGTCTTTGGGGGCTACGTAGCACTCGGCCAGCAAGTCGCCGTCGGGGGAGATGGTGCCCAGCAGCTCGCCGCTCTGCACGTAGCTACCCGCGTATTTGCCCGCCAGCTGTTGCACGGTGCCCGCGACCGGGGCCGTGAGCACGTAGAGCCGCCGCTCCTGCCCCAGCTGTTGCTGCCGCTCCTGCAGTTCCGCTAGGGCGGCGCGGTGAGCGTTAAGATCGGTTTGCCAGTGGCTACGTTGCGTTTCGGTCAGCACGCGGGCTTCATCCAGCAGCTTGCGGTGGGCGAAGGTTTTGTCTTCCAGCTCGATGCGGGCAATCACTCTGCCCGCGTACAGCCGCTGACTGGTGGCCAGCTCATGGGCGCTTTTTTGCAGCTGACCGCGCAGTTGCTGCTCTTGGTAGTGAAATTGGGCCGCCTGCTGCCCGTAGAGTGGCGTCCGTAGCCCGCCCGCCGGGGCCGCCGGGCCGCGCACCAATCCTTCCAAATCTCTAATAAAGGCGACTTTCTCCGCCTGCTGCTTCGCGTTCAACGCCAGTTGCGCCTGCATAGCACCCGATTGCAGCACCAGCAGCGTATCGCCTTTCCGAATAGTTTGATTTTCCTGGGCGCGTAGCTGGGTAATAGTGCCCGCTACCAGCGGCCGGATTTCTGTTTTCTCCGCCAGCGGGCGCAGGGTGCCGGGCGCCTGGGCGAAGATGTTTAGGTGAATGAAGGGGAGGGCAATAACGAAAACCACCCATCCAATCAGTGCAGCAATATAGATAGTATGACTACGTATAGACATTTTACTTAAGAAAGTAAAAGTCGACTTATTTAACTGATAATTAGTGTTGTACATTTTGTATATTATTAATAATAATTATTCATGATAAAAATATAGTACAGAATGGATTAAGTTTTATTGCATTGGTGCAGTGACAAAAACATTTACTGTTCATGATAACAATGAGTAAATAGTTACACCTAATATATTGTATGCTGAATGAGCAAAAACAGTGTGCATCGTTGGAAATTTCTTTTTACAAAGAATAAATAATGATCCATAAAGCAGTCCAGTACAAGTTGTTTTAAGTACGTAAGCGAGGGAATAGTTATGTGCTAAACCAAAAGCAACAGCAGATACTAATACTGCGAATAATTGGTTATTTGTGTGCTTAAGAGTAAAATTAATTATGAATTTTTGGAAAATTAAAGTCTCTAATATAGGAGCTACGATAGTAATCAAAAACATTTTTTCCCAAATCGATATTTTCATTTCTTCTACCGGATTGTTAGGCGTTGCGAACAAAGAAAAAACACCTCCTATAAAGATATCTATCAAAACAACTAAAATGACTAATTGCCATGGCTTATAATTTTTCAAAAAAAGTAAGTGCATATTTAATGAGCAATTTATCATGTATAAAACTTCTATATTTATTTAAGCGATAAAAAATATAGAAGGGTCGCATTAATTAATGCGACCCTTCTATATTTTTTATTTTTTTAGAGAGCTAGGGAGGGAAGATTGATACTCGCCAGCCATTTGCGTGATTTCGTAAAGACCATGTATGAAAGCGGCTGTGCCCCATACTACATCGTAAAAAAGGTGTTCAAATTCGCCGCCGCCGTCTATTAACTGCATTTCATCACCGCTGAGAAGTGATAGAGATTGATCCAACATCATTGGAGTTGCCATATTCATTGTATTTTTTGTTAGTCTTCTAAGAAATTTGAAAAGTTTTACTCGCAAAGAAATAAAAATGGATTACTTGGGTGGATTGTAATCGTAATTCCAACCATCAACAGCAGCCTGCTTAATGGTATCCCATTCTTTAGCAGCCTCAACTGCTAAAGCAGTCCAGCCTGCTTTTGTAAGAAATGATTCCCAGCCACCGCCACCTACCTCTGTAAGCTCAACAGAATTCATGTCTGTCAAATTATATTGATCGAATTTCATTACTGTCATCAATTTAACAAGTGAAGTTTTAATACTTACACATTCACCTTGAATGTGTGCAATTTCACAAAACAAGCACTCCGGTCGCGACACGTACTTCTGTTTGCGTTACAAATCTGCCGACTACCTCCTACTATACACAATAGTAGCAAGCTACTCTTTTATACTAATCCACAATTAACAGCAAAAGTCAGCAGTGAATTACGCCCCTGCAAGCCTAGCTTCTCGCGCATCCGGGCGCAATGGTTGTTCACGGTATCGGGGCTGATAAAAAGCTTATCGCCTATCTGCGGGAGGGTGTAGCCTTGCCCTAATAGCGCCAGCACTTCCCGTTCCCGCGGGCTGAGGGGGAAGTGGGGGGCTTTTTTGCCGGTGCGGGAGCAGGCGCGGCCGGGTCCGGGGCGGTGGGTAGCTGCTGCCGCACGTACTGGCTGGTATGCAGCAAGAGCCGCACGGATGGCAACAGCCGTTCGGGGTAAGCACCGGCTAATTGGTTTAGCTGGCTTTGCAGGTCTTCATCGGAGCAGGCGTGCAATTGCTCACACAGCCGTAGGAGGCACTCCAGGGAATTAGGCATTGGAGTTGCGGGGGGGGGGTAACTTGCTCGTAATCACGATGATAGGTAATAGATACTTTAATAGTTCCGGCAAGATAGGCAGCCGGATTATACAGTGCAACTGGAGTATAAAAAAATAGTACTAAGTAAGTATAACGCAAGAGCGGAAGTAGGTTTCGCCGTGGCGCAGCCAGCCTGAATATAGCATAAAGTAATAGAGCGGTGGTCTAAAGCGTGGTGATGGTGCCGTTTCAGGTTGAATCAAAAGGAGCTTGAATAGCTTGTTCAGCGCCTTTTTCAGTTGGTCATGCATTAGGCTTATCACCACGCTTTAGACCACCGCCAGTAATAGCTTGTTCACGCTGTCCCAGAGCGTTGAGAGATAGCATCGCGCTGAGTTGTTCGTTAGTGGCCGCTGGCATGGTGATTTGCAAAATGTGGTCCCAAAGCTAGATTAACTAGGGGGTGTGGACAGTGGGCGAGGTGGTAGCGCGAAAATCCGTTTCGCGACGAGCAATGCGAGTAACGGGTCTCGCGCCGCCCGGAGCACCCGCGTAGGAACTCGCGCGGCTCGTCGCGAAATGGATTTTCGCGCTACTATCCACATACCCTAAAGAGAAAGACCACTGGTAATGGCCATCTATACAGCACATTGGCCCAAGAAGCTATTGGTTTAGCTATAAAATGCCCCCCAGCGCGGGACGGGCTCAACAAGCCAGCTTTTGCGAAACACGCCGGATAGAATGTGGCAAAGACCTTCAGTGAGTAAAAGATAATCGTAAATTTTAGACCGTTGGCTGCATTCAGTACCTATTTTGGCTGCTGTCCGTACTGCTTCCCACAGACTTGCTTTATCCTGACTTATGGCTGAAATAAATATTCAACGCAAGAAGAACTCGCTGAGTCCGTGGCTGCTGATTTTGCTGGTACTGGCAGCGTTGGCGGTAGGAGCTTACTTTCTACTTCGCTCCGACTCGGAACCGGCAGCTACCGCTCCGTCAGCGACTGGCGCTGTCGCCCCGGCAGATGCTGACGCCGAGGCGACAGCGCGAGCTACTTCTCCGCCCGCCGGGGGCAGCACGCAAGCCGTGACAGAAATGGCCGCCGAAGAAACGCCAGCGTCGGCTGAGGAACTGGCTCGATTCGCGGCCGATGAGGATGATACCCCCGATTATGGGCGTCGTGGGCTCCAGTTGCTTACTGCTACCCTCGTAGACTTGGCCGACCGCGACGACATGCGCGATAATAACATCGCTGAGAAGCGCAATGACCTGACCAGTGCCACTAGTCGTATGGCCGACGACGCTAACGCCAGCCTGCGGCCCGGCTTTGTAGCGGCCACCGCTCTAATGCAGGCGATGCAGCAAAAAGCGTATCCGGCGCTGGCCCGCCCTGTTGCTGAATTAGTGCAGCGAGCCGACGAGCTGCCAAACCAGGTTACGGCGGCTGAAGTGCCTGCGGTGCAGGAGTTTCTGGTACGGGCCGCCGACGTGGTAGGAACATTAAGTAAGCCCGCTTCTTAAGTTTGCCTTAAGAATGGATTTGATAGCCACTCCCAGGATTACCTTTCTTCACTTACTTCGCCCCATTCTTTTACTGATGGAACCAACTGCTACCCCAATCCCACCCGCCGAGGGTATGCACCTGCGGCGTCTGCGCGATTTGACTGATTTTGAAGTAGCCGATAGCAGCCCCGATGTACGCGGCTGGAATGTGCGTGGGGCCGATGGGCAGAAATTTGGCGAAGTGGCCGAGTTGATAGTGGAGGAAGACGCGCTGAAAGTGCGCTACCTCGATGTTGAGTTGAGCAGCAACCTGCGCCTGAATAAGAACGAGCGCCATATTTTGCTGCCAATTGGCGTAGCTGCCCTAGATGAGGAGGGTGATAACGTGTTCGTTCCGGCCCTGACAATGGAGTCGGTATTGGAGTACCCGCCTTATTCCGAAATCCAGATCAGCCGCGACTATGAAGAGGCTATGCTACGGGCCCTGAAGCTTCCATTGCCCGAAGCCGGCTCTGCCACTTTCTACAATCAGCCTTCCTACGACGAGCAGCATTTTTACCAAAACCGGCGGCCGGCTGAGCTAAGTGCTTTTCGCCGCCGCGACCAGCATGGAAACGTCCTTTAGTTAATTCTGGGGGGCTTTTCTACCTGGCGTCATGGTTAGCTAAATGCTTTATACAGCGTCCAGAAGCTCCAAACGATAACCATGAGGCCCACGCCCGCGAACATCCAGCGAACGGGAAGATTTCCGGCCAGGCGCGCTGCTAAGGGGGCTGCGGCTACGCCTCCTACAATCAGCCCCAGTACTACTTGCCAGTGCGAAAAGCCAAGAGTAGCAAAAAAGGTAAGAGCGCTGGCGAAGGTGACAAAAAACTCGGTTAGGCTAACGGAGCCAATGACGTATTGGGGCGTGCGGCCCCGCATAAGCAAGGTGCTAGTAACCAACGGTCCCCAGCCGCCACCGCCGAAGGAGTCTAAAAAGCCCCCCGCACCGGCCAGCCAGCCGATATGCTTTACAGGGCGAGAAGGGACGGGCCGCTGAAAAGACTGACGCAGAATGCGCAACCCCAGCAGCAACAGATACACCGCCAGGGTGGGCTTCACCCAGGCTGCGAAATACTCGCCAAAGTAAGAAAGCAGCAAGGCTCCGCTCACGGCACCCAGCACACCGGGCACCAACAACGCTTTGAACAGGCGCCTATTAACGTTGCCAAGCCGGTAATGACTGTAGCCCGAAGCGCCACTGGCAAACATTTCGGCCGTATGGATGCTGGCACTAACGGACGCCGGCGACATATTCATTGACATTAGGCTGATGGCCGTAACCACGCCGTATCCCATACCCAGCAACCCGTCGATGAGCTGAGCTATGAAGCCAATAGCTATAAAAATGTAAAAAGTCTTGGCTGTGCTTATTACCTCCCACACCTGCTCCCAGGACACATTAAGCATCAGCACGTTCATTGTTGGCAGGATACTTATAAGCTGTAATGCTACTAAAAAGCAAATGAAAGCCTCTGCCTCATAGTTATTTACCTGAAGCAGAGGCTATGCTAGCAAAATCGGCAAAAGTTTAATTCTGCCGAATCATGTCCGTAACGGTTTCTACCCAAAGCGGATGAGTATTCAGGGAAGGCACCAGCTGCCAATGCTCGCCGCCGGATTCCTCAAATAATTCCTTGAATTCCTCCCCCACTTCGATAGTGGTTTCCAGGCAGTCGGCTACGAAGGCCGGGCTGAAGGCTAATACATTCTTAATCCCTTTGCCAGGTAATGGCTTCAGAATCTCATCGGTATAAGGCTGGAGCCACGGGTCGCGCAGGCGGCTTTGCAGGCGACTCTGAAAGGCAACCGTGTATTGCTCGGGACTCAAACCCAAACCAGCGGCCACTAAGCGCGATGTAGCAAAACACTGGGCACGGTAGCAATAACGGTTGTTCTTATTGTAGGTGTTGCAGCACTTGCCCAACTGGCAATAGCCTTTGAAGCTACCCTTCAGCACATGGCGCTCCGGAATGCCGTGGTAGCTGAACACTACGTGGTCGTAGTCGTGCTTGGCCATTTCGGCCTTACCCAAGGCCACAATGGTGTCGATAAAGCCTTGATTGTCGGCAAAGGAGCTGATGAAGCTGATGCTGGGTACTATCCACCACTTGCGCACAATGTCCATCACCTTCTGCTGCACCGAGCCCGTGCTGGCCGAGGCGTACTGCGGAAACAAAGGCAACACGATAATCCGGTCAACAGCGGCCTCGCGCAGCTCCTCTAAGGCCTTTTCAATACTGGGGTTCTGGTAGCGCATCCCGAAGGCCACAACATAGTGCGAGCCCAGTTTTTCCTGCACTAGCTTCTGCAAATCGAGCCCGTGAAAGAGCAGGGGAGAGCCCCGCTCGGTCCAGAGCTGCTGGTATATCTTGGCTGATTTTGGGGCTCGCAATGGCACTACCAAACCCTGAAACAAGGGGTAGCGCACGGCGGCCGGCATATCCACTACCCGGCCATCGGTGAGAAATTCATTGAGGTAGCGCCGCACGTCGCTGGTTTGGGGCGAGTCGGGCGTACCAAGATTGACGAGCAGCACGCCGATACGGCGCTGGGGGGCATTTTCAGGCATAAACAATACGAAACGTCGGACGCAATACAAAGGTAGAGCCCCAATGGTTTGACGCTTCGCTGAATGAAGAATTAAGAATGAGGAATTATCAGGGAGCAACGAAGAGCTTCTTTTTGAGTGGCAAAGGCTCCAAGCTAGGCTGGGGGGCTTTTTCAGTAGAAACAAAGTACCTCGGCATACTACCCAATTCTTCATTTCTCATTCTTAACTCTTCATTAAGCAAAGCGTCCGTACCTTTGCAGCCTCATTTTCAGCAGTATCCCAGTGAATCCCGAACCCAAACCGCACCGCGCCGGCTTTGTGAGCATTATTGGCAAGCCCAACGTAGGTAAGTCCACGCTTATGAACGTGCTCGTGGGCGAGCGGCTAAGCATTATTACCAGCAAAGCCCAAACCACGCGCCACCGCATCATGGGCATCCTGAATGGCGACGATTTCCAGCTCGTCTATTCGGACACGCCCGGCATTATTCAGCCCAAATATGAGCTGCACAACGCCATGATGAGCTTCGTGTATTCGTCGTTGGAAGACGCCGACGTGATTCTGTTCGTCACTGATATCTACGAAAAGCACGACGAAGAACCCGTGGTAGAGCGTCTGCGCCGGGCCGAAACACCGGTCATTGTCTTGGTTAACAAGATAGATCAGGCTGAGCAAGCTGAAGTGGAAGCTAAGCTCGCTTACTGGGGCGAGCAGCTGCCCAATGCCGCCGAAGTATTGGCTATATCAGCATTGAAGGCTTTAGGTACCGAGCGTGTTCTGGAACTGGTACTGGAGCGCTTGCCCGAGCACCCGCCGTACTATCCCAAAGACGAGCTAACCGATAAGCCAGAACGGTTTTTTGCCGCTGAGATGATTCGGGAAAAAATTTTTAAGCTCTACAAAAAAGAAGTCCCTTACAGCTGCGAAGTCGGTGTGGAGGAATTCAAGGAAGACGAGAAAATCATCCGCATCCGGGCCACGATTTATGTAGAACGGGCTAGTCAGAAGGGCATTATCATCGGCCACAAAGGCGAGGCTTTGAAGAAAGTAGGCACCTGGGCGCGGGAGGAAATGGAGAAGTTCTTCGGCAAACAGGTGTTCTTGGAAACCCACGTAAAAGTCAATGAAAACTGGCGCACCGACCCGAAAGCGTTGAGCCGTTTTGGTTATCAGTAACCCTAAGTCTTAGCTTGGTTGGGGCATAAATAATTATTTATCCTGTGTATGGAATGATTTGGGAAAGAGCATATGCCAAATACGACTTCATTTCTTGCTCTCACTTTTATGAAAATAGTATTTGGTATGCTGCTCGTAGCTGCGGGCGCTATGGTCTCACCGGCTGCTCTCGCTCAAAACTTACAACCTACTAGCGACCTCCGACAACTGGTAGAGGCCATGCAGAAAGTGGCGAAACCTACTACCGGCCAGAAACGACCACCATTATCTCCAACCGCGGCCGATCCAAGGCGAATGGTAACTATTAACACATTGCCTGAATCGCCCATGCCTCTGATGCTCAATAATCGCTTCGTACCGTTTGATAGCCTGAATAACTATACTCTTAAGGACGTAGAGTTAGTAAACTTAAATAAAGATGATTCCTATACAGTACTCTTTGGCTCTCGGGGCTCGTGGGGTGTTATCCAAGTAAAACTGAAAAAACCGAAGGCTTCGGTTTCACCAAAAAAGTAAACTGTCTCCATCGGCTCTGCCGCGAATCTTCCGACCTCACTTTTACTTAACTACTCCGGGCACTGCCGAAACTGGTCGGGCCGGCGGCTGGAGTCAGACTAATGAAAAATACCATTGCTATTGTGGGGCGGCCCAACGTGGGCAAATCCACGCTTTTTAATCGCTTAGTTGGCCAGCGTAAGGCCATCATGGACAACGAAAGCGGCGTAACCCGCGACCGGCACTACGGCTACGGCGACTGGACCGGCAAGTACTATTCCGTCATCGACACGGGCGGCTACGTCCACGGCTCCGACGACGTATTTGAGGAGGAAATCCGCAAGCAGGTAAAGCTGGCCATCGACGAGGCCGACGTAATCCTGTTTATGGTTGATGTAGACGCCGGTTTGCATGGTCTGGATGAGGAGTTTGCCAATGTGATGCGTCGGTACCAAGGCAAAAAACCGATTTATCTGGTTGCCAACAAGGCAGATACCAATGCTCGGGCACACGCGGCCGGTGAATTTTATGCTTTAGGAATTGGCGACGGCGACATCTTCACTATTTCCAGCCAAAATGGCTCCGGCACCGGCGATTTGCTCGATGCCGTGGTAAGTCACTTCGACGACCCGTGGGAAGAAGAGCCCGATGCTGGCCTACCGAAAATCGCCGTTCTGGGTCGGCCCAACGTGGGCAAGTCCAGCTTGTTCAACCTGCTGCTTGGCGAGGAGCGGACCATCGTAACGGACATTGCCGGCACTACCCGCGATGCCATCCAGACCCGCTACAACGCCTTCGGCAACGACTTTATCTTGGTTGATACGGCCGGTTTGCGTCGTAAAAACAAGGTACACGAAGACATTGAGTTCTACTCCGTACTGCGCTCTATCCGGGCTATGGAAGAGTCGGACGTGTGTATCGTAATGCTTGATGCTACTCGTGGCATTGAGGCGCAGGACGTGAACATTATTGGCTTGGCCGACCGCAACCGCAAGGGTATCGTGATTGTGGTGAACAAGTGGGACTTGATCGAGGACAAGCAGACGAATACGGTAAAGGAGTTTGAGGATCAGATTCGGGAGAAAATCGCCCCGATCAGCTATCCACCGATTATTTTTACCTCGGTGCTTACCAAGCAGCGCGTGCACAAAGCCATCGAAACGGCCGTGCAGGTGTACAACAATAAGTCGAAAAAAATACCGACTTCTCAACTCAACGAGGTAATGCTGCGGGAGATTGAGGCGCATCAGCCGCCTTCTACCAAGGGTAAAATGGTGCGAATAAAGTACGTGACGCAGCTGCCCACGCACAACCCGGTTTTCGCCTTCTTCTGCAACCTGCCACAGTACGTGAAGGAGAGCTACACGCGTTACCTGGAAAACCGTTTGCGCGAGCATTTCGACTTCACAGGAGTGCCCATTGGCATTATTTTCCGCAAGAAATAACCTCCGATTCAGCTGATCAAAGACATTCTGAAAAGAAAAAGTAAGTGATGGCCCTTTTTATTAGGCTGATATATTCCACAAAAAAGTCCCCCAGAATAGTTCTGGGGGGCTTTTTTGGGCAGCGCGTTCATTGAAATTACCACCATCTGCGAATAATTAATAAAATTCTTGGTCTCGTCGGGTTACCTCTTAATCACTGAGGTATAAAGCTTCGAATCTGCTGATAAACCGTTCGCGGAACGTTGAAAGATTCACCTCAAAATCGATTTTTCACCCCCTATCTAATTTACCCTGATCATGAAAAAAGTATTGTTCCTCGCCCTCGCTGCTGCTTCGTTCACTTTCACTTCTTGCGACACGAAGACTGAAAACGCTCAAGAGAACGCTGCTGACAACGTAGAAGAAGCTGGCGAAATGAAGGCCGACGCTATGGAAGAGTCTGCTGACTCGACCCGCGACGCTGCTGAGAACACGGCTGACAACATGGAAGATGCTGCTGACGCAATGCCTTCTACTACTACCCCTGCTGCTACCACCACCAACTAATTCAGTTGGTGCGAAAGCACGAAAAAAGCCCCCGGACTTGCTCCGGGGGGCTTTTTTATGTTTAAAAAGAATTCAATTAAGCCGCCGCTGTAGCATGCTGTCTACCACTTCAAACAGGCGGCGCGGCTCGTAGGTGCGCCACGGTAGGTCGTCGAGCTGGCCACCGAAGTTCACGTAATTATCAATGTTGTACTGGCGCATTTCGCGCAATACGTGCTCCTGGAAATTGACGCCGGCAATCCAGCCATCCTCCACATCCTCAAACCATTCCTCGTAATACGAGTCGTCGGAGCCATGGAAGTTGAACACGTTCTCACCGATGAGAATGAATTTGCGGATGCCTTCATGTACCATTAAGTCAATTATGTTGCGCTTGAGCTGCATCACATCGTTCTCGATGGCGTCGTTCCATTCGCCGATAAACTCGATAACACCAATACCCTGCTCATAATCTACGAAGAGAATTTTGAGAAACAAGGTATCTGACTCCAGGCTATCCCATTGGGGATGAATGTAGTAGCCGTAAATAGTATTGGTAAAGGAATCAAGGCTGTTTTCGGCCTCGAACAAGGGCGAACGAGGGTCTTCGGAGGCCGAATACTGCTCAATCCAATTATAATGCGGCTCGATAGTATGCACGGGAAAGCGGCTGTTTTTTGGTAGAAACGTGCCACAGGACGTTCTGTTCCATACACCGCTCAAAAATATTGGTTGGGCATAAGGCAGCGTTCAACACTACCAATGGCTAACTATTGACTGGCATGAGCCGCCAGCGCCGCCCGCACCGAGCCGTGCTGTTGCAGAAGGGCCGCGGCTTCAGCTTGCTCAATGCCGAGCTCATCCATCAGCATGCGCTCCCCGCGGTCGACCAGTTTGTAGTTGGTGAGCTGCATATCCACCATTTTATTGCCTTTCACCTTCCCCAGCCGAATCATGGTGGCTGTGGTGAGCATGTTAAGCACAAGCTTTTGGGCGGTACCGGCTTTCAGGCGCGTGCTGCCGGTCACGAACTCCGGCCCCGTCACGACTTCCACCGGAAATTCGGCGGCGACAGCTACCAGGGAGCTGGCATTGCAAACAATACACCCCGTCGCAATTCCCTGGCGCCGCGCCTGTTCCAGGCCACCAATTACGTAAGGCGTGCGACCCGAGGCGGCAACACCCACTAAGATGTCGTTTTGATTAATGCTGTGCTTCTGCAAATCCTGCCAGGCTTGCTCAGGGTCATCTTCGGCATTTTCCACTGCTTGGCGAATAGCAGTGTCGCCACCGGCAATGATACCGATAACCAATCCCTGCGGCACTCCAAACGTGGGCGGACACTCCGACGCGTCCAGAATCCCGAGCCGCCCGCTGGTACCAGCGCCGATGTAGAATAAACGCCCCCCACGCTGCATACAGGCAACAGTAGCCTCCACCAATGCTTCAATCTGGGGCAAGGACTTGGCTACGGCCTGCGGCACGGTCTGATCGACGCTGTTTATGCCTGCCAGCAAATCGTGCGTAGATAAAGTCTCGAGGTCGTTGAAGAGGGAGGCGCTTTCGGTAGAATTCACGGTAGAGGGCGGAATAGGGTGGGGGAATGACGGCGCTTACGGCTACCGGGCGGTCTGGTTGGGAGCGACGGTACCGGGGGGCAATTTTAGCTTTCCAATAACCGTGAATTTATCAAAAACATGGGCCGTGTGAGGGGCGTCGCGGTGCAGCTCGGCGGTAAGATCCTGGCCGGCCCAGTGCCCATAGTGGTTGCCACGGGTCCAAAGGCGGGAGCGGCTCACATCATAAATCAACCCTTGGTAGCTAACCCATACTTCATCCCGGTCCTGACCATTACGCAACGCTAGCTGGGACGCGGTGTACTCAGGCAACTCGATGTTTTGCGGCGTTTGGTCCTGGCTTTTTGCTGCCAGCGAGACAGGATTATTCATTTAAAGTTAGGAGAAGCTTCTGGTAAATACAGACTTTACAGCCACTAAAACGGATTAACCCAACAGCGCCTGCGTCAGAATCCAGCGATTGGGCAAGTCGCCTTGCGCGGCGTGCACATAGTCTTCGTAGCTGCACGGCACCACACGTTTGATGCTGCTGTTGGCCATGCTTTCCACTTCCAGCCACCATTTTTCGGTGCGCTTGGCTTTGTAGAAAACCAGCTTGGCCGGCGTACCGGGCAGCCCCACCGCATAGCGCTTAAAGCGGGTACTTTGAAAATCCGTTTCGCCACGCCGATGATAAAAGCCTTCCACAAAATACCAGAGCATGGTGGCCAAGGTAGCGGCGCCCAAACCGTGAGGGTCGTGGTCGGGGCGGTAGCCGTAGAGACCGAAGCTGCTGAGCTGGTCGTTGTGGCCCGCGTACCAGGCCAGCTGCGCCGCTTCCTCGCTGGTCAGACCGAAAGGGTTGGCCGGCGAATAAGCAGGTGCATCTTGCCAACGCAGCGCGGCCACATCAAAGCTCACAAAGTCGGCCTGCCGCAGTAAAGGCTCCGCCTGGCGCACATCCGTCCGCACGGCACCCAGGCGCAGCGTTTCGAAATGCAGCTTCTCTAAAGCCGCTAGCACCTCCGGGGTAGCCAAGTATTGCTGGTGCGCCAGTTGGGCAAAGTTGAATAAAAAGCTGGGCGCGTGCATGAGCATACGTCGCAAGTGTGAGTCTTCGGGGGCGGCTGAGTCATGCTCAGCCATATCCACGCGGGCATCCACGGAGGCAAAGCTTACGGCTCGGTCGAGGGTTTCATATGCCAGAAACTGGCCGTAGTCCAGGTCGTGGCTGCCGCCCAGAAGGATGGGCACGGTATTCTGCTCTAGCAGCGTCGAGACTATCTCGCGGAGACGCAGGTAAGTGTCTTCCAGAGTGAGGCCGGGCCGCAGGTTGCCCAGATCCACGAGCCGGAGCGGTGCCGCGCCTTTCTGCAGCTGGTAGAAGCGGTGGCGCACCACGTTGGCTCCGTGCTGGTCAGGTGAGCCCGCAGCACTACCCCGCCACTCATTCAGGCCAATAATTGCCATATCAGCCTCCCGCCAGTCCGGAAACGTATCCAGAAAACAGGTAAGATGCGCCCCGAGCGTGGTAGGGGCAATGAGCGAGGGCACTAGCTCCTCAGGGAGCGGATCAAAAAATATAGCCAGATTCATCGGGCAAAAGCAAGGCAGGCCGGCGAAATTACGCAAATCGTGTCAGCCGTCCACCACATTTGCCCCCCAGCGGTTTAATCCTACGGTAGCAGTTGGCTTTCCGCAAAAAAATCCAGTTATTTAACCAGTATTTCCCACCCTTTCGCTCTTATTCAATGGAAGTTCGTCGCGCGTTTGATATTCTGCCTAACCAGCTTGCGAAGTACCCGAAGTCTGATTGTCTCGCCGCCAAAGTCAAGGGCGAATGGCAAAAGATGAGCACCCAGCAGGTAAGTGAGGCTGCCAATCAGGTAAGCCTGGGGCTGCGGCAGTTGGGGATTGAAAAAGATGATAAAGTCGCTATTATCTCCATGAACCGGCCGGAGTGGATGCTGGCCGACTTTGGCATCTCCCAGCTTGGTGCCGTGAGCGTGCCTATGTACCCCAGCATCACGGTTGAAGACTATAAATACATCTTTACCGATGCTGGTGTAAAGGCCGTGTTTGTGTCTGATAAAAGCCTGTACGCCAAAGTGAAAGAGGCTACAGCCGCTTTGCCCGAAGTACAGCACATTTTCACATTCGATAAAATAGAAGGCGCCCGGCACTTCGATGAGCTGCTGGCCATGGGCAAGAAAGGCAACGTGGCCGATCTGGACCCGATAAAAGCCGCCGTGCAACCCGATGATCTGATGACCATCATCTATACCTCGGGCACCACCGGCAACCCGAAAGGGGTAATGCTCAGCCACGATAACCTGCTCAGCAACTGCCGCAATTCGCAACCGTCCGTGCCCGTGACCAAGGATGATACGGCCCTCAGCTTCCTGCCGCTGTGCCATATTTTCGAGCGCATGGTGACGTATCTGTACATGATCAACGGCGTGAGCATATACTACGCCGAGAGCATGGAAGTCATTGCCGACAACCTGCGCGAAGTCAAGCCGCAGATATTTACCACGGTGCCCCGCCTGCTGGAGAAGGTATATGATAAGATTGTGGCCAAGGGCCACGATCTGGAAGGCGTGAAGAAAAACCTCTTCTTCTGGGCCCTGGATCTAGGGTTGAAATTTGATACCCAGAAAAACCAAGGCTTTGTTTATAATACCCAGCTGGCACTGGCCAATAAGTTGATTTTCAATAAGTGGCGCGAAGCGCTGGGGGGCAATTTGAAGTGTATCGTGTCGGGTGGCGGAGCCTTGCAGCCGCGTTTGGCCCGTGTGTTCTGGGCGGCGGGCATCCCCGTAATGGAAGGCTACGGCCTCACCGAAACCTCCCCCGTTATTGCTGTCAGTGGGTACGAGCGGGAGAACAACTACATCGGCGCGGTGGGTCCCCTAATTGAAAACACGGAAGTTAAAATCGCCCCCGACGGCGAGATTCTGACCAAGTCGCCTTCCGTAATGAAAGGCTATTACAACAAGCCCGAATTGACCAAAGAGGTCATCGACGCCGATGGCTGGTTCCATACCGGCGACATTGGCGAGTTTGTAAACGGGCGTTTCCTCAAAATCACGGACCGCAAAAAGGAGATGTTCAAGACCTCGGGGGGCAAATACATCGCTCCGCAAGTCATTGAGAACAAGCTTAAAGAGTCGCCGCTGATTGAGCAGGCCATGGTAGTTGGCGCTGATCAGAAGTTTCCATCAGCGCTGGTCGTGCCGTCGTTTGATGAGCTGAAAAACTGGTGTAAGCGCAAGGAAATAGCCTTCACCTCCAATGAGGAAATGATCAAAGACCCTCAAATCGTGGATATGTACGATGACTTGGTGAAGAGTTATAACCAAGGCTTTGCCCAGTGGGAGCAGGTGAAGAAAATTTGCCTAATGCCCCACCTCTGGACCGTGGAAACTGGTGAAATGACGCCCACAATGAAAGTAAAGCGCAAGGCGATTACCGAGAACAATCGGAATTTGATCGAGAGCCTGTATCACCAAAACGCTGTTCGCTAACTGAAACGGCCTCATTATTAAATTAGTGGGGCCGTTTAGTTGAGAGAATAGAAGCTCGAAAGAACACAAATTGAGTTGGCGCTAGGGGCTGACATGGAATACTATTTGTATCCACTTGTGGGTAGAATGGGTGCGAGAAGTATGCTACCCTTTCTTTCAACTAGCTACCTATTTAACTTTTATGAGCAAATTTGCTAAGCTGCTACTTAGCTTTGTTTGGGCAGTTTTTCTGTTGGCGGGCTGTGACCGTGATAAGAAGCAAGACGATCCGGCTCCGCCGGTTCTGGTGACCATGGGTTCGCTGGCCGGCACTGTGAAAATTCAGGACGAGGCAGGGCAGCCCGTTACTAATACCGGGGTGCTGGTAACGCTACAAGGGAGTACAAGTGCTCAGCCACTTACCACGACTACCGATGCTAACGGCAGCTTCCAATTTAAAACGCTGCCGTTTGACCAGTACAAGGTCGTTTATAGCGGTGCTGGCGTGGGTACCTGGCAGGAGCAGAACCTCGTACTCGATGTCCAAAATCCTAATCTGGTGCGTGCGGTAGTGCTGGGGCAGCCAGCCTCAACCGTAGTGACGAGCTTTTCGCTGGCTGGCCCTAAAAGTTTCGACAATAGCATACCCTATACGCTGAGTACCACTTACAACACACAGCTATATCCAAGCTTGTATTACTATCATCTATACTTTGGCACCACAGCTGATGTCAGCAACACGAACTATATAGGCATGAGTAGCGGCTCGTCTAACCAAAACCCTAGTCAGTTGTGGATTTCGCTGGATGGCCTCGCACTGAAAGCAATTCCCAG